>CAVVGD010000001.1:0-220863 GCA_963747725.1 uncultured Pseudomonadota bacterium
CGCCAATGTTCGCCAACGCCACAAAGGAGGTCGCATTGCTCCTGCGAATGATCCTGGTGGCGCTTCCCATGATCGGAACGCCGGCGCTTGCTTTCGACACCACCAAACTGGGGCAAGGCGGCAGCTTCGCGCTGGACGCCGCAGAAATTCAAACTCTGATCGGGCGGTCGTCCAAGCTCGTTCAGGAAATCAGCCAAGCTGTCGCCAAAGCCGGCAAGAAACCCGGCGGCATCATTTGCAGTGGCATGCGATTTTCAAACGCGTGGAAGAGGCTCTCGGGCCGGCGCGTATCACCTTATCGCTGCTACATCGGCGATAAGAGGCTGACGATCCGCGCCACCGTGCGCGTATTCGACGCCAAGGGAAAGCTTTACCAGTCGATCAACCGCAAGGGCATGGAACGAGCCGACACCGTCAAGGAAACCGATCCCGCCTGGACGTGGTCGGAAAAGGAGCCGGCGCAATAGTCGATGAATAATCGCGGTGTCGGCGTTCCGACGATCGGAACCGCTATTTCAAAACGCTCGGCCAGTTTTTGTCGGCCGCCTGAATGTAGCCTCGGATATCCTTCTCCCATAACTTTTGCACCGCCGGGCTCAGATTGAGGTAGAGCTTGCCGCCGATGATCGTCCAGGCCTTCGGGTCGCCGCCGGCGGTGCCGCCTTTGGCTACGGCATACGCGCAGTAGCCGCCGTATTGCGGCGCGTATTTTTCCGGGTTCTTCGCGAACAGGTCGCGGTTCGCTTCGCTGGCGAAGCGCCAAGTCACCCCCCTCCAGGAGTAAAGGATGTCGCCCTGACCCTGCACCGGTTTATGTGCTGTGAAATAGGCGACCGGATCGTAGCCGCCGACGGCGACACCCTCGACCGATCCTGTGTAGATTTTCGGCGAAGCGGCAAGCGCCCCGAGCGGCGCGGCGCACGCCAGCATGAAAGCGGCGGTAAGAACACGCCAGAACCGGCTCGTCGGTGCGCGCATGATCGATTGCATCGCCTGACCTCCCATTCGATCCCGTTTGGTTGTTTCTGCTCTGCCGAGCAAACGGCGCCCAGGACCATGCCGCCGGCGCGAAACCGCCGTCCAATCAACCCGCTTCAAAAGTTCGTCAGAGCGGCGCATCGATCTGGGTATCTGCCGGCGGGCCTTGGTGAAATTGGAGCCGGCGACCGCCTTCTATTGTTGGCCAATGCATTAAGATGCCGGCCGTGCGCGGAACCCAGTCCGGAGCCCGCGCGCCAAAGAACGGTTTCCTGGGGAGAGAAGCAGCAATGAAACTTCAGCTCAGCATTGGCATGTCGGTCAATCCGCGCACTCGACCGATCTTCGACGGCGCCGTGACCGCCGAGGCCATCGACCTCTTTGCGAGCGCGGTGCACCCTTCCGAGCTGTTCTGGCGGCAGTTGCGTTTTGGCGATTTCGACGTATCAGAAATGTCGCTGTCGTCGCTGATGATCGCGGTGGCCAAGGACGATGATCGCTGGGTCGGCCTTCCGGTCTTCACCACGCGGGAATTCTTCCACACGCGTATCCTGGTACGCACCGATGCCGGCATCGATAAGCCCGCCGACCTGAAGGGTAAGCGCGTTGGTGTGCCTGAGTATCAGCAGACCGCGGCGCTATGGGCGCGCGGTATCCTCCAGCACGAGTTCGGCGTGAAGCCCTCGGACATGGAGTTCTGGATGGAGCGCCCGCCCTCTCACAGCCACCGCGCCGCCGTCGGCTTCGAGCCGCCGCCCGGCGTCACCATCCACCAGATTCCGCCGGACAAGAACATCGGCATCATGATGGCGTCCGGCGAGCTTGACGCCACCTTGCTCTATCTCAGCCACGACAACCTGGTCGACCGCAGCCGCGTCGACCTATTGAACCATCCGCAGGTCAAACGTCTGTTCCCGGACCGGATCGCCGAGGGCACGCGCTACTATCGCAAGACCGGCCTCTATCCGATCAACCACGGAATGGTGATCAAGCGCGAGATCGCCGAGAAATATCCCTGGGCGGTGCTCAATCTCTACCGGGCTTTTCAACGGGCGAACGAAATGGCGGACGCGCAGCGGCGCGAACACATCGAATATCACCTGGCCGCTGGATTGATCGCACCGGAAGCAGGTGAGGCGCTCGCCAAGCCGGTGCTGCACCACGGCATCGCCGCCAACCGCGCCGTGCTGGAGACGGCGGCCCTATATTCGAACGAGCAGGGACTGTCCCCACGGCTTGTGACGCTGAACGAACTGTTCGCGGCCAGCACCATGATGCAATAAGGCTGGCGCCTGCCCGCCACCAGAGTCTATGCTTCGTTCGCTCGAACCCGCGCAAAAAGCGGGACGTAAGCGCGACACAGTGGGAGGAACATCATGCTCAGCCGAAATCGCGGCCTTGCTGCCGCACTTGGCCTCGTGGCCGGCCTTGCGCTCGCCGTGCCGGCGCAGGCTGAAGACGCCGCGGCCTTCTACAAGGGCAAGACCGTTCACTTCATCGTCGGTTACTCGCCGGGTGGCGGCTACGACTCCTATGCCCGCCTGCTGGGGCCGCATTTCGAGAAAGCCACCGGGGCGACCGTGGTGGTCGAGAACAAGCCTGGCGCCGGCGGCATCACAGCGCTCAATCAGATGGTGCGCGGCGACAAGGACGGCCTCACCTTCCAGATGCTCAACGGCGAGGCTTCGATCCTGTCACAACTCACGGGTAAGCCGGGCGTCGCCTATGACATGACCAAGGTCAGCATCATTGCGCGGGTCGAGGAAGAGCCGCACTTTATGCTGGTCAACCCGAAGATGCCGAACGACCTGAAGTCGATCATCGCCTCAGGCAAGAAGGTGAAGTTCTCCGCCGGCAGCCGCACCGACAATCTCGGCGACTATGCGGCGGTGCTGTGCGAAGCGTTGAAAATGAACTGCCAGATCATCACCGGCTACAAGGGTAGCAAGGGCGCAAGTCTGGCGATGTTTAACGGAGAGGCCGACGCGCTCACCATCTCGGAGAGCTCGGGGCTGCGCTATGCCTCGGGCGGCAAGGCCAAGATCATCATCACCATCGGCCATGAACGCTCCAAGTACAAACCCGACATTCCGACGGTCTACGAGGCGTTCAAGCTATCGCCCGACCAGAAGTGGTGGTTCGACTTCCGTCTCGGCATCAAGTCGTTTGGCCGCGCCATTGTCGGCCCGCCCGGCATCCCGGCCGATCGTCTGGCCTACCTGCGCAAGGTCTGGAAGGGGATCCTCACCGACCCGGCGGCGATCAAGGAACTCGCCAAGCGCCGACGCGGGCTGAAATATGCGTCGCCCGAGACGCTGGAAAAGGCGGTGAGTGACGCGCTCAATTCGCTGCCGGCCGACAAGCGTAAGCAGGTCAACGAGGTGCTGTTGAAGAAGTTCTCGTCATAAGGCGCCCACGGTCAAGCGCCCCGCATGTTCGAGGCTTTTTTTCACGCGGCCGAGCAGCTCGCCCACCCTGTCGTCTTGGGTGCGATGCTGCTTGGCCTGCCGCTTGGGCTCATCATCGGCTTGTTGCCAGGCTTGAGCGGCATCACTGCTTTCACCTTTCTGATCCCTTTCACATTCGGCATGGAGCCGCTCACCGGGCTTGCCTTTATGCTTGCTGCCTATGCCGCGGTGTCGCAGGGCGGCTCGATGACGGCCATCGTGCTCGGCGTGCCGGGCGAAGTGCCCAATGCGGCCACGGTGATCGACGGCTATCAGATGACCAAACAGGGCCGTGCTGGTGAAGCCATCGGCGCGGCGCTGATGGGCTCCGCGCTCGGTGGCCTGTTCGGATGCGTCGTCCTCGCCGTGCTATTGCCGGTTGTGCAGCCGATCATCCTTTCCTTCGCCTCGCCGGAAAACTTTTTCCTGGCGCTGTCCGGCATCGCCTTCATCGCCGTGCTGTCGTCCGCCGCGCCCTTGCGCGGACTGATCGCCGGCGGGCTCGGCATTTTCATGTCGCTGTTCGGCTATTCGCCGACCGAAGGCATTCCGCGCTTCTGGATGGGCTACGACTATCTGCTTGACGGTTTCCGCTTGGTACCGCTCGCCATGGGCCTGTTCGCCGTGCCGGAAATCCTCGCGCTGATGACCAGTGGCAAGACCATCGCCCGCACCGGAAGCGTGCAGCCGATTTCCATCCGCCAAGTGGTGCAGGGCGGCCTCGCCGTCTTCAAGCATCTCCCCGTCTTCTTCCGGTCGTCGATCATCGGCACGGTCATCGGCATCGTTCCCGGCGTCGGCGGCGCCACCGCGCCCTTCGTCGCCTATGCCGCGGCCAAGCAGACCTCGCCGAACCCCGAGACATTCGGCAGCGGCCGCATCGAAGGCGTGATCGCGCCGGAGTTGAGCAGCAACGCCAAGGAAGGTGGCGCGCTGGTGCCGACGCTGGCGCTCGGCATTCCCGGCAGTGCCTCGATGGCGATCCTGCTCGGCGCCTTCATCATTCTGGGACTGCAGCCTGGCCCCGAATTTCTCGCCAAGCATCTCGATCTGTCGCTGGCGCTTGCCATGATCCTCGCGTTCGGCAACGTGGCATCGAGTATCCTGATGTTCGCGTTGTCGAAGTCGCTCATCTACGTGACGCGCGTACCCGGGCACGTGTTGGCGCCGATCCTGCTCGTGCTGGTGTGCATCGGCACCTATGCCGCCCAGAACAACGCCAACGATGTCATGTTCGTCTTCATTTTCGGCGTGCTCGGCGTTACCATGGAACGGCTCGATTACAACCGGCCGGCCTTGCTGCTCGGGTTCGTGCTCGGCGAGACGATTGAGCGTTACCTTCAAATCTCGCTGAACGCCTATGGCGACCTTTTCTTCCTGCGGCCGATTTCTCTCGCCATCATTGCTTTGGCGATTGCCTGCATCTTCTGGCCGAGCCGCAAGCGCCTTACCCGCCTGTGGAGGCGCGCATGACCCGCGCCACGATCATCTTCCCCGCGCTCATCCTGCTCGCGGTCGGAGGCCTCACCATCTATGCCGCCTTCACCTTCACGTGGACGGCGCTGCAATTCCCGCTGGGCGCGGGCGTCCTGCTCTGCCTGCTGTGCGTGGGTGAATTGGTGGCGACCTTCACAGGCCGGCAGGCGGAAGTAGCGCTCGACGCCGAACGTGCCGGGCCATTGTCTTGGCCGAGCCTGGTTTGGATTTTTTTGCTTGGCGGCTTTCTGTTTGCGCTCGGCTTTGTTGCGGGGCCGGCCCTCTACCTGCTGATATTCTTGCGCGCCAACCGGTTTTCTTGGGGCTTCGCAGCCAGCGTTGCGGCCGGATCTGTGCTGGTCACCTGGGGCCTGTTCATCAAGGTCATCGGCATTCTGCTGCCGGTCGGTCCCTTGTGGATGGGCTAGTGGTCCGATTTCGACATTTGCATCCCGCTGCCCCAAACCTCCGAGCAAATGTCGGAATCAAAGGACCACTAGCAATTATTTGATTTTAGTGAAGCTTTGAATTTGACATTTGATGAGCCGCTCGCCGCAAATGGGTATCAAATGTCAAAGTCGCTCCACTAGTCGCCGATCGCCAAATAAGGCCCGCCCCGGGCCCGGCAATCCCGCTGGCAACTCCGGTCGCAGGCGTCGGTGGCTTTCAGGCAGCGACCTTGGGCGTTTACCGCCAGGCAGCCGGTTAGCCCCCAAGTGCAGCTAGTCTGGCATTCGCGCCAGCAAGCGCCCTCGCCCCATACGGCTTGGGCACGCGCGCTGCGCGGAAACGGCAAGACATAGTGATGGCCATATGCCGGCCCGCGCGTCAGGCCGAGATCAGCGGCAGTCGCCGGCGCGCACGGTGGCACTAAAATACCGCCAAACACCAAGACCAGCAGGACGGGGATGGACTTCATGCGTGAACCTGTTCTGAAGGCAAGATCAGAATAGCGCGGACGACGCTTTCGGCCAATAGGCGGCGCATTGTGGATCGCGCCCCTGACCGTAAACTTTTGCAGGTGCGGGCCGGCCACGAATGTGACAAGGAATGATGCTCTTGGGGGCCGAGGTTCAACGGAGAGTAGCCGAGTGAGCAGCGTCGCACCATCCCAAGCCCCGACCGCCCAGCAACCGGAACAGCATTTCGGCACCGACGGCATCAAGCCGATGGGGCGGCCGAGCTTCATCACCCGAGCGTTCATGCGTATCGTGGCCGCGGTCGAGCGGCTCAACCTTAACTGTAGCAAGGTCGGCAACCCGCCGATCTACGACAACGCCGTCTTCCCCTGGGCCAAGGACATCGAGGCGGAGTGGTGCGCAATCCGTGCAGAACTCGACCGGGTCCTGACCCGGAAGGACGACCTGCCCGGCTTCCACGAGTTGTCGACCGACGTGTCCACCATCAGCCACGACCGCGGCTGGAAGACATTCTTTCTGTGCGGCTACGGTTTCAAGTCCGACAATAACATCAAGCAGTGTCCGGAAACCTGGCGCATTTGCCGGAAGATTCCCGGCCTCATTACGGTGATGTATTCCATCCTCGAGCCCGGCAAGCACCTGCCGCCGCACCGCGGGCCTTATAACGGCGTGTTGCGATTGCACCTCGGCCTGATCGTGCCGGAGCCGCGCGACCATCTCGGCATAAGGGTGGAGAACGAGATTTATCGATGGCGGGAAGGCGAAGCGGTTATCTTCGACGACGCTTTTGAGCACGAGGCCTGGAACAACACCCCGCACACGCGCGTGGTGCTGTTCGTCGATTTCATCAAGCCGACCCGGTTTCCGGCCCGCTTTCTCAACTGGTTTATGCTCAATCTGGCAGTGTTCACCCCCTTCATCCGCGAGGGCATGGACAACCAAAAGGCCTGGGAGCAGAAGTTCTACGCCGAGGCCGAGGCGCTGCGGAACCGGTAGCGCGGGAAACCTTGCAATTGCCGGCAATCCCGCCTAGCTCCCTTGCCGTATGAAAGCCCCCGAGACAGAAAAACCCGCCCCCAAGGTAAGCTTTGTCTCGCTCGGCTGCCCGAAGGCGCTGGTCGACAGCGAACGCATCGTCACCCGGCTGCGTGCCGAAGGGTATGAGCTCACGCGCGAACACGCTGGCTCCGACCTCGTCATCGTCAACACTTGCGGCTTCCTCGATAGCGCCAAGGCGGAATCGCTCAACGCCATCGGCAGCGCATTGAGGAAAAACGGCAAAGTCATCGTCACCGGCTGCATGGGCGCCGAGCCGGAAAGCATCTCGTCGGCTTACCCGGATGTGCTCGCGATTACCGGCCCACAACAGTACGAGAGCGTGGTCGAAGCTGTGCACAAGGCGTTGCCGCCCCAGCACGATCCCTTCCTCGACCTGGTGCCGCCGGAAGGCATCAAGCTCACGCCCCGCCACTACGCCTATCTGAAGATTTCAGAAGGCTGCAACAACCGCTGCTCGTTCTGCATCATCCCGCGCCTGCGCGGCGATCTGGTGTCGCGGCCCGCCGCCGACGTGCTGCGCGAGGCCGAGCGGCTGGTGAAGGCCGGCGTGAAAGAGCTCTTGGTGATATCGCAGGACACTTCAGCCTATGGCATTGATCTCAAATACGCGGCGAGCCACTGGCGGGATAAGCAAGTCCGCGCCAAGTTCATCGATCTGGCGCGAGCCTTAGGCGAATTCGGCGTCTGGGTGCGGCTGCATTACGTTTATCCCTACCCGCACGTCGACGAGGTCATATCTTTGATGGCCGAGCGAAAAATTCTTCCCTATCTCGACATCCCGTTCCAGCACGCGTCGCCCGACGTGCTCAAGCGCATGAATCGTCCGGCGGCGCAGGAAAAGACGCTGGAGCGCATCGCGCGCTGGCGCGACGACGGTCCCCGACTTGACGCTGCGCTCGACCTTCATCGTCGGCTTCCCCGGCGAGACCGAGGCGGACTTCGAATACCTGTTGAAGTGGCTCGACGAAGCCACGCTCGACCGCGTCGGCTGCTTCAAATACGAGCCTGTCGCCGGCGCGCCCGCCAACGAACTCGGCGGTGCCGTGCCGGATGAAGTGAAGGAAGAGCGCTGGCATCGCTTCATGCAGGTCCAGCAGAAGATTTCTGAGCGCCGGCTGAAGCGCAAGGTCGGCACGCGCCAGCAGGTGATCATCGACGAAGCTGGCCCAACCGTCACCAGGGGCCGCTCCATGGCCGACGCGCCCGAGATCGACGGGGCTGTCTATGTGGCGAGCCGCAGGCCCCTGCGCGTCGGCGAAATCGCGACCGTCAAGATCGAACGTGCCGACGCCTACGACCTGCACGGCACGGCCGTCGGGTTTTAAAGCCGGTAGAACTTCACGGCATTGTCGTGCAGCACGGCGCGCTGCTCGGCCTCGCTGTATTCAGACAGTACCTTGCGGTAGTGCCCAAAGAAATCCGCGTAGCTCGCGTGCAGCTTCTCGAGCGGAAAGTTGCTGCCGTAGATCACGCGCCCGGCTCCGAAAATCTGAATGGTGTCGCGGATCACCTGGCGCGCTTGCGGCGCGGTAATCCCCATGCTGAACATGCCGAGCCCGGATATCTTCACGTGCACGTTGGGAAACGCCGCCATGGCGGTGAGCGCCGCACGCCACTGCTCGATCATCTCCGAGCTGCGGTCGGTCAGCATCCCGGCATGCAATAGGATCATCGGCACGTTGGGAAACTCCTTGATTAGTTCGACCGCGTAGCGGGCCTGAGCCGCGAATACCTGCAATTCGAACGACAGGCCGTATTTCTCCAGCAGGGCGAAGCCGCGGCGGAATTCCGGCGTGTTGCAATAATCCGGCCGGCTGACGCGTTGGCGCAGCGGATGGCTGTCCCAGAAGATCTGCTCCCGCACGCCGCGCAGGTTCGGAAATTGCGTCTGCGCCTTCAGCTTGGCGTCAAGATCGGGATCGGTGAAATTGGCCTCGCAGACGATGCCGTGCGGAAAGCCGTGCTTGTCGGCGACCGACTGCAGCCAGCGCGTCTCGTCGAGCGCACGATTGACGCCCCAATTGGCGGTGACGTGCACCGACTTGACGACGCCCTGTTCGGTGGCGTCCTGCAGGAACTCCTCGATCGGATAGTCGCGGCGCAGGCCGAAGTATTCACCGTACATGCGCGGGATGGGCGGATCGGTTAGCCACGGAATGTCGGCGCGCCGCCAGATGTGATGGTGGGTGTCGATCACCGGTCCGGTGTAGGCCGCCATGGTCGTTTCCTTCCGTTGTTCTTGTCAGCGGTTGAGCGCGCCGACAACGCGCACGATGGCGTCGGTCAGCGTTTTGAGCTCGTCGGGCGGAATGGTGAAGGCGGGTGTCAGATAGACGACGTTGCCGATGGGTCGAATGAACGTACCCTCGGCGATGAAGCGCGCACGCAAGGTGTTGAGATCGTCGACGCGATGCAACTCGACCACGCCGATGGCGCCCATGACGCGTATTTCTTTGACATGAGGCATGGCGCGGCATGGCGCCAGCGCCTGCGTCATCTGCTCCGAGATCGCCGCCACCTGCTTGAGCCGCGGCTCGCTCTCGAACAGATCGAGTGAGGCGTTGGCGGCGGCGCAGGCCAGCGCATTGGCCATGAAGGTCGGTCCGTGCATCAGAGCGGCCTTGGGATCGTCGGACCAGAATGCGTCGAACACCTCTCTGGTGGCGATGGTCGCGGCCAGCGGCAGGGTGCCGCCGGTCAACGCCTTCGACAATGTGATGATGTCCGGTGTAACCCCGGCTCGTTCGCAAGCAAACATCTCACCGGTACGACCAAAGCCAGTGAAAATCTCGTCGAAGATGAGCAACACGTCGTGCTTGTCGGCGAGCGAGCGCAGCCGGTTCAGCACAACGGCGGCGTGAAACACCATGCCACCGGCGCCCTGCACCAAGGGTTCGACGATGATGCCGGCGATGTGTTCGGCGTGCTCCGCCAACAGCTTGTCGAGCGCCGCCGTCGCCGCCTCATCCACCGGCAGGTCGACGATAGGATGCTCGGGCAACAGGCCGGCGAATAGGGCGTGCATGCCCTCCTCCGGATCGCTAACCGCCATGGCGCCGGTGGTGTCGCCGTGATAACCGCCCTTGAAGGCGACGAAATGCGTGCGGGCGCGGACGCCGCGGTTGATCCAGTACTGCACCGCCATCTTCATGGCGACCTCGACCGCGACCGAGCCGGAATCCGAAAAGAACACGCGGGTCAGATCGCCCGGCAGCAGCGCTGTCAATCGCCGCGCCAGCGTCAAGGGCTGCTCGTGCACCAGCCCGCCGAACATCACGTGCGGCATGGTCTCGAGTTGTCGTGTCACCGCCTGGCGGATATGGGGATGGTTGTAGCCGTGGCAGGCAGTCCACCAGCTCGCGATGCCGTCGATGAGTGTGCGACCGTCGCCCAGCGTGATACGGCTGCCGGCTGTGCCGGTGACGGCCAGCGGCGGCGTCATGGTCTTCATTTGGGCATAGGGAAGCCAGACATGCTCGAGCCCATACCAGTCCGGTGCGGCGTTCTTTTTGCTGGCGTCGCCCGGCATTTGGCGCTTCCTTACCCCCGAAATCCGGCGGCGCCTCCGGCCCGCCGTCACTTGAACAAGGCCCATTGATGCACTCGCTCGACCGGTTCGCGCAAGCCAAGCTCGACGACCTTCAGCGCCGGCACCTTCGCCGCACGCTTCAGCCCACTTTTCGAGAGGACGGGTTGTGGGTCGAGCGCGACGGCCGGCGGCTATTGTCGTTTTCCTGCAACGATTATCTCAACCTCAGCCAGCACCCGGCCACCAAACGCGCGGCCGCGGCCGCGTTGGAGCGTTATGGCGCCGGCTCCGGCGCCTCGCGGCTCGTGACCGGGAATCATCCGCTCTACGCCGAACTCGAAAGCCGCCTCGCCCGCATGAAGGAAACCGAAGACGCGGTCGTGTTCGGCTCCGGCTATCTCGCCAATGCCGGCATCATTCCGGTATTGATCGGGCGCGACGGGCTGGTACTGTTGGACGAGCTGGCCCATGCCTGCATCTACGCCGGCGCGCAGTTGTCGCGCGGGCGCGTGCTGACTTTTCGTCACAACGATGTCGTGCAGGCGCGCGAATTGCTGGCTGCGCACCGCGCCGAGCACGACCGCGCGCTGATCGTCACCGACGGCGTGTTTTCCATGGACGGCGATCTGGCGCCGCTTGCCGAACTCAACACGCTGGCGAAGGAATACGACGTCTGGCTGATGACCGATGACGCCCACGGCATCGGCGTGGTCGGCGGCGGACGCGGCTCGAGCTTCGCGAATGGCGGACACGTGGAAATGCCGCTGCAGATGGGCACGCTGTCGAAGGCCATCGGCGCCTATGGCGGCTATCTCTGTGCCTCCAGCCCGGTGATCGAATTGATGCGCAACCGCGCACGCACCCTCGTCTATTCCACCGGCCTGCCGCCGGCGATCGTGGCCTCGGCCATCGCCGCCATCGACGTGATCGAGAATGAACCGGACTATGCCGCGCTGCCGGTCAAGAAGGCGCGCGCTTTCACTCGCGCGCTCAATCTGCCGGAAGCGCAAAGCCCGATCGTGCCAGTGGTGATAGGCGAGGCCGACAAGGCGCTGGATGCATCGCGTCTCTTGGAGGACGAAGGTTTCCTTGCTGTTGCCATCCGCCCGCCAACGGTACCGGCCGGCACCGCGCGCCTGCGCTTCACCTTCACCGCGCTGCATCCCGATGAGGAGGTCGAACGTGTAGCCTCCCTCGTGCGCGACAAAGTATTGGTCCGCGCATGATCCCGAAAAGTGGGAACCGGTTTTCGGATAAGATCATGCGCAACGAGAAGTTGATCGTGGCCGCTTATTTCGTCACCTCCACCGGAACCGACGTCGGCAAAACGTTTGTCACTGCCGGCCTGATTCGCCGTCTGCGGGTAGGCGGCGCGGGGGTCGACGCGCTCAAACCTGTGGTGAGCGGTTACAACTCCTCGGTGGTCGAGACCAGCGATCCTGCGGTGCTGCTGGGCGCACTCGGGCGGTCGGTAACGGCGGACGAAGTCGAGCGCATCGCGCCCTGGCGATTCCGGGCGCCTCTATCGCCTGATCTCGCCGCCGCCCGCGAAGGCCGCGCCCTCAACTTCGACCGCCTCATCGATTTTAGCCGCCGAGCCATCGACGGCACCCGCGGTACCCTATTCATCGAAGGCGTCGGCGGCATTATGGTTCCGCTCGACGGCAAACGCACCGTGCTTGACTGGATGGCCGCGTTGGACATTCCCCTAGTGCTGGTGGTCGGCGGCTATCTCGGCACCATCAGCCACACGTTGACCGCCCTCGACGTTCTGCGGCAACGCGAACTCACCATCGCGGTCATCGTGGTCAGCGAGAGCGAGCGCAATCCGGTTGAACTCGCCGATACCGTCGCCAGCATCGAACGATTTGCCAATGATACCGCAGTGGTCGGCTTGCCTCGCCTGCCCGCTGGCATCAGCGAGCATCCCGCCTTCGCGCGCATCGCTGCGGTATTGTAATCGAATTCAGCGGTGAAAATAAAGGAACGTCTCGAACATCCCCTCGCAATTGACCAGGCCGTGCAGCAGGATGGTCAAGAGCGTCGAACCGGTCACCCAACGGAACCAGCCAAGGATCAGGCCCACCACAAATATCTGCGCGATGACAAAGAAGTCGTATTGCAGATAACTCAGCGCCCATAACAGCGAGGTCGCCCCGATTACCAACCAGACGTCGCCGGGCGAACGGTGCCAGCCGCGGAACAAGAATCCGCGGAAAAGGAATTCCTCGCCGATCGGCGTCACCAGCGCGACAGCCAGCCACAGCAATGGCAGCCAGCCGGCCGCGCGCGCGGTGCGATAGATGTCGATCTGGAATGGCGTAACGATATTCTGACCAAACAACCAACTCACCAAATTGCCGATGATGACAAAGGCGGCCATCACCAGCACACCGACGGTCACCTCGCCTTTGCGCGGCAGCTTAAGGGCGAGATAGTCGGTAGCGCTTGCGCCTGTCTGCCGCGACATCAACATCAACAGCCCAACCTGGATCGGCGTCGAAATGCCGATGATCAGGCTGACCGCTACACCGTCCTGGGCAAGATTGGGGAGTTGCGCCAGCGATCGCCCATACCACCAGCTCAGTACCAGCAGCGCTGCCATCTGCCCGATCAGCATCGCGATGATGCCGAGGCCAAGCGATGACCAGCGCCCCCAAGGCTTGACCTCTTCGTGTTCTTGCCCGGGACTCATGCCCTTCCCTCGAGCGAAAATGAAAATGGCCGGGCGGACCCAGCCATCTTGAGCGACAGCGACCGCTTCCTCTAGTGCGGTGGATTTGAAGTTCGTTACATCGCTCGCAGCGAACCCGCAAACGAACTTCAAATCCAAAACCGCACTAGAATCATAAAGTTGTTAGTGTCCTTTCGAATCCGAAGTTCGTACAGAGTAGGTTGAACAATCTGACGAACCTCGGATTCGGGACACTAGAAGCGATCTATGAACGCCGCAGGTAAAGGACCTGTTACGGCACCAGGATCACCGAGCCGGTGGTCTTGCGGCCTTCCAGGTCCTCGTGCGCCTTGCGGGCATCCTTGAGCGCGTATTTGTGGGTGACGGGGATCTTCACCGCGCCTGAGCCGACCACCTTGAACAGGTCGCCGGCGGTGGCCAGCAGGTCCTCGCGCTTGGCGACGTAGTGGTTGAGCGTCGGCCGGGTGGCGAACAGCGAGCCCTTGGCCTGCAGGATATTGATGTTGAAGGCCTCGATCTGGCCGGAGGCGCTGCCGAAGCTGACGAAATAACCCAGCGGATGCAGGCAGTCCAGCGACGCCGGGAACGTGGTCTTGCCGATGCCGTCATAGACCACGTCGCATAGCTTGCCGCCGGTGATCTCCTTCACGCGGGCGACGAAGTCTTCCTTGCTGTAGTTGATGACGTGGTGGCAGCCGGCCTTCTTGGCGAGCTCGGCCTTCTCCGGTGAGCCCACAGTGCCAATCACGGTGGCGCCGAGATGGTTGGCCCACTGGCAGAGGATCTGGCCGACGCCGCCGGCGGCTGCGTGCATCAGCACGGTCATGCCCTTGCTGACCTTGAAGGTACGGTTGAGCAGGTATTGCGCGGTCATGCCCTTGAGCATCATGCCGGCGGCCTGCTCGTAGCTGATGTTATCGGGCAATTTGACCATGCGTTCGGCCGGCGCCAGACGCTCCTGGGCGTAGCCGCCGAGGCCGACCACGTAGGCGACCCGATCGCCCACCTTCAGATCGGTGACGCCGGGACCGACCGCGGTCACCTCGCCGGCGCCCTCGTTGCCGGAGACAAACGGCAACCCTACCGGCGATGGATAAAGGCCCGAGCGGAAATAGCAGTCGATGAAATTGACGCCGCAGGCGTGCTGCTTGATCTTGATCTGGCCCTCGCCCGGCGCCGGAACCTCGACATTGTCGACCGTCAGGACTTCCGGGCCACCGGCTTTGTGTACGCGCACTGCCACGACCATGGCTTTACTCCCTTGAAAATTGTTGTATTGGCATGGGTTCCGTTTCGGCGGCGATCATAGGCAGCCACACGGTGATGACAAGTCGGGTCTGACTTCGCGAACGCCCATCCCTCCCCCGCCTGCGGGGAGGGATGGGAGCAAGCATGGCTCCGCCGCCCGTATTCTTTGGTCGGCGCCGGGCACGCCCTCTTCGCATTCCGTGTCCGCCGCCTTCGAAAGAACCGAGGGCGCGCGGGACGCTGTCGGGTCCGGGCGCACTCAAGTCTACGCAAGCGTGCGCAAACTGAAAGTGCTCAGACCCACGGGCCTCGACGCCTCGCGACATCGAGGCTTGTCGAAGCTGATAGTGCCGCAAGTCCGCCAGTCCCTTGGCGTCCCGCGCGCGGTGTTTGTTAGGTTTGCTCCGCATCGCCCCCGGTGGACGTACCTTTCAGGCGACCCTGCCTCTCCTTTCGAATTGGCAGGCCGCTTATCCACCGCTGTTGGCCCAGGTCGTCGCTGCGGTCCAGTGACCGGTTGCAACGCGACGCCATCACGGGGGCCGGTTGACGCGCGGCTGGCGCGCCGGGACGAAGCGGCTTGGACCGCCGGAGCGGGGAAAACTCAGCGCCGCATCTCCGACGCCCCCGAACCGGCCACCGCTCCCCGCCCCGCGTCTGGAGACTGCAGACCCCTCGGTAATGAGGGCGGGATGCGATGAGGAATATAATCAAGGAATTAAAGCCGCGTCAATGGAGAAAATGTGAAAAAAATCTTATCCCCGCTTCGGCCAAATTGTCGTCTCACGGAGATGGCGGCCGCACAATTCGCGAAGCCGCTCGTGGCTGACGCCGCACCCGACTGCTGAGCGGGCGTTAAAGCGACCTATCGTTAGGTCTGCTTGTGACCCTATCGGACCCGGGCCCTCAAATCCGCCGCCCCATCGTCAGCAATAACTCATTGGGCCCTTCCCATCCATCGGCTGTGTTGAACGCGCTCAGCTTGGATTCGATCTCGGCCCAGGCTGCCTCTTTCGCCGGCACGTCGAGCCGGCCCAGAATCTGCAAGATCGGGCTCGCCGAGTTGCGGATGAAATCGAGATAGTCCTTCACCGACGGCAGCCTGAACGGCGCCGCCAGCTTGGTGGTCGCCACGCGCGAAAAGCCGGCCTGCTGGAACAGTTCTTCAATCAAGCCCGGTTTGCCGAGGCTTAACAGACCGCCCGGCTGATAGGGGTCGCGCGGCGGCAGGCCGGCATGCTTGAACGCGGTCGAAACCAGAATGCTCACGCATGGGTTCTTATCGGGCGCCGAAAACACCATGGTGCAAGCGCGGCCGCCCGGCTTGAGCGCACGGTACATTTCGCGCAACCCCTTGCCGGGATCGGGAAAGAACATCAGCCCCAGCCGGCAAACCGCCGCATCGAAGGCGCTCTCCCCGACATTGAGATTTTCGCCGTCGGCGGCCGCCGTCTCAACATTGCCGTAGCCGGCGTGGCGCGCCCTGTCCTTTGCGAACTCCAGGATCGTCGGCGACAAGTCGGTCGCCAGTACGGCACCGGCTGCACCGACGCGCTGGGCGATGTCGAGCGTCTGATCGCCGGCGCCGGCAGCGACGTCGAGCACCCGCGCGCCCGGCCCGACCTCGGCCATCGCCAGCATGGCGTCGGTCAATTCCCGCAGCCAGTCCCGGATTTGTGCGCTGTGCGCGTTCCAGCCCTTGGCATGCTTGTCCCACAACTCCCGGGTGGCGGCCTTGAATGCGTTCGGATCGAAAGGCGTGTTCATGATGTCCGGCTCCATCGCCTGCGTGTCGATGGCGATTCATTACGCCGGAAGGTCACCCCTTCGGCAGCCGCATGATTGCGTCAGGGGGCCTCAGAATTGCATAATGCTCGAAATGTTCGATTGGAACGACCTCAAATACTTCCTCGCCGTCGCGCGCCACGGCAGCACGATCGCGGCCGGCAAGGCGCTCCGGATCAGCCAATCGACCGTGCAGCGGCGGCTGGTCGAACTGGAAAAGAAAATCAAGCGCAAGCTGGTGTCGCGCACGGCGGCTGGCTATCGCCTCACCGATTTCGGCCAAGAACTCCTGCCCTATGCCGAGCGCATCGAAGCCATGATCGGGGACTTCGAGCGCCATGTAAGCGACATGGGGCGCGACCGCGGCGGCGTCATCCGCGTGACCTGCCCCGAACCGATCGTGCAGCGCATGATGCCGCTGATTGAGCGCTTTCACGCGCGTCATCCGAACCTGCGCGTCGATTTCGTGATGAGCGACCGTTACCTCGACCTTTCCAAAGGGGACGCCGACGTCGCCTTCCGCTCAGGCGATACCGATGACGAACTGATCGGGCGCAAGATCGCGGACTCGGTCTGGGCGGTCTATGCCAGCCAGGATTACATCGCACGGCACGGCAAACCGGCGCATGTCGAAGATTTATCGCGGCATACCCTGGTCTGCCTGGATGAATCGATGAGCGGCCACCGGGTGGCGAAATGGCTGAAAGAGGTCGCGCCGAACGCCAAGGTCACCGCCCGCAACAACAGCATGCTCGGCATGATGTACGCCGTGAAATCCGGCGTCGGGATCGGGCCGCTGCCAACGGCGATTGCCGACGGCGAGCCCGGCCTGGTGCGCGTGTTGGGACCGATCCCGGAACTCGCACGAAGCTGGCGGCTATTGACTCACCCCGATCTACGACGCACGCCGCGCATTGCAGCGTTTTTTGATTTCGTCGTTGAAGAGCGTGACGCGCTGAAATCGATACTGACTGGATAGCGAGCCGATGTCCGTATATGGCGGCCTTTAGCGAACATTGTGTTTACGCGCTCTGATGTCCCCATCTCTTAGGGGGCAAAGCGGACGCAAAGTAGACATGCCGTTATCGGCCTGGGGGCAACGTTGACTAAGTTAGGGTTTCTTCGGCGACCAACGATAGACCTTGGCGCAGGCGCCGCCCATCAGCATGGCTCGCTCGCTGTTCGTCAGGCGATCAGTCTTAAGGAAGGGTTCGACGGCCTGTTCGTAGTTGACGATGGCATAGGCGCGCGTCCAGTCCGTACCCCACAGGCAGCGGTCGAAACCCCAGGCGTCGAACACGCGAGCGAGCGGATCCCAGATGTCCGTAAACGGATACGGGTCCTTCGAAAGCGTGCAGGCGCCGCTCACCTTGATCACCACGTTCTTGCGCTTCGCTAGGTCCAGCACCGTTGGCAGGTCGGCCCACGGCTGCGGCGGCGCCGGCGGAGTGCGCGGCTGCAGGATGCCCAGATGGTCGAGAATGAAGCGCGTGTCGGGGTGGCGGTCGATCAAGGCAGTGCCGGCTTCCAGGTTGCCCCAGCATAGGAGGTTCACTGGAAAGTCATGTGTGACCGCCGCGCGCGCGATCCGGTCGAGGCCGGGATGGTTAGGGTCGCGCTCGCGCCCCGGATCCTTCGTCAGGAGGATGCGGATGCCGACTGCGCCCGGCGTGCGCTTCCAGTCGGCGATGACGTCTGCCACCGCCGGATCATCGGGATCGACCGGCTTGACGATCGCCATTCGATCGGAATGGACCTTTTGCACTTCTACCGCATAGCTTGCGTCGTAACGGTAGAGTGAAAAAGCGGAGATAAAGATCGCACCGTCGACTCCCACCTTGTCCATCGCCACCACCATTTCATCACCCGTCACGTGAGGCGGCCAGTTTGGTACGCTGTGCCACGGCCGCTTCGGGGAGTTCGCTTCATAAGCATGGACCTGGGAATCGATGATCGTCATCAGGGAGCCTCCTACCGAAAGTCCGGAATACTCGACTGGGCAATGTCGTGCGTGGCGTCTTCAATGCCTCGTAGGGCGTCAAGCAGCCTATAAGTTAAATTAGTATCTTCCCATTTGCGCATCGTGAACCATTTGCAAGCGCAGGTCGTCACAATTCGAGCCGCTTTGGGAACCAGGAAACAGCAAGAATGTTGTGAGCGAGCATATGTGATCCTTCGAGGTCGTCATGAAACTATCGCCCGCTGCAGTAACATGCTTGATTGCGCTGTATTTTGCAGACCTGACCCTCGCAAATGGCGTGCACTTCCAGGCCGCTCAACAGGTAATCGCGCACCTACTGTACTGGAACTAGGAAACGCTGAGTGGCTGCCTGCTTGTTGGTCTGCGCTGACATTTCGCGCCTCTGAACATGGTCGGACAACGGCTACGGCATGCTCGGCAATGAACGGCATGTTGGCTGCATCGTATAGACGACCTCATCCTTCGAGTCGTCTAGTGCCCGCTTTCATAGGCAGACGTCAGCCAAATTTCACTTCTATATATCGGAGCGCAAAAAGAAAAACCGCCTTGCGGCGGGTTTCCAAGATTTCCCGTTGAACCAGCACCGCAGCGCACAATATGATTCTGTGCACAAGCGCATCTACTTTCATTTTAGCCTACAAAATTCAGCAAGATCTTGGCGAGAATAATAGCGGGAACGCAAATCGTTTACTGTTTAAGGGTGACGGAATCAGAGGGGCGCGCAGCGCAATGGAGCTTTTCCTGGAAGGAATGGTCACGGCGTGGATGCCATCACTGATCGTGTTAGCTTAGCTGCTTTGGCGGACACCTGCCTGAGCGGGTAACGGTTCTGATTTACCGTTCTGGGATCTTAAATTGCGTGTTCTACTAGTTGAATGAGCCCATATCCCACGATAGATAACCAAGCCAAAGTGAGCCCTAACCCGAGCACTATCAGTGCGAGCGGCCAAATTCTGCGAAAACGCGATTCAGATCCAGGCGTTGGGGTAGTCGGCGCAGTGGAAGTTTGAGGTTGGACGAAGGGCTCCTGATCATCGTTCGCGGACGCCGGCCGATGTAATTCTTCGTGATTTGGTTTTAGTGATTTCTCTTTTTTTTCGGCCATAAATGTCTCCGCTATCCACTAGTCGCACCAAGGCAGGACAAGGTTCAGGCTTGTGTATTGTCCCTGCACCACTAGCAGGTTGCTGAAAAAGTCGTTTTGCGGGGCGATTGGAGTGTGATTCTGTGCATGTGCTTGATTCCTTTGAGCTGAGGACGGCGATGCGCGGCGACGATCAACGATCGGAAGGTTTTTTCAGCTACGTTCGTTTGGAGGCGCGTGTCCCCGCGGATCATCCGTTGCGGGCGATCCGCGAGTTGGTAGACGCGGCGCTTGCGGATTTGTCGCGATCCTTCGACCGGCTTTATGCCCGCGAAGGACGACCTTCGATCCCACCGGAGCGGTTGCTGCGAGCACTGCTGCTGCAGGCGTTCTACACGGTGCGCTCGGAACGGCAGTTGATGGAGCAACTCGACTACAATCTGCTGTTCCGCTGGTTTGTCGGGCTGTCGGCGGACGATCCGGTGTGGGACGCGACCGTATTCTGCAAGAACCGGGACCGGCTGCTCGACGGCGATATCGCGGCCAAGTTTTTCGCGAGCGTCCTGAACCTGCCGCAGGTGAACAAGCTTTTGTCCAGCGAACATTTCTCGGTCGACGGCACGTTGATCGAAGCCTGGGCCAGCATGAAGAGTTTTGTGCCAAAGGATGGCGGCGGCAAACCGCCAGCGGGAGCCAGTGGCGGCGGGCGCAACGCCGAACGCAACTTCCATGGCCAGACGCGCAAGAACGACACGCATTCCTCGACCACCGACTCCGACGCCCGGCTGTTCCGCAAAGGCGCCGGCAAGGAGGCCAAGCTCTGTCACATGGGCCATCTGATGACAGAAAACCGCCATGGGCTCATCGTCGATGCGCGATTGACCGAAGCCAACGGCACGGCCGAGCGCGCCACCGCGCTCGACATGATCGAGGATAACGTCAGGCCCGGCAGCACGGTGGGCGGCGACAAGAACTATGACACCGCTGAGTTTGTTGCTGGCTGTCGCAAACGCGGCTGCACGCCGCATGTCTCGCAGAACAATGCCAACCGCCGCTCGGCGATCGATGCGCGCACGACCCGGCATCCCGGCTATCGCATCAGCACGATCAAGCGAAAGCGGATCGAGGAACCGTTCGGCTGGATGAAGACCGTCGGGGGCCTGCGCAAGACGCGGCATCGCGGCCGCGGCTTGGTGGAGTGGTTCTTCGTGCTGACCGCGACCGCCTACAATCTCGTCCGCATCCCCAAAATCCTGGCCGCAACAGGATGACTCCGTCCGGACCGTCGAATATGAAGCAACGCCGTACCCAATACCGTGTATGTGGCGCAGATCGCTACACACTCCGTCCGTCGTCAGCGCGACCATCGCGAAAATCGCTCTCAAATCGAAGTTTTTCAGCAGCCTGCTAGTGCGGCCAGCAACACGCACTGCGCGTCTGAAGAAAAAATGCGTCCTCGCGGTGGTCCGTACGTTTTGGACGTTGTGCGGGAATCCGATCCATTGGTTGACCAGACGAAGTAACGTTAAGAGCTAGGCGGTAAGCCGCTACGCAAAGGCCGCTATACAGGGAGATCGCCGCGAGGAGGGCTTTCTCGGAAACTCGGCCAAGCTAACCTATATTCTCGAGACAAGGTTCCAACCGGCGTCAACGAAAGCAAACGGCCAGGTATTAGCTTGCACGGCGCTAAACCGAGTTGACCGGCGGCACTGACCGAATTGGTGCAATTATTTGGGTTTGTGATGTCGCAGATTGGATCCTTGCAGACGTCGCGCCATGTCCCCTCTCACGTCGCCATGAGCAACGCGATCGACGCAGGACATGCCCGCAGCCTTCACCGCCTCATCTGAGGAGGCGCGCTCACGCGCGGCTCCTCGGCATGAGGCCGATCGAAAGTCACCGCCCGCCCGCCACGTTGAGCACCGAGCCGGTGATGTAGGATGCTTCCTCCGACAAGAGGAACAGGATCGCCTCGGCGACTTCATCCGGCTGACCGGGGCGGCCCATGGGCAACATCGGTGTGACGCGTGCCAGCCGCCCGGGCTCGTGGATACCGGTGTCGGTGGGGCCTGGCCGCACGCCATTGACCCGGATGCCCTCCTTGGCGACTTCGCGTGCCAGCCCGACGGTGAGGGAGTCCACCCCGCCCTTGGCCGCGGCATAGAACACGTATTCATTCGCCGAGCCCGTCACCGCACCAATCGACGACAGCAGCACGATCGCCCCGCCCACACCGCCATGCCGGGTCGACATCCGCTGCACCGCCGCGCGGGCGCATAGCAGTGCGCCTAAGAGATTGATGTCGAGCACTTCGCGGATGGTCTCGCCGCTGGCTTGATCCAGCCGCGAATTTTTGCCGACGATGCCGGCGCTGTGCACAAAATGGCTGATTTGGCCCAGCGCGTGTGTGGCCGTATCGAACACGCGCTCAATATCTTCTTCGCGGGACGCATCGCCCTGAATGGCGACTGCACGGCCTCCTGAGCGCCGCACCGCATTGACGACGCACTCAGCCGCTCCGGCATCGCGCTTGTAGTTGACCGCTACGTCGTAGCCGCGTGCGCCCGCCAAGCGCCCCGTTGCCGCGCCGATGCCGCGGCCGCCGCCGACAATGAGAAGGATGGGTCGCGACATGAAGGCCCCAGTTCGGTGACGCGCTGCGAATTGCGAACGCGAACTCGAGCACGCCCCGCCTACGCCGGCAACGAGGGTCGCGAAAAAAGCAATGAAACACCGACGCGAACCCGGCGGCCTGCAACAAAATCTCAGCGGCCGCCGGAGACGCGCAAGTTCGCGCCGTTTATGTAGGATGCTTCATCCGACAGCAGGAACAGGATGGCGTGTGCCACCTCGTCAGCCTGCCCCGGCCGCCCCATGGGCAACGCCGGCCCCACCCGCTCGATCCGGCCGGGCGGCTGGATGTCGGTATCGATCACGCCGGGCGTGATGGCGTTGACCCGCATGCCTTCCTTTGCCACCTCGCGTGCGACTCCGATCACCGCGGAATCGACGCCGCCCTTGGCGGCGGCGTACCACACGCATTCATTGGCGCCGCCCAGCGGCGCCGCCATCGACGACAGCATCACGACCGAGCCGCCCTTGCCGCCGTTTTTGGTGGACATCCGCCGCACGCATTCGCGCAGGCAGATCAGCGCGCCGAATGTGTCGATGTCGAGCACCTCGCGGATGGTGGCGGCGTCGGCGTCGTCGAGCCGCGAGTTCTGGCCGATGATGCCGGAGCTGTGGACGAAATGGGTGACCGGCCCGAGCGCTTTGGTCGCTTCGTCGAAGGTGCGCTTGATATCTGCTTCGAGCGCCATGTCGCCCTGGATCGCCACCGCCTTGTGGCCGGCCGTTTTCACTGCCGCGACCACCTCGTCGGCGGCCTTGGCATTGCTCTTGTAGTTGACGGCGACGTCATAGCCGGCAGCGGCGGCAGCACGGGCAGTGGCCGCGCCGATACCACGGCTGCCGCCGGCGATCAGAAGGACAGGCATGGAGAACTCCCGACATAAAACGAGGGCAAGTTTTTTGTTTTGGTCGCGTTTCCGGACGGCGAACCGGTTCCCACTTCGCCTGGAAACGCTCCAGCGAATACCGTTACGCGGCCGGACGCAACAGGCCGATGGCGAAGAAATAAACCGCGATCGCCGACAGCGGCATCGTCACATAAGGGCCCGGCTCGAGATTGGCAGCGACCGCCAGGAAAGCCAGTACCGCCCAGGCCGCCAGCAGCGCCACGTTGAACGGCCGCCAGTGCTTGACGCGGATGGGATGCAGGAAACGCACGGGGATGAAGCTCAATGCCGCCAGCAAGAACACGGCGACGGCGGCAGTCCACTCCGGCGGCTGCAGGATGTAGAGATAGAAGGCCGCCAAATTCCATAAGGCCGGAAAGCCGCGGAAATAATTGTCCTCGGTCTTCATGCGGCGGTCGGCAAAATAGAGCGCGCCGGTCATGCACACGACGACGCCCGAAACCAGCGCCAACGCCTGCGGCAGCAGCCCGCTGGCGGCGATGGCATAGGCGGGCACGAACACGTAGGTCACGAAATCGATCACCAAATCGAGTGTATCGCCCGACCAGCGCGGCAGCACAGCTGCAATGTTGAAGGCGCGCGCCAGCGGCCCGTCGATGGCGTCGACGATAAGCGCCACGCCTAGAGTAAAGAACATGGCCGCCCAGTGGCCGCCGGTCGCAAACACCAGCGCCAAGAGCGCCAAACCTGCCCCGGTGGCGGTGAACACATGGATGGCGAAGGCGCGGAAGCGGATGAATCCGTCCATGGTATCCTCGTCGCGCCTGGTCCCGTGGAAAATGTCAACGCCCCTCACCGCGCGGGGTGGGGCCGAGTCACTACGCCACCACGCGTTACTGATTGCCCCAATCGAGCTTGACGATCTCGCAGGAGCGGCCGGCCAGGTTCCAGTTGCGCCCGAAGCCGCGAAAGCGCGACTTCTCGGCCTTCGCAACGATCACGTCCGGCCCGATCCAGTATTCGCTGTTGCGGATGACGACGTTGTCGCCGCGCTCCTTGCCGCGCACCGGGGTGATGGTGCCGCCGCCGTATTTCTCCAGGCTGACGATGCGGCTCTCGCCCTGCGTCTCGTAGGTGATCGGCACCTGATGCACGCCGAGGAACTGCCCGACGAGGATCGACAGCAGGTGTGTGGTGCCGCCGACGCGGCCGGTGAAGATGCGGGTCAGCCCCTTCACCGCCTGGATCGGCGCCTTGTCGTCGATGAACAGCGCCGCGGTCCAGTTGCCGCGCGCCATGATGCCGGGCAGGTCCATCATCAAGCCGACCTTGATGCCCGATAAATCGATGGTGTCGAAATGGCCCTCGTCGATGCGGATGCCGGCCCAAGTCTGGCAACGGCTTTCGGTTGGCGGATGCTCGCCGAGCGATAGCACGCAGGGGCAGAACACCGTACAACTGCACGACAGCGCCAATTCGCCTTTCAATGTCCACGCTTCCGTCAAGTTTCACTCCCGGCTTTTTTTGAGCATTAGCGCAAATTCCATGGCGCCGCCAATGGGTGGCACCGACCGCGAACATCAGTACCATGATAGCCCAACAGCAAGCGCGGGTTGGCCCGAGCGACGCGGGCCCACCCCTCTTTGAATATTGCTCCGACTGTTAAAGCGGGACTGCGGCGCGTCGCGCGACGACCTGCTCTCAGTTCAGTTCGTAAGCCGCAAAGTGGTCGTGCGCGACAATGAGCCAGCGTTGGCTTCGGCGCCCGCACCGACGGCAGCCGAAAAGCTGGTGCACCGTGGAGATTGGCCACGTTCCGCGTAGCTAAGCCCGACGGCGCCTCCTGCCCCACCCAGCGCCTTGAGTGAAACAGAGAAGCCCTGTCCCTTGCCGGCGAGCTGGCTCGCCCGTGGGTAGTATGCGGTAACAATTGCGTTGACGCTCCCGCCGGCCGCTGTGCCGATCTGCCAGCCTAGAGTTTCATATATGTACGCCTTTCCGCGCAGCGTGGTGTCGAGCGCGACGAAGAACTGCGAATTGGCGCCCACGATGGCTCCGACTTCGCCGCCAATGCCGATCGAAAGAGACTTAAATCCACGGCTCTGCATGACGCTGGCGGCAGCTTTAAGCTCCGGCGCGCACGTGCCGGCAAGGAGGAAGTCTTTAAGCTTAGCGTTCTGCTTCTTGCGCAGTAGCGGCTTCAAGATACGCAAGACGGGCGGCCGGTAGAAGCAGAGCGCGACCCTCAAGAAAGACGGGGCCATAGGCTTGAAATCGCGATAGCATTGTTTGCCAAGCTCGGCCGCGGAATTCAGATTGGACTTATTCACGCAGCGATTTTTGACAAAGTCCTCAAAGAGGCCCCGATCGCACGACGGGATGCGCTCGAATACCTTGCAAGGCCGCTGATTTAGGCCACCGCAGACGAAACGGACTTTCGGGGGCGCACAAACATTGGGGTGGACGTACTCGATCAATCCCTTATTGCATGAAGGGATCCGCTCCCAGAGCTTACAGGGCCGCTGATTTAATCCGCCGCAGCGACCAGCCAGGCTGGCGACGCACTGGCCGCGAAACTCACGCAGCCCGCGATTACATGACGGTATCCGCTCGAAGACCTTGCAGGCTCTTTGATTGACGCCACCGCAAACGACGCGCCGTGGAGGCGGTCGTTGCACGACAATGCAGCGTCCGCCGCGCTCGGCGAGCCCGCGGTTACACGACGGAATACGTTCGAAAACCTTGCAGGCTCTTTGATTGAGGCCTCCGCACACGACGCGTCGGGGCGGCGGTGGGTGGAAGATCGGGCGCGCGGGCGGCCTGCTGACGACAATGCAGCGCCCGCCACGATTGGCGAGACCGCCGTTACACGCCGGGATGTGTTCGAAAATCTTGCAGGCTCTTTGATTAAGCCCTCCGCACACGACGCGTCGGGGCGGCGGTGGGTGGAAGATTGGGCGCGCGGGCGGCCTGCTGACGACAATGCAACGCCCGCCACGATTGGCGAGACCGCGGTTACACGCCGGGATGTGTTCGAAAATTTTGCAGGCGCGCTGATTTACAGCGCCGCAGTTAAGGGCCCTCGCCTGGGCTCCGCCAATCATTCCCTGAGCGATGGTGACGACTGCGCAACAAACAATCGTTGCGACAAGTTTGAAGCACGCCTGCATTTTCCGACCCCCCATTCGTCTCATTACGGCCGCTTCAATTTCGCTTTGCTCAGACCTCTGATCGGTTCGCCTATAGCGAGCATTTTGTGCGGGATTTGCCACTAAATTCCAACGTGGATTGAAAGTTTGCATCTTTCCGACATGCCTGCAAGACAAACGCGAGGAACCGACGCGTGTCAGACTTCGCTGGGTGGTTGGTCGACACATCCATTGGGGACAGCGACCGATCCATCGGGGCTATGAAAGCTGGCGGGAAGTAGGAACACCGCGTCGTCCCAGATCAGCAATGTAATTCGGTTAGACCGGCCAATGGGCGGCGAAGGCCACGCCGACAAAGGCGACGCCTGCGGCGATCATGGCGACGCCGACCGCATGGCTGAAGCGGTTGCCGGTGAGCAGCTTTTCCACTGTCATGGCAATGCCGAGCGCGGCCATCCACACGACGTTCATGACGCCGACCGCGAACATCACCGCCATCATGGCCCAGCAACAGCCGAGGCAGAAAAGCCCCTGCTTCAGCCCGAGCCGGAACACACCGCGCGCGCCGGTTGACCAATTTGCGAAGAAGAACGGGAACGGACTCTGGCATTGCCTGAGGCAAGCATGTTTGAGCGCGGAGAACTGATAGAAGCCGGCAGCGATAAAGATCGCGCCCGAGAACAGCCCGCTCGCCGAGGCCATGCTATCGTCGATGAGCGCGGCCCGGGTGAAACCGAATTGCGCGAGCGTCGCGAGCGCGGCAAAGCCGAGCCAGACCACGGTGTATCCGGCCGTCAGCACGAATGGAGAAACGATCGGCTCACCCTTGGCGGCTGCGGTGTCGGCGATCTCCGCATAGGTGAAGATCATCGGTCCGGCGCTCGGCAGCATCATCGCCAAGACCATCGCCGCCCACATGAGACCGACCACAACGAAACCGGTCGCGCCCCACGTTTCGCCCGGCATCGCCAGGACCGAGAGGCCGAAGGTGGGCTTACACAGTGCGGCAAACGCACGCGGCAAGAGATCGAGCGTTCCCATGCCGGGCCCGAGCGCCCCCGCCGGACCGCCCATACCGGCAATAAGGAGGCCGAGCCAGAGCCAGCCGAGCCCGGTGATCGCGACGATGCAGATCCCGGCGAGCCACTTCGGCCGCGCCAATACGGCCCCCAGCCGGCCGGCGGCAGGCGGCAGATGGGTGAGGCTGCGGTCGGTCGTTTCAGTCATATTTGTATTCTGTCTTGCGCGCTCGACATAGCCTATCGGACCTGATGGGAGTATCGACAGAAGCGCGCATGGTCGTGGCCCTCGAGACCCGGTCGGAGCCGACTTGTACTAACCTGGAAACTGCGAAAATCAGGCGAAGGCATTGATCCTGGACAAAAATAGCGGCGATCCCCAGGCCATCGTGGTGGGTGGCGGCCCGGCTGGCCTGACAGCGGCCATTGCGCTGGCGAGCGGCGGAATTGCCACGGTTCTGGTGGGCCCCCAGCCTGGGCAAGCCGACAACCGCACCACCGCCCTATTGGGCGGTTCGGTCACGGCCTTAGAGACCATGGGCGTCTGGACGCTATGCCGCGATCAGGCCGCACCGCTTCGGGTCATGCGCATCGTCGACGACACCGGGCGGCTGTGGCGCGCGCCCGAGGTGAAGTTCGAGGCGGACGAAATTGGGCTCGAGGCGTTCGGTTACAACATCGAGAACCGCCATCTGGTGGCGGCGTTGGATGAACGCGCCCGCACCCTCCCTGGCTTGCGGCTGGTGGACGATCAGGTCACGGAGTTGTCGGCGGGCGAAGACGACGTGTCGGTCGTGCTCAAGGGCGGCGAGACGCTGCGCGCCCCGCTGGTCATCGGCGCCGACGGCCGCCGCTCGCTCTGCCGCGCCGCCGCCGACATCGCGCTCGACGAGCGCCGCTACCCGCAAGTGGCGCTTACGGTGTCGTTCGGCCACCGCCGGCCGCACCGCGACGCCTCGACCGAATTTCATACGCCAAACGGCCCCTTCACCGTGGTGCCATTGCCTGGCCAGCGATCGAGCCTGGTCTGGGTGCTCGACCCGCACGACGCCGACGAGATCGCGGCCCTCGAACGACGCCGAACTTTCCACCGAAATCGAACGCGCGTCTCATTCCATCCTCGGCAAGATCACGGTCGAACCAGGTCGCGGGTTGTTTCCTTTGACCGTCGGCACGGCACGGACTTTCGCCAAGCACCGCATCGCGTTGGTCGGTGAAGCGGCCCACGTCATCCCGCCGATCGGCGCGCAAGGGCTCAATCTCGGTTTGCGCGATGCCGCGACCATCGGCGAGCTCGCAGTCGAAGCCCGCCGCCGTGACGGTGATATCGGCAACGCCGCATTGCTCGCGCGCTACGACCGCCTGCGCCGCGCCGACGTCGGCAGCCGCACGCTCGCGGTCGACCTGCTCAACCGCACTTTGCTCTCCGATCTTTTGCCGGCGCAGGGCGCGCGGGGCTTAGGCCTCTACATGATCGACCGCATCGGGCCTCTTGCGCCGCAGTGTCATGCGCGAAGGCATCGCCCCGCGCGCCAATCAGCCGCGGCTGATGCGCGGCGAGGCGTTGTAACTCTGACGTGGACTGATAAACAAATCGGCCGTCGCTCAACGCGTGATTGGCCGCGACATGCTTTGGGAATAATTTTCTCGCAGCCGATGACGATCAGCCCGAAAAACAGCAGCGCAAGGTTGAGAACGTCGATCATTCAAGCGGTTCCGGCGGGTGCCTGAAGCGGCGTATCAGCGGCCACTTGGCGCGGCCTTTGCATTGCTCTAAACGGCTGAGCAGCCCTTTGAAAGGCCTCGACAAGCCCAGACCCAACGACCGAACCCGAAAACGCTCATGAAACCGCCCCGCCAGTTCTTCCAGCCGCTCGCCATCGGTGCGCCGGCCCCCTTGCGCGAATTGCCGGTGCGGCTCGAGCGCATGATCCAATTCGTGCCGCCGCACGTGGAGAAGGTCCGGGCCAAGGTGCCCGATCTGGTGCGCCAAGTGGACGTGGTGTTGGGTAATTTGGAGGACGCCATTCCGATCGACGCCAAGCAAGCGGCCCGCGACGGCTTCATCGCAATGGCCAAAGCCACTGACTTCGGTAACACGGGCCTTTGGACCCGTATCAACGCGCTCAATTCGCCATGGGCACTCGATGATGTGATCGAAATCGTCGGTGCGGTCGGCGACAAGCTTGACGTCATCATGCTGCCCAAGGTCGACGGGCCCTGGGACATCCATTATCTCGACCAGTTGCTCGCTCAACTGGAGGCGCGCCGTCAGATCAAGAAGCCGATCCTGATTCACGCCATTCTCGAGACCGCGCAGGGCGTCAACAATGTTGAGGCGGTCGCCGGCGCCTCTCCACGCATGCACGGTATGAGCCTGGGCCCCGCCGATCTCGCCGCCTCGCGCGCCATGAAGACCACCCGCGTCGGCGGTGGCCATCCCGACTACAAGGTGCTGGCCGATTCCGATCCGGCGAACGCCGATGCCCCGCGCGCCGCCTATCAGCAGGACCTCTGGCACTACACCATTGCGAAAATGGTCGACGCCTGCGCGGCCGCCGGCATCAAACCCTTCTACGGCCCCTTCGGCGACTTCTCCGATCCCGCCGCCTGCGAGGCCCAGTTCCGCAACGCCTTCCTGCTCGGCTGCGTCGGAGCCTGGTCGCTGCACCCCTCACAGATCGCCATTGCCAAAACGGTCTATTCGCCCGATCCGGGCGAGGTGGCTTTCGCCAAGAAGATCGTCGACGCCATGCCGGACGGTGCCGGGGCGGTCATGATCGACGGCAAGATGCAGGACGATGCCACCTGGAAGCAGGCCAAGGTACTGCTCGACCTCGCCCGGCTGGTCGCCGCCAAGGACCCGGACATGGGCGCGCGGTACGCGCTTTAACAACCCATTGTTTATACGCCAGTTTTGCCGCTGGCTGGCTCGCCCTGGCGGACTGCCACAGAATGGATTATTGGGTCAGCCCATGAACAAGATGCGCAATGCCAAATTCATGATCGGACAGGTGGTCAAGCACCGCCTGTTTCCGTTCCGCGGCGTTGTGTTCGACATCGATCCTGAGTTCAACAACACCGAGGAGTGGTGGGAGTCGATCCCCGCCGACGTTCGGCCGCGCAAAGACCAGCCCTATTATCATCTGTTCGCCGAGAACGATGAAACCGAATACATCGCTTACGTCTCGGAACAGAATCTGTTGGCCGACACGTCCGGGGACCCAATCCGCCATCCGCAGGTGGCCGAGGTGTTCGACCGGGACGACGCCGGCAGCTATCATCCGCGCAACAGTCAGTTGAATTAGCCGGAGCCGCGCCGACATACTGGCGCTGTTTGCCCCTTCGGCCATCATAACAAAAAAGCGCGAGCCTGAGCCCGCGCTTTTTTCTTCATTTGCCGCCTCTTGGCGAGGTTTCTTCGCGCTATTTCTTCTCAGCCGGCGCGGGCGCCATCGGCGGCGCCGGTTTTTGGGATTCCAGCTTCTTGCGCGCGGCCTCCGCCCTTTTCTGCAACTGTTCCTGAAGCTCGCGCTGCTGTTTCTCGAACACCTTGGGATCGGTCGGCGGACCGTCGATCGCCTTGGCAAAATCGTTGAGCGGCATCGGCAGGCTGATCGGCTGACCACGCATGTTGATCGCCTGTACGGTCAGCGTCTTGCCCTTCTTCATCTGCTTGATCATCTCGTCGCTAACCGGGTAGTCCGACATGCAGCCGACCGGAAAGCAGATCTTGTAGGGCTCGTTGACGGGAGTGCCCTGATCGATGATCAGGCGCGTGCCATGCTGCAACTGCATGCCGAGCGGAACGGTCACGCGCATCATCTTCGGTTGGCCTTCCGGCTCGAACAGCTGGACGATGGCGACCGGCATGCCGTTTTCCAAGCGGCCGTCCTTGGTCACGACACAAACCTCTTTGTGGTTGGTGTCGTTGCCCTTGCCGCACACTTTCATCCACGGCGAATACATCAACGCCGGCTTGTTGTTCTGTGCGGCTTGTGGTGCCGGCTTGGCGGCAGGCGCCGGTTTGGCGGCCGGCTTCTTGTTCTGGGCGAGCGCCGGCGGTGCCGCCAACAGGGTCGCCGTTGCCACCAAGGCGACGGCCGCCACAGTGGCGCTGAGCACCCGGCCCCAAGGCCGAGGCCATGCGATCCGATGATCCATTGCTGCTTCCTTTGTTCCCGACGTCCGCGGCCCCACGCCGAACCGGACGGTCGCCTGTTCTTTTCCTGGGCTCTCTACCGCATGAAATAGGGCGAGAGCGTGACAGGGCCGTTCCTGCCTGATAGCCCATCTCCGCCCCGCAATAAAGCCACGAATGTGCCGAAAATACGGGTGCTGGGTGTGTTAGTTTCAGTCAAATCGGAAACGAATCGCATTCGACCCGTGTCCTCGCCTTTGACTGATCCCCGCGCCAGCGCGGCGTGGCGGCCCTCCCGGCGCTCGGTTGTATTCGGGGCGCTGTTGGCGGCGGGTGGTCTCGCGCGCCTGCCCGCCGGCGCCAGCGAGGCACGCAGGATCGGTTCATGCTATCGCCATGCACGGACAACCTGCCTGGGGACCTGATTTCCGTCACCCGACCTATGCGAATCCGGCCGCGCCCAAAGGTGGCCGATTGGTTCAGGGTGTGCTCGGCACTTTCGATAGCCTTAATCCCTTCATCGTGCAGGGGCTGCCCGCCCTCAACATCCGCAGCTACGTGATCGAGAGCCTCTTGGCGCGCGGCTATGACGAGCCGTTCACCCTCTACGGGCTCCTTGCCGATGGGGTCGAGACCGACGCGGCGCGCTCCTACGTGAGTTTCACCATCAATCCCGCTGCACGCTTTTCTGACGGCAAGCCGGTGACTCCCGACGACGTGATTTTCTCTTGGGCTTTGCTGCGTGACCACGGCCGCCCCAACTTCGGAATTTATTATTCCAAGGTGGCGAAGGCGGAGAGCGACGGCGCGCGAGCGGTTCGCTTCGACCTCACGGGCGCCAATGACCGCGAATTGCCGCTGATCCTCGGCCTGATGCCGATTGTCGCCAAGCATGCGACCAATTCCGAGCGTTTCGAGAAAACGAGCTTCACCGCTCCGCTCGGCACCGGCCCCTACACGGTAACGAAGGTGAAGCCGGGTGCAAGTGTCACTTTCACCCGCGACCCGAACTATTGGGGCCGAGATCTACCGATAAACCAGGGCCTTTGGAATTTCGACACCATCCGCTTTGACTATTTCCGCGACGGCAACACTCATTTTGAGGCTTTCAAGACCGGACTCTACGACGCGCGCCTGGAGACCGATCCCGGCCGTTGGAAAACCGCCTATAATTTTCCGGCCGTGCGCAAGGGCCAAGTCGTCAAGGAATCGTTTCCCTACGGCTTGCCGAAGGGCATGGACGGCTTGGTGTTCAATACCCGTCGGGCGGTCTTTGCTGACGTCCGCGTACGCGAAGCGATCCTGCATCTTTTCGATTTCGAATGGCTCAACCACACCTATTTTTTCGACGTCTACAGCCGCACCACCAGCTATTTCGACGACTGCCCGCTCTCCTCTCACGGCCGGCCGGCCGATGCCCGCGAACGCGAGTTGCTGAAGCCGTTTCCCGGCGCGGTGCGTCCCGACATCCTTGAAGGCAAATGGTCGCCGCCCAAGAGCGACGGCTCGGGCCGCGACCGCAAGGGCCTGCGCCGCGCCTTCGCTCTGTTCGCCGAGGCTGGCTGGCACATCGAGGGCACCACGCTCAGCCACCGCGCCACCGGCCGCCGGCTCGCCTTCGAAATCCTCACATCAAGCCGCGACGAAGAGCGGCTGGCGCTCGCTTTTTCACGCACGCTCAAGCGCGCCGGCATCGACGCGCGCGTGCGCACCGTCGACACTACCCAGTTCGAGCAGCGCCGCATCCAATTCGACTTCGACATGATGAAGTACCACTGGGACCAATCGCTCTCACCCGGCAACGAGCAATTGTTCTACTGGGGCTCGGCCGCCGCCACCGAGGACGGGAGCCGTAACTACATGGGCGTCAAATCGAAAGCGGTTGACGCCATGATCAAGGCCTTGCTCGCCGCAGTCAGCGAAGCCGACTTCGTGGCAGCGATTCGGGCGCTCGACCGGGTGCTGCTGTCCGGATTTTATGTTGTGCCTCTCTATCATCTCCCCGTGCAATGGGTGGCGCGCTGGACCAAAATCAAACATCCGAATCGCACCTCGCTGTTCGGTTACCTGCCGGAAACCTGGTGGCACGGGGAGGCCACATGATCCTTGGCGACGACGACGCACAGACGACGCAGCAGGGGGCCACCCTCGACAGCCTCTTCCGGCGCGCCGGCGTGCGCCACGCGCACAGCGTGGCGTTGGCCGATGCGCCAGACCGCTACCGCGTCACGGACGGCGCGCCTCGCTCGCTCACCTATGCCGACGCCGACCGGGCGATCTCGGCTGTAGCGGCGCAGTTGCGCGGCCTCGGCCTGCCGACTGACGCCATGGTCGCGATTCAACTCGGCAACACGGTCGAAAGCGTCATCGCTCTGCTCGGCGTTTTGCGCGCTGGCATGATCGCCATTCCGCTGCCGCTGCTTTGGCGCAAGCGGGAGATCGTCGCCGCCCTCGGCCAGATCGGCGCCAAGGCAATCATCACTGCGTCGCACGTAGGCAACACCCGCACCGCCGAGATCGCGATCGAGGCCGCGGTCGAACTCTTCACAATTCGCCATGTCTGCGGCTTCGGGCGCAATCTGCCCGACGGCGTCGTTCCGCTCGACGAGCGTATGCCGGCAAGACGCGAATTTACCCATGCGCCGGCGCGGCCCGGGAATGCCGCCGCTCATGTCGCCGTCGTCACCTTCGACGTGACGCCCAAAGGGCCTATGGCGATCGCGCGCAACCACACCCAGTTGATCGCGGCGGGCCTCGCCGTCGCATTGGAAGCGGGTCATCCCCAGAGCGGAGCCATCCTGACCGCCGTGCCGCTGACATCCTTTGCCGGCTTGGCGCTCGCGCTGGTGCCATGGCTGCTCTCCGGCGGCACGCTGCACCTAAATCATCCCTTCGAACCAGAAGCCTTCGCCGCACAACGCAAGGAGATCGGCGCCGGACTGGTGATCCTGCCGGGCGCCACCCTGCCCGCGCTCGGCGAAACGGTGCAGCCAGGCGGCGAGACCATAGTGGCGCTGTGGCGCACACCCGAGCGGCTTGCCGCCCAGTTGAACTGGCAGGGTTCCGCGGCACTGATCGATGTCGCGGCGTTTGGTGAACTCGGGCTCATCGCAACCCGGCGCACGTCGGGGGCCCCACCGGCGTTGCTGCCCTATGGCATCGTCAGCCCCCAGCGCGGTGGCGAAAACACAACCACGCTGATCGAGACTGCACGCACCGCAGAAGGCACCCTCGGACTGCGCGGCGCCATGGTGCCGACGCATGCATTCCCGCCGGGTGCCGAGCAGGGCTACTCTCCGTTCCTTGCGCCGACCCCGGATGGCTTCGTCGACACTGGCTTGGCCTGCCGCCGCCGGCTCGACACAAATTCGCTGATCATGAGCGCGCCGGCCCCCGGCATCAGGACCATCGGTGGTTATCGATTTCACGAGCGCGAACTGGAAGAGGCAGTCGCTGCCGTCGATGCGGAAGCGACCATCGTCGCCCTGCCGGACGCCACGCTCGGCCAGCGTCTCGCCGGCAGCGCCCGCAACCGCACTGGCGTGATCGCCGCCTTGCGGGCCGGCGGAGCCAATCCGCTCATTGCCGACGCCTTCCGTCCGCGCGAGCCGCGCAATATCCCGTAATGTTCCAGTGTTGTTGACGGGCCGTTAACAGGGCGCGGTCTACTGTTCCGCGCCTTTGTAACATGTCCGTCGCGTACACCCTATGTCGCTTCAAGGTCCCATCGTTGTGGTCGCCGAGAATCCGGCGACCGACCTTACCGAAGCGCTGAGTGCCGCGGGCGCCTTCCCCATCGTCGAAGCAAAATGGGCAGACGCCCCAACCGCTTTCGTTGCGGTCAAGCCGGCGGCGGTGGTCATCGCCGAGCCCGGCCTGGCGGAAAGCGAATCCGCGGCCCGCATGCTCTGCCTGCAAATAGCCACTGTGAACGGCGCGATCGTGCCGACCATCGCCCGCGTGCAAGGCGACCAGGAAGCCGCCATTCCGATCGCCCTGTCCGCGGACGCAGATCTGCCGGTCGAGCGCCTGATTGCGCGCTTGAGCTCGGCGCTGCGCGTGCGCGCGCTGCATTCAACCATCTTGCGCCGCATCGAAATGGCTGCAGCGCAAAGCGGCACGCTGCCGGCACTGCCGACGCACGACGCGCTGGAAGACGCAACGGTGTTGGTTGTCGGCCGCGGCCCGCTTTATCCGACGCTCAGCGTCGCAATCGGAGAACGCGTCAATATGGTAGGCGCCTTCAGCGTGGAAACCGCCGCCGCCCATCTCGACGTTCGGGAAATCGACGGCGTGGTCGTGGGCGACGGCATTTCTCCGCGCATGGTGGAGGCATTTCTCACCGTTCTGGCGGAGGAGCCGCGTTTCCGCGATGTCCCAATTGCAGTGATCGGCGATGCGCCTCCCGCTTTCGACAACGCTCTGATCAATATCGATCATGTCAACGGCGATCCGCTGCGGCTGGTGCCGCGCATGATGCCGTTGGTGCGCATGCACGCTTTCGAGAACCGGCTAAAGCGCATGCTTGCTTCGCTCGATGCCGACGGCATGTTCGACCCGCAAACCGGCCTCTTGATGCGTGACGTGTTCTGGCGTGATCTCAACAAGTCGATGGCCGAAGCCAGCGACCGCAGCCTGCCGCTGTCGCTTGGGCGGTTCACGTTCGAAGGCACCTATGAGGAGCGCGCCGGCCTCGATGGTGCGCGCCTTCTCAAACGGCTGATCCGAAACATCGACTTCGCGACCCGCGAGGACGACGGCTCCATCCTTGTCGCGCTGACCCAGACCGATCTCCGCCACGCTCATGTTGTGGTGCGCCGCCTCGCCGGTGCGCTACGCAATCATATGCGCCCGGCCAACAACCCGCAGCACCCGATCACCGCCAACGTGACGCTGGCGACGCTGAAGGCGGGCGACAGCCTCGACAGCCTGATGATGCGGGTCATGGCCAGCCGGGTGGTTGCCGCCGAATAGACGAAAGCTTAGGCTCCCGTTTCTTCCGTATGGATGAGGAGTCAGCCATGTCCGGACACCAACCGCTGCGTATCGACGTCGTCTCCGACGTGGTCTGCCCGTGGTGTTTTATCGGCAAGCGCCGCCTCGAAAAGGCATTGCAGCTCGCACCCGAGGTTCCCGTCGAGGTCCACTGGCATCCTTACTTCTTGAACGACTGGATTCCACGCGAGGGCATTTCGCGTGCCGATTATTTGACCACCAAGTTCGGCTCGCCGGAGCGCTATCGGGAGATCGCCCAGCGCGTCACGGCGGCGGCGGCCGACGAAGGGCTCGACTACGCCGCGGACCGGCTTAGCCGCCAGCCCAATACCACTGACGCCCACCGGCTGATCCGCTGGGCCGGCGGCATCGGCAAGGCGGCCGAGATGAAGCAGAAGTTGATGGATCTGTATTTCACTGAGGGCGCCGATCTCACTAACCGCGCGGTATTGGTGCAGGCGGCGACCGATGTCGGCCTCGCCCCCGATGACGTTCGCGAAGCGCTGGCGAGCGATACCGACATCGAGGAAGTGACGCGCGAAGCGCAGTCCGCCAAGGAGGCCGGTATCGAGGGCGTGCCTTGCTTCATCTTTGGCGGCCGCTACGCGGTGTCGGGCGCGCAGGCGCCGGAATATCTGGCGCAAATGATCGAGCGCGTGGCGCAGGAAGTTGAAAGCGCGCCGGGCGGTGAGGCGGCGGAGTAGCCGGAAGCCGTCATGCAGATCACCGCGGCGGTGGTGCGGGAATGCACCGGCCCGTTCAACCTCGAGCCGGTAGAACTCACCGAGCCGCGCGCCAACGAATTGCTGGTCGAAGTCGTGGCAACCGGCATGTGTGCGACCGATCTGCACGCACGCGACGGCTATTACCCCACCATGCGCTATCCCGCCGTCTTCGGCCACGAGGGCGCCGGCATCGTGCGTGCAACCGGCTCGGCGGTGACCGAGTTCAAGCCCGGCGACTACGTAATTATGGCCTATCCCTGGTGCGGCGAATGCCCGAACTGCCGCAGCCATCGCCTGAGTTATTGTTTGCATTCCGGCGAACTGAAACGCATGGGCACCCGTGCCGATGGCTCGGCACTCTATTCGCAGGACGGCAAACCGGTCTATGGCGCATTTTTCCAGCAGTCGTCGTTCGGCACCTATCTGATCGCCAACGAACGCTTCGCGGTGAAGGTGCGCTCCGACGCGCCGATTGAGATGCTAGGGCCGCTTGCATGCGGCGGCCAGACCGGCGCCGGGGCGGTGCTCAATGTGATGAAGCCGCAACCTGGCGACGCCTTCTTGGTATTCGGCGTCGGCGCGGTGGGCTTGTCCGGCCTGATGGCGGCCAAGATTGCGGGCTGCGATCCGATCATTGCCGTCGACTTGCACGACCATCGGCTAAAGGTGGCGCGCGATGTCGGTGCGACCCATGCCATCAATCACAGCGGCCGCACCGAGGTGGTGTCCGAAATCAAAAAGATTACGGGTCCGGGCGTGCGCTTCTCATTGGAGACTTCGGCCGTCCCGGAGGTGTTACGCGAAGCGGTCGAAGCATTGATGCCGGCCGGCACCTGCGTGCTCGTCGGTACCGCCCGCGCCGGTACCGAGGTGACGATCGAGATGCCCTTCATCCAGAATGGGCGCGCCTTGCGCGGCGTGGTGCAGGGCGACAGCGTGCCGAAGGTGTTCATCCCGCAACTGGTCGATTACGTGATGGCCGGTCGGTTTCCGATCGAGAAGCTGATCACTTTCTACGACTTCGAGGACATCAACCGCGCCGCGGCGGAAGGCGCGAGCGGCAAGACCATCAAGCCGGTGCTGCAGATGCCGCGCTAAGGTTGCCGCACCCGCGGGCCGTCACTGTCCGCGAAGGCGGATGATCCAGTAAGCGCAAACAGCGCGATCTTCGATAGACCGGCGCTCGTGCTACGCCGCCTTCGCCCGCTCCGCGATCGACGCCAGCTTGCGCAAAATCTCGGCCGTGCCTTTGAGCCGCTGCTCGGGCCGCGGCCAGTCTTCCATGAACACCACCTTCTGGTCGGGCCGCACGCGCGCGTCGGCCTCGCGGATCCAGGCGATCAGCCCCTCCGGATTGGCGAAAACGTTGTCGCGGAAGGCGAGCACCACGCCCTTCGGCCCGGCGTCTATCTTCTCGACGTTGGCGCGGCGGCAGAGCGCCTTGATGGCGACGATCTGCAACAGATGTTCGACTTCCTCCGGCAGCTTGCCGAAACGGTCGACCAGTTCGGCGGCGAAGGGCTCGATCTCGCTTTCGTCATCAATTTCAGCCAGCCGCCGGTAGAGCGCCAGCCGCACCGTCAGGTCGGCGACGTACTCGTCGGGAATCAGCACCGGCGTGCCGACGGTGATCTGCGGCGACCAGCGGTCCGCGACCGGCGCGGTGATGCCGGCCTTCAGGCTCAGCACCGCTTCTTCCAGCATCTGCTGATAGAGTTCGAAGCCGACCTCCTTGATGTGACCGGACTGCTCTTCGCCGAGCAGGTTGCCGGCACCGCGGATATCCAGGTCGTGCGACGCGATCTGGAAGCCGGCGCCGAGCGTATCGAGCGATTGCAGGACCTTCAGCCGCCGCTCTGCCTGCGGGGTAATCGCGCGGTTGGGCGGCAGCGTGAATAGCGCATAGGCGCGCAGCTTTGAGCGCCCTACCCGCCCGCGCAGTTGATAGAGCTGCGACAGGCCGAAGCGGTCGGCGCGGTGCACGATCAGCGTGTTGGCGGTCGGGATGTCGAGGCCGGATTCGATGATGGTCGTGGAGAGCAGCACGTCGTACTTGCCGTCGTAGAAGGCCGACATGATGTCGTCGAGCACCGCCGGCGGCATCTGCCCGTGGGCGACGCAGAGCCGCATCTCCGGCACATGGCCATCGAGGAATTCCTTGGCCCCGGCCAGGTCCTCGATGCGCGGGCAGACGTAGAAGGCTTGTCCGCCGCGGTATTTCTCGCGCAACAGCGCCTCGCGCACGATCAGTGCATCGAAAGGCGAGACGAAAGTACGTACCGCCAGCCGGTCGACCGGCGGCGAGGCGATGATCGACAGATCGCGCACGCCGGTGAGCGCCAACTGCAAGGTGCGCGGGATCGGTGTCGCGGTCAGCGTCAACACATGCACTTCGGCGCGCAGCGTTTTCAGCTTCTCCTTGTGCGAAACGCCGAAATGCTGCTCTTCGTCAACGACCAAAAGTCCCAAGTCCTTGAACTTGATGCCGCGGCCGAGCAGCGCGTGCGTTCCGATAACGATGTCGACCTGGCCGTTGGCCATCCCCGCCTTGGTAGCGGAAAGCTGTCCCGACGACACGAGCCTGGACGCTTGCGCCACGTTCACAGGGAAACCGCGGAAGCGTTCCACGAACGTCTTGTAATGCTGGCGCGCCAATAGCGTCGTCGGAACGATCACCGCCACCTGCTTGCCGGAGAGCGCCGTGACGAAGGCCGCGCGCAGCGCCACTTCGGTCTTGCCGAAGCCGACGTCGCCGCACACCAGCCGGTCCATCGGCTTGCCCGCGCCGAGATCGCCGATGACGGCCTCGATCGCGGCCAACTGGTCGTCGGTCTCCTCATAGGGAAAGCCGGCGCAGAACTCGTCATAAGCGCCGGTCGGCACCGTCAGCCTCGGCGCCTCGTGCAACTGCCGCTCGGCGGCGATCTTGATCAACTCGCCGGCGATCGCCTGGATGCGGCTCTTCATGCGCGCCTTGCGCGCCTGCCAGTTGCCGCCGCCCAACCGGTCGAGATCGATGCTCGCTTCTTCCGAGCCGTAGCGCGACAGCAGCTCGACGTTCTCCACCGGCAGGTAGAGCTTCGTATCGTCGGCGTAATGGATTTCCAGGCAGTCGTGCGGCGCGCCGGCGGCCTCAATCGCCTGCAGCCCGAAGAAGCGCCCGATGCCGTGATCGACGTGCACGACGAGATCGCCGGGTGCGAGGCTGGTGGCTTCGGTGATGAAGTTCTCCGCCTTCTTGGCGGCGCGGCGCGGGCGCACCAGACGGTCGCCGAGGATGTCCTGCTCGCTGACGACAGCGGCATCCTCTGTCTCGAAACCGGATTCGATACCGAGCACGGCGAGCGCCACGCTGTGCGTGGGTAAGCCTTGCGCCTGTGGCCAGGAGCTGACGGACGTCAGGTTGTGCAGCTTGTGGTCGGCAAGCACGTGGCTCATGCGCTCGCGCGCGCCCTCGCTCCACAACGCGATGGCGACGCGCTTGCCCGCCGCCTGCAGCGCCATCACGTGCGCGGCCACCGCCTCGAACACGTTGGCGTTGGGCTCGGCGCGCTCGGCGGCGAAGTTGCGCCCGGCACGCGCGCCGATCTCGATGACGTTCCTGGTCTCCGGCACCGCAAACGGGTTGATGCGGGCCATGCGGGAAGCCTTGATCCGTCCGTGCCATTCGTCTTCGGTGAGATAGAGCCGGTCCGGCGGCAGCGGCTTGTAGAGCGGGGTGACGCCTTGGCTCAGCGCCTCTTTGCGTGCTTCGTAATAATCATTGGTTTGCCTGATGCGCTCCAGCGCCGCTTCCTCGTCGAGCGGCTCCAGCGCCAGAACCGTGCCCGGCAGATAGTCGAACAGCGTTTCGAGCTTGGTGTGGAACAGCGGCAGCCAGTGCTCCATGCCGGGATAGCGCCGGCCCTCGCTCACGGCCTCGTACAGGAGATCGTCGGGCGAAGCCGCGCCGAATTGTGCAACGTAGCCGGTGCGGAAGCGCCGGATGGTCTCGGTGACAAGCTGGAATTCGGCGACTGGCACCAGGTCGAGCGCGCGCAAGTCGCCTTCGCTGCGCTGGGTCTCGGCGTCGAAGGCACGGATAGTCTCCAGCGCGTCGCCGAAGAAGTCGAGCCGCACTGGCATGTCCATGCCGGGCGGGAAGAGGTCAAGGATGCCGCCGCGCACCGCGTAGTCGCCCGGCTCGCGCACCGTCGAGGCGCGGATGTATCCGTTGAGTTCCAGCCAGTCGACGATTGCCTCCATGCCGACCACATTGCCCGGCGCGACCGACAGCGCATGCGTCGCCACGAAGTCGCGCGCCGGCACCCGCTGCAGGACGGCGTTCACCGTCGTCAGCAACACCGACGGTTTGTCGCGGCCCTTCACACGCGCCAGCCGCGACAGCGCGGTCATGCGCTGCGCCACCGCACCGGCATGCGGCGAAACCCGGTCGTAAGGCTGGCAGTCCCAGGCGGGGAATTCCATGATCTGGATGTCGGGGCCAAAAAACGACAACGCGCGCGACACCTGCGCCATGCGCTGGCCATCGCGGCAGATCACGCATAGCGAGACCGCCGGCGCGTCAGCGCGGCCGGCGATAGCGCGCGCGAGATCGGCCAGCACCAGGCCCTCGGCGCCGTCGGCCACTTGGCTTAGGGTCAGCGGTTGGCCCGGCTTCAACAGGTTGGCGGGAGATTGAGGCACTGGCTTCATGAGGCGGGATCGGCCAAATGGAAGTTACGTAAACGCTGGAACATGGGCGTGTCGAATTCCGGTTCGGGAGGCTCGGCGCCCAACACACAGGCCAGCATCTGCTGGTCAGGCACCGCCATCAGCGCCTCGAAAGCCGCCATGTCGTCGTCGGTGAACGTCGCGATATGGGCATCGGCGAAACGGCCCATCACGATGTCCATTTCCTTGATGCCGCGATGCCAGGCGCGAAACAGAAGCCGCCGCCGTTTTGCGTCCAATCCTTCGCTCGAAAGTTCGGTGCCCAAAACGTTTCTCCAAAGCCCTGCTCCAACGCCAAAAACCCGGACGCGGCCGGGTGGCGGTTATATAGAGGCCCGGCGCGCGCCTGTCACCGGCATTGAATTCAAGTCACGACCTCTCCCTCGTCATGGCCGCGCTTGTCGCGGCCATCCAGGTCTATGGCCCCAACCGAACAGAAAACGTGGATGCCCGGCACAAGGCCGGGCATGACGGCGGAAATTCTGCGATGATCCGCCGCCATGCGCCCGCCGCTGCTCAATCCCCTGTTCGCCGCCCTCACCAGCCTGCCCGGCGTCGGGCCGCGACTGGAGAAGCTCTACGCGCGCCTGCTCGACCGGGATGAGCCGCGGGTCGCCGACCTCCTGTTTCACTTGCCCTCAGGCGTGATCGACCGGCGGGCGCGGCCCAAGCTCGCCGACGTCGAGGCGGGCCAGGTGGTCACCGTGGCGGTGACGGTCGACCAGCATCGCCCGGGACCGCCGCACCGCTCGCGCGCGCCCTACCGCGTCTATTGCAGCGACGACACCGGCACGCTGACGCTCACCTTCTTCAATGCGCGCAAGGATTACCTGGAGAAACTTCTGCCCGAAGGTGAGCTGCGCTACGTCTCCGGCACGGCCGAGTTCTACGACGGCATGTTGCAGATGGTACATCCCGACAGGGTGGTTGACGAAAAAGGCTTCGCCGACCTGCCGCTGGTAGAGCCGGTCTATCCGCTGACCGAAGGCCTCGCGCTCGGCAGTGTTCGCCGTGCCATGGACGCGGCGCTCACGCGCATTCCGACATTGCCGGAATGGCAGGACGAAGCCTGGGTATCGCGCGAGCGTTTCGCCACCTTCGCTGAGGCATTGCGCCATCTGCACCGCCCGGCTGCGCCCCACGACGTTCAGCCCGAGAGTCCGGCCTGGACGCGGCTCGCCTATGACGAACTGCTGGCCGGTCAACTCGCCCTTGCCCTCTTAAGAGCCCACATGCGCCGCCAGGCCGGCCGCGGCACATCGAGCGAAGGGCGCTTGCGCGCCCGCGTCCTCAAGGCGCTGCCCTATGCGCTCACCCATTCGCAGCAAAAAGCGGTCGACGAGATCACCGCCGACCTCGCCAAGCCGCAGCGCATGTTGCGCCTGCTGCAGGGCGACGTCGGCTCGGGCAAGACTGTGGTGGCGTTGTGCGCCGCCGCCATCGTCATCGAAGCCGGGCGGCAGGCCGCGCTGATGGCGCCGACAGAGATCCTTGCCCGTCAGCACCTGAAAACTATTATGCCGCTCGCCGAAGCCGCCGGCATCCGCGTCGCCGTACTCACCGGCCGCGAGCGCGGCAGCGAGCGCAAGGCCATTCTCGATCGCCTCGCGCTCGGCGATATCGACATCGTCGTCGGCACTCATGCGCTGTTTCAGGAAGATGTCGTCTTCCACGATCTCGCCCTCGCCATTGTTGACGAACAGCACCGCTTCGGCGTGCATCAGCGGCTGGCGCTGGCGCAGAAGGGCGAGGCGGTCGACATGCTCGTGCTCACGGCGACGCCGATCCCGCGCACGCTGGTACTGACCTATTTTGGCGACATGGACATTTCCGAACTGCGCGAGAAGCCGGCCGGTCGCCAGCCCATCGACACCCGCACCATTCCGCTGTCGCGGCTCACGGAAGTGGAGGACGCGGTCGGCCGCGCCATTTCAGCCGGCAGCCGCGCCTACTGGGTTTGCCCGCTGGTCGAAGAATCCGAAAAGAGCGATTTGGCAGCGGCTGAAGAGCGTTACGAGGAATTACGCAACCGGTTTAGCAACAAGGCCGACCTCGTGCACGGGCGTATGAAAGGCACCGAAAAGGACGCCGCCATGGCGCGCTTTGCCGCCGGCGAGACCCAGCTTCTGGTCGCCACCACGGTGATCGAAGTCGGCGTCGACGTGCCCGAAGCGACCGTCATGGTGATCGAGCACGCCGAGCGCTTCGGCCTCGCGCAAATCCATCAGTTGCGCGGCCGCGTCGGCCGCGGCTCCGGCAAATCGACCTGCCTCTTGCTCTATAAGTCGCCGCTCGGCGAAACCGCCAAGGCACGCCTCGCGATCCTGCGCGAGACCGAAGACGGCTTCCGCATCGCTGAGGAAGATTTGAGGCTGAGAGGTGAAGGCGACGTGCTCGGCACACGCCAGAGCGGCCTGCCCGGCTTCCGCATCGCCCGCGCCGAGGTGCACGGCAAATATCTCGGTGCCGCCCGTGACGATGCCGCGCTCATACTGTCGCGCGATCCGTCATTGCAAACCGAGCGCGGCGAGGCCTTGCGCCACCTGCTCTATCTGTTCGAAAAAGACGAAGCGATCCGGCTGATAAGAGCGGGATGAAACATTCCGTAATGCCCGGCCTTGTGCCGGGCATCCACGCCTTTACGACAATGCAGAAAGGAAGACGTGGATGGCCGGGACAAGCCCGGCCATGACGAATGCTATTCCGCCGCCTCGTTCTTCTTGGCGATGTGTGCCGCCCGCGCGGTCGCTGCCATGGCGGCGAGTTTCTTCTGCGGGTCTTCCGGCTGCACCATGCCGGCAGAGATCAGCAGCGTCATCGCGCTTTCCACCGAGATGTCGAGTTCGAGCAAATCCTTGCGCTCGACAAAGAAGAAAAAGCCGGTGGTCGGGTTGGGCGTGCACGGCAGAAACACCGAAACGTAATCGGCCTTTTTCTGCGGCAGCTTCAAGGCCACCTCGCCGGTCGGGGCCTGTGAAAGGAACACCAGCGAATACATGCCGGGCGCCGGAAACTCGACCAGCGCGACTTTACGGAAGCTCGATCCGGACTTGGAAAATAACGCCTCGAAGATCTGCTTCATGGTCTTGTAGAGCGGCCGCACGATCGGCATGCGGCTCAAAAGGCCCTCGCCCAGTTCGACGAGCGTGCGGCCGACCAGGTTGGCGGTCAGGAAGCCGAGCAGCGTCAGCGCCACCACCGCGATCACCAAGCCGGTGCCTGGAATCGGCCACGGCAGATAGGTCTCCGGCCGGTAGGCGGGCGGGATCAGCGGGCGCACGGCCCCGTCTACCCAGTTGACGAACGACCAGATCAGCCAAGCCGTCACCGCCAGTGGGCCTGCCACCACCAGTCCGGTCAGGAACCAGTTGCGGATACGGCCCATGATGCCGGTCTGCGAAGGCGCGGTTACGGCCTCCAGGTCTTCAACAAGCCCGTCATCGGGCTTTTGCTCCGTGTCGCTCATGCGGGCGATCTTATTCCACAGTGACGGATTTCGCGAGATTACGCGGCTGGTCGACATCGGTGCCGAGCGCTACCGCGGTGTGATAGGCGATGAGTTGCACGGGGATGGCGTAAACCAGTGGCGTAACCGTGGCAGCCATGTCCGGCAGCGTTAGGGTCCCCATCAACTCCGTGCCGGCCTCCTCGGCACCCTTCCGGTCGGTCACCAGGATGATTTTGCCGCCGCGCGCCGCCACCTCCTCCATGTTGGACTCGGTCTTCTCGAACACCCGGTCGTGCGGCGCGATCACAATCACCGGCATCGTCTCGTCGATCAGCGCGATCGGCCCATGCTTGAGCTCACCGGCGGCATAACCCTCGGCGTGAATATAAGAGATTTCCTTGAGCTTGAGCGCGCCTTCGAGCGCGATCGGAAAGCTTGTGCCGCGGCCGAGATAGAGCACATCGCGCACCTTCGAGAGATCATGTGCGAGCTTTTCGATCTGCGGCTCGAGCGCCAGCGCATGGGTCATCAGCCGCGGCGTTTCGACCAGCGCATGCACCAGTTTCTGCTCGTCGACTTCCGACAGCACACCACGCGCGCGGCCGGCTGCGATGGCCAAGCAGGCCAGAACACTTAGCTGGCAGGTGAAGGCCTTGGTCGAAGCGACGCCGATTTCCGGTCCGGCCAGCGTCGGCATCACCACGCTGCTCTCGCGGGCGATGGTCGAGGTCGGCACATTGACCACCGAGAGCACATGCTGCTTGTGCTCCTTGGCGTAGCGCAGGCTCGCCAGCGTGTCGGCGGTCTCACCCGACTGCGAGATAAAGATGGCCAGGTCGCCGGCCACGATCGGCGCCTCGCGGTAGCGGAATTCCGATGCGATATCGATTTCGACCGGCAGCTTCGCGATACGCTCGAACCAGTACTTCGCCACCAGCCCGGCGTAGAAGGCAGTGCCGCAGGCCGAGATGGACAGCCGCTTGAGGTCGGTCCACTTGAACGGCAACTCGCCCGGCAGCGTCACCTTCTCGGTGGTCATGTCGATGTAGCGGGCAAGCGTATGGCCGACCACTTCCGGCTGCTCGTGGATCTCCTTAGCCATGAAGTGCTTGAAATTGCCCTTATCGACCAGCATCGCGGAGGCCGCCGACTTGATCACCGGGCGCTCCACCACCATGCCGTTGCCGTCGCGGATGACTGCGCTCTTGCGCGTCAGCACCACCCAGTCGCCTTCATCCAGATAGCTGACGCTGTCGGTGAAGGGCGCGAGCGCGATAGCGTCGGAGCCGAGATACATCTCTCCGTCGCCGTAACCGATGGCAAGCGGGGAACCCTTGCGGGCGCCGATCATCAAGTCGTCCTCGCCGGCGAAAAGGAAGGCGAGCGCGAACGCGCCGCGCAATTCCTTGAGGGCCGCAGCCACCGCCTCGACCGGCATCTGCCCGGCGTTGAGATGCTCGGTCACCAGGTGGGCAACAATTTCGGTGTCGGTATCACTGTTGAACTTGGTGCCGTTCCTGGAAAGCCGTTCGCGCAGCTCGCGGAAATTCTCGATGATGCCGTTGTGCACCACGGCGACCCGGTCGGTGAGATGCGGATGCGCGTTGTTTTCGGTCGGCTTGCCGTGGGTGGCCCAGCGGGTGTGGCCGATGCCGCTCGTGCCTTTCAGCGGCTCCTTAGCGAGCTTGGCTTCGAGCGCGCGCAACTTACCTTGGGCGCGGCGGCTCGCCAGCTTCCCGTGCTCCAGGGTGGCGACCCCGGCGGAGTCATAGCCGCGGTATTCGAGGCGCTTGAGCGCATCGACCAATTCGCCGGCAACCGGCCCAGTTCCAAGTATTCCGACAATGCCGCACATCGCGCTGGCTGCTTCCCGTTATTTGAATCAAGGTTTAGCCGCGGCCGCCAAGGCCACGAAATCACAACGCATTTCCGCTTGTGACATGGTTAGTGACGGATTGTCCGCTCCGACGCCTAGCCGGGCTTTTTCGCTTTATTGCCCAAGGCCTTCGCCTCCCGCAAGCGTTTCGCCCAACCTTCCTTAATTGTCTGGTCGGGGCGACCGACCGCCAGCGCGTCGGCCGGCACATCTTTGGTCACCACCGTGCCAGTGCCGATATAGGCGCCGTCGCCGACCTTGACCGGTGCCACCAGCGATGAATTGGAGCCGATGAACGCGCCCTTGCCGATATCGGTGTGATGTTTGGCGACGCCGTCATAGTTGCAGGTGATGGTCCCGGCGCCGACATTGGCGCCCTCGCCCACCCGCGCGTCACCGATGTAGGCAAGATGGTTGGCCTTAGCCCCGGCCTCGACCTTGGCCGCCTTCACCTCGACGAAATTGCCGATGTGCACGTCGGTGCCGAGATCGGCACCGGGCCTCAAGCGCGCGAATGGCCCGACCCGTGCGCCTTTGCCCACATGCGCTCCTTCGAGATGCGAGAACGAACGGATCGTGGCGCCATCGTCCACCGTGACGCCGGGGCCGAACACCACATGGGGCTCAATGGTGACGTCTTTGCCGAGCTTTGTGTCGGCCGCAAGGAACACTGTTTCCGGCGCAACAAGCGTCACGCCCGCCTCCATGGCGGCGGCGCGCAGGCGCTGCTGCAGCACGGCTTCGGCTTCGGCGAGTTGCGCCTTGGTATTGATCCCGCGCACGTCGTCCTCCGAGGTTTTAATGGCCGCGGCCTTCAGCCCCATTTCGCGGGCGATGGCTACGGCGTCTGTGAGATAATACTCGCCCTTGGCGTTGGCGTTGCCGATCTTGTCGAGGATGGAAAGCGCATCCTTGCCGGCCAGTGCCATCAGCCCGGCATTGCAGAAGGTGATGGCGCGCTCGTCCTCGGTCGCATCGCGTTCCTCGCGGATGGCGATCAGCTCACTCCCTTTGGTAAGCAGCCGGCCGTAACCGGCGGGGTCGGCCGCCTGGAAACCCAGCACCGCCACGGCGGCACCATCGGAAAGCGCGCCGCGCAAGGCGGCAAGCGTCTGCGGCCGCACCAGCGGCGTATCGGCGAACATCACCACGATCTCTCTAGCGCCCTTTTGGACGCCGTTTTCGATTGCGTCGCGCGCCATCAGAACGGCATGCGCCGTGCCGCGCCGTTCGTGCTGGTGAAAGATATTCGCTTGCGGGGCGCGCTTGCGAATCAACAATTCGACGGCGTCATGATCGGGCCCGATCACCACGGCGATGTCGTCGCAGCCAGCCGCACTTGCTGCACCCAACACATGGACGATGAGCGCATGCGAACCGATCTCGTGCAGCACCTTGGGAAGCTTGGCGCGCATACGCGTGCCTTCACCGGCCGCGAGTACGATCGCAAGACATTTATTATTTTCGGTCATTCAATTCCCAACTCGACGCCGTGATTATTGCGCGCGCAGCCATATCGAATGCGCGCTTGAAGTAATAGAGGTCTGCAATTGTTGAGAGCATTAATCGTGCAAACACGAATCAGATGAACTCTGTTAAAGTTTTCAACAACACGATTCGCCGTCTCAGAGGAACGCCATGGCGTCAGGAGAGATGCCGCCGACAACCGCTAAGCAGCCAGAAACGTCGCTGGCGCAGCATGATAAGCGCTTGTTGTGGCGTCTCGGGGCTTGGGGCGGCGCTGCAACTGTTTCACTGGCGGTTGCTGTTATTATCTCACAAACCGCATTGGGTCACAAGCGACTACAAGTCGCGTTCTCCGGACAAGAGCAACCCGATCGGGTCGGAGAGCCGGTGGTCGATCACGACATGACGAGTTCGGTCGTCGATCTTACCGCCATCAAGCTGGCAGCCGTGGAGCGAAATACCGCGGCCACCCGCGCCGAAACCAAACGTCTTTCGCTACAGGTCAACAAACTCAGCGCCAACAGCTTCCGCTTCACCGGACGCCTCAGCAGCCTCGAGCACCAGATCGACGGCATTACCGGTTCGATCAAGAAGCAGGCGGAAGAAGCGGCGGCGGCCGCCGTCGCTAAGGCGATTCCGCCCAAGCCCGCCTACGACAGGGCCTTCGATATGAATGCGCCGGTGATCAGTCCACCCGCGACCACGTTGCCGAGGCTCTCCTTGATCATGCCGCCGGCGCCCGGTTCAGCGTCGCCGTCAACGACAGACGATGCATCGAAATCGACGCATGTGGCGATGCAGGATGTCGCGACCACGTCGGCGCTGAAGGCGACGCCAAAAACCAAATCAACGGACGAACAGAAAACCGAATCAAAGGCCGAACCCGACGCCGGGGCCAAAGCCAAGACCAAAGCCAAGACCAAAGCCAAGACCGAGAGTGAACCAAACGTCCAGTCCGCGATGGCGCCGAAGGCCGACTTGAAGGTTCCGACGGAAGCAAAGTCGACAACGGCGGGCACGCCGCGAATGGAAGAACTCAAGGCCGAGGTGGAGGTCGAACCGAAGGCCACGCCCGCGCCGAAACAGCAAATTGCACTGGAGCCCGAATCAAAATCCGAGTCCAAAGCCGGGCCCGAACCCAAAGCCGCGCAGCATGACGCCGCCGCCAAGGTCGCCATGAGGGGCGCCATGAAGGGCGCCATGAAGGTTGCGCCGGAACGTAAACGAAGCATGCAGCGCCGGTCGTCATACCAGCACGGTTACGGCATTGACCTCGGTGGCGCCGACACCGTCACCATCGTGAATGCACAATGGGCCGCGGTGAAGGCGAATTTCGGTCCCTTGCTGGTCGGCTTACGTCCGACCGCAGTCCGCGACCACCGGCTCTTGAGCGGTGGCTCGTTTCGGCTGGTGGTCGGTCGGATGCATTCGCTCCAAGCCGCCGAAAGGCTGTGCACGCGCTTCGCCCGCCAGCAGGTCTCCTGCCAGCCAATCGAGTTCGAGGACGGGCGCGTGATCTGGCGCTAGACCCGATGCATTAAGACCGGAGCCCCGGACCGTTCGTTCTCGCGAAGGCGGGGACCTGGGATTCCCATCAGAGGCCTTCCGATTTTCGCCACCGGATTGCGGCTTGCGCGGGAATGAGCGGGGGATGCGTCGATCTCCGTAGATTAAGCACCAAGCCGAGTTCAGCCGGCCAGCGCGGTTTCCGCCAGTTTGACCCAATAGGACGTCCCGAAGGGGATCGCCTCGTCGTTGAAGTTGTACGACGGGTGGTGCAGGCCTGCGCTGTCGCCGTTCCCGATCCAGATGAAGGCGCCCGGCCGCGCGTTCAGCATGAAGGAGAAATCCTCCGCCCCCATCATCGGCGGCAGCGCGGTGTCGACGTGAGTGTCGCCCGCGACCTGCTGCGCCACCGAGGCCGCGAAGTCCGTCTGCCGCTCGTGGTTGACCAGCACCGGATAGTTGCGCCGGTAGGTGAGCTTAGCCTTGGCGCCGAAGGCCGCCGCCGTGCCTTCGACGATTTTGTGCAGCCGCTCCTCCACCAGCGCCCGCACCCCTTCGTCGAGCGTGCGTGCGGTGCCGCGCAGGCGCACTGTCTGAGGGATGACATTGTCGGCATTGCCCGCCTTGAACATGGTGATCGAAACGACCGCCGATTTCACAGGATCGACGTTGCGCGACACCACCGACTGCATGGCATTGATGATCTGCGCGCCGACCAGCACCGTGTCGATGCCGAGATGCGGCCGGGCGGCGTGCGCTCCGACGCCTTCGATGTCGATGGTGAGATAATCGGCCGCCGCCATGATCGGCCCCGAATTGATACCGAAGGAGCCGACCGGCATGCCGGGATAATTGTGCATGCCGTAGATCTCGTCGATGCCGAAGCGCTCCATCATCCCGTCGTCGACCATGGCCTTGCCGCCGGCGCCGCCCTCTTCCGCGGGCTGGAAAATCAGCACCACGGTGCCGGCGAAATTGCGGGTCTCCGAGAGATAGCGCGCGGCACCGAGCAGCATGGCGGTGTGACCGTCGTGGCCGCAGGCGTGCATCTTGCCCGGCACGGTCGACTTGTACGGCAGGTCGTTGGCCTCCTCGATCGGCAGCGCGTCCATGTCGGCGCGGAGCCCAATGGCCCGGCCGGATCCCTTGCGGCCACGGATGACTCCGACCACGCCGGTGCGCCCTAGCCCTGTCGCCACCTCATCGCAGCCGAACTCTCTCAGCTTCTCGGCCACCATTCCCGCCGTGCGGTTGACGTCGTAGAGCAGCTCCGGATGGGCATGCAGATCACGCCGCCATTCGGTAATTTCGCTGGCGAGGTCGGCAACGCGGTTGACGATCGGCATGTCTCAAGGCTCCATCCGGGGGCGCGGGGACCGCGCCGGAACAGCCACTTTAGCAAATCGAGCCGCGTGCGCGAGTTTAAGGATGCGGAGGCAACGCCCACCCACCGGGCAGATCGGGTGGGTATTGACCGGTGAGGCCTGCCCCCCTAGACACGGTGCGCAACGGCGCAAGACGGGGCCGAAGAAGGGTCCCCGAGGCTGATTTCGGAGCCATGACTTTCCGGATTCGGCGATTACATAGCGCCCGGTGAGAGCGCGTAGCTCAGTCGGTAGAGCAACTGACTTTTAATCAGTAGGTCCAGGGTTCGAATCCCTGCGCGCTCACCAGTAAAATCAATAACTTAGTTGTAGCGACAAGCGCCGCGATTTAATGAAAGGTAACGCACTAGGTAACGTATTATGAACGACCCCCACGTGCAGCGCCTGATCTACGATATCGAGCACGCGCCCTCGACCGATTTCAAAAAGGCATCTCCCCTCAAGTATGAACGTTCTGATTTCACCGTGCTCATTGATGGCCAAAGCGCAATAATTGAAATGCACGAGCACCACGCCAGTCCCGAGTTTGCCCGCGCTATTGTCGAGCCCTTCCTGCGCGCTTGGGAGGTATCCGCAGACCTGCTGCGTCCTGACGATCAATTTCGCTTCCTTTTTCGACATGCCGTTGTTGTGGACCGGAATCCGCAGCGCACTCCTGGCGCTTCTGCCGATCAGCTTATCGAGAAACTCCGGATGACCGCTACTGCCACGGCGCAAACTGAGCGAGGTGCGTACCCCGCCTTACCAACAAATTTGGGTTTCGATTCAGACGTTGAGATGATCGTGGATTGCTATCGAGCATACCATTCGAACCGCCGAACCCTCGCGGATGCAGCGTATTTCAGCCTTACGGTCCTTGAGCGCGCGGCTGGAAAAAGAAAAAATGCTGCTACTCGGTTCGCAATCGATGAACAAGTGTTGCGAAAAATTGGAGAGCTGACAGGTCAAAAAGGCGGGATTGACGCCAGAAAAGCGAAAGGTACGGTCGCGGAATTCACGCCCAACGAACGGGCATGGCTCGAACAGTCTCTGAAAGTGATGCTCCGGCGCTGCGCCGAGGTAGCCAACAGCTCAGGCCCGCACCGCGTCATCGGCATGTCAGATCTGCCGCCGCTGTAGATTGCGTCTGGCGGCCGGGTAATAGACGCGCGATGATCGGTAACTTTTGATGCAGCAGGTTCGAGGTTCGAGCCCCGGCGCGCGCTCCAGCCGATGTCGCGGCAGGTCAGCCGCATGGGCAACGACAACGACCCGACGTTGATCGACGCCATATAATGAGGTCGCAAATATGTATCTAATCTTGAGGGACTTTGCAGGCCCGTTTGCGACCATCATTGCCGCTGCCGCCGCAAGCTATGTCGTTTTTCAGTTCAATAGCGCTCAGGTTCAGATCGCAAGGCAAACGCTCGTTTTGGACCTGTTCGACAGGCGATGGGCGCTCGCCGACGAACTCCGCTCGGCAATCGCGTCGATGACAACTACGGGTAAAATTCTCGGAGATGCTTATTATCAATATGTAGGCGCGGCACTACGCGCATCATTTTTATTCGGGCCTGAGGTCACTGATTATTTGGAAACTGTCCGCGCCGCGATGACACGACACGTGGCGGTGCAGGATGCCGCCCGCTCCGATAACGAAGCAGTGTGCGCTCGCGCAGCCGACGCCGAAGCTGCAGCATTCACGATCATTGCAGATTTCTACAAACATTTTGACCCGTTGATTGCGCCGTATATGGCAATGCATCAAAAGCTGCCAGAGTAGCGCTCGAAAAAATGCCCCGCGACGACACCACCACCATTGGCGACCTAGTCGACCGGCTCAACGCGTTGCGCGTGATCGGTGAAAAGTGTGTCCTCGCGGGCCGCCATCGGCTCAACCTCCTGATCGAGCGTGAGATACCTGCATTCGATTTTCGGCGGCATCCAAGGACTAGCCATCGCTAAAGCAAATTGAACGAATGTGAGCCCTAAGCACGATGCGCAGAGATCTTGATCTAGTCCGCACTCTGATGCTCGCTCTTGAAGCGAATGACCGCCTCAATGGGCGCGGCATTTTGATTGCATCCGCTCGCGAGCTTTTTCCCGAACAACAAGAGACTGATGACATTTTGGCCTACCACCTGATGCAGATCATCGATGAAGGCTGGCTTGACGGAGAATACATCGAGGTAAGTGGAGATTTCATCGTTCGACGACTGACCGCTGATGGCCACGATTTTGTAGACGCCACACGACAACCCACAATTTGGGATCAAGCCAAAAGCGCTATCAGAGCGGGAGGCTCGGAAACGCTCCGTTTCGCGTGGGATGTTTCGAAAAGGATCGCCCGAGCCGAAATTGAAAAGCGGTTCGGGAACGGCCGATAGATTTGGGCCAGGCCCATTGGATAATTGGCGCGCCAAGCGGTGGTTTTGGTCGATCACCTGCAAGGTCCCGAGCGGGTCGGCGCAGGCAACACCGTAAGTCTACGGGAGGCCATGAAGGCCCCCCGGTCGTCGCTCAAGCGGGTTCCGTGGCGCGGACAGGCTCGATGCGATTGATGGAACGGCCGAGCTTTTTATGTGCGACCCACAGGTCGTAAGATTCCTGCATTCGTATCCAAAGCGTCGGGCCGTTTCCACAGAACCGACCGAGCCTAATCGCCATCTCCGGCGACACGCCGGCCGTCTCAGCAAGCAGCCGATGAAGCTGCTGGCGCGTGACGCCGATTTCGGGCTGCCACCTCCCCGATCGGCATATTGATGGCCGGAAGCACCGTCTCGCGAAGCAGCGCTCCCGGGTGCGTCGGTCGTCGGTTCGGCCGGCCGACCTTGAATTCCTGAGCCATTCTTAATCCTCATAATGTGAAGGGCTGCGGCCACCTCCTAAGAGAGTGGCCACGGCCATCAATGATAGTTTTCCAGGTTCACCCTGGACACGTTCTCCCCGTCAAACTCGAAGGTGAGACAGACGGGTCCGTTCACGTGGATCGAATACCGATCCGGGTTGAAGCCCTTGAGCCGATGAAAGTCATAGCCGGGCACGTTAAGATCCTCTGGGGACTTGGCGGCATCCAGGGCGTCGAGGCGCTCTAAGATCCGCTGATGCAGCCGTTTGTCGATCTTTGCGGTTTTCCCGTCTTCGAAAAGCTCTTTAAGGCCCTTATGGTTGACTGCGGTCAGCATTGCTGGTTTCTCCTATGTCATTGGTCATCCATGAAAATCTCCTTTCAATATGATTTGACGCGACGTAACTGGTAACGTCACAGGTTACATATAGGGGGTGTCGCGCGGATTGCAAGTCCTGGCGCAGTCCAAATTGCGGCCGACGCTCTCGCGCCCGACCACCGCCTGTTCCAGCGCCACGTGGCAATCGCCGGCAGGGCGCCCTGCGCGCTGTCGAACTCAGCCGGCCTTGATGGCGATCACAATCAGCGCGACCGCACCGGCGATCCCCAGGCCGAGCACGGCACTGGCGATGGCCTTGAGCGCAAGCTGAACCGCGCGCTCGAAACGATACCCCCATGTGCGGGCGGCGGCGAGCTCGGTCTTCGACGATTGCTCCACGAGTGGGCATATCCAGAAGACTTGTTGCCCGCCGTCGAGTGCTCGGCCGACCGCCGCGATCACCTCTTCGATCTTTGCCACCGGCGTGCAGGTGGTAATCATCGGCTTTCGGCCCGCCCGCTTCTCGCGAAGCTCGGACACCGGCAATTCGCCGTGCAGCGCCAGCGCCATGGTCTGCGGAATCGTCGCGCTCAGCATGATCCCGTCGACGGCCATTCCCTTCTTGAGCAGCGCGCGTCGCTGGTCGACGCCAAAGCGGTGCTGCTCGTCCACGATGGCGAGCGCCAGGTTCTTGAACACCACGTCGGGCTCGAGCAGCGCGTGGGTGCCCACCAGCAGGTCGACGTCACCGGCGGCCAACCGCACAAGGATCGATTGGCGCTCGGCCGCGGGCGTCTTTCCGGTCAACAGCGCCAGCGTCATGCCGGCGCCATCGGCGAGCGGCGCTATCGTTTCCAGATGCTGCCGCGCAAGGATCTCGGTCGGCGCCATCAAAGCCGTTTGCCTGCCGGCCTCCGCAACCGTCGCCGTGGCCAGGAGCGCCACCGTCGTTTTGCCGGCGCCAACATCGCCCTGCACCAGCCGGGAGGTCGCATGGGGCTTGGCAAGCGACAACTTCTTAGACGTCACCTTTGATCGCTCCGAACTGGTCGCCATCTATTTGGGATGCCGAATGCCGGAAGCTCAGCGGAAGGCCCTGTCGGTATTTGCCGAAAAGAGATTCTCAGGCATAGAGATTTGTCAGGCGACAAAATCAGAGAGAGATTTCTCGCTCACATTCCGGCGAGGGAATTAGTCAGCGGCGCAAGTTGGCACCAATCTCGTATAATGTACTCGGCACACCGTCCGCTACACTGAGTTGGCCCCGATCCAATTCATGGACTTCCGGCGGAAGTGAAAGGCGCTAAAGCAATGGCAACCCGGCAAGATCGCGTCAGTGAATTTCGGCAAGATGTACCGCCGTCAGGACAGCCGCTCGAACTCCTGTGCGAAGATCATTGCGGCACTTATACCCTGCCCTATTCGTGCCGATGGATTGACGGCGCATGGCGCAACACTACTACCGGCGCCACGATCCACGCTACCGTGATCGGCTGGCGCGGATGGGATTAGTGCGAAACCCGCGCGTTCCACGCCGATCCCGGGCACAAGAATATTCAGCACACCGTCCGCTATACGGAAATGGCCCCGACCCGCTTCAAGGACTTCTGGCGCAAGTAAAGGTAAGCGAAAATGCCAGAACACCAATTAATCGTTTGGGGCAAGCCGTTCACTGTCGTCACTCACCAAAAATCATCTAGCGTCTGGATCGCCACCGGTGAGTATATTGGTGAGACGAAAAGCGTCCAGGACAGCAGTCGGGGTGCGACAAGCCATGGTTCTGGTCAATAACGTGCCGCTGTCCGCAGGCATCCGTCGATCGCGGGAATGCTGCGAACCTCCAAGATGCAATGGCGGCGTTCAAGGCTAGGTGGCTGATAGTGAGTGCCAACGAAAGGCCGCGGTTGTCGCGAGGCGCATAGTCCACGGCGCGGGCGTGCAGCCAAATTGGAACTTGATTCAGGTCGCCAATAATTTCGACGCTACAATTGCTGGACGACCCGCGCTCTATGGGCTAGACGCAACTCATTCGCGCATGGAGGAGTCAGAATGCCTAAAAAACGCAAATCGATTAAACGCGTCCCTTGGTCGAAATCCGATGATCGTTCACTCAAGGCTCATTCGAAACGCAAGACGCCTGTGGTTAAAATATCTCGTGAAATGAAACGCACAGTTGGTGCCTTGCGGCAACGAGCTTTTACCCTTGGAATTTCCCTCGGACACCGGACCTAAGACTTGCCGGCATTCGGCCCGGGCCGGGCGAGATTGGACGATACGTCGCAGCGACCTTACTCTTATATACGTTCCGTTTACGCACTTTGTCGCGATGCCGACACAAGTTTGCGATCAGTCTCCATTCAAACGGCGTCGTGCGATGGAGATGATGATGTCCAAGGGTATCGGGACTTCAGTTAAGTTGATCCATAAAGCGAATGCTGATCACTACCGCAAATTGCTGCACGTTCAACTTTCTGACAAAGCGCGCTCCTTCGTCGAGCAACAGCTCGTCAAAGAGCAAAGCGCGTTGCAGAGGCGCATGGATCGGGGCTTGACACCCGGCGGCGGTCAGCAGCTATCGGCGGATGCTACGTGAGCCGACCCGTCCAAAGCTGCAACTGACCTGCACCCGATTCCGCTGCGTTCGCCTTTGCCTGAATGGCGCTCACCACCCCCTGAAATGCGAGCAAGATTGGGTTCTCAGTTTGAAAGACGGAAGCTGGCCAGCAGCCTAATTCCTCGCCCCGAAAGTGCTTTAGCTTCGCCGCGAACAAACGTTGCTCGGCCTCGATGGCTTCAACCATCACACAGCCAAATTGCCTATGCACATCCGAATTTGGGTTTCTCGGCAACGCCGGCTCAATTCCGGTGCATCGCTCGATCAAGTCGCAATGTTTCTTCCGAACCGTCACTAAGGTTTCACGTACCGGTCCTCTCACCGCCATGATCTGCCGCTATTCGAGACAGCATGAAATCGGGGGTCGATGAAGAGGAGGCTCGACTCATGCTGCACTGCGACACGGCCAAGCTCGACACGATGCGCGCTTTCGCCAGTCCCGCCCGCTGCCCCCATTGCAGCGAGATGATGATTGCTCCGGTGGCCTCCGAGTTCGTCGAAGGCGGCGAGATCCGGCACCATTGGGAATGCGAGGCCTGCGGGAAGCTCTCTTCCAGCTCCATTCCGCTTTGCGGCGACGAATAGAGGTGGAATAGTCGCAGCGCATAGGTGTTGTCACCTTTGTGGCGGCTTGCGGCCGGGCGCACAATGGCTGTGGGCAGCCGGCGCATAAAAATGGCGGCGCAAGCTATTTCCAACAAGCCATTTCCAAGGAGGAACACCCATGACGACGACCTACCCGCGGCTCGGTCTGGCGGCGCTGGCCTGTGCCGCAGCGCTCGCATTCGCGTCCCCGTCTCTCGCCGAGATGATGCATTTCAAGGCAAGCGCCAGCGGTTCTCAAGAAGTGCCTGCCAACGACAGCAAGGGCACCGCCACGGTGACTGCCACCTACAACACCGCCGACCATATGCTGAGCTGGGACGGCACCTATTCCGGCCTGAGCGGCAAGGCCACCGCCGCGCATTTCCACAAGGGCGCGCCCGGCAAGAATGGCGGCGTCGTGGTGCCGATCTTCGCCGGCAACACCGCCAAGAGCCCGTTCAAGGGCTCGAAGAAGCTGACCGCCGAGCAGGCCGGGGACCTGATGGCTGGCCAGTTGTATCTAAACATCCATACCGCGGCGCACCCGCCCGGTGAAATCCGCGGCCAGCTGACGAAGTAGCGCGCGTCTTATCACCCTCTTCCCAGGGGGGAGATGAAACGCTCCGGGCCAGTCCAGAACCTCAGCCCGCCGACACTCGTGCCGGCGGGTTTTATATTGCCGCCCTGTGGTTTTGCCTTGTGCGGGCCGGCGCATTATTGTGCCAGCCAACAAACCACATCTGCGTGCAATATCAACGAGGTAACGTTCCATGCCCGGGAGCAATGGCAGTTCAGCCCCCATCCTCATCTCCGGCGGCGGCATCGGCGGCCTGGTCTGCGCCTACGCGCTGGCGCAGAAGGGTTTCGCCGTGCGACTGTTCGAGCAGTCGTCCGAGTTTCGCGAGGTCGGCGCCGGCATCCAACTCGGCCCCAACATCTTCCGCGTGCTCGAGAAGATCGGCCTCAAGGACGCCATCCTCGCTGACGCCCACGTGCCGCCGGCCCAGGAGATGCGCGACGCGCTCACCGGCAAGCTGATCCTGCGCATCCTGCTCGACGAGGAATTCTCCAAGCGCTTCGGCGGCCAGCCTTACGCGGTCACCCATCGCGCGGATATCCACGGCACCTTCCTGGAGGCCTGCCAGGGTTCGAACCTGGTCACGCTGGAGACCAGCCGCCGGGTCGACGGCTTCGCCCAGGACGACAAGGGTGTCACCGTCACGCTGGAAAACGGCGAAAGGGTCGAAGGCCGCGCGCTCATCGGTTGTGACGGCATGTGGTCGAAAGTGCGCGAGCACGTGGTCGGCGACGGCAAGCCGCGCGTCTCCGGCCACATCGCCTATCGCGCCGTGCTTAAGCGCGAGGAGGTGCCGGAAGACCTGTGGCGGCCGGACGTGGTGCTGTGGGCGGGCCCGCGCACCCATTTCGTGCATTACCCCTTGCGCCGCGGCGAACTCTACAATCTCGTCGCCGTGTTCCACTCCGACCATTACGAGGAAGGCTGGGACGCCGAGGGCAGCAAGGATTTGCTGTGGCAGCACTTCAAGGGCGAGGTGCCGCAGGTGCTGCGCATGCTCGAGCGCATCGAGACCTGGCGCATGTGGGTCTTGTGCGACCGCGAGCCGGTGAAGAACTGGACCGACGGGCGCGTGACGCTGCTCGGCGATGCGGCGCACCCGATGCTGCAATATCTCGCGCAGGGCGCCTGCATGGCGACCGAAGACGCGGTGATCCTCGCGGAGGAAGCCGCCGCCACGCCGGACGACCTGCCCGGCGCCTTTCAGCGCTATCAGCAGCAGCGCTACTTGCGCACCGGCCGCACCCAGATCATGGCACGCGTCTATGGCGAGTTCTATCACGCCCGCGGTGTCGCGGCGGAATTGCGCGACATCGCGCTCTCTGGCCGCACCCCGCAGCAGTCCTATGACAGTATTGCCTGGCTGTATGGGGGGCCGTAACGCACTCTCGTGGCTCGAGCACCCCGCGAAGCCCGGATTTCGAACCTCTTTGCCCCCAACTTCATCTCATGCTTCGACAGTTTATCGAGGCACCGGATCGGCCATGAGCACAGCGTTTCAACGCCTCGTTTTCATTTGGGGCATCGCCGCGGCGTTGGCTCCCGCCTCGGCGCAGGCCCAACCGTTGCCGCTGCCGTCCGAGGTCACCCTCGACATCGACCATGATGGCATCATGGACCGGGCGGTGTTGGTGGACGCGCGCGCGCAAGGGTCCGCCGACCTAGCCGTCTACCTCGGCGTCGGCGCCGGAAAGCTCGACCCGGATCGCAAACCGGCGATCGTCAAGAAGAACATCACCACGGGCCACCTTCTTAGGTTCGAGGGGACCGCCAAGGGCTCGCTGATCGTCATGTCCGGTTGCGGCGGATGCAGCGACGACTACGAAACGACCCTCACCATCGTTTATCGTGGCGGCCGGTTTCTGGTCGGCGGTGTGACCTATGGCTGGGACACGCGCACCGCTCTCGGCACGTGCGACGTCAACTTTCTGATCGGCACGGGTCTGCGGTCGGACGGGCTGGGGATCCCGGCCAAGCCCATCAAGGGACACTTCAAACCCACCAAGCTGGCAGACTGGTCGCAGGACAACCGACCCAAAGCTTGCAATTGAGGCGGGCCTTGCCCGCGTCTCAGGACAACGGCATCAGTTCCCTCACCTTACCGAGCGACATGAGCCGTGGCGCGTTGCCGTCGAAATAGACGAAGCGCAGACGCTGCCGGTGCGTGACCATGCGCGCCGGCAGCGGGTCGTAGCGCATGACGCCGCCGCCGAGCTGCGGCATTAGCGTGCCGACGTCCGTGACCGCGTCGCTCTCCGCCCGCAACAGAACCAGCTTGGTGCCCGCGGCATCCATCGCCTCGAAGGGGATGCGCGCAAGCCTTAGGAAACTCGCAGGATCCTTGGCGGTGGCGAAGCCTTCGACAAATGCCATCTCCACCAAATCGAGGTCGGGCCCGCCATGGCGGTGGTCCTCGCCGTGTTTGTGGTCCTCCGGCAGGTGTGGCGTCTGCCACTGCGTCGCGCGCAGCGGCGTCACATGGTTGTGGCCGGCAGCCGCACCGTTGCCGTGGTGATGATGGTCGTGATCGTGTTCCCGGTGCATAACATTCTCCCTAATAGCTAACAGGCTTGTCGATCAGTTTTTTGTGGCTGCCGAGCTTGCCGTGCGCGACCATGGAGCCGAGCGCCTCCACCACCACGCGCACGCCGACCAGCGCGGTGATGTCGGAGGTGTCGTAAGGCGGCGAGACTTCCACCACCTCCAGCCCGCACAGGCCTTCGGCCGCTACCAATCCCAACAATTTCAAAGCCTCGCGCGGCAGGAACCCGCCCGGCTCCGGCCAACCTGTGCCCGGCACGAAACCGCAGTCGATCGAGTCGACGTCGAAGGAAATGTAGACAGCGTCTGCGTCCTTCCACGCCAGTTCCAGAGCGATCTCGGCGGTCTTGTCGAGACCGATCTTCTCGATGTCGGCAATGGTCAACACATTGGTGTTGCGCTTGCGCGCCTCCTGAACGCCATAGCGCGGCACCTGCCAGCCGCCGATGCCGAGCTGCACCAGGTTGGTCGGTTTCACGTTCGGCAGGTTGGTCGCCCAGAACCAAGGCGTCGTGTGCATGCGCTCGTCGAGATCCTTCTCCTGAATGTCGATGTGGCGGTCGAAATGGATGATGCCGATGCGCTTCGATGTGCATTGCGCGATGCCTCGCACGCACGGGAAGCCGATGGAATGGTCGCCGCCCAGCATCAACGGCAACGCACCCGAGGAGAACACGTGGGCCACGCCGCGGCTGATCTGGTCGAAGCTCTTTTCCAGGTTGCCGGGGATCGTGAACACGTCGCCGGCGTCGCACAACGTCATCTGTTCGCGCAGATCGACGCCGAGCTCATAGTTGTAGGGCGTATAGAGCGCCGAGATGCGGCGGATGCCTTGCGGCCCGAAGCGCGTACCAGGGCGATAGGTGGTGCCGGAATCGAAGGGAATGCCCAACACCGCGGCGTCATATTTGGCCACGTCGTGCACGTTCTCGACGTACGGCGCCTTGAGGAACGTATTGATGCCGGCAAAATGCGGCAGTTCCCCGCGCGCGAACGTCGGTATGGACTTGTCGGTGAGAGAATCAGCGCCGGGCAGGCCCATATCGAGCGCCCATTGTTGTTCCTTGCGCCAACCCGCTTCCGAGAGCTTGCCTTCGGCGTCCAACGCCTTCCAGCCTTGCGTCTCCATCCGGTCGAAATCCGGATGGTGGCGGCGTTCGCGCAGGGGCGGCGCGAACAATCCTGCCTTGCGCGACCTGTGCGTGAATGGGTCCGGCATCAGAACGCTCCTTTTGCTTGCAGTTTTTCGTCGATGAAGGGATGCAGTTGCGGGATCAGGGCAGCAGCGAGATGCATCTTGCCGGAGATGACGCCGCGGCGCGAAATCATCTTGTCGGCGATCATCTCGAGCTTGCGAGCCGGCCCCTGCACCAGCACCGCTTCCATGGTCTGGTTGTGCATGAGATGCACGTGCAGCGAGGTGATGACCTCGTCGATATAGCGCACCTGCAAATCGGCGAGCTGCTTCTGCAGGCCAGGCACCGAATTGTTGTAGAGCAGCGTGATGACACCGACCATCACGTCGTCGCCGATCGTGTTCTTATGCTCGACCAGGAACTGGTGCAGCATGTCATTGACCGCGTGTGAGCGGCTGGCAAAGCCGCGCGCTTCCACCATGCGGTCAAGTTCGCCGAGCAACGTCTCCGGCAGCGAGATGCTGATCCGGCTCACCTGCCGGTTTGTGTTATTGGCAACGACGCGCATGATCCCGGCTTCCCCGTCAGAATAGATGACTATAGCGTTCCACTTCCCAGGGACTGACCGTCAAGTGATAGGAGTCCCATTCCATCGTCTTGTACTTGACGAATTCGTCGCGCAGCTCGATGCCGAGCGTCGCCTCGACCAGCGGATCCTCGGCGAACGCAGCCACCGCCTCTTGCAGCGTCTGCGGCAGGAAATCGATGCCGCGCTGCCGCCGCGCGTCGTCGGAGATGGTGTAGAGGTTGTCTTCGTTGGGCTCGCCGGGATCGATTCTTTCGCGCACGCCTTCGATGCCGGCGGCCAGGGCGAGTGTGGCGGCGAGATAAGGATTGACCGAGCCGTCGGCATTGCGGGATTCGCAGCGCCCGCCGCCCATGGGCACGCGCACCGAATTGGTGCGGTTGTTGGAGCCGTAGGAGTTGAACACCGGCGCCCAGGAGAAATAGCTCATGGCGCCTTGCCGCACGAGCCGCTTATAACTATTCACCGTCGGCGCAAAAGCAGCACACAGCGCGCGGCCATGCCGCAAGATGCCGCCGATGAAGTGATACCCCGTCTCTGTCAACCCCAACCCGCGCGGATCGTCGGTTACTTCGCGCGCGAACACGTTGCGCCCACCGGCGAGATCGTAAAGCGACATATTGAAGTGTGCGCCGTTGCCGGTCTTATCGGCGAAGGGCTTCGGCATCATGGTCGCCAGCAGCCCCTCTTCCTTGGCATAGTGCTTGGTCATGTACCGGAAGAAGGTCAGCCGGTCGCAAGTGGTCAGCGCGTCAGCGTACTTGAAGTCGAACTCGTACTGGCCGTTGGCGTCCTCGTGGTCGAACGAATAGAGATCCCAGCCGAGATCGTTGATGCAGCTCGCCACCTTGTCGAGCCAGCTGAAATTATCGAGGAATGGCCGCAGGTCGTAGCAGGGCTTGGTCAGCTTGTCGTCCGGGTTGGGCACACTGAGCGTGCCGTCGCCGTTCTTCCTGAGCACGAACACCTCGCACTCGATGCCGAGATTGAATCCGAATCCCATCTCGGCGGCTTGCGCCAACACGTTCTTCAGCGCCACGCGGGTGCTCAGCGCGTAGGGCTGGCCCTTGAATGTGTTATCGGCCGGCATCCAGGCGAGCTTGGGCTCCCATGGCAGTTGAATCGCCCGCTCAAGATCGGGCACCGAGGCGATCTCGTCGTCGTTCGGCGCCTGGCCCAGCCCGTCGAGCGCATAACCGGTATAGAGCTCGGAGCCCTGCGCCATATGCTCCAGATGGTCGATCGGCACCACCTTGCCCTTGGGCACGCCGTGAATATCGACATACGCGCCGATACAATATTTCACGCCCTTGGCCCGCAGTGCCTCCTGCGTTTGCTTGATGGTGTCCGGCGCGAGCATGGGGTTTCGACCTCTAGGCTTGAACGGTTTGGAAGTAGGATTGATCGCACGGCGGCCTTTCGATGAGACCGCGCGCGATCAGCGCGCTGAGGTCCTGCACCATCCACTCGAACCACAGCCGTCCTTTGGCGGCGGTGGCGTGGCTCGGATTGCCGGTGACGCCGTTGCTGCTGGTGCGGTTGACCGGGTGAGCGAAGACGAGCCCTCCCGTACGGTCGGGATCGTCCGCCTCAGCCATCAGCGCGGGCCGCACCATGGCGGGCGCGATGGCCAGCATCAGCGAGGTCTCCGCGTCATTGGCGTGCCAGTCCGCGGCGTCGGCGAAATGCACCTCGCGCACGCGCGCGCTGATTTCGGGCGAATTGATAAGCGCCACCATCAGGTCGTCGTGCTCGGCACGCAGCATTTCCAGCGCGCAGCGCAAGGGCGCCGCGTTGGTCACATGGGTGTTGACGATGAACAGCCGCCGCACACCGGAGACGTAAGCGCCATCGCCGATCTCCTTCGCCAGCGCCATCAGGGTCGCCGGCTGCAGCGAAAGCGTTCCCGGCCACCGCCGGCTGTGCCCGAGCGAGCAACCGTAGGGAACCGCCGGCAGCATCGGCACGCCGGTGCGCGCCGCCACTTCCGCGCACAACTTGTCGGCCAGCACCGCGTCCATGCCGCAGCCCATATGTGGCCCATGCTGCTCGGTAGCGCCCACCGGCAAGATCGCAGCCTGCGCGGCAGCGGTAAGGTTCTTGGGCAGCTCGGCCCATGTGCGCTCGGCCCACAGCATGACTAGTCGACGTCGTCGGTGACGTCGGTCAGCCGCGCCACCATCTGGTAGGTATCGGCGTCCTCGTCGTCGTGGGCCGCGCCCTGGTGAATCAGCTCCTCCAGCCGCGCTTTGGTGGCGAGGAACTCCGGCGAGATAAACTGCCCCGTGCTACGCGGATGCGGCACCGGCACCTCAATCAGTTCCTGCACCTCTCCGGGATGAGCCGACAACACCAGGATGCGGTCGGAGAGGAAGATCGCCTCATCGAGATCGTGGGTGATGAACACGATGGTGATGTCGATCTTGCGCCAGATTTCCAACAGGTGCGCCTGCATGCGCGCCCGCGTCTGCGCATCGAGCGCACCGAACGGCTCGTCCATCAGCAGGATGCGCGGCTGGTTGGCGAGCGCGCGCACAATCGCCACCCGCTGCTTCATGCCACCCGATAACTGATGCGGATAGCTGTCGGCGAATTTCTCCAGGCCAATGAGCTGCAGCCATTGCAGCGCCTGGGTTTCGGCCTCGTGCCTGCCCTTACCGTTGACCTCGAGGCCGAACATCACGTTCTTTTTCACGGTCAGCCAGGGAAACAGCGTGTAGCCCTGGAACACCATGCCGCGGTCGCTGCCGGGCTCTGTTACCGGCTCGCCGAGGAGCAGCACGTCGCCGTCGCTGTAGTCTTCTAGCCCGGCGAGGATGCGCACCAGCGTGGACTTGCCGCAGCCCGACGGCCCCACCACGCAGAGGAACTCGCGCCGATGTGTCTGGAAACTGATGTCGCTGAGCGCCAGCGTCTCGCGCGCTCCGGTCGTGAACACCTTGCTGAGGTGGTCGACCTTGAGAATGACCTCACGTGCCTTCAGCCGATCGAAGCGCGCGCGCACATTGCTCGACTGGTCGAGGTAGGAAGGCAATTCGCTGGGCGCGACAAACTTGTTCATAGCGTCACGCGGTCTTCGCCAGGCCGCGGTCCCAGGGGAACAGCCGTCGCCCGACGAGCGCGAGGACGATGTCGGTGCCGAGCCCGATGATGCCGATCATGAAGATCGCCGCGTAGACGTTGGCAAAATGCTGGTAGCGCGCCTGCTGGGTGATGAACCAGGTGATGCCACTGGTGGTGCCGATCAGCTCGGCGACGATCAAATAGGTCCAGGCCCAGCCGAGTAGGATGCGCTGGTCGCGGTAGAGGTCGGGCAGAATGCCGGGGATCACCACGCGCCACAGCAGCTTGAAGTTCTTGGTGCCGAGGGTGAGCGCTGCCTCCACCAGGGCGATGTCGAGCTTGCGGGTGGTGTTGGCGATGATCAACACCTGCTGGAAGAATGTGCCGATGACGATGATGGTGATTTTCGGCCCGTCATAGATGCCCAGGATAGCGACCGCCAGCGCGCCGAAGGCCGGCGCCGGCAGGTAGCGGAAGAACTCGATGAAGGGCTCGCTCAAGCGCGCGAAGGCAGCATAGGTGCCGCAAAGAATCCCCAACGGCACGCCGATGATCGACGAGATGACAAAGCCCCAGAAGATGATCTGGATGCTATGCCACAGGCTCTGGTGCAACCAGGGCGAATCCTTGGTCGGCGGCGGTGTAATGAACGCAGTGTACATCGCCGTCGCCACTTGATGCGGCGCCGGCAGATAGATCGGATTGGACGAGACGCCCTCAGGCGGCGCCTTGTGCTCGTTCTTGGCGTCCTCGACTGCGCTGGCGAAATCCGCCTTGTTCATGCGCATACCGACCTGCAGATAGTCGACCGAGCCGGGATTGGTGATCTTCACCTGCGGATGCCAGACGAAGGGAACGTACGAGACGACGCACCAGAGCACGATCGGCAGTACGAACGACAGCGTGCCGAGCGTGAGCCGGGCGCGCGGCGTGAGCGGGCGCAGGACCTGGAACCAGCCCTTCTTGGGTCTCATCGCCGGCCTGCCGGTGGGCTGGCTCGGCAGTTCGTTGGAGAGGACCTCGGCGAACGCGGATTCCTGGTCAAACGTGCCGACTTTGCTCATGGTGATTGGCTCATTCCGCTGGGCTCCCGGCTGCGCCCGTTGTCCCAAGGGGCAGTGCGCGTATTACGAATTGCCAAAATCGTAATACTGCTAAGCAAGGGATGTGCCAGGCGTAAGCAATTGATTCGGCGCGAAATCGGGAGAATGGCGCGCGCCTAATTCGGCGGCAGGCCGCCAATTTTCCAGGCGGCGGCTCAATACCTCACCCGCCGTGATAACTAGCGTAGCGCGCCTCCTGCCCGAAAGACGACAGCGTCACGTATTTGTCCGGCAAACGGACTTCACCTCGCGCCAGCCGGTCCTGTTGATACCGGAAGCTCTGCACCGTCTGCGCAAACAGGTGCTCGCCCGCAACCAAGCCTTCGCGCGCCGGCCGCTCTGCCGTCACAAAGCGCGTCAGCGGGGTCACCTCGGTGTTGTAGTCGACGGCGAAGAACAGCGGGAACGAATAGCGTTCCTCCTTGACCGGACGGACGCGATGCGAGGTCGCGATGAACTCGCCGTTGGTCCATATCTCCATCATGTCGCCGATGTTGATAATGAGGGCGTCGGGCAGCGGCGGCGCGTCAATCCATAGACCCGCGCTATTGAGGACTTCGAGGCCCGGCGCGGTCGACCGTAGCAGCGTCACGCATTCGTAGTCGGTGTGCGAGCCGATCCCCATCGCGCCTTCGGCATCGGGATTGAAGGGATAGTGAATGAGCCGCAACTGGCTCGGCGGCTTCCTGAGATACGGCTCGAAGAAATCCGGCGCCTCGCCCAGTGCCATGGCGAAGCCGCGCATCAGTGCGCGGCCGGCCACGAACGCGGCATCGTAGTAGGCCATGATCGAGGCGTTGAAGCCTTCCAGCGCCGGCCATTGGTTCGGGCCGAGCAGAGGGTTTCCGCCGAGATAATCGGGATCATCACGCGGAAGGTCACGCGCCAGGTCGAAGGCCTCCTTGCGGTCCTTCGATCCCACCGAGAATACTTCTTCGCCTTCCGGAACGTAGCCGCGATGATTGCGCGAATTGCCAATATAGACCTTCATCTTCTCAGCCATCGGCAGGGCAAAGAACCGCTGGCTCGCGCTCAGGAGCGCGTCAAAGGCAGCACCCGGGATACCGTGCCCGGTCACGTAACAGAACCCGACCTCACGCGCCGCCTGCCCCAATTTGTTTGCCACCTCATCAGCGCCCTCAATTCGCCCGGTGACAAGCGCGGAAATGTCGACGATCGGCAACTCGGTGAAGGGAGCCTTGCTCATCGCGAAGCTCCAAATGGTTCAATTTTTTTCATGTCTTGCCTCAGCTCTAACGGTCGTAGTGCGTCGGTCGCGGCCTCCGATCCAAACCAGACCGAAAGGTGTGCATCGTTCGTGCTTTCGCGCCAAGTGATGCGCCATGTCCGTTGGATCCGCGTCCCTTCCGGCGTCACATCATCGATGACAAGAAAGCCGGCGACGCTATCCAACGCGGGCGACAGCGTTGCGCCCTCTCGGAAACAATGGCTCGACCGCTCGATGCACCATGTGTCGGCCCGACGGAATCCGAACGAAATCTCGCAATCGAACAGATCTTGGGCGGCTTTCAGTGAGGCCGCGCTGTCGATCAGTTGGTCCAGCGTGACGCCGCGCGGCAACGAGGCCGCGCGGCCGCGGGCGTAAATGAAGGCGTCACCTACCACGACAAGACTGCCGGTCGTCCCTGTTTCTGTCGTAAGCGAGAACGCTATCACGTCGCCGGGGGCGGATTGGCGCTCCCAATGCTCCACATAAGACAGGTCAATACCTCGCTCGACAAGGATGCCGTCTTCGAGGGCGAGCGCGCCTCTATCCGCGATGCCCGTGTCCGGCCGATAGTCGAATTCGCGGTGCCATTGACCAACCGAAGCAACGATATCGAGATACCCAAAGAAGCCTTCCTGGCGCGCCATGAAACGCAGCATGGTCCAGTTTAGATCGCGCAGGCCGGTTACATCGGGATAGGCGGGCCGTCCCGCGGGCACGCGCAAGTCGGCATAGCGGCTAGGGCCCTGCAGCCAGAACACCTCAGTTTCGGTGTCGGGTCGGCCGTCAGGTGAGGCGATCAGGGTTCGCCGCCAAAATCCCGAGAGGTCGCGCAGGCAGACCATGCTCTTAACCGAACATTCGTTTGAGCAGCCAAGCTCTCTCGTCGCCCCTGCTCCCGGGCCGGCGGACGCAGGGCCCGGGATCAGGCGCGAGAGAAATCCGGCACGAATCTACTTCGCGGCCGCGTTGACAAAGGACGAGTCGATATAGGCGTCGACGTCCTCGTGCTTCTTATAGACGGCGTTCGCGACGTTGAAGTTGTCGGAGATCTTGGTCGACCCATACATCGACGCCAGTCCCTCGCCCTTCTTGAACGTCTTCACGTTGGCGGCCAGGTCGAGCAACTTGGTGCCCTTCAGCAGCGGCTTGTAGGCCGCGGGCGTCAGCCCGACGCGCGCCGACATGATCTTAAGCGCATCCGGTTGCGTCTTGGGGTCGTTGATGTACTTGACCACCTTGCCCCAGACCTTAATCAGCTTGATCCATTCGGCCTTCTCACTGGCAAGCTTGGTCGGCTTAACCGCGAGTACGTCATAGATCAGGCCCGGCGACTGGTGGGACGTCCAGACAGGACGCGAGCCGGGCACCGACTTCATGGCCTGGCCGGAAATCGGTTGCCAGCAGGCGACGGCATCGACCTGGCCGGACGCCAATACCTGCGGCAACTCGTTGGTCTTCGAATTGACCAGCGTGACGTCTTTCGGGTTCATGCCGTTCTTTTTGAAGGCGTCCAACAGCAGCAGATGATCGACGAGGCCGACCTCGACCCCGACCTTTTTGCCCTTGAGGGACTTGATGTTCTTGATCCCCGGCTTGCCGATGACCATGTCGTTGCCGTTCGAGTAGTCGGTCGCCATAATGATGACGCCCTTGCCGCCGCCGGAACCGGTAACCAGCGTGTCGCCATTGGTCATCAGATTGGCGTCGATCTTGCCGGCTGCGAAGGCATCCATCGAAGCCGAGTAGTCGAACCACTGGAATTTGACGTCGAGTCCGGCTTCCTTCAGCCAGCCTTTGTCGATCGCCACCTGCCAGGCTACCCAGCCCGGCCAGTCGCTATAGCCGATGGTCAATGGCGCGGCGGTAGCCGCCCGCGCGCCGAGTATCGCGGCCAACGCGACACCTAAGATGAAACCGATACCTCTTCTGCGACCCATCGCGCGCTCCTGCGTTTGAGTATTACGAATTCGCGAAAACGTAATACTGATGGGCAAAGAGCGTGCCAGTGAGATTCCCCTTTGTTTTGAGAAGGTTTGCGGAGCGGTGCGCCTAATTGCGCGGCAGCGCGCCTGCTTTGAAGGCGCTTTCGCGGTCAATCAGCGCTGCCCGCAGCAGCAGATAGAGCACCAGTGCGTTCAGCAAATGCCAGAGGAAATGAGTGCCGAGGGGGAATGCCTGACAGACCACAATATCGATGCTGCGGAAGATGAGCGAGACCATCAGCGTGCCGCCGGAGGCAAGGACGAACGGCCCGGCCGCCCGCGCGCGCGCGAGCCAACCGACACTCAGCGTCGCCGCAAGCGCCGGCAGATAGGCGTGAGAGCCGTTGAGCGCATGCGCCGGCACCAGCATACCTTCGAGTAAGGCCAGCACCGCAAAGCCGACAAGCAACATAATCGCCGCGACCAACCGTAGCCCGAGGAAGCGGTGCAGAGCGATGAACAGATAAGCGTAGATGAACACCGCGATCGGCACGGTGTCGAACAACTGTGCCCCCTGCGTCGCCTCCGTATGGAAAATGAACGAGCCGACGCCGATCACGGCCACGAGCACGATCAGAGCAAAGACGGGCCAATCGCGGCTCCCCGTTCGTCGCCATTGTACATAAGCGATTAGCGCCGCGATCAGGAAGGCGGCGTTGGTCAGGGCATTGACCGGTTCGGCCCAGAACGAGGGATCGGTGCGCTCGCAATAGATATCGACCGGGCGCGACCAGTTCATTTTGCGTTCTAGAGCGGCGCGAAGCCGTAAAGCCGCGCCGGGTTGTCGACCAGGAGCTTCTTCTGCAGCGCGGCGTCCGCCGTAAACTGCGGCACCAAATCGACGAGATCTGCTTCGTCCGCTTCGTGGGTCGGATTGGGATGCGGAAAGTCGGTCCCCCACAGCACGCGGTCTGGCGCCGCCGCCATGATCGTCTGCGCGATCGGCACCGCCTCCTTGTAGGGCGGGTACGAGATGCGCTCGGCGCCGCACACCTTGATCCAGCATTTCTCCAGCTTGGCGAGTTCAAGCAACGCCTTCAGCGGCGGCTGGTCGACGCCGTCCTTGCCCGGCACACGCCCCATATGGTCGACGATGAAGGGCAGCGGCAGTTTGCGCATCATATCCGACAGAGGAACGATGCTCGGTGCATCGAGATGCAGCACGATGTGCCAGCCCATCTCCTTGATGCGGTCGGCCGTACGGTCGGAACAGGTCCATGTCCGGCGTCCCGCCGAGATGCTTGACGAAGTTGAAGCGCGCGCCGCGCACGCCGCCATCGTGCAACGCCTTGTATTCGGCATCTCCAAACGTGTCGTCGACAATGCAGACGCCCCTGATGTTCGCCGGATCGTCGGCGATGGCGTCGAGCATGGCGCGGTTGTCGCTGCCGTGGCAGCTCGCCTGCACGATGACCGTGCGATCGACGCCGAGATGGCGATGCAGTGCCGCCAGCATCTCCTTGGGCGCGTCCTCTGGGGTGTAACGCCGGTTCGGCGCATAGGGGAATTTGGCGGCCGGCCCGAACACGTGGCAGTGGGCGTCGGTCGCCCCCGGCGGCAGCTTGAATTTGGGCTTGCGGCGATCGCGCAGGAAGTCGGGCCGAATGTTCATGAAAACTAAGCCTTTAGCGAATGCCCCCCTCCCGCCCTCCGGCGCAGACAGGATGCCCCTCGCTTACAGCGGCGGTGCAATATCCCCCCGCGCCCAGCCGGCCAGGGTGTCGGCGCGGAAGACCTCGAATGAGCCGGCGGCGATGGCCTCGCGCATGCCGGCCATCAGCATCTGGTAATAGGCGATGTTGATGGTCGAGAGCAGCACCGCGCCCAGGATCTCGTTGGCCTTCACCAAATGATGCAGATAGGCGCGCGAATAGGTGCGCGCGGCCGGGTGCTGGCTCTGCTCGTCGAGCGGCCGCGGATCGGCGGCGTGGCGGGCGTTGGCCAGGTTGAGCGGCCCTAGCCTCGTGAACGCCATGCCGTGGCGGCCGTTGCGGGTCGGCATCACGCAGTCGAACATGTCGATGCCGCGCGCGACAGCTTCCAGCATATCGTGCGGGGTGCCGACACCCATGAGGTAACGCGGCCGCGTCGGCCGGCAGCGCCGGCGTCGTCTCCTCGACCACCTTGAGCATCACGTCCTGCGGCTCGCCGACCGCCAGCCCGCCGATGGCGTAGCCCTGAAAGTCCATGCCGACCAACTCGCGCGCACTTTGTTGGCGTAGCGGGATATCGTCACCGCCCTGCACGATGCCGAACAGGGCGTAGCCTTGGCGCGCCCGCGCCTCGAAGGCCTTCTTGGAGCGCTGCGCCCAGCGCAGCGACAATTCCATTGCGCGGGCCATCTCATCGCGCGATGCCGGCAGCCGCAGGCATTCGTCGAGCTGCATCGAGATATCCGCTCCGAGCAGCGCCTGGATCTCGATCGAACGCTCCGGCGAAAGCTCGTGCATGGCGCCGTCGAGATGGGAGCGGAAGGTGACGCCTTGCTCCGAGAGCTTGCGCAAGCTCGAAAGCGACATCACCTGGAAGCCGCCGCTATCGGTGAGGATCGGCAGCGGCCATTGCATGAAGGTGTGCAGGCCGCCGAGTTCGGCGACGCGCTCAGCGCCCGGCCGCAGCATCAGATGATAGGTGTTGCCGAGCACGATCTCGGCGCCGGTGCCGCGCACCACCTCCGGCGTCAGGCCCTTCACCGTGCCTTGCGTGCCGACCGGCATGAAGGCAGGCGTCTGCACCCGCCCGTGCGGCGTGACGAATTCGCCGCGCCGCGCCGCGCCGTCGGTTTTCAGCAGGGAGAAGGAAAAGGGGTTGGACATTGGCTCTTTCGTCATGGCCGAGCTTGTCCCGGCCATCCACGTCTTGGCTGAGGATCGGTTTTAAAGGCATGGATGCCCGGCACAAGGCCGGGCATGACGCCGCCTAACGCTGCGGAAATAGCAAACAAGCATCGCCGTAGGAATAGAACCGATACCCCTCCGCGATAGCATGGGCATAGGCCCGCTTCATGGTGTCGAGCCCCGAGAACGCCGAGACCAGCATGAACAAAGTCGAGCGCGGCAGGTGGAAATTGGTCAGCATCAGGTCGACGGCACGGAATTTGTAGCCCGGCGTGATGAAGATGTCGGTTTCGCCGGCAAACGGTTTGAGCCGTCCGTCGTCGCCGGCCGCGCTTTCCAGTGTGCGTAACGCGGTCGAGCCCACCGCCACGATGCGCCCGCCTTTGGCGCGCGCCGCATTGAGCGCCTCGGCCACTTCAGCCGTCAGGATAGCGAACTCCGAATGCATCTTGTGGCCGCTGGTGTCTTCGGATTTCACCGGCAGGAAGGTGCCGGGGCCGACATGCAAGGTCACCTTGTGCAGGCTCACCCCGCACGCTTCGAGCCGCGCTAAAAGGTCGTCGGTGAAATGCAGCCCTGCCGTGGGGGCTGCCACCGAGCCCTCGTCGTGCGCGAACAGGGTCTGGTAATCGGCCTTGTCCTGGTCGTCGGGCGCTCTTTTCGAGGCGATATAAGGCGGTAGCGGCATGTCCCCGCGCTCTTCAATAGCTTGATCGAGTACCGGGCCATGGAAGGAGAATGAAAGTGTTACCTCTCCACCTTCATCCTTATGCGACACTTGAGCATCGAGCTGGCCGAGGAAGCAGACCTTGCCCTCGTCGCCGAACCGCAATGTGTCGCCCACCTGCACCTTCTTGGCGCCGAGGATGAAGGCCTGCCAGTGCGAGCCATCGAGCCGCTTGATCAGCGTCGCCTCGATCGTCGGCTCAACATCCCCGCGTCCGATGCGCCGCCCTTTCAGGCGTGCGGCAATCACCTTGCTGTCGTTGACCACGAGGCAATCGCCGGGCTGCAAGAGCTCCGGCAAGTCGCGCACGACTTTGTCCTGCCATTTCGGCGGCTCACCGGGGCGCACGACTAGGATCCGCGCAGCATCGCGCGGGACGACCGGCCGCAACGCGATGCGTTCGGCCGGCAGGTCGAAGTCGAAAAGATCGGTTTTCATCTCGCTCGGTGTCATCGCCCGCGAAGGCGGGCGATCCAGTATTCCAGAGCGCCGAGATAAATCACAGACGCTTGCGTTTACTGGATGCCCCGCTTGCGCGGGGCATGACAGTAGAAATTGGGGCCCGGCTCTAACGCCTTAAGCCCCCATCGTCGCCTTGACGATCTTGTCGGGGTCCTGCACCGGCTCGCCGCGTTTGATCTTGTCGACGTTCTCCATGCCGGAGATCACCTTGCCCCACGCGGTGTACTGCCCGTCCAGGAAGGTGGCGTCATCGAAGCAGATGAAGAACTGGCTGTCGCCTGAGTCAGGGTTCTGCGCGCGCGCCATCGACACCGTGCCGCGCACGTGCGGCTCCTTGTTGAACTCCGCCTTCAGCTTCTGGCCCGAGCCGCCGGTGCCGGTGCCGTGCGGGCAGCCGGTCTGCGCCATGAAGCCGTCGATCACGCGGTGAAAAACGATGCCGTCGTAGAAGCCCTCTTTCACCAGTTCCTTGATGCGGGCGACGTGCCCCGGCGCGAGATCGGGGCGCATCTCGATCACCACCGGCCCTTGCGTGGTCTCCAGCGTGAGGGTGTTTTCGGGCGCGCTCATGTCAGGCTCCTTTGTCCGTTGTCGGCATGATCGATGCCGCGATTGTCGATAAAGCGAATGGTCATGGGCCGCCCGGCGACGGCGCCGCCGAAGGAGGCGGTCAGCCGGCAGCGGCACGCAACGCGCCAACGTGGCCGCCGCAGCCCGGCGATAGGCATCCCGTACCGCCGCCGTCGCGCGATGGCTCATATAGGTCACCCGCGGCACGCCATTCATCCCGCCGCGCCGCGTCAGGCTGAAGCGCACGGTGATCTGCATGCCTGGAACCCAATTGCGCTCCGGTGGCCGCCAGCAGCGGCGCAGCGCCGCAAACAGCGCGGCGAAATTATCGAGCCGCTGGCCTTGCGCGATGCCCGGAGCGGGTCGCGCGCGGGCGCCGGGTCCGCCCACCAGCGCCAGTCCGGCAACCAGAAGCGACAGTGCGAGAACGAATCCTGTCACCCAATTCTCCATGCCCCCGGCAGCGCCGCGGTCAGCGCGCGATGGTCGCCTTCTTGATGTAGTCCAGCCGCTTGAAGTTCTTGTTGAGGTAGGCGTTGCCTTCCGTCTGCATGCGGGCTTGATCTGGGCCGTTGCCCTGCGGCGCGCCCTCGCCATAGCCCGCGTAGAGCGTGTCGATGACGTTCATCCCCGACACCACCTCGCCAAACGGCGCAAACCCCATGCGATCAAGCGCCGAGTTGTTGCCGAAGTTGATGAAGACCTGCGTGGTGCGGGTGTTCGGCCCGGCGGTCGCGAAGCTGATCTTGCCGCGGGTATTGCTCTGCTTGACCGGATCGTCAGGGATACGCGCCACGCGCCACTTGGCCATCAGCGCCGGATCGCCATTAATGCCGAACTGCGCCATGAAGCCGCCCAGCACACGGAAGAAGCGGACGTTGTTATAGAAGCCGCTCTTGACGAGATTGTAGAAGCGGTTGGCGCCGCGCGGCGCCCAGGCGCGGTGCACCAGGATCACGAAAGCGCCCTTGCTGGTGTCGAAGCGCGCGCGATAAGTCGCCGGCGCCTGGTCGTTGAGTGCAGCCGGGTTGGCAAGCGGCGACTGGGCCAGTGCGGGACTCGCCAGCAGACCCAGGGGTAACAGTCCGGCCAGCAGCAAAACCGGGGCGAGCGTCAGGATCGAACGACGGTTCATTGGACTCCTCGGGGCTCCTCGGGCTTGAAAAGAATCAGGCGCGCGGCTTGGTGTTTTTGTTGGCGAACTTTGCCTTGAGCCGCGTCACCACGGAAGCGGGCACGAAAGCGGAAACGTCGCCGCCCATACCGGCGATCTGGCGTACTAATGTGGCCGTGATCGGGCGCACCACCGGCGAGGCTGGCAGGAATACGGTCTGCACGTCCGGCGCCATAGCGTCGTTCATGCCCGCCATCTGCATCTCGTAATCGAGATCGGTGCCGTCGCGCAGGCCCCGGATCAAGAGCGTCGCCCCCTCGCGCCGCGCCGTCTCCACCACCAGATCGTCGAAGGTGATGCAGGAAAGCTCGCACTTGGCCTCGCGTACCAGGGGTCCGCAGGTCTCCTCCAGCATGGTCAGCCGCTCGTCGGCGGAAAACAGCGGCGCCTTGCCCGGATGCACCCCGATCGCGAGCACCAGCCGGTCAGCAAGCCGGGCGGCGTTGCGCACCACATCGAGATGGCCGTTGGTGACCGGATCGAAGGAGCCGGCATAGAGGGCTGTCCGCGCCATGGCCGGGGTCTACCCTGCCTCGTTCGGCCCGGCAAGTGCGGGTTCTTGGGCCGGTTCCGGCGGTGAACTTTTCGGAGAGCCAGGCGTTACTTTGTTGAACCTTGTGGCTGGCGTCCGCGACGAACGATCAGAGGTGGCTTGAAGCGTCTACGCCGCCGAGAACAGGGGAACCACCATGAAGCCGTTATCAGCCATCCTGGCTGCGGCCGCCGCTGCAGCCGTGATCACACTCTTGTCCATTCCGAGCGACCCGGTCACCGCCGGTCCGATGCCGCAGGCCACCGCCAACGAGATGCACGCCTGCGCCGACCGTCCGTGGCCCTACCTGCGCTGCGTCGGCACGAAATACGGCAATCCGAAAATCCGTCTAGTGACCACGGACAGGCTGAACTGATCGTATCGAAGCGTTATTAGACGTCGTCATGGCCGAACTTGACCTGGCCATCCCAATTCCAAGCGCACGGCTTTCCTCACCTAAGCGGGATGCGCGCGACATAGGCGCTCTTGAGGAACGCCGTTCTTCGAACGGCTATGCGGGCATCACCGCGGAGAACTTCACGCCCGCTGCCGCACCAGCGACAGCCAGATGCCGCCGCCCATCAGCACCAGCCCGGAAAAACGCCCGAGCAACTTGTTGTAGCGCGGCTTCATCAGGACGGCGCGGCCGAGGCTCGCGACCGTCGCCCAGCCGGCATCGATAAAGCCGGCCAGCACCACCGACACCGTGCACATCACCACGAGCTGGCGCGTCAGCGGCAGCGAGGGGTCGATGAATTGCGGCAGGAAGGCGGTGAAGAAGGCGATGGTCTTCGGATTAGTGATCGCGACCACGAAGCCGCGCCAAGCAAACACATGGCCGGCGACCGGCGCGGTCTGCACTGGCGTGCCGGCATGGCGCCAAGCCTGGACGCCGAGCCAGAACAGATAGGCGGCGCCGATCCAACGAACGTAATCAAAGACTTCTGCCGAAGCCTTCAGAATCCAGCTCAAGCCCAACGCAATGCAGGCAACCAATAACGCGTTGCCGAGCGTGGTGCCGATCACCGTCTGCAGCGCGGCGCGGATGCCGCGGCTCGCCCCGGTCGCGATCACCAAGGTGACGATCGGTCCCGGTGTCAGAACCAATATTATCGTGATCAGAAGGAAGGCGGAGAACAGATGCCAGTTCATGGAAAACCACCATCGATGCCGTCATCGTCCGCGCAGGCGGACGATCCAGTAATCACTGTCTGTCGGATCAAGTCCAGACCGGGGTTACTGGATGCCCCGCATTCGCGGGGCATGACAGTCGGTGATCAATCCTCTTCCTCGCTCAGGTGCTCGACCGACACCACGCGCTCGTCCTCGGCGGTATCAAGCACGATCACCCCTTGTGTCGAGCGGCCGGCGATGCGAATGCCGTTGACCGTGGTCCGGATCAGCTTGCCCTGGTCGGTGACCAGCATCACCTGGTCGCCCTCCTCCACCGGGAACGAGCCGGTGAGCTTGCCGGTCTTTTGCGTCACGTGCATCGCCACGATGCCTTTGCCGCCGCGGCCAGTGGTGCGGTATTCGAACGACGAGGTGCGCTTGCCGAAGCCGCGCTCCGAAACCGTCAGCACGAGTTGCTCGGCGGTCGACAATTCGACGTAGCGCTGCTCGCCGAGCTCGATAGCGCCCGTCGCTCCGTTCTCGCCGTCGGCGCCTTCGTCGGCCTCCACCGGCGCCGGCTCTTCCTCGCCGAGCCCGCGCCGCACCGCGCTGGCGCGCTTGAGATACGCGGCGCGCTCGTCGGCGGTTACGTCCACATGACGCAGGATCGACAGCGAGATCACCTTGTCGCCCGAGCCGAGATTAATGCCGCGCACGCCCATCGAGGTGCGGCCGGTGAACACCCGCACCTCCGGCACCGGGAAACGGATGCACTGGCCGCCCGACGTCGTCAGCAGCACGTCGTCCTTCTCGGTGCAGATCTGCACGCTGACGATGCCCTCGCCGTCGGCGAGCTTCATGGCGATGATGCCGGAGCGGCGCACGTCGACGAAATCGGACAGCTTGTTACGCCGGACCGTGCCCTTGGTGGTGGCGAACATGACATCGAGCTCACCCCAGGTTTTCTCGTCCTCGGGCAGCGGCATGATCGAGGTGATCCACTCGCCCACCTCGAGTGGCAGTATGTTGATGAGCGCCTTGCCGCGCGCCTGCGGCGCTGCCAGCGGCAGTCGCCAGACCTTCTGCTTGTAGACCTTGCCGCGCGACGAGAAAAACAGCACGGGCGTGTGGGTCGAGGCCACGAACAGGCGCGAGACAAAGTCCTCCTCGCGCACCTGCATGCCCCCGCGGCCCTTGCCGCCGCGCTTCTGCGCGCGATAGGTCGAAAGCGGGACGCGCTTGATGTAGCCGAGATGCGATACCGTGACGACCATGTCCTCGCGCTGGATCAGATCCTCGTCCTCGACCTCCGCCTCTTGCTCCGTAATGACGGTGCGGCGCGGGGTGGCGAATTGCTCGCGCACCGACTGCAATTCGTCCTTGATGATGGTCTGGATACGCGCGCGTGAACGAAGGATGTCGAGATAGTCAGAAATCTGCGCGGCGAGCTTGTCGAGTTCTTCGGTGATTTCCTCACGCCCGAGCGCTGTCAGCCGCTGCAGGCGCAGATCGAGGATGGCTTTGGCCTGCTCCGCCGACAGCCGCGTCGTGCCGGTCGCCGACACCGTGTGGCGCGGATCGTCGATCAACAGCACCACCGGCGCCATGTCTTTCGCCGGCCACTCGCGCGCCATCAAGGTCTCACGCGCCTCGCTCGCATCCTTCGAACCGCGGATCAACGCGATCATCTCGTCGATATTGGCGACCGCAATGGCGAGACCCACCAGGATATGGGCGCGGTCGCGCGCCTTGCCGAGCAGGAATTTGGTGCGCCGCTGCACCACCTCCTCGCGGAATGCGATGAAGGCAGTCAGCATATCCTTCAGGTTCATCACCAGCGGACGTCCGCCGTCGAGCGCCACCATGTTGGCGCCGAACGAAGTCTGCAACGGCGTGAAGCGGTAGAGCTGGTTGAGCACGACCTCGCGCTCGGCGTCGCGCTTGAGCTCGATCACCACGCGATAGCCGTCGCGGTCGGATTCGTCGCGCAAGTCGGCAATGCCGTCGATCCGCTTCTCGCGCACTAATTCGGCGATGCGCTCGACCATCGTCGCCTTGTTCACCTGGTACGGAATTTCCGAAACGATGATCGCCTCGCGCTCCTTGCGGACGGTCTCGAACGCGACCTTGCCGCGCATGACGATCGAGCCGCGACCGGTGTGATAGGCGCTACGGATGCCGCCGCGGCCGAGAATGATGCCGCCGGTCGGGAAATCCGGGCCCGGCACGATATTGATGAGGTCGTCGACGCTGAGCGCCGGATCGTCGATCAGCGCATAGCAGGCGTCGATCAGCTCACCGAGATTGTGCGGAGGGATGTTGGTCGCCATGCCGACGGCGATGCCGCCGGCGCCGTTGGCCAGCAGGTTCGGGAACCGTGCCGGCAGCACCACCGGTTCGTGTTCGGCGCCGTCGTAATTGTCCTGGAAATCGACGGTATCCTTGTCGATATCGTCGAGCAGCGCCATCGCCGCTTTTTCGAGCTTGCACTCGGTGTAGCGCATAGCCGCCGGCGGATCGCCATCGACCGAGCCGAAATTGCCCTGGCCGTCGATCAGTTCCAGGCGCATGGAGAAATCCTGCGCCATGCGCACCAGCGCGTCGTAGATCGCCTGGTCGCCGTGCGGGTGATATTTACCCATCACGTCGCCGACCACGCGCGACGACTTCACGTATTTCTTGTCGGGCGTATGGCCCTGCTCGTGCATCGAATAGAGGATGCGCCGGTGCACCGGCTTCAGGCCATCGCGCACGTCGGGTAGCGCTCGCGACACGATCACGCTCATGGCGTAATCGAGGTAGGAGCGCTTCATCTCCTCGGTGATCGAGATCGGGCGGACGTCGGAAGGACTGGCGTCCCCCGACTTTGGCGTGTCGCTATCGGACAAGGATGAGTTCCTGGAGCGGGATTTCGCTCGTCTTTACTAGCTGATTCAAATGGCGTCCGCCATCGGAAACGGCATCCCATGCACGATGTTTATTCGCGTCTTTTCAATGACTTATAAAGTCGTGATTGGCTCCCACAACAGACCACGGCAAAGCTGTGGCGACCCCTTCGGTTGACCCCATTGTCGGTCCGTTCGAAGGTGGCCGCGCCCAGTCAAGTGTGACCGCCAAGCTTGCCAGCAATGCCGACTGAATTCCTCATATCTGCGCTGGTCACGCTGGTGGTCGTGGTCGATCCCGTCGGCCTGGTACCGACCTTCATCGCCATCACCGCCGGGCTGCCCGACCGCGCCCGCCGCAGGGTGGCGCTGCGCGCGAGCCTGATCGCTTGCTCGGTCCTTGCCGGCAGCGCGTTGATCGGCGACTGGCTGCTACGCTCGCTGTCGATCACCCTGCCCGCGTTCCGTATCGCCGGCGGGCTGTTGCTGTTTTCGATCGCTTCGGAAATGGTGTTCGGCGTACGCACCGTGCGCCAGTCGCAGCAGGCCGAGGAAGCGGTCGAGGAGCGGGTGCGCAACATCGCCGCCTTCCCGCTCGCCATCCCACTCATGGCCGGCCCCGGCGCCATCACCGCCACCGTTCTGCTCGCCGGCCGCGGCAACGGCGACCCGGTACGGGTGGCGCTGCTGCTCGCCGTCATCGCGGTCGTGGTCGCGTCTGCCTCGCCGTGTTCCTGATCGCGTCGCGCATCGCCCACCTGCTGGGCGCGACCGGTAGCGTGGTGCTCTCCCGCCTGCTCGGCGTGCTGTTGGCGGCGCTCGCGGTGCAATACGTCATCGACGGCGTGCGCGCGGCGCTCGCCGGCTGACTACTTGCTCATGCTGTCGTTCATCTCGCCGCCGGACCGACCGTCGGCGCGCTCGAGGTGGTCGGCAGGTTCTCGGCGTGCTGCAGGTGCTTCTGGAGCACCGGGATGGTCTTTTGCGCGAACTGCTTGAGCTTGGGGTTCTGCGCGGCTTGCGCATAATCCTGGAAAAGCTTGACGCCCTCCTTGTGGCCATTCACCTGCTGGCTCTTGAAGGTCCTCAGGAACTTGGCCCCCGAGGCAGACTGCAGCTGCTTGATCAACTTGCTGTGCTTCCGATCGAGCGAACTGGGTGCGCTCACGCCATCAACGCCCTTGGCCGCCGCCTTGAGCTGTTCCTGCGCATTCTGATGATCACTGATGATCATTTCGGCGTAATTCTGGACTTTGCTGTTGTCCGATTTCTGCTGTGCGATCTGGCCGGCCTCGATCTCGAACAGGTTGGTAAGCCCGGCTTTCTTGACGAAGGTCTTGGTGCTCGGGGGCATCGCTGAATGCGCCTTGGCCGGCGGCTGGTTCTTGGCACTTTTTGCCGCGGCCGGTATGGAACCCGCCATGGCGAGGGCCCCGGCGAGGCCGACGGCCAGCACAAATCTATCGATCCGCATCTTGTGACTCCCTGGGTTTCATGGTGCGCACCGTCGCGCCCGCATCACGCGAGGAGAGCGCTTGCCCCACCAACGCGAGGCCAGCCGCCTTCGTTTCGCCGCCAGCCAAATATCGTCAAACAATCGCCGCGCAAGCTCCGACCGGCTGTTATTGCACCCTGAAAGGTACGAAGCTCCCGGCTCCCTTGACGCCGCGCGACGTGGAACTATGACATCGGGCGCCCGTTGTCGGCGGAATCAGCAAGGCGGACGAGTGCCGGATGAAGGAGCCGCCCTCATGCTCAGACTGACCCAATTCATCGCCATGGTGCTGACGGCACTCACGCTGGTACCGCTCGGCGCGCATCTCGCCGCGCTGCCCAACAAGATCGACCTGGGACAGACCGATTATTTCATCGCCCAGAACATCTATCGTGGCTGGGCGCTGTTCGGGGCGGTGATGATCGGCGCGGCGCTGGCCAGTCTGTCATTGGCGATACTCCTGCGCCGGCAAGGCGCCGCTTTCGTGCTGGCAATGGTGAATTTATTGTGCCTCGTCGGCACGCTGGCGATCTTCTTCGCCTTCACCTACCCGACCAATCAGGCGACCAACAACTGGACCGCCATTCCGGCCGACTGGCAGGACCTGCGATGGGAATGGGAAATCTCGCACGCAGTCAACGCCGTGATCGCGTTCGGCGGCTTCTGCGCGCTGACGTGGTCGCTACTGCTGACCCGCGAATAGCCTCCGCGCCATCGCGCTCAGAACGGAATCTCGTCGTCGAGATCGCCGCCGTGACTACCGCTGCCCGCCATCGCAGGACGCCGTTCGCGGGCGCCGCCGCTCACCCCAGCAGAACCGAAGTCGTCACCGTTATCGGCGCTGGCGCCACCACCGCCGCCACGGCCGTCGAGCATGGTGAGCTGCGAATTGAAGCCCTGCAGCACCACTTCGGTTGAGTAGCGGTCCTGCCCTTCCTTGTCCTGCCATTTGCGTGTCTGCAGCGCACCTTCCAGGTAAACCTTCGAGCCCTTCTTCAGGTACTGCTCGGCGATCCGGCACAGGCCCTCGTTGAAGATCACCACCCGATGCCATTCGGTCTTTTCACGGCGCTCGCCGGTCGCCTTGTCGCGCCACGTGTCAGAGGTGGCGACCCGCAGATTGGCGATCGGACGCCCGTCCTGGGTGCGGCGAATTTCCGGATCCGCACCGAGATTACCGACGAGGATCACCTTGTTGACGCTACCTGCCATGATGCTCTCCGAATTGGCTGCCGGCTCTTTGCATGTCCGCCGCTGTATGCGATCGGGACCGCTCGCCGCTCGAGGGACTTGCCTGCCGCTCTCGGCCCCTCGCCGTTCAATTACGAGCGAGCCTTAACACTCACCCTAGTTCTCGTCCCAGTGGCGGCAAGCGCGTTCGGCCTTAATCCACAAGGCTTCTCGAATGCGGACACCGCCGGCCGGCTAATGTTTAAGCTTATCAAATGTTCGCGTAATGTTCTAGTGGTCCGATTCCGGCATTTGCATCTCGCTGCAGCAAGCTCTCGAGCAAATGTCGGAATCAAAGGACCACCAGCAACTATTTGATTTCTAGTGGAACTTTGAATTCGACATTTGATGAGCGGCTTGTCGAAAATGGGTATCAAATGTCAAATTCGCCCGCTATTGCCCAATTTTTTGTTAGTCAATTGATTTAGCGATATTTTTCTACAGGCCAAGCGCGTGGGTAGTACGCGAGCTGACCGTCATCGGACAACCCTGTCCTTCGATGAGCTAAGTTTTATTTTCTCGCCGCTTTCAGCTTTGCGCGTTCGGCATGCACCTGCGTCGACATCAGCTTCTTCCGGCGCAACTTCGCCACCTCCGCAGCGTCGAGCGGCTTCAGGCCGGCCGGCCGCAGCTTGTCGTTGCCCCAGGCACCGCGCACGTAGCGAACGACCGCGGAGATCTCTTCATCCGACAGATGGCCGAAGGGCGGCATCGCGCTGTTGATGGTCTTGCCCTCCGCGATGATCTTCCCCGTCATCCCGAACAGCGCGACCATGGCCGGGAATTCACGGTTCAGGAATAGATCGGGATTGCCAGCAAGCGGCGGGAAGTTGCCTGCCACGCCCCGCCCATTCGGCTGATGGCAGGCGCTGCATTGTTCCTTGAACACCTTGGCGCCATCGGCCTTGGCGGTCGTCGCAGCTTCGGGCGCGGCCGTCTTCGGCGGCGGATTGGGGCCCAAATAGGTGGCGAGATAATCGAGAATTTTGGCGCGCTCGTCCTTGGGAATCTCCAACCCATACTGCTTCATGCTGTCGAGCAGTTCGCTCCAGGTGCTGCGCGGCACGCCGGCGGATTCGACCAGATATTGCAGGTCGTGGCAGGTACGGCACTTGCCGTAGACGAGGTCGCGGTTCGGCCCCGGCGGGATATCCGGTCCGCCTTGCGCAAAGGCCGCGCCGGCCAACATCAGGCCGCCGACGGCCCCTGCGATGAGGGTCGCCCTCCGCATCTCAATCTCTCCTCAATGAAAAACGGGAGCGCCGCTCGGCGCCCCCGCTCTTTTTCGTGGGCGTCAGATGTCGATCTCCACGCGATCGACGCCGTTCCACTCGTAGCCGCGCGGATTCCAGCGCGTGAGACCATCCATCGGCTGGGTGCGGCCGAGTGCGTCGGTGGCACGGCACATGATCAAGTTCTTGCCCTTGGCGAGCTTGGCCTTGACCGAGAAGTGGTGCCAGGCCCACGGGCTCATGGGCGCTTTGATCTCGGCGTTGTGCCAGCTCTTGCCGCCGTCGCTCGACACCTCAACCTGGGTGATCTTGGCGCGGCCGTCGTTGAAGGCGACGCCGGTGATCGTGTGGGTGCCCGACTTCGGCTTGTCTTCCGGCAGCGGCGAGAAGATCACGCTCTTGATGGCATGACCGTAGGTCGGCCGGCTGTTCTGCCAGTTGTAGTCGTTGGCGCCAAACTTGCCGGGCTCGACCGGATAGTTCGGCATGCGGTAGCCGACCGACTGGAACACGCTCGGGTTTTGCTCGGCCGCGAACAGAAGCATAGTGACCATCTTCACGTTCATGTTGCCGTAATAGCCGGGAACGATCAGCCGCACCGGGCCGCCGTTGGTGGCCGGGATCGCCTCGCCGTTCATCTTTAGCGCCAGGATGGCGTGGTCAAGCGCATCGTCCGCAATGTGATAGCTCTTGGCGAAATCGGAGCCGGTCGGCGTCGCCGGCTGGTCCCAGCCTTCGGCGGTGAGCCAATGCGCGGTCGGTGCCGGACTCATCTTCAGATCGGCAAGGAACGGCCTCAGCGGCACACCTTCCCACTCGACGTTGCCCATGCCGCCATTGTGCCACTGGCCGCCACCGACCTTTTGCTTAGCGGCGTAGTAAGCGCGGCCGTTGCCAGCGCATTGCAGCACCGAGACGCGCTTCTCCTGCGGCATCTTCTGCAGGTCGGCGATCGTGACCGTGCGCGGGCGCTGCACCAGGCCGTCGACCCTGATGGTCCAGCTTTTCACCATCTCGGCCGACGGTGCCGACGTGGTCGCGTACCACGATGCGTTGCCTTCGTGCGGATAGTGGAAGCGGTTGAACAGGATGTTCTTGGGCGTGATGGCGTGCTTGCGCAGCTCAGTGAGCGGGGTCTCCATCACGCCGAGCTTGGCGTTATGGATGATGAGGCCGCTCTCCTTGCCCTTGATGATGGCGGCGGAGTCCGGCCCTGCCGCATTGGCGATTTCCGGCAGTCCGCCCGCGCCCAGCGCAACGCCGGCGGCGCCGGCGAGCAGGCCGAACTGGCGGCGAGTCACACGTAGCTTGTCGGATCGGTCGAGCATTTCTCTTCCCTCCAAAGCCTCACGATCCGGTACAGATCGCTGTTTTTCGAACCCGCAAATCGACCATCCAACGACGGCACAAGCGCGGACGAGGCAGGTATTATGTTCTACTTTACGCTGAGTGTTCAGAACATCAGCGTTGCAATCATGGGTCCGGGGAGAATGTAATTCAATACATTTGTTTTACCGAATGTATTGTTCGAAACCGTCCATATATCATTCGTGAATATGTCCATGGCCCGCTGCCGGTGCGAGCGGCGCAAGCGCCGCCGGGCCAGAAGGTTGTTCCGATGGTTTTTGCGCTGCGGCAAAGAAGCGGATCAGCCGGCGCCGAACAGCACCGCGACATTATAAGTGAGCAAGGACGCCAGATAGGCCAGCGCCAGCATGTAGCCGAAGGTGACCGCCATCCAGCGCCAGCTTCCGGTTTCGCGCTTGATCACCGCCAGGGTCGACGCGCATTGCGGGGCGAAAATGTACCAGACCAGCAACGACAGCGCGGTGGCCAGGCTCCATTGGCTGGCTAGCAACTTGCCGATCTGCTCGGCAGCTTCCTTGCCGCCGGAGATGGCGTAGACCGTGCCAAGCGCCGCCACCGCGACCTCACGCGCCGCCATGCCGGGGATGAGCGCCACGCTGATCTGCCAGTTGAAGCCGACCGGCGCCAGCAGCGGCTCGATCCAATGGCCGAGGATTGCGGCCAGGCTGTAATCGATCGCCGGCCGTGTCGCCCCCGCCGGCGGACGTGGGAACGAGGCCAGGAACCAGATCACCACCATCATGGAGAAGATCGTGGTGCCGGCGCGTTGCAGAAACATCTTGGCGCGCATGTAGAGCCCGAGCGCGATGCTGCGCGGGCGCGGCAGCTTGTAGTCCGGTAACTCCAGCATGAACGGCGGCGTCGAGTCCTCGCGCCAGAAGAAGAACTTGGCGAGGAACGAGACGCCGAGCGCGCTGACGATGCCGGTCGCGTAGAGGCCGAACATGACCACGCCCTGCAGGCTGGCGAAGCCCCAGATCTGCTTGTTCGGGATGAAGGCGGAAATGATCAGCGTGTAGACCGGGATGCGCGCCGAGCAGGTCATCAGCGGCGCCACCAGGATGGTGGTCAGCCGGTCGCGCGGGTTGTCGATCACGCGCGTGGCCATGATGCCGGGAATGGCGCAGGCAAAGCTCGACAGCAGCGGGATGAAGGCGCGGCCGTGCAGTCCTGCGCCGCCCATGATGCGATCCATCAGGAAGGCCGCGCGCGCCATGTAGCCGAGGTCTTCCAGCAGCAAAATGAACAGGAACAGGATCAGGATTTGCGGCAGAAACACCAGCACGCTGCCGACGCCGGAGATGACGCCGTCGGTGAGGAAGCTCTGCAGCAGGCCCTCCGGCAGCCAGGCGTTCACCAGCGCGCCGAGCCCGTCGAATCCGGCGGAAATCAGATCCATCAGCGGTTGCGCCCAGGTGAACACCGCCTGAAACATGACGAACAGCAGCAACAGCAGAAACAGCAGACCGAACACGGGATGCAGCAGCGCGGCGTCGAGCCGGGTGGTCAGCGTGTCGGGCTTGGCCGGCATATGGACCGCAAGCCCGATGATGCGGTCGGCTTCGCGCTGCGCGGCGCGCAGTTCGCCCGAGGTCGGCTCCGCCCAGGTGCTCTCGCTTGCCGGCTCAGTGACGCCGGCCATCAGCGCGTCGAGACGGCGCAGCAGATCGTCGGTGCCGCCGCGGCGCACCGCCGCTGCCGTCGTCACCGGCACGCCGAGCTCCGCCGATAGCTTGCCGAGATCGATGGTGACGCCGCGCCGGTTGGCGATGTCAATCATGTTGAGCACCAGCAGCAGCGGCCGCCCCACCCGCTTGAGCTCGAGCACCAGGCGCAGCGCCAGCCGCAAATTGGTGGCATCGGCAACGCACAGCAGAACGTCCGGCGCCTGTTCGCGCGCAAAGCGGCCGAGCACGACGTCGCGGGTCACTTCTTCATCGGGACTGCGCGCGCGCAAAGAATAAGTGCCGGGCAGGTCGATCAGGCTGACGCGATGCCCGCCCGGCGTCTGCACGACGCCGGTCTTGCGCTCGACGGTGACCCCCGGATAGTTGGCAACCTTCTGCCGGCTGCCAGTGAGCGCGTTGAACAGCGCGGTCTTGCCGCTGTTCGGCGCGCCGATCAGGGCGAGATGCAGCGGATCGCCCGCGGCTAGAACGCTCATGGCCCTCTTGGCCCTCATGGCCCTCTTGGCTCTATCGGCTGATGCGCTCACACGACCTGAATGGCCATGGCCTCGCGGCGGCGCAGGGCGACGGTGGCGTCGTTGATGCGCACCGCGATCGGATCGCGCCCGAAAAATCCCTCGTGCAGGATTTCGACAATCGCCCCCTCGGTGAAACCGAGCTCGATCAGGCGGCGCTCCAGTTCTTCCGCCGGCAGCGCGCGGCTGTGGCCGCTGGCGTCAATGGCGTGGATGCGGCCGCGGAACCCGCATGCGGCATGGCCCAAGAACGACGGCCGTGCTTCGGCGGCTTTGTCCCAGTTGGGCGTCTGAACCAGTACCGTCATGATCGGAGTCCGTCGCGCGGAGTGCTGCATATGATTGTCAGTTTTGACTTCTTACCGTCTTCATGTGGCCCTGCTTTTGCGCGAGGTCAAGAGATATAAAGAGATAACGTCAATCATTTCAATACCTTGGAATTATTATAAGGAACCGGCCTAAGGCCTGTGCGGCTTTGTCTATTGCCCGGCCGCCGGCGACGACGCCCGAATTTTCCCCAGGCGCCATGGCAGATTTGCAGGCGTCGGGCTGGCGCAAGGCTCGCGTTCTCACTACGTTCCGAAAGCTGTTTTCCATGCCCGGCGCCTCCGCTTTCCGGCCTTGTGGCCGGCTGTCAGCCCGTCCGAGTCCTCGAATTGCCGTCCTCAGGCCCCAGAACCGAAGTCATGAACGACCTTTTCGACAAGAGCGCCAAAGCCGCCCGCGACGCCCGCGCCATCACCATCCGCGGCGCGCGCGAGCACAATCTCAAGAACGTCGATGTCGTCATCCCGCGCGATCAGCTCGTCGTATTCACCGGATTGTCCGGCTCCGGCAAATCGTCGCTCGCTTTCGACACCATCTACGCCGAGGGCCAGCGCCGTTACGTGGAGTCGCTGTCGGCCTACGCTCGCCAGTTCCTGGAGATGATGCAGAAGCCGGACCTCGACCAGATCGACGGCCTGTCGCCGGCCATCTCCATTGAGCAGAAGACCACCTCGAAGAACCCGCGCTCGACCGTCGGCACCGTCACCGAGATCTACGACTACATGCGCCTCTTATGGGCGCGCGTCGGCATCCCCTACTCGCCCGCGACCGGCCTTCCCATTGAAAGCCAGACCGTCAGCCAGATGGTCGACCGCGTGCTGGAACTGCCCGAGGGCACGCGCATCTACGTGCTGGCGCCGCTCGTGCGCGGCCGCAAGGGCGAATACCGGAAGGAATTGGCCGACCTGCTGAAGAAGGGCTACCAGCGGGTCAAGATCGACGGCGCCTTCTACGAGATCCAGGAGGTCAAGCCGCTCGACAAGAAGTTTACCCATGACATTGACGTCGTCGTCGATCGCCTTGTTGTGAAAGGCGATATCTCAACGCGCCTCGCGGACTCCCTGGAGCAGTCTCTCAAACTCGCCGACGGCCTCGCCGTCATCGAGGTCGCGGACCTCGCCGTCTGTTACCTCCCCCCATGTGGGGGAGGTCGACCGGCCGAAGGCCGGTCGGGAGGGGGGTAGGCGACGCAGCGCAACGTCAGAAGATACCCCTCTCCCCAACCCTCCCCCACAAGGGGGGAGGGAGCGCGCTGCGGCAAGCGGCGAGGAAACAGGAAAGAAGACCGCGAAAATTCATTCGCAGCTCGCAGGCCCGGAACGCCTCATCTTCTCCGAAAAATTCGCCTGTCCGGTGTCCGGCTTCACCCTTCCGGAGATCGAACCGCGGCTGTTCTCGTTCAACAACCCGTTCGGCGCCTGCCCGGAATGCGGCGGCCTCGGGCTCGAGCAGCACATCGACGCCGACCTGGTGATCCCCGACAAGGACGCGACGCTCCGGAAGGGCGCCATCGCGCCGTGGGCGAAGTCGTCGTCGCCCTATTACACCCAGACCCTCGACGCGCTCGGCAAGCACTACCGTTTCACGTTAAACACGAAGTGGAAGGACCTGCCGAAGAAAACGCAACAGGCAATCCTTTACGGATCCGGCGAGGAGGAGATCAAATTCGTCTATGACGACGGCCTGCGCGGCTACCAGACCAAAAAGCCGTTCGAAGGCGTCATCACCAACCTCGAGCGCCGCTTCAAGGAAACCGAGAGCGAGTGGGCGCGCGAGGATCTGGCGAAATACTTCACCGATGTGCCCTGCTCCGCCTGCCACGGCGCGCGACTGAAGCCGGAAGCGCTCTGCGTCAAGATCGCCGGCGCCACCATCGCCGACGTCGCGGAACTATCCGTGCGCAAGGCCGGCGACTGGGTCACCGACCTGCCCGCGAAGCTGACGCCCAAGCAGAACGAGATCGCCGGCCGCGTGCTCAAGGAAATCCGCGAGCGGCTGAAGTTCCTGGTCGACGTCGGCCTCGACTATCTGACGCTGGGCCGCGCCTCCGGCACGCTGTCCGGCGGCGAGAGCCAGCGCATCCGCCTCGCCTCGCAGATCGGCTCCGGCCTCACCGGCGTGCTTTATGTGCTGGACGAGCCCGCGATCGGCCTGCACCAGCGCGACAACGCCCGCCTGCTCGAAACCCTCAAGAGGCTGCGCGACCTCGGCAACACCGTGATCGTGGTCGAGCACGACGAGGATGCCATCCGCACCGCCGATTACGTGCTCGATATCGGCCCCGGCGCCGGCATCCACGGCGGGCATATCGTCGCCGAAGGCACGGTGCCCGACCTGATCGCCGCGCCGCGCTCGTGGACCGGCAAATACCTCTCCGGCGAGCTGTCGGTTCCCATCCCGGAGCGCCGCGCGCCCGACCCGCGCCGCCAGATCAAGGTCGTCAACGCCCGCGGCAATAACCTGAAAAACATCACCGCCGAGATCCCGCTCGGCCTGTTCACCTGCGTCACCGGCGTCTCCGGCGGCGGCAAGTCGACGCTGCTCATCGACACGCTCTATGCCGCGGTGGCGCGCAAGCTCAACGGCGCCTCGCTCGCGCCCGCCCCGCACGACCGTATCGAGGGCCTGCAGCACATCGACAAGATCATCGACATCGACCAGTCGCCGATCGGCCGCACCCCCCGTTCCAACCCGGCGACCTACACCGGCGCCTTCACGCCGATCCGCGAATGGTTCGCCGGCCTGCCCGAGGCCAAGGCGCGCGGCTACGCGCCCGGCCGCTTCTCGTTCAACGTCAAGGGCGGCCGCTGCGAGGCCTGCCAGGGCGACGGCGTCATCAAGATCGAGATGCACTTCCTGCCCGACGTCTACGTCACCTGCGACGTCTGCAAGGGCAAGCGCTACAACCGCGAGACGCTGGAGGTGCTGTTCAAGGGCAAGTCGATCGCCGACGTGCTCGACATGACGGTGGAAGAGGCGCTCGAGTTCTTCAAGGCGGTGCCGCGCGTGCGCGACGTGCTGGCGCTGCTGCACCGCGTCGGCCTCGACTACATCCATGTCGGCCAGCAGGCCACCACGCTGTCGGGCGGCGAGGCCCAGCGCGTCAAGCTCGCCAAGGAGCTGAGCAAGCGCGCCACCGGCCGCACGCTCTATATCCTCGACGAGCCCACCACCGGGCTTCATTTCCACGACGTCGCCAAGCTGTTGGACGTGCTGCACGAGCTGGTGGAGACCGGCAACACGGTGGTGGTGATCGAGCACAATCTGGAAGTGATCAAGACCGCCGATTGGATCATCGACCTCGGCCCCGAAGGCGGCGACGGCGGCGGCGAGATCGTCGCGCAGGGCACGCCGGAGGATATTGTGAAGGCGAAGCGGAGTTATACAGGGGAGTTCTTGAAGCCGGTGCTGGCGCGCGAGGCGCCGGCGCGAAGGAAGAAGAAGGGAATGGAAGCGGCGGAGTGACGCTCGCTTCACCCTCCCCCATAGGCGAGCGGACGCTCGCCGTCCGGCGAGCTATGCGGGGAGGGTCGGCGCGCGGGACGCGCGCCGGGGTGGGGGGGCGGCCTCATCGAACTTCGCGGAAGCAAGTCCAATTGCGTCTTCCATCCGCCACAACCTCTGCTATCATACTACCCGCGAACTCAGGAGATTCCATCAAATGCCCAGCGACGTCACGCGCGAAGAATTCGAGGCCCGCGTCGGCGTTGTCGAACGCGAAGTCGAGGGCGAGAAGATGGTCACCCGCCACATCCTCGAACAGACCCGCCACAACGGCGACGATCTCGCCGCCATCAAGACGCGGCTGGATCGCGTCGAAGGCAAGGTCGACGAAGTGGGTCAAGACCTCCGCGGTGTCAAAACGACGATCGATGGGCTCGTCCGCAATCTACCTAAAATGATTGGTGACGCGGTCCGAGGCACCAAAAGCAAGCGCCGCACGTGACGCCGAATGGATCACGACGATCAACTGTCCCCCGAGTTTCAAGACTTAAAACAGCGGATCGCGGAAGCCGTCCGAACGACCCTTCGGGACATGGCGCAAGAACGCGGCATGAGCGTGGGGGATTTCATCGATTCACTGTCCGGGCTTGAACAGAAAACGCCCTGACCTCGGCCCCGAACGGGCACGCAGGCAAGTCTACGCAGCCTGCGCACGAAAAGGCCGGCGGCGAGAAAGCCTGCCCTCGGGCTTGACCCGAGGGTCGAGCAGGGCACGCCGGAAGACATCGTCAAGGCGAAGCGGGGCTATACCGGGGAGTATTTGAAACCGGTATTGGCGCGGGAAGCGCCGGGGCGACGGAAAAAGAAGGGGATGGAAGCGGCGGAGTAGCTTTCAAAGAGGGAGCCCTCGTTGGACAACGTATATTTTCCCAGCGTCAAAATAAACAAGCCTGCAGATCTTGGCGGGGGCCAATGGAACCTCTTCGCCTTGTCACAGATTACCGCGTTGTTCGGCAAGAACGGCAGCGGCAAGAGCCGCCTGTTACGCGCGTGGAGAGACGCCGCCCCCAAATCGTCTCACTACATAATTCCAGAACGCAGCGGTGTGCTAACATTCGAGCCAAGCTATTTGCATCAACAGACTGATCCAACCAAGCGAACAGAGACCGCCAGGCATAATTTTTTGGACAGCTACGGAAGCCATGTAATTACTCGTATCCAAGCGTACTTTCTTACTCGTGGGTCGGTTCGTGCGGGACAATTACCTGGTGATCCCGCCGAGTTGGAAAGCCTTCTCACCAGCGCCCTGCCCGATTTTCTCATTACTCTGACGGGCTCGGCGGACCCTCCATATGAACTCGCCCGCGTCTCAACCAATCAGAAGGTCGCCGATGTTCATCAATTAAGCAGCGGTGAGGCACAAGTACTCACAATGTCTCTCGACATTCTGACAATTGCAGCGATGTGGGACATACAACAACTCGAACAACGGTTGATGCTTATTGACGAGCCAGACGCTCATATCCACCCCGACCTGCAAGCCAGGTTCGCGGATTTTCTCGTTCGAGTAGCGCGCCGGTTTAGGCTCCAAATCGCAGTCGCCACGCATAGTACAACTTTGCTTGCTGCATTGGGGCAATTTGGTGCTCAGCAAGCAAGCGTCATCTATTTAGACCGAACGAAATCGGATTTTAGGGCCGCACCGTTTTCCAAGGAAACAAAAGAGCTCGCGGCTTGTCTTGGTGGGCATGCTTTGATGGGTCCTTTATTTGGCGTCCCGTTGCTTCTCGTGGAAGGGGATGACGATTATCGGATTTGGAGCCAAGTTCCTCGATATCACGTGGTAAGCTTTTCGGTCATCCCGACTAACGGCGATGAAATCAAGCAATACCAGAGATCATTGGAGACAATTTTCGCCGCACTTCGCGATCCTGGATCGCCTTCTGGTTTTGCCCTCTTGGACGGGGACAAGCCGCTGCCGCAGCCAAATCCACAAGCACCACAAAACCATGTCAAATTCATCAGGCTTGCGTGCCACGAGGCTGAAAACCTCTTCCTTACAGACGAAGTGTTGTCACTCCTGAACACGAACTGGACTGACGCTGCAGCGGCTATTGAGGCTTCGGCGGACAAATTTGGTCAAAAAGCTCTTCTGCTAAAGATCGCGACCGATTGGGACCGGAGAAACGTGGATATTCACAATATGATGGAGGAGATCACGAAGATTCTCGATCCTAAGAATGTGCATTGGACCCTCAGGGTCTCTCGGGCGATCGGCGAGAAGCGTCCAAGCGGGCAGCTTCAAGATTTCCTTGGCGCAGCCGTTATTGATGCACTTTGGGGTACTCCGGGCCAGATCGAGCAGATTGCTGCTGAATAGCGAGCAAGCGTGAAGGCCGTGGGGCGGATTAGCGCAGCGTAATCCGCCTCTTAACATTTCACCGAATCCAAGCCAGCGGGTTACGCCGCGTCCGCCGGCCTCACCCGCTTTGCGATCTCGCTGCCCTTCTCCCGCTCCACCACGGCGATGTCGTATTGGCTCTGCAAATCGAGCCAGAACTGCGCAATTTTCAGGTGACGCGTTTCCTTCGGCCAACCGGTTCCCACTTGGCCGGGAAACGCTACGCTACCAAAATAGCGTCCGAGCCTTACCGCCGTGTCGGCGGTGATCGAGCGCCGGCCGTTCAGGATATCGGTGATGCGGCCGGACGGCACGCCGATATCGAGCGACAGCCGGTTGGCGGAAAGCTTGCGCGCCGCCAGTTCGCGCTTGAGCAGACGGCCGGGGTGCGAAACGGGTGCCATGTGACGTCCTTTGCTCATCCTCTGTGGTAGTCAACGATCTCGACCTCGTAGGCGTCGCCCTTGCGGAACTCGAAGCAGATGCGCCAACGCTCGTTGACGGTCATCGCCCATTGGTTCTTGCGCGCGCCCTTGAGCTTGTGCAGCCCGACGCTCTTCAACGGGCTCAGGTCGTTCAGCGACTTCGCCGCATTGAGCGCCAGCAGCAGATCGATGGCCGTGTCGAAATCGAGCCCGCGCAGCGCGTTCGGTCGCTCGCCGTCCCAGACCTTGCGGGACACGGAATTCCGCCACGACCGGATCATGGCATAAATATACTACGAGAAACGGTGAACGGCAAGGACCGCCCTTAAAACCACCCTCGTCTTCCCACCCGTGGGCCGCCGACCGCAAGCCTGAACGGCGCGTCGCCGTCATGCGCCGCCGGCAGCGCGTCGAGCCACGCGCGCACTTTTCACCGCCGCGGCGACTGCTCCTCCATCACGCGCAGGCGTCGCACGGTGAGATCGTCGACCTCCAGCGCGCCGACGCGCATGCGCTTGATAGCGAGGCTGCCGATCGCCAGGCGCCCAATCGCTACGGCGCCAAGGGCGACGGCCCCGACTGCCAGCGCGCCGACGGCGACCCCCGCCAGGGCGGCGGCGGGCTTGGCGCGAGACGATGGCAGCTTGTCGGTCATGGCACTCCTCCTGCGTGATCGCCCGCCTAATACGGTCCGTTGCTTGCGATCCGCTTCATCGCCGCTTGCAGCTCAGCGATGCGCGCGTCGTAGGCGCGGCGGATGCAGGCGACCTTGGCGCCGCAAGCCTCGCGCTGCTTGAAGAAGGCGCGCTGCGCGTCGTGAATGTCTCCGCGCTGGCCCATGGCGACGAGCGACGTCGTCCATTCAAAGAGCGTCGCCATGCGCGCCTCCAACTGGCCGAGCGCGTAGTTGCGGCAGATAGCGCGTTCGGTCGGCGAGTGCGCGGCGGTGCAATTCAGCGGCGCATAGTCGGCGGCGCGGGCCGCGCCGCGCCGGCAAGACAAAGGATCAGCGCGGCGGCAAGCATTCGAACGTCGATCATTGCAACGGTCCCCTTCGCGGATACCCGCCCTGTCCGGCAAACGTAGCCGGTATTGAGCGCGAGCGAAATCCGGGATTGACTCATCCGTAGCCCGCAGGTGGGGTGAGGCGTCTCGCCCCAGCCAACCAGACGGGTCCACTCCCCCATGCCAGACAACAGCCCGGTCTCGATCACCTATTTCTCGGATGTGCTCTGCATCTGGGCTTACGCGACCCAGATCCGGCTTGACGAGATCGGCCGCAATTTCGGCGCCGACGTTCGCATCGACTACAAATTCTGCTCCGTCTTCGGCAATACCGCGGACAAGATCGCCCGCGGCTGGGCGGGCAAAGGCGGCTATCAAGGGTTCAACCGCCATCTGCAGGACGTCGCCGGTCAGTTCGACCACATCAACGTCCACCCGGAGGTGTGGCTGACCACGCAGCCGGCGAGCTCCGACAGCGTCCACCTGTTCATCAAGGCGGTGCAGTTGCTCGAACAAAACGGCGCACTGGCCGGGCCGGTTGGCGGCCGGGACGCTGCGCCTTCCCCGCAACCCGCGCTTTGCGCGCAAATCACTTGGGCGTTGAGGCATGCGTTCTTTCATGAGTGCCGCGACGTCTCGACCCGCAGGGTGCAATGCGAGGTCGCCGAAGAAATCGGCATTGCGCCCGCCACGGTGGCCGCGAAGATCGACAGCGGGGCCGCGTTCGCGGCGCTGGCCGCCGATGCCCAGGCGCGCGACCGCCTCCGGATCGAGGGCAGCCCGACCTTCGTGCTCAACCAGGGCCGACAAAAGCTGTACGGCAATGTCGGCTACCGCGTGATCGAGGCGAACATCCGCGAACTGCTGCGCACGCCGAGCGTCGGCGAAATGAGCTGGTGCTGAGGCGGCAAAGTTGATCGCACCGATTGGCGCGCGCGTGCTGGCACCAGACTTATTGCGCTCTACGCAAGAGCTTCCAAACGCGTCTGCCAAAACCACCCTCGCCCTCTCATAAATTCCCTTCGCCTCGCTCTCCCGTGGGCCGCCGACCGCGAGCCTGAACGGCGCTTCACCTTCATGCGCCGCCAGCAGCGCGGCGAGCCAGGCGCGCACGCGTTCGCCGCGCATCCGCCGCGCCGACATCGACGACCAGCAACGGCTTGCCGTGTTGCGCCGCCAGCTTCTCCGCCAAAGCCGTGCCGCCTGACACGGCGACGCCGCTTTCATCGACCAGGATCAAACAGGCGTTGCTGTCGCGCACGTTCCATTCGGTGCGTTCGGCCGGATCGGCGCTCGGCGTCTCGCGCAAGTGCGGATACTGCGCAAGCAATCCGGGCGGGTCGGGTATGTCTTCCGCCCAGCCGCCTTTCGGGCACCAGCCGCCATAGGGAATGCCTCGCTCAATGGCGACATCGAGCGCCGCGCGGTCGACGCCGCTCTGTCCGCCGGAGATGATCATGAGCGCCACCGTTGGCGTCGAAGAAGAGGACCGGGTGGCGGCGTGAGAGTGCCCAAAGCTACCCCGCCTTGCGCGGCGCCCTCTTGGCCTCCGGCGGCGATGCCTTGCCGGCCCTTGGACGCGCGAACGGGCTCAACAGCAACCATGATCCAAACTGCTGTCTTCGCTCTCGCGTTCCGCTCAGTTCAACGCTGCCGTCGCGTATCGCCGCGTTTAGATCGAGCGCACCGACCCAGATTTTTGTCATAATCGACAGGCGCGTGACGACATAAACGTCGACATCGAATCCGGATCGTTGGACAGAGATCGACTTCATCAGCGGTATTGACCAGCCACCAGCACCGTTCGCTCCGCGGCAGATCGGTAAATTCAAACGCGACGACAACGCGATGCGGTCCAAAGACGGCCGGATCAACCCGCCGGCGCATGGCCCACATCAACAACGTGACGTCCAGATCGTCTTTGTCGAGACGGTCGATGACCCAACGTCCGCCCCATTCCCCCAGCAGGCGCACCGCTGGCGCCAACGCCTGTCCCGCTTCGGTCAGGCGATCTCGCGCCCGCAACGACTGCGCGCCGCCGCTCGACAATCCCATCCCGCTCGAGTTGCTGCAACCGCTGCGACAGCAGCGCCGGTGACATCAACGGCACGCTCCTGCGCAAATCGTTGAAGCGGGTACTGCCGGCGAGCAGTTCCCAAATGAGCAGGGTCCAGCGTTCGGCAACAATCTCCGACGCTTTCGCCAACGGACAGAACTGCCCATATCGGGTCATAACAGTCATCGTATAACGGCCGGCCGCAAAGAGCGATTCAGATTCTGTACTTGCGTGTCCTGGGGCGGGCGCCTCAAATCGCCCGAAACCTGTCGTGAGGCCGCCATGCCAGATGAATCCAAGTTCAATGCCCGTCCATCCGACGTGTGGGCGCAGGGTGACGGCTACGAACGTTACATGGGCCGCTGGAGCCGGCCGGCGGCCGCCGCGTTCCTCGACTGGCTCGCTGTTCCGCCCGGCAAGGCCTGGCTCGACGTCGGCTGCGGCAGCGGCGCGCTCAGTCAGCGCATCGTCGACAGCGCGGCGCCCGCCGCGGTCGTCGGCGTCGACACCTCGGAAGGCTTCGTCGCCCACGCCAGCGCCCATGTCACGGGCGCGCAATTCCGCGTCGGCGATGCCCAGGTCCTGCCGGTAGCGAATGACGAATTCGACGCCGTCGTCTCCGGACTGGCGCTCAACTTCGTCCCCGACCAGCCGAAGGCGGTCGCCGAGATGCGTCGCGCCGCCCAGCCCTGCGGCAAGGTCGCGATCTATGTCTGGGACTATGCCGGCGAGATGCAGTTGATCCGCCGGTTCTGGGACGCGGCTATCGCGCTCGATCCTGCGGCGCACGACCTCGACGAGGCTGTGCGCTTTCCGCAATGCCGGCCCGAACGCTTGCGCGCGCTGTTCGAGAGCGCGGGTTTATGCGGCGTCGAAACCAAAGCCATCGACGTGCCCACCGTGTTCGCGGACTTCGACGACTACTGGTCGCCGTTTCTCGGCGGACAGGCCCGGCGCCGGGCGATTGCATGAAGCTCACGGAGGCGAACCGCGCCGCATTGCGCGAACGCCTCAAGGCGTCACTGCCGGCAGACGGCGCCGGACGCATTCCGTTGATGGCGCGCGCCTGGGCTGTGCAAGGACTCGCGTGAAGCGATCCGAACTGCGCCGGTCCAGGCCGTGAGCTTCCACGGCGATTGCTCTGTCATGGCGCCAGCGAGGCCGAGCGAGATCAGCAGCACCGGCATGCCGATCGCCCAATAGCCGCCGGTGTCCCAGGCCTCGCGGACCGTGCCGCCACCCGCAAGCGGCAGCAGCGCGAACAGCGCCCAGACCGCAAACCCTTCGGAGGTCAGCAACGCCGCCGCGCCGGTCGGTGCAAAACGGCTGGATCCCATGCCCGTCGCCCTCCGCTGAGGTCGCCCATCAAACCGCATGCGGGTTAACAGTCTTTTGCGTGCCGCTCTCGCCGATCCCCACCGCTCGCGCGCATCGCCAAACACACGGGGTCTGAGTGAAGACGACTTGCAGCGAATTCCGCGGTGAGCTACGGCGCTGCAAGATTAAGATCAGCCGTTGCCTTGTCGAGAACGAGCAGTCTTGCGATCGGCTGCCCGCGCGAAATTCTGGTTTTTGCCTTCGGCCGCAACGCAATCGAAAAGCCCGTCGTCTCGTTCATCCGCCGCAAGATGGCGGCCGGGAGCATTCCGAGAATAATGTCAAACGCCACGTTGTCCGCCAGGCCCATGAGAACAAGCGAATGGTCGTCGGGAATAAGCGCCTCGAAACCCATCCGCCATTCGAGGGTTCCCTCGCCATTGGGCAGGAACATCGCCTCCCAGTGATCGCCGGCCTGAAAATCGTAAGCACGCAGGCCCAGGGTCTGCCGAATTCCGATGCGGGCGTCACCGCGTTGCCAGCTCTCGGCAAGTCCGAGCACAAGCATCGTCAATTCAAGCTCTTCATCGTCACAGGCGAATTGAATTTCATCGAACGGCTCCAGCACGACGTCGACCGGCGCGCGCACGATCCAGCCAAGCCGCTCGCCGAGCTTGAACGGTCCGCAGCGGGACGCACGACGGCCAGCGCGCAACCATCGAAATGCGGTGTGCTCTATCTCGAGTTTCGGCTCAGGGGACTTCCGCCGTTCGGGACAGAGTGCCCAGCTGAACTTGGGTCTGAATTCGACTGATTGCATAGGCAAAGCAGGCTTGCCGCACACTGCGCGGAAGCCCGCTTATATTCGTCAGGTTCAGGTCCTGAAGATGGAGACGCTGCAGGGGCCGGCCCCGACACTCAAGTCAGCCACATGCGGGCGAATTCCCCGCAGCGTTGCAAATCCGCCCACCGCGCCAAGCCGAACGGCGGATACCGAATTGACCGCCCGCGCAGTTGATGCCTGCGTGCGCGAAAACGCCGAAGCAAAAAGGGTGGATGTGTCGGCGTCGAACAGGATGCCACGGGGCCCGGGACCGGACGGAAGGCGGTTTTCGATTTCCCCCGTCTCCATGTTGATGACGACAATCTCGCTCGTGTCCTCAATCGTAACGAATGCGAACTTGCTGTCGGGAGTAAACGCGCTTCCTCGGGCGCCCTTCACCCCGACATCGATCTCCCGCGCGATGCGATCATGCGACGTATCGATGACCGATACGTGGCGTGCCTGGTTATTGGCGGCGATGACCCATCTTCCGTCCGGCGAGACGGCCGCACTATACGGCATCGTTCCTTTTCCGAGAAAAATCCGTGCCACTTCACGGACGGAAATGGGCTGGCCTTTCTTGAGCCCTTCCAGCGTCAGTTTGCCGATGTAGTCGGCCCCGGAAATCGGCGCATAGGCAAACTCGCCCGACGGGGTCACATCCAGGTGACGCGGCTCGCGCCCAACCGATGTCTGGTGAACCTCCTTGCGGTCGCCCAAATCGACCACGGAGATCGAATTGTCTCCGCCATTCGATACAAGCGCGTATTGATCGCCGGGTACGATCGCAACTCCGATCGGCGCAATTCCGACCTTGATCCTTTGCACCTCCCGCAGGGAATGGGCGTCAATTTCGGAGATCGTGTCGCCGGCATGATTGGCGACAAATCCCCGCCCGTCCTTGGTGAACCTGACGGCGCCACGCGGACCGTTTCCCACGGGAATGCTGGCTATGGATTTTGGTTCCTCGCCGTCCAGATCGAACGCCGTGATGGTTCCCGAGTCGGTATCGGTGCAGAACAACAGCTTCATGGTCCCCCTCCCTGAGGTTCATAGCGAGAATTCACAGATTATACGCGGTTTAGACGACTACAAGCATAGATTGTAGAATAATATTTTTCAATCATTCAAGACGCGCGGCGCATGAATTGGGGTGGGGAATTCGCGGCACGGCCTAAACCCGACGCTTCAGCCACACCTTTTCCCGAGATGGCCCTCGCCCGCCCTCACGCACTCACCGGCGCGTGAAGAGGTCGTCAGCGCGGCTGACCGCAACGTGACGCACGATCACGCGCTTGTCGGTCGCAGGTGAGCGGCGCAGCGCGTATGCCTGCGGTTGTGAGGCGCCGGCGTTTGGTCGCGGCGCCCAAACAGCAACCGAAGGTCCGAGATGCTCAGCGCCCTGTTCGCCCTGCTCGCCGGTATTGTCACCGTGGCCGCGCCCTGCACGCTGCCGGTGCTGCCGATCCTGCTCGGCGCGAGTTTCGCGCAGCGCGGCACGGCCGCGACCCGGACGCGGCCGCTTTTCATCGCCGCGGGCTTCATCGCCGCCTTTGCCGCGGTCACGCTTCTGTTCAGCTTCTTCGCCCGCGTCGCCGGCCTCTCGCCCGAACATTTGCGCAATGTGGCGATCGCGCTGCTCGCCACCTTCGGCGTACTGATGGTGTGGCCGGGGCTTTACGGACGCATTTCGGCCGCCGCCTCCGCTTTGTTCAGCCGCGTCGGCAGCGGTCATGGCGCGCCGCGCTCGAGCGAAGGCGCGGCCGGCGGGCTGCTGGTCGGCGCCACGCTCGGTCTCGTGTGGACGCCCTGCGCAGGCCCGGTGCTCGGCTCCATCCTGACGCTGTTGGCAACGCAGAAGCAGCCGGAATGGGCGGCCACCTTGCTGCTGTTCTACGCCATCGGCGCCGCTATTCCCATGCTCGCCATCGCTTATGGCGGGCAATACGCCGCCACCCGCGTGCGCTCGATCGCGCCTCATGCGCAGCGCCTGCAACAGGCATTCGGCGTGCTCATCGTGTCGTTTGCCGCCGCCATGTACTTCCAGGTCGACACCGAGCTCACGGCCTGGCTCACGCAATTTTATCCCGCCGGACAGATCGGCTTGTAACGGAAAGGACGATCGCCATGCTTAGACGACTGCTCTATGTGGCGCTGGCTGCCGCTGCGCTTGTTGCCCTCATCGCCGCGACCGGCAGCATGGTCGGCGTCTCGGTGCCGGCGCGCGCGACCGCCGCCGCCCCCGTCACCCTCGCCGAGGCCGGCCGCCGCGCGCCGGAAATCTCCGGCATCACCCACTGGCTCAATTCGCGCCCGCTCACACTCGCGAGCCTCCGCGGCAAGGTCGTGCTGGTGGACTTCTGGACCTATGGCTGCATCAACTGCGTGCACACGCTGCCGCACGTGGTCGACCTCTATGAGAAGTACAAAGACCGCGGCCTCGTCGTGATTGGCGTGCACGCGCCGGAATTCGCCTACGAAAAGTCGACCTCCGGTGTCGCGGCCGCCATCAAGCGCCACCACATCCGTTATCCGGTGGCGCAGGACAACAACTTCGCTGCCTGGAACGCCTACGGCAACCAGTATTGGCCGGCGCAATACATCGTCGACCAGCATGGCCGCATCGTCTACCAGCACGCCGGGGAAGGCGCTTACGGCACGATCGAGAACACGGTGCGCGGCCTGCTCAACCGCAACAGCTGAGGGCCACCGCCGCTGAACGCGGTTGATCTAAATCATGGCACGGTCCCCGGCGTTGCGCGATTAGCCGATCGGCAACAACGGGGGCCAACGCGGGTGCCGAAGACGAAACGAAAGCCAACCGGCGCGCGGTCAACGTCGCCTTGGCGGGCACTATTGCGTAGCCTCTATGAGGCCAATACCCCACTCGGTCAGCGCTTCCGCTACGCCCTTCTGGGCTTCGACCTCGTTACCATCGCCTTTATTATCGCGACCTCATTCACGCCTCGTACCCCGACCATCGAAGTGGTGGACGTGGTATTCGGCATCGCGATCCTTGCAGATTTCGCTGCCCGCTTCGCGATCAGCCCCCGGCCCGGGCGCGACCTGCTGCATGCCTCGACTTGGGCTGACGTTGCGGCCATCGTCTCGTTCCTGGCGCCGGTGATCGGCGAAGGCGTCGCGTTCCTGCGCATCCTGCGCACGCTGCGGCTGATGCGAACCTACCATCTCTTGGCGCAACTGCGCGCCGACAGCCGCTTCTTCCGCCGCAACGAAGAGGTGATCTTCGCCGTTACCAACTTGGCGGTGTTCATCTTCATCACCACCGGCGTGGTCTACGAGACCCAGCATTACGGCAATCCGGCAATTCATAATTGGGCTGACGCGCTTTATTTCACCGTTACCGCGCTGACCACCACCGGCTTCGGCGACATTACGCTACAGGGCACTCTCGGCCGCCTGATTTCGGTGGCGATCATGATCTTCGGCGTCACGCTGTTCTTCAACCTGGCGCGCGCGCTGATCAGCCCCAACAAGGTCCGCTACCGTTGCCCGGAATGCGGGCTATTGCGGCATGATCCCGATGCGGTGCATTGCAAGGCCTGCGGCACGCTGCTCAGCATCCCGAACGAGGGCTATTAGGCGTGCGGGTCATTGTGCGTTCAAGCGGCAAGGTCCTTGTCCTTGGCCTCCGCCCGCTGAGCCGCCGGCCGCTCGCCGATACGCGCGATGTAGGAGAGGAATTCCGGCCGCTCCGGTACCAGTTTGAACATCATGCCGTAGCGCAGCCCCGCCCCGATCACGACGTCGGCCGCGGTGAACTGTTCGCCCATCAGCCACGGTCCCGAGCCGATACCCTTGGCCATGATATCCAGCACCTGGTCGAACTCGCGCCACCCCAACGCCGACGCACGCGGCGCTTCCTTGCGCGGGAAGGCGCGGTCGGTCATCGCCGGTTCGAACACGCTTGGCCCGAAAAACAGCCATTTCAGATAGACGCCGCGGGCCGGCGTGCCGACCGGCACGTTGAGCCTGGCCTCAGGGAACTCGTCAGCGAGATACGTGCAGATCGCCGCCACCTCGGTGATGACGGCGTCGCCGTGTTTCAACGCCGGCACTTTGCCCATCGGGTTGACGGCGAGATAGGCGGGCTTGAGGTTGTCGCCTTCGCTCATCTTCAAGAGTTCGATCTTATAGGGGGCGCCGATCTCCTCCAGCATCCACAGCGCGATGGACGAGCGCGACGGCGCCGCGTGATAGAGCGTAAGGTTGGGCATGACTGACCTTTGTGCGGGGAATAGCGGGAATGCGATCGATCGTCACTACATTAAGATCGTGCAGGAAACATGACCATGAAAGATGCCGTCCGCAATAACCCCGCCCGCCACCGTTTCGAGCTCGACGTCGAGTGCGACGTCGCCTTCGCTAATTACCGCCGCGATGGCCACGTGCTGACAATTCACCACACCGAAGTGCCGAAGCGGCTGCAAGGCCGCGGCATCGGCTCGCGGCTGGTGGCCGGCGTGCTCGACATCGCCCGCGCGCAAAGGCTGACCGTGGTGCCGCGCTGTTCTTTTGTGAAGGCTTATATCAAGCGGCATCCCGAGAGTGCGGACCTGCTCGCGGGTCCAACCTTTCCCGCATCCGGGTCCTGAAAATCACATGCGCAAGCGCACTGTCAATGACAACATGCAGAAGGGCTACCGATATGCCCTCATCGCCCCGCCCGGCCGGCAGTTCGATCCCGAGTTCAAGCCGCAGCTAACGCCGGCCGAAATGCTGCGGCTTGGCGTATTCTGCGGCAAGTACATGACCGACTGCCGGCGTGAATTTCCCAAGAGCTGGTTCGCGCGCGCCAAGCTTTCACCGAAGGGGCCCGACTGCTCGCTCAACTTCTTTGGCGTCGACGCCAGCCAGCCGCTGTCGGAGTGGCGGCGCAAGGGCTGGATCCACCCGGACGATCCACGCGGCTGGTTCCAGTGGTACTGCCGCTACTACATGGGCCGCCGCATGCCAGATGAGGATAAGCGGCAGATCGGCCGCTGGAAGGCAATTCGCCGCCACGTCCGGCAGGTGCAAAAGAACTGCGAGCCCGGCGACCTGCTCTGCCGCCGCCGCCAGCGCCAGGCGCTGCTGCATTGGGCCTACGACAGCCGGAAGATTTAGCCGCGCGCATGGCGCTGCCAGCTGTCCCTGAGAGGCGCCGTGTTGTTCGGCCTTGTTTGCGGCGATCGGCTGAGGGGGAGTCTTCTTATGAGATCGTCGCGGAAGACCACAAGCTTGCTGGCGCGTGCCGCGCGGGTCACGCTCTGGTTGTCAGGAGCAGGCGTGATTCTAGTGGCTGCGGCATGGTCTACCTCAAATCCGAAGGATCCGGATTCATTCTATGACGTCCCTACGCGGCAAACCTCCGAACCCGGGCAACTGCTGAGCAGCCAACTATTCTCGAAGGACATCCCGCCGAACAGCCTGGCCTGGCGCATACTTTACTCGACGACACGCGCCGACAACACTTATGCGCTTGCAAGCGCGATCGTCGTTATCTCGAACCAGCCTGCATCGGGCCCGCGACCGGTCATCGCGTGGGCGCACGGCACAACCGGGCTCGTGCGCGGCTGCGCGCCTTCGGTAATGCGTCGTCCATTCGCGAACGTTCCGGTGCTCGATGAGCTTTTGCAGCAAAATTGGGCCTACGTAGCGACCGACTATGTCGGACTTGGGACGGCCGGCGGACACGCTTATCTTGTTGGCGACGATGCCGCGCGTGCCCTGCTCGAACTCGGTGCGGGCCGCGCGCCAATTGAAGCAAATCCGTGCCGACGGACGCGTCGTGGTCTGGGGTCACTCACAAGGTGGGAACTCTGCCCTTTGGGCCGGTATCCGCGCGCATGATTATGCGCCCGACCTGCACGTGATGGGCATCGCGGCGCTCGCCCCGGCAAGCGATCTCAAGGCACTCGTCGGTGCGACCCAATCCTCAATGTTCGGAAAGATAGTATCATCATATCTCATACGCTCTTATTCAATGCTTTATTCAGACGTCGACTTGCGGTTTTACGTTCGACCGAGCGCCCGATTGCTCGTCGATGATATCGCGAGGCGTTGCATTGGCGATCGGGGCACCCTCTTCTCTCTGCTCGAAGGCGCCTTGCTTCCGCGTGATGGAATATTTGCCCACGATCCAACCCGTGGCCCGCTCGCGACCCGACTGGTCCAAAATACGCCGCTAGGACGGATCCCCGTGCCGTTGATGGTCGCCCAGGGAGAAAAGGATGACCTCGTCCTTCCTGAAATTCAGCGTCGCTTCGTCGCGGCGCGCTGTGCGGATGGTCAGCCCATCGACTTTCATCTCTATCCAGGGCTCGATCATCTCTCTCTGGTGGCGTCCGGTTCTCCCCTCGATCGCGATTTGATCTCCTGGACCCAAGACCGATTGGCCGGCCGACCGGCGCCGCAAAACTGCGCTCGTTAATCGCCGGGATTGCTTTCCGAGTTTTGGCCTGAAGCCGTCTGACGGTCGCGCTTAAATGGCCGCGCGATCCAAGAGTCCCATCAGCACTTCGGGACAGTTGATGTGCGGGTTGTGGCTGGAGTCGATCTCGTCATTGCCCCAGCCCTCGCGTCGCGCGCGCTCCAGGAAGCGGCGGAAGCGATCGCCCGGGGTGATGCGCGTGCAATAGATATAGTGGCGCGGCAAGGTCAGCGGACCGTTTTGTAGCTTCAATTCCTGCTCAAATGTCTTGGCTGGCTGCGGCACGCGGCGTGGCTTGCACCATTCGACGTCTCCCGGCGGCGTGTCGTCCGGCACCGGAGTCGGCGGAATGCGCCAGCCGTCGGGCGTACGCGCCCGGCGCTGCGCGCGCGCTTCCTCTGTCAACAGGCTCATCAGGCTGTCGCCATCCTCGGGCGCGAAGGCGTCAAGATAGATCAGTTTGGCGATGCGTGCCCGCGCGCGGTCGGCGACGCCGGTCGCGACCATGCCGCCGTAGGAATGGCCGATCAGATTGACGTTGTTCAGATCTTCGAATTCGAGCACACCCAGGATATCGGCGATGTGGGTCTCGAGGTCGATGTCAGGCGTCGCCAGATGGGCGCGCTCGCCGAGGCCGGTGTAGGTCGGCGTGAACAGTTCGTGGCCGCGTTCCCGCATCAGCGGACGCATTTTCTTCCATACCCAGCCGGCCGACCAGGCGCCGTGGCAGACAACAAACGTAGCCATTTTCCCTCACCTATTCGCTCACTTGGCCGCGACCGGCCGGGCGCGAGTGCCCGCCCGCGCGTTGCGGCTGTTCCTGCGCGAACGTACGAAGTCGAGCACCACCACGGCAAGGCCAGCGGCGAGCACTTCCCAGCCCGGCCGGATGCCGGCCCGGATATCGAACGCCGCGCCGAGGACGCGCATCGGTGAGACGCCGAAGGCGATGCCGATGCCGATGGCCTCGCCGAAGAAGGTCAATGCCGACAGCACGATGGTGAGGCCAAACAGGCTGAACGTCGAAAGTTGGCTCCTGTCCTGCCACCAGGCCAGCACCCGATAGGAGATCAGCCAGCCGAACAAGCCGGCGGCGAATACCGGCACGGTGACGTCGGCCTTGGTCTGCTGGAAATAATGAATCAGCGCCAGCAGCGCGATGCCGTAGACGATCTGGTGCAGCCGCCGCCAGCGTAGGCCCCCGAGCCGGCGCATCATGCCGTCGGTCGAGGTGATCGCCAGCACCGCCAGCCCGAGCCAGGCGGTGCCGCCGATGATCAGGTACCAGCGGTGGGTGATCTCGTGGACGACCATGCCGAGGTCGAACATCTTGTCGTCGATGTAAAGAAAAAGATGCGCGGCGATGTAGCAGAAGGTGCCGACGCCGAGCATGCGCCGCACGTCGACCAGGTTGCCGTAGCGCGCGATGCTGCGGAACGGTGTGACGGCCAGTGTCACGCCGAGAAAGATCAGTGCCCAGAAACCGGCGCGGTGGATGAGGTCGTTGATCGGCCGCGCGCCGTACAGGATGGCGTGGGCGTCAATGAGCGCCTTGGCGAGCGGAAACAGCAGCAACGCGAGTGTCGCGATGCGTAGGGCGGAAAGGCGCCCGCGCTTATCGCGCCAAAGCTGCCAAGAATTCCAAGAAGAAAAAGGGATCAATTGCATCGCCGCTCTGCCCGGCCGGCCCGCATTCCCCTGTCGCACGTGTGGTCTGTCGTGGCGCGCATGATTCGACCGCTCCCGATGGCAACATGCTCCTACCACCATTTGCCGGATGCGATGATTCACAAAGCAATCACAAAATCGCGTGCATCGATTAACAGTCTTTAACCTTGGACAAGCTTAGACCCGCGGCATCGGACGGCCGCCAGCCTCTTTCGACGGCACTTTCACCCAGGCCTCGCCGTCGAGCACGGTCTCACCGTCGACGCTGCAGGCGCAGGTCAGCCGCGCTCGGGATTTTTCCGGCACCAGTTCGGCCACGGTCACGCGGACTTCGACAGTGTCGCCGATTTTGACCGGGGCGCGAAAGTTCAACGTTTGCGAAATGTAGACGGCGCCTGGTCCTGGCAGCCGCGTCCCGAGCACCGCGGAAATGAGGCTCGCGGTATAAAGCCCGTGCGCGATGCGGGTGCCGAACGGCGTCTTGGCGGCGAAATGCTCCGACAGATGGATGGGGTTGCGGTCGCCGGTGATCGCGGCAAAGCCGACGACGTCAGCGGAATCGACGGTCTTGTGCAGGGTCTCGGTCATTCCCACCGAGAGGTCCTCGAAATAGAGCATTTGCAGGGACAACGTCATCATCGTGCCTCTTGAGCGCCGGACTTGCGGCACAGCCACCACAGGACGCCAACCAGCACAAGATTGATCAACGCAAATACGGTCAAGACGCCAATGGTCGTATCGGTGCCGAGGTCTTCGATCAGCAACGCCCCCAGCGAGGGCGCCAGCGCCAACGTGATGAGGGTCGGGAAGGCAAGCTTGCCCATCAGCAGCGGAAACCGCTGGGGGCCGAACAGCGCCAGCGGCAATGTCCCGCGCCCGACCCACGACACCCCGAAGCCCGCGCCGTAGAGCAGGATGGTCACCGCAAGCAAAGGAAACTGCACCAGCAGAAGCACAAGGGCGACAGCCATCAGCGCGCAAGAACCGATCATGGTCCAGATCGGGTGATAGCGGCTGCCGAATAGCCGCTCCACCACGCGGGCGCCGACCTGAGCCGGACCGAACAAGGTGCCGAGGCCCACGGCCGTTGCATAGTCGACACCCCGCGCCTGCAGGAAAATGAGCAGGTGAACGACGACGATCGCCCCGACCCCGGCGGCCAGCGCCAGCATAAGCGCAACCAACACAAACATCAGGCCCTCATTGGCGATGGGCGTTTGGTCGTCTGACGGCGTGGTTGCGGATTGTTCCGGCCCCGGTTGAACAACAGGCGCGGCGCGAACCACCGCCATCTGCAGAGGCAGCGCCACCACCAGATGCAGGGCCGCATAGACAAAGCAGGCCATGCGCCAGCCGACATGGTCGATCATGAAGGCGCTGAGCGGCCAGCAGACGGTGCTTGCGAAGCCGCCGAACAAAGTGAGGTTGGTGATGGGCCCGCGCGCGCCTGCGCCGTACATGCGGCCGAGCGCGGCGAACACCGCATCGTATAGCCCTGTGCCCATACCCAGACCGAGCACCAGCCAGGCAGCAAGATAGACAGGGAGCGACGGCGCCAGTCCGACGCCGACAAGACCCGCCGCGAAACATAGTGAGCTCGAAAGCAGCATTGCTCGCCCGCCATGTCGACCGATTACCCGACCGACCTGCGGCGAGATCAGGCCGGCGACCAGCAAGCCGATCGTCGTGCCCGCGATCACCCAGCCAAGCGACCATCCGGTCTCCTTCACGATGGGTCCGGAAAATACCGCCGGGAAATAGAACGAGGTGCCCCAGGCCAGGATCTGGGCGACGCCGAGCGCGGTGATCACGACGCGACGGTCGTGTTGCGGCGCTTCAGCCACGGCGGTCAAAGGCCGGCCCTCCCAAATCCCGCGGTGTTGCCCCGCGTTGGCCCGCGGTACCCTACACGATCCTCCGGCCCCGGCGCGAACGCATGACAGATGCGATCGGCCCTTCGGACTGGCGAGCCGATTTGGCGTAATTTTGGCTGTTCTTTGGGCGTGTTCGGTGGAGAAGAACAGAAAAACAGCCCTAATCGTGGCGCTCGCCCCGACAGCGTAGGCGGCTACAAAGTGGGATTTTGCCGCAAACCGCTCTTCCGCCGGAGTTTTCTGTTTTTGTCTTAAGTTTCATTGTCTTAAGCCATGCATTTATGCATTGCTGCAGCGCACCAATATTGCTTTTCCTTTGGTGGAATATCCCTATTTTCCCGACAACGGATTCACCGGCCACCGGCCGGCACACGAGCAAAGATGAAAGAGGAATGCCATGCTTGCCACCATTGTCCGCTTTTTCCGCGAGTGGCGCCGCTATAACCAGAGCCTGAGCGAGCTCAACCGGCTCGGCGACCGCGAGTTGGCCGATATCGGCATCAGCCGCTCTGACATCCACCGCGTGGCCTGGAACGCCGCCCACCAGGGCTAAGCCCCAGTTTCGCACGGACTGCCTGAAACCGCCCGCGGTCTCCGCGGGCGGTTCACTTTTGGGCGGTTGCCGGCGAGGGTGGCCGCGCCTAGTTTCCGCCAATGACAGACAGAGTTCATGTGATCGGCGGCGGGCTGGCCGGCTCCGAGGCCGCTTGGCAACTGGCGCAAGCTGGAGTGCCGGTGACGCTGCACGAAATGCGTCCGAAACGCGAAACCGCTGCCCACAAGACTGACGGCTACGCCGAACTGGTCTGCTCCAATTCCTTCCGGTCCGACGACGCCGAGCACAATGCGGTCGGCCTCCTACACGCCGAAATGCGTCGGCTCGGTTCGCTCATCATGCGCGCGGCGGATGACAACCAGGTGCCGGCCGGCGGGGCGCTCGCCGTCGACCGTGACGGTTTTTCCGCCGCCGTTACCGCCGCGCTTGAAACTCATCCGCTCATTGCGCTGGAACGCGGCGAGATTGCCGTGCCATCCGATGAGTGGGATAGCGCCATCGTCGCCACCGGCCCTCTCACCTCGCCCGATCTCGCGGCCACGATCGCTAAGCTCACCGGCGAAGCGCAACTTGCCTTCTTCGATGCCATCGCACCGATCGTGCATCGTGAATCCATCGACTTCGGCCAGGCCTGGTTCCAGTCACGCTATGACAAGACCGGGCCCGGCGGCTCTGGTGCCGACTACATCAACTGCGCACTTAACGCTGAGCAATACGGCGCCTTCGTCGACGCGCTGATCGCCGGCGACAAGACCGGCTTTCACGACTGGGAAAAGGCGACCCCCTATTTCGACGGCTGCCTGCCGATCGAGGTGATGGCCGAACGCGGGCGCGAAACCCTGCGGCACGGACCCATGAAGCCGTTCGGCCTGACCAATTCGCACGCGCCCGAGCGCAAACCCTATGCGGTCGTGCAGTTGCGCCAGGACAACAAGCTCGGCACGCTATTCAACATGGTCGGCTTCCAGACCAAGCTGAAGCACGGTGAGCAGGTGCGTATCTTCCGCACCATCCCCGGCCTCGAGAACGCCGAGTTCGCGCGGCTCGGCGGCCTGCATCGCAATACCTTCCTCAATTCACCGGTGCTGCTCGACGACACGCTGCGGCTGAAAGCGAAGCCGGCCTGGCGCTTCGCCGGCCAGATCACCGGCTGCGAGGGCTATGTGGAATCCGCCGCCATCGGCGGGCTGGCAGCGCGCTTTGCCGCCGCCGAGCGCCGCGGCGAAACGCCCGCGCCGCCGCCGCCGACCACGGCGCACGGCGCCCTGCTCACGCACATCACCGGCGGACACGTCGCGACCATCGACGCCGGCCCGTCGTCGTTCCAACCGATGAACGTGAATTTTGGCCTGTTCCCGCCGACAAACGAGCCGCTGGTGATCGACCCGGCTGGCCGCAAGTTCGGCCGCGGCAAGGCGAAGTCGCTTGCGCGCAAGAGCGCGCTCAGCCGCCGCGCGATCGCCGATCTCGAGCGCTGGCTCGGCGGCGCGCCGCACGCGGACGCGGCGGAGTAATTCCACAACTGTCGTACCCGCGAAGGCGGGGACCCGGTGAACACCGACATCGCCGTGATTACTGGATCGTCCGCTTTCGCGGACGATGACAGCCGAGTTCGTTGCACGCGCGGCACGATTAGGCCCGGAAAATTCGCTTTGGGCGCCGCGCGGCGCGCCACAGCAGCCATTGCCGATGGATCAGGGATACCGGCTGCGGGACGAACGGCTCTGCGCCCAATTGCTCCGTGCGCCGTAGCGTTGCGCCTACGGTTGCGACCGGCAGCAACGCAGGCAACGCTGAGGGCGGAATGCCTTGCAGCTCCGCTTGCGCGGCGGCTAGATGCTCGCGCGCGTGGGCCCGCAGGTCGGAAAGCGCTGCGCGCAAGCCCTCTCTGTTCTCACGCGCAAGCACCGCCTCCGGCACCACGCCATGACGGCCGAGCAGTTCTTGCGGCAGATAAAGCTGCCGGCGCGCCGCATTGAGCGGCAGATTGGTAATCACACCTGCAACCGTGTAGGCGATGCCGGCGTGGCGGCTGAGTGTCTGGGTTTCCGGCTTCAGGCCGCCGAGAATCGCGGCGGCCACCGCGAACACCGCGCCGCGGGTGGCCGACGCGTAGTCATCGAAATCCTGCAAGCTCGCCATCGGCGCGTCGTAGAGATCGAAGGTGTGGGCGTCGATCAGCGCTTGCAGCGGATCGGTGGAAAGCCCGTAAGGTGGCAGCGTCTCGCGCAAAGCCGAGGCCACAGGATGTGCCTCAGCCTCCGTGTCGCGTTCACCCGCCAAGGCCTCCCGCCACCACTGCAGGCGGATCTCGCCCGGCATCGGCTCGCGCGCCAGATCGCGCACCCGCGCTATTTCAACGTTGAAGGCATAGAGCGACAACAGCGCATCGCGATGCTCTGCCGGCGCGAACAGCGTCGCGAGGTAACGGTCGCGGTCGGCTTCGCGCACCAGGTTGGCGCAGTGCTCGGCGTTGGAGGTCATGGATCGACTGTAATCGATTTTGTGCCGGCGCGTTGCCATACTCTCCGTTCGGTCCCGCGCAAGCGGGAACCCAGCGATGATTGCACAGTCATGGATATTGTCATTGGTCGCCGCTTTCGCGGGGACGAACGGGTGCCAGCACAGACACCTACGAAACCGCGATCAGGCCCGCCCCGACGCGGCGGTTCTCTGCCAGAAGAATATTGTATGTGCGCACCGCCGGCCCGGTCGCCATCGGATCGACCGACAGGTTCACCGCCCGGAAGCGTTCCTGCAGCCGCGCCGGCAGCGGCCATGGGTCGGCGCCCATCCCTATAATGAAAAAGTCGAGATGGCCGGCGCGTGCAAAAGCCGGCGCCAGCATGTCTTCGGTGAGATCGGCGATACTCGCCACCGGCCAGGCCCAGATGCCGTCAGGAAAGCACAACAGCGAGCCACGGTGCGACATGCCGCCGAAGCGGAATCCGCCGTTGCCATAGGCATCGATCGGCGCCGGGTTAGGCAGATGCGGGGCATCGGATCCAAGGTCCGGTCCTAGCCCGTCCGCCATGGGTCAGGGCTTGTCCTGGTCTCGATCGGAGCCGCTCAGTAAATCGCGCCCCGTGCCGACGCCGAGATAGATCAGAACCGGCGCGGCAATGAATACCGAGGTATAGGTGCCGACCAGCACCACGCCGAACATCATGGTGGCGGTGAAGCTGTGGATCGCCTGCCCGCCGTAGAGCAGCAGCGAGAGCAGCGCCAGGCTGACGGTCAAATGGGTGATGACCGAGCGCGACAGCGTCGAGTTGACCGAGATATTCAACAATTCCGGCATCGACAGTTTCTTGTAGCGCCGAAGCATCTCACGGATGCGGTCGTAGATGACCACGGTATCGTTGAGCGAATAGCCGAGAATTGTGAGCAGCGCCGCAATGCTGGTGAGGTCGAAGTTGATGCGTGTCAGCGACATGAAACCGACGGTCAGCACCAGGTCATGCACGTTGGCGATCATGGCGCCGAGCGCGAACTGCCACTCGAACCGGAACCACAAATAGATGAGGATCCCCAGGATCGCCATCATCAGGCCGATGATGCCGTAGGATAGGAGTTCGCTGGAGACGCTCGGCCCTACAACTTCAACGCGGCGGTAGGTCACCTCGCTGCCGAGCGCGGCGCGCGCCTTATTGACGGCCTCCTGCTGCGCTTTGTCGCCGCCGGGCTGCTCCTTGAAGCGGATCAGCACGTCGTTGGGCGCGCCGAATTCCTGCAAGTGCACCTCGCCGAGGCCGAGGCCATTGAGCGTCGCGCGCATCTTGGCGAGGTCGGCCTTGGGCGCCTTGGTCTGCACCTCGATCAAGGTGCCGCCGCTGAAGTCGATGCCGAAATTGAGGCCGTGGGTGAAATAGAGCGAGATCGCCAGGATCGACATCAGCGCCGAAATCGGAAAGCTGATGCGCCGGAAGCGCATGAAGTCAAATTTGGTGTCGTCGGGGACGATTCGGAGCAGGCGCACGGTTCTAACGTCCCTCAGATCGGCACATGTTTCGGCCGCCACCAACGCACCCAGCCGGCGACGATCAGGCGCGTCATGGTGAAGGCGGTAAACACCGTGGTGATGATACCGACGCCGAGCGTCACGGCAAAGCCGCGCACCGGGCCGGTGCCGATGTAGAACAGCACGGCGGCGGCGATGAAGGTGGTGATGTTGGAGTCGAGAATGGTGGCGAGCGCGCGCGTGAACCCCGCGTCGATCGCGTTGATCGGCGAACGGCCAGCACGCACTTCCTCACGGATACGCTCGTAGATCAGCACGTTGGAATCGACCGCAATGCCCACGGTGAGCACGATGCCGGCAATGCCCGGCAACGTCAGCGTCGCCTCCAGCATCGACAACACGCCGAAGATCATGCCGACGTTGATCGCCACCGCGACATTGGCGAACAGCCCGAACAGGCCGTAGGTGAGGAACATGAAGATGATCACCATGACGGCGCCGACGTAGGACGAAAGCTTGCCCTGGCGGATCGAGTCGGCGCCGAGGCCTGCCCCGACGGTGCGCTCTTCCACCACCGTCAATGGCGCCGGCAGCGCGCCGGCACGCAGCAGGATCGCGAGATCGTTGGCGCTCTGCACCGTGAAATTGCCGGATATCTGGCCGGAGCCGCCGAGGATCGGCTCGCGGATCACCGGCGCGGAGATCACCTTGTTGTCCAGCACGATGGCGAACGGTTTGCCGACGTTCTGCTGCGTGGTCTCGGCGAACTTGCGCGCGCCGGAGGTGTTGAAGCGGAACGAGACGATCGGCTCGTTGGTGCGCTGGTCGAAGCCGGGCTGGGCGTCGGTGAGATCGCCGCCCGAGACCATGACGTGCTTCTGCACGACGTAGGGCACGTTGGCCTCGCGGCCGGAGCCGTTCAGGATCTCGTCGTCGGGCGGCAGGCTCCCGGCTTGTGCCTGCTGCGGGGACACCGACGTATCGACCAGACGAAAGTCGAGCTTGGCGGTCTCGCCGAGAAGGCGCTTGAGCCGGGTCGGGTCCTGCAGCCCCGGCACCTGCACCAGAATGCGGTCGTTGCCTTCGCGCGCGATCAGCGGCTCGACGGTGCCGAGCGCGTTGATGCGTCGCTCGATGATCTGGATCGACTGGCCGACCGCCTGACGCACCCGCTCCAGGATCGCGGGATCGGTCGGCGTGAGCCGGATCTGCCGGTTGGCGCCGGTGGTGACGTCGAGGCTGTTATGGCCTGTGGCGCTCAACACGCCGCCGAGCGGCTGCGACAGCTTGCGCAACTTCTCGAGCGCCTCGTCGTAACGGTTCTGCTCGCGGATGGAAACCTGCACACTGTTGCCGGCCATCCGCAGGCCGGTGTAGCCGATGCGGGCGTCGCGCAACGTTCGGCGCACGTCGTCGCGCAGAGTCTCCAGGCGCTCCTTGCGCACGGCCTTGGTGTCGACCTGGAGCAGAATGTAGGAGCCGCCTTGCAGGTCGAGACCGAGCACGATGTGACGCTGCGCCCATTTCGGCCAGCTCGCCACCATGCCGGCGGGAAGGAAATTGGGCACGGCAAACAGCATGACGACGAATGCCGTCAGCAGGATCGCCGCCGCCTTCCACCGCGTGAAGTAAAGCATGATGTCCCGACTTAAAGTGAAGGATTAAGGCGCGCGCAGCAATTAGCTGGACGCGGCCTCTTCCTTCACTGGCTCACCTTTGGCGCGCACATCGGTGAGCATCGCCCGCATCTGGCGAATACGCACGTCGTTCGCGATTTCGATCTCGATCTGATCGTCGTCGATCACCTTGGTGACCTTGCCGACCAGTCCGCCGTTGGTCACAACGGTGTCGCCCCGCCGCACGTTCTTGACCATGTCCTGGTGCTGGCGCACCCGCTTCTGCTGCGGCCGCAGGATCAGGAAATACATGATCACGAAAATCAGGACGAACGGCAGCAACGACATCAGCATGCCACCCTCGCCTCCAAAGGGCGAGGCGCCTTGCGCAAAGGCGGGCGTAATGAACATCTCTTGGTTCCTCAAGTGTTCGCGGCACGAAACGGCCCGGCGCCTGCCGAACCGATGTGCCGGTGCAAATTTCGCGCGGACTATAGCGGCCGCCGCCCCAATTGCAACGCCGCGCCGGCCCTTGAAGCCTGCAATTCTGGGCCATTTCCGGGCAGCCGCCTTGCCGGGACCCCCTCACCCCGCTAAGAGCAGCGCCAGTCTCCGAAAGTACTAAGACATGGCCAAGCCGAACAAGAAATCGAAGCCCAAGCCGAAACCCGCGGCGAAACCCGCGACGAAACCCAAGGCCTCCGCAGTTCTGCAAGCCGGCATGGAGGGCGCGTTGGTCGCGCGCATCGCCGACGCCCTGGAGCGGCTGGCGCCCCGGCGCGTGCCGCCGGTCAATTTTGCCGCAGCCGACGCCTTCATTTGGCATCCGAATGGGCGGTTGGCGCCGGTCCCGCACGTCAACCGGGTTAGCATGTCGCTGCTCAAGGGGATCGACCGCGTTCGCGACATGCTGGTGGAGAACACCGAGCGCTTCGCAAAGGGCCTGCCGGCCAACAACGCGCTGTTGTGGGGCGCGCGCGGCATGGGCAAATCGTCGCTGGTCAAGGCCTCGCACGCGGCCGTCAACGTCATGCTCGCGCGCAACACCAAGGGTGGCCCGCTGAAGCTGATCGAAATCCACCGCGAGGACATCGAGAGTTTGCCGGAATTGATGGCAATCACCCGCGAGGCGCCCTACCGCTTCATCGTTTTCTGCGACGACTTGTCGTTCGATTCCGACGACACCAGCTACAAATCCCTCAAGGCCGTGCTGGAAGGCGGCATCGAGGGTCGGCCCGACAACGTGATCTTTTACGCGACCTCCAACCGCCGGCATCTCTTGTCGCGCGACATGATCGAGAACGAACGCTCGACCGGGATCAATCCGGGCGAAGCGGTGGAGGAGAAAGTATCGCTGTCCGATCGGTTCGGCCTGTGGCTCGGTTTCCACCGCTGCAGCCAGGACGAATACCTCGCCATGGTGAACGGCTACATCGCGCACTATCGCGTGCCGGTCGATGAGGAAGGTCTGCGGCGCGAGGCTCTGGAATGGGCGACCACACGCGGCTCACGCTCGGGCCGCGTTGCCTGGCAATTTATCCAAGACCTCGCCGGACGCTTGGGCGTGGCGCTGAAGGATTAACACGGCTCTCTCAGGCGTCATGCCCGGCCTTGTGCCGGGCATCCACGGCTTTAGGACTTCCGAAAAAGAAAATACGTGGATGGCCGGGACAAGCCCGGCCATGACGACGTCTCAAGCTGAAGAAAAATCAGCCGCCGAGATACTTGGTCGGGTCGATCGGCGTCGAGCCTTTGCGGATCTCGAAGTGGAGCTGCGGCGAGGTCACGTTGCCGGTCTGCCCGGCACGCGCAATCACCTGCCCGCGCCGCACGCTCTCGCCGCGATGCACCAAGAGCTTGCTGGCATTGGCATAGGCCGACACGTAGCCGCCGGCGTGGCGGACCAGCACCAGATTGCCATAGCCCTTGAGCTCGTTACCCGCATAGGCAACCACACCGTCGTCGGCGGCCTTGACCGGCGTGCCCTCCGGCACCGCTAGATTGATGCCGTCGTTCTGGGTGCCATTGGGCTCGCGCCCAAAGCGCGCGATAATGCGGCCCTTCACCGGCCAGCGAAATTGCGGAATGCCGCCCGCCGGTTCTGCCTTCTTGGTCACATCCTGCGACGCAACGTGTTCCGGTTCCGACCGCGCAACACGCGCGGTCTGGGTCGGCACGCTCGCCACCGTCCGCACCGGCTGCGTATGCGGACGCGCGGCCTTGGGTTCCGGCGCCACCGGCTGGCGCTGATGACGGCTTGCTACGCGCTCATAATCGCCGCCGGGAATTTTTACCCGGTCGCCGACGCTGAGCTTGGTAAAGGGGCTGATGTGGTTGTAGTGCGCGAGCGCTGAAAGCGACATGCCCTGTCGCCGCGCGATGCTGATCAGCGTGTCGCCGCGCACGGCCACGTGCACGTGGCCGGCGCCACGCGGCACCGGCGACGCAGCGGCCACATGGCCACGATTGTTCGCCACCCAACGGGGGATAACAACGCGCTGGCCCGGCTTCAGGTCACGCGCATTGCGGATGTTGTTGACCTGTATGATCGCCGAGGTCGGCACATGATACTTGCGGCCGATGGATGCGAGGGTCTCCCCGCGCTCGAGCGCAACCGCCTTGCCGCCTTCCCAGGTCCAGTGACCCGTCGGCGGTGCCGGATGCGCCGGCACCGCGCCGGTGATCTCGCCGGCGCGCGTCGCTGGCCGATAGGCGCCGAGGCCCTGCGCGCCATTGGCGACGCCGCCGCGATAGGCAGCGACAGTAGAGGGCTTGCTGGGCGCCGGCAGCGGCTGCGACACCACGCGCGACGTCGAGGCCGGAGGGCGCGCGATCGAGCCGGTCACTTCCGACCTGGGCGGCTGATAATATTCATTGCGGTTGGAGGCGAAGCGCGCCGAATCCGAGCAACCGGCGGCGGCGACTGCGACCAACGCGAGAATGGCAACGCGCGGCCAGGCACGCGAGCGGAACTGAACGGAGAACGGCATGTGTTTACTCGTTCGTACGCAACAAACGTCGAATGCGAACTAAAGCAGTGACGAGTAAATAAGCGTTTAAGACTTATCAAAACGTTTCCAGGGACACGATTGACTGCCAAAATTACCACCGCACAAACCAAGGCTGGTGGCCGCCGCCGCGCCGATCGCGCGCTTCGAATCAGAGTTCGTGCGCCTGTCCTGGCAAAAGCGGCACAAAGCGCACCGCAATACCGTCTTTGCGCGCGATGCCCGTTTGCGATTTGGTAAGCTTGATGATCCGTTGCGGCTCGCCATGGGCGCCGACCGGTAGCACCATGACACCGCCCTCCTCGAGCTGGTCGAGCAGGACCTGCGGCACGGTCTGCGCCGCGGCGGTGACGAGGATGCGGTCGAAGGGCGCCCGTTCCGGAAATCCAGCCAGCCCGTCGCCCACCACCACCTCGACATTGTCATAGCCGAGCGCGGCCAGGCGTTCCGCCGCACGCGCGGCGAGCGTGCGGTAGCGCTCGATCGAGATCACTTCGCGCGCCAGCCGCGACAGTACCGCAGCCTGGTAGCCGGAACCGGTGCCGACTTCCAGCACGCGATCCTGCGGGCTCACGCCAAGCTGCTCGGTCATGTAGGCCACGACGTAAGGCTGGCTGATGGTCTGCCCGCAGGCGATCGGCAGCGCCTGGTCGGCATAGGCGCTGGCGACGTCTTCCGCCTCGACGAAATAATCGCGCGGGATCTCGTCCATGGCGCGCAGCACCGCGGCGTCGGAAATTCCACGCCCGCGCAGCCTGAGAAGAAATTCCATACGGCCGACCCCGCGGTCGTCCGTCGTTCGTAGGGTCACGGCGCCATCCTCTTTTCGCCACTTTTCTAGCATGTTTATTGAGCATTCACGTAAGCTTCGTCGGTTGCCTACGGGGCCGGCGTCGGGAGCAAATTTCAGCCAATCGGCCAACCAAGCGGAGCAGCGGATGGACGATTTGATGCCAGCAAGACCACGGGTTCTGGTGGTCGAGGATGAGTATCTCATCCGCATGCTACTAGAGGACATGCTCGAGGAGCTCGGCTACGATATGGCCGCCGGCGTCGGCACCATCACGGAAGCGAGCGACGCGGCAACCAACGGCGATTTCCATGCCGCCGTTCTCGACGTCAATCTCGACGGCCAGGAGATCTATCCAGTGGCCGATATCCTCGCCGCGCGCGGTCTGCCTTTCGTCTTCGTCACTGGCTATGGCGAACGCTCCCTGCCCGACCCGCATCGCAGCCGGCCGGCGCTGCAGAAGCCCTTTCAGACCGAGCAGTTGAAGGCTGCGCTGGCCGAGCTGTTGGCAACGGCGTAAGCCACATTTCAGATTTTGGCGGGACGACGCGGCATACTCGCGTCACCTCTCCCATAGGGAGAGGTCGGATCGCGGAACGTAATCCGGGTTACTGCCCCACGATAGTCCTAGACCGCCTCACCCCCACCCTCTCCACGTCGAAGTCGGATATATCCAACTTCGACCATCTAAAGTGCCGAACTCGGGCGTGCCCGAGTTCGGTTGGGGGAGAGGGAGCGCGCCGCGATCGCCGCAATGCAGCGGCTCAAACGGGCGCAATTCAATCGAACAATTCCGCCAATTGCGTCATGAATGGCTCGTCGGTGAGGTCGAGCCGCAGAGGCGTCACCGCGATGCGGTTTCCGGCAATAGCCGCAAGATCGCTGCCGTGCGCCGCCCCGCGCGCTTCGGCACGGGCTATCCCGCGCGCGCCACCGCGCTCGAATGCGATCCAGAAGTAGGGATTGCCGCGGCCGTCGTTGCGCGGCTCGATGCGCAGCAGCTCCTGGTCGCGCTTGCCCTGACAGGTGACGGCGACCCCTTTGACCTCGTCGGGCGGGCAATCGGGAAAGTTCACGTTGACCAGCACGTCGCGCGGCATGCCGGCGTCAAGCACGCGGCGAATGAGATCGGGGGCGAATTAAATCGCGGTGTCCCAGCAAGGATTGGTGCGGTTGGCGAAAGAGTAGGCCTGCGACAGCGCGAAAGATGGTACGCCGAGCACAGTGCCTTCCATGGCGCCGGCGACGGTGCCGGAATAGGTGACGTCCTCGGCGCAATTGCGTCCGCGGTTGACGCCGGACAGCACGAGGTCCGGCAGCTCGGTCATGATATGGCGCACGCCCATGATGACGCAGTCGGTGGGCGTGCCTTTGACGGCGAAACGGCGGTCGTCGACTTCGCGCAGGCGCAAGGGATCGTTAAGCGACAGCGAATGGGAGACGCCCGACTGGTCGGTTTCCGGCGCCACCACCCAGACTTCATCGGTCATCGCGCGCGCTATCTTTTCACACGCCGCCAAGCCCTCGGCATGGATGCCGTCGTCGTTGGTGATGAGGATACGCATTACGCCCGTTCGACCTTCGTCAGCCCGCCCATATACGGCTTCAACGCCTCGGGCACCGCGATCGATCCGTCCTCCTGCTGATAGGTCTCCATCACCGCGATCAACGCGCGCCCGACGGCGACGCCGGAGCCGTTCGAGAGTATGCACGAATGGCCGGCTTGCCGTCCTTGCCGCGATAGCGCGCGTTCATGCGCCGCGCCTGGAAGTCGCCGCACACCGAGCAGGACGAAATCTCGCGGTACATTCCCTGCCCGGGCAGCCAGACCTCGATGTCGTAGGTCTTCTGCGAGGCAAAGCCCATGTCGCCGGTGCAGAGCGTGATGACGCGGTAATGCAGGTCGAGCTTCTTCAGCACGGCCTCGGCGCAAGATAACATGCGCTCGTGCTCTTCCTTCGACTGCTCGGGCGTGGTGATGGAAACGAGTTCGACCTTGGTGAACTGGTGCTGGCGGATCATGCCGCGGGTGTCCTTGCCGGCGGCGCCCGCTTCGGCGCGGAAGCAGGGCGTGCAGGCGGTCAGCCGCATCGGCAGTTGGTCTTCGGCGACGATCAATTCCCGCACCAGATTGGTGAGCGGCACTTCGGCGGTCGGGATGAGCCAGACGAGTCGTTTCCAATATCGGTCTCAATTCCCGTGAGCTTTCCGTCAATGAGGTGGGGATTGTCCAAATGCACTTTCGCAGTTCCATCGGTGACCGAAAACGCTCGCTCAAGCGCCTCCTTACGAGGGCCTTTGAATATAAATTTTATCTGGCCGGGCTCCCCAATGGTTGCTTCAAACTCGCTAGGATCAACTATCTCCTCGGCCTTCGTTGAAAATTGATCGTCCCGAAATTTCGGCAATTGCGCAGTCCCGAACATTACCTCGTCGCGCACCAGCAGCGGCGGCGCGACTTCCGTGTAGCCGTGCTCCTGCGTATGCATGTCGAGGAAAAGCTGCCCGAGCGCGCGCTCCAGCCGCCAAGACTCTTCTGCAACACCACGAAGCGCGCGCCCGACAGTTTCGCCGCCAGCTCGAAGTCCATCATCCCCAAGGCTTCGCCCAATTCGAAATGCTGCTTGGGCGTGAAGGCGTAGTTGCGTTTGGCGCCATGCGTGTGACGCTCGACATTGTCGTGCTCGTCCTTGCCATCGGGCACCTCGGCGAGCGGCAAATTGGGAATTTGCGCAAGCTCGGTCCCCGCTCGGCGACGCTTCCAATTCTCCGGCGCTTCCATCGCCGGAATGTCGGTTCCTTAAGCGCCGCCACTTCCGATCATCGAGTTTCTGGCGGTCGCTTCGTCTTTCTTGGCTTTGGCCTCGCCGATCTCCTTCGAAGCGGCGTTGCGCCGCGCCTGCGCCTGCTCGAGATGCCTGATTGCAATCCGACGATGCGCGCCAAATCGAGCGTGCTCGTCGAGCGCCAAAAGCTCGCGCGACAGCGGTTCCAGCCGGCGCCGCTTCAGGCCGGGGTCGAAGGCTTCGGGGTTCTCGCGAATCCACTTGATGTCGTACATGATCCCGCCGGTCTTGCCGCTTCTTTTCGCTCGCGAATTTCAAACTGTGCGCCCACGCCACGTACAGGCGCAAACGGCATGTTCGCCGGCCTTCCCCAAGGGAACGGCCGACGCATGCAGGCTTTATTCCGATTTGGGCGGTTTGTCAGCCGGTTCCCGGATTCCGGCCAGGGGCCGGTCTACGGCAGCATCACGCTGACGAAGGGCTTCAGTTCTTCGGGAATGTCTTCTCGGCTCTTGACCATATCGGCCAACGACTTGTCGCCCTTGGCCTCGGTGATCAGGCGCGCGAAGCCGTCTTCCGAAATCATCGCGCCCTCGTTGCTGGTGACCCTGCGCAGGACGGCCTTGTTGCCCCGCTCGACCAGCACGTCCGTCACCACGGCGTTGATGCGCAGGCGCGCAGCGATCGCCAGCAGGTGACCCTGACCCTTCGTCTTGGCGATGTTGACCAGATGGGTGTCCAGGAGCGCAGGAGATTTCTCCAGCACCGGAGTCGCGACTGCCAGATCGTCGCTGTTCGACAGGCGCATGATGGTATCGGTGGCCGCGGTCTCCGTCGTGGCCAGCCGGTTGCTCAACTCAACCAGAGCCCTGGATTCGACACCCTCGCTCAAGCGCTTGATGATGGCGTCGAATAGCTGGGCCAGCTCTTCGGAGTAAGTGGGCGCGCCCGCCAGAAACAGATCGGTCATCTGGCGCAACATGTTTAGACGCCGCGAGCCGTTCACGCGCGACAGCGTGTGGTCGAGCTCGTCGAGCAGGGCTTCGGATTGTTGCGTCATCCCGGCTATCCATCACCCATGGCGGGCTAAGTTAGCCAAACGTCATATACGCAAGTCAGCAAATTAAAGATTAAAACGAGTTGTTGACCCAGCGCACTCCACAACCATAAGCCACATCACCAGATTGACTGCTTGCGCCGGCTCGTATCAAAAACAATATGTTTTATCATACGGTTACGCGACAATTCTGAGGCATCGCAGCACCCCCGCGGCATGCAATGCTAGGTTACTATTGCTGTTTGATAAACCAGTTTGCGATTGTTTTTCGGCGTTTACTCAGACGAGGCCGCCCCACCGGCTCGTGCGCTGGCGGCAGCCTGTGCCTTGCGCTCGACCACGCGCACCGACCAGATCGAGCCCTCGTAGAGCAGGATCAGCGGGCCGGCGAGCGACATCTGGCTGAGCACATCCGGGGGGGTCAGGACGGCGGCGAGAATGAAGGCGCCGACAATTGCGTATTTGCGCTTCGACCTGAGCTGAGCCGAGGTGATGATCCCGATGCGGCCGAGCAGCGTCAGGATCACCGGCAGCTGGAAGGCGACGCCGAAGGCGAGCACCAGCGACATCATCAGCGACAGATACTCGCCGACCTTGGGCATCAGTTCGATGGACGCGTCGCCCGCCCCGCCCGACTGCTGCATATGCAGCGAGAAGCGCACCAGCATCGGGAACACCAGGAAATAGACCACCATCGCGCCGAGGACGAAGAAGAATGGCGTCGCAATCAGGTACGGCAGGAACGCCTTGCGCTCGTGTTTGTAGAGCCCGGGCGCCACGAACATGTAAATCTGCCCCGCGACAACGGGGAAAGACAGGAAGGCGGCGCCGAACATCGCTAGTTTGAGCTGGGTGATGAAATATTCGAGCAGCGCCGTGTAGATGAACTTGGAATGCTCCGCCCCCGCCACCCAGACGAAGGGCCATACCAGGACGTTGTAGATGTCCTTGGCGAAGACGAAGCAGATGCCAAACGTCACCGCGAACGCCAGCACCGCCTTGATCAACCGCGAGCGCAGCTCGATCAGGTGATCCATCAACGGGGCTTTTGTAGCCTCGATATCGTCGATATCGGCGCTCATGCGGTGCCCCGCGCCTGCTTAGGCGGCGGCGTCTCGGCCGGCGTGAGTTCCTTGGCGGTCTCGACCGGCGCCGCCGGCTCTTTCGGCGGCTCGATTTCGGGAAGCTCTTCGATCGGCGCCGATTCAACCGCGGCGACCGGCGCCGGTTCCATTTCGGTGGCGGCGGCCGGCTCGGCTTCGGCGGTTGTCTCGATTTCGGCCTCGCTGTGTTCCGGCGTCTCGAACGGTTCGTCCCACTCGCTCGACACCTCCTCCTCCTCTTTCGAGGAGTTGGCCATGGGATCGTATTCGGTGATGCTCTTGAGCGAGCCGGAAATATCCTCGGCCTGCTGCTTGAGGTCGGCGACTTCTGCCTCGCGCAGGGCTTCCTGGAACTGGCCCTGGAACTCGGAGGCCATGCGCTTGACCTTGCCCATCCACTGGCCGGCGGTACGCAGCACCGTCGGCAGTTCCTTGGGGCCGATCACGATGAGCGCGACCAAGCCGACCAGGACAAGCTCGCCCCAACCGATGTCGAACATGGATTAGTTAACCCCGGGTCGCCGTTCGCCGCGACGTTGGTCGCGGTGCTCGAGCCGACCTTACAAACGCCGGCCTAGCGGCGCTCAGGAGCGTACGCTCTCGGCGCGCTGTTCCGTTTCCGCCTTCGGCGCCCCCCCGCCGGCAGCCTGGTGATCGATGGTCTTCACCGGCTCGCTCTTGGCCTCCTTAGGCTTGTCGTCGTCTTCCGCCAAGCCCTTCTTGAAAGCCTTGATGCCGCCGGCGACATCGCCCATCAGGTCGGAAATCTTGCCGCGGCCGAACAGCAGCAGCACCACTGCGATCACAATGATCCAGTGCCAGATACTTAAGGAACCCATCCGCAAACCCTCCGGATCGACGGGCCTTTTACGCGCTTCGTCCCGCCCATGATTTGAGCTAGAAACTAGGCTTCGCGGTCGGCAAAAACAAGGACTTCCGGGCCCGCCGGAGAGCCGCAATTGTCGCGCAGTTAGCGAGGTTTACCTTAATTTCGCCGCGTTAGCTCTCGCCCTGCGGCGGCGGCGCAAGACCAAGGTCCAGGTCGCCCGGCTCCAGCGGGTCCTCGTCGTCGCGCAGCGTTGTGTCGTCCGAAGGCATCGGCACCGCGAAGCCTGGTGGCATTGCGCCTTCCAAGAGTCCCGCCCCTTTCAACTCGTCGAGGCCGGGCAGATCGCCAACGCCATCGAGCCCGAAATGGGAAAGAAAAGTCTCCGTGGTGCCGTAGGTGATCGGCCGCCCTGGTGCCTTGCGGCGCCCGCGCGGGCGGATCCAGCCGGTCTTGAGCAGCACGTCAAGCGTGCCGGTGGCGGTGGCCACCCCACGAATATCCTCGATTTCGGCGCGGGTCACCGGCTGATGATAGGCGACGATGGCGAGCGTCTCGATTGCCGCGCGCGACAGCTTGCGCGTCTCGACCGTCTGCTTGGTGAGCAGCCACGACAGATCGCTCGCGGTGCGGAACGTCCACTTGCGGCCGATGCGCACAAGATTGACTCCGCGCGACGCATATTCGTCCTTCAGTCGCGCCAGCGCCTGCTTGAGATCGACGCCATCGGGCAGCTGCCTGACAAGCGTCGCCTCGTCGAGCGGCGCGCTGGCGGCGAATAGCAGCGCCTCGAGCAGCCGCAACTCCTCAGGACGATCCTGCGGTTGCGATTGTGCGTCGTCTGCCACGACCGGTTCCGCTGGCGGTTCGTTGTCGTTCTGCACAATCAACAGTTTGTTGGCCGCACGCGGCATCGGGTCCGTCTCCTCATCCATTTTCTTGAGCGTCATGCGTACTCATATTCCCATTCGCGCCGACGCGCTTCCGCATATAAATCGGCGCGAACGACTCCTTTTGATGAATTTCGGCGAATCCTTCCCGCACCATTTCGAGCGCGGAGGCAAATGACGATGCGAACACGGTGGAGGCGAGCGAGGGCTCCACCACATAGGCGATCAGATACTGATCGAGCCGCGACCAGTCGGAGGACTGGCCGATCAGCCGTTCCAGCGTTTCGCGCGCCTCGGCCAGCGACCAGACTTCCCGCTTCTTGAAGCGCACCTGCGACATTGTCGTGCGTTGGCGCTGCACGGCATAGGCGCTGAGCAGATCGTAGAGCGTGGCCGTCCATTCCGACTGCTTTATCTCGGCAATCGGCTCCGGCAGACCGCGCGCGAAGACGTCGCGGTTGAGCTGCGGGCGCCCCATCAGCCTTGTCGCCACCTCGCGGAACGCCTCCAGCCGGCGCAGGCGATAGGCGAGCGCCATCGCCATCTCCTCGGCGCTCGGGCCTTCGCCGGGAGCGGCCTCCGGCAGCAGCAAACGCGATTTCAGATAAGCGAGCCACGCCGCCATGACGAGATAATCGGCGGCGAGTTCGAGGCGCAATTTGCGCGCCGCCTCGATGAAGGTGAGGTACTGATCGGCCAGCGCCAGGATCGAGATCTTGGCGAGATCAACCTTCTGCTGGCGCGCGAGCGTGAGCAGAAGGTCGAGGGGGCCCTCGAAACCTTCGACGTCGACGATCATCGCCGGCTCGGTGGTGCCGCGATCGGCCTCAAGCGTTGTGTCGAATTCCTCCGCGCTCATGAGCCGGCCATCCGTTGCGTCAATGGTGCGTCTGCCGCCACCATTTCAATGAAAGTCTGGCGCGCGGCCGCGACATCGAAATCCTCCGGCGGGCGGCGTGCATCGAGCGCAGCCTGCGCGCGTATGCCAGCGTCGCCCGCAAGTTCGGGCACGACGCTCGCGACTTGCGCCATTTCCTTCAGATCGCCGTTGCAATGAAGCACGACGTCGCAACCGGCCACAAGCGCGGCGCGGCTGCGCTCGGCAAGCGAGCCCGACAAGGCGCCCATGGAAATGTCGTCACTCATCAGCAGACCCCGGAACCCGATGAAACCGCGAATCACTTGTTGCACCATTGTGACGGAAGTCGTGGCCGGCGCACCTGCGTCGATGGTGCTAAACACAACATGTGCGGTCATGCCCAGCGGCAGTTTCGCCAGGGGCTGAAAAGCAGCAAAATCGGTCATTTCGAGGGTCGAGCGGTCAGTATCCACCACGGGCAGCTTGTGATGGCTGTCGGCGGTGGCGCGGCCGTGGCCTGGCAGGTGCTTGAGCACCGGGAGCACCCCGCCGGCCTGCAATCCCTCGGCGATCGCCCCAGCGATCGCCGCCACCTTGCCGGGTTCCGTCCCATAAGCACGGTCGCCGATCACCGCGTCGGCGCCATTTACCGGCACGTCGGCCAGCGGCAGGCAGTCGACATCGATGCCGAGCGGCTGGAGATCGGACGCGATCAGATGGCCCGCCAAGCGCGCCGCCGCCAAGCCGACCGCCGGGTCGCGGTCGTAAAGCGCGCCATAGCGCGCGCCCGGCGGATAGGACGGCCAAAGCGGCGGGCCCAGCCGCTGCACCCGGCCACCCTCTTGATCTACCAGCACGGGGGCTTGCCAGCCCACAATTTCTCGAAATGACAGAACGAGTTCAGATACTTGCTGGCGCGAACTCACATTTCGCTTGAAAAGAATGAGGCCCCACGGCCGCGCTTCCTTGAAAAACGCGCGTTCGTCGGCCGAGACTTTTCGTCCCGCCAACCCAATGATGAATGCGAGGGAAGCCATCGGCGCGGATTAGCCCGCGACAGCGCCGAGGGCAAGCTTCAGCGGCTCATATCCACTGAACGGCTTAGATCCTCTGGACGAAGCAGGAGCCGCCCGCGGCTTTCAGCCGACTGCACAGCTTGGTCGCTTGGTCCGAGTTGCTGAAGGGGCCGACCATCGCGCGGTAGTAAACACCCTTGGCGCCAAGATCGACGCGGCGGACCATCACCGGCTGACTGCCGATCACGCTCGCGAACTTGCTCTGCATTCGGTGCACGGCGGCCTGCGCATCAGCCTCGCTGCGGCGCGAGGACACTTGCACGGCATAGCCGCTGCCGGCCGACCGCGATGCCGACGGCGCGAGACGCGGCGTCGGATGAGCCGGGTGGCTCGCCGTCGAGGCGGTGCGCATCGACGCTACCGAATCCGGGGTCAGGGAAAGCGGCGCATTGCGCGGGGCGGCATTGGCGACCTGGTGCGGCGCGGGCGCCGGATGTCGGGTCATGACCTGGCGCGGGGCCGGCGCTGGCGCCGGCTTCGGCGGCGGGCTCGCGACTTCATGGGCCGCCGGTTTCGCTGGTTCAGGCGCCGCAGCGGACTGTTCGGGCATCGCCGCTGCCACGTTGGCCGGCGGCGGCGGCACAACGGTGGCCGCACTCGCCGCCGTTGGTTCGTCAGGATGAATAGTGATGGTATGGACCTTCTTGGGATCGCTGCCTATCACGCCGCTACCGAGTGCGGGTGCCTGCATGGACCCGGAGCTCGCCGCAGCCTGATCCTGGGTCATCACTCCGGCCGAATTGTCCTTGTTGAGATCGACCGGTTTCTCCTCGCGCGAGACGAGTTTCTGGTCGCCGCTGTGATCGTTGATACGGTCATTGATCAGCTTGGCCGACTGGTCCTTCACCGGCACGATCTTCGCCGGCTTGGAATCCGCCTTGATAACCGGCGGCGGGCCGGAACCGGCGGAGCCAAAGAGCGCACGATAGCCAAAAGCGCCAGCAGTCCCGATCACGGCAAGCGCGAACACTGCGGCGATCGCCAGCACGCCCATGCGCCGACGCGGCGGCGGGACATCGTCATAAAAATCCTGATCCTCGCCAGAGTAAGGTGGCACACCCGGATCGTAGCTGGCGTCCTCGTAAGCGCTCATGCCAGCCGGATGCTCCCCGTAGCCGGGCACCGGCTCTTGCGTCTGATAGACGTCTCCGCCTCCGGCAAGCGGCAGGCTGCCATAGGGTTGACGCGCGGCATCCTCCGCGCCATGGAGCACGCCCTGCGCCGCTACGGGCGCCTGCGCAGGGTACGGATCATGCGAGGCGTAGCCGGGCACGGCCGACGTCGTCGGCTGGGCTTGCAGCCCAGTCGCCTGGCGGCCGAACTCGCCGAAGGGATCATTCTGGCCAATCAGACGCGCGAGCTCTGCGAGCGGGTCATTGCCGCCGGCGGGCGGGTTGTTGGCCGCCGGCGTCGCGCGGCTTGGCAATTCAGTTTTACGAAAAGGTCGCTGAAGGTGATCGTCAGCCATAGGGTTTCCGGTTGTTCGTGCTCTTTGTTGTCCGCCCGCCCTAGCGCGGGTCCGCCTGCCCACAGCGACGGGAGCCAGCAGCGCACCCGGCGGGCGAGACCTATCGCATCTCTTCCGGCGCTTCGACCCCTAGCAGCGCGAGCCCCGAGGCGAGAACAGTAACAATGCCTTGGACCAAGGCTAGGCGCGCCTTGGTCGTTTGTGGATCATTCTGGATAATGAAGCGTAAATGAGGCAAGTCTTTTCCCCGCGTCCATTGGGCATGGAATTCGCTAGCCAATTCATATAGATAGAACGCAATCCGATGGGGCTCGTGGGCGGCCGCGGCGGCTTCCACGGTGCGTGGATAGAGCGCGATTTTACGCAGAAGCGAGAGTTCACCAGAATCACTGAGTTCCGGTGAGCGGCGCACTCTTGAGCCATTCGGAGCGCGCGGCCTCCTCGGCTGGGAGGTCCGGCATTTCGGCGCGCGAGTTGCGGAACACCGACTGCCCGCGGGCGTGCGCGTACTGCACGTAGAACACCGGATTGTCGCGGCTCGCCTCGATCACCTTGGCGAGGTCGAAATCGAGCGCGGCGTCGTTCTTGCGGTAGAGCATGTCGAAGCGCACCGCGTCGCGCCCCACTTCCTCAACAACTTCACGTAACGTGACGAATTCCCCGGCCCGCTTCGACATCTTCACCGGCTCGCCATTGCGCAACAACCGCACGAGCTGCACCAGCTTGACGTCGAGGTCGACCTTGCCGCCGCTCAGCGCCTTCACAGCGGCCTGCATGCGCTTGACGTAGCCGCCGTGGTCGGCGCCCCAGACGTCGATCAGATGGTCGAAGCCGCGGTCGAGCTTGGATTTGTGATAGGCGATGTCGGTGGCAAAATAAGTGTAGCTGCCGTCCGATTTCAGCAGCGGACGGTCGACGTCGTCGCCGAAATCGGTGGAGCGGAACAGGGTCTGCTCTCGGTCCTCCCAGTCCTCCGCCGCGCCGCCCCTCTCGCCCCCCTTGGGCGGCGGCAATCGACCTTCAAAGATGAGCCCTTTCGCCCGCAGGGCCTCGATCGTCTCGGCGACGACATCTGCCAGATGGCCGGTCGGCGGATGTGGGGAAAACGGGTCATGCTCCTCACCCTCGATCAGCGAGCGCTCGGAATAGAACACGTCCGGGACGACGTTGAGCCGCATCAGATCGTTGCGGATGTCGGCCATCATGACGTTGACGGCACGCTCGCGCACGATCGGCAGCCACTCTTTCTCCGGCATCGTGGTGAGCTTGGGACCGAAGTCGGCGGCAAGCTCCCCGCCCACTTCCTTGAGGTATTCGCCGGGATAGAGGCCGTCCGGGATATCGCCGATCGGCTCGCCGAGCGCCTCGCGATAGCGCAGATAAGCCGAACGTGCCAGCACGTCGACCTGGGCGCCGGCGTCGTTGATGTAGTATTCACGCGTCACGTCGTAACCGGCAAAGGCCAAGAGACTTGCCAGCGCGTCGCCGAAGACCGCACCGCGGCAATGGCCGACATGCATCGGGCCGGTCGGATTGGCGGAGACGTATTCGACGTTGACCTTCGCGCCCTGCCCCATGTCGCTGCGGCCGTAGTCGCGGCCTTCGGCGAGCGCGGCCTTCAGCGCCTCAGCCCAGACACGATTGCGCAGCGTCAGATTGATGAAGCCGGGCCCGGCGACCTCGACCTTCTCAACACGCGGATCGCTACGCAAGCTCGCCGCGATCTTCTCGGCAAACTCGCGCGGATTGCGGCCGGCACCCTTGGCCAGCACCATGGCGGCGTTGGTGGCCATGTCGCCGTGGCTCGGGTCGCGCGGCGGCTCGACCAGCACGCGGGAAAGGTCCGCGTGCGGCGCCAACTCAGCAGCGCAGGCTTCATGCACCCGCGCCAGAATTGCCGCGAACAGGTGGGCCGGCCGAGCCTCGGCCTTGACGTGCCCCACGGCAGCCCCGTCGCGCTCCGGCCGCGGGGCGGTCCTGGATGCGGTCTTGGATGCGGATTTGGACTTCGGCTCGACGATCGCCTCGCGGCCGACCTTTCTCGCGACGGCCTTTGATTTTGCCTTCGCCTTGCGCGTCCCTGCGGACTTGGCGGCCGCTTTGCGCGCGGTCTTGGATTTGGTCTTGGATTTGGTCTTGGTCTTGCTTTTCGGCTTTGCCGCAACGCGCGCCTTGGGCCGCTTCTTGGCCGCCCCATTGGGCCTGACCTTGGACCGGCGCGCGGACGCGGCCGCCGCCGACTTGGTCTTCTTGGCCTTGCGCTTGGCCCCAGCTTTGCGCCGGGACGCGGTCTTGCGCTTACGATTTGGTCTGGTCGCGACTGCCATAATGGTCGTTGCGGGTAATGGATTTCGGGTAGCGAGTCAAAATAACCCGCATCTGTAATGCACATCTGAGTGCTTACACCGGATCGGCGCGGCTGTCTTGGAATACTATCTCCGGTGTCGGATCGACCGCCGATGCGCAATGCACCGAGCCTCAATCGGCGCCGCCGGGGAGCCGGTCACAGCCTCAATTCGGCGATCACCTCGCCGTCAGCGTCGCGCCCCACCTCGCGAAAGCCAAAGCCAGCATAGAATGCCCTCGCGACACGGTTGCCTGCCATGTAGCAGATCGAGACCTTCTTCATGCCGGAGACTTTAGCGATTTCCTTGATCGCCTCGGCGAGTGCCGCGCGGCCGTAGCCTTTGCCCTGGTGAGCGCGATCGATCATGAAGCGGTAGATGAAGGCCTTCTTCCCGTTCCTAGAGACGTCGTACATAAGGAAGCCCACCACCCGGTTGCCGGCATAGATCGCACGCGGCTGCGCTGCCGAATCGAATTTCGATTCGGCGAGCGAATAGATATTGCTGGCGACCAGGTCACGTTGATCGCGCGCGAGCTCGAGGCCAGCAACAGCTTCCCAGTTGCGGCTCGTCACGGATTTGAGCTTGACGTTGCGTGCCATAGTTTTGCGCGCCGTAGGACCGCGATCCGGACGAGGCGGCCCGAGGCTTGGAAACCACCCCTGCCTGCATTGCGCTAGATCAATGCACCTGGCACCACAATAGGGACTGTGCCTCGTCTGACTTTTTTCGGGGCCGACTATGCTCAAGATCGCGATCATCGTCTGGATGGTGGCTGGCACCACGCTGGCGGGGATCGCTATTATGGCCGTGCTCGCCGTGCCGACGCTGGCTGTTCACGACATGCAATACATCCCGCTCGCCGCCATTATTGGCTTTGTGATTGCTATCCCTCTGGCCTATCTGGTCGCCAAGCGCATCGTCGCGCTGACCGCGCGCCCCTAAAGTCCCGCCACCGCTTCCAGCGACTGCCCAGCTTCGGCGTGCGCCATTCGCGTCGCGGCGAAGGCCGCTTCGACCGGCGGCGGCAGCGCGATCTCCTTGGCGAATTCCGGCCGTGCCGTGAGATCAGCGAACCACGCTGCCAGCCGCGGATGCAGCCGCTGGAGCGGATAACCGCCCAGCACCAGCCGGTTCACGTAGATGAACCAGGCGATGTCGAGCACAGTCAGCTTGTCGCCGAGCAGATAGGGCTTGCCGGCAAGGCGCTCATCAAGCTCGTCGAAGGCGCGGCGGAAGACTTTCGCGGACTTGCGCGCGGCGGCGTCGGTATAGCCGTGTTCGGCGTAGGCCTTCCAGAAGTCGATCTGCTTATCGATCGCCGTGCGATCACTCTTTCCCCCTACGGTACCGGAACCGGTGTGGCCGTAACGTTCCAGATCCGCCGGCGACTTCGGCGGGCGCGGCGGCGCGAACACGAAGCGGAACGACAGCCCGCGCAGGTCCATGTGCAACTCGTCCTCGTGCTTAAGCAGCGCGGCGACCTCGTCTTCGTGGCCCTGCGGGATCAGCTTCACCTTCGGAAAGGCCGCGTCGAGATAGGTTATGATGTCGTTGCTCTCGATGTGCACGGCGCCGTCATGCACCAGTACCGGCAGCAACCCGCGCGGATTGATGCCGAGAAACCACTCGGTGAGGTTCTCGTTCTTCGACAGATCGATCGGGTGCGACTGCCAGTCGATGCCCTTCAGATCGAGGAAGATGCGCAGCTTCTGCGAGCACGACGACAGGAAGAAATGGAAGATGTGCACGCCCGTCCAGTCGAGCACCTCGCGCGTCTTGATGTCGGCATCGACGAGCTGAACCATGGCCTTCCCGTCCGGCAAAACGAGCGCATAGCCCGAAGCCCAAACGCTAGCATTGCCCTCAGCGTCGCAACAAGCACGCCGCCGCGGACCGACGAGAACCCGCCGCATAACGCATCGTCTGACACCCGTTCCCCGGATCGCAACTACCGCCGCCAGCGCGCTGAAATCTACGAGCATTCCACGTAAATTATTGGCCCATAAATGAGAAAATGCCAAGCTGTGATAGCCATCACATCCGACATGACCGGCGGTCTCTAGGGTCACGATCACTGCAGAGCGGCCAAGCGCGCTGCGAAAAACAAACCCAGGAGAGACCCATGAAGACCCCGACGACCAAAAAGCCGATCACCTCTCGGCTGGCGTGCCTCAGCGCCGTTCTCTTGTCCGGCACCATTCTTGTCGTCACCGCAAATTCGGCCCAAGCCAGAAGCCACCATGGCCACAGTGACTGGTCCTCGCACGCCGCCGGCGGTCACGTCATGAACACCTTCCACATCCACGGAAATGGCAATGGCAATATGTGGCGTCACACCAACAACGGTAACCTCTCGAACTTGAACACGATCAACCTCATCAAAGCCACGCACGGCCATGGCAGCTCGATGGGCGGCATGCAAGCCAACAAGCACAGCGGTTACGGCTACAAGCACAACGGTCACGGCCACAAGAACAGCGGTCATGGCCCCACGGATGGCCCGGTGCCGGTGCAATCCGGCGGCAAGGGCGGGTCGGCGAACAAGCCGCCCATGACCGGCGGCAAGGGTGGGTTCGGGAAGCCAATCCACGCCAACCCCATCATCGCCAACCCCAACCCGCCGTCAAAGACCGTCACCGTCATCGATCATCGCAACGGCACCGTCATCGATCATCGCGGCCAGAACAGCAACACGGGCATCGGCAAATTGCCACCCGCCAAACCGCGGCCCGTCAACCCGCCGGCAATGACCAAAGGCCCGATGCCGGGGCAATCCGGCGGTAAGGGTGGGTCCGCGGACACCACCAAGCCCTGCCCAGGCTGTCTGAAGACGGTTACAAAGGACAACGGTGATGGCGATAGGCACAACGGTCATGGCCACCACGGTCACGGCCACCACGGCCACGGCCACAAGCACCACGGTCATGACGACAGCGGTGATGGGCGCACGGGCATCGGCAAATTGCCGCCCGCCAACCCGCCGTCAAGGACCCCTGGCCCGGTGCTGGGTGGCGTGGACACCACCAAGCCCGTCGTCGGCATGATGCCGGTGGGCAATACGCCCATCACCGGCGGCAACGGTGGCATCGGCGGCACGGGTGGCACCGGCGGCAACGGTGGCACCGGCGGCGCGGGTGGTGGCACTGGCACCGGCGGCAAGGGTGGCACCGGCGGCACGGGTGGGTCGGGGGATGGGCCCCCGGTCAATCGGAATTGAAGTCCTGATGCTCATCTAACCCTCTCGATCGAACCTCATCCACGCGGGCGGCACGGTGTGCCGCCCGCTTTTTTTCACCGCAGCTCCGGCGTCGTCTTGAACCAACGCGCGTGCTCGGCCAGCGCATAGCGGTCGGTCATGCCCGCGATGTAGTCGCCGATGCGGCGCAGGCGCGTTGTCTCGTCGGCGGCCGCAATGCCCGCGCCCCATTCCTCCGGCAGGTCGGCTGGCGACGCGACGTAGTGGGTGAACAGCTCCCGCACCACGTTTTCCGCCTCGCGCATCACCCGCGCCACTCGATCGTGACGGTACATGCGCGGATAGAGGAAGCCCTTGATGCCCTTATCGGCGGCAACGAAAGCCGGACGAAAAGGCGATCACCGGCCGTCGGCATTGCGCACATCGTCGACCGAGTGCGGCGCTAGCGCTTTAAGCCGGCGACTGGCTCTCGGCGGTTGCGTCCTCGATCATGCGGGTGATGATACGGCGCACGCATTCGTGCGCGTGGCGTTCGGCGACTGAGGCTCGGCGTAGCGGGCGTCGACATCGGTGACGATGTCGCCGATCAGAGGCACCACGGCGATGTCGTCGAGCGCGAACAAGTCGGCGCGCAGTCCGTCGTCGATGTCGTGGGCGTCGTAGGCAATGTCATCGGCAAGCGCCGCTACTTGCGCCTCGGCGCTGGCATAGGACCACAGCTCCAGGTCCTGGATCTTCGGAATAGGCGAGGATCGGCGCCGGCACGCCGTGCGCGGCATAACGGCCGGTCGCGTTGCCTTCGCGGTCGGTCAGCGGGCCGTTGTGCTTGACCAAGTCCCTCCAGCGTTTCCCAGGTCAGATTGAGGCCATCGAAATCGGCGTAACGGCGCTCCAGGGCGGTGACGATGCGCAACGCCTGGGCGTTGTGGTCGAAGCCGCCGAAACCCGCCAAACAGCGGTCGAGCGCGTGCTCTCCGGCATGACCGAAAGGCGAATGGCCGAGATCGTGCACCAACGCCAGCGCCTCGGCGAAATCCTCGTCCAGCCCTCAGCGCGCGGGCCAGCGAGCGGGCAATCTGCACCACTTCTAGGGTATGGGTCAGCCGGGTGCGGTAGTGGTCGCCCTCGTGGTAGACGAACACTTGGGTCTTGTGGGCGAGCCGCCGGAAGGCGGCCGAATGGATGATCCGGTCGCAATCGCGGCGGAAATCGTTGCGCGAGGGACTGGGGGGCTCGGGATAGCGGCGGCCGCGGGTATGATCCGGGGCAGACGCGTAGGGAGCGCGCGCGATTGGCGTCGAAATGGCCATTTCTACCCTGCCCCGGCCACATTGACGTTGCCGGCACGCGCACTTAACTAATTTCAGGTGAAGCTGCCAACAGGAGGCGGGGAAAACGCGAACCGAGGATTTCGAGGCGATTGATGGGCGCGAGCATCACAGTCAGCGAACGGGCCGCCCGCCGCATCGGCGAGATCCTGAAGGCTGAGCCGGCCGGCACCATGCTACGCGTCAGCGTGGAAGGCGGCGGCTGCTCCGGCTTCCAATACAAGTTTGACATGGAGCGCGCGAAGGCCGACGACGACCTGGTGATCGCCCATGACGGCGCTACCGTGCTGATCAACTCCGTCTCGCAGGAATACATGGCGGGGTCCGAGATCGACTTCGTCGAGGACCTGATCGGCGCCTCGTTCAAGGTCAAAAACCCCAACGCCACGGCGTCGTGCGGCTGCGGGACGAGCTTCGCGCTGTAACAGAGCTCCCTGACCGCTGACCTCAATCCGTCATCCCGAGGTGCGAGCGTGCGCAGCACGGCCGCCTCGAAGGATACATGGCCCGGGCCGTCGCCCTTCGAGGGCCGCCTTCGGCGGCTACCTCAGGGTGACGGGTCCTACTCTGCCGCCACCGCCGGCCGCGGCGGGGCTTCCACCACCTCTTCGACCTGCGGCTCGATGCGGCGCTTGATTATACGGTCGAGGCGGTCGAGGTACACGTAGATCACCGGCGTGATGTAGAGCGTCAGCAACTGTGACAGGCACAAGGCCCCCGACCACGGCCACGCCGAGTGGCTGGCGCAACTCGGCGCCGGCGCCAGTGCCGAGCGCGATCGGCAGCGCGCCGAAGATGGCCGCGAAGGTGGTCATCATGATCGGCCGGAACCGCAAGGATGCCGCCTCTCGTATCGCCACCTCCGCCGTCAGGCCGACGCGGCGGCGCTCGATGGCGAAGTCGATCATCATGATGGCGTTTTTCTTCACGATGCCGACCAGCATCACGATGCCGATCATCGCAATCACCGATAAATCCATTTTGAACAGCATCAGCGTCAGGATGGCGCCTATCCCGGCCGAGGGCAGTCCGGAGATGATGGTGATCGGATGGATGAAGCTTTCGTAGAGGATTCCCAAGACCACGTAAGCTGCGAAGATCGCCGCCAAAATTAAAACTCCCTGCCCGCGCAACGAGTTCTTGGAACACCTGCGCCGTGCCCTGGAATCCGGTCGTGATGCTGGCGGGCACCCCCGCCTCGCGTTCGAGCTTCTGGATGGCGTCGACCGCCTGGCCAAGCGAGACGCCCGGCGCCAGATTGAACGAGATGGTCACCGCCGGCTGCTGGCCCTGGTGGTTAACCTGCAATGGCCCGACCGTGCGCACGAAGTGCGTCACCGCCGACAGCGGCACGACCGTGCCGTTCGACGTCTTCAGATAGATTCGGTTGAGGTCGCTCGGCGTCTGCTGGTATTCGGGCGCCGTCTCAAGGATGACGGCGTAGTCGTTGGCCGGCGTATAGATGGTGGCGACCTGGCGCGAGCCGAAGGCGTTGTAGAGCTCCTGGCGCACCTGATCGATGGACACGCCGTAGACCGCCGCCTTCTCGCGGTCGACCTCGACGGTAACTTGCGGATTCTTGATATAGAGGTCGGTAGTAACGTCCAGCAGGCCGGGGATTTTCGCGATTTTGTCGCGCATTTCCGGCGCCAGGCGATAAAGCGTGTCGGTGTCGTTCGATTGCAGGGTGTATTCGTACTGGCTCTTGCTGAGCCGTCCGCCCAGCCGAATGTTCTGGATCGGCTGGAAGAAGATACGGATGCCGGGCAGAATGTTGGCCTCGCGCCGCAGACGCCCAAGGATCGCGCGTAAGGGAGGCCGTTTGTCGCGGTCCTTCAGCGCCACCAGCATGCGCCCGGTATTGCCGAGCCCGCGCGACCCGAAGCCGCCGACGGTCGAGTTCACATAATCCACCGCCGGATCGCGGCGCACGATCTCCGCAAGCTTGCGCTGCTGCTCGACCATCGCATCGAAGCCGATGTCGGTGTTGGCCTCGGTGATGGCGAACAGAAAGCCGGTATCCTCGGTCGGAAAGAAGCCCTTGGGCACCACCACATAGAGCCAGATAGAGCCAGCGATGGTGGCGATCGTCACCAACAGCATGATCGATTTGTAATGCAGCACCCAATCGAGCGACCACTGGTAGCCACGCCGCCAGCCCTCGAACATCGCCTCGAACCAGCGTAGCACGAAAAACTGCTTCTCCTCGCCGTCGTGAGCCTTGAGCACGCGCGCGCACAGCATCGGCGTCAGCGTCAGCGAGACGAAGCCGGAAATGACGATCGCCACCGAGATCGCCACCGCGAATTCACGGAACACGCGGCCCACCATGCCGCCCATCAGCAACACTGGAATAAACACCGCGATCAGCGAGAAGGTAATCGACACGATGGTGAAGCCGATTTCGCGCGAGCCTTTCAGCGCCGCCTCGAACGGACGCATTCCGCCCTCGATGTGGCGCACGATGTTTTCCAGCATGACGATGGCGTCGTCGACCACGAAGCCGACAGACAGCGTCAGCGCCAGCAGCGTCATGTTGTTGATGGAGAAGCCGAATGCATACATCGCCGCGCAAGTGCCGATGAGCGAGATCGGCACCGCCAGCGCCGGAATGAGGGTGGCGGATACTTTGCGCAGGAAAAGGAAGATCACCATGATGACGAGGGAGACGGCGATCGCCAGCGTCTCCTGCACGTTCCAAACCGCGTTGCGGATCGAGACCGAACGGTCGAACAAAGGCGACATCTCGATCGCCGCCGGCACCAGCGCGCGCAACTGCGGCAACTTGGCGCGCACCTGGTCGACCACGGCCACGGTGTTAGCGTCGGGCTGACGATAGATGCCGAGGACGATAGCGCGCTTGTCGTTGAACCAGCTCGCCTGGTTGATATCCTCGACGCTGTCGACCACGCGTGCGACTTGGTTGAGCTTGATCGGCGCCCCGTTGCGGTAGGCCACGACCACGTCGCGGTAGTCGGCCGCCTTTGTCATGGCACCGGTCGCCAGCAGCGAAACCGTACGCTCCTTGCCCTGCAGCGCGCCGACCGGCGTCGACGAATTGGTCTTGGCCACCACGCTGCGAATATCGTCGAGCGAAATGTTGCGCGCCGCGGCGGCGGCTGGATCGACTTGCACCCGCACGGCGAATTTCTGCTCGCCGTAGACCAGCACCTGGGCGACGCCTGACATCTGAGAGATGGTCGGCGCCAGCACCGTCGCGGCGTAGTCGTTGATCTGCGACAGCGGCATGGTGTCCGAGCGCATGCTCAGATAAAGCACCGCGAAATCGCCCGGGTTGACCTTGCGGAAAAACGGCGGAGTCGTCATCTCGCTCGGCAAACGGCGCTGAGCGGTGGCGAGCGCGGTCTGCACGTCGAGCGAGGCGCCGTCGATATTGCGGCCGAGGTCGAACTGGACCGTGATCTGCGTCGAACCGAGCGACGACGACGAACTCATGGTCGAGATGCCGGAGATGGTCGAAAGCTGCCGCTCGATCGGCGAGGCGACCGAAGCCGCCATGGTTTCAGGCGAGGCCCCCGGCAGGTTGGCGGTGATCTGAATGGTGGGGAAGTCGACCGCCGGCAGCGCCGCCACGGGGAGAAGCCGGTACGCGAAGGCGCCGAATACGATCAACGACGCCGTCATCAGTGTGGTCAACACCGGGCGGCGGATACAGATCTCCGAGATGTTCATGGCGGGCTACCTGGCTCAACTACCCGCCGCGCGCGGTTTACGCGGACCGCCGCCGTTGCGCCCTTTAGAGATCACCTTGGCGCCATTTCTCAACCGCAACTGACCCTCGGTCACGACCGTGTCACCAGGTTCGAGACCGGCGCTGATCACCGTGACGTCACCGACCTGGCGTTCCGCCGTGACGCGGCGGACCTTGGCGACGCCATTGTCCACGACGAATACGATACTGCCGGCTTGGCTGACCTGCACGGCATTCGACGGCACCACCACCGCCTCCTCGCTGCGCAGCGTCAGGTCGACGTTGACCAGCGTGCCGGGCCACAGCCCCTCATCCTTGTTGGGCATGGTGGCGCGCACTGTCGCCATGCCGGTGGTGGCATCGACCGTGTTCTCGATCATGGAGACTCGGCCGTTCTCCGGCGCTTTCGCGCCCGGAATGAATGCCTGGATGCGCGCGGTCTTGGCGGCGAGCGCCTGGCGCAGTGCCGGCAGATTCTTCTGTGGCACCGTGAAGCTGACATAGACCGGTGCCATCTGGTTGATGGTCGCCATCGGCGACGAGTCGGCTTGGCGCACAAAGTTGCCGACCTTTACGTGGGCCATGCTGATGCGGCCGGAAATCGGCGCGTGGATCGAGCAAAAGCCGAGCTGCACCCGCAGATTCTCGAGCTGCGCGCGGTTGGATTCCGCGGTCGATTTCGACACGTTCACCAGGGTGCGCGCCTTATTGAGGGTCACGATCGGCGTGGCGTTGCGGGCGGCGAGCTCGGTGTAGCGCTCGACATCCTCCTGAGCCTGGACGAGCGTCGCCGCGGCGCCGTCGATCACCGCTTGGACGCGCCTGATCTCGGCCTCGATCTGGCGGCAGTCGAGGGTGAACAGCAATTCGCCCTTCTGGACGCGGGCGCCGTCCTCGAAGTGGACCGCCGTGATGGTGGTGTCTATCTGGGTTTTTAGCGCGACGCTGGCGATCGGGGTCACGGTGCCGAGCGCCGTGAGCCGGATCGGCACTTGTTTGCGTACTGCCTTGGCGACGTCCACCGGCACCGGCCGGTTGGCGTCGGCACGGCGGGGCTGTTGCGCTGCGGCGCGCTCGGCGGGCCAGACCTTGGCAAGCCATTTCTGGGCAGGCCGGTTGTCATGAACGAAGGCCGCGCCGCCGATCAGAGCAAGCACGATTACCCCAAGAACCCAGGTCTTCTTGCTCATAAACCCTGTGTCGACCCGGGCTTTTGGGCCCGGCCCGGGCGCTCCCTCTCCGTGCTATGGCGCTTTTACAGTACCGTCTGAGGCCGCACGGACGGCCTCATTACCATATTAACGGCTCCGAGTGCATATCCCTGCGCTGGCTGGTAAGGGTGAGGCTGAAAACCGTCGATTTCAGCCTTAATGCCGGAAGGCCCCATGCGAATAGCCACCTGGAACGTCAATTCCATCCGCCAGCGTATGGAGAACCTGCAGGCTTGGCTGTCCGAAACCGGACCCGACATCGTCTGCCTGCAGGAGATCAAATGTCCCGACGATGCCTTTCCACGCGAAGCTTTCGAAACGCTCGGCTACAACGTCGCAGTACACGGACAGAAGACGTTCAATGGCGTGGCGCTCTTGTCGAAACGACCGTTCGACGAGGTGAAATCCGGCCTCGATGGCGGCGACGGTGACGTGCAGGCCCGCTTCCTGGAGGCCGTGGTATCGACCAAGAGCGGGGTGGTCCGGGTTGTCAGCCTCTATCTGCCCAACGGCAACGGAGGCGAAGAGAAATACGCTTATAAACTCAATTGGATGGAGCGACTTATTAATTTCGCGCGCGAGCGGTTGAAACTGGAAGAGCCATTCGTCCTCGCCGGCGATTACAACGTCATCCCCACCGCCCTCGACGCCAAGCGACCGGAGGCCTGGGTCAACGACGCGCTCTTCCTGCCGCAGACCCGGGAGAAATTCCGCGCACTGTCCAATCTCGGCCTCACCGACGCCATCCGCGCCACCAGCGACGCCGGCGGCCTCTACAGCTTCTGGGACTATCAGGCCGGCGCCTGGCAGAAGGACGACGGCATCCGCATCGACCATCTGCTGCTCTCGCCGCAGGCCGCCGACCGTCTGATCGACGCCGGCATCGACCGACACGTTCGCGCCTGGGAGAAGCCTTCCGACCACGTGCCGGTGTGGGTGGATCTCGATATCGAGACGGGGTGACGGCGAACCGAGGGTCAATCCGAGCGCGTCAGCTGATATTCCTCGGCGATGCGCTCGAAAGTCTCGGCCGCGCTCTTGATCCGATAAGACAGCCGGTTGTCGTTTTCGACCGGCAGCCGGCGCACAATCTTGTACGGCCCGCGCGCGGCATTGTTGGGAAATTGCGAACTGTAATAGACGCTCTGCCCGGTGGAATATTTGTGGTTCATGTCCGTCCTCGTGTTGGCTTCCGCTTGCGGCGGAAGCAGGCGTCACTGTGCGGACCAGGCAAGACGCCCGGCACGAGGCCGGGCGCCTCAAAAAACCCGACGCGGGATCAGGCGTTCTGCAGATTGGCAGCCGCTTGCTTGCCGCGCTCGGTGACGATCTCGTAGCTGATGCGCTGGCCCTCGTTGAGCGTGCTCATCCCGGCGCGCTCGACCGCGCTGATGTGCACGAACACGTCCTTGCTGCCGTCGCTCGGGGTGATGAATCCAAAACCCTTTTGGGTGTTGAAGAACTTGACAGTACCTGTCGCCATGATGATTTCCTTAGCTAGACGCTGCTTCGCGTTGAGATGCGCACCAGCGCTCATCGCTGCATGCGATCGAAACATCCGAGTTTTAGGGGTGTCCTGATAAGCGCCCTATTCCGCGGGCAGCGCAGCAAGGCAAAACCGAAAACTTGGTTTCAACACACGCTCCATATACAATTCAGCGCCTCGCGTCCACTTGCCATTTCTGCGCTCGGCGCGCCGGGGCATTTAAGCAAAGAGAGCGCGCCGCCGAGCCTTGAAATGGTCGATATTCGTCCCCATCTAGGGTCTATCGATAGTTGGCCGAACGACTGGGCCGCTTCGCCTCGTTACTGACGGCAAGCACGTTTCAGACCCTTCTCCAAAATCGACAACCGGGACAAGGACGGCGAAACCTCGCCGGCCGCCTCCCACGTGTACACCGTCAGTGAAAGGAAAATTCATGAACACCGGTGTTGTTAAGTGGTTTAACAGCCAAAAAGGCTTCGGCTTTATCCAGCCGGAGAACGGCGACAAGGACATCTTCGTCCACATCAGCGCGGTCGAACGCGCTGGCTTAGGCACCCTCAATGAGGGGCAGAAGGTCTCGTTCGACATCGTCGCCGACCGCCGCTCAGGCAAATCGTCAGCGGAGAATCTGCGCGCCGCCTGATTTGAGGCGCGCTGGAGCCATGTCGCCCTGACCACGGATGTACTGGCAGAGCGTGTGGTTCGTTAATCCCGCGGCCGATCCATCGCCCGCGGGACGCTTTTTCTTCTGTGCACTTCAAAGGAGCAGTCAATGACGACTTTGAAAAGTGAGCAGCCACTGTCCGCCGCCGCCAAGAAGGCGGAACGCATGCGCGATCAGGCGCAGGCGATGCGGGAATATGAGGCGGAGAAGCGCGCGACGCAGGCCAACATGGCGCGGCTGCGGGCGCTGCGCCTCGCCAAGGAACGCGCCGAAGCCCAGGCCCCGGCGCGCCCCGCCAAGACCAAAAAGAAATAACGGCGCAGACTGCGTTGCCGGCGCAAAGGCAGCTGCGCCGCGTCTGACCGGCTTGCATCATGGCTGCGCGCGAGGGGACCAGCCCTCAAATCGACCTGGGTGGCGGCCGACTAAGACTCCAGGATTTCGAGCACGGGACATGCCGGTGCGACGCCGGCGCAGCATCGCTTATCGCATTCCGCGATCGTATCCGACAGGATGGTTTCCAGCTTGGCGAGATCTTCCCGCTTGGCACGCACGTCTGCGAGGTGAGCGGCCGCCATATCTCGCGCCTGGGCGCAGGAATTTCCCGCGCCCGCGGACAGCGCCAACAACGTGCGGATTCCCTCGATCCCGAAACCCAAGGCCCGTGCCCGCCGAATAAAGCGCAGCCGCGCAATATGTTCCGGCTCGTAACTCCGGTGTCCGCCGCGGGTGCGCGGCGGCTTCCGCATGAGCGCGATCTTTTCGTAGTACCGGATTGTCTCGATATTGATGCCAGTCAAACGCGACAGCGCGCCGATGCTGAGACCTCGCGAATCTGTGATCGCATTCATGAGTTATCCGCCTTGATTCTGTAGTCGCTACAGGATGCAGGGTCGAGCCATGATGATCAAGCAACCACCCTGTTCCCGGCCGCCTAGTCCCGGCCTGCGGGCCCTTGCCGTTGGCGGCCTATTTGGGGCGCTCGCCGCCTCGTCCTGCTGCATCCTGCCGGTGGTGCTCTTCAGCCTCGGCATCAGCGGCGCCTGGATCGCCAACTTCACGCGCCTTGCCCCCTATCAGCCGATTTTCATCGCCGCGGCGATCGTCTTTGTCGGCGGCGGCTACTGGCTCGTCTACCGGTCGTCGCGCCAAGCCTGTTCCGGCGATCAGGCCTGCGCGCGCCCGCTTTCCAGCCGGTTCGTCATGATCACGCTGGCGATCGCGACGATCATCGTCATCGCCGCCTTCGGGTTCGACATTCTGGCGCCCTACATTCTCTCGTGAACGATCGGAGAAGTCGTATGAAGACGTCACTTGTCTTGCTTGTTGTCGCGATTGGATTGTCAATCGTCTCCAGCGCCGGCGCCGCAGAAAGGACTGTGACTCTGGCGGTCCAGAATATGTACTGCGCCGCCTGCCCGCACACGGTCAAGGCGAGCCTGCAAGCAGTGCCTGGCGTCGAGAAGGTAGCGGTTTCGCCAGAAAAGAAGACCGCAACCATCACTTATGACGACGCCAAGACCAACGTGACGACGCTCATCGCGGCGACAACCAACGCGGGCTATCCGTCCGCGCCGAAAATCTAGATCGAGACGCGATCGTGACCGAACAATCGTTGATCACCTGCCCCCATTGCGGCACTGCCAAACTCGAAGAAATGCCAACCGACGCCTGCCGGTTTTTCTACGATTGCACCGGTTGCGGCGCGCGTCTCAAACCGAAGCCCGGCGATTGCTGCGTGTTCTGCTCCTACGGCTCGATGCCCTGCCCGCCGATACAGGCGAAAATTTGCTGTGGCACGAGTTGTGGCTGCAAACCCCAAGGAGGTTGATATGAAATGGCATTCGCTGAGCCGACAGGATTCGGCACGCGCGGTAGGTGTCGGGATCGGCGTTTCAATTCTGACAGCCGCGATCATGGTGACGGGCCTGAAGGCGGGCATTTCACCACTGCCCCAGCCACTCGGGCTCGCGTTTGCCGAGACCGTCTTGGGTCGTTCGCTCCTGCTTCCGGTAGGTTTGCTGTTCCACACCGCGTGGGTCACAACCTGTTCGGTGATTTTCGTCGGCCTGTTCCGCGACGCGCTAACCTTCCTTCGCGCGCTGGGACTTGGCGCATGCGTTATGGATTCTCGTTCTCGTGTTCTTCTTCCCCGTCGTCGGCTGGGGATTTTTGGGGCTCGCCGTCTCGCCGAAATTGATCGTCGCCTCAGCGGTCCCGCACCTGTTGTTCGCCGTCTTCCTGTGGGGCTTGTCGCGTTTGGCGTTCCGACAATTCCGGCCCCGGACTGCGTGAAACCGCGGCCACCGCATCCGCGCCAATCGCTGCGAACGCGCAAGTCCCGCGGCCATTGTCGCAATAAGCAAACGTTTGTTGCGACGAGCGCGGCGTACCGGCGCGGCACCACGACCTTGGTGCCCAGGGGCACGCGGGCCTAGAGGTCGACGATGTCGTCGCCGAATGCTAAGTGCCCACGCTCAATCCGATTGACCCTTAGCTTCCCCTAAACAAAATGCGCGGGGCAAGCCCGCGCATGACAACCGAACGGCGCCGAGCGACCGCCTCGTCACTCGCGCCGGCTTTCCAGCCAGCGCTTGAGATAGACGCCGGCGAGCGCACGGTCATCCTCGCTCGCTTCTCGTATAGCATTCTCGTAGAGCCGGTTGATCCAGGCCCGGTTGTCAACCGAGGCGTCCTTGGCGTTGTCCTTGGCGAGCGTCAGCCACATCAGCCCGCGCGCGGCCTGGTGCGGAACGTGATCGCCGGCAAACAGCATGGCGCCGAGCATCGCCTGTGCCTGGCACTGGCCCTTCTGCGCCGACAGCACAAACCAGCGCGCCGCGGTGCGCGGATCGTGCGGAGCGCCGACACCATCGAGATAAAGCCGCGCCAGAAAATACTGCGCGTCAGGATCGCGGAAATAGGATGCGGCGTATGCGAACATCTGGCGCGCCCGCTCAGGATCGCGCTTGATGTCGGTTTTCGGAATGCCTTCGAGATAATAGCGCCCGAGCGCCACGAATGCGTTGGCGACGAAGCGCGACTGACGCGTGTTCGGGTTGTCGTCAGCGTGATGGTCGGCGATGCTTTCGAAATACTTGAACGCTTTGAGGTCGTTCTGCGCGACGCCATCGCCCTCCGCGTACATGCGGCCGAGCTTCCACTGCGCCAACGGATGCCCCTTCTCGGCGGCATATTCCAGCGAGTGGACGGCCTTGGTCTTGTGGCCGGTCATCAGCCAATGGGCGCCGGTGCGAAACGCCTGCGCCGGCGTCACCGGCGGCGCAGGGTTGACCGTGTTGTCGGACTGACTGCCGTCGAAGGCGAGCGCCGGCGCCGACGCAAAGACGGCGCCGATCACTGCCGCGCGCAACAGGGTCTCAACTGTCCGCATAGCATTCCTTCTCGGCGGCGCCGCCCGGATGGGTCACCGCGCCGTTCACGGCAGAGCCCACCTGCTGGGCATATTTCCAAAGATAGCCGGAGCCGTATTCGCTCTCGCGCGGCTTCCATTGCGCTTTGCGCTTTGTCAGCTCTTCGTCGGAGAGCTTGACGTTCATGATGCCTTTGTCGGCGTCGATCTCGATGATGTCGCCGTCGCAGAGCAAGCCGATCGGGCCGCCCACCGCCGCCTCCGGGCCGACATGGCCGATGCAGAAGCCGCGTGTGGCGCCGGAGAAGCGGCCGTCGGTGATGAGCGCCACTTTCTCGCCCATGCCCTGGCCGTAGAGCAGCGCCGTGGTCGACAGCATCTCGCGCATGCCGGGACCGCCGCGCGGCCCCTCATTGCGGATCACCAGCACGTCGCCTTCCTTGTAGGCGCGCTTACGCACCGCATCGAAGCAGGCTTCCTCGCCCTCGAAAACGCGGGCCGGTCCGGAGAACTGCAGCTTCTTCATGCCGGCGACTTTCACGATCGCACCCTCGGGCGCCAGATTGCCCTTCAAGCCGACGACGCCGCCGGTGGACAGGATCGGTTCATTGGCCGGGCGCACGACGTCCTGATCCGGGTTCCATTTCACGCTGGCCAGGTTCTCGGCGATGGTGCGGCCGGTGACGGTCAGGCAGTCGCCGTGCAGGAAGCCGTGGTCGAGCAGCGTCTTCATCAAATTCGGTACGCCGCCAGCCTCGAACATATCCTTGGCAACATAGCGGCCGCCCGGTTTCAAATCTGCGATATACGGTGTCTTTTTGAAGATTTCGGCGACGTCGAACAGCGTAAATTCGATACCGCATTCGTTGGCGATCGCCGGTAGATGCAGCGCGGCATTGGTGGAGCCGCCGGTGGCGGCCACCACCGCGGCCGCGTTTTCCAGCGCCTTGCGGGTGACGATGTCGCGCGGGCGGATGTTCTTGACGATCAGATCCATGATCATCTCGCCGGCGAGCATGCAGAACTTGTCGCGGATTTCGTAGGGCGCGGGCGCGCCTGCCGAATACGGCAGCGCCAAACCGATGGCCTCCGATACCGTCGCCATGGTGTTGGCGGTGAACTGAGCGCCACAGGCGCCGGCCGACGGACAGGCGTTCTGCTCGAGCGTGTCGAGGTCCTCGTCGGAAAATTCGTTGACCGAGTGCTTGCCAACCGCCTCGTAGACGTCCTGGACGGTAACTTCCTTGCCTTTGAAGGTGCCGGGCAGGATCGAGCCGCCATAGATGTAGATCGAGGGCACGTTGAGCCGGCACATCGCCATCATCATACCGGGCTGCGACTTGTCGCAGCCGGCAACGCCAATCAGCGCGTCATAGGCGTGGCCGCGCACCGTCAGCTCGACCGAATCCGCAATCACCTCGCGCGAGGGCAGCGAGGCCTTCATGCCGGCATGCCCCATGGCGATGCCGTCGGTGACGGTAATGGTGCAGAACTCGCGCGGCGTAGCGCCGACGCTGGCGACGCCTTTCTTCACCGCCTGCGCCTGGCGCATCAGGGCGATGTTACAGGGGGCGGCCTCGTTCCAGCAGGTAGCGACGCCAACGAAGGGGGCGTGGATCTGCGCCTTGGTCAGCCCCATCGCATAATAAAAAGCGCGGTGGGGCGCGCGGTCGACGCCTTCGGTGGCGTGGCGGCTCGGCAGCCGGTTTTTCAGATTGGTCTTGGCGTCCATTGTTTTTGTCAGCCCCCCGCCCAACTCACTTCCGCGACTTGCGATACGCTGCCTTGCCTGCCGGCAATACCGGCTGATTTTCATGCCAATCCCGTTAACCGGCGGTGCTCGGCGGTCCGCAAAAGCGGAATCCGGCAACGGCTTAAACGGCCGTTCTATTAGCCTTTGGATGTCGTTGTAGGGTATGGCCAAATCGCGGCGCAAAGTGCATTCGCAAGCTCCGGCGATTGGATTGCAACGGGGGTGTTGCCGACAGGACACAAATTGTGGCCATGTTGCGATGCACATCGGCGCCACCGCCCAGGCTCCCGCCTGCTAACATGTCCCTTTGTCTCGCCATGTGAGCCTGCCGCTAACCATGACCGCCCGCCTCCGCTGCGCCTTCTTCGCCCGCTCGGTGCACGTTGTGGCTCCCGAGCTGATCGGGGCGACACTCCTGGTTGACCGCGTCGGCGGCGTGATTGTCGAGGTCGAGGCCTATCACCACACCGACCCGGCGGCGCATTCCTATAACGGCTGCACCGAGCGCAACGCTGTTATGTTCGGCCCGCCCGGCACCGCCTATGTCTACCGTTCTTACGGCATCCACTGGTGCCTGAACTTCGTCTGCGAGGTGGAGGGCTCGGCGAGCGCCGTGCTGATCCGGGCCCTGGAGCCGACGCAAGGGCTGGCCGTTATGCGCCGCCGCCGGGGCATGAGCGAACCGCGCGAACTCTGCTCGGGCCCAGGCAAGCTCGCGCAGGCGTTCGGCATCACCCACAAACACAACGGCCTCGCGCTCGACCGGCCACCCTTCGAGCTCCGCGCGCGCGAAGGCACGCCGGAGATCCTCACCGGCCCGCGCATCGGCATCTCGAAGGCGGTTGAGCGCCCGTGGCGTTACGGGTTGAAGGGATCGAAGTTCTTGAGCAAGCCGTTTCCGTCCGCGCGATGAACGAAAACCCCGGAAGGGCACTCAGAGCTTGTGCGGTTCTTGTGCTTCGTGCGGCCTGTGCCAATTCAACGAGACCCAGAACATCCATGCGAACAGCGGGATGGCGATGATCGAGCAGTACCAGGCGAAGTGGAAATAATCGGTGCGCCAATCGACCAAGTTCGCGAGCTGGTTGATCTCGTCGGTGAAATCCAGGCCGTGCGGCGCGTTGCAGGCCACGTGGCCCAGGAAGGGATAGGACACTTCCGAGACGAACAGGCAGGCGACGGCCGCGGCCAGCGACAGGAAGATGACCACAATTGCCAGCCAGCGTGCCAATCCCCGTTTGTTGAAGACGCCGCCTTTTTCGGCGGCGAAGGTCGTGGCGGCAACGATGATGCCGTCGAACGCCAAGAGCGCCAGGCCCTTGTTATCGAGAATGGTCATAATCTCGTAGAAAGAACGCACCACCTCACGCGCGTTTGTCGGCGTGAACTGCGTACCAGCCGCGTGCAACAACTCTACCTTTTGCAGCAAATCACAGACCATGGCGTTCCCCCGAACCTGACCGCGGCGCATCATAATCGAGCCCGGCAACGTTTCACAGGGCGGGGGGCTGCCCCCCTCGCCGACCCTTTCGCCCGGCGCTAAGATTTCTCCGGCACGGCAACAGACCGTCGCTCACAAACAAGACCTTGGGGGATAGGAAACACCATGGAAATCGCAGTCGATCGCAAGAAACTTTACGTGCCGGCCGCGGCCGGTCTCTACGAAGCTTGCGCGCCGCTGAGCTACACGCTGATCCGCGTCGCGCTCGGCCTGATCCTGATCCCGCATGGTTACGGCAAGGTGTTCGGCACCGACGCCGTGCACGCGGCCAATAACTTCGTGCATTTCGGCTGGGCCTATCCGTTGGCCTGGGCCTATTTCATCGGCGCGCTGGAGTTCTTCGGCGGCATCCTGCTGGCACTCGGCCTGTTCACGCGGGCGGTGGCGCTCGCCTTCACTATTGAGATGGCGGTGATCTGCTTTGCCGTGCTGTGGCCGAACTGGAGCTGGGGCCACCGCGGCATGGAATACGCGCTGTTCATGGGCATCGTGTCGCTGGCGATCTTCTTCCGCGGCGGGGGCGCCTGGTCGATCGACAGCTACATGAAGAAAGAGTTCTAAGGCGCTGTAACCCCCTCGGCTGTCATCATCCGCGAAAGCGGATGATCCAGTGCACCGCAGCTCCTGCGAATATATCGCATGGCCTGCGTTTACTGGATGCCCCGCCTGCGCGGGGCATGACAGCAGAGGTTAAAGGCGGAAGGTCGCGTCAAATCCGAGTTCGCGCTTGGCCTTTTCGCTCGACAGAGTCGCCGCGTCCTCGGCGATATTGTAGATGCCGGGCTTGCCCTTGGTGAGCGCGAGCAATGTCGCATGCGCCGCAGCATCCACATGCACCGCCGGCTGCCGCGACGGCGCGTCGCCCGACCAGGTCCCGGGGCCGTAGAAGAACCCGTAGCGCAGCACGATGCCTTCCGGCAGCGACAGCACCGCCCGCTCCAACGCCGTGACGGCCTCCGCCGTCGTACCGGTGACAAGCGGATCGCTCTCGATCCGAGCTCCCTCACCCGGCGCATAAACAAATGCGATGCTCTGCGCGGCCATGCGGGTGACGCCGGCATTTCGCGCAGCAGCGACAAGATTGGGTGTGCCCTCGATGCGCAGCCGCGCATTGCGCGCAAGCCCCTCCTCGTACTGCGGCGTGCCGGGCGCAAACGCAAGATCGGTGAGTTGGTGGATGACCGCCTGCGGCTTCGCCGTAACGACCTCGGCCATGAGCGCCGCGGCGTCGAACACGTCGACGACCACCGGCCTGGCGCCGAGCTTGGCAATTGCGTCCGTCTTTTCGGCCGAGCGCGTGGTGCCGACGACCTCGTGACCGTTGCGGACGAGAAGCGGCGTCAGCCGCCGTCCGATGGCACCGCCGGCGCCGGCGAGGAAGATGCGCATGGAGGAACCTTAGCCTTTCTCGTCATCCTGAGGCGCGAGCGCGCAAGCGCGAGCCTCGAAGGATGACAGCACATCCTTCGAGGCGCGCCTAACGGCGCGCACCTCAGGATGACGGATCACTACACCGCGCCTTTCAGGCGCTCCATCGCCTCGGCGATCTTGGCCTTGCGCGCCACGGCCTCCGCGCGCTTTTCCTTCTCCTCCGCGACCACCTCGTCCGGCGCGCGGTCGACGAATTTCGGATTGCCGAGCTTGGCATCGACACGGGCGATGTCGGACTCGGCCTTGGCCATCTCCTTGTCGAGGCGGGCGCGCTCGGCGGCGAGATCGATGACGCCGACGAGCGGCAGCGCCACGACATCGCCCCGCACCACGAGCTGCACCGAACCCTGGGGCGCGGTGCCGGCCGATGAGATGTCCGACACGCGGGCGAGCCGCTTGATGAACTCGGCCCAGCGTTCGGCGCGCGCTTGGGTCTCGCCGGAGGCGCCGGCCAGCACCAACGGAATTGGTGCGCTGATGTTCATCTCCGCGCGGATCGAACGGATGGCGGTGATGAGGTCTATTACCCAGCCGATTTCCCCCTCGGCGGCGGCGTCTTCGAGGCCGCTAAGTAGCGGCCAAGCAGTAAGAGCCAGCAGCGTACTCCTCTCTCGCCCCTTGCGGGGGAGAGATGGAGAGGGGGGTACCTGAGAGGAAGGTGTCTGTTGCTCACATCCCTCCCTACCCTCCCCCACAAGGGGGGAGGGAGAAGACGAAGCCGTCACCGCCCACAATTCTTCGGTGATGAACGGCATGAACGGGTGCAGCAGCTTGAGAATTTCATCGAGCGCCCATGCCGCGGTGGCGCGCGTCTCGTCCTTGGCCGGACCGTCGGGGCCAGTCAGCAGCGGCTTCGACAGCTCGACATACCAGTCGCAATAGACGTTCCAGACGAAGCGATAGGCGGCGCCGGCCGCCTCGCTAAAGCCATAGGCCTCGATTGCTTGCGTGATCTCTGCGGCGGCTTTTGCAGTTTCGTGCGCAATCCAGCGGTTGAGCGTTTCCTTCGCCGATTTCGGATCGAAACCGTCGACGCGCTTGGCGCCGTTGAATTCGACGAAACGGGCGGCGTTCCAGAGTTTTGTCGCAAAATTGCGGTTGTTCTCGACGTCCTGCGGCCCGAGCCGGATGTCGTGGCCGGGCGCGACCGCGCGCATCAAGGTTAAGCGCAGCGCGTCGGCGCCGTATTCGTCGATGACGCCGAGCGGATCGACCACGTTGCCCTTCGACTTCGACATCTTGGCGCCGGAGGCGTCGCGCACTAGGCGGTGGATGTAGATGTCGTGGAACGGGATCTGCGGCTGCCCCTCGTCGTCCTTCATAAAATGAAGGCCCATCATCATCATGCGGGCAACCCAGAAGAAGATGATGTCGAAGCCGGTGACCAGCGCCTTGGTCGGATAGTAGCGCTTGAGCTCCGGCGTCTCGTCCGGCCAGCCGAGCGTCGAAAACGGCCACAGCGCCGAGGAGAACCAGGTGTCGAGGACGTCCTCGTCGCGCCAAACTCCGACTTTGCCCTCATTCAGTAGCGCCAAAGCGGCTAGTTCGTTGTACGTCGACCAACTCAACTTTTCGGTTGGGATACTTGCTCTGGATCTCACTGAACGCCTTGTCTTCGCTTTCAGCGACAACAAACGAAAATTGGCTAAGGTCGCGCGCCCTATTTAGTCCGAATGGCTCATTTATCGCAGTGAGATCGACAACAACCTCTCCTTGATCGCTAACCTTCAGGAAGTACCACGCCGGAATCTGGTGTCCCCACCAGAGTTGGCGCGAGATGCACCAAGGCTGGATATTTTCCATCCAGTTGAAATAAGTTGCTTCCCAATTCTTCGGGGTAAACTTGGTCTTGCCCTCGCGCACGGCGGCAATCGCCGGTTTCGCCAATTCATGCGCGTTGACGTACCACTGGTCGGTCAGATAGGGCTCAATCACCACATTGGAGCGGTCGCCGTGCGGCACGACATGAGCGTTCGGCTCGATGGTCGCGACCAGGTTCAGGCCTTCGAGCCGCGTGACGATCGCCTTGCGCGCGGCGAAACGATCCATCCCGTCGAGCGTCAGCGTCTCGTCAAGCTCACTTGAAGCCGGCACGCCGGCAAGAAAGTCGTCGTTGCCCTTGAGCGCAAGCTTGGCCTCGATGCTGAAGATGTTGATCTGCGCCAGATTGTGCCGCTTTCCCACCTCGAAGTCGTTGAAGTCGTGCGCCGGCGTGATCTTCACCGCGCCCGAACCCTTTTCGGGGTCGGAGTATTCGTCGGCGATGATCGGAATCCTGCGCCCCACCAGCGGCAAAACGACGTTCTTGCCGACGAGTGCCTTGTAACGCTCATCCTCCGGATGAACTGCAACGGCGGTATCACCCAACATCGTTTCCGGCCGCGTGGTGGCGACCACGATGAAGGTCGACGGATCGTCCGGGTCAAATGTCTTATCTTCCATCGGATAGCGCAGATGCCACAGGTGCCCCTTGCTCTCCACCTGGACCACTTCGAGGTCGGAGATCGCGGTCAGAAGCTTGGGATCCCAATTGACTAGCCGCTTGTCTTTGTAAATCAGACCCGCACGATAAAGCTCCACAAAAACTTTAATAACCGCCTTGGAGAGCCCCTCGTCCATGGTGAAGCGCTCGCGTGACCAGTCGCACGACGCACCTAGCCGCTTGAGCTGGTTGACGATGGTGCCACCGGATTCGGCCTTCCAGGCCCACACGCGCTCGAGGAACTTCTCCCGCCCCATGTCGCGGCGGCCGGGCTCCTGGCGTTCCATGAGTTGCCGCTCGACTACCATCTGGGTGGCGATGCCGGCGTGGTCGGTGCCCGGTTGCCACAGCACGTCCTTGCCGCGCATGCGCTCGAAGCGGCAGAGCACGTCCTGCAGCGTGTTGTTGAGCGCATGGCCCATATGCAGCGAGCCGGTGACGTTCGGCGGCGGAATGACGATAGAGTAGGCTTCGGCCTGAGCGCGCTCCGGCCGTCCGGCGCGGAAGGCCCCGGCCTGTTCCCATGTCTCGTAAATGCGGCCCTCGACCTCCGAGGGCTGATAGGTCTTTTCAATCATTTCGCCGTCTTATCTGAAAATTCGGTCGCGCGAAGCGCGTTTGGCGCGCCAGCGGTCCGATTCCGACATTTGTACCCCGTTGCTGCAGGCTCCCGAGCAGATGTCGGAATTAAAGGACCACTAGCAATTATTTGATTCTAGTGGAGCTTTGAATTTGACATTTGACGAACAGCTCGCCGCATATGGATACCAAATGTCAAATTCGCTCCACTAGAAAGCCCGCCACGACTGCTGGAGTCAACGTGTCCTCGACCCCTTCCACCCTCCCCGCCGACGCCGCTTCCGCCCCCGACCGGGCGCTCACCTGGGCTATCGTGCTGATGTCGCTGGCCGCCTTCGGCAGCGGCATCTCCTTGCGGGTGTCGGACCCGCTGCTGCCCCAGGTGGCCGGCGATTTCGGGGTCAGCGTCGGCGCGGCCTCGGCCATCGTCACCGCCTACGCGGTGCCCTATGGGCTCACGCAAATTTTCTCCGGCGTCATCGGCGACCGGCTCGGCAAGTGCCAGGCGGTGGCTTTGGCATGCGGGCTCTCCGGGATCCTCGTGCTGTTGTGCGCGATCTCGCAATCGCTGACCCAGCTCACGCTCGCGCGCCTCGTCTGCGCGCCCGGCGCAGCGATCATCGTGCCACTCGGCCTCGCCTATATCGGGGACGTGGTGCCCTATGCGCGGCGGCAGACCATGCTGGCGCGCTACATGGCCGGGCAGATGACCGGCATGATCACCGGCCAGATCGCCGGCGGCATCATCGGCGACGACTTCGGCTGGCGCATGGTGTTCGTCGTGGTTGCAGCTGTGTTCATCGTGTCGGGCCTGGCGCTGACCACCCAGTTCCGCAGCAATCCGTGGACAAAGCCGATCCAGCACGAAGGCGCGACGCCCCGCGGCATGATCGCGAGCTACCGCGCCTTGGGCGCCAAGCCGTGGGCGCGCTTCATCGTGCTCGCCGCCTTCATCGAGGGCGCCATCTTCTTCGGCGGCTTCACCTACGTCGCCGCCAACCTGCACGCCCGCTTCGGCCTGAGCTTCTCCACTGTCGGCGTGATCGTCGCCGCCTTCGGCCTCGGCTGCATCCTCTTCGCCGGCACTGTCCACCGCACGGTGGCGATCCTGGGCGAGCGCGGGCTCGCCGCCGGCGGCGGCATCGTGGCGATGCTCGCGTTCCTGACGCTTGCCGTTGAGCCGGTGTGGGAATTGGCCCCGATCGCCTGCATCATGCTCGGCTTCGGCTATTACATGCTGCACAACACGCTGCAGACCAACGCGACGCAGATGTTGCCGCAGGCGCGCGGCACCGCCATGGCCGGGTTTTCGGCCGCGCTTTATCTCGGCCAGAGCGTGGGCGTGGCAGCAGCTGCGCCCATCGTCGACCGGGCTGGTGCGCTTCCGGTGTTTGCGATTGCTGCGGCGCTGTGGCCTGCGCTGGCGTTCTGGGTCGCCTATGGCCTCCGCCGGCGTCCGATGTAGCGAGACCCTAAGCGCGAGCACGGCGCTCGTGGGGCGAGCCAATCTCCGCTCAAAGGCTGTTTCCGAATTGCGCGCCGGCGCCTTCATCAAGGCGTGATGGCGCCGCTCAAGGCTGCAACCGTTTGGCCTCGCCCTGCGCGGCATTGCGCTCGAGCATGTCGAACCAGCAGCTTTTGGCCGCGTCCTGCATCAGGGAAGCGGCCTGTTGGCGCCGGCGGTGCAACAGGTCGTATTCGGCGAGAAAGAACGCGGCCTCACATTTGCGGGTGTCCGCCTCTTTGCCGATCGCGCGCACCGAGCTGGCGCGCAGCTGGTCCGGCGTGGTCTCGCCGAGAAACAGTCCGGCCAGAAGCCACGTCCAGGAATTATGATCCAGCATCTGCGCATTGCGGCGCAATTCCGGCGTGTCGTGTTCGCCCATTCGGGCGCGCGCCACATAACGCATGATCACCGAATAGAACGAGCGGGGATTTTTCTGGATGGCGCCGCCAAAGTCGTCTGCCGCGGCTTTGAAATCGCCGAGCGCGAACGCAGTATAGGCGCGGCCCACGAGATAAACCGGGTTGCCGGGCTCGAGCTTGAGCAACGCGTCATATTCGTCGAGCGCGCGCTTGAGGTCGCCCTTCTCGCCGAATGCCATCGAGCGCGCCGAATAGACAAGCGCCGCAGCCCGCGGCGAGTTCGGCAGGACACTGCGGGCCTTGTCATAGTCGGCCATGGCATTGGCATAATCCTTCTGCGCGACGCGCAACTCTCCGCGCGCGAGATAGGCCAAGAAGTCGTTGCCATTGAGCCGAATCGCAGCGTCGAGATCGGCGCCGGCGCCGTTCAGATCGCCCTGCTCCCTGCGTAGTTGCCCCCGCTGCCGGAAAAACGTGGAGACTTTGGAATCGAGGCGGATCGCCGCGTCGAAATCCTGACGCGCGTGGGCGAAGTCGCGCATCGCCTTGTAGGCCCTGCCGCGCTCGAGAAATACCCAGGGCTGTTGCGGCGCGAGCCCGGCCGCGCTGTTGTAGTCGGCAAGGGCACGCGCGTAGTCCCGCTTGCGTTTGTAAGCGCCGGCGCGATTGACGTAGGCCGCGACGTTATTCGGCTCGAGCACGATCACGGCGGAAAAGTCTTTGATCGCGGCGTCCAAGCGGCCCTGTCTAAATTCGGCAATGCCGCGAATGCGCAGCGCCTTGGCGCGCGTCGCCGCCGAATTCGACGGATTGTCGATAATGGTCGTACAGCCGACGATCCAGTCGATATTGCGCGCCCCGCAACCCGGCGGCAACGGTCCGGCGCTCGCGCTCACCGCCGCAAGCGACGGCACCGCCAACAGTCCGATGCACAATGAACGCAGCCGAGCCTTCATCGTCACGGCTTGCTCCCGCTGGAATGCACGCTGCTGTGTCGCGCCCGTCCGTCGTCAGGCCCACCGGTTCCGCCCGAATTGGCGGCCGGATTTAGCCGACATTCCCGGGATGACAGCCGCCTCAACCGAAAAGTTGCCGCCAATTTATGATTTTAGCAAGCTGTGCGTATAACCATAGTCCTGCCGAGGGGCCGTGGCGAGTGGAACGGCCCTCGTGTGCCGATGCAAGATCTCGCGGCCGCTGCGGCAACTCGCGTTCGCGCATTCAAAGCGCGCGAAGCCTGAACGGCGACCATGGCATCTCTTCTCTCTTCCCCACCGCTTCGCGGCGCGGAGAGAAAATAAAGCGGCGTTAGTGATCAGCGCCCGCGCGAGACGCGCTCGATCTCCGAGCGGACGATGCGTTCGACCAAACCCGGCAGATTGTCGTCGAGCCAGGCCTTCAGCATCGGCCGCAGCATTTCCTTGACCAGGTCCTCGAGCGTACGCGCATTGTTGCCGAGAATGGTGTGGGCGAGCGAATTGAACGCGCTGTCCACCGCCGCGGCGGTCGCTCCCGAGAGCAGTCGGTCTGCGGCGTCCCCCGCGTGGCGCGCACTCTGCGCCTCCGAGAACACCAGGTCCGAGTTGCCCTCGATCGTACGAAATCCGGCCGGTTGCTGTGGTGGCGCCGGCTGGGCGGCCTGTGCGGCCATGTCCTCCGTTAGCACCAGCACTTCGGATACCGGCGGCGGCTCCGGCTCGGCAGCCGGCTGCGCCGGAGATGGCCGCGCCTCTGGCGGCTCGAGGTCCGCCAGCATCGCGTCCACATCGTCCTGCGTGTTGGCCACCGGCTTCGGTGGGGGCGCCGGACGGGGCGCAGGCATGGCAGGTGCAGGTTCCGCCGCTTTAGAAGCCTTGCCATCATCGTCAGCGATGATGCGTCGGATGGAGGCCAGAATTTCCTCCATCGAGGGCTCTTGGACCTTTGCCGCTTGGCTCATTGGCACACTTTCCCGAGCGCAGTGCTGAAATCCAAACGCTCGATTCGCGTCCGCACACTTAGGCAGGCGCGAATCGTTCGATGATTCCCTTTATACGCCAGAGGGGTGTGGCTGTGGCAGGCCGAAAGCTCGAAAGCTCGCAAATCAATTGTGGACACTGGAGTTGGATGCTGGCCACGCGGCGCACCGCCGCAGCCGCCCCTGCTGTCTCAGCGTCCGTCGGGCGTGCGCAGGCCCGCCCAACTGTCGCGGACCTGCTCGTAATGCACCTTCGGGTCGTAGGTCGGCACCCGCAGACCCAACATACGCGGCGTCAGCCGGCCGACCGCCGACAAGAGCGTATAGGACGCCACCACCCGGTCGCGCTGAGCGGACACTAGCGACACCCGCGCATTGACCAGCGTCTGCTGGGCGTTGAGGACATCGAGCGTGGTACGCTGCCCGACGCGCGCCTCTTCGCGTACGCCGTTGAGCGCAATTTCGGAAGCCTGCACCGCGGCCTGGGTCGCCAGAATGTTGGCCTTGGCCGCCTCGAGCTGACCCCAGGACTGCACCACGTTCTGACGCACGGTATCGCGCGCATTGTCGAGGTCCAGCCGCTTTTGGCCGAGTGTCTCTTTGGCCTGGCGAACCAGGGAATATTCCGAGCCACCCTGATAGATCGGGACGTTGAGCGTTCCAAAGACCGAGGCGTTGTAGCTTTCGATGACGCTGAGGCTCGAGGTGTTCAACCAGTTCTTTTGGAAGCTGCCCTGCACCGATAGGCTCGGATAGAGCGCGCCTTCGGCGACCTTTACCTGCAGCTGCGCCACGTCGACATTGTACTCGGCGGCGGCCACCGACGGATTGGTCGAGATGCCCACGGCAACAGCCGCATTGAGCGTATTAGGCGACAACCGATCCACCGGCGAACCCGCGGCGAGCTTACCCGGATCGATGCCGATCACTTTGCGGTAGGCGGCGGCGGACGTTTTGTAATTGGACTCCGCGGTGAGCAGTTGCGAGCGGCCGCTGGCAAGGCTTGACTCAGCCTGCGCCACGTCGGTGCGCGTCACCTCGCCGACATTAAATCGGTCGCGGGTCTGCCGCAACTGCTCCTGCAATACCTCGACGTTGTTCTTCTGCAGACCGAGGATGGCGGTGTCGCGCAACAGGTTCATATAGGCGGTAACGGCATCGAGCAGCACCGACTGTTCGGTGGTACGCAGCGTCGCACGCGCGGCCAGCACCTGGCTCTCGGCCGCACGGGTGCGATTGGCAGTCTGGAAACCGTTGAATAGTGTCTGGCTCGCCGTGATGCCGGTCGAGAACGGCGAATTATAGCCGCTCAGTGTCGAATAGATGGGGCCACCGGTCGCCGCAGATATAGATTTGCTGGTTGACGACAGCGACTGCTCGCCGCCGCTGGCGGTGATCGTCACCCTGGGACGATAGCCTGAGAGCGCCTGCGGCACGTTTTCATCGGTCGCGCGCACCGACGCACGCTGGGAATTGAGCGAAGGATTGTTCCTGTAGGCCAGAGCCAGCGCCGACGTCAGCGTGTCGGCCCGCGCCGAAGCGCCGGCCGCTGCGGCGCATGCCAAAGCGCCAATGGCAATCGCGCTGCCCCAATGGCGGCGCCCGACCGGGCCTCCGAGATGCCGATTAAAACGCGACATGGACCGTCCCAATCGACCCCTCTATCCGCCTGATTTCAGACAACTCTAGCAAAAGAACCAAAGCACCATAAGCACCCTTGGAATGGCTTGTAACCCCTCGCTCGGCGACGTCAACAGAAAGGGCGCAATCTGCAGATTTTGCGCAACGGATCAGGCAAACGGTATCAGAATGCGAACTCAGCGGGTTTCACATATCCCGGCAGCACCGCAGCGGCGGCGTCGAAAATGTGGCGGGTGCCAATTTCGTCGCCGGTGCGGCTAAAGACCGTCGCCTTGGCGCCGGGACTCGCGCCAAGCACACAAACGAGCCGCCCGCCGTCCCTAAGCTGGCGGAACAGCGGTTCTGGGGCGAACTCACTCGCTCCTTCGAGCACAATGACGTCGTAAGGTCCCCCGGCCGGCCAGCCCGCCGTGAGGGAGCCGGACACAACCTTCACGTTGGGCGCGTCGGCCAAATGCGCCTTCGCCGTCTCGGCCAGCGCGGTATCCTGTTCCAGAGCCAGGATTTCGCCCGCGACGCGGGAAAGCACGGCGGCGCCATAACCGGTGGCACAGCCCACATCGAGCACCCGATCGGTATCGGCGATATTGGCGGCGTGAATCAGCTTGGCCAGCACCATGGGCTTGAGCATGCGCCGGCCGCCTTCGCCCACCGGCGCATCGAGATCGAGATAGGCCAGCCCGCTGGCCGACGGCGGCAGGAAGTGCTCGCGCGGGATCTCCAGCATGGCCGAAATGATACGCAGATCGGTGACGTCGGCGGTGCGGACCTGGCTGTCTACCATGTGACGGCGCGCGGTGGCGAAGTCGGTCATCGCGGTCCTCGGCGAAGCTTGTGGGGCGCGGAATACGCCAGCTTTTCTGCGGCAAGGCCGGGCAAAAGGCAAGCCGAGCCACTCAATCGCGCGCGCCGTTGTGGAGCGCGCCGCCCTCCTATATAGGCAGGAGCGGAAACCGGCCCGGTCGTCCGGAGACGTCCCTCTTTGGAACCGGCCGCGCTTTCTGATGGCCACGTGGCGGAGTGGTTACGCAGCGGACTGCAAATCCGTGCACGCCGGTTCAATTCCGGCCGTGGCCTCCACCCGCCTTCACTAAAGCTCCAGAGGACGAGCCATTCGCATAGCGAATGCGTGACATAGCTCGCCAGAGCTAAGGCAGGCTTACAATAGACGTCCCCAACCTTGACCGGTTTGTGTCGCGCCGCCAAATAAAGCGCGTGAAACCGTCAGCCTTCATGCTTTCCAAAGCAATTTAGCTTTGTTATAGGCGCGTTGCCGTTGCGCCGGCATGTTCCCCGGTAGCTCAGTGGTAGAGCAACCGGCTGTTAACCGGTTGGTCGCTGGTTCGAATCCGGCCCGGGGAGCCAACAAATTCAAGGCGTTAGCGCCAACTTCTCATTCACGCTTGGAGGACGTCCTGACCGCTTGGCACGCGCCTGCGGGTTCGATATGCCTTTTCCCTCACCGGCGCGCCGCTGATCCGTCTCCCTGAAAAATTCATGAGCGCTTTGGCCGCGCCGCTCGCACCCACTCAAAGCCCATGATCCCCGTCACCAGCCCCCTCACCACCGACCTCTACGAGCTCAACATGGTCCAGGCCTATCTGGACAAGGGCGAGGACAAGGAGGCGGTATTCGAGTTCTTCGTGCGGCGGTTGCCGGAGCGGCGCGGCTTTCTTCTCGCAGCCGGCCTTGAGGACGCGATCGACTATCTCGAAAACTTGCGCTTCTCAGACGAGGAGATCGCCTGGCTCGAAAGCACCGGCCGCTTCCGCGAGAACCTGATCGACTATCTCGAAAATTTCCGCTTCGCGGGCGACGTAGACGCGATCCCGAAGGCACCGTGTGCTTTCCCAACGAGCCGCTGATCCGCATTACGGCGCCGCTGCCGCAGGCGCAACTTGTCGAATCGCGCCTCATCAACATCCTGCATTTCCAGACGCTGATCGCCTCGAAGGCTGCGCGCATGGTGCTGGCGGCACCCGGCAAGATCCTGTCGGACTTCGGCCTGCGCACCGCCCACGGCGCCGAAGCCGGGCTCTACTCCGCCCGCGCCAGCTACCTCGCCGGCTTTGCCGGCGCTGCCGACGTGCTGGCCGGCCCGCGCTACGGCATTCCGATGGTAGGCACCATGGCGCATTCCTTCGTGCAAGTGCACGACGACGAGATGCAGGCGTTCGAGGATTTCGCGCGCGCGCGCCCCGACGGCGTGATCCTCTTGATCGACACCTACGACACCGAAGCGGGCGCACGCAAAGTAGTGGAGCTGGCGCCACGGCTGAAAGCCGACGGCATTGTGATCCGCGGCGTTCGCATCGACAGCGGCGATCTGATGGAAATGGCGCGCCGCGTGCGCCGCATTCTCGACGATGGCGGGCTAAAGGACGTCATGATCGTGGTGAGCGGCGGCATCACCGAAGACGTGCTCCAGACCATGCTGGCCCAAGGCGCGCCCATCAACGGCTTCGGCATCGGCGTCAACCTCGCCGCCTCCGTCGACGTGCCGGCGCTCGACTGCGCCTACAAGCTGCAGGAATATGCCGGCAAACCGCGCCGCAAATTGTCGGAAGGCAAGCAGACTTGGCCCGGCCGCAAGCAGATCTGGCGTACCTATGACACGTACGGCCGCATGACCAGCGACATCCTGTCGATCGAATCCGACAGCCACGATGGCGAAACCTTGATCGAACCGGTGATGCGCGCGGGCAAGCGCCTAGGCCCGGCGCCTGCACTCGACGCCATACGCGAACGCGCCAAGCGCGATCTCGCCCGACTGCCTCAGCCGCTCGCAAAGCTCGAGCCCAGCGGCTATTCGGTCACCGTCGCCGACGCGCTCAAAGTACTGGCCGGCGAAGCCGACCGCCTCGCCAAACGCTGAGGCGACCGCCACATCTGCCGTACCCTGCCCTAATTGAAGTGCCGAACTCGGGCAAGCCCGAGTCCGGCGGGGAGGTGAAGGGAGATTGTGGCGCTTACCGCGGCGCTTCCTTGCTGATGCGCTCGCCGTAGGTCTTGGGGTCGAGCCCGCAAATGCCGAAGCGCGGCAGATAGCCCATCAGGAAGTCGTTGACACCGAGCCGGTGCAAGCCCGCCACGTCGCCGGCGAGCAGCAATTTGCGTTCCTCGTCGGTGATATCGCAACCCTTCAAGCCCGCCGCCGGATTCTCCTTCATGGCCGCACGGAAAGCATGGTCGCGCAGCAGTTCGCGCAACAAATAATTCACGTTGTAGATCGACATCGGGTTAGCTCTCCCGCCACACCGCATAGGCATGACCATTGGTCATCTGAGGCGTGACCGACAAAGCCGCCTTGGCGCCGACGGTGCCGGTCATGGCGATCCAGTTCAGCAGTTCGCCCGCGACGTTGCCGGCGGCTTTAAGCTTCGCCGGCGTCGCTTCCGCAATCAACGTGTCGACGTCGCCGGATTCCAACAGCCCGCACACCCGCGTCACCCAGTCGGGATCGGGCACGCCATCGCCGAAGCCGATCTTCAACCGCGGCCCCCATACTTCGAGCGAGATGCTCCCACTGCCTATCGTCACGACGCGCAGGGGCTCGGGCCAGCTCTTGATCGCCTCGCGCACGGTGCGGCCGAGGTCGTAGCAGCGCGCGGCCGACGGCAGCGGCGGTACGTGGCCGTTGATGAAGATCGGCACGACCGGGACCCGCATCTCAGGCGTCAGGAAATGCAGCGGCACAATGATGGAATGATCGACCGCGAATTTCTGCGTCATCGACAGATCGTAGCCGGCGCCCACACAGGCCTTGCGCAGATGGCCCGCAAAGTCGGGCAGCGACTTCACCGTATAGGGCGGCGTCGCCCGCACCTCGTCGCAGGCGCCGGTGAAGCTGTCGGTCACGCCGATGGCGAAGATCGGCAGGTTGTCGAAGAAGAACGTATTGAGATGGTCGGTGTCGAAGATGACCAGCACGTCGGGCTTCATCGCCTCGAGCGCCGCGCGCAAGGCGCCGAAATAGCGCGCGGTCTCACACTCCGGCCCGTCGCGTTCGACAAAGAAGGGAAAGAACGGCGTATGCGGTACGCCCAGCGCGCCAACGATCTCGGCCAACGTCGCCCCCTTGTCAGTCTGGCCGCGTTGTCCGCGGCGCTTATGCAGACTCGCTTACAGCGCCGGCCTCTCCTTCCCTCCCCCTGAAAGGGGGAGGGTCAGGGAGGGGGTCATTGCAGCCTGTCGATTGACCCCCACCCGACCGCCTTCGCTCTGCTCAGGCGGTCGACCTCCCTCTTTCAGGGGGAGGTGGAAGAAAGGCCCGCTCTATTCCAACCGCGCGCGCCCTCGCCGTACACTTCGTGACCGTTCTCGGTCACGATCACGGTGTCCTCCAGCTTGATGAAGCCGCGGGCCGGATGCTTGAGCGTTGTCTCGACCGAGATCACGATGCCGGGCTCCAGCGGCTTGTCGGCGTCGTCGGCCGGATAAGGCACCGGTCCCGAGGCCGTCAGGCGCGGCGCCTCGTGGCTCACCATGCCCATGCCGTGGGCGAGGAATTCCATGTTGTTATGGTGCTTCGACTTGGCCACCAGTGGCTCGGCGGCCTCATAAAGCGCGCGGCCCATGGCGCCGGGCTTCACCGCCTTGAACGCGGTGCGCTGGATGGCCTCGATCTCCGCCAATAAGTCTTCGAGCTCGGCGTCCGCCTCGCCCTGGATCGCCATGCGGCAGACGTCGCCGATATAGCCGTGATAGTTGCCGCCGGAATCGAGCGACATGATCTCGCCCTTTCCCCACACCTGGTCGGAGGGTGCCCGGTTCATGCTGGTGCCGCAGGTGATCAGGCAATATTCGAAATTGAGGCCGCGCGTTGTCTCCTGCTGGCGCAACTCTTCCACCACCTCAGCCTTGGTCTTGCCGGGCCCGGTCTTGGCGATCACCGCCTGCATGGCGGAAATGACGGCTTCCGACGCGTATTTCAGCATCTTCAGCTCTTTCGGCGACTTCACCAGTCGCTGGCGTTCCATCACATAAAGCGCGTCGACCCATTCAGCGTCTGGGAACGCTTTGCGCAGCACCTGCGCCGCGTCATAGGGAAGGAAGCCGAGTTCGGCGGCGATGCGCTTCGGCCGCAGCCCGGCCTTCTTCATATAGTCGACGGCCTTCTGCATGGCGTCGACCGAGCCATTGGAGGACATGATCGTTTCCGCCGTCCACAGCGGATGCGCCTGGTGCTGGAAGCCTTCGAGCCGATGGCCGACGTAGGCCGCCTTTTCCGGCGCGCCCTGGGGATAGACGAACACCGGCAGATAGCGGGTGACGCCGGTCGCATCCATGACGTCGAAGAAGTTGGCGCGGTGGCCGCCAGTCAGGTACTGCGCGTTGTGCTTGGAGGTGGCGAGGACCACGTCGATGCCGGCCTCGTCCATCAGCCGGTCGAGACGGTGGTCATCGAAGGGAATGGCCAGTCCGCTGGCGGGCTTCGCGCTGACGTTCATGGGCTTCGCTCCCGGTCGCCGGTCGGGCGGGGAGACGCCCCCGCCTCATTCCGGTAAGCCTAGCGTATCAGGCCGCGAAAACTAGACCCCGTTCGCCTCAAGCCGCCGCCTTGCCCCAGAGTTCCCGGCTCGCAATGCAGGCGCCTTCGGCCAGCGCCTCCAGTTTCGCCCACTGAATCGAGGGATGCACCCGCCGGTAGAACGGCCCCTGGGCAAAGCCGCAGTCGGTGCCGCCGATCACGTTCTCGCGCCCGACAATGTTGGCGAGCCGCACGAGGCGTTCAGCCACCAACTCGGGATGTTCCACCACATTGGTGGCGTGGCTGATGACACCGGGAATGAGCACCTGTCCCTCGCCGAGTTTGACGTCCTTCCAAACCTTCCACTCGTGCTCGTGGCGCGGATTGGCGCCCTCGATCACGAAGGCGCCGACATTCGCCTTCAGCACCACGTCGATGACGTCCTTCAGCGGCACGTCGCTGGTGTGCGGGCCCGGCCAACTGCCCCAGCAAATGTGATAGCGGATGCGCTCGCGCGGCAGGCCCTCGAGCGCGAAGTTCATGATCTCGATCTGCTTTTCGAGCCAGCGCTTGTAGTCGGCAAAGCTCGCCGGCGGCACCATGCGGTCGTAGGTTACGGCACTGCGTGCGTCGTCGAGCTGCACAATGAAGCCGGCGTCGACTATCGTCCTGTATTCGGTGCGCATGGCTTCGGCGATGGCGAGCTGAATCTCCTCTTCGTTCTTGTAGTACTCGTTCTTGCGGTCGGGGATCACGCTCGAGGGCGCTGCCACCGGTAGGAACGCTTCTTCTACAGCCACGCCCTTCAGCGCCGCCTTGAAATTAGCAATGTCGCGCGTGAGTTCGTCGTTGCCGGTGTACGAAATCGGTGCAACGCAGATCGCTTCGGTGACGGTGGCCGGCGCCTCCTTGGCATCGAGCTCGCCATAAAACTCGGCAAACCTGGTGCGATCGGCGCCGCGCTTGAACGGATTGGCCTTGTCGTCGGCGATCGGGCGGCGCTCAAAACCGGAGAGCCGCGTCAGCGCGTATTGCGCCCACGATATCGACTTGCCGAACTCTCCATCGCTCACGACATCGATGCCGGCTTGCGCCTGACGCTTCACCACCTCCGCCACCGATTGTGTCAAACAGGCCTGATAGGCCGCGTCGTCATAGGGCTTGCCACCCTGCTTGGCGCGCAGAAATTCCTGCAGCTCTGGCGGACGGATCAGGCTGCCGACATGAGTGGTGAGGATGCGGGTCTCGCTGCGCTTCATTGTAAAGGCTAACTCCATTGTCTTGTGGGGTAGCCTATGCGTTCCCTGGGCGCGAATTGCAATGGTGGGCCGCCGCCCGCCGCGGGCGCTTCAGTCTACAGCGTCGCCCAGCCCGACGGCGGCGTCTTACCCGGATGGATCGTCCCGCAATGCGGGCATTTGCGCGCCGCCACGTTACCGTAGAAGGCCTCGTAGATCGGCGGCAGATCGCGCACGATGTGCTGGATGCGGAACTCCGCGCGGTGCACCAGCGCGCCGCAGTCGAAGCAGAACCACTCAAAGCCGTCGTTGGGGTCGTGCGCCGGCCGCGGCGGCTCCGCCACCAGCCCAATGGAGCCTTCCTGGGGACGCTGTGGCGAATGACGCAGATGCGCAGGCATCAGGAACACCTCGCCCTCGCGGATCGGCACGTCGTAGAAGCGGCCTTCCTCGGCGATCTTGAGCACCATGTCGCCCTTGAGCTGATAGAAGAACTCTTCTACGGGGTCGTCGTGGAAGTCGGTGCGCTCGTTCGGTCCGCCCACCACCATGACGATCATGTCGGCGTGCTCGAAAACCCGCTGGTTGCTCACCGGGGGTTTAAGCAGGTGCTGGTTGTCGTCGATCCACTTCTGAAAATTGAACGCCCGAAGTCGCGCGCGGTCCAGCATGATGGCTCCCTTTCGAGGCAGCACCCTAACCCCGCACCCTGCCGACGCTCAGCCCCGCCCCACCCCGATGAACTGTTCGAGCTTGGCGGGATCGTCGCGCAAGGTCTTGCTCGGTCCATCATAGACGATCTGGCCGCGGTCCATCACCACCACCCGCGGCGCGATGTCGAGCGCCAGCCGCGTGTTCTGCTCGACCAGGATCAGCGCCAGATCGGTCTCGCTGGTGAGCCGTTTCAACGCCCGCGCCAGCTCCTCGACGATGACTGGCGCCAAACCCTCAGACGGCTCGTCCATCAGCAGCACGGTCGGGTTGCCGATCAGCGCGCGGCCGATTGCCAGCATCTGCTGCTCGCCACCCGACAACTGATTGCCGCCATTGTCGACACGCTCGGACAGACGTGGGAAAAGCTCAAACACCTTCTCGATGGTCCATTCACCCGGCCGCGCAGCGACCGCGAGATTTTCGCGCACAGTCAGCGAGGGAAATATCTCGCGCTCCTGCGGCACCAGGCCGAGCCCCGTCGTCACCCTCCGGTAGGTGGCGACTTGCGAGATGTCATTGCCGTGCAGCCGCACGATGCCGCCATGCAGCGTGGTGTGACCCATGATGGTGGACAGCAGCGTCGATTTGCCGACGCCGTTGCGGCCGATGACCGACAGCGTCTCTCCCGGCGCAAGCGTCAGATCGATATTCTCCAGCACCACGGTCTCGCCATATCCGGCCGAGACCTTCTCAAGCACGAGCGCCACCTCAGCCATGGCCGCCTCCCGCCGCCGCGTGATGGTGCCCTGCGTGATGACCTTCTTGGCCGAGATAGACCGCGCGCACGTCCTCATTGGCCATGATCTCCGCGGGCGTGCCTTGCGTGAATACGGCGCCCTGCACCAGCACCGTGATCTCCTTGGCGAAGCGGAACACCACGTCCATGTCGTGCTCGATGATCAGGATGGCGATGTCGGGGTCGAGCGCGGCCACCACGTCAAGGATGAGATGGCTTTCTGACGACGGCACGCCCGCCGCCGGCTCGTCGAGCAGCAAGACGCGCGGGCGCTGCGCCAGCGCGATCGCAATCTCCACCAGCCGCTGGCGGCCATAGGGCAGTTCGCGCACGAGCTTGAGCGCGTCGTCGGCGATCCTGAGCGAATCCAGATGGTCGAGCGCCTCGTCGATGACCGCGCGCTTGGCGCCGGCCGAGCGCCACATGTTGTTGCAGTTGCCATCGCGCTCTCCGATGGTCATGGCGATGTTCTCGAGCACCGTCAGGCCACGGAACAGCTGATTGATCTGGAACGTGCGCGCGAGCCCTCGCCGCGCCCGCTGCGCCTGGCTGAGCGCGGTGATGTCTTCGCCGTTGAGCAGCACCTTGCCGGCCGACGGCCTGATGGCGCCGGTGATGAGGTTGACCAGCGTGGTCTTGCCGGCCCCGTTCGGCCCGATCAGCGCGCGACGGGCACCGATCGCCAGCGTCAGGTCGACGTCGCGCGTGACATGCAACGCGCCGAAGCTGCGGTTGAGGCCTTGCACTTCGAGCGCGGCGGTCATGGCGTTTTCCTCGGCGCCAGCCATTGGCCGGCTTCCTCGAACAGGCCCAGCAGGCCGCGCCGCGCAAACAGCACCACCAGCACCAGCATCAGACCGATGCCGAACTGCCAGAACGTGGGGGAGAGTTTGGAGAAATAGTCCTCCATGAACATGTAGACCACCGCGCCGATGAACGCACCGTAGAGACGTCCGGTGCCGCCCAGGATCAGCATCACCATCACCTTGGCCGAGTTGTCAAAATCGAACACAGTCAGCGTCACATAGGCGTTGGTCTGGGTGAACAGCGCGCCGGCGACCCCCGCGATCGCCGCCGAGATTGTGTAGACGGTCACCAAACGGCGATGCACCGGCGAACCGATGGCGTGCATGCGCTGCACGTTCTCGCGGATGCCGGTGAGCGCCTGCCCGAACGGCGAATAGACGATGCGGCGCACGAAATAGAAGACAACCGCCAACACACCGAGCACATAGATGTAATTGACGTGGCCGTAGAGGTCATAGTCGAACGTCCCGAAAAGCGGGGAAATGATCAACCCAGGCAGCCCATCATAGCCACCAGTAATGTCGGAGCGCAGATTCCCCAACTCTTGCAGCATGGCGGCAAAGGCGATGGTCAGCATCAGCAGCGTCAGGCCGCGGTAGCGCAACATGAACCAGCCGACGACATTGCCAACCAGGCCGGCGACGAGCCCGCCGAGGATGAGGCCGCTGATCGGCTCGCTCCACCCGAAGCGGAGCGAAAGGAGCGCAGCGACATAGGCGCCGATGCCGAAAAAGGCGGCATGACCGAGTGTCACGATTCCGGCGTAACCGAGGATCAAATCGAGCGACAGCGCAAAGATCACCATGATCAGCACTTGATTGCCGAAGGTCATGCGATCCGGGAAAGCAAAATAGCAGGCGATGGCGATCAACCAGGGCAGCGCCTCCGGCCAACGGAAATAGTGGCGGCGGACAAGAAAATCCGCCGCTTTGGCGCGCGCTTCGATCGCGGCCGGCTCGCGGGTCATGGTCTCACTCACGGCCATAGAACCCTGCCGGCTTGATCAGCAGCACGATGACGGTGATCGCGTAGATGAATAGATTGCCCGCGACGGGAAAAGCGTATTTGCCGCCGGTATCGATGATGCCGATCACCAGTGCGGCGAGCAGCGTACCTTTCAAGCTGCCGAGGCCGCCAACCGCCACCACGATCAGGAACAACACCAGATAGAGCACCGCGAAGCTTGGCGTCAGTCCGAAAAGTTGGATGGCGAGCCCGCCGCCGAGCGCGGCCAGCCCCGACCCGAGCGCGAACGTGAGTGTGAACAGACGGTCGACATTGATGCCGACCGATTCTGCCATGCGCCGGTTGTCGACCGCAGCGCGGATCTTGGCGCCGATATTGGTTTGCTCGAAGGCGTACCATAACACCGAGATCAGCGCCGCCCCGACCACGATCAGGAAGGCGCGGTAAGTCGGAAAAGAACGAAAGCCGAGATTGACATCGCCCGTCAGCCAGTCCGGCAGCGGCACCGATTTCGGGATCGGCCCATAGAAATAGGTGAAGGTGGCGATCGCCATGAACGCCAGGCCAATCGTAAGCAGCACCTGCTCCAGATCGGTCGACTTATAGAGCTGGCGATAGAGATAGCGCTCGAACGGCACGCTGATGGCGCCGACTGCAACCGCGGCGATGATCAAGGATGGTACGAAGGGAACGCCGAGCGAGCGCGTCAGCGAGACTACGAAATAACCGCCACACATGGCAAAAGCGCCATGCGCCAAATTCACAAATCCCATCAGTCCCATGGTCACCGACAGGCCCACGGACGTGATGAACAAGAACATGGCATAGGCCAAACCGTCGAACAGGATGCTGACGACTATGTTGGCGATCTGCGGCACGAGCCCCACCCCGCTATCCAAGAGAAACGCCGCCGCGTCTTTATGCGCGGCGGCGCTGGTTGGTGTCAAATACCGGTCAGAGGGTCAAACCTGCGCTTACTTGCAGCGACCGACCTTGAGAATCTTGCACTCGTCCTTGACCTGCTTTTCGGTATAGAGGACGCGTTCACCCAACTTGCCATCGGGCTTGCGGTAAACCTCCATGGCATGCTCGTCCTCGATGATGTCGCGCGTCTTGGGATCGATCATGACATGGCCGCGCGGACCGTTGGTCGACCAGCCCTTGAGCGCATCCACCACTTTGACGCCGTTCGAGACATTGCCGTTCAACTTCTTGATGGTGTCGAAGATCGCATGCATGGTGTCCCAGCCCGCCGCTGACATGAAGTCGGGATAGGAGTTGGCACCATACTCTTTGTGCCAGGCCGCCTTGAACGCCTCGTTGGCCTTGTTCTGGAGATCGACCGCGTAGTGGCCCATCACGATGGTGCCGATGGCGGCGTCACCCATGTCTTGCAGCTTGTTGTCGGGGATCAGGTCCATCGGGCCGATCAGTTTGATGCCGGCCTTGCGCAGACCGAGCTCGCCATAGGCTTTCATCAGGCCGGTCGCGTGCGCGCCGGACGGAATGAAGCCGTAGAGACAGTCGGGATGAGCGTCCTTGACGCGCTGCATGAACGGCGTGAAGTCCGGCACTTGCGCTGGCGAGCCCATCGGGATCGACAGCACGACCTTGCCGCCGACCTTCTCGAAACCGGTCTTGAACGCTTCAACCGAGTCCTTGCCGGGCGGGAAGTCAGTATAGGCAACCGCCGCGGTCTTGCAGCCGATCTTTTTGTAGGCATAGGCGCCCATCGGGAACGCCGGATGCCACATGCTGAACGACAGTCGCACATAATACGGGGACAGGTTGGGGATCCAGGCGGTGCCCGCATTGGCGATGATCATCGGGACCTTGGCTTTATTGATCACCGGTGCCAGCGCGATCGCCGACGGCGAGAACACGAAACCGGTGAGCAACTGCACCTTGTCGTTGGTGATGAGCTCGGTGGTCACCCGCTTGGCCACTGCACCGGTCGGCGGGCCCTCGTCGCGCTTGATGATCTGCACCTTGTTCGGTGCAATATCCTTGGCGTGCAGCTTGATGTAGAGATCGAACGCCTTATCGATCTGGTGGCCAAGGTCGGCATTGGGGCCGCTGAAGGGCAGCACTACGCCGATCTTGACCGTGGCAGCCTGGGCGGTCCCGCCCACACAGAGGGCCAGAGCCGTGGCCCCAAGCCATCGCCATAATTTCATGTCGTCCTCCCTTTGCACCCGGAATTAGTTTGAAGTCCCACTAATCGATGGGCGGGCATCGGCCCACTCATTGTTAAATTGCCCTTATTTCGCGCCGCCGGTCAATCGAGATCGGCGCGGCAGCGCGTCACGCCGGAGCGCGTATACCTCTCTGTCGCGGATCTGTCGCGGATCACGAGACCTGCGGCTCCGGCGCGCTCTGGTGGGAAATGTGCCTAGGTCCCCCAACCCGATCAAATGAATATAATCTGGCTATTCATGCATTTGCTGCATGTAAGCCGCTTCTGCCCTTCATTTCCGCGATCAGGAAGCCGCGCAGCGCCGCGGCCGGCGGCGACAGCGGCATGCCACGGCGCGTCACCAGCCCATAGGTACAGCTTAACCGGGGCGCCCGCAGCGGTACCGCCGCCAGTCCGTGGCCACGGTGCAGGGCGACGTCGATCGCCGGCACGATGGCGTAGCCGAGCCCGGCCTCCACGAGATTGACGGCCGTCTCGACGTGCTGAACTTCGTACTGCCAGTTCAAGGTCAGACACACGGCGCTGAGCGTGTCGTCGATCATGGGCCGGATCGCGGTCTTCGAACTGACCCGGATCAGCGGCAGATTGCGAAGCTCCCCCCAGCCCACGGACCGCTTCTTGGCAAGCACATGTTTCGAGGGGCAGGTGAGCACCAGCGGCGAGGCCGAGATCGTCTCCACATCGAGGTCCCACCGGTTGGTCTGCACCACGCTCAGGCCGAACTCCACGTCGCCCGATTGCACCAGTTCTGCTATCGCGGCGGACGGCGTCTCGAAGATGCGCACCTGCACGCTGGGCTGCGCCGCATGAAACTTGCTGAGGATGGGCGGCAGGTAGTTGATGGCAAAGACCGGCAGGCAGGCGATGTCGAGGCGCTCGCTGCGCTTGGCGCCCCGCTGCTTGAGGTCGTCGAACGACTGCTCAAGCTCGGCGATCGCCTTCTGCGCCTTGGGCAAGAAATCGATGCCGGCGCGCGTCAGGGTCACCTCGCGCGTGGTGCGGGCGAACAGCTTGAGACCCAGTTCCTCCTCGAGCTTGCGCATGCGGTGGCTAATGGCGGTCTGCGACAGGTTCAGATGCGCCGCCGCGCGCTGAAAGCTGCCGCGTTCGGCGATGCTGACGAAAGCCTCCATGCCGAGAAAATCAATGCGCATCGCCGTCCCTTCCCCACTGTGGCCGCGTGAGGCCGCATGCATATAATTCATGAATAGCCCAATAACTCCCATTTGTCGCGGGCGTGCGCGTTCGAAAAGGTGGCGCAGTCAATCGAGCAACCCAGGCCGAAAACGCCGCGCAAGACGAAAGGAGCCAACATGCAGGCCGAGCCGTCCAGACACCGCCCACCTTGGCCACGTCGAGCTTCTGACCGACAAGCCCGAGGCGAGCCTCGACTTTTCACCCGCGTTTTCGGCCTCACCGAGAGCGGGCGTGAGGGTGACAGCGTCTACCTGCGGGCTTTCGACGACTACGATTCACACGCTCAAGCTGACCGCGGCCAAGACGACGGGCATGCGTCATGCCGCATCGCGCCGCCAGTCCGCAAGCGCTCGAGCGGCGCGTCAAGGCGATCGAGGCGCTCGGCGCCGGCATCGGCTGGAGCGACGGCGACGAAGGCCACGGGCCGGCCTATCGATTCCATGATCCCGACGGGCACGAATACGAGATTTATTACGAGACCCGACGTCATCAGCCGCCCCCGATGAGCGGCCGGCGCTCAAGAACCAGGCGCAGCGCACGCCCAACCGCGCCATCGCGCCCCGGCGTCTCGACCACATCAATCTATTGGCGCAAGACGTCGACGCCATCCGCCGCTTCATGCCGCAGGCGCTCGGCAGCCGCATCACCGAAATGATTCAGCTCAATGATGGCACGCTCGGCGGCTGCTGGCTCACCTGCAACAATAAATCCTACGACGTCGCCTATACCCGCGATCTTGCAAATGGCCGCGCCCGCTTCCACCACGTGACCTACGCGGTCGATCAGCGCGAGCACATCTTGCGCGCAGCCGACGTCTTCCTCGAGAACGGCGTGCACATCGAGACGGGGCCGCACAAGCACGCCATCCAACAAACGTTTTTTCTTTACGTCTGGGAGCCTGCCGGCAATCGCGTCGAACTAGCCAACGCCGGAGCCAGATTAGTCCTCGACCCGGATTGGGAACCTGTCGTGTGGACCGAGGCTGAGCAGCGAAAGGGGCAAGCCTGGGGGCTCAAGACGATCGAGAGCTTCCATACCCATGGTACGCCGCCACTTGCTGACAAGTAGAGCACCAATCGCGCCGACGGCATCCATCAACCACCGCGGTTATCGGCATAGACTTCCTGAGGCGGGCGAATAACAAATGCGGTACTCGCCACCACCGGTGGTCAAGCCGCGCTCTGGGCGGCCACGGCGGCAGATGCATCGACATGGCTTTCGAGCACCATGTCGAGGGTGGCAAGCTCCACCCGGTTGCGGCCGCGTTCCTTGGCAAAATAGAGGGCCTGGTCGGCCTGAGCCAGCAGTCCGGCCACGTCCAGCACCGGACCGTCGCAATTCACGACGCCGATGCTAACGGTGGCGCAAACCGGACGGCCGTCGACGTCCTGTGCCACCCCGGCGAACCGCTCACGCAGACGTTCGGCCACGGCCACCGCCCGCTCCTCGCCAGTATCGCGCAGGATGGCGGCGAATTCCTCGCCGCCGAGCCTGCCGAAAAGATCGGTGGCGCGGATCAACTCGCGCGCGGCGTCGGCAAAAATTTCCAGCACGCGGTCGCCGACGGCGTGGCCAAACCGATCGTTGACCGACTTGAAGTGGTCGAGATCGATCAGCAGCACCGCGGTCGGCCGCGGATCGCCATTGTGGCACTTGGCGAGCGCAGCAGCCTCCTGCAGGAACGACCGGCGGTTGGCGATGCCGGTGAGCGGATCGACCATCGCGGCCCTGCGGTGACGCAGTTCGGTGCGCTCCTTCGCCATCGCGAGGAGGATGAACGCGATCGAGATGGTGAATAGCAGCGCTTCGAATGAGATCGCAGTCAGCCACACGCTGCCATTGACGTCGGCGGCCGGTGACCAAGGCAACACCGCCATCAAAGGTGTGCGCAACAGAAACAGGGCGCCGTGCGCAAACAGCATGAAGATCGCCGGCCAGCGCGACACGAGCTGCTCGTCGCGGCCGCGCCAAAATTCGTAAGCGGTCAGCCAAGTATAGGCGGTGATGATGCCGGAGGCGACGAGTGAACGCACACCCATGGCGTCCTGCAGGCCCGGCAGCCGGCAAATCAAGAGCCAGATCACCGCGCCGGTCACCAGATAAACCGGTTCGACCGGGCGATTGTCGAACACGCGGGCGCCGGTCCAGGTCACCGCGAAAGCAGTGAATAGAAGCGCATTGGCGAAATCGATGCTGATGAGATTGGGTGCGGTGCCGTACAGCCCGAACAGCGTCACCGACGCCGCCCGCATCAGGTGCGCAAAACCCCACCAAGCCACGCCGTGGATTTGGGTGTTCTGCACCCAGGCGAACAGCAGCAACAGGCCGAGGATCGCCTCCACATAGATCGTGACCATGAAGAGGGTATTGATGTCGAGATGCATTACGCAGGTCCGGTCGTCCGCTCGGCGGCGTACTGTTTTTGAGGCTTTTTCGGGGGTCATCCTTAGAACTGCCCGCGCAAACACTTGGTGAATGTCCCCGAGCATGGCCATGCCGATGCTGCTTATGGTTTCAATTGGGTTTCTGGCCCGGCAGGAATGGTGTGGTGTGCTCATCCGACCACTCGCATGACGGGCGCCTCCCCGCCCGCTCCCGGTCACGGCGCCAGCGGTCTTGTCGCCCGGGAACGCCTCCACTAGGGTCGCGCAACCCCTGGGAAATGCGCAAAAGACGCGAACGGAACCTGGTATGCACATTCGCGACGGCATTATCGACGCCATCGGTCACACCGCCCTGATCAAGCTCGAGGGCGCCTCGGCGGCGACCGGCTGCACCATTCTGGGTAAGGCCGAGTTCATGAACCCGGGCGGCTCGGTGAAGGACCGCGCCGGCCGTCAGATAATCTTGGAGGCCGAAAAGCGCGGTGAACTCAAACCCGGCGGCCTTGTTGTAGAATCCACCGCCGGCAATACCGGTATCGGACTAGCCGTGGTCGCCAATGCGCGTGGCTACCGCACCATTATCGTGATCCCCGAGACGCAGAGCCAGGAAAAGAAAGACATGCTGCGGCTGTGCGGCGCCGAGCTGCTCGAGGTGCCGGCCCTGCCCTTCAGCAATCCTAACAACTACCAGCATGTTGGTCGCCGTTTGGCCGAGGCGATGAAGAAGACCGAAAAGAACGGTGTCATCTTCGCCGACCAGTGGAACAACCTCGACAACAGCAAGGCCCACTATGTCTCCACCGGCCCGGAGATTTGGGAGCAAACCGACGGCAAAATCGACGGCTTCATTTGTTCAGTTGGCAGTGGCGGGACGCTTGCCGGCGTCTCGCGGTTTCTGAAGGAAAAGAAGACGGACGTCATGGTCGGTGTCGCCGACCCGCGCGGCGCGGCGATGTACAACCTGTTCGCTCATGGAGAAGCCAAAGCGAGCGAGGGCGGCTCGATCACCGAGGGCATCGGCCTCGGCCGTGTAACCGCTATCGTGGAGCAAATGAAGGTCGACAAAGCCTACCTCATTCCCGACGAGGAAGCACTGCCGATCATCTTCGACCTGCTCGGCAAGGAAGGCCTCTGCCTCGGCGGCTCGACCGGCATCAATGTCGCGGGTGCCATCCAACTCGCCAAGGATCTTGGACCCGGCCATACTATTGTGACCGTGCTCGCCGACGGCGGGGCCCGCTATCAATCCAAGCTGTTCAACCCGGACTTCCTGCGCGCCAAGAAACTGCCGATACCGGAGTGGCTGGAGCGCCGGTGCGAGATCGAGCCGCCTTTCGTGAAGAGCTGACGCGCCATGGCCACCGAGTGCCTGTTCCGCGACGATAGTTACCTGCGATCGTGCGAGGTGCGCGTGGTTGCGCTCACCGAACAAGGCGGTGTGGTGCTTGATCGCACGGTATTCTACGCCACATCCGGCGGACAACCCGGCGACAGCGGCACGCTGATCAACGCGAAGGGCGTTGTCATCCCCATCGCCACCGCAGTCTATACCGACGCCGCGAAGAGCGAGATCGCTCACGTTCCTGCTGAAGGCGCGCAAACCGCCTCTACCCTCAAACCTGGCGATACCGTCACCGCCACCATCGACTGGGACAAGCGCCACGCCCGCATGCGCGTGCACACGGCGCTGCATCTCCTCTCCGCCGTGCTGCCTTACGCGGTGACCGGCGGCTCGGTCGGCGACGGCGATGGCCGGCTCGATTTCGACATTCCCGATGCCGGCTTGGACAAGGAAGCCATCGCGACCAAGATCAATGAGATGATCGGCACCGATGCCCCCGTCACCAGCCGCTGGATCAGCGACGCCGAGCTGGAGGCCAATCCAGAGTCTGGTCAAGACCATGTCGGTAAAGCCGCCCATGGGCAGCGGCCAAGTGCGGCTGATCGAGATTGCTGGCCTCGACCTGCAGCCCTGCGGCGGCACCCACGTGCGTTCGACCGCCGAGATCGGCACCGTACAGGTCACCGGCATCGAAAAGAAGGGCAAACAGAACCGCCGCGTGCGGCTGGCGCTGGTGCCAGAGGATTCGGATTAGCGTTGCCGCGTCGCCCCGCTATGCCCAAATCGGCTTGTCGGCGAACAAGTTACCCACGCAGGGGGCCATTGCGCCCACGGAACGATTGCGTGATGCTACACGTTGACGTTTGAACGAGGCCGGTTTCATGAGCGACAAATCCCCAAACAGCCGCTGGCTCAAATCCACCGAATGGCTCGTCGGCGAGCTCGGCAAACCCGACGTCGTGGTTGTCGACGGCTCCTATTATCTCGCCGTGCAGAAGCGTGACGCCAAGGCGGAGTATCTCGCCGGCCACATCCCCGGTGCGGTGTTCTTCGACATCGACGCCATATGCGATCATTCCAGCGACCTGCCGCACATGCTGCCGGGGCCGAAGGAATTCGGTGAAGCGGTGGGCAAGCTCGGCATCGCCGATAAGGATACTATTGTCGTCTATGACGGCAGCGGGCTTTATTCGGCGCCGCGCATCTGGTGGACCTTCCGCATATTCGGCGCCAAGAACGTGTTCATCCTCGACGGCGGCCTGCCGACCTGGAAGGCGGAAGGCCGCCCGCTCGAGCCAGGCGAAGTCAAGCGCGCGCCGAGGACCTTCAACGCCGCGATGGACACCGGTGCCGTCGCCATGCACCCTGATGTGCAGATGGCACTCAACGACGGCAGCGCGCAAGTTGTCGACGCCCGCTCCGCCGGTCGCTTCGCCGGTCGCGATCCGGAGCCGCGGAAGGGCCTGCGCTCCGGCCGGATGCCGGGCTCGTTCAACGTGCCATTCGGCGACATCGTCGAGAACGGCCGGCTGGTCGATCCGGCGCGCATAATGGCCGCATTCGAAAAATCCGGCGTCGATCTCGACAAGCCGATCATCACCAGTTGCGGCTCCGGCGTCACCGCCGTGATCCTCAGCCTCGGCCTCGACGCCATCGGCAAGCCGTTCGGCCGAGTATACGACGGCTCGTGGTCGGAATGGGGCTCAAGGCCGGATACAGAGGTGGTGAAGGATTAGGGGACGGTTTTACAGCCGATCCGCCGAATGACCCGCAAGAAGGTCTGCGAAGAATAAGCGGTCCTCGTCACAGGATCTGGCTGAGGAACAGCTTGGTCCGGTCATGCTGCGGATGGGCGAAGAATTCCTCCGGGCTATTGACCTCGACGATCTGGCCCTCGTCCATGAATACAACGCGGTCGGCGACTTGGCGCGCGAAACCCATTTCGTGGGTGACCACCAGCATGGTCATGCCGTCTTCGGCGAGCCCCACCATCGTCTCCAGCACTTCCTTGACCATCTCGGGATCGAGCGCGGAGGTCGGCTCATCGAACAGCATGATCTTCGGGTTCATGCACAGCGCGCGGGCGATCGCCACGCGCTGCTGCTGGCCGCCGGAAAGCTGGCCCGGATATTTGTCGGCCTGCTCGGGGATCTTCACCCGTGTCAGATAATGATGCGCAATCTCCTCGGCGTCCGCTTTGGGCACCTTGCGCACCCAGATCGGCGCCAGCGTGCAGTTCTCCATAACGGTCAGGTGCGGGAACAGATTGAAGTGCTGGAACACCATACCGACCTCGCGCCGCACCTCGTCGATCTTCTTCAGGTCGTTGGTCAGCTCCATGCCGTCGACCACGATGCGGCCCTGCTGGTGCTCCTCCAGCCGGTTGATGCAGCGGATCATGGTCGACTTCCCGGAGCCGGATGGCCCGCAAACGACGATGCGCTCGCGCCCCATTACCTTCAGATTGATGTCGCGCAGCACGTGGAAGTCGCCGTACCACTTGTTCATCTTGACGAGTTCGACCGCCACATCGGTGTTGAGCGGCGCCGGCTTGAAGCGGTGCGCGTCGCCATTCGCCTGTCCGTTGGTCTTGATGTCCATGGGCGCCCCTTATCGCTTGTCGCCGCTGGCGAGGCGGGCTTCCATCGCGCGGGCATAGCGCGACATGCCGTAACAGAACACGAGGTAGAACATCGCCGCCACCGCGTAGCCGGTGGTGGAGGTGACGGGCGTTGCCCATTTCGGATCGATGCGCGAGACTTCGATGGTCTGCAGGAAATCGAAAATACCGATGATGAGCACCAGCGAGGTGTCCTTGAAAAGGCCAATATAGGTGTTGACGATGTTTGGAATGGTGATCTTCAGCGCCTGCGGCAGGATGATCAGCCGCATCATCTGCGGATAGCGCAGCCCCACCGCCATGGCGCCCTCGAATTGGCCGCGCGGGATCGCCTGCAGGCCGGCGCGCACCACTTCGGCCATGTAGGCCGAGGCGAAAAGCGCCAGGCCGATCATCGCGCGCAGCAATTTGTCCGGCTCGTACTGCTGCGGCACAAACAGCGGCAGCATCACGCTCGCCATGAACAGCACGGTGATGAGCGGCACGCCGCGCACGAATTCGATGAAAATGACCGACGCGAGCCGCATCGCCGGCATGTGCGAGCGCCGGCCAAGCGCCAGCACGATGCCGATCGGCAGCGACACCACGATGCCGACGGTGGCCAGCACGATGGTCACCAGCACGCCGCCCCACAGCACGGTGTCGACGACCGGCAGGCCGATGGCCGGAAAGCCGTGCAGCAGGATGAGGGAGCCGATTGGCAGCACGACGAAGAAATACAGCGCACCGAGGTCGCGCCGCGGCGCCTTGACCCACAGCAGCCAGGCAATGCCGAAGGCGAGCCCGGCGAAGAACAGGTCCACCCGCCAGCGCAGCGGGATCGGATAGGAGCCATAGATGAAATAGGACGCCCGCTCATAGACGAACGGCCAGCAGGCGCCGATCGTCCGGTGCTGCACGACCTCTCGGCAGGCGTCACGGTCGGTTCCACTCCAAACCGCGTCGATCAATAGGAACCTCAGCAGTTCCGGAATGACCCAGGCCAGCAGCAATACAATCAAAATTGTCAGCGCGATGTTGAAGGGCGTCGACAGCAGGTTCTGCCGCAGCCACCCGAACATGCCGGTCATCATCGCCGGCGGCGGTCGCGCTTCGATCTGCGCCTCGCGCACGAAGCGCAGTTCGGTGACGGCAAGATCGCCTTCGGCCATCGTCATGGCGCTGGCCCCGTCACCGTTCCACCAGCGCCATGCGCCGGTTGTAGATGTTCATCGCCAGCGAGGTGACGAGGCTGATGGTGAGATAGACCGCCATGGTGATGGCGATGACCTCGACCGCCTGCCCAGTCTGGTTCAACACCGTGCCAGCGAACACCTGCACCAGATCGGGGTAGCCGATCGCCACCGCCAGCGAGGAGTTCTTGATCAGATTGAGGTACTGATTGGTGAGTGGCGGAATGATCACCCGCATCGCCTGCGGCACCACGATCAGCCGCAGCGTCGGCCCCGGCTTGAGCCCGAGCGAATAGGCGGCTTCCGTTTGCCCGCGCGACACCGCCAGGATGCCGGCGCGCACCACCTCGGCAATGAAGGCGGCGGTGTAAAGCGACAGTCCGAACAGCAACGCCAGGAATTCGGGTTGCACGCCGACGCCGCCGACGATGTTGAAACGCCCGGCCGCGGGAAAGTTAAAGTGAACCGGAAACCCGAGCAGCACTGCGATGATCGTCGGTAGGCCAATGACCAAGCCCAGCGTCGCCCAAAACACCGGCGCCTGCTCGCCGGTGCGCATTTGGCGCCGCCGCGCCCAGATGTAGAAAACGATCGAGGCAAGGATGCCGATGACGAAGGCGGCGGTCACCCAGTCGAAGTCGCTCTGCGGCACCGGTTCCGGCAAAATCAGGCCGCGGTTGTTGAGATAAATGCCGCCGGGAAACGCGTAGCTCTCGCGCACGATCGGCAGCGCCTTGAGCACTGCGTTGTACCAGAACAGCAGTTGCAGCAGCAGCGGGATGTTGCGCAGGGTCTCGACGTAGCCGGTCGCCACCCTGGCCACCAGCCAATTGCTGGAGAGCCGCGCGATACCGACCACGAAGCCAATTATTGTGGCAAAGAAGACGCCGAGCGCGGCGACCAGCAGCGTGTTGACCAGGCCGACCCAGAAGGCGCGGCCGTAGGTGGAGGCGTCGGCCGAATACGAGATCAGCGTCTGGCTGATGCCGAATCCGGCGGTGGTATCCCAGAAGTCGAAGCCGGAGGCGATATGCGCCCGGTGCAGATGATCGATGGCGTTGACGGTGGCGCCATAGACCACCAGGCCGATGAGCACGCAAAGAACAAGTTGATAGACAAAGCTGCGGACCCTGGGATCGTTGTAGAAGGCGACGCGTGCGGGGCTCGCTCCGCTCGAAACTTCTACCGACATTTGGCCCCTCGCCACGTTACCAAATGGCGCCCGGTCGCACCCGTTATGTCAAACCGCGGCCGCGGGGGACGCGCCCCCGCGGGTCCCGCGGTCGAGGCCTTGGCCTCAGCGGATCGGTGGCGCGTATTGGATACCACCTTTTTCCCACAGCCGGTTGAGGCCGCGGTTTATCTTGAGCGGTGAATCCTTGCCGACGTTCCGGTCGAACAACTCGCCGTAGTTGCCGACTGCCTTAATGATGCGCACTGCCCAGTCGTTCGTCAAACCGAGTTGCTCGCCGTAATTGCCCTCGGTGCCGACGAAGCGCTTGATCGCCGGATTTGTGGACTTCATCATCGAGTCGACGTTCTTCTGGGTAATGCCGAGCTCCTCGGCGTTGATCATCGCGAACAGCACCCATTTGACGATGTCGAACCATTGATCGTCACCGTGACGCACGACCGGACCCAGCGGCTCCTTCGAGATGATTTCCGGCAGCACGATGTTGTCGTCCGGGTTGGAGAGCCGCAGCCGCTCGGCATAGAGGCCAGAGGCGTCCGTGGTGTAGGCGTCGCAGCGGCCGGCGTCATAGGCCTTGATCGCCTCGTTGGCGGTGGCGAAAGTCACCGTCTTGAGCTGCATGTTATGGGCGCGGAAAAAGTCGGCGAGGTTGAGCTCTGTGGTGGTGCCTTGCTGCACGCAGACCGAGGCGCCGTTGAGCTCGAGCGCCGAGTTCACCTTTAGCGACTTGTGCACCATGAATCCCTGGCCGTCATAGTAGTCAACGCCGGTGAAATTCAGGCCGAGCGAGGTATCGCGCGACGAGGTCCAGGTGGTGTTGCGCGACAGCACGTCAACTTCGCCCGATTGCAGGGCGGTGAAACGATCCTTCGCCGTGAGCGGCGTGAATTTGACTTTCGTCGGGTCGCCGAAAATGGCCGCGGCGACAGCGCGGCAGACATCGACGTCGATCCCGTGCCAGGCGCCCTTGGCATCCGGCAGACCGAAGCCGGCAAGGGTGCCATTGGCGCCGCAGTTAAGCATGCCGCGTGCTTTGACGGCCTTGAGCGTCTGCGCGGACGCCGGATGCGCAAAGACAAAGACAGCAGCGGCGAGCGCGAAAATTGTACCAATTCGTTTCATTGTACGGCCTCTTCAGGGCGGACTCGGTTACGGCGCTCTTTAGGCGGGTCAAACAGGGTTAGACCAAACAGGTTCACCACCAGACCTCGGCCCGGCGGCGAAACGGTCAGGTCTTGGCATATTGTCTCCCCAAGGCCCCGGCGCCAGTCGCATATCAGAACGATCGCGTTGCAAGGTCAAGGGGTTGACTCGCGCAATTGCCACCTCCGATGGTAGTAGTGCCCGAAGGTGCACGTTTCTCTTAGACTAAAGCACCATGGCGCCGCACCGTGGAACACTGGCCGAGGCGCAGACGCGCTTCCGTTCAGCCGGATTTGGTCGTGACCCCGCGATGCTCGCGCAGCACGAAATAGAGATTGCGGAAATAGACGAAGACGCCGAACGCCTGGCCGGCGATAAATACAGGATCGCGCCGGTAAAGCGCATAAACCAAAAGCAGGATGCCGCCCCCGATCGAGAGCAGCCAGAACGACAGCGGAATAACGCTCCTGCCGGCGCGCTCGGAGGCCAGCCATTGCACGACGAAGCGGGCGGTGAAGAACGCCTGCGCGATGAAGCCTAGCATCACCCACCAGTCAAGATTGGTGATGAACACGTCATGCAGATAACCGCCGACGGCGTGTGCGAGTTGGATCAGCATTCACTCCTCCGAAACCTGCGGCGCGCGCTTCTTGCGACGGATAAGCCACCACACGCCGACGAGATCGAGAATGCCAACCCAAAGCCGATCCCACATACCGTAATTCGATACGCCATGCGATCGTGGCCGATCGACGACGTCGACGTAGCCGACTTTGTAGCCCTCGCGGCGCACCAGCGCCGGCAAGAAACGATGCAATCCATCGAAATAAGGCAGGCTCAAGAACAGTTCGCGGCGGAACGCCTTCAGGCCGCAGCCGGTGTCGCGGGTGCCGTCGCGCAGCACCGCGCCGCGCACCGTATTGGCGATGCGGGATTGCAGTTTCTTGAAGCCGGAGGCCTTGCGCCCGATGCGCTGGCCGGCGATCAGCCCCATGTCCGGGCCGCCACTTGCGAGCGCCTTGACCAGCGCCGGCAGGAAGGCCGGATCGTTCTGGCCGTCGCCGTCGAGCGTCACCACCAGCGGTGCCCGCGCCGCGCGCACCCCGGTGCGCACCGCCGCCGACTGGCCGCAGGACTGGGCGTGGCGCAGCCGGCGCAGAAACGGGTATTGCGCCTTCAGCCGCGTGAGTTCCGCCGGCGTGCCATCGCTCGAGCCATCGTCAACATAGACCACCTCGAACGGCCACTGGCCGTCCAGCGCAGCGACGATTTCGCCCAGAAGCGGAGCAATGTTCTCAGCTTCGTTGCGCACCGGCACCACAACGGACACCGCCGGATCGCTCGTGTTCATGATGTTATGGGCCCCGTCCTAGTGGAGCGAATTTGACATTTGATATTCATTTGCGGCCAACCGCCCATCAAATGTCAAATTTAAACCTCCACTAGAATCAAATAGTTGCGGGCGGTCCTTTGATTTCGACATTTGCTCGGAAGCTTGCAGCAACGGGAGACAAATGTCGGCATCGGACCGCTAACGTGCTCGGGTTTTTATGGGGCCAACAGATCGCGGGCAACCATTTTGAGCCGCCGGAGCGAGGGCCCCGGATACTGGTGCACGCGGCCGTCCGACGCGAGCGAAAAGCCGAGCCGCCGCAGCGCGAACCAGCGCCGCACCAGGAGCGCGCCCACGGTACCAACCACGGCGCCGGCCAAAACGTCACTCGGGTAATGCGCGCTCACCACGATCCGGCTGGTGACGATGGCCAGCGCATAGAGCCACAACGCGGTACGCCCGCGCGGCCACAACGTCCCAAAGGCCACCAACACCGAGAAGGCGGTCGTGGCGTGGCCGGAGGGCATACTGGCGTAAGCGGCGTGCCAAATGAACGGCTTGAACTCGAAGGGATGCGGGCCCCCATCGATCATCGGCCGGGCGCGGCCGATCATGCGCTTGACGGTCGTGACGAACAGGCCGGGCACACCGATGGCCAGGAACAGGAAGCCGACGCGCACCATCAGCGCCGCCATCACGGCCTGGGAAATTCGTGTCGTCGCCGACGGCAAAGCAGCAAGCGTCAGGAATACAAAGCCGAGCGGCCACAGCACCCAGCCGGATTTGCCGAAATCGGTAATCTGCTCGTTGAACCAGCGATACCAGTGCGGCAGATCGGTGGCGCCGCGAGCGATCGGCGCGTCGATGAGCAACATCATCAGCAGGATGACAGCCACCAGCGCGGCGCCGGCGATTGCCGTTTGTTGCGGCGATGGCGGCCAGAGTGCGCCGGCGATACGCTGCGGCCGCGTCACCAGCGTGATCGCATCAATGGCGTTCTGCCAGCAACGCCGCAATGCGGCCTGCGCTTTGCCCTCTGTCTTGATCCCGTTCACCGCTGTCATTCACTTTGCCATCGAGCGGAACACGGTCAGACGCACTGGCCGGCCGATACTAATATTATAGCCGCTGACACGTTTGCTGAGCGCATATCGCAGACCGACCGCGTTGGCGCGCTGGATGAAACTACGCTCGTTGCGTGCGTCGATGAGCGCGAACCGACAGCCGCCGCCTTTCAGAAAATCGGCAGCACCGGCGGCATCGGTGAACTTGGTATCGGTGCCGAGCAGGAAAACCACGCTCGGCTCCTGGTAATAGCCGGTCGAGGCGACGAGCGGGGTTTCACAGCCGTTTTCTTGCACGGCTTCCGCCACGAGCTCGCTTGGAAACAACGATGGCATGGTGGGAAAGGTCACCCCATAGACCGTGATGCCGACCAGGACCGAGGCCGCCATTCCGCGCATCAACGCGCGCTCAGGGCCATCCACCTCGTAAAGCCACCAAGCGAACAGGCCGAAGACCACCGCCCCGCCGGCTGACGGCCAAGCCAAAAGACCGAGATCATGATTGAGCGCGACAAAACCGACCAGCACCGTGATCGCGATCGCGGCCGGAAACAGGAACCAGCCGACGGTGCCGCGCACCAGCCAACGCGTCTTGCTCAACCCCCCGCCCTCCAGGATGCCCGCAATCAGAATGGCTATGGCAGGGTAAAGCGGCAGCACGTAATGCGGCAGCTTGGTCATCACCGCTTCGAAAACAATCCAGGACGGAATGAGCCACGCGAGCAAAAACTGTGCGCCGGGCTCGCGCCGCGCCTTCCAGATGGCGGGCACGGCAAAGCCGGCCAGCACCGAAGCGGGCCAGAACGTCACAAAAAACAACAGCAGGTAATAGCCGGGCGGTGCGCCGTGCGCCTCCTGCCCGCTGGTCACCTTGGCCAGCATGTCGTGACCCACGGCGTCCTTGAAGAACGTCATCCCGGACTTGGCGATGATCGCCAGGAACCAGGGCATCACCAGGAGCAGCATCCATACGATGCCGGTGAGCGGGCGCAAAGCGCCGAGCCACCGCGCGGACCGATCGAGGATCGAGAGCGTCGCGGCGGTCAGCACGACGAACATCACGATCAAAGGGCCCTTGAGCAGAATGCCGGCCGCCGTGGCGGTCCACAGAATCGCCGGCCACGTCCAACCGACGGGATTTTCAGGGTGACGGCGCTGACTGAGGTAGATGCGCGCCAGTGCGCCCATCGCGGCGACGCAGGTGAGCAGCAGCATCGCGTCGGTGGTGGCGAGCCGCGCCTCGACCCCGAGTAGAATAGAACTCGCCATCATCAACGCCGCGACCAGCGCGCCGCGGCGGCCGACAAAGGCGAGCCCGGCCCAATAGGTGAGCAGTACCGCCCCGATGGCGCCAATAAGCGAGGGCAGCCGATAGAGCCAGATTGTGGTCCTTGCCCGCGGGATGCCGAGCGCTTCGCCGCTCTTCACTGCGGCCACCTGCAACCAATAGATGCCGATCGGTTTCTTGTAGCGGACCTCGTTCTGAAACTTGATGTCGACGTACTGTCCCGCCTCGATCATTTGCTTGGAGGCCTGTGCGAAGCGCGCCTCGTCGCGGTCGACTGGCGGGATTTGGAAAAAACCTGGCAAAAAGGCAATCAGGCAGATCAGGGTCAGCAGGAGCGCCGCTCGCCTGTGCGAGCGGGTGGCATAGTCGAGCCCGGACGCCAGGCCGCGCGCCGGGCCGAGCGATTGCCACGCGTCGTTGCTGGTCGAGCTCATTGTCTGCTTCAGTTCCGCCGGATTTGGGGCCGCCCGCTGGCGCGGACCATAGTGCCAAGCGCCGAGGCTGTCATTGGCGCGTGGGCGCCGCACGCGGGTTTTATTGCAGCCGCACCAGGACGCTATCGCCGACGCCGCGGGCATCCAGCACTGTCAGCCGCACGAAGCCGGGCCCGTCTGGCCTGAAGAACACCGTATGGCGCCCGTGCAAAGCCGGCAACGGAACGCCATTGACCATGACCGTGAGCGGAGCTCGCCCGCCGGCCAGCTTGAGCGCCACCGGCTCGGGATCGTTGCGCGGGCCGGCCAATTCCAGTCGCGCCCCGTTAGGCGGGAACATGATACGCGGCGCGGCCGCGACCGCCCCCACGGTCTTGTCGGGATTGAAGTGCTGTAGCGGCGGCGGCAACTTGCCGGTCGTGGCGAACACGACGCCCTTCGGGGGCGGCGGCAGCGGTGCCGGGGCGTAGCCGGTGCGGGCAAATGCGTCGAACAGGATGGGCGCCGCCGAGGCGCGTCCGACCAGCCCGGGCACCGGCGTGCCATCTGGACGGCCAACCCAGACGCCGATGGTCATGCGGCCATCGAAACCCACCGCCCAAGCGTCGCGATAGCCATAGGAAGTGCCGGTCTTATAGGCGATGCGGCCGGACGGCGCGTTTTGAGGCGGCGGCGCCCCGATCAAAATGTTACCGACATACCAGGCGGCGACCGGATCGATAAGACGGCGCGGGCTCGCTGGTTTCGCTCCCGCCTGCTCGACCAGCGGCACCACCGTGCCGAGGCGGGCAAGCCCAGCATAGAGCATCACTAGATCCGAAAGTCTGATACCCACGCCGCCAAGCCCCATAGCCAGTCCCGGCGCTTCGTCCCGCGGTAGCACCAATCCCGCACCCGCTTGCGTCAGCCGCGTGTTCAAGCGATTGACGCCGACGCGGTTGAGCACGGCGATGGCCGGCACGTTGAGCGACCACTGCAGCGCGCGGCGTACTGTCACCGTGCCTTGGAAGGTGAGATCGAAATTTTCGGGCTTGTAGCTGCCGAAGCGCTGCGGCTTGTCGTCAATCAGCGTCTCCGGATGGATCAGGCCGTCCTCGAAGGCCATGCCGTAGATAAACGGCTTCAAGGTCGAACCGGGAGAGCGCAACGCATCGGTCATATCGACCTGGCCGGCACGCTCGTCATCGAAATAGTCGGCGGAGCCGACACGCGCCAGCACCTCTCCCGTCGCGTTATCGAGGACGAGGATGGCGACTGAGATACGCGGACCCATCGCCTGCGCGCGCTCGTGAGCGAGCTGCTGCAGCGACTTCTGTAGCGGCGCCTCGATCGTAAGCCGGGCGATTTCAAGCTGCGGATGCGCGGACACCACCTTGTCGGCGGTGTGTGGCGCCAGCATCGGCAATTGCTTGCGCGCATGCGGCACGGCTTGCGTCTTGGCGTGGGCTATCTCGTCGGGCGGCGCCACGTCGTCCTCCGCCACGCGGTCAAGCACGCGGTTGCGCGCTTCGCGCGCTGCTTCGGGATGGCGATCGGGACGACGCAGTTCCGGTGATTGCGGCAGCGCTACCAGGAGCGCAGCCTGCGCCAACGTCAAATGGTACGGCTCCTTACCAAAATAAGCCAGCGAGGCTGCGCGGATGCCCTCGAGATTGCCGCCGTAGGGCGCGATCGTCAGGTAAAGCGACAGAATTTGATTCTTGGTCAGGACACGCTCGATCTCTAGCGCGCGCACGATCTGGCGGAGTTTCGCCTCGATGCTGCGATGACGCCGCGGCTCCAACAGCCGCGCCACCTGCATGGTCAGCGTGGAGCCGCCCGAAACGATATGGCCGGTGCTGATCCACTGCCAGGCCGCCCGCGTCATGGCGAACGGATCGACCCCGTCATGCTCGTAGAAACGCTTGTCCTCATAGGCGAACAGCAGTTTAAGGAATCGTGGATCTACGTCCTTCACCGTCGCCGGCAGTCGCCAGCGTCCTTCCGGCGTGGCATAGGCGCGCAGCAGTTTTCCATTCCGATCGACCACTAGATGCGAATAGGCGAGATGCCGCCCAAGCGGCACCGGCCCCAACGCATAGAGGTAAAGCGCCACAGCGGCGACGAAAGCCACCATCAAAACCCCGGTGCCCGCGAAGACATAGCGCAGCCGCCACCAGATCGTCGGCTTGCCCGCCCTGCCCTCGTCGTTTTCGTCGTTCATTTCGCGGCCGCGACCTCAACGGTGCCCGTGCCAGTGCGCCCGAAACGCTCGGGCCGGTACATGTCCTCGACATAGGCCTGTGGCAGCACATAGTGACCCGGCGACACCGCCCGCACCACGTAGGCCACGGTGAACACCGGCTTCGAATTCTTGTTGCGATCGAAGGCCGCGGTGAAGCGGTCGTCCCGGAACTCGGTGTGGACCGGTTGGGCGGCGTCGGTGATCCACGACAGCGTACCAGTATTCCCCGACGACACCAGATGCGGATTGTCGATCTCGAAGCCGGCCGGCAGGTAGTCGGCAAGGATCACGCGGCCGAACTGCGGCTGTGGCTCGGTCACCTTGAGCACGACAACGAAACGCTCGTTCTGTTCGGCGTGGGTCGGATCGGCTGGCTTGCCCTCGAGCGTAGAGTAACTGCGCTCAATCTTGAAGCCGCGCTCGGCGGCCGGCTCCTGCATCAGCGGCGCCCCGCTCACCGACACTACAGCCTGCAGCTTGCCAGCGCCCTGGTTGGTCACCGTCAGCGGCTGGTGACTCAGTTGATCGGCGCGGAAGGAACGATAGAGGGGACCCTTATGCGCCGAGCCGTTGACCGCGAGCTTCAGCGAACTAAGTTGCTTTTCCAGCGCGCGCGCGGCGAGCACGAGCCAGGCGTCTTCCTGGGTCGAGGTGAAGGTAAGCTGGGCACGGGCGGCATCGACGCGCGCAACCGCGTCGTCGATGGTACGTTGCGGCGCGCCGCCTTCAGAAGCAAGTGTCACCAGTGCGGCAGCGTCACGCAGGTCGGAACCGAAGTCCTCGCGCCCGAAGGTGGCAAGCACGGGCTTGGGCGGCAGCGCATTGAGCGCGGCACGATAGACCTGATCGGCGCGGGTCTTGTCACCCAACATGGTGAGCGCTGCCGCGATCTGCGCCTTGCCGATGGGCGTCGCGATCGCGCCGAGCTTGACGTCCGCGATATAGCGTAGGTCGCCGACCGGTGCCGCACTGTTGCGCGCCAGCACGTAGAAAGCATATGCGATGTCGCGGCCGCCGTTCCTGGTTGGATCCTGCTGATTGGCGACGTAATTGCGCAATCGGTCGATGGCCAGGGTGAAGGCGGTCGCCGGCACCTTGAAGCCGCGTTCGCGCGCGCGCGTCAAAAAGTCGGTGACATAGGCGTCGAGCCAAATGTCGTTGCCGCCTACCGACCACAGGCCAAACGAACCGTTCGAATCCTGGCGCGCCAGCAGGCGCTGGATAGCGTCCCGGATGCGGGTGTCGATGTCGCCGTCGATGGCGAGATGGGCGTCGCCAGCAAGCTCGTTGATATAGAGCATGGCCATCGCCGTGCTGGTCACCTGTTCGGTGCAGCCGAACGGATAGCGGTCGAGCTTCCCGAGCAGGGTCGCGGCGTCGAGCGAAGTGGAGATCGCCACCGACAGCGCGGCGCGACCGGTGCCGGGCACGAAGTCGGCGAACATCGCATGGTCGAGCGTCAGGCTCTCACCGGCCGTCAGCGTGCGGATGCTGCGCCGGGTCAGAATTTGTGTCGCCGGCCGCACGTTGAGCGAATAGACGCGTTGAAGCGAATAGTTGTCGGGCCCGGTGACATCGACCGACACGGTTCCCTGTCCAGCGCCATGGGCACTCACCGGCACCAACACCTGACTGCGCTGCTTTGCGGCCAACGTAAGCGACGGCGCCTTGTTGCCGTCAATCGACACCGAACCCTCCCCGGCGACGGCAATCTTGTAGTCGCCGGCGGCGCCTTCGACGTTGTCGAGGACGAGTTGCACCGCGCTCTTGTCGCCGGTGCGCAGGAAGCGCGGCAGCGTGGCCGACAGCACCACGGGATCGCGCACGATCACGTCACCAACTGCCTTGCCGACCTTGTCCTTGCTCCAGCCGACCGCCATCACGCGCACGGTGCCCGCAAACGCGGGAATCGTGAACTGGACATGGGCAATGCCGTCGTCGCCGACTTTGACGATGCCGGAATAAAGCGCGAGCGGCGGCTGCACCGGCGGCGAACCGGTCAATGCGCCTGCGCCGATATCGCCGCCCGTGCGGATGGCGCCGCGAATTCCCTGCATGCCGTCGATCAATTGCCCATAGAGGTCGCGGATCTCGGCCGTGAGCCGGCGCTGGCCGAGGTAATAGTTGTCCGGCGCCGGCGGCTTGTAATTGGTAAGATTGAGAATGCCGACATCGACCGCAGCCACCACCACGCGCACGTCATCGCCGGGCTTGAAGGCCGCCACCTTGACCGGCACGTCGAGGGTCGATTGCGGACGCAAGGTCGCCGGCAGATCCATGCTCATGGCGAGCGAGTGCGCGGCGTGGTCGATCCCGAACCATTTAACGCCGATGGCGCGCCCGGGCATGCGCTTGGCCGGTGCATCGAGCGGCCGGCGCAAAGTGGCGACCACATAAGCGCCGGTGCCCCAGTCCTTGCCGACTTTGATCGCAACGCGTTCGGTGCCGGCCTTGATGGCTTCTTCCTTGCTCTCCACCAACCGGTCGGTGAACACGTTGACCGTGAGGCGGCCGGCGGCGCGCGCGGTCACCGCCACGTTCATGGTGTCGCCGCTTTGGTATTGGCCCTTGTCGAGCGCGATTTCCAGCAGGTCCGGCGTGTCGGCGCTCGATTGGGCGTAGAAGCCGGCATCAAAGGTCAGCGAAGTGGTCGGGCCGTTCGGATCGCCGGTCGAGACTTCCAGGCGATAGCGGCCCCATCTCACCGGCACGGAAAAATGTGCCGGCTTGTCGGCGGTCGTGTCGACCGTACCGTTGACAACGCGTTCGGTGCGCTTGATCGGCTCGAACGACCACTGCCCGTTCTGCTGGTACCATTGATATGATGTTTCGATCTTGAGCAGCTCGAATTTTAGGGCCTTCTGCGCGACGGTCTTGCCGTCGGGCGCAGCCACGACCACGTCGAATTCGGCGTTCGCGCCATCGGCGAGCGAACTGCCTTTGAACAGCGGCTTGACACCGATCATATTGACGCCGGGCGTCACCGGCAGCGTGATCTTGCGCTCGACCGCGCGGCCGCCGGTATCAGCCATGCTGATATTGATGGTCGCTTCCAGCGGGCGCGTGGTCGCCGGCACCTTGTCGACCGCGACCGGGAACGTCACTTGGCCCTTGGCATCGGTGGCCGGCAGGTTGTCGAGTTCCTGGCGCACCGCCGTCACGTCGTCGTCTGCGATCCCGAACGAATAGCCGGTAAAGCCAGGCCTTTCATCGGCCGTACCGATGGTCATTGTGCCGGAGAGATCGAGATTGGAGGCCGGAGCGCCATAGAGAAAATGACCGTCGACGCTGACCTGCGCCGGCGTTTTTTGCGAGATCGCCGCGTCTTTAGACGTCAGATCGAATTGAATACGGTCGGGCACATAATCTTCCACCATGAAGGTGGTCTGACCAACCGGCGGCTGTTTGGGATCGGTATAGGCGGCAACGCGCCATGTGCCGGTCATGGCCGAGGACACCAGCGGCACGTTCCAACTGCGGCCACCAAGGCCACCGTCCCGCACTATCGCGCGGCGGTATTCGACGCCATCCGGGCGCTCCATCACCAGCGTGAGCGGTGCTCCGGTGGCGGCTATCCCTTGCGCGTCGCGCAGCAGCGACGTCACATGCACGGTCTCGCCGGTGCGGTAAACGCCGCGCTCGGTATAAACAAAAGCGTCGAGCCCGACCGGCACGGACCTGCCGCCGACGCCGCGGTCGGAGAGATCGAAGGCCGCCGATTTGAGGCTGAGGAAGGCGTAATCGCCCTTGAGCGTCGCGACGATGGCCGCCGGCGACTGACCGCCCTTGCCGCGCGCGAGGCCGGCTTCGAAATGGGCAAAGCCGTTCTTGTCGGTCTTGCGGATCGCCAGCACTTCGTTGTCGCGCGCGACCAGCCGCACCTCGATATCGGCTTCGGGATCGGCGCTCGCCAGCGAATGTATGAAGACGTCGACCCCGTCATGGCCGGAATAGGCGGTCAGGCCGAGATCGGAGACGATGAACCATTGCGTCGCGCGTTGACCGTAGTCGTTGGTCAGCAGTTCCTTCGGCCGAGCGGTCATGACGTAGACGCCAGGTTTAAGATTGCCGAGCGCCCGACCGACCGGAAAGGCGGTCGCCACCTCGGTGTTGAGCTTCGGCGTGACGGCGAGTTCGCCGCTCCACACTTTCTGCCCGCTCTCGTTCGCCAGCCGCTCCGCCTGATACTGGCTGATGTTACGCTGGAAATTGTAGCCGAGCACGATGTCGATCAGGTTGCGGTCGCCAACCCGATAGACCGACATCTCCACCGCCTTGGTGTTGACGCTGAGCACCGGGATGCCGCGCTGGCCGGTGCGCGGCAGCACATAGGCCTTGCCGGAAAAACGCACGAACGGCTGCCGGTCGCGCACGAACACGGTGTATTCATTGGTCTTCGACAAGGTCTCGTGCACGGTCGAAGGAAGACCCGCGCGCAGCGTGATAGCATAGCGCTCGCCGTGCTTGAGGCCCTCGACGCAAAGCTGGCGGTCGGTCGCTGAGATCGCCGGCTTGTCGATGCCGACAACCGCCACGTAGGGCGAAAAATCGGTGCGCCGGCCCGGCAGGTTTTCTGAGAACTGGAAACAGGCGCGCGGCGACGTCGCGTTGGAGTCGACGGAATAGTTTAGCACGCGGAAACCGTGCTGGAGCCGCAGCCTTTCGTACTGGCCGCGCAGGTCGGCGGTCTCGCGCAAATTGAGCGACAGCCGCATCGTGTCGAGCGCCGCGCGCCACTGTTGGCGGTCGGCGAAGGTCTGGCCAAGCACCGACAGGCTTGCGGCTTCGGCATTGGTGCCGCGGGCGCGCTGATAGGCGATGTAGGCGGCGGTGGTGGCGCGCTGGAGCAGGAAATTGCGCTCCCGGGCGTCGCGCGGCTTGATCTGAAGAATGGTGCGCGCCAACCGCAGCCAGTTGGCGCTGTCGGCGGGCGCGACCGTGACCAACTGCCCGAGCACCACCATGCCGGTGCGATAATCGTGCTTGCGGAAGGCGGCGTCGGCTTCCTTGCGTAGCGCTGCGGCGGTCTTGGTGACCGGCCCGGCATCCTGCTTGATCTGCGCTTCCAGCTTGATCGCCGCGTTGTCGAGATCGCTGCGCTGGAAGGCTTTGTCGGCAGCGAAGGCCGGGACCGCGACGAGAGCGACGAGCGCGGCCGCGAGGCCGGCGCGGAGCAGACTGAGCATCGCAAAACCTCCCGCTGCGGCCGTTTGAGGGCGGCGGCCACGCTTTAAGCTACAAATATCATCTGACAATTGGATGGTGTCGAGGGCATGGCGCGGCCGCGAAGAGGCCGCAGAGGCGCACCGTTGGAGCTTTTTTGGGCCCAGTCGGTCCCGATAAGAGAAAGTTGAATTATAGTGCTAGGCACATATTCTCAGGTGCTACTTTAAAAACTTCAGAAAATGGATTTAAAGTGCTTATTTAACATGTAATTCACGGCTTTAGCCTCATCTTCGGACAAAGGTCGACCTCGGCGACGCCATCCACCGAGCCGACCGGCCGATGCGGCCGATCAACCTTCCAATGATAGGGTGAGCCGGGTAAACCGGGCATGAAGACCCCGTAGCTCAGTTGGATAGAGCATCAGCCTTCTAAGCTGAGGGTCCCTGGTTCGAATCCAGGCGGGGTCGCCATTTGTTTTCAGAGGTTCAGCGTCTGTGCCGCCCAGCTCGTTTTCTTGCCAAATGACCTCGTCGGCGTTTCGAGCGCCGCGATCAAATTCCTGCTGAGTTCGGCTACCTTGCCGACAACAACGGCCTGATGGCGGTTCCGCGAATTGTCTGCACGATCATCTTGCTTGAGCAGGGTGAGCATGACGATGCGCGGCGCCTGCTCGCGCCGCAAGCCCCGCAATCATACGCAATCCCGGCTATCCGGCGTACGTTATGGATTTGGCGCGGCGACTTGGCATCGACGTTTCCTGATGACCGATCCACTGGGCATAGCCCGCACGAACGGCCAGGAATGACCGCAAACTTACTGCGCGCGGGGCTGGGAATGGGCTGGCGACGGGCAAAGTGTTCGCCATTATCGGATGGCCCGGCAAGGATGCTCGCGGAGAGATTGACCGCCGAACGCGAAATTAGAGAACACAATCGGCCCTCAGCAGACATGCCAACCGACCCAATCGATGTCTATTCTGAGGGGAAAACCCGACATGGTGCTTGGCGAACATTATGAGCGCACGCCGTAACTCGAGATAGCTTTCGCCGCATATAGGCTCCGGCTCGGCGGTCATTAAAAAAGTGGTTCGTGAATTGTATCAATTTTATCGACCGACCTTCAGTGTTCAATGAAAGCTCCGCTGTATTGATGATGGCATGAAAAGCCATTCGACCGGCCCAAGCATCCTGAGTAAAAAACTCGATCCATTGCAATTGGATTGGCGAGAGATGAGTTGAGCGCTCAACTCCGTCGCTTATGCCGCGGTCGGCACAACCGTATTGGTTGCGTTGTTCTCCGCATTTTTGGACGCGCACGGAGGCTAAGGTCAAACCAGCAGAACCTCGAGGGTTGGTTGATCTGCATAGCGAGACGAGTTCACGATGGAAGAAAGACGTCAAATTTCAAGGCAAGAAGTGAACAAGCGAGCAAAACTTCTCTTCCATGAGGACACGCTCCCGCTCGACTGCATTGTATTCGATTTGTCGAATCGAGGCGCGGGCATTCAGCTTGCGCTCAATATTTATGCTCCAAAGTGGTTTGAATTGAGCTTCGACAATTTCCGGTCCAGTCGATACTGCTGCTTGGCATGGCAGAGCGACGATAAACTCGGTGTCTCGTTTTCCTAGTGGTCCGATTCCGACATTTGCATCCCGCTGCTGCAGGCTCCCGAGCAAATGTCGGAATCAAAGGACCACTAGCAACCATTTGATTATCAGTGTCCCGATTCCGAAGTTCGTCAAATTATTCAGCTTGCTCCGTACGAACTTCGGGTTCGAAAGGACACTAGCAATTTTATGATTCTAGTGCGGTTTTGGATTTGAAGTTCGTCTACGGACTCGCTGCAAGCAATGTGACGAACTTCAAATCCACCGCACCAGTGGAGCTTTGAATTTGAATCGGCAACTCGCCGCAAATGAGTATCGAATGTCAAATTCGCTCCACTAGGTGCTCTACAGTTCTCATTGGCACCCGCCCCTAATTCACCTTACCTCCCAGCTTCCGCTGCATTTGCGTCCGCCTCAATGGCGCTCACCACTCTCTGGAATGCCGCCAGAAACGGATTATCAAATCCCAGCGGTGCCGCAGGCCAATACCCGATCTCGTCACCCGGAAATTATCCCAGCTTCGCCGCGAACAAGCGCCGTTCAACGGGAAACTACGCGACGAGTTGCTGAACGGAGAGCTCTTCTACAGCCTGAAGGAACCGCAAATAGTCATCGAGCAATGGCAAAAGCACGACAACACGATCAGACCGCACTCGGCGCTCAACGACAGGCCACCGGCGCCCCGGATATTCGCGCCCTTGGCCCACCAATTGGATGAGATTGTGTCGATGCAGTAACCTCTCATCCGGTGGTACGAAAGCCGTCAGGTCAACCGCTGCAGCAACAGCTTGACGATCCGGGGTTCTACGCCCGCGACCGCGCCGGCTTCGAGAAAACCACCTCGCGGCTCGAAGCGCTCCAGCACCAAATTGCCGCTGCCGAAGAAATGTGGCTGGAACTCGATATCCTGCGTGAAGAACTTGCGAGAAGCGGCTGAAGCGGTTGGCTGAGTAGTGGCCTCAATTAAGTGAATACGGGGCCGCCCCGCTTCGGCGAGGCGAGCCGCCCCTTATCGCCGCGGATACGGCGCGGTCGTCCTCGATTGCCCATCCAAATCTGCACCGTGCCTCGCTCAGCGCTGATTGAATGTGCGCTTGAGCTGATCGCTGATCGGCTTGAGGAGATAGCTCAGCATGGTGCGGGTGCCCATTTGCATAAACACCTCGGCCGGCATTCCCGAAACAAGTTGCAAGTTACCGAGTCGCCGACGTTGCTCGCCGGGCAGCCTCACCCGAACCGTATAAAAACTCGCGCCGGTCCGCTCATCGTGACTCAAGTCGGGCGAGACATATGACACGACGCCTTTGAGCTCGGGGGTAGTGCGCTGGTTGAAGGCGGAGAATCGCACATGAGTCTCCTGTCCGGCCCGCACATGGTCGATGTCCTGGGGAGGAAGCTTTGCCTCAATCTGTAAGTCACCCAACTCCGGCACAATCTCCATGATGACCTCACGCGGTGCGACCACGCCGCCAACGGTATGAACCGCCAGTTGTTGAATGATCCCCCTGGTCGGGGCACGCAGATCGAGCCGCTTCAGCGAATCCCCCACGGCGGCGGTCTTTTCGATAAGTTCGCCTTCTTGGTCCTGCGCCTTGCGCAGGTCCTTCATCACCTCGGTGCGAAATTCCTGATCAATGCGCATGATCTGCAGTTTTGCATCGGCGATTTTCGACTTCGCCTCCGCGATTGCTGCGAGTGCTTGACCGCGGTCGCCGTCGAGACGGCTTGCCTCGCGCTGCAATGAGGTCTTCCGCGCCAACGGCACCAGCCCTTTCTTGTAGAGCGTCACGACTCCGTCCAGTTCGCTCGAGATTAGGTCGCGCTGCGTAACCTTGGATTTTACCTGAGCCTCAAGACCGGCGACCTCCTCTTGAAGCTGTCCGACACGACCACGCAACAACTCCTTGGCGCTGCGGCGCGCCGCGGAGCGGCTGTTAAACAGCGAAATTTCTGAGACCCAAAGTTGTTTGACGTCGGGATTGCCCAGCTGTGCGGCGATCGCGTGCGGCATTTTCGGCTGAGGAACACCGTCACGTTCCGCGATCAAGCGCGCCGATCTCACACGCACCTGATTGAGTTGCTGCATCAATACCTTGTACTCGGCTCGCCGCTGCGTCTCGTCGAGGCGAAGCACCACGTCGCCGGCGCTCACGTGCATGCCATCGTGCACCGGAATTTGCGCCACGATGCCGCCCGTCTCGTGCTGAATCTTCTTTACGCTCGACTTCACAACCAGCGTACCTGGAACCACGACCGCGCTAGACAGCGGCATCAGCGTGGCCCAGGCGCCGAATACCCCGAGACCCAGGATCAAAACACGAAGGCCGATTTTGAGTTCGTTTTGATAAGCGCGATTCAAGCCCGTTGCGAGTTCAATGCCAGTCGTCTTTTCCAGGCTGGTATCTGACTTGCGCTCCATTAGGAACGCGCACCCTGCCTGCAGACGCTTGAGGCCGACCTCGACCATGGCTCCGAGTTCGATCCTTGCTCTCGGTCCGGGCGGACGGCTCGGCGCCATTATTGCTGCGCGCCAGCAAGTTGTTGAAAACGGGCTCTCGCCTGGATCGTGGAACGGGCGGCTCAGGCGAACTCAGCCCGAGCGATTCTTGGCGCAAGCGGCGGCGCTGCATGCACTGGTGAATGATGCGCAGGATACTCCGGCGCGGGTCGTAATATTTCCCTGACGCTCCGATCGGGCGGGCGCCGCGGTCCCGTAATAGTACCCTCGCGTGGTCTCCGTGCGGGGCCCCGGATGACCGGTGCGGATCGATTGAGACCCAGAAAGCCGAGCCATTGACCGACCGCGCCTTTCGGTGACCACTTCCGCGCGCGTTGCCGGTTGCTGGGCCGTTTATTAGGATGCCGACGATGCCGCGCTGGCTCACCGCCACCGCCAGAAGGTTGCGTAGGCTCGACATCCCATCTTTGATCAAGTGCTTTTTGCAATCTCATCAGTTCATGGATGAGCGCGGCGCCCTGCAGACCAATCACCCCATCGGCGCCCACGGTCGAGCCGTGCGGCTGCGGCGCCTGCTCGTTGCGATGCCCGGACCAATTCATATTCATGTTCATGGCGCGGCTCCCACAACGGAGCGCGGGGCACCGGCCTTCTTCGGTGCGGCAGCGACGCGACCGTTTGACTGAGCGACGCGAGCAAATATTTCCTCACGCGGCCCAAACGCAATCGACCGGCCCTCGTAGATCACCATCGTCATGTTCAATGCGGCCAGGGCGTTCGAACGATGCGATACAACGATGACGATGCTCTGCACTCGCCGCAAAGTCTCAATCGCCCGCACCAGCGCAAGTTCGCCGTCGGCGTCGAGATTGGCGTTTGGTTCATCGAGCACCACCAGAAATGGCCGACCAAACACTGCCCGCGCGAGGCCGATGCGCTGACGCTGTCCGGCGGACAACGCCGCACCGCGTTCGCCGATTTGCGTGTCGTAGCCGTCGGGCAGGCGCAAGATCATTTCGTGCGCGCCGGCCACTCGGGCGGCCTCCAAGATGGCGTCTGAACTGGCCGATTCATCGAACCGCCCGATATTCATCGCCACAGTCCCGTCGAACAGCCCGACGTCCTGCGGCAGATAGCCGATATGCCGTCCAAGGTCGTCGGCATGCCACCGATCGAGTGCAGCCCCGTCGAGGCGGACAACGCCGCTCGCGGCCGGCCAAATGCCGACCAGCGCTTTGGCGAGCGAAGATTTGCCGGCGGCGCTAGCGCCAAGCAGCGCAAGCCCTGTCCCCGCCCTCAAGCCGAAGGAGACATGGGAGATAACTGTCGTTTCCGTGCCCGGCACGACGACACTGAGATCATCAACCTCCAACGTATGCCGAGGCCGTTGCAGCAGTACCGCGGGCGCCGCCGGAGCCGCCGTGCGCTTGAGCACCGAACGCAGGCGGCCAATACCTTCGCGCGCGGCAACGAGTTGCTTCCAGTTCGAGAGCGCAACCTCAACCGGCGCCAAGGCCCGTCCCATCATGATCGAGGATGCGATCATGATACCGCCTGAGGCCTGTTCCCTCACCACCAGATAGGCGCCGACGCCGAGCACCGCCGATTGTAACACGTAGCGCAGCACCTTGGCAGTTGCGCCGAGATTCGCATACACGTCCGCAAGGCGCATGCTGTGATGAATATAGTGCTCATTGGCGTGCGACCATTGCGCCGCGAAACGGCCGCTCATGCCGAGGGCACGAACGACCTCTGCGTTCTGACGTACCGCGTCGGCAAGAAGTTGTCGCTGAGCGGTACTCTCCGTCGAGACCTTGGCCGCTCTTCTCGATTGGCGTTCTGTCAGGAACGCCATTGCAATGATCACCAATGCCCCGCACGTCGCTACCGTACCAATTACCGGATGGAAGATGAACAGCGTGGCCAGGAAAAGCGGTATCCACGGCATATCGAGAAATGCAGTCGGCCCGGATCCCGACAAAAATATACGCACTTGATCGAGATCGCGCAGCGGCTGCTGCATCTGCGCTGGCTTCGCCCCTCGCAGTGGCAGCGTGACTAGGGCGTGGTGAATCCGGTCTTGCAGGCAGACGTCGAAGAGAGCGCCGACCCGCGCCATCATGCGGGAGCGTAGGGCATCGAAATACCCCTGTAGCATGTAGGCGACCAGAACCAGCGCCGACAGCCCGAGCAAAGTGCTAACGTTGCGGCTCGGGATCACGCGGTCGTAGACCTGCAACATATAAAGCGATCCGGACAGCATCAGCAAATTGATGACGCCGCTGAAAACTGCAACGCCCCCCAATTGTCGCCCGCTGGCGCGCAACTGGAGCGCAACCGGATCATCCCCGTCCAGAGACAGCATGCTCCCTCATTAGACACTGTCGAGAAATGTGCTGCTCCACCACAGCACCGCATCTTTCGGCGATCTGCTGCCGTTAACCAACGTTGCGCACCAAACACGACAAAAGTTCGACGCGATTATGCACAGGTATTGAATGAGCACTGAGTTCAAACTGCAAAGCGACGTCTTTGCCGATGAGCGCACTATCCGCGTACCGATCAGGTATGAGATTTGCGAGAGCGTAGTGCGCTCAAGAATACCTTTGATGGTATGCAGTCACTGACTTCATGCGAGCGCGCCGCGATTGCGAACACCTCGACGGTATAGGGTCACTGACTTCATGCAAGCGCGATGCGCTTGCGGATACCTTCGATGGTATGCAGTCACTGACTTCAAGCGATTGACTCTGTACTGTGTCGGTCGCGAATTTCGCACGCGTCTTCAAAGGAACCATGAATAATCACACACTCGGTCTGCTTGGTTCTAATTTCAGCCGGATTGCCGCCATGATGTTCACCAACAGTGCCGACGCTTGCATTTCGAAATTGCGTTTCGAAGAAGTTCAACGACATTGGAGGCAACCCATGGCACATCGTTGGGATTGGCATCACGGACATCACCGGCATCACGGACAACACGTCACGCCAACTCCCACGCCAGAACCGACACCTGACCCGACAGCACCAGACTTCGCCACTCTCGGTGGGACTTTCAACGATGCCACCCGCGCGCTGGTCGGCGGCCTGTGGCAGACCGCGGTCGAAGAAGGCGGACAAGGTACCGGCAGCGTTTTCAGATACGTCAACGATCTGCAGACCGTGCAGTCGGGCATCCAGGCCGAAATCCAAGCCGGACAATTTACCGGTGACACGCTGACTAACGCCCAGACGATCCTGAGCGACATCTCAACGGCGATTTCCGCAGCGCAAGCTTCGGTCAACGGTGGCGCGGACTTCGGCAGTGTCGCTGCCGCCGGGACAGCGCTGCGTAACAGCCATCTCGATGTCATCAACATCGTCGCCAACGATCCGACGCTGTCCGCGCTGGCGACGAATGACGGCGCCACCGGCTTCATGCAAGTGCCGCAGACCCTCAACGGTGTTGCGCCGCAGGATGCTCCGCACGCCAACCTGGCCGAGATCGGTGCCATCTTTAACGATGCCGCCAACCAGATCCTCGGCGGCGTCAACGCCGATAATAAGAACGCCATCACCAACGACGTTCAGACCGTCATCACCGACATGAATCAGCTGATTGCCGATAACCCGAATGACTTCACGGGGCTCACCGGCGTTCATGCCGACACGGTGATCCGGCAATTGGAGCTCCAGCTCAAATTCATCAATGATGCCGCAACCAATCCGGTCGCGGGGCGGGCAAGCAGCGACAACATCCTCGACATCATCGACATCGTTCAGGGCGACAACAACCTGGCACAGATGGCCAACCAGGGCGGCGTGGCCGGATTTGCACCTTTCCCGGATGCCCTAAACGGAGCGCCAAAATATATAGACAATCAGGCACAGACCAATTTTTGGGCCAACTTCATCGCCGATTCCAACTCGTTTGGGCAGCAGGCGACGCAGCTCGTCGGTTCGGAAAACCAGGACGCCATCAACGCGTTGCTCGACCAGCTGAACACGTTTGAAAACAACGCGACGACTTTCGATGCGGTCCAAGGCGGCATTTTCGAAGCTCGTTTCGACAACGAATTGCTGGGCCCAACCAGCACCCTGGGTGCCGAAGTGGCCGCCATGGTCAAGGGCCTCCAGAACGGCGATGCCAACCTTGTTGCCGCCGCGGCCGAGGAGATGCACGCCAATGCCGCCGACGTCGGCGGCAACAACATTCCGATTACCGGCGGCACCTACAATCCGGACGGCTTGACCTATCCCGAGGTGCTGCCTCAGGCGACCCCCGCGCCGGCTTTCGAAGCGCTCGGCGCGACCTTCAACGACGCCACCCGCGCGCTGGTCGGCGGCCTGTGGCAGACCGCGGTCGAGGAAGGAGGACAGGGCACCGGCAGCGTTCACAAATATATCTCCGACCTGCAGACCGTGCAGTCGGGAATCCAGGCCGAAATCCAGGCCGGACAATTTACTGGCGACACGCTGGCCAACGCCCAGACGATCCTGGCCGACATTTCAACGGCAGTTAATGCAGCAACGTCCGCGGTCAACGGCGGCGGAAACTTCGGCGGTGTCGCTGCCGCCGAGGCAGCGCTGCACAACAGCCATCTCGATATCCTCAATATCGTCGCCAACGATCCGGCGCTGTCCGCGCTGGCGACGAATGACGGCGCCACCGGCTTCATGCAGGCGCCGCAGACCCTCAACGGTGTTTCGCCGCAGGATGCTCCGCACGCCAACCTGGCCGAGATCGGTGCCATCTTTAACGATGCCGCCAACCAGATCCTTGGCGGCGTCAATGCCGATAATAAGGACGCCATCACCAACGACGTTCAGACCGTCATCACCGACATGAATCAGCTGATTGCCGATAACCCGAATGACTTCACCGGGCTCACCGGCGTTCATGCCGACACGGTGATCCGGCAATTGCAGCTCCAACTCCAGTTCATCAACGACGCCGCGACCAATCCGGTCGACGGCCGGGCGAACAGCGACAACATCCTCGACATCATCGACATCGTCCAGGGCGACAACAACCTGGCACAGATGGCCCATCAGGGCGGGGTGGCCGGGTTTGCGCCCTTCCCCGACGCTCTGAACGGGGCGCCAAAATATATGGACAATCAGGCGCAGACCAATTTCTGGGCCAACTTCATCGCCGACTCAAATTCGCTCGGTCAGCAGGCGACGCAGCTCGTCGGTTCGAGCGACCAGGCTGCCGTCAACGCGTTGATCGATCAGTTGCACACGTTTGAGGCCAACGCGTCGGAGTTCGACACGTCGCAGGCCAACACCATCTTTGCCGCCCGCTTCGATAACGAGTTGGTGGGCCAAAACAGCACCTTGGGCGCCGAAGTCACCGCCATGGTCAAGGGCCTCCAGAACAGCGATGCCAACCTGGTTGCCGCGGCGGCCGAGGAGATGCACGCCAACGCCGCCGACGTCGGCGGCAACAACATTCCAATCACCGGCGGCACCTATAATCCGGCCGGCCTCACCGTTTCCGAGGTGCTGCCGCAAGCGTCGAGCCCGGTCGCGACAAACCAGGGCAACACCAACAGCACGCCCGCCACGAGCACCAATAGTGAGCAGGCCACTAGCAGCGCACCCCCCACAAATGCGGCGGATGTCGTCGCGGTCGCTAGCTGCACGCATAACGACCACAGCATGGAATTGGCTCATATACATGTGCCGGACCATCATTTCGCACACATGTGGGGTTAACAACGTGTGGATCTAGCGACGCTACGGGTCGGCATGAGGCCCCGAATGCCGGGATGAACCATTCGGGGTCCGCGCGGTGCGTTGGATAGCGAGGACGACTCTGGACGAACAAGGAAGCCGGGTCTGAACGAAAGACAAAGAAGAATCCGAATTTGCAAAAAAGAACCCAGTGGGGGCTGGCATGGCGAGGCGCGCGTCGCGCAACCATAAGAGTGATTACGGAACGGCCATACTACACTTATGCTTAGTTGTGGCGCTCGTGGTGGCGGCTCTCAGCGGCTTGAGGATCGCGAGCGAGGAGCCGGGCCGCACGTGGATCAATGCACTTGATGTCATCATGCCGCGTCATCTCGTGTGGACGACGCACATGAAGGCCGCGGTCGCCATCAGCGCGATCGCCCTCGCCTATCCAATCTATGTCGCGCGCGCGGGACTGTCACGGCGCATCTGCTTTGATCGGGTCCGCTTGGCCGGCCTATTCGGCCGTCGTCAGGCGCGTTGGGGTGCAATCAACATCACCCTCTATTGGATGTTCTATCTCGCGCTGTTGTCCGAAATCGCGACCGGCACGCTGATGTACTTCGATCATGCCAACAGCTTCGTGATAGCTCTTCACTGGTTTGGCATGTGGTTCATTCTCGGTTATGCCGTTCTCCATGTCCTGGCCCACTGGGTGATCGGTGGCGCGCCGCAGTTGTTACGCATCCTGCGGCCGGCACGCTTGCCGCCTCAACCGCCCCCGTTCGATCCGATCGACCTGCTGGACCTGCTTGATCGACCGGCGTCCGGCGGCGGGAACGAATTTCGTGGCCCCCGGGTCAGGACGCGTCCGCCGGAACACGATCGTGCCGGCACACCACACCAGCTGGCACCGACTGCCCCGCAATCGCCCCAGCCGCGCAGGTCGACAACCGACATTGCTCCTCATCCTGTCGCCCAGCAAAGAAATCCCATGCACGATCGCAGGCCCCGCAGCAAACGGGCGCGCGGTCCAGTGCTGCAATCCAATCCCCTCGTCGTGGCGGCAGCGGTGGCAATCACCGTAACCTCATTGATGGTCATGGCCGAGCGTCAGACGACGGAGAGCCTGACGATTCGCCGCGTAAACGCCGCCGACGTTCCAATCATCGACGGAGACATATCGGATCGGGCGTGGCGGATGGCCGAACCGTACTACGTTGAGACCGATCATGGCGGTAATTTCGACGGCAAAGGCGGGACGACCGTCGAGATCCGCGCCGTGCACGACAGTCATCGGGTCTATTTCCTCTTCACCTGGGACGATCCAACCCGTTCGTTGAAACAACTGCCCCTCATGAAGGCGGCGGACGGCTGGAAACTCCTGCACAAGGGATACGAATCAGGAGAAGAGCACGCCTATAACGAAGACAAATTCGCCGTACTGTTCACCACGCTTGACGTCACCCTCGCCGGCGACCGGACATTCCACGCTAGCGACAAGCCTTTGGCCGAAGAGCCGCGCACACTGTCGGGCCGCGGATTGCATTATACCGAGAAGCTCGGGCTCTATGCCGACGTCTGGGAATGGAAGGCGACGAGCACAAACGCGGCTGGGTTTATGGACGACGATCATTTCGGCCCGCCGGTCGAGGCGAGCCGTGCGCAGGTTGAAGGCGTGGTCCCCTACCAAGGCGGCTTTGCACCCGATCCGGGTACGGCAAGCTACGCGAACAATTTCTCGCCGCACACCCCCAAAGGCTACAGCAGGATCGTCCTTCCTCGCCGCTTGCCCAAAACACTCAAAGCGATGATCGGCGCAATGGGGACAATTGATCTAGATCCCAATCACGGCGAGAGCGACGGCGCGCGCTGGTACATGACCGAAGCAGAGTCGGTCCCGTATTCGCGCGAGCGCGATGCCGATATTCCCGTCGGCACCGTCGTGCCAGGCGTCATCGTATCCGGTACCTATTCTGGCGATCGCGCGGACGTTCGCTGCGCCGCGCGTTGGGCGGCAGGACGCTGGGCCCTTGAGGTAAAGCGGCGGCTCGACACCGGCAGCCGCTACGACATCCCGATTAAAACCGGAATCTTCATGCGGGTTGCGGCATTCGATCACACGCAAATAGGCCATACGAGACATGTTCGTCCGATACGTTTGAAGGTGAACTAATGGCAAAGGTGTGCAGCCTGGAGGTAAATGGAAATACGGTGTCCGCACATCGCGGCGACCTCCTGCTCGACGCTGCGCTGCTCCACGGCATTGATATCCCCCACGACTGCCGCTCCGGCCATTGCGGCACCTGCCGCGTCCGCGTGCTCAACGGCCGGGTGTTCGGCGGGCAGACGGAGGACCCGGAATCGGTCTACGCATGTCAATGTCGGATCGTATCGGACCTGCGCGTCGCCGTTGAACGCGTCCCTGACATCGATACGGCGTCGGGCGTGGTCACCGAGGTCACACGATTGGCGCCAGACGTGTGGGAAGTCGGTATCGAAGCACTCAAGCCAATCCGATACATCCCGGGCCAATATTATGCCGTGCAATTCCGTGGCTTTCCTGCCCGCTGTTTCAGCCCAACCGCGCCGCTCGCGTGGCCGGCAGACGAAGCACTCATGCGATTCCATATTCGAATGGTGCGCAATGGCCGGGTTTCCTCCGCGCTTGGCAAGCGCATCCGGGCCGGCCATCGGGTCAAGCTCGAAGGTCCGTTCGGTTCGGCGTATCTAAGGGCCTTTCCCTCGCGGCGGCTGGTCCTGGTTGCTAGCGGCACGGGCTTTGCGCCAATTTGGTCTGTCGCCGAGGCTGCGATCAGGAGCCAGCCGCGCCGCGAAATCGTGCTGATCGTTGCCGCGCGCACGATACGGTCGCTTTACATGGTTCCGGCGCTCTGCCGATTGGCGCAGTTCCCGAATGTCGCTATCGTTCCAGTGGTCTCGATGCATCAGAGTGTCTCGGGTGCCGTGCGTGTCGGCAAACCGACCGACCATCTTCCCGCCTTGACCCAGAATGACGTCGTCTTCGCCGCCGGCGCACCGGAAATGGTCAAGGCGGTCGCACGGATCGCGGGCGCAGCCGGTGCCAAATGCTATAGCGATCCATTCGAACCGGGCCCGCCCAATGCAGCAGCGGAACTATGGTCGCTCGCAACCGAGTGGCTCGGCAGCATGCCGCGCGTCTTCCTGTCGTCAGACCAACCACTGATCTGACGGCTTTTTCGTACCAACGATGGAAATGATATTTTTGAAACGGCTTGCAATGTTGTGAACGTGCCGACCTCCTGTCTTCTAAGCTGATGGTCGCAGGTTCGAATCCTGCCGGGGTCGCCAGCCGGCTTAAGACGCGCCTTCCTTGCTGCCTTCGTCACGCCGCGGCGTGTGCGAGACGGGAATGAGATCGCCCGGCACCACGCGGCGCAACAGCCCCCAAATGCCGCGAGGCTCGATCATGACCATCGCGATCGACACGCACCCCAGCACGATGAAGTGCCAGACGCCCCAGCTCTGCAGGTATTCGCGGATCAGGAAGAACACGATGGTGCCGATGATCGGCCCCTCGAAACTGCCGACGCCGCCGATCACCACGATGAAGATGATGTAGACCGTCCAGTCGATGATGCTGAACGAGGCGGTCGGCGCGATCCTGAGCTTCTGCAGCGTGATCAGTGCGCCGGCAAGGCCGAGGAACGGCGCCGCCCACAGGAAGCAGCTGACACGCGCGCGGGTGAGGTTGACCCCGATGGTCCCGGCCGCCTCCTCATCGTCGCGCATGGCAGTCAGCGCGATGCCGGTGGACGAACGCATCAGCATATAGGTCGCCACCATCGCGACGACTGCCAGCGCGAGCGCCATCCAGTAGATGGTCGTGAAACGCTCGACGATGCTGGAACCGAACGAGCGCACCACAGAGATCGGCAGGCTGATGCCGAGACCGGCGCCGAAGGCCTTGATCTTGCCGGCGCCCAGCATCATCACCTCGGCCAGCACCCAGGTGCCGACCGCGAGATAGGCCGCGCGCAGCCGGAAGACGATGACCATCGACGGCACAGCGAAGGCGAGCGCGGTGAGCCCCGCCATCAGGATAGCCAGATAGGGATCGAGGTTTGTGTACACCGCGAAGGCGTAGAAGGCGTAGCAGCCGATGCCGACAAAACCATGTTGCCCGATGGTGACGATGTCGGCATAGCCCGCGAGCAGGTTCCACATCACCGCGAGCACCAGGAGGCACAGGAGCTCGGTCAGGATCTGCAAGTCCGCCGGCCCGAACAGCCACGGCGCGGCGGCCAGCATCACCACCAGAAGCGCCAGAACGCCGCGGCCGATCGAGACCAGTGGCATTTTGCGGAGCCTGCAGGCCACGTTCGAAACCCCAGTCATTTCGGAAACAGGCCCTGCGGCCGGATCAGGAAGACGGCGAGAAACACCAGGTGGCCCGCCAGCAATTGCCAGCCGGCGTCGAACTGCGCACCGACGCTCTGGGCCACCGCGACGATAATGCCCCCCGCCAAGGTGCCCCACAGGCTGCCGAGCCCTCCGAGCACCACCGCCTCGAAGGCGATCAGCAGGCGGCTCGGGCCGGAGGTCGGATCGAAATTGGTCCACACCGCCATGAAGGCGCCGGACACGGCAACGGTCATGCCGACGATGCCCATGGCGATCGCATAGATGTGCGCCGAGCGCAGGCCCACCAGCTTGGCACTGCCGACGTCGTCGGAGACGGCGCGGATGCGAGCGCCGAGCCGCGTACGGTAGAGCATCAGATCGAGCCCATAGACGAGCCCGACGGCGGATATAAAGATGAGCAAGGAGAGGACGCCGATATTGATGCCGCCGCCGAGGTGGATGGTCGCCGTCTCGATGCCGCCGCCCGGAATGAGGCGCGTGTCGGCGCCGTAGGTGCCTTGCAGGGCGTTCTGGATGATCACCGATAGCCCGAACGTCACCAGCACGATCGACAGGACGCTCTCGCCGAGCACGCGTTGCAGCAGCAGACGCTGCAGCAGGTAGCCGCCGATGAAGGTGACGGCGGATAACGATCGCGGTGGCGACGACCAGCGGCAGGCCGAGCGTGCTCGTCAGTGTCAGCAGCAGAAAAGACACCAGGACGATCAAGTCGCCATGGGCGATGTTGACGAAGCGCATGATGCCGACCGACAACGACAGGCCGATGGCGAACATTGCGTACAGCCCGCCGAGCAGGATGCCCTGGATGATCTGGTTTGCGAATGCGCCGACCAAGGTCCCTCACATTCCGAAATAGTGCTGCATGACAACGTCCCGGCTGGTCTCCCCGGGGCGGCTCGACGAGCGTGACCCTGCCCTCGAGCAGGCAGTAGAAGCGGTCCGCAACGCTAAGCGAGCGCGTAATGTCCTGCTCGACGACCAGGATGCCGATCCCGCGTTCCTTGATCGCCGGAATGAGCTTGTAGAGGGAATCGACGATGAGCGGCGCGAGACCGAGGCTGATCTCGTCGCACAGCAAGAGCTTCGGGTTGGCGAGCAGCGCACGGCCAAGTGCCACCATCTGCTGTTGGCCGCCGGACAATTCGCGCGCCTTCTGCCGGCGCCGCTCCTCGAGCACCGGGAAGAAGCCGAACACATCCTTCAGGCCGATCTCCCCCCGCCGGCCGACCTCCCAGCCGAGATGCAGGTTCTCTTCGACGGACAGCGACGGAAACAGCCGGCGCCCCTCGGGCACGAGCGCGATGCCCATCGCCACGATCTCCGGCGTGCCGTGGCCTGCGAGATCCTCGCCTTCGTAGCGGATGGCGCCCTCGATGCGGTCGGCCTGCCCGACGATGGCCTTGAGCAGCGACGATTTGCCGGCGCCGTTCGCACCGATGATCGAAACGATCTCGCCGGCCTCGACCGTTAGATCGATTGCATCGACGGCCCGGAACTGATCGTAGAAGACGGACAGTCGCTCGACCGCCAGCAATGGCGTTTCGGGCGTTTTGCTTTTCGCCGCCGTCACGTCGCGCTTCCTTCCGCCCCGAGGTAGACTTCCTTCACCCGCGCGTCGGCGAGAACCTCGTCCGGCGTACCGCTGGCGAAAATCGTGCCCTCGTGCAGAACCGCCATCCGGCCGGCGACGCGGCGCAAGGCGCGAATGACGTGCTCGATCCACACAACCGTCGCACCCTTGCCGTGCACGTCGCGGACAATGTCCAAGAGGCTGTTGCATTCGGCTTCGGTCAACCCGCCCGCCAACTCGTCGAGCAGCAGAAGCTTCGGTGACACGGCAAGCGCCTTGGCGAGTTCGAGCCGCTTGAGGTCGAGCAACGACAGTGCGCCGGCCGACGTCGCCTGCCGCCGCCAGAGGCCCGTCTGTTCGAGCACCGCCGCCGCCACATCTCGGGCACGCGTCACCGTCGTCCCGCCGCCATGCACCGCTGCGGCCAGCACGTTTTCGAAAACGCTCATCTGATGAAAGGGCCGCGGAATCTGGAAAGTGCGGCCGATGCCGAGCCGGCAGCGGTCCCATACCGCCATGGCGGTGATGTCGCGTCCGCCATAGACGATGCGGCCGTCCGTCGGCGGCAAGTTGCCGCTGATCAGGTTGAACAGCGTGCTTTTGCCGGCCCCGTTGGGTCCGATGATGCCGAGAATCTCGCCCCGGCTGACGGTGAGATCGAGCCCCTCGATAACCCTGAGGCCGCCGAAATAGCGGCTCACCCCGACCAACTCAAGCAACACGCATCCCCGCCTTGTGGCGATGGCGGCGGGACGACACGCATACCCGCCACCAGCACAACCCCTTTATAGAACGACCGTCGTCGGCTCAAAAGTCAACGGCGGCCGGATCTTCCACGGGACCGACTGACGATCCGTCGAACCGATCAGTACTTGATCAGCTGCGGCTCCGCTTGGGTCGGGATTTCCTTGGCAGTCGAGTTGTCGACAATGGACATCTCGTAAGGGTATTTCTTGCCCTTGAACCACTGGCCGATGACGAGCGGCGTCTGCGAGCAATTCGGGAACGGCCCGGTGCGGAAATCGATATGGCCGACGATCGAGTTGTAGCTCGTGGTCTTGATGGCGTCACGGATCGACGCCGCCTTGCCTAGGTCCCGGGTGCGCTTGAGCACGTCGATCACCACCTCGAACAGCGAGTGGCGGTAGCCGAGCGGCAGCGACCACTGCTTGTTGCTGGCCTTCTCCTACTGGTCGGCGAGATCGTGCGACGACACGCCGGTGAGGCCGGACTTGAACGGATGGAACTTCGACCACCACACCTCGGTGGTCAGATGTTCGGCGCGCTTGCCGAGCGGATAGATCGCTTCGGGGAATTCGCAGGCCTTGCCGACATAGACGATCTTCGGCTGGAAGCCCTGCTGCGCCGAACCGTTCCAGAAGGTAGTGAACTCCGGCGGCGGCAACACACCTTGGACGACCTCCACGTGCTCGGCTTTGAATTTGCTGATCTGGGCGTTGTAGTTCGAGGCCGGCATGTCGAAGCGGCCGGGATCGATGGCCGTGTAGCCCTTCGACTTGAAGAACGGCGGGAAAGCGTGCGACTGGGCGATGCCGTCGCCGTCGTTCGGCCACAGGCCGCCGACGATCTTGTTGGTCTTGAGTTCTGTTCCAATAAGGCACCAGCGAGGCCGCCAGTTGCTGCCCGCTGAAGAAGAAGTGGTAGGTCCATTCGAAACCCTTCTTCGGGTCGCCCTTGCGGCCGAAAAAATAGGGTTCGAGCGGCGCGTCGTTAGACACGCAGGGAATACCGTTCAGTTCGCACTGATCGGCAACGGGATTGCATGTCTCCGGGGTGGCGTAGGTCGCTACGATGTCGACATGGTCGCGCAGGATCAGTTCCTGGGTGACGGCGGCCGCGCGGTTCGGGTTGGACTGGCTGTCCTTGACGACGATCTCGAACGGATGGTTCGTGCCGCTGACCTTGATCATACCGCCGGTGAACTTCTTGACCTGCGCGATCGTGAACGGCATCTGCTCCGTAAAGAACGCCAGCGGCCCGGTCGACGGCTGCACCAAACCGATCTTGATGGTCTTCGGGGCGGCAAAGGCCGGACGCGCGATCGAGGTGGCCATCAGGCCGGTGGCCGCCACGCCTTTGACGACTTGGCGGCGATCGATATTCAGCTTGTTCTTACTCATCGTTCAACTTCCTCCCCTCCTCTAACCGGATTGTGCGTTCACGGCGCAGGTCCGGTTGCCCTTTGTGCGATGGCTTTAGTGCCACTTAGACGCCTCACCCGACTGTCATTTGCCGGCCCGAGCTTGTGAAACAATACCAGAAAAAGTTTGATGGCCAACTAGTTTGATTGCAAACTAGTTGGCTCACAAACTACTTTCCACACATAGGATGTAAGGCCGCAGCCCCTTACCTGCCAACGCCGCGCCGAAGCTATCCGCTCGACAGCCGCGCTCGAAACTTGCTGAGACAGAAGGAGAATTCGCCGATGGCCCAGCTCGACGGCAAGACCTGTATCGTGACCGGCGGGGCTGGCAGCCTTGGGTCGGCGGCGGCACGGCTGTTTCTCGATGAAGGCGCCAGGGTCACACTGGTGGACCGCGATGAGGCCAGTCTGAAAGCCGCTGCCGCGGGGCTCGATCCTGACCGGATCGCGCTCGTCGCTGCCGACGTCAGCCGCGCCGAGGACACCCGCCGCTACGTCGACGCCACGCGCACGCGCTTCGGCGCCATCGACGTGCTGTTCAGCAATGCGGGTAATTTCGGCACGGTGGCGCCGATCCAGGATTATCCGGAGGATGTGTTCGACGCAGTGCTGGCGGTGCACGTCAAGGGCGCGTTCCTGGGCTGCAAATATACAGTCCCGCACATGAACGACGGTGGCAGCATCGTCATCACCTCGAGCGTCGCCGGCACTCGCGGCGATCCGGGTGTGTTTGGCTATATCACCGCCAAGCACGCCCAGGTTGGGCTCATGCGCTGCCTGGCCAAGGAGCTGGCGCCGCGCCGCATTCGCGTGAACACCATCCATCCCGGCCCGATCGACAATTCTTTCCAGCATAACGTGGAAGCGGGCCTGACCCAGGCGATCGGCCGCGACGGCACCAAGTTTTTCAACGACATGATTCCGCTCGGCCGCCACGGCACAGCGCAGGAAATCGCCAGATCGGTGCTTTACCTCGCCTCCGACCTGAGCAGCTTCACCACTGGCGCCATGTTGATGGTCGACGGCGGCATGAGCGTGTGACGCGGAGCAAGCGATCCACGCCTTGGAGCGAGATCAGGTTAGATTGAATAGCCCGTCGCCCCCGACGATTTGCGTATGCATGATCTTATCCGAAAGTCGGTTCCCACTTTTCGGGATCATGCGCTAGTGGAGCGAATTTGACATTTGCTCGGGGGCTTGCAGCAGCGGGATGCAAATGTCGGAATTGGACCACTAGTGGGTCCAGGCGTCTCGGCGCTTGAATGCAAAATTGTCGGAGTAGGAGATTGTACGCCGCGCCGCGGGCTTGTCCTCGAACACCTGATAGGGAATACCCTCGCGCTCGCAATAGGCGATCGCCTCCTCCTTGCTGGAAAAGCGCAGGCGCACTTGCTGGCGCATGTCGCCGGAGGAGGTCCAGCCCATCAGCGGCTCGACCTGGCGCGGCTGCTCGGGCTCGTAATCGAGCACCCATGCCTTTGTGTTGGCGAGGCCGGACTGCATGGCGGTCTTGGACGGCTTGTAGATGCGCGCGGTCATAGGGGATTCGCCTCGGGCGGTAGACCGCGTCGGTATAAGGCCACAGCGGCGCGCTGGCAATGCGCCGGTCCCGCTCCGTGACGCGTTCCCACAAATCCGCGCGGCGCGAAAAGGCCCCCGGCGGTTTTCCGCCGAGGGCCGATTTCAGGCATCGATCAGCTCAGCCGATCAGGGCCAGAAGTTCCGCTGCACGCGGAAGATGCCCGCGAGCCAGCCCACATCGGAGGCCCCGACAATATCGGCACCATTTGTGGCCGTTGCCGTACCGACGTGGTTGTAGATCAGGTCCACGCTGAGCGCGAGGTTCCTGACCGGCGTCCACACGGTGCGCGAACCGACCTGGGCGAAGTTCCAGTCCGGGTTGCCAACGCCACCGCCGTTCAGGACGGAAGACGCCGCATCGTTGTAGTTGACTTCGCCGTAACCACCGTACAGCGAGGTCTGCCACTGCGGATTCCAATGGTGAACCGCCGCAGCGCCCACGCTCCAGGCCGCGGTCAGTTCGAGATCCGTGCCGTTGGTCCCGACGGCATCAAAGTCATTGCCGAAGGCAAAGTCGGTGCCGTTCTCGCTGACGAAGAAGGTGGTGGAGGGGATGCCGTTAAAGGCATAGTTGATCGCGCCTTTGGCGTAAGCAACCCCGACTGCGACGTTGTCACCCTTGGCCCACGGCAGGTTCAGCTTCAGGCCGCCACCGACCGCCCAGCCGACCTGGTCGCCGAAGGTCAGGCCGCGCACCTGGTGGATTGCGCCGTTGATCTGCGCGCTACCCCAAGCCTGGTCGATCCGCAGGTTGGCGACAAAGTCCGGCCACTGACGGCCGGCATAGCCGCCCGTACCGAAGATACCGGTGTTGGCGTTACCGACTCGGCGGGCCGTGGTGTCTTCCGCCGAGACAGTTGCCGAGAGGCCGTTGCCGAACTGCGCGCTATAGGCGAACACAACAAGGCCGCTGCCGCCAATGTCCGACGTCAGCCAGTTGGTCTGGTTCGAATAGGGCGAGAAGCTGAAGAAGTCGAAGAACGAGTCCGCCAGACCGGCGGTGAAGCCGGCCCACTGGATGAACCCGCGGTTCGAGTAGGTGGCGACACCGCTGCCGCCCTGGCTGTTGGTGGTCTGCTCGCCGAGCGTGAAATACGAGCGCAGCGTGCCGTACTCAGTCTGCGAACGGGTGTCGAAACTGGCGACGAAGCGGGCGCGGGTGGTCTCGAAGTCATAGCCGCGCGCACTGTGATCGCCGGTCTTCACCGAGAACGAGGGACCCGCATTGAAATTCATCGAAGCGCGGATGAACCCGCCTACTTTCAAGCACGTATCGGTGCCCGGGATGTAGTAGAACCCCGCACCATACAGGCTGCAAATCTTCACGTATTGGAGGAGTTGGGCGCGCCGCGCCGCTCAAACCTCAATCATAACGCCTCAGACGCTGGACGCTGCCGCCGATCCTCGCCGTCGGCCCGCCCTCGCCCACTGGGGCCCGCCTGGGTCGGGCGGAAAACCAAGGCATTGAACAAAAATCCGGATCGCCGGCGCCCGCCGCCGTCCGCTGACGAGACCGGCTCGGTATAGCCTGGGTCGGTCGCCGCCCGCCAAGCAAGCAATCGCGCTGGACAGCCGAAAGCCCCCGCAAAACGCGCTGGCAGCATTGGCGATCACGGGTTGCTTTTGCGTAAACGCGTGGATGGCGTTAGACGCGCGCGACTTGAGTGCGCGACTTCGGCGCGCGAAACGCGCGCACGCTTCATAGCTTTGCGATGGCCCGGGAAGCGGTCTGGGATGAAAGTCTTAGTTCGGCGGGAGCGCAGTCCGCACGCGTTTTCCGCGCTCGCCGGCAGTGGCGCCGCCGAAACCGGGAACCGTCACGACCTCCTGGATCAGGTCGGCGGCATCGCTCAACGTCTCGCGCGTGAGGTGCGCGTAGCGCTGGGTGGTGCGGGCGTGCAGATGGCCGAGCAACCCCTGCACCACATAAAGCGACACGCCGCGATTGACGAGGAAGCTCGCGAAAGAGTGCCGCAAGTCATGCAGCCGCACGTCGGCAAGGCCGGCGCGTAGACGGATACGATCCCACGGAAAATAAAGCGAGGCCGAAGGCCGGCCCGTCATCGGAGACGGAAAGATATAAGGATTGTCATCGTCGCGCGGCGTGGCTGTCAGCAGCGCCAACGCCGACTGGTTCAGTGCGATGACGCGGGCGCGGCCGGACTTCGACTTCGGCACCAGCAAAGTCTTGTTCTTCCAGTCGACGTAGTCCCACTTCGCGTAGGTGATCTCGTTGCGGCGCGCACCCGTGAGCAGCAGCAGCAGGATGGCACGGGCAGCGGTCTGGTTCTCGTCGACATGCAGCGAGCGCACCAAGGCTTCAACCTCTTCCTCGGAAAGGAAGCGGTTGCGCTGTACGTCCGGTCCGGCGGTCAGCCCGGCGGCCGGATTGTCGACAACGCCCGGCACCTTCCATTTGCGGCCCAGATTGTAAATGTAACGCAGGATCACGATGACCCGGTTCATGGTGCCGGCGGCGTATCCGTCTTCGCGCATGCCATTGATCAGCGCGGAAATGGCGTCGGTCTTGATCTCGTCGAGCGCGAGCGCGCCGAGCTTGGGCAGGATGTGAATGCGCAGCACCGTCTCGTCGGTCTGCCAACTGGTCTTGTAGGTGCGCACATACGGCAGATAGCGCTCCGCGACGAAGTCCCTGAATTGCGGTACCGCGCGCATCTCGCGCCGCTTCTGCTGCGGATCGGCCCCCAGCAGGGCTTCGGCCACCACCTGACGCGCCTTGCGGCGGGCCTGGTCAAGGCTCAGCACATCGGCCGAACCGATCTTGTACTGGCGCTCGCGCCCGCGCTCATCCGTATAGCGCTGATAGAAGGTTTTGCCGCCGGAGCAGCGGACTTCGAGCAGGAAGCCGCGCTGGCCGAGGTCAAAATAATCCGTCTTCTTGCGGCCTGGCGCGCAAGCGGCTTCCCGGACGAACTGCGCTGACAATGCTTTGGTTGGCATGATCAGCCGCCGCCCGCCACCTCAACTAAGACACGACGGATCATTCCCCAGACACGCCCCCTGAACTATCGTATAGGTTGTTTATTTCTTGGTTATTCTCATTAATGTTGTATTAATCTTTGCGTATTGGGCCGCGCCAGGCAAGTAAAAAATCATCTATTATGATCTTATAGACACAAATTATGCTCTAGACTTGGATTATTGCGTCTTTCCAATATGTTCCGCCGCCGGTGGCGTTGGGCACCGCGCCGGCCAGCCCGCGATAAAGCCTTGCGAAAGCAAAATTGACCCGGCAGTCACAGGGGCTTTGTTTGCCCGACAGCGCAGGTTCGGCAGGCGGCGGTGACCGAACCCGCCCTTCGAAAAATCGGAATGTAACGATGGATATTGCCAGGCGCGGCCTGAGCGTGGTCGGGGCAGCAGGATTCGAACCTGCGACCTTCTGGTCCCAAACCAGACGCGCTACCAGACTGCGCTATGCCCCGATGCCGGAAAGCTCGATGGTGCCAATGCGCTCGGCCCGCGTTCGATACACGTTCACGCCCGAGCCAGCAAGCAGACCTCAGCGCCGGTTGAAGATTGGAAAAGCGACGCGGTCGCCGGGCCCAATGCCGAGCCTGGCAGCGGTGCCGCCTGCGACCTCCAGCACCGCGCGCACCGGGCCCTCCGACGAAATGATGGCGGTCGACAGCGGCGTGGTGTTCTCCGCGATACGGCTGATGCGGCCGTCGCCGCGGATGAAGATCATGTCGAGCGGGATATAGGTGTTCTTCATCCACATGGCGATGTCCTGGTCGCTGTCGAAGTCGAACAGCATGCCCTGCCCGTCCGGCAGGTGCTTCACGAACATCAGACCCTTCTCGCGCTCAGCTTGAGTGTCGGCAATCTCCACCGAGAACACATGCACGCCGCTCTTGCTGACGATCTCTAATGATTTGAAGTGTGCAGCCCGCACGGGGGCGGCTGCAATGAGCAACCCGAAGAAAAGCAAGGCAGCAATGCGGGGCAAAAAATGCATGAAGGCGGATGTACGCGCCCACGCACACGCCCGCAACGAAAATTGCCGTGAAGAAGAAATCGGCCGCCGGGCCGCCGGCGGTCAGTGCGAGGCGGGCCCGAGTGCGCCGCCGTCCGGGCGAACCTCGGCCGCCATCAAACCCTTGGGGCCATCGCCGAAGCGCACCAGCACGGTCTGCCCTGGCCGCAGTTCGGCGATCCCGTAGCGGCGCAGCGTCTCCATGTGCACGAAGATGTCCGGCGTACCCTCACCCCGGGTCAGAAAACCGAAGCCGCGCAGGCGGTTGAACCACTTGACCTGGGCCCGCTCGAGGCCGCTGGTCGGGGTCACCGAGACATGGGTGCGTGGCGGCGGCATCTGCGCCGGATGCACCGCCGTGGTTTCATCCATCGAGAGCACGCGGAAGGCCTGCAGGCCCTTCGGCCGCTGCAGCACCTCGCACACGATGCGGGCGCCCTCATACGCCGTCTGAAAACCTTCGCGACGCAGGCAGGTCACATGCAGCAGGATGTCCGGCATGCCGTTGTCGGGAACGATAAATCCGAATCCCTTCGACACGTCGAACCACTTGATAACGCCAGCCACCTCAATGAGATTGGCAGGCGTTTCATCGGTGAGGTCGGTGAATGCCCCGGTCCGGAGATCTGTCCCAGACATCTTCAATTCTGTCCCGTCCGACGCCATAAGGTTCTACGCTGCTATTTGTCCGGCGCCTCTTCAAGGGCGCTTCTACGAATCCCTCAGCCAATTCAAAGATAACACCAGCGACCAAACGGCAAAGTGCAAAATGTGCTTGCGCACAGCCTGTGCACAGCCGCAAGAATACTGCGAATCAGTGGCCGATGAAGGGCCCGAGCACGTCGCCGATGTCGTTGTGCACCACGAGATCGGCTATTTCATCGAATTCGGTCGACTCTCGGTTGATAATCACCAGCGCCGCGCCGTTGCGCTTGGCCAGCAACGGGAATCCGGCGGCCGGCCATACCACCAGTGACGAACCGATGGCGAGAAACAGATCGCACGCGACGGCCAATTCCTCGGCGCGCTGCATGGCGGCGGCGGGCATGGCCTGGCCGAACGAGATGGTGGCGGTCTTGATGTACCCACCGCATTCGCAATCGGGCGCACACCCGCTTGTCTCGAATTTCTCGCGCACCCAGGCCAATTCATAGCGCTTCGCGCACTCGAGGCAGTGAGCGTAGGTGGTGTTGCCGTGCAATTCGACGACATCGTGCGCTGCAATACCGGATTCCTGATGGAGATTGTCGATGTTCTGGGTCACCAAGCCCGGCACTTTGCCGGCGCGGTAAAAGCTTGCCAGCGCGAGATGACCGCGGCCGGGTTTGGCACCGCCGAAGCTATCCTCCATGGCGAAGCGCCGCCGCCAGGATTCGTCGCGCATTTCCCGGCTGGTGAGAAAATCCTCGAATTGAATCGGTTTGTTCTGGGTCCACAGGCCGCCGGGCGAGCGGAAGTCGGGGATGCCGCACTCGGTCGAGATGCCGGCGCCGGTAAAAGGCACTATGCGCTGGGCGCCGGCGATCAGGTCACGCAAGCGGTTGACGGCGGTGTCGAGATCGGGAGCGATCATGGCTGACGAACCTTATATAGTCCTCCTGGTCCGCTTCCGGCATTGGCGTCCCGTTGCCGCAAGCTCTCGACCAAATGTCGGAAGTAAAGGACCACTGACAATTATTTGATTCCAGTGGAGCTTTGAATTTGACATTTGATGAGCAACTCGCCGCAAATGGAGATCAAATGTCAAATTCGCTCCACTAGTGTCCTTTCGGTTCGGACGCTTGTAAACGAAGGTGTTGCAAAGGGATATAAGCGCCGGACCCTGGACACGAGCGATCGACACGAACTGCTGAAGCGACGAGGTTTTATCCATGCGATATCTGCACACCATGCTGCGCGTGCGCAATCTCGATGCCGCGCTCGATTTCTACTGCAACAAGCTGGGCTTGAAGGAGACGCGCCGCCGCGTCGACGAGAAGGGCCGCTACACCCTCGTGTTTCTGATTGCCCCCGGCGACGAGACGCGGGTCGAGGAGACCAAGAAGGAGGGCCGTCCGGGGCTTGAGGTGGAACTGACCTATAACTGGGACGGCGACGAGGATTACGGTGAGGCGCGCTATTTCGGTCATCTCGCCTATGAGGTGGAGGACATCTACGCCACCTGCGAGCGGCTGATGAAGGCGGGCGTCACCATCAACCGGCCGCCGCGCGACGGCATGATGGCCTTTGTGCGCTCGCCCGATAAGCACTCGATCGAGCTGCTGCAAAAGGGCCAGGCCAAGCCCCCGCAGGAACCTTGGAAATCCATGCCCAATACCGGGCACTGGTAAGCTTGCCGCTGGCGGCGAAGCTCTTTATACCTCGCCGCCGTTGTTGCGGCCGGTCCAGCCCGGCCGCCGGTCAGCGCCCTTCGTCTAGAGGCCTAGGACACCGCCCTTTCACGGCGGCGACAGGGGTTCGAATCCCCTAGGGCGCGCCAACAAAAGCAAGCACTTAGACAAAATCCCCCTCGCGAGTGTCCCGGCGGTGTCCCGTCCAGACCGCCGCCAATGTGCCTTTCGTATCCGCACCGGCACCACGCTCCGAAGCGCTCCGAGGAAGCGCGGCACCGGCAACGGGAACTGCGCTAGTGCTCGCGTTGAAATGTCCATGAGGTGGACCCCGATGCTCACCCTCCTCCGCGCCTCCAAGCACCGCTCCGGCGGCCCATGGTCGGATGACGATTACGATGTGGTCGATGACGAAGGCCACGTGGGCCGGATTATGTGGACCGCTTCATCCTTCACCGCAGGGCGCGACAAGCCATGGTTCTGGTCGATTACCTGCAAGGTGCCGAGCACGCCTGCGGACCGGGGAAATGCTGCGAACCTGCAAGACGCAATGCAAGCGTTCAAGGCGCACTGGGTAGCGGCGAGCACCAACGGCAGGCCGAGGCTGCCG
>CAVVGD010000002.1:0-69640 GCA_963747725.1 uncultured Pseudomonadota bacterium
TCCGGTCTCGGCCTCGCTGCGGAACTCCGCGCGGCCCTCGCGCAGCAGTTGTTCCAGCGATTGCTGGCTGGCCAAGCCGCCGAAACCACTAATCCCGCCGCCGGAGGTCGGCAGGTCGGCCTTGGGCAGCCGGTACTTCAGTTCGTCGGTGAGGCCGAGCTCCTCGGCTAATGCCGGATCGAGGCCGCTCACCGGCGGTCCGTCGAATGCCGCCTGCGGCGCCTCGCCGAAGCCTTGCTGTGAGGACTGCGCCGACTTGCGCGCCTTATGGGCGTTGGAAAAGTCCTGCCGCCTGTCCCAGGAATTGTCCGGCGGCGGCTGTATCCCCGTGCCCGAGCCAATCCCCGCCGTGCCCTTGCCGATGGCCGGATTAAGCAATTCGGCGAGCAAATCCGGGGTTGCCGGCATCTCTGGCCGCGCCGCTTTCGCCCGTGTCGGCCGCGCCGGGTCCTTTTTCGGTGAACTTTTTCGCTTGTCCGGGGATTTGCTCATTGGAACTGAATATGGGGCGAGTCCGCGGGCGAGGAAAGTGCCGGAAATAGCCGTTTTGCGGCTTGATGCAGCGCAAACTGGTGGCTTTCGCGCCATGCGAAGCTTTCAAGAAAGGAGATTGGACATGAACGCAACAGACCAACCCACAACGGCGCCAAGCGATGGTTTGGCAGCCGCCGCGGCGCGTATCGCCGAAGAGCTTCAGCGTGCCAAGGACAATCTGTCGCGCTCCGCGTCCGATGCCGGCGGCGAATTGGCCGGCGAATTGCGCAAACTGCAGGACGACCTCGCCGCTATCCAGCGCACGGTCGCTGGCTTCGGCCAGGAGGCGCGCGAAGAAGCCGCGGGCGCGGCCACGCGCATCGGCGGTCACGCCGCCGGTGCGGCACACGACTTCGCTGACAACGCCAGGCAGCAGGCGCATTCGGCCATGGCCGATTTCGAGGAGTTTGCGCGCAAGAACCCGCAGGTGGTGCTCGGAACCGCGCTTGGGCTCGGCGTCGTGCTCGGCCTGATGCTGCGGAGGCGCTGATGCTCGCGTCCATCACGAGTGCGGTGCTGACCTTGATCAAGTTTGACCTCAAGGCGCGCCTGCGCGCCATGACGGTGTCGGCGGTGCTGACGCTGATCGGCGTGGCGTTTTTGCTGACGGCGCTCGGTTTTGGTTTGGCGCTGTTTTACGTCTGGCTGCAGCAGCTGCTGGGCACCATCGTCGCGTTGGCGATCGTCGCCGGCGCCTGCGCGTTGCTGGCGCTGATCCTTTTCGCAGTTGCGGTATGGCGGCCGAAGCCGGGCGACAGGCCGGCGCATCGCGAAGCGCCGCCGCGTCCGCCGCGGTCGGAAAGCGCAACCGGCAGCGCTACCACAGACCGCATGATCGACGAGGCGCTCTCCGCCATGCAGCAGGGCTCGCGCGAGCAGATGCTCGCGGCGCTGTCGCTGGCGGTGGTGACGGGAATTATTTTGGGGCGGAGGGTCTAGCAGGTTGCTGAAAAAGTCGTTTTGCGGGGCGATTGGAGTGTGATTCTGTGCATGTGCTTGATTCCTTTGAGCTGAGGACGGCGATGCGCGGCGACGATCAACGATCGGAAGGTTTTTTCAGCTACGTTCGTTTGGAGGCGCGTGTCCCCGCGGATCATCCGTTGCGGGCGATCCGCGAGTTGGTAGACGCGGCGCTTGCGGATTTGTCGCGATCCTTCGACCGGCTTTATGCCCGCGAAGGACGGCCTTCGATCCCACCGGAGCGGTTGCTGCGAGCACTGCTGCTGCAGGCGTTCTACACGGTGCGCTCGGAACGGCAGTTGATGGAGCAACTCGACTACAATCTGCTGTTCCGCTGGTTTGTCGGGCTGTCGGCGGACGATCCGGTGTGGGACGCGACCGTATTCTGCAAGAACCGGGACCGGCTGCTCGACGGCGATATCGCGGCCAAGTTTTTCGCGAGCGTCCTGAACCTGCCGCAGGTGAACAAGCTTTTGTCCAGCGAACATTTCTCGGTCGACGGCACGTTGATCGAAGCCTGGGCCAGCATGAAGAGTTTTGTGCCAAAGGATGGCGGCGGCAAACCGCCAGCGGGAGCCAGTGGCGGCGGGCGCAACGCCGAACGCAACTTCCATGGCCAGACGCGCAAGAACGACACGCATTCCTCGACCACCAACTCCGACGCCCGGCTGTTCCGCAAAGGCGCCGGCAAGGAGGCCAAGCTCTGTCACATGGGCCATCTGATGACAGAAAACCGCCATGGGCTCATCGTCGATGCGCGATTGACCGAAGCCAACGGCACGGCCGAGCGCGCCACCGCGCTCGACATGATCGAGGATAACGTCAGGCCCGGCAGCACGGTGGGCGGCGACAAGAACTATGACACCGCTGAGTTTGTTGCTGGCTGTCGCAAACGCGGCTGCACGCCGCATGTCTCGCAGAACAATGCCAACCGCCGCTCGGCGATCGATGCGCGCACGACCCGGCATCCCGGCTATCGCATCAGCACGATCAAGCGAAAGCGGATCGAGGAACCGTTCGGCTGGATGAAGACCGTCGGGGGCCTGCGCAAGACGCGGCATCGCGGCCGCGGCTTGGTGGAGTGGTTCTTCGTGCTGACCGCGACCGCCTACAATCTCGTCCGCATCCCCAAAATCCTGGCCGCAACAGGATGACTCCGTCCGGACCGTCGAATATGAAGCAACGCCGTACCCAATACCGTGTATGTGGCGCAGATCGCTACACACTCCGTCCGTCGTCAGCGCGACCATCGCGAAAATCGCTCTCAAATCGAAGTTTTTCAGCAGCCTGCTAGTGGAGCGAATTTGACATTTGATACCCATTTGCGGCGAGCTGTTCATCAAATGTCAAATTCAAAGCTCCACCAGATTCAAATAATTGCTAGTGGTCCTTTGATTCCGGCATTTGCTCGGGAGCTCGCAGCAACGGAAGCAAATGTCGGAATCGGACTACTAAGAGGTCTTACGCCGCTTTCGCCCACAATTGCTTCGACGCCCGCCTCGCGCCCTCGGCAAGCGACTGAAGCTTCATCCACACGATTTTGGTGTCGACCTGTACCCTTCCGGCGAACGTGCCGAAGCCGCAGTCGACACCGGCGATGATGTTCTCGCGGCCGACCACGTTGGCGAAATTCAAAATGCGGTCCGAGACCACTTCCGGGTGCTCCACGGTGTTGACGGTGGAGTCGATCACGCCCGGAATGATGATCTTGCCATCGGGCAATTTGACGTCTCGCCAGATCTTCCATTCGTGCTCGTGGCGGCCGTTCGCGGCGGGAAACGACACCGCTTGCGGCTTGGCAGTGAGGATGATGTCGACGATGTCCTTCAGTTCGACGTCGGTGTGGCGCGGCGCCATGGTCGAACCCCAGCAGACATGCATGCGCATGCGGTCGGCCGGCAGGTCGCGGACCGCGTGATTGAGCGCGGCCACGTTGACCGAGATGATCTTGCGGTAATCGGCGAGCGGAATATCGAGATAGGTGGTGTGGCGCAGCATGGCAAGGTCGGGGCAGTCGAGCTGCAGGATCAGCCCGGCCTCGACGATCGCCGTGTATTCCCGACGCATCACGTCGGCGAGTGCGTAGATGTAGGCTTCGTCGCTGGGGTAGTAGCCGTTCTTGAGATAGCGCGCGATCTGCCCGGGCGAAGGCGAGGTCATGAAGAACTCTTCGCACTTGGCGCCCTGCATGGCATCTTTGGCGAGATCGATGTCGGCTTGCGCCGCCGGCCAGTCCTTCCAGCCGACGGCGCCGTTGCAGGCGGGGCGGTTCTGGAATGGCGAGGCGAAGGGCTTGAGCAATTCGGCAAGCTCTGGGAATTCCTCGTCGCCGGTGCCGAGCGGCGGCGTGGTCTTGCCCTCGAAGCCGGTCAGCCGGCGCATCACGTGCACGGTATAGTCGGTGCGGCCCTGCTCGCCGTCGTTGATGATGTCGAGGCCGCAGTCGATTTGATGACGCACGCGGTCGGCTACCGCCTCGCGCACGGCCGCCTGCAGTTCGGCATTGTGCGGGCCCGGGTTCTTGTCCTCGGCGAGCAGCAACTCGACCACTTTCTTGGTGCGCGGCAGGCTGCCGGTGTGGGTGGTGAGAACGCGGTCGGTGCTGCGTTTCATGGGGCGGCAACTTCCTATTCGCTCGTGGTTCTTGTTGGTTGAAGCACTTTCGGCGCTATTCCCTCATCCTGAGGTGCGAGCAAAGCGAGCCTCGAAGGGTGATCGGCCGTCGCCCTTCGAGGCTCGCGCTGCGCGCGAGCACCTCAGGGTGACGGAGAAAAGCAAGTTCTGTTGCTCGCCTAGAACCCGCTCACCACTTCCCGCACGTGCTCGACCTCCGGCGGCGACGCGAAAAAGGGCCCGACCAGCTTGCGCCATTCCTGGAAATCGGCCGACTCGCGGAAGTCGACGGTGTGGTTTTCCAGCGTTTCCCACTGCACAAACAACCGGTAGCGCACCGGCTTTTCGTGCGAGCGCTGCAGCGTCACGCCCTTGCACCCTTTGGCGCGCTTGAAGATCGGCACGGCTTTGGTGACCCCGGCTTCGAAGTCGGCTTCCTTGCCGGGCGTGACATCGATCTGGGCGATTTCGAGGATCATAGGGACGGGCTTTCACGAATTGAGGAATGAAAAAGCGCGGCATTATGGTCCGCGCACGCGAGCGTGAAAAGGGCGGGATGCTGCCCTCATCGCGTGCCGGGCGCGCGGAGTGCGTCGTAGATCGATTCGTTGGGGATTGGCGTCGCGGTGCCGTCGGGCGCAAAACGATGGGCCCAGACGATTCCGGCGGTGGGGGCGGCGTCGGCAAGGGCAGGAGTCGCCGTGGGGCGCTCTCTCGCGGCGAGGATCTGGTGCGGTGAATTTGAAGTTCGTTGCATCATTTGCAGCGAGTCCGCAGACGAATTTCAAACCCGAAACCGCACTCGAATCATGAAGTTGCTAGTGTCCCTTTCGAATACGAAGTTCGTGCGGAGCAAGCTGATTAGTTTGACGGACTTCGGATTCGGGACACTAGGGCGAGGGAGTGCGCCGGTGTGATACAGGATGATGACAGCCGCCTTGCGTCGTCACTCCGCCGCCTGCTGCGGCGCGCCGGCGTCGATGAAGCCGCCGGACTGGCGCCGCCACAGCGCCGCGTAATGGCCGCCCGCGCGCAGCAGGCTCGCGTGCGTTCCCTCTTCGACGATGCGGCCATGGTCGAGCACGACCAGCCGGTCCATCTGCGCGATGGTCGACAGCCGGTGAGCGATGGCGATCACCGTCTTGCCGCGCATCAGCGCGCTCAAGCTTGATTGGATCGCCGCCTCCACCTCGCTGTCGAGAGCGGAGGTGGCCTCATCCAGCACCAGGATCGGCGCGTTCTTCAGGATCACGCGCGCTATGGCGATGCGCTGGCGCTGGCCACCGGAGAGCTTCACGCCGCGCTCGCCGACATGGGCGTCGTAGCCGCGCCGGCCGTGCAGGTCCTCGAGTTCATGGATGAACTCGTCCGCATGTGCCATGCGTGCGGCGACGACGATGTCGGCGTCGCTCGTCTCCGGCTTGCCGTAGCGGATGTTGTCGCGGATCGAGCGATGCAGGAGCGAAGTGTCCTGCGTCACCACCGAGATCTGCGAACGCAGGCTCTCCTGGGTCACGTCGGCGATGTCCTGGCCGTCGATCAGGATGCGGCCGCCTTCCAAGTCGAAGAAGCGCAGCAGCAGATTGACCAGTGTCGACTTTCCGGCGCCGGAACGGCCGACCAGGCCGATCCGCTCGCCCGGCTTGACGGTGAGCGTCAATCCGTCGATCACGCCGCTCTCGCGGCCGTAGCCAAAGCGTACGTCCTCGAATTGGACCTTGCCGCGGTTGACCTGCAAGGCTGCCGCGTCCGGCTTGTCGAGCAGCGTGTGCGGGCACGCGATGGTCAGCATGCCCTCCTGCACCACGCCGATGTTCTCGAAGATGCCGGTCACCTGCCAGGCTACCCAGCCGGAGGCGCTGACGATCTGTGTCGTCATCGGCAACGCCATCGCCACCACGCCGACCTCGACATGACCGTAGCGCCACAGCGCGATGGCGAAGGCGCCCGTCGAGGTGATCAGCAGCGCGTTGAGCAGGGTCAGCGTCAACGCAAACAGCGTGTTGAGGCGCAGCGACTTGTAGAAGAGGCCGGTGTGATGATCGACCGCCTCGCGCACATAGGCGTCCTCGTCCTGAGCGCGCGCGAACAGCTTGACGGTGACGATGTTGGTGTAGGTGTCGACAATGCGCCCGGTCAGCATCGAGCGCGCTTCCGACATCGTCTTCGAGCGGTCGCGCATGCGCGGCACGAACACGCGCAGCATCACCACATAGGCGACGAACCACGTCACGATCGGCAGTGCCAGCCAGGGATCGGCATGCGCGAGCAGGATCAATGCCGAGGTGCCGTAGACCAGGATGAACCAGACCGCGGTCAGCAACGCAACCAGGCTCTCGCGGATCGCCGGGCCGGTCTGCATGACGCGGGTGGCGATGCGGCCGGCGAAGTCGTTCTGGAAGAATGCCCAGGACTGGCGCACGACGTGCCAGTGGTTCTGCCAGCGAATGCGGTTCGACACATTCGCGGCGATCGCCTGATTCATCAATAGATGTTGAGTGACCAGGACTGCCGGGCGCAGCATCAGCAGCACGCCGGCCATGACAGCGAGCAACGGCCAATTTTCGGCCAAAAGGTCGGCGGGCTTGGTGGTGGTCACCAGCGTAACAATTCTGCCAATGAACACCGGAATGGTAATATCGAGCAGCGCTACGACAAAGCCGGCGGCGAACAGGCTTATGAACAAGCCTTTGGCCTGGCTCGCGAAATGCCAATAAAATGCGATGAGCCCGGCAGGCGGCGTGACGCCCTCCGGCAGCTCCGTCGGCTTCAGCCGTCGTTCGAACAGGCGGAACATGGTCGCCCCAGACAGCGACGCGCGGCGCCCAAAGGCACCGCGCGCGGGTTAGACTCTCGACTATGAGATTGGCCGCTGTCTAGGCGGACATCGTGTCTTTAGCGTGGCGGGACCCGGCCCACCGATGCTCAGGCCATCGCGTAATTGCCGCGTCCGAAATAGCGGTCCTTGGCGTCCTCGGTCGCAGTATCGCGCATTGACTTGATCTGACCGATCTTCGCATAAGCGCGCTTGACCGCATCGCGCGCATTGAGCTTGTCCACCCAGGCTTTGACATGGGGCCGCTTCGATATGTCGATGCCGAGGAAGTCGGTGTTGCGCAGCCAGGGGAATGCCGCGATGTCGGCAATAGTGTACTCATCGCCGGCCACGTAAGCTCGGTCGGCCAGGCGCTGGTCGTAGATGTCAAATAGCTTGTTGACGACGGTGCGATAGCGGGCGACGCCGTAGTCGTTGCCGCCGGGTGCGAATTTGCTGAAGTGCACGTGCTGGCCGCACATCGGCCCGACATTGGCCATTTGCACCATCAGCCACTGGATCACGTCGTAGCGCTTGAGCGGATCGTGCGGGATGAACTTGCCAGTCTTCTCCGCAAGGTAAATCAGGATGGCGCCGGATTCGATCACAGTGTAGGGCCCACCGGCGGGACCGTCGCTATCAACGATGGCGGGGACTTTCTGCAGCGGATTGATCTTTGTGAATTCGGACGTGAATTGGTCGCCCTTCCACACATCGACAGGATGCATATTGTAAGGCAGTTCGCATTCTTCCAGCATGATGAAAATTTTTTGAACATTCGGGCTGGTTAGTGCGTAAAACTCGATCATGGGCCATCTCTTCTGAAAACACCGCAGGAAGCGCGGGCCGCCTTCTATAGACGAGGATGGCACGGCTTGTCGCGGTGGCTCACGCGATCTTGAAATCAAATCACACGCCGCCTGTCGGGTTTGGCGGCCGCTTTTTTCAGGCAAGCGGGGCAGAGGCAGCCTTCCGCGATCGCTGCGGCATCGAGCGGCAGACGGAAGCTTTCGTCAGCGCACCAGCAGCCGCCAGCCGGTCGGCATTCGAACTTGACGCCGCAGCGCGGGCAGACAAGCGGGCGGAGCGGTGTTGAATTGGGCATTGGCGGATCCGATGGCGGCGGTTCGACGCGTCATTCGGGGGCCGAATCGTGGCTTTGGCAAGCACCATCGGAATGCGTCTGAGCGCCGGAACCCGGGCTTCAAATCGCTCGATTCCTTGCCGAATTTTCCAGTCTGCTGCCAAGGGGAGAACGGATAGCTGCCGCCTCGCGACCCGTGGGGGGAACGCCCGCTGCACGTTCCGTACGCCATACTCGGACACGCGCGCACGCTGCGTCGACAACGAGGCCGCCGCCCGGCCGGGCCACCGCGCGGCATCGCGATCTGCAAGAAAATGACAGGCGCATCGTTCGGCGCGCCTCTTTCATCCTTTCAGCCGGAGGTAAGCCGCAGTAAAGCGGGCTGTCGCTCAATCGACCGGGAAAAGCAGAAAGCCGAAAAAAAATAAGCGGTCCCGGGGGAGCAGGGGTTGGCTGCGCGGGACCGCAAAGGGGGCTTACGCGTTTACGCAACAGGAACTTGAACAAGTCTCAGGCTAGCGGACCGCTATGACGGCCGCGTGACACAGGCGCGCGGTCGTGGTGGATAATGCTAGTGGTCCGATTCCGACATTTGCATCCCGCTGCTGCAAGCTCCCGAGCAAATGTCGGAATCAAAGGACCACTAGCAACTATTTGATTCTAGTGGAGCTTTGAATTTGAAATTTGATGGGCGGCTTGCCGCAAAAGGGTATCAAATGTCAAATTCGCTCCACTAGGATGTGAATCGTATCGATTTACCGCGCAACTTCTCAGGCCGCTTTACCCCGGACCTTTCCAATGCCCGACGTCACCACTGCTATAGCCGTGGCGATTTTCGTCGCGACCTATGTGGTCGTCGCGCTCGGCAAAATTCCGGTCTATCGCATCGACCGTGCGGGTGCTGCGTTGTTGGGCGGCAGCCTGATGGTAGCCGCCGGCGTCCTGACATTGGATGAGGCCTATCGCGCGCTCGACCTCAACACTATCACACTGCTGCTCGGCATGATGATCGTAGTGGCGAATCTGCGAGTTTCGGGATTCTTCCGAATCGTCAACAGCTGGATCGCGGAGCACGTGCGCCATCCTTTCGGGCTATTGATCGCCGTGACATTGGCGACCGGCCTTTTGTCCGCCTTCCTTGTCAACGATGCCATTTGCCTGGTGATGACGCCGTTGGTGCTGGAGGTGGTGCAGCGTTGGCGGCGCGACCCATTGCCTTATCTCCTGGCGGTTGCCATGGCTTCCAACATTGGCAGCGTCGCCACCATTACCGGCAATCCGCAGAACATCATTATCGGCAGCCTGTCGGGCATTCCCTATGTGACGTTCGCCGCGGCGCTGGCGCCGGTCGCGGCGTTCGGGTTGATCGTGACGGTGACGCTGATCGCGATTGTTTACCGGCGCGACTTCTTCACGCGCGCGGCGCTGCCGCCGGTGGAGATCGAGCGGCATTACCATAAGCCACTGGTAATCAAGACCGTGCTGGTCGTGGCGGCTATGATGGCGTTGTTCTTCATCGGTCAACCGGTGGCGAAGGTGGCGATTGTCGGCGGCGCCTTCTTATTGCTCACCCGCCGCATCAGCCCGGCGAAGATTTACCGCGAGATCGACTGGCCGCTCCTGGTCATGTTCGTCGGTCTGTTTATCGTGGTGGCGGGGCTGGAGAAGACGGCGATCGATCCGCACTTGCCGACGCTCATGGGCGCGCTGCATTTTAACAATAATGCGGTGCTCGGTGTTATCACCGCGGTACTGTCCAACATTGTCAGCAACGTACCGGCAGTGCTGGTGCTCAAGCCGTTCGTATCAGAGCTGCACGATCCGCAGCGCGCCTGGCTGGTAGTGGCGATGACGGCGACGCTCGCCGGCAACTTCACACTGGTCGGCTCGATCGCCAATCTGATTGTGGCGCAGCGCGCCAAGGCGCGCGGCGTGGAGGTGCGGTTCTGGCCCTACTTTGTCATCGGCGCGCCGCTGACGGCGATCACGATCCTGGCCGGCCTGTTGTGGCTAGGCGCGGGGCCATTGCCGTAAACTCATTCGTCATTCCGGGGCGCGGTCGAAGGCCGCGAACCCGGAATCCTTAACCCCTGTCATCGATTGAGCCAATACACCGGGCGTATGGATTCCGGGTCCGGCGCTAAAGCGCCGTCCCGGAATGACAACTCACTTCTTCGCCGGCGTGACCCTCAAAATCTGCCCGTTGGTCTCGTCGGTGAGCAGATACAACGCGCCGTCGGGACCCTGACGCACGTCGCGCATACGCTTGTTGAGGCCGTCAAGGATACGCTCTTCCTTCACGACTTTGTCGCCGTGGAGGGTCAGACGCGACACCAGCATGTATTTGAGTGCGCCGTTAAACAGGCTGCCCTTCCACTGCGGGAACAGGTCGCCGGTGTAGAAGGCCATGCCTGAAGGCGCGATCGACGGCGTCCAGTGCCATACGGGATCGACCATACCGGCATGATGCTGCTTGCCGGTGCCGACCGCCGTGCCGTCGTAATTGACGCCGAAGCTCACCACCGGCCAGCCGTAATTCTTGCCCTTTGCGATGATGTTGATCTCGTCGCCGCCCATCGGGCCGTGCTCCTGCTCCCACAATTGGCCGGTGGCGGGATTGAGGGCGAGGCCTTCCGGATTGCGCACGCCATAGGCCCAGATCTCGGGCCGTGCGCCCTTCTTATTGACGAAGGGATTGTCGGATGGGATCGAGCCGTCGGGCCGGATGCGGATGATCTTGCCGATATCGTTGCTAAGAGACTGCGCCATCTCGGCGGTGAAGTGGTCGCCCTGGCTGGCGAACAGGTCGCCGTTTGCGGCCTGCACGATGCGGCAGCCGATGTTGTAGCCGCCGCCCGGCGCGCCGTGCTGGCGGAAGATGACATTTACGTCGGTGAGTCGCGGCGTCTTCTCCTCGAGCGCGGCGCGCGCGATGGCAATGCGGCCGCCGCCCCGGTAAGGCTCGACGTAGCTGAAGTAGACCGTGCGGTTTTGGGCAAAGCCGTGGTCAAGGATGACATCCATGAGCCCGGCCTGGCTCTCGGCGAAGACCTTCGGCACGCCAGCGAGCGGTTTCGACAGCTTACCGTCGCGGCCGACGATGCGCATGCGGCCGGGCCGCTCGGTCACCAGCATGCGGCCGTCGGGCAGGAAGGCGAGCGACCAGGGATGCGCCAGGCCTTTGGCAATGGTGTCGACGGCAAGCGGGCCGGCGGATGATGGATAAGTCTGCGCGGCGTCAGCGAAACCGGGCGCCAGCAGCAAGGCGGCAAGGAAGATGACCGTGCGCATGCCCGTCTCCGTGACGCCGGGTCAACGGCGCGCGGCGCGCCCCGTTCCCGCTATCGGTTCTTGTGCTTATCGCCGGGCAGGGCCGAGATGCCCCCGAGACCGATGAAGATCAGGCCGAGCAGGAGGGCGATGCCGAACAGGCTGCCTTCGTGGCCGATGACGCCGTCCGCGACATTGGCATGGGCGATGCCGACCGATAGCACGGTGGCGACGATCAAGGTTGAGAGCACGAGCGCGGCGCCGGTGACCAGCTCGGCGACGGCGACGGTGCGGCGTTCACGGCCGAGCGTGTGCCCGGTCGGGGCCCGGAAGCCAGTGTTCTGAAGGTGCTTTTGCATGACAGAATCCTGCGAATCACTGTTCGCGATGAGGCCAGACTGGGAAGGGAACCCGGCATCGATCCGGCCCCATTGGGGCGCAGGTGGTAATGTTTGCGGGCGATTTCGTGACAAGGGTTAAGCAAACGTTAACGTGCCGCGCGGAGCGCCGTTGGCTATCCCCCTGTGAGGTGTCGCTTTTTAGCCTCTTTGGCAGAAGAGGGCCGGGCGATTGCGAACTATTGCGCCGCCTCCAGTGCGTCGGGCTGCCCGTCCATCGCCACGTGGCCCGGCTCGGCGGCCACGCGCGCGAGCCAGCTGCGGATCGCAGGATAGCGCGCGAGGTCGAAATCGCACTGCTCGGCGACATGCGTGTAAGCGTAAAGTGCGATGTCGGCGATGGTGTAGCGGCCGTCGACGAAGAAGCGATGGCGCGCGAGATGGGCCTCCATCACCGCGAGCGCGTGATAGCCGTTCTCCATCCAGTCATCGAGCGCGTGGCGTTGCAGGTCGCGGCCACCCTTGATCAGCGCAAGCCAGAAATAGGCGGCTCCGATGTTCGGCTCCAGGCTGTGCTGCTCGAAGAACATCCACTGCAGCGCTTCGGCGCGCGCGATGCGATCATCGGGCGCCAGCGGCGTGCCGCCTGCGACGTACCAAAGGATGGCGTTGGACTCGGCGATGTATCGATCGGGCGCGACTTCCAAGAGTGGGATTTGCCCGTTCGGATTCTTGACGAGAAATTCCGGCGTTCGAACTCTCGCCCCGCAAGATGTCGACTTCGACCATGCGGTAGTCGAGTCCGAGATGCGCCAGCGCAAGGCGGACCTTGTAGCTGTTGCCCGACCGCTGCATCGAATAAAGCGTGTACATAGTAGCTTCCCTCGAACACGCCCGCGATTCCATTGAACATTATATGTTTGTTTGAGCGGCGAGTCCGGCAAGAGAATGGCCTGGGCATGACAAAACATGCTGTTCCGCAACTCGCCTATTTTCCGGAAGAAACGCGCTACGAATACGAAGAACGGGATACGTTTTATTCTGCGGAAGCGCGTTTGAAGTGCCATTGCTTTGCTGCACCGGGTTCCGTCATGACGCGATGCAGCAAGAAGACGAATGCGACCAACAGTGTCGGCACTGCCAGTGGGATTAACGTCGCGCCGGCAATGACGCGGGTCACCAGCGGCACGAACCACAGCGCGGCAAGCAGGCTTTTCTCCCACGGGGTGAAGCCGTGTTCCATGCCGTCGCGGGCAAGAAAGGCGATGGCCGGCGCCACTGTCATCAAGTCGTAGTCGAGGCTGTAGGGCGTCGCGAGAATGGCAGCGATGGCGAGCGCGGCGGCTTGGAATGCAAAGGAGGCACGGGAGCGCCACAGCCAGGCGAGCGCTGCGGCGACCGCGATGGTCACCGTTGTCTGCAGTGCATAGGCGAGTGGAACCGAGCCGCCCCACATGCGTACCACGGAAAACACGCTCTGGATCTTCTGCCAGCCGGTGGCGCCTTGTTCGAGCACGACGGTGCGCGTGAACTTGGTGGAGGCGAGGAAGGCGGTCCACACCTCGGGACCGAATGCGAGCGTCACGATCAGCGTGAGCGCGGCGACTGTGAGCGCGGCGGCGGCGAAGCTGCGCCAGCGGCCGCTCGCCGCCAGCACCACCGGTATCAGGAGACCGAACTGCGGCTTGTAGACCAATAGACCGATCAGCACTCCGGCGAGCCACGGACGGCGGTCGAGTTGCAGCAGCGCGGCGCCGAGCAGTGCCGCGGTGAGAAATCCATTGTGACCGTGGCCGAGATTGATGAACACCGCTGGGTAGGCGAGGGCGATGAGGAGCCAGAGCGGGTCGTCACGGATGACTGGTTCTCCGTCATGCCCGGCCTTGTGCTGGGCATCTACGTCTTGTGGCATTTCCACAAAGGAAGGCGTGGATGGCCGGGACGAGCCCGGCCATGACGCTTTGGCCATGATCGAGCGGATCACCAGCAGATACAGCACCAGCGTCACGCCCTGCCACACGGCGAGGGCGAGCGGGTAGGGCATGGCCGCGAGCGCTGCGGCCAGGCCGAGGAAATACGGCGGATAATGCCACCCGTAGAACGGCGTCTTGGGGCCGAAGATAGCCTGTTCGCGGGCGTATTGACGGGCCGGTGCGAAGGGGGCGGCGGCCTCGCCATCCAGGACATAAGTCCCGGCGGCGTAGACATTGGAAAAATCAGTTCCGAGCGGCCGGCCGAAGCGGTCATTGAGCCCGTTCGAGGTGGCGATCAGGAAGCCGGCGCCGATCACCGAGGCGGCCAGCACCGCCAGCGCCACCAGCCTGATGCGCTCGCGGGTCAGCCAGGCGCCGGAGCGCAGCGTTTCGATCAAGGCAGCCATCGGGGCCGTCTAGCAGGCCGGCCTTAAGGGACGGTTAGGCCATCAATAAACGGGTTTGATCAATTCATCATGTTTTGCGACTTGCTGTTGGCCGGACAGGCGATTACGACACCGCTACCTGGCCCTTTTTCGACCCCTGATTCCGGAGCCTTTCGCATGGCCTTTCTTGCGGACCACCTGAAGCGCATCAAGCCGTCGCCGACGATCGCCGTCACCGACAAGGCGCGCGCGCTCAAAGCCGCCGGCCGCAACGTCATCGGGCTGGGCGCCGGCGAGCCCGACTTCGACACGCCGGACAACGTCAAGGAAGCGGCGATCAAGGCGATCCGCGAGGGCCGTGCCTCGAAGTATACCCAGGTCGACGGTATGGCCGAGCTCAAGGACGCGGTGGTCAAGAAGTTCAAGCGAGAGAATGGCCTCGACTACACGCCCAAGCAGATCACTGTCGGCGCCGGCGGCAAGCAGGTGCTCTACAACGCCTTTATGGCGACGCTGAACCCAGGTGACGAGGTGATCATTCCGGCGCCCTATTGGGTGAGCTATCCCGACATGGTGCTGCTGGCCGGCGGAACACCAGTGCCGGTCGTGTGCGGCATGGAGAACGGATTCAAGCTCAAGCCGGAGCAGTTGGAAAAGGCGATCACGCCGAAGACCAAGTGGTTCCTGTTAAACTCGCCGTCGAATCCGACCGGCGCGGCGTACACGCGCGGCGAGTTGAAGGCGCTGACCGACGTGCTGGTGAAGAATCCACACGTGCATATCATGACCGACGATATGTACGAGCATCTCGTCTACGACGACTTCAAATTCTTCACGCCGGCGCAGGTCGAACCGTCGCTCTACGAGCGTACGCTGACCATCAACGGCACGTCGAAGGCCTATGGCATGACTGGGTGGCGCATCGGCTATGCCGGTGGGCCGGAGCCGCTGATCAAGGCGATGGCGATGATTCAGTCGCAATCCACCACCAATCCGGCTGCGGCCTCGCAATGGGCGGCGGTTGAAGCACTCAACGGTCCGCAGGACTTCATCCCGAAGCACAACAAGATCTTCAAGGAGCGCCGCGACCTGGTGGTGTCGATGCTCAACCAGGCCAACGGCATCAAGTGTCCGATGCCGGAGGGTGCCTTCTACGTCTATCCGTCGTGCGAAGGCACCATGGGCAGGACCACGCCGAGTGGCAAGAAGCTCGCGAACGACGAGGACTTTGTCACCGAGCTCCTGGACACCGAAGGCGTCGCGGTCGTGCACGGATCCGCCTTCGGGCTCGGGCCGGCGTTCCGCATCTCTTACGCGACCAAGACGGAAGACCTGGAAGAAGCGTGCAACCGTATCCAGCGCTTCTGCGGCAATTTGAAATGAAATAAGGTCTTCGCTGAAAGCGCACGCTTATTTCGTCCACGCTGGGGCGGTAACGGCGTATGGTCGCGCGCAGCCGACGAAGAGTGTTCTTGAGACTTTCAACTTGAAGCTTTGGATGCTTTGCACAACCGTTACGCGGTATTAGTGCCCGAATCACTCGCTGCTCGGCTAATGTCAATCTTATGACTCGCTGGGCTATGGCTGTCCTTGCCCTTATCGCTGCGACGATCGCGCCGGTCGCGCCTGTCGTGGCGAACGAGCGCGTCATCGTCGCCACCACGCGCGATGTTCAGAATGGCGCGCTGTTCCTGGCGGCGTTACGCGGCTACTTCGGGGCCGAGGGCATTGACCTTGCCATGCAAGCCTACCCGTCGCCCGAGGCAGTGGCTCAGGCGCTTGCCGCTGGCAAGGCCGATCTCGGCCTGACCAGCTTTACAGCCACTGCATTTGATCTCGCCGGAACCGGCGTGATCAAAGCGATCGCGGCCCAGGTGCGCGAAAAACGCGATCACGAGGGTGATGTGGTGGTGGCCTCCAACGGCGCCTTCCGGATCGGTCTGCGGACGTTCAGCGATCTCGCCAACAAGTCGGTGGCGATCATCTCGCTTGGGTCCATCTACCATTATCAGCTGGGCCAGATAGCGCGGCTCAAACATTTCGGCCTTGCCACTGTCACCGTGAAGGCGCTGCATACGTTCGATGCCGTGACGGCAGCGGTGGCCAGCGGGCAAGTGGATGCGGCGATTCTCCCGTCGCGCTACGGCCGTTCGTTGCTGGCCTCCGGGCAGGCGCAGATCGTCGGCTGGTATTCGGAGTTGGATGAGCAGCAATTGGGTGCGTTGTTCGCCTCGGCCAAGATGCTGGCGAACCGGCCCCGGACTGTGGCCAAGTTCCTGGGTGCCTATCGCCACGGTGCTGCCGACTATTCCGCAGTGATGGCGCGTTACGGCCTGGGCGGCAAGCTTGTCTCCAGCGACAATTCGCGCAAAGCGGCCGACTCGATTGCTCGCTACGTCTATCCCGGCACCGCGCGGTCGAGCGCGATCACGGCGGTGGAGGAGGGCGCCTATTACATGGACGCCAAGGCACGGCTCGATGCCGCCGATTTTGCGCGTCAGTTCGACTGGTTTAAGGCGCAAGGGTTGGTCAAAGCCGGCGCCGATCTGCAGAAAGCAGTCGATTTGAGCCTCGCCGCTGAATAACGGCCGCGCAATTATGCGGCCTTACGTCTTATGGCGATGCCATTCCTCAAAACGGCCCCTTGCCAGTCCCTCGTCCACCTGAGACGATGATGTGAAAGGGCCGGGATTAAAGGTCCGACTCCCGGCCGGCGAGGGAGGTATCCATGGGACAGAATGGCGCGGGACCGAAGGGTCCCCGGTGCATTGCGCTGGTGGGCCCCTTTCAGAGCGGCAAGACGACGCTTCTCGAGGCGATCCTGGCGCGAACGGAGGCAATACCGCGCCAAGGCACAGTGGACGCCGGTACGACGGTCGGTGACGCCAGCAAGGAGGCCCGCCATCACAAGATGAGCGTCGAAGTTTCCGTCGCCAACACCACGTTCATGGGCGACAACTACACCTTCATCGATTGTCCGGGCTCGATCGAATTCATTCACGACATGCGCAGCGTGCTGCCGGCAGTCGACGCTGCGGTGGTGGTCTGCGAAGCAGATGAAAAGAAGGTGCCGCAGCTTCAATTGATTCTGCGCGAACTCGAAGATCAGGGCATTCCGCGCTTCCTCTATCTCAACAAGATCGACAAGGCCGATAAGCGCATCCGCGAGACGCTGAAGCTGTTGCAGCCTGCCTCGCGTACTCCGCTGCTGCTGCGCCAGATTCCGATCTGGAAGGACGAGATCATTTCCGGCTTCGTCGATCTCGCGCTCGAGCGCGCCTATGTCTACAAAGAATACGCCCCATCCGAAGTGATCGAACTCGCGGGCGAGGACGCGAGCCGCGAGAAGGAAGCGCGCTTCACCATGCTGGAGACGCTGGCCGACCACGACGACAAATTGATGGAGCAGTTGCTTGAGGACATAGAGCCGCCGCGCGACAAGGTGTTCGACGATCTTGCTGGCGAATTGCGTGAGCGCCAGGTGGTGCCCATGTTGCTCGGCGTTGCCACCCGTTCGAACGGCGTGTTGCGGCTGTTGAAAGCGCTGCGCCACGAGGCGCCCGGGGTGGAGGAGACTGCCGTGCGTGTTGGCGTCGCGTCCAAGGACGACGCGGTGGGGCTGGTGCTCAAGACCTTCCACACCACCCACGGCGGCAAGATGTCGGTTGCGCGCTTGCTGTCCGGCAGCGCCGGCGACGGCACCACCTTCAATACGCCGGAAGGCGAGGCCGGCCGCGTCTCGGGCGTATTCAAGCAAATGGGGCAGCATTTTGAGAAGCGCGGCGCCGCCAATGCTGGCGAAACCGTCGCCTTCGGCAAGCTCGACATCGCCCACACCGGCGACACGCTGTCGGCGGGCAAGACAGCCCATGCGGCGATCGAGGTGGCGAAGCCCTACCCGCCTGTACTCGCTATCGCAGTGCAGGCCAAGGAGCGTAAGGACGACGTCAAGCTCGGTCAGGCATTCACCAAGCTGACCGAGGAAGACCCCTCACTCAGCGTCGTGCACAATCCCGAGAGCCACGAGGTGGTGATCTGGGGCCAAGGAGAGATGCATTTGCGCGTCGCCACCGAGCGGCTCGCCGACCGCTACGGCGTGCCGGTGATGTCGCATCCGCCGGCAGTCGGCTATCGCGAGACGATCCGCAAGCCCGTGACCATCCGTGGCCGCCATAAGAAGCAATCCGGTGGCCATGGCCAGTTCGGCGATGTGGTGCTGGAAATCAAGCCACTGCCGCGCTCGTCCGGTTTCAAGTTCGAGGAACGCATTACTGGCGGCGTGGTGCCGCGCAACTACATTCCGGCGGTGGAGGAGGGCGTCGTCGACGCGCTCAAGCAGGGACCGCTCGGGTTCCCGGTGGTCGACCTCTCGGTGGCGCTGATCGATGGATCCTACCATTCGGTCGATTCATCCGACATGGCGTTCCGTACCGCCGGTCGCATCGGCATCGTCGACGGTTTGCCTCAGTGCCAACCGGTGCTTTTGGAGCCGATCCATCTGGTCGAGATCGTCTGCCCGAGCGACGCCACCGCCAAGATGAACGCCATCTTGTCCAGCAGGCGCGGACAAATACTCGGCTTCGACGCCCGCGAAGGCTGGCCCGGTTGGGACGTGGTGCGCGCACAATTGCCGGAGGCCGAGATCGGAGATCTCATCATCGAGGTGCGCTCGGCGACCGCTGGCGTCGGCAGCTTCACCTACAGCTTCGATCACATGGCTGAGCTGACCGGCCGCACGGCGGACCAGATTGTCGCGGCAAGACGGGCGGCGGAGTGATTTAAGGCCGTTCATATTCGCGGGGTTGTCCGCCCATGCCGGCGATCCGGCGGAGTTTTTGTTCGCGGCGCAATTCAAATTGCTACTGGTTCGGTAACCAATCGGAAAGCCCATCCACGAAACGGTGAGACGCATTAACCGACGTGCGGCGTCCACCGCATAATGATGTATCAGACGCGTGGCCAACGCGCGCGATTCTATGGATGCCCGACTATGCTGGAGAGATTGCGCAACTTGTTCTCATCGCCGGAGCCGGCGCCTTTCGCCGATTCGAAGGCGAAGATTCCACTTTCAGAAGTTCTCAAGCGCAACTGGTTCGAACTTTGGTATCAGCCCAAGATCGAGCTCCGCAGCATGCGCATGGTCGGCGCCGAAGCGCTAGTACGCGCACGACATCCCGACCGCGGCGTGGTGGCGCCATTCTTTTTTCTGCCCGACGCCGGCGAGGACGATATGCTGGCGCTCACCGAGCGGGTGATCCTCACTGCGCTCGGCGATTGGGAAATTTTCAACGATTACGGCGTGGCGATGAAGTTCGCGGTCAACGTCCCGGTGTCGGCTCTTGTCAAATTGCCGATCCCGCAGATGCTGCGCGAGGCGCGCCCCCGCGCGGCGAACTGGCACGGGCTGGTGCTGGAAGTGACCGAGGACCAGATCATCAACGATCTTGCACTGGCCAACGATGTCGCCGATGCGTTGCTCGAGCTCAACTGCACGCTGGCGCTCGACGATTTCGGCGCCGGCTATTCCTCGCTCGCGCGGCTGCGGGAACTTCCATTCGCCGAACTGAAGATCGATCGTAGTTATGTGATGAATTGCGACCGGGATCCGGTTAACGCCGGGTTGTGCGAGACCATCGTGGAACTCGGCAAACGCTTCGGCCTCAGCATCGTAGCCGAGGGTATCGAGACCGTGCACGAGAGCCACAAATTGCAGGGCATTGGCTGCGACGTCGGCCAGGGCTATCTGTTCGCCAAGCCGATGCCGAAGGGCGAACTGATTGCCCTGATGCGCCAGCGCGTGGTCGGTGGGCCACGGCCGGTGGTCAAAATGCGGCGCCGCGCGCTTGCAGGGGCATGATTTGCGGTCTCTTGCTAGGGCTCCCGTAACCGTGATTTGCCAGTGAGGGAAGCCGTGCCGTAGCTCTTAGAATCGGGGACGCAATCCGATTCGGGAGTCATGCCCATGAACATCATCCGCCGCCGGGGCTGGGAAATCCCTGAGCGTCTGGCCACCCCCGAACACCTGGTGTTTAGCCGCCGCCGTCTTCTCACAGCGGGCATCGGTGCGGGCGCGCTGGCGTTGGCGCCGGGCTTGGATCCTGCGCAGGCCGCCGCCAAATCGGGCGATCCGACCGCGGACCTTTATCCCGCCAAGCGTAATCCGATATACAAACTCGACCGGCCGATCACCGACGAAAAGATCAACGACAACTACAACAACTTCTATGAATTCGGCACCTCCAAGCACATCGCCGACGCCGCGCAGGCGCTGCCGATCCGCCCGTGGACGGTGAAGATCGACGGTATGGTTGAGAAGCCGCAGGAAATCGGCATCGACGATCTCATCCGCAAGATGACGCTGGAAGAGCGCCTCTACCGCCATCGCTGCGTGGAGGCCTGGGGCATGGCCATCGCCTGGACCGGATTCCCCTTCGCCAAGCTGGTGAATTTCGCGCGACCGCTCGGCTCCGCCAAGTACGTCAAGATGACGACCTTCATGGACCCGAGCGTTGCGACCGGCCAACACATGGCTTGGTTTCCCTGGCCATACGTGGAAGGCCTGACAGCGGCGGAAGCGACCAATGAGCTCGCCTTCCTCGCCACCGGCTGCTACGGCCACCCGATCGACAAACAGCACGGCGCGCCACTGCGGCTGGCGGTGCCGTGGAAATACGGTTTTAAGTCGATCAAGTCGATCGTGCGCTTCACCTTCACCGACAAGCAGCCTGTCGGCATGTGGCAGCAGCTGCAGGGCTCTGAATATGGCTTCTGGGCCAACGTCAACCCGAAGGTGCCGCATCCGCGTTGGAGCCAGGCGACGGAGGAGCAAATCGGCACCGGCAAGCGGGTGCCGACGCTGCTATTCAACGGCTACGGCGAATTCGTCGCCGACCTCTATAAGGGCATGGAAGGCCGCCACTTGTGGATGTGAGCGCGCGCGAGCCGCCATGTTTCGGTGTCTTCGCTGTCGTGGTATCGTTCCGGCTCAACGGGCTGAGCCGGAGGCAACCTATGTCCACCAACGGACCCGACATCACCGAAATCCAGCGCGCGGTTGCGCAGTCGTTGCGCGAGCACTGGGTGCTCTATCTGGTCGAGGGCATCGTCCTTCTAGTGCTCGGCGCCCTCGCCATCATCATTCCGCCACTCGCCAGCATCGCGGTGACCATCATTCTCGGCTGGCTCTTTTTGGTCAGCGGCGTGATGGGGCTGGTCACCACTTTCTGGATGCGGGCGGCGCCCGGCTTCTGGTGGGCGCTGATTTCGGGGGTGCTCGGCATTGTGGTCGGCATCATGCTGCTGGCGTCGCCGTTGCGCGCGCTGGTGCCGTTGACCATCCTGCTGGTCGCCTTCTTCATCATTGAAGGCCTCAGCTCGATCATGTTTTCGCTCGAGCATAAGCGCGAACTCAGCGGCCGTTGGGGCTGGATGCTGGTGAGCGGCGTCGTCGATCTGATCCTGGCCGCTGTCATATTCGCCGGTCTGCCCGGCACGGCCGCCTGGGCAATCGGGCTGTTGGTCGGTATCAATATGATTTTTGGCGGTTCGGCGCTGATTGCCATGGCGCTGCACGCGCGCACCGCCGTGCCGTCCTGACTGTCATTCCGGCGCGAGCGTGAGCGAGCAAACCCGGAATCCATAACCCCGGCGCTGCGGTATATGGATTCCAGGTCCGGCGCTTCGCGCTTTCCCCGAATGACTAGCCCGACTTCCAGCCCAACCGATCGGCCAGCTGACGGTCGTAGTCGAGCACCGCCTGCAGCAACACTTGTGCGCCGACGGCACATTGCGCCTTGCTGGTGTACTCCGCCTCGTTGTGGCTAATGCCGTCGCGGCAGGGCACAAAGATCATCGCTGCAGGTGCGACACGCGCGACATAGGCCGCGTCGTGACCGGCTCCCGAGATTATGGAGCGGCTGGAAAAGCCCGATGTTTCCGCCGCCCGCTGCACCGCAGCGACGCACGCCTTGTCGAACGGCTGGTTCGGCTGGTTCCAGATGTTATCGATCGCGATCTCGACGCCGAGCTCGCGCCGCACCTTTTCGGCGGTGGCACTGATTTCCGTCTCCATCGCATCGAGCACGTCGGTTTCGGGATCGCGCAGGTCGATCGTAAAAAAAACTTCACCCGGAACCACATTGGGTGATCCTGGCTTCACCTCCATCAGACCGACGGTGCCGACCGCACCGGGATGATTGCGCGCGCTGGTGTTGATGGCCTCGACCAGACGGGCTGCGGCAAGCAGGGCGTCATGCCGGCGCGGCATCGGCGTGGTGCCGGCATGGGTATCCTGTCCAGTGATCGTCGCCTCGTACCAGCGCATGGCCTGTACGCCGGTAACGACGCCGATGTCCTTGTTCTCCATTTCAAGATAGGGACCTTGCTCGATATGCAACTCAAAGAAGGCGGAAAGTTTGTGCTGCCCACAAGGCTCGTTGCCGCGATAGCCGATCTTGACCAAAGCGTCACCGAACGTCTCCCCGACACGATCCTGCCGAGCAGTGGCCCAGTCTCTGGTGAACACGCCGGCGAAAACGCCCGACGCGATCATCGCGGGCGCAAAACGCGCGCCTTCCTCGTTGGTCCAATTCACCACCTCGATGGGCGCGAAGGTCTCGTAGCCGGATTGGTGCAAGGTGCGCAGCGCTTCCAGCGCCGCCAGCACGCCGAGCGCACCGTCGAACTTGCCACCGGTCGGCTGGGTGTCGAGATGGCTGCCCATGGCAATCGGCGGCACCTCAGCGCGTTGGCCAATGCGACGCGCGAACATGTTGCCCATGTCGTCGATGGCGAGCGTGCACCCGAGAGCTTCGACGCGCGACTTAAACCAGTCGCGCACTTGCCGGTCGAGTTCGGAGAGCGTCAGTCGGCAAATGCCGCCCTTGGGCGTGCCGCCGATCCTGGCGGTTTCCATCAGATCGTCCCACAACCGTTCAGGATCGATCTTAAGGTTGGTCATGCCGGCCATGGCTGCAACTCCGGCGTTACGCGGCGCGTACCGTTACGTATCCCGTGTCCCGCCAAGCGAACTACGGCGGCATTCATGTTTCTCTTGTTTGCATGCAGGCGCATCGGGTTCAATATGGCCGCGAAGGCGAGAAGGCGAGAGAGGAGAAGAGCATGCCGGCTTACTGGGTGGCGCGGTCCAAGATCAACGACCCGGTCGAATACAAGAAGTACACTGATCAGGTGCCCAACATCATCGCTAAATACGGCGGGAAGGTCCTGGCGCGCGGTGGCAAATTCCAGATTATGGAGGGGCCGGACAAATTCCACCGTTTCATCGTGATCGAATTCCCGACATTCGAGCAAGGGGTGGCTTGTTTCACATCGCCGGAATACGACCGCGCCGCGGCCTTCCGGCGCAGCGGGGCGGGCGAGGTCGAAACCATCATGGTGGAGGGGATATAGCCCACCCTTTCGTTCTGAGGTCCCTCTAGCGCGGACGCAAAAACTGCGTAAAATACGGAAAAACAACGGCTCATTGGGAGGACTGCTGATGCTAGGAAAACTTAAGCTTAGAACATTTGCTTGGGGGGCGGGGCTCGGTCTGGCGATGGCCGCGGGGGCTCTGTTTGTCGCGCAGCCTGCCGCCGCGCAGGACAAGAAGCCAATCAAGATCGGCTTCGCCATGTCGCTGACTGGCTTCCTGTCGGCGAACGGCAAGCAGGCGCTGCTCGCCTCGGAGATCTGGCGCGACCAGGTCAACAAGGCCGGCGGGTTGCTCGGCCGGCCCGTACAACTCGTCTATTACGACGACAAGAGCTCGGGCGCGGAAATCCCCGGCATCTACACCAAGCTGCTGGACGTCGACAAAGTCGACCTCGTGCTCTCGGCTTACGCCACCAACGACGTGGCGCCGGCGATGCCGGTTGTCATCCGCAAGAAGAAGCTGTTCATCAGCCTGTTTGCGCTCGACGTGAACGACAAGTTCCACTATCCGAAGTACTTCTCGATTCTGCCGACCGGCCCCAACACGAAGACGTCGTTCACCAAGGGCTTCTTCGATACCGCGGCGGCGCAGAATCCGAAGCCGAAGACGGTGGCGCTCTCCTACGCCGACGCCGACTTCTCGCAGAACGCTTGCGACGGCGCCCGCGCGAACGCCAAGAAGCACGGCTTCAAGATCGTCTACGACAAGAGCTATCCGCCGCCGCCGAAGACCACTGACTTTACGCCGATCGCCCGCGCGCTCAAGGCGGCGAACGCGGATCTGGTCGTGGTCTGCGCCTATCCGGCCAACTCGGTCGGCATGGTTCAGGCGGCCCACGAAGTCGGCCTGAAGCCGAAGATGTTCGGCGGTGCCATGGTCGGCCTGCAGGCGACGTTCTTCAAGAATAAGCTGAAGGCGATGCTCAACGGCATCGTCAACTACGAGACCTGGGTGCCGGACAAGAAGCAGATGTATCCGGGCACCGAGGCTTTCTTTAAGGAGTACCAGGCGCGCGCCAAATCGGCCGGTGCCGATCTGCTCGGCTACTATCTGGCCGGTTGGGGCTATGCCCGTATGGAGGTGCTCGAGCAGGCGATCAAGGGTGCCAAGAGCATCAACGACGACAAGCTCGCCGCCTACATGAAGAAGGCGACCTTTAAGACCGTGATGGGCCCGATCAAGTTCGGCAAGAAGGGTGAGTGGGCGGAGAGCCGCATGCTGACCGTCCAGTATCACGGCGTTACCGACAAGGCGAACCTGGAGACGTGGCGCGGCATGAGCTACCAGACCGTGCTGACGCCGAAGAACCTGAAGACCGGTAACGTGATCTACCCGTATTCGAAGGCGAAGTAAGCCGTCGCGGGAATGGCCGGGCGCTTGAGCCCCGGCCGCAGAAGATAAGCGAACGGCGCCGCGGGCAACCGCGGCGCCGTTTGTATTTTGAGCGCAATGAAGAGGTGCGCGTCACCTCTTCCTGGCGGGAGGGGCGCGCTACGCCTCCAGCCCCATGTAAAACTGGCGGATGAGATCGTTGTTGTTGAGCTCCTCAGCGGAGCCGCCCTCGAAGGCAATCTTGCCGTGTACGATGACGTAGCCGCGATCGGCGATGCGGATGGCCTGGGTGAAGTTCTGCTCGGCCATCAACACCGTGAGCTGGTAATGGTCCTTGAGCTGCTTGATGGCGTCGATGGTGCGGCTGACCAGCACCGGCGCCAAACCCACCGACGGCTCGTCGATCAGCAGGATGCGGGGGCTGAGCATCAGCGCGCGGGCGAGTGCCAGCATCTGCTGCTCGCCGCCGCTCATCGAGCCGGCGAGCTGGCTCTTGCGTTCGGCTAGCCGCGGAAACACCTCGAAGCAGAAATCGAGATTTTCGCGGATCTGGGCACGCGCCTTGCGCCGGCTGGCGCCCAGTAGCAGGTTCTCCTCTACGGTTTGGCGCGGGAACAGGCGCCGCCCCTCCGGCACCAGCGCGATGCCGAGGTCGACGATCTGCTCCGTGGTCTTGCCGACGAGGTCGTGTGTCTCGCCGTCGATCTCGGCGACGATCCTCCCCTCGCGCGGACGCACGATGCCCATCACACATTTCATCAGCGTGCTTTTGCCGTTGCCGTTGGTGCCGAGCAGCACCACGGTCTCGCCGGAGCCAACCTTCAGGTTGATGTTTTCCAGCACGCGCACGGCGCCGTAGGCGGCATCCACGTTCTCGATGACGATGCTGTTGTTGCTAGGTGCCAAGATAGGCTCCCACGACTTCTGGATCCTCGATCACCGTCTCGGGCTTGCCGTCGGCGATCTTCTTGCCGGACACCAGCACGGCGAGGCGCTGGGAGAAGCTCATTACCGCGCGCATAATGTGCTCGATCATAATGATCGTGATGCCGCGTCCATTAAGATTGATGAGCAGGGCCACGATGTCCTCTACCTCCGAATGCGACAGCCCGGCCATGGCCTCGTCGGCAATCAGCAGCTTGGGTTCAGTCGCCATGGCGCGGGCGAGTTCGAGCTTGCGCATCTCGACCTGCGTCAGGTCGTGTGGATTCTGCGCCGCCTTGTCGCCGAGCGCCACCAGGGTGAGCAGTTCCATGCAGCGGTCTTCTAATTCGCCATGCGACATGTGGTACGCACCGTGGCGCGCATTGACCGTGTAGAGCAGCGGCACACGGATATTGTCGGCCACGCTCATGCTCATGAACGGACGCGGCAATTGGAAGCTGCGCGCCAGACCGCGGCGGGTACGCTCGTGCGCGATCAGTCCGTTCATGCCTTCGCCGGCGAAGGTCACAGTGCCTGATTCGTTGTGCAGGGTGCCGCAGATGCAGTTGACCAACGTGCTCTTGCCCGAGCCGTTGGGGCCGATCAGCCCGAGACGCTCGCCCTCGGCGACGTCGAGGTTGACATCGTCTAGCGCGACAAAGCCGCCGAAACGCTTGCTCAACCGATCGACGCGCAGCAGCGGGACAATCATGTCTCAGCCCTCTTGGATTTGACGGGCTTCTTGCCAAACCAGTCCTGCCACAAGCCGACGATGCCATTGGGGGCGACGATCACGAATCCGATCAGCAGCAGGCCGACGATCAGCAGGTTGACCACCGAGGAAATGGTGACGGTCGCGAGCTGTTGCAGCGTGCCGAGCAGAATAGCGCCGATCAAGGGGCCCGCCCAGCTCGTGGTGCCGCCGATCATCGGCATCGCGATCGAGTTCACCGCATAGGACAGGTTGAACGCAGAGCCTGGCTCGACGTAGCCGATGTAGAAAGGAAACGGCGCGCCGGCCATGCCCATGAGCGCGCCGGACAGCACCGTAGCGATGAGCTTGAGCCGCAGCGTGGGCACGCCGCAGGCTTCCGCGGCCAGTTCGTCGTCGCGGATGGTGGCGAAGCCGTAGCCGAGGCGCGAGCGCTCGATTAGCCGCGCGCACGTCAGCGCCACGATGGCCAGCACAATCATCAACGCGAACAGGTAATTGATATAGGGACCGAAGACCGGAATTTCCGACGGCGGGATGACATATGCACCGCGCGAGCCGCCGACGAATTTCCAGTTCACCACCAAAGTTTCCAGCACCACCGCCAACGCCAGGGTGGCGATGGCGAAGAACACGCCGCGCAGGCGCAGTGTCAGGTACCCGGTACCGAGACCGACGAGGCCGGCGCAGATGCCGGCGATCACAATCAGCGTCGGGACCGACAGCGGAAAGATCAGATGCATCAGGCCCTGCAGGGACTCCGGCACCACGTCATCGATCTGCTGGCCGAGGGTGTAGAGAAAGACGCTGGAATAGGCGCCGATGGCAAAGAAGCCGGCGGAGCCGAAATTCACATAGCCGCAATAGCCGCCGAGGATGTTCCAGGCGGTCGCCAGCACAACGAATTGCAGCACCGTGTAGCCGGCATAGAACCAGTAGTCGTTGCCGTAACGGACGAACAGACCGTAGAGCGCGAGACCGATGACGGCCTGAACCAGAATGAAAAGGGGTGTTCGCACGGCCTATCGCCCCAAGATTCCGGAGGGCCGTATGGCCAGGGTGAGCAGCAGGATGCCGAACGACACCGCCGGCGCCCAGGAGGGGCCGTAGAAGGTCGAGGTCAGGCTTTCGAGCACGCCGAGCAGCAGCGCCGCGATGACGGTGCCCGGCAGGCTGCCCAATCCGCCGAGCACGCAGATGGCGAAGACGCGCCCGATATAGTCGCGGCCTACCGAGGGGATGACCGGCTGGATGATGATCAGGAAGGAGCCCGCGAGTGAGGCGGTAGCGATCGAGATGCCGAAGGCGATGCGTTTAATTCGGGTCGGATCGACGGCCATGAGCCGCAGCGCCTGCGGGTCCTGCGACACCGCCATAACCGCTCGGCCGATGAACGTGCGCGACAGGAAGATCTGGAGGGCGGCAAACATCGCGGCCGCGATCAGGAAGGGCACCAGCAGCCGCAGCGGAAGCTCCACATTGCCGAGGTTCAAGCTCGGGCCGATGTAGACCGCGTTGACCGAACGATAGTCGACACCGAACAACAGGAGCAGTACCACTTCGGTGACGAACAGCACGCCGAAGAAGAAGGCGAGGCCGCGCAGCGCTTCCTGTCCGCGTTTCTCGAACGCCAGGTAATAGACCTGATAGACAGCCGCGCCCAGCGCGTAGAATGCCGGCAAGACGATGATACTAGCGATAATCGGGTCGATGCCGAGCGTGACGTTGACGATATAGGCAATGTAGGAGCCGACCAGAATGAAGGCCGGATGTGCGATATTGACGATATCGAGCATGCCGAACGAGATCGAGATGCCGGCGGTAACGGCGGCGTAGAAACCGCCCAACAATAGCCCGGCGATGATGGCATTGGTCAGGAGTGTGAAATCCATGCGGGCCTCAACCGGCGCACTGGCGGCAACGTGCGCGCCGCTTGGAGGTCGACGGGGCTGGGAGCCGAAAGTCGGCGCCGGCCACGCGCAATCGGGTACGGACATAGAGTTTGGTTAGAACGACCGACATTCCTCCCCCGAAGACTTGCTTATTTATTCACACGGCCGAAAGGTCGCTCGCCGCGGCCGCAAACACAACTCCGCGCCGGACCAGGGAGGCCCGTCGTCAGAGAGTTGCACGTAGTTTGCAGGAAGGTTGCGCGCTTGGCTAGTGCCCCGCTTCCGAAGTTCGTAAATCATCGCAGCGCCCTCGTACGCGAACTTCGGAAGCAAAGGAGCACTAGCAAATCTACGATGCCAATGCCGCTTTCGATTTGACGTTCCGGAATGACTTGCGGCAAAGTGCTGCAGGAACGCCAAATCGGCGGCACTGGCCCGCTTATCGTTCCGGCGAGAGATACCAACCGCGACATCATGAGCAGGCCCGCTGCCCGGTACACACCGGGCAGGTGGGCCGAATTTTCGGGTGGGACGGCTCAGGCCGCCGCGAGCTTCTGCACGTCGGCCGGCAGCGGCATCGGTTTGTTGGCGCTGTCTTTGAACTCGACAGTCATGAAGACCATTTCTTCGTCGCCGATGTTCTCCAGGTCGTGCACCTTATACTCGCCGGGACCATAGGTCTCGTGACGGGTCTCGCCGGGCTGATAGGTCGCTTCGAAGGTCGTGCCGTCGTGCACGTGCTGCCGGCCGCGCCCGCCGGTGACTGAGGTCCAGAAATAGTCGAGCACATGGCGGTGGAACCCGACCCGCTCGCCTGGGGCGAGGCGAATGATCCACACGCGTGTGCGTTCATTTTCGGACAGCAATGTCAAACCGACGCAAGGGTTGGGACACTTCGCTTCGCGTTCGAATTCGGCGGCGATCTCAGCCGGCCACGGTATCTGATCCTTTTTCTCGGTGCCTTTTTCGGCCATCGTCAGAGCCATGGTAGTTCCTCCAATACAATTTCAGTGTCATATATAGCACAAAGGACCGCACGAAAAGATTGAGGTGCATCAATTGGCCGGGCCCCGGGGAGGACGTGCCGTCGTCATCGGCGGCTCGATGAGCGGCCTGCTGAGCGGGCTGCAATTGCGGCGGGCGGGATGGGACGTCGACATCTACGAGCGGGTGGAAAGCGAATTGTCCGGCCGCGGTGCCGGCATTGTCGCGCAGTACGAGCTCATCGACCGCCTGCGCGGCCTGGGACTGCGGACCGACGATCTCGGTGTCGATATCACGTCTCGAAAAATCCTCGACCACGAGGGACGCGTTACCATCGAATACGATTGCCCGCAGGTGCTGACGGCCTGGGAGCGCGTTTACCGACTGCTACGCGACGCATTTCCGGCCGCGCATTATCACCGCGGGCGGGGGCTGACGACTTTCACACAGGATACGCGTGGGGTAAGTGCGCATTTTTCCGATGGCGAAACGATTGAAGCGGACCTGCTGGTGGGTGCAGACGGAATCCGTTCGACGGTGCGACAACAATGCGCGCCGCAGGTCACGCCGCTTTATGCCGGCTACAGCGCCTGGCGGGCACTGATTGACGAAAGCGCGTGGCCGCGGGACGTGCACGACGCGTTGTTCGGGGTCATGGCCTTTGGTCTGCCGCCGGGCGAACAATTCCTCAGTTATCCGGTGGCGGGGCCGAATGACGATCTACGCCCCGGTCACCGCCGCACTAACGTGGTCTGGTACCGGCCGGCGGATGAGAACACCAAGCTGCCATGGCTGCTCACCGACGAGAGCGGGCACACTCACGCGATTTCAATTCCGCCGCCACTGATCCGCCGCGAAGCGATCGACGAGATGCGCGCCGATGCCGAACGGCTGCTGGCGCCGCAGTTCCGCCAGATCGTGCGGTTGATCGGCGAGCCGATCTTGCAGCCGATCTACGACCTGGAATCCGAAAACATGGCCTTCGGTCATGTCGCCGTGCTGGGCGACGCGGCCTACGTCGCGCGCCCGCACGTGGCGGCCGGCGTGTCGAAGGCATCCGACGACGCCGCGGCGCTGGCTGAAGCCCTCACGGCAGAAGGCGACGTCGAGGCCGGCTTGAAGCGCTTCGAGGCGGCGCGGCTGAAGGAAAACCACAGCATCATCCAGCGCGCGCGCCACCTCGGCGCTTACCTGCAGGCGACCCGCAGCGCCGAGGAACAGGCTCGCGCCGGCAAGCACAGCACCGACGAAGCGGTGATCGCGGAGACGGCGGTGCTGGATTTTCTGTATGCGTGAGACTTTTCACCTCTCCCCGCGAGCGGGGAGAAGGACGCTAAAGCCCCAGCAACCTTTTCGCCGTGCCGCCGGCCAGCGCCGCGCGCGTGGAATCGTCGAAGCCGTCAACCGAGGCGATGTGACCGACGGGGTCGTGCTCCAGCATGTCGAAGGGATAGTCGGTGCCCATCATCACGTGTTCGACACCGAAGGTTTTCACCAGCGCTTCAAGTTGGTCGGGCGTGAACACAACGGTGTCGACGTAGACCTGCTTGAGATACTCGGTCGGCGGCTTGGGCAGGCCGGCGTGGCAGTCGGAGCGCGCGCCCCAGGCATGGTCGATGCGGCCGGAATAAGCGCCGAGATATCCGCCGCCGTGCATAGCGAAGAGCTTCAGCTTGGGATGGCGCTCCAGTACGCCGTCGAAGATCAGATAATGCAGCGCCAGCGTGGTCTCGAACGGGTTGCCGATGATGTTGTTGAAATAGAAGCGCGACAGCCGCTGGCCTTCGGTGAAGCCATTGGGATGGATGATGACCAGCGCGCCTAGTTCTTCCGCCTTCTTCCAGAACGGCGCGAAGGCGGAGTCGGACAGCTCCTTGCCGGCGACGTTGGTGAGGATTTCCACGCCCTTGAACTTGAGCGCCGTCATGCAGCGTTCGAGCTCTTTGGCCGCCTCGTTGCCGTCCTGCATCGGCACCGTGCCGGTGGGGATGAAGCGGCCGGGATGCTTCGAGACCCATTCGGCGATGCCGTCGTTGATCATGCGCGCGGCCGGCACAGCGTGTTCTAGGGCGACGGTGTGGTAGCACTGCGGTGGCGGCGGCATAACAAGCTGCATGTCGACGCCCATCGCGTCCATGTGCTTGAAGCGCTCGTCGTAGCTCGTCGTCATCAGCCCGCGGATATCTTCTTCCTGCTTGGTGTTGACCGCCTTGGTCTCTTCGCTGGAGAAATGGCCGAGCGGAATGGTGCTGAGATCGAGATAGGGCTTGATGTACTGAGCCGCCTCCGGCACGGCGACATGGCTGTGCATATCGATAGTGACGCTCTTCGGCCGCACCTCGCGTCCCGGCTTGCCGTGCTTGCGCGCCGCTGTGTTGTCATACTTGTTCCAGATCACCATGTTGCGTGCCTCTATTGCTTGGCGTCGTGCCCGGCCTTGTGCCGAGCATCCACGCTTTTACTGCTTTCATCCAAGACGTAGACGGCCGGGTCAAGCTTGGCCATCACTGCGTGGAAGTGGCTCAGAAAACCCCAAGATGCTGCCGTAGCGCGGCGTCGTCTGCTTTGAGCGCGGCGGGGGTGGTCACCTCCGCCACCCGGCCGGTGTTGAGCAGCACGATGTCGTCGGCAACGTCGAACACCAAGGTCGGATTCTGCTCGACCAGTACGATCGACAGCCCGCTCTCCTTCAGCTTGCGGATGGTCGCCATTACCTCGGCGACAATCTGCGGCGCCAGCCCTTCCGACGGCTCGTCCATCAGGAGCACACGCGGATTACCCATCAGTGCGCGGCCGATCGCCAACATCTGCTGCTCGCCACCGGACAGATGCGCGGCGATCTGACTCGTCCGCTCATCGAGCCGCGGAAACATGGCGAACACTGTGTCGATGGTCCATGGTGCGTGCTTGCCGTCGGTGCGCTTGCGGGCGGCCACGATGAGGTTCTCGCGCACGGTGAGGCTCTTGAAGATGCGGCGCCCCTGCGGCACCAGCGCGACGCCTTGGGCGGCGATCTGCTCCGGCGGCAGGCCGCTCACCTTTGTGCCAAACACGCGAATCTCACCGCGACGCGGCGGCAAGAGGCCGACCGTGACATTCATGCAGGTCGACTTGCCTGCGCCGTTGCGGCCTAGCAGGCCGAGCATCTTCGCCTCTCCAAGCGCGAACGAGACGTCCTGCAGCACGTGGCTGTCGCCGTAATAGGCGTCGATGTGCGAGAGCTCGAGCGCGCTAGTGGCCAAGGTAGACCTCCCTCGTGCGCGGATCGGCCACCACTTCGGCGCGGGTGCCCTCGACGATCACTTCGCCGAAGTGCAGCAGTGTGATTTGCTCGGCGAATTCCAGCGCCACGTCCATATTGTGCTCGATCATCACAATGGTCACTTCGCGCGGGATCGCCATCAGCAACTGGTGCACGTCGCGGCGCTCGTCGATCGACAGACCGGCAAACGGCTCGTCGAGCAACAAGACTTTTGGGTTCTGCGCCAGCGCCATGGCGATTTCGACACGCCGGCGCTCGCCGTAAGACGTTTGCGACAGCGGCCGCTCGGCGATGTGGCCGAGGCCCACGCGCTTGAGCGCCTCATATGCCTCGTCGACGATGTGGCTCTGGCGGCGAAGGTCAATCAGCGGATTCCAGCGCAGGCGCGATAGGCCCATCAACGCCAGCGACACGTTGTGGATGATGGTGTTTTGCGGGAACAGTGTGATGATCTGGTAGGTGCGCGCCATGCCGAGATGCGGTCGGCGCCAACTCGGCACCCGCGTCAAATCATGGTCGAACAGCTTGATCGTGCCGCTGTCTGGGGTGATCTCGCCGGTGATCTGGTTGAACAGCGTGGTCTTGCCGGCGCCGTTGGGGCCGATGATCAGCCGGCGCTCGCCGGGCTCCACATTCAGGTTGACGTCGCGGGTGACGTGCAGGCCGCCGAACGATTTCGACAATCGGCTGACGGTGAGCGCGCTCATGATTGCGCTCCCGGGCGTTTCGGCGCCGGCTTGCCGGAGCCGCCGGTCTTGCGCCAGGCCAACCGCCACAGCCGGGCAGTGCCGGGCACCAGGCCCTCCGGCATCAGAATGACGATGGCGACGAAGATGAAGCCGAGCAGCATGTTCCAGCGCTCGATGAAGCCCGAAACCACGCTCTTGACGATAACCACCAGCGCGGCGCCAACAATGGGGCCGAGCAGGGTGCCGGCGCCGCCGGCGATCACCATCAGCAGCACCTCGGCCGAAGCGGTGAGGTCGATCGCTTGCGGGCTGATGAACTGATTGTAGTAGACGAAGAGGATGGCCGAGATCGAGGTCAGCAGCCCGGAGAACATAGAGGCCCAGAAGCGGATCGCCCAGACGTGGTAGCCGAGCGCGTTCATGCGGCGCGGCTGGTCGCGCGTGCCCATGAGCGCGGCGCCGAGTGGTGAGCGCACGAAGACTATCACTGCGGCGAAGGAGACGACGAACACGATCAGCGTCGTGTAATAGAAAGCGACCGGCGACATGAGCGAAATGCCGAACGGCGCGGGCCGACCGTGCAGGTTGATGCCGTTGTCGCCGCCGGTGATGCTGATCCAGCGGTAGGCGAGACCCCAGATGATCTCACCCAGGGCCAGCGTGATCATGATGAAGCCGATGCCGCTCGCGCGCAGCGACAGCACGGCATAGAGCGCCATCGAGGCGAGGCCGGCGACCAGCGCGGTGAGGATGGCGATGGGATGGCCGAAGCCGTGCTGTAGCATGTAGCCGACGGCGTAAGCGGTGATGCCAAGCAGGCCGGCGTGACCGAGCGAAACGAGACCGCCGTAGCCGGCGAGGATGTTCAGGCCGAGCGCGAAGATCGCATAGAACAGGATCTGGCTAGAGACGTTGAGGTAATAGTCGCCCGGAATCCAATGGGGCAGCGCGACCAACGCCATGAAGGCGACGATGACCGCGATGCTTTGCCTGCTCATGGCACGAACCGGCCGAACAAGCCCTGCGGTCTGACCAGCAAGACGATCAGCATCGGCAGGAACAGGATGAAATAGGAGAGCTCCGGCAGTAGCGCCTGGCCGAAATTATAGATGAAGCCGATAATGATGCTGCCGACGAAGCTGCCGAGCAGGCTGCCCGAGCCGCCGAGAATGACGACCACCAATGCCAGCGGCAACATGTCCTGGTCGAGGCCGGGATAGACCGACAGGATCGGCGCTCCGATAATGCCGGCAAAGGCGGCAAGTCCGGCACCTAAGGCAAATACGATGGTGAATAGCTGCGAGACGCGGATGCCGACCACTCGCGCCATATCGGGATCGTCGACGCCGGCGCGGATCATGGCGCCAAGCCGGGTGCGATCGAGCAAAAGCCAGAGGCCGATCGCCGTCACCATGGCGATGACGATGATCGCCAGCCGGTAGTGCGGGAAAATCAATGGGCCGTAGTGCAGGGCGCCGACGAGAAGGTTCGGGGTGTCGACGCGCACCGGATCGCCGCCCCAGACCATCAGGCAGAAATCTGCGACGATGAAGGAGATGCCCAGCGTCACCAGCACCTGCGCCATTTGCTGCCCCGGCAGTTGGCGCAGCAGCAAACGCTCGATCAGGGCACCGAACAGCGCGACGAGAATGACGGCAAAGATCACTGCCACCCAGAAATTGAAAGTCATGGCCAGCATGCCGCCGGCGAAGGTGGCGCCGAAATAGGCCCCGAGCATGAACAGCGAGCCATGCGTCAGGTTCGGAATACGCATCAGGCCGAAGATCAGCGAGAAGCCCGCCGCCAGCAGGAACAGCAGGCCGCCGAAGGAGATGCTGTTGACCGTCAGCAGCAGCCAGAAGGTCATAACCGCCGTCTTTCCGCTTGTCGCATACGAAGACCGCGGGCGCAGCCTTTCGCGGCGCCCGCGGGGATCGTTGGTTCAGATCAGCACTTGCTCAGCGGCGGATAGTTGCGCGAGTAGACCGGGTGCGCGAGGAACTCCTTCTCCGGCCAGGTCCAGAACTGGCTGACGTTCTCGTAGGTCTTGACCGTCTTGTTCCAGAGATGGAGGCCGTAGGCGTTCTTCATCTTCTCGCAGCGGCGGACGTAGAAGTTGCCGACCACGTTGCCGAGATGGTCGAAGCTGATCGGCCCGCGCGGGGTGTCCTTGAGCTTCACGGCCTTGAGCGCAGCCATGAACTTCTCCTTGTCGTCGGTCTTGCCGCCGGTCGCCTCGAGGCCGGCGTTGACCACGTCGCAGTTGACGTAGAGACCAGCCGCATAGAAGCCGGGCACGGTCTTGAACTCCTTCACCATCGCCGCGGCGAACTTCTTGTTGGAATCGGTGTCGAGATCGAGGGTGTAGGGGCAGGCGCTCATCTGGCCGATCGCCTCGTCACCAAAGGCATGCAGCAGTGCGTCGTCGCCGCCGGTTTCGCCAGTCACCAGCGGATACTTGAGGCCGAGATTGGCGTATTGCTTCAGGAAGCGCAGCGGAACGCCGCCCGGGAAGCCCTGGCAGACGACATCGCAGTCGCTGATCTGGGCGATGTAGGGCGCGTAGTCGGGCGTGCCCAAAGGCGTCCACAGCTTCTTGACGACGCAGCCACCGTCCTTCTGAAATGCCGCCTGGAAGCCGCCTTCCTGCTCGTAGCCGAAGGCGAAATCCCAGTCGATGGTGATGGCTTTCTTCCTGCCCATCTCCTTCGCCGCGTAGTGACCCATCACATGCATCGCCTGCGAGGATGTGGCCGAGGGGCGAAGGAAGTAGGGGTTAGGCCGGCGCTGGGTGAGATCGTCGGCGCCGGCGAGGCTGAGCGTCGGCGTCTTGTGCTGCTTGATGTAGTCGTCGATCGCCAGCAATTCGAAGGCGGCGAGCGGTCCGAGGATGACATCGACCTTGTCGCGCTCGATCAGCTCCTGCGCCTTGGTCTTGGTGCCGGCCGGCTTGCCGCCGGTGTCGGCGGAAATGAACTCGACCTTGCGGCCGGCCATCTTGTTGCCGTGCTGCGCGAGCCACACGCGGACGCCCTGTTCCATCTGGATGCCGCCCTGCGCCAGGCCGCCGGTCTTGACGGTGAGCAGGCCGAGCTTGAATGGGGCGCTTTGCGCGAGTGCCGGTGTCGGGAACTTGAACGTCGCCGCCGCGGCGCCGGCGGCCGTCGCAGCCATGAAGTTACGCCGGCTGACTTTGATGGACATTGAACTCCTCCCTTCGTCGCCCCTGTCGGGGGTGATTAGCCGAACTGTTTCGTTCGGCCGTTATTGTTCGGCCTTTGCAGCCTTGGTTGGCGGCGTGAACAGCGCCATATCGTGGGCCGTCGCTCCCACCGCAACCGACCGAGCCGCGCGCATCATTGTTCATTGTAATCTATCATGTAAAGCCCGGTGCCGCCGTAATTCTTCGCGCTGCGGCGCAGTGCCCATCCTGCGGGACGGTGGGAAAAGTGGGGTGAACATGCTAATATTTGCCTGTGCGCTCGCGGGTCCGTTGCGAACGCAATCATCTTCGATCTGCCGGGACGGTTAACATGGTGAGCAACGGCTTCGGCGTGCGGCCCATCTCCGGCTCGATCGGCGCCGAGATCCTCGGGATCGACCTCGCCGACGAACCGGGACATAACGTGATCTCCGCCATCCGCCAGGCTTGGCTGGAGCACGGCGTCATCTTCTTCCGCGATCAAGAGCTGCCGCCGGCGAAGTTTCTCGCCTTTGCAAAACGCTTCGGCGAAGTGGTGGAATATCCCTTCATCAAGGGCATCGAGGGCTTTCCCGAGATCATTCCGGTCGTCAAACTCGAGCACGAGCGGCACAATTTCGGCGGCATCTGGCACAGTGACACCGCCTATCTCGAAGTACCGCCCATGGCCACCATGCTGATCGGGCGGGAGGTGCCACCCTACGGTGGCGATACGTTGTTCGCGAACGGCTATCTCGCCTACGAGTCGCTTTCCGACGGTATGAAAAAGATGCTCAACGGGCTGATCGCCATCAACTCATCGGCGAAGGCGGACGTCTCGCGCACGCGCGAAGATAGGGTGCGCGACAGCGCCAAGACTGAAGCCAAAAAGGAATACGTCGGCGAGCATCCAGTGGTGCGCACGCATCCGGAGACTGGCCGCAAGGCGCTCTACGTCAATGTTGCACACACCCTGCGCTTCAAGGGCATGACCGAAGCCGAGAGTGCGTCGCTGTTGAATTATCTCTTCCAGCATCAGACCAGGCCGGAATTCACCTGCCGATTTAACTGGAGGGTGGGTTCGATCGCGTTCTGGGACAACCGCTGCGTTCTTCACAACCCGGTCAACGACTATCACGGCTTCAAGCGCGTGATGCATCGGGTGACGCTGGCGGGGAATAGGCCGTGCTAGATTCCGAGAAAACTCGACTTGATCTTGTCGTTTGATTTCAATTCCTGCGGGGTTGAGGAATAGACAACCTGGCCCTTGCTCATCACGTGTACGTAGTCGACCAGCTTGAGCGCCAGGTTGGCGTTCTGCTCAACCAGCAGGATGGAGAGGCCCTGTTCCTTCAGTTTAGCGATCGCCTCCCACAAGCCTTGGATGATTATCGGCGCCAGGCCCTCCGACGGCTCGTCCATGATCAGGCAGTCTGGGTTGGTCATCAGCGCGCGGCCGATCGCCAGCATCTGCTGCTCGCCGCCCGATAGTGTCTTGGCGCGTTGCAGGCGGCGCTCGTGCAGGCGCGGGAACAATTGGTAGACGCGATCGAGATTCCAGTTGTGGCGCTCGGGGCTACGCTCGGCGACCAGCAGGTTTTCTTCCACGCCCAAGGTGGGGAACACGCGGCGCCCCTGCGGCACCAGGCCCATGCCGCTGCGCACGGTCTCGAATGAGGAAACATGGGTGATGTCGTCGCCCTTGAACATCACCTTGCCGCGGCGCGGCGGATTGAATCCGACGATGGAGTTCACCAGCGTGGTCTTGCCGACGCCGTTGCGGCCGAGCAGGCCGAGAATCTGGCCCTGCTCGAGCTTGATCGACAAACCTTGCAGCACATAGGCGTCGCCGTAATAGGTGTGGATGTCCTGCACATCGAGGATGGCCATGGGTCAGGGTCTCGTCATTCCACACCCGTCGTCCCGGGCGAGCGCGTAAACGCGAGGCTCGGGACCCATACACCGCAACCTAACGAAAAGGCACGGCGTATGTGTTCCCGCCGTCGCGGGAACGACATCGACGATGGATCGGGGTCTAATCTCGGCAATCATTACTCCGTCCCTAGATAGATTTCCTGGACGCGCGGGCTGTCGTGGATTTGCTGCGGCGTACCGGATTCCAGGATTTCACCGAAGTGCAACACGGAGATTTCCGACGCGACATCGAAGACCACGTCCATGTCGTGCTCGATCAAGAGGATGGCGAGGTTGGGATCGAGCTTCATCAGGAACTGCGCCATCTCGGTCGATTCGCCCGACGAGAGGCCGGCGGCCGGCTCGTCGAGCAGCAGGATTTTCGGGTCGCTGGCGAGGCCAAGCAGGATTTCCAACTGGCGCTGCTCGCCGTGCGACAGGCTGCGCGCTTCGACGTCCTTGCGATCGAGGAAGCCGGCGGCATCGAGCAGGCCGTACGCCTTGTCATAGACCTCGCGGTAGGAACTCAAGAACCGCCACGCCACGAATTTGGAGGGCCGCAGCCCCTGGATCGCCAGCAGCACGTTGTCGAGCAGGGTCAATTTCGGAAAGAGGCTGGTGACCTGGAAGGTGCGCGCCATGCCCATGGCGGTGCGCCGGTGGCTCGGCCACCTTGTGACATCATGGCCGTAGAGCAGCACCTGGCCGGAGGTCACTGGAAAGATACCGGTGATGAGATTGAACAGCGTGGTCTTGCCGGCGCCGTTGGGGCCGATGATGGCCTTGCGGTCGCCCGCCATCACACGGATGTTGACGTGGCGCGTGGCCTGCAGGCCGCCGAAGCTCTTGCACAGTTGTCTGAGCTCGAGCACCGGAACGTTGCCGCCGTTCGCGTGAGTGTCCATGCGCAACCTACGCCCCGATAAGACGGATGGTGCCGGGGCCCGGATCGCGGGCCCCGGCCTTGTCGCTTCTTATTCGCAGTACTTGCACGGCGGGAAGTTGCGGCTGTACACCGGCTGCTTCAAGAATTTTTCCTTACCATAGGTCCAGAACTGGCCGACGTTCGGATAGGTCTTGATCACCACATTCCAAAGCTGCGCCTTCTTGTCGCCGAACATCTTCTTCATCTCGACCTTGCGGATATAGATGTTCTCGACCGGATTGCGCATCTCGTCGAACGACACCGGCCCACGCACGGCGTCGATCTTCGTTGCCTCCAGCGTCTTGATGAATGACTCGGCGCCGGGCCACTTGCCGCCATGCTTCTGCATGGCTTCGTCGATCAACTGCGCGGTGGTGTAGTTCGCTTCCGCGTAGTAGCCGGGGATTTCCCCAAACTTGGAGCGGAACTCCTTGACGAACTTTTCGTTCTTCGGCGTCTGCAACGCGGCGCTGTACATCAAAGCCGAGACGTCGCCGACCGCTTGCTTGCCGTAGAAGGGCAGGTCATAGTCGTCGTAGCTGGTGCCGCCGGCGATGATCGGCTTCTTGTTGCCGGCATTGCGCAGCTGCTTCGGGAATTGCGGCGACATCGGACCGACCATCAGCGTATAGACGGCGTCGGCGTCGCCCTTGATCTGAGGAATGTACGGCCCGAAGTCCTTGTTGCCGAGCGGCACCCAAATCTTCTGAATGACCTTGCCGCCGCAATCCTCAAATGCCTGCTGGAAGCCGCCGACCAACTCATAGCCGAAGGCGTAGTCGGCGCCGATGGTCACTACCTTCTTGTAGCCCTGTTCGCAGGCCCACTTGCCGAGTGGATGGTTGGGCTGCGAGCTGGCCCAAGTGGTGCGGAAGAAATACGGATACTTGCCGAGCTGGCGCTGGCTCAGGTCGTCTGCTGCCGCGATGGAGGAAATGTAGACTGTCTTCATCTCGGTACTTACAGGGGCCAGCGCATAGCCGGTGGAGGCGAGCACGCCACCGATCAAAATATGTACGTGATCTTGCAGCGCCAGCTTCTTGGCCTTGGTCACGGCCGAACTCGGCTTGGCCTGATCGTCCTCGACGATGAACTTGACCTTATTGCCGCCGAGCATGCCGTGGTGCGCGTCGAGGTACATCTGAAAGCCGTGCACCATGTCCTTGCCGGTCTGCGAAAGGAAACCGGTCGTCGGCGCGATGAACCCAATGCGCAACTCCTCAGCCCGGGATTGGCCGCTCATGCTCAATCCAAGCAAAAGACAGCCGCCAAACAGCGCCATTCCCACGCGTCGGTGCAGTGTGCCTGTCATGTCGTCCTCCCTGTTTGCCTTCCCTCGATCAGGAAGGCTTCGGTACAAATTCTTCCGTCGCCCCTGCTTGGTTGGTCTTGTTGGTTGATGCCCGGGCCTGGCGTATACGCGCCGGGATGCCCATCAACCCCATCGGTAGATAGAGGATCGTCAACACATAGACGCCCCCCAGCACATATTGCCACCACGGCACCAGCGTCGAAAGATACTCGCGCAGGCCGAACACGATCGCCGACCCGATGGCGCCGCCGATGAGCGTACCGGCGCCGCCCAGCACCACCATCAGCAACGCGTCGACCGAGGTGGTCAGGACCACGGTATCGGGGCTAACCAGGCCGTTGGCATGCGCCCACAGCACGCCCGCGAGGCCGCCGAAGGCGCCGGCGATGATAAATGCGGTGTATTTATGCAGCCACGTGTTGTAGCCGAGGATCCGCATGCGCAATTCGCGCTCGCGAATGCCGGCCAGGCTGGCGCCGAAGGGCGAGCGGACAACGACGTAAAGCACAAACAATGAGACTACGAAGAAGCCAAACACCAGGAAAAAGAAAGTGCGCTCGTCGCCAAGATTGAGCCCAAAGTTCGGACGCGACGTGACGTTGATGCCGTTGTCGCCGCCGGTCAGCGAATTCCAGCGGTAGGCTAGCCCCCAGACGCATTGGCCGAGAGCGAGCGTGATCATCAGGAAATAAACTCCCGTGGCGCGGATGGCGAACAGCCCAAAAAACGCCGCCAGAATTGCACCCGCCATCATACCGAACAGCACCACCAGCCAGAAGTCCCAGCCCAGACCGAAATGGTATTTGGCGGCAAGAATTGCCGTGAGATAGGCGCCGACACCGAAATAGGCGGCTTGGCCGAGCGAGGCGAGCCCGGCGAAGCCGAGCAGGATATCGACGCTCATGGCGAGAATGGCGAATATCAACGCGCGCGTCGCCAGCAGCATGATGAACGGATTCGTGTGCGGGACGATATAGGCGACCGCGGCGAGGACGACGGCGATGGTCAGGATTTTGTATCGCCGGTTCATCGCACCGCTCACTCCCGTCCGAACAGGCCGGTCGGCTTCACCGCCAGGATCAGCACCATCGGCGCGTAAAGCGTGAAATAGGAAAGCTCAGGAAACAGCGCCTTGCCGAAGTTGTCGGCAAGTCCCACCAGCAGGGCGCCGACCGCGGCGCCCCCAAGCGACCCCATGCCGCCGATGATGACGACCGCGAAGGCGAGCGGCAGCATCTCGAAATCGAGACCGGGATAGACGCCGAGAAAGGCGCCGCCGATGACGCCCCCGAGCGCGGCAAGAAAGGCGCCGAGTGCGAAGATCAGCATGGAGATGCGATTGGTATCGATGCCGATGCCGCGCGCCATCTGCGCGTCGTCAACTGTAGCGCGCACTGCTGCGCCCATGCGTGTTTTCTCCATCGCCAGCCAAATGGCGACACCGATGAAGAGCGCCATGGCAATCATGAAGATGCGATAGAGCGGAAAATGGATCCCGGCGAACAAAATGCTGGCACCGAGCGCGTCCGGCGGATCGATCGACAAGTTGTTGCCGCCCCAGATGTCGAGCGCACCCTGTTGGAACAGATATGCGAAGCCGACCGTAAGCAGCACTTGGCGCAGCACGTCGGATTCAATTGGCACGATCGGCAAGCGGCTGAACACGAGATAGGAGATGCCCGAGGCCGCGGCCGCCAACGCAAAGAGTTGCAGCTCGCCGCCGCCAATCAGCGTGGGCCACTTGGCGGAGATGGCCAGGCTGACCACAAAACCGACACCCACGGCGATGACCGCCGTTCGTACGAAGGCGAGGCCTTCGGAGCGCAGGAACAGGCGTTCGGTGGCGATGCCGATTATGGCGACGGCGAGTGCGGCGAGCGGCAGAGACAGTGCCCAGGAGTCGGTTCCCGCGATCACCGACAATGCGATATAACCGCCCCACAGGAAAAACGAGCCATGCGCCAAGTTTACGATTCGCATGACGCCGAAAATTAGCGATAGCCCGGCACCCACCAAAAACAGCAGCGCGCCATAGGATATTCCGTTAAAGCTTTGGATAATCCAGTATTGCGCGTTCATTCGCTGCCACTCCCCACAACTCCCTTCTTGTTGAGGCCGAAGGTTATATGGGCAAGCTTACCCGAGCCGCAGTGGGAGTGAACCCCCTAAATGGCCGCTGATGAAATTTGGCCGTTGCGCGCTGCACCATGTGGGGCGCAAAACGACGCGCGGTCATTACACGTTAACGGTCGCGCCTTTTCGGAAGTCGAAATGCGAGGCGTGTAGCCTTCTTTCCCATTTGAACGGGAAGCGGGTCCCGACAATTTGTGTCAAGGCCGGTGGACTAACGCTGGCGCTTCATACCCGTCTTTTTGGCGGTTGCCACTCGTCTTGGCGGAATGATCGGCAACAAGACGTAGGGCATTTTCGCCCTGCCGAAATGCAGCGTGGTGGTGTTGTCGAACACTGCCGGCGGACGGTCGCGCGGATCGTTGTGCAGGAACGGTCCGCAGCCTGTCAGCTCGTTCTTGAAGTTGGACAGCTTGCCGCCGCTGCCGCCGCCATATTCATAGTCCTTGCCGCGCACCGACAGGCCGATGCGATAGCCGGCGGGAACCGCGATGCAGGTCGGCCAGATCTCGATGTCGAGATCGACCGGCTGGCCTTTCTTCAGCGGCTGCTTTTCGTCGTGGGTGTGATAGGGCCGATAGGGCAGCGACAGCTTCTTGTCGAGTTTGCGGTGTGAAGCGCGCAGCCAGCCCTGCGCCACCGGGGTGTGCGGATCGATGGCGCCCTGGAACACGACTTCCTTCAAGTCGCCGGTGAATACCCGCAGCACGATGAAGAAGTCGGCATCGGCGGTCGACGAGGAAGCGACGAGCTTGAGTGCCGACGGCCCGGTGATCTCGGTCTCCTGCGCGAGCGGCGGGGTGAGGAAGGTGAGGCCGTCGCCCATGGAGGCGAAGCTGAGCTTGGTGCCGCGCGTCGGTTTCTTGGTCGTCAGCGCCATACCGGCGGGATCGAGATAGAATTTCGTCCACTTGGTGCGCTTGAGCGGCCATTCGTTTTCGGCGCGGCCGACGAATTTCTCGCCGGGATAGCGGATCTGCAGGAAAACCTTCGGTTGCCTCGACCACGTCGTGTCCTTGCCGTGCAGGAAATAGTCGAAGAAGCGCAGCTGCTGCTCGCGGCCGTAGTCGGTGTAGAAGTGGGTCCAGTGCTCAATACCGTGCGCTTCGAGCCATTTTTGTTTCGATGCGGCGCGCACGAAGCCTTCGAAATTGCCGCGCGGATGCAGACCCTGCCCGCCCCAGTTGGCGGCCGAGAACAACGGCGCGGTCACTTTCTCCCAAACCGGTGAGCGGTCGCGGTGATACTTGTCGTCGAGCGGATGGGCGAGGATGTCGCCGCCGAAATCGGAGCGGTTCCTGGCGAGCTCGTGCTCCGACAGCGTCTCCGGCCCGCACACCAATTCGCCAGTGACGCGGCTGCGGCCGCCGCGCTCGCCGGCGCCGTACTGCACGGTCTTGACCTGCATGTCGTACCAGTTCTCCCAGAACGTCGAGAGAATACCGCCGTGGTGCGTCATGTCGCGGAACCAGTCGGCCGAGCCTTCCCACACGCACATGGCGGCGAGGTGCGGCGGCTGTAGTGACGCCACGTGCCACTGGTTCATTCCGTAGTAGGAGATGCCGTTGAGGCCGACTTTGCCGTTCGACCACGGCTGCATGCCCGCCCATTCGATGCAGTCGTAGAAGTCCTTGGTCTCGCGCGGCGAGAAGTGGTCAATGAAGCCCGGCGAGCAGCCGGCGCCGCGTAAATCGACGCGCACGCAGACGTAATCGTGCCGAACCCATTTCTCCGGATCGACCACTTCCCAGCTCTGATAAAGATTGCTGGAGCCGGCGGTGACGTCCGGATGTTTGTCGGCCATGCGCTGCCAGGCGCTCGGATAGCCGTCTTGGAAGGCGAGGTTCTTAGCGTAGGGGCCGTAGGTGAGAAGGACCGGATAGCGGCCTTCTTTCACTGGGCGAAACACGTCGGCGCGCAACACCAGACCGTCGTCCATGGTGATCGGCACATTGAAGTCGATGCGCATGCCGTCGCGGACTTCCGAGCGTTCCTCAAGTGCGGCCACCATGTATTCCTCCCTTGCAGCATCTCTTTTGTTGCCCGGGAGGCTACAGAGAAGCGCTGCCGGCGCGCAAGAGCGGAGGCAGTTGTCCCTGCACAAGCGGGAATGAGCGGTAATGGCGCGACGCTTGCCGATTGCGTATTAGCGCCGTTTCTTCCTGCGTTTCACTTTCGCCATCTTTTCCAGCACGGCGCACACCGAGGCGGTGTCCTGCGCGCCGAGCCCGGCCTTCTCCGCTTTTCGGTAGACCGGCTTGGTGGCGTCGAATAGCGGCGTCGGCACCTTGATCTTCCTGGCGTAGCCACCGATCACCGACATGTCCTTGTCCCAGACGTCGATCTTCATGGTGGCGTCTTTGTAATTGCCCTTCACCATCATCGGCGCGCGCAACTCGAACACGCGCGAGTTGCCGGCGCCGGCCTGGATCAGGTCGAAGATCATCTGCGGATCGAGGCCGGCCTTCATGCCCAGCACCATCGCTTCGGCGCTGGCGACATTGTGGACCGCTACCAGCAGGTTGGCGACGTATTTCATCTTACTGCCGTTGCCGAAGGGGCCGACGTCATAGACCTTGCGGCCGAACGCCTCGAACATCGGCCCGAGCTTGCGGATCGCCCCGCGGTCGCCGCTGGCATAGAACACGAGATCGCCGGCGTCGGCCTGCGAGCCGGTGCCGCTGACCGGGCAGTCGAGCATGGTGTGGCCGGCCTTGCGCAGGATCTTCTCGGCTTTTTCCTTGTCTGAAATCGTGAAGGTGCTCATTTCAACAATCACCTTGCCCCTCAGCTTGGCCTTGGCGATCTCGCGCGCCACCGCCATCAGCGCCTGCGGCTTGGGCAAGCTGGTTATGACCGTTGGCGCCGTCGCCGCCACGTCCGCCGCGTTCTTGGCGATCTCGATGCCCTTGCGTCCGGCTTCGCGCCGGCGCGCCGCGCTGAGGTCGTAACCGATCACGCGCCAGCCGTTTTTCACCAAGTTCCGGGCGAAAGCGCCGCCCATGATGCCGAGGCCGACGACGCCGACCGTACCCTTCGACCGCTTCTTCCGCTTCGCCTTCGCCATCCGGTTTTCTCCCTGCCGAAAAAATCGAAGTGCACTTGTCATGCGCGTTTCATTGTGGAGTCTCTTAAGGCGTCAGAGCCGGGGCTGTCGAGTGGGTGGGACGCAACACGGCTTTCATGGGACGCCGCGATCGCCTATCGTTGCGGCAAAGGCGTAGCAGGAGGATACATGAAAATCGGTGTTGCCGGTCTCGGCGCCATGGGCGCCGCCATTGCTGCACGGCTGATCGAAGTCGGCCATGAGGTGACCGTCTGGAACCGCACGGCCGAGAAGGCGAAGCCGCTGGCGGAGGCCGGCGCCACGGTGGTGGGCTCGCCCGCCGAGGTGGCTGCGACGGCTGACGCGGTCATAACAATTCTCACAGACGGCAAGGCGATCGACGACGTCTACAACGGACCGAACGGCCTCTTGTCCGGTGACGTCAAGGGCAAGCTGTTCATCGAGATGAGCACGGTGGCGCCCAAGGTCGAGACCGATCTCGCGCCCAGGGTGCAGGCCAAGGGCGCCCTCATGGTGGAATGCCCGGTCGGCGGCTCCACCGCGCCGGCGCGGAAGGGCCAATTGCTCGGCCTGATGGGCGCCGAACGGGACGATGCCGTCCGCGCACGGCCGATCCTGGAGCAACTCACCCGCAGGCTCGAGCATTGTGGCCCGATCGGCTCGGGCGCGGCCATGAAGCTCGCCATCAACTTGCCGCTGATGGTGGCCTGGCAGGCCTATGGCGAAGCTTTCGCCATCGCGCGCAGCGTTGGCTGGGATCCCAAACGGCTGCTCGACCTGTTCGTCGAAAGCAACGGCGCCAACAACGCGCTCAAGATGCGCGCCGACATGATCGTCACCATGTTTCAGGGCAAGGACCCGGGACCGGCGACCTTCACGATCGCCAACGGCCTGAAGGACCTGCACACCATGGTCGAGACCGGCGAGGCGCTCGGCGCCGACATGATCGCGACCAAGGCGGCGCTCTCGGGCTTTAAGGACGCGGTGCAGCACGGCGCCGGCGAGGGCGACGGCGCACGCATGGCGGTCTACTGGTCGTCGGAAAAGAAGAAGTAGAACTCACGGATTTGGTTCGGGGGAGTGCGTTTGATGAAACTCTTTTCCTACTGGCGTTCGCTGGCGACCTATCGCGTCCGCGTCGCGCTCAACCTCAAGGGCATCGTGCCCGACGAGGTCATCAACGTGAACCTGCATGAGGGCAAGCAGCGCGAAGAAGCCTACCGCAAGATCAATCCGATGATGGCGCTGCCGGCGCTGATCGAGGACGACGGCACGGTGCTGTTCGAGTCACTCGCCATCCTCGAATATCTCGACGAGACGCACCCGAACCCGCCGCTGTTGCCGAAGGAGCCGAAGGCGCGCGCCCGGGTACGGGCGCTGTCGCAGCTCATCGCCTGCGACACCCATCCGCTGATCGTGCCGCGGGTGCGCGAGCATCTCGCCAAAACCTATAATGTCGACGAGGCCGGCGTCATCGCATGGGGCCAGCACTGGCATAACGCGGCGCTCAGGGCGCTTGAGGTCAACCTGTCATCGTCACCCGAGACCGGGCGCTATTGCCAGGGCGACCAGATCACCATCGCCGATATCTGCCTGTCGGGGCAGGGCGCCGGCGCTATGTATTTCAAATGCGACATGGCGCCGTATCCGACCGTGAAGCGCATCATCGACGAATGCGCCAAGCTCGACGCCTTCGCCCGCGCCCATCCGCTCAAGCAGCCGGGGGCGCCCGCGTCGGTGTAGTTGGAATTCGCAATGCTCAATACCGCAATCGTCGGCCTCGGCTGGTGGGGCAAGACGCTGGTCAAGGCGGCCAACGACTTCGGCGCGCCGATCCGCTTCGTGCGCGGCGTTTCGCTCGAGCCGGATACGGCGCGCGACTTCGCCGCCGAGCAGAAGATTGCCCTCGGCACGTCGTATGAGGAAGTGCTGGCCGATCCCGCCGTGCAGGCGGTGATCCTGGCGACGCCGCACTCGAAGCACCGAGCGCAGGTAGAAGCCGCTGCTGCTGCCGGAAAGCACATCTATTGCGAAAAGCCGTTCGCACTCAGCAAGGCCGACGCTCAAGCTATGCTCGCCGCCGTCGAACGCGCCGGCGTCCAGATCGCGGTCGGCCATCACTTCCGGCTGATGCCATCGATGCGCGTACTGGCGGAGGTGGCGGCGAGCGGCGAGCTCGGCACTATCATGCAAGCGGAAGGCAACTACAGCCACGACTGGCTTGCCGGCATGCCGACCGACAGCTGGCGCATGGCGGCGGCAGAAACCCGCGCTGGCGGCATGACCGGCATGGGCATCCATGTGCTCGACTGCTTTCGCGATCTCGTTGGGCCGATGAAGCGCGTCAGCGCGCTGTCGAAGGCGCGCGCGCTTGACGTGCCGGCCGGCGACACCACTGCCGCGCTGATCGAATTCGAGAACGGCGCCACCGGCGTGCTCGGTACCACGCTGAAGACGCCGTTTCGCTGGCGCATCGCGATCTTCGGCGAGAACTGCTGGATGGAAAGCGTGAGCGAGACCCGCGCGCTCATTCGCCGCGCCGGCGAGGAGCAGCCGGAAGTCATCGACCGGCCGGCTGACAACCATCTCGGCCGCAATCTCGATTATTTCGCCCGCGCCGTGCTGGGCGAGGGGACGTTCCCGATTCCACCCGCTGGCATCCTGCAGACCGCCGCCGCGCTGGAGGCGGTGTTCAAGTCGGTCGACGCCAATGGGGCATGGATGCAGGTTTGACCGGGGCGTGATAAGATTATGCTTTGGGCGACGGAGTAACGGTCATGCCTGCGCATGAAGGCGGCTGTCTATGCGGTCGAATTCGCTATGCGGTTAAATCGCGGCCGATGCGCGTGACGATCTGCCATTGCCGGTTCTGCCAAAGAGCCACCGGGTCGGCGTATCTGGTGGAGCCGATCTTCGGAACATCCGACATGGACGTGGTTTCAGGCCAGCCGAAGATTTACGGTCACCGCTCCGAAGGCAGCGGCAAGATGGTCGAAGTTCACTTCTGCGACAACTGCGGCACCAAGCTGTTCCTGAGCTTCGATCGCTTTCCCGACGTCGTCGGCGTCTATGGCGGCACCTTCGACGATCCGAACTGGTTCGAGCGGACGGCCGAAAACACGCGGCACATCTTCTTGAGCGTCGCTCAGCGCGGCACGGTCATCCCGGCAGGCATCAAATGTTTCGAACAGCACACGATGACCAACGACGGGATGCCGCTCGAACCGCGGGTCTACGATGAGCCTCGTGTGATCGGGCAGGGCTGACGCAGCCCCGAGGATGATTGTTAAGGCGGCGACGGTTTGCGGCTGTCATCGTCCGCGAAGGCGGACGATCCAGTAAACGCAGGTGGCTCGGTTTTATCTGGAGACCCGGGTTACTGGATGCCCCGCCTTCGCGGGGCATGACAGCTAGCGGATATTGGCCGCTTCGCCCCAAGCACCCAGCGTATGCGCCTTGTCGGTCGCCAGGTCCGGCTGCGCGAAGAGCTCGGCCGCGGCTGAGATCGAATTTGGCCGGCGCCACCGCCTCCAAACCGGCCCTGGTGTCGGGGCCCTCAAGCGCGCGGGCGAAGCCTTCCGCATCGCGCCAGGTCCATTGGCCGCGCTCCAGCCGCGCGTAGACATGGCCGGTGTCGTTGTCGGCGAAATTGATGATTGGGATCATACGCGCGCAGCGTTTAAGGAACTCCACGTTGCAATCGGGCGCCAAATTGTCGCCGACATATACTTCCTCGGGCGTGTGCGCGTTAATGTTGATCTTGCGGAAGCGGTCGATGTCGAGCATGGCTTTCACATCCAGGATTGTCATCTCCTGGTTCCAGCCATAGGCGACCGTGCGCGGGCGCTGGCCTTCCGCCACGCTGTTGTCGAGAAACTCGTAGTGCACGCGGCGGCCTGTGTTGAGCGCCCAGGTGAAGAACAATTCGGGCATACCCTCATAGGCCTCGACGTTATGGGCGAGCAGATCGTCGACCGCCTTGTAACGGCCAAATTTCAATCCCCGTTTCCACGCCCGTTCGACCGTCATCTCCGGCGGCGTGATCATGAAGAACATGTAGATCAACTCGCCGAACCGGGTCAGCAGCCGGCGGCTTTCCTTGCCTTCCGGTGCGAAGCTATCGAAGCGGAAGCGGTCGATCAGCAGATGCGACATTCTTCCGTCAGCGGCTTTTGCCGCCATGCGTAGATCGAGCTTCTTATCGATGATCTCGACCTCGTGCCCCGTCATGGTGCCGGCGTATTTGTAGGCCGCGCCCAGCGCGTCATAGTCCAACAGATATTTGCGCCAGATGTCGGGGCTGATCAGCGCGAACTCGTTCCAGGGCAGGTGAAGCTTTTCCGCCAGTGCCCGTTGCAGCGGCCGCATGGTGCTTTTTCCTGAGGCCGAGGCGCCCTTGACGTTCATGACTACGGGATGCGTCTGCGGCGGCAGCAATTGGTAGCCTTCGCCTGCGGCTGCTTCCTGGAGGAGCGACTGGATGGCCGCGCCGATGACTTCACTGCCGTAGTCGTTGCATGCCAATATAAGGGCGAGCTCCGAGAGCACCTTGTGGTCGGCGTACAGGCGGCCGCGCCTGGCGATGATCGCGGTGGCGACGGTGCCGAGCGCGCGGAAGCAGGCCTCGTCGAGCCGGTCATTGGAGCTTTCCGCTTTCTTCTGCCATTCTGTGGCGACGCGTCGGTCGCGCACGTCCGGGCTCTCGGTCGGGGCGGCTGGTCTTTCTTTCGATTTGCCGAAGCCAAAGAGTCCGCGCCGCTTGCCTTCGTCGCTCTTTTCGGCCGGGTTCGAGTGTGAAGAAAAAGCCTGCGAAAGCTCCCGTTCAATTTTCTGCGAGGCAGCGTTCTCCACGCGCTTGTGGGCCGCAATCAGTTCGTCGCGATGGGGCGCAATGTGACGGGCGAGGATGGTCGACGCCATCTTGCGGAAGTTCTCGCCCAGCGTGGCATATTTGGTCCCGTCGGGCACCGACAGATTGATGGTCACGCCGATGAGCAATTCATGGACGATCAACCGTTCCGGCCGGAACGCGACCAGGTCCTGCACCGGCAGCCCGCAATAGTCGGCAAGCTCATATGCTTTGGCGATGCTGGTCGAAACGTTGTCGCTGTTGAAGATGGTCGAGAACGGCAGGTAGGCGCGAGGCAACTGCGATTCGAGTCCTGGGTTCCAGGCGGCGTATTCAATGGAGGGAACATGAGCGTCCATGGTTCACTCTGCCGCGGGTTGCATGACGCCGCGCGTTCCGGCGATTGCGCAGGCCCATACTTCGTGAATATGGGCGACCTCTTGCTCGAAGCGTTCGAGGAACAATCGCGCTTGCGTCGACAGCGTGCGCCGGGTCGGCTGGATCACGACGAAGTCGGCGTGCAGCTCCGGTTCGACGATCGGATTGACGATCAGTTCGCCGCGGCCGATGTCATTGACCGAAATCACGCTCGGCAGGATGGTCGCCCAATCGGAACGGGCGACGAACTCGAGCGTGGCGATCATGGCGTCCATTTCAAGCATGGCCTCGACCTCGACGCCGTGACTCTGGAAATAGGTTTCGAGATTGCGCCGGCGGATATTGTCCGGCCCCGGGATCACCAGCTTGAGCGGCCGGCATTCGGACAATCGTATTGGGGAAAGTGGCGTCAGCCCGCGGCTCGGGCCGGAGATCAGCATCTCGCGGTCGCGCACCAGAAGCCGCGCTTTGAGCCCGATGGTTCCTTCGAAGGCCGGCACCACCGCGAAGTCGAGTGCGTCATCGAGTACCATTTCGGTAAGCAGCCCGCTGTAGCCTTCGACGATGTGCAGGCGCACTTCCGGGCAACGCGGCACGAAGTCGTCGAGCACCGGCGCCAAAACCGCGCGGGTGAAGGTTGGCATCAGGCCGATGCGCAGTTCGCCGGTTACCTGGCCGGCGAGTGAGCGCGCCTGCTCGGCGGCGTTCTCCAGCGCGCCGACCGCTTCGACGCAGCTCTTGTAGTAGCGCAGGCCCGCCGGTGTCGGCTTCACCCCGCCGACGGTGCGCTCGAATAGCTGCACGCCGAGCGCGCGCTCCGCCGCCGCCACGTGCTGGGAGATGCCGGACTGTGTCGCGTTCTCCCGCGCCGCCGCGCGGGTGAAGGAGCCTTCCTCGCAGACCGCAATGACGGCGCGGATTTGTCGCAGCGGGATGTTGGCCATGAACGCGCTTACTTTCTCCGACCGTCATTTCGGGACGCGCCGAATGCGCGGAGCCGGAATCCATAATCCCTGCTGCGGAGTATGGATTGCGGGTTCGCCGCTGCGCGGCACCCCGGAATGACCAGTATTAGAAAATCTAATGCCAGAGGGCAGAATATATTATTTCTGCTTGATCTGCCAACAGCATAGGATTTGCGCCAATCAGCAACGTGAACAGGCGCCAGGACGCGCCGGTCGGGAGAAAACGCCATGGGAGCGAATTTCGGCATCGCCGGTATGGATTGGCAGCAGAAGATCAATTGGGATCGTCTGCGCGAATACCGCATCGAGCGCGCGCGTCAGATGATGAAGAAGCACGGCCTCGGCGCCCTGCTCTGCATGTACGACGAGAATTGCCGTTACATCACCGGCACGCTGACGCCCGGCTGGAACCGGCTCAAGCCCGGCCTGCGCTACGCCATGCTGTGCGGCGACGGCCGCCCGATCCTGTTCGAGCAGGGCGACATCGGCTTCCAGATCGAGCGCCATAGCCCGTGGATCCCGAAGGAGAACGTCCGCCACTCGTTCGCGTGGATCAAGGGCGCCGCGGGTCCCGCCTCGACCCAGCAGGTCAACAAGTTCGTCAAGGCGATCATGCAGGCGATGAAGGAGCACGGCGTCGCCGGCCAGAAGCTCGGCTGCGACTTCATCGACATCAACATGATCAACGTGTTCAAGGAGAACAACATCAATTGGGTGGACGGCATGACGCCCATGATGGAGGCGCGCGCCGTCAAGAGCCCGGACGAGCAGGAAGCCTTCCGCATCGTCGGCGCCATCGGCGATGCCACCCACTGGGAGTGCATGAAGTTCCTGCGTCCCGGCGTGACCGAGAACCAGGTTACCGCGCACTTGATGGAATACCTCTACAACATCCCCGGCATGGAAGACGTCGAGGACGTGATCGTGTCGTCCGGCCCCAACACCTGGCCGAACTGGCGTAACTTCTCCGATCGCATCATCCAGCCCGGCGACATCGTGTTCATGGATTTGGCCGCGCTCACCTGGAACGGCTACAAGTCCTGCTATTACCGCACCTACTGCGTCGGCAAGGAGCCGACCGCGGAGCAGAAGGAGACCTACGACACCGCGCTCAAGTGGCTCTACGACTCGATCGGCGCGGTGAAGGTCGGCGCCACCACGCGCGACATCGCGCTGAAATGGCCGTCGGCAATGGAGACCTGGGGCTACGAGGACGAAGACCAGGCCGCCGCCAATCTTTGGGGCCACGGCCTCGGCCTCGCGCAGTACGACCCGCCGGTGATCTCGCGCATCTGGTCGCTCGACCATCCGATCGAGATCCAGGAAGGCATGACCTTCGCGCTCGAGACCCAGCACGGCAAACGCTTCCGCTACGGCGTGCGCATCGAGGAAATGCTGATCGTGAAGAACGACGGCATCGAAATCGTGTCGAACTTCCCGGTCAAGCAGATCACCGTGGTCGATCCGCTGCCGGGCTACGGCGATCACGTGAAATGATGGGCGTATCCCGGGCGCAGCGCAGCACGTCAGTGATGCGCTGCAGACCCGGGACCCCGGTTTCTTAAAGAAAGCTGGGTCCCGGATCAGCGGTGCACCGCTCGCGCGCTGCACCGCATCCGGGACACGAGGGGAGAGATGGCCGAGTTTATTTTGCCGCTCACCGACCCCGCCGCGACCGACCCCGAAAACGTCGGCCCGAAGGCGGCGAACCTGTCGCAGTTGACGCGGGCGGGGCTGCCGACGCCGGGCGGCTTCGCGCTCACGGCGGAAGCCTACCGCCATCAGCTTCGCCATATCGGCATCGAGCACATGCTCGCCGAGTACAACGAAGGCGATGTACCGACCACGCGCCGGCTGTCGATCCAGATCAGGCTCGCGATCTACCAGCAGCCGATCGCGCCGGAAATCCTCGAGCCGCTGCTGGCCGCCTGGCGCGCCCAGCGCGTAGCAGGCGCCGCTCGGCGCCGTGCGCTCCTCCGCGCTGCTCGAGGACCGCAAGGGCGCCAACTTCGCCGGCCAGTTCGAAAGCTTCCTCGGCCTTAGCGACGAAACCGAATTCCTCACCGCCGTGCGCGCCTGCTGGGCGGCGCTGTGGACCTCGCACGCGCGCCGCTACATGGAGAACGCCGACTTGTCGCCGGCCGACACCGCGATGGGCGTGCTGATCCAGCCGTTGATCAATGCGCGTGCCTCCGGCGGGGGTTTGAGCGAAACCGCCGAAGGCCAGATGTTGATCTCGGCCACCTGGGGCCTCGGCTCGGCGATCGCGCAGGGCGAGGTGGTGCCGGACCGCATCGTGCTCGCCAAGAACGGTTTCCTGCGCACCGTGCAGGCCGGCCGCAAGAACCATCAGGACACCTGCGCGCACGGCGTTTCGGCGCCGCAGCGCGTGCCCAAGGACATGGTCAGCGAGCCGTGTCTTTCCGCCGGCCAGGCCGTGACCCTCGGCCGACTGCTGCGCAAATGCGAGCAGCTCGCCGGCGGGCCGGTCGAAATCGAATGGGCGATGGACGAGAGCGGCTTCAAGCTGTTGCAGTCGCGCCCGCTGCATGTCGAGGCGCCGATCGTGCCCGATGAGATCTGGCTGCGCCATCCGGGCCTGAGCGGTCATCCCGCCGGCATCGGCTGGGGCTCCGGCCGCGCCGTGGTGGTGAACTGCGAATGCGAACTGGAGCGTGTCGCGCCGGGCGACGTGTTGATCACCAAGGTGGCCGGTCCGGCGCTCAGCGCGATCCTGCCGCGCGTTGCGGGCGTGGTGGCCGAGTTCGGCGGCTCGACCTCGCATCTGGCGTCGCTCGCACGCGAACGCGGCATTCCCATGGTGCTGGGCGTGCTCGACGCCACGCAGCATATTCCCGACGGCTCGCAATGCGCGGTCGACGGCGTTGCCGGCGTCGGTGCGGTGGCTGCGTTGAGCCGCAAACCGCGCGTCTTCGTCAGCGCAGCCGGTCGCCGACAGCGCCATCAAGCGCCTGCGCGCGCTCGGCAAGCGTCAAGGTCTTTCCCGACGACAGCCGCATCATTCCGCATCGGACGCTCATCTCCGCCGTCAAGCAGGCCGACATCCTGTTCTGCCTGCTGCACGACAAGATCGACAAGGCGGTGATCGCCGCCAATCCGAACCTTCAGCACATCGCCGCCCAATCGATCTCGCCGTCGAACATCGACGTGGCGGAAGCGACCAGGCGCGGCATTCCGGTGACGGTGGTGCCGCCGGTGACCACCGAAGCGACCGCCGATCTCACCTTCGGGCTGATGCTCGCCGCCGCGCGCCGTATGGTGGAAGGCGACAGGCTGGTGCGCGCCGGCAAATTTCCCGGCGGTCAGTCGCGCCACCTGCTCGGCGCGATCTTCCATGGCAAGACGATCGGGCCTGATCGGCGGCGGCGGACTTGATCGGCAAGGCGGTAGCCAAGCGCGCGCACGGCTTCGACATGCGCGTTCTGTACTGGACGCCGCGGCGCAAGCCGGAAGCGGAAGAGCGCGCGGCCGGGCTTACCTACGTGCCGTTCGACGAGCTGTTGCGCGAATCCGATTTCGTCTCGCTGCATTCGCCGCTCAACGCGCAGACCCGCCACCAGATCGGCGCGCGTGAATTGGGTCTGATGAAGAAGACCGCCTTCATCGTCAACACAGCGCGCGGGCCGATCATCGACGAGAAGGCGCTGGTCCGCGCGCTCAAGAGTCAAGAAGATCGTCGGCGCCGGGCTCGACGTGTTCGAGTTCGAGCCCAAGGTGTCGGCCGAATTGAAGGAGATGAAGAACGTCGTGCTCAATCCGCATCTCGGCAGTGCGACGGTCGAGGTGCGCGAGGAGATGGCGAATATCGTGGTCGACAATATCGAGGCCGTGCTCAAGGGCCAAACGCCGCCCGGGCTGCGTCAATCCGGAAGTGTTGGATGCAAAGTGAAGCATCGTGTCCCGGATGCAGTGCGGCACGAAGTGCTGCACGGCTGATCGGGGACGCCAGCTGTCTTTCGAAGCAACCGGGGTCCCGGGTTACTGCAGCGCACCGCTGGCGCGCTGCGATGCGCGCCGGGGCACGAAGGCCCGGCTATTCCGCCGTCCATCCGCCATCGAGCTTCAAGCGCCGAACCGGTCATCAGCGACGACGCATCCGACGCCAGGAACACGATCGCACCGCAGAGCTCTTCCAACTGCCCGAGCCGGCCGAGCTTGATCTTCGACAATACCTCGTCGCGGAACGCCTTGTTCTCGAAGAACGGCTTGCGTCATCGGCGTCTCCAGGAAGGTGGGGCCGAGCGAATTGACGCGGATATTGTGCGGGGCGAGCTCGACTGCCATCGCCTTGGTGAAGCCCTCCATGGCGTGCTTGGAGGCGCAGTAGACCGTGCGGCGCGCGGCGCCGACATGGCCCATCTGCGAGGAGATGTTGATGATGGAGCCGGCGAAGCTTCGCCTCTAGCAATCGCTTCGCTACCGCCTGCGCCACGAAGAAGGCGGCGCGCACGTTGAGATTCATGATGGCGTCGAAGTCGGCGACGGTCACGTCCGGCAGCATGGCCGGCCGGTTCATGCCGGCGTTGTTGACCAGGATCTGATAGGGCGCACGTTCAGCCAGCGCCTTGCGCACCGCGTCGATGTCGGTGACGTCCAACGTTAACGGGTCGGCTTGCTGGCCCGCGCGCGCGGATCGCTTCAGCGGCTTCCTCGATTTCCTTCGTCGTCCGCGCGGCCAATGTCACGTGCGCGCCGGCATCGGCCAGCGCAGAAGCCGCCGTCAGCCCGATGCCGCGCCCAGCGCCGGTCACCAGCGCGCGCCGGCCATCGAGGCGGGAGGAGGGGGTGCGGGTGAGGTCGACCATCTTACTCCGTCATGCCCGGCCTTGTGCCGGGCATCCACGTCTTGATCCGTTCAATGTGAAAGACGTGGATGGCCGGGGCAAGCCCGGCCATGACGCCTCCTGGTTATTCCGCCGCCGTCGCGTAGGGCACGTTGCGGCCGCCGTAGCGGCGCACGCGGATGTTGGCCTGCTCGGCGTGGCCGAGGAAGCCTTCCAGCACGCACAGCCGCGAGCAGACTTCGCCGATCTTGGCGCTGGCCTCGTCGGTCAAGCACCTTCTGATAGGTGCAGGTCTTGAGGAACTTGCCGACCCACAGCCCGCCGGTGAAGCGCGCGTTCTTTTTGGTCGGCAGCGTGTGGTTGGTGCCGATCACCTTGTCGCCATAGGCGACGTTGGTGCGCGGGCCTAAGAACAGCGCGCCGTAGTTGGTCATGTTGTTGAGGAAATAATCGGGGTCGCGTGTCATCACCTGCACGTGTTCCGACGCAATGCGGTCGGCTTCCGTCACCATCTCGTCGTAGGAGTCGCAGACGATCACTTCGCCGTAGTCCTTCCAGGCTTGGCTGGCGGCATCAGCAGTGGGAAGGATCGACAGCAGGCGCTCGACTTCTTTCATGGTGTCCTGCGCGAGCTTCTCCGAATTGGTCAACAATATCGCTGGTGAGGTCGGCCCGTGCTCGGCCTGGCCCAAAAGGTCGGTGGCGCAGATTTCGCCGTCGACGCTGTCGTCGGCGATGACCAGCGTCTCGGTCGGGCCCGCGAGCAGGTCGATGCCGACGCGGCCGAAAAGCTGGCGCTTGGCTTCCGCCACATAGGCGTTGCCGGGCCCGACGATCATGTCGACCGGTGCGATCGTTGTCGGTGCCGAGCGCCATGGCCGCGACCGCTTGCACGCCGCCGAGCACATAGATGTCGTCGGCGCCGCCGAAATGCTGGGCGGCGACGATGGCCGGATGCGGGCCGCCCTTGTAGGGCGGGGCGCAGGCAATGATGCGCTTCACCCCGGCCACCTTGGCGGTGACGATCGACATGTGCGCGGAGGCCACCATCGGATAGCGCCCGCCGGGCACGTAGCAGCCAATCGAGTTTACCGGGATGTGCTTATGGCCGAGTACCACGCCGGGCAGCGTCTCGACTTCGATATCGACCATGCTCTCGCGCTGCTTCTGCGCGAAATTGCGCACCTGGGCTTGGGCAAACTTGATGTCCTCGAGGTCGCGCTTCGCCACCTGGCCGATGGCGCGCTCAATGTCCTTTTCGCTCAGCTTGAAGTCGGCTGGCGACCAATTGTCGAACTTCTGCGACAACTCGCGAACGGCTTCGTCCTTGCGCGCCTCGATCTGGCCGAGGATGCTTTCCACTGTCTCGCGCACCTTGGCGTCGGCGGCTTTGATCGCGCTCGCGTCCATTCCGCGCTTGAGATAGCGGGGCATGGGTTGTCCTCCATTCACTCGACTGTCGTCCCTGCGAAGGCGGGGACCCAGTGCTCGCTGTCTTCAATTCTATCGCATACGCCCGGATTACTGGATGCCCGCTTCCGCGGGCATGACGCCGGAGTATGCGGCACGAGATCCCGGATCGCGCCTTCGGCGCGTCCGGGATGACCGCTTCGCGGTCATTTAATCGCCTGCGGGTTGATCGGGCTCCCTGTCCCCCCGGTGATGATCAGAGGCGGGCCGCAGAAGAAGAACTCATAGACGCCATCCTCGGCGCAGTCGGCGGCCAGCTCCTTGAGGTAGAAGATCTCGCCCATGCACAGGCCCATGGCCGGGATCACCACCCAATGCCACGGCTGGTTGGCGTCCTTGGTCTCGTTCGGCCGCACCTCCACGCCCCAGGTGTCGGTGCAGATGGCGGCAATCTGCTTGTCCTGGCACCAGTAGCAGTTCTCGAACTTGACGCCCGGCGCGTCGCCGCCGGCGTAGCCGCCCCAGTTGCCTTCCTCGCGACAACGCTCCATCTGCCCCGTGCGGATGATGACGAAGTCGCCTTTACGGATATCGACGTTCTGCTGCTTGGCACACTCGTCGAGTTCATCATTGGAGATGCTCTCGCCGTCCTGCATCCAATCCACGCCGCGATGACGGGCGATGTCTAGCAGCACGCCACGGCCGACCATCTTGCTCTTGGAGTGCTCGATGCCGAGTACCGAAAGGCCGCGCGAGTCGATCAGCTTGGCGTCATAGCCGTTGTAGGCCTTTTCCTCGTAGAAGATGTGACCGAGCGCGTCCCAATGCGTGGCGCCCTGCACGCACAGCATCAAGGTGTCGTCGGCATAGCGGATCTTGTTCCAGTCCTGTTGGCCGGCGATGGCGTCGGTGCCGGTGGCTAACATTTGATGGATCGGGTTGAAGCGGCCGCCGAACAGCCCGGTCTGCGGGCCGGTCTTGTCGAGCGGGATGCCGAGCGCGAACACCTTGCCAGTGCGGATCAGGCTCGCCGCCTTGACGATGTCCTCCGGGGTGACCTGGTTGAGCGTGCCGATCTGGTCGTCCTCGCCCCAGCGCCCCCAGTTCGAGAGCTTCTTGGAGGCTTCCGCGATCGCTTCCTTGCCGACCTTGATATTCATGAGGGTTCCTTCCCGCTTCTTCACTGGCGCTCGCCTGTCGAACTGGCGGCGCTTGTCGGTGCAATATTGCGCCGGACTGCGGTGTTACAGCAAGCGGGGGCGGCATTTCCGTAGCTGTGCCGATTTCCTATGATCAAAACCGGCGGACCGGCCGTTGCCGGCCTTCCATGGGAGGATTGCCATGCGACGAAACCTGAGCGCTATGCTAGCCGTAGCCATGACGGCAGCACTCACGCTGCCGGCAGCGGCCGGTAACGTCATCGACGACTGGGCCACCATCAAGCGCCGCCGCCGCCGGCGCTAAAGCCGGTGACCGTCGATCCGAAGACCACCGCGCTTTTGATGCTCGACTTCATGAACCAAAACTGCGGCAAGCGGCCGGCCTGCGTCGCCTCGGTGCCGCACGTCAAGAAACTGCTTGAAGCCGCGCGTGCCGCCAAGGCGACAGTGGTCTACTCTTTCATCGCCAAGACGACTGGTGCTGACGTGATCAAAGACGTGGCGCCGCTGCCCAGCGACGCGCATGTGCTGTCCGGACCGGACAAGTTCCTGCACACCGATCTCGAGAAAATTCTGAAAGACAAAGGCATCAAGACGGTGATTGCGGTCGGCACCTCGGCCAACGGCGCCGTGCTCTATACCGCTTCGGGCGCCGCGCTACGCGGCATGCGCGTGATTGTGCCGGTCGATGGAATGTCGTCGGTCAGCCGCTATTCTGATCTCACCACGGCCTTCACTTTCGCCGACGCCCCTCTGGTATCAAAGAAGGTGACGCTGACGAAATTGGATATGGTGAAGTTCTGATTCTCTCTTAGCCCTCCCCCGCGAGCAGGGGAGGGATGAGTCTCACACCTTCCCCAACGCCGCCAAAATCTTCCCCGGCGTGAACGGCATGTCGGTGAGCGGCGCGGCACCCAAGGGCCGCAGCGCATCGTTGATGGCGTTCATGACGCAGGCCGGCGCGCCGGCGGTGCCGGCTTCGCCCGCGCCCTTGGCGCCGAGCTCCAAGTCGGCGGTCGGCGAAACAACGTGGCCGCATTCGATGTCCGGCATTTCGGTCGCCATCGGCACCAGGTAATCGGCCATGTTGCCGTTCAGCATCTGCCCGCGCTCGTCATAAAGGCACTGCTCGTAGAGCGCCGCGCCGATCCCCTGCACCACGCCGCCGCGCATCTGCTCGTCGACCAGTTGCGGATTGATGATGGTGCCGCAGTCCTCCACCACCCAGTGCTTCAGCAATTTGACGAAGCCTGTGTCAGTGTCGACCTCGAGATAGTTCGCCTGCACGCCATTGGTGAAGGCGAACGGGTAGGCGCGCGGTACGTAATGGCGCGTTGCCACTAGTTCGGCCTGTACGCCGGCCGGCAGCGTGTCGGGCCGGAAATAGGCGACGCGCGCGAGTTCCTCCAGCGGCAGCCGCTCGGCGCCGCTTTGCTTGTCGACGACGATGCTGTCGCGGATGTCGAGGTCTCCGGGCTTCGCCTGCAGCATGGCGCCGGCGACCACCAGCACGTTCTCGCGCAGCGCCTTGCCGGCCTGCCAGGCCGCTTCGCCGCCGATGCCGGCGGCGCGCGAGGCCCAGGTGCCGCCGCCATAGGGCGTGTTGTCGGTGTCGCCCATCACCACTTGCACCTTGTCGAGTGCGACACCGAAGCCGGTGGCCGCGCATTGCGCGACCACGGATTCCGCTCCCTGGCCCTGTTCGGTGACGCCGACGTGCACGCTGATGCGCCCCTGCGCGTCGAGCTTCACTGTGGCGCCTTCCTGCGAAGTGATGCGCGCGCCGCCGACGCCGTAGAAGGCGGCGGACGGATTGGTCACCTCGATAAAGCTGGCGAAGCCGACGCCGCGATAGATGCCTTGCTCGCGTAGCTTGCGCCTGCTCGGCGCGGAGGCTTGCGTAATTCATCATCTTGTCGAGATGGGCGAGGCAAGCGTGATGCGAGAGCTGCTCGAACTTGAGCCCCGCCGCCGACTGCGTGGGATAGGCGTCGTCGGCGAACAGGTTGCGCCGGCGCAGTTCCAGCGGGTCCATGCCGATCTTGGCAGCGGCGAGTTCGACGAGCCCTTCGGTCACCGCCACAGCAATGGGGTGGCCGACCGCGCGGTACTGGCACATCAAATTCTTATTGAGAAACACCACCTGCGCCTGCGCGCGATAGTTCGGCGTGGTGTAGGGCCCGCCCACCAGGTTCACCACCTGGTTGGCCTCGATGCCGCTCGTGCGCGGATAGACCGAATAGGGCCCGATGCCGGTCAGGTCGTCGATCTCGAAAGCGTTTATGGTGCCGTCCTTCATCACCCCGATCTTGGCCTTGATGCGGTGGTCGCGGGCGTGGATGTCGGTGACGAAGCTCTCGATGCGGTCGGCGACGAACTTCACCGGCCGCTTGAGCATCTTGGACAACGCCACCGTCGCCATCTCGTCGGCATAGGTGTGCACCTTGATGCCGAAGGAGCCGCCGACGTCCTTGGTGATGACGCGCACTTGGCTCTCGGCCAAGTCGAGATGCTTGGCAAACAGGTTCTGCATCATGTGCGGCGCCTGGGTGCCCTGATAGACGGTGAGGCGCTGCTCGCCCGGGTTCCAGTCGGCGACGATGGCGCGTGGCTCGGTGGTGACGCCGGTATGGCGGCCGAACATAAATGTGGTTTCCACCACTTCGTCAGAGGCGGCGAAGGCCTTGTCGGGCTCGCCGATTTCCAGCTTGCGTTCGAAGCACAGATTGTCTCCGAGCGTCGGCTGGATCACCGGCGTCTTGGGATCGAGCGCCGTCTCCGGATCGGTGACCGCCGGCAGTTCTTTATAAGTGACGTCGACCAACTCGCAGGCATCTTCCGCCTGCGCGCGCGTCTTCGCTACCACGGCGCAGACCGCCTCGCCCTGCCAGCAGGCGCGGTCGACGGCGATAGCGTGTTGCGGCGCCGACTTCAGGCCTTTCAAATGGGTGAGGACGCCGACCCACGGCGTCATCACATTGGCGAGTTCCGCGCCGGTAACGACGGCAATAACGCCGCCTGCTTTCTTCGCGGCACTCGCGTCGATCTTCGCGATATGCGCGTGCGCGTGCGGCGAGCGCACGAAGGCCACGTGCGCCATGCGCGGCAGGGAAACGTCGCTCACATATTGTCCGCGGCCTTGCGTCAAGCGCTGCAAATTCGGGCGCGGCACCGAGCGGCCGATATAGGAGTTCGGCCGGTCGAGCGCGGTCAGCACGGGCGGGAAGTCTTCGGTGATTTTCATGCATTGACTCTCCACGTACGCAGGCGCGCTCCCTCCCCCCTTGTGGGGGAGGGTTGGGGAGGGGGGTGGAGGCATGCGTTTGCATCGGTCGCTTACCTCGCTCCCTGTCCCTCCCCCTCAAGGGGGGAGGGGACGATGTGGCAGCATCCGTGCAAAATCTCATTTGCCGCCTCCCGCCCTGGCCTGCCCCACCGCTTCCACCGCGTCGACGATGGCATGATAGCCGGTGCAGCGGCAGTAATTGCCGGACAGGTGCTCCCGGATTTCCTCGCGGCTCGGCACGCTCCCGCGGGATTTCGCTTGCAAGAGCACATCCTGCGCCGCCGCCAGCATGCCCGGGGTGCAATAGCCGCATTGCAGGGCGTTGCGCTGTTCGAACGCCAATTGCAGATCGGCGATCTCGCCCGAGTCACTCAGGCCTTCAATTGTTTCCACCGTGGCGCCGTCGCACTGCGCCGCCAGCATCAGGCAGCCGCGCACGATCTCGCCGTTGACCCGCACGGTGCAGGCGCCGCAGACGCCGTGCTCGCAGCCGATGTGGCTGCCGGTCAGCACCAGGTCGTCGCGCAGGAAATCGACCAGCGTCTTGCGCGCGTCGACGCGCTCGGAGACTCGTTCGCCATTGACGGTGAGGGTGATGTCAATCTGGGTGTCGCTCATCACCGCACCTCCATCAATTGCGCGGCCACCCGCCGCAGCAGCACGCCGGCGAGATGCTTCTTCACCGCAGCGGTAGCCTGCACGTCGTCATGCGGTTCGAGGTCGAGTGCGGCGATTGCCGCATCGACGTCACCCTTCGCCAGTGCGGCTTCGGCTTCCTTCGCACGCACCGGCGTGTTGCTGACCCCGAAAAAGGCCAGCCGCACGTCGCTCAGGCCCTTGCCCGAGGCACGGGCCGCTGCCGCGAGCCCGACGATGGCGTAGTCGCCGTGCCGACGCGCCAGCTCGGCAAAGCCGGCGCGGCTGTCCTTGTCTGCCGCCGGCAGCCGGATGGCTGTCAGCATTTCGTCCGGCTCAAGCGCAGTCTCAAACAGGCCCTTGAAGAATTTCGCTGCCTTGATGATGCGCTTGCCTTGCCGTCCAGTTGCCTCTACCTCACCGTCGAGCGCCAGGAGGCAGGCGGGTAATTCCGCCGCCGGATCGGCAAAGGCGATGGAGCCGCCGAGCGTGCCGCGGTTGCGAATGGCGACGTGGGCGATGTGCGGCATCGCGCGCGCGATCAGCGGCGCGTGCTTGGCGATAACATCGGAGCGCTCGGCCTGGACGTGGCGCACGAGCGCGCCTATCTCCACTGTCCCGTCTTTCAGGGCAATGCCGTCGAGCCCCCCGATGCCGTTGATGTCGATCAGCATCGTGGGCGCCGACAAGCGCATATTGAGCGTGGCGATCAGGCTCTGGCCGCCGGCGAGCAGTCGGGCGTCCTTGTTGGCGGCGAGCAACGCCACCGCGTCGTCGAGCGAGCGCGCCTTTTGATAGGCGAATGGCGCCGGCTTCACGTCCCCTCCCGTATGTTTTCTTTCTTGCCTCCTATTGTCACCGGGAACGCGACCGGGTCAATGCGGGCGGCATGCGTGCTGCCATCCGTCGTCCCAGGCTCGCGCCATCGCGGATGGGCCGCGCCGCACGTATAGAGTCCGGCGCGAAAAATCAGGGGAGGGCGGCAATGGCGGGTGCGTTCGACGGAAAAATGGTGGTGGTCACCGGCGGCAGCCGCGGCATCGGCCGCGCCATGGCGGCGGCCTTCGCGCGCGATGGCGCGCAGACCGTGCTGGCCGCATCAAGCGCGGCCAATCTCGAGGCCGCGGCCAAGGCGATCGCCGAGACCGGCGCGCCCGCGCCGCTGACGGTGGCCGGCGACTTGCGCACGCTGAAGGGTTGCGAGGCGCTGTTCGCCGCGGTGAAAGACCGCTTCGGCCGTTGCGACGTGCTCATCAACAACGCCGGCGCCACCCGGGGCGGCAAATTCCTCGACCTGCCCGACGACGCATGGACCGACGGCTTCGCCTTGAAGTACTTCGGCGCGGTGCGGCTGACGCGCCTGTTCTGGCCGCTGTTGAAGGAAGCACGCGGCAACCTCCTCTACATCATCGGCGGCGCCGCGCGCACGCCGGGGCCGGACTTCCTGATCGGCGGGTCGGTCAACGCCGCGCTCGCGAACTTTGCCAAGGGGCTCGCCGCGCTCGGCAACCGCGACGACATCAACGTCAACGTCATCCATCCCGGCCAGACCGAGACCGACCGCGTGGTGCAGTTGTTCGAACAATTCGCCAAGGCGCAGGGCAAGACGCCCGACCAAGTACGCCAGGAGTCGCTGGCAAAGAGTGGCATCCGCCGTATCGGCCAGCCGGAGGACATCGCCGCGCTCGCCGTGTTCCTTTGCGGCAACGCGGCGCGCCATATCCAGGGCGCGGCCATTTCTGTCGATGGCGGCAACCAGCCGGGCTATTACTGACTACGAAAGCCCCTTCACGATATCGATGGCCCGCCGCAGCAGCGTCATTGACGCTTCCTGCGTGCGGAAAGCCGCATGCGAGGTCAGCGTGACGTTCGCCATCTTCGCCAGCGGGTGGTCGGGCTTCAGCGGCTCTTCATGGAAGACGTCGAGCCCGGCATGGCCGATCTGCCCGCTTTGCAGGGCGTCGATCAGCGCGGCCTCATCGGCGAGCGCGCCGCGCGCGGTGTTGACCAGGATCGCGCCCGGCTTCATGCGCTTGATGCGATCCTTGCTCAGGAAGCCGCGAGTCTGGTCGTTGAGCACCAGATTGAGTGACACCACGTCGGACCGCGCCAGCAAGTCATCAATACTGACAAGTGGGCTGGTCGCATCGTCGCGGGCCGTGCGGTTATAGGCGATCACCTCCATGCCGATGCCGCGTCCGATACGCGCCACCTCGCGGCCGATGCCGCCGAGTCCGACCACGCCCAGCGTCTTGCCTAGAAGCTGCATGCCCTCCTGTGGCGTCCACACGCCGGCGCGCACCTCGCGGTCCATGCGTGCGACATCCCGCGCCGCCGCGAACATCAGCGCGATGGTGTGCTCGGCAACGGCGGTGTCGCCATAGCCCTTGATGGTGTGCACGGTGACGCCGCGGCCTTTCAACTCCTCGGGATTCATGTAGCTCGCCGCGCCGGTGCCGAGGAACACGATGTGCTTGAGCGCGGGGCACTGCGCCACCAGTTCGGTCGGCATGTAGGAATGATCGTCGATCGCGACCGCATAGTCGCCGAGTACGCGCGGCAGCTCTTCGCGCGCGAACGGCGTTCGGTTGAGATCGATCTCGGGGTCGTCAGGGCGGATGACCTTGGCCCATACCGGGGCGAGCTGGTCGTTGCAGTCGATGAAGATGACTTTCATGCCGGCAGTGTAGCGCAGCTCGCGGCTACCAGGCACCACCTCTCTCCGTCACCCTGAGGTGCGTACGCAACGCGCACGCCTCGGAGGGGGGCGGCCGCCATCGTTCGAGGCTCGCCCTTTGTGCTCGCACCTCAGCATGACGGAGCAGCCGCTGTCTCAGCCGGGCCTAAAGCTGCACGATCTCGCCGAGGTCGTAATCGACGCCCGGGGGATTCTCGCCGATGCGCAGCGTCTTGTCGTTTTCGTAGCGATAGGGCGGCACCGGCAGGTTATAGGGCGCCGGCACGCCGGAAAACACGCGGCCGGCGAGATCGTATTTCGAACCGTGGCAGGGACAGAAATAACCTCCCAGCCAATCGCTTGTCGGCGTGGTCGGGTTCGGGTCGGGAAAGAATTTGGGAATGCAGCCGAGATGGGTACAGATGCCGACCAGTACGGCATATTCCGGCTTTGCCGAGCGGTGCCAGTTCTGCGCATAGGGCGGCTGCTGATGCACTTTCGAATCTGGATCGCTGAGCCGGTCGGTCATCGTCTTTTCTTGCAGCACCTTGAGCAGTGCCGGCGTGCGGTTGACGATCAGGATCGGCTTGGAGCGCCAGAACACTTGGATCTGCTGGCCGGGCGAGATCTTGCTGATATCAACCGAAATCGGTGCGCCGGCCGCGATGGTGGCGCGGTCGGGATTCATCTGGTCGATGAGCGGGATCAGGGTCGCTGCGGCGCCGACAGCGCCAACGGCGGCTGTGGCGATATAGAGGAAGTCACGGCGGCTCGGCTGGTGGGTGCTGGCAGCGTCGGTCACAGGGCGGATCCTTCATTCATGCCGATCGTCGTCCCCGGATTCTCCGTCGCTCATTGTTAATTTAACGCGTCGGGCCAGCAGCGTCACCCCCGCTGAAGGAACTTTGTCGGGCCGCGCTGGTTCCCTGATTGCAAAATATTTCGCCTCCCAGCGGTCGATTTCGCTTGTGTGCCTATGAACGTTGGATCAGCACGGTAATTCGCGCGAAGCGGGCAATCCATGGTGGTGGCCGCGCTGACACCCCTGCGTTGTTGACGGCTTCGCGCCTGCGGAATACATGCTGCTCGCGCGAAGCTCGCGCGATCTGCCAGCGAACCACCGACGACGCTATGCCGCCCGCCGCGGTGGGCGCAGAGGTCTCAAGATTTGCGATGAAACTTGCAAGCTACAGGGTTCGCGGACGTGACAGCTTCGGTGCTGTGGTCGGTGAGGGCGTCGTCGATCTCAAGCCGCGGCTCGCCCCGCGCTATCAAAACGTACTCGATCTGTTACGCCACGATGCACTTGATGTCGCCCGCGATGCGGTGCGCGGTGTGCGTGCGGATTTTCCGATGAGTGAAGTGGAATGGCTGGCTCCGGTGCTGGCGCCGGAGAAGATTTTGTGCATCGGCATCAACTACGCCAACCGGAACGCCGACTTCGGTGACGTTGAGCCGCCGAAATATCCGAGCATGTTCTTCCGCACGCCGGCATCGCTGGTCGGCCACGAGCAGCCGCTGGTCATTCCGCACGAATCCGAGCAACTCGACTACGAAGGCGAGATCGCGCTGGTGATCGGCAAGACCGGCCGCCGCATCGCGCATGAGAACGCGCTCGATCATGTTGCCGGCGCCACCTTGTGTAACGAGGGCACCATCCGCGACTGGATTCGCCACGGAAAATTTAACGTAACCCAGGGCAAGAACTGGGACGCCACCGGCAGCATCGGCCCCTGGCTGGTGACCAGCGATGAACTCGACTTGGCGCGACCCTTGCATCTTACTGTCCGCCTCAACGGCGACGTCACCCAGGACGACAGCACGGACCACATGGTCAAGTCGTTTGCCGATCTGATCGCCTATATCAGCACCTTCACGACCTTGAGACCTGGCGACGTCATCGTCACCGGCACCCCGATCAAGCAAGGGCCGCGCAGCGATCCGCCGCGCTGGCTGCAGGCCGGTGACGTGCTCGAGATCGAAGCGCCAGGCATCGGCACTTTGCGTAACACGGTAATGGTAGAACAATGAGTGAAGAAGACCGTAAAGCGGCATGCGTCATCGGCTGGCCGATAGCCCATTCGCGTTCTCCGCTGATCCACAATTACTGGATCAAGCAGCATAAGCTGAACGCCGAATACCGGCGCGAGGCGGTGCCGCCGGACAAAATCGCGGACTTTATCAAGAACCTGCGCGAGCACGGCTATGTCGGCGCGAATGTTACGGTGCCGCACAAGGAATCCGCGCTCGCGCTTTCAACGCCCGACGAGCGCGCCAAGGCGGTCGGCGCCGCCAACACGCTTTATTACGTCGATGATACGCTGCGCTCGACCAACAGCGACGTCGAGGGCTTTCTCGCTAATCTCGACGCCTCAGCGCCTGGCTGGGATCGCGGACTTGAGAGCGCGGTGGTGCTCGGTGGCGGCGGCGCCGCGCGCGCGGTGGTGTACGCATTGATTTCGCGCGAGGTCAAGCGCGTCTACGTGATCAACCGCACGCCGGAACGCGTCGAAGCGTTGAAGAAGCAGTTCGGCGCCAAGGTCTATCCGGCCGGCTGGGACGAGACCACCGGACTGCTCGGCGGTGCCGGCCTTCTGGTCAACACCACGCCGCTTGGGATGACCGGCCAGCCGCCGCTCGAGATCAATCTGCGCTGCCCGGCGTCGTTGGTGGTGGCGGAACTGGTCTACGATCCGCTGGTCACCCCCCTGATGCTGGCCGCGCGCAAGAAGGGCCTGCGCAACGTCGATGGCCTCGGCATGCTGCTGCATCAGGCGGTGCGCGGCTTCGAATTGTGGTTCGGCGTCAAGCCCGAGGTGACGCCGGAACTGCGCGCGCTGGTCGAAGCCGACCTGACCAAGCCCGACGACCCCCCGGAGGTGCCAGCGGCGCCGACGCCGGCGCAGGTAGCGGTCGAAAAAGCGCTCAAGCGAAAAAAAAGAAAGCAGCAAGCGAAATAAAGCGAAAGGTCCGGTGTTCTCACCCCTGGTGGTACGGCCGCGTCACTGCCGCCGGCTACTCTTCAGGGAGGAGACCCATGCCAGGCTTGAGCGTGACGCGTTGTGTGCTGGTCGCGGCCGCATTCACGGTATTATACGCCGGTGTTGCCCTCGCGCAGCAACCCGGGCGCATCCGGGGCGAAATCGAAAAGGTCGACGGCGCGATGCTGTCGGTCAAGACGCGCGACGGCGCCATGCTCAAGGTGAAGGTCGATGACCACACCCGTCTCGGCGCATTGGTCAAAGCTTCGCTTTCCGACATAAAGAACAACTCGTTCATCGGCGTTGCCGGCATGCCACAGGCTGGCGGCGACATCGCAGCATTTTCGGTGCACATCTTCATGGCCTCCCAGCGCGGCGTGGTGCCGGACCGCCATGGGCCCTGGGACGCGCGGCCGGGTAGCACCATGACCAACGCCTATGTTGAAAGCATGGTGACTGCCAAGAAAGGCGAGGCGCTGATGGTGAAATACAAGGGTGGCGAGAAGAAGATCGATATCACGCCACAGACGGTGATCGCAGCGGTTACCAAAGGTGACCGAGCCGATCTGAAATCCGGCGCGCACATTATCATGTTTGCATCTCAAAAACAGGCGGACGGTTCACTGCTTGCGAAAGTGCTCTACGTCGGCCGCGATGTAGCGCCAGCGATGTGACGGCAGCCGACGGCGCAAATTGGGCGGGGTTGGGCCGTTTCCCCGGGCCCGAACGTTGCGGATGGCCTTGCCCAATCCCTCTCCCCGCT
>CAVVGD010000003.1:0-127947 GCA_963747725.1 uncultured Pseudomonadota bacterium
ATCCTCTATTGCTTCGTCTTCTTCTATCTGGCGTTCGCGGGCGCCGGACCGCTGAGCCTCGACGCGATGGTGTGGGGCGAAAAGCGCGCGGAGGTGAGGGCGGTGGAGTAGGGGCACCGGAGGTGAGAGAAACCAATGGCGAAGAAAAAGAAAGAGCTGCCCGCGGGCCGGCCTCACCAGGATCGCGTTCCCACGCATCCGGGCGAAATCCTGCGCGAGGATGTGCTGCCGGCGCTCGGTGAGCCGGTGATGACGGTGGCCAAGAAGCTCGGCGTCACCCGCCAGCATCTGCATCGCGTGCTGGCCGAGAAGGCGGCGGTGACGCCGGAAATGGCGCTGCGGCTCGGCAAGTTCTCCGGCAACGGCCCCAGCCTTTGGCTGCGCCTGCAGCAGGCCTACGATCTCTGGCACGCCGAGCGCGCGTTGAAGAAGGAGATCGCCAAGATTCCGACCGCGAAGGCGAGGGCGGCGTAGCGTGTAGCCCGCATGGAGCGTAGCGCAATGCGGGATCACATGTCGCGATGTTAGCCCCGGATTTTGCTCCGCTCGGTCCGGGCTACGCTTGCTAGATTTTGATTGCAACGTCTCGAATTTGCGAATTTGATCAGTTAAGCCCTTGAGCTGCCGGCCAATAGCTTGTTTCTGAATCGGGTCAGTCGCGTTACTGAGGGCCTGTTTGGCTCGATGTCGCTTCAAATGCTGTCTGTTTGGAGCGCGAATTGTACCAGCGCTGACTACAACGCCTGTAATCTCCGCAGGATGATCACGGAATACCTTTTCCTTATGATACTGAAGGCCTGACTTGTCAATTATCTTTTTGACCTCCCACATAAACTGATCGGAAATCCGTTGGCCGGATATCGTTAGGTCGTCGATATAAAGTGTAATCACTAACCCTGAGGCCTTAGCGAGCGCAGCACGCGCTCCCAAATGTCAAAATGAGCATAGAAAGCCATAATTGGGCTTAGCGGGCTGCCGGTGGGCAAATGTCCTTTGTAAGTTGCAATATCAGCCAGCAGGGCGGCCACATCAGCGTTGCAGTGCAGACTGATATCGAAAATAATGATACACTCGGTCGCGCTTCGTGTTTGGAAAGTATTGTTTGATATCCAGTGTTCGGATTACGCGATTTTTAGTATGTTGCGCTGCGTTAAGACGTACGATCGTCCCTTTACGGGACAAAACAAATAATTTGGGGCTACAATCCTTCCTAAGTGTTCGTGCGAGCCTCACTTGGACTGATTTTAGGTCTCGACGCGGATTCTCGATATGCCGAAAGCCGCCGTTCTTCTTTAGGGATATCGTTTTCGGAGTAAAGCCAGTCGGCGCGTTTGTATTTGCGAAGGGTGTCCGCTGAAATACCAAGCGCGTTCGCTAGCTTCTTCTTTGTTTGGAGTTTAAAGAGCGGAGATTGGTTAGGAGGGTACTCTCCTTTTCTTTTCGCTCCGCTCATTTGATCGCTCCTCGATGTATCGCAGCAACTTTAACACGCGCTGAGCAACGACCCGTCTCGCCCGCATTTTAGACGAGCGTGGTTGCTCGATGTTCTCGGCGAAAAATAAAATGGCAGATGCTGGAACATCGAATTCTTTCGCATAGTCTTTCACGACCGTCAGCGTTGGAACTTTTGTTCCGGATTCGATTTCGGACATATAAGATTTTGATACTTTTAATCTCCTGGCGAGTTCCGTTTGTGTTAGGTCGTGATAGACGCGAATTAGACGCAGTGCTTCAGATAACATTCCCTGTTCCGAGAAAACAAATACGGGGTGGCGGACTAATTCCAGAAGTGCTTGATAATCTCGTAAATCACCTCGACGACTTTCGCCGTCGCTGGCGCCACGTACACCATCAGGCATTTCAAGAACCACGGACTGAGAAGCAACGAATTGCGTCTCTTATGGTTCTTTGGTTTCGGCCGCCTCCGCTTCCTGTCAAAGCGTTCCGATTTTTTCATCGGCCTACTCCCTTCGCAGCCACAGCACCATGCCGTGACCTCTCGCCGTGCAAAGGGAGACAGGAGAGAAGCGATTTTAACCCCGTACGTTCCGCAGGCGCGACCGTCTCGCCCGAGCGCGCCCCGCCTGCCCGCGTCACGCGTGCCGGCTAAGGAACAGAAGGCCTAAGCCTTCCACGAGGCGCCATGCGGCGCCTCCCAACGATGGCGAACATCTCCTTTCGTAGCTTCGACTATGGTCAGTGAAGCCAATTCGTGTTCGCCAATCAAGATAAAAGTTCGCTACTGGCGAACTTACGAACACCCCGTCGTTGACCCACACGTATCGCACTTCATGCAGGTGCCGTTCCGCACCAAGGTGAAGTTGCCGCATTCGCCGCAGGCTTCGCCTTCGTAGCCCTTGGCGCGGGCTTCGGCGCGCTTCTCGGTGGCCGCGCTGCTTGGCGTGCGCGCTGGGCGTCCGTGCTCGTTGAGCACTTCGAGTTGCTCGGCGGGCGAGAGCTTGAGCTCCGGCTCGGCTTTCAGCGCGGTGGCGCCGGCGGCTTCGGCGCGCGGGCATGGGCGGCGAGGGCGGTCACTTTGCCGCTCACCCCACCCCGACCGCCTTCGGCGGTCGACCCTCCCCCTGCAGGGGAGCGGATGGAGCGGCCGGCGTCGACACCACCGACAGACGATCCGTGCGCGAGCGGGTCAGCCCCTTCGACACCAGGTGCGAGGCCGAGGTCGGCTTGCCTTCCGCTTCGCCCTTGCCGAGCGCGTCGAAGCCGGTCTCGCTCGGGTCGACATGGGCGAGGTCGAAGCGCTCCATGTAGCTCACCGCCAGCTCGCGGAACACGTAGTCGAGGATGGAGGTGGCGTATTTGATCGAGTCGTTGCCCTGCACCGGGCCCTGCGGCTCGAAGCGGGTGAAGGTGAAGGCGTCGACATATTCTTCGAGCGGCACGCCGTATTGCAGGCCGAGCGAAACCGCGATCGCGAAGTTGTTCAAGCAGCGAACGCAGCGCCGCGCCTTCCTTGTGCATGTCGATGAAGATTTCACCGAGCCGCCCGTCGTCGTATTCGCCGGTGCGCAGATAGACCTTGTGGCCGCCGACCACGGCTTTCTGGGTGTAGCCCTTGCGGCGGTCGGGCATGCGCTCGCGCTCGCGCATAACGACGATGCGCTCGACCACCTTCTCGACCAGCTTCTCGGCCAGACCGGCGGCGCGCGCCGCCATCGGCTTCTCGAGGAAGGCTTCGATGGCGTCGTCTTCTTCGTCATCGTCGGCGATGAGCTGCGAGTTGAGCGGCTGCGACAGCTTGGAGCCGTCGCGGTAGAGCGCGTTGGCTTTCAGCGCCAGCTTCCAGGACAGCAGGTAAGCCGCCTTGCAGTCCTCGACCGTGGCGTCGTTCGGCATGTTGATGGTCTTGGAGATGGCGCCGGAGATGAAGGGCTGCGCCGCCGCCAGCATGCGGATGTGGCTTTCGACCGAGAGATAGCGCTTGCCCGTGCGGCCGCACGGGTTGGCGCAGTCGAACACCGGATAGTGCTCGGCCTTCAGGTGCGGCGCGCCTTCCACCGTCATGGCGCCGCAGACGTGGATGTTGGCGGCCTCGATCTCGCGCTTGGTGAAGCCGATGCGCCGAGCAGGTCGAAGGTGGGGGAGGCGAGGTCTTCGGCCGGGATCTCGAGGGTGTCGCGGCAGAAGCTTTCGCCAAGCGTCCACTTGTTGAAGGCGAACTTGATGTCGAAGGCGGTGGGCAGCGCCTTTTCGACCTTGGCGATGGCTTCGTCGGTGAAGCCCTTGGCCTTCAAGGTGGTGTGGTTGATGCCGGGGGCCTGCGCCAGCGAGCCGTGGCCGACCGCATAGACCTCGATCTCGGCGATCTGGCTTTCGCTGTAGCCGAGCGTGCGCAGCGCTTCCGGCACCGCGCGGTTGATGATCTTCCAGTAGCCGCCGCCGGCGAGCTTCTTGAACTTCACCAGCGCGAAGTCCGGCTCGATGCCGGTGGTGTCGCAGTCCATCACCAGGCCGATGGTGCCGGTGGGCGCGATCACGGTCGCCTGCGCGTTGCGGAAGCCGTGCTTTTCGCCGAGCTCGCAGCGCCTTGTCCCAGGCGGCCTTGGCGTGTGCGATAAGACTTGCATGTTCTCGGTGGCAGGCGGCGTGGTCGAGCGGCACCGGCGGCGTCGCCAGCTTTTCATAGCCGGTGCGCTCGCCATGGGCAGCGCGGCGGTGATTGCGGATCACCTTCAGCATCGCCTCGCGGTTCTTCTTGTAGCCGGGGAAGGCCCCGAGCTTTTCCGCCATCTCGGCGGACGTGGCGTAGGAAACGCCGGTCATGATGGCGGTGAGCGCGCCGGCGATGGCGCGGCCGGCATCCGAGTCGTAGGGAATGCCGGAGGTCATCAGCAGGCCGCCGATGTTGGCGTAGCCGAGGCCGAGCGTGCGGAACTCATACGACAGCGAGGCGATCTGCTTCGACGGGAACTGCGCCATCAGCACCGAGATTTCGAGCACCACGGTCCACAGCCGCACTGCGTGCTCGTAAGAGTCGACGTCGATTGCCTTGGTGGTCTCGTCGCGGAAGGCGAGCAGGTTCAACGACGCCAGGTTACAGGCGGTGTCGTCGAGGAACATGTATTCCGAGCACGGATTGGAGGCGCGGATCGCCCCGGAGGCCGGGCAGGTGTGCCAGTCGTTGATGGTCGAGTGGAACTGCAGGCCCGGGTCGGCGCAGGACCAGGCGGCGTGGCCGATCTTCTCCCACAGCTCGCGCGCGCGCAGGGTCTTGGTGGTCTTGCCGGTGATGCGCGCGGTCAGGTCCCAGTTGCCGTCGGCTTCGACGGCTTTGAGGAACTCGTCGGCGACGCGCACCGAATTGTTCGAGTTCTGTCCCGAGACGGTGAGATAGGCGTCCGAGTCCCAGTCGGTGTCGTAGGTCGGGAAGTGGATGTCGGTATAGCCCTGCTTGGCGAACTGGATCACCCGCTTGATCATGTTGTCGGGCACGTAGGCGCGGCGCGCGATGCGGATTTCGCGCTTCAAGGCCGGGTTCTTCTCCGGCGAGAAGCAGTCGTCGCCCGAGCCCTGGCAGTTGACGCAGGCTTTCAGGATGGCGCGCAGGTGCTTCTGGTTGATCTTGGAGCCGGTGACGAGCGCGGCCACCTTCTGCTCCTCCAGCACCTTCCAGTCGATGTAGTTTTCGATGTCGGGATGGTCGACGTCGACCACCACCATTTTGGCCGCGCGCCGCGTGGTGCCGCCCGACTTGATGGCGCCGGCCGCGCGGTCGCCGATCTTGAGGAAGCTCATCAGGCCCGACGACTTGCCGCCGCCCGAAAGCCGCTCGCCTTCGCCGCGCAGCGCCGAGAAGTTGGAGCCGGTGCCGGAACCGTATTTGAACAGGCGCGCCTCGCGCACCCACAGGTCCATGATGCCGCCTTCGTTCACCAGGTCGTCGTTGATGCCCTGGATGAAGCAGGCGTGCGGCTGCGGGTGCTCGTAGGAGGTCTTGGAGCGGGTCAGCTTGCCGGTCTGGAAATCGACGTAGTAGTGGCCCTGGCTCGGGCCGTCGATGCCGTAGGCCCAGTGCAGGCCGGTGTTGAACCACTGCGGCGAATTGGGCGCGCACATCTGCGTCGCCAGCATGTAGCGCAGCTCGTCGAAGAACGCGCTCGCGTCGTCCTCGCTGTCGAAGTAGCCGCCCTTCCAGCCCCAATAGGTCCAGGTGCCGGCGAGGCGATCGAACACTTGCCGGCTGGTGTGTTCGCCGACATAGCGCTCCTTCTCGGGCAGCTCATGCAGTGCGTCCTCATCTGCAACGGACCGCCACAGGAACGAGGGCACCGAATTCTCTTCCACCTTCTTCAGGCGGGCGGGGACACCGGCCTTGCGGAAATACTTCTGCGCCAAAACATCGGAAGCGACCTGCGACCAGCTTTCGGGCACCTCGACATTGTCGAGCTTGAACACCACCGAACCGTCCGGATTGCGGATTTCACTGGTGGTCAGCCGGAAGTCGATCGAGCCGTAGGCGTTTTCACCATCCTTGGTGTAGCGACGCTGGATCCGCATTGTTGTCTCTAGCCCCGTAAAGTGGCCGGCTTGATACGCCGGTGATTATATCCGTGACGGGCGTTCTCTGTGCATCGTCTGGTCCGAAAACCGGTCCCCACTTTTCGGGACCATGCACGTTGTGCCCGCCGGTTGGCTCGGCCCGGGATCGATACCCTTTATCTAGGGTCCACCCTTGTCACCCGGTACCGGTACGCAAACGGGCCTGGTCGACCCGCCACAGACAGCAATTCCCCCTCCCGAAACGCCTTTTCGGCGCGGGCGATGTCGATCTCGAGCGATTTTGAAGGTCCGGAGGGCTCCAGTACGCATGACCGCCACCGAACGAACCGAAAGCTACGGGATACTCACCCTACGCGTCAACAACAGATAGTCACTAAATCTGAATCAAACACTAAATCTTGTGGTCAGACAGCAGAATCTCAAAACAAGAACCACGGAACCGGGGCTGAGTATCGGCCGCGAAGGGGGGTGCGGAAAGGGGTTTTCTCGGCCGCATTCGCTAGGCTTTTATGCCCGGGCGGATGACTGAAAAACGACCGGAAAACAGGGATTCCGAATTCCCCACAGCCGAATTCCCCTGCGTTGCCGCCGGGGACAAGGGCGGGACAGCGCTTGCGACACGGTTTTGGCGCGCGCTGATTCTCAAAGCGTGGTCAGCGACTTAGTGAGGGCGCGGGGCGCTTGCCGGAGGGGAGCGGAGTTATAAACGGCTGTGAATCGTAAAATGGGCCCGTCGACGGGGCTGCAGCCGAAGAAAAAGGCGGGCCCCGGAGGGAACCCGCCTTTGGTCCGGCACTGTCATTTCGCTTTGGTCTGGTTCGGCGGTCCGATTCGGCCTGGTTGAAGCCGTTGGCGCGTAAAGCACCGACTCGACCGAGCGGCTGCCAATTTCTTGGGCACCATAGCCAGCTTGTAGCGGGCAAAGCAACAGTGGAGGTGGGCGATTGCTGCCACGCGCCCGCCGCGCCCGGGGCTACCGCTCCTGCTCGCGCCGGCGGCGGGTCGCTTCCTCCGCTTCGCGGGTGCGCTCTTCGTCCAAGCCGCCGTCGCGGCCAAGGTAGAGCGTCTGAGACGGGAACGCGAAATCTGTTCCGCTCTCGGCGACGATGTCCATGCAGCGCAGCAGCAACTCCTCCTGGATTTCGAGGAAGCCGCCGTAGTCCCAGGCGATGATGTAGGCAAAAATTTCGACGTCGAGCGAATGCGAGCCGAGCGAGATGAGACGCACCCGCAGCGTCGCCGTGTCCACTTTCTGATGCTCCGCGAGCGTCGTGCGCAGCGCCTGCAACACGTGGCGCATCTGATCGGGACTGGTCTCGTAGCGCAGGTTCAGGATCGGATGGAACCAGTAGCGGTCGCGCTGTGAGTAGTTCTCGATGCGCTGGGCGGAGAGGTCGCCGTTGGGGATGGTCAGCATGGTGCGGTCGAGGGTGCGGATGCGGGTGGACCTGATGCCGATCTCCTCGACCGTGCCGAGTGAGTCACCGAATTTGCCGAAATCGCCGATCCGCATCGGCCGGTCCGCAATCAGCGTCAGGCTGCCGATCAGATTCTCGAACAGCTTCTGCGCGCCGAGCGCGATGGCCAGGCCGCCGACGCCAAGGGCGGCGAGGCCGGCGGTGACGTTGACGCCGAAGGCCCCGAGCAGCGAAGCGATCAGCATCACGACGAGCAGCGCCTTGAAGGCGCGATTGAGGAAGCTGACGGCGGAATAGGCGGTGATCTGGCCGCGCCGCGACATCTGCCCGAGAATGACTTCGCCGGCGGCGTCCGCCCAGCGCCACATCAGCCAGACCACGGCGAGCCAGCCGATGAGCTGCATGACGAACAACGCGCGGTAGCGGGCGACGACCGTGACGCCGAGCCACTGCATGACGATGCCGAAGATCAACAACGCGATCAGGATGCGCAGTGGCCCGGCGGAGGCTTCGATAAAGCGCGACAGCCTGGTTTCGGCGCCGCCGCGTCGCACCAGCCGCTCGATCGGTCCGCGCAGCGCGGTCAACAGCCAGGCGACGGCAAAACTAAGAACAGCGGCAATAAGCAGCGCCAGCCAATGCGAGGCTGGCGCGCCGCCGATGACCGGACCTTCCGGCAGCAGGTCGATAAATGGAGTTGCAGATGAACCGTCTGCGACCGTCTGGAACAGTTTGGGGATATCGCGCAATGTGCTTTCGGACACCAGCCACAGCGGCTTGCCGTTGCGCTCGACGCGCTTGGCCAGCAGTGGCACATTGCCGGTCGGCGTCTTCACTACACCGAAGCGCTCGACGTCCGCCGCCAGCCCGTCATTGACGTCGCCATTGGGATCGTTGCTGAGATCAGCCGGCGTGGTCACGGTGCCGGCGCGGTCGAGCACCTCCTGAAAGCGGCGCGCCAGTTCCGCGCCCGCCAGCTCCGACCAATTTCTGACGCCCGGAACGTTATCGATCTGAAAGAACTGGACCGCACGCCCGTAGTCGGCGGCGGCGAGCGCGCTCATCAGCCCGGACACCATGCCCTGCGGTGTCTCGCGGCCGAACGGATCTTTCTCGGGCTTGGCGGCTGCGGCCGGAGCGGCGGCGCCGTTGCCGGCGGGCACAGGCGCCGTCTGCGCGCGCGCCCCTGTGGCGAACAGGGCGAGCAGCAAGAATAGGACAGAAAACAGCGCGCGGGCCCGTAATTTCAGCGTCATCTGGCTTGGGACATCCTTCCTGTGAGCTTTGAAGCGTCATGCCTCAACCGCATGGACAATGGCCTGCCGCAATTCACTGGACTGGCGCGGCGGCGTCAATGTGGTCGGGCCTTGATCGCATCCGGTCAATCCAAATGACGACGGTGCTGCGCGAGGGCAACCCGCAGCACGACAATGAGGTTGATCAGCGCCATGACCGGCTTGGGCCGTCACGTGAGCCGGTCGCGCAGCGAGCGGAGTGGCGAGCGGATCGAATCCATGGCGGTCTACATAACACCTGTGGCCGGGCGCGCGAATACCGGCAAGGATCGCGGCCGGTCCGCGCTTGCCAGGGAGGCGGGGAGGTGGCAGAAACCGGCTCGGCAATGGCCCCACGGGCTTTCATGGCGCGGATGCGATGAAGAACTTCCTGCTGAAGCTGTTCACCTGGTGGAACTCGCAGACCTTCGGCACCCAGTTCTGGACCTGGATGTATGGCGAGGCGGTGGGCCAGGACGAATTCGGCAATTGCTACTACCGCACCCGCGGCGGCAAGGTGGATCCCGGTCTCGGCTTCGAACGGCGTTGGGTGATCTACAATGGGTATGCCGAGGCGAGCATGGTGCCGCCGTCCTGGCACGGCTGGCTGCACCACACGGTGGACATGCCGCCGACGCAAACGGCCTACAAGTCGCACGACTGGCAGAAGCCGCACCGGCCCAACCTGACCGGCACGCCCGGGGCCTACCGGCCGCCCGGCTCGACGCTGGCGCTCGGCCGCCGCCCGAAGGCGACCGGTGACTACAAGGCTTGGGTGCCCGGCGATTGAGCGCCGCCCTTCCGCCGCCCTATTTGCCGTGTTAACCGGGCCCGCAGGGCAAAGCGGGATGTATCCGCTGGCCCGGCGCAAGGCGGACAGCCGGCTTTGATGGTGCGACACGCGATATCGACAATCGGGCTCTTGGTGCTGGTGGCCGCGTTGCCGGCGACGACGCCTGCGCGCGCGCAATTCGACACCATCTTCGGCAACGGCCCGCCGCGGCCACCGGCCGACATCCCCAATTCGCAGCAGCCGCAGCAACCGGGCTATTACCCGAGCCAGCAGTATCCGCTGGAGCAACCGAATGCGCGCGAATATCCCCCCGCCCAGCGTCAGCCGCGGCGTCCGGCGATGAGCCGCGACGAGCCGCCGGCGCAGCCGATGCCGGCGCCGATGAGCCTGCCGCCGGCGGCACGGCCTGGCGGCGGCACCATCGAGTCGCAGCCGCTCGCGCCGCCGCCCGGCACCGCTCCGGCCCGGCAGGCGAACACGCCCAATCCGGCCAATCCGAATCCAAGCCAGCCGGCGTTGCGGCCGCCGCCAGGCGCTACGCAACAGGCCAATCAGCCACCGGCGGGACAGCAGCCCGATACGGTGCCGCAGCCGCCTGCGATGACCGAGAAGCCGCCTACCAACGAAGTGGTGGTGCAACCGCCGCCGCAGCGCATCACCAATCCGACCGCGGTTTTCGAAGGGCTCGACAAGATCACCGGGCGCATCACCTCGTTCGATGTTGCCATCAATGAGACCGTGCAGTTCGGTGCTCTGCAGGTGACGCCGAAAGCCTGTTATTCGCGGCCGCCCACCGAGACGCCGCAGACTGATGCTTTTGTTGACGTCGACGAGGTGACGCTCAAGGGCAATATCAAACGCATATTTACCGGATGGATGTTTAAGGCGAGCCCCGGCCTGCACGCGGTCGAGCACCCGATTTACGACGTGTGGCTGATCGACTGCAAAGGCGGCAAGAACCCGGACGTTGCGGATGCGTCGGACAGCGCCGGCGGCGACCAGGCCTCGGTTGCGCCGGCGCACGCTGCCAAGCCGGCCAGGCCCGCGGCTCAGCGCGCCCCACTGCGCTCGCCGCCGCGCGCGCGTCCCTCGGCGCAGTCGCGCGGTTTCCTGCCGGCGATCCGATAGAAATTCAGTCGCGATCCTCGATAACCGCCAGCGCTTCCGCACCCTTGACCGGCCGGTTGAGCGGTAGCGCGCCGAAATCTCCTTCTTCGTGAAGCGCTTCTTCCAGCAGACGATGATATTGCCGCTTCGGCACTTCGAGCGCGCCGAAGGTCTTCAGGTGGTCGGTCACGAACTGCGTGTCGAGCAGCGTGTACCCGCCGGCCTTGAGCCGCGCCACCAGATGCACAAGCGCAATCTTTGAAGCATCGCGCGCGCGGTGGAACATGCTCTCACCGAAGAAGGCGCGGCCGAGCGAGACGCCGTAGAGCCCGCCGACCAGCAGGCGACCATCATAGACCTCGACGGTGTGGCAATGGCCCTCCGCGTAGAGCGCGCGGTAGATTTTGCGGATGCGGGTGTTGATCCAGGTGCGCGCCCTCCCGACGTCCGGCTCGGCGCAGCCTTCTATCACCTGGTCGAAGGCGCGGTCGACCAGCACAGTGAAGCGGGTGGTGCGCACCGTGCGTGCGAGCCGCGAGGGGACGTGGAAGGTGTCGAGCGGAATTATGCCGCGTTGGTCGGGCTCGATCCAATAGAGCGCTGGATCGTCAGCGCTTTCCGCCATCGGGAAGATGCCGCAGGCATAAGCCTTGAGCAGCACCTCGGGCGTGATCTCGATAAAGTTGGTACCGCGGCTGGCCATGGCTAGTGGAGCGAAGTTGACGTTCGATACCTAATTGCGGCGAATTGCTCATCAAATGTCAAATTCAAAGCTCCACTAGAATCAAATAATTGCTAGTGGCCCTTTGATTCCGGCATTTGCTCGGGAGCTTGCAGCAATGGGGATGCAAATGTCGGAATTGGACCACTAGGCCGGATGACGAAACACCCCATTTTAGGACAGCCAGGGCGATTTGAATACCGGGTGAGGGAACCGAAGCCTGCTTGAGGCCCTGGAGACACGGTGACACCAATTTTCTGAAAGCGTGATGCAGCTGGCGTGCCCGGCCCGCTGTGAGTCACACTGAGGCGGCGAGCACGAAGAAGCCGATCAGGTAGCTCCCGCGGTAGGAGAGCCTCAGACGAAAATCGGCGGCGCGTTTGACCTGCGTCAATGACAATAATTGCGTTGGGTCCATGATATTTTTGTTAAAAAGCGGAGGCTGCGCCATGTCCACGCTATACAGTGAAATAAAACGTCGATCACCAGCGGAAGTCATTGCCGACTGGTGGCATGAATGGACGCGCAATTCGGGGTATCCCTCAGACTTCGCGGCCTGTTCGGACGATGAGGTCGCACGCATGGCGCGCGATGTGGGGATGTCGGTCTACGAGCTGCAACGGCTCACCTCCCGGGGGTCGCATGCCGCCGATCTGATGTTGCGCCGCATGGCGGCACTGAACCTCGATCGCGACGAAGTTGCTGCGGTCCATCGGGCAACATTCCTCGATCTGCAGCGTGTCTGCACCAATTGCGACTGCAAGGGGCGCTGCAAGCGCGATCTCTCCAGCCGCCCGGATGACGCGGTCTGGGAAGATTATTGCCCGAACGTAGCAACGCTGAAGATGCTGGATGCGCTACCCTGGTCGTCACGGCGCGAGTGGTAGCGATACCCGCGCCGGAAGCGGGCTGCTGCGCTGAGGGGAAGCGCTGCAGCCCGCTATTCCTCCATCCCACCCCTGGCGAGAAACTGCTCCAGCCAATGGATGTGGTAGTTGCCGTCGATGATGTCTTTTTCTCCGACCAGCGCTCGGAACAGCGGCAGCGTGGTCTCGATGCCGTCCACCACGACTTCATCGAGCGCGCGTTTGAGCCGCATCAGGCACTCCGTGCGGGTCTTGCCGTGCACGATCAGCTTGCCGACCAGCGAGTCATAATAAGGCGGAATGGTGTAGCCCTCGTAAACCGCTGAATCGATGCGCACGCCCAGGCCGCCCGGCGGATGGAAATGCAGGATCTTGCCGGGCGAAGGCCGGAAGGAGATCGGATTCTCGGCGTTGATGCGGCACTCGATTGCGTGGCCGCGGAACTCGATGTCGCTCTGCTTCAAGGTCAGTTCGGCGCCAGTGGCGACGCGGATCTGCTCGAAGATCAGGTCGATGTCGGTGATCATCTCGGTCACCGGATGCTCGACCTGGATGCGCGTGTTCATCTCGATAAAATAGAACTCGCCTTCCTCGTAAAGGAACTCGACGGTGCCGACGCCGAGATAATTGATCTCGCGCATGGCCTTGGCGACGGTTTCGCCGATCGCGTTGCGCGCCGCGGCGTTGAGCGCGGGCGAGGGGCTCTCCTCCAGCACCTTCTGATGCCGTCGCTGCAGCGAGCAGTCGCGCTCGCCGAGATGGATGGCCTTGCCCTGGCCGTCGCCCAGTACCTGGATTTCGATGTGGCGCGGCTTGGTGAGATATTTCTCGATGTACACAGCGTCGTCGCCGAAGGCGGCCTTGGCCTCGGCGCGCGCGGTCGCCAGCGCATTGGACAGGTCGCCTGGCTCACGCGCGACCTTCATGCCGCGCCCGCCGCCGCCGGCGGCTGCCTTGATCAGTACGGGAAAGCCGATCTCATTGGCGATGCGGCCGGCTTCTTCATCGGAAGTGACGCCGCCTTCCGAGCCAGGCACCACCGGAATGCCGAGCCGCTTGGCGGTGCGCTTGGCCTCGATCTTGTCGCCCATAAGGCGGATGTGCTCTGCCTTGGGGCCGATGAACTCGACATTGTGCTCGGCCAGGATTTCGGCAAAGCGCGCGTTCTCGGACAGGAAGCCGTAGCCGGGATGCACCGCGTCGGCGCCGGTAATCTCGCATGCCGCGAGGATGGCCGGGACATTGAGATAGCTGTCTTTCGCGGCCGGTGGTCCGATGCACACGCTCTCGTCGGCAAAGCGCACGTGCATGGCGTCGGCGTCAGCGGTGGAATGCACCGCAACGGTGGGGATGCCGAGCTCCTTGCAGGCGCGCAGCACGCGAAGCGCGATCTCGCCGCGGTTGGCGATGAGGATCTTATCGAACATGTGCTTCGCCTACAAAGAAGCGAATAGTGAGTAGCGAATAGTGAGTAGTGGATGAGCGCCCGTTCACTATTCGCCACTCACTATTCGTTCGCTATTCGCTTTCACTCGATAATCACCAGCGGCTCGCCGAATTCGACCGGCTGGCCGTCCTCGAACAGAATCTGAGTTACGGTGCCGGCGCGCGGCGACGGAATCTGATTCATGGTCTTCATCGCTTCGACGATCAGCAGCGTGTCGCCGGCCTTCACCTTGCTGCCGACCTCGATGAAGGGCTTGGCGCCTGGCTCGGGCGCGCCATAGGCGGTGCCGACCATGGGGGAGGTGACGACGCCGGGATGCTTGGCGGCATCGACCGGCAGCGGGCCAGAGTCTGCCATCTGGGCCAGCGGTTCGCCGGCTAGCGGGGCGATCGGTGCGGGCGCCGGCGCCGCAGTTACTGCGCCGGTGATGGTCCGCGCCACGCGCACGCGCTTACCGTCCTGCTCGATTTCGATTTCGGTCAAGCCGGTCTCGTCGAGGAGCTCGGTCAGCTCGCGGATCAAATCGCGGTCGACCAGACTAGATTTCGGCGTTTTTGCCATGCGCAGTCCCGGTTCAGGTTTCGGTCCTGATGCCTTATTTAACGGTCTCTTTGGCGCCGACCATGCCGGCGAGGCCGGTGATCGCGAGAGCATAACCTTGAATGCCGAAACCGGCGATCACCGCTTTCGCGGCCTTCGAAACATAAGAGCCCTGCCGGAAGCTTTCACGGGCATGGATGTTGGTGACGTGGATTTCGATCACCGGCATGCTTACGGCAAGCAGCGCGTCGAGAATGGCAATCGACGTGGTGGTGAAGCCGGCCGGGTTGATGATGAGTCCGGCGGCCTTCTTCGCCTGCGCTTCCTGTATCCAATCGATCAACACACCCTCGTGGTTGGACTGTCGAAATTCGACCTCGAGGCCGAACCGCCCCACGGTGGTCCGGCACAGCTTTTCCACATCGGCGAGGGTCGCGCGGCCGTACTTCTCCGGCTCGCGCGTGCCGAGCAGGTTCATGTTGGGGCCGTTGAGGACGTAGATGGTCTGGCTCATAGCTTGAAAAGGTTCCGGTAGCCGCCGGGTACGATCCGCGATTCTCCGGCGGGTGGAAATTTCCGCGCCTTATAGGCGGAGCCGGCGGCGAGGGCAAATTGGGTCGCGAATTCAGGCTCAATACGTGGTGGCGGGCGGACCGTCAGGCGCCGGCGGTGCGGGGGCGCAGCAAAACGGCCGCCGGAAGGACCGGCGGCCGTGACGATCACGTCAGCGGAGGACCGCAGGGGCCGAGGCCCTCAGCAGGCGTCCTTGCCGCAGCGGGCGTTGGCAATCTTCTGTTTCAGGGCGTCGAGGCCGACCGCGCCGACGACGACGTTGTCACCGATGACGTAGCTCGGCGTGCCGTTGAGGCCGAGCGCGCGGCCGAGCGCATAATCGGTGTTCAGCATGTTCTTGACCGCGTCGCTCTGCATGTCTTTGCGGAGGCGGGTCATGTCGAGCCCCATCGTCTTGGCGACGGCCAGCGCACGGGCCTCGTCGGCGCGACCGCGCCCGCCCAAGAGTTTGGTGTGGAACTCGAGATATCTCTTCGGCGCCTGCATACGCACGGCGACCGCCACCTTGGCGGCTTCGACCGAGCCCTGGCCGAGCACCGGGTATTCCTTGAGCAGCACCTTCAGGTTGGGATCGGATTTCAAGAGCGTGAGCATGTCGCTCATGGCGTGCTTGCAGTACCCGCAGTTGTAATCGAAGAACTCGACGAAGGTGACGTTGCCGTTCGGATTGCCGAGCACGACATGGTCCGGCGCGCTGTACAATTGCTTGGCCTGGGCCTTGACCGCCTCCTTGTGCTTGGCAGCTTCTGATGCCTGCTGACGCTTCTGCAATTCCTCAATCGCTTCCTCGATCACCTCGGGATGTTTGACGAGATAATCGTGTACGATCTTCTCGATCGCTGTGGACTGCGACTTGGAGAATTCGGCTGCGCGCGCGGCTGGCGGCGGTGCGAAGGCCACGAGTGCGGCGCCGAGCGCACCGACGATGGCAATGAAACGGGGATGGAAGTTCATGGGGCTGTTCCTAATGAAGTGATCATGGGCGCTGCGGACGTTCGGGCACCTTGGTGTTGACGATGTCATCGGCGCGCACCCAGGCGGGCGAGCCGACCTTCAAGCGAGTCTTGGCGCGCGACGCCAGCATGCGCGCGGTGCGGACGTCGCCGCGATTGAACGCCGCGTGAGCGGAGGCAAGATCGGCATGGGCGAGATCGCCCTCGCGGCCATAGGCCATCGCGAGCTGCTCGTAGGCTGTCGGCATGTCCGGCTCCTGCCGCAGCGCAGCCTGCAACAGCTGCACGGCTTCGCGCGCGAATTTCTTCTGATTGGTGGCAATCATGGCTTGCCCAAGCATGATCGAGATCAGCGGGGCGTGATGCGACAGCGTCACGGCCCGCTGCAGCGGGGCAATCGCCTTGGCCGGATAGCCACTTTCCAGCAGCGCTTGGCCCTTGAGCTCATTGAAATAGGGATTGTTCGGTTCGCTGCGGATGAGGTCGTCGATCATGCCGATGGCGTGCTGCAGACCGCCGTTGCGGTAGGCCGAGATCGCCCGCGCGTAGCGCGCCGGCAGGCCGTGATCGCTCAACGGATAGCGCCGCTGCACCGTGCCAGGCTGCTCCAGGAAGCCGGACAATTTGGCGCGCATCAGGTCGTGACGCAGTTGCAGCGCCGGCGGGTCCTTCTTGTTCCAGTAGGGGCTTGCCTTCGCCATGGTCTCGAGCGCGGCCACGCGGTCGGCCGGCATCGGGTGGTTTTGCATGTAGGGATCGATCGAGCGCGAAGCGAACAGCCCTTCATTGCTCAGCCGCTTGAACAGATCGACCATGCCCTTGCCGGACTGGTGGGTGGCGTTGAGGAACTTTAGCGCGGCGTGGTCGGCCTGGTCTTCCTGGGTACGCGCGTAGGCGAGCAGTGAATTGCGAATCGCCGCCTGCGGCGCGAGGACAGCCGCCGCGCCGATATTGCCGGAGCCGGAGACACCGGCGCGGGCGCCGGCGACCGCGGCGCCGATGCCAGCGATCATGCCGATGATCGACAGGGTCTGCGCCTGCGCCAGCTTCTCGCGCAGCCGCATGAGATGGCCGTCGGCCAAGTGGCCGGTTTCGTGCGCGAGCACGCCGATCAGCTCGTTCGGCGTCTTGGTATCGAACAGCGCGCCGGCGTTCACGAAGATGTGGCGGCCATCCATGACGAAGGCATTGAAGCTGCGGTTGTTGATGATGACGACCTTGATGTTGTGCTTGGCAAGGCCGGCGACCTTCAGGATCGGGCGCGCGTAGTCGCGCAGCAGGTTTTCGATCTCGGTGTCACGGATGACCCGTAGCTGCGCGCCTTGGGCATAAACCGGCGTCGCCGCCGAGCCGAAGCCGGTGGCTGCAATGGCCACGGCAGTGACCACCGCCAGCGCGCGGCCGGCTGGCGTCCTGCGCCTGGCCCTGATAGGGGTCTCGTTCTCGGTCATGCCGATCTTTGCCACCGGATGAGGTGAACCTAGTGACGCCTCTTCAGGCGGTCAACGCGGGCTGTGGGGCCGCGTCGGAAGAGATACGCAAGCCTATTGCAGGCAATCCGGGGAATGCGGCAACAGCGGGGCGGTGAACGCCGGGGGAATTTTACGAAAACCATGCTCGACGCCGCAAAAAGACTGTTGACCCCCTCCAAACGCAGCGACGTGCCTCCGTTCATCGTGATGGACGTGATGGCGGCGGCCGCTGCCGCGGAGGCGGAGGGCAAACGGGTGGTACATATGGAGGTGGGCCAGCCGGCGGCGCCCGCGCCGCGTCCCGCCCTCGAGGCAGCCAAGGCCGCGCTCGAACGCCCCATCGCCTACACCGAGTCTCTCGGTATTCCGTCGTTGCGCGCCCGCATCGCCCGTCACTACGGCGAAACCTATAACCTCGATCTCGACCCCGGCCGGATCGCCGTGACCACCGGCTCGTCGGGCGGCTTCATCCTCGCGTTCCTGGCGCTGTTCGAGCCGGGCGAGCGGGTAGCGCTCGCCAATCCCGGCTATCCGCCATACCGGCACATCCTGGCCGCGCTCGGCTGCGAGCCGGTGCTGATCGACACGACCGCAGAGTCGCGCTGGGCGCTGACCGGCGAAGCAATCCTCGTCGAACACCGCCGCAAGCCGCTTGCCGGCGTGGTGATCGCAAGCCCCGCCAACCCCACCGGCACCATGATGACGGCCGCGGCGCTGAACGAGTTGATCGCGTTGTGCGAAGGCGAGGGCATCAAGGTGATCTCCGACGAGATCTACCACGGTCTTGACTACGCATTTCCAGCTGAGACTGCCGCCAAGCTTACGCCGCGCACGCTGGTGATCAATTCATTCTCAAAATATTTCTGCATGACCGGCTGGCGCATCGGCTGGATGGTGGTGCCGGAGACGATCGTGCGGGCGGTCGATCGCCTGCACGGCAATCTCGCCATCTCGGTGCCGACATTGGCGCAGATCGCGGCCGAGGCCGCCTTCGACGGCCGTGACGAGATGGAAGCGGTCAAGCACGGTTACGAGGAGAACCGCCGCATCCTGGTGGAAGGCTTGCCGAAGGCGGGGCTCGACAAGTTCTTTCCGGTCGACGGCGCGTTCTATCTTTACGCCGACATCTCTCGCTTTTCCGACGATAGCCTGGATTTCGCCAAGCGTATGTTGGCGGAAGCGGGCGTTGCGGCGACCCCGGGCATCGATTTTGATCCGCGCAACGGGCGTCAATTCCTGCGTTTTTGCTATGCGGGTTCCGCGCCCGAGATGCACGAGGCCGTGGAACGGATCGGCGACTGGCTGAAGCGGCGTTGAGCAAAGCGCCCGCGTTGAGAGTGGCAGCATGGAAGAACCGGCGCGCGCGCAGCGTTCCAATCTGTTGGAGGTGTTCGCCGTTACCTTGCGGCTCGGCCTGACGTCGTTCGGCGGGCCGGTCGCGCATCTCGGCTATTACCGCGAAGAATACGTCAAGCGCCGCCGATGGATCGACGAGGCGACCTTCGCTGACTTGGTGGCGCTGTGTCAGTTCCTGCCCGGGCCGGCGAGCACGCAGGTGACCATGGCGGTGGGTCTGATGCGCGCCGGCTGGCTCGGCATGCTGGCCGCCTGGACCGGCTTCGCCTTGCCCTCGGCTATATTGATGTTGCTGTTCGCCTACGGCGTCGAAGAAGTGGGCGGCGCACTCAACAGCGGCTGGCTGCACGGCTTGAAGGTGGTGGCGGTGGCCGTTGTGGCGCAGGCCGTGCTCGGCATGATGCGAACGCTTGCCCCCGACCGCCCGAGGGCGACTTTGGCGGTCGTTGCCGCGGGCATCGTGCTGTCGTTTCCCACGGCGTTAGGACAGATCGGCGCCATCTTGTTCGGTGTTTTGGTCGGCGCGGTATTCCTGAAAAATGGCAACAGCCATGTCAGCCAGGCACGCCTGCCGATCGCCATCAGCCGCTGGACCGGCGCGGCCTTTCTTGTGTTGTTCCTGGTGCTGCTGGTCGGATTGCCGCTCGCGGCCTCGAGCATGCCGAGCCAAAGCCTCAACCTCGCCGCTGCTTTCTATCGCGCCGGCTCGCTGGTGTTCGGCGGCGGCCACGTCGTGCTGCCGCTGCTGCAGGCCTCGGTGGTGCCGCCGGGGTGGGTGAGCAATGATGCTTTTCTCGCTGGCTACGGCGCGGCACAGGCGCTGCCGGGACCGCTGTTCACCTTCGCGGCCTATCTCGGCGCGGTCATGGGCCCCGAGCCGAACGGCTGGCTCGGCGCGCTCATTTGTCTCGTGGCGATCTTCCTGCCGTCGTTCTTCCTGATCGCCGGCATGCTGCCGTTCTGGGATCAGTTGCGCCGGCTGTCGGTGGCGCAGGCGGCGCTGCGTGGCGTCAACGCCGCGGTGGTCGGCCTGCTCCTCGCGGCGCTCTATCATCCGGTGTGGACCTCGGCGATCGAAGGTCCCTACGACTTCGCGCTGGCGATGGCCGCGTTTCTGCTGCTGTTCATGTGGAAAGTGCCGCCCTGGCTGGTGGTGCTGCTGAGCGCGCTCGGCGGCGCTGCGATCGCGCAATTGTAGCCCTCAGCCTAAAACTCGACGTCGAGTTCGACCACCTCGTCCGGCTCGGCCTGAGCGGCTTCGATCCATTCCAGCATCGCCGGCAAGTTCATTACCGCCTCGCAATAGGCCTTGCAGTCGGAATCGAGCGACACGTCGTAGGTGCGGAAGCGCGTCACCACCGGCGCGAACATGGCGTCGGCCATGCACGGATGCTCGCCGAACAGGAACGGACCGGAGTTGGAGGCGAGGCACTCGCGCCAGATGCTCAAGATGCGGTCGATGTCGGCCTCGGCGCCGGCCCAAACCTTGAAGCCGGGATGATGCGCCTTCAAGTTCATCGGCAGCGCCGAGCGCAGATTGGAAAAGCCGGAATGCATCTCGCCCGAGATCGAGCGGCAGTGCGCGCGCGCCGCCAATGTGTGCGGCAAGAGGCCGGCATCGGGCAGGATCTCGTTGAGATACTCTGCAATCGCCAACGTGTCCCAGACCTTGATGCCGTCATGGGTGAGACAGGGCACCAGGAACGACGGCGACAGCAGCAACAGTTCGGCGCGGGTCGAGGGGTCATCCGAAGCGACCAATTCGTCCTCGAAGTCGAGCCCGGACATTTTGCAGAGCAACCAACCGCGCAGCGACCAGGAGCCGTAGTTACGACTGGCGATGGAAAGGGTAGCCTTGTTCGTGAAAGCCTCGGCCATGGGGCGGCAATTGTCCCTGTTCGTCTCGGCCCGGCATCCGGCAGCTTAGACTAAAGTCATGAGAGTTCAATAGCTTCCCGTACCGCAAAATGGACCCGTGGCGGCTTGTACCCAGAGCGCCCCAGCCGGCCGGGACGCGCCCGATTTTTATCTCGCACTGCAACATAAAATGCTCTAGCTTTTCCTTGCGGTTCGCCGGGACCGCCGAGGAATGGATGCTTTATCAGGCATATCAGGCACATGCCGACCTGATGGCGCCATGGCGCGCCTTTGCGGGGCTCGCGGCGACATCTTTGGGCGACCGGCTGAACGGTGCCGCGCGGCCAACGGTGCTGAGCAACCTGACCGCCGTCTATGAGCTGATCGCGCGCGCGGGGCTGACGCACGAGCGGCCGTCCTACGGCATCGACAGCGTCGCCGTCGGCAACGCGCAAGTGGCCGTGACGGAGGAGGCGGCCGACGTCACGGCGTTCGGCACGTTGCTGCATTTCAAGAAGGACGTGACGCAAGCGCAGCCGCGGGTGCTGGTGGTGGCGCCGTTGTCGGGGCACTTCGCCACACTGCTGCGCGCCACGGTGCGCACGATGCTCGCCGAGCATGACGTCTACCTCACCGATTGGCACAACGCTCGCGATGTGCCGCTGGAGGCCGGCGCCTTCGGCTTCGACGGTTACATCGCGCATCTGATCCGCTGGCTCGAAGTGATGGGCCCAGGCGCCCATATGGTCGCGGTCTGCCAGCCTTGCGTCGCCGGCCTGGTGGCGGCGAGCGTGATGGCGCAAGCCGGCAACCTGGCGCAGCCACGCTCGCTCACCCTGATGGCGGGGCCGATCGATACCCGCATCAACCCCACCAAGGTCAACGAACTGGCGAAGTCGCATGATATCGGCTGGTTCGAGCAGAACCTGATCGGCCGGGTGCCGCGGCGCTATGGAGGTGGCGGGCGGATGGTCTATCCCGGCTTCGTGCAACTCGCCGCCTTCATGAGCATGAACATCGACCGCCATCTCAAGGCGCATCGCGATCTCTACGAGAACATCGCCAAGGGCGAAACGGCCAAGGCGGCGATGACCAAGGCGTTCTACGACGAATATTTCGCGGTGCTCGATCTCACCGCCGAGTTCTATCTGGAAACGGTGCGATTGGTGTTTCAGGAGCACGCGCTGCCGCTCGGCGAATTGACTTATCAGGGTCAGAAGGTGGAGCCGGCGGCGCTCAAGCGCACAACGTTGTTCACGGTGGAAGGCGAGAAGGACGACATCTGCGCAGTCGGGCAGACGCTGGCCGCGCATGACATGTGCAAATCATTGCGTCCTTATCGCAAACGTCACCATATGCAGGCGGGCGTCGGCCATTACGGTGTGTTCTCGGGTCGCGCCTGGCAGAACCAGATCTATCCGATGGTGAAGAACGTCATCTTGCAGAGCGATTGAAACGGGCCAGCTACTTGATGAAGCCCCCCGGCATTTTTTGCGTTTCCGCGTGCATCATGTCCCAGGCGTGCGCGCGCTCCGTGAAAATGTCGACGGCCGGTTGGTATTGCGAAGGATCGTCGAGGCTTGCTGCGTGCAGGCCAAGTACGTCCGGCATCCGCTCCAGCGTGATCGCGACCGGGCTGCCGCAATTGACGCAGAAACCGCGGCCGACCGTGTGACCGGCGTCGCCGACCGTTTTGAAGTGGCACCACCATGACGGCTGCGTAGGCGCTGCCGGCCGCGCGTTGGCAGTCGCGGCAATGGCAATTCAGCATGACGACCGGATCGGCATCGGTTTCATAGCGGATCGCGCCGCAGGCGCAGCCGCCCGATATTTTCTGGCTCATTGCCGTCGCACTCCAATTCAATTTTGCTCCGTCGAATCGTAAACTGCTCTCGCCATGCGTGCTATTGCCGCCGGGTGCCGGCAGGGGTCAATTCAAAATGAGGCAAACGATTAGAGGTGAGCGTCCTAGTGCGCGCCCAACAGCCGCTGGAACACCGTGCCGCCGAGATAGCGGCGGAAGATGATGAAATAGAGAACGATCACGGCGAACAGCAGAAAGGCCGGGCCGCCGTTGAGCTTGAAACCTTCTTCCGTGAGCCCGCCGCTGAAATAGCCGATGACGTAACCGCCAATTCCGAACACGAAAACGAAGTCGAGGATTGCGGCGAACACTTTGCGCCCTGTGCCGGCGGGTTTACGGGACTCCGGTGTGGTGGGCTGGGACATGGGCGCACCCTTCAGCTTGATCCAGTTTGCGTTCGCGGAGAAACGCTATTTCTTATCCACCGGCTTGACGTGAACGTTGAGCTTGATCGGTTTCCACTCGCCTTCCGACGGGATGAAATCGAGTTCGTAGCTGACGCGGCTCGGCGCGGTATCGAAATAGCCGCGCAGGATGAGTGCGCCGCGGTTGTCGATTGTGCTCTTGCTGGTGGCAACCGGCGGCTTGGCGGCGATAATGCCGTAGTCGATTTTCTTGTCGCTGAACGGCTTGAATATCTTCTTCAGCCGTTCGGCGCTGAACTGCTCGCGGAACGGCTTGGCGAGCTTTGCGTGCAACACGGCGTAGTTGCCGGTGAGGTTGGCGTCGTTGAGGGTGAGCAGGTAGGTTTTGATCAGCACCTCCTGCACGGGCGCGCCCGGCACCTTATTCTCTACTCGCGCCGCGCCCCATCCCGCGCTCAATGCGGGGAAAGCCAGCAACAGGGCCCCGACCAGAGCGGCTACCACCTGCCATTGCCGTCGCATCCATCACTCCCGCTGATTCTGAGAACGCCGCCCAACGGAACCTGTGCCTTGCGCGATGTCAAATGGTCGGCGGGGCCGGACGGGTGCCGGGCATAGCCGTCATGTCCGGTGAGGGGGCAGACGGCGGGCCTGCAAACTGGCATCAAGGCGGCATGCTCAATTCCGCCGTCCTATCCATCGGTTCAAAACCCGCCGACGAGACGGTCCCCGCCGCCCGCCTGTCGTTTCTCACGCTCAGCGCCTGCGGCGACACCCTGGTCTGATTTTGCGCGCCCTGTTCCGCTCGTTTGACCGTCGTTTCCGGCAATGGCTCGATGCCCGCAGCAACGCCGCCCAATGGGCGTTGTTGCTGGCGCTATCGGTGGTGTGTTTCGAGGTGTTGGAAATCGTGCGCCTGCCGGCGGCGCTGTTGCTTGGGCCGATGGTTGCGGGAATTGTGCTGGCAGCCTCGGAAATCCGCGTGCGCGTGCCGACACGGCCGTTCTTTGCGGCCCAAGCGGTGGTCGGCTGCCTGATCGCGCGCGGCCTGCCGGCCTCGATCCTGCCCGAGTTGCAGAAGGATTGGCTGGTGTTTGCGTCGATGGTCTTGCTGGTGGTCGCGGTGAGCACCGGTCTCGGCTGGCTGCTGGCGAAGTGGCAGGTGCTGCCCGGCACGACCGCCGTGTGGGGCGCTTCGCCCGGCGCCGCTGCCGCCATGACGCTGATGTCCGACGCTTACGGTGCGGATATGCGGCTCGTTGCCTTCATGCAGTATCAGCGGGTCGTGTTGGTCGCGACGCTCGCCTCGGTGGTGGCAGCGATCTGGGCGGCCGGCTCTGGCGGCGCGCGGGAAATGATCTGGTTTCCGCCCATCCACTGGGCCGCGTTTGCCGAGACCCTGGCCGTTGCCGGTATCGGCGCGCTGATCGGCGTTGGATTGCGCATCCCGGCCGGCGCCCTCCTGGTGCCGCTCGGCCTCGGCGTCGTGTTGCAGGGGGTCGGCTGGCTGACCATCGAACTGCCGCCGTGGCTGCTGGCGGTGTCCTACGCGCTGCTCGGCTGGACGATCGGCTTACGCTTTACCCGCGCCATCCTGGCCCATGCGGCGCGCGCCATGCCGCGGCTCGTCGCCGCGCTGCTGACGTTGATTGTGTTGTGTGGCGGGCTGGCGGTGCTGTTGGTGCTCACCATGGATATCGATCCCCTGACGGCCTATCTCGCCACCAGCCCAGGCGGGGCGGATTCGGTGGCGATCATCGCCGCCTCAACGCCAGTCGACGTGCCATTCGTCATGGCGATGCAGGCCTGCCGGCTGATCGTGGTGATGGTGGTCGGGCCGCATATGACCCGCTTCATCGCGAGGCGGATCGAGGCCGGGCAGGCGGAGACGCCTTAGGCATCATCGCTTAGGTCGAATCGTCGGGCCTTCCCAACATTTTCGTTTGCGAATGATCTTATCCGAAAACCCGTCCCCACTTTTCGGGATCGTGCGCTCAGCCGACGCCTTCCGCCTTGAGCGAGCCGTAGAGATCGAAAGCTTCCTTCGGCGTCATGTTCTCGTGCACCACTGCGTTGACGGCGGAGAGCATGGCGTGCGGCGCGTCGGACTGGAAGATGTTGCGGCCCATGTCGACGCCGGCGGCGCCCTGCTGCACGGCGTTGTAGGCCATGGTGAGCGCTTCCAGCTCCGGCAGCTTTTTGCCGCCGGCCATCACGATCGGTACCGGGCAGGAGGCGGTGACGGTCTCAAAATCCTTCTCGACGTAATAGGTCTTGACGTATTGCGCGCCGAGCTCGGCGATGATGCGGCAGGCGAGCCGGAAATACTGGGCGTTGCGCGTCATGTTCTTGCCGACCGCGGTGACGCCCATCACCGGAATGCCGGCACGCAGGCCGGCATCAACCAGCTTGGTCATGTTGTGAATCGAGCGGGTCTCGTACTCGCCGCCGATGAAGACCTGGATGCCGACGCCGGCGGCGTTGAGCCTGACCGCATCCTCCATGTCCATGGCGATCTGCTCATCGGAAAGCTCGTCACGCAGAATCGAGGGGCCACCGCTCGCGCGCAACACCATCGGCTTGGCGCAATGGGCCGGGATCAGCGAGCGCAGGATGCCGCGGGTGCAGAACAGCGCGTCGCACTGCGGCAGTAGCGGCACGATCGACAGATCGATGCGCTCGAGCCCTGTGGTCGGACCCTGGAAATAGCCGTGGTCGATTGCGAGCATGACCGTGCGGCCCGACACCGGATTAAACGTGCGGGCGAGCCGGTTCTTCATGCCCCAGTCGAGCTGATGCGCGCCTTTGAGGAAAAACCCCGGCGCCGTCTGCGGCTGATCGGTGTGATAACGCTTACCTTCCTGGTCAACTTCGGGCATGGCTTCTCGCAGTCGCTCGTTCGCAAATGGTGCTGGGGTAGGACGGCGTCTCGAGAGCGCCATTCAGTTCTGTTTGGCCGGCTTTTTTGTCGCCGGTTTCTTCATAGCCGGCTTCTTCATGGCGCTCTTTTTCAACGCTCGCCGCGCCGGCGGCTCGTAGTCGCCCTTGGCCATGCAGCGTTTGATGAAGGCGTTGCGCTTGGCGCCTTTGAGCTTCTCAGCGTTCGCCCCGAACGTGCAGGTGTCCATCTTCTGCTTGCGGGTCAGATGACGGCGCGGCGCTTGCGCCATGCAGTGCCGAATGAAGGCGGTGCGTTTGGCGCCGGTCAGCTTCTGGGCCTGCGCGCCGATTTTGCAAGTTTGCATCTTCTGCTTGGCGGTGAGTGCCGAGGCGGGAGTCGCCAGGAGGAGCAGGGGCAGGGCCAGCAAGCCGAGATATCGTAGCATAGTCATTGCTCCGTCGGGGTGTCGATGAATCACGATAGCACGCTTACCAGCACATGATCTCGAAAAGTGGGGACTGGCTTTCGGACAAGATCATGCGATAGCGCAACTAAAAAGAGGGCGGTTCTAGCGTAGCGCGGCGGCGATATTGCCGCCGTCGACGGTGGTGACGTCCGCCGTGGTCTTGAGCGCCAGGGCCTGGGCGAGGAAAGCTTGTGCGACGTCGTCGGCTGTGACCTCGCGCCCCAGCAGGTTACCGCTCATGTAGTCCTTCTCCGAGAGCCCACGCGCATTGGCGCGTTGCTTGATGAAATCGGCGGTGAGCAGGCCGGAGCGAATGCGGTCGGCATTGATCGCATTGGCGCGGATGCCGTCAGCGCCGTAGTCGAGCGCGTATTGGCGTACCAGGAACAGCGTCGCCGCTTTCGGCAGGCCATAGGGGCCGAAATTCGGCCCCGGGTTCACTGCCTGCTTGGAGACATTGAACAACAGGCAGCCGCCGGTGCCCTGCGCCAGCATGACCCTGACTGCGGCCTGCGCCACCTTCTGATGGGCGAAGAAATTGAGCTCGAAGCTCTGGCGCAAGGTTGCTTCATCGACCTCACCGATCTTGCCCTGCCAGGCGGCGCCGGCATTGGAGATAAGGATGTCGACGCCGCCGAAACGGTTGATCACCTGCTGGAACGCTGCCGCAACCGAGGCGGCGTCCGTGACGTCGCATTGGAACGCTAGGGCGCGTGGGCCTATTGCAGTGGCCTTGTCGCGGGCAGACTTCTCGTCGCGGTCGAGCAACGCGACTTCCGCGCCGGCGGTTGAGAAGGTGCGGGCGCAGGCCGCGCCGATGGCGCCGCCGCCGCCGGTGATGACGGCGATCTGGCCCGCAAGCGGCAGCATCTTGCGGTGCCCGAGCTTGGCAAGCTCGGGCGGCCAGTATTCGCAGTCGAACATGTCGGCGTCGCCGATCGGCGCGTAGCGGCCGATTTGCTCGGCGCCGCTGATGCATTCGACCGCGGCCTCCGCCATGTCGGCGGCGATTTGAGCATCCTGCGCGCTATCACCCAAGCCGAACAGGCCGAGCCCCGGCACCAGCACGACGCGCGGCGCCGGGTCATGCATGGCGGCACCCGGCGAGCGCGCCTTGTGCGCTTCGAAATAGGCGGTGTAGTCGGCGATGAATTTCTGCGCCGCTTCGTTGGCGGCGTGTTTGAAAACGTCGGGCTTGTCGGGTTCCGGGGCGCTGACGATCAGCGGCCAGGGCTTGGTGCGGATGACGTGATCGGGGGTGACGACACCCGCGCGGGCGTAACGCGCGAGGTCCCGGCCGTCGACGAAGGCGCGGATCGCACCATTGGTACGGAAATCGAGGATCGGCCGCTTGTGCGCGCCTTCACCATAATAGTCACGCAGAGAGCAGGCGCCGCGCAGGATCGGCGCCACCATGGCGACGGACGCGATCTTCGTCGGCAGAGCGCCAGCCGTGAACGTCTTGCGGGTCTGCGACAGTCGCTGCTCGGCGAGCGTCACGTATTCGATCATGCGCTCGTAGGCTTCGCGCGCGCTTTCGCCGAAGGTGAAGATGCCATGCTTGTCGAGGATCAGGCCTTCGACTTGCCGGTTCCTGTCGAAGGTGAGCGCCGCCAACCGCGCCAAACCGAAGCCCGGCCGCGAATAGGGTGCGAAACCAAGCCGGCCGCCGAATACCTCGGCGCACAACGCTTCGCCGTCGGGCTGGTCGGTCAGACTCAACACTGCGCTGGCGTGGGTGTGATCGATGAACGGCGCCGGCATGAAGGCGTGCAGCAACATTTCGACGGAAGGGATCGGACTGAGCGGATCCAGGCGGAACCCATGCTGCACGCGCACGAAGTCGTCGTCGCTTAGAGATTTGCGCGCGCGCAAGCGCTGCAAGGGCTCGAGCCGCACCGCCGGGAAGCCGGCCGGCTCGATGACCCCCATGTCCCAGCCGGAGCCTTTAACATAGAGGACGTCAACTTCGATGCCGGCGAGATCGCGCGCTTTTGTCTTTAGTGAGGTGTTGCCGCCACCGTGCAGCACCAGCGTCGGGTTGCGGCCGAGCAGGCGCGTCGAATACACGCGTAGCGCCAGCGCCGGCGCAACGCCGAGCGGCACGTATTCGTCGATCAGGTGCTGCGCGTCGCGCTCGACCCAGGCGGATTTCATCCTAGTGGTCCGCTTCCGACATTTGCATCCCGTTGCCGCAGGCTCCCGAGCAAATGTCGGAAGCAAAGGATCACTGGCAATTATTTGATTCTAGTGGAGTTTTGAATTTGACATTTGATAGGCGGCTTGCCGCAAGTGGATATCAAATGTCAAAGTCGCTCCACTCGTGTCCCGAATTCGAAGTTCGTCAAATTGTTCAGCTTGCTCCCTGCGAATTTCGGATTCGAAAAGGACACTAGCAAGTTTATGAATTTAGTGTGGCTTTGGATTTGAAGTCCGTCCACGAGATTGCTGCAAATGATGCAACGGACTTCAAATCCGCCACACGAGTTGGCTCCGAGGCGCGCTTTTAGCCTGTGCGGCCCGGCACGGCCAACCCGCAGCATCTCAACACGTCCGCGTCAGCCCTTGTCGCCTAGGATGCGCTTGCCCCACCAGCCGCGCTTGGGCTGGGCAGGCTCCTCGCTCGACGACACGGAGATCACCGGGGCAGGCGGCGGCAAGGTCGGCGAGGGTGCCGGCGGCTCGCCTTCGATGGCGATCGGGGCTCGTTCGCGGACGGTGGAGCGGCGGCGTTGCGGGGCCTCTGTCGCCTCGGCTTCTTCTGCGGCCTCGGCTTCCGCCTCGGCTTGCAGCGCCTCGGGCGCCTCATGCCCGATCGGCGCCGGGAATTCGGCCTCCGCGGTGGAAGGCCTCATGGCGGGCTGGAACGGCGGCTCGGCATAGGCCGGCTGATGCGCGGCCGGCTCAGATTCAGGGCGCGGCTCCCAGGATGGCGGGCGGTCCAAGTCCTCGACCGCGTGCTGCAGCTCCGGTTCGTTCTCGCCTTGGCCATTCTCGTACGGACCTTCCTGCGCGCCGTCGCCGTTGCGGCCGCGCCGATTACGGCGGCCGCCGCGACGGCCACGGCGGCGTCGACGAGGCTCGTCGCGATCGCCGCTTTCGGCGCCGGCGACGGCTTCTTCGCCTTCGTATTCGCCTTCTTGTTCGCTTTCATGCTCGCTGTATTCGTCCGGCGAGGCGGCGTCATGGTCTTCGTGGGCGACCGCGTGCTCGGACATGGTCTCATGGGTGAAGCTCTCGCCACCTTCCTCGCGGGCTTCGCCACCGCGGCCCCGGCCGCGACCGCGCCGTCGCCGTCGCCGGCGGCCGTTTTCGCGCTCGCCGTCGCCGGCCTCATCCGTTTCGGCTTCGACGACTGTTTCGGCCTCGGCTTCGGAAGTCTCTTCTTCTTCTGCAATCGGCGCGGCGGCCTGCGCGGCAGCGGCGAGGCTGCGCGCGACTTCCAGGCTGTGCACCTGCTCGCCGCGGTCGATGATGTAGGACTGTTGACCGGTCACGGTGGCGTCGGCAGACACCGTGATGGTGATGCGGAAACGCTCCTCCAATTCGCGCAAATGCGCGCGTTTGTGGTTGAGCATATAGAGCGCGACCTCGGAACGTGTGCGCACGATCAGGTTGTGAGTAGCGGCTTTGATCAGCGTCTCCTCGATGGCGCGCAAGGCCTGCAAAGCCACCGACGACACCGAACGCACATGGCCGGAACCGCCGCACACCGGGCACTTCTCGGTCGAGCTCTCCAGGACCGAGGCGCGGATGCGCTGGCGCGACATCTCGAGCAGGCCGAAATGCGAGATACGGCCGACCTGGATGCGCGCGCGGTCGTGCTTGAGGGCTTCCTTCAGCTTGCGCTCGACTTGGCGGTTGTTGCGGCCCTCGTCCATATCGATGAAGTCAATGACGATGAGGCCGGCGAGATCGCGCAGGCGCAACTGGCGGGCGACCTCCTCGGCAGCCTCGACATTGGTCTTGAGCGCAGTGTCCTCGATGTGGTGCTCGCGGGTGGCGCGGCCGGAGTTAACGTCGATCGCTACCAATGCTTCGGTCTGGTTGAGGACGATGTACCCGCCCGAGCGCAACTGCACCACCGGCGAGAACATGGCGTCGAGCTGGCTCTCGATGCCGTAGCGCGTCAACAGCGGCTGCGTGTCCTTATACTGCTTCACATGCTTGACGTGGCTCGGCATCAGCATGCGCATGAAGTCGCGCGCTTCCTTGTAGCCTTCCTCGCCGGCGACCACGATCTCGTCGATGTCCTTGGTGTAGAGGTCGCGGATCGAGCGCTTGACCAGCGAGCCTTCCTCGTAGACCAGCATCGGGGCGGTTGATTTCAGCGTCAGGTCGCGCACCGTTTCCCAGAGCCGCAGCAGGTATTCGAAGTCGCGCTTGACTTCGGCCTTGGTGCGGCTGGCGCCGGCGGTGCGCAGGATCACGCCCATGCCTTCCGGTACTTCCAGCTCCTGAGCGATTTCCTTCAGGCGGCCGCGGTCCTCAGCGGAGGTAATCTTGCGCGAGATGCCGCCGCCGCGCGCGGTATTGGGCATCAGCACTGAATAGCGGCCGGCGAGCGAGAGGTAAGTGGTCAGCGCCGCGCCCTTGGTGCCGCGCTCTTCTTTCACGACCTGCACCAGCATGACCTGGCGGCGCTTTATGACTTCCTGAATCTTGTAGTTGCGACGGAAGCGCGGTGCGCGCTCTTGCGCTTCCTCGAGGGCATCGGCGCCACCGACAGATTCGACCGCCTCTTCCTCGTGCTCCTCGCCATTGCCGTTCGGTTCGCCAGCGGGAATGGCTTCGGCTCTCTCTTCCCCTTCCTCGCCTTCGTCGTCTTCGCCTTCGTCTTCTTCTTCGTGTTCGCCGTCGTGCGCACCTTGCGTTTCGGCCGTGCCGGCCTCACGGGTGTCTTCGGCCTCGGCGGCAGCTTCGACGGGGGCGGCCTCCGGCATCGGCTCAGAGGTATCGGCCGGCCACTCGTCTTCGGCCGCCGGCGAAGGTTCAGGCGTGGTTTCCGGCTCGGCCGGCGCAAAGGAGGATGCCTCGGTGCCGGATCCCTCTGGCGGGAAGTCGGCCTCATGCACGGCCTCTTCCGCGCTCAGCGCGGACTGTTCCGGCGCGGCTTCGGTGAATTCTGTCGCGGCCGCCGGCACCTCGACTGGGGTCTCTCCGCCGAAAACATCTTCGCCGATAGGGCGCTCGGCGGCTTCGGCCGTCTGGTCTTCGCCCGGAAGCGCGTCGCTGCGCTTGACATCGCGGCGACGGCTGGCGCCGCGACGGCGATGGCGTCCGCCGCGCCGGTTGGAGCGGCTGTCTGCTTCATCGTCGGCGTCGCGCTGGGCGCGCGCTTCCTCGGCGAGCAGCGCCTGCCGGTCCGCGACCGGGATCTGGTAGTAGTCCGGATGAATTTCGGAGAAGGCCAGGAAGCCGTGGCGGTTGCCGCCGTAATCGACGAACGCCGCCTGCAGCGACGGTTCGACCCGGGTGACCTTGGCGAGATAGATGTTACCGCGAAGTTGCTTGCGGTTGGCGCTTTCGAAGTCGAATTCCTCGACGCGATTGCCACGCAGAACGACCACCCGAGTTTCTTCCGGATGGGTCGCGTCGATGAGCATTTTGTCGGCCATTGTAATTACTCTCGGGGCCAGGGCTCAGAGCGCGCTCGCGCGTATCAGACGGCGCAAGACGACGCGGCAGGGAGCCGGCCATAGGGGTGTGGAGGGAAGAGGGGCGCGCGTTTTCACGCGAAAGCGCGGCGAGGCCCAAACGATAACTCAAGCGGAAACGCGCCGTCGCGCGCGCTACGCAAAAGCGAGGGACCTCAAATGGCTTTTGCTGCATCGTCGGCAGCATGAAAAAACGACCCGTAGCGGTCGGCCGCGCCAGTCTAGCCTGGGGCGCAAGCCGGGATTAGTCGGCGCTGACAGTCTGAAATGCGGGCGGCAAATCGGGGGCCGCGCGCCAATCTCCGGGTGTCCTTGACCTAGGGTTTCGGCTCGTTTCGCTTCGTCCATCCGCCGACCTCCTTGGGGGGCGGTCCTGGACATTTTCAGCGCGCCGGGGCCCGAACGCGGCACAACCGGAACTCAATAACCGTCAGCAGACTGTTACATACGGCTGGATTCTCCCGATAGCAAGCGGGGGTTGGGGGGGCCGCCACTGTTTTGCCATGCGCGCGCAGGTTTATGACGGCAAGGGGATTAAGGGGGGCTGCTGGGTGCTTCAGGTTAACCACAGCGCGGCGGCGAAAACCCGCACCGGTTAAGTTCCGTTAACCGATGCGGCCCCTAATGCGCTAAAAGGGCGCGGAAGGGTAAGGATTCGTGACGTTCCGTCGGTTCGCCATCCTCGGTGCCTTAGCGCGTCCTGTCGGCCGTGCCGTCGTTTTGGCGTCGGTCGCGGCGATGAGCGCGGCGCTCCCGACATCGTCGGCTGTCCGTGCAGCCGGGACGGGGAAGGGGGCGCACGCCGCAAAGCCGAGCCCCTACCCCTTCGCTTCCGCCGTGCGGGTCGGCGGCAACCGAGAACGGACCCGCTTCGTGCTCGACCTCTCTCGCAAGGTCGACATCGCCGCCTTCACGCTGGCTGACCCCTACCGGGTGGTGGTGGACCTGCCGCAAATCACTTTCAAGCTGCCATCGCACGCGGGCGAGCGCGGCCGCGGCCTCATTACGGCCTACCGCTATGGGTTAGTCATGCGCGGCGGCTCGCGCATCGTGCTCGACACGTCAAAGCCGGTGCAGGTCAAGAAAGCCTTCGTGCTGCCGGCTGCCCAGGGCCAGCCGGCGCGGCTTGTGCTCGATCTCGCGGCAATCGACCGGGCGAGCTTCCTGCGCAACATCGCCCAGCAGAACCGCAATGAGCGCGCCAAGCGGCCGCCACGGGTCGCTGTGACGCCGAAGCTGAGCAACGACCCGCGCCCTTTGATCGTACTCGATCCCGGCCATGGCGGCATCGACAACGGCACCCATTGGAAGAATATCGACGAGAAGGACATCGTTCTCGCGTTCGCGCGCACCCTGCGCGAGAAGTTGCTGCGTAGCGGCAAGTATCGAGTCGCAATGACGCGCGGCGACGACACCTACGTCACCCTCGGGGACCGCGTGCAGTTCGCGCGCTCACGCCGTGCGTCGCTGTTCATCTCGCTGCACGCGGATTCGCTTCCCGCCAAGGAGGGCCACGCCGAGGGCGCGACGGTCTACACCCTGTCGGAGAAGGCCTCCGACACCCAGGCCGCCGAGCTCGCCAACAGCGAAAACGCCTCTGACATCATCGCCGGCGTCGACCTCTCGAACGAACCGAGCGACGTCGCCAGCATTCTGGTCGATCTGGCGCAACGGGAGACCAAGACGTTTTCCGTGCAATTCGCCCGCGGCGTGGTCGGTGAATTGCGCGACACCGCGCGCCTCTACAAGCACCCGATCAAATCGGCCGGCTTCAAGGTGCTGAAAGATCCGGACGTGCCCTCTGTCCTGATCGAACTCGGCTATCTGTCGTCCGCCGCCGACCGTCAGAACCTGACCGCGGCGGCCTGGCGGGCGAAGACGGCGGGGGCGCTGGCCGCGGCGGTCGATGCGTTCTTTGCCCCCCGGCTTGCCGGCACGACCGGGGGAGCACGTTGATGGACCAGCCCCGGGCAATCCGGGCGAACGCGTTGCACATGCGCCGCGGGCAGGTGGAAATCGACGTTGCCGCCCGCGGAAACGTGGGCTACCGGCCTCAGTTTCAACATAAAACCGCGCGACCACGGACCAACCCCGCGGTCTCGTCGGGACGAGGATGGACTGTCGGCCTGAGTGCGGCCAGGGCGGCGGAGACGGCTTACCTGATGGCGTCCGGCGCCGGGTGGGTCGCGAGGGTGACGAGCGGCATCGGCCGCTCCCGGATTCGAGGCGGGACTATTACCTCATGAAGGGTTTGCTGCGTTTCTTCGGCTTCTTGTTCGCCGCCGGCACCATCCTATTCGTGGTGGGCATCGCCGCGGTGGCCGGCGTGATGTGGCATTTCTCCAAAGACCTGCCGGATTATTCACAACTTCAGGATTACGAACCACCGGTGATGACGCGCGTGCACGCGGCCGACGGCTCGCTGCTTGCAGAGTTCGCCAAAGAGCGCCGACTCTATATCCCGATCCAGGCGGTGCCCAATCTGGTCAAGAACGCGTTCATGGCCGCCGAGGACAAGAACTTCTATGAACACGGCGGGCTCGATTTCTTCGGCATCGCGCGCGCGGCAATCAACTACGTGGAGAACTACGGTTCCGGCCGGCACCCGCAGGGCGCTTCCACCATCACGCAACAGGTCGCTAAGAACTTCCTGTTGACCAACAAGGTGACGTTCTCGCGCAAGATCCGTGAGGCGCTCTTGGCGCTCAAGATCGAACGCGCCTATTCCAAGGACAAGATCCTCGAGCTCTATCTGAACGAGATCTACCTCGGCATGGGCGCCTATGGCGTAGCCGCCGCCGCGCTCACTTATTTCGCCAAGGGTGTCAACGAACTCACCATCCCCGAGGCGGCCTATCTTGCCGCACTGCCGAAGGCGCCGAACAATTATCAGCCATTCCGTCACACCAAGCGCGCGCTCGAGCGCCGCAACTGGGTGATCGACCAGATGGCCGATGACGGTTTCATCAAGCGCGCCGACGCCGAGAAGGCCAAGAAGCAGCAGCTCGGCGTGGTATCGAAGTCGATCGGCCCACATTATTTTTCGGCCGAGTATTTTGCCGAGGAAGTGCGCCGCGAGCTCTATGAGCGCTACGGCGAGAAGAAGCTCTATGAGGGCGGGCTGTCGGTGCGTACGACGCTCGATCCCAAATTGCAGGTGATGGCGCGCAAGACACTGGCGCAAGGCCTCGTGAACTACGACGAGCACCACGCCGGCTGGCGCGGGCCGATCAAGACCCTCGACGTCAAGACCGGCGACTGGGGCGTCAAGCTCGCCAAAGTGGACACGCTCAACGACGTCACGCCCTGGCGCATGGCGGTGGTGCTCAACGTCACCGACAAGACGGCGCGAGTCGGCCTCAAGCCCGGCCGCGATCCGAGTGGGGCGGTGGGCAAGGCGCGGGACATCGGCATCATGCCGCTTGCCGGCATGCAATGGGTCAGGGTCAAGGGACGCAGCGTGCGCAAGGTCGAGGACGCGCTCTCGCCCGGGGACGTCATCTACGTGGAGTTGGCCAAGGACGCCACCGACTACGCGGACGAGCTGAAGAAAAAGAAGATCGCCGACGATCAATACGTGCTGCGCCAGGTGCCGCAGGTGTCGGGCGCCATGGTGGTGGAGGATCCCTGGACCGGCCGGGTGCTCGCCATGGTCGGCGGCTTCTCCTACGATGAGAGCCAGTTCAACCGCGCGACGCAGGCCCTGCGCCAGCCCGGCTCTTCGTTCAAGCCGATCATCTACGCCGCGGCGCTCGACAACGGCTACACGCCGTCCTCGATCATTCTTGACGCCCCGATCGAGATCGACCAGGGCCCCGGCCTAGGCGTCTGGAAGCCGGAGAACTACGAGAACAAGTTCTACGGGCCCTCGACCCTGCGCTTCGGCCTCGAACATTCGCGCAACGTGATGACGGTGCGGCTCGCCCAGGACATCGGCATGCCGCTGATCGCCGCCTACGCCAAGCGCTTCGGCGTTTATGACAATCTGCCGCCTTATCTGTCCTTTGCGCTCGGCGCTGGCGAGACCACGCTGCTGCGCATGGTCACCGCCTACGCCATGATCGACAACGGCGGCCGCAAGGTGACGCCGACTTTGATCGACCGCATCCAGGACCGATACGGCCACACCGTCTACCGCCACGACAAACGCGAATGCATCGGCTGTGACGTTAAGAGCTGGCATGACCAGCCGGAGCCGGTGTTGATCGACCGGCGCGAACAGGTGCTCGACCCGATGACCGCCTATCAGATCACCTCGCTGATGGAGGGCGTGGTGCGTTTCGGCACCGGCACCGCGCTGCGCGCGCTCGGCCGGCCAGTGGCGGGCAAGACCGGCACCACCAACAAGGAAAAGGACGCTTGGTTCATCGGCTTCACTCCCAACCTCGTGGTCGGCGTCTATGTCGGCTACGATAAGCCGAAGCCGCTCGGGCGCGGCATGACCGGCGGTCATGTGGCGGCGCCGATCGTGCGCGATTTCATGAAAGAGGCGCTCAAAGACAAGCCGGCTGTCCCGTTCCGTGTGCCGCCGGGGATCAAGCTGGTGCGCGTCGACCCCAAGACCGGCGTGCGCGCCGGCCCGGGCGCAAAGGCGATCTTGGAGGCCTTCAAGCCCGGCACCGCGCCGCCCGACAATTATTCGGTCGTCGGGTACGGCGACAATGGCAACAGCAACGGGCGGTCCTTCAACCCCGGCGGCGTTTCGCCCGATGCCGACCGTGCGGTACGGACCGGCGGCGGGCTTTATTGAGGGCGATTTCCTTTGTCGCGATCGACTGACGCGAGCCTCCGCCCGGGCGGAAGCTCGCGCGGCCGGCAGACCCTAGAGGGGGAGGGGCGCATAGGGCCGTTCGGCCGAGAGGGAACGACGCATCTCACGTTCGTTTCAGCGCTGTCTCCAGCAGATCCATCATGCGTGTGAGCCAGCGTCGTGCATCATCCTGGCTCTTGAAATTCCGATTGGCGTAATCGCCGATGCGCTGCCAATCGAACGAGGGCGAGGCCAGGACGGCGCGGCCGAGATGAAGCACCTTGGCGTGCGCGGCTTTCGTCTCGGCGGAGACTGCCGCTACCGCCGCCTGCTCGTCCGTTTGGCCGAGCAGGTCCGCGTCTGCGAACTGCCCGGCCAGATACCCGTACAGGGCGTCATTGTTGCTCAGGGGCAAACTCCCGGTGCCGGAACGGTTGGATACGAAGTCAGAAGATAGCAGTTGCCGCCGCCCGTTGCTCTCAATACGGCGCGATAGGTGCACGTATTCCCGTACACGATGGCCGGAGGCGGATTCGAGTTCCGCGTGGCGTAGCGGCCGATGTTGCCTGTTGCGGCGTAATCGTAGGGCTGGACGGTGCCAGGCGCGGCGTTGTTTGCCCAGTTGTTGATGGCATTGCGGTTGGTCGCCAAGCCGGCCGTGATCGTCGCTTGGGCAGCGGCGACCGGAGCCGGATAAGTGCTCGCGGTTTGCAGTTGCGGGTTGTTGGCCAGGCGCTGCGCCAGCTCCAGGTCTGTCTTGCCTACGTGCTGCGCAATCGTATGGCCGCCGGCGTTTTCCTGCTGTTGCAGCCAATTTGCCGGGAACGGATTTGGGATGCATTGCGCCTTTGCGGGGACTGGCAGGCAAAGCGCGGCAGCTGTCAGTAGCGATGCCGCGATGCGAGTCATACAAGCGGACGTCATGGGTTGTTCCTTTCGATGTAAAAGATGGAGTGATGGCGCACGCTCTGCCCCCGCGCCGAACGCGAGACAGCGACGCGGGGACCGTGGCGCGTGCGCCCCAAGGGCGATCACGCCTGTGCGCTATTGAAGACCCTGTGCGATCGTCCAAACGTTGCCGCTGTCGAGGGTCACCGTCATGCCGTAGACATTGACGGGGAACTGGACCTCGGCGGCGTTCACCAGGCTCTGGATGTCGAGGACTTGTCCCTGAACAAAATCGCCGAAGCTGACCCAGTATTCGGGATGTGGCGTGAACACCGCTGCGAAGTTCGGCTCGGCATTGATCACATGCGTGCCGTAGCCGGACATGCCGATGCCGATCTTGGCCATGTTCTTCGGAATGGTGTTGTCATCGTCGATGGTGAGCGAACCTTTGGCGCCTTTGCCCGACTGATTGGCGAATTGGAAAGCGCCGTCCTTTCGCGTGAAATCGACCATGTTGCGTTCGACGAGATCGGCAGACAGAACTTGCTGCGCGATGAATTGGATTCCGGGCTTCAGCGTGCCCTGCTCGGACCAGACGAACGAATAGTCGATGGTCCAGGTGAAATCGACGTCGACGCCATCGGCGACCGGCTTGGCGAACCAGGCGAGGGTGTAGACGTACGGCTGGTTGACGTCGATGCCTTGCTGATAGACGAGGAAGTCGTGTTGGCTCTCGCTGCGGTTCTTGAAGCGGAGCGTGTAGGTCTGACCTGCCATGGGTCTGTCTCCTGTTGAGAGTTGAATGGCGCGCGCTCTGGCGCGGCTTTCTGCTCACGGGAGTCGGACCGATCGCCGGCCAGTGGCCTTGATGCGTGTGGGCCGAGCGAGCCCGAGAGCGAAAGCGTTCCCTTTTGAGGAGACGACAGACAGGGCCGTCGTAGGCCGGAAGCGAACAAACCTGCTTGGTTTCAACCAGGCGATTACTGAGAGGTTGATAGTTATCCACAATACACGTTTTAAGAGTTATCCGACTTGACACACCCCATAAGCCGTGATCAAAATGGAACGCTTTTGCGACTTGAAAAGTATAAATAATAATCGAGTTGCCGACAGATAGTCGCTCATTGCGCAAAGTAAACTGTAAGTATGCGTTGGGATTAAGTCTTAGCCATGCAGGTCGGATACGCACGCGTTTCCACCGACGGCCAATCGATAGACTTGCAGATCGATGCTTTGCGTCGAGTTGGGTGCAGCATAATCTTCCGCGATGAGGGATTGTCAGGGGCCGAGCGCAGCCGGCCGGGTTTGGAACATTGTTTGGCGCGGCTGAAGTCCGGCGATCACTTAGTGGTTTGGAAGCTCGACCGGCTTGGCCGCTCGCTGGCGCACCTGATTGAGGTCGTGAACGAACTGGACCGACGCTGCGTCGGCCTGATCTCTTTGTCGGAAGCAATCAATACCGCGTCGGCCGGCGGCGTGCTGGTGTTTCACATCATGGCGGCCTTGGCGGAATTCGAGCGGGCATTGATCTCGGAACGCACCAAAGCAGGCATGCTCTCGGCGCGACAGCGCGGGCGCCATCTCGGCCGGCCGCGTAAGCTGGACGACGAAGCCATTGCCTCTGCGCTACGCGAAACGGCGAACAAGTCCGGCAGTATCGCCGGTGCGGCGCTACAACTCGGCGTCAGCCGGGCCACTATCTATCGTTCGTTGAAGCGCGCGGGCCGTCCGTTCGAGAAGCATGGCCGGACAAACGGGTTGCCTCCAAGCGCTGCCGCGACTACATGAGTTCTCCAGAATCGACATCTCAGCCGCCGTTCGTTTCGTCCGGCCTTGCGGAAATGAGAAGGATCATGCGCGCGGAAACCCAGACCCTCCTCGACGAGATCAAGCAGTCGCTCGGGCTGCTGAGGAGGCATCTTTGACGTCGAGACCGCGCAACGGCGCCTCGCCGAACTGAACAAAGAGGCCGAAGACCCAGAACTTTGGAACGACCAGGCGCGCGCGCAACGGGTGATGCGCGAGCGTGATGCGTTGGACGATCAACTCAACGCCATCGGCCACATCGCGCGCGAGCTCGACGATCAGGTCACGTTGCTCGAACTCGGCGAAGACGAAGGCGACGCGGCGACCGTTGCGGAAGCCGAAGCTGCGCTCAAACGTTTGAAAGCCGAAACCGGCCGTCGCGAGCTGGAAGCTTTGCTGTCGGGCGAGGCCGACAGCAACGACTGCTACCTCGAAGTTCATGCCGGCGCCGGCGGCACCGAAAGTCAGGACTGGGCCGGCATGCTGATGCGCATGTATGTGCGCTGGGCCGAAGCCCACGGCTACAAAGTTGAGTGGGTTGAAGAGACCGAAGGCGAGGGTGCCGGGCTGAAGTCCGCGACCGTGATGATCAAGGGCCACAACGCTTACGGTTGGCTCAAGAGCGAGTACGGCGTGCACCGGCTGGTGCGCATTTCGCCGTTCGACTCCAATGCGCGCCGCCACACGTCATTCGCCAGCGTCAACGTGTTTCCCGTGCTCGACGACACGATCAAGATCGACATCGACGAAAAGGACGTGCGGGTCGATGTCATGCGTGCAGGCGGCGCCGGCGGCCAGCACGTTAACAAGACCGAATCCGCGGTGCGCCTGACGCACATCCCGACAAACATCGTGGTGAAATGCCAGAACGACCGCTCGCAGCACCGCAACCGGGCGCAGGCCTGGGACATGTTGCGCGCCAAGTTGTTCGAGCGCGAGGTGCAGAAGCGAGAAGAGAAGGCCGCCGCCGACCAGGCCGCCAAGACCGACATCGGCTGGGGTCACCAAATCCGCTCCTACGTGCTGCAGCCCTATCAGATGGTGAAGGACCTGCGCACCGGCATTTCCACCTCCAACACCGGCGCGGTGCTCGACGGCGATCTCGACGAGTTCATGCAGGCCGCGCTCGCGCAGAAAGCCTTCGGCGGCGGGCCGATCGAAGTCGAGGACGTGGAGTAACCGGTCGATTACTTCGAAAGGCCGCGCTTCAGCTCGTCAAGCGTCAACACCGGCGCAATCTCGACAGTTGCGTTGAGCGCAGCAAACATGGGTTCGTTAATCTGAGGCAAGCGTGTCGTGTCGTTTTCCTCGAAAAAGACCATGCCGCCGCGTCTGCCTTCGATCATCGTGAAATAGGCGGCATCGGCGTTCGTCTCCTTGAGCAGGTTTTCGATCGCCTGTCCGAGCGTCCCGTCCTTGGCCGCCACGTTGCCGCGCTCGACGGGGATCGAAAATTTGAGCATGAGCCGCATGCTGTTTCTCCCAAATTGTTTCGACGGGCCTGCCCGTCAGTGATGGACTCCATCATCATGCAGGAAACCGCTAACATTCACGCAAAAGCCCGCGCCGCTCAACCCGGCTTGCTCCGGATGTCCGCGCAACGGCATTTGGTTTGAGATCGATTCAAAAAGAAAACAGTGCCGTCATGACCAAGAAAATCCCATCGCCGCCGGTCTTGAACATTCTCGATGGCCTTCCACCGCGCGGTGCCGACGAGGCGATCGAGACGTTGCTGACAGGAGACGGCATCCGCGTGGAACGGATTGTCTCCCATGGCCACGCGTCGCCGGCCGACTCTTGGTACGACCAGTCCGAGGCCGAATGGGTTCTGGTCATCAGCGGGCGCGCCCGGGTCAGCATCGAAGGCGAGGCGGAGGATCGCGTGCTGGGGCCGGGGGACAGCGTGTTCCTTCCGGCCCATTGCCGGCATCGCGTTGCCTGGACGCAGCCCGGTGAGCCGACCGTCTGGCTGGCGATCTTTGTGGACCCGCGTCTCGCGCCGGAACCGGCCGCCTGAAGGCTGCGATTAGCTCTCCAATCGGTTGCCCGTCTCCGCCTGCCAATCCTTGAGCCACTGCCGGAAACGCTCGCCGCCTTCGCCGCCGGTGCCGCCGTGCAGCGCGGCGAATACCGGGCCATCGGCGGAAAACATCAGCACCGCATCGAGCCCCTTGGAGCGGCGCAGCGTTGCGAGCGCCTGTGTCGGCGTTTGCGCGATCGGACCCGCCACATTGAAGGAGGTGTTGACCGCCACCTCCACGCCGATGCGGCGGCCGAGCGCTTTCAAATAGCCGTGGGTGAGGGGATCAGCCTCCTCCCGCACGATCTGCAAACGGCCGGTGCCGTCGGCGTGCACTACCGAGGGGATTCGGCGGTGCGCTTCCGGCTTCGCATGCGCGGTCAGTACCATGTAATTATAAGCGTTGTAGTCGGCGTCGCTCGCGCCGTTCGACAGCTCGAAAAAATCCTTGGCGGCTGCAAGCGTCATCATCGGCGCCAGCGGTCGGATCGCCTCGCGGTACTTCACCCGTGCGTTCAGGTTCTCGCGCGTTTTCGGATTGCACGGATTGGCCAGGATCGAGCGGTGGCCGAGGGCGCGCGGACCCGTTTCCGCTGCGCCCTGGTAAAGCGCGAAGATGGCGTCGTGAGCAGTAATGTAGGCCATGAAGTCGGCATAGCGGCCACGGCTCGTGTCATCGGCGGCAGCGAGTTCGATCCAGTCGATGTCATCGCTTTGCTCAAGCGCGGCGCGGATCGCTTCCGCGCGCGGCGATGCGCCGCAATAGAAAGCGTGCGTGATCGGCTCACCCAGGCCATAGCCCGCCAGATAGGCGCCCATGTAGGCGGCGCCGATCGGCACCCCCGCGTCGTTTGGCGTCGGCGGTACCCACAGATGCAGCCGGCCGGCGCGGCCGTGTTCGCGGCGGAAGTAGTCTTCGTCGAAATGTTCCAGCAGCCGCATGTTGGCGAGCGCGTTCAAGCCAACGCCCCCGGTGAGCACCAAGCGTTTGCTGCCGGTTGCGCGGATGAAATGATCGACGATGTGGAAGATGGCGTCCTCGAAGATCATCTGGCAGGCCGCGGCCTTGTCGAGCCGCGCTTTCGTGTTCTCGGGATGCTTGATGTCCTCGATGCGCAGCACTGCGTCCGGGTTCCACATCTTGTCGGCAGGAATCGGTTCGCCGAGGATGCGGATCAGTGCTTGCGTGTAGGGTTCGCGCACGATGCTGCGCGGCCAGTTGGCGAGATCGCGGTTGAGGGCGACGCTGCCGTCCGGCCGCAGGACGAAAATGTCCTTGAGCGCCATGTAATAGGGATTGGTCTTGCGGTCGTTGTCGCCATAGGCGGTGGCGCCCATGTAACGGCCTTCGCTGGAGAGCCACGTCCAGCCACCCTGGGTGGAGGAGATCACCGCGTAATAAAGGCCGAGCGAGTCGAATACGCTGTCATTGCAATAGAGCCGCCGCATGCGGCCGTCTTCGCAGACATAAAGCGAGATCGAACCGCTGTCGCCGAGCCCGTCGAGCACCAGCAACATGGTTGGTCCGGCATCGCGGGCGAAGGGCGAAGCGGCAAATGAGAACCAGGCGTGATTGTCGTGATGCGCGGTCCCGATCAGGAGCGGCGGTTCGCTCATGCCGAGCTGGCGCCCGATATGGCGTGCCGAGCGGATGCCGCTGTCGATGGCGCGCATGTTGAACAGCCCGGTGGGCTCGCCACTCAACATGCGCAGCGTCTGTGGCGCTTCCTCCAGCGCCGCACGGATCAAAGTGGCGCTGAAGGCGGCATGATCCCAGCCGCTGAACCAGCCATCGATAGCGCCGATGTCGAGGCCGCTTCTCTCCATGTCGTCGCGCAACGTCTCGATTGACAGGGTGGGGTAGCTGTTGGTGTGCTTGACCGCCGAGAAGCGCTCTTCTTCGTTATTGAACAGGAGACGCGGCCCGTTACCGGTGACTTCGACAAGCGCGATGCCGGTGTTGTGGGCGCCGGAAGCCGAGACGCCAGCGAGATACGCGGTTTGCCCATGCCTGATTTTGTCACGAATGGCCGCAATGCGCGCGCGCGCGGCGGCGCTGTCGGCGCGCACGATATTGCGGTTGCGGCAGGCGCGGTCGATGAAAGTCAGCGCGAGCTGAGCACCGAGAGTTCCGAGCCATGGATGACGTGGTCCGATCCGCACCTGATGGGTGCCCCCGACGTGGTTATTTCCAGGGATTAATGGAATAGCTCAGCGCTAAGGGCAACCAGGCCGAGGAACAGGCTCAGATGCTGCCGAGACGGATGCCAGCGCGCAGGAATTTCTGTGGGTCGACCGCCTCGCCATTGATGCGGGTCTCGTAATGCAAGTGCGGGCCGGTGGAGCGCCCGGTCGAACCGAGCAGGCCAACGATCTGGCCGACATGAATCTTTTGGCCGACCTTCACCAGAATCTTGGAGAGATGACCGAAGCGGGTCGAAAGTCCGTCGCCATGGTCGATTTCGACCATGTTGCCGTAGCCGCCGTCCCAGCCGGCGATCGCCACTTTGCCGCCGGCAGTAGCGTGCACCGGCTCGCCCATCTCGCCACGCAGGTCGAGGCCGGTGTGCATTGCCGGTCTACCAAGGAAGGGATCGCGACGCACGCCAAAGCCAGAACTGACTTCCAGCTTGCCAGGAAGCGGCCTGCGCACCGGCACGGAAACCAGCGTGTGCCGATAGTGGTTGATTTCGGCGCGTGCAATGTTGACGCGATAAAGCTGGCGCTCGAACGCGCTTCCGTCCGCGCGCGGAGGTTTGGCCGGAATGAACGGGCCGCCCTCCGCCAAGGCGCGCTTGGGCTTGACGCCGAGTTCGCTGAGCACACTGTGAATGCGGCGGGCCTTATTGTCGTAGCGCTGCTCCATGCCGTTTAGGAGCGCGGTCTGATCGCTGCTCGACGCGGTCGAGAGAATGGGACACGCGCACCAGCACGCCATCGAGGCCGGCGCCGTTTTCGGCCGATGCAAGGTGCATCAGGTGCTGCGGCCGATCGCGCGATTGCAGTCTTGCTTCGCGCTCAGGCGTCGCGCTGAACACGACAGTGTCGCTGATCGGGGAGGCCTTGATCGGCGCATCGAGCCGCGCATCCTTCTCGCGCTTATTGCGACGGATGGAGCCAGTGGTCAGGCCGTCGTCGGCGAGCGCTGCAGTGTGCCGCTCCAGCGTTGCCTGCCGCTTCATCAGGGCTTCGAGACGGCGCTCGAACTGATTCTGGTCGAGCAATTGACGGCTGGTGATGCGGTCGACTTCTCCACGCAATTCAGCGATGCGGTCTTCGTAAGCGATCTGCATGCGCGCTTGCCGGCTGATCAAACCGCTGAGCACGTCCTCGCGGAAAGCGAAATAAGTGCCGGTGCCGATCGACCACACCGCCATGATGACCAGCGTGCCGACTACGATCCAGAAAGCGACCGGACCAATCCGAACTTGGCGGCCGCCGTGCACCAACGTGTAGTCGCCGACCTGGGCGTGGGTGCGGTTGACGTGCTGCGAGACGGCGGCGGCTGATTGTGCGCGCCCATGTCGGGTGGAATGTTTGGTGTTGTGGTGATGGGACGAAGGCAACATGGACACTCCCTGCCGGTCGGACGCAGGGGGCGAACCGGCGGATTACAAATCCAATATCAATCCGATATGGTTAATAAAGCGGTAATCCGTGCGATTTAGCGTGGCAAAGCACCCGCAAAACCAATGCAGAGAGCATGCGGCAAATGGACCATCCTTCGACAGGTCGCGGGACCGCCGAGGCTCTTGGAAACGACTCAGCCTGCCAGGGCGCAGGCGGCCTCGAGCACCTCCTCGGCGTGGCCGGCCACCTTCACGTTCGGCCATATCCGTACAATGCGGCCGTCGCGATTGATCAGGAAGGTCTTGCGGAATATGCCCATGTATTTGCGCCCATACATCGATTTCTCGCCCCAGGCGCCATAATCTTCCAGCATCTTCCTGGTTTCGTCGGAGGCCAAACCAATTGACAGCTTATGCTTGGCTTTAAATTTATCTTGCGCAGCAATTGGGTCAGCGGAAACGCCGAGGATTTCGGTTTCCGCCTTGGCGAAGGCCGCCCGCAAGCCGGAAAACGCAATCGCTTCCTTGGTGCAGCCGGGCGTGTCCGCCTTCGGGTAGAAATAAAGCACCAGATTGTGGCCTCTGAAGTCCTTCAGCGAGATGTGGGTTCCGCCGTCCCGGGGCAGGGTGAAAGCCGGTGCCTTGGCACCCTCGGCCAGATCGCGCGCCATGTGCCTTCCTTTCGTCGTTTTCGACGCTTCAATGTCGGAATTGCCAGTTGCGTCGGGCGGATGCAATGGGCTTCAAGAACAAGGCCTAGGGCCGCGTCAGATGACGGTCCGTCGGGCGGCGGAAAACGCGCGTGACGCGCCGGACGAGGGGCGCCCTTAAGGCATGACGGGCAGCGACCACAAACGCAAAGCGAAGCCGCACCTGGAAAAGGGGCCGGGCTCGGCGGCGCACCATCGTAAGCACCGTCGTCCGGTTAAGAGTCACGATCAGGCTCAATCTCGCGCCCATGAGATTGCCCGCTTTGCCCGCGCTTTCAGGCACGGCTTTTTGCGCATCTTGGCCCGCGCTCGTGTCTGGCGGACTCAGGTCGGGCGGCAGGGGGCACGTCTGGGACGCGGCCTCATGGCAGTCCTGCGCCGGCGCTGGGTGCAGCGCCTGTTCTGGGGCATGTCGATCGTGGCCGTGCTGGTCGTGTTGGGCGGGGCCGCCCTTTGGTGGCGGCTGTCGCAGGGACCGATCGAGGTCGATATCGCGACGCCCTGGCTGAAGTCGGCTATCGAACAGAATTTCGGCGGCAGGCACACGGTCGAAGTCGGCGGCACCCAGATCGAGCGGGACGAGAAGGGCCGGCCCACCTTGCGGCTGCGCGATATCGTGGTTCGCGATCCCGACGGTACGGTCGTCGCCAGCGCCCCGAAGGCCGAAGTCGGCATGTCGGGACTTGGGCTGCTGACCGGGCAACTACGTGCAGAAAGCCTCAACTTGGTCGGCGCCAAGATGGCGGTACGCATCGAGCGTGACGGCGAGGTCACTGTGTTCGCGGGTGCCGACAAGCATCCGATTGCGATAGCGTCCCCGGCCGCCAATCGCCCCAGCCCGCCGGTGCGCGCCATCGTTCCACGCGGCAAGTTGCGTTCGGGTCTGCGGGAAGTGGCCGGAGTTCTGGCCTGGATCGACTCGGTTGGTGCGACCGGCCTCGATGGTCACGACCTGCACGAACTCGGACTGAAAAACGGCCAGTTGACGGTGGACGACCAGCGCAACGGCAAGCATTGGAAATTCGATCACATCAATGCCAGCCTGCGGCGACCGGAACAGGGCGGCGTGATCTTTCAACTGTCGTCAGACGACAAGACGCGCCCTTGGCTGATCAGTGCGGCGATGCGTCCGCTCGATGGCGGCATGCGCGCGGTCGGCATCGAGGCGCGTCAGGTTTCGATGCGCGACATTTTGTTGGCGCTGCGCGTCAAGAATGGCGAGCTTGCCGCTGATCTGCCGTTGTCGGCTTCGATCCGCGCCGACGTCGCCGCCGACGGCACGCCGCAATTGCTGCAGGGCGAGGTGATTGCGGGCGCCGGTACGATCACCGACCACGATGGACCCGATGTCATTCATATAGGTGTCGATCGCGCCGATTTCCGATTCAGTTGGAATGCGCGCCGGCATACCTTGGTGGTGCCGTTCCAGGTCCAGTCGGGGGGCAACCAGTTCACCCTGCGCGCGGCGTTGAGGGCGCCGAGCGACAATAGCGGCGTCTGGCAGTTCGCCGTCATGCGCGGCGATCCGGTGATCGATCCGGTTATCCTGGCGCCGATCGAGGTGGGCGACAAAGAAGGCTTCGCGCTCAATCGGATTAACATGCGGGGTCGTATCGACACCAAGAAACGGCGGATCGAGCTCGATCAGGGTGATTTCAGCCGTAGCGACACGCGGCCATCGCACAACGTGGGCGTGGCGGTCACCGGCAGCCTCGACTATTCCATACCCGATCCGCATCTGGCGTTCGGGGTGGCGGGCACCCGCATGCCGATGTCGGTGTTGAAACGCCTGTGGCCGATCACTGTTGCTCATCATGTGCGTGAATGGGTCGAAAAGCACGTCGGCGGCGGCACCGTCGAGCGCGTCGTGATAGCCGGCAACGCGCCGATGTCGAACTTTAAGACCGATGGACCGCCGACGCCTAATGACGGCCTCTCCATCGACGTGGAGACCAGCAACACGTCTTTACGTCCGATCGCCGGCCTGCCGCCGATCGACGATGCCGACCTGACTGTGCGTGTGACGGGGCGGACCGCTACCATCAATCTCGGCCGTGGCGTGGTGAGCGTGGCCCCGGGACGCAGCCTCAATATCGCGGACGGCGTCTTCTCGGTGCCCGACACCCACCCCAAATTGGCGCCTGCGCGGGCAGACTTCCGCATCGACGGTAGTGTACCGGCGGCGGCTATGCTGCTGGCCAACAAAGTTCTCAGCAGCAATGTCGGGATCAAGCTCGATCCCTCAACCAGCCGCGGTACGGTCGCCGCCAACGTTACGCTCAATCTGCCGATCGGGCGCACCGTGCCTGCGAACTCGGTGCGCTATGCGGTAAAAGCCACGCTCTCCAGCTTCGGTGCCGACAAGACGCTGATGGGCGAAAAGCTGGAATCATCTTCGCTGCGGGTGGCAGCCTCGAGTGGCGGCGGTTACCGGATCAAAGGCAACGTGAAGATCAACGGTCTTCCGGCCAGTCTCGACGTCGAGAAGAAGTCGGGCGGCGCAGCGGCGAATTTACAGTTGGTGGCCAAGCTGGACGACGCTGCGCGCCGCAAGCTCGGCATCGATTTCGGCAGCACCGTCAGCGGCACAATCCCGATCAAGCTCAGCGGCAAGATGGACGCTGACAGCAAGGACAACAAGTTCGATCTCGAGGCCGATCTCACCCGCGTGAAGATAGACGACTTGTTGCCCGGCTGGGTGAAGATGTCCGGCGAGCCGGCGCATCTCACCGCCAAGATGACTAAGGGCGCCGCCGGCGAGCGCTTCGACAACGTTGTGGTCACCGGTTCGGGCGTCAACGTGAAGGGGGACGTCGAGATCGACAAGGACGGTCGACTTTCCTCCGCGGAATTTCCGGTGTTCGGCGTGTCGCAAGGTGACAAAGCCTCGCTCAAGGTCGCGCGTGGCGGCGATGGCGTTCTGCGCATAGCCATGAGCGGCGATATCTTTGATGGACGCACCTTCGTCAAATCATCGCTGCTCGGCGGCACGCCGGCCGACCCCCGGCATAAGCAGGCCGATATCGATCTCGACGTCAAGATTGGCACCGTGGTGGGCCACAATGGCGAGGCCTTGCGCGGACTCGACCTCAAGCTCACGCGCCGCGACGGGCATATCCGCAACTTCGTCATGCACGCGAAGATCGGGCGCGATGCAACGCTGCTTGGCGACTTGCGCTTGCGCGCGCGCGACAATCATCGCGTTATCTATATCGAGAGCGGCGACGCCGGCGCTCTGTTCCGCTTTGTCGATATGTATTCGCGCGTCCATGGCGGAAAGATGTGGGTGGCGATGGATCCGCCGAGCCAGGACCGCGCGCCGCAAGTCGGCATTTTCTTTCTCCGCGATTTCACCGTCCGCGGTGAAAAGGGGCTCGACCGCATCGTCGCCGGCGCGCCGGAGCAGGCGCGCAGTGGCGTACCGTTCACTGAAATGCATGCCGAGTTCACCCGCTTTCCCGGCAAGATGGCAGTTCGCAATGGCGTCGTGCGCGGCCCGCTGGTGGGCGCGACCATGTCGGGCCAGATCAACTACACCAAAAACGACGTACACCTGCGCGGCACTTTCGTGCCATTCTATGGTCTGAACAACATGTTCGGGCAAATTCCGATCGTTGGGCTGGTGCTCGGCGGAGGCAGCAACGAGGGTCTGGTCGGCATCACATACGAGGCGGTGGGCCCTATCGCTTCGCCGCAGATCCTGGTCAACCCGGTGAGCGCGATCGCGCCCGGGCTGCTGCGTAAGTTCATCCCGTCGCCTGGCGACTTCGATCCCAATTTCATCCCGCCGTCGCGGTGACGGTTTGCTGTCGCTTCGCGGCCGGCTGGAGTCGTCCGCCGCGTTTCGTCGTCCCCGGCTGAGAATGCTAGGCTTGGTGCTGCTCTGGACCGGCTGAACAGCCAAACCGTAAGAGGCTTGCAATGCGCCGATTGATCGTTTCGACCTGGGTCGTGGCGGCTGTTTCCGGCGCCGCGGCGGCGCAGCAGGTGCCCAAGCTGATGACCAACCAGGCCTATGTCGAGAATGTCGCCACCAAGACAAGCCTTGCGATCGATGATCCGATGGCGGTCTTTGCCTACGTGCTCGACAGCCTGCCGGCGCGGGCGAAGGTCTATCCGACCGAAAATCATTACTACTTCGCCTTTGTGCTCAACGGCGTCCGCTACGGCGGCAATATCAAGATCGATGCGCGATTGCGCAGCGAAGGGAAGGTGGCATTCAGCTATTACGAGAACCGGCCCGTGTGGCTGAAAGACAAGGACGGCATCAATCGTGTTCTCGGCGCGGCGGAAGGCGTATCCGTGGAGAAGGTCGCACCGCTCGCTTATCGGCTGACCTACAAGAAGAAGAGCGTCGTGTTCGCGCTCAATGACCTTTCGCAGGCCAAGCCACCGCCGGCAATGCTCGCCCGGGATGAGCGCTTTATCGGCCCGGTCTTCGACGAATCCGCAGTGCGTTTCTTCCTCGTGTTCAATTCCAAGCTGAAACTGTTTCATTACATTCTTGATGAAACGATCGAGCCCGCCGACACTTTCGTGCCGGCGCCGGTCGGCGAGGGCCGCATCCTGATTGGCAAACGCACCGGCTTTGCGGTCTATCGAGACCAGCGCCACGATCGCAAAATCTTGATTGGCGTCTATCGCGGCAATGTAGCGGCGAATAATTACCTCGACGGACCGTTCGATCAGATGCCGGACAATTTCATCCAGGGGGATTCGTTCCGCCAAGCGATTCTCAGCGTTGACCCCGAGCTCAAAGGTCAGATCAACCGCTACGGCAGCTTTTCCGACGGCGCGCGGTTTGCGGTGGAGCCTTATATGGAATATCGCACCCCGAAGGATCTCGAGGTCTTCGACCGTTGCGCCACCAGCCGGCGCAATCGGGCGCAGGCCTACGGGGCGTGTTTGTCGCTGCCGCTGGAAGGGCGGCACGGCCCGCAAGCGCGGCCGCTCGCCGTGGAGCGGCGTTTTCGCTGAGGCATGTCCGCCAAGATATGCGCGCAGAAACGCGAGCGGGCCGCCGGCGTTTGCAACCGGCGGCCCGTCGTGATTTTGATCAGATCGAAGCGGGTACTACCACCAGCCTCGGCATTGTTGCCGCCTGCGCGAGCGCCGGTAATGGACCCAATAGCAACGACGACGACGGCGACGACGGCGACGCCATTGCACTTTATCGAGGGGGGATGTTGCCTTCAGCAGCGATCCTGCGGCCCAGCCGTTGTTCGGTGCGGCTTGCACGACCGGCATACTGAACAGGCCAAACGCCATGGCCATCAGTACAGCGATGAAGGTTCTCTTCATGTTGTCTGCCTCCTCATTGGCCCAGTTCAAACTGGGACTTGCGTTTCGGCTTCTGGGGGGAGCAGCCAATTCCTCGCCGGCGGTTCAGCTTGCGCCGATTAACGCACCCGTTTCACAGTATGCCGACGTGCAAAACTAACCCAGCGTCTTCAGCGTGGAAAGAGAATTCTGGCCGCCAGGGGTGCGCTATTTCGCGCAGACAACCCAGCGTGTCGGCCGATATTGCACTTGCGAAGGGCCGGTCCCCAAGCCTCGTGCATGGGATCAATCGTTTTCGTCACGCCCGAGTGCCATCAACTCGTAATATATTTTTATGAATGGGGAAAAGATCTTATAGGCAAGGTTTTTTGATACCAACGTATCGTGCAATGCCAGGTTGTCGATGCCGGTGTAGATGAAGCAGTTCATCGCGTCTTGGGGCGTTTCAACGATCGGCTCGCCCTTGATGTTGAAGGATGTGTTAACCAGCACCGGGACGCCGGTCAGCTTTTCGAATTCGCTCAGCAGATCGTACATGCGCGGGTTGTGTTCGTGGCGAACCGTCTGCACGCGGGCCGTGCCGTCGACGTGGACGATGGCCGGAATGCGGTCACGCCATTCCGGGCGCACATGCTTGGCGCGCAACATGAACGGCAACTCGTCCTCGCCTTCGAAAATTTCCTTGGCGCGTTCGTAACGCACGATCGGCGCGAACGGGCGGAATGTCTGCCGAAACTTGACCCGCTTGTTCAGGATGTCCTTCATCTCGGGTCGGCGCGGATCGCCGAGGATGCTGCGGTTGCCGAGCGCGCGCGGGCCGAATTCGGAGCGGCCCTGGAACCAGCCGATCACCTTGCCGTCCGCTAACAGCTTCGCCGTCTCGCGGCAGATGCCATCGTCGGCGCCGTTGAAGGTCCTGCGGCTGACCAACGCCGGGTTGCCGACGCTGCCCACTTCTTTGTCGGTATACTCGCGCCCGAGGGTCGCCTGTGTCATTGCGAAGGTGCGCGGCTTCTTCTGCACGGCGAGATGGCCGTATAGGGCGCAGCCGATGGAGATGCCGTTGTCGCCGGCGGCCGGCTGGATCCAGACGTTGTCGAAGCCCGCTTCGCGGATGATGCGGCCATTGGCCACGCAGTTGAGGGCGACGCCGCCGGCCAGGCACAGGTTCTTGGCGCCGGTGGTCTCGCGCAGCCAGCGCGCGCGCTCGATCAGCACTTCCTCGCTGTCGTGTTGCACTTGCCAGGCCATGTCCTCCCAATGCTGCATGTGTGGGCTGTCTTCCCACTTCTTGTCGCCCTCCGGCATCCACGGGCGATCGAAGGTCTCGTCCCATTCCGGCACATGCAGCTCGCCGTTTCTCATCTCCAGGAGCCGTCGTTTGAACGCGTTGGGACGGCCGTAAGGCGCCAGGCCCATCACCTCGCCGCACTTATTCCAGTCGGCGAAGATGTAGCTTGAGACCCGGCTGTAGATCGCGCCGAGGCCGTCCATGTTGAAGAACTCGTCGCTCAACAGGCCGCGGCACGGCTCCAGCCATATCTTCTTAAGCGTTTCGAGTTGCGTGCCCTTGAACCGGTAGTAGCTCTCCGACTCGCGCGACAGCGGGTTGACGCCGTCAGTAAGCTGGCCCGGCTCCTTGATGTCGGAGGCGTAGCTGCCGACGCCGTCGACGATCATCACCGCGCCCTCGTCGAACGGGCAGGCGGCGAAGGCGCTATAGGCGTGGGCGAGGTGATGCGAGACCGTCATCACCTTGTTGGATTTCGGGTGGAACAGCGGGCTCTTGTCGGCCTTCGCGCGATCTTCGTCCGACAGGTCGCCCTGATAGAGCAGGCGGACTTCGAGCTCGTCGACCGGCAGCACGTAGCAATTGCGCACCACTAGATCGACTTCATCAAGGGTGATGCCCTCGGCGCTCAGGCAATAGTCGACCGGTTGCTGAAAAAAGCCGCTGGCGTGCTTCTCGCGCGTGATGCGCTCTTTTTCGATTGCGAAGGCAATCTCGCCGTCGCGCAGCAGGCAGGCGCTGACGTCGTGATCATAGGCGTTGATGCCGAGGACGTAGGTATGGTTTTTCCGCATCGGATCCCATCGTGCCGCCGGGGGCCCCGCGCGCGCAACTCGGTTTGCCCCGGTCAAGTTGTCGCACGGCGCATCGTGCGGGTTCGCCAGCGATGTTGCATTATGTGACGCAATCTTGGCAACAGGGGAGGGGCGCGCCCTGGCGCCGCCGCGCAAACACAACTAATAATAAAACAGCATTCAGCGAGAGGGGCGGCAGGCGACATGACGGCGGCGAAGCGCATCGATCCCGAACGCTGCTGTGCCGTGATTGTCGACGTCCAGAGCTTTTTTTTGTCGCAGATCGCGCCGCGCCTGCGCGCGCGCATCAAGACAAACACGGCCAATCTCGTATACCTGCTCGGCGCCTACGGCATCCCGGTTATGGCGACGGTGGAACGGCCACTTGACGTCAAGGGCACGCTGCCGAAGGAGATCGGCAAGCGCCTCGGCAAGCGCGGCAAGGTGTTCGAAAAAGATTTCTTCGATCTCACCAAGGACACCAAGATCAAGGCGCATCTGGCGCGGCAGAAGCGTCGCCAGGTGATTGTTACAGGCTGCGAAACAGACGTCTGCGTGATGCAGTCCTGTCTCGGGCTTGTTGGGCTGGGTTACGAGGTTTTCGTGATGGAGGAACTGATCTTTTCCTCGACGCGTGACGTCACGGCGGCGCTGGCGCGCATGAGAGACGCCGGCTGCGTGATCGTCACCTACAAGGTGCTCTATTACGAGCTCTTGGAGTCGGTCGCCGGTCCCGATCCGCGCTTCGACGCGTTCGGGCCATTTCCCGACGAACTGCCCGACGAAGCTGTGTGAGAGGGCGGCCTACCGCCTCACACCGGTTTCAACAGCACATGCCGCTTCTTACCGAGTGAGAGCTTGATCACGCCTTCGGGCGTCAAGTTGTCTGGCGTCAGCGTCATCTTCTCATCGGTGACGCTGGCGTCGTTCACCTTCAGCCCGCCCGATTTGATCTGCCGGCGCGCGTCGCCGTTGGAGGTCACGAGCTTGGCCTTCTCCGAGAACGCCAGCAGCACGCCCAGACCCTTGTCGAGATCGGCGCGGGCGATCTCCACGGTCGGCAGATGCTCAGCGGTGGCAAATGATGGCGTTCCCGCGGGAGCAAAACCACCGCCATTCGGCGTCACGTCGTGCAGCCTGTCTTGCCCGCAGATCGAGATGGTCCTTCACGATCGGCGCCAACTCTTCGGCATCGAGCCCGCAGCCGTCGATGAACGGCGAGCGCCGCCGGCGCAGGAAGGTGAGCCCGAGGACATAGAGGCCGGGTGAAGCAGTGACGCCGCCGCGGTGGATGATTTCTCCGTCGCTGTCGAGAACGGGCGCCTTCAGCCAGGGATAACGGCGGACATAGCCGGTCGCCCACACCACCGAGCGAATACGCGCCCGCTGCAAATCGAGCGTGATTTGTTCGCTGGCGGCGAGGAACGGTGCGCGCGCGCCCGGATCGGCCTCCGGAGCCTCGAGCCCGCGGTTTTCGATGCAGGTGTCGATCCTGTGCAGGATCCGCATCAAACGGGCGTGCGAAGCTGCCGTCGTCCGCTCGAGATCGCCGCTGAATTCGACCCTCCCGCCATCGGCGCCGGCAAGCCGTCCGACGAGGCGAATACCCTGGCGGCTCAGCACGCCGAGGCCGAGGTCACGGTTATCGGGCTGGCCGACGACTTGCAAGGATGGCTGCCGGCGTGCGGCGCTGAGATTACCGGTCTCCTGCGGCGGCTCGTCGAGAATCCCCGCGGTTTCCATCCAGGCGTAGATGTCGCGACCGCGATAACGGCGCGGCACGCGCGTGTGGTCGCCGACAGCCAGAACCACTGGGCGGCCGGAAGCGTGAAGCTCCTCGGCGAGTTGAACGCCGGTCGAGGAGGCGCCGACGATAAGCACGCCACCCATCGGCAACTGATCGGGCTCCCAATAGTCGGTGGGAGAAATCTGCGCCAGCGAGGATGCGAGCGCGCCCGCCATCGGCGGACGATAAGGCGTATCGCAGGCACCGGTCGCGATGATGACGCTGCGCGTCAGCCATTCGCCGGCATTCGTCGTGACGCGATAGCCGCGCGCCGAGGGCTCGACCTTAGTGACCTCGACGCCGCAGATGATCGGCGCGCCGACCGTCTGCGCGTAGATTTGAAGATAAGCGGCAAAGGCGCTCGCCGGCATGAACGCTTTTGGGTCACCGCGGTGCGGGAGGCCGGGCAGCGCACTCATTTCGGCAGTCGTGAGCAGACGCAATGACTTCCAACGTTCGGAGAACCAGCGCTCGCCAATACGGCCGCGTTCCAGAACGAGGTGGTCGACCCCGCGCGCCATGAGGCTGCGGCTCATGACGAGGCCAGCTTGACCGCCGCCGATGATGATGACGTCGGGATTTCGCATGATGCTATAACCTGACAAATAAGATGATGGCGGTAATGATGAAGATGAATACGTCGCCGATGATGATGATGACGTCGGGATATTGCATGATGCTGTAACCTGACAAATGAGGTGATGGGCGGCCGCCGGGCCGAGGCACGGCGGCCGCGCATCTCAGGTCATGGCCGGCGTCTTCACGCCGACCGAAACCGGAACGCCATTGGTGATGACGTCGAACACAGCCGAGCGGGCTTTCGACTGCATCACGATCTGTTCGAGTTGCTCGGGGCTGGCATCTCCGTCGATCTCGAACGAGACCTTGATGCCCTGATAGCCGTTGCGCACCTCTTTCGAGAGGCCGAGGAGGCCGCGCAGGTCGATGTCGCCCTCGATCTTGGCTTCCACTTTGTTGAGCTTGATGCCGCGCGCCGCCGCGATGTTGCCGACACCGGCCATCAAGCACGTTGCCAATGCGTGCAGCAGCCATTCAACCGGCGTGGGGCCCGTGTCGGCGCCGCACAGCACGGCCGGGTGATCCCCGGAGGCCTTGTATGCCGCGATGTGTTTGTGTTCGCCGCCGGCGCCGAAGAAGCCGTACATCGTGCTCTCGCTGTGCGTGCCGGAGATCCAGCGGTTATCGGCACGGAACTGGAATTGGGCGAGCGCGGGCTGCGCGCCGACGGCGCCGATCGTGGCGAGCAGGGTCGGCGTATCGACGCCATTCATGGCAACGGGAGGGCGCTTGGACTTGGAAGCTGTCGTCATGGTTCACCTTTTTGGTTCGCAGTTGGGCTGTCGTTTTCGTTCAGCCGGCGCCGCATATGCGCGCAGCCGTATCCGCCCAGGCGCCGACCGGTACCCAGGTCAGGATTGCGGTTGTCTTTCAGCCTTGCGGGCCAGCGCCGCCGTCGGCGTCGTCGACCGCGCGGCTTGTATTGCCATTGCGCGCGGGATTACGCTTTGAGGCGCGCTTGATTTGTCTTGAGGAAGCCTTGATTTCGCTTTAGCACCGGCGCGGTAGAAACGTACGGCAGTCGTAGGTGCGGGGGCGCAGCGTGCTGTTTTCCTTCGACGATTTTACGGTCGATACTGGCCGTCACGAACTGCGGCGGGGCGGCGAACGGGTCCCGCTGGAGCCGCAGGTGTTCGATCTGCTGCTCTTTCTGCTGCAAAACCGCGGGCGGGTGGTCAGTAAGGACGACCTGATTGCCTCGGTCTGGGGCGGCCGTATCGTGGCGGAATTGACGCTGGCCAGCCGCATCAATGCGGTTCGTAAAGCCGTCGGCGACAGCGGCGAGCGGCAAGGGCTGATCCGCACCGTCACCCGCAAGGGCATCCGTTTCATCGGCGAGGTGGTCGAACGTGAGGACGCGCCGCAGGTATCCACCGAGACCGCCGAGCGGCCGCCAAACCTGCAACAGCAGGTTCGATTCTGCAGGGCGTCAGATGGAGCCCGCATCGCCTATGCGCTTGCCGGCGATGGACCGCCCCTGGTCAAGGCGGCCAATTGGCTCAATCACCTCGAATACGACTGGCAAAGCCCAATCTGGAGTCCCCTGCTCCGGGTCTTGGCGGCGGATCATCAACTGATCCGTTACGATGAGCGTGGCAACGGCCTTTCCGACTGGAACGTCGGCGATATTTCGTTTGACGCCTTCATTGATGACTTGGAAACAGTGGTGGACGCCGCCGAACTTACACGTTTTGCCCTACTGGGGATTTCTCAGGGTGCCGCACTGTCCGTCGTCTACGCCGTGCGCCATCCCGAGCGCGTCAGTCACCTGATCCTGTATGGCGGATTCGCGCGCGGCCGCTATAAGCGCGATCCGGAACAGGCTGAGATCTTGGCCTCACTCGTCCGGCAAGGTTGGGCCCAGGAGAATCCCGCGTTCCGGCAGTTCTTCACCTCGCTATTCCTGCCGAAAGGGACGCCCGAGCAAATGCAATGGTTCAACGACCTGCAGCGCATGACCGCATCGCCGGAAAACGCCGTCCGCATCATGCAAGCGTCCTGGCATGTCGACATTTCCGATATTCTCCCGCAGGTACAGGCGCCCACGCTGGTCCTGCATTGCCGCGACGACGCCACGATCGGATTGGACGAAGGACGCCGTCTGGCGGCCGGAATCCCCAACGCGCGCTTTGTCGCGCTTGAGAGCTGCAATCATTTGCTCTTGCAGGGCGAGCCGGCCTGGCACCGCTTTGTCGAAGAAGTCAAAGCATTCTTGGCCAGCTGATGACCCGCGGGCGTGGAGCCTCACGTGCCCTCGCGGTTCGATGGTCGCAGGCTCCGCGCGAAGCGTTCGATCCTGATGAGGACAGCCCCCCTCACACCGCCTTCAACAACACATGCCGCTTCCGGCCGAGCGAGAGCTTGATCACGCCTTCCGGCGTCAGGTTCTCCGGCGTCAGCGTCATCTTCTCATCGGTGACGGTGGCGCCGTTCACCTTGAGCCCGCCCGATTTGATCTGCCGGCGCGCGTCGCCGTTGGAGGTCACGAGCTTGGCCTTCTCCGAGAACGCCAGCAGCACGCCCAGACCCTTGTCGAGATCGGCGCGGGCGATCTCCACGGTCGGCAGGTTCTGATCAAGCGTCCCTTCTTCGAAGGTGCGGCGCGCGGTATCGGCGGCCTGTTCGGCGGCTTCGCGGCCGTGCACCAGCGCGGTCGCTTCGGTTGCCAGCACCTTCTTCGCCTCGTTGATCTCCTGATCCTTCAAGGCCGTGAGCTTGGCGATCTCCGGGAGCGGCAGCACCGTGAATAGCTTGAGGAAGCGACCGACATCGCCGTCCTCGGTGTTGCGCCAGTACTGCCAGTAGTCGTAAGGGCTCACGAGGTCGGCGTTGAGCCACACCGCGCCGGCGGCAGTCTTGCCCATCTTGGCGCCCGAGGACGTAGTGATCAGCGGTGACGTCAGCGCGAACAGCTGCGCGTTCTCCATGCGGCGGCCGAGATCGATGCCGTTGACGATATTGCCCCACTGATCGGAACCGCCCATCTGCAAGATGCAGCCGGTGCGCTTGTAGAGTTCCACAAAGTCGTAGGCCTGCAGCACCATGTAGTTGAATTCGAGGAACGACAGTTCCTGCTGGCGGTCGAGCCGCATCTTCACTGAATCGAACGAGAGCATGCGGTTGACCGAGAAATGCCGGCCGACGTCGCGCAGGAAGTCGATGTAGTTGAGCGTGTTCAGCCAGTCGGCGTTGTTGGCCATGAGGGCGCTACCGCCATCGCTCTCGAACGTCAGGAACTTGGCGAACACCGCGCGGATGCCGGCGAGGTTCTCGTTGATCTGCGCGTCGGTGAGGATGCGCCGGCTCTCGTCCTTGCCGGAGGGGTCGCCCACGCGCGTGGTGCCGCCGCCCATCAGCGCGATTGGCCGGTGGCCGGTCTGCTGCATCCAATACAGCATCATGATCGGCAGCAGCGAGCCGACATGGAGCGAGGCCGCCGTGCAGTCGAAGCCGATATAGGCCGTGATCGGCCCGACCACGGCGCGTGCGTCGAGTTCCTCGGGCTCCGAGATCTGGTGGATGAAGCCGCGTTCGGCGAGAATATTAAGAAATTCGGACTTATAGGTCGTCATCGGATTTCCGCTGTCGTCATAGCCGGGCTTGTCCCCGCCATCCACGTCTTTTGGTGATGTCTAAGGCGTGGATGCTCGGCACAAGGCCGGGCATGACGGCAGAAAAGCCGCGGCCTTGTCGCATCCCTCGGGCGGGTGGTGTAACAGGTCCGGTCAGGGATTCAACTGACCGAACTTCAGGCGGCAGCGGGGCAGGGCGGTGCGGGCGATCGGACTGATGAGCGGGACCTCGCTCGACGGGGTCGACGTGGCGCTGCTCGAGACCGACGGCGAGGCCATCCAAGGCTTCGGGCCGACCGGCTACCGGCCCTATTCGGAGGCTGAGCGCGATCTGCTGCGCCGGGCGCTTCAAGCGGGCGCCACGCTGAGCGAGCGGACCGCGCGTCCCGGCGTGCTGGCTGAGGCCGAAGCCTTCGTGACCCGCGTGCAGGCCGAAACCGTCGAAGCCTTTCTGGAAACCGAGCGCATCGACAAGACCGCGGTCGACGTCGTCGGCTTCCATGGGCAAACCGTGCTGCATCGCCCCGAGAGGCGGTTGACTGTGCAGATCGGCAACGGTCAAGGGCTCGCGCGCCGGCTTGGCTTGCCGGTCGTCTACGACCTCCGTGCGGCCGACGTGGCCGCGGGAGGCCAGGGGGCGCCGCTGGTGCCGGTCTATCATCAGGCGCTGGCGCGTACGCTGGCGCGGCCGCATCCTATCGCGGTGCTCAATGTCGGCGGCGTCGCCAACGTCACCTTCGTCGACGGTGGCGACCCGATCGCCTGCGATACCGGTCCGGGCAACGCGCTGATCGACGATTTTATGCGCGCGCGCACCGGCGCGCCGCTCGACCGCGACGGCGACCAGGCTGCCAGGGGCCGCGTGCATGAGGATTTCATCGCCCGCGTGCTGAAGGACGCTTTCTTCGCGCTGCCGTGCCCGAAGTCGCTTGACCGCAACGCCTTTGCCTACGCCAATCTTGGTCTGCCGGAACTCTCGGTGGCCGACGGCGCCGCCACCCTGTCGGCGCTGACCGCGGCGGCGGTTGCGCGCGTGGTGCCGCACCTGCCGGCGCCGCCAAGGACCTGGGTCGTCGCCGGCGGCGGTGCCCACAATGCGACTCTGATGCGCATGTTGGCCGAACGGATTGCGCCGGCAAGCGTGGAGACGGCGGACGACGCCGGCTGGTCGGCGGATGCGCTCGAGGCACAGGCCTTCGCCTATCTGGCGGTGCGCTCCTGGCGCGGCCTGCCGCTGACCTTTCCGAAGACGACCGGCGTCGCCGGCGCCGATGAAGGGCGGGCTGCTGGCCCGGCCGAGCCACAATTGACCGGAGCGCGGGTCTGGTGCACGTTCTGCCCGCACTCGCCGGAGCAGCCGGCACGGCCTATCAAGAACAACCAAATTCTTAATGCAGATCAAGGACATCGCACAGGCGCTTGAAGCCCAATTCGAAGGCGATGGCGGGCTTCAGATCGACCGTGTCGTCCATCCCGCGGGGGCGGTACGGGTGTCCGACCTGGCGCTTGCCATGAGCGGCGATGCCGTTGCTGCGCTTGCGTGCGGCAAGGCGCAGGCGGCGGTGGTCGCAGCCAAAAATCCGGCACCCTCAGGCGCGTTCAAGGCCCTGATTACCGTCGACGACCCGCGTCTGGCGCTGGCCCGGCTGACCGCCTTGTTCGACCCAGGGCCGGCACATGAGGTAGGCATCCATGCGACAGCGGTCGTCGCGCCCGACGCGCAGCTGGGCGAGGGCGTCAGCCTCGGCCCCTATGTCGTGGTGGGACCGCGTAGCCGAATCGGCGCAGGGACAGTGATCCTGGCGCAGGCGAGCGTTGGCGCCGATGTCGAGATCGGCGCGCAGTGCTTTTTTCATGCCGGCGTGCGTATCGGCGACCGGGTGCGTATCGGCAACCGGGTCATCATTCACGCCAACGCGGTGATCGGTGCCGACGGTTTCAGCTACGCGCCGGACCTGGCATCGCCGACCGCCTTCGTTCCCGGCATGGTAGTGACGCGGGTGCATTCACTGGGCACGGTCGAGATCGCCGATGAGGTCGAAATCGGGGCTTGCACCACCATCGATCGTTCAACCATCGAAACCACTCGGATCGGACGCGCCACCAAAATCGACAATCACGTCCATATCGGGCACAATGTGACCGTCGGCGAAAGCTGCATGATCTGCGGAATGGCGGGCATCTCCGGCAGCGTTCGCATCGGCGATCGAGTGCGTTTAGGGGGCGGTGTGGGGGTTGCCGATCACATAACGATTGGGGACCAGGCGGTCGTTGCGGCGGGCTCCGGCGTCGCCAGCAATGTGGCGGCGGGAACTTTCGTATCCGGCTTTCCGGCGCAGCCGCACGAACGCTCGACGGAGCAGTTTATCTACGCCGGCCGCCAGAAGCGCCTGCATGGAAAGGTTGACGAGATCAGCGCGCGGCTGGAGGCCGTCGAACGGACCGTAAATAGTGGGGGTCGAACGCGATGACCGATGTTGCTAGCGACGTGATTGAAATCATTGCCAAGAAGAAGCGGGTCGACAAACCGAATGTCGAGTTGACCGACCGCCTCGAGGATCTCGGCCTCGAATCGCTTGATGCTGTCGAGATGATTTTCGATCTCGAAGAAAAGTTCGATATCTCGATCCCTTATAATGCCAACACCAACAACCCGCGCACCGAATTCGATACTGTCGACGACGTCGTCAAAGCCATCGAAAAACTCGTGGCCGATAAGAAATCGTGAATGACGTGAATCGAGTCGTTGTTACCGGCCTTGGGGCCGTCACGCCACTTGGCCTTACGGTCAACTCCTATTGGGCGGGCCTCAAGCAGGGCGTCAGCGGCATCGGGCCGATCGAGAACATCCCCGATGCAGCGCAATTGAGCCAGAAGGTGGCCGCCGAGGTGCGCGGGTTCGACCCGCTCAAGCATTTCGAGGAACGCGCACTTTCCACGCTCGACCGCGTTTCACAGTTCGCTGTGGTGGCGTCGCGTGAAGCGATCGCGCAGGCCGGCATCGAATTTGACATGCCGCTGTCGTTGCGTACCGCCACCATCGTCGGCACCGGCGCCGGCGGGCAAGGTACCCTCGACGACAATTACCGGCGGCTCTACGTCGAGCACAAAACGCGCGTGTTCCCACTGACCGTCCCGAAGCTGATGGTCAACGCATCCGCCAGCCAAGTGTCGATGCAATGCGGCTTGCGCGGCCCGGCCTTCGTGGTGGCAAGCGCATGCGCTTCGGCCACCCACGCGATCGGGCTCTCCTTCCAGATGGTGCGCTCCGGCATGGTCGACTGTGCGGTCACCGGCGGCACCGAAGCTTGTCTCACTTTCGGTACCGTGCGTGGCTGGGAGGCGATGCGCGTGATGGCGCCCGACACCTGCCGGCCCTTCTCGACGGGCCGCAAAGGTCTGGTGCTGGGTGAGGGCGCGGCGATGATGGTGCTGGAACCGCTTGAGCGGGCCAAAGCGCGCGGCGCGAACATACTTTGCGAGGTGGTTGGTTTCGGCATGACCGCGGACGCTGCCGATCTAACCGCACCGGATCTCGGCGGCATGACACGGGCAATGCAAAGCGCACTCGACGACGCTCAACTCGCACCCGAGGACATCCAATACGTCAACGCCCACGGCACCGGCACCGCCATCAACGACGAGACCGAGACTAAGGCGGTGCGCCAGATCTTCGGCGCGCACGCCGACAAGCTGGCGGTGTCATCGACCAAGTCGATGGTCGGTCATGCGCTGGGGGCTGCCGGCGCGCTCGAAATGGCAGCTATGGTAATGTCGGTGCATGACGACGTGGCACCGCCGACGATCAACTATCTCGGCCCCGATCCGGCCTGCGACCTCGACTACGTGCCGAACGAGGCGCGCGAGATGAAGATCAACGCCGCGATGTCGAACTCGTTTGCCTTCGGCGGGCTCAACGCCGTACTGACAGTGAAGAAGTTCGTCTGAGCGGATTTTCAATCTCCTGCCAGAGCAAGGCCGGTCGCCGCCACCAGGCGAAATGGTAATATAGCGCGTCGCTCTGCCCCCGACACGAGCGGCCGGGATGGAGGCTCCGATGAACGTCGTTGTATCTGCACCGAAGCACACCGATCGTGAGCGCGAAGCATTTCCGGCGCTGCCGGAGATGGCCGTGCGCGTGCGCAACGGTGTCGTCGAATTTCCGGTCCATCACGTGCGCGGCGGTACCTCGACTGGCCTGGTTATTTGGGAACGTTTCGCGCCCAGCGAAACTGCGCTGCGCGAAGAGTTGCTGCGGCATCTGATGGGAGTGCCGCTGACCGGCACCCGTCCCGGCAATAAACAGCTCACCGGCCTCGGCCGCGTAGCGCCGACCGGCAACAAGGTCTTCTTCGCCGAAGTCGAGATGGCCGTAGACGGCGCGCCGGTCTTGGTCAGCACCTTGGCGCAGCTCGCCGCCGACAAGGCCGCCATCGATTGGAGCGTGAATTGCGGCAACATGTCCGCGGCGCTGCCGATGTGGGCACTCGATACCGGGCTGGTGGCGCGCACCGGCGACGGTCCTTTTGCGCTCAACATCCGCAACACCAATACCGGCGTCACCGCGGCTTCGCGCATGACCTTCGCGGATGGGCTGGCGGACAACGCGAGCATCCCTGGCGTCGATGGCGCGTGGCCGGGCGTCGATCTGTTCTTAAACGAGCCGGTTGGTGCCAAGACCGGCAAGCTTTTGCCGACGGGCAACGCGGTCGATTGTATTGAGGGTGTCGAGATTTCCTGTGTCGATGTTGCCGTGCCGATGATCATTGCGCGCGCCGTCGATTTCGGCCGCGACGTGCATGACCGTATCGAGACCTTCGACACCGACAAGGCGCTCATGGACCGGTTGCGCGCGTGTGGACGCAGGCCGGTTTGCGCATGGGCCTGAAGAAACGCAACGGCGAGCCGATGTCGGCCGACGAGATCGCCAACAGCGAGACCATTCCCAAGGTGTGTCTGGTGGGGCCGCCGCGCGGCGAGGGCAACATCACCGCACGCTATTTCACGCCGCAGGCGGGTCATCGCTCGATGGCGGTGTCGGGCGGCTGTTGTCTGGCCGCCGCGGCGCTGGTGCCGGGCACGGTCGCGCAGGCAGAGGCGAAGAATGTCGGCGCACTGGGCGCGACCTTCAGTGAAAGCAAAATCGGCATCGAAAATCCGGCCGGCGTGCTCGACGCAGTCGTCGAAGCGCGCATCACCGACAAGGGCGTCGAGATCGCCCAGGCCGCGTATAAACGCAGCGCCCAGATCCTGCTTGCCGGGCATGTGCCGCTTTATCACGCGTCGCCGGCGCTGCGGGATGCGCTGACCTAAACGTCGGGTCAAAACGCAAATGGCCGGGACACAGTCCCGGCCATTTTCGTTTCGTGTGGCTTTGTCATTATGCCGCGGCGGTCGGCTTGCGTTCGATCTTCAGGCGTTTGTCGAGGTAACCACCGATTTGCTCGAGCAGCGTCTCGACCTTGCCGTCAAAGAAGTGATTGGCGCCGGGCACTACCTTCTGCTCGATGACGATGCCCTTCTGGGTCTTCAGCTTTTCGACCAGCGCGGTAACGTCTTTGTGCGGCACCACTGCGTCCTTGTCGCCGTGGATGATCAGGCCCGAGGACGGGCAGGGCGCCAGGAACGAGAAGTCATAGAGATTGGCCGGCGGGCAGATCGAGATGAAGCCCTCGATTTCCGGGCGGCGCATCAGAAGCTGCATGCCGATCCAGGACCCGAACGAGAACCCGGCAATCCAGCAGCTCTTGGCTTCAGGATTGATGGTCTGCGCCCAGTCGAGCGCGGCGGCGGCGTCCGACAGTTCGCCCTGGCCGTGGTCGAATGAGCCCTGGCTGCGGCCGACGCCGCGGAAATTGAAGCGCAGCGCCGAGAACCCGCGGTGCACGAAGGCGTAGTACATTTGATAGATAATCTGATGGTTCATCGTCCCGCCGAACTGCGGGTGCGGATGCAGGACGATCGCGATGGGCGCGTTCTTCTGGCGCGCCGGATGATACCGGCCCTCGATACGTCCGGCAGGACCGGTGAAGATAACCTCAGGCATTCGATCGACCTCAGACCAGCTTGGTTCGCCGCGCGCGGCGCGTCAGGGTTGGCAGTGTGCGGGGCGCTACAAACGGAACCCCCAGCACCCTCTTTAGAATTGTTCTAATTATTTGATTTCCGCTGTTCACAAGCGCAACACAGGCTATAAGTGGCCCGTGCGAATTCGGCTTCTAACATGATCCCAGGGGCAAAAAGCAAGCTTTTTGCAGGGCCTAGGGGGCAAATGGTACGCAGGTACCAAGAAGTATCAAAAGCAACCAAGATAATATGAGCGAACGGGTCTATTTCGATTGGAATGCCGCCGCCCCCTTACGGGAGGAGGCCCGCACCGCCATGGTTGAGGCTCTCGGCCTGACCGGTAATGCCTCGTCGGTCCATGCCGAGGGCCGGAGCGCGCGCCGGCTGGTAGAGGAGGCGCGTGCCCGGGTTGCGGCGCTGGTTGGGGCCGAGGCCAAGGACGTGACATTCACCTCGGGCGCGACCGAGGCCAATATGCTGGCCTTGACCCCTGCGCTGGAGAGTGGGGGCGGGAAGGCGCCGCGCGACGGGCTGTTTGTCTCGGCGGTGGAGCATCCGTCGGTCCGGTGTGGCGGGCGCTTCGCGCCCGAGCAGGTCACGGAAATTGCCGTCAATGCCAATGGCGTGGTTGAACTCGCCGCGTTGGAACAGGCGCTTGTGCCGACTGAGCGGCCGCTGGTGTCGGTCATGCTGGCCAACAATGAAACCGGCGTGATCCAGCCCATATCCGAGATTGCTGCCATCGTGCACGCCGCGAACGGCCTGCTGCACGTGGACGCCGTGCAGGCGCCCGGCCGAATTGCTTGCGACATGGCGACGCTTGGCGCCGATCTTCTGAGCCTGTCCGCCCACAAGCTGGGCGGCCCACAAGGCGTGGGCGCGCTGATCCGGCAAAATACGGGATTTGGCGACATCCATATTTCGGACCCGTCGATCAAGGGTGGCGGCCAGGAGCGCAACCAGCGCGCCGGCACCGAAAACGTGGCGGGAATAGCCGGCTTCGGCGCCGCCGCTGAGGTTGTTCGCGCCGCCGGGCAGGCGGACGCGCGGCGCATGGCGGAATTGCGCGGCCGGCTGGAAGCCGGAATTCGGGCTGCGACCCCGGACGGCGGTGATTTTTGGTGCTCAGGTTCCCCGGCTACCTAACACCACACTGTTCTCAGTTCCGGGCCTGAAGGCGGAGACCGCGATTATCGCCTTCGATCTCAACGGCATAGCGCTGTCGTCCGGTTCCGCCTGTTCGTCCGGCAAGGTACAGCCCTCGCATGTGCTGGCGGCCATGGGCGTTCCGCCCGAATTGGCACGCGGGGCGCTGCGGGTCAGCCTCGGCTGGAACACGTCCGAAGCCGCTGTGGAACAGTTCCTCGGAACTTGGATTATGCTTGCGGGATCATTAGTTAAGGAGAGACGCGAACTGGCTGCGTGAGCGGCTCAAAAGGGCGCGACCAAACAGATCAACCAAACAGGGAAGCTGGCGAACAGAAACGCTTAGCCACCATAACCGACAAATCCAACCCGCGGTCCTTGCAACCGTGAGCGGAGGGAAGAATGCCGGCCGTACAAGAGACCGTCGAGCAGGTCAAAAGCATCGACGTTGACCAGTATAAATATGGGTTCGAGACCAACATCGAATCCGAGAAGGCCGACAAAGGCCTCAGCGAAGACACCGTCCGATTCATCTCGGCCAAGAAAAACGAGCCGGCATGGATGCTCGAATGGCGGCTCGGTGCCTATCGGCGCTGGCTGACCATGCGCGAGCCGAACTGGGCACGCGTCAGTTATCCGAAGATCGACTACCAGGACATCTACTATTATTCGGCGCCGAAAGCGTTCAAAGCGCCGAAGTCGCTGGACGAGGTCGATCCTGAGATCCTGCGCACATACGAGAAGCTCGGCATTCCGCTGAAAGAGCAGGAAATCCTCGCCGGCGTGCGCAAGCAGGGCGAGCCGAGCGAACTCGACGACGACATGACCGGCGGCGAGACTCGCTCCGGCCGGGTTGCGGTCGACGCCGTGTTCGATTCCGTTTCGGTCGCCACCACCTTCAAGGAGGAGTTGAAGAAGGCCGGCGTGATCTTCATGCCGATCTCGGAGGCCATCCGCGAGCATCCCGATCTGGTCAAGAAATATCTCGGCTCCGTGGTGCCGACTTCGGACAACTTCTTCGCCACGCTCAATTCGGCGGTGTTCTCCGACGGCTCCTTCGTCTACGTGCCGGAAGGCGTGCGCTGCCCGATGGAGCTGTCGACCTATTTCCGCATCAACGAGGCCAATACCGGCCAGTTCGAACGCACGCTGATCATCGCCGACAAGGGCGCTTACGTCAGCTATCTCGAAGGCTGCACCGCGCCGATGCGCGACGAAAACCAGCTGCACGCCGCGGTGGTCGAGCTGATCGCGCTCGACGATGCCGAGATCAAGTATTCGACCGTGCAGAACTGGTACCCCGGCGACGCCGAGGGCAAGGGCGGCATCTTCAACTTCGTCACCAAGCGCGGCGACTGCCGCGGCAGGAACTCCAAGATCTCCTGGACCCAGGTCGAGACCGGCTCCGCCATCACCTGGAAATACCCGAGCTGCATTCTGCGCGGCGACAATTCGCGCGGCGAGTTCTATTCGATCGCCATCTCGAACGGCCACCAGCAGGTCGACAGCGGCACCAAGATGATCCATCTCGGCAAGAACACCATCAGCCGGATCATCTCCAAGGGCATCTCGGCCGGCAAATCCAACAACACCTATCGCGGATTGGTCTCGGCGCACCGCAAGGCGACCAATGCGCGCAACTTCACCAACTGCAATTCGCTGCTGATCGGCCACGACTGCGGCGCCCATACGGTGCCCTACATCGAGGCCAAGAACTCCTCGGCCGTGTTCGAGCACGAGGCCACCACCTCGAAGATTTCCGAGGACATGCTGTTCTACTGCCAGAGCCGCGGCATGTCGGCGGAAGAGGCGACCGCGCTCGTGGTCAACGGCTTCGTCAAGGACGTGCTGCAGCAACTGCCGATGGAATTCGCGGTCGAGGCGCAGAAGCTCATTTCGATTTCTTTGGAGGGGAGTGTTGGATGACCGCGGATCGTAATGGCTTCAAGCAGGAGGTTCTTGCCTGTCTCAGCAAGGACAAGGGCGTGGTCGCGTTGCAGGATTGCATCGCCATCCATTTCCCCGATCTGGAAGTCTACCGCGAGGAAGACGATCTGGTCATCAAGCATGGCGGCCGTTTCCTGATCGTCCGCCGAGCCGGCGCGGATAAGTTCCGCACCGAAGTCATGGTCGAAGCGCCGTCCACCAACGAGGTCGACGCCGGTGGCGGCGCCGAGCGCGACGTGGACGGCATGTTCGACGAAATAACCAATTTTGCCGGGGCCTGATCGCGATGGCTAAACTGCTTGAAATCAAAAACATGCACGTCGAAATCGACGGCAAGAAAATCCTCAATGGCCTCGACCTCACGGTCGAGAAGGGCCAGGTCGCGGCCATCATGGGCCCCAATGGCTCCGGCAAGTCGACGCTCGCCTACGTGCTGGCCGGCAAGCCTGATTACGAGGTTACCGAAGGCGATGTGCTGCTCGACGGCGAGAGCATCCTGGAGATGGGCCCGGACGAGCGCGCCGCCAAGGGCGTGTTCCTGGCTTTCCAGTATCCGGTTGAAGTGCCGGGCGTCGCCACCATGACCTTCCTGCGCACCGCGCTAAACGCGCAACGCAAGGCGCGCGGCGAGGCGGAGGCCTCCACACCCGAATTCATGAAGCTGGTGCGCGACACCGCCAAGCACCTCGGCATCAGCCAGGATATGCTGCGGCGCGCGGTCAATGTCGGCTTTTCCGGCGGCGAGAAGAAGCGCCAGGAAATTCTGCAGATGTCGGTGCTGCAGCCGCGCCTCGCGGTGCTCGACGAGACCAACTCCGGCCTCGATATCGACGCGCTCAAGATCGTGGCTGACGGCGTTAATGCCCTGCGTTCGCCCGAGCGCGCGATGGTCGTCATCACCCACTACCAGCGCCTGCTCGACTACATCGTGCCTGACGTCGTGCACGTGATGGCCAATGGCAAGGTGGTGAAGACCGGCGGCAAGGAGCTGGCGCTTGAGCTCGAAGCCAAGGGTTATGCCGAATATGCCGGCGAGGCGGCGTAAGCCATGAATGCCGAGATTCGTCCCATAAAAACTCCCGCCGAGCAGGCGTTGAGCGCAGCATTCGAGGCGGCGCGCCGGACGCTGCCGGGCAAGGGTGCGGTCAAGACCTTGCGTGAGGGCGCCTTCAAGCAGTTCGAGGCGCGCGGGCTGCCGCACCGGCGCGTCGAGGAGTGGAAATACACCGACCTGCGCGCGCTGATGCGCGAAGCCAATCCGTTGGCGCCGGCGCCCGATGCCGCGGCGAAGGCGCGCGCCAAGGACGCCGGCAAGATCTTGGCCGGGCTCGACGCCCGCCGGCTGGTCTTTGTCGACGGCGTCTTCGCGCCCGAGATGTCCGACTTGTCGCCCGAGGACGGCCTGACCATCGGCTCGCTCGCCGACGCATTGGCCAAGGGTGACGCACTGGTCGCCGAGCACGTCGGCCAGACGTTTGCCACCGACGACGTGGCGGTGGCGCTCAACACCGCGCTGATGGGCGACGGCGCCGTCATCCAGGTCGCCAAGGGCGCCGAACTCAGGCGCCCGATCCATCTGATTTTCGCTACCGGCTCCGACAAGCCGAGCGCCACCTTCGTGCGCTCGCTGCTCGTGGTGGGAGAGGGCGCCAGGGCGACGATCATCGAGGACCACGACAGCGGCGACGCCCAGGTCAACGCGGCGTTCGAATTGGTGGTCGGCGACGGGGCGCAAGTCGATTACTTCAAGATCACGCGCGCGCGCGCTTTGCATGTGGCGAGCCTGCTGGCGCAAATCGGCGCCAAGGCGACCTTCAACACTTTCGCCTACACGGCGGATTCCAGCCTCGTACGCAACCAGAACTTCATTCGCTTTGCCGGCGAGCATAGCCATGGCGGTATCCGCGGCGTCAACCTGCTGCGCGGCAAGGAGCACGTCGACACCACGTTGCTGATTGAGCACGTGGCCGGCCATTGCAATAGCCGCGAGCAGTTCAAGACCGTGCTCGACGACGAAAGCCACGGCGTGTTCCAGGGCAAGATCGTGGTTAAGCAGGGCGCTCAGAAGACCGACGCCAAGATGATGACGCGTTCGCTGCTGCTCACCGACGAGGCGGAGGCCGACGCCAAGCCGGAACTGGAGATCTTCGCCGATGACGTGGTCTGCGGCCACGGCGCCACCACCTCGGCGCCCGACAAGGCGCTGAAGTTCTACCTGATGTCGCGAGGCATCACCGAGCCGGAAGCCGAGGCGCTGTTGATCCAGGCCTTCATCGGCGAGGTCATCGAGGAGATCGGCAACGAAGCCATTCGCGAGGTGCTGATGAACGCGGCGATCGACTGGATGGGGTCGCGAGGTTGACATGCATCCGGCAGTGACCAACGGTTCCTTCAACGTCGGCCGCATCCGCGCGGACTTTCCCGCGCTGGCGATGAAGGTCTACGGCAAGCCGCTGGTCTATCTCGACAACGCCGCCTCCGCGCAGAAGCCGCAGGCCGTGCTCGACCGCCTCAACAAGGCCTATACCGAGCAATACGCCAACGTGCACCGCGGCCTGCATTATCTCGCCAACGAGGCGACCGAAGCCTATGAGGGCGCGCGCGCGACCGTGCAGAAGTTCCTCAATGCCGGGCGCAAGGAAGAGATCATTTTCACCCGCAACGCCACCGAGGCGATCAACTTGGTCGCCTATACCTTCGGCCGCGAGCGCATCCAGGCAGGCGACGAAATCGTGCTCTCGATCATGGAGCACCATTCCAACATCGTGCCCTGGCATTTCCTGCGCGAGCGCCAGGGTGCGGTGATCAAATGGGCCCCGATCGATGACGAGGGCAATTTCCTGCTCGACGAATTCGAGAAGCTGCTCGGCCCCCGCACCAAGATGGTCGCCATCACCCAGATGTCGAACGCGCTCGGCACGCTCGTGCCGGTCAAGGACGTGGTGAAGCTCGCGCACGCCCGCGGCATTCCGGTGCTGATCGATGGCGCGCAGGCCGCCGTCCATCTCGACGTCGACGTGCGCGATCTCGACTGCGACTTCTACGTCTTCACCGGCCACAAGCTCTATGGGCCGACCGGTATCGGCGTGCTTTACGGCAGATACGAGCACCTGGCGTCCATGCCGCCGTTTAACGGCGGCGGCGAGATGATCCAGGAAGTATCCGAAGACCGCATCACCTACGGCGAGCCGCCCTACAAGTTCGAGGCCGGCACGCCGGCGATCGTGCAGGCGGTCGGGCTCGGCGCCGCGATCGACTACGTCAATTCCATCGGCAAGGGCCGCATCCGCGCGCACGAGACCGAACTGGTCAAATACGCCCACGAGCGGCTCGGCCAGATCAATTCGCTGCGCATCATCGGCAACGCACCGGACAAGGGGCCGGTAGTCTCGTTCGAGATCAAGGGGGCGCACCCGCACGACGTCGCCACCATCATCGACCGTTCCGGCGTGGCGGTGCGCGCCGGCACCCATTGCGTGATGCCGCTCTTGGCGCGCTATGGACTCACCGCCACCTGCCGCGCTTCGTTTGCCATGTACAACACCAAGGACGAGGTGGACGTGCTTGCCGCTTCGCTCATCAAGGCGCAGGAATTTTTCGCATGAGTGACGACACCCCTGTGACCGACCAGACGGTCGAATCGACGACACCGGTTGACGAGAAGCCGCCGGAAAACGCCGCCATCAGCGGTTCCGCGGCGCTACCGGCCGACGAACTCGAGCGGCTTACCGACGACATCGTCGGTGCACTCAAGACCGTGTACGATCCGGAAATTCCGGCCGACATCTACGAGCTCGGGCTGATTTACAAGATTGATATCGGCGACGACCGCGCGGTTGCCGTCGACATGTCGCTGACCTCTCCCAATTGCCCGGCCGCCCAGGATCTGCCGATCATGGTGGAAAACGCCGTCGCCAGCGTGCCGGGGGTGAAGGAGGCCAAGGTGGCGGTGGTGTGGGACCCCCCGTGGGACCCAAGCCGAATGTCGGACGAGGCCCGACTCGTGCTCAATATGTGGTAGGCGCATGATCCCGAAAAGTGGGAACCGGTTTTCGGACAAGATCATGCACAAACAAAGTGGGCTCGCTATGGGTTTGCATTTTGCCCGGCACGCCCCCACATTGGGAGTGAATAGTTTCGTAGTTTCAATCTGTTATGATTCGAAACGAAAGTCAGGCGCGAACACGATCCGCTGGAGACGATGAAATGGCCACCGCTCAGCCCCGACCCCGCCCGCAGGTGATGCGGCTTACCGAAGCCGCGGCGGACCGCATCAAGGATGTGATGGCGCGCGCCGACAAACCGGCGGTGGGCATCCGTGTCGGCGTCAAGAACGGCGGCTGCGCCGGCATGGAATACACCATGGAATACGCGGACGCTGTGAACCCCACCGACGAGGTGGTGGAGGACAAGGGCGTCAAGATCCTCATCGACCCTAAGGCGGTTCTATTCCTGCTCGGCACCGAGATGGACTTCAAGACCGAGAAGCTCTCCACCCAGTTCGTGTTCAACAATCCGAACCAGACCTCCGCCTGCGGCTGCGGCGAATCTGTGCAGCTTACGCCCGCCAAGCTGGACGCGGACTGACGCAGCCCCCACGGTGACCCGCCGTGGATCCCGATTTCATTCACGAACTATTCGCCGAATTCGGCGCCGTTGAGATCCGCCGCCTGTTCGGTGGCGCCGGCCTGTTTGCCGACGGCGTCATGTTCGGCCTGGTATCGAGCGGCGAAATATATCTGAAGGCCGATGCCGAGACCGTGCCGCACTTCGAGGCGGAAGGTTGCGGGCCGTTCGAATACGGCAGCAAGACCGGCCGGCGGACGATCGCCTCGTTCCGCAAATTGCCCGAGCGGCTCTATGACGACGCCGACGGACTGGCCGAATGGGCGCGGGAGGCGCTCGCCGTCGCCCGGCTCAAAGCCGTAGCCAAGCCGGACAAACCTCCGTCTCGCGCCAGGGAGCACACAACCAAGAAGCCTGCAACGAAGAAGCCTGCAACCAGGAAGATCGTGGTCAAGAAAACTGGTACCAAGAAGATGTCCCCGCGCGCGTCATCTTGACGTCGCAACGCGCCTGTCGCCCAATGGCCGGACGGGGAGGCAAGGCCTGTGCAGGGTTGCGTGTTCGGACGATGGCGCGCCATGCTCGGGCTGCTCGCAATTGTCGCCATTCTGGCGGCGCCGGCGGCGGCGAAATCGTCCAAGAAGAAAGCTTCAGGCGACGGCGGCGCCTGCGCGGACAGCGACGATGAGCCTGATTTCCCGTGGCAAAAATTCAAGGTTGGCGATGCTTGCATCGAATTCACCAACACGCTCACCGGCGTTTACCAGAATGTAATGAGTTCGAGCGGCAGTCTGCCGGCGCCATTGTCCCGCGGCATCGCTTCTCGCAACAACCCGCGCGTCACCACCTTCACTTACGAGCCGAGCCTCGATACCACAACTCCGACGGGCGTTGGGGATTTCACGACGACGCTCGAACTCTCGATTAAATATAGCAGCGACAATTCATCCCTCGTTACGACCCTGTCGGACGCAACTGCGGCGCTCGCCGGCGCGACCGTTGGCTACACCGATAGCGTGATGAATTTCTGGGACGGTGACGACTTCCAGTTCAGCGCCACGGCGCCCTCGCGCACGGTCGGGGTCGCACGGTACGAGCATGAGATTTTCGAGAATTCGAAACTGGGATTGTCGCTGGAAAGCGGCCTGCCGACTTCGAGCACATCGTCGACCCAATTTGCGCCGATCTACACGGACGATCCAGTGCTGGCGGGACGGTTGCTCTACGAAACCGACCCGTTGACTCTGGATCTTGCCGCCATGGTGCATCAGCTCAAATATGGCGGCAGCAGTAGCACGCTGATCCCTGCGCTCGTGAAGGCGTCGGGCAGCGTCACCGGCTGGGCCGTTACCGCCGGCGCGACCGTCGCGGTGCCGTTTATCGGCGACGACGACAACGTGAGCATGCAGGCGACCTACGCTGTGAATTCCTCTCCCTATCTCGGGACCAATACTGACCTATCGACGCTTGCGAGCGTAATCCCCTTCAGAGTGGACACGCGTGGTTGGAGCGTAGTTATCTCCTATCATCGAGTTTGGTCGGACCAGTGGGAGTCAAATGTTTTTGTCAGCCGGCTGGCACTCGACATCGGCATTCCCGGCGCCAGCCCAGCCGTACGCAGCACACGCTTGGCGGCCAACATAAAATGGTCGCCGGTGGATTACTTCAGCATCGGGGCGGAGGTTGGTCACGTCGACGCCCAAGTTGAGCCGAACGGCACGCTCGGAATCCTATCGGGCAACAGCGGCCGGCAACTCACCGGCTACATCTTCGCTGAGTTCGATTTCTGAACGTCCGGGCCGCCGCTCACGCCACCCTTATTTCCGGTGCTGCAGCGCGAGCTTCCGGGTCGGTCTCGCACATCACTCGATTGCGGCCGTTGCGTTTGGCGGCATAGAGGCAGTTGTCGGTCCGCTCGATCAGTATCTGCGCCGTGTCTCCCTCACGTAAGGTCGCGACGCCGATCGAAATCGTCACTCGGCCGAGACGTTCTCCCGTCGAGCGTTTCATCAGTTCCTTGGACATCACTGCGCGCCGAATGTGATCAGCTACCGTGATCGCCGAACGCAGCATCGTGTTCGGCAGGATGACGGCGAACTCCTCGCCGCCGTAGCGCGCAGCGATATCCTGGCCCTTGACGTTTTGCCTGACCGACATCGCAACCAGCCGTAGCACCTGGTCGCCGGTGAGGTGGCCGAAGTTGTCGTTGAATTTCTTGAAGTAGTCGATGTCGGTCATCAGCAGCGAAAGCGGCTCACTATTCCTGCGGGCCTCGGCGATGGCTGCCTGCAAGGAGGAGTCGAAAAACTTCCGGTTGGAAAGCTGGGTCAGCGGATCGGTCAGGCTCTCGTGGCGCACAGCTTCCAGGCTTTCCTGGAGCTTGTCGATTTCCTCTATCGACGCATTGAGCTGAGCTTCCAGCCTCTTGTTGGAAGCTTCCATTTCCTTTGCCGTCTGTACCAAGCCCTCGACAATGGCGCGCAGGCCTTCGCGATCCTTCGACTGGCCGAGCTTTTCAGTCATGTCGGCGAGGCTTTCGGTATAACTTGAGGCAGAGCCGGCGGCGGCGTCGATCATCGCCATCACCTGCTCGATCTCATCCTTGACCATGCTGCCGACGTTGTCGATGCGTTCGGAAATGCGTAGTGGCGCCAGGAAGGCGCCATAGAGCGCGTCGAGTTCGCTGTCGGACAGCGCGCCCTTTTCCTTCAACGTCTCGTTGATTTTCTGGTTGAGGGTAGGGTGGTAGCCGGTTGCGTAGGCGTACCAAATCTCATAGTTGCGCGGTGTGGCGGGCTGGCGCAGCGCCTTGATCTGTCCGAGAGCAATCTCCGCGAACGCCAAGGTGCGTTCGTGCTCGTCGGTGCGCACGTTCATCGAACCCCCCATATGCCGGCATTATGCCGAGGTCGGCCGCGCGGCTAGGTGGCGGCACCGCGTTGCTCGCGCTGCAACCTATGCAAGGGAAATGAATCGCCGGTAAATGGAGACCGCGAACCCGCCGTTAGGCGCGGAAAAATATAATTCTGTTGCGCCTGCAACGGACTTCTCCGCTGCGTCGCGGGACGCCGTGGGTCGTATTAGGCTGAATTCAAGCCTTGATCGTGACCGGACGCAGCAGGAAGGCGGGGAGATGGCTGACGTCGGCCTCCTCGGCGGGCGGCTGGCGGGCGGCCCGCGGACGCGGCTGGTCGCCGGCGCGCACGGGTTGCTTGTCCTCGGTCGCCTGGTTTCCTTGGCCATTTTGGTGGCGCGAGGGCCGCCGTTGGGCGCCGCCCCGACCGCGCTCACGGCCGCGGCCATTGCGCCGGGTGCGCTCACCCTCAGCGGCGACGGTTTCTTCGCGCTCGCCGGCGGCCGCTGGCTCGCCCATCCAGGGAATGGTCTGCCCGATCAATCGCTCGATCGACGCCACTGATTTTTTGTCGATCGGCGCGACGATTGAGATGGCCGTGCCGGCGCGCCCGGCGCGGCCGGTACGGCCGATGCGGTGGACGTAGTCGTCAGAATGATGAGGTACGTCGAAGTTGAAGACGTGGCTCACTTCCGGAATGTCGAGGCCGCGGGCGGCAACGTCGGAGGCGATCAGCAACTTCGCTTCGCCCTTGCGGAAGGCTTCGAGTGCGGCCGTGCGCGCCGCCTGGTCCATGTCGCCGTGCAGCGCCACCGCATTGAACTTATGCCGCACCAGCGAGCGATGCAGTAGCGCCACTTCACGCTTTCGGTTGCAGAAGATAATCGCGTTCTGCAGATTTGCTGCCGAACGGATCAGGTTGCGCAACACCTCGCGCTTCTCATGTGGCTCGCTGCGGCTCGCCACCAGCATCTGGTTGATGGTGGTGGCGGTGCTGGCGGGCTTGGAGACTTCCACGCGCACCGGGTTGTGCAGGAAGGTGTCGGCGATGCGCTGGATCTCCGGCGGCATAGTGGCGGTGAAGAACAAGGTCTGTCTCGTGAACGGCACCAGCTTGCCGATGCGTTCGATGTCGGGAATGAAGCCCATGTCTAACATACGGTCGGCTTCGTCGATGATGAGCAGTTCGCAGCCCGACAACAGCAGCCGCCCACGCTCGGAATGGTCGAGCAGGCGGCCGGGCGTGGCGATCAGCACGTCCACGCCCCGCAACAGTTTGGCATCCTGGTCTTCGAATGACACGCCGCCGATGATCAATGCCACGTTGAGCTTGTGGTTTTTGCCGTATTTCTCAAAATGATCGGCGACCTGTGCGGCCAGTTCGCGGGTCGGCTCGAGGATGAGCGTGCGTGGCATACGCGCCCGTGCGCGGCCCTTCTCCAGCATGGTCAGCATCGGCAGCACGAAGGCGGCGGTTTTGCCAGTGCCGGTCTGTGCGATACCCAGCACGTCGCGGTGGGCGAGCACGTGCGGGATAGCCTGTTCTTGGATGGGGGTGGGGGTTTTGTAGCCGGCCGCTTCGATGGCGGCGAGAACCTTGGCGGATAAGCCGAGATGGGAAAAGGGCATATAACCTCAGAGAGTCCTGGCGCCGCGCCGGACGAAAAAACGGGTTGCGTTGCGCGGAGGAACGGTTCGAATCCTGGTCCGAACCGGTTGCGGGGAACATAGGGACGAAGGCCGCAAAGTCAATGCTTCGAGACCCTAAACCGCATTTATTCTTAATGTTCCTGCGGGGTTTTGAACTTTTTGGTGCGTGGCCGGCGCTCCCCAAACACTGGCATGCCCGCTCTTGGAGGTCGAAATGGCGTCACCATTGCCGCTCGTTTTGGTGCCCGGATTGCTATGCAGCGCCCGCCTTTATGGCCCGCAAGTCGCGGCTTTGTGGCGTTTCGGTTCGGTGATCGTGGTCGATCATCGGCACGACGACGAGATCAGTGCGGTCGCGGCGCGCATCCTGGCCGAGGCCCCGCCGCGCTTCGCGCTCGCCGGCTTGTCCTATGGCGGTTATCTCGCTTTTGAACTGATGCGCCAGGCATCCGAGCGCATCCAAAGGCTGGCTTTGCTCGATACCTCGGCGCGCCCCGACACGCCTGAGCAGACGGCGGCGCGCTATGCCTTCATCGAGATGGCTGAGAAAGGCCGCTTCTCGGAAGTGGTCGAGACGTTGACGCCGCGATTCCTGCAGCCTAGCCGCCGTGAGGAGCCTGCGCTCAAGGCGGTCCTGCATGCCATGGCGTCCGACATCGGTGCGGCTGCTTTCGTGCGGCAGGAAAAGGCCATCATCTCGCGGCCAAACTCGCGGCCCTCGTTGCCGCAGATTGGATGTCCGACCTTGGTACTGACCGGCGAGAACGACGAACTCACGACGCCGGAAATGGCGAGAGAGATCGCCGGCGGCATTCCAAACGCGCGGTTGACGATCGTTCCGGACTGCGGGCATCTGTCGACTCTGGAACAGCCCGAAGCGGTGAACGCCGCGCTTGCCGAATGGCTCTCCGGTTGAGGCCGCGAACCGCCGCAGAATTGTTCTAGCCATTCCGGGCTTCGTCCCTTTGCGCTGTTGCGAACCGGCTCCTATAAGCGCCACGCTAGGGCTTTCCGCCGGGAGAAAAACATATGCGCACACAGGTCGGCATCATCGGAGCGGGGCCCGCCGGCCTGATGCTGGCGCGGCTCCTGCACCTCCAGGGCATTGAGTCCGTCATCATCGAGAACCGCAGCGAAGAATACATCTATAACCGCATTCGCGCCGGCCTGATGGAACATTGGGCGGCTGACCTGCTTGTGGAGGCCGGTGTCGGCGCACGCATGCGGCGCGAAGGCCTGCCGCATTGGGGCATCAATATCGGTATCAATGGCGACATCCACCGGCTCGATTTCAAGAAGCTGGTCGACAAGCGCGTTACCATCTACGGCCAGCAGGAGGTGGTGAAGGACCTGGTCGCGCAGCGTCGCACCGACGGCGGCCCGCTGCTGTTCGAAGTCGACGGCGTGACGGTGCACGACCTCACCAGCGAGCGGCCGAAGATCAAGTTCACCCACGAGGGCAAAGCGCAGGTAATCGATTGCGATTACATCGCCGGCTGTGACGGCTTCCACGGCATCACGCGCCCGAGCATTCCCGACGGCGTGCTCAGCGTGTTCGAGCGCGATTATCCGTTCGGCTGGCTCGGCATCCTGGCGGAGAGCCCGCCGCCCGACGAGGAACTGATCTACTCCTATACCGACCGTGGCTTTGCGCTCTACACCATGCGCTCGGAGACGCTGGCGCGGCTCTATCTGCAGGTTGATCATGACGAGGAGATCGAGAACTGGTCCGACGACCGCATCTGGGACGAACTGCACAAGCGGCTCGGCGGCGCGCGAACGCTGCAAGAGGGCAAGATGCTGCAGAAGAGCATTACGCCAATGCGCAGCTTCGTGGTCGAGCCGATGCAGTACGGCCGGCTTTTTCTCGCCGGCGATAGCGCCCACATCGTGCCGCCGACCGGCGCCAAGGGCATGAACCTCGCCTTTGCCGACGTGGTCTATCTCTCGCGCGCGCTGGAGGCTTGCTACAAGCACACGCGTACGGAACTGCTCGACGGCTATTCGGCCAAGGCTCTGCGCCGGGTTTGGTACGCCCAGCGCTTTTCCTGGTGGATGACGCAGATCATGCACCGCTTCCCGACCGAGACGGCCTTCGACCGTCGCCGTCAGCTTTCCGATCTCGACTATCTGACGTCATCGGAGGCGGCCTCGCGCTCGCTCGCCGAGCAATATGTCGGCTTGCCGCTGGACTAGTCGCGCAACACTTTCCGCAGCGGCCAGTGCAGCAGAGTAATCACTACACCGGCCACCGCTGAGACGACGGCGAGCATCAGGAAGAACTCGATTTTGCCCATGCTCGACCAGAAGGTGCCGAGGTAACCGGCGAGGAAATTGCCGAAGAAGCTGGTCGCAAGCCACACTCCCATCATCAATGACAACACGCGCAAGGGCGCTACCTTGGTCACCAATGAGAGGCTGGTCGGCGAGAGATAAAGCTCGCCCACGGTGATGACAAAGAAGAAGGCGAACAGCCACAGCCAGTTCGCCTTGCCGTCGCCCGCGGCCCATGCCGCCGCCACCATGATCAGCCAGGAGGCCGCGTTGAGGAAGCAGCCGATCGCCATCTTCATCACCGTTGAGGGCTCGCGCGCGTCCTGCCAGCGCCATAACGCCACGATGAACGGCGTGAATGCAAAGATCATGAACGGATTGAACGACTGGAACCAGGTAGCCGGAATGTCGTAACCGAATAAATGCCGATCGGTGTAGTCGACCGACCACAGGACGATGGTGTTGCCCTGCTGCTCGTAGGTCGCCCAGAACAGGCTCACCGGCAAGACCAAAACAATAAGCGCCAGGATCGCCTTCCAATCGTCGTCACTGAGCGGCGTACCGGTCGTATCGCGCTTGACGAACGCATCCTTCGGCAGCGTCGGTGTCGCGAACAGATAAATGGCAAGCCCGATGGTCATGCCGACGCCGGCGGCGCCGAAGCCGTAGTGCCAGCCGACCTCTTCTCCCAAAGTGCCGCACACCAGCGGCGAGAAGAATGCGCCGAGATTGATGCCGACGTAGAAGATGGAGAAGGCGCGGTCGCGGCGCCGGTCGCCGGGGGCGTAAAGCGCGCCGACCTGCGTGGAGACATTGGGCTTGAAGCAGCCGCTGCCGAGGATCAGCAGCAGCAATGCAAACAGAAACAGATCTTCGAACGCCATTGCAAAATGGCCGGCGGCCATCAGCGCGGCGCCGAGCACGACGGTGCGACGCTGGCCGAGAACGCGGTCGGCCAACAGGCCGCCAAAGATCGGCGTGAGGTATACGAGTTCGGTGTAGAATCCGTATATTTGTGAAGCCAGCGGTTGCGTGGCCAGCGGCCCGAAAACGCTTTCCAGGCCGGCGCGGAACCAGGAAAGACCGAGCACGGTGTTCGCATGCCGCGGTTGCAGCAAGTACTCGACCATATAGAGCACGAGCAGTGCGCGCATACCGTAGTAGGAGAAGCGTTCCCACATCTCGGTCGCGAACAGATAGGAAAGACCGGCGGGATGACCGAAGCGGTCGCGCGCAATCGCCGGTCCGGCCGGATTTGCAGGATCATCTTTCATCCAAAACTTCGCCGGGCGGTTGCCACGTAACACCACTGCATAACTGTACCACAATTCACTATGATAATTGCCGCCGCTTGGCCGGCTGCTATGCTCGGTCCGTGTTGGGGTCGGTGAGACGGCAGGTTGTCATGCGCTTTGTTGCGGCTGTAGCGTTGTTGCTCTCGATGACGCTTGCCACCGCCGCTGAGCCGCTCACCACTGCGGACGTCTTGCGGCAATTCGGTATGTTCGGAACCTGGGCGGTGGATTGTGGCCGGCCGGCCTCGCCGCAGAACCCTTACGTCAGCGATATCCTGCAAGACGATGGCTCGGTGGTGGAGGAACATCATCTCGGACCCGACTACGCCGCCAATCATTACCGCGTGCTGTCGGCGACACGGCTTTCGGCTACGCAAGTGGCGCTGGAGGTCATGTTCCGGCCCGGTAGCGAGGCGGCGCAGCAGCAGAAACTGGTCATGCGGGTGCGCGATGGCCGCCGCCGCACCATGTTCAATCAGCCGGAGGGTGGGTCGGTGCGGGTCAAGGACGGCGTCGCGCTTGCCGCCGGCGCGAACACGCCGACGCTGCGGAAGTGCCAGTAGGGCGGCCACCGGGTTGGCCGGCGCCTCTACACGTCCAGCAATTTCTCGTTCGCGAATTCGGCGTGTTCCTGGATGAAGGCGAAGCGCGTTTCCGCCTTAGTGCCCATCAATTGCTCGACGGCCCTGGCGGTCGGTTTCAAATCCTTGTCGACCAGCATCACCCGCAAAAGCGTGCGTTTTGACGGGTCCATGGTGGTTTCTTTCAACTGCGCCGCCATCATCTCGCCCAGGCCCTTGAAGCGCGAGACTTCCACCTTGGCGTTGGCGTGGAATTCCTTCTTCAGCAGCGCGTCCTTGTGCTTGTCGTCGCGGGCATAGAAAATCTTGCCGCCGTGGCTCAGCCGATAAAGCGGCGGCACTGCGAGATAAAGCTTCCCGGCCTCGATCATCTTCGGCATGGTGCGGAAGAAGAAAGTGATCAAGAGCGAGGCGATATGCGCGCCGTCGACGTCGGCGTCGGTCATGATGATGACCTTCTCGTAGCGCAGATCCTTTTCGTGATAGTGCGTACCGGTGCCGCAGCCGAGCGCCTGGATGAGATCGGCGATCTGGGCGTTTTGAGCGAGCTTGTCCTTGCCGGCGCTGGCCACGTTCAGGATTTTGCCGCGTAAGGGCAATACGGCTTGCGTGCGGCGGTCGCGCGCCTGCTTGGCCGAGCCGCCGGCCGAGTCTCCCTCGACGATGAAAATCTCCGAACCGTCGGACGCCGAATTGGTGCAGTCGGCGAGCTTGCCGGGCAGGCGCAGTTTGCGCACCGCGCTCTTGCGGGCGATGTCCTTTTCCTGCCGGCGGCGAACGCGTTCGTCGGCGCGCTCGATGACGAAGTCCAAAAGTTTATTGGCCTGCGTCGGGTTGGCGGCGAGCCAGTGGTCGAAGGGATCGCGGATCGCCTGCTCGACGATGCGCTGGGCTTCCGCGGTGGCGAGCCGGTCTTTGGTCTGGCCCTGAAACTCGGGTTCGCGCACGAACACCGACAGCATGCAGGCCGCGCCCGTCATGATGTCGTCGCTGGTGACGGGCGCCGCGCGCTTTTCCTGGCCGACGCGGGCGGCATGGTCCTTCAGCCCGCGCAACAATGCGGAGCGCAAGCCGGATTCGTGCGTGCCGCCGTCGGGCGTTGGAATGGTGTTGCAATAGGAGTTGATGAAGCCGTCGGTGTCGGCGGTCCAGGCAATCGCCCATTCGGCGGTGCCGTGGCGGCCGGTCTTGCCTGACGAGCCAGTGAAGATGTCGGGATGCACCAAGGTGGCGCCGGAAAGATTGTCCGCGAGATAGTCCTTTAGGCCTTCTGCGAAATGGAAAGTGGCCTTTTCGGGAACTTCGTCGTGGCCCTTCAGAAGTGCCTTGGCACAGTGCCAGCGGATTTCCACGCCGCCAAACAGATAGGCCTTGGAGCGCGTCATCTTGAAGACGCGGTCGGCTCTGAACGCGGCCTTGGGGCCGAATATCTGCGGGTCGGGATGAAAGCGGACCTTGGTGCCGCGCCGGTTGGGAGCGCGGCCGGCCTTCTGCAGCTTGCCCTTCGGCTTGCCGCGCTCGAATGCCATGCGATAGAGCTGCTGCCCGCGCGCGACCTCGACCTCCAGCCGATCCGACAACGCGTTGGCGACAGATACGCCGACGCCGTGCAGGCCGCCCGACGTCTCGTAGACCTTGGAGTCGAACTTGCCGCCGGCATGCAGCGTGCACATGATCACTTCGAGCGCCGACTTGTTCTTGAACTTGGGATGGGGGTCGACCGGAATGCCGCGTCCGTTGTCGGTGACGGAAATAAAACCGTCGGCCTCGAGTTCGACCTCGATCCAATCGGCGTGGCCGGCCAGCGCCTCGTCCATGGCATTGTCGATTACCTCGGCGAAGAGATGATGCAGCGCCTTTTCGTCGGTGCCGCCGATATACATGCCGGGCCGGCGGCGCACCGGCTCGAGCCCTTCCAGCACCTCAATATGCTTGGCGCTGTAGCCAGCTTCGGCATTGCCCCCGCGGGCGGCTTTCGCCGGCTTCTCGCGCGTGCTCTTGCCCCGCGCCGGCGCGTTGCGGGCGGGCGCACGCGAGGGCCCTTCGAACAGATCGGGATGAGGCGGCTGTTTCTTTTTGGTCGCGGTCTTGGCCATTGCGTAAGTTCGGTTGGGCCCTTGCCAGATAGGGGCGGGCCGAATCATTTGCCAGTCACTATGCCACGATCTCGCGTCGCGCCAGGTCTGCCGGACGATTAAATCGACGGTGGAAAAGGGCTGGGCGGCGGTAAATTCGTTGCAAGCGCCGTGCAGGCAACCATTTGGAACTTCGCTCGTTATCCGTCCCATGGCCGTCCACGATCCGAAATTGGCACCTTCGGCAGGTCCGGACAGCGATGCCGGGCGGCAGATCGCCTTGGATGCCGACCGGGCCTCGCCGTTTTCGATCGAACCTGGCCTACGGCGTGCGTCCGCCGAGGTTGCGACCTTCGGCATTTTTCTCATCCTGCTGGTCGCGGCGCTCAGCCTGGCGCGTCCGGTGGTGTTGCCGGTGACCGCGGCTTTCGTGGTGACCATGATGTTGGGGCCGCTGTCGGTACAGGCCGACCGCCGCGGCGTTCCGAAAGCCGCAACTGCGATCGCGCTATGGCTGCTGGTCGCCGGCGCGTTCTACGGCTTGATCATGCTGCTGTCGGCGCCGGTAGTCGACTGGATCGGCAAGGCGCCGGAAATCGGCCGCAGCATCCAGGACAAACTGCGCCTGTTCGACGGGCCGCTTGCCGCCTTGCGCGACCTGCGCAACGCGCTGCTGCCATCGGAGGCGGGCAAGGACATTGGCGGCTTCGACATCATGTCCATCGTGCAGCCGGCGGTGTCGATCGTGACTCCTGCGCTCGGCCAACTCGTCATCTTCTTTGGCGCGTTATTCTTCATGCTGTTGGGGCGCACGGCGTTGCGTCAGGAGGCGGTAGTGCTGTTCCGCACGCGCGATGACCGGTTGCGGGTGCTTAAAATCCTGAACGAGATCGAGCGCAATCTGACCAGCTATCTCAGCGTGGTGGCGGTGATCAATCTGTCGATGGGCGTGCTCGGCGGCATTATTGCCTGGGCGATCGGGCTGCCCGACCCGCTAGCTTGGGGCGTGCTCGCCTTCGTCCTCAACTTCATCCCTTATCTCGGCTCGCTGATGATGGAAGGAGCGATGTTCATGGTTGGACTGGTGGCATTTCCGTCGCTTACCCATGCGCTGATCGCCCCGCTCCTTTATCTCGCCTGCGCCACGCTCGAAGGCGAGATCGTCACCCCCAGTTTGGTAGGCCGAAAGTTCACCCTCAATCCGCTGATGGTGTTCCTGTCGCTGGTCTTCTGGACCTGGCTTTGGGGGCCGGTCGGAGCATTTCTTGCCGCACCCCTGTTGATCATGGGGTTGACGGCTTTTGTGTATCTTTTTCCGAAAGATGAGCCGGACTTGCCGGACTAGTGGTCCGATTCCGACATTTGCATCCCAGTGCTGCATGCTCCCGAGCAAATGTCGGAATCAAAGGACCACTAGCAACTATTTGATTCTAGTGGAGCTTTGAATTTGACATTTGATGAGCAACTCGCCGCAAATCGGTATCAAATGTCAAATTCGTTGCACTAGGCCTTGCGGCGGTTGGCCCGCTGGCGTGCGCGCCGCGGCTCGGCTAGATAACGGCACCCCGCCGTGCCGGTCTTTCTCTCCCATGCATTTTCACGCCTATGTTCACGACGTCGTCGCCTTCGTCCGCAACCATTCGGAATGGGCGGCGCCGATCGTATTCGGCTTGGCGTTCGGGGAGTCGCTTGCCTTCATCTCGCTGCTGATTCCGGCCTGGGCGGCTCTGGTCGCCATGGGCGCCCTGGTCCAGACCGGCGGCTTGAACTTCTGGCCGATCTGGATCGCGGGCGCACTCGGCGCGGCGAGCGGCGACTGGCTGTCCTACTGGATCGGGCTCAAGCTTGAATATTCGGTGCAGCACATCTGGCCGCTATCGCGCCACCCCGACCTGATCCCGCGCGGTGAGCGTTTCGTGAAGCGCTGGGGTATCCTGGCAATCTTCATCGGCCGCTTCTTCGGGCCGCTGCGCGCTTCGGTGCCGCTGGTCGCCGGTATTTTCGAGATGCCCTATTGGCGGTTTCAGTTCGCGAACTTCACCTCCGCCTTGTTGTGGGCGGCTGTGCTGCTCACGATCGGCGATGGCGTCTCGTCTCTGGTGAGGTGGCTGTGGTGAAAAGAGAAGCCGCCGGAGCGTGTCGCCCCGGCGGATCGAAACAGTTCTTGTATTGGGGACGACGTTGGCCGTTCCCGGATATTGGCGCTCAGAAGCTGTGGTCCTGGCCGGGCTTCATAACGATCAGCTTGTCTGCAATTTTGCGCTTGGCAAGCGCCGCGCGGAACTGGTCCGGCGTGCCGGAGAGCAGCCCGAAGGTGCCGTAGTGCATCGGGATGACGTGGGTCGGGTTCACCCACTTGACCGCGAGCGCGGCGCGCTGCGGATCCATGGTGAAATAGCCGCCAATACAGGCAAGCATCACGTCGATGTGGTGGAACGTGGGGATCAGCTTCATGTCCTCGAACACGTCGGTGTCGCCGGTGTGGTAGATCGTCGGCCCGTCCTTGATCATGATCACGTAGCCGACCGGGTTACCGCTGGCGAGCGCGGTCGGCTGGCCGGGCGCGGGCTTGGGAAGCTGCGGCGCGGTCAGCTCCGAGCCGTGGATGGCGTTGACGTACAGCACCTTGGCGCCGGCCTTGGGCAGATCGATGGTGCCGCCGACGTTGCCGCCATAAATGACCTGGTCCTTGGGATAGCCGACCACCGAGACCATGTTCTGCGCCAGCGCGTAGGGCGCGAGCAGCTTGGCCCCAGTCTTCTTGGCGATCGCGACCGCGTCGCCGACATGATCGCGGTGGCCGTGCGTGATCAGGATGTAATCCACGCGATCAAGTTCGGCGATCGAGTTCTTGTCGGGGTTGGTCGGCACCGTGAGCCAGGGATCGATCAGGATCACCCCGCCCGAGGGCGTGGTGATCTTCCAGGCCGACTGGCCGTACCAGTGGAATTTGGTCTGACCCTTGGCGGCCAGCGCCGGGCTTGTCAGCGTTGCCGCCATCAGGAGCGCGCCCAGGGCGCGCAGTATCGTTCGCAGCATCCTCTCCTCCCTAAGTTTTGACCGGTCGAGCGGCTCTGCGGCCGCTGCGTCTTTGGATTTGCGCTGCCCACTTTATAGAAGCAGTGCGACGCCGCCTATATGGGGTACTGCCCATGCGCGCTTGACCGGCGCCGATACGCGGCCGCCGTTGCCAATCGGTTACGGCGGGCGTCCCGGAATGACCAGATGGTTTACTCGCTCAACTGGATCAGATGGATCTTGCTGGTGACCAGGTCCGGCAGCGCCACCAGATAGCCCTTGTCGTTGGGGACGACCGCGATGTCGGCCGGGCCCTTGAAGCCCGTGGCGAGGATGTGAATTCCGGTCTTGGCATTCCACTGAAACAGCGAGCCGTTCGCCCAGTCGGTCGCGAGCAGGTCGCCGTCTTTCATCTGATAGAGACCGTCGAGCACGCCGATCGGCTTGGAAATTTCCTTCGGCACGCCGGGATTTGTCTTCATCTCGTAAATGCCATGTGGATGTTTCTTGTCGGTGAAGCCGACCATCAGCAGTTTGCCATTCTGCGCCGGCCACAAGCCATTCGGGTTAATGCCCTTGCCGGAGCCACCTTCAATGGTTTGGCGTGGGCGCCAGGCGCGATCGCGAAAGCGAGCGCACCCGAATGCGCCACTGCGCATGCAATGGTTCTGGTTCCGAAGTTCGTCAAATTATTCAGCTTGCTCCGTACGAACTTCGGATTCGAAAGGACACTAGCAACTTTATGATTCTAGTGCGGTTTTGGATTTGAAGTTCGTCTACGGACTTGCTGCAAGCAATGTGACGAACTTCAAATCCACCGCACTAGTGGAGCTTTGAATTTGACATTTGATGAGCGGCTTGCCGCAAATGGGCATCAAATGTCAAATTCGCTCCACTAACTTAGCGAAAAGGGTTTCAGCCGCCTATCCGCTGCATGGCGATACGCCATTCAAATGCGGATTAGTCGGCATCATCGCGATTTATGGGTATGCACACGATCGCGCGGCTTAGAGCGCGTGCGCCACATCCGCGTGCCTCGCGCGCGGGACGCACTCCCGGTTCCCGCGGCTTTCCTGTTGCGCGCCCGGCTTGACGGCCCGGGGTGAGGGGCCTATAGCGCGCGCCCATGAAACTAACCGTGACAGCGCACCTCCGCCGCCGCCGTGCCGCCCCGGCACGGGAGAGGCATTAGCCGTCACCCATGCCGCCGGACGAGGGCCGCGGCACGTTCCCTTCTGAACATTCCGCGATTGGCCTTCTTCCGGTCGTCCGTTAAGACACTGGATGAGGATCGACTATGGCTCAAAAAGCGAAAATCGGCGTGTTGGGCGCGTCCGGCTACACCGGTGCGGAGCTGGTGCGTCTGCTGCTGCGCCATCCACGGGCCGATCTCACGCTGCTCACCGCCGAGCGGCGCGCCGGCCAAGAGATGCGTCACGTCTTCCAGCACTTCTCGCCGTTTCCGCTGCCGCAACTGGTGGCGCTTGACGGCATCGACTGGACGGAGGCCGGCCTTGATATCGTCTTCTGCGCGCTGCCGCACGCCACCACCCAGAAGGTGCTGAAGGCGCTGCTGGCCAAGGCGCCCGCCACCAAGGTAATCGACCTGTCTGCCGACTTCCGGCTGGCGGACACCGGAGCTTACGCCAAATGGTATGGCCATGAGCATCATGCGCCGGAGCTGCAGACTGAAGCGGTTTATGGTCTCTGCGAAATCCACCGGCGCGAGATCAGACACGCGCGGCTCGTCGCGAACCCTGGCTGCTACACCACCTGCGCGCAGCTTCCGTTGGTGCCGCTGATCAAGGCCAAGGCCATCGACCTCGACGAGATCGTGATCGACGCCAAGTCGGGCATGACGGGAGCAGGCCGCGCGGCCAAGGAAGCGATGCTGTTTTCGGAAGTCTCCGAAGGCTTCAATGCCTATGGGGTCGGCGGCCACAGGCACATGGCCGAGCTTGATCAGGAGTTCTCACTTGCCGCGGGGCGGGAGGTGGTCGTCAGCTTCACGCCGCATCTGGTCCCGATGAACCGCGGAATCCTGTCCACCATCTACGTGCGGGGCAAGCGCGGGCGGACGGCGGAAGAGCTTCACGCGATACTTTTAAAGTTTTACGCGAAGGAGCCATTCGTGCATGTGCTGCCGTTCCGCGAAACGCCGCAGACCCGGCATGTTCGCGGCTCCAACATGACCTTCATCGGAGTGGCCAGGGACCGCAAGGACGGCCGGGCCATCATTGTCTCAGCGCTCGACAACCTGGTGAAGGGTGCCTCCGGCCAAGCCATCCAGAACATGAATCTGGTGATGGGTTATCCTGAGACGACGGGGCTGGAGCAGGTCGCGCTGTTTCCGTGAATCGGCGGGTGGCGTAAGATTTGTCATTCCGGGGCGCGAACGAAGTTCGCAAACCCGGAATCCATAATCCCAGCGCTGCGGAGTATGGATTCCGGGTCCGCCGCCATAGCGCGTCGAAGACGCGCGTGAACGCGCTTTTGGCGGCGTCCCGGAATGACGGTGCCATGGGAGCCCGCGCCCGATGTTCGAGGTCCAGAACCAGCCGCCGCCGCTCGAGCCCTATAATCTGTTCATGAGCGATACTGTGCTGCGCGAGGGAATTACGCGCGAACAGGCGGGCTGGGCGGAAGAGGGCTTGAAGGCACTCGGCGCCACCCTCGGCAAGCCGGAGACCGTCAAGCTCGGCTTCGACGCCAACAGGCACACGCCGACCCTGCGCACGCTGGACCGCTATGGCCACCGCATCGACGAGGTCGAATTTCATCCGGCCTGGCATGAGTTGCTGGCAATCGCGCTGCGCGCCGGCCTGCATTCGAGCCCGTGGGCGGAATCGAAACCGGGCGCGCATGTGGCGCGCGCCGCCGGGTTTTACCTGCTCATGCAGATCGAAAGCGGGGTCTGTTGCCCGCTCGCCATGACCTACGGGTCGGTGCCGACCTTGCGGCAGGCGCCGAAAATCGCCGCGCAATGGTTGCCGAAGGTCTTCGGACGGGAATACGACCGTCGTTTTCGCCCCTCCGGCGAGAAAACGGCAGCGCTGATCGGCATGGGCATGACCGAGAACCAGGGCGGTTCGGACTTGCGCACCAATATCACCCGCGCCGACCCGTCAAACGACGGTAGCTTCCGGCTCTTTGGCCACAAATGGTTCATGTCGGCGCCCATGTGCGATGCCTTCCTGGTGCTGGCGCAATCGCCGAAAGGCTTAAGCTGTTTCCTGATGCCGCGCTGGACGCCGGACGGTCAGCGCAACACCGTGCATATCCTTCGATTGAAAGACAAGCTCGGCAATCGCTCCAACGCTTCGAGCGAAGTCGAATTCGACGGCGCCTATGCGCAGCTTATCGGCGAGGAGGGGCGCGGCATCCCGACCATCATCGAGATGGGCAACTACACGCGGCTCGATTGTGCCATCGGTTCCTCCGGCTTGATGAGGCAGGCGCTGGCGCAATCAGTTCATCACGCGCGCCACCGCACCGTGTTCCAGAAGAAGCTGGTCGACCAGCCGCTGATGGAAAATGTGCTGGCCGATCTCGCGCTGGAGACGGAAGCCGCGACCGTGCTGACCTTGCGGCTGGCGCGCGCATACGACGAGGACGACGAAATGTCGATCGCCTATCGGCGGGTGGTGACGCCGGCGGCCAAGTTCTGGATTTGCAAGCGCACGCCTTACGTTACCTTCGAGGCCATGGAGGTGCTGGGCGGCTCCGGCTACATCGAGGAAAGCATCATGCCGCGGCTCTACCGCGAGGCGCCGGTCAATTCGATCTGGGAAGGCTCCGGCAACGTCATGTGCCTCGACGTGCTGCGGGCGCTGGCGCGCACGCCCAAGGCCGCTGAAATGTTGGCCGCCGAGCTTGACGACGGTGGCGACAAGCGTCTACGCGGCTTCGTGGAACGCTTACAGAAGCGTTTACAAGACGCTGAACACAGCGATGAATCCCAGGCGCGCGGGCTGGCGCGCGAGCTGATCCTAGCTTTACAGGCTGCGTTGCTGACTAAGCACGCGCCGCCCGCGGTGGCGGACGCTTTCTGCGCCTCGCGGCTTGACGGCGAGCGGGGCAGCGCCTTCGGGCTCTTGCCGCGCGGGGTGGATGCGCGCACGATCATTGAGCGCGCGGCGCCACAATAATGCTGTCATTCCGGGACGGCGCGCAGCGCCGGACCCGGAATCCATAACCCCTGTCTCACTGAAATCGAGGTGCTGCGGCGTATGGATTCCGGGTTCGCCCGCTTACGCGGGCGCCCCGCAATGACGGAAAATTACAACTTCCCGAAAACGGCCAGCACCAGCGCTGCCTGCGCCAGGAAACCGACTGCAAATGAGAGCGTGCGCAAGACCGGAATGCCGGCCCAATAGATGACGGCATGCGCGAGCCGTGCCCAGAAATAGACCGCACAGGCAAGCACCGTGCTTTCGGTCGAGTGCTTCATGACCGCGAGCGTCAGCACCAGCGCGGCAAAGATCACCAGATTTTCGACCGCGTTCATGTGCGCGTGTTGCAGCCGTTGCGCCCAGGGCGATTGCGTCTTGTCGTCGGGTGAGGGATTGTCCATCGCTCCCATCAGCCCGCGCACCATGATGCGGTCGAGAATGTAGGGTACCCACAAGAGACCGGTCAGGATGACCGTCAGCGTCAGCCAATATAGTTCTTTGGACATAGTGCATCCCCAGCAGTTGGCGCATTTGACCTTGAAAGGTCCGCTTCCGGAAAAATCCAGAACCGTCTTACAAAGTCATGCGCGGGAACAAATGGCGGGCTGAACTTTAGCTTGAGTCGAGGGACGCTGCGCCCGATCAATCTCACGAGTGCGTTATCGTTTGGCTGAAAGAGCGGGGGGGTTTGCGGCGGGGCCCTGGCCCGCTAGAACGGCTGCAAGTCGTACCGAGCGGAATGGGCAACGGGCGTGAGCGACAAGACAAAAGCGGTGGATTCCAAGCTATTTCGCCGGGTCATGGGCCGCTTCGCCACCGGCGTGACGGTAATCACTGCGGAGGCGGAGGGCGGCGTACGCGGTATGACCGCCAATGCCTTCATGTCCGGCTCGCTGTCGCCGCCGCTCTGTATTGTCTCGGTGGCCACGAAGGCACGCCTGCACAGGGCGCTCAACAATGCCGGGCATTTCGGCGTCAGCATGCTGGCGCAGGGGCAGGAGGCGATAAGCCAGCATTTCGCCGGGCAGGGGGTGGAACAGCCCGAGGTGCTGTTCGAGCATATGAGCGGGGTGCCGGTGCTCTCCGGCGTCAGCGCGGCGATCGCGGCAGAGATCGCGGCGCGCCACGATTGCGGCGATCACAGCCTGTTCATCGGCCGCATCCTCGCCATGCGAGACGACGAGCGGCCGCCGCTGGTGTTTCACGGCGGCCAGTACGCCACGGTGCATTACCGCAAGGAATCGCCGGCCAATCAGACCATCGACTTCTGGGAACTAGAACCAGACTGAGCGGGCGATCACGTAAAGCCCGACCGCGATCACCACACCGGCGAAGACCAGCGTCAAAGCGTGTTTATGACCGGCGAGCCGGTGCGCCAGCTTGATGCCGGCAAAGCCGCCGAGTGCGCCGCCGGCGATGAACAGGCCGGCCAGTTGCCAGTCGACGAACCCCGACCAGGCATAACTCGCCGCGGTGGTGAGGCCGAAGGCGGTGACCGACACCAGCGACGAGCCGATCGCGTTGATCAGCGGCATGGCGGTCGCAGCCATCAGTCCCGGGACAATCAGGAAGCCGCCGCCGATACCGAAAAAGCCGGAGAGGGCGCCGACAAGAAAGCCGGTGGTGATCAGGAATGGGAGCAACCGTCCGGCGCTCATGGCGTTAAGCCTGACATCCGGATCGCCGCCCGACTTGCGGGGCTTGAGCATCAGCGCGCCGACCACCACCATCAGGATGCCGAACAGCAAGAGGAGTTTGTGACCATCGACCAGCTTGCCGAGGTGCGCGCCAGTGGCCGCGCCAACTATGCCCGCGAGTGCGAAGGTGATCGAGCAGGGCCATTTCACCGTGCGCTTTCGCGCGTGGCCGGCGAGATTGACCGCGGCGCTGGCCGCCACCGCCAAGGCGCTGGTGCCGATGGCGACATGAGTGCCGTGCACGCCGACCACGTAGATCAGGAGCGGCACTGCCAGGATCGAGCCGCCGCCGCCCACCAGGCCGAGGGTGAAACCGACCAGGCCGCCGGAGAATATCGACAGCACGTAATGCAGCGTCAGCATGGCCGCGCCTTCCGCATGTTCAATAAGGTTCCCTTTCTCGGAGACCTCTCCGTTCGTCCCCGCGCAAGCCGGGACCCAGAGTCGCGAATCCGAGCCTTGCAATCTTGGCCCTTAGTGGTCCGATTCCGACATTTGCATCCCGGTGCTGCAAGCTCCCGAGCAAATGTCGGAATCAAAGGACCACTAGCAACTATTTGATTCTAGTGGAGCTTTGAATTTGACATTTGATGAGCAACTCGCCGCAAATCGGTATCAAATGTCAAATTCGCTCCACTAGTTTCCCGCATGCGTGGGAACGAACGGAGTTTGAGGCAGGCGAGTCGCGTTACGTCTGAACGTGTCAGCGGAACAGACCCGACAGCTTGCTGAGAATGCCGCCCTCGTTGGCGTTAGCCGCCGCGCCCGCCGGCTGCGCCGAGGTTGGCAGACCGGCGCGCTTCCAGCCGTGGATGCCGCCGCCGAGCAGATAGACCTCGCAATCGCCGGAGACGGCGGCGAGCTTGCCGGCGTTCATGTTCGTGCGCGCGCCGGACTTGCAGTGATAGATCAGCACGGTGTCACCATCGCGCGCCGGATGGCTGCGGTCGATCTGCGACAGCGCGTGATGGCGGGCGCCGGGAATGTTCTCGGCCCGATATTCGTTGGCTTCGCGGATATCGATCAATACGGCGCCATCTTCGATCAACTGCTTGGCGCGCTCGGGGGTGATGTTCTCGACTTTGCTCATGACTTCTTCTCGTTCTTTTCTTCCAGTTGATCTTGCGGGGGTTTAAACGGGATCAGGGGCAGTAGATGTCACGCAATAGTGCCAATAGGCGCGTCGCGTTGGGATCGGCGAGGCGATAGAACACAGTCTGCGCCTCGCGCCTGGTGCCGAGCAGTCCGTCCTCGCGCATCTTGGCAAGATGCTGCGAAAGCGCCGATTGGCTGAGGCCCACGGCCTCGGCGAGGCCGTTCACCGACATTTCGCGGGTCTCGGCCAGCCGGCAAAGAATGACCAGGCGGTGCTCGTTAGCGAGCAGCTTGAGGAGCTGTGCGGCGTCGGCGGCCTTCTGTTCGAACTCGTCGGTGCCGGCGAGCTTGGCGGGGCCGCAGCGGGCGGTTGGAACGGGCATCGGATATTGCTTCCTGAGAATTAGATATTGCTAAATTAGTGAGTACTAATATATAGTCAAGTGAATATGAAAGAGGGAGCGCAATAAATGCCCACGAAGCCCGAAATTCGCGCCTTTTTCGACGAGCCGACCAATACGGTGAGCTATCTGGTCTGGGATCCGGCGACCCTGGACGGGGCCGTAATGGATCCGGTGCTGAACTTCGACCACCGCAGCGGCAAGGCCACGGTGGAGTCCGCCGACGCCCTGCTGGCGGAAGCCGAGAAGCTCGGGGTCAAGATCGGCCTGGTGCTGGAGACCCACGCCCACGCCGACCACCTATCGGGCGCGCCCTACATCAAGCTCAAGACTGACGCCAAGGTCGGCATCGGCGAGCACATCCGCGAGGTGCAGAAAATCTTCCGTCCGGTATTCAACGCAATGGACGTGTCGGGCGACGGCTCCGAGTTCGACCATCTCTACAGGGACGGCGAGCGTTTCAACATCGGCACGCTCGAGGCGGAAGTGATCTATACGCCGGGCCACACGCCGGCCTGCGTGTCCTATAGGATCGGCGACGCCGTGTTCGTCGGCGATACCTTGTTCATGCCCGACTTCGGCACCGCGCGGGCGGACTTCCCCGGTGGCGACGCACACGCGCTTTACCGCTCGATTCACCGGCTGCTGTCGCTGCCGCCGGAGACGCGGCTTGTTCATGTGCCATGACTACAAGGCGCCCGGCCGCGACCAATTTGCCTGGGAGACCACGGTGGGCGAGGAACGGGCGCGCAACGTGCATGTGCACGAAGGCGTGAGCGAAGACGACTTTGTCGCGATGCGCACCAAGCGCGACGCCACGCTGGCGGCGCCCCTGCTGCTGCTGCCGTCGATCCAGGTCAACATGCGCGCCGGCAAGCTGCCGCCGGCCGAGGCCAACGGGGTGCGTTACTTGAAGGTGCCAGTGAAGCTGGTGGCGTAAGTTTCAGTTTAAACAATAGAAAGGGCCGGAGCGATCCAGCCCTTTTTGATTCTGAGACGGGCCTTACTCCCAGCTCTTCACCTTCACATAGGAGCCGGGTGCGTCCTCGATCGGCGTGAGCTTGCCGCCGCCAATCTCGCGTGCCGGCACCGTCTCGCTGTCGTGCTGTTTCAGCCAATCCAGCCAGTTCGGCCACCACGACCCCGGATGCTCGGTGGCCGTCGCCATCCACTTGTCGATGTCGGAGCCGGACGGCACATCGCCGGTCCAGTACTGGTACTTGGGCTTGCCAGGCGGATTGATCACACCGGCGATATGGCCGGAGCCGGCGAGCACGAAAGTCACCGGTCCGCCGAAATACTGCGAGCCGAACAGCACCGATTTGGCCGGCGCGATGTGGTCCTCGCGGGTGGCGAGGTTGTAGATCGGCACCTTGATCTTGCGCAGCTCCAGCGTCGTACCGGCGATCTCCATTTCCCCGCGCGCCAGCTTGTTGGTGAGATAGCAGTTGCGCAAATAGAAGGCGTGGTTGGCTGCCGGCATCCGGGTCGCATCCGAATTCCAGAACAGGATGTCGAAAGGGTAAGGCGCCTTGCCTCGCAGGTAGTTGTTGACGACGTACGGCCAGATCAGGTCGTTCGAGCGCAAGAGGTTGAACGCGGTCGCCATGCGCGAGGCCTCCAAATAACCCTGCTCCTTCATGCGCGCTTCGAGCTGCTTGATGCGCTCTTCGTCGACGAACACTAGAAGATCGCCGGCATAGCTGAAGTCGACCTGCGCGGCGAAGAATGTCGCCGACACCGCTCGGTTCTTGCGCTTGGCGGCGAGCCAGGCGAGCGTGATCGCGAGTAGCGTGCCGCCAACGCAATAGCCGATGGTGTGCACCTTCTTCTCGCCGGTGATCTCTTCGACCTTGTCCATCGCGGTGATCACGCCTTCGCGCATGTACTGTTCGAAGCTCTTTTCGGCGAGCTTGGCGTCCGGATTGACCCAGGAGATCACGAACACCGTAATACCTTGGTCGACGCACCACTTGATGAACGACTTCTCGGGCTGAAGATCGAGGATGTAGAACTTGTTGATCCAGGGAGGCACGATCAGCAGTGGGACCTTCAGTACTTCTGGCTTTGTTGCCTCGTACTGAATGAGCTGCATCAGCTCGTTCTGGAACACGACCTTGCCGGGAGTGAGGGCGAGATTGCCGCCGACCTCGAAGGTCGATCCGTCTGACTGGCGGATGCGCAGATTGCCGCGCCCGGCCTCGATGTCCTCGGCCAGGATGCGCATGCCGCGCACCAGGTTCTCCGCGTTCGACGACATGGTCTCTCGCAGAAGCTCGGGGTTGGTCAGAATGAAATTGGATGGCGCGATCGCATTGGCGATCTGCTTGACGTAGAACTCGGCCTTCGCGCGGGTGTGCGCGTCGATACCCTCGGCGTTCTTGACGAGGTGTTCGGCCCAATGGGTGGTGAGCAGATACGCCTGCTTGAGGAAGTTGAAGTACTGGTTCTGCGACCACTCTGGATCGGCGAAGCGCTTGTCCTTGGGATCGGCCGACACCACCGGCGGAACGGTTTCGCCGGCGAGACGCCGAGACGCCGACGCCCACAGGTCGAGAAAGGCGGCGCCGAGACCGGTCTGCAACTCGGCGGTCCGTTGGGGGTCGGAAAACCAGTATTCGAGCACTTGGGCGAGGGTACGGATGATGTCGGCGATGTCCTCGCTGTAGTCGCCCTTGGGCTTGCCGTCTTCGCGCGGCTTCATATAGGCGGCGAGCGTCTTGCCGCCTTCCTCGATCAGACGCGCAAGATTGCGCGAGAACGCCTCGATATCGACGGCCTTCAAATTGGCCGGCTCGCCAGGCGATGCCTTCAACGGCTCTTTGGCCGGTCCGGCTTTGGGCTTTTCCATGCGCATATTGTCGATCCCCGCCCCACAAGTGGCGCGGACCGCCTATCGGTGCAAGGCGCGCGTCGCCACAGGCTTTCGCGAGGCACAAATTGTGCCGGTTCCTCCAGGGGGGCGGGATCCGCTCCTTGCTGCGGCCATATTAGCCCGGTAGCGAGTTTAAGCTATAATTCATTGAGTCTTCGTAACTTTCCTGGCTCGAAGGGGGCCGGAACGGGGCCATGGCGAAAGCGCTAGCAGGACCACGTTTGGCGATCCTGGGGGTGGCGCTGGCGCTTGCCGGTTGTTCGCCGACACCAGTGATTGAACGGCTGCCGACGGAATTCGGCGGCCTGCCGCCTGGCACTCCAGTCGCGCCGCGCATTACTTATCACTATCCGGCAGTGCATGACACGCCGCCGCCGCGCGCCACCGCCACGCTGACTGACGAGCAGCAGCTCGAACTGGAAAAGCAACTGCAAAAGGCCCGCCAGAAGCAGGAAAACAAGGCCGCTGGAATGAAGGACGAGCCGGACGGCACGGCCAAGGCGGCCAAGGCGGCCAAATGAGTGACATAGCTGGCGCTGGCAGCGAGCCGTGATAAAAGCCAGCCGGGGTCGAAGCCTACGCCGGGAGAGGGTCACGGCAGGCGACTTGAAGGTCCGAACCGATGGAAGATTTCTACCGAATCCGCCGCTTGCCGCCCTATGTGTTTGAAGAGGTGAACCGGGCCAAGGCGAAGGCCCGTAATGGCGGCGCGGACATTATCGATCTCGGCATGGGCAATCCCGATCTGCCGGCCCCCACCCACGTGATCGAGAAGCTCAAGGAGACCTTGGGTAAGCCGCGCACCGACCGCTATTCCGCCTCACGCGGCATTCCGGGCCTGCGCCGGGCGCAAGCGGCCTATTACGAGCGTCGTTTCGGCGTGAAGCTCAACCCCGAGACCCAGGTCGTCACCACGCTCGGTTCGAAGGAAGGTTTCGCCAACGTGGCGCAGGCGATCACCGCGCCGGGCGACGTGGTGCTGGTGCCCAACCCGAGCTATCCGATCCATGCCTTCGGCTTCCTGATGGCCGGCGGCGCCATTCGTTCGGTGCCGTCCGATCCGACGCCGAACTTCTTCCACACGCTCGAGCGCGCCATCACCCATTCGATTCCGCGGCCGCAGGTGCTGGTGGTTTGCTATCCGGCCAACCCCACCGCGTACGTGGCGAGCCTCGACTTCTACAAGGACCTGGTCGCTTTCGCGAAGAAGCACGAGCTTTTGCTGCTCTCCGATCTCGCCTATGCCGAGGTCTATTTCGAGGACAATCCACCACCCTCGGTGCTGCAGGTGCCAGGCGCCGTGGATGTGACCGTCGAGTTCACCTCGATGTCGAAAACTTTCTCGATGCCGGGCTGGCGCATCGGTTTTGCGGTCGGCAATGAGCGTATCATTGCGGCCTTGGCGCGGGTGAAGTCCTATCTCGATTACGGCGCCTTCACGCCGGTGCAGGTGGCGGCGACTGCCGCGCTCAACGGCCCCGACGACTGCGTCAAGGAGATGCGCGAGATCTACAAGCGCCGGCGCGACGTGCTGGTGGAAAGCTTCGGCCGCGCCGGCTGGCACGTGCCGAGCCCGCGCGCCTCGATGTTCGCCTGGGCGCCGGTCCCCGAGCCATTCAGGGAACTGGGCAGTGTCGCCTTCTCCAAGCTGCTGGTCGAGAAGGCCGACATCGCGGTATCGCCGGGCATCGGCTTCGGCGAATACGGCGAAGGCTTCGTGCGCATCGCGCTGGTCGAGAACGAGCAGCGCATCCGCCAGGCCGCGCGCAACATCCGTCGATTCCTTGAAACCGCGCCGGATCAACTGCACAACGTCGTTCCGCTCGCCACCCGGCGCTGATCGCCCTTTTTCGGATATCAAGCACCTTTCATGTCCGCTCCCCTGAAAGTAGGCGTCGCCGGTTTGGGCACGGTCGGCGCGGCGCTGGTCGCCCAGGTGGCGCGGCGGCGCGAGGCGATCACCGCCCGCTGCGGCCGTCACCTCGAAGTCGTTGCGGTCTGCGCGCGCTCGCGCAACAAGGACCGCGGCGTCGATCTGAAGAAGATGAAGTGGTTCAGCGATCCGGTTGAGCTGGCAAAATCGCCCGACATCGATGTTTTCGTCGAATTGATCGGCGGCTCGGGAAATCCAGCCAAGGCCGCGGTCGAGGCCGCGCTCAAGGCGGGCAAGGCGGTGGTCACCGCCAACAAAGCACTGCTCGCCAAGCATGGCGTGGCGCTGGCGACGCTGGCGGAAAAGAGCGGCGCGGCCTTGAACTATGAGGCCGCGGCGGCGGCCGCCATTCCGGTGGTGAAGGCGCTGCGCGAGGGGCTGGCGGGCAGCGCGATTCACCGCCTCTACGGCATCCTCAACGGCACCTGCAATTACATCCTGACCCGGATGGAGCAGGAAAACCTGTCATTCGAGGCATGTCTCGGCGACGCGCAGCGGCTCGGTTATGCGGAAGCCGATCCAACCTTCGACATCGAGGGGCACGATACCGCGCAGAAACTCGCGATCCTGGCGAGCCTCGCCTTCGGCACCAAAGTCGACGAGAGTGCGATCTATGTCGAGGGTATCTCCTCGCTGCAACCCGCCGATCTCGCCGCCGCCGACGAACTCGGCTACCGGGTCAAGCTATTGGGGGTGGCGGTTCGTACGCCGAGCGGCATCGAGCAGCGGGTGCATCCCACGATGGTGCGCAAGGATTCTGCCGTCGCCCAGGTGATGGGCGTTACCAACGCGGTGACCATAGATGCGGAAGGTCTCGACCCGCTCACGCTGATCGGTCCCGGCGCCGGCGGTTTGGCGACCGCCTCGGCGGTATTGTCCGATCTCGCCGATATCGCCTGCGGCGTCTGCCCGATCCCGTTCGGCCGGCCCGTCGGCGGGCTCGCCACCGTCAAAAAGGCGCCGATGCAGCGCCATGAAGGCGGCTATTACATTCGCCTGCTGGCGCGCGACAAGCCCGGCACCGCGGCGACCATCGCCCAGCGTCTGGCCGACCAGGACATTTCGCTTGAATCAATCGTGCAGCGCCACAGTCAGGCGCAGCCGTCCGGCAACGGCAAGGGGCGGTCCGTCCCCGTTATTCTTGTGACCTATGCCACCACCGAAGATGCCGTGCGCAAGGCCCTTGCGGCGGTGGGCCGAGATAGGGTCATCTCTGGCCGGCCGCAGGTGATCCGGATCGAGAAGAACTGACGGTAGTCGGGATACTGAACGGTAGCGGGGAATGGCGAAGGCCGCTGTGGGCCGGGCCCCAACCGGCCTTGCGAGGGGAGCTCTCAAAATGGCGTCGATCACCGTCCAGCCGGAACTGCTGCTGGAGCGTATTCTGACCCTGGAAATCGTGCGGGTGACCGAACGCGCGGCGGTCTCGGCGGCGCGCTTGCGCGGGCGTGGGTTGGAGAAGAGCTCCGATCAGGCCGCGGTCGATGCCATGCGCCGCGAGCTCAACCGGCTGCCTATCGACGGCACGGTGGTGATCGGGGAGGGCGAGATCGACGAAGCGCCGATGCTCTATATCGGCGAGAAGGTCGGCAACAAGAACGGGCCCAAGGTCGACATCGCGGTCGATCCGCTCGAAGGCACGACGCTCTGCGCCAAAAACATGCCGGGGGCGATCGCCACCATCGCCATGGCCGACGGCGGCACGCTGCTGCACGCGCCCGACTGCTACATGGACAAGATCGCCATCGGCCCGGGTTATCCCAAAGGCACCATCGACCTCGACGCGTCGGCGGAAGAAAACATCGTCAACCTGGCCAAGGCCAAGGGCGTCAAGCCGTCGGAAATCACCGCCATACTGCTCGACCGTCCGCGCCACGCCGACATGATCGCGGCAATCCGCAAGCTCGGCGCCTCGGTGACGCTGATCACCGACGGTGACGTCGCCGGTGTGATCCACTGCGCCGAGCCGAAGACCGGCATCGACATCTATCTCGGCATCGGTGGCGCGCCGGAAGGCGTATTGTCGGCGGCCGCGCTGCGCTGCATCGGCGGCCAGATGCAGACCCGCCTGGTCATCGACACCGACGAACTGCGCGCCCGCACCGAAAAGATGGGCATCAAGGATCCCAAGAAGAAATACGAAATCGAGGACATGGTGCGGGGCGATTGCCTGTTCGCCGCCACTGGCGTCACCAACGGGCCGATGCTGCAAGGCGTCAAATATAACAGAGACACGATCGAGACCGAAACAGTGGTGATGCGTTCGACAACCGGCACCGTGCGTCGCGTCTTTGCCGAGCACCGGCAACTCGACAAGTTTTATTTGGACTGAGTGGCGCCGATCGATGCGTGTCCCGCAATCCGGGGCGAAATATCTGCGCCCGGATGCACGGAGACCCTTGTTAGTTTTCTTCCACGGCTTCTAAGCTCCGCAAACACAAATTGCGGAGAGTGCATATGCGTGACGTCCATCTGGTCGGCAGCGTGCCGCTGGCGAGCGCCAGCGAAGTCTTCGCGACCGTCAGCCGCGAACTCGGTCCCCATCTGCGGCGTATCCCCGATGGGGAGACCGGCGAACGCGGCGACTGGATCACCTGGCTGGAGCCGATTTTCGCCAACGATCCCGCGCTTGAGAAATCGGATGAAGTGTTCCGCGTCCATGCCGGCGCCGGCGCCCATACCCGCTATCGCCTGAAGCCCGGCAAGACGGTCGCCGACGCGCGCTTCGACAACCTGTTCTATGCCGACGTCGCCAAACAATCTTACGCCGAGTTCGCCGCGCTTAAACGACAGGGCGTGGTGCCGGCATCGTGCAAGTTTCAGATCGACCTGGTGCCGGCGCATTCGGTGATCTGGCTGTTTCTGCAGGAAGACCTGCATCAGCCGCTCGACCCGGTCTTCAACGCCGCGCTCAAGCGCGAGATCGACAAGATCGCCCGCGACCTGCCGCACGGTGAGATCGCCATCCAGTTCGACGTCGCCTCCGCGGTGTTCGCGCGCCTGCAGCGCAACGAGCCGAACGCCTACGGCAAGGACCGCGTCGCGATGTTGTCGCGGTTCTCCGCCATCCTCGCCGATCTCGCCGCGCACGTGCCGGCCGACATCGAGCTGATGTTCCATTTCTGCTACGGCGACGCCAACCACAAGCACGCGGTCGAGCCCATCGACATGGGCGACATGGTCGCCATGGCCAACCGTCTCTCCGCCGACATCAAGCGGCCGATCGCGCTCATCCACATGCCGGTGCCGCGCGACCGCTCCGACGACGGCTATTTCGCGCCGCTTGCGGGGCTGAAGCTGCATCCCGAAACCGAGCTCTCGCTCGGCCTCGTGCACTACACCGACGGCGTTGCCGGGACGCGGGCGCGGCTCAAGACCGCCGAGCGGCACGTGCGGCACTTTTCCATTGCCACCGAATGCGGCTTCGGCCGGCGCGACCCGGCGACCATCGCCGAATTGCTCAGAATTCACGCGGAAATCGCCGGCTGAAGGCAGGGCGTGTACTCATCTGTGGACGCCCCGCGAGATGCAAGCGTTTTTTGAAGAAGACCGGCACGTAGTCGGATGCTGCCATCTGTCCGGCCTCTGATCGTGCAGCGATGGAGCTGCGGGCCTGTATGGGAGTTCGCGGACCGGAACCAATAAATGCGTGCTCCAGGCACGATGAGTACATCTGGTTCTTCCGGCCCCGTCTCACCGACTGTTGCGCCATACCCTCCTTCGACCGACTACACCTCCGACGACCTCAAGTCCGCCAAGATCAAGCCTTGGCTGCGACCGGAACTCGGTAATTCTCTTGTTTTACAAGTAGCGCCCAGACGATCCGTGCCATCTTGTTGGCGAGCGCGACCGTCACCAACATCCGCGGTTTTCGAACCAGCATCTGTTCGAGCCACGAACCCTTTGGCGCGCCGCGTTTGCTCGCCTGTTGCACGACGGCGCTGCCGCCGATGATGAGAAGGCGCCTGAGCGTGCGTTCGCCCATCTTGGATGTCGCCCCGAGCTTCCGCTTGCCGCCTGTCGATCTTTGAAGAGGTGTGAGACCTAACCAGGCGGCAAAGTCGCGGCCATAGCCGATATCCAATACCCGTTCGCCGGCGCGCGGCGCGGCAATGGCGAGCAAGGCGTCTGTCACCGGCGTGAGCGTGATGTCGGTATGCTCCTGTCGCGCTACCCAAGTTTCGCCGCCATTCCCGTTCCAGAAGGCAAGCATGTCGGCATTGATCTCCTCGGGCGCGGCCATTCCGGATCGCCACCGCGGTAAGTGTTGCAGCATTGCCAAGCGGACAGCGAGCAACCGCGGCGCGCTGTATCGACCGGCACTCGCATGACCGACAATCTGACGCTGAGGGCCGGCGCTTGCTGCGAACCAACAAGAAAAACCGGCATCAGGTTGAAGCTGGCAAGTCCTCGCCTGTGAGCTGTGCCATGAGCTCAATGGCCTGTTGGTCGCTCAGCCCCTGATCTCGTATCAACGTTCGCCAGGTATCAAAGCTGAGCGCGAGCCCCACGGCTGCGCGCAACATCACCTTGCGGCGACCCTTCACCTGCCAGGCGGCAACGATCACGTTCGCCGCTCGCTGCCAGTGTGCGTGATAAGGGGCCATGATCGGGAGATCCCTTGCGTCGGCGATGACCCGAGACATCATCGCCTCGGTTTCACGGTGGTAGGCGTATGTTTCCCGGAGACCACGGCGCAGCCTGGCGAGCGGGTCCTCAATGGCGCCCCACAGTTCAGGGTCGGGAAACGGATGGCGCTCGAAGTATTGGCCGCTGCAAGCTCCCACCAAGCTCTCTTCATCGGGAAAGTGGCGATACACCGTGACCCGACCCACGTCCGCGCGGTCGGCAATGTCGCTGATGCTGGTGGCCGCAAGCCCCTTGGACTGATGTAACTCGATGGCTGCATCGACGATCTTCTGCCGGGTCTCGTCCTGACGCTCGGCGCGCTGTTTGAGGCGGTATTTGCGGGCCATGATATCTACGATACACCACGTTTCATGAAACTTGACAGGGATGCTCCGGGCGTGTAGCGCTAATTTTCGAGAAACATATAGTTTCGCAAAACGACGGCGCAAGAGTCTGGTCGCCACCGCCGGGATTGGAAAACGGGATTACCGTGCATCGCTACCTGAGGGGATAAGGGGCCATGACGCTGTTGAACGCTGACAACCCGGTCTTTGTAACGTACATGATCGCCGCCTCGATCATGATCCTGAAGCTCATGGGACAGGGCTGGATGACCGTCTACAGGATGCTCCGAGTCGACGCAGGCTGGGCAACCCCGGAAGACATGAGAGGCGGGCTGATCAACCGAAATCCTCGCCCCGGACAGCTCGAGCTGAACGATTACGTCGATCGGTCACGGCGCATGCATCGCAACGACCTGGAGAACATCCCGGCATTCCTCGCCTGCGGGCTACTGTTTGTCGCGGCGGCGCCGTCAGTTCTCTTGGCGAACATCCTGATGTATACGTTTGTCGGTGCGCGCCTGATCCACACGCTCACCTACGCTACCAAACAAGCCCACGAAGTTCGTGCGACGTTCTACACGATCGGCTCGCTCGTGGTCATCGTCATGGCTTTGTACGTGCTGGCTGCTGCCTTTCGTTAAAGAACGTGGCGGGCACCCGCCGCATGCCGTAACTTTCGCTTTGTGAATAATAAGCAGAGGGACACAAGATCAATGAGCAACACAAGACGGACGAACCGCACGAACTCGATGCGTGGGCCTTTTTGTCGTCAGCGCCGCGTTCTTAATGGCGGGCGGCATCGCCAACGCCGCGACCTACAAAGGTGCCGCAGTCCACGTCGGCAAAGGCACCGCGCGCATCGTCGTCCACACTGACAACTCGGGTAAGCCACTCTCAGTCGCGGTGATGATGACGCCGGGTGCCCTGAAGGGGCTGCCTACCACCTTGAACAAGAAGACGGCAGAAGGCTCATGGGAATATTCTCTGCCTATGCCGAAGCGCGGTCGGAAGACGGGCTATACGCATGTGGTGATCGATTGGAATCCACATGGCCATCCCCCGCCGCACGTCTACACCGTGCCGCATTTCGACTTTCACTTCTACGGCATCAGCGCTGCGGCCGTGAAAATGATCTCATTCAAGGGAGCAACGGACCCCGCGACCCAAGTCTCCAATACCGCCCTGATCCCCGCGAACTACAAGGTCATTCCAGAGACTGCAGTGAATGAGATGGGCGTTCACGCTATCGACGTCACGGCGCCCGAATTCCATGGCAAGCCCTTCACTGCCACCTTTATCTATGGCTACGATAAGGGGGAGATGACCTTCGTCGAACCGATGGTGACGCTGGCCTATCTCAACACCAAACCGAACCTAACGCTCCCGGTAAAGGCGCCGGCGCAATACAGCCGCCCCGGCTATTACCCGACGCGCTATAGCGTCCGCTACGACGGATATAGCAAGACTTATCTCATCACCCTCGACGGGCTGAAGCATTGGAGCGGAAAATAATCGAGATTGGGCCGTTATTGCGCCGAGCGCTCCGCCAATTTGTGCATGCCGCCCAGTGAAGTCCATCAAGCGAGCAGAAGCGGCCCGTCGCAACGACGGGCCGTTTTCGTGTGGGGTCGCGCACGTCCGGATAGGGATCACAAACAGAAGTGAACCGCACCTCCAGTCCATTGCAAATATTCGACTCGCTTCGCTATGCCGCTTCCGAGGCTGGTGCAATATTTTGGTTCATTCGGAAAATGTTCGCCGGATCATACTTTAATTTGATTGCAGCAAGTCGCGCAAGTTTTTCCGCACCATAAGAACTTTTGAGTCCGTCGATGCCCTCGTCGCCGATGTAGTTGACGTAGGAAGCGTTTGCGAGATGAGGTCGCATTGCGTCGAAAAACTCACGCGTCCACGCAATGTTTTTGTCGGTATCTGACGGGTTCGACCAAGCGGATGTCACGAGGAAGTTAAAGGGCCATTTGCGATGACCGAAGGCGGTCGCCGCATCCGGCACCCTGCTCATGGCGCCGTTGCCATTGTGTTCCAAGACCACGACGGTATTCCGTGAGGGCACGCGAGAGAAGTAGTCGACAACAATTGCGATTGCATCGTCGCTCAAACTCTCCATGTAACTTGACTTCCAATATCCGTGCAGACCTGGAGGCCAAAGAAAATCGGCCATGCGCTGCGCCTTGTTGTAAGGCATCGCCTCAAAAACATCCGCGGCTGGTGGTCCATAGCTCCGCAAGGGCGCCAGGACTTGTTCGCCTTCCTTTAAAGAGCCCGCGTAGACGCCCCCAACGCCGATGACGGGCTTGGCCCGCAGTTCTGGTGGTCCGGTTGGATCATCCGGAAAGTGAAACAGGAGAGCGCCCTGGGTAAGCTTGTTCGGGGATGTTTTTTCGAAGTCGCGCCATCGGCGCAATACATCGCCTGCAGTCGCGGCTGGATGTATAACCACCCCCGCCAGCACCGTCCCAACGGGGTGGACGCGAAACTCGAACGAGGTTACCACTCCGAAATTGCCGCCACCTCCGCGAATTGCCCAGAACAAGTCTTCATTTTCAGAAGCACTGGCCGTGACGATGCGACCATCCGCGAGTACGACTTGTGCCGACAATAGATTGTCCAGCGCAAGGCCATGTTCACGTACAAGCCAACCAAGGCCTCCTCCGAGCGTGAGACCAGATACTCCGGTCACCGAAACAAAGCCCCCTGTGGCTGCGAGACCGTACGGTTGAAGCGCATCATTGACCTCGCCCCAAGTCAGCCCGGCTTCAACGCGAACTGCGCGCGATTTCGGGTCGACCTGAATACCTTTCATGGGCGACAGATCGATGACGATACCACCATTGCAAACGGCGTAACCGGCCACGTTGTGACCCGTTCCTCGAATGGACACTGGACCTCCATTCTGGCGCGCGAAGTTTACAACCTTCGCCACGTCTTCGGGGCTGCGGCAGCGGGCGATGACTTCCGGCCGCCGGTCAATCATGACGTTGAATACCTTTCGTGCAGCATCATAGTCCGGGTCGCTATCGATGAGCAGCTGTCCATGGAAGTCATTTTTTAATTGGGCAATATGGGAGGGAGCAATCATGGTCGATCCTCTGTGTGGCTATGTCTGAACCGTTTTTGCCCTTTGGCTCAACCGTCGGATGGTGCAAGAGCACACAAGACGCTTTTGCGAATTTTATGGCAGCACCCAGAATGGGCCGCGATATTTCGTCTCACGTTACGGCATTATGAAGCCGGCAAAATACTCTCGAATATTTCCGTTAATGGGATGGTCCGGCCGTGCTGCTGCCCCGCAGCAGTAAGCTGCCAAGGGGCGCCAAAGACGAGGAGCACGCCATGTCTCAGCAACCTAATTCCGCAATCGCCGTAGTCGGGATCGATATCGGCAAGAACTCGTTCCACGTTGTTGGCCTTAATGAACGCGGCGCCATTGTGCTACGGCAGAAGTGGTCGCGCGGCCAGGTGGAAGCACGCTTTGCCAATATGCCGCGGTGCCTGATCGGTATGGAGGCCTGCGTCGGTGCGCATCATCTCAGTCGTAAGCTGAAGGCGCTTGGCCACGAGGCCCGGCTAATGCCGGCGAAGTACGTTCGTCCCTATTCGAAGGGACAGAAGAACGACTTCCGCGATGCTGAGGCAATTGCAGAAGCGGTCCAGCGTCCAACGATGAAGTTCGTCGCGACCAAGACCGCCGAGCAGCTCGACCTGCAGGCGCTGCACCGGGTGCGTGAGCGGCTGGTCAGCCAGCGCACCGGCATTATCAATCAGATTCGCGCTTTTCTGTTGGAGCGCGGCATCGCTGTTCGGCAAGGATTACGCTTCTTGCGCACTGAGTTGCCGCGCATCCTTGCCATGCCGCCCGATGTCCTGTCGCCACGCATGGTACGGGTAATCGAGGATCTGGCCGGTGACTGGCGCCGGCTTGATGAGCGCGTCGAGGCCTTATCGGTCGAGATCGAAGCCATCGCGCGCCGGGACTCCGGCTGCGAGCGACTGATGAGCGTGCCCGGTATCGGGCCGATCATCTCCAGTGCGATGGTTGCCGCCATCGGCACGGGTGACGCTTTCACCAAAGGCCGCGACTTCGCCGCTTGGCTGGGGCTCGTCCCCAGACAGATGTCGACGGGCGACCGCACGATCCTCGGCAAGATATCGAAGCGCGGCAATCGCTATCTGCGCGTCCTGTTCGTGCAGGCGGCATGGGTAGTCCTGATCAAGCCCAAGAGCTGGGAACGTCATGGGCTCAAGTCTTGGATCGAGGCGGCCAAGAAGCGGCTGCACCACAATGTACTAGCGATCGCGCTGGCCAACAAGCTCGCCCGTATCGCTTGGAGCGTATTGGCTCGCGGCCGGGGCTTCGAGGCCAGCAAGCTCCAGACTGCGTAACTGCCCAACCGGCGTAGCCAAAACCAACTGCCCACCGAGGTCTGCGAGAGAATGAGACGAGATGGAGGTTCGGTCTTCCCGGCGCTTGCGAACACTGGTGACCCAAATGGCCCTTGATCGAGGCCTTTCCGCTAATGAGGTCGCAGGCGCGCTGATATCCATGATGGCCAGGAGCAAGATGCTCCAATCAAAGGCCGGATACATTGATGCAAGACCGCTACCGCCAGATCGACGAAATTCTCTTGCGACGCACGGCCGGACCATACATGTGGGTCATTTTCGACCCTGCACCCGGCCAGCATCGTGCCCGGCCATCTCGGCTGTGCCCCGAAAGCGGAAGTAAGATCAGGATATGGGTGCCTCTCGTGACAGGCATATCCGCGTCCTAGCCGGTTGAATGGATCGCCGCTCACATCCGGCAAGAGGAGGCCGCGCGATAGGCGGCTCAATCGAACCCGGCCATGATCGGTTTACCCGAGATCGCCAGCAAGACTTGCGATGGCCGTCGCCCTTCGAGGCTCGTTCGTGATTAGGGTGAGGAGATAGGCCGGCAAAAGACCTTGCCAAGCCGTTGTGCCGGTTGCGCGACCGGGTTTTCCACGGCCTTGCTGGCGCCCCCGCGCGGCCTCCTTCAATATGCCGGCCTTCGCTGACAGCCTTGCCCAGGGTGATTCGCGGATGCGGTGCGCGTCGTATTTCGTAAGCGTGGGGACCAATGGCGGCATTACCGGCGACAGCATTAAGGACGGAGGAGCGCGGTTTTCTCGGCGTCGGGCGCTCGGCGAGTGGGCGCGTCTGGCGCGACCGCCTCGATGCCCGCGGTCAGGCGAGCGCGCTCGCCATCGCGCAACATCACGGCCTGCCTGAGCTTCTTGCCAGAGTGCTTGCAGGCCGTGGCGTAACCACCGACGAGGTTGAGGCTTTCCTCGATCCCAGCATCCGGCGGCTGATGCCCGATCCGCATCAGTTGACCGACATGGCGGCGGCGGCGGCGCGCCTGGCCGACGCGGTGGAGAAGGGTGAGGCGGTCGCCATCTTCGGCGATTATGATGTGGACGGCGCGACGGCGGCGGCGCTACTCACCAACTACCTGCGTCAATGCGGGCTCGCCCCGATCGTCCACATTCCTGATCGAATCTTTGAAGGCTACGGCCCAAACGTCGATGCCATCAGGTCTTTTGCGGAGAAGGGCACGCGGCTGCTGGTCACCGTCGACTGCGGCACCACCAGCCAGGAGACGCTCGCCGAGGCCAACAAGCTCGGCCTAGATACGGTGGTGATCGACCATCATCAGGCTGACGAGGACCTGCCGACGGCGGTCGCTATCATCAATCCGAACCGCGCCGACGATTTATCCGGCCTCGGTCATCTGGCCGCGGTGGGTCTTGTGTTCATGACGCTGGTGGCCGTCACGCGGACGTTGCGGCAACGCGGCTTCTGGAGCGGCAGCCGTGCGGAGCCGGACCTGCTGTCCCTGCTGCACCTGGTTGCGCTCGGCACGGTGGCCGACGTGGTGCCGCTGACGGGGTTGAACCGCGCCTTTGTCGCCAAGGGGCTGATTGCAATGCGCCGGCGCGAGCATCTCGGCCTCACCGCGCTGATGGACGTGGCGCGGCTGTCGGGCCCGCCGGAGCCCTGGCATCTCGGCTTCCTGTTGGGGCCGCGCATCAACGCGGGAGGCCGCATTGGCCGCGCCGATCTCGGCGTGCAGTTGCTGCTGGAGGAGGACGTCTCCGAAGCCGCCCGTATCGCCGGCGAACTCGACCGGCTCAATCACGAACGCCGCGCCATCGAGCAGGCAACTTTGGAGCAGGCGGAAGCCGAAGCGTTGGCCGCGCTCGGCCTGGAAGAGAAGGGTGCGGTGGTGGTTACTGCCGCGGAAGGCTGGCACGGCGGCGTGGTCGGTCTGGTGGCAGCGCGGCTGAAGGAACGCTACGGCCGCCCCGCATTTGCAATCGCGTTCGGCCCCGGCGGCATCGGCACCGGCTCCGGCCGCTCGATCCCCGGCGTCGATCTCGGTCGCGCGGTGCGACGCGCGGTCAGTGAGGGTCTGCTGATTAAAGGCGGCGGCCACGCCATGGCGGCGGGTGTGACGCTGAAGAAGGACCGGCTCGGCGCCTTCCGCGCCTTTCTCGAAAATACGCTGGCGGAAAGCGTTGAAGCGACGCGTCGCGAAAGTGCGCTGATGATCGACGGCGCGGTGAGCGCCGGCGGCGCCAACCGAGAGCTGGTGGAGCTGCTGGCGCGCGCCGGGCCTTATGGCGCCGGCAACCCGGAACCGCTTTTGGCGCTGCCGTCGCACACGCTCGCCTATGCCGATCCGGTGGGCGAAAACCATATCCGCGTGCGCCTGCGGTCCGGCGACGGCAAATTGATCAATGCCATTGCCTTCCGCGCCATGGGCCAGCCGCTCGGCAAGGCCCTGCTCGACAGCCGCGGTCGTCCGGTGCACGCCGCCGGCCATCTTGCGCTCGACCGATGGCAGGGCGAAGCGCGTGTCCAATTGCGCTTGAGCGATGTGGCGATGACCTAGTGGAGCGAATTTGACATTTGATACCCATTTGCCGCGAGTTGTTCATTAAATGTCAAATTCAAAGCTCCACTAGAATCAAATAATTGCTGGCGGTCCTTTGATTCCGACATTTGCTCGGGAGCTTGCAAACAACGGGATGCAAATGTCGGAATCGGACCACTAAGACGCTCGATATCCGCGATTGCAATCATTGAGTTCAATTCGCGACGCCACCGGGAAGGCATGTGTCAAGCGGGCAGCCGGGTGGCAACCGGTGGAAAAGTAAAAAGAAACCGCCATCTTAGCTTGCAAACCTGCAGCCCTGTTGCTGCACTACCATGGTAGCGCTTCGTTCGGCGCCTGGTCCTGCAAATGCCAAAGCTGGCGAATATCTTCCGGCCGAAAATTCAAGCGATCGTTGTTGATGGCGGCGCGGTTCCCGTGCCGCCTGCGTCTGCGGGAGCGAACGACGCGGGGGCCGCGACGACTGGCGAGGCTGCCGGTGATGTCCGGGTCGAGCTCAAACTTGAAACACCGCAGGAAGGCGAATTGCAACGTAGCGAGGAAAGCAAGGCGCTGCACAGATTGTTGGTCAACACCTCCCGCAAGATCGACGATCTGGATGTGTTGAAATCCGCTCTCGATGACATGGTGTTGCCGTTCCGCGGTGCAATGCGCGCGCTTGACCAAGAGCGCGTGCTGACGAGTAGCCTTTCCCGCCAATTGGGCGAGAACGTCGCCGTGTGCGACAAGTTGCGCGACGAGTTGCAGCACGCCGAAAACAAGGCGCGCCAGCTCGAAACCGAAGCGGAGAATCTTCGCACCGCGCTGGATCAAGCCCGCGAGTCCAGCTCTGCGATGGAGAACGCGCGCGCGCTGCTGAGTGATGAGATCAAAAAGCGCGATGCGAAAATCGCCGCGATCGAGCAGGCGCTCGAACATGAGGCGTTGCAGCGCCGGGGCCTCAGCGACAGCTGGCGCACCATGCAGGAACGGACCGAGCGGGCCGAAAAACGCGCCGCAGAACTGCAGGACGCCTTGGGGGCGGCCCTGCAGAAATGTGAATCGCTGAAGCACGAAAAGCGCTCGCTATGGCGTTCCGCCGAACAGGCGCGCGAGGAGGCCGAACGTGTGAACCGTCGGCTGGCGGAAGGTGAGGGCGCCCTGGGCGCCATTCGTGCCGAGCTTGGTAAAGTCGAGGCTCGCTATGCCGAGATCTGCGACGAGCGAAATCGGTTGGCCGACGCCGCGGACGAATTGGGCCAGCAGCAACAAGCCGAGCGCCAACGGTTTGATGGCCGGATCGAGGCGTTGGAATCGCGTGTCGCTGCGGCCGACCGGCTGGTAGCGGAGATGCGGCATCGGCTGATCGAGCGTACCGAAGAAGCGCGCGCTTTCATCTGCAAGGCCGCCGAAGCCACCATCGCACGGGCGACCGCAGAACGGCGGCTGGCCGCGCTCGAGGTGTCGCAAGGCCTGCGTGATCGTATTTCTGATGATTCCGCGGAATCGCGCACGGCCCTGTCGGAGTACCTGCGGGCGCTGAACTTGAAGTCGCGCGAGATGGCACTGGCGGGCGCCGCGGAAAAATTGGCGGCATTGACCGAGCGCAAAGGGTATTCGACAAACGATAGCCGGACCAAGCGCTCCGATGGCGACACGCGGGAGGAAGAGTCCGCGGCCGGTTTGGAAAGCGGCCGCCTGCGGCGCACCGAGATTGAGAAAGCCCTGGAGATCACGCGTCAGGCCGATGCGCGTCTTGCGAGCGAAGTTGCGAGCCTGACGTCGGGATTGCTCGACGTCGTCGGCGTCAGCGGCCGGCCGAAGGCGGCCATGCCGGATGCCGCCGACCGGCAGTCGGTGTCTGCAAGGAAGCGATCCAAGACCGAACCGCTCAACCCTGGTTCGGCCGAGTCCGAACGGCCCGGAATTGAGCGGCCGGAGGAGCGAACCTTGACTGTGACTGGGCACACCGGCGCACTCGCCTATGAGGCAGGTTTAGTTGCGCGCCTGCGCCGGCCCTCCGAGGAAGACGATCCCGCACGCTCGGTCGCCTAGGCTGACGGCGCCGATACTGGAAAGCCATCCCGGCGAACGGATTCTGCTAAGATCGTTGATGTCAATTCCACGGGCGACCGGGTCGTCGACTTCGGGGGATGAACCATGCAACCGGTACGTTTGATATTGGCTGCGGCTTTGCTGGCCGCGGCGGTGCTTCCCGTGCGGGCGGCCGACGATATTCTCGATGCCATTGCTCAGGGCCGCAAAGCCTATCAGTCGGGCGATCTCGGCAGCGCCAAACAGCAGCTTGATCTCGCCTCGCAAATGATCGGGCAGAAGAATGCCGAGGCCTATGCCAAGTTACTGCCGGCGCCACTGCCGGGCTGGAAGGCAGAAAAGGCGCAGGTCCATGCGGTCGGCGCGTCGCTGCTCGGCGCCTCTAACGCCAGCCGCAACTACACCAATGCCAAGGGCGATAATGCTGAGGTGTCGATCACCGGCGACTCGGCGATGATCATGCAATTCGGTCCGATGCTGGCGAATCCAGCCTTGGCCGCGGCTATGGGCAAGTTGGTTCGAGTAGGCAGTCTGCGCGGCATCCAGAATCCACAAGGGGATGTGATGTTGCTAGTGAACAACAAGTTCCTGATCAATGTTACCGGCTCGGCCGGCGCAGCATCGAAGCTTGCGTATGCCAACGCCGTCGACATCGCCAAACTGTCGAAGATGTGAGGCCGCGATCCCGCCCCGCGGCAAGGTGCGCCGGCGGCGGGCGTCGGCCATTGGGAGATAGACATGCCGACATCTTTTGATTGCCGGGGCGCGGTTTATGGCGTTGTTCTGGCGCTGTTGCTGGCCGTGCCGGCGGCGAAAGCTAAGACTGTGCTCGATCCCGGTCTCTGGCAGGATACCGAGACTGGGATCGAAAACGGCCGGCCGGTGAAATCAAAGGTGACGACCGATTGCATGTCGGCGAAGGACGCCGAAGATCCGACCAAATCCTTGATGGCCATGAAGGGTAGTGGGCGCGAGCAGTGCCGAAAGGTCGAGGTGCGCCACTCCGGCAATTCCTTTTCGTTCAATATGAGTTGCGGCGATCCGAAACAGTTTTCCATGGATTTGGCCGCGACCTACACGATCCACGACCGCCGGCACTACAGCGGACGCATGAAGTCGACCATTGTCTTCGGTGGCCATAAGAGCACCAGCGACAAGCAGATGGTGTCGAAATGGATCGGCGTGTGCAAGAACTGAGCGGCTGTCGCCACAGACAGAAATGGCCCGGCAAGCCCGGCCATTTTAATTAAGCAATTCAGAGTGCGGCGAAAACGGCGCGTGTTACCGCTTGCGCGCTGGTTTGCTGCAGAACACCTCGTAGACCGCGCCAATGACCACGCGGGCTTCTTCGCTTGCCAGGCTGTAGTTGATCACCTTTCCCTCGCGCCGGGTGGTCACCAGTCCGTCAGCGCGCAGGCGCGCGAGCTGCTGCGACACCGTCGGCTGACGTAAGCCGAGCTCCTGTTCGAGTTCGCTCACCGACTTCTCGCCGTCGGCGAGGATGCACAGAATCATCAGTCGGCTCTCGTGGGCGAGGGCCTTGAGAAACGCGCTGGCGCGCTTGGCGTTGTCAGCCATGCGATCAAGCTCGTTTCCGTGACTGTGCACCTCGTGGCGAGGCAGGTTCAATTCCATCGGAGCACCAAGTGTTGCATTGCGCCAGCACCGACATATAGACGATTAGCCCCCATTGCGCATAGTTTTTTCAAAGACTTGCGCGCGTTCTCCTCCCGTTCCAGCTGCATCGAGCTTCTGGAATAGCACCGTAATCTGCATCCAGAAGCTTTCTTCGCCAGGATAACCGCGAATCCGGCCGAATTCGCGGCCTTTATCGACCAGGACGAACAAAGGCGTTAACCGTTCCACCTGAATGAAGGCAAGATCGCGCGGAAGCGGTTTGTCGATATCGATACGGCGTAGCGGCGCGCGCCTGCCTTCTTCGGTCTTTTTATAGGTCGGCGCGATGTCGCGTTCGAATCGCTCGCACCATGGACAAGCGGCCTGTCGGAACATCACCAGCTCGGCCGCACGCGTCGGCAATGATGTTATCGTGATGAACGTCACGCCGATGATTACGAATAAAGAAGATAATTCCACCAATCGTCGCATGGCCGCCGACTTCTTTCTCCGCATCCATGCTGGCGCGCCTCGGAAGGGAAACGCGTGGGCGGCAACAGGCATGTTGAACTGCCTGCAAATATATCACACAAAATGAATGTGTCGATGCGGGGGACCGGTCATGGATCTGGATATCAGTGCGAGCGGCGCCTTTCTCGCCGGATTATTGTCCTTTGCTTCGCCCTGCGTGCTGCCGTTGGTACCGCCCTATCTCGCCTACATCGGCGGCGTTTCCATCGAGGAACTCGCCCCGGAGGGGGGCAATCCGGCGCGTGGCCGGGTCCTGGCCGCAGCGATTTCGTTTGTCGCGGGCTTCAGCACCGTATTCGTGGCGCTGGGCGCGACCGCTTCATGGCTGGGGCAGGCGGTCGGTGCCCATCTCGGCATCCTGGCCTACGTGGCGGGCGCGCTGATCGCCCTCATGGGGCTGCATTTCCTCCACGTGATCCGCATCCCACTGCTCGACCGCACCGCCAAGGTCGGGGTGGCGCAGAAGCCGGCCGGCCTGATCGGCGCGTACGTCATCGGGCTTGCCTTCGGATTTGGCTGGAGCCCCTGCGTCGGCCCGGTCCTTACCGCCATCCTCCTGCTCGCCAGCGCCAAGGACAGCGCGGGTGAGGGCGCGTGGCTGCTGCTGGTCTATTCACTCGGCATCGGCGTGCCGTTCCTGGTGGCAGCGGGCTTCGCTTCCGCCTTCATGCGCTGGAGCGCACGCTTCAAGAAGCGGCTCGGCCTGATCGAAAAGGCGATGGGCGCTTTTCTGGTCGCCGCCGGCGTGCTGATCTTCACCGGGCAGATGCCCAACATCGCCTTCTGGCTGCTCGAGACCTTTCCGGTTTTGAACCGGTTGGGCTAGTGCGGCGGATTTGACGTTCCGCCCCAAGCGCGGCGCGTTCTTTCGCGGAACGTCAAATCCAATGCCGCACCAGAACTATATAATTGGTGGTGGAGCTTTCATTCCGACATTTGCTCGGGGAGCTTGCAGCACCGGGATGCAAATGTCGGAACCGGGACACTAGCGCATGATCCCGAAAAAACCTGTGCTCGACGTGACCGGGGATGCGAACCGGTTTTCAGATTAGATCATGCGCAAACAGGCATGATCCCGAAAAGTGGGCACCGGTTTTCGGACAAGATCATGCACAAACAAAAACGTCACCCGTAACGGAACGAGAGAAGGTTATCGATGGCGCGCAGCTCGATAAGCACGCGATGCAATAGGCCGGTATTGCGCTCCGCAATCGCCTCCGGGACGCGTGTCAGGCTAGCTTGAGCGCCGTCGATGAGCCTGCGGAATTCGGGATCTTTACGCACGGCCTCGCTTGCCATGGCGTCGCAACGTGCAAGCTCATGGCCGTAGACGGCCGCTTTGCCGGCGATGGCGTACCGTGTCTCGGGCTTGCTCCAATCGAGATTGCGTTTGTTGTAGACCATGAGTTCTGCCGCTGCCTGGCTGGCATCGCCGACGCAGTCGGCCAGCACCACAATTCCGCTTTTCTGCCGCAACGCGTGCAGGTCGGCGCGGATGGCTTCGAGGGATTGCCGCGCCACCTGCGCTCGGCCGCTGTTGAGGATCATATCGGCGCCGACCAGACGTGCATCGACCGCCGTGAACAGGGTGCGGTAGAGTGGGTTGCCGTCGAAGGCGTCCGGTGGGTGGCCGGCAAAGCGCGTGGTCAGCGTGTGCCAGGCCTGGCGCAAACGATCGATTTCCAGCGAAGCGAGGTCGGTATTGCCGGTGCGCAAATAGCCGATCGCCACCCGGTTGTGGCTGCTCACCGTCTCGACCGCGGCATTGAAATCGGCTAGGTCGCCGGCCCGCGCCGCGGCGGCGAACCCAGCCCACAGGGCGGCAGCGAAGAGGGCTGAGCGTGCGAAAGAAAACCGCATGGTTGTTCACCGAACTGTGAGGGTAAGATATAGCATTGTCGGAATATAACTGGCGCCGGCCGTCTGGGCGAGGTTATCCTTGGCGGCACTCCGCCGCGCCAAGCGGTCGCTTTGCTTCTGGCTACCAGAGTTTATCATGCCGGGGATCTAAACATGCCGATGACACGTAGAAGTCTGCTGCTGGCGGCGGCCGCGACCGGTGCCGCCGGGTTCGTCCCGGCGCGCGCCGAGCCGACGCTGACCGAGAGCGGGCTTTATCGCGAACCCTGGTTCCTGGAAAGTTTCCTCGACCTGCGCGACGACCTGCAATCCACCACCAAGGAAGGCAAGCGCTTCGCCATCATGTGGGAGCTGAAGGGCTGCCCCTATTGCAAGGAAACGCATTTCGTCAACTTCGCGCAACCGCGCATCGCCGATTACATCAAGGCCAATTTCGAGATCCTGCAACTCAACATCATCGGCTCGCTGCCGGTGACCGATTTCGACGGCGAGCAGTTGTCGGAAAAGAAGCTGGCCGCCAAGTACGGCGTGCGCTTCACGCCGACCTTCCAGTTCTTCCAAACGGACTTGGCCGCGATGAAAGCGTTGCCCCCGCAGAAGCGCGAGGTTGCGCGCGCGCCTGGCTATCTCAGGCCCAACGACTTCCTCGCCATGTTCCGCTTCGTGCGCGAGAAGGCCTACGAGAAGGGCAGCTTTCGCGATTTTCTTAAAAGCCAGCCGAGCTGAGGCTTGCCCGTCGTCATGCCCGGCTTTATGCCGGGCATCCACGTCTTTGGGTATGTCAGCCAGGAAGACGTGGATGACCGGGACAAGCCCGGCCATGACGGAGTGCGTGCAGCTTTGCCATCGCGCCGGCTTTCCCCTATGACGTTCCCGCAAAGGAAAGGGAACTGGGACGCTCCATGACCAAACTGAACCTTTCGCTCGCCGTCGGTCCTTATGACCGCACGCGCGCGCTGATCGACGGCACCGTGCGGATTGACGGCGTCAACGCCGTCGGCATGACCTTGTCGCCGGAAGAAATCTTTTTCCGGGCACTGCGTCATGCCGAATTCGACATTTGCGAATTGTCGCTGTCGAGTTTCACCGTGAAGACGTCACAGGGCGGCGGCCCCTATGTCGGCGTGCCGGCCTTCGTGTCGCGTGCCTTCCGCCACACCTCGATCTACGTGCGCACGGATCGCATCAAGAAGCCGGAGGACCTCAAAGGCAAGAAGGTCGGCGTGCCGGAATATCAGTTGACCGCGAACGTGTGGGCGCGGGCCATCCTGGAAGACGACTACGGCGTGAAGCCCTCCGATATCCACTGGATCCGCGGCGGCATCGAGGATGCCGACCGGCCGGAGAAGATCTCGATCACGCTGCCGAAGGACGTGAAGCTGGAGAACGGGCCGCCCGGCAAGTCGATCTCGCGGCTTTTGGCCGACGGTGACATCGATGGGTTCATCGCGCCGCGGCCGCCGTCGCTGCCCAAGAACACACCCCATGTCGGCTGGCTGTTTCCCGATCCGGTCGCCGCCGCCAAGGACTATTTCAAGCGCACCGGCATCTTCCCGATCATGCATCTGGTCGGCGTGCGGCGCACGCTCGCCGAACAGCACCCATGGCTGCCGGGCGCGGTGTTCAAGGCGTTCAATCAGGCCAAGGCGGTGGGGCTCGAATACCTAAGCGATACCTCAGCCACCAAGGTGACGCTGCCCTTCGTCGAGGAGCGCTTGGCGGAAGCGCGCGCGCTCATGGGCGAGGATTTCTGGTCCTACGGCGTCGACGAGAACCGCAAGACGCTGGAGAACTTCCTGCGCCATCATCATTCGCAGGGCCTGTCGCCGCGCGAGGTGAAACCGCAGGAGTTGTTCGACCCGGGCACCCTGGAGAGCTTCAAGCTTTAGGTCTTGGGCTCTCAATCGGTGCCTATCGGCGATACCGGGGCGGCCTATCGGCCGCCCCGAATTTTTCGGGCCTATTTGCCGCTGACGCCTTTCACGGGAAACGGCGCGGAGACCGTGGTCCCACCGGAGAGCTTCAACGTGACCGGCACCTCATGGCCTACGACCATGGTGTCCTTGGGATGCATGCACATCAAGTGGTAGCTGCCCGGCTGAAACTTGACGCTTCCATGGGCCGGAACGGTGACGCCTTTGACCGGCAGCATTTTCTCGATGCCGTCCACCTTCTTCGTTTGATGCAGCATCACCATGCCGCATGCGCTCGACGACGCGCCGACGAGCTCGATCGGCTTCGCGGTGCCGTTGTGCAGCGTGAAGAAACCGCCGGCCGGGCGCGCCTTGATGATGAAGCGCATCCAGGGCTTTTCGATTGTTATGCCGGATGCCGCTTGCGCTACGGCGGCGCCGGCCAGCGTGCAGGCCAAAACGGCGACACCCAGCGTCATCCATTTTGTTCGCGACGTGCGCAACGAATACTTGTTGTCAGTCATTTAAATTCTCCCATGCTCTTTCGCTTCGCGCTTGGAGATCGGCGCCGATGCTTTGGCGCACGGCCCGTGGGAGCGTCAGCTTGAGGCTCCTTTCCAAACGCATGTGATCGTTCGAAGTCGACATGTCACGCGGAAGCGCGAGGGGGGCCTCGGATGAGCCTGGAATTGAAGGGGAGACTGCTTTGTGTCGGCGTTGAATCCGACGACAGAACGTGCAGGACGCGCACCGGCCGATATTCTATGTGAAGCGCGGTCTCGGGCGCGGGCGGTGGCGCGGCCGCGCAGCACAGGTCGCAATATTCGATGGCGCTTCCGGGCCGATAGTGCAGGGTGCCCGGCGGCGGCATGTTCGATTCGACGGCGGGCCCGGTCGTGTGACAGATGATCGCGAACGGGCTGGTGGGCCCGAACGCGCTGGGACTGACCGGAAAAAAGCCAAGCACGATGACATGCAACGCGACCGCATAGAGCGCCAGCAATGTCACGCTTCGCCGCCAGATCAGGCGCATGGTGTCCGGGCCTCGAAAGCGGGCGCACAATAAGCCGCGCGACACCGCGCGGAAAGCAATTTCTTGCCATCCGCAGCGGCGCAAAGCCTTGCTATTTGGGGTTTATCGCCCCTTCGGCGCCATCGCCGCGGGGTCGGCATAGCCTGGTTCGACCCAGACATCGACCACGGCGACGTGACCGGCTTCCACGGCGGCGATCGCCTTCTCGAAGGTCGGCGCCAGTTCCTCGATCGCTTTCACCGGCCCGAAGCCTTGCGCGCCTTGCGCGCGCGCCATCGACGAAAGGTCGATATCCGGCTCGCTGATGCGCTGGCCGACCCAGCGGTTTTCCACTGGGCGGCTGCGCACGCGCGCGACCCGCTCCTGGTGGAGCTCATCATTGAAGAACGAGCGGTTGTTGGCGATCACGACCAGCAGCGGAATCTTGTAGTGCACCGCCGTCCACAACGCGGTGACGCCCATGAGGAAATCGCCGTCGCCGCAGACCGCGATCGGCAACCGGCCGCTTCCCTTGAGCGCCAGTGCCGCGCCCACCGAAATGCCGGGGCCGCCGCCGACGCCGCCGCCGCCGTCGGAGCCCAGATAATCGAGCGGATGGCGGAACGGCCAAGCCGCGCCGTTCCACGACAGCGAAATATGGGTGAGCGAGGTCGGACGGTTCGCCACCGCGCGGCGCAAGGTGTCGGTCATGCGGTCGACGGTGAGCTTGTCGCCCGCCGGCGTAAACGAGAACGGCGTCACGGCCGGCAGCGTCGCCTTGCCGGGGCCGAGTGCTTCGATGAGCGCCGGCACCGCCACTTCCGGCGTACAGGCGATGAGCACGTCGACCGGCGGCAGGCCCTGGTAGTCCATGCTCCAGCCGTTGTGGAGCTGGTGATCGAGCGTCACCTGGACCACCTTGGCTGTGACTTCGCCGGCATTCTTGAAGGTGCCGGCGACATCCAGCCAGTCGAGGCTAAGGATCACGTCGGCCTCGCGCAGCGCTTCCATGATCGCCGGCACCGGCGCGGTCACGCCGGGCGGCCCGACGTGCAATGGATGGTCGGTGGGGAAGGCGGCGGCGATTTTCAGATCGCTCACGACGCGCGCGCCCAGGCGCTCGGCCAGCGCGATGCGCGCATTCCAGGCGTCGAGATCGCGCGTGCCGCGCCCGGCCATGATCAGCGGTCGCTTGGCGTTGCGCAGCAGGTCGGCGGCGGCGGCAACCATCGCTGGTGCGGCGGCGCTTGGCGTCGCCGGCATGAAACGCGCCGCATCGATCGGCGGCACCGGCGCGTCAAGTCTGGATTCCTGCATGCCGGCATCGAGATTGACGTAGGTCGGCCCGCATGGCGCGGTGTTAGCGATCCAGGCCGCGCGCAGCACCGCCTCGTGCGCCGCAACCGGAGACGCCGGCTGGTCGTCCCATTTTGTGTAGCCTCGGATGAGGGCGCCTTGGTCGGCCGCGGTGTGGATCCAGTCGATCCAAGGCCGGCGCTTGACGGCATCGACCGGTCCGGTGGCGCCGAGCATGATGATCGGCATGCGGTCGCACCAGGCATTGAATACGGCCATGGTGGCGTGCATCAGCCCGACGTTGGAATGCACCGCCACCGCCATGGCCTTGCCGGTGACCTTGGCGTAGCCGTGCGCGATGGCGACCGCGCTTTCCTCGTGCAGGCAGAGCAGCATTTGCGGCTGCTCGTTGCCGAGGTAGTTGACGATGCTGTCGTGGAAACCACGATAGCTGGCGCCGGGATTGAGCGCGAGGTAGGGCACGCCCGTGGCGCGTAGCGCGTCGGCCACCACGTCGCTGCCGAACTGGGCGGCGTTGACGCCGGCGGGGACCGGGCGGTCGAGAGCGGCGATTGCCGGGTGGGCCGCACGCGGCGCGTCGCCGCCTTCGCGATCGGAATTTTTCACGGGACGTTCCTGTCTGTGCGCTGCCCGGCCGGGCGACGGGCGGCATCCAACAGGATTACGAGGGCTGGCGCAATCGGGCGAGCACTTTCAACCCGATATAGCCGTCGGCCGGCTGCATGCCGACCTTCTTTTCGAACGCGAGCACCGCCTTGATGGTCTGACTTCCGGTACGCCCGTCGATGCCGCCGGTTGGGAAGCCGCGCTCGGTGAGCCGGCGCTGGATCTCTTTGACCTCGGCCAACGTGGGGATGCGTTCCCCGCCGGGAAATTGCTGGTGGAAGGGCGGGTCGCCGCGGATAAGGTCACCGAGATGCACCAGAGCCAGCGCGTAGCTGAGCGAAGGATTATAGGAATGGACCGCACGGAAGTTCTGCCCAACCAGGAAGGCCGGCCCGCCGCTGACCGGCAGCCATAGCTTCACGCGGTCGTGCGGGCGCGGGAACGGCTTGCCGTCGGCGCGCTTGACGCCGTGCTTGTGCCAAGCTTCGTAGGTGCGCCAGGTGCGGTTGTCGGCGTAGCGCATGTTGAAGCGGTGCGGCAGCGTGACCTCGCAGCCCCAGGCCTCGCCGCGGCGATAGTGCCCGCGCGCAACCAGATAGCGCGCGGTGCCGGCGAACGCGTCATCGGGTTTGCCGAAGGGCATGACGCGGCCATCATGGTCAAAGTCGACGCCCATGTGCAGCCAAACCTCCGGCATCCACTGGGTGTGGCCCATGGCACCGGCCCAGGAGCCGATCATCTGCGAAGGCTTGGCCCAGCCGCGGTCGACGATCACGAGCGCGTGCACCAGTTCGGCTTGCCAGTAGCGGCGGCGGCGCGAATCGCGCCAAGCCAGCGCCGCCAGCGCCGGGATCACCGGACGCATGTATTTCATGTTGGTAACGACATCGCCGAAGGACGATTCCATGCCCCAGAGACCGACCATGATGTAGCGATCGACGCCATAGTCGCGCTCGATGCGGTCGAGCAGCCCGGCATATTCGCGGGCGCGCTCCTTGCCGGTGATCACACGCCAGTCCGAACAGCGCCGGTTGATATACTGCCACATCTTCTCAGTGAATTCGGGCTGCGCGTGCAGGGAGTCAAACACGCTCATGTCGGGTGTGATCGAATGCATCACCCGCGCGTAGGTCGTTTCCGAGACGCCGCGCCTGAGCGCGTAGGGGCGGAAGCGCGCCACCCAGTGCTCGAAAGCGCGCGAGGGCTTCGCGAAAGCGTCGCCGCCGAGCGCAAGGCTTGCGATACCGCCGAGCGCGGCGGTCAGCACGCGACGTCGGTGCAGGGATTGAACCAGGTCGTTGGCGCCGTCAAGGATTCGCGACATGCGGTGCATTGTATCGGGGGCTTTGCGGCAGACAATTGGCGGTGGGCTTAAGCCGCACATCATGATTAGCGGCGCGGCGGATTTGCCGCGCGGCCAAAGGCCGCGACGACGGTCATTCGCGGGTCAATCGGCGCTTGCTGCGAATGTGGCGGTGCCTGTGCTTCTTTCTGCGCGCGTGCCGGGATTTGTGCTTTTTGGCCTTCATATGACGGCGCGGTTCAGGGAGTACAATGCTGCGAGACGCCTTGGCTTTCGAAGCGGGATCTTCGATTTGGGACGCGCGCGCGGCATTGTCCGGATGAGCGAGCACTGGCGCCACGGCAGCGATCGCCGGCACAGCGTCGCCCGGTTTGATTTCGGTGCCCCGCGCACCGATGAGGTGCTCATAAGCCGCCACCAGCGTCATGTAGGGATTGACCAGCACCCAACCGACCTTGGTCGGTACCTGCAGGTCGAAGTGCAGGTGATTACTGGTGCCGTTGGCGATGTTGTCGTAGTTGCCGACCTGGCCGAGGACCTCGCCGCGCGTGATGCGCCGGCCGCTGAGCAGGCCATCGGCATCCATCCGTTTGGGGTTCATGTGTATATAGCGCACCCGCAGATGCGCGTCGGCCGCGTTGACGAACATGAGCAGCGCCTCGAGCTTCGGCGAGCGCAGGATCATGCCGTCGGCGGCGGCGACGACGTCGTGCTGATAGGGCAGACAGCGGTCGGCGCCCTCGTTGAACATCTGGCAATAGCTTGGGCGGATGTCCTGGCCCTGATGGCCTTCGCCGCCCGGACATTGGCCGACGATGAAATGACGGTGCTCGCAGAAATTATCGCGCCAGGGATAAGAGTAATTACGTCCGGCGGATTCGTCGAACACCAACGGCCGGCCGTTGACCCTGCAGGTGTAATGCATGCCCTTCTTGCCGAGGCGGCGCGGGCTATGGCCGGTGGTGTCGCAGGTGCCCCAGTTGTTGAACGCCTGCGAGTTGGCGAAAGCGGGCGCGTCTTTGAGCGGGAAGCGCAAACTGCCGTAGACGGTGTAATCAGCGCGGCCGCCGATCTCGGGCTTCAAGCCGGTGCCGGGAATGAGAAAGCCGGGGCTGAAATAGGTGAAGCCCGGCGACACGAACTTCGGCCGTTCGATCGCCGGCGGCGCGATCGTCGCGCGTTGCGGTTCAGGTGTGCCGCCGACGAGATGCAGCGCGCGGATGAGGCGCGCGATAATGCGGTCGGCCTGCCGGCAGGTGAGATACCGGCTGCTCGGCCGCCGGTCCTGGCAATAGGTTGCCACCACGTAGGTCGCGCCGTAGCGCTGGAACACGTAGCGCACGTAAAATTCATGGAGAACGCGCCGGATGCCGGGGAAATTGTCCTGCAGGTCCTTGACCGGTTCGGCCTCCGGCAGCGGCGCGCCGCCGAGATCGTAGACGAACGAGAAGCCGGAGATGAGCAGATGCACCGGCTTGCGGTAATCGATGTCGGTCAGGCCATGCACGCCGGCGACCTGCAGCGAGAAAGCGGCGTCATAACCGGCGGGGCCCGCGAGGAAGAACTTGGAGGCGTGAAAGTCGGCCAGCACGAAATCGTCGGCGTCGGGTGCTTGGTCCGGGTGCGCGGCGCGCGCCTTTCGATAGGCTTCGATGTCGAACGGCAGCAGCACCGGCACCGCGCTTTTGGCGATGCCGGGGAAGCGCGAGGCCGCTGCGGCATTGAGTGGGGCGAAGGCCTCGACCGCCGTGACGGCGGCACCTGCGTCGCGCGCGGCCGCCTGCCAGTCGACGGTGATCGGCGTTAGCCGGGGGCTCTCCATGCCGCCGGGGGTCGGCGCTTGTTGCGCTGGCGCTGGACTGTGGGCCGCTGCGGCGGCGCCAGCCAACAACACAGCGAGGGTCGCGAGAATGGCACGCGTCAAAATGGCTCAGTCCTTGGCGCGCTCGACGTAGGAGCCGTCGGCTGTGTTGACCACGATTCGGGTGCCGGTGGTGATGTGGGTTGGCACGCCAGTGCGCACGCCGTTCGACAGCGTCGCTGGCTTGAACGAACCCGACGCGGTCTGGCCCTTGACGACCGGCTCGGTGTCGACCACCTCCAGCGTCACCTTCTGCGGGATCTCCATCGATACCGGCACGCCCTCGTGGATGGCGAGGCTGACCACCATGCCTTCCTGTAGATATTTCACGTAATCGCCGATCACGTCGGCCGGTACCTGCACCTGGTCGTATGTCTCCTGGTTCATGAAGTGGAACCCGTCTCCGTCCTGGTAGAGATAGCTGAAGTCGTGATCTTCCACGTGGGCGCGCTCGACCTGGTCGGTGGTCTTGTAGCGCTGCGAGGTCTTCACGCCGTCGGAAATTCGGCGCATATCGACCTGCGTAGTCGGCGTGCCCTTGCCCGGATGAAAATTTTCGGCGGTCAGGACGACATAGAGCTTGCCGTCAATGTCGACGATATTGCCTTTGCGGAGCTGGCTGGCGATGACCTTCACGTTATCAGTCCTTGGATGGAGAACGGGCTTGGCGCGGGCGTTCGGCCGCGGTTTCGGAGCGCACCATAATCATCCTGACGGGGGATGCTAGTGGAGCGAATTTGACATTTGATGCCCACTTGCAGCAGGCCACTTATCAAATGTCAAATTCAAAGCTCTACTAGAATCAAATGATTGCTAGGGGTCCTTAAATTCCGACATTTGCTCCGGAGTTTGCGGCAGCGGGAGGCAAATGTCGGAATGGGACCACTAGCCTTTCGGGGCTGACCGGAGCATGAGGTAAACGTGGCCGAGGCGGTGCCATTCTGGCTGCCGGGCGTTCATAGCGCGCGCCGGCCCTATCTAGCGGCCCGCGGCCGGATTGCGAGCGCGGTGCGAGCCTGGTTCGCCGGCCAGGGCTTTATTGAGGTGGAAACCGCGGCCTTGCAGGTCTCGCCCGGCAACGAGACCCATCTGCATGCCTTTGCCACCGATTTGATCGGGCCTGGCGGGGAGCGGCGGGGGCTCTATCTACGCACCTCGCCGGAATTCGCGTGCAAGAAGCTGCTGGCGGCCGGAGAACAAAGGATTTTCGACTTCGCCCGTGTGTTTCGCAACCGCGAGCGCGGCGCGCTGCATCACCCCGAGTTCACCCTGCTGGAATGGTACCGGGCCGACGCATCCTATGAGGTGCTGATGGATGACTGCGCCGCGCTGCTGCGCGAAGCCGCGACGGCGGCGGGCGCCAGTGATCTCGTCTTTCGCGGTAAGGCTATCGATCCCTTGGTCGACCCGGAGCGGCTCACGGTGGCCGAGGCCTTTGCGCGCCATGCCGGGGTCGATGTGCTGGCGAGCTTGACCGCGACCGGTGAGGGCGATCGAGCGCGGCTCGCCGGCGAAGCCGAGAGGGCCGGCGTCGCGCTCGCGGCTGATGACACCTGGGGCGATATTTTCAGCCGCATCCTGGTCGAGCGCGTCGATCCCCATCTCGGCGTTGGCCGTGCCACCATTCTCTATGAATACCCGATGCCACAGGCCGCACTGGCGCGCGCCAAGCCGAGTGACCCGCGCGTTGCGGAACGTTTCGAACTCTATGCCTGCGGGGTTGAACTCGCCAATGGCTTCGGCGAACTGACCGAGGTCAGCGAGCAGCGCGCGCGCTTCGAGGCGGCTATGGAGGAGAAACAGCGTATCCATGGCGAACGTTACCCAATCGACGAGGATTTTCTTGCTGCGCTCGCCCACATGCCGCCGGCGGCCGGCATCGCGCTCGGCTTCGACCGCCTGGTGATGCTGGCGACCGGTGCCGCTCGCATCGACCAAGTGATCTGGACTCCGGTGGTGGAAATATGATCCGTCATGTCCGGCCTTGTGCCGGGCATCCACGTCTTTCTTCTGTCAGCAAGCAAGACGAGGATGGCCGGCATTGCCGTCCGAAGAACGGCGTTCTTTCAGAACGCCTATGCCCGGCCATGACGGCGAATAGGTGGGTCATGACATCACAAACCCTGCGAAGCCCTGCGCAACTCATCGCCCATGGCCTCGTCGTCCCCGAGCAACGTGCCGAACTGGAGGCGGTTGCCGCGCGCTATGCGGTGGCGGTGCCGCCGGCGCTCGCCGCGTTGATCAACTTCAACGATCCCGACGATCCGATCGCGCGCCAGTTCGTGCCCCACGTCGCCGAGCTGGAACAGCACGCTGAAGAAGACGCCGATCCCATCGGCGACGATGCCCACAGCCCGGTCGAAGGCATCGTGCACCGCTATCCCGACCGGGTGCTGCTCAAGCTGACGCCCATCTGCGCAGTCTATTGCCGTTTTTGCTTCCGCCGCGAAATGGTCGGCCCCGGCAAGCCCGGCGTATTGTCGGCTGAGGCGCTCGCGCGCGCACTCGACTATGTCCGCAGCGACCAGAACATCTGGGAGGTGATCCTCACTGGCGGCGATCCTTTGGTGTTGTCGGCGCGCCGCCTGCGCGCGGTGATGAAAAGCCTAAGCGCCATCGATCACGTGAAGATCGTGCGCATCCACACCCGCTTGCCGGTCGCCGATCCCGCGCGCATCACGCCCGAGCTGGTTCGCGCGATGAAGGCCAAGGGGAAGAACGAGAGCAGGGCGGTCTATGTCGCCGTGCACGTCAATCATCCGCGCGAACTGACGGCAGCCGCCCGCGCCGCGCTTTCGCGCATGGCCGACGCCGGATTGGCGCTGCTCGGCCAGTCGGTGCTGCTCAAGGGCGTCAACGACAATGCGCAAGTGCTCGGCGAGCTGATGCGGGCCTTGGTCGAATGCCGGGTCAAACCGTACTACCTGCACCACGGGGATATGGCGCCCGGCACCGCGCACCTACGTACAAGTATCGAAACCGGGCAGGCGCTGATGCGGCAATTGCGAGGGCGGCTGTCGGGCCTGTGCCAGCCGACCTACATGCTCGATATCCCGGGCGGCCACGGCAAGTCGCCGGTCGGCCCAAACTACATTGCCCGCGTCGGGTTCAACGGTGGTGCGTATTGGACGGTCGAGGACTTCGTCGGCCACCGGCATTGCTATGCACCGGGGCCGAGCGATATGCCGATAGAACTAGTTGCGGATCGCCAGCAGGTCGAGCAGCGCCGCGGCGATGGCCAGGCTGGCGAAGCCGATGAACACCACCGCGATCACGGCGTGCCAGATAAAGGACACATCGCGCCGTAGCGCAGCTACCAGGTTCTTGTTCTTCATCATGCCCTGACGCTCCTCTCAGGAGCAGACGACAGGCCTCGAAGCCAGAGGCCTGCCCCAGACTCATATGACGCATCATTTCTACGCTGGAACGCACTGGAAATGCGGCACAACTTCGCATGCCGGCCATATGGCGCCATTTGCGCCGCGGCATGATGGCGCGCCCAATCGAACGAAGTTCGAACCTCTTGACAACTAGGGCCGCCATTCCGTGAGGAATGGCGCGCCCAATCGAACGAAGTTCGAACCTCTTACAACTAGGGCCGCCATTCCGTGAGGAATGGCGCGCCCTAGGGGATTTCGAACCCGCTGTTGCCGCCGTGAAAG
>CAVVGD010000004.1:7500-1224776 GCA_963747725.1 uncultured Pseudomonadota bacterium
GGCGCTTTCGGACACCGGCAAATACGTCTCGGTCGATCCCAAGAACGTCGATAACGAAGTGGCCGAAGTGAGCGACGACGACCATGGCGAAGGCAATGTCGCAACCGGCGTCACGCTTTATCAAAGCGTCTATGAAACCGCGCTGCGCAACCGCGTCCCGCGCTCCATCATCGACGACCTCATTCGCGCCTATTCGTTCGACGTCGATTTCCAGCGCAAGGTGCAGCCTGGCGATTCCTTCGAGCTGCTCTATGCCGGCAACGAAGAAGCGCCGGCCGCCGACAGCCGCAACGACGTGCTCTATGCCTCGCTCACCCTTGGCGGCGAAACCAAGAAGCTCTACCGCTTCCAGTCCCCCGACGACGGCCTCACCGACTACTACGACCCGATGGGCAAGAGCGCGAAGAAATTCCTCGTGCGCAAGCCGGTGCTCGACGGCCACGTAACCTCGGGCTTCGGGCTCCGCCGGCATCCGCTGCTTGGGTACGTCAAGATGCACACCGGCGTCGACTGGGCGGCGCCGACCGGCACCCCGATCTACGCCGCCGGCAACGGCGTCATTGAGAAGGAAGGCTGGGAGTCGGGCTACGGCAAGTTCATCCTGGTCCGCCATCACAATGGCTACGAGACCGCCTACGGCCACATGAGCGCCTACGCGCGCGGCACGCACGAAGGAGAGCACGTGCGCCAGGGCCAGGTGATCGGCTTCGTCGGCTCTACCGGTCTCTCGACCGGCTCGCATCTGCACTTTGAGATCCGCATCAACGGCCGCTTCGTCGATCCCATGCGTATCCGTCTGCCGCACGGCCGCGAACTGCACGGAACAATCCTCACCGCCTTCGAGCAGGAACGCGGGCGGCTCGACAAAATCATGGCGCGCAAGCCCACGCGCGTGGCGGAAGGGCGGTAGCAAGCGCGGCAAAAATTGGCCGTCATCGCCTGCGAAGGCGGGCGATCCAGCAATTACCCGTCTCACGAAATAATTGCGGCCTCGAATACTGGATGCCCCGCTGGAGCCTGTGCTCGGGCCGGCCGGAGGCCTGACCCGAGTACGGGGCATGACAGCATCAGGTATTGCAAGACTTTTGGCGCTTACGCCGCCTGCGCGACCGCGTGGCCGTTGAAGGTAAGGCCCTGCTTACCGGCAGAGATTTCGACTGCCTCTCCGTCCTTGACTGTGCCCGCCAGAATCATCTCGGCGAGCGGGTCCTGCACCGACTTCTGGATCACCCGCTTCAGCGGGCGGGCGCCATAGGCCGGATCCCAGCCCTTGTCGGCCAGCCACTCGCGCGCGCGCGACGCCAGCGTGACGGTGATCTTGCGGTCGTCCAGCAGCTTCTGCAGGCGGGTCATCTGGATGTCGACGATGCGCCCCATCTCATCCTTCTTCAGCCGGTGGAACAGGATGATCTCGTCCACGCGGTTGAGGAATTCGGGGCGGAACGCCGAACGCACCACCGCCATCACCTGGTCGCGCACCTTGTCGGTGTCCTCGCCCTCCGGCTGGTTGACCAGGAAGTCGGCGCCCAGGTTGGAGGTCATGATGATCAGCGTATTGCGGAAGTCGACGGTGTGGCCCTGCCCGTCGGTGAGCCGGCCGTCGTCGAGCACCTGCAAGAGGACGTTGAACACGTCCGGATGCGCTTTCTCGATCTCGTCGAACAGGATCACCTGGTAGGGCCGCCGCCGCACCGCTTCGGTGAGCGCGCCGCCCTCGTCATAGCCGACATAACCCGGAGGCGCGCCGATCAGGCGCGATACCGAATGCTTCTCCATGTACTCCGACATGTCGATGCGGATGAGCGCGTTCTCGTCGTCGAACAGATACGCGGCCAACGCCTTGGTCAGTTCGGTCTTGCCGACGCCGGTCGGCCCCAGGAACATGAATGAGCCGATCGGCCGGTGCGGGTCCTGCAGGCCGGCACGCGCGCGCCGCACCGCGGTCGACACCGCCTTGACCGCTTCCGCCTGGCCTACCACGCGCTTGGCCAACTCCTTTTCCATGCGCAGGAGCTTTTCCTTTTCGCCTTCCAGCATCTTGTCGACCGGCACACCGGTCCAGCGTGAGACCACGCCGGCGATATGGTCGGCGGTCACGGTCTCCTCGACCATGGCGCCGCCAGCGCCCCGCTCGGCTTCCACCGCTTCGATGTCTCTCAGCTTCTTCTCCAACTCGGGGATGCGGCCATAGGCCAATTCGCCGGCCTTCTGATACTCGCCTTTGCGCTGGGCAATCGCCAGCTCGTTGCGGGCGTCGTCGAGCTGCTTCTTGAGCTCGGTCGCCGATCCCAGCTTCTCTTTTTCCGATTTCCAGCGGCTGGTGAGATCGGCCGACTGCTTTTCGAGTTCCTTGAGCTCGGCCTCGAGCCGCTGCAATCGGTCCTTGGAGCCGGGATCGCTTTCCTTCTTTAAGGCTTCCTGCTCGATCTTCAGCCGCACTATTTCGCGGTCGATCGAATCGAGCTCTTCCGGCTTGGAATCGACCTGCATCTTCAGCCGCGCCGCCGCCTCGTCGACCAGATCGATGGCCTTGTCCGGCAGGAAACGGTCGGTGATGTAGCGGTTGGACAAAGTTGCCGCGGCGACAATCGCGCTGTCCGCGATGCGCACGCCGTGGTGCTGTTCGTATTTGTCCTTCAAACCGCGCAGGATCGAGATGGTGTCCTCGACCGTCGGCTCGGACACGAACACCGGCTGGAAGCGCCGCGCCAACGCCGCGTCCTTCTCGACGTGCTTCTTGTACTCGTCAAGCGTGGTGGCGCCGATGCAGTGCAGTTCGCCGCGCGCCAGCGCCGGCTTCAAGAGGTTGGAGGCGTCCATAGCGCCATCCGCCTTGCCGGCACCGACGAGCGTATGCATCTCGTCGATGAAAAGAATGATGCCGCCGTCGGACGACGTCACTTCCTGCAGCACAGCCTTGAGCCGCTCCTCGAACTCGCCGCGATATTTGGCCCCAGCGATCAGCGCGCCCATGTCGAGCGCCAGCAGCTTCTTGTCCTGCAAGCTCTCGGGCACGTCGCCGTTGACGATCCGTTGCGCCAGTCCCTCGACGATAGCCGTCTTGCCGACGCCGGGCTCGCCGATCAGCACTGGATTGTTCTTGGTCCGGCGCGAGAGAACCTGAATCGTACGGCGGATTTCCTCGTCGCGGCCGATCACCGGATCGATTTTGCCGTCGCGGGCGGCCTGCGTCAGATCGCGGGCGTATTTCTTGAGCGCATCGTAGGCGTTCTCGGCGGAAGCCGAATCCGCGGTACGGCCCTTGCGCAAAGCCTCGACGGCGGCATTGAGATTCTGCGGGGTGACGCCGGCGGCGGCGAGCACCTTGCCGGCCTCGCTGTCCTTCTCGATCGCCAGCGCCAGCAGCAGGCGCTCAACGGTAACGAAACTGTCGCCCGCCTTCTCACCGGCCTTCTCGGCAGCATCGAACACCCGCGCCAAAGCCGGATCGAGATAGATTTGCCCGGCGCCGCCGCCCGAGACTTTCGGGCGCTTTGCGAGCGCGGCCTCGACGGCCTGTAGCGCCTGCCGCGAATTGCCGCCGGAACGGTCGATCAGCCCCGCGGCGAGCCCCTCGGGGTCGTCGAGCAGTACTTTCAATAGATGTTCGGGGGCGAATTGCTGGTGGCCCTCACGCAAGGCCAGCGATTGGGCAGATTGCACGAAACCGCGGGCGCGGTCGGTGTATTTCTCGAAATTCATGTCTCAACTCCCTCGGCCCATTTGGCACCGGAAAAAGGTGGGTCCCGAAGCAGGCGGCCCACCATGGACCTTATGTGGGAAGGGATAATGCCGGTTTGAAGAGGTCCCCGGCTTGATATAGGTCAGCTTACCCGCAACTGCCGGGCAACGGAATCCCTCAATGGCCGAAGCCATCCTCAAGGATATCTATCGTTACCCCGTTAAGGGCCTCTCCCCCCAGCGGCTCGAGCGCACCCGTTTCGCCGTCAGCCAGACGATCCCCGCCGACCGGCTTTACGCGATCGAAAACGGCCCGACCGGCTTCGACCCGGCCCATCCGGCTTATTTCCCGAAGCACCGTTTCCTGATGCTGATGCGCAACGAGCGGCTGGCGGCTTTGCGCACCGACTATGACGAGGCCAGCCACACCCTAACGATCCGCCAAGGCGACCGCGAGGCCGCGCGTGGCGATCTGCGTGCGGAGCAAGGCCGCGCGGCGATCGAGGCGTTCTTCGCCACCTATTGCGCCGATGAGCTACGCGGGCCGCCCAAGGTGCTATCAGGCGAAGGTCCCTCCGGCTCGGTGCACAGCTTCTCGGACGTCGCCAAAAAGGTGGTCTCCATCATCAATCTGGCGTCGGTGGCCGACGTCGAGACTCTTACCGGCGCCCCGGTCGATCCCTTACAATTCCGCGGTAATCTCTACGTCTCCGGTTGGCCCGCCTGGCATGAATTCGATTTCGTCGGGCAGGAGCTCAACGTCGGCAAGGACGTGAGGCTAAAAGTGGTCAAGCGCATCGTACGTTGCGCCGCCACCAACGTGGACCCGGCGACCGGCATCCGCGACCTTACAATTCCGACGATGTTGCAGCAGAACCTCGGCCACGCCGACTGCGGGGTTTACGCGGAAACCATCGCAGGCGGAGAGATCGCGCGGGGCGACACGATCAGCGCTCCCTAACTCAAGTCGAGCGCCGCGCAAAACCCAAGGCCGCGCTGTCGCATCACAAAATGTCCCGAAATTCGCTTACGCTCCATCCGGGCTAGGTTTAGTGGAATTGAGCATCGGAGCAGTCGCGACGGGCAGATCACGCCCGGCGATACGCGATACAATGCCGGAAGTTGACCCGCCCGCCGCTAGCGCGCCGAATGGCGCGCAACTCTTGAACCCGAAATCACACGGACGGACGCGCGAACGCGTTCAAGCCGGCACCTGCTGCGCTAGGCGTGTCGGCATCCGTGCCTGCAGACGCGGCGCGGGCTGGCCCGTCCCGATTTAAGGAGTTAGCACGGTAATCTTGGACGCGACGTCCGAGTTGAATTAACGATGAAATGGTTTACGCGCGCTGCTAACCTTAACGGCCGCATGCGACGGGAAACACCGCGTCCGCCGGTTGCCCGACAAAAGAACGCGCCCCGCTTCGTTGTGAAACGGGGCGCGTTCATTGCTACCTGAAGAGAGCGATCAGATCAGTTGGTCGGCACCACGTAGGCGACGATGCGGTGGCGCGGATAGACCAATTCCGCCACCTTGCGATTATGATTGCCGGAAATGACGATCGGGTTGCCGTTGGGATCGATGCCGGCGACCACGCCGACATGCCCACCGCCGCGCCGGCGCATCACCGCGATGGCGCCGACCTGCGGGCCGGAGATCCGCCGCCCATAGTTTGCATAAGCCAAGGCAAGGTTGCCGCCGCCCTTGTGGCCTGTGTCGCGCAGGATCTTGTCCATGAAGGCGCCGCACCACAGGCTGCGCCGCCCGGTCGGGTTGGTGCCGATATACCTGCGGGCGTCAGCCACGAGGTCGTTGCTGACGAAACCGCTGCCTGAAGGCGCCTTGGCGTAGGCCGCCCCGCCACGGCGGCTACGCTCGGCCGCGCGGTGGCGGCGACCATGGGCGCGCGCCTTTTTCTTGCGCGCAAAGTCCGCGCGCATGACGGCGTAAATGCCGCTCTTGCCAGCGGCCACGGTGGTCTGCGCCGCCTTCGACCGCGCGTGGTGATGGCTATTAGGACGTGCGGAAGCCGGACTGGCGATCGTTCCGGCCACAAGGGCGGAACACACCAGGAGTGTGGCACGTCGGTATCCAGGTCTCATGTACTCAGGTCCCTTTTATTGTTAGCAACGCCACAAGTCCGGACAGAATCCGGTGCAGCCGCAGGGCGTAGACTGCCAAGCAGCGTGGCGATTTCGTGATGTCGATAAGGTTATTTTATGCGTAGCGCCACACGTATTACGTGTTAATGCGTGCGCCGATGTTTCTATACGTAACCGTCATGTAATAATACTTGAAACAAAAAATCTATACAATATCGATCTGTATTTAACCTTATCGGGCCAGGTCTCACCGCCGTGCGGCAAGTCAAAGTTCCAATAGAACGTGCACGCAACGCTGGCCGCGGTCTCGCTGTAAGAGCCGGTTGTTCAATCCTTGCGGCTGAGCAAGAAGACCGCCTGTTCGCCGAACAGGTTCCAGAACCACCAAGGCGCGTTCAGCCTGAGCGGCGAGCCCCAAGGGTTGAACGCCACCGCCTTTTCCATCTTGGCGCCGATTTCGTTGCAGAGCTGGACGAAGTCCTTGATGGTGCAGTGGTGGATGTTGGGTGTGTCGTACCAGCTGTGCGGCAGGATGTCGGTCCGCGGCATCTGGCCAAAGAGCAGCAGTTGCAGCCGTACCCGCCAGTGGCCGAAATTCGGAAACGAAACGATGGCGCGGCTGCCGATGCGCAGCATGTGCTCGAGCACAACGCGCGGGTGGCGGGTGGCCTGCAACGTCTGCGACAGAATCACGTAATCGAAGGCGTCGTCCGGATAGTCGGCGAGGTCGGTGTCGGCGTCGCCTTGAATGACCGCGAGCCCCTTGGCCACGCCTTCGTTCACGCCTTCGCGCGACAGTTCGATGCCGCGGCCGTCGACCCCGCGCGTTTCCGCCAGCAGCCGCAGCAGTTCGCCGTCGCCGCAGCCGACGTCGAGTACTTTGGCGCCGCGCTCGACCAACTCGGCCACCAGCGCCAGGTCAACGCGGGCGCCGCCGGCGGTCAGCGCGATGTTCGCGACGGTGAGATTGGGATCGGGGCGCTGGAGCATTGTCATGTCCCCGCCGCTTTTGCGACCAGGCCGCGGGCGCGACCGGCGCCGTCGAGGAAGCCGTTGACGATCTCAAACAGCTCCGGCTCTTCGAGCAGGAAGGCGTCGTGGCCCTTGTCGGTGACGATCTCGGCGAACGACACGCGCGCGCCGCCGGCGTTGAGCGCATGCACGATGGCGCGCGATTCTGACGTCGGAAACAGCCAGTCGCTGGTGAAGGAGATTACGCAAAAGCGCGTCGGCGTGGCGCGGAAAGCATTCGCCACCAAACCATTATAGTCCGCCGCGAGGTCGAAATAGTCCATGGCGCGGGTAAGATAGAGATAGGAGTTGGCGTCGAAGCGCTCGACGAAAGACGAGCCCTGGTGGCGCAGATAGGATTCCACCTCGAAATCGGCGTCGAACGAGAAGGTTGGATTCTCGCGGTCCTGGAACTTGCGACCGAATTTTCGGTGCAGCGCGGCGTCTGAGAGATAGGTGATGTGCGCCCCCATGCGCGCGACTGCCAAACCGCGGCGCGGATTGGTGCCATCGAGATGATAGCGGCCGCCGCGCCAGTCCGGATCGGCCATGATTGCCTGGCGGCCGACTTCGTGGAACGCGATGTTCTGCGCCGAGTGGCGGGTGGCGCAGGCAATCGGCAGCGCAGAGAACACACGGCTCGGATAGCTTGCGGCCCATTGCAGCACCTGCATGCCGCCCATCGAACCGCCCACTACCGAGAATAGCGTTTCAATGCCGAGATGGTCGAGCAGCATGGCTTGCGCCCGCACCATGTCGCGGATGGTGACGACGGGAAAATCAAGGCCCCAGGGCATGCTCGTTGCCGGATTGGTCGAGGACGGACCGCTCGAGCCCATGCAGCCGCCGATGACGTTGGCGCAGATGACGAAATAGCGCTCCGTGTCGATCGGCCTGCGGGGGCCGACCAGGGTGGTCCACCAGCCGGGCTTGCCGGTCACCGGATGTTCGCTGGCAACGTGATGATCGCCGGTCAACGCGTGGCAGATCAGCACCGCATTGGAACGCGCTGCGTTGAGCGCGCCATATGTCTTGTAGGCGATCTGGAATGGCGCGAGCTCGACCCCGGCGTCGAGCTTGAGCGGCTTGTCGGCGCCGAACCGGACGACCTCCGACGCGTGCGGATGATCCGCCTCGCGCGGGTTCGCCGGCGCCTCACGCGCGCTTGTCAGATTGGCCTCGGCCATCGCTTCTAGCGCTCCCGGCGCGCGCCCCGGGGCGCGGGAAAGCCCTCGTGGGCACGCAGTGCCTTACGTAGGCGAATGTTTTCTTTGATTTCAAGCCCTCCCACCCCTATCAATGCCGCCATGGCTAAACTCCCGGAAAAGCCCTCGCTGGCCGATTTACGTGGTGAAATCGACCGTATCGACGAGGCGATGCACGAGCTCTTGATCGAGCGCAGCGAAATCATCGACCGGCTGATCGCGGTCAAAGGCGGCCAGGAGACCGGTTCTGCGTTCCGGCCCGCCCGCGAGGCCGAGATGATGCGCCGGCTGGTCAAGCGCCATAAAGGCATCCTCCCGCTGGATACCGCCGAGAGCATCTGGCGGGTGATCATTTCGACCTTCACCTATGTCCAAGCGCCCTTCAGCGTCCACGCGGATTTGTCCGCAGGCGACGCCTTGATGCGGGATTCAGCCCGCTTCCATTTCGGTTTCACCGTGCCCTTCATCGGCCACATGGGCGCCTCGGGTGTGGTCGCGGCAGTCTCGGAATCCAAGGGCGATCTCGGCCTGGTGCCGGCGATCGCCGTCCCCGGCGCCGGCGCCTGGTGGAGCGCGCTAGAATTCGATGCCGCACCCAAGATCATCGCCCGCCTGCCCTTCGTGGAACGCGCTGATCACCCGGCCGCAATGCCGGTATTTGTGCTGTCGCGGGTCGCGCCGGACGCCATGGCAACGGAAGCGGCGGTGTGGAGCGTGCGTGTCGCCGGCTGGGGCGCGGCCGCTGCCGAAGCACTGCAAATGCTGGCCGATTTCATCGCCGTGCCCGATCGGGCATTCGACGGCGCCGCCCTCCTGGTGACCTTGCCGCAGGACGTCACCCTCGATCAGATCAGCCAAGCCCTCGTTAAGGCCGGCGCCACCTTGCGCTCCTCGGCCCTCGTCGGCAGCCACGCAACCCGCTATACGGTGGCCGCCTAATTTTCGTTTCATCTCCCCCTTGCGGGGGAGGTCGGCGAGCGAAGCGAGCCGGGTGGGGGTTCTTCGCTTGTCATAAAGAGCCCCCTCCCCAACCCTCCCCCGCAAGCGGGAGAGGGAGACAGCGGCAGTGCCCGCGTTTGGATTGAACATAGTGACCGTGACCCGTCCGCAACCACGCCCCGGCGTGCTCGACATCGCCCCTTATATCCCGGGCAAGAGCACCGCCCCGGGCGTGGACAAAGTGTACAAGCTCTCCTCCAACGAAAGCCCGTTGGGGCCGAGCCCGCATGCGATCGAGGCTTATCGCCGGGCCGGCGAGCACCTGGAGGATTATCCGGACGGCGCTTCCAGCGCGCTGCGCGAGGCGATCGGCGCGGTCTACGGACTCGATCCCGAGCGCATCGTCTGCGGCGCAGGCTCCGACGACCTGCTCAACCTGATCGCGCGCGCCTACCTCAAGGACGGTGACGAAGCGATCCACGCGACCCACGGGTTCCTGGTTTATCCGATCGCGACACTCGCGGCCGGCGCCAAGCCGGTGGTCGCGCCGGAGACGAACTACACGGTCAGCGTCGACGCCATGCTGCAGGCGGTGACGCCGAAGACCAAGGTTGTGTTCGTGGCCAACCCGAACAATCCGACCGGAACCTACGTTCCGTTTGACGAGGTCAAGCGCCTGCACAACGGCCTGCCGCCCCACGTGCTGTTGGTGCTGGACGCGGCCTATGCTGAATACGTCCAGCGCAACGATTACGAGTTGGGCATCGAATTGGTGGCAACGTCGGAAAACGTCGTAATGTGCCGCACATTCTCCAAGATCCACGGACTGGCCGCACTGCGGCTGGGCTGGATGTACGGGCCGGCGCATGTCGCGGACGCCATCAACCGCATCCGTGGTCCGTTCAACGTCAACGCGCCGGCGATCGCAGCCGGCATCGCCGCCATCCGCGATGCCGCCCACATTGAATATTCGCGGGCGCATAATGCGCACTGGCTGCCTTGGCTCATGGAAGAGATCGGCAAGCTCGGCCTGAAGGTGACGCCGAGCGTCGCGAACTTTCTGTTGATCCATTTTCCGGAAACCAAGGGTAAGACCGCCAAAGACGCCGACGCTTTCCTGACGAAGCGCGGGCTAGTACTGCGCCAGGTCGGCGCCTATCACCTGCCCAACGCGCTGCGCATGAGCGTCGGCACCCAGGAGGCCAATTGTCTGGTGGTCGAGGCGCTCACCGAGTTCATGGGAAAGCAAAGTTAGTGCGACAGCGGATCGGCATACTCTGTTCACCTCCCCCCTTGCGGGGGAGGTCGACGCGCGCAGCGCGTCGGGAGGGGGGTAAGCGGCCAGCACGATGCCTGCATCTTACCCCCCTCCCCAGCCCTCCCCCGACAAAAGGGCGTTCACGCCCGTCTTGGACGGGCTATGGGGGGAGGGCGAATGCACTGCACGCGGCGAGGTTGGCGTGAACAAACCACCCAAAACCCTGTTCAACCGTCTCGCGCTGATCGGCGTCGGCCTGATCGGCTCCTCGATCGCGCGCGCGGCCAAGGCGCAGAATGCGGTCGGCTCGATCGTCGCTACCGCGCGCTCTCCGGAAACACGAAGGCGCATCGCCGAGCTGGGCCTCGCCGACCAGATCGTCGAGTCAAATGCCGCTGCGGTCGAAGGCGCCGATCTGGTCATCGTCTGCATTCCGGTCGGCGCCTGCGGACCGGTGGCGAAAGAGATCGGCCCGCATCTTAGCGCCGGTGCGATAATTTCCGACGTGGGCTCGGTCAAAGGCGCAGTGGTGCGCGACATGGGCCCGCACCTGCCTTCAACCGTTCATTTCGTTCCTGCCCATCCGGTCGCCGGCACCGAATACTCAGGGCCAGACGCCGGCTTTGCCGAATTGTTCGTCAACCGCTGGTGCATCCTGACGCCGCCCGAGGGTACCGATCCGGCCGCAACGGAGAAGCTCGCCGAGTTCTGGCGCCTGCTCGGCGCCAATGTCGAACTCAATGCCCCCAGACCATCACGATCTGGTGCTGGCGGTGACCAGCCATCTGCCGCATCTGATCGCCTACACGATCGTCGGCACCGCCGACGAATTGGAAACCGTGACGCGCTCCGAAGTCTTGAAATTCTCCGCCGGCGGCTTCCGCGATTTCACCCGCATCGCGGCGTCCGATCCGACCATGTGGCGAGATGTGTTCCTTGCAAACAAGGACGCGGTCTTGGAGATGCTCGGCCGCTTCAACGAGGACATCGCGCTCTTGACCAAGGCGATCCGCAACGGCGACGGCAAGACCTTGTTCGAGCACTTCGAGCGGACCCGCGCCATCCGCAAAGGCATTGTCGACATCGGCCAGGACTTACCGGCCCCCGACTTCGGCCGCCCGCACCCGGGCCTGCCGCACGAACCCCTGCCGAAACCTTACGCGGCGGATGGGGATTGAGGGCGCATCGTCCTTAGTTCTCCGCGCGGAGGGGGACGGGCTGGTCGTCCAGCATCGCCATGATGACCTTGCGGGTCGAGTCGGCGTCGAGCTTGTGATGCGCGGCGAGATCCCGGCAATCGTCGGCGATGGCGTCGACATCCTGCATCAATTTGAGACGTTTATATTCGTCGCTGCGCTGAAGGCCCATGCTAGCGCCGACAATGTCAAGCACATTCAAGATGCAGAAGGGATAGTCGTTCTCGTGCGCACATAGTTCCCGGTGGTCGGGATGAAAAACCGCGACCAAAGCATCGACTCCTGCGGCGGAAGCAGCCTCCAGTTCGTTGCGGATAAGCTGACGCTTATAGTCGGGCAGAGCGGCAAGATAGTTGCTCATCAGCCCCGCCGCCGGCAGCCTCAGATCGACCAGTTCGATTCCGGGAACAGCCGCGAGGATTTCCGCGGCCGCCTCCATCGCGCCGGTGAGGCCGGGGTGGCGGTGGAGCGCAATCCGCATATCGACGCGTTCGCGCATGAGTGGGCGAAGCTGGTCCAGCCTATCGCGCAGAAACAGCATGAACGGAGTCATTTCGAACGGGCGCGCGCGCCGGATCTTTTCGACCTCCGGCATGGCGATTTCGGTTATTTGCACATGACAGGACGGGCACCAGGAAAGCACTTTCCCGCTTTTGCTCTGCGCCAGCTTGTCGATCGTGGCGGCGGCCACGCGCCCGTAGGTTTCAGTGTCCCCCGCGCGCAACCGCATCACCCCACAGCAATGCGTCGGCCCGCCCATCACTTGATAGGTGACCCCCAGCGCGTCCATGACATCGAGCGCGAGCAACGCGATATGCGGCGTCTTGAGCACGTTGCAGCCGGTGTAAAACACGAAATCGGGCCGCTCCGACGGCGCCGCGCCGGTGCCGAGGCTGTCGTGTCCATCGGCTTTCTGCCCGAGGCGTTCGAGCAGCGCATCGTCGAGCTGCATCCTCGCCAGGTGCGTCACGTCGCGGTTAGTCGTCCGGAAGGCGTTGACGCCTTGCTTGCGCAGATCGGCAGCGGGGTTCTTTGCCTTGGCCATGACGGTGCGTGCGACCGCGAGCAGGAAGCGCGGGTTGACGCCGTAGTCGCAGGCCCGAACGCAATCGCCGCTCATGACACACGCGTTGGCCCAGGCGTGCGCGGACTCATTGCCTTCGCCGAGACGCAGGATGTCGATGAGCCCGTCGACCACTGCCTTCGGCTCAGCAGTGACGCCGCCCGGCGTCGTGACCGGACAGGCTTCGACGCATTTCCCGCACCGGGTGCAGGCGTCGACCATTGCATCGACCCGGTCCTGCATCGCCGATTCGAACGATTCACCCATCGGAGCCTCCGACCTGCGCCGCACCGCCACTTTGCGGTAATCGGAAAGTCTATCGTTGTCGGTCTGCCGGTTAAAGCCGCAGCATAATGTGACGGCGGCCTGGTATTGCCGTCATGCGGTGACTGCAACGCCCTGGATTTCGATCATCATCGTCGGATTGGCAAAGCCCGCGACGGTGATGGCCGCACTCGCCGGAAAATCCTCGTCGAATATCTCCGTACGCAATTCGGTCATGCGCGTGGTGTAGCGGGCGTCGATCAGAAACACAGTCATGGTGACCATATCGCTCAGCCGGGCGCCTGCCTCGACGAGAGTCTTTTCAAGATTGCGGAAGGTCTGCCGGCACTGGGCATCGAAGTCTCCCGCGAGCGAGCCGCCGGCATCGTCAACCTGCCCCGTGTAACCGGCGAGCCATATGGTGCGAACTCGCTCCCTCGGTGACGACGGCGGGTGAGAAGGCGCGCTTCTGCTGCCAGGTGCCACGGTAGAAAGTTTTTTTCATGGTGCTCATTCTTTGGTTAGCCCGATTGGACGGGAATGATAGGCGCTTTCTAGATGGGCAGGAAGCTGAGACACCGGGCCACTCAGTTTAACTGTAAGATCTTGCGCCGGACCCGACCCCGTATTTTCCAAATCGGAATCGAAGATCGCTTGGCGACTTAGTCCCCTTGTCCCGGCTCCGGCGAAAAGAAGCGGGCTAACTTGTCGGGAACGCCATCGAATTCCTTGGCGTCGGACGGCGGTTCGCGCTTGACCGTTATGTTGGGCCAGACCTTGGCGTAGTCCGCGTTCAGCTTCAGCCATTGTTCGAGCGCGGCTTGCGTGTCCGCCACGATGGCCTCGGCAGGGCACTCCGGCTCGCAGACGCCGCAGTCGATGCATTCGTCCGGATGGATGACGAGCATGTTCTCGCCTTCGTAGAAACAGTCCACCGGACAGACTTCGACGCAGTCCATGTATTTGCACTTGATGCAGTTGTCGGTGACGACGAAGGTCATGATGACTCCGGCGGCCACGGCCGGTCCGGCCGATAAAACAGCGCCAGCTTCAGGCTCTCGGCGATGCGCACCGCCTTGTCGCGGAATGCATCGGCGACTTTATCATCGAACAATTCGCGGCACGTCTCGTCGAACAGTGCGAGCCAGCGTGCAAAGAGGTCATATGCGATGCCTTCGACGCGTTCGTGCGTAGCCACTGGATTCCCCTTGTAGCGCCCGCTGGTCAGCATCACCGACGACCAGAACTTGCGCATGGTGGCAAGATGCGGGCCCCAGCCCGAAATTGCGCGGTCAAACACGGGGCCGAGTTCCTGATCTTCCCGCACCTTGGCATAGAAAGCATCGACCAGCCGCGCGATATCGTCTTCGGTCAGCCGGCTTTCGGCCGCTTCGAATACCGTCGTCAAGCCCATCACGTCACCACGACGGCCGCCAGCATGCCGACAATGATCCATACCAACGAATTCACCAGCATGCGCACCAACTCGCGCTTGTCGTCGCCTTCAAGCCCCATGGCCGTGCAGGCGAGATCGCCGGGCAGCAGAAACAAGCGAGCCAGCGCCGTGCTCAGGGAGGCGGCTTTGGTCACGGGACAGTCTCCCACTTAACATGCATTATGAATACATCTTAATCGCCGGCTTGCCAAAAAACAATATATTCTATACATCTTTTTGCCGCACCCCGGGGGGACAAAACGTGCGCCTGACCACCTACACCGACTACGCGCTACGTCTCTTGATGTATGTCGCCGTCAAGGATGACGGGCTGGCGACCATCAGCGAGGTGGCAGCCGCATACGGCATATCGAAGAACCATCTCATGAAAGTCGCCCACCAACTCGGCCTGGCCGGCTACGTCGAGACGACGCGCGGCCGCAGCGGCGGCCTGCGGCTCGCCAAGCCGGCCAAGGCAATCGGATTGGGCGACGTCGTCCGCGACACCGAGCAGGATATGGCGCTGGTGCCGTGCTTCGACCCGGCCGACAAGACCTGCGTGATTGGCTCCTGCTGCGCCCTACGACGCGCGCTGGCAGAGGCGAGCGCGGCTTTTCTCGACGTCCTCGACGACTATACCCTCGCCGATCTCGTGAGGCCGCGCGCGCCGTTACGAAGACTCCTGGCGATCGAACAGCCTCGCCAGGCGCGCGCCGCGCACAAGCATGCAGGGTGAACACGCTGTCGGCACACGATAAGGAGCGGCCATTGTCTCAGCACGGCGACTTCAGCGCCGGCGCCATCGCCGCTGCCCTCATCGCCGGGAGCGCAGATGCGATTGTCGCCTGCGACGCCGACGGCATTATCCGCTTTTGGAACCCGGGCGCGGCCCACATTTTCGGGTTCACGGCTGAGGAAGCGGTCGGACAGTCGCTCGACATCATCATTCCCGAAAGGCTGCGCGCGCGGCATTGGGACGGCTACCGCAAAACGATGCGCACCGGGCGAACCCGTTACGGCAGCGGTGAAATATTGTCGGTGCCGAGCCACCGTAAGGACGGCACGCCGCTGTCCATCGAATTCACCGTCGCGACGCTGAAGGACGCACAAGGACGGATATCCGGCCTCGCGGCCGTCATGCGCGATGCCACGGCCCGGTTCGAGGAATTGAAGGCGCTACGCCGGCAATTGCGCGATGGAACCGCCGCCTGAACTAGGCGCGCCCGAAAGGCGGTTGCCGACGGGGACGCCGCGACATGCCACTCAGAACAACGACGGCGTACGCCCGAGCGGGATCACCCCGAGCGACACCGCGCCGTTGTCGAAGGTGAGCGGCAGCGTCACCGCCGGCTTGCCTTCCAGCTTGCTATCGCCCTCGATCGCCTTGATGCCGAAGGTAATGTGCGCGCCGGCCTGCTCGCGCGCGACGTTGCCAAGCCCCGGCGCCAGCCGGTCGAGGAAGCCGGCGACCTTGTCCATCTCCGGCGAGTTCTTCACCGCCATGTCTGCGCCGATGGCGTTAAGGAAATGCTCGAGCCCCGCCGCGGTCACTGTCAGCTTGCCCTGCAGATAGCCTTGTGCGTTCAGGCTGAGCTTGCCGCTGCCGACGGCGAGCGTTTCGCCCTGCTGCGCCCGCGCCCTCTCGATGGTAATGAAGCCGCCGGCCTTCTGGATCTCGCGGAAACGCGCCGGCCACGGCTTGGGTGAGAAATCTTTCAAGCCGCGCAGCGTGGCGACGATCTCGCCGTCGACCGGCTTGGCCGCCGCGGCGTGCACGGTCGGCAACGATGCCTGCTTCATGGAGAGCGCGATCTCAATCACCGGGTTGTCCGTCACCGATCCGCCCACCAGGCGGCCGTGGATCTCGGCGTGCTCGGCGCTGAGCATCTTTTCCTGTTTGTCGCCGTTGATGCGCGCGACCACGGGCTTGTCGAACACCACCGCCACGCGCTTGGGCGCGACCGGATTGCCGGCGACGCTCGAAACCGCCTGGTTCCAGTTGGCGACAATCTCCGGCGGCTTGCCCGCTTCGCCGAAGGTCAACGGCCCCTGCAACTCGCTGATCAACAGGCCCGGCTGATAAATCTGTGCGGCGACCAGCGCGGCTTTGATCTCGACCTTCAGCTTGATGCCGCCGCTGGTGAACACCGCCGCCGCTGGCGCGCAGTCGACCTCGATGCGGAACGGAAACCCGCGCAACGTCTGCTCGCCGCAGGTGTAGACGCGGCCGGCTAAAGCCTCGCGCGCGCGCCAGCCGGCGATCGCCTTCTGCGCCTGGCCGGCGGCAAAGAACCAGAACGCGCTCCAGCCGCCGCACAAAACGGCCACCAGCGCGACCAGGATGATGTAGCGCCGGTTGCGCCGGCGCGCGCTGTCGTTTTTTGGCATTGCGGACTTTTCTTGGCGCATGATCTTGTCCGAAAACCGGTTCCCACCCCGTTTGGGCCCGGGGGCATGGTTTTTCGAGATCAAGCGCTAATCACGCGCCGAATACGGCGTTTCTGCGCTCCGAAATACGGCCACTTGAAAGGCGCCTGTTGACATCCCGCCCCGGCTTGCGCCCGGGCAGCCAGCCTGTTACGCGAACCCGATCCGCCGGGCCCTGTCAACGCTTTGGCGCCTGATTTCCTGCCACATGACCACGACAACCGAACAATCTGCCGGCGATCTGTGGATATTTGCCTATGGCTCGCTGATGTGGCGGCCCGGCTTCGACTTCCTCGCACGCCACCCGGCCCGGCTGATCGGTGCGCACCGGGCGCTTTGCGTCTACTCCTTTGTCCACCGCGGCACGCCGGAAAAGCCCGGCCTGGTGCTCGGCCTCGACCGTGGCGGCAATTGCCGCGGCATCGCCTACCGGGTGGCGGTGGAGAAGCGCGACGACACCATCAAATACCTGCGCGAGCGCGAGCAGGTCACTATGGTCTACCGCGAAACTCACCGCGCCATCTGGCTCGACGACGATCTGCAGACGCGCGTCACCGCGCTCTGCTACATGGTCGACCGCGGCCACGAGCAATATGCCGGCCGCCTCACGCCCGATCAGCAGCTTCACTACGTGCGCCAAGGCCAAGGCCGATCCGGCGTCAACCGCGATTACGTGCTGGACACGGTCAAAGAGATCGATGCCCAAGGCTATCGCGACAGCCGGCTGCATCTCCTGGCAGAGCGCCTGAAGGGTGTGCACGAGAAAGCGGACTGACTCTCTCCGCCTTATCCTGAGGAGCGCCGCGTCTCGAAGGATGAAGCCGATGAACTTCGCTCATCCGCGCAACAGCGGCGATCACGTCTGGCCAAGGCGTGCACTCATTGAAACGAGAGCGTCGCCATGCGCGCCTCCAACTGGCCGAGCGCGTAGTTGCGGCAGATGGCGCGTTCGGCCGGCGAATGCGCGGCGGCGCAATTGAGCGGCGCATACGTCATGCGTCACGTCCGCTTTGCCCTCGAACGCGGACATCGGATGGCGCAAATACAACGTCTGTTAAGGGTCAATTGTGTTGAAAAAGTCGAAAGTTGGGCTGCGATGAAAATACATCACGACGAGTTCGCAACTTTTGTTCAACTCAGATCGGCACTGTAATTCCATTTAGAGCTTGCTACGTTCGCGGGGGAACAAAAGATAAGGTCCCACGCATCGACTTATTGAAAGCGCGCATGCAGCGCTTGAAAATGTGATCGCGTCGCCACGCGGATTTCTTCAACAGAAGCGACCGAACGCGAACTCGTGCACCGCAATATCGTCGGCACAAAAAAGGGACCTCCACGCGGCGGTCTCTACGAGGCCAGGTTAGGTGTTTTGATTAGGCGGCGGCGTCCTTTTGCCCCGGGGCCTATATTTTTCCTTTGTCATGAACCTTTCGTCAGATCATCACGACAAATTAGTTGAATGCAAGCGCTGGGATACTCCCCAGCGCGCTGCGTCCGGTAACCACGCCCGGCCAAAAGCGGGCGGGGACTACTGTTGGCACCAGCGTTGATAAGACAGCCATGCAAACTCAGAAATCAGTTACGCCGTCAGCGGCTGGGACCAACTCAATCTCTCGCCGTTTTTGGTCACAAGCAGCCATTGCCTTTGGATTAGCGCTAACCGTAGCCTGGATATTTCTACTGGGATATGGGCTAGTTACTTTATTGGAAATTTTGATCTAGGGCGTGTACTCATAGATCGAAATGGATATGTGGTGCTCGATGTCTGCTTTACTCCCGATTCTATTGAAATCGAAAGTTGAGCTGCGTCGAAAAGCTGTCGAGATAACGTCGAAATCTGAGATCGCCTAAAATTGCGACTGCAAACCGGTTTAGATCTGGCTCTGTTCGTTGGCGTGAAGAAGATGACGTCCCCCATGTCCGCTTTCTGAAAACGCGCCTGCGAGGCGCAAAATTTCGGATAGCTTCAACGCTTGGACTTTTTCAACAACATCGGTCATTCGCGACCTGCACGCCCTCAGCGGCACGTCCCGCCATGTCGGCTGCGCCCCAAAAGCGACCGTCGGTCGTGGTACAAGCGACATTCCAACTCTGGTCGCAGGGAAAGAGGCGACCAACCGCGGCGGCCTCAATAAGTCTCAAGCGTAAGGATCACTCGGCGACTTTCGCGCTCCGTAGCGACCATGCAATCACAATGAGAGACGGCAACCACGCGGTCATATAACCCATAATAAATATTTTCATCGTTCCCTTTCGCTCCCTAAAGGTATCCCCACCATCGGAAACTATTAATGCCGGTTATAGTTCCACAGAACAAAGATGGACACTCAGTGAGTTGAGGCGGCCGGTCCAAATCAAGCGACTCATCATTTTAAACTAGGCCACTTGGGGTCGAAACAGGCCAGTACCCTCGGCGCCTAAGGGAACAGACTGGAAATATAGAACATTTGCTGAACTCGGTCGGTCAGTATGGCAGTTCGCTCCGCCGAATGTCCGCGTCGTGCCGATTGTTGTAAAAGTCGAAAGTTGCGGCGCGTTGGGTTTGGTGATTCAGTCTTGGCTATAGCCAGTACCGAAGATTACGATGGGACACCGGCAAGTCAAACGGGCTGCGTTGTTCTATGAGTTCTCGCTCGAAGAGCACGTTCCGCCAGACCACCTTTTGAGGTCGATAGATAGGTTTGTCGAACTCGGAGAGGTCCGACGGGAGCTGGCGCCATTTTACAGCGCGATGGGCGGGCCCTCGATCGATCCGGAGCCGATGATCCGGATGCTGATCGTGGGTTATTGCTTTGCCATCCGCATTCTGAAGCTCGACCGCCTCAGATTAAGAGGATCAACCGGTGCTCACGACGCGTTCCTCCTCGCAGCCATCGCCCAGAATCTTCGAAAGCTGGCAAAGCTGGTACCGATCCCAAGCCTCATGGCGGCTTGAAACCACGTCAGACGGAAAAATCCGCCGCTGCGCGGATAAAGGCGGCGTGATCAGCTCAATCTACTTCGTTCTAGTGCCCACTTGTTCAACAGGACCCCATATAAACCGACATCAAGCGGTGCGGGTCAGATGTTAGTTAAAAGCCGCTAGCGAATATTCGCTTCTGGCAACCGCCGCGTCTGCTAAGGTCAAAAACGGCCAAGTATTGCCGCCTAGAATACGAGCCCCTCAACGGCCTCGTCAATTTCGTCAATATTTATTAGGGACTGACAATTTCGTAGCAGCCCATGAAGCGATCTCTTGTTTTGCGGTTTAGACATACCAATAACCAGATCATGAGCTTCCTTGGATAACTTCTTAAATTCATCCATGCTCACGCCCGCCGAAATTTGAAAGAGAATGTCCTTTGATAATTTCGAAATAAGTGCAGCCCCTTGCTGGGCATTTTCATCCGGCGCCTGCCTTGAGAGAACGCCATATAGAAGCGCGCACTCGGCCATGCGACGTATCACTTTTGCTTGCAGAGATGCGCCGCCATGATGCTTTCGGAGCGAGCGCATGATTTTCGACGAAAGCATTGTCGCAATTTCGTGTCGATTTATTGTCTGCGCATGTGCCCACCTGTTCGGCACCATCGCAATCAAAATGAGGAAACTGAAAAGACACCGGCGAGCGCAGTTCATGGCCGACTCCGGAGTGCCGCCAAACGCCACGACCTTCGCGCAATTGGCCAGCAGCCAATGCGGCGCGAATTCGCGCTGTGAAATTCTGCAGTGTATTAAAACGCGAAAGTGTCCGCCTGCCGCCGGCAGCCCCACTGCACATTCTTCCCGCGGTGACCTCGGCAGCCCCGCTTAAGCGCAGCTTGGCCATAAATGTAGAGCCATATTGGCGACCAGGCAATGCGACTTTGCCGATTTAAGGTTTGTCTATTTGGACCGCTCTGGGTCACCTGTGGAGGTGGGCGCAGTGTCCGCATCTGCTTTACCTCCTCAATGCGGACATTCACCGACCATCGACGACACGTCTGCTAAGGGTCAACGCAAACATACTCGGGCAGTTTAAGCGCCACGCTTTGGTCGATGGCCGAGTTTGCTGGAATGATCACTGGGTCGCTTCCCAAATCGGGGGGGCGCAGGCGGTGTACGGAAAGGGACGGTCGAAATCGGCTGCTGATGCACTCCATCGGGCTCCAAATAATTAGCGGCCGCCTGCGAGCTTCGATCGACCGAGACCGGCTTTTCTTGCGGCGCGCTTCCGTACTTCGGGGCGAGCGACACCTGATTGTCGGTGTCCTCCAGATGGGAGATTTTGACCATCTTGGTTAGTTCCTTGCCGTTGCGGAGGATGGTCACCTCGATATCCTCACCGGCAGGTACATCGGCGACAAAGCGCGGCAGATCCCGCAACTCGTTGATATCATTGCCATCGATCTTGACGATGATGTCATCCGGCTCGACGCCGGCGGCTTCGGCCGGGCCATTTCTGTCGACGCCGACTACGAGCGCACCGCGCGCCGGCTTTACATTGAGCTTGCGGGCGACCGCGTCGGTAACCCGCCGAATGCTCACGCCGATGCTGCCCTTACGAGCCCGCGTCTTTTTCGTCGCCGACTGCTGTTCGGGCACGCTTTCGTTCTTCGGCGTCAGCGCGGCCTCTTGCTTCTCGCTGCCGTCCTCGAACCGGTCAAGCTTAACATGCGTTCCGGAGCTATGGGTTTGAAGCGCTTTGGCTGGCTCCAAGTCAGCATCAGCCCCCGCATTGCCGCCCTTCTTCCTCTTAGTGACGCTACGGCTCTCAACGGTGAGCACGAATTTTGGATCGCGCTTGACCGCCCCGTTATAGTTCGCAATCGCACGGTCGCAGTCAATCTCAGCGGTGTTCGCGTTTCCACTCGCCGCCGGCTGGAGGTCTGCCGTTTCTTCTCGGAGCCGCGAGGATCGGCTGCACTTCGTCGCCGGCCGGCGCAGGCAACTCCGTGCTCGCCGCCAGTTCGGGCTCCGGCGCTTCTTCGCTGAGCTCGAGGACCGGCTGTACCTCAGCACTCGCCGGCACAGGCAACTCCGTGCTCGCTGCCGGTTCGAGTTCCGGCGCTTCTTCGCCGAGCGGGAGAACCGGCTGTACTTCGCATCGCCGGCCGGCGACAGGCAATCTCCGTGCTCGCCGCCAGTTCGGGCTCCGGCGGTTCTTCGCCCGGCTCGAGGATCGGCTGTACCTCGACACTCGCCGGCGCAGGCAACTCCGTGCTCGCTGCCGGTTGGAGTTCCGGCGTTTCTTCTGCCGGGCTCGAGAATCGGCTGCACCTCGACGCTGTCTGGCGCAGGCAACTCCGTGTTCGCTACCGGTTCGGGTTCCGACGCTTCTTCGCTGGACTCGATGATTGGCTGTACCTCCGCACTCTCCGGCACAGGCAACTCCGTGCTCGCTGCCAGTTCGGGTTCTGGCGCTTCTTCGTCGGGCTCGATGATCGGCTGCACCTCGGCACTCGCCGGCACAGGCAAGTCCATGCTCGCTGCCGGTTCGAGTTCCGGCGCTTCTTCGCCGAGCGCGAGAACCGGCTGTACGTCGTCACCGGCCGGCACAGGCAAGTCCGCGCTTGCTGCCGGTTCGGAGTTCCGGCGCTTCTTCGCGGGCTCGGGAATCAGCTGTACCTCGGCACTCGTCTGGCGCAGGCAACTCCGCGCTCGCTGCCGGTTCGGGTTCTGGCGCTTCTTCGCCGGGCTCGATGATTGGCTGCACCTCAGCACTCGCCGGCCCAGGCAACTCCACGCTCGCTGCCGGTTGGAGTTCCGGCGCTTCTTCGCCGGGCGCGAGTACCGGCTGCACGTCGTCGCCGGCCGGCGCAGGCAACTCCGTGCTCGCTGCCGGTTCGAGTTCCGGCGCTTCTTCTGCGGGCTCGAGGAACCGGCTGCACCTCGACGCTGTCTGGCGCAGGCAACTCCGTGCTCGCTGCCAGTTCGGGTTCTGGCGCTTCTTCGCCGGCCTCGATGATCGGCTGCACCTCGTCGCTGTCCGGCGCAGGCAAGTCCGTGCTCGCTGCCGGTTCGAGTTCCGGCGCTTCTTCGCCGGCCTCGATGATCGGCTGTACCTCGGCGCTCGCCGGCACAGGCAACTCCGCGCTCGCTACCGGTTCGGGTTCCGGCGCTTCTTCGCTGAGACTCGAGGATCGGCTGTACCTCGAGCACTCGCCGGCACAGGCAACTCCGCGCTCGCTGCCGGTTCGGGCTCCGGCGCTTCTTCGCTGGACTCGAGGATCGGCTGTACCTCAGCACTCGCCGGCGCAGGCAACTCCGCACTCGCCGCCAGTTCGGGCTCCGGCGCTTCTTCGCCGAACTCGAGGATCGGCTGTACCTCAGCACTCGCTGGCGCAGGCAACTCTGCGCTCGCTGCCGGTTCGGGTTCCGGCGCTTCTTCGCCGGGCTCGAGGATCGGCTGCACCTCGACGCCGGCCGGCGCAGGCAACTCTGCGCTCGCTGCCGGTTCGGGTTCCGGCGCTTCTTCGCCGGGCTCGATGATCGGCTGTACCTCGACGCTCGTCTGGCGCAGGCAACTCTGCGCTCGCTGCCAGTTCGGGCTCCGGCGCTTCTTCGCCGGGCTCGATGATTGGCTGCACCTCGGCACTGTCTGGCACAGGCAACTCTGCGCTCGCTGCCGGTTGGAGTTCCGGCGCTTCTTCGCCGGCCTCGATGATTGGCTGCACCTCGACGCTCGTCTGGCGCAGGCAACTCTGCGCTCGCTACCGGTTGGGGTTCCAGCGCTTCTTCGCCGAGCTCGATAATCGGCTGCACTTCGTCGCCGGCCGGCACAGGCAACTCTATGCTCGCTGCCGGTTGGAGTTCCGGCGCTTCTTCGCCGGCCTCGAGGACCGGCTGCACCTCGGCACTGTCTGGCGCAGGCAACTCTGCGTTCGCTGCCCGTTGGAGTTCCGGCGTTTCTTCGCTGGACTCGATGATCGGCTGTACCTCGGCACTCGCCGGCACAGGCAACTCTGCGCTTGCTGCCGGTTGGAGTTCCGGCGCTTCTTCTGCTGGCGCGAGAACCGGCTGTATTTCGTCGCCGACCGGCGCAGGCCACTCCGCACTCGCCGCCAGTTCGGGTTCCGGCGCTTCTTCGCTCGGGCTCGATGATCGGCTGTACCTCGTCGTTCGACCGGCGCAGGCCACTCCGCACTCGCCGCCAGTTCGGGTTCTGGCGCTTCTTCGTCGGGCTCGATGATCGGCTGAACCTCGTCGCCGGCCGGCGCAGGCCACTCCGCACTCGCCCCCAGCTCGGAGTTCTGGCGCTTCTTCGCCCAGTTCGATGATCGGCTGAACCTCGGCCCCGGCCAGGACCGGCAACTCCACACCCGCCTCCGGCTGGGGCTCTAGTGGTTCGCCGGGCTTGAGATTTCTCATTCGTGCAAGCGCACGCCTTCCGGCGCGACGGAGCCTATATTTTTTGTATTCTACCCAAACGAACGCGAAAAAATATTGACTGATGATAAGAAGAACGACGGCTGCACAACCGAGTGCAACAAACCAATACCAAAAGGCGTTAAAAGCAACGCTCATGTGCATCACCCAGACGCAAGCTGAGCGACTGCAGAGAGCACGTCTTCCACTTTTTCCCTGAGGTCCCGCGGCTCGAAGGGTCTTCCGACGTAGCCGTCAGCCCCATTGAGCAACGCCTCGTCCTGCCCATGTGCTCCGATTAGGATTACCCTAACCTTCCGTAGGCGCGCATCGTCTTTGATCAGCCTCGTCAGCGCCAAACCGCTGATCGGCTGTATTTGCCGATCACAGATAACAAGATCGTATTTGCCTGCACGTAATAGCGCCAGCGCGTTGAGGCCATCGTAAACCCAGCCGATGTCCTCGTAGTTTGCTTCCTTCAATATGCCAACCACGAAAGCTATCATCGACTTTGAGTCATCGACAACCAAGATCCGTCTTCTTGTCTGCATGACACCAGTTCGTTCAGCTCGAGGTTTTAGAAGCGTCGCAAAGTAGGCTTTTGCTCGGTGGCGTTAAGGCATTTGAAGTTGCCGAGATAGACATCAAAGGCCGCATAAGGCGCCAACGTGGTAGCCAGGACAGCACACATTTAAGTTCGGAGAAAAATCTTAGAATTCACTTAGAAAGATGCATAAATTTTTATTCGGCATCTCCTCCAACCGTAAATTGGCAAATGCCTCCATCTCTATTTGTCGGATTTCTGGTGGGAGTTACCGGCGCAAAAAAGTTCCCGACCAAACTCCGCCGTTGTCCGCTTTGGGTCGATTCGCCGGCACCACGCGATGTCGGCGTATGACCGATTGGATTGGAATGACGCGGCGCGTGATCGCTTTGGACGGGCATTTGTTTGCGCCGCACCGAGGGTCTGTATTCGGAGCGCGGCTTCAGCCGGAATTGACGCACAACTTTCCTATTGACTCTTTTCGGGATTGTCCGGTTGACACCACAAGAAAAGAGTCCTAGAAATGTCCGACAGGGCAGCGCAACTGAGTAAACCAACTATTGAAGAAATTGAGGTCACGTCAGCAATGATAGAGGCGGGCCGAGAGGCGTTTTATGAATGGAATGATCCCATTTTTCATGAACCGGATTCGATCGTTAATGCGGTGTATAAAGCTATGGAATTAGCTAGGCGCGTCGGTTCTTAGCTTCATTGAGCTTATGGAGGAGGGCAATGAGTATTAATTTCACACATGTCGTGAATTTGTTATGGCCCGTCAATACAAAATCTTTGGAAGAAACAGATTTTAGGATATTGAAACTATCACAGACGGATATTACTTCTGTCATTTCCATTGAAATTTCCCGAGGAGAATGGGCAAAAGCATTTCTCACAATTTTAACTGCCGTCAGATCATGGCGCATTTCCTTATCGATTATGCCCATTGCATATGCGAGCAGAATCATCGCGTCGAAGGACGATAAAGGGCCGCTTCTAGTAAATAAGCCTCGATGATGGCTTTTTGATTCCACCATGTTGTGCAGGATAACATCGCGCAGAATCGCTTCAATAAACGCCGCCCCGACAATAGCAACTGTGCTATCATTTCCACTATTGAGTTGGCTTGTCATCCATGAACCTTCGTCTTTTCCAAGAGGTTTTCGACCGAGAGCGATTAATGGATCAAAAACGGAAGCCACTAGAGAATTCCTTTTCGCCGGAAGAAACGCAAAAGCGTTTCGAGGCCGCCTTACGCGGTGCGCGTATTGCTGGGCATAAGCCAAAAGAAAGTGTGACTCCGAAGCGCAAAAAGACGCAATCGAAAAGGAAAAAAAGGGCTAAGTAGTTATGAGGCCTTTCTCATTTCCATTGCCGCTTTCGTCAGAAGGTCGGCAAGTTCTTGCGCAAATTCAGCGGTCACACCGAGTGCCAAACTACCATCCTCGGTCAATAGAGCGAGGGCTCGACGCGTCGGCATTTCCGGGATGGATAATATTTGGCAACCAAGAATGGGAATCAGGGTCTCGCAGCGAACATAACCGTCCAGCGGCTCTTTTGCCTCCATACTCGCCTCCCTAGCATACCCATACGCGCTTGGGTTTTTTAGGCTTTGAATGCTTTTTGCGCCAGCGAAGAAACCGCTTTGCCTGCCTACTGTAATCCGGCTTTACGAGGCCCCCGATACGTGAGGCGCTTGCCTGCCGCATTCTTCACGGCAAGCGCCGCACGGTCGCCATCGCCAAAGCCGAGTTTGACCCTGTGATTGTAGCGGAAGTCATATTCGGCAAGATAACGGTGCAAGATGTTTTTCGCCGCAATGCTGGTAGATGCCACGCATGCCGCGTTTGAAGATTGAGAAATAACCTTCAATCGTATTCGTCGTGCACGTCACCACGAACATATTCTTTGTGCGGAGTGCGTGACGGTCTCGTGCGTGGCAAAATTGCCGAGCCGACTAAACGTATAGAGGCGGCTTTCGTCGGTATGGAGCCGCGCTTTCCTTGGCGATGTTATCAACGACGATGCCGACAACAGTATTCGCCGTCGGCAACGGCGGGATGGAAGGAGCGCACGTTGCCGCCGCGTTCTACCAGGGCAGATGACAGCACGCTTGCCAGACGGGGCCAGAACGGCCACCCTTGGTATAGGGACGGCCCTTGCGCTGCGGAGAAGGTCTGCGGTTCTGCAACTGTGGCCAAAATAGGTTTCGTCGGCCTCAACGACTTTGCCCTTGCCACCGAACGGGCTCAGGCCCCCGTCGCGCATAGCCTCGCGAATACGGTGGCACATAAACCACGCGGTTTCGTAGCGCAGGCCAAGGGTGCGACCGATCTGGTGAGCCGAAACGCCCTTCTTGCTGGCTGCACAGCATGTGGAACGCTTGCAGCCATTTATGGAGGGGGATTTTTGACCGCTCCATGACTGTCCGCATGGTCACGGTAAAGTCCTTACGGCAATCCGGTTCGGCACAGCGCCATACGCCGGGGCGCTTGGTCTTGTAGGCATGGCCAACCACGCCGCAGTGGCAGGCAAACGCGGGCCATCCGGCCAGTAGAAGCTTTTCGAGGTATTCCCGAGCGGCTTCGTCGTTCTGGAAGTGGGACGCGTCAAAAGTAGCGGCGGTCATGGCTGTATTCCTATTCGATGGCAGGAATACTAGCCCCTATTTTTTTGTGGTGTCAACCGGATAATTGCCACTCTTTTCCTATAGCTTTTTATACCTAGGCTTATCAACCCCACGCAAGGGGGCGTTCTGCGGGACGTTTGTTGAACGTGGGGTGCCCCGGCGCCCGCTTTTGCGGCTCGTCACGGCAGGATCGGGGGCCCCCGCCAGCCGTCCGCCGGCACGACGACCGGCTGCCTTCGATGGCTGCACGTGTGCTGGAGACCGAGGGCGGCGGGAGCCGCCGGGCACAAGCGGAAGGCTTGAACAAGCCCTCCCCGTCACCCGCGCGGAAGCACGCCCCACGGGGACTTAACGGCGCCGCAGGTGGAGCATCGGAAAGCGGCGCGCCGGCCTCGAAGCGGCGCGCCCGTCGGCCGCAAGGCGCGGCGGGAGGTTGAAGTGGGCGCGCTTTTCGGTGCTCCACCCCCTCGCATTTCTGCGGGGGGCGACTGCCCCGGACCCCTGCGGTGCGGGGGCTGGTCCCGCCGAAGCCCGCTCAGGGGCGAGGGCGGAACGCTCCTCGAAGATCTGGCGCCGTGCTGCGCGCGGAAATCTTCCCCATTTACCCTGGAGAACGCTCATGACGCGACTGTCCGAAAAGCACGCCGCCTATCATCGCCGCCTGCTCGCGGCCGGCATCGACCCGCACGCACCGCCACCGGAGGACGTCGACGATTTCCGCATGCAGCTCGTGCGCCGCATCTCCATCTACATCAATCGCTGGCACGGCTGCCCGGAGCGGCTATGCCGGCGCCAGCGCGCCTGCGTGGTGCCGCACGACAGGTGCTCGAACGCGCCGCCGGTCGAACACAACGACCAACGCTGGTCCAAGGTGCAGGCCGAGCTCGTCGCTGCGCTCAAGAGGGCGGTTGCCGAGGTGGACCGCGAACGATGACAACGAGAGCGGCCGGCACAAATCTCGGCGCGGGCGCGGCTCTAGCGCGCGCGCTTCCGTTTAGCTTGCGCTTGCGCAATCAGCCGATTGGTCGCCGTCTCGATCGTCTCCTGCACGCGCGCGAAGAACGCTTCCTTGTTCTGTCCCGGCGGGATTGGATCGAGGATATCCACCACCACCGTGCCTGGCCTGCGCAGCACAGAGCGGCGCGGCCAGAACAGCCCGGAATTCAGCGCCACCGGCAGACACGGCACGCCTTCCGCTTCATAGATGTGCGCCACGCCGAACTTGTAGCGCGGCTCGGCGCCGGCCGGCCGCCGCGTACCTTCCGGAAAGATGATGACCTGGCGGCCGTCGGCAAGCTCGACGCGCGCGCGCTCGTTCATGGCGGCGAGCGCTTCTTTGCCACGCCGGCGGTCGATCGCCACCATGCGGCCCTTGATCAAGAGCCAACCGAAAACCGGGATCCATTGCAGCTCGCGCTTGAGGATGAACAACGGATTGTCGAACAGCGTCAGCAGCGCAAAGGTCTCCCATGCCGACTGATGCTTGGCCGCGACAATCAGCGGCCCGGAAGGGATCTTCTCGACCCCTCGCCATTCGACGTCGATGCCGGCGATAAGGCGCAGCAGCACCAGGTTCACGCGGCCCCAGCTCTTGGCGATCCAGATCACGACCCGATAGGGCATGAAGAAGGCCGGCAACGCGACAATCAGCCAGAACACCGTGTTCAGGTAGAACGCGATATTGAAAAGGATGGAGCGAAGCAGAATGAGCACTTGAACCCTCTCCTCACTCGGCAAGGTCGGGATCGACGTGAAAGCGCGCCTGCGCGAACAGGTATTTCACGTATTCGGCAAACAGGAGACGGGCGGTTTCGACGTTCGACCACCATGGATCGTTCTTCAGCCGTTCCGAAATCACCGGATAGGGGATCAGCTTGATGTCGGGAAGCTGGTGCTCGATCTCGACCATGGCGCGCGGCAGGTGCCAGTTCGAGGTCACCACGATGAGCGATTTGAAATGATGCTCGTGCGCCCAGCGCCGCGCCTGGATGGCATTGCCGTAAGTGTTGAGCGCATTGCGGTCGAGGTCGATGCAGCAGGCAAAGAAGCGGTTGTAGAGCGGCGTCAGCCGCGCGATCTCGCGGGATCGGGTGTTGCGGTAGACGCCGGTGATCAGGAGCCGCTGGCCGCGCTCGGCGGCAAGTAGCCCGATGGCATCCGGGATACGCGCGGCGGCGCCCGTCAGCACCACGATGCCGTCGGCCTTGCGGTCGAGCGCCACCTCCTTGTCGGGGATCTGGGCCACGAACCAGAAATAGCCGGCGACGAACAGCACAGCGGCGACGGCAGCAGCCGCCATGGTGAGAACGCCGATGAAAGCGGGTGAGACGACGGAACATCCTAGTCGATCGTCTCCAGCGTGCGGTTCACCGTGTGGCGCGAGGTCCAGGCCGTCACCAGCGCAATCAGCACGATCAACGCCAGCACGGCGGCGTAGCCCCAGAAGCCGATGGAAAACGAACCGAACAGCGCAGCGGTCTCAGCGCCTGCCGCGCTGCCGCCGAACCAGCCGCTGATCAGGCTGAGAAACGCGAACAACAGCATGGCGGCGCCGCCGCCGATGGCGCCGCCTTGCAGGCCGAGAAGGAGAAAATGGCTTTGAAAATGACGCGCGATGAAGGCGTTCTTGGCGCCGACGAAGTGCAGCACTTCGATCACCGGCTTGTTGGTCGCCATGGCCCCGCGGGTGGCAAAGCCGACCGACAGCATGGTGGCGGCAAGCATCAGGAGCAGCACGGCGATGCCGGCGCCGACTGCGGTCCCGGACATGGTGCGCATGCGCTCGATCCAGCCGCGGTGATCGTCGAGCGTCGCGCCGGGCGCGTCCTTGGCCAACCGTTCGCGCAATCCTGCGAGATGGGGCTTGGCGCCGGATCCGAGCTTGACCACGATCAGCCGCGGAATCGGCAGTTCGTCGAGCGTGAGGCCGCTGCCGAGCCACGGCTCCAGAAGCTTGGCCGATTCTTCCTTGCTGTAGGGGCGCACATCGTCGATGCCGGGAAAACCGCGCGCGATGGTCGCCGCTTTCTTGACCGTGGCATCGACATTGATGCCCGGCGTCGGGATCACCTGGATGGTCACCTCGCGCGCGACGTCGGATTCCCAGGCGCCGGCGGAGCCGTTGATGAGGATCACCGCGCCCAGGGTGAGCGCGGAGAGAAAGGTCATAATCGCGACCACCGCGACCAGCGCGCGGCCGGCGATCGAATGGCGCGGCACCAGCGGCGTCTCGAAACGCGGCATGCCGACGCCCAGCGCGCGTGGCGCCGTGGTCAGATCGGTCGTGCCGGTATCGAGCATTGGGCAGGTCTCAGTCGTAGATATGCAGGCGGCCGTCGTGCAGCACCAGCCGGCGCGCATCGTACTGGTCCATCAGGGCGATGTCGTGGGTGGCGATCACCACTGACGTGCCCGACTTGTTGAGCTCGATGAACAGCCGCAACAGCCGTTGCGCGAGGCTCGGATCGACATTGCCGGTGGGCTCGTCGGCGAGCAGGAGTTGCGGGCGCGCGATCACCGCGCGCGCAATCGCCGCGCGTTGCTTCTCGCCGCCGGAGAGCACCGGCGGCAACGCCCACATGCGGTCGCCAAGCCCGACCCAATTGAGCAGTTCCACCACCTCGTCGCGGTAGCTCTCCTCGGGCCGGCCCATGACGCGAAGCGGCAGCGCGATATTTTCGTATGTGGTCATATGATCGAGCAGGCGGAAATCCTGGAACACGATGCCGATGCGACGGCGCAGCGTCGCCACCGCGTCCTTCGACAAGGTGGCGACGTCATGTCCGAACTGGGTGATGAGCCCGCGCGTCGGCCTCAGCGACAGGAACAGCAGGCGCAGCAGCGAGGTCTTGCCAGCGCCGGAGGGGCCGGTCAGGAATTGGAACGAATGCGGCTCGATGCGGAACGTGAGGTCACGCAGGACCTCCGGCCCCAGGCCGTAGCGCAAGCCGACATTCTCGAATCGGACCACACCTCTCTCCGATTAATCCCCTTCAAGGCCGCCTGCCGGAGTTGACCGGCAAAGTTCCGCGGCCCCGGCCTCGAGAAGCCCTCCAGTGTCCCGGCTCCGAGGCTCGTATGAGCTTGCAGCACACTCCATTAAGAGCGTCGCAGGCGGGACGCTGGCAACTTATTGATTCTAGCGCGGCTTTGGATTTGACGGTCCCATCAAGAGCGGGCCACCATTCCGATCGGATCGTCAAATCCGCCACACCAGGTCGTTTTTACAAGAATATCGCGGCACTGCCAGAACTTATCCGCGCCCAAGAACGCCCATTGTCGACGGAAAGTTTTAGCCGCCATGGTTTCCGATCCGTTAACGGACTGCTGCTAGGGTCACGGAACAAACCGTCGGAGATTTACTGTCGCAGATTCCATGCTGATCGTCTGTCCGAGCTGCGCAACTTCCTACATGATCGACGAGGCCTCCCTGGGCGTGGGCGGCCGTATGGTGCGTTGCGCGCGCTGCAAGGCGACCTGGTTCGCCAGCAGAGCACAGGAGGAAGCGATCGCCTCCGTCGATGAGGCCAATTTTGAGGCGGAGGCCGAATCGGTCGCGCCGGAGCCATTCCTGCGGGCGCCGCCCGAGGGCGGGATGTCGTCGCCCAGGGTCGACGATTTCGGCACCGACCCGGCAGAAAGTTTCGGGCCGGCCGACGGCCAGCCGGTGGAACCGAGCGCCCCGGCGGCCGCATCTGAAATCGCGCACACCGAGCCCGAAATCATCGCAGACGCGCCGTCGCTGGTGCCGCCGATGGAACAAGCACCGGCGGTCGATGCCGGGTCCGAGCATGGATCTGACAGCGTCGAAACTTTCGCCGCGCGCCGCCAGCGTCTCAAATCGCGCCGCAAACAAGCCAAACGCTCGTCGCGCTGGACGGCCGTCATCCTGGTGCTGTTCGCGGTCAACGTGGCCGTTATCGGCGGTCGCAGCGAAGTGGTGCGATACTTGCCGCAGACCGCCTCGCTGTTTGCCGCGATCGGCCTGCCGGTCAACCTGCAGCACCTGAAATTCGAGAATGTGCGCATATCGCCGAGCGGAACGAACGATGAAGGCTTGACGGTGGAAGGTACCATCGTGAGCACCGCCAGTGCGCCGATCAAGGTGCCGGATCTGCGCTTTGCCGCCCGCAACGCAGCCGGACAGGAAATCTACACCTGGACCGCGAGACCATCGCGCACCTCGCTCGATCCGGGTCAAAAGCTCGATTTCCGCAGCGAGCTTACCGCACCGCCGGCCAACGCCAAGGATGTTCTGGTACGCTTCTTCACGGTGCAGGAAACCGCCAACATGAGTGCGGGTGCGATAACGTCCAATACAATAATGAAGCCCGGCGCGATGACGCCCGGCCAGAGCGGCGGCGTCCACCAGCCCGATCAGTAGCCTTCGAGCAGGCGCTCGATGTAGTCGAGCTCGATCTGCGGACGATAGCTCTCACCGTAGCGCTTGCGCAATTCCTTCAGGATTTGGCGCGCGCGCTGAGCATCGATCTCACCTGGCACCTTGACGGTGGCGTCGTCGCTGTACTCGCGGCCACGCATCGGCCGCCCCAGTGGATCGGTATCCCGTTGCGCGCGGGCGCGGCCGCGGCGGCCGGGCTGGCCTTGTCCGGGGCCGAAGCCGTTCTGCTGCATCGACTGCGCCAATCCTTGCGCGCCCTTGCGCATGGCTTCCAGCGCACGTCCTTGCGAGCCGACGGCGCTCTCGGCATCGCCCTGCCCGAGTTGACCCTGAGCCTTACCCATTTCCTTGCCGGCCTGGCCGAGTTGGCCGGACTGGCTGCCCTTCTGGCCCGGCTTCTGCCCTTGCTGCATCTGGCCCAAGCCGTTCTTGCGCAACTGCTCGAGCAGCTTGTTCAGCCGCTCCCGTAGAGCCTGCTGGTCTTGCCGCAGATCGCCGAACTGCTGTTGGCCGCGCTGACCCTGCTGGTGATCGCGGCGCCCGTTCTGGCCCTGCTTGAAGGTGCGGTCGCGCAGCTGCTGCTGTTTGCGAATCAGGTCGCCCAACTCGTTGAGCGCCTGATCCATCTGGTCCTCGCCCTCGTCCATCTGGCCGGGCTGCGCCATCTGCAGGTTCTCCAGCATCGACTGCATCTGGTCGAGTAGCCGGCGCGCGGCGTCGCGCTGCCCGGAACGGGCGAGCCGTTCCAGCCGGTCGAGCATCTGGTTGAGATCCTGCGGGCGCAACATGCGCGAATTGCGATCGAGCGGGCGCGCAAGTTGCTGCGGATTCTTGCGCATCTGTTGCGCCAGCGCCTGCATGAACTTGTCCATGGCGGCGCGTAGTTGCTCCATCAGCTTCTTCAGTTCCTGGTCGCTGGCGCCGCGTTCGAGCGCCTCGCGCAGCGCCTCCTGCGCCTGCCGCAGCGCCTGCTCAGCCTTGCTGACATTGCCGTCCTCGAGCTGCACGGCCATGTCCCACATGCGCGCCACTACTTCGCGCAGCGCCGGATCGGTGCGTGCACGCTTGAGGTCGAAATAGATGGAGCGCAGCCCGAGATAGATACTGGCCTCGGGGGTGAATTTTTCCGGCGCAATGGTAAGCGCGTCGAGTGCAGTCAACACCAATGGCTTTTCGTTGGCGTCAAGCGAAAGGATGCGCCGCTGTTCGATCAGTGCGCGGGCGATCGGCTTGGTGAAGATGCGCTCGGGCAACGTGAAGTCGACCGCCTTGCTGCGGCCTTCGTTGCCGGCTTCGTCGCGGGCGACCAACTGGATCGAGACCTCGGCGCCGGCCCACGGATGCGCAGTCAGATCATGCGTGGTCTGCGCGGCGCCGGAGCGAGTGCGCGCGTGCGGCAGCGTCAATTTGAATTCGGGCGGGCCAAAAAGCGGACGGGCCGGCTTGCCATTTGCCTTTTTGTCCTTGGAGTCCTTCAGCGCGAAGTCGGCATGGGCACCCACGACGCCATAGTCGTCGCTCATCTTGTAGTCGAGGCGCAGTGAGCCACGCACTTGTCGCTGCGGATCCTTCAATAAGGTAATGGCCGGCGCACGGTCCGGAATGGCGGTGAAAGCCCAGGTCAAGTCGCTGCCGGCGCCGTGCAGCACGGCTTCGCCGTCGCTCTTGACGACGAAGCGGCGCTCTTCGCTACCCTTGGGCAACGGCGACCTGGCATCGACCTTGTTCGCGTCCGCCTTGGCAACCTCGATGCCGCCCTTGCGCACGATGTCGAAATTCACGTCGCCAGTCGAGCGCACCACAAGCTGACTGCCGACTGGCACCTGAACCGGTGCAGCTTGCGGCTGCGCCGCCTGGCCCGGGCGCAGGCCCGCCAGCATCACCGGCGGACGTCCGGTATAGACCGGTGGTATGACCCAAGCATCGATGCGGAAATTTGCCGGCGCTACCACGCCGTGCCAATCGAAGGCCGCGGCAACGCGCTTGAAGTGTTCACCGCCTGCGCCGAAGAAGCTCGCCACCACGAGGATGAGCACTAGCGCACGCAAGGCCATCGGATCGCGCAGCGCCAGCCGCGGCGAAGGCCAACCGGCTCTGAGCTTGCGGGCCGACATCAGCGCGCGCTCCACATGGGCCTGCCATAACGCTTGCGCCACGGGATCGTGATCGTTGGCGGCGATATGATCGACGACGGTGGTCGCCGGACGATGCGGCTCTCCACTCACGCGGTCGAGCCGGCGCAGGCCGTCATGGATGCTGGGCACGCGCAATCGGATCAACGGCACTGCTGCGGCGATAACGATCAGAGCAAAAATCGAAAGCCCGATGGCGCGGCCGAGCGGCGGCAGCACCAGCCAGAGCCCGGCCCAGGAGAACATGAGGAACAGGCCGACCGCCATGGCGAAGGTGGCCAGCGCCGGCCACAGCCGTTCCCAGAGCAGGCTGCCGCGGGCGCGCTGGACAGCCCGGGCGAGCAACACCCGGATGGGCACCTCCCGGTCGGGAGTGAGATCGTCGCTATCCAAAAACCGCTCCGTCGCCCGGACTGGAGAATCTCTCGTCCATCAACACGCTAGCATGGGGTTATTTCCCACACCACGCGCGCATTCGTACGCCCACAGCCATGCCGGCATGCTGGCCTGGTAACATCCGATGCAATGATTGGGCCGGTTTCAAGGCGGAACAACCTGCCGCATGGCAGACCCGACACCATGACTTCACGCTTCGAGCGATGATGGCCTAAAGCCAATCCGGCAGGCGATCGAGGGCAATTAGCTGCTCGGCCTCAAGGCGAGGACGAACAATGGCCCATTCCGTGCCGTTCACCAGCACTTCCGGCACCAGCGGCCGGGTATTGTAAGTACCGGACTGCACCGCCCCGTAGGCGCCCGCAGTCATAACCGCCAAGAGGTCACCGGCCTTGGGCTCCGGCATCTCGCGGTCGTGGGCGAGAAAGTCGCCGCTCTCGCAGACGGGCCCCACCACATCGGCGCGCATGCGCGACGCCGACACCGGCTGCTCCCGGACCGGCCGAATTTCGTGGTACGCGTCATAGAGCGTCGGTCGGATCAGATCGTTCATGGCGGCGTCGACGACGATGAAGTTCTTGGCGTCGCCGTGCTTCACGAACAGCACTTGCGTTACCAGGATACCTGCGTTGCCGACCAGCAGCCGGCCCGGCTCGAAGATCAGGCGGCAACCGAGGTCGCGCATCGTGTTCTTCACGACCTCGGCGTAGGCGTTCGGCAGCGGTGGCGGCTCGTTGGTCTCATGATAGGGAATCCCCAAACCGCCGCCGAGATCGACATGCGAAATCGTGTGGCCGTCGGCACGCAGCGCACGCACGAACTCGGCGAGCAGCGTGAAGGCGTTGCTGAAGGGCTCGAGATCGGTGATCTGGCTGCCGATGTGCATGTCGGCGCCGGTCACCCTGATGCCCGGCAACTTGGCGGCATGCGCATAGACGTCGCGGGCGCGGCTTATCGGAATGCCGAACTTGTTCTCGGCCTTGCCGGTCGCAATCTTGTGGTGGGTCTTGGCGTCGACATCCGGGTTGACGCGGATGGACACGGGCGCGCTCACCCCTTTCTCTACCGCGATGGCCGACAATAGGTCGAGTTCTGGCTCCGACTCGACGTTGATGCAGAGGATGCCTTCGTCGAGTGCCAGCGCCAGCTCGCGCGCGGTCTTGCCGATGCCGGAGAACACGATTCTGTCGGGCGGAATGCCGGCTGCACGCGCGCGCTTGAGCTCGCCGCCCGACACGACGTCGGCGCCAGAACCAAGTTTGGCGAGCGTCTTGATTATCGCCTGATTGGAATTCGCCTTCATCGCATAGCAGACCAGCACGTCCATCCCCGCAAAAGCGCCGGTGAACACCTGATAGTGTCGCGTCAACGTGGCCGTCGAATAGCAATAGAACGGCGTGCCGACGTGCGCCGAGATTACGTCAAGCGGCACCGCCTCGGCGTACAGCACGCCGTCACGATAGGCGAAATGATTCATCTTAGCGCTCAGTTGAGCAGAGGATCGAGGACGAAGCTCTTGTCCGGAACCTTGCTGGCGTTGCTTTGAGCTTTGCCGGCCGGCTTCTCGAACGGCGAGCTGATCAAGCTCGTATTGGCGGGCTCCTGTTTGCCCGTGGCGGAGACGGCGCTCGGCGGCGGATCGAGCGGCCCCTTGCGGCCGCAGGCCGTCAGGCCAAAGGCGGCAGCCAGCGCGCCGATCAGCGCCAAACGGAAAAACAGTCGGTCAGGGAAATGGCTCACGAACGGCGCTCCTTCCTAGTGTCCCGAACCAGAAATTCGTCTCATTTTCAGCGCGCTTCGTACGAATTTCTGGTTCGATAAGGACACTAGCAACTTTAAGATTCTAGTGCCCCTTTGCTTCCGAAGTTCGTGTCAGAGCGTGCTGCGGTGTATCACGAACTTCGGAAGCGGGGCACTAGGGCCACACCATAGCAAAGCCGCCAAACAAGGCGAAGTCAGGATTTCTCTTTTTCCAGCTTGCGCAGCCATTTCTTGGCCTGCGCGCGCACGTTCTTGGGCGCGGTACCGCCGTAGCTCGTCCGGCTTTTCACCGATTTGTCGACCGACAGCACGCCGAACACCTCATCGTTGATACGCGGCTCGATCTCCCGCATGACCGCGAGCGGCAACCGGTGCAGCGCCACACCCACCTCCGCCGCTTTCGCAACAATGCGGCCGGTGACGTGATGGGCCTCGCGGAATGGCATCTTCAACGCGCGCACCAGCCAGTCAGCAAGATCGGTGGCGGTGGCATGGCCCTCGCCCGCCGACTTCTTCATGCGCGCCGTGTCAGGCACGAGATCGCCGACCATGCCGGTCATCGCCGCGATCGCCAAAGAGAGCGCCGAGAGCGCGTCCATGGCGCCTTCCTTGTCCTCCTGCATATCCTTGGCATAGGCGAGCGGCAGACCCTTCATCACCACGAGGATGCCGTTGAGCGCACCGATAATGCGGCCGGTCTTCGCGCGCACCAGTTCGGCCGCATCCGGATTGCGCTTCTGCGGCATGATGGAAGAGCCGGTGGTGAACTTGTCGGTGAGCTTCACCAGCCCAGTGAGCGGTGAGGTCCAGATCACGATCTCTTCGGCAAACCGCGACAGATGCACCGCTGTGATGGCGGCGGCGGACAAGGTCTCCATGACGAAATCGCGGTCGGACACCGCATCGAGCGAGTTCGCCGTCGGCCGGTCGAAGCCGAGCGCATGAGCACTCATGTCACGGTCGAGCGGAAACGAAGTTCCGGCGAGCGCCGCGGAACCGAGTGGGGATTCGTTCATGCGTTTCCTGGCATCGGCAAAGCGGCCGCGGTCGCGCGCCGCCATCTCCACATAGGCGAGCAGATGATGGCCGAAGGTGACCGGCTGCGCGGTCTGCAAATGCGTGAAGCCCGGCATCACCGTGCCGGCGTGCTCGAGCGCCTTCTCGGCGAGCGCCCGCTGATAGCCGGCGAGCGCCGCATCGAGCACATCGACAGTGTCCCGCATCCATAGCCGGAAGTCGGTCGCTACCTGATCGTTGCGCGAGCGTGCGGTGTGCAGTCGTCCGGCAGCCGGACCCACCAGCTCGATCAGCCGGCTCTCCACGTTCATGTGGATGTCCTCCAATGCGCGCTGGAAGGAGAACTTGCCGGCGTCGATCTCTGACAGGATCGTGTCTAGCCCGTGAGCGATATTTGCCGCATCTTCCGCCGTAATGATGCCTTGCTTGGCCAGCATCTCGGCATGGGCCTTGGACGCGGCGATGTCCTGGCGGTAGAGATGCCGGTCGAAGTCGATGGAGGCGTTGATCTCCTCCATGATGGCATCGGGGCCAGACGCAAATCGCCCGCCCCACATTTTGTTGCTCATCTTGGTGCCCGCTGGATCAATTTGGCATCACTTTGGCATCGCTGACCTGAGGTTTTGCCGCTCGTGACCGACCAGCCTTCGCCTAACCCCGTCAAAAGTCGGTTTCCCAAGCTTCTGGCAGCCGGTTTAGCCGGCGTGGCCGTGATCGCTGCGGCGGTATACGGGATCGGGACCCTGGCAGGCAATGCGGGCGGGGCCCCAGAATGCAAGCCGGCGGTGGACTTCGCCGGCAAAATGGCGCCTTTGGCTACCGGCCAGGTGGCCGCGGTCAACGTCGCCAAGAGCCCGCTCAAGGTGCCCGACCTCGTCTTCAAGGGCAGCGACGGCAAACCGGTCAAACTGGCGTACTTCCAGGGCCGCACGGTGCTGCTCAATCTGTGGGCCACCTGGTGCGTGCCCTGCCGAGCCGAGATGCCAACCCTCGACAAGCTGGAGGGCGAACTGGGCGGGCCCGATTTCCAGGTAGTGGCAGTCAATATCGACACCCGCAATCCGCAGCGCCCGATGGACTTCCTCAAGCAGATCGGCGTCAAGCACCTCACCTATTACGCCGACTCCAGCGCCCAGGCCTTCCAGGACCTCAAGGACATCGGCCGTGCCTTCGGCATGCCGACCACCATGCTGGTGGACCCGAAGGGCTGCGAGATCGGCACCATCGCCGGCCCCGCCGACTGGGCCAGCAACGACGCGCTCAAGCTCATCAAGGCGGCGCTTGGCAAGGGCTAGAGCATGGTTCCGAAAAGTGGGCACCGGTTTTCGGGAAACATCATGCTCAAACAAAAGCCCCGCACGCGGTTGCTCACGCGACAATGTTGACGTTCTTGCCGACCCCGTTCGCCACGTTGGCGAGGCTCTTCAGGTTCTGTTGGGCGGATTCGACGATCTTGGCGATCATCCCCCCAGAGTCCGCGTTCATGCGCAGCATCTTGGCGGCCAGGACCATCTGGGCCTGGCTCGCTTCCGCGCCTGACATCGCTGCTGCAAGGGTCGCCGGGTTCATGGCCCGAAACCCTGGCGCCATAGGGTCAACAAAGCCCTAACAACAAAGCTCAAATTGCCGACATCCTTTCTAACCTGTTGACTCCCTGCCGCGTGCGGCTATACTTAACCACATGGTTTACTATTCGACCGCAACGCTCGACCGCACTTTCTCCGCGCTCGCCGACCCCACGCGGCGCGCACTGCTGGCCCAGCTCAGCGAGCGCGAAGCCGTCTCGGTGAGCGAACTCGCCAAGCCGTTCGCCATGTCCCTGCCGGCGGTAATGAAACATCTCGACGTGCTGTCGGACGCCGGCCTCGTCACCCGCGAAAAGACCGGCCGCACCGTTTCCTGCACCTTGCGCGCCGAGCCCATGCGCGAGGCCAACGACTGGCTCAATCGCTATCAGCACTTCTGGACCGAACGTCTCGATCAACTCGCCGCCTTCCTGGAGGAAGACCAATGGCCGCCGTCATCACCAAGCCAAGTACCGCGCCAAGCCTCACCATCAAACGCCGCTTCAAGGCGCCGCCAGCGAAAGTCTACGCCGCCTGGTGCGACCCGGAAAAAATGAAGCACTGGATGGGGCCGAGCCACGTCTTGCGGGTCGAGGCCGACTGCGACCTGCGCGTCGGCGGCCGCTACCATATCAAGATGGTCGTGCCGAATGACGAGCACGACGTCTCGGGCCTCTATCGCGAGATCGTGCCGAACGAGAAGCTTGTTTTCACCTGGGCGTGGAAATCGACGCCGGAACGCGAGTCGCTCGTCACCGTTACCTTCAAGCCGGACGGCGACGGCACACTGATGACGCTGCTGCACGAACAGTTCTTCGACGAAGAAGCGCGCGACCGTCACAATGCCGGCTGGACCAGCATCATGGACCGGCTCGAGCAGTTCCTGGCCTGATCGCAGGAGGTAGCAATGGCACTACACGCAATCGTTTCGCAAAACGAGTGGCTGACGGCGCGCAAGGTGCTGCTCGCCAAGGAAAAGGAATTCACCAAGGCGCGCGACGCGCTGAGCGCCGCGCGGCGCGAATTGCCTTGGGTGAAGGTCGAGAAAGATCACGTATTCGAGGGACCGGCAGGCAAGGAAACGCTTGCCGACCTGTTCGCCGGCAAGAGCCAGCTCATGATCTATCATTTCATGCTGGGCCCGGATTGGGTGCAAGGCTGCCCGAGTTGCTCATTCCTTGCCGATCATTTCGACGGCGCCAACATCCACCTTGCCCAGCGCGACGTGAGCTTCGTCGTGGTGTCGCGCGCCACGCTCGCCGAAATCGAGGCCTACAAGAAACGCATGGGCTGGCGCTTCAAATGGGTGTCGTCCTACGGCATCGACTTCAACCAGGACTTCGGCGTCTCCTTCGACAAGGACGATGTCGACGCCAAGACGATGGCCTACAACTTCGGCACCGGGCCGGTGAACAGTACCGAGCTGCCGGGCCTCAGCGCCTTCATCAAGGAGGGCGACGCGGTCTTCCACACTTACTCGACCTATGCCCGCGGCCTCGACATCATCGTCGGCGCCTACAACATGCTCGACCTCGCGCCGAAGGGCCGCGACGAGGAGGCGCTGCCGTGGAGTATGGCCTGGGTGCGCCGGCACGACGAATACGAAAAGAAGCCGGCAGCTTGAATTCAACATCCCCTGTAGGAGTCTATCATGAAACTCTATGGCTTCCCCCCGTCGCCCAATACCTGGAAGGTGCGCGCCGTCGCCGCGCATCTCGGCATCCCGCTCGCGTTTGAATTCGTCGACCTCACCAAAGGCGCGTCGCGCACGCCGGACTATCTCGCGCTCAACCCGACCGGCCGCACGCCCACGCTGATCGACGGCGACCTCAAGCTGTGGGAGTCGACCGCAATCATGCAATATCTCGCAAGCCAGAAGCCCAATTCGCTCTGGCCCGACGAGGCGCGCGCCCGCGCCGATATCATGCGCTGGCAGAGCTGGCAGCTCGCCCATTGGAGCAAGGAAGGCTGCGAGCCGCTGTTGTTCCAGCGCATCGTCAAGCAGATCCTTAATCTCGGTCCGCTCGACGAAGCAGTGGTGGCCAAGGGCCTCGAATGCTTCAACAAGGAAGCGGCCGCGCTCGACACCCACCTGGCGAAGCAGCCCTGTCTCGTCGGCCACGACGTCACAATCGCCGACTTCTCCGTGGCGGCGCCTTTGTTTTATGCCGAACGCGCCGGCTTGCCGGTCGGACCTTACAGTCACCTCCGGGATTGGTTCGCTCGCGTCTCGGCACTGCCCTGTTGGCAGGAAACCGCGCCGCAGGCGCGCGCCGCGGCGGCGTAGCCGCAGCACTCGTCATGGCCGGGCGTGTCCCGGCCAACCATGTCTTGCTTTGGTGTTACGTCAAAGACGTGGATGCCCGGCACAAGGCCGGGCATGACAGCGGAACGGCCCGCGCAAACAACAAAGTTCTTCAAATTACCTTGTCGGCACCGGCTTGTCGCCGCGGTAGTCGTAGAAGCCGCGCTGGGTCTTGCGGCCGAGCCAGCCAGCCTCGACGTATTTCACCAGGAGCGGACACGGCCGGTACTTGGAATCGGCAAGCCCTTCGTAGAGCACCTGCATTACCGATAGGCACGTATCCAAACCGATGAAGTCGGCCAACTCGAGGGGCCCCATCGGATGATGCGCGCCGAGCCGCATGGCGGTGTCGATCGACTCCACGTTACCGACGCCTTCGTACAGCGTGTAGATCGCCTCGTTGATCATCGGCAGCAGGATGCGGTTGACGATAAAGGCGGGGAAGTCCTCGGCCACGGCGATGGTCTTGCCGAGGTTCGAGATGAAAGCCTTACTTGCCTCGAAAGTCGGGTCGTCAGTGGCGATGCCGCGGATCAGCTCGACCAGCTCCATCAGCGGCACCGGATTCATGAAGTGAATGCCGATGAAGCGCTCCGGCCGATCGGTCGACGACGCCAGCCGCGTGATCGAGATCGACGAGGTGTTAGTGGCGATGATGGCGTCCGGTTTGAGCGAGGCGCACAGATCCGCGAATATCTTGCGCTTGACCTCTTCCTTCTCGGTCGCGGTCTCGATCACTATATCGCAGCTCGAAAGCGCGTCGTATTTTTCCGCCGGCTTGATCCGCTCGAGCGCGGCCTTGCGCTGGTCCTCGCTGATGGCGTGACGCGACACCTGGCGCGTCATGTTGCCGTTTATGGTCGCCATGCCGGCCTTGATGCGCTCACCCGAAATATCGTTGAGCATTACGGGATAGCCCGCCAGCGCGCAAACGTGGGCAATGCCGTTGCCCATCTGGCCGGCGCCAATCACCCCGACAGTCTTGATGGCCGCCATGTTCTGATCCGATCGAAGCTGGTCCCGGCTCTTGGCGTCGATTGCGGTATTCACGTCCGGTTGCCTTTGCATTTCTACGACGAACCGCCCGATGACACCACCGGCGGAACAACAAAATTACGACATCAACGCTTGATCTTGTCGAGCTCGGTCGCGAGCTCGGGCAGCGCCTGGTAGAGATCAGCAACCAGCCCGTAGTCGGCGACCTGGAAGATCGGTGCCTCCTCATCCTTGTTGATGGCGACGATCACCTTGGAATCCTTCATGCCCGCAAGATGCTGGATGGCGCCGGAGATGCCCACCGCGATATAGAGCTCCGGCGCCACCACCTTGCCGGTCTGGCCAACCTGCCAGTCGTTCGGCGCATAGCCGGCATCGACCGCTGCGCGCGAGGCCCCCATGGCGGCCCCCAGCTTGTCGGCGACCGGCTCGATGTACTTGGTGAAGTTCTCGCGGCTCTGCATAGCACGGCCGCCGGAGATGATGATCTTGGCTGAGGTCAGTTCCGGCCGATCGGATTTCGACAGCTCCTCGCCGACGAAAGATGACAGCGACGGATCGTCGGCCGGATTGATGGTCTCGACCGGCGCCGAGCCACCCTCGCCCGCCGCCTGGAAGGTCGACGTGCGCACGGTGATAACCTTCTTCGGGTCCGACGACTTCACCGTCTGGATGGCGTTGCCGGCATAGATCGGCCGCTCGAAAGTGTCGGGCGCGATCACCTTCGTTATGTCGGAAATCTGCATGACATCGAGCAGCGCGGCGACACGCGGCATTAAATTCTTGCCGCCCGTGGTCGCCGGCGCGACGATGGCATCGTAGTTGCCGGCTAACGAAACGATCAGCGCGGCCAGCGGCTCAGCCAATTGATGTTCGTAAGCCGGGCTATCCGCCAGCAGCACCTTGGCAACGCCGTCGAGCTTGGCGGCGGCGTCGGCCGCGGACTTGGCATCCTTGCCGGCGACCAGCACCTGCACGTCGCTGCCCAACTGTTTCGCCGCGGTGAGCGCCTTGTTGGTGGCGTCGCGCAGGCTCTTGTTGTTGTGCTCGGCAATCAGAAGCGTGGTCATCTTAGAGTACCCCCGCCTCGTCTTTGAGCTTGCCGACCAGTTCGGCGACCGAGCCAACCTTAACGCCGGCCTGGCGGCCACCCGGCTCATTGGTCTTGACGACCTCCAGGCGCGGCGCGATGTCGACGCCGTAGTCGCCCGGCGCCTTCTCGTCGATTGGCTTTTTCTTCGCCTTCATGATGTTTGGAAGCGACGCGTAACGCGGCTCGTTCAGCCGCAGATCGGTGGTCACGATCACCGGCGCCTTCAGCTTCACCGTTTGCAGACCACCATCGACTTCGCGCGTGACGGTCACGCTGTCGCCGTCGATGACGAGCTTGGAGGCGAAGGTGCCCTGCGCCCAGCCAAGTAGCGCGGCCAGCATCTGGCCGGTCTGATTGCAATCGTCGTCGATCGCCTGCTTGCCCATGATGACGAGGCCGGGCTGCTCCGCCTCGACGACGCCTTTGAGAATCTTCGCTACCGCCAGCGGCTCGACCACCGCGCCGTCGGTCTTCACCAGGATGCCGCGGTCGGCACCCATGGCCAGCGCGGTGCGGATGGTCTCGGATGCCTGCTGCGGGCCGATCGACACGGCCACGATTTCGGTCGCCTTGCCGGCCTCCTTCAGTCGGATCGCCTCTTCGACGGCGATCTCATCGAAGGGATTCATAGACATCTTGATATTGGCGAGTTCGACGCCCGAGCCGTCGGCCTTCACACGGACTTTGACGTTGAAATCCACAACCCGTTTCACGGGCACCAGAATTTTCATGATCCCCCATCCCGGATGGGCATCGACAAGGAAAGCGGGCGGAAGCTAATGGCCGCGCCATGGGCAGTCAACGCTTATGCTGCGCCGCCGCAAGGCCCGCTAGTGTCCGTTTCGAATCCGACGTTCGTCAGATTGTCCAGCCTTCGCTGTACTAACTTCGAATTCGAAACGGACACTAGCCAAGTTTATGATTTTAGTGCGGTTTTGGATTTGAAGTTCGTTTACAGACTCGCTGCAAGCAACGAACGAACGTCAAATCCACCGTACTATCGGTTCTCCCCCGGCGCCCACAGCACATCGGAAGCGCCCTTGTCATTGGCATAGCGACCGGCGACGAACAGATAGTCGGACAGCCTGTTCACATATCGCAGCGAGGGGCCCGACACCTCCTCGCCCGGCTGGTCCATGAGTTCGACCATAATGCGCTCGGCGCGCCGGCAGACGGTGCGTGCGAGATGCAGCCAGGCCGAGGCCGCGCTGCCGCCGGGCAGGATGAAGGACTTGAGCGGCGCCAGCCCCTCGTTGAGCCGGTCTATCTCGCCTTCTAGCCAGGCCACTTGGCCCTCGGTCACCGTCAGCCGCGCGCCTTCCGGGCCCTTTTCGGAAAGGCACAGGTCGGCCTCAACATCGAACAAGTCATTCTGGATGCGCGCCAAAACCGCATCGACCGCAAGATTGGCCGCCGTGTGCAGCCGCGCCAGGCCGATCACCGCATTGACCTCGTCGAGCGTGCCGTAGGCGGCCACCCGCAGGTCGTATTTCTTGCGCCGGTCCCCGCTGCCGAGCGCGGTCGTGCCGTCGTCGCCGGTGCCGGTATAAATGCGGTTGAGGACGACCATTTCCTGCCTCTTAATTTGCGCCCCTGTACCCAATAAAGCCACTTCGCCCGGCTAGGGTTTTGGAGTAGACTTCATTCTACCGGATTTACACCGATGGGGGTGATCATGATCCGAGTTCTGGTATTGACCGTGTCTACCGCCTTCCTGCTGGCGCCGGTCGCTGCCTACGCCTGCGCGCAACATGAGGCTCACACCGCACGAGCAGCCACTACAGACCTCGCTGCCAAGGCGAAACCGGTCCAAGCGACCACTGATAGCAAGGGCGGCGCGGCGCAGACGACGCCGACGAAGTAACCGCGCAGCCGGCTAACGGCCCATCACCCAGATCGTCGTCATGATGACGATGATAGCGACGAATTGCAGCAACACGCGCAGGCGCATCAGCTTCTGCGAGCGGTTGGGATTTCCGCCGCGCATCATGTTGACGAGGCCGAGCACCAGCACAATCGCCACAGCGATAATGGCAGCCGGCACCAGATAAAACGACATGAAATGGGACATGAGCGGGCTTCTAGCACCCGTCGCAGGCTGGAGCTACGGCCGAATTGGCAGAATTATGACAGCCCGCCGTGCACGAATTCTAATAAAATTACAATTTAATGTAGCAGAGGAGATGCAACCAGTTCTGCCAAAATGTCGGGGCTCTGGCCAAGCTGACGTTTTGGTGTTCGGAAATTGGGTTCGTTCTGCCAAAACGATGCTCTCGCTAAGATGAACTTCCGGATTCCGGAATTTGGCTTCGTTCTGCCAAAAATGTCGTCGCGCTTGTTGCCGTCCATAGGCGCCGTTACTCGACGTCCGCCCTGCTCTCCGCCCCTGCCTGCGCTGCTTGTCCCTTGGGTTGGGCTCTATTTATTTTTATGGGAGACCGTCGAGAGGCTCACGGACTTCCGCCAGATCCTCGAGGCCGTCCTCCGGGCCGCCCTCTAAGACAAGGCCCTGGCCACAGGCCTGATAGGTCGGATTGCCGAGATGGAGGGCCGTCTGGAGAGGCTCAGGGATCGGCTTCCAAGCGCCGTCAGGTCGCCAAGGACGTAATGGTCGAACTCGACCTCAAAAAGCTCACCGCCCCCGACTTCACCACTTCCATACGGCCTGGGACGCCCTCTCTCGTCGTCATCGAAGAGACAGCCATCCCCAGCATCTACTGGGAGCCGCAGGAGCCTAAGCTCGACCGAAAAGGCTTGGCCGCCGAGCTCAAGCAGGGTGGCGAAGTGGCGGGAGCCGGCCTCTCCAATCCCGAGCCCGTATTCAGCGTGAGGACGCGGTGATGGGATTTTCAGCCAAATAGGTCCACGCCCTACGCCGGGCGCTGGACCATCGTTATGTGCGCACGCGGGAAGCGAACGGCCGCGAGCTCAGCTATATCCAGGGCTGGTACGCGCTATCCGAAGCCAATCGCATCTTTGGATTCGACGGCTGGAATTGAGAAAGCCTGGAAGCCCGCTGCGTCTTCACCCGGGAGAACCGAGGAAACTTCCTTGCGGTCTATACGGCCAAGGTTCGCGTCACCGTGCAGGCGCGCGGGGCGAACGTGGTTCGGGAGGGCCATGGCACGGGGGAAGGCCGTGGCACCTCTCCTGGGGAGGTGCACGACATCGCGCTTAAGGCCGCTGAGACTGATGCCACCAAGCGCGCGCTGGCGACTTTTGGCAGTCCCTTTGGACTCGATCTTTACGGAAATGGACGGGCCTCACCCCGAAAACACCTACCCGCAGCTAACTCCGGGGCGCCAGAGGAACGACCTCTCGGCTTTCATCCCGACGATACGACGCCGATCGCCCGCCCCTCTCGCTACTATGGCCGTCGAGACAATCCCCCGGTGGATGAGCACCTACCTGGCGAGCGGCGCCGTGCCGAGAAAGCTTCGCCACCCCTTGCGCCGACAACAAGCATTCCTGGCCGCATTGACAAGAGCCAGCTTCCGTTGGGCGAACCCAAACGAATCCGCGACAAGGACCATTTGAAGTTCGTCGCATCCCAAGCCTGTCTTTTATGCGGGCGTCAGCCGAGCGACGCCCACCATCTGCGCTTTGCTCAGCCCAGGGCTACCGGAATGAAGGTCAGCGACGAGTTTACTGTCCCACTCTGCCGTACTCACCACCGACAGCTTCACGAGGCCGGCAACGAAATTAATTGGTGGGAAGATCTCGATATCAATGCCCTGGAAATCGCCAAGGGACTCTGGGAAGAATCTCATCCAAAGCTGCAAAGCGCCAATGACGAAAATACGGACAAACCACGCAACGCCGAGCACCAGAGGCCTTTAGACTGACTGAGAAACAATCGTTCCGAGTTCGAATCACCAGACTGCATGCCCAGAATTCGTCTGATCCACCTTGCCCCAAAAGGCGCAAGTCTGAGCGGTGCGTTCCGAGATTTGTTCGACACCACTCGGGCGATAGTGGAGCCGTCGTGTTTGGTCCCGCAAGCACTGACCTGCCATCTGGCCGCGAAACCTAGGTCGAGAAAAACGTTAAGTAGATCGCTGGGGCCTCTCGCACCCTACATGTACTTCCTGAGCACCGCTGCCGATTCGGTCGGTTTGCGCTTGAGGTTGAATGGCGCGACGAAGCGGCCTTTTTTATCCATCAGATAGATCACCGCGCTGTGGTCCATGCTGTAATCGCTATCCGTTGTCGGCACTTTCTTGGCATAAACTCGGAATTCCCTCTCCACCTTTGCGATCGTCTTCAGGTCGCCCGTAGCGCCGTACAAATGCGGATCGAAGTTCGACAGATAATCTTTCATAACCGCCGGCGCGGTGTCGCGCTCGGGATCCACAGTGATGAACAGCCCGGCGGTGCGGTCGGCGTCCGTACCCAGCGCCTTCATCACCTGCGACATTTCGAACAGGGTGGTCGGGCACACATCTGGGCAATGAGTGTAGCCGAAGAACACGAGATAGGGTTTGCCCTTGAAGGTCTCGTTGCTGATCGGGCGCCCGTCGTCACCAGTGAGGTTGAACGGTCCGCCAACCGCACCGCCAGGGCGGCCGCCAAACTGGCCGGTGGCATAGAGAATCACGCCGAGAAAGACCACAAGGCCGACCACGAAGGCGGTGACCACGACAAGGATATGGGATGCGCGGGTCGCCATCAGGGCCCTCACGTCAAGTCATTCAGAAACAGGACACCCAGCCAGTGCGTACGATCTCGAAGAATACGGTCGTGCCGTACCAGGCCCACAACGCGGCAGCGAGCGCTACCAGTACGCCCCCAAACCCAGCAAGCAGCACTAATGGGCGGAATAGACCGGAAGGTGAAGCAGTTGCGGGCATTCGTTCGGCTCCGAGCCCTTTGCAGGGCCTGGAAACCAAATAAGGCCGATTTTCCGCGGCCGCAACCATGTTTCAGATGCAGGACGCCACGCGGTCCACATTAACCATTCTGCCGCATGAAAGGCCCGAAACGAGAGCTCTGCACCGCGTCACATTGACTCGCGCGGTTAAAGTCGGGCTGAATGGAACCACGATAGGTCAATTCTGCGGTTTACGGGGGTGTCATGATACGTACCGCTTTGGCGACGGCTGTTGCCATCCTGCTGGTTGGTACCAGCGCCTGGGCTGAGACAGCTCCGGCAACGGCAAAAACCAAATGCAATAATCCCAACGCGCTGGGCGTGGAGCGCGTGGTGCAAATCGACACCACCGGCGGGCCCGGCTTCGGCTTCGAACACTTCAAGGCCTATGACTTCCTGCGTGACAAGGAAGTAGTGCTAACCTTCGACGACGGCCCCTGGCCATGGAACACCGAGCACGTGCTGAAAGCGCTGGCCGACCAGTGCACGAAGGCTATTTTCTTCCCGATCGGCAAGCATGCCGGCTATCACCCCGAGATCCTGAAAGAGGTGAAGGCGGCGGGCATGACCGTCGGCTCGCATACATGGTCGCACAAAGACCTGTCGACGCTGACGCCGGACGAGGCTAAAGCCGAAATTGAAAAAGGCATTGCGGCGGTGAGCATTGCGCTCGGCAACAAGCCTGTCGATCCGTTCTTCCGCTTTCCGGCGCTCAAGCACCCGCCGGACATGGTCAAATATGCCGGCTCGCGCAATCTCGGAATTTTCTCCTGCGACTTCGATTCCTTCGACTTCAAAATGCATCACGCCAGCCAGGTGGTCCGTTCGGTGATGCAAAAGCTGGAGAAGCACCACAAGGGCATCATTCTGATGCACGACTTCCAGCGCGCCACCGCCGAGGCACTACCCGAGCTGCTCCTGAAGTTGAAGGAAGGCGGCTACAAGGTGGTGCAGATCGTCGGCAAGACGCCGGTCGAACCGCTACCGGAGTACAAGAAGATCGTGCTCAAGGAAATCGGTGGCGGTCTCGCCGCAGCACGTCCGATGTCCAGCGTGATTTAGACCATCAGTGGTCCAACCAACTGAACGAGACTCGTTAAACCTCCACTAAAGCCGGCCGCGCGATACTTCGCGCGGCCGATTTTCGTTTCGATGAATCCTTGACTGACAGGCGCTGCCAGCCGCTTAGAATTTGACCCAATCGGGTTGCACTGTGACGGCATTTGACATCTTGCCGGCCTATGATCTTTGCCAAAATTGGTTCCCGGTGTTCGAATTTATGCGGGGAATGTTGCGCCAAACGGCGCTGAACCACCACAGCGACTCAGTCTAGAGTGATGACATTTACGCCGGTGCTGGGCCACGGTCGCCACATCACCGTCGAAATTTGGCCAGCGCGGCGACGTTGGGTGGTGCCGTTTTCGGGAATGTCGCGAACCGCAAGAGCGGAGGATGCAAAGCGCATGCTGCACCGGCGGGGAGTTCTGACGAGCGGGCTCAGTGCTGTTCTTGCGGGTGGATTTGCGCGCAGGTCGGCGCTCGCTTTTCCCACTTCGCCTATTGCGCTCGTCGACGACGTCGCCGCACGCACCTTCCGCTATTTCTGGGAGACGACGAACGCGGAAAACGGGCTCGCGCCTGACCGTTATCCGTCACCTGCGCCGGCCAGTGTAGCAGCAGTCGGCTTTGCGTTGACCGCCTATCCGGTCGGCGCCGCACGGGGTTTCGTCACGCATGCGCAGGCGCGGACACGAACGCTGGCGACGTTGCGCTTCTTTCACGATGCACCACAAGGACCAAAACCGCGCGGTATGGCCGGCCATAAGGGCTTCTACTACCACTACCTCGATATGACGACCGGGGCGCGAGCGGGCGGCAGCGAACTGTCCACTGTCGACACCGCGCTGTTCTTGTCCGGCGTCCTGTTTTGCGCGTCCTATTTCAACGGTTCGCACCCGCACGAGCAGCAAATTCGCACACTGGCCAAGTCCATCTATGCCCGCGTCGACTGGCGCTGGGCACAACCGCGGCCGCCATCGATTGTGCTCGGGTGGACACCGGAGCAAGGCTTCCTGCCTTACGACTGGCGTGGCTATTGCGAGGCCATGCAGGTTTACCTCTTGGCGCTCGGATCGCCTTCCTATCCGGTGGAGCGCACCGCCTGGGACTTGTGGAGCAGCGGCTACGACAAGAATTGGGGCGTCTACTTCGGTCAGCGCCATCTCGCGTTCGCCAGCTTATTCGGCCATTTCCACGCCCAGACCTGGGTCGACTTCCGTGGAATCCAGGACGCATTCATGCGCAGGCACGGCCTCGACTATTTCGAGAACACGCGCCGCGCCATTCATGCCCAGCGCAACTACGCCATGATCAATCCACGCAGTTGGAGGAGTTACGGCGCCGACGTCTGGGGTATTTCCGCGTGCGACGGCCCGGCCCATGTGCGCCTGCCCTATGGCAGCGAGAAACGCCTGTTCCGCCGCTATTGGGCGCGTGGTGCCGCCGGCCCCTGGGCCTTTGACGACGGCACGCTGACGCCAGCGGCGGTGCTGGCATCTCTCGCCTTCGCTCCCGACGTTGCCTTGCCGGCGATCGAGGCGCAGCATCGCCGCTTCGGCGCGCACATCTATGGTGACTACGGTTTCGTTGACGCGTTCAATCCGAGCTTCGACTTCGACGTGCCTCTCCGGGCCGGTCGCCAGGTCAAGGGGCTGGGCTGGGTTGACAGCGATTATATCGGCATTGACCAGGGATTAATCGTGGCCGCGTTGGAGAACCAGCGCTCGCAGCTGATCTGGCGAGTTATGCGCAATAATGCGGATCTACGCCGCGGCCTGCGCCGCGCCGGATTCAGCGGTGGCTGGCTTGACACCTGAGCTGCTCCGGGTCTCGACACTTCCGAGCGCGCGCTAGCAGCCGCACGTTAAGACTCTGTTTACCTTTTAACGCACCGTACACCTACTTGGGAAAATCTACGGCGCGCTCGCACAGCTCAAGGGTTGACTAAGTGCTTGTCGGTAAACCTCTACGACATGCGCGGCATCGGTTTTTCTTTCTCCAATGCACTGCAACGATGGCGACCATGGCCTGCGCGGCCCCAAAAGCCCGCGGGTGCGGGCCTGCTCGCGCCCGTGTCTGTACGTGGTTCGCATCCGGTACGGCTGATTTCTGCTCTCAGCGCCATCTTGATCGCCGTCATCGTTATGGCGACCTGGATGCTACTCGCCAACCTGCGCAGTGAACAGATCGCCAAGAGCGACCGTGACCTCCAAAGCCTCACCCTGTTGCTCGCCGAACAGATCGACCGCAGTTTTCAGGCGATCGAACTCGTGCAGACGAGTGTGCTCGACCGTATCAAAACTCTCGGAATCAGGTCGCCAGACGAACTTAAACTGACGATGTCCGGTTACGACACCTATCAGCGTCTCAGGGACCGGATCGCCGCCCTTCCGCACATCGACGCTATGGTGCTGACGACTCCGGCCGGCAAGCTCGTTAACTTCTCGCGCGGCTGGCCAATTCCGAAGGTCGAACAGGTGCAGCGCGACCGCGCTGAAATATTCGAAACGACGCATCGGACCTCGTTCATCGGCAAGCCGCTGCGGAGCCCGTCCAATGGCACCTGGGTTCTGCCGATCGTGCACAAGGCCACCGGTGCGAACGGTGCATTTGTCGGCATCCTGATCGGCAGCATGAGGTTGCGTTATTTCGAGCAGTTGTTCAAATCGGTCGCCCGCAATCACGACCGTTCCATTTCTTTGTTCACGGGCGACGGCACGCTGGTCGCCCGCTATCCGCGCGACAATACCTTGCGCGGGCACTCGTTTGCCAACCGCGCTATTTTCAAGGACGTCCTATTTAAAGGTATGCACGGCACTGTCCAACAAACCAGCGTTGTCAACGGAAGCAACTTGTTGATTTCCGGCCGCGGCTTGTCGCACTACCCGATGGCTGTGGTGGTGACCAAAACGGTTGAAGACGTGCTTGCGGGTTGGTGGAATGCGGTCCTTTACATCGTCGGCGCCGCTGTGATCATCACGCTCATGATCGTTGCGGCGGCGTTTCTGGTCGCGCGCCAGATCGCGAGTTGCCTGAAGGCACAGAACAGCCATCTCGACGCGGCGCTCAACAACATGTCGCAGGGGCTGACCATGTTTGACGCTTCCGGGCGTCTGATCGTCTGCAACGAACGCTATATCAGGATGTTCAACATGCCGGCCGATGCGGTAAAGCCCGGCTGTACGTTGGCCAACCTGCTCCAGCTCCGGATCGACAATGGCACCTACGAAAAAGAGACCTCCGGCGATCCTGAACAATATGCCGCGCAAGTGATCGCGCAGATCGCTGAAGGCAATCCGGTCCCGTTTGTCTGCGAACTGAACGACGGCCGCATCATCTCTATCACCAACCAGCCCATGCCCGACGGTGGCTGGGTGGCCACCCACGAAGACATCACCGAACTTCGGCGGCGTGATGCATCGTTCCAACTCCTCTTCGACAGCAATCCGATCCCAATGCTGGTCTACGACCTCGACACACTGAGCATCCTGGCCGTCAACGACGCCGCGGTCGCCCACTACGGCTACGGTCGTGAGCAATTTATGGCGATGACTGCGTTCGACATTCGACCGGTCGACGACCGCAGGCGATTCGGCGAATTTCTGCGCAACTTCCAGGGGACCTACGAGGCAGAGCAGACTTGGCGCCACCAAAAGGCCGACGGTACCGTATTTGACGTCGATGTCCATGCGCGGGCACTCGACTATCGTGGCCATCGCGCTAGCCTCATCGCTGTACATGATATCACCGACCGGGAACGCGCGGAGGAGCGGCTGCGGAATAGCCAGAAATTCCTTGACGCCATCATCGAGAACGTGCCGGCGGCGATTCTGGTCAAGGACGTCCCCATCGGAACCGATGACGTCGAGGCATGCCGCTACAGTCTGGTCAATCGTGCCTTCGAAAAGCTGTTCGATGTCTCCCGCGATCAGATGATCGGCAAAACCGTCCGGGATATCTATCCGAAGGAACAAGCCGACGCCATTATAGCGGAAAACAACGAAACGCTGCATTCTAACGAGACGCTGGATTTGCCGGATCGCGAACTCACGACCTTCGGTCAGGAATCGCGGCTGGCCGCCGGACAATGCGTCGCGGTGCGCGACGACAACAATCGGCCGCGATACCTGCTCACCGTGCTCGAGGACGTCACCGAGCGCCGGCATGCCGAGGAGCAGCTTCGCCGTACGCAGAAGTTCCTCGACACTATCGTCGAAAACGTGCCCGTCCCGATCCTTGTCAAGGACGTTCCCAAGGGCGCAAAGGACGCGAGCGAGTGCCCATTTTCGCTGATCAATCGCGCATGCGAAGAGTTGCTCGGCGTGCGGCGCGAAGAAGTCATCGGCAAGACCTTGGGCGAGCTCTATCCAAAACAACAAGCGGACTTCGTCATCGCGGAAAACAACGCGGCATTGCACTCGAAGCAGCCGGTCCTGCTCACCGATCACGAAGTGTATACCCCCGGCAACGGCACTCGGATCGCAGCGGCCAGGAACGTCGCGGTGCGCGACGATAACGACCAGCCGCAATATCTGCTGAGCGTGCTGGAGGATGTGACCGATCGAAAGCGCGCAGAGCAGCGCATTTTCCACATGGCGCATTTCGACAATTTGACCGAACTGCCCAATCGGGTCACCTTCAACGATGCCATGGAAGCGGCGCTCGAACGGGCGGAGAAGACCGGCGAGCAATTCGCTGTTCTGTCGCTCGATCTCGACGGCTTCAAAGACGCCAACGATAGTTACGGTCATGCGCTCGGCGATGCACTCTTGCGTGAGGTCGCTCGCCGCCTGCAAGCAGCGGCGGAAGGCGCTTTCCTGGCTCGCATCGGTGGCGATGAGTTCATGCTGATTGTGAGCGGCGATAAGCAGCCAGACGCCGCGTCCGCTGTCGCCGAACGCGTGCTGCGGGCACTCGCCGGCGAAATCGACGTCGAGGACCGCGTTCTCACGGTTGGCGCGACCATCGGCGGCGCGATCTATCCGCTCGATGGCACTGACGCCAAGACGTTAATGATCAACGCAGACGTTGCGCTTTATCGCGCCAAGGCGGCGGTGCGCGGTACGGTACTTTTCTATGAGACGGAAATGGGCGAGCAGGCACGCGAACGGCGCGCCTTACAGGCCGACTTGCGCACGGCAACCGACAACAACGAGCTGTTCCTTCACTATCAGCCGCAGCAGACGATCGACGGCGAAGCTATCGGCTTCGAGGCCCTGCTGCGCTGGCAATGTCCGAAGCGCGGCCTGGTATCACCGGAGACCTTCATTCCGCTCGCGGAAGAAAGCGGATTGATCGTGCAAATCGACGAATGGGTGCTGCGCGAAGCCTGTCATGAAGCGGCTTCCTGGCCGGAACCACTGACCGTCGCTGTCAACATCTCGCCCACGCAGTTTCGTACCGGCGATTTCCCCGGTTTCGTGCACGCGGTGCTGTTGGAGACCGGTCTTCCCGCCAGCCGGCTGGAACTAGAAGTCACCGAGAACGTGCTGATCGACGACTTCTCGCGCGCCATATCGATCTTGTGCCGGCTCAAGGCGCTGGGCGTGCGCATCGCGCTCGACGACTTCGGCACCGGCTATTCTTCTATGTCGTATCTGCACTCATTCCCGTTCGACAAGATCAAGATCGACCGCGCCTTCGTCGGCGACCTGGAGGACAACCGCCATTCCATGGCAATTGTGCGCGCGATCATCGATCTCGGCCACAGTCTCAACGTGCCGATCTTGGCGGAGGGTGTGGAGTCCGAAGAGCAGCATGCCATCCTAAAACGCGGCGGTTGCGACGAGGTGCAGGGCTATTTCACCGGTCGGCCGCGGCCGATCGAGGACTACGCCGACCTTGTCGGCCGGACTGCCGCCGCCGACAAGGTCGTGCGCCTCGCGGGCTGATTTGGCCGGCCGATCGGCGCCATAAACACCTTATATCCCGACCGCACTGCACAATGGATCACGCGCGCGTCCGTGCGCGAATCCGACTATGATGACTGCGTTATGGGAATGCCTGTCCGGCGGGGCGGCGCAGTCGGTGAGGAGACGACAACAGCACGATCACGCCCAATCGTCAGCGGCCGGGTCAACCGCAATGGGGAGGACGACGACATGGATGTCTTGGCGATTGCAGCCGGAGCATTGGTGGCGATCTGGATCTGTGTGCTGTGGGGTTCGCGTTATTTGGGCCCACGCTGAAGGCTCGTTGACGCGCCTGCGCAAAGGGCTCGTTCGTACACCGGACCGTAGGCCGCGCCCTACGCCACGCATGGCGTTTGGCGGGCGTTTTCCTGAATTTTGTTGACGCAGAGGCTGTTTGCAGGCCCAAAAATACCTATTTTTTCTGCAAGCTGAGTCCTGCGGCACAGCGCTTGCAACGCTATGGTCCCGCGCCGAAAACGGATGCCTTTGAAGTGCCAGACATTGTCACTCTCACCATCAATCCGGCCATCGACATCTTCGTCAACGTTCCGCATGTCGAACCGACCAAAAAGCTACGCTGCTCGGCACCCAAGCGCGACCCAGGCGGCGGCGGTATCAACGTAGCGCGCGTCGCACATCGGCTCGGCTGCGATGTGGCGGCGATCTATCCGATCGGTGGTGCCATCGGCAAATTGCTGCAGCGGCTGATGGAACGCGAAGGCATCGAGAGCGTGGTAACGCCGTCTCACGTGGAAACGCGCGAGAACTTCACGGCCTTCGAGGAAGACAGCGGCGAGCAGTTCCGTTTCGTTCTGCCCGGCTCGGCGCTGCACCGTGCGGAATGGGAGGCCTGCCTCGACAAGCTCGCCACCTTGCCTCAGAAGCCGAAATTCGTGGTCGCCAGCGGCAGCATCCCACCGGGCGTGCCCGGCGATTTTTACGCCCATGTTGCGCGCCACGCCAAGAAGCTGGGCGCCAAGATGGTGCTGGACACCTCCGGCCGATCGCTGGCACCAGCTTTGGATGAAGGAGTCGCGTTGATCAAGCCGAACCAGGCGGAACTGAGCGACTTCGTCGGCCAGCGCCTCGACCGCGAGGACGATTACATCGCCGCAAGCCGGCAATTGATCATGGCCGGCCGCACCGAAGCGGTGGCGCTCACGCTCGGCGAAGAAGGTGCATTGCTGGTGACGGCGAAGCACGCTTGGCGCGCGGAGGCGATAAAGATCGAAGTCGCCAGTACGGTTGGTGCCGGCGACAGCTTCCTCGGCGGCATGGTGGCCGCCCTCGCTACCGGCAAATCGATGGAAGACGCTTTCCGCATGGGCGTCGCCGCCGGTTCGGCCGCAGTGATGAGCCCGGGCACCGAACTCTGCCGTGAAGAAGACGTGCAGCGGCTGCTGCCGCAGGCGAAGATCAGCGAGGTCGCGGCAGCGGCGGTGTGAGCGGCGGACAACGCGTCAGTTCTCTTTGTCCCGCGGCCCGGGCGTCAGCAGTGCGATCAATCCTTGCAGCAGGGCCGTCGGGGACGGCGGACAGCCGCGGATGTGCAAATCAACCGGGATGACGTCTTTGACGCCGCCGGCGACCGCGTAGCTGCCGGCGAACAGGCCGCCGTCGATGGCGCAGGCGCCCACTGCCACGACCCATTTCGGATCGGGCGTGGCGTTATAGGTGCGCGACAACGCTTCACGCATGTTCTTGGTGACCGGCCCGGTCACCAGCAGCACATCCGCATGCCGCGGCGACGCGACGAAGTGCAGACCGAAGCGCTCGAGATCGTAGAACGCGTTGTTGAGCGCGTGGATCTCCAATTCGCAGCCGTTGCAGGAGCCGGCATCGACCTGGCGTATCGAGAGCGAGCGGCCGAGCCGCGCGCGCGCCGCGCGGTTCGCACTCACCGCCAGCTCTTTCAGAGCCGCCTCGTCGGCCGCGGGCGGCGGCTCTGTAAGCGGGCGATGGGTCAGGTTTTCGAATAGCGTGCGGCGCATGACTTCACTCTAGAGATCGTGGCCCGAATAGGAGCAGTTGAACGACTTGTTGCAAAGCGGGAAGTCGGCGACGATGTTGCCTTCGACCGCGGTCTCCAGCAGTGGCCACTGGAACCAGGATGCGTCGCGCAGATGGCAGCGTTCGACAAGGCCGTCAGCGTCCATACGCAGCCAGACCAGCACGTCGCCGCGGAAAGCTTCGGTCAGTGCCAAGCCCTCGAATGGCTCACCCTTATTCTTGACCTCGGCGAGGATGGGGCCGTCGGGCAGCGCCTCGATGATCTGCCCGATCAGCGAGAGGCTCTGTTCGACTTCGCGAATGCGGACCCACACCCGCGCATCGACATCGCCGGCGTCCAGCACCGGCACATCGAAGCGCAGTTGATCGTAGGGCGCATAAGCGAGGGCGCGCCGGGCATCGAAATTCCGGCCCGAAGCACGGCCGACATAGCCGCCAGCGCCGAATTGGTGGACATACTCCGGCTTGACGATGCCGGTACTGACGGTGCGATCCTGCAGCGAGGCCGTGTTATCGTAGAGTTCGACGAGGCGCGGGAACCGGCGCTGCAATTCAACTAGCAAAGCCTTGATCGCGTTTGGTCCCTCCGGCGCGATGTCGCGAGAAACGCCGCCGGGCATGATCACATCCATCATCAGCCTGTGACCGAAGCTGGCCTGCGCCGCGCGCAAGACACGCTCGCGCAGGACGCTCGTTTGCGCGTGCATCAGCGCGAAGGCAGCATCGTTGCAGATGGCGCCGATGTCGCCGAGATGGTTGGCGAGTCGCTCCAACTCGGCCATGAGCGCGCGCAAGTAGGCCGCGCGCGGCGGCGCGGTCGCCTGCAGAGCGGCTTCCACGGCAAGCGCAAAAGCAAATGAATAAGCGACCGTGCTGTCGCCGGAGGTGCGCGCCGCGAGCTTGGCGGCCTTTTCGAGCGACGCGCCCGCCATCAGCGACTCGACCCCTTTGTGCACATAGCCGAGCCGCTGCTCCAGACGCACGGTGAACTCGCCATTGGCAGTAAAGCGGAAGTGGCCGGGCTCGATGATGCCCGCATGCACCGGACCGACCGGGATCTGGTGCAAGCCCTCCCCTTCGACCGGCAGGAATTGATAAGGCTCAGGCTTCTGCGCGGTCCTGTCGCCAAGTGGATGCGCCATATCCCAAAAGCCGAGATCGAGCCAGGGACGCGTGTCGGGAGAGCCCATCGCCTCAAGGCCGAACAGCGAGCGGATGGCGCGCTCCGGCCGCAGCGCCGGCGGGTGCTGGGCACCGACGCTGGGGAATTTTCCGTCCATACATGCGTAGGTCAGCACCGAAATGGCGCTGGCGGCTTTCGTCGAGCAGCGCCATGTGCACGCTCGGCGCGTCGCCCCACAGCCCGAGCAAGGTCGCCTGCCCGCCGGCAAGGCGCGCGATGGCCCCACGCCATTCTTGTTCTGTTACGGTCCTGCGGGGCGGGTTCATGATACTATCCCAACAGCCGCGCGACGTTTTCGAAACCGGCGACCAGCGCCGACGGCAGATAGATGCCGGCTACGAACACGATCGCGAGATGCGCGAACATGGGCACATAAGAAGCCTGCGCCTGTGTCGTCGGACCCTTCGGCTCGCCAAATGCCACCGTGTTGAGCCGCAGGAACAAGCCGCCGAGCGCGATCAGGATGCCGAGCCCCAGCAACGCCGCCAGCCATGGCTCGCGCGCGAATGTTGAGGTCACCACCAAGAATTCGCTCATGAAGATGCCGAGCGGCGGCAGCCCGGCGATCGCCACCACGCCCAGCACCAGGCCCCATCCGAGCACCGGATGGGTCACCGTCAGACCGCCGAGATCGGCGATCTTCTGCGTGCCCTTCACCTGCGAAATATGGCCGACCGCGAAGAAGATCGCCGACTTGGTGAGCGAATGCATAGTCATGTGCAGGAGCGCGGCGAAATTAGCGAGCGGCCCGCCCATGCCGAAGGCGAACACGATGATGCCCATATGCTCAATCGAGGAATAGGCGAACATGCGTTTGATGTCGCGCCGACGGTATAGCATGAAGGCGGCGAACAGGCAGGAAATCAGCCCCATGGTCACCATCAGGGGCCCCGGCGCGATCGCCGCCGGGTTGAGCGCCAGCAGCATCTTGAAGCGCAGCAACGCATAAAGCGCGACGTTCAGCAGCAAACCGGAGAGCACCGCCGAGATCGGCGTCGGACCCTCGGCATGGGCGTCCGGCAGCCAGGCATGCAGCGGCGCCAGCCCCACCTTGGTTCCGTAGCCGAGCAACAGGAACACGAAGGCGACGTCGAGCAACGCGGGATCGAACCGCGCCGCCTTGGTCATCAGCACCGTCCACACCATGGCGTTCAGCCCCTCGCCAACCACAGGCTGCGCCGCCATGTAGACGAGGATGGTGCCGAAAAGCGCGAGGCCGATACCGACGCTGCCGAGGATGAAGTATTTCCAGGCCGCCTCCAGCGCCTCATGGGTGCGGTAAATACCGACCATCAGCACGGTCGAGAGGGTCGCGAGTTCGACCGCCACCCACATCAGGCCGATATTGTTGGCAACCAATGCGAGGTTCATGCCGAACATCAGCACCTGGTACATGGCGTGATAGAAGCGCACGAAACGCGGCGTCAGCTTCCCTGTCTCCATCTCATGGCCGATGTAGCTGGCGCTGAACACCGCCGTCGTGAAACTAACGAAGGTGGTCAGAACGATGAAGACCTTGTTGAGGTCGTCGACCAGCAGATACGGCCCCAACTCCGGCGTCGCGAAGAAGAACGACACCGAGACCAGGAACGTGGCAAGCGCCGCCAACACGTTGAGCCGCGCCGTCAACCGGTAGCCCGGCAAGACGGCGAGCAGCACCGCCGCCACGGCCGGGATCAACAACACCGCGGAAAGTGCGTCGAAGGTCATCGCCGCTCTCCCCGGAACTGGTCCAGCGCCTGCAAATCGACCGTGTCAAAGCGCTCACGGATACGGAACAAGAAGATGCCGATCACGATGAAGGCGATCAGCACTGAAAAGGCGACGCTGATCTCGACCACCAGCGGCATCCCCTTCGCCCCGGTCGCCGCCAGCACCAGACCGTTTTCCAGCGACATGAAGCCGATGATTTGGCTTACCGCGTTGCGCCGCGTCACCATCATCAGCAGGCCGAGCAGCACCACTGACAACGCGAACGCGAGATCCTCGCGCGCCAGTGCGTCGGCGCCTGCCGTCACCCGCAACATCACCACCATGGACAGCGCCACCAGTCCGATGCCGAACAGCATGGTCAGCCCGACACCGAGCACGGTCTCGATCTGGCGATGGATCCCGAGCTTGACGATGATCCGGTGCAGCGCGATCGGTATGAAGATGGCCTTGAAAATGAGCGCGATGGCAGCCGTCACGTAAAGGTGCGGCGCATCCTGGGCGGAGGCCTGCCAGCCGACGGATGCCGCCAGCACCAGCGCGTGCAGCGCGTAGATGTTGAGCAGCGCATAGAGCCGGCTCTGGTAGAGCAGCATGAAGCTCACCAGCACCAGCGAGCCGGCGAACAAGTGAGCTACATCGAAGGTCAACCCGTGCATGCGTCTACAGGCTCCCCGATACGAACAACAACAGGGTGGCGAGCAGACCGAGCATCAACGCGGCGCCGAGGAATTCGGGCACCCGAAACACCCGCATCTTGGCAATCGCGGTCTCGAACACGGCCAGTAGGAAGCAAAGTCCGGCGAGCTTCACGATATACGAGCCGATGGCAATCGCCAGTAACTGCGGCGAGGCGCCGGCACTGGCGAGCCCCCAAGGCAAGAACAGGCATGCGATCAACGAAACATGAAGAAGAAGTTTAAGTTCGGAAGCGAGATCGATCAGCGCCAGATGGCGGCCGGAATATTCCAGAACCATGGCCTCATGCACCATGGTGAGTTCGAGGTGAGTAGCGGGATTATCGACGGGAATGCGTGCGTTCTCGGCGATCGCCACCATGATGAGCGCGATTAGCGCCATCCCCAGCGAGACGCGCAGGCCCACCGCCGACGACAGCATGTAGGCCGCCATGGTCGAGAGTTGCGTTGAGCCCGCGACCAATGCCAGCGTAAACATGATCATCAGCATGGCCGGCTCGGCGAGCGAGGCGATCATCACCTCGCGGCTCGATCCGATGCCGCCGAATGAGGTGCCGGCATCGAGCCCGGCCAACGCCTGGAAAAAGCGCGCGCTGCCGAGCAGCGCTATGATGGCGATGAGATCGGTCGTCCAAGAGAAATAAAGCCCGCTGCGGAAGGTCGGCACCAGCGAGGCGGCAACCCAGGTGCCGGCAAAGACGACGTAAGGGATGACACGGAACAGCCAAGAGGCATTTTGCGCCAATACCGCGTCCTTGCGCAGCAGGCGCGCAAGGTCGCGATAGGGCTGCAGGAGCGGCGGTCCGCGCCGGCGTTGCAACCGTGCCTTCATCTTGCGCACGAAGCCGGTGAGCAGCGGGCTGAGCAGCAGCACCAGCAGCATCTGCGCGCCCTGGAAGGCATATTCGCGAATTAAGGCCATATCGCCAACACCAGAAGCAGCAGCACCAGCGCCGCGAAAACCAGCGAGAGATAGCGGCGGATGGTGAGGAATTGCAGGATGTTGAGACGGTCAGCGGCGGTGCCGACCAGGCCGGCGATCGGTGCGTAAAGCGAGTCCCAGATCAGGTCGCGGACCTCGACCGTGAGCCGTGCCGGCGCCACTGAACCGGGCGGCGGCATCTCGCCGATCTCGCGGGCGCGGAAGACGAGCGTGCCATAGACGCGGCGGATCGGCTGGGCAAAGCTCGAGGCGCTGTATTGTGTTGCCGGGTTCGGATCTGGATACCCGCAGTCCCAGGCGGGCGCCCGCCGCAAACGGTCGGATGCCAGCCGATGGATGGCAAAGGCCGCGAGCAATGCCGACATCCCCATGAAGATGAAGACCAACAAGCCGTTATAGGAGCTGCGGCTCTCTGCGATCGGCACGATCGACAGCCATTGCACACCGGTCTGTTGCGGCATGCTGGCGCCAACCAGCGCGTGCGTCGCCGGCGCCAAAGCGTCGATAAAGACGCCGGGCACGATGCCGGCGATGAGGCACAGCGCTGACAGCGCAAACATGGCGATGCGGGACAGGCTGTCGGTTTCATGCGCCGCGATGGCGGCGGGGCTGCGCGGGCGGCCAAGGAAACTGATGCCGAAAGCGCGCACGAAACAGGCCGCGGCCAGTGCCGCCGACAGGGCGAGCAGCGCGCCCACCGCCGGCACCATGAATTTCAGGCCCCAGGATGGCAGATGCGGGCTGAGCAGAATGGCCTGGAAGGTCAGCCATTCCGACACGAAGCCGTTGAGCGGCGGCAGCGCCGAGATCGCCACGCAACCGACGAGGAACACGAAAGCGGTCTGCGGCATGCGGTGGATGAGGCCGCCGAGCTTTTCCATGTCACGCTCACCGGTGGCGTTAAGCACGGCGCCGGCGCCGAAGAACAAGAGGCTTTTGAACAATGAATGATTGAACACGTGCAACAGCGCGGCGGTCATCGCCAAGGCCGCCGGCACAAACATGCCCTCCGCCTTGAATGCCAGCGCGAGGCCGAGCGCGGCGAAGATGATGCCGATGTTCTCGATGGTGCTGTAGGCGAGCACGCGCTTGATGTCGTTCTGCATCAGCGCGTAGAGCACGCCCATCACCGCAGTGATGCCGCCCACCGCGAGCACCAGCAGACTCCACCACCAGTCCGGAGCGCCGAGCAGATCGAACACGATGCGAATAAAGCCGTAGATGGCGACCTTGGTCATCACGCCGCTCATCAGCGCGGAGACGTGGCTGGGCGCGGCTGGATGAGCGAGCGGCAGCCAACCGTGCAGCGGCATCACGCCCGATTTTGAGCCGGCGCCGAGCAGTGCCAAGATCAGCACCACAGCCGCGGTCGACGCCGATGGGTGCACTGCGCGGATGGCGTCGAACACGTAATTGCCATTGGCGCCGGCCAAGAGACCGAAGGCGAGCAGCAGCGCCAGCGTGCCGAAGCTCGCCATCACCAGATAGACGAAGCCGGCGCGCAGGTTGTCACGCTCCTTGTGATGGGCGATCACCAGCGCCCAGGAGGTCAGCGACATGAACTCCCACGCCACCAGGAAGCTGAACGCGTCGTTGGCGAGCACCACCAGGTTCATGGCGGCGAGATATGCGGGATAGAACGGCAGCACGCGCTGCGGTGTTTCCTCATGACGGCCGTAGCCGAGCGCGTAGAAGCTCGCGCTGGCACCGCCGAGGTTGACGACGATCAGGAAGAAAGCGGAGAGCGCGTCTATGCGGAAATGAGCGCCGAGCCACGGCAGCCCGAGCGGCAGCGTGACCGCGGAAACCGGCTGGCCAAACAGGCTCACGAGCCCAATGACGCCGAGTGCAATAGTAACGATGAAGCTCGTGCCATAGGTGAGGCTTGTCGCGTTGCGTGAGGCGCCCAGCGCGATGGCGATCGGGGCGAGAACCAGCAGCGCCGCCAAGCCGTAAAGCGCGGGAATGATCATCAGCCCCTCCGCCCGATACTTTCCCGGCCCTTCATGGCAAATGCGCTCATTTCAGCCGCACTCCGCGACCACCGGCGGTCGAGGACGCCCCCTCGCCGATCAGCTCGATGCCGTTGGCGGCAAGCGTGTCGACCAGCTTCATCAGCGAGTCGACGTTGCCGCGCACCACGCCGTCGCTCGCTTCCATGCGCTGGATGGTCGGCAGAGAAAGCCCGCAACGCTGCGCCAGTTCGCGCTGGTCGATGCCGAGCAAAGCCCGGGCGGCGCGCAGTTGGGCGGAGGTGATCATGCTGCCTTGTTTGTTTAATACGTAATTAATGATGTTTTATATATCTAATATACCGTGTCAAGCCTCATTAATATGGAACTCACTTCGGCTTACCCCTGCCGCGACGCGGCAAGGCATGTCTGCGGCGCAAGGCACATGGTCGAACGCCGCTACGGCGCGTGGCCGAAGAGCAACCGCAGCCCAGAAGACGGAAGCAGGGCCGCAGGTCGAGATGCTTCTCGATTACAAGTGGCGGTCAACCCTCGGGAAGAAGCCCATGCTGCGGCGCGCGACCCGTAGGGGCCTAAGCGGCGGTCGGCTCCAGCGAGCAGAACGAAACGCGACGGCACAGAAACGCACCCCGCTAGCATGGGGCTGGCGTCCTATGCCGTCACGACGGTCCCACCGACGAGCAGAGACTCAAAAGAAGAGACCCCAAGATAGCAAACCGACAATCATCAGCGCTATCACGAGAGCTTGGTGCAGGCGAATTCGACCATGTTGCCGAGGCAGTCTGCTATCCGCTGCTGCTCAGTGCGGCGAGCCGGAATACCTGCGCTCCGAAAACGGTCCAGAGTTCGCCTCTATTCCACTCAAGGAATGGCTTCTTCGGGGTCGGGATATAGCCCATTCAGATCTTTCCGGGCTCACCATGGGAGAATGGCTACAACAAATGCTTCAATGGCACCTTGCGCCGGAGGTGTTGAACGCCGAATGGATCGTTACCACCAGGTAGGTCCAGACAATCATCGATCAATGGCTGCGCCGGTACAACCATATCCGGCCGCACCACGCCCTCGGCATGCGACCGCCAGTCCGCGAAACAATCTTAGTGAACCACCAGATCACTGGCCCTAACCAAGGGGGCTAGACACTCCCGCTGATCAATTCGGGAAAGATTTGCGTCCGCCGCGGCATGATCCCAAGCATCGCGCCAGTTGGCCGGCAGAATAGGATCATTTGGCAGCGGTGCTTCTCTTCGTAATCGCTCAGCCCAAATCGGCGCACCGGCCGTGGCAATGGATCCCGTGACGGATTCGACGCAATCAAAATCGTCCGCTCGCGCTTTGAGCATTTCCAAACGCTTCAAGACTGTAGTCCATAGCGTAGCAATCCGACTTGCGGGCTCTGAGGATTTACCGAGCACCTCCTCCAGCAGTTGCCGGATTAACGTCGACGTGCGATCGGGCCTGCCTACGAACAGACCCAATACGCGCCGGCGCTCCTGTTCTACCGCAGCGAGACGAGATCGCACTTGCCGCCGCACGTATTTGCTTCGCCAGATCAAGGCATAGGGTTTCTTCGTTGAATATCGTCGCGACGCTGTACGCTTCCGCCGTTATCGCACCCAGCAATAAATCTATCGCCCCAGCGTCATTGCCGATGCGCACAATGGTCTGACAGGTTACAATTGCAGACCTTCGCTGTTCCCCGGATGGCATCATAATTTCGCCCGCGAGAGCGTCCCAACGCGCATCCGCTTCCCTCTGGCGAATCGCATTCTCGACAACAGCGGCCACGTGGCGCCAGCTTTCCACGTCGAGATCTTTTACGATCATGTCGTCAATTCTGATGGCGCCGACCAGAGCCTTGGCCTCGCTTTTGCCGATCGCAATGAGTGGCCAGGGTTTATGTCCGGAAGCGCTGCGCTCAATTGCGGCGCGGGCCTCCTCATTATCGATGAGCCCCTCGGGCAACGTTACCGAGCGCTTGAGCAACTCCGCCCGCTCATCGTCAATTGTTGCCAATTCTGAAAGTCGTTCTCGTAAAAGCCCCCACCAAGGGCCTTTGTCTTCTTCGATGACTGCGCCCCATAACGATGCGATCCATTGCGCTTTGGTGGACGCGCCCTGCACACGCGCCATATCTTCTAGAACGTTCGCCAGTGCCAACGCTTGGTGGCTATTTTCACCGGTGATGTGTACCGCAAGGGCGGGGCCTGCGCGTACCACTTCTTCTTGTTGAGCGGCCGTCACAAGATCGTCATGCCACGATGCAACCGAATTTGCATCAGGCAGGTCTGAAGGATCCGGAAACGCGACACCAAGGTGATCTAAAAACCCGCCGAGACGGCCCCGCGCTTGCGCAAGAGCTGAGATGTCTTTGTCCGCGAGACCCGTTTCCGCAGCAAATTTCAGAGGACGATCGACGAACCAAAGATACGCATCCCGTTCGGCGACAACACGCTGGGCCAACTCCGCCTGGGTTTCTCCGCGTGGCCCCATCTTGGTGAGATGAGCAGCAGCAATCTTATCGAGCTGGTCGTCGATAGCCTGAATGCGCCCCTGCAGGTCCTGAATTTCACGCTCAATTCTGCTAATGCTTGCGCGACGGCTTTCAGGTCGCGTCAATTCAACGACGCTCTGAATTTCCCGGATAGCGCCTTCGATTTGACGGAGGCCTTGTCGCTCATTTGAAGGCACTGAATTTGCGAGTGGTTGGACCTCTTTTGATAATTTGTCCTTTAGGACAGCGAGCGCTGCTTCGGCCCGTGAAACAACGAGAACATTTTTCCCCGTTGCCATCTTATAACAAATAAGATTGGCGATCGTATGAGTCTTTCCGGTTCCGGAAGGACCCTGCGCAACCACGCCATCCGCACTGGATAAGCGGCCAACGATCTCAATCTGATCGTCATCGAAAGGCCTCGGGAAAAATACCTCGCCAAAATTGTCAACGTGAGGCTTGTCGTCAATCGCTTCGCCGCACCCTCCGATGTGGGGGCTGAGAGGCTCGCAGCCGACGGCATCGGTAACGCTTGATCGCTCCATTACCAACCGCTCCCCCAGCCTGGTCACCTTAGCCCCTTTAGCCCCATTTGCATCAGTTGAACGCCGCAGCCGATCGATGTCCTGGGGAACCAGGTGTTGTGACCGCGGACGCGCAATCAACACCCATTGGTCGGTGACAGCAAGCCTTTTTGGCTCCGCACTCGCAGCAGTCGCGTCAATGTCCGGCGCATAGCAACCATCCTGACCGAGACGAGAACTTGCAGCGGACAATATCGGCTCAAAGCTTTTTCGGTTGAAGGGGGAAACGCCTTCTTCCTCTCCGGCTCTATGAATCTCGCGACGCACCACATCGGAAAATCCAACAAGGGCCGTGCAGCCGAGTTCCTCATAAGGCTTCGGATCGAAGATCGCGTCGGCCCCCGTAGGACGGACACGAATAAGCCCTCCATGGCCATCGTCGATCTCGATTTCAACACGTCGCTCGAGTAGCGGCCGTTTGAGAAACACGTTGTCCTTTTGCCAATAAACTACACCAATGCCCCATATCAATTCGATGGGGCTCTCTGCCACACCAACCTCGAGCAGTTGAAGGACTTTATACAAAGACTGATAGAGCGAGATCGTACGACGTCGCGGTATTTCCTCTGCCGACCAGTTCGTCCACGCCCCGTCGATCCAGGCGTCGATTGCCTGGTCGATCGCTGGTCGATCTTCGAGCCTGAGGGTTAGGTCAAAGCGCGCAGGTGCATCCTCGGACTGCCCGCGTTTTCGCGGTGCCGCCATTACGTCAGCGGCACGCACCTCTCCTTTGGCTAGCGCCGCATTGCGCTCCACAGCCGAAACCGTCATCATTCGGCGCGAACGCTTTTCAGGACGCTCAGCCGGATCCGCTGACAACGCAATCCAGTCGGCGATCTCCTTGGGAGGGGTCGGCGGTTCTTTACGAACTAGTCGCTCGACCTCAAGCCAGACGGGACCCTCTTCGTCACGAAGATTTTGGCGGATACCCGGAAGATTCTGGGTCTCGGTCTTGCCGATGGCGAAGCTTGACCCATCCGGCAATCGGTATTCCGAAATGTCAAAAGCTACCCGCTCATCAACTCGTACGACCTGTTCGACGCAATCCAACAATCGGATAAGCCTTTGACGCGGATCGACCATAGATCCCCCAGGGCTAGTTAGATATCAAAGCGCGCATTTGCCGAGATGGCAACCACCACTTTGCCGGTCGATTGAATTTCAATGAACCGAGTGCAAGGGATTCAAATATTGGCGTTTTTGTCCCCTGCAAGGTCCCGCGTGTCGGTCACATCCTGCACCCTCATCGTCGTGCATAACTTCCAGGCGATGGTGTAGCGAGAGAAGTCGTCCGAGACCGTGCTGAGATAGAACCAACCCCAACCGGCCACCTTGAAATGGGTGAAGTCCCTCTGTCAGAGTTGGTTGGGCGCCTTGACGTCTTTGCCCCCGAGACTTGCACCATCATGGTGGTGCCATTGGAAGGGCTTGGGATGGCTCGGAAGCGGTATTCGGGCGAGGATTGCCTGAAGATTTAGCCACAGGTTGAGGTGGAACTGTCCGCTGGAGCGGACGTGGCAACGGCCTGCCGGTCGGCAGGGATCAGCGATGCGGCCTTGCGGCGGGAGTGCTGAACGCCGAATGGCTCGCCACCACCAGGCAGGCCCAGACGGTCATCGATCAATGGCCGCGCCGGTACAACCATATCCGGCCGCACCACGCCTTCGGCATGCGACCGCCAGTCTCCGGAACAATCTTAGGGAACCATCAAATCACCGGCGCTAACCAATGGGCTAGGCGGCTGCAAACCCCACCAACGGAAAGTGGGCTAAATGCTTGGAGCGGGCGAAGGGAATCGAACCCTCGTATGCAGCTTGGGAAGCTGCCGTTCTACCATTGAACTACGCCCGCAAAGCGCCGCCACCATAGCGAAAGACGAGCCGAACCGGCAAGCGTCACGCCATCCCTGCCCCACCGTCTGACCGGCCGGCCCGTCACAACAGGCAGGTTCATTACCTGCGACCAACTGGTCCTGATGCGGCCAGTTGCGGACGCGGAATGTACGCCTAAGCAGCGGCCGACCGGCGCATCTCCTGGTCTCTGTCGAGCCGGAAATAGGCGACGTGCCCGTTCATGGCGCCGGCCTGGTGCTCGAGGGTCTTGGCCGTCGCGGCGTTCTCCTCGACCAAGGCAGAATTCTGCTGGGTCATCTCGTCCATCTGAGTCAGCGCCCGATTGATCTGTTCGATGCCGACGGACTGCTCCGAACTGGCGGAAGCGATATCCGCGACCAAGTCCGCGACGCTCTTGATCGAGTCAACGATCTCATGCAGCGCCGCGCCCGCCTTGCTGACCAATTCGACGCCCGCTTTGACCTGATCGTTGGAATTGATGATCAGCGCCTTAATGTCCTTGGCAGCCTGCGACGACCGCTGCGCCAGGCTGCGAACTTCCGTGGCAACCACCGCGAAGCCGCGGCCGGCTTCACCGGCGCGCGCGGCTTCCACTGCCGCATTGAGCGCCAGCAGGTTGGTCTGCCGGGCTATTTCGTCGATCACCCCGATGATGTCCGAGATGTGGGAAGACAACTCTTCGATGCGCGCCATGGCATCGACGGCCTGAGCCACCACTTGGCCCCCGCGATCCGCCACCTCCTTGGTGGTACCAGCCGACTGATTTGCCTGCTGAGCATTCTCGGCATTCTTCTTTACGACCGACGCGATTTCCTCCATCGAGGCGGAGGTCTCTTCCAGGCTCGCGGCCTGCTCTTCGGTGCGCTGGGAGAGATCGGTGGTGCTGACCGAAATCTCCGCCGTGGCGCTGGAAACCTCGCGCGCCAATTCCACAATGGCGCGGATGGTTTCCTTCAGACGCCCGACCGCGCCATTGAAGTCGTCCTTGATTTGCCGGTATTCGCCCGAGAAGCCATCGTCAAGAACCATGGTCAGATCGCCCTCCGACAGGCTCTTCAGGCCAGCCGCGAGCAGGCTGAGCACGCGGGCCTGCGCCTCCGCGGCCTTCTGCCGTTCGGCGGCGGCGTCGGCCTCGATCTTGGCCTGCCGTTGTTGCTGTTGCAGCAGATCTTCGGCCGCCTTCTGCCGCTCGGCGGCGGTCTGCGCCTGCCGTTCCGAGTCGAGGCGCTGTTTCTCCGCTGCTTCCTCGGCCTCTTTCGCCTGGCGGAATGCGAATTCGTCGGCCTCATGCCGCGCCTTCTCGGCCGCCGCGACTTTGATGCCTTCGACGGCGGCGGCAATCTGACCGATTTCGTCCTTACGGCCGAGACCGGGCAGCGGAGTGTCGAAATCACCGTCCGCCATGCGCTTGATCGCGTTCGCGATTCCCGTGACAGGCCTCGCGATTCCGCGTCCGATCAACAACGAAGCGGCGCAGCCGATCATGATGGCGAGCAAAGTAATAATTCTGAGCAGCGTGATTTGCCGATCAAGCGCCTGGTCATTGCGCGCCACATTGAAATCACGGAGTTCCTTGCTGCTATCGGTCAGGTCACCGGTTGCGCTGTCGATGATCGTAAAGTCTCTTGCCGCGCCCATCATCAACATCAGAGCGGTACCGGCATCGCCGTCGGCCATATCGATGACGTTCTTTGCGTGCTTCAAGTAGTCGGCAACCGCGCTCTTGAGCTTCGCGAGTTCGTTGTTGGCCTGCGCGTTGTTGAAGTTGAGCCCTTCGAGTTCCTTGAACTGGCCGGCCATTCCGGACACCGCTTTGGTGGCCTCGCTCGCGAGGGCCTTAACCTTCTTGGCGTCACTATCGTTCGATGCCGTCGCCATCAGCCGATAAAGGTGGACCTGCGCTCTCCACGCTGCGTTGCTGAAATCGGCGACCACCTCCGCATTGCGTACCGGTCCCGCCATCAAGCCCTGCACCGCCATCTGGTTGGCGCGCAGCATATGGGTTGCAAACACGCCGACGCCGGCGAGCACCGCAACCAGGAACGTGGGCGCGAGCAGAACTTTCCACTGCAGTCGAGCGTTCCGGTACCAGTTGAGCATAGCTTCCCATCCATTCGGCTTGATCGAAATTCTCACCCATGGAATCAATTCGGGCCGCCGAAGCGGCCCGAATTAATTGTCATTAGCTTCCGTAGTCGTATACGCCGCCGCAGACGGCGGTTTCATTGAGCCGCTCGCAATACATCTGCTTCGGCTGGATCTTCTTGGTCTTCGGGCTGACGAACTTGTATTTCTGCCAGAACATGCCGTCTTTTTTGGCGAGCGCTACCCGCTCTTTCACGAAGTACTTGCCGTCGACATCCTGCGCATCGATCAGCAGCTTGCCGATAAGCTTCGACTTGGAACCGTGCGCGAGCACCTTGCCATCGAGCCCGTAGACGACGATGTAGAGATCGCGGTCGTGGAACTGGCTACTCTTCTGGTCGATCTCAGCATAGGCCTTCTCGGGGCCCATCTGCTTGATGTAGGCGACAGCCTTTTTCACCATAGCCATGGCTTCCGGCTTGGTCGCGGTCGCCGCACCCAAGGCGGGGACACTTGCGCCAAGCACGAGAGCGCCCGCGGCTATCAACTTTACCAACTTCACTGCTTTCATGTCGCTTCTCCTTCAGTTGAGACGATGCTGCTCCGAGAAGGGCATAGCGAAGCCCTTGCGCAAACCGTGTCGAACGGTTGTGACAACGAAGCAGAATGGATCTTGCAATTTTGGTAGTGCTACTCAGCCGTCACGAGCGACATGCGAGGTTCGCGAAGGATGTATCCCTGTACGATTGCATGCCAGTCTTGCGCCAGCCCTGCTATTGAATTCACGACCGGGGAGGTCGCGATCTACCATGCTGTTTCTGGCCCCCGTTATTCTTTGCACGGGAAGGTAGGGCGCAGGCGTAAATAAACCTCTTAATTCCATGTAGCGCGGCAATGACATTGGTCTTTTATAATGTAGATTACGAAGGCGCCGTTCGTTGGCTCCCATCCACACAACTTTAGTCTTGCGACCAATCGGCCTTTTACCTATCGATCAATGGTTTGTTGCCACGCGCCGGACCATGATTCTCCAATAGCGCGCTTAAATATGCTTACGGCGGCGCCGCAAGCTGGCAAGAGCGCCGCAACTAACCCTTGAAGTGTTTCGATAGCTTCAGGCTCTGCGCCTGGTAGTTCGAGCCGATGCCTTGTCCGTAGAGCGTTTCCGGCCGCGCCAGCATTTTCTCGTAGACCAGCCGGCCGACGATCTGGCCGTGCTCCAGGATGAACGGCACTTCGCGCGAGCGTACTTCCAGCACCGCGCGCGCGCCGGCACCGCCGGCGTAGCCGAAGCCGCGCGAGCCTACGTCCGGAAGTGTTTTGAAAGCTTTAGTCCCTGACCCTGATAGTTCGAAGTGTCGAGTTGTCCATACAGTATGTCAGGTGTTTCAGCTATCGGCTCGTAAGCAAGGCGTCCAATGGCCTGTCCATCTTCAAGTATGAAAGGCACTTCGTGGCTTCTTACCTCAAGGACCGCTCGGCTCCCGGGGTGACCATGCATGTAAATCCGAAGCCAGGATCAAAAAAACCGGCATAGTGTACTCGGAACTCGCCCATCATCGGATCGAACGGGACCATTTCTGCAGCCAGATCGGGCGGAATGTGAATGCGTTCACGCGACGCAAGAATATAAAACTGATTAGGATCCAAAATTAGCTTCTTATGGTTGCGCACATGAACCTGCTCCCAAAAATCTCTGTCGTCGTATGCGCCCACATTATTCACATCAATAACGCCAGTGTACTTTTGCGCCCGGTAGCCGACGAAGTCGACTCTGCCGCCGGCAAGCCACACTCAAAATAGGCCGATAGATCGAAGCTGGATCGTGCCGTCTACCAGAGCGGAGTGATTGTGCTTTTCCAAGAGCTCGCGGTCTTCAAGCGTAAATTTCATGCGACTCAGTCTGCGTCGAGCATTGCGCCTGGCGGAAATCTTATTTGCGATTTAGGCGTGAGCCCTCGTGCACCAGCAATGCTAAAGCTGCAAGGAGAAATCTCGGCGTAAAGCTTCCCTCGATATCCGCCGGAACACTGTCGAATACGTCCGCGTTGTCATCGCAATGAGACGAGTGAACACATCTAGCCGCCCGGTCGAGCTTTTTGGGTTGGCCGGCGCGATATCGTCCGGCAAAGCGAGGCTTCCAAAAGCGGCACAATATAGACGGTGCCGGTTTCCTAGCACCGCGCCTCGGTCGAGCGTCGAATTCGTGCAGCTTCAATTCGCGAAGTGCTGCGCCACCGTCTTGGCCTTGCCTGGCAGGAAGCTCGCGCGCACGCTATAGGCACTTGGCGCCAAGCCGCAGGTCGAGACTGGCTGGCTGGATCTGGCCGTGCTCTATTTCGACTTGCGCGGTTGGATTCCGTCCGTCTGCGGATAAGCGCCGGATCCGCTGACGGGCAGGACCCCTAGCTTCGATGCCGAAAAGGTAAAGCGCCACGCGACTTCGACTCCTCCCCCCATCCCGAGGCGCGAGAGAAGCGAGTTTCGAAGCATGATCGCCATTATATGGGCCGTCACCCATCGAGGGCCGCCTGCAGCGGCCACCTCTGGGTGACGGAGCCTCGACGGATCTGACCCGACAGGCGGCTTGACGGGAAGGCGTCGCGTCCGCTAGGAACACCTTATCCCGTGGTCAATTTGAGCCGGCCGGCTTGCAGCCACGTAAAATAAGTCGCTAAAAGGCCGGGGGACGCGTGAGTGAACCCGGCCGAGAGGTTGTCTCTCCGGCCGGTTTTTTGTTGCCCGGCGCATGATCCGATGATGCGTCCGGACCTAAGGAGACCCACGATGTCCGCGCCCAAGAACTATCGCCCCGAAACCCGCCTGGTGCACGCCGGCACGCTGCGCTCGCAATTCGGCGAGATGTCGGAGGGGCTGTTCCTCACGCAAGGCTACATCTATCCGAGCGCGGAAGAGTGCGAGGCTCGCTTTTCGGGCAAGACGCCGGGTTATGTCTATTCCCGCTATTCCAACCCGACCATTTCCATGTTCGAGCAACGCATGGCCTCGCTCGAGGGCGCCGAGGCCTCACGCGCCACCGCCACCGGCATGGCCGCGGTCACCACCGCGCTGATGGGCCAGCTCAAAACCGGCGATCACGTCGTCGCTGCCAAAGCATTGTTCGGCTCCTGCCGATGGGTGATCGAGGATTGGCTCGGCCGTTTTGGCGTGACCTCAACGCTGGTCAACGGCGCCAATATCGACGAATGGAAGAAAGCGGTGAAGAAGAACACCAAGGTGTTCTTCATGGAGACGCCGACCAACCCGACGCTGGAGGTCTACGACATCGCGGCGGTCGCCGACATCGCGCACAATGCCGGCGCCACGCTGACGGTCGACAACGTATTCGCGACGCCGCTTTACCAGACCCCGCTGTCGCTCGGCGCCGATTGCGTGGTCTATTCGGCGACCAAACACATCGACGGCCAGGGCCGCGTGCTCGGCGGGATGATCCTCGGCTCGGAGAAATTCATCCAGGACAACGTGCACCAGTTGATCCGCCAGACCGGCCCGTCGCTATCGCCGTTCAATGCCTGGGTGCTTTTGAAAGGCCTGGAGACACTGCCGGTGCGCGTGCAGCGGCAGACGGAAACCGCGGCGGCCGTGTCGGTCGCGCTCGACGGTCACAAGAAACTCACACGGCTGATCTACCCCGGCCGCCCCGACCATCCTCAGGCCGATGTCGTGCGCAAGCAGATGAAGGCGGGCTCAACCTTGTGCTCGTTCGAGATCAAGGGCGGCAAGGAAGGCGCCTTCCGCTTCCTCAACGCATTGAAGCTCATCGGTATCACCAACAACCTCGGCGACGCCAAGAGCCTGATCACGCATCCCACCACGACGACGCACCAGCGGCTGACGCCGGAGCAGCGCGCTGAGCTCGGGATCGGCGATGGCCTGGTGCGGTTATCCTGCGGTCTCGAACACCCCGACGACGTGGTGGAGGATTTGCTGACCGCGCTGGACGCAGTGTGAGCCGGCAGAACACACGGCGCAATGAACGGCTTTTCTTTCGCGTGCCGTTTCGGCAATAATTCCAGCAACGGAGCGGCGCAAAGGCGCGCCGGCTGGGAAGGCCAACAGGACTTTTCGATGTACCGGGCGGTAACCCGCAAAATTGAGGTGACGGTCACTCCCCGCTTTGTGCAGGAGCGTTCGTCGCCCACCAACGGCTATTTTTTCTGGGCCTACACCATCGACATCACCAATCTCGGTAGAGAGACGGTGCAGTTAAAGACGCGGCATTGGCGCATCACCGACGCGCTCGGCCGGCTGCAGGAAGTCAAAGGTCCGGGCGTAGTGGGCGAGGAACCCGTCCTTAAGCCCGGCGAATCATTCGAGTATACCAGCGGCGTGCCGCTGCCGACGCCGTCCGGCTTCATGGCCGGCAGCTACGGCATGGTGACGGGCGAAGGCGAGCATTTCGACATCGAGATTCCGGCGTTCTCGCTCAATTCATCCTACGCCGAACGCACGATCAACTAAGGGCCATTACCCAGGATTGGCGCCGACGTCGGCGGGGGCAAATTCGTAGTTGGCGCTGCAGAACTCGCAGGTCACCGAGATGCGGCCGTCCTCGACCATATGGTCGCGGTCATCCTGCGAGAAGCTCTTGAGCATGGATTCGACCGTCTCGCGCGAGCACGAGCACTCGGCCTTGACCTCGCCGTGCTCGAAGACGCGCACGCCCGGCTCGTGGAACAGGCGATAGACCAGCCGCTCGCTGGAAAGCGCCGGATCGATGAGCTCGATGTCCTCGACGGTCGAGACCAGCGCGCGGCCCTCGACCCAGGATTCGTCTTCCTTGATCGCCGGGACTTCCACGCCTTCGGGCGCGTCGCCAGGATGGAGGTCGGGCTGGCGGGCACGCTCCGGGGCCCTGGGCAGAAATTGCAGCATGATGCCGCCGGCGCGCCAGCGATGGCGAGCGCCACCCTCGACCGCGCGCAGTTCCTCGGCCACCGCCAAGCGGACCCGAGTGGGGATCTGCTCGGAACGATGGAAGTATTCGTGCGCGGCGTCTTCCAGCGAGCCGCCTTCCAGCGCAACCAGGCCCTGGTAGCGGCTCATGTCGGGACCCTGGTCGATGGTCATGGCGAGATGACCCTTGCCAAGCAGGCTCGGGCCGTCGCTCCTGCCGGCTGCGATCGCCTCGGCCACCGTCTTCTTGTCGAAGCGGGCGCAGGCGCGCACTTTGCCGGGCGTGGTGAAGTCCACCACGATCATGCGCACCGGGCCGTCGGTCTGGGTCTGCAGAATGAAGCGACCGTCGATCTTGAGCGCGGAGCCGAGCATGACGGTCAGCACCACTGCCTCGCCCACCAGCTTGGCGACCGGCGGCGGATAGGCGTGGCCTTCCAGTATCTGGTCGACCGCCGGTCCCAGCCGCACCACGCGACCACGCAGGTCGAGCTTGGCGACCTCGAACGGCAGCACGCTGTCGTCGTTCGGCGTGGCCGACGGCGCGCGGATGGGAATGGCGACTTCGGAATTGGTATTTTGATCGGTCATGGGCGCTATGTAGCGTTGATCGGATTGATTGCGAGCCCCGCAATGTCGTCATTCCGGGGCGCTCCGAAGGCGCGAACCCGGAATCCAGAAACAAACTCATTTTTTGCATCCGGATTCCGGGTCCCGGCCTCCGGCCGGTCCCGGAATGACCGTTAAGTGTCCGCGTGCAGGCACCAAGCCAGCAGACCCTTCTGGGCGTGCAGGCGGTTTTCGGCCTCGTCGAACACCACCGACTGCGGGCCGTCGATCACCTCGTCGGTGACCTCCTCGCCGCGGTGCGCCGGCAGGCAGTGCATGAACACAGCGTCGGGCTTGGCCTTGGCCATCAGCGTCGCATTGACCTGGTAGCGCTTGAGCACGTTGTGGCGGTGCTTGCCGTCGCGATCTCCCATGGAAACCCAGGTATCGGTGACGACGCAATCGGCCTCGTTGACCGCCGCCTCGGGGTCGTCGCCCATGACGACGTCGGCGCCGGATTTCTTGACCCAGTCCATCAGCCATTTCTTCGGCTTCAGCTCCGTGGGCGTCGCCACCCTGAGCTGGAACTCGAAGCGCTCGGCAGCATGCATCCAGGAAGCGAGCACGTTGTTGGCATCGCCGGTCCACGCCACGGTGCGGCCGCGGATCGAGCCCTTCTTCTCCTCGAAGGTCATGACATCGGCCAGCACCTGGCAGGGATGCGACCGCCGGGTCAGACCGTTGATCACCGGAATGGTGGCGTGACGCGCGAGCTCGGCCACCGCTTCCGGGTCGAGGATGCGGATCACGATGGCGTCGACGAAACGCGAGAGCACGCGCGCAGTGTCGGCCAGCGTCTCACCGCGGCCGAGTTGCATCTCCTGGGCGGTGAGCATGATTGACTGGCCACCGAGCTGGCGCATGCCGACGTCGAAAGAGACGCGGGTGCGGGTCGACGGCTTGTCGAAGATCATCGCCAGCGTCTTGTCGGCGAGCGGCTTGGCATTTTGCCCGCGCGCACGCGCGGCCTTCATAGCGCGGCTGGAATCGATCAGATGCCCAAGCGTCTGCTTGGGAATGTCGGTGAGGTCGAGGAAGTGCCGAACGCCGTTGCCGGTCATGTCGCTGCCTCCCGAGCCGGTTTGGCGCTGTCCGCGAGACGCGCACAGGCGCGGTCGATTTTCGCCACCGCCGCGCCTATCTCTTCCTCGTTGATGATGAGCGGCGGCAGCAGCCGCACCACATTGTCGCCGGCGGCGACCGTGATCATGTTCTCGGCGCGCAATTCATCGACCATGGTACCGGCGGGCGGGATCATGCGCAGCCCGATGAGCAGCCCTTCGCCGCGCACCTCGGCGATCACTGAAGTGTAGCGATCCTTGATCTCGGCCAACCGCTGCTTGAGCCGCAGCGAGATCTGGCGCACGTGTTCGATGAACTCTGGGTCCAGCACCACGTCGAGCACGGCATTGCCGACAGCCATGGCGAGCGGGTTGCCGCCGAACGTCGAACCATGGGTGCCGGCCGTCATGCCCTTGGAGGCTTCGGTCGTCGCGAGACAGGCGCCAATCGGAAAGCCACCGCCGAGCGCCTTCGCCAGCGCCATGATATCGGGCGCGATGCCGCTGCGCTCATAGGCAAAGATCTCGCCGGTGCGGCCGACGCCGGTCTGCACTTCGTCGAAGACCAGCAGGAGCCCATGCTTGTCGCACAGCTCGCGCAGTGACCGCAGAAAGGCAGGCGGCGCGACGCGCACACCGCCTTCGCCCTGGATCGGCTCAATCAATATCGCGCCGGTCTCCGGGCCGATCGCCTTCTTCACCGCCTCGAGGTCGCCGAACGGTACCTGGTCGAAGCCATCGACCGGCGGGCCGAAGCCGTCGAGATATTTCTTATTGCCGGTGGCCGCAATGGTCGTGAGCGTGCGGCCGTGGAAGGCACCCTCGAACGTGATGATGCGGTAGCGCTCGGGCTTGCCGGAGGCAGATTGATACTTGCGCGCCATCTTGATGCAGCATTCCAGCGCCTCGGCGCCGGAGTTCTGAAAGAAGACGGTGTCGGCGAAACTCGCTGCGCAGAGACGATCGGCAAGCCGCTCACCTTCGGGAATGCGGTAGAGATTGGAGACGTGCCAGACCTTCTCGGCCTGCTCAGTCAGCGCCTTGACAAGATGCGGATGGCAATGGCCGAGCGCGTTGACGGCGACGCCGGAGGTGAAATCGAGATAGCGTTCGCCCTCAGCCGTGAACAGCCACGCGCCCTCGCCCCGCTCGAAAGCGAGGTCGACGCGCGCATAGGTCGGCAGGAGATGCGAGCTCACGGTCTGTTTCTTCCATCGGGCGAATGGCCGAAATCGTTGGGGCGATTTGCCGAAATAAAATGTGCCGCCTTCCGGGGCGGCACTTTTTATATTTTATGACTGGACCCTGCGTCGGTCAACTAAAGCCGCCCGCGGCTTTTCCGGACTCAAATTTGCCGCAAGCCCGGATTCTAAAGGAAAACCTGTTGGTAGATGCAATTTGGGGGCTTGCAAATGCTTGCACGCAACTCACCCCATATTGTAGCTTTCAATCAAGCTAGTACGACATCTCGTGCGGCGGACCGTTTTCTAGTTCATGCCTGTTGCGTCACGCGCTGGGGGCCCTTCGGGGGTGCCCGACGGGGAGGGTGGATTCCACCCAAAGCACTGAACGCTGAGGAGAAAACCCAATGGGCTGGACCGACGAAAGGGTCGAACTCCTGAAGAAATTGTGGGCTGACGGCCTTTCCGCCAGTCAGATCGCGGCGGAACTCGGCGGCATCACCCGCAACGCCGTCATTGGCAAGGTGCACCGCCTCGGCCTGTCGGGACGGGCCAAGAGCCCCTCCTCCTCCACCCCGCGCCCGCGCAAGCCGCGCTCGAGCGGGCACATGCTACGGGTTTCGCGACCGTCAGTGCGCGGCAACACGGCACTTGCCTACGACTATGACGTAGAGCCGGAGCCGGAGCTGCTCGAGATTCCGATGGAGCAGCGCAAGACGCTATTGCAGCTCAACGAGCACACCTGCCGCTGGCCGATCGGCGATCCCGGCAGTTCGGATTTCTTCTTCTGCGGCGGCGAGACCGCGAATGAGCTGCCCTACTGCACCTATCATTCGCGCGTCGCCTATCAGCCGGCATCCGACCGCCGGCGCGAGAAGCGGAATTTCCGGGGATAGACGGTTTCCCCCGTCGGGGCGAGCGTCAATGGCCGGGGCTGCGCCGGCCATTTTGTTTCACTCCGATGTCATCGCCCGCGAATGCGGACGACCCGGTAATCACTGCACTCTCCGTGAGCATTGGGTCCTCCGCCTGCGGGGAGGATGACAGCCGAGTTTGCCACGCACTCGCGCCTTCATCTATCCACTTGCCAAACAGCCAACGGCTCCGCCGCCCAAACGCGGGGGACGCGTTCTTTCCCTCGCCCGCAGGCACCGCATCGCCGATGCCGGGCTTACCCGGTACCGGCCCCGTTAAGGCGGTCCCATCATCGAGACGCCACTAGATGACGCCCTCAAATGAACCGGACGGCGCGGATGATAAGGGCCCACCGGCGCGCCGGGATAAGTTTCTCAACGCTGCGATTCCGGCGGGCTGGCGGACGGCGTAGGCCGGGTGGAGTGTAAGCGTCACCGGGGTCCCGCCTTCCCGGATTTCGCTTCGCTCCATCCGGGTCACGGTTGGAACGCAAGCGCTCCGCGACCGGCAGCCGCGGCCTCGCTTTCGCCCCTTGGCGCGTCCACCGTTTCCGTCTATGCCGGCCCATGCGCCGCGTTAGAGCGGAGCTAAAGAGTTCTCGCATGCGCAAGAATCTGCGCCCGATCGCTTCGATCCTACTCGGCGTCGCGTTCCTGCTGGCGGGCAACGGCCTGCAATTCACGCTGCTGCCGCTGCGCGGCCATGCCGAAGGTTTCAGCGCATTCGAAATCGGCGGCATTGGCTCGGCCTATTATGCCGGCTTCGTCGCGGGCTGCCTGCTGGCGCCTTATGTCATCCTGCGCGCGGGCCACATCCGCGCCTTCGCTGCGCTGGTCGCGCTCGCGGCCGTGGTCGGGCTCGCCTATCCACTGGCCAATGCGGTCGCGCCCTGGATCATCTTCCGCCTGATCAACGGTTTCTGCATAGCCGGCTTTTATCTTGTGATCGAAAGCTGGCTCAACGATCGCGCTTCTAACGAAGCGCGTGGCTTCGTGATGTCGTCCTACGTGATGGTGATCTACATCGCCTTCACGGCCGGGCAGTTGATGGTGACCCTTTATCCGATCAAAGGGTCGGAAGATTTCATGCTGGCGGCGATGATGGCGTCGCTCGCCATCGTGCCGGTGGCGCTCACCCGCTCGGCGCAGCCGGCGCCGATCACCATCGTCAGCTTCCGGCCATGGCAGGTCTATCAGGCGGTGCCGGTCGGGCTGGTGGCGAGCTTCGCCATTGGCGCGATCAACGGCGCCTTTTTCGGTCTGGCGCCGGTCTCGGCTGCGCGCACCGGGCTCGATGTCACCGAGGTGGCGGTGTTCATGAGCGCGACGACGCTGGCCGGCGCTGCGGCGCAGTGGCCCGCCGGCCGTTTGTCCGATCGCCACGACCGCCGCATGGTGCTCTTGGTGCTGCTGATCGGCACGACGGTGAGTGGCTTGCTGCTGTGGCTGTTCGCGGACACCGGATGGTTGCTGGTCACTTTCGGCTTCGTGTACGGCGCCTTGGCGCTGCCGGGCTATGCGCTCGCCGCCGCCCACGCCTATGACAAGACGCCATTGAGCGACCTGATGCCGACCGCCGCCACCATGCTGCTCGCCAACGCAGTGGGCGCGGTGATCGGACCGTTGCTGGCGCCGCTGGTGATGGACGCACTCGGGCCACGCTCGCTGTTCCTGTTTACCGCGGTGGTGGCGGCGGCGCTGGCCGGCTATGTTTTCTATCGTACCAAGGTGCAGGCATCGCTGACCGCCCCGGAGAAGACCGAATTCGATCTCGTCACGACCGCGCCGGTCGGCACCGTGATGACGAACGAGACGCTCGACCTAGCCGACCCGCTGGTCGTCGTGCCGGAGCCCTATCCGCCGCCTGAGGCGGACATGCCGGCCGCGGAAGCGCCGCCGGCAGACCTCATGGAGGGCGAAGTGCTGCGGCCGGAAGATGAAACAGCATCGGCCGACAAACCGGTGTGATACGGGTCAGAACAGGGAGGACGACAGATGCCGAAGGCTTATTGGGTGGTGACCTATCGCAGCGTGAAGAAACCGGAAGCCTGGCAGGCCTACGCCAAGTTGGCGGTCCCCGCGATCACCGGCGCCGGCGGCCGCTTCCTGGTGCGCAGCAAGCCGGCCAAGACCTACGAGGCCGGCATGAACGAGCGCGTAGTGATGGTCGAGTTCGATAGCCTCGACAAGGCGATCGCCGCCCACGACACGCCGGCTTACAAGCAAGCTCTCGAAACGCTCGGCACCGATAGCGTCGTGCGCGACATGCGCGTGGTGGAAGGCGTGGAGTAGCGGTTCTCTGCGTTCATTCCGTCCTCGCTTTCGCGGCGACGAACGGCTTTCTAACTGCCGCCAAAAAAGACGATGCGCGGGGCAGGCCCCGCGCATGATATCGCAACTGGACCGAACGCTGACGCTACTTACCAGTCGCAGAACGGATAGCGGCGGTGGGCTTCGTGCGCCATGCGCTGGGCTTCCGAGAACGCCTCCGACAGCATCGTCGCGTATGTCGCGACGCTCGAGATCACGGTGTAGGGCAGCGACCACAGCTTGCTGGGCACGGCCGGCGCACGAGTTTCCAAAATCGACATTTCAGGACTCCTTCAATTCCTCAGAGGTGGTTCGGGCCGGACAGGAAACGACGCTCGATTTCGCGCTCGGTCTCGTCCGTGAAACGGCCGCCGGCGCCTTCGACAAAAGCAGCGATTTCGCGCTCGGCTTGGCGCATGCGCGCCACCATCAGCGCGTCAAGCAGCCTGCTCATCAAGCCGCGACGCGGACGGGCCGCGGGTTGCGAAATTGCGATGTCGCGGGGTGCGATCGCAGCGGGGGCATAGGCCATGGGTCAGCTCCTATTTTGAGGCCCTGTCCCGAGGCGTTTTCCCATTTGGTTTCTTGCTTTTGTTGCATTGCGACATAAATTATTTTGCGGTGCAAACAACTCGTATGCCAGCATATGGCCCATGCGCGAAAGGCATGCAAATGACATGCATAGCGTGCAATAGGCATGCAGATTCGTATAGGTTGTGGCCGCTCGACCCGCTGATCTCCGAGACCGGCGGAAAGAATCAGGCGCTGCGGCGTTTCCCTCCAAACAAGCAGCAATGGAGGCGCACGACATGGCCATGAACGCGGCGAAGACCGAAACGAAACTGACGGCCAGCGATGAGGGCGACAAGCGCGGGCTCGAGCTCGGCCGCGCGGAAGGCGAGGCCTTCGGCCGCATCCTCAAGCACATGCTGGAAGACGTCGCCGACGGTGGCCGCGAGATCGAAAGCGGCGACTATCTCATCGCCTATGCGGTGGAGAAGGCCGAAGGTATGTACGCGCCGAAGAACGGTGGCTTCGAATGGCAGGAGCCGAAAGACGAGAACATCCACATCGAAGTGTCGGTGCGCGACCGCGCCGACGGACGGCTGATCCCTGGGCTCGATATCGACGTGACCGTCATCGACAGTAATGGCAAGGAAATCGGCACCCACCGGCATCCGCTGCTGTGGCACCCCTATCTCTATCACTACGGCCGCAACTGGGTGATGCCGGGCGACGGCACCTATTCATTGCGGGTGCGTTTCCCCGCGCCGCAGTTCCACCGCCACGACAAGGTCAACGGCAAGCGTTTTGCCAAGGGCGCGGACGTGACATTCGAGGGCGTGGAGTTGGAGATCGGTAAGGACTGACGCCGCAATTTGAATTCCGCTCGTTCCCGCCTCGCCTGTGCGAGGACGGGGACGAGCGAATCACACTTATTTCGCCGGCGTCGCGACCGGTGCGGGCTCGGCCTTTTCTTTGTTTTCGCTGCGCCCAGCCTTGTCGCCCGCTTCGCCTTGCGCGCTCCACTGCTCGAATTGCTCGGGCGTGACGCCGCCCATGCGTTGGGCAAACGCGACCGCGCGCCAAATCTCGTCATCGCTCATGTGTCCGCCGAAGGCCGGCATGCCGGTCATGCGGATACCGTTCTTGATGATCCAGAACACGTGGCCGGGTGGATCATGCGCCACGTGCTTGCCGAGATCGGGCGGATCGGGGTCCATACCCTGCGCGAATTTGACGGGCTTGCGGCCGGGCGCGCCGTGGCAATCGACGCAGCCTTCCTCGGCGAACTCGTGGGCGCCGGCCTGAACCGTCTTGGCATCGTTGAACCAGGCTGGCGGCGCGGACGTCCGCGCGTGCTGGCCGACCGATGCCTCGCGTACGGCGCGCACCGACCATTGCACCGCGGGATTGCCGCCAGCGGCGGCGGAGACGTCATAGAAGCCGCCGAAGAAATAGACGACGCCGGCTATTGCCGCACAAATGGCCAACGCGCCGATGAAAGCCAGAAATCGCATGAGAACCCCGCGCGTGCAAAACCCACCCGAACTTGGAACGCACGGCGGCGGGATTTGATCCATCGCGGCGGACAGTAGCCGGGCGGCTGTCGTTGCCCTCAATCGAACAGCGCCACCGCGCGGGTCCAACCGCCGGAGGCGGCTTTGATCTTGGCCGGGAAGCAGGCGACGATGAAGCCGTCGTTGGGAAGCTGATCGAGATTACAGAGCTTCTCCATGTGGCAATAAGGGATCTCGCGGCCGGCCTTATGGCCTTCCCAGATGATCGACGGATCGTGCGTTTCTTCCCATTTCTTGCGGGTGTGCACGAATGGGGCATCCCAGCCCCAGGCATCGATGCCGCAAACGCGTACGCCGCGTGAGGTGAGATAAAGCGTGGCCTCACGGCCCATGCCGATGCCGGCGGACATGTAATCGTCCTTGCCGATACAGGAGCCGGCGCGGGTATTGACCAGCACGATGTCCATCGGCTGCAGCTCATGACCGATACGCTTGAGCTCGGCTTCGACCTCCGCCGCGCTGACGATGTGGCCGTCGGGCAGATGGCGGAAGTCGAGCTTGACGCCGGGACGGAAGAACCAGTCGAGCGGCACCTCGTCGATGGTAATCATGCGATTCCCATGGATGTCCTTGGACTGGAAGTGATAGGGCGCATCCATGTGGGTGCCGTTGTGGGTGGCAAGATGGATGAACTCCACCGCCCACGCTTCGCCGTCCGGCAGCTGCTCAGCCTTGAGACCGGGGAATGCGTCTATCAATGTCCAGGCGTTCTCTTTGCCGGTCTTGTAGTCGATCTTCGGCCGCATGAAGGGCGGGTCGAGCACGGTCTCGTTGTCGAGGGTGACTGAGATGTCGACCATGCGGCTGGGCAGTTTCATGGGGGCGGCTCCGTTTCGTGTCATTGTCAGCGCAATCGTAGTGGACCGCATGGGGCGCGGGAAGCGGTTGAGCCTCATGCTGAGGAGGCGGCTTCATTGTGCACCGCACGAAGACTGCATTGCACTGCCGCGCGGGATCACGATACATTTGCAACAAAGGCGCCCGAGCAAGAACGCGCCACATTCGAGGGAGCCTAAGGGCCGGCTATGCATCTGCTTCAATTGCCGCTGTTCCGCCTGCTCGCCATCAACCTCGCCATCGGCGCCGTCATCGCCGTGCTGATGGTCGTCGGACTATTGTTGTTCAACCCGCTCAACATCCGTCACATGATCTTTTCCGACCATGAACCCGCGGCGGTGCTGGCAGTGCTGATGTTCGACTTCTTCATCACCTTTGGCAGCGCGGCCATGGGCACCGCCATCATGGCGCTCGGGCGCGGACCGGAGGGCGATGCCTCGGTCGAGCGCGCACGCGCGGCAGGTGCCGAGTTTCACTAGCCGGTAGCGTCATCCACGTTTCATCTCTAAGATTTTGACTTCGTCCGAAACCGTGCGCGAGGTCGGCCGCGCACTCATGAACCGTTACCGCTTCGCCAATGAGGAGATCGCCCCCATGCGGCCCACCATCTCCACTTCGCGCGTCTTTCTGCTAGCGGCAGCTCTGACACTGGCCAGCGTCCTGCCCGCCCTGGGCCAGCATCGTGACGTCAGGGGCGGCAAGGACTATCCCGGCATCGGCCGCTTCAAGGGCAGCGTCATTACCGGCTATCAGGCCAAGGACTTCGACGCCGCACGCATGCAGGCGGCGCCGTTCAAGAACAGCAAGCCGACAAAGGCACTGCGACTGGAGGGCCGCGTAACGCGCGTCGCCTACCGCACCGGGCCGGGTCCATCGATCCTCGAAGTGTCGCGAAATTTCGAGAACCAGCTCAAAGGCGCAGGGTTCAAGACATTAATTGCTTGCGACACCGACCAATGCGGCGGCATTCCCTTCAGCGAGCAGATCGATGTCCTGCCAATACCGCAGATGTGGGTGGACGGCTTCAATTTCCGCTATTTCGCCGCCCACAAGAAGGACGGCAGCGCCGACATTTATGCCAGCGTGGTGACCAGCAAGAACAATAACAATATCACCACCCAGCTCGTGGTGGCAGTTGTTGGCGCCATGGAGAACAAGATGGTCGACGCCGCCGCCATGGCGAAAGGGCTGGGCGAGAAGGGGCACATCGCGCTCTACGGAATCTACTTTGACACCGACAAGGCGGTGATCAAGCCGGAGAGCAAGCCGACGCTGGATGAGATTGCCAAGCTGTTGCACTCAAAGCCGAAACTCAACGTCTTCATCGTCGGCCATACTGACAGCCAGGGCACGTTCGACTACAACATCAGCCTGTCACGCAGGCGCGCGGATGCGGTCGCCGCCGCTCTAATGAAGTCGTATCGCATCGCGCGTGGACGGCTGCGCACGGCGGGCGTCGGCATGCTGGCGCCAATCGGCTCCAATGCCACAGATGAAGGCCGCGCGCTCAACCGGCGGGTGGAACTGGTGGAGCCTTAACGGCGCGCCGCAAATCGAAACCAACAACCATTGCAAGGAGAGAGACGACATGCCCAAGGCGCTCTGGATCACCTGCTATCGCGAGATCAAGGACCCCAACAAGCTCGCCGCTTACGCCAAGCTGGCAGGGCCGGCGACGGCGCCGTTCGGCGCTCGCTATCTCTGCCGTGGCACCGCGCAGATGGCCTATGAGCATGGGCAAAAGGAGCGCGTGGTGGTGACGGAATTCGAAAGCCTGGAAAAGGCGATCGCCGCCCATGACAGCCCGGCCTACCGGGAGGCCGTGCGCGTGCTCGGCGACGGCGCGGTGCGCGATGTGCGCATGATCGAGGAGCTGGAGTAGGCAGTTAGAGATTTACTCACCGAGCTTGAAGCATTTTTCGTTCGTCTCCGCGCAAGCGGGAACCCAGGGGCGAATATCGCAAAGGGTCGGCTGGCGGCCCTGGACCCCCTACTTGCGAGGGGACGAACGGATAAACGCTGCGCCGGCCGCCCCCCGAATTGCAATTGCAGCCATCTGCGCCTATATCGCGCGTGACGGTCTGACCCCGCCCCCGGCGCGGGGTTTTGTTTTTCGACGGAGGTGTGAGATGGCGAAGAAGCCGGGTAGCAATCCCAAAGGCGAATTCGTGTTCTTCGACGTAGTCTACGAGGACGGCTCGCAGCGTTCCAACCGGCGGGTGCCGGCGGAGTTGCTCGGAGGGTTGGAGAAGGACGAGCCGGCGCGCGGATTCATCATCGAGCAGGACCGCGAGATCGCCGAGAAATCCGGCCGCGCGCCGCTCAAGATCAAGAGCATCGCCCGCGTCGGCGCAAAGCCCAAGAAAGCGATGAGGGTCGGTTAGCCTTCCGCCGCGCTTTAGCGCGCGTTTGGTTTAGATAGAATCGCCAAAAGCACTTTTCACCTCTCCAATAGTGAGACATCGGACCGCAAAGCGGTCCGGGTGAGGGTTAGCGCCAAACGAAGAGTCACTTGCCCCCTCACCCCGCGCGCGCTCCTGACAAAACATCACCCATTCGCCAGCCGCTCGGAAAACAAGACCAGCGCGCGGCGATAGATCTCCGACCGGTTCCACTCCCGCATCACCTCGAAATTCGCCGTGCCCGGCCCGAACGGCTCGCCGGCGCGCCAGCCGTTCACCTTCAAGAGGTTGGCCGTCGAGGCCAGCACGTCCGCCACGCTGCGGCGCAGATCGACGTGGCCGTCGCCGTCGAAATCGACGCCGTATTTGATGTAGGACGACGGCAGGAACTGGGTCTGGCCGATTTCGCCGGCATAGGCGCCGATCATCTGGCTCGGCGGCAGATCGCCGCGCTGCAGGATGCGGAGCGCGGCAATTAGCTCGCGCTGGAACAGTGCCGAACGCCGGCAATCATGCGCCAGCGTCGCGAGCGTACGCACCACCGGCAGGCGGCCCATGTCGCCGACACCGTTGTCACTTTCCATAGTCCAGATCGCCATCAGTAACTCTTTCGGCACGCCGAAGCGTCGTTCGATACGCTTAAGCAGCGCGGCATGGCGGTGCATGAGTTCGTGCGGCGCGCTTCAGTCGCGCAGCCGAGACGCGGGTGCGGACGAATTTCTCGAAATTGCCCTCGCGGCGGAAGGCATGGGCCTGGCGGCGGTCGAAGGCCATCACCTTGGGGTCGGCGGTGAGGCCGGAAAACGCCGCGTTGACGATTCTGGGTGAAATGCCCTGTGCCTCTGCGTCGCGCGCCATCTGGGCGAGGAATCCCTGAAAACTGCCGCCGCACTGGGCGGCGTGAGAGGGGGCAGTGACGATGAAGGGAAATATCAGCGAGAAAGAGAAAGCCGCGAGCGCGCGCCGGATCATGCAAGACCTCGTTGGTTCCCCCGAAACGGCGGCAGGATGGCACGGCGCTGTGGCGGGCGGAAGGCGATGTCGGGTCGCAGGTCTCACACGCGTCATGACCGAACTCACCACGGCCCTGCCGCGCTGCCTCACCCCCGCGCCGCCTGCGCCAGATACTCAATTGCGGCCGCGCTGCCGCCCTTGCCGTGCCGGATGCCGAGCGCCGACAGCCCCATCTCGATGACGCCGAGCGTGCCGAGCACCATCGGCGCATTGACGTGGCCCATATGCGCAATGCGAAAGCCCTTGCCCTCGAGATCGCCGAGTGCGCGGCCGAGCACCACGCCGCACTGCTCGGCGCAATAGTCGACCAGCGGCTGCGCGCTTTCGCCCGCGCGCGTCACCACCGCCGTCACCGTGTCGCAGCGCTCCGCGGGCTCCGCGATGTTGAAGCTGAGCGACTGGCCCTGCGCCCAGACGGCGACCGCGCGCCGCGTCGCTTCGGCCAGCGCACGGTGGCGCGCGAACACGTTGTCGAGGCCTTCGGCGAACAGCATGTCAAAGGCCGCACGCAGGGCGAACAACAACTGCTCCGGCGGAGTGCCGCAATATTTGTGGTAGTGCACCGGACCCTCGCGGAAGGTCCAGTCCCAATAGGGCGTGCGCATGCCCGCCTTATTGTGCGCCTCGCGGGCACGCGGTGAGGCGGCGGTGAAGCCTAAGCCCGGCGGCGTCATCAGCCCCTTCTGCGAGCCGGCCATGGCGACGTCGACACCCCAGGCGTCCATCTCGAAGGGCATGCAGCCGAGCGAGGCGACGGTATCGACCATTAGCAACGCATCGTGGCCGGCGGCGCGGATCGCCTCGCCGATTGCCTTGATGTCGTTGACGACACCCGAGGCGGTGTCGATTTGCGCGATGAGGATGGCTTTGATCCCGGCCTTCGTGTCGTTCTTCAGCCGCGCCTCCACGGCGTCCGGCCTGACCGCGCGGTGGAAGTCGCCCGGCAGCACCTCGACCTCGGCACCCAGCATTTTGGCGGCGTCGCCCCAGGTGGTGGCGAAGCGCCCGCTTTCGAGCACGAGCACCTTGTCGCCGCGCGAGAGCACATTGGTGAGCGCGGCCTCCCACGCGCCGTGGCCGTTCGAGGCGTAGATGGTGGTGTTGCCTTCGGTGCGAAAGATCGTCTTGAGATCGGCGAGCAGACTGTCGGTGAGCGCGACCATCGGGCCGGCATAGATGTCGACCGCCGGCCGGTGCATAGCGGCGAGCACCGCGTCGGGGATAACGGTCGGGCCCGGGATGGCGAGGAATTCACGGCCTGCGGCTAGAGACATGGGGCTTTTGCGGGGGAATGGTGGTGGGCTAGGCGCATGCCTAGCACGATCCGCCGAGGTGTCCGATCACGAATCGTCATAGGCGGTAACGATGGCCGGCGCGCGGTCACCAGCCGCGGCGCCGAACCTCGAGGCGGCGGGCACTGGCGCCCACCGCCTATTGGATGCCGTCACGCAGCCTTCTTCTCGGCCGGATCGGCGCGCACCACCACGGTCGTGACGACAGGGTAGAACTCGTCGCCCGGCATGCCGACCCGCTTGGCGTGCTCGCGGATCGACTCCCCGTCGCGCGCTTCGTAGATGCAGAACGTGCCGATGCGGCCGTCTGGCTCGTTTACCACATACGAGCGAATCCAGCGGACGCGGTCCGACATCTCGTCGTTGCCGATCCGTGCCGACTTGGCGCCGGCCGCCTTCAGTTCATCGAGATTGGCCCAGGCACTCGGGCGGCGAATGACGTAGAGATCCATGTTAATGCTCCTTCAATTGTGGATGTCAGCGGTACCCACCAGCCGATCGCCGCGCGTTTGCGCAGCGATTTCCGTGCTATAGTGAGTACGTGACGTTGCGTCCTTACGCCGGGCTGACCAATTCCTGATGATCGGCTGATCAGACGCCTACCGGAGACCGCCGGTGATATTCGAATTTGGTCCCTTCGGCTTGACGAACCGGCCCGCATTCTTCGTCTGCGGGATCGCGACGCGCCGCTCCAACCGCGCGTCGACCTCAGCGAGAGCCGACAGTGTCGAGGGATTGCCGCTCACTAAAACGAGCCGCAGCTCAAATGGCGAATTCACCGCGCTTAGTTATAGCAGGCGCAGTCGGCCACATAATGCAAGTCGACGCTATCAATGAGAGCGACGACAGCCCCGTAGGCGAACCGGCGTGAGGAGCCGGTCATCTGTATTGGCGGAGCGGTTCCGGATTTTTAGCGACGCCAAACAAGGCTCTGCTCAACGCCGCCGCCGCGGCGCGTCCGTCGGCGCGCTCCGAGACGTCCGCAAAATTCGCGCAACTTGAAACAGGTTGAGCAAAAGAAAGGAAACGTTCCATGCGACAACGACCCAAAGCGGTTCGGGGCGGCTGCCGAAATAGGTCGCAAGGCAGGCAGCGGCGGTCAGCATCAGAAGCCTCAGCCGCAGCATGTCGGTGGTAAAATAGGCGATGACGTAAAGAACGTTCGCGGCGTTGATCAGGTAGTCCATTTCGATATCCATTTGGCAAGGGAGCCCGGGCCGGCGCGGCTGGCCAGACGCCGTCCGCGCCAGCCGCGCCAAGTCAGCATTTGCGTCAGTCGCGCAAAAGCCGATCCGGCATCCTTGCCCAGCGTCAGTGATGTCGCGGGTGCGCGCGGTTGGCCTCACTTCGATGCGGCCGCGGCAGCCTCGCACGACACCTTCGGGTTCATGTCGGCAAAGGCGCCGGCGGGATTCTCCCGCCAGGCCCACACATGGAGCTCGTAGAAAGGTGGCAGGCCGTAACGATTGGGCGAACCGGTAAAGTTGAAGAGATGCCCTTCGAGATTGGCCGGGCCTTTGGTGGTGATGTATTCGACCGCCAGCAGCTTCATTGAACCGTCAGGTTGCGGCTCGTACATCACTGCCTCGGGCTTGGCGATGTCGATCGCGGGGTCTTCGATGAGCTTGCCATTGACGAAATGGATGCCCATTGCACCGCCACTTGCACCGGAAGCGCAGGGGATTGGCGCATAGCCTTCGGCCTTGGCCACATTGACATCGGCGAAGCGGGCGTTGGCCTCGCGCACCTTCTGCACAAGCGGTTTCTTTGCGGCCAGGCTGCCCTGATCACCATGCGCGGAAACGGGCAAGGCGACGATGGAAAGGAGAGGCAAGCAGGCGGCGAGCATGAATTTCTTGAGGTTGTGGGTCTTCATTGGCGTGATTCCTTTGCGTGTTGGACAAGCGATCCCGTTCGCGGCGCAAAGGTCGCGACGGTCGATCTATCGGTTGGTTGGTTGGGCGGTGGAGAGACTCAGCCTGGTCGAGCGGCGACTGACGACGGGGCTCGCCCCCGTGCCGACTTGGCGCCGGCCGCCTTCAGTTCATCGAGGTCGGCCCAGGCACTCGGGCGACGAATGACGTCGAGATCCATTGCAATTCTCCTTCGGTTGATAGTTGCGAGCGTGCGCGGGAGCCCGTCGCCCCGATCGCCGCGGCATTTCCATTGCGATTTCCGTGTATAGTAGGCGGCTTGACGTCGCGTCCTTACGCTGGACTGACCAATTCCTGATATTCGCCTGATCAGACGCCTCCTGGAGACTGCCGGTGACGTTCGACTTCGGTCCCTTTCGGCTTGACGAACCGGCTCGCGTGCTGCGCCTGCATGACCGCGAAGTCGTGCTGCAGCCGCGCGTCTTCGACCTGCTCGTCTACTTGATCCGAAACCGCACGCGCGTCGTCTCGAAAGACGAGTTGCTCGACACGCTCTGGCCGGGCGTCACGGTCACCGACAATTCACTCCAGCGTGCGGTCAGCACGCTGCGCGGCGTCCTGCGCGAAGGCGGCATGGAGGACGCGGTCCGCAATTTTCCGCGCAGCGGCTACCGCTTTTGCGTCGAGTCCGATCCGGCCGAAGACGGTACGCCGCAACCGGCGGGCGCCGGCGGCTCCGACCCTCTTTCCCGCGCGCGAGACGCGGCCGCGCAGCAGCAATGGGGCGAAGCCGTCGCGCAGTACCAGTGCTGCGCCGTTGATGCGCTGAGTGCGCAGGACCTCGATCTGCTGGCGCTCGCCCTGCAATGCATCGGCAAACCCTCCGACGCCATCCCGGTGCTGACGCGCGCCTGCGCGCTGCATTCGCAGGGCGGCGACAAGGACGCCGCTGCGGCTAGTGCCGTTTTGCTCTCCACGATCCATATGGAGCGTGGCCAAGACGCGGTGGCGAAAGGCTGGCTCGCGCGCGCCCGCGATTTCGTCGCCGGGTCCGCGGATTCGCCCGCGGCGGAACTCGTGCAATACATGGCGTCTCGCCTTGCGCTTGCCGACGGTGAGCTGGAACAAGCACTCAAACTCGCCGAGAGCGCCTATGAGACCGGCCGCAGGACAGGCGCGGTAAAGATCGAGGCGCTCGGCCTCATGTATCGTGGCTTCTTCCGCCTCAGCCTCGGCGATACGCACGGCGGGCTCGCCGATCAGGACCATGCCGCCGCGCTCGCCCTCTCGCACCAGACCGATCCGGTCACCGGCGGCGTCCTCTACTGCAACATCCTGTGGGCGTGCCGCACCTTCGGCGACTGGTCGCGCGCCAATCAATGGACCCTCGGCTATCGGCAATTCTGCAACGCGAGCAGCATGACATTTTCCGGCTCGTGCCAACTGCACCGCGCCGAAGTTCTCGGCGTGCAGGGCGCGCTGCCCGATGCGCTGCTCCACGTACAGGATGCGCTGACACGCCTCGCCGAAGACGCGCCCTGGGCGCTTGGCGACGCCTATCGGGTGCTGGGCGACATTCAGGCTGCAATGGGCCATGCCGACGATGCGCTCGCGGCTTACGACAAGTCGTACGAACTCGGCTGGAATCCGGAACCGGGACGCGCCCTGCTGCTGCTGGAGCGCGGCGAATTCGACGCGGCCTATGCGAGCCTCGAGGGCAGCCTGATCGGGCAAAGCTGGTGGACGTTGCAGCGGCAGGGCGTGCTGCTTGCCTATCTCGCGCTTGTTGCGGCGCATGCCGGGCGGTACGAACGCGCGCAAGCGCTGATCGAGGAACTCGCCGGCAGCGAGCAGCGCTGGCCGATGCCCTCGATCCGGGCGCTGACCAACGAAGCCTCCGCGATCCTGCTGCGTGGGCGCGGCAACTCCGACGAAGCGTTGCGTTTCCTGCATCTCGCCCGCCAACTCTGGACCAGCGCCGACTGCCGGCTGAACGCAACGCGCCTGCGCCTGCAGATCGCGGCGCTGCAAATGGAGCTTGGCGATGACGCCGGCGCCGCGACCGAGCTCCGCGCCGCCCAGACAATCGCGGCCGAGCTCAAGTCCGGCAAGCTCATGCGCGAATGTGAGGAGTTGCGCCGCCAACTCGCGCCCGCGCCGAGCGCGCAGGGGTAGTTGCGTCGGTTGTCGAGGACGCTGCGCAGGTTCTGGCCGCGCGAAAGACGCTTCAGCTGGCGCAATGCCTTGGCCTCGATCTGGGGATACATCTCGGCTCGCGCCCGAGGGCCGAAGGCTCATTGGGCGCGACCGGGATTGCCGCCCGCCTCACGCAGCGGGATGGGCCTTGGTCTGCCATTGTCGTCGATCGCCACGAAGGTGAAATTCGCGTCCGTGACCTTCTCGTGAATAGAGGTCTGAAAACGCCGCGCCCATGCTTCCACGTGGATCTTCATCGAGGTGCGGCCGATGCTTTCCACTTCGGCGTAGACCTCGAGTACGTCGCCCACCCGCACCGGCCGGATGAACTTCATCGCATCGACCGCGATGGTGGCGACGCGGCCGCGCGCCCGTTCGACCCCGGCGATGCCGCCGGCCTGGTCCATGCACGACATCACCCAGCCACCGAAAATGTCACCGTTCGCATTGGTGTCCGCCGGCATGGCGCTGATGCGCACCGTGAGCGCGCCGCGGGGGCCGGTTGCTTCCTCCATATCGATGCCCCTGCCCCGTCCAATATTTGTCAGCCGCATGGAAGCGCGGCGGCGGCAATTGTGCAACACCGACGTGATCGGCCGCGGCCCGCGCAGCCGCGACGACGAGATTAATGAGCTCATCACCCCTTCTCCCCCTGGCGTACATGCAGTTCGCGCAGCGCGCGCGCTACCCGCGCCATGGTGCGCGCGACGCGCCGGCCGTCGGGATCCGGCCGCGGCGGCGGCGCATTGCTGCAATGGATGTGCGGTGCGCGGCAATACCGATGCCGCCGGCAGGCCGGCTCCTTGCACGTGCGCCAGGCGCGGCGCCGGTCGGCGACGAACCGGTTGATGCGGCGCGCCAGCTCATAGCGCATGGCGTCCATGTCGGCCGGCGGCGCGTTGAGAAGCTGGGCGTCAGCGGGCGCATCGCTGTTGGCGCGCCGCGCGCGCTTGCTCGTTGTCTCGTTCGCATTCTTCTTCGCACTCATGGTCATCGGGGACATCTCCGGGCGCGCATCATCGTCTCCGCGCGCGGACGGCCCGCGCCGGAGAGTTGCCCTTCCGCCTTCGCCTCCGGCCCAGGGGCGCGGAGGAGCCGACCCCCGCAAAACAGGGGCCGGGGAGTCGCCCCCGCAAAATGCGAGGGCGTGGAGCGCCGCAAGGCGCAACCACGTTGTTCTCCCGCCGCCGCCCTTTCGGGCTTGGCGGGGCGCGCCCGGGCGACGAGCGCGTCGCCTTGCGGCGCTCCACGTGGCGGCTTTTCTGTCCCCGGGACCGTGCTTCCGGGCGCGGACGGGGCCCGAGCCGGGCCCCCGATCCGGGCAGCTTTCGCCGCCCTTCGTCCGCGCCGCGTCCAGCCATTCAAGGCAGGCCCTCGTAGTGGGGCCGGACGGTTGTCCGAGGCCTCCCGGTGGCATGGGTTACAAGCCCCGCCAGCGGGCGCCGCCCCTCCCCCGCGTGCCGGCATGTCTGCAGACAAGCCCCTCGCGTGGAGGAGGTGAAGCGGAATTTGGTCCTAGATTATGGCAGGAATATGGTCCTTGAGAGCGAATATAGACCAACATAGAACAAACCCTATAGGCCGGATCATTTCCCACAGCCAAGTTCGCTGCGATGCGCTTGCAGCAATGCGATTGAGTCGTGGGGTAATGGGAAATGCTGCTGGATCGGCGGTCTGCGCTAATTATTTAAAGAGTTGGGAACGAATTCCAGCGACAACAACGTCAGAATGCCCACTGGTATCCGTGCTTCCGGGCTCTTTGCTCTTCGTAGATCCATTCGCAAGGATCGCCGATGACTGTGTTGGGCTCGCCCTTTGACAGGGCCCACGCCACAAATTTCGAAATCCGATCTTCGTCCTGTATTAACTTTTCGCCTTGCGTTGTATGCACAAGATTAGAAAAATCATCCGGAATCGTGGGCGCGGATTCGCCCCAATAAATAAACCAGTCACCAATCAAAACTCTGTCGGTCGTCGTCGTATCCCTCTTCAAATTTTCCGGACTTGCTATCCCGCCTTCTTGGCTATGGAAAGAATCTTCTTGAATCCACGGGTCCGAAGCGCTCAGACGATGGTAGATATTGTCGCCATAGCGTTGCGACACACTGCCATTCATAGTGGCTTTCTTACGAAGAAATCGCGGATCGGCCCAATACTCATTGAATGTGGTGATTTCGCCAACTCGTAAAATATAAACGAGACGACCATTTAACCCACGCTGTTTGCTGCCAGTCCCAATGATATAATCGCCCAATCTTGTGTATTTTCGAATCTTGGGCTTGCACGTAGCTAATGTGCAGACGCCGTGGAAAGGATTAGGCGCGAATCCAAGATCATGATCAATAATATAACTACGGAGGCGCATATGACCCCCGCAAGCTAACACTTATGACGCTTGGTCTTCCGGTCTGCCCGCTTTTCGCCCTTAGTATTTGTCCATTCGACGCTATCGCCGCAGACACTCGCGACAACAGCCTTTTGATCATATTGGATGAGTGCCGACGCATACTTTCCGAACTCTTTGGTAGTTGACGTGCCCGAAAGCTGAACGCCGATGATCTTCTTGCCCTTGCCCATTGCAGCAACGATGCCAATCTTCGCGTCTTCCATCGGAAGATGCTGGCTCATCAAGAAAACCACAACGTCGCATTCGTTGATGAGATTAATGAGAGACATTTCGTGCGCCTCAAGCGTGAGATCAAAAAAGAGGACCTCACAACCAGCAGCCTTCAACCAGTTCTCGACTTTTTTGAGCTCCGGATGGCAAGAACTATCGTGCACCAAGAGGACTTTCATCCTAGTCTCCTCTAAGTTTTGTTCAGTTTCCGTATATCTATTGTTCTTTTTATGTTCTACATTAAAATCAAAAGTCGAGCAAGACGACACTCACGAATAATGCGATTCTCGCGACGATTCGTGGCGAGAATAGGCATGCTGGAAATAGGACGCGCATTTACGCAATCAAGTCTTTTTGGAAACAGCAGCGCCGTATTTTCATCGTGTCAGCGATATCGTTATCGCTTGGATCGCATTTGGGATGCAGCGCTGCCACCACTGGCGTTCGGCATGTTGAACCCATCAACAGCCGACCATGAGCGCAATGATCCTACAATTGAACGATGTGAACGGCGGGCGCGCGCAATGGGCTTTGGTCGCCTCATTGTTTGGAATCTGTTTGCATACAGAGCAACCGATCCAAAAATCTTAAAAAAACAACCTGACCCAGTAGGACCAGACAACGACAATTTTATTTCTGACGTCTTAGTTGAGACAAGAAAACAACAAGGCAAAATCGTTGTCGGCTGGGGTACCCACGGCGTCCTTCTTAACAGGAATTCTCAGATATTGGAGATCGCTCGCGCCCTAAGTGTCGAATTATATTGTTTGGGCACGACGAATGCTGGCCAACCGAAGCACCCATTGTATGTTCCGTACCAACAAGAACTAGCATCTTGGGCTTAGGCAATTAGTTGCCTGCAGATGAGGCAAAATATTCGGGCTTTAATTTGGCGGCACATTTGGCGCCTGGGAATGCGCCGGAGATGAACGGGGGGTTCGGAGAAAATGAAATGAGTAATCCGATCTCTTATTATCGGAAAAAGAATCATACTCATCACGCCGATAAATGCGAGTAAGTAAATTCGAAATGCCTTCAGATTCGTCACATCATTTTTGACTTCATCCAACTGTTTTTTGACTTGATAGGCCGTCGTAAAGTCCCCCGAAATTTGCGTAATCAATTCAGTCGGAATGTCATTGTACCCCTTTCGCAACTCTCTCCGGTTTATTGGCGCATCTAGCGAAGCCATCCACAGCAGGAAAATTCTTTGCCCTTTTTGAAGATGAATACGCGTAGGCCCCGCGTTAAAAACAGCAAAAATTAGTTTCCCCGAATATCCTGGATCGACATGGAACCCAGAAATGTTAACAAGGCCATTGAATTTATACTTAGCGCGGATTGATATAAATCCAATTGCATCAAATGGTGTGTTTACGGTTTCAGCAGTAAGCAAAAATGCAAACTGACCAGGCTCAATAAAAAAGCTTGGCTTCTTGTCGGTCAGAATTGTTTTTTCGATTTGGTCTCAGGCGAAGAGATATAGACTTCGTTGCCGATTGCTAATTGATAGCTAGCTTCTTTTTGAAGCGCAGGATCATAGGGTTCAACCACATGATCTTGGGCAGGGAAAGACGACCATGTTCCATCGCTCCAGAACAAAGTCATAGGCCAATTACTCTATATAAAAGTGACGATCAGCCAATTCTTGGCGCCGACTAGGAATAGCGGATATCAGTGACACGCTTCTTTCGTCTGCTTCGCAGAGAATCCAATTCATGATGTCGCGATTGGCTTTTCGCGCAATCGGAAGAAAGTCTTCCAAATGATCAATTTTTTCACAAGCATCCGCGAAGCGGCCGGTTGCATCAGCAAGCGTGCGTAACGGATCCACTTGCTTTCGATTCAGATCCTGATCGAAATTCTCCTTGCTTAAATCCTGATGAAGCGTGTTTGCCGCACTCAAACTCACGAGCGCTGCGTCAACTAAAGTCCGCTCGACAGGCTTTACTTCGTTTGTCTCGCGCGCAAAACGCCCGACATATTTCGCGAAATGTAGGCCATAATGCTTTAGACGGTCATTCTTGTGCAACGACAGAATATCGAAATGATTCCGCATATCGTGCGTATATTGCGCCCGCTGCAGTTCTGCCATTTCGGATGGCGAGATCATTTCGAAATCCTCTGATGCGAATCATTGAAATTGTACAATGCGCAGCATATCGCTTCATTACCATATTCGGAACATAAAGTGAACATGCGCGGCAAATTCAAGCTTGTCGCTGTGCGTAAGCGCTTGATTTAACGCCGTAATTTTGGTGCCGAGGAATAGCCGTGTCGGAATGACTTCGCAGCAGTGCCCGTTATTCGCAGCAGACCCGTTAATTGTCCAAGAAGCCCCGTAGCATCGATTTAATGGACGTTTGAACGATGCGGACGAGATGCAAAACGGCGGACTCCGAGGCCCGCCGTTTTCGTTTTCAGAAACCGGGGTCCCGGTTCTGCGCAGCAACGCTTCGCGTTGCAACGCGCCCGGGACAAGAGAGCCTGGCTATCCACGAAACGCCGCAGCTTCCTTCACCGGCTCGGATGGCGGCCTCAAAGCAACGCGTCGAATTCCTCGCGGGACAGATCGCAGTCTCGCAGAATTTTCGCCAGCAGTCCCGGGCCGATGATCTCGGCGCCGTGAACCGGCACGGTCGTGACCCGGCCGTCGGCGTGGCGCAGCCGATGATGGCTGCCTTTGACGCGGGAATCGACGAAACCGGCCCGCGCAAGCGCCGCGATGACTTCGGCGCCAATCAGCCGGGGGCAGCCGGCTCATGCCGGGACGGTCACGCGCTGAACGCCGATGAACTCAAGGGTTGGACGCGCGGCAGAATCGTCGTCTTCGAGGCACACGGCAATCGCCTCCTGAACTCGCTCGATCAATTCATCGAGCGAGCGCGCTTGCGTATGACAGCCAGCCAGCGCGGGAACCGACGCAACGTAATTCCCGTCCTCGTCGCGCTCTACGACGACGGTGAAATCGCGTTGCGTGCCGCTCTCGTTGCTCATCTCGATCAGTTATCCAGGAAGCTTCTGAGCTTCCGGCTCCTTGTCGGATGCTTCAGCTTCCGCAGCGCCTTGGCTTCGATCTGGCGGATACGCTCGCGGGTGACCGAGAACTGCTGGCCGACTTCCTCCAGCGTGTGGTCGGTGTTCATGCCGATGCCGAAGCGCATGCGCAGCACGCGCTCCTCGCGCGGGGTGAGCGAGGCGAGCACGCGCGTCGTCGTCTCGCGCAGGTTGGACTGGATCGCGGCGTCGATCGGCAGGATGGCGTTCTTGTCCTCGATGAAGTCGCCGAGGTGCGAATCTTCCTCGTCGCCGATCGGCGTTTCGAGCGAGAGCGGCTCCTTGGCGATCTTGAGGACCTTGCGCACCTTCTCGAGCGGCATGCCGAGCTTCTCGGCGAGCTCTTCCGGGGTCGGCTCGCGGCCGATCTCGTTGAGCATCTGCCGCGACGTGCGCACGATCTTGTTGATGGTCTCGATCATGTGCACGGGGATGCGGATGGTTCTTGCTTGATCCGCGATCGAGCGCGTGATCGCCTGCCGGATCCACCAGGTGGCGTAGGTCGAGAACTTATAGCCGCGGCGGTACTCGAACTTGTCGACCGCCTTCATCAGGCCGATGTTGCCTTCCTGGATCAGGTCGAGGAACTGCAGGCCGCGGTTGGTGTATTTCTTGGCGATGGAGATGACGAGGCGCAGGTTCGCCTCCACCATCTCCTTCTTGGCGATACGCGCCTCGCGCTCGCCCTTCTGCACCATCTGCACGATCTTGCGGAATTCGCTGATCTCGACGCCGGTCTGCGCCGCCAGATCATGCACCATGCCGCGGATCTGCTTGATGCGCTCCTTCTCGTTGGCAACGAAGTTCTTCCAGCCTTTCGCGGAGAGCTTGGAGACGCGGTTGAGCCAGCGCGGGTCGAGCTCCGAGCCCATGTAGTTCTTGAGGAAGTCCTCGCGGGCGACGCCATAGCTCTCGCCGAGGCGCATCAGGCGGCCTTCGTTGGAGACGAGACGCTTGTTGATGTCGTAGAGCTGCTCGACGAGGCTGTCGATGCGCGCCTGGTTGAGCCGCAGCGACTTCACCTCGGTGATGATCTCTTCCTTCAGCTTCTTGTACTTGCGCTCCTGTGCCGGCGACAACGACGAGTTCTTCAGGCGGAACTCGATGTCCTGCTCCTGCAGGCGGCGCAACCGCTTGAAGGTGTCGGCGATGGTATCGAAGGTCTCGACCACCTTGGGCTTGAGCTCGGCCTCGATCGCGGCGAGCGAGAGCGAACCTTCCATGTCGTCTTCGTCGTCGAAATCGTTCTCGGCCGCGGCCTCACCGGGATCCTTCTCTTCCTTGTCTTCGTCGCTTTCGGGCTTGGCCTTGAACGGCGTGGCGTTCGGCGGCGCCGCCGGGGGCGCGGCGGTCTGCACCACCTGCAGGTGCGGTGCGCCGGGCACCGGAGTGCCGGCGCCGTTGGGCGCGATGGTGCCGTCGGCGTTCATCGCCGGCGCCTGCTTGGCGTCGGGACCGGCGTAGGTCGCTTCCAGGTCGATGATGTCGCGCAGGAAGACCTTGCCTTCGTTCAATTCGTCGCGCCAGATGATGATGGCCTGGAAGGTAAGCGGGCTTTCGCAAAGCCCGGCGATCATCGCCTCGCGGCCGGCCTCGATGCGCTTGGCGATGGCGATTTCGCCCTCGCGCGAGAGCAACTCGACAGAACCCATCTCGCGCAGATACATGCGTACGGGATCGTCGGTGCGCTCAGACGGTTCTTTCTTTTCGGTGGTCGCCAGCGCTTTCGTCTTCGACTTCGACCAGCTCGTTGCCGGTGTCGTCATCGTCGTCGTCGACCTCGTCGGTGGCCTTCTCCTCGCCGTCCTCGCTGTCGTCGTCGCTTTCGACGACGGTAATGCCCATCTCGCTGATCATGGCGAAGACGTCTTCGATCTGGTCGGAGGTGACTTCTTCCGACGGCAGCACGGCGTTGATCTGGTCGTGGGTGACATAGCCGCGCTTCTTGGCGGCCTTGATCATCTTCTTGACGCCGGCGTCGGAGAGGTCGAGCAACGGCAAGGGCGACTCGGGCGCGCCTTCGGCCTCTTTTTCCGGGGCTTCTTCCTTGGCCTGGGCCGCTGCTTTCACCTTGCTCGCCATCTAAACTCTCCTGGACCTTCCTGGTCAGCGCGCTGTCAGCGCGCTTCGTTCTGCCGGGGCCGGCGGCACGAACGAATGGCCAAAAAGGGCCGCGCCGGCAGGGCGCCGCCCCGAATCAGGCCGTCAGTGTCGCCGGAGCCCGCTTAAGCTCCGATTAACCCCGTTTTGGCGCGGAAACCGACCCGATTTCTTTCCGCGTTGGGGCCGGCGTTCGCTCTCCGCACCCTCCTTCTTGAGCACGATCTTTTCCGAAAACCGGTACCCGCTTTTCGGGATCATGCTCAAGGGAGCGGCCTTCTCAATTCCTGCTCATAAGCTACGGACGCCGCGACCGGAAGAGGCCCCAAAACCCTCGATCTGGGCCTCGGTTCCATCCATCCGGGCAAGGCGCGCTTTGACGTCGCACAGGCGCAGATAATTGGTCTCGCTGTTGTCCCGCCCGAGTGCCATTTCGGCGTCCCTGAGCTCCTTAATTAGTGAATGCCACTGGCGATGCAAGGCGATCAATTGGGCCCAGGTCACCAACACATCGTCGGGGGCGGCCTCCGCCCCCGTCCCCCAGACCGAAACCGTGGTGATGGCGGCCGTCACCCGCTCCACCACCGGGCCGAGGCCGCGGGCCGTAAGTTCCGCCCGCAGGGTTTCGGCGTCCTCGGCCGCGGCGTGGGCGGCGATGTCGATCAGCGCACCCTTCAGCCGCTCGACCTCCGGATGGCGGAACTCGAGCGAGGCCAGTTCCTCCATGTGGTCGTGCAAAAGCCAGGGGTGGTTGAGCGCCGCCTGCAGGATCAGCGCCTCGCGCCGGGGCAACGTGCTGCGGTGGCCGCGGTGGACCGGGCTCGATGCGAGTTGCTGGCTCATCACGACATAGGAACCGGGCCGGCCATTGGCGGCCGGGCGCTGACCGGGACGGCCGCGCCAGTCGCCGTTGCGGGCGCCGCGCCAGTCTTGACGTCCATTTTGGCCGCCCCAGCTCGGCCGGCGGCCGGGCCCGCCGCGCATCGGACTGCCACCTTGCGCCGGCGCGAAGAACTGGCCGAGCCGGTCGTTGAACTCCTGGCGATAATATTTGCGCACCGCCTCGTCGCCAATTGCGCCGATTACGCTGTTCATGCGGGCGTCCAGCGCCGCGCGCCGCTCCGGCGTGTCGAAGGTGTGCCCTTCCGTTTCGCGCGCCCACAGCATGGCGGCGAGCGGGCGCGCGGCGGCGATCACCTCGCGCACGGCCTCCGGCCCGCTCGAACGCACCAGATCGTCGGGATCCTGGCCTTGCGGCAGCAACGCGAACTTCAGGCTCTTGCCGGGCGCGAGCCGCGGCAGCGCGATATCGACCGCACGATAGGCGGCGCGAAGCCCTGCGCCGTCGCCGTCGAAGCAGAGCACCGGCTCTTCGGCGAGCTTCCAGAGCAAGCGTGAGCTGGTCCTCGGTGAGCGCGGTGCCGAGCGGCGCGACGGATGGCATCGTAACCGGCGCGCACCATGGCGATGACGTCGACATAGCCTTCGACCACGATGACGGGCGCGCCGGCGTTGTCTGGCGCGGACTGCGTAGATTGCCTGCGTATGCGGCCTGACGCGCGGTGGCGATGTTGTAGAGGTTGGAACCTTTGTGGAAGAGCGGCGTCTCCGGCGAATTGAGATATTTCGCCGGGACGTCCTTCTCCAGCGCGCGGCCGCCGAAGGCGATTACCCGCCCGCGCAGGTCTGTGATCGGGAACATGACCCGGTCGCGGAAGCGGTCATATGGCACCGGAATGTCGTCGCCGGAAACCAGCAGGCCCGCTTCGATCATGTCCTCGACCGGCACGCTGTGGCTGCCGAGATGTTCCTTCAGCGCAAAGCGCTCGGAAGGCGCATAGCCGAGACGGAACTTGTGTTGGATGGCGGCATCGAGCCCGCGGTCGGCGAGATAACCGCGCGCCTTGGCGCCGGTGCGCGAGGCGAGCGTCGCCTCGAAGAACTTGGCGGCGAGTTCCATCACCTCGTGCAGGGTCTTGCGATGCGCCGCGCGCGCCTCGTCTTCCCTGGACACTTTCGGCAGCGGCATGCCGGCGAGGTTCGCCAACTGCTCGACCGCTTCGGGGAAGCTCAGCCCCTCGGTCTGCATCACGAAATCGAAAATGCTGCCGTTCTTGCCGGATGAAAAATCGAACCACGCCTGCTTGTGGTCGTTGACGAAGAAGGACGGCGTCTTCTCCTTGTTGAACGGCGACAGGCCCTTCATCTCGCGCCCCGCGCGCGTGAGCTTCACGCGCCGGCCCACGACCTCCGAAACCGGAAGCCGGGCTTTCAGCTCATCGAGGAACTGGGGCGAGAAGCGCATGGGCGGTGGTTCGGCCTCTGGGGGCGCGGGCTATCGGTTCGTCGGTTCGGGGCGAATCGGTCCCCTATCATAGGCCGACGAATTGAGGTTTTCCGGGGCGGGGCCGCGAGGCCAGGATCGAGCGCAGGAATCCGGGCTTTTTCCGTGTTTTCCACAGAGGGCGCAGCGCTCGTTCCGGGGCGTCAGCGGCTATACGCCCGGAACGAGCCTTTCTTGCCGCTCATGCGGCGAGCCGCCGGTCGGCCACCGCGGCGGCTGGCGCCGGGTCCGCGACATGCAGAACGACCGCCCGGTAGCTTTTTCGCCGCCCTTCCAGAACGCCGAAGGGGTCGATATCCGGCGAAGAGAGGCATTGCACCACATCGGCGCGAGTGAGGCCGACGTCGCGCAAAAGCCGCTCATCGAACTCAAGCATCGTGCGCATGGCGTGGCGGGTGCGCGCTTGGCCGACGGTTCGTACATCGCCCCCGACGGCGGCTGCGGCCTTGCGCGCCAGATGGATCAATCGAACAAACATGGTCGGTTTCCTTATCCAACAGTTCGTTGCATTGGTTGGCGACCGGCTGCCGGAACCCGCGTGGTGGACGCGGGCTCCGGTCAAGCGCCGGGCATGAGAATCACGCGGCCTGGGCCTGAGATTCTTGGTCCGCGAGTTGGCAACTCACCGGCACGCCGTTGGTCACGATGTCGAACACGGGTGAGAAGCTTTGCGCCATGGCGATCAGTTCGCGCTTCTTGGCCGCATCGCAGTCGGCGTCGATGTCGAACATCACGCGGATACCCGAGTAGCCGCGCCGCACCTCTTCGGAGAGCCCGAGGAACCCGCGCAGGTCGAGATCGCCTTCGAAGCGGGTGGTTACGCCCTCGATCGCGATGCCGCGTGCGGCAGCGTGATAGATAAGGCTGGTGGTCAGGCAGCCGGCGAGCGCGTGCAGCACGTACTCGACCGGATTGGCGCCGCGATCCTCCGACAGCAGCACTTCGGGCTCGTCGTTGATCAGGAAGAACGGCTGCTTGTGCCGCATCTCCTGGCTGGCGCCGTAGAAGTCGTCGATGCGCGAACGGTTCTCGCCACCGCCGACCCATTGATTGAACAATCGGAACTTAAAAGTGGCGAGGGCTGGATCGGCGTTCACCGCGTCGATGGTGGCAAACAGCTTGGCGGTATCGACGCCGTTGACCATGGTCATCTGGTTCATGGCTTGGCTCCTGGCATTGCCAGCGGCCGATTGCGTCAGGCAATCTACAAACCGACTGGTTGGTTTTGTTTCATACAGACCTATTGGTCTGTTTTCAAGCCTGCGCTACGGGGTGCGACAATATTGTAATAATGCAAGTTATTTCAGTTAGTTATTACAGCACCACTTGCAAATATGTTGCCATGCCTTTATTTTACAGACTAGTTGGTATGGAGAAGGCGCTATGGCTAGAGGTGAAGACACACGGGAACGCATTCTGGCGGCGGCGGAGCCGCTGATCCTGCGCCAGGGCTTCACGGGAACGTCGATCGACGACATCCTCAAGGCGACCCGGCTGACCAAGGGCGCCTTTTTCCACCACTTCAACGGCAAGGGCGAGCTCGCCAAGGCGCTGGTCGAGCGCTATGCGCGCAATGACTACGAACTTTTCGAACGCTTCGCGGCCGAAGCCGACAAAACCAGCGACGATCCGCTGGAACAGACGCTGCACTTCCTCAAGCTGTTCGAAGATTTCATCGAAGGTCTGCCGGAGCCGATCGCCGGTTGCGTGTTCGCGGTCTATACGTACGAAAGCCTGCAATTCGAACCTTCGATTCATGCATTCATCGCGCAGAGCTTCCGGCGCTGGTCGTCGCTCTACGAAAAGCGCTTCGAAGCGGTGCTCGCACGCTATCGTCCCGCGCGCCCAGCGACCGCGCGGGAACTCGCCGATACCATCATGGCAATCGTTGAAGGGGGCTTCATCCTGTCACGCAGCTACAACGACCCAATCATCGTTGCCCGGCTGTCGCGCCAGTTCCGCCAGTACCTCGAATTGCTATTCAGGGAGAGCGCTAGCGGCCGCTGAGAAGGCCCTATTACGCAGGGTTTTGCGCACTTGGCCTGCGCTTCATTTCACCACGGTAAAGCGCGCGACCATGCCGAGCTTGTAATGGCCGGGCTGGTTGCAGAACACCACGTAAGAGCCGGGCTTGAGCGACAGGCGCAGGGTCGCCTCGGCGCCCGGCTTCATGTCCTCAACACCTTGAAGTTGGCGCATCTTCCCTTCGAAGACGGCGCCCTTCTTGTCGTTGTACGGCAGTTTCGTGATCGCGCCCTTCCAGGGTGCGATCAGGAATTCATGCAACGAAACTTTCGAAGTGTTGGCGATCTCGAATTCCACCTCGCCCGCCTTGACCTTGTCGGTGCTCAGCAGGATGCGGTCCTTGCCGCCTTTGTCGGAGAGATCGACCTTGACCGACGCAGGCTCGGCTGCGGCGGCGGACGCAACGGCGGTGGCGGTCAGGGCAAGCAAAGCGAGGGGAATAGAATGAATGACGCGATGCGTCATGGCATGGACCTCAAGGGTTGGCGGCAAAGCCCTCGGTCGCCCGCGAGCGGTCCATGCCGGTCGGTGGAAGTCAAACGTGAGACAGCGAAAATGCCCCATCGCGCCACCTTTGTCCATCTTTCATCGCACGATGATGCGAGACGCCGGCCTATTGCAGCTTCGCCTTCACCATCCCGCTCGCTTTGCCCATGTCCATCTGTCCGGCGTGCTTGCCGCGTAAAACTCCGATGACCTTGCCCATGTCCTTCATGCCTGATGCACCGGTCTCCGCGATGGCCGCGTCGATCGCCGCCGTCATTTCGGCTTCCGACATCTGCTTGGGCAGGTAGCCGGAGATGATGGCGATCTCCTCCTCTTCCTGTTTCACCAGGTCGTCGCGGCCGCCTTTCTTGTAGAGATCGACCGATTCCTGGCGCTGTTTGACCATCTTCTGCAGCGCGGCAATCACCTCGGCATCGCCGAGCGCCGGCTTGCCGGTCCCGCGCGCCTCGATATCGGCGTTTTTCAACGTGGAGTTGACCATGCGCAGGGTCGACACCGCGCGCTCATTCCTGGCCTTCATCGCCTCGGTCAAAGCTTTATTGATGTCGTCACGCAGCACCGGCGGTCCTTTCCTTCAGCCACTTTGATTACTTAGGTGCGGCAGATAGCGGCCATAGTCTCAATGTTCATTGTGTTCCACTGCCTCTAAGTAGCCCTGCCTGTAGCCTGCGGCATAGTATTTTTCGCTCTCACGGCCGATCATTCCGAAGAAGATCGCTGCGCCCAATACGAAGCCAGCGTCGTACCATCGACCGCTATTGGGAAAAGCGTAGATCCGAGTATCCCAAAAGAGGCTACCAATGAAAGCAAACACAATCAGGAACCCGTTCACAAGGCCAAGCAGAAAACCCGGAGCTTCCCGCGTGGCCATTGTAGGTTGGGTAGCGCACGACGCCATAACCGATGAAAGTGCGACAATAACAAGATAACGTCTCATAATCCCTCCTGTAATTCTATGAGGAGCGAAGGACTGAGCCTGCATCCCCATTCGGCAGGGCTTTTTCTGTTGATCTACCTATTCTAAAGCTCAATAATATTTGTGTGCGGGTCCAACTAGAGGCGCTGCCAATTTGGCATCCGAGGTTATCCTCGGGGCGTTCGTTTCCGGCCAGCCTGGGACGTTCGTCGATTTCCCCGTCGTCGGAGCTTAAGTAATGAAAATCGATGATGTTGACTTGCCCATCAAGGGTAAACGTCGGCGTCGCCGCCGCGGTGGCTACAGAGTTAATTCCACGCGCAACTGGCCACGGCGGCCAAAACAACCATCCCGTCGAGGCAGGCGCTAAAACTTGCGGTCGTCGGGTGAAAAGGCCCGACGACTTGTTTTACCCACCATCCTCAGCTTTAGCGGCGAGGGCGCGTGAGAAAGTCAATTGCTGCGACCGCATCTGAAATTGCGCAACCCATTTCAGAGCACGATTGAGTTTTTGCGATGCGATGCCCGTAGCGATCATGCACGACCGCATACCAGTTTCGACCAGCGCCAGATGTCCGTATTGCGTAGCCTTTATGCACCCAAGTTGACATGACCGACGCCTCTGCCGCTGAACAAGAAAAACGAGGCCAAAATACCCGACTGTCCCGAACCTGTCGTGGTAGTTTATAACAATTTGAAAATTTTTTGCGAAAACCGCCCCTTGCTCCGGCTCGAATGACTAGCAACTAGCAGCAGGGGGATCCCTTTCCGGTATGCGGTTTCGAGGCTGGGGGCAGCCCCCGGCGGCCCCTTGCTTCGCCCCTTATAATACGCAACTAAGAGCCCATGACCCAGACGCAAGCGATGTCCACCGGCCCTTGGGACGAGCCCGCCCCCACGGCCGTTTTGGTGCTGGCCGATGGCACGGTATTGGAGGGTTTCGGCCTTGGCGCCACCGGGCAGGCTGTCGGGGAGGTCTGCTTCAATACCGCCATGACCGGCTATGAGGAGATTCTGACCGACCCCTCCTACGCCGGGCAGATCATCACCTTCACCTTCCCTCACATCGGCAACGTCGGCACCAACGAGGAAGACATCGAGACCGTCAACATGGCGGCGGCGACCGGCGCCCGCGGGGTCATCCTGCATTCCGCCATCACCGCGCCTTCGAACTACCGCGCCAAGCGTAACCTCGACGACTGGCTCCGGGCGCGCGGCATCATCGGCCTCGCCGGCATCGACACCCGCGCGCTCACCGCGCTGATCCGCGAGAAGGGCATGCCCAACGCCGTGATCGCGCACTCAGCCGACGGCAAGTTCGACCTCGACGCGCTGAAAAAGGAGGCCAAGGCCTGGCCCGGCCTGGTCGGCATGGACCTGGTGCCGATGGTGACGAGCGCCCAGCGCTTCACCTGGGACGAGACGCCGTGGGTGTGGGGCGAAGGCTTCGGCCGCCAGAGCAATTCCGGCTTAAACGTGGTCGCCATCGACTACGGCATCAAGCGCAACATTCTGCGCCTGCTCGCCGGCACCGGCTGCAAGGTGACGGTGGTGCCGGCGCAGACCTCCGCCGAGGACGTCCTGGCGCTCAAGCCCGACGGCGTGTTCCTGTCGAACGGCCCGGGCGATCCGGCGGCGACCGGCGAATACGCCGTGCCGGTGATCAAGAAGCTGATCGAGAGCGGCACGCCAACGTTCGGGATTTGCCTCGGCCACCAGATGCTAGGCATCGCGGTCGGCGGCAAAACGCAAAAGATGCATCAGGGCCATCATGGCGCCAATCATCCTGTGAAGGATCTCACCACCGGCAAGGTCGAGATCACCTCGATGAACCACGGCTTCGCGCTTGATGGCAAATCGCTGCCGGCAAATGCCGTCGAGACGCACGTCTCGCTGTTTGACGGTTCCAATTGCGGCATCGCGCTCAAGGACAAGCCGGTGTTCTCGGTGCAGTACCATCCGGAAGCTTCGCCGGGACCCCGCGACAGCCATTATTTGTTCACGCGCTTTGTTGACATGATGCGGCAGGCCAAGCGTAAAAGCGCGTGAGCGGTGCGTTTCCCGGGAAGCCGCTGGCGTAACACCAAACTGAAACGGTCGGGAAATTGCGATGACGACCGAACCTCGTGCCTTCATGTTCGTCGACGACGGCAGCGTGCCGAACAATCCAACGCTGCCATTGCTGCTCTATCGTGGCGCCATCGACGTCGAAGCGGCGCGCGATCCGGAACGCGCGATTGAACTGGTCTTCATCGCGAACGGCTGGGGCCACGGCATGTGGCGCAACGGCATTTACCCCTACACGCATTTTCATTCGATGACCCACGAAGTGCTCGGCATCGCGCGCGGGACGGCACGCGTGCGTTTTGGCGGCGCGCAAGGTGAAGTAATCGACGTGAAGGCGGGCGACGTCGCGGTGCTGCCCGCCGGCACCGGGCATCAACGCCTTTCCGATGGGGCAGGCCTCAGCGTCATCGGCGGCTATCCGGCGGGCGGCCGTTATGATTTCTTTCGCGGCTCGGCGAGCGAGCACACCGAGGCTCGGAAAAACGTTCAACAGGTGCCGCTGCCGGACAACGATCCGCTTCATGGCCCCGAAGGGCCCCTGATGACACTGTGGCGGGACACGGCGGCCTACGGGTAACCCGGCGTTAACCGCAACCTCGCCCGCGCCGGCTCTCGGGTACTTCTACACTTTCCATCAAGACCAATTGGCTTAAGGCTGCCGGTGGCCCGGTGGCGGAGTGGCTACGCAGAAGCCGCGCATGGTCTTCACAGCCTGGTTCGATTCCAGGCCGGGCCTCCAACCGCCTTCGCCAAAGCTTTGGCGGGCAGGCCCGTCGCGTAGCGGGTGCCCGTCGTAGCGGGCCGGCGCGAAGACGGGCGATCGAACCCCTCCGCCGCGCATCATGTCAGCGACAGCGTCGCCTGCTCGTAGCGGCCGGACCCCATCCCGCCTTCCGGGAAGATGCGGTGGTTGGCGATCCACGCGAAGGATTCTTCGTAGACCTCCTTTGTGTAGGGCTCAAACACCAGCCGCTCGCCCGGCCCCCAGCGCCGCGTGTCCATGCGCGCATGGAAGCGGTCGGGAAATTCGTTCTTGTAGTAGTGCGTGTAGAGCTCGGGCCGGAGATCGATGTCGCGTTGCGCCTTGCGCAGCGCGCGGAAGAACTTGCGCAGGTCTTCCGCATCCGGATCGCCGTGGATCATGGTGCCGATCATGAAGGTGGCGTCGATCACCTTGCGGAAGCCGAGCTGCTCGGCGAAGTAATAAGGCCCGTTGAAGAGATGCACCGCCGGGGCGGTGCCGTCGAACAGATGCTCCATGCGCTTGAACAGCATACCGGTCTCGTAGCGCAGGTTGATCTTGTCCGGCGGCAGATAACCCTCGAGCGCCTGCACGGTCGCGTAATGGCTGCCGGACTGGAAGCCGACCGAGATCGGCACGCCGGCGAGATCTTCCGGCGTCTTAACGGTTGAATCGGCCGGCACGAAGATGCCCGCCGTCGCCACCGAATAAACGTCGGTGAGCATGCGGCCGTGCCCGTTCGAGGCGGCAACATTGACGGTCCAATGGCAGGCGCAAGAGACGTTCGCCTGGCGGCCTTCTTCGAACGACTGGAACGCGCCCTTCGACCCCTTGTCGTGCTGCTTGCCGTCGGTCGAGCGCATGAGCTCGCGGAATTCATAGTCAAGGCCTTCCTTGCGGAAGTAGTCTTTCTCCTCCGCAACCCATTCCTGCAGTCGGAAATGCGGTTCGATCACGAATTTAGCCATGGTGTCCTCCCGTGTTGTCAGCAGCAGGCCGGTCCCTCTTCAGAGGTTGAATGTTCGACGACCCGCCGCGCGCGGATCATCTTGACGTGGTCGTCCATGAGCGCGCGCGCTGCCGCGGCGTCGCGTAGCTCGACCAAGTCGGCGAGCTTGGTGTGAATCTCCAGGATGTGGCGCGCCAGCTTCGGCGTGGCGGTGAGGTTGCGGCGCGGCCACGAGACGTGCTCGAGCGAGATGAGCTGCACGACCAGCACGCGGTTATGGGAAGCCTCGGCGACCGCCAGATGGAAATCGCGCGATAGCTGCGTAAACAGATCGAGGTCGTCGATGGCAGCTTCGGCATCGGCCAGCAGGCGCCGCAGCTTGGCGACGTCGTCGGCGGTCGCGTTCTCGGCCGCGAGTTCGGCGCCGAGCGTCTCGATGGCGCGCTGCGCGTCCATGATCTCGGCGGCGGAGACCCCGGTGAGGTCGAGCTGCACCGCCAGCGCCTCGGCGAACAGGCGCGGGTTGCCTCGCGCGATACGCGCGCCACCGCCCTTACCCATGCGGATTTCGACGATGCCGAGCGCCTCCAGCGTGCGCAGGGCATCGCGCGCGACGATGCGGCTGGTGCCGAAGCGCGCGGCGAGGTCCTTCTCGGTGCCCAGAAAGTCGCCCGGCTTCAGGCGCTTGGCGAATAGCGTCTGGCGCACCTCGGTGACGATCTTCGCCGACAGCGAAGAAAAGCGGCCGATGAACAGGTCTTGCCCGCTCCTGTCGCCGCCCATCCGAATCGGCTGCCGCATCGCCATCCCGCGTTCCCGCCTGCTAGAAAAACATTGCCAATTATGGCCCTCCCCATAAAATAGTAAAGATGCTATCTTATGGATTGGCCGGACTAAAAACCTTCGAGAACAAGCCAGCGCCGCAACAGGGAGCACGACCCATGTCCAAGCAATTGGCCCAGCAACGCATCAGCTACGTCGACCTCGACCGGATGACGCCCGACATGCGCGCCGAGATGGAGCGCTGCCAGCGCGAAGGCACGCCACGCCCCGAAAGCTCCGCCATTCGTGCGCACGTGCCGGCTTGTTTCTGGTTCTTTGCCAATTCCTGGAACGACATCTACCGCAACGGCGTGCTCGACCATGCAATCAAGGAGCTGTGTCGACTTTACGTCTCGCGTTCGGTGCAGTGCGAGTATTGCGGCAACCAGCGCTCGGTGAAGGCGACCACCAGCGGCGCGCTGATCGAAGACCACGTCATGGACCTGCTGAACTTCGAGAAATCCACGCGCTACAACGAGCGGCAGAAAGCCGCGCTCGCCTATGCCGAGGCGATCGCCTGGCATCTCAACACCGACGACGCCTTCTGGGAGCGGGTGCACCGCCACTTCAGCGAACCGGAACTGGTCGAACTCGGCTGCATGATCGGGCTCACGCTCGGCCAGCAGAGCTGGCTGCGGCTGCTCAACATCGAGCACCATGAGGTGCTGGCCGGCACCTCCGCGTCGATGGCGCCGGGCTACGAGGACGCGCAGAAGCTGAAAGAAACGAAGTCGTCGCCGGCCTATTGGGCGAACAGCAAGGCCGAAGCGCAGGCGCGCGAGGCCGGCTAATCGCGGTCATAGACCGCGTCAATTCCTATCTATCGGGAAGACTGCCAGCGCCGGCGAATTCATGTCGCCAGCACGCGGGTCGCGTGCTAGCTGAAGCGCGATCGACAAGGAGCGAACGCGCCTATGGTGTTCACACGGCCCGTCGCGGGCAAGAAACTGATCGGCACGGCCGGCCGCCATCAAGTGGTGACCGACCGCAAGACGGAAGACGGCGGCACGGACCAAGGCTGCACCTCGGGCGAACTGCTGCTGCTAGCGATGGCTTCGTGCGCCACCGGTTCGGTGCGCAGCGCGCTCACCGCGCACGCCCTGCCCAAGGACGACATCCGCGTCGAGGTCGAACTGGTACCGCCGAAACAAGCAGCGGCGCGCGACGGCATCCAGATCACCGTGTTCCTGCCGCAGGCCGTGCTCGATGCCGGCCGTGAACCGATCATTGAAGCGGCCGCCGCCGGCGGCGTGGTCAGCCGCGTCAAGCTCGGCTCCGATATTGAAATCCGCTGCCTGCCGCTTGAAGATGCCCCACGCTCCTGAGTGGAAGAACGCCCATGGACGCCGTCACCGAGACACAGATGCTGGTCACACCTGAGTGGCTGGTGGCCAACGCCGACAATCCCAAGGTCAAGCTGATCGAGATCGCCGGCCTCGGGCAGGACGAGATGCCGGTCTACAAGGCCGGCCACGTCCCCGGTGCCCTGGGCTGGAAATGGAAGGACATGTTGTGGGACCCGGCGATGCGGGAATTCCCCACGCCTGAAAACTTCGCTGCCCAACTTGGCAAGCACGGCATCGGCAATGACACCACCGTGGTGTTTTACGGCGAAGGCATCCAGTTCGGCCTCTATGCCTGGTGGGCGTTCCGCTATTGCGGCCACGCCGACGTGCGCGTCCTCGACGGCGGCCGCGACCGCTGGAAGGCGGAAGGCCGGCCGCTGACCACCGAGATTCCGACGCTGGCAGCAGCAGTGACGTACAAGCCGGTCGCGCGCCGCGAGGGCATGCGCATCCACCGCGACGATGTGCTGGCGGCGCTCGATGACGCCAACACCGTCATTCTCGATGCCCGCTCGCCGGAGGAATACAGCGGCCAGCGCGTGGGCGGCCCGGGCGGGCCCGATGTCGGCGCGGTGCGCTATGGCCGCATCCCCGGCGCCAAGCATCTCTTCTACATGGACCTGTTCGAGGCGGATAAGCGCTTCAAGCCGGCCGACGCACTCGCCTCGCTGGTCGTCGCGCGCGGCGCCGCACGTGACAACGACATCATCACCTATTGCCGCATGAGCCACCGCGCGACGGTCGTCTATTTCGTGCTGACCGAACTGCTCGGCTTTGAGCGCGAGCGCGTGCGCGTCTACGACGGTTCGTGGACCGAATGGGGCAATCTGGTCGGCGTACCGGTGGAGCGGTGAGGATATAAGTCAGCCCGCCCGGCCGAGCCTCCCCTTTCAGGGAGGCTGGAAATCGCGCCGCCGGGCCATAGATTGACTGGCGGTGGATCGCGCCCCGCTGCCCTTCCCTACCCATCGAATCTGGTCTAAAGACCCCTCGCGCGCGGGGGCCTACCCCCTCCGGCGCGGTCCAGGGGAGCGCCCGCGCGCGGCCAGCAAAAGTGGCTCCCGGTTTTGTGTCCGGCCGCGCGCCACTTAGTACTAGCGCGCTTTCCGGGCGGCTGACCGGTACCCACTCAGCCTGAAAGCGCGCGCAGGCGCGCCCTTTTTTTGTGCCCTTGCAACCCCGGGCGCGTAAAAACCAGCAGGACTGATGCCCAAACGCACCGACATCAAATCGATCATGATCATCGGAGCCGGGCCGATCGTCATCGGCCAGGCTTGCGAATTCGACTATTCCGGCACGCAAGCCTGCAAGGCGCTGAAGGAAGAGGGTTACCGGATCGTCCTGGTGAACTCCAATCCGGCGACGATCATGACCGATCCCGATCTCGCCGACGCCACGTATATCGAACCGGTTTCGCCTGAGATCATCGCCAAGATCATTGAGAAAGAACGACCCGACGCGCTGTTGCCGACCATGGGCGGGCAGACCGCGCTCAACTGTGCGCTGTCGCTGAAGAAGATGGGCACGCTAGAGAAGTTCGGCGTCAAGATGATCGGCGCCACTGCCGAAGCCATCGACAAGGCCGAAGACCGCGAGCTGTTCCGCGAGACGATGAACAAGATCGGACTTGAAACTCCGCGCTCACATCAGATCAAGACACTGCCGCAGGCGCTCGAAGCGCTCGACGACATCGGATTGCCCGCGATCATCCGGCCGAGCTTCACGCTCGGCGGCACCGGCGGCGGCATCGCCTACAACAAGGCCGAGTTCATCGAGATCGTCGAGCGCGGCATCGATGCCTCCCCCACCAGCGAAGTGCTGATCGAAGAATCGGTGCTGGGCTGGAAGGAATTCGAGATGGAGGTGGTGCGCGACAAGAACGACAATTGCATCATCATCTGTTCAATTGAAAACGTCGATCCGATGGGCGTGCACACCGGCGATTCGATCACCATCGCGCCGGCGCTGACGCTCACCGATAAAGAATACCAGATCATGCGCGACGCCTCGATCGCGGTGCTACGCGAAATCGGGGTGGAGACCGGCGGCTCCAACGTGCAGTTCGCCGTCAACCCGGCCGACGGGCGACTGGTCATTATCGAAATGAATCCGCGCGTGTCGCGCTCTTCGGCCTTGGCGTCGAAGGCGACCGGCTTCCCGATCGCCAAGGTCGCCGCCAAGCTGGCGGTCGGCTACACCCTGGATGAAATTGCCAACGACATCACCGGCGGCGCCACGCCCGCCTCCTTCGAGCCGACCATCGACTACGTGGTCACCAAGATTCCCCGTTTTGCCTTCGAGAAGTTCCCCGGCGCCGAGCCGGTGCTCACCACTTCGATGAAGTCGGTAGGCGAGGCGATGGCGATCGGCCGCACCTTCCAGGAGTCGTTGCAGAAAGCGCTGCGCTCGCTGGAGACCGGCCTCACCGGCCTCGACGAGATCACCATCGAAGGCTACGACCCCGAGAAGGGCGTCGACGACAACGACAACAAGAACGCCATCCGCGCCGCGCTCGGCACGCCGACCCCTGACCGGCTGTTGAAAGTGGCGCAGGCCATGCGCCTCGGCGCCGGCGACGACCTGATCCACAACGCCTGCCGCATCGATCCCTGGTTCCTGGCCGAGATGCGCGGCATCGTCGAGACCGAAGCCCAGATCAAGGCCAAAGGCCTGCCGACGACGGCGGGTCCGTTCCGCCGGCTCAAGGCCATGGGCTTTTCCGACACCCGCCTCGGCAAACTCACCGCCACCCCGGCCGAGACGGTCACGCAAAAAAGACGCGCCCTGAACGTCCGCCCGGTGTTCAAACGCATCGACACTTGCGCGGCCGAATTCGCCTCGCCCACCGCCTACATGTACTCGACCTACGAGGCACCGTTTAACGGCGCGGCCGTCAACGAGGCGGCGCCGTCCGACAAGAAGAAGGTCATCATCCTCGGCGGCGGGCCGAACCGCATCGGCCAAGGCATCGAGTTCGATTATTGCTGTTGTCATGCCGCCTTTGCGCTGAAGGATGCCGGCTACGAGACCATCATGGTCAACTGCAATCCGGAGACGGTTTCGACCGACTACGACACCTCCGACCGGCTCTATTTCGAACCGCTGACGCCGGAAGACGTGCTGGAGATCATCGATACGGAGCGCAGCAAGGGGACGCTGCATGGCGTCATCGTGCAGTTCGGCGGACAGACGCCGCTGAAACTCGCGCGCGCCTTGGAAGCGGCGAACGTGCCGATCCTCGGCACCTCGCCCGACGCCATCGACCTTGCCGAGGACCGCGACCACTTCAAGCACCTGCTCGACAAGCTCAAGCTGCGCCAGCCGCAGAACGGCATCGCCACGTCGCCGGGCGCGGCGCGGGCGATTGCCGAGAGCATCGGCTATCCGGTGGTGATCCGGCCGTCCTTCGTGCTCGGCGGGCGCGCCATGGAGATCGTGCGCGACAGTGGCCAGCTCGACCGCTACGTGGCGCGGCTCGCCGGCGATCTCGACCGGCCGAGCGAGCTGGTGGTCTCGGCCAAGAGCCCGCTGCTGATCGACCGTTATCTCTCCGACGCCACCGAGGTGGACGTCGATTGCCTGGCCGACGGCAAGGACACGTTCATCGCCGGCATCATGGAGCACATCGAGGAGGCCGGCATTCATTCGGGCGATAGCGCCTGCGCGCTGCCGCCGCATTCGCTCGACGCCAAAACCATCGCCGAGCTCGAACGGCAGACCCGGGAACTCGCACTCGCGCTCAACGTCGGCGGGCTGATGAACGTGCAGTACGCCATCAAGGACGGCGAGATTTATGTGCTTGAGGTCAATCCGCGCGCCTCGCGCACGGTGCCGTTCGTCGCCAAGGTGATCGGGCTGCCGGTCGCCAAGATCGCCGCCCGCATCATGGCCGGCGAGAAGCTTTCGGCCTTCGGGCTCAAGCGGACGCAAATCAAGCACCGCGCGGTGAAGGAGGCGGTGTTCCCGTTCGCGCGCTTCCCCGGCGTAGACACCGTGCTCGGGCCCGAGATGAAATCGACCGGCGAGGTGATGGGCATCGACACCTCATTCGAGATCGCCTTCGCCAAGAGCCAGATCGGCGGCGGCACCAGCCTGCCGCGTTCGGGTACCGTGTTCGTTTCGGTCAAAGATGCCGACAAGGCCCGTATCCTGCCGACAATCAAGCTCCTGGTCACCCTGGGCTTCAAGGTGATCGCCACCTCGGGCACTCAGCGCTATCTGGCCGAGCACGCGGTCGAAGCCGCCAAGATCAACAAGGTGTTGGAAGGCCGGCCCCATATCGTCGATGCCATAAAAAACGGCGGGGTCCAGCTGGTTTTCAATACCACCGAGGGGGCGACCGCCCTGGCCGACAGCCGGTCGCTGCGCCACGCGGCCCTCTTGCATAAAGTGCCGTACTACACCACTCTTTCAGGGGCTGTCGCCGCGGCGCAGGGAATCAAGGCCTATCTGGGGGGCGACCTCGAGGTAAGGGCCCTGCAGAGCTACAACGGCCGGACCTGAGGGTTTAAGCTGGCTATCAGGTTCCGCAATGCGCGAGCGGCGGCGCGTGAGGCCGGGAATCTCCTTCGATGCGGCGTTCGGTCAGTCGGGCCGCGGAAGGGTGTTGCCAGCCGGAATTACAAGGCTCCGGTGCGCGGGAAATCCGTGGCCGGAGTTGTATTACGAGTCGAAAGGGACGTTTTCTGAGGGTTGAAGGGGCTTGGCGGCGCTGGAAGCGCGTTCAAGTTGTTCGGGCGCCCGCCAGGAGGAGACAAGGACAATGGAAAAGATTCCGATGACCGCCGCGGGGTACACCGTGCTGGAAAACGAACTCAAGCACTGCCAGCAGGTCGAGCGGCCGCGCATCATCCAGCAGATTACCGAGGCGCGCTCGCACGGCGACCTGTCGGAGAACGCCGAATATCACGCCGCCAAGGAGCAGCAGTCGATCAACGAGGGCCGCATCGCCGAGCTCGAGGACAAGCTCGCGCGCGCCGACGTTATCGACGTCTCCAAGCTGTCGGGCGAAACCATCAAGTTCGGCGCCACCGTGACGCTGATTGACGAGGACACCGACAAGAAAATGGTATGGCAGATCGTCGGCGAGCCAGAAGCCGACGCCAAAGCCGGTCGCATTTCCATCACCTCGCCGCTTGCGCGCGCGTTGATCGGCAAGGCCAAGGGCGCGCAGGTGGAGGTCAACACGCCGGGCGGCGCGAAGGCCTATGAGGTAAAGAAGGTGGAGTGGCGGTAGCCGCTCGACGTCTTGAAAATTCAAGGATGTTGCGATGCCGGGCGCTCGGGCCTGGCCTTCGGTCGACCCTAGTGGAGCGAATTTGACATTTGATAGCCATTTGCGGCAAGCCGCTCATCAAATGTCAAATTCAAAGCTCCACTAGAATCAAATGGTTGCTAGTGGTCCTTTGATTCCGTTGCTCGGGAGCTCGCAGCAGCGGGATGCAAATGTCGGAATTGGACCACTAGCATAAACTTGTGCCGGGCATCCGCGGCTTCGAGGGCTCTATACGAGGCTCTACAAGATAATAAGACGTGGATGGCCGGGACAGCCCGGCAATGATGGCATTCGGTACCTCGCATGTGGTGCCGGACTGTCGCTGCAGGTCATGCCAAGTCGAATAGCACCCCCTGGAGTCACGCTCCATTGGCGCGGCGGCTTCGATACCAAACGAAGCCAATCATCAGGCCGGCGATGACAACGGCGATGACCAGTCCATAAACCCCGAGCCGGTGCAAAAGTGCTTCGATCTTGACGTCGTTCTTGCCGAGATAGTAGCCGGCCGCAGTCCAGGCTGCGACCCAGACGGCGCCGCCGAGGGCGTTGAAGACAAGAAACTTCAGCCAGTGCATTTCGAGCGTGCCGGCGACGACACCGTTCAACTGGCGAAGGATGTTGACGAACCGCGCAAAGCCGACCGCAACCGCGCCGTAGCGGGCAAAGACCGCTTCCACCTTCTGCAGGCTTTCGGGCTTGATGCCGACTTTGGGTCCATAGCGGCGCAACAGGGTGTGGCCGAACATTCGGCCAATCACATAGCCGATATTGTCGCCGGCGACGGCGCCGCACCAGGCCGACAGCAGCAGAACCGGAAATGAGATGTCGCCACGCCCCGCCAGCACCGCCGCGACGACCAACAGCGACTCGCCCGGCAGCGGCAGCCCCAGCAACTCGAACAGCAAGATCACGAACACCGCCGCCGAGCCGTAGGCGTGGAGCCAAGGACCCATCGCGCCGAGGATGTGATGAAGTTCGCTCACGGCGCGCCTCCGCGACGCGTCAGACGACTGCAGACCAGACCCGTTATGACGACGCTCCGGATTCCATCGGCACCATGGCGGCGTCCTTGGAGTTGCGCAGCACCAGCGAGGTCTTGACGTTTCGCACCTGCGGGGCGGCGGTGAGCTTCTCAACGAAGGTCTGGAAGGTCTTGAGGTCCGGCGCCACGCACTTCAAGACGAAGTCGATCTCGCCGGAGAGCATCCAGCATTCGCGTACCAGCGGCTGGCCGCGCACGAAACCCTCGAATGCAACAAGATCGGCCTCCGCCTGGCTGGCCAGGTGCACCATGGCGAACACCGTCACCTCGTAGCCGAGCTTCTTCTCGTCGAGCAGCGCGCGGTAGCCCTTGATGAAGCCGGCCTCCTCCAGCGCGCGCACCCGGCGCAGGCAGGGCGGCGCGGAGATGCCGACCCTGCGTGCCAATTCCACATTGGTGATACGGCCATCGTCCTGCAGCTCTTTCAGGATGTGGCGGTCGATGTCATCGAGACGGGCGGGCACGGTTAGCTCCCCATTTTGGCCGGCGATAGGGTGATACCGTGAAATAATGTTTCGCGAAAGATTGTTGCGCGGTTCGGCGATGCTGTCCCCCGGTTGTGGACGAGTGTGGGTTGCGTATCTTGCATGGCTCGGTGAAACACATATGTTGTGCCGCGAATTGAGCCGACCAAGTCAGGCGATGAGCCGGCAAAGGCCGGTGCGATCAGCCGGCCGAGTCCGGCCGCCACGGGCGTAAAGGACGTCCGGACCGACGCCGGGGGCGCTGACTGAATGCCGAAAACTACCCATGCCAAGGTCGTGATCGTTGGATCCGGGCCGGCCGGCTACACGGCCGCGGTCTATGCCGCACGTGCCATGCTGGAGCCGGTGCTGATCCAGGGCATGCAGCCCGGCGGTCAGCTCACCATCACCACGGACGTTGAGAACTACCCCGGCTTCGCCGAGGCCATCCAGGGCCCGTGGCTCATGGAACAGATGCAGGCGCAGGCCGAGCACGTCGGCGCACGAATCGTCACCGATCTGGTGACGAAGGCCGAACTCGGCGAGCGCCCGTTTCGGCTGACCTGCGATTCCGGTGACGTCTATCTCGCCGACAGCCTGATCATCGCCACCGGCGCACAGGCGCGCTGGCTCGATCTCCCCTCGGAACAGAAGTTCAAGGGCTACGGCGTATCGGCCTGCGCGACGTGCGACGGTTTCTTCTATCGCAACAAGGAAGTCATCGTCGTTGGTGGCGGCAATACGGCCGTCGAGGAAGGGTTGTTCCTGACCAACTTCGCTTCCAAGGTCACGATCGTGCACCGGCGCGACTCGTTCCGCGCCGAGAAGATCCTGCAAGACCGGTTGTTCAATAACCCGAAGATCGAAGTGTTGTGGGACAGCGTGCTGGAAGACGTCACCGGCAGCGACGATCCGCTCAAGGTCAGGGGCGTCAGGCTCAAGAACGTGAAGACCGGCGCGGTCACGGAACGCGCAGTTGACGGCGTGTTCATCGCCATCGGCCATCAGCCGGCCTCCGAATTGTTCGTCGGCCAGGTGCAGATGAAGCCGTCGGGCTACATCATCACCGCGAGCCACTCCACGGCTACTTCGGTGCCAGGGGTATTCGCCGCCGGCGACGTCACCGACGACATCTATCGCCAGGCGGTGACTGCGGCCGGACTGGGCTGCATGGCGGCGCTCGAGGCGGAGAAGTTTCTGGCAGCCCATGAGCACGAACGGGCGGCCGCGGAATGAGCGTTCCGACCCCGCACAGCTCGATGGACTGGGACAAGCTCAAGGTGTTCCACGCCGCCGCCGAAGCCGGCAGCTTTACGCATGCCGGCGAGCGGCTCGGCCTGTCGCAGTCGGCGGTGTCGCGCCAGGTGTCCGCGCTCGAGACCGAGCTCGGCGTGTCACTGTTCCATCGCCATGCGCGCGGGCTGATCCTCACCGAACAGGGCGAACTGCTCTACCGCACGGCGCATGAAGTGTTCATGAAGCTGGAAGCCGCGCGCACCAAGCTCACCGACAGCCGCGAGCGCCCGCACGGCGAGTTGAAAGTGTCGACCTCCGCCGGCATCGGCGTGCACTGGCTAACGCCGCGGCTCGGCGAATTCCTCGATCTCTATCCTGACATCCAGATCACGCTGATCACGACAGACGAAGAGCTCGACCTGGCCATGCGCGAGGCCGACGTCGCCATACGCCTGCGCCAGCCGACGCAACCGGACCTCATCCAGCGCAAGCTGTTCTCGGTGCATTTCCACGCCTACGCCTCGCCCGATTACCTCAAGCGTTTCGGTACGCCGCGCAATCACGAGGATCTCGACAAGCACCGCATAATCCTCTTGGGCGGCGCTGTGCCGGCGCATTTCTCGAACCGGCGCTGGCTGCTGGAAGTGGGCCGCGATGGCAAGAGTTCGGCGCGCGTGCCCAGCCTCAGCGTCAACAACGTGCTCGGCGTATTGCGCGCCTGTCAGCGCGGCCTCGGTGTCGCCATGCTGCCGGACTATCTGGTGGAGGAAAATGGTGGGCTGGTGCAATTGTTCGGCGAGGCCGACACGCTCGCACTCGATGCCTATTTCGTTTATCCGGAAGAACTGAAATCGGTAGCGCGCATCCAGGTGTTTCGCGATTTCCTGGTCGCCAACGCGCAGCGCTGGCATTTCTAATTTGCATCTCTGATTTGCGTTGCGCGAAAAGTTCCTGGCAGGCGGTATTCCACGGCGCTTGCGCATGGCAGTCATGCGGCCCATCCCATTGCCGCAAGGCGGAGGTTGGGGCTAAGTGCGAAAACGCTGCTGCATCGGATGTATATCCTCCCAGAGTCGCCGATGCACAGCATGTTCCCCTCTGGAAGATGTTGCCGGTCCCCACACCGGCACATTTCTCTCAAACCGGGCCCCTAGTTGGGGCCCGGTTTTTTATGTGCTTGGCACTGCGACGAAATGTGCAGGTGACGAATGCCGCGCGCATGCGAATCGGCATATCCGTAACAATAATGTGATGCGCGCTGCACGGTCTTGCGGTTCGCAAATCTGACGTGTTGCCCGCGCGTCGAGCGCCGCGGCCTTGGCTCAATCCCAAAATCGAAGGTATGGGCTCAACCGAAGGTTCGATGGCCGGCCAACCGCCGCTGGCCGCCCTCTGGGTGGGGGATGATCACGAGCGCGTCATCGCAAGGTTCAGGCCCTGGCAAGGCAGGGAAAATCGGCGCGGTTCGTTGAACCGGGCGGTCGTTCAGCGCCTCAAAGCAGCCAGGTTCGGCTATAATCTCCGGCGCAGGGCTTCAGATCCAGGGGCCGGAACGACTGTGCAAAAATAGTCACAGTCGGAGATTGATCGGGGGCGGCGTTTAGGGAAAACCGTAACTAATCTGGTGCTATCGGTTAGAGTGGGCCTGAAGAGGTTTGTGAATCAGACCGGCCCCAGGAAGAATTGGGAGATTCTAGTGAAACGCGTCCGTTTGAGCGGCCTCGCGACCTCCACCGCGCTTGCGCTGATCTTGGCGCTCTCCAGCCAGCCTGGACAGGCGCAATCGACGAGCGACGGCCCCGGCCCAAGTGGCCGCTCCAGTGGCAGACACTGGCGCCAAGCCGACGACTAAGCCGATGGACAAACCGACGGCGTCCATGGACTCGCAACAAGGCGATGCTGCAGCAGCGAAGCCGGACGCTGCGTCGCCGCAACCCGCCAAGGACGTGGCTGAGACGACGCCAACGGCGGCACAGGCCCTGCCAAAGATTTCGGTGCCGCTGCCGGATGTCGTGCCGCCAACCGAGAAGGACGTGCACATCCAGACGCCCGGGCCGGCACCCGCCCAGACCGCGGCAAAGACTGGAGCCAACCCTGAAACCAAGCCGGAGGCCAGGAGCGACGCCAGCGCTCAGCCGACAAAAGAATCGAGCCAGCCCGCCAGCGCCCTGACGCAGACGGCCGCCGCTGACACGGCCATCGCCAGCGCACTCAAGGACCTGATCACCGGCCGGCTCGACCGTTACGTACCGCGTAAGGACGACCGCGCCGGCGTCGAAGCGTTCTACAAGAAGCGCGACTTTAAGCCACTGTGGGTCGCCAACGGCGCCGCCGACGCGCGCGCCAAGGCGGCGATTGCCTATCTCGCTTCCGTCGACGCCGATGGCCTCAACCCGAGCGACTATCCGCGTCCGGACTTCCAGGCAGCGACAAGCACCGACGAACTCGCCGTCGCCGAGCTCGGTCTCACCAACGCGGTGCTGATCTACGCACATGACGCTCAGGTGGGCCGCATCCACTACACCCGCGTCGGCAGCGATATCTCCTTCAAGCTCGATGAGCCGCATCCGGCCGACGTGCTGGGCAAGATGGCGGACACCCAGGACGTCGCCGCCGCACTCGATGGCTACAACCCACCGCAAGCCGGCTTCAAGGCGCTGAAAGCGAAGCTCGCCGAATTACGCAAAGGCGAGCAGGCCGTGCAGCCGGAGGAGAAGAAGGTCGTGCGCGTTTCGGCCGGCCGTATCCTGCGCCCTGGCATGAGCGATCCGCGCGTGGTGCAGTTGCGCCAACGCCTCGACATCGCCGGCGATAAGAACAATCCGGTCTATGACGAAGCGGTATTCGGCGCGGTGAAGGCGTTCCAGATGAAAGCCGACATCGGCGTCGACGGCATGCTCGGCCCGAACACGGTGGGGGCGCTCAACGGCACACGAGGCATGCATGCGCGGCCCAACGACCCGATCGAGACCGTCATCGCCAACATGGAACGCTGGCGCTGGTTGCCGCGCAAACTCGGCAACGCCCAGAATACTTATGTGGTGGTCAACGTTCCGGACTATACGCTGAGCCTGATGCACGACGGTAAGACCTACTGGAAGACCAACATCGTGGCCGGTAAGCCGGACAAGGCGACGCCGATGACGTCAGCGGAGATGAAGTACATCACCGTCAATCCGACCTGGAACGTGCCGCCGTCGATCATCGAGAATGAATATCTGCCGGCGTTGCAGCAGGATCCCGACGCGCTTGAGCGTATCGGCCTCAAGATCCGCCAGGACCCGGACGGCACCGTGCACATTTTCCAGCCTCCCGGCGCCGGCAATGCGCTCGGGCGTATCCGCTTCAACTTCCCGAACAAGTTCCTGGTCTATCAGCACGACACGCCGGACAAGTATCTGTTCAAGCGCGCCAAACGCGCCTACAGCCACGGCTGCATGCGGGTGCAGGACCCGATCGAATATGCGACCAAACTACTCAGCCTCGAACTGCCAGAGGACCGCTACACGCCGGCCAAAATCGAGAGCATGTTCGGCGGCAATGAGATCAACATCAACTTCCCGCGCCCGATTCCGGTGCACCTGACCTACCAGACCGCATTTGTCGATCATGACGGCAAGCTGCAATTCCGCGACGACGTGTATGGGCGCGACGCCCGTATGATCGCCATCCTCAAAAACGCGCGCGAGCGCCGCATCGCCTACATCCCGGTCGAGCGTCCGCCCAATACCTCGGCTAAGCCGGTGCGCATGCCAGTCGGCATGTTCGAAGGTGACGGCGGCTTTGTCGGCCCCGGCTATGGCGGTGGCAACAACTTCTTCGACTGGCTGTTCGGCGGTGGCCGCTCCCAACAACCTCCGGCGCAATACTACGGGCAGCGCCACTTCATCGGTCCGCGCACGCGCGACGACGGGCGCTACTCACGGCGCTGACCAACAAGGGCTCCAAGACGACAAACGCCGGCGATCACTTCGCCGGCGTTTTTGTTTGACGGCCAGCCGCGACCGGCGCTCAGCGATACGCAGCAGGTGAAGGCGGATTGCGGAGAAACGGATGGTACAGGTGGGTGGACTTGAACCACCGACCTCTGGTTCCACAGACCAGCGCTCTAACCAACTGAGCTACACCTGCATGCGCCCCGTCCAACTTCGACGTTGCGGGGCGAACCTAGGTTCAGCCTCCCGGTTTGGCAAGCCGTCTTTGGCCGGGTTTTCCGGTAGATTCAACCGGATTTCGGGGCGCATTTCCCACGTTCCCACCCGTGGGCAGACGCAAAAAAGCCCGGGCACAAGGCCCGGGCTCAGCAGTCTTCGTCCGTGCTGCGAAATCCGCCGGAAGCGGGGTCAGGCAAAACCGCTTCAGGCTGCCTTCTTCAACACGTTGTTGAGGCTCGTCTTGATCGGCTCGGCAGTTTCGGTCGCGACTTTCTGCGCGTGCTCGGAGAGCTCCTTGGCCTGCGCCGTCATGGTCTCGAACTGCTTGCGCATGTAGCCTGACGTCAGCTCGACAACTTCCGAGTAGGACTTCGCGCCCATCAAATCGGTCATGAGATCGAAAGCAGCGTCACTGTTGGCGCGCGTGGTCTCAATCATCTTGAGGCCGTAGCTGGAGTACCCCTTGGAGGCGGTGGCATAGGTGTCTTCGACGAGGTCGGTCGCCTCTTCGGCGAACGACTTCATCTTCTCGTAGTTCTCTTTGGCCTGGGCGAGGCTCTTTTCGGCGAGCTCGCGGAAAGCGGCCGGCACTTCCATCTTGGGCATTTCGAACTTGGGCATTTCGAATTTGGGCATTTCGAACTGCGGCATCTCAAACACCGTGGTTGTGTGTTTCGGGGAATGGGTTTCGGCTTGGGTCGTTTCGGTCTCGGTCATGGCACGGCTCCTCGGCAGAGGGCGGCTTTCATTCGTTCAGCGAACCGTCCGCCCTCGGCAACAAGCGGCCCGCGCTGATCTCTCGGCCCGCAATTGCGTTCCAAAGCAGGCCTAACAAAATCTTATATAGCACCAATTTTGGTGCGTTGCAACAAATATATTGCGATGCACAAAATCGCCAAACGCGACCTCGCCCGGCTCTCTACCAGGTTGATATTAAAGGTAAATCGCTTGCGGGCGGCGCTTAGTGCGTACCCTGCCCAGTTATCCTGGCCGCCTTCTGGCTCAATTCCTTGGCCTGCTCGGTGAGCGTGGCGATCTGACTCTTCGTATACTCGGCCTGCAGCGCCAGCACCTCCTGCGGATCCTTGGCTCGCACCAGCTTCTGAGCGAGTTCGAACGAGGAGGCGATATTGCGCTCGGCAAAGCGCATGGCGAGTTCGCCGGCCTCCTTGGCACCTGACTGCGCGCCCTTGGCTTGGGTCTCGGCGGTGGTCACAGCGTGCTTGGTGGCGGCGACGAAAGTGTCGAAGGCCTGACGGGCCTGCTCCACGCTCTTCTCCGCCATCGCGCGCATTTCCGCCGGAATCTCAAAATTCATGCTGCTGTCATTGGTCATGACTGCCTCCTCCTTGTCCTCGCCGTCGGACGTAGCTACTAGTATCGGCGTCAATCCTCTATCTAAGATTGCACACCGGGAGACGCCAGTGCTGGCGTCAGTCTTATTAAGGATAGCACCGATTGAATCCGCATGAAGGCGGACCTCTCGTTTACGGGCCCCGGCGGCAGACGTATTAATGCTTTATTAGCCGTAATATCTGTGACGAAATGGTGATGGGCCGCGACATCGACAGCATCGGATTGACCGACCCGCGGCTCGCGGCCCATGCGCTGAGCCCGGAGCCAGCTTGGCTATGGGCAACCGACGCGAGCCGCATCCTCTGGGCCAATCCATCCGGTGCTTGCGTCTTCGACGGCGACACGCCGGGCGCGCTTTCCGAATTGGTCTTCAAGCCGGAGCATCCAGCGGCGCTGCAGATTGCGCGGCTCGCCGCCACGCTGCCGCAGAGCGGCACACCGCGGCTGGAGCGGCTGCGCGGCTTCGGCGCGAGCCTGGGCGGCGCGCTGGTTTGCCTCTGCTCGCGCGTCACGCTTTCCGACAACGACACAGCCGTGCTGGTGGTCTCGACCGAACGGGTGGCGACGGCCCTCGCCCTGCCCGAGCGCGCGCGACGGCTGCTGGCCGATCTCGATGAGCCGGCGGCGATCTTTACCGCCGACGGGGAATTGGTCGAGGCAAAGCCGCAGGCCCGCGAACGCCTCGCCCACGGCGGCGACCTCGCCGCGCTCGACGCCGCTGGCCTGGCGCGCGAGGCGACGCTCAACGGCCAGGCGATCGGCGACTGCGCGGGCGGCCGTCTCGCGCTGTGGCGGCTCGGGGCCGGACCGACTTTCCTGCTGCTGGCGGCGTTCATCGGTGAAGCACCGCCGCTGCCAGCGCCTGCACAAACGCCCGAAATCGTCGCCGTGGCCGCACCGCCGACCGCGCCCATTCCAATCGCGGCGAAACCGACCCCAACGGAGCCGGCAGAAGAACCACAACGCCGCATGCCGCTGCGCTTCGTCTGGCAGATGGACTCCAGTAACCGCTTCACCCACGGCGTCGAGGATTTCGCGCGCCTCGTCGGCCCCAACACCGCCGCAGTGCTGATCCGGCCCTGGGCGGAAATCGCCGAAACCCTGAAGATCGACAACGGCGGCCAGATCGCGCGCGCGCTCAACGTGCGCAGCACCTGGAGCGGCATTGTCATCGACTGGCCTACTGACGAAGCCGGCGAACATCTGGCGATCGAGATGTCCGGTTTGCCGGTGTTCGACCGCGACCGGCAATATGCCGGGTATCGTGGCTTCGGCATCTGCCGCGACATGGACAAACTGGCGCTGCTCGAGCGGTACCGCGCGCAAGACACCGCTGCGCCGTCGCAGCCACAACCCAAGCCGGAAGAACCGGCGTCCAAGGTCGTTCCTTTCCCGTCAGCGCAACCGCATCAGCGGCCCGAGCCGCCGCGGCAACCGGAGCCTCCGCCGGCCGCCAGCGAAACGCCGCCGCTTCCCAACGACACGGCGCCGACGCTCAGCCCAGGCGAGCACAGCGCCTTCGAGGAGCTAGCGCGCGAACTGAGCGAGCGCCTAAGACGCGCGCCCGGCGCGCCGACTGCACAAGGTGCGCCGCCATCCCAACCGTCCGCGCCCGAGCCGCCGAGAGCGCCCGACACTCCGTCGATCGCGTATCCACCGCCGGCGCGCCCGGCCCAGCCGGCACGCACCGCACACGACGCCAGCGAAGGTCGGCCGATCCTTGACAAGCTGCCGGTCGGCATCCTGGTTTATCGCCTCAACAACCTGCTTTACGCCAACAAGGCGTTCCTGGATTGGACCGGATATGAATCCCTCGGCGCGCTGACGGAAGCCGGCGGCCTCGACAGCCTGTTCATCGAGACCGCGGACGATCCGGCCGCCGCAGATGTACGCGCCGGGGCCACCAACGGCTCCAAGCCTCTTGCCATCACCACCATCAACGGTAATCAGCGCGCGGTGCAGGGCCGGCTTTTCAGCGTGACCTGGAACGGCGACAACGCCCTTGTTCTGATGATCAATACCCAGCCCCTGAACGGCGACCGACAGGCGCGCGCGAGCGAAACCTCGCTGCGCCGGCTGGAAGCCGAGAACCGGGAGATCAAGGCGATCCTCGACACCGCTACCGACGGCGTCTTGGTGCTCGACCGCGCCGGCCGCGTTCTGTCGGGCAATCGCAGCGCGCAGGCTCTGTTCGGCTATGAGGCGGCCGACCTCGCCGAGCTTTCTCTGGGCGAACTTTTCGCGCCCGAAAGCCGGCGCGGCGTGCTCGACTATCTCGATCGCATGGCGCGCGGCAGCGGGCTCGAGGTGGGCCGCGAGGCCATCGGCCGCGTGCGCCAAGGCGGGCTTGTGCCGCTCTATCTGACCATCGGACGCATCGAGGATGGCGAGAAGCTGTGTGCCGTGATCCGGGATGTCACCGCCTGGAAGCGCAGCGAGGAAGAGCTGATCACTGCACGCCGGCTTGCCGAAAAGGACTCGACCGCCAAGTCGGAATTCCTCGCCAAGATCAGTCACGAGATCCGCACCCCGCTCAACGCCATCATCGGCTTTTCCGAGGTGATGATCGACGAGCGGTTCGGCGCGCTCGGTAACGAGCGCTACAAACAGTATCTGAAGGATATACATGCCTCCGGCAGCCATCTGGTGGCGCTGCTCAACGACTTGCTCGATCTCTCCAAGATCGAGGCCGGCAGACTCGAGCTCAGCTTCGTGAGCGTCAATCTGAACGAGTTGCTGCAGGAGTGCGTCGCCATCATGCAGCCGGATGCCAACCGCGAGCGCGTCATCATCCGCACTTCGTTGCCGCCGAGCCTGCCGCCCGTAGTCGCCGATGCGCGTTCGGTTCGCCAGATTGCGCTGAACGTATTGTCGAACTCGATCAAGTTCACGGGTGCCGGCGGTCAGGTCATCGTGTCCACCGCGCTCACCGACGCTAACGAGGTGGTCCTGCGCGTTAGGGATACCGGCACCGGCATGAGCGAGAAGGAATTGCAGAACGCGCTCGAGCCGTTTCGCGAGCTCGCCACCACCGCGCGCTGGGGCGCGAGCGGCACCGGCCTGGGCCTGCCGATTACCAAGGCGTTGGCGGAAGCCAACCACGCACGCTTTGTGATATCGAGCCGGGTCGACGACGGCACTTTGGTGGAAGTGGCGTTTCCAGCGACGCGCGTGCTGACGCAGTAGCACGCCGCCCAAGGCATCCACGGCCCACCACAACACCGCCTGAATCGCGTAGCATCGCTTCGGTTTCGGAGGCCGCGATCATGCGCGTGCTGCGGGCGACGTTACCTATCTTGGCACTCTTCCTCGGCCTGGCGGTCTCGGCGGCGCGCGCGGCCGAACGTGTCGATTTGCTGCTGGTGCTGGCCGCCGACGTCTCCCGCAGTGTTACCGAGGACAAATTCCGGCTGCAGCGCCAGGGCTATGCCGCGGCCATCGCCGATCCGCGCGTGCTCCACGCCATCAGCGCCGGGCCGGAGCGGCGCATCGCCGTCGAGTTCGTGGAGTGGTCGGGGGCCTTCAGCCAAAAGGTCGTCATCGGCTGGACGGTGATCGACGGCGCGCAGGCCGCGCACGCCTTCGGCGCCCGGCTGCTGGAGGCGCCGCGCGCCTTTGCCGACCGCACCTCGATCAGCGCCGGCATCGATTTCGCGGTCGCGCAACTCGCAAAGGCGCCTTATTTTGCCGAGCGGCAAACCATCGACGTCTCCGGCGACGGCACCAATAATGCGGGCCGCGCCGTCACCCAGGCCCGCGATGCGGCAGTTAACCGCGGCATCACTGTCAATGGCCTGGTAATCCTGTCCGAGACCCCTCTGCCCTGGAATCCTGAACACACCAACCCGCCGGGCGGACTCGCACACTACTACCAGACACAAGTGGTCGGTGGCCCCGGCGCCTTCGTGATGGTGGCGAAGGACTTCAATTCGTTCGGCGAGGCGATCATCAAGAAGATGATCGCCGAGGTCGCGGATGCCCGCTAACCATCTATTTGTGATCGAGAATTCGCGGCCATGAAAGGGTCACAGACGGCCACCATGGTTGGCGGCGGTCGGACCGATGGTATAGTCCCTCGGCAGTTGATACCGCAAAACAACCGGACTTCCCCTTGACCGCCAACGCCGGCCTCAAACGCCTGGGATTTGTGCTGCTCGCCGCTGTCACGGCCGGCGGCGGCGTTTTGGTCACCGCCAAGACTCTTATCTCGGCCGACACCGTGCGCAGGCAGGTGTTGAGTGAGATCCGCGCGGTCACCGGGTTGAACCCCACCTTGCGCGGGCGGGTGAGCGTCTCGCTGTTTCCCTCCGGCCGCGTCAGCTTCGCCGACGTGACGCTCGGCCCCGCCGACAAACCGGCACTGACCGCAGAGCGGCTGACCGCACGTCTGCGCTTCTTCCCGCTCCTGATCGGCCAAGTTGAGATTGCCGACGTATCGCTCGACCAGCCGGTGATCATGGTCGATGTCGGGCCGGACGGGCATTCGAACTGGTCCGGCCTTATCCACGCGCTGGCGGTGAGCCAGAAGCCGAACGCGCAGCGCGCGGCCGCCGCCTTCTCCGAGATGCGCATCGACAATGGCACGGTAGTTGTGCGCGATTCCCGCCGCAAGCTCGCGGAGACGCTCGACGACGTGCAGTTCTCGCTGGCCTGGCCCTCGATCTCGACGAGCTTCGGCGCCACTGGCCGTTTCATCTGGCGCGATGAACCGGTCGACGCCACGCTCACGCTTGGCGATTTCGCCGCCGCGCTCGCCGGCAACCGAACCGGCGTCAAACTCCGGCTCGCCGGCAATTCGCTGAAAGGCGCCTTCGAAGGCACCATGAGCGTGAAACCGACATTAAAGATCCAGGGCACGCTCGCGGCCGACACCCAATCGTTGCGCGACGCCATGATCTGGATCGGCCAGCGCCCGCTGCCCGGCGGCGGCTTCGGGCGTTTCGCGATCAAGGCCAAGACCGACGTCACCGGCAGCACGATCGGGCTCACCAACGTCAATGTCGAACTCGACGGCAACGCAGCCGAGGGCGTGCTCACGTTCGACACCTCGGGCCACGAGACCGTGCAGGGCACGCTCGCCGCCGACACCCTCGACCTAACCCCCTACGTCTCCACCGCGCGGCTGCTCGCCACCAATCAGCGCGAATGGAATAACGCGCGCATCGGCCTGGAAGGCCTGTCCGGCATGGATCTCGACCTGCGGCTGTCGGCGGCCAAGGTGGTGGTCGGCGGCGCCAAGCTCGGGCGCACCGCCATCGGCGCCAATTTGCGCGACGGCAATCTGGTGGTCACCGTCGGCGAGGCGCAGGCCTATGGCGGTGTGATCAAGGGCTCGTTCGCGCTGGCCAATTTCGATTCCGGCGTCGACGTCAAATCGCAGTTGCAATTTACCGGCGTCGATCTGCAGCCGTGTCTCGACCAATTGTTCGGCCTGCGACGGCTGGAGGGCAAGGGCAACATGACGCTCGCGGTCGACGGCAAGGGCGCAAGCGTCCTGGGCGTCACACGCAGCATGAGTGGCACCGCCACGCTCGTCGGCCAGAAGGGCGCGCTGGTCGGCCTCAATGTCGAGCAGTTGCTGCGTCGGCTGGAGCGTCGGCCACTCTCCGGCGGCGGCGAATTCCGCACCGGCTCAACGCCGTTCGACAAGTTCGAAGTGGCGCTGAAGATCGTGCACGGCAAGGCCAACGTGAAGGACATGAAGATCACCGGCCCGGCGGTGAACGTGGCGCTTGCCGGCTCGGCGTCGATCCCCGAACGCGATCTCGACCTCACCGGCACCGCGACCCTGGTCGTCGACAAGAGCGACGCCAAAGATGACGGCAAGACCGCCGCCAAGCCGTTCGAACTGCCGTTCGTGGTGCAGGGCTCGTGGGACGATCCCATCATGCTGCCCGATGCCGAGGCGCTGCTCCGCCGCTCGGGCGCTGCCGCGCCGCTGCTCAACGCCGTGCACGACCGTCAGCACGCGCGCGACACCGTGCGCTCGTTGATCGACCGGCTGACCGGCGGGGGCGCCGCCGCGAGGCCGGCGGCGAAATAGCGCCACCTCACAATCTACCCATGCGCGCGAACTTCCTTCGCCCTCCCCTGGAGGGAGGGGAATCGCATTTGGCGGGTCAGCAACGGCGGCGCGCTCCCTCCCCTTGAAAAAGGGGAGGGTTGGGGTGGGGATCGTCTTTTGAAGATCAGATTTTGATCCCCACCCGCCGGGCTTCGCCCGGCGACCTCCCCTTTTTAAGGGGAGGTAACGCTGCCCGTGGCAACGCCCTCGACAAATGCAATGGCACTGCCCTCCAGGGGGAGGTAAAGCGAGCAAGCCGCAAGGCCGTGCTCCTGCGGGCGCATTTCTTTATGATCGGGGCATTCGCAGAATCACCACGCCTGACGGGAAGCGCATGCTGCACGCCACCCTGCGGACCCTGGTCAAAGTCGTCCTCGCCTCGCTGGTGGTGGGCACGGTCATGGCGCATTTCGGCATCACGCCCCAGCAGGTGATCGGCGCCACCGGCCTCTCCGCCGACCGGGTCGAAGACCTGGCACGCCAAGGGCTCGCCTGGGTATGGCCGAATGTGCTGCTCGGCGCCATGGTGATCGTGCCGATCTGGTTACTGGTGTTCCTGCTGCGCCCGCCGGGGCAGAAGTCGAGCGAGTGATTTTCTGTCATTCCGGGGCACGCGCGTCAGCGCGTGAACCCGAAATCCCTACGCCGCAGCGCCTCGAATACGGCAAGACAGGGGTTATGGATTCCGGGCCCGCGCCTTCGGCGCGTCCCGGAATGACAGTATAATTCACACCTGCGCAGCAAGCGCCCGTTCGCGCCGCACCGCGCCGCGCTTGGTCAAGAGCGACGCCGCAATGGTGCCGAGCGCCACGATGGCGATCATGATGGTGCAGACCGCGTTGATCTCCGGCTTCACGCCGAGACGCACCGCCGAATAGACGCGGATCGGCAGCGTGGTGGCGCCCGGGCCGGTGGTGAAGCTGGCGATCACCAGGTCATCCAACGACAATGAAAACGCCAGCATCCAGCCGGCCGCGATCGCCGGCAAGATGAGCGGCAGCGTGATGATCATGAAGGTGCGTAATGGCGGGCAGCCGAGGTCTTGTGCGGCCTCTTCCAGAGCGCGGTCGAAGCCGATCAGCCGCGCCTGCACGATGACGGTGACGAAGCAGAGCGTCAGCGTGGTGTGGGCGATGACGATGGTCCAGAAGCCGCGGTCGATGCCGAGTGCGACGAACATCAGGAGAAGCGCGAGGCCGGTGATCACGTCCGGCATCACCAGCGGCGCGTAGACCATGCCGGTGAACAAGAGCCGCCCGCGGAAGCGGCCGTAGCGCGTGAGCGCCACCGCCGCGCAGGTGCCGATGACGGTCGCTGCCGTCGCCGACAGCGCGGCGACGCGCAACGATATCCAGGCGGCATCGAGGATCGCCTGGTCGTGCATCAGCACGCGGTACCACGCCAGCGACCAGCCGCCCCACACCGTGACCAGGCGCGAGGCGTTGAACGAATAGATCACCAGGATGGCGATCGGCAGATAGAGGAAGGCGAGGCCGAGCGCCACCGCGACGATGTTGAAGCGCGACATGCGGTGCATTAGTGCGCTCCCATCTGGGCACACACAACGCCACGGGCTCTCTTCACCCTCTCCTTGAGGGGGAGGGTCGATGCGCGAAGCGCATCGGGGTGGGGTGACAGCGCGAAAGAAAGATTCACCCCCTCCCGGTTCGCTTCGCGAACCGACCTCCCCCCTCCAGGGGGAGGTGAAGAGAGTGTGCGGCTGCGCCCCTGCATCATTGCATCCCCTCCAACTGCCGCTGCTGCATGCGCTGGTAGACGAGCATGGGGACGAGGAGCAGCGCCAAGAGCACCACTGCCAAGGCCGAGGCCACCGGCCAGTCGCGGTTCTCGAAGAACTCCAGCCACACGGTCTGCCCGATCATCAGCGAGCGTGAGCCGCCGAGCAGGTCGGGGATGACGAATTCGCCGGTGATCGGGATGAAGCACAGGAGACTACCGGCAGCGATGCCGGGCCACGCCAACGGCAGCGTCACGCGCGCGAACGCAGCGCTGCGCGTGCAGCCGAGATCGGCTGCGGCTTCGAGCAGCGCGCGATCCATCTTCTCCAGCGTGGCGTAGAGCGGCAGCACCATGAACGGCAGGTACGAATAGACGAGGCCGATGACGACCGCGGTGTCGGTCGACAGCCACGCCACCGGCTTGTCGATGATGCGCAGCGCCATCAGCGCGTCGTTGAACAGGCCGTCGCGCTGCAGGATGTTGATCCAGGCGTAAACGCGGATGAGGAACGAGGTCCAGAACGGCAGCACCACCGCCATCACCAGCAGCGGCTGCCAGCGGCGCGGGCTCCTGGCGATGCCGTAGGCGAGCGGGAAGCCGAGCGCCAGCAGCAGCGCGGTGGTGAGCGTGGCCACTTTCAGGCTTTTGACGAACGAGGCGAGATAGAGCGGGTCCGACGCGATCAGCCGGTAGCCGTCGAGCGTCAGCCCGTGCGCGAAGCGCGTGAGGCCCTGGAGGCCGGCGGCGAGATCGAGCACCGGCAGGTAGGGCGGCATGGCGATCGCGGTCTGGGCGAAGCTGATCTTGAGCACGATCAGGAACGGCACCAGGGAGAAGGCGACGAGCCAGAGATAGGGGAGATAGAGGGCGAGGCCGCTTCTCTTGCGCTGCGCGCGCCTTTCCCTCTTTCCGCGTGCGGGGAGAGGGTGGCGAGCGCCGGAGGCGCGAGCCGGGTGAGGGGCTCTTGCGAGGCTTTCAGTCATCAGCGGACAAACTCTGTGTCGTCATGGCCGGGCTTGTCCCGACCATCCACTTCTTCGCGTCGTTCAGATGAAAGACCGGCATTCGGTCGCCACTCGCCTACGCCCAAATCTGTTCATTCAACCAGTTGGCCGGAAAACCGGCTGACTGGATCGAGACAATTTGAGAATTTGGGAAGGCCGCAATTAACTCTTTGACACGTGTTTGCCAGCTAGAAGTTGGGTTGATGTAGCGCAGGAAATGCGCGCAGATGCACAGCGTCCCATACATGCGCGTCTGCGCGTGTGTATTCGCGACGATATGCGCGAGCAACGGGCATTGCGCTGCCGTGGGCCAGCGCGGCTGAACGGCACTAGCTTTGTTCCATAGCCTGCTATGGTGGGCACAGATGTTGCGTGTCACGTTCAAGGATCGAAGCCAAGTCTCCGTGATCTGGAAGTTAGGCAAACCGAAGCAACTAGCTACTGCGGATTGGTCTGCTTTTCGCATTCCGCTATATAGAAAGGACATTGCGCCGAAGTCCCACAATTCGGCACCTATCCAGATCGGAGGATTTTCGCCCGGGTATCTGCGTTTGAAATGCTTTGCGAACTCTTCCTTCGATTTTGCGAAGGCGTCGTCGTGACGGCAAATCCATTCAGCATGGTAGGTCATGCCAGTAGCCGGGTCGATGCGCCTCGCAAAGTTGGGATGCAAATGGTTGGGGTCTCTGTGTGCGCCGATGGGCTGTATGCCCCTAAAACAAGGGTAATTTGGACCCTGAGAGCGACTTCAATGCGCTCAATGGCGTCCAAAATGAGCATTCGAAGCTTTTTGTCGAACACATAGAGTTCGAAGATTTCTGCAAACGTGGTTCCCGGCCTGAAATTGTCTGAAACGACAATCCGACTGTTGATCGTCGAGGATTGCCGGTAGGGGTAGGAATATCCGCTTAGCCGGTAGTATCCGATTTTGGCCAAGTAACTTTCGGCCAGAGCATCGTCCGAAACGCCCATCCCACGCCCCTTCAACAAGGCGAGTTGGGCGGAGACAGGAAGGTATGGTTTGTTGTAAGGCACTGAATTGCCTCACAAAAACGAAGACCGACCCGTACACTTGCGTGCAGAGGGGCCGGCCATGTTGTCCTTTATATGATTCATGGGTCTGAATCGGTCAAGGGCTTTATTTTTGCCAATCTCTGGAACTTGTGGGCCATTTCGTTAACGGATTGTAGTTGCGTCGTTTATCCGACGCAACCGGATCGGCCAAGGCTTCGAAAGGCTAACGAGAGCGACCGCGCGGCCGAGGAGGCGAGCAGCGGTATGCGTGTCTACTCACCCGGCGCGCTGCGCGCGCCGATCTCTCCCCGCACGCGTAGAGAGGTAAAGCCCCCCTGCTCCCTTAACACCACTCCCGCCTCCGACGGCCACGTCACCCACACCACGTCGCCGACGGCGAACGGCGGCTCGCCGTTCGGGCTCACATTGGCGCGCGCGACCTTGATCAGCGAGCGGTCGTCGAGCCGCACCTTGTAGAGCGAGACGTCACCGCGATAGCCGATCTCGGCAATGGTGCCGGATAGCGCGTTGCGCTCCCCCGCCCCCGAAATCCCGGTTATCGCCGGTTCTTTTCTCCTTCTGACTGAGCCAATATATCTCCATTCCCATCTCAGCGGCCATCGTAGCTCTGGCTTATGGCGACAAAGCGCTGCCGTACAATATCGACGCGGCCTTCAGGCCCTTTGATGTTGCCTTCGAGAAAATGATCGAAATCGTCATGGTTCAGCAACGCTTTGAACCGCTTTGCGATATAATGCCGAACATCATCGTCCGTGCCTTGAATTTCAGCGGCGAGTTCTTCGCGGCCGTCAACGACGAGAAGAATGTCCTCCATATCACGGCTTCCCAAGAGGTCGTTGTTGCCGCGGCCCAAATACGCTTCAAGCTTTGTTGCCACGAACATTTCCGGAGTGAGGCGCCTGATGTTCAGCGCATCGGTCAAAGAGCAAGCGACCGCATTTTCAATGCCTTTGGCGTACCAGCGATTGCTGAAGCCGAGAATGCTTTCATCGTCGGGCATAAAATCGACCTTGAGGTCGCCAAGACGCATTCGGCAAATCACTTCGTCTTCAGTCAATTCCGCAAACCCTCTCTGGCGCAACTCACCTTGCAACCGCGCCCATTGCGCGTGGCCTACGAGGTCAACGATAATATCCACATCATCGGTCGCCCGAACGCTTTCGAGCACGATGTCGTCGGTTATGAAAAGGGCCGTCGTGCAGCCGCCGACAAAGACCAACCGCTCGCGAAGGTCGTCTCCCAGCGCCTCCGCAACAGTTTCCAGCATATGAAGCAACTGGCCTTTAACAGTGCTCATTTTTTCAAGAGCCTTTTTGAAAGATGCTCGGCCGCGAGCCCGGCTTCCCTCTGGTTTCCGAGTCTGATGGCGTCGATAAGGGCCAGATACGCGTACAAGCGGTTATCCTTCCGGACCGCTTCCGGCACGCTTTTGAACAGCGGCGCTACCGATTGGCCCATGTCTTTGCCTTTGGCGTACGGCCAGACGTAGATGTATTCGCCCGCGCTGAGCAGTCGGTTTTTCAACGGCGCCGCCGCAAAGGCCGTCGGGATACCCCGCGTCATGGCGCGGGTTTTGGCTGGAAAGACGAACTTCAGCCCATGGACAATAAAATTGAAGAGGTTACGGCGATTGGGTTTGGCCCGGCCGGACTCCCGATCCTTGACCGCAAGCCCCGAAGAAACGCTTCGCTTGATCGAGGCGTTGACCTCCGTCTTGCTAATTCCAAGCGAGGACTCCAAGCCACGGACTGAATAGGGGTCCTCGTAGCGCGAATCCCCTTCAAGACGCGCGCCTCCCTCCTGTTCTTCCTGCTCCAAACTCACGAGCTTGAGCAGGACGACAATGTCCTGGCCCTTCATGCGATATCCGCTCTGTCCTTTGTCCTGGGACCGAGGACAGTAAGCCGCGAGACTGCTTCTGTCAAACGGCCGAGAGAGGGTAAAGCAGCGGTGCCCTTGCCCCCTACTCCCGCAACACCACTCCCGCCTCCAACGGCCACGTCACCCACACCACGTCGCCGACGGCGAACGGCGCGTCGCCGTTCGAGCTCACATTGGCGCGCGCGACCTTGATCAGCGAGCGGTCGGCGAGCCGCGCCTTGTAGAGCGAGACGTCGCCGCGATAGCCGATCTCGGCAATGGTGCCGGATAGCGCGTTGCCAAAGCGCAACCCGCCAGCCGCCCTAAAAGAATTTGCCGAGGAACCCCGCAGCCTCATCCGAGATGGCGACGATCTTGTTCGTGGCCTGACGATAGAACTTGAAATTGAGCTCGGTCTCGGGCCGGCCGTCTTTCCAGTCGGTGAATGGCTTGAGCTCAGCTCGGCCCAGCGGCCGTTTGGCGAGCGCGGTGCGTTTGAGGGCGATGCTGACGCGCGGCGTTTGCCGGGCGATGCCGCGCTTCTTCGCAACCGCTTCGGTGGCGGTGACAGTGCCGCGTGCGATGAGCCCGCGCCCGCCCTCGTTCTCGCTCGCGAACATGAAGATAGTGTCGCCTGGGGCGATCTGCTTGCCGCCATACATGGTCTTTTGCGCAGTGAACGCGAACGTCTTCGCGCGCGGATCGCGAATCTCGGCCTTGATCGAAAACGCCATGCAACGCCCCCTCACCCGGCGCGCTTTCGCACGCCCCCTACTCCCGCAACACCACCCCCGCCTCCGAGGCCCACGTCACCCACACCACATCGCCGACGGCGAACGGCGCGTCGCCGTTCGGGCTCACATTGGCGCGCGCGACCTTGATCAGCGAGCGGTCGTCGAGCCGCACCTTGTAGAGCGAGACGTCGCCGCGATAGCCGATCTCGGCAATGGTGCCGGATAGCGCGTTGCCGGGCGTGGCGCCCGGCCGGTGCGGGCTGAGAGCGAGCTTCTCCGGCCGCAGCGCCAGCGCGATTCCCGTGCCGGGGCGCAGCACATCGCCGGGCGGAATGCGCAGCGGCCCGAGCCGCGTCTCGATGGTGGTGTGCGTCGCGCCCAGGAGCCCCTCGATCAGCGTCACCTCGCCGATGAAATCCGCCACCCAGCGCGAATTCGGCTTCTCGTAGATGGTGGCGGGGTCGGCGACCTGCTCGAGCCGGCCCTCGCGCATGACGGCGATGCGGTCGGCGACGATCATCGCCTCTTCCTGGTCGTGGGTGACGATGACGAAGCTGGTGCCGAGCTGGCGCTGCAGCCGCATCAATTCGAAGCGCGTCTCGCCGCGCAGCTTCTTGTCGAGCGCGGCCATCGGCTCGTCGAGCAGCAGCACGCGCGGGCGCTTGATCAGCGCGCGCGCGAGCGCCACGCGCTGGCGCTGGCCGCCGGAGAGCTGGTCGATGCGGCGGCGGGCGAGGCCCGGCAACTGCATGAGCGCGAGCATTTCTGCGACGCGCTCGTGGATGTCGGCGCGGGAGAGGCCCTCCTGGGCAAGGCCGAAGCCGATGTTCTTCTCGACGTTGAGATGGGGAAACAGCGCGTAGCTCTGGAACATCATGTTGACCGGCCGCAGGTGCGGCGGCATGGCGGCGATGTCGGCGCCGTCGAGCCGGATGCCGCCTTTGTCGGGGGTCTCGAAGCCGGCGATGAGGCGCAGCAGCGTGGTCTTGCCGCAGCCGGAGGGCCCGAGCAGCGCGAAGAACTCGCCGGCGCGGATGTCGAGGGTGAGGTCCTCGACCGCGACGACGCCGCCGAAGCGCTTGGCGACGCCTTCCAGGCGCAGGAGCGGCGCCCGCTCGCCCAAGGTCCTCTGGCCCATGGCCGGCGGCCGCGCCGTTTCGCCGCTGTCGCTCATGCGGTCCCCTCGAGCCCCATGCATGAGGCGCACGCTAGCGCATGATCGCGGAAAGGGGGACCGGCTTTTGGGGAAAGACCGCGCGCCGGCCGGCGATCTAGTCGCCGGTCGCGGACATGGAGTCGAGGTCGAGAATCCCCGTCGAAGCCTCCATCTCGGAGATCGAACGGCGCGGTTCCGGCCCGTAGTACTCGCCGAGCCGAACGTTGGCGCGCGGCTTGACCAGGATCGAGACGATGCGGTCGTAGAGCGCCTTGGCCGAGACCGGCTTGCAGAGGAACTCGTTGACGCCGATCTGCACGGATTCGAGGATGCGCCCGCGCTCGCCAAAGGCCGTGAGCATGATGATCGGGATGTCCGGCGCCGGGAAGGCGCCCGGCGAGCGCACGATGCGCACCAGCTCGGGACCGTTGAGCAGCGGCATCTCCCAGTCGAGGATCACCATGTCCGGCCGGGAATTGCGGATCTCCTCCAGCGCCTCGAGCCCGTCGCCGGCCTCGAGCACGGTGTTGACGCCGATATTGAGGAGCAAGCCGCGCACCAGCTTGCGCATGAATTGATTGTCGTCGACCACCAGCACCGTAAGCTGCTGGATCCACAGGTCGACCTGCCTCGTATTGACGCTCATACCGCTACTCGCACCCCGTCGCGGCCCCGACTTTGGGGGAGTCAGGGTCACCGCGGGGTTAACGTGCGGCGGACCGCCTCGCGCCAGCCGGCATATTTCCGCGCCGCGGTTAACGATTCCATGCGCGGCGTGAACCGGCGCTCGCACCGCCATTGCGCGGCGAAGTCCTTGAGATCCGGGCATAATCCGGCTGTGCGGCCGGCGAGATAAGCCGCACCGACAGCCGTAGTTTCGGTTACCGCGGGCCGCTCCACCGGCCGGCCCAAAATGTCGGCCAGGAACTGCATGGTGGCCTCGCTCGCGGCCATGCCACCGTCAACCCGCAGCGCCGCCGTGGCGTCGGCCTCGGGGCAGTCGGCAGCCATGGCGTCGAGCAGGTCGCGAGTCTGGTAGCCGACCAATTCCAGCGCGGCACGGGCGATCTCGGCGTCGCCGGCCTGGCGCGTGAGGCCGTAAATGGCGCCGCGCGCCTGCGGGTCCCAATAGGGCGCGCCCAAGCCGACGAAGGCCGGCACCAGATAGACCTGCGCGTCGGGGTCGGCGAGTGCGGCGAGATCGTTCACCTGCGCGGCCTCCTGGATGATCTTGAGGCCGTCGCGCAGCCACTGCACCGCGGCGCCGGCGATGAAGATGGCGCCTTCGAGCGCATAGGTGCGCTTGCCCTCGAGCTGGTAGGCGATGGTGGTGAGCAGCCGGTTTTGCGAGGTGACTCTCGTGGCGCCGGTGTTCAGGACCGCGAAGCAGCCGGTGCCGTACGTCGACTTGATCATGCCGGGGGAAAAGCAGCCCTGGCCGATGGTCGCCGCCTGCTGGTCGCCGGCCATCCCGAGGATCGCAATAGCGCCGCCGAAAATGGTCGGGTTGGTCCAGCCGAATTGGCCGGCATTGTCACGCACGTCCGGCAGCACGCTTTCAGGCACCCCGAACAACGCGCACAGGTCGCGATCCCATTGGCCGTTGTCGATGTCGAATAACAAGGTGCGGGCGGCGTTGCTGGCGTCGGTCAGGTGCGCCTTGCCGCCGGTGAGCCGCCAGAGCAGGAACGTGTCGACGGTGCCGAAGGCAAGCTTTCCGGCGTTCGCGGCGGCGCGTGCACCCTCGATGTTGTCCAGTAGCCACGCGATCTTGCTGGCCGAGAAATAGGGGTCGAGCAGCAAGCCTGTGCGCGCGATGATCGTCGGTTCGTGGCCCTGGGTGCGCAAGGTATCGCAGGTCCTGGCGGTGCGGCGGTCCTGCCAGACGATGGCATTGTGGATCGGCTTGCCGGTTGCGCGGTCCCACAGAAGGGTCGTTTCGCGCTGGTTGCTGATGCCGATGCCGGCGACGTCCTTGGCCGTCAGTTCGGCCTTCGCCAGCGCCTCGCGCACGGTGGCAACTGTCGCGTTCCAGATTTCTTCCGGATCATGTTCGACTTCGCCCGGCCCGGGATAGATTTGGTGCAACTCTACCTGCGCGGACGCCAAGGGCTTGAGCGCAGCATCGAATACGATAGCGCGCGTCGAAGTGGTGCCCTGGTCAATGGCGATGAGGACAGACACGGTGAGGCTCCGGCTTCACAAACTCGACTGTACGCGCGAACGGAAGCTAGTTCACCACCACGCGGTTGGCGATCACTGCACCCGCCCCTCTCCGATCAAGGACGTCATGAAGCGGCTGAGAGCGTCGCGTTCGCAATCGGTCGCCTTGAGGCCCAGCTTGCTGCGCCGCCATAATACGTCTTCCGCGGTCTGCGCCCATTCGTTCTCGGCCAGATAGCGCACTTCGGCGGCGGTGAGATCGCCGGTGAAGCATTCGCCAAGATCGTCCATGCTCTGCGCATCGCCCAGGATGCGCTCGAGGCGGCGGCCATACGCGCGCACCAAGCGCTTGGCGTGCGGCTCGGCAAGAAACGGCCAGCGCGCGATCGCCGTGGCCACCACATCGTAAAAATCCTCGGGCGGAAATTCGCCGCCCGGCAGCGGCGCGTTCTCGGTCCAGCGCGGCTTGGCCTGGAAGAATTGGCCGATGCGCGCCATGGCAGCCTCCGCCAGCTTGCGATGGGTGGTGATCTTGCCGCCATAGATGGTCAAGAGCGGCGCCTCGCCGAACGGCGCATCAAGGTTGAGCACGTAATCTCGGGTGACGTTCTCCGGCTTGCCGGCGCCGTCGTCGTAGAGCGCGCGCACGCCGGCGAACGACCAGACCGGCTCGTCGGGCGAAATCTGGTCGCGGAAATATTCGTTGACGGTCTCGCACAGATAGAGAACCTCCGCCGCGCTCGGCGTCGGCGTGTCGAGGTCGCCCACAAAGTTCTCATCGGTGGTGCCGATCAAGGTGAAGTCCTGGGCAAACGGCAGCACGAACACCACGCGGCCGTCGGCGGCCTGCAGTAGATAGCCGTCGTCGTGCTCGTAGCGCCGGGGCAAGACGATATGGCTGCCCTTGATCAGGCGGACCGGCGCCGGCAACAGACGGCGGATCACGGTCTCTGCCACTTCGCCAAGCCAAGGGCCGGCTGCATTGACCACGACGCGCGCGGTCGCGACTTCGCGCCGGCCGCGCGCATTGAGCACCAGCTCCCAATCGTGCCGCCGTTCGGCGCGGATGCAGCGGGTGCGGGTCCGGATGATGGCGCCGTGCTCAGCGGCATCGAGCGCGTTGAGCACGACGAGGCGCGAATCATCGACCAGGCAATCGGAATATTCGAAGCCGGTACGGAACGACCGCTTGAGCGGCTGTCCGAACCGGTGGTGGGTGAGATTGAGGGTGCGGCTGCGTGCCAGCCGCTTGCGCGCACCCAACAGGTCGTAAAGCAGCAGGCCAAGGCGTAGCATCACCGGCGAACGCCGTCCGGACATGACCGGCAGCAGTATGCGCGCCGGCCGGATGACGTGCGGCGCCATGCGCAGCAGCACTTCGCGCTCGTTGAGCGCCTCGCGCACCAGACGGAAGGCATAGTGTTCGAGATAGCGCAAGCCGCCGTGAATGAGCTTCGAAGAAGCCGAGGAAGTGCCGGCGGCGAGATCGTTCATCTCGACCAGCAGCACCCGCAGGCCGCGGCCGGCGGCGTCGCGGGCAAGTCCGGTTCCGTTAATGCCGCCGCCGATAATGGCGAGGTCGAAGTCAGCCATGCTCATTGATTTGCCCAAGTTTGCCGCAGGATGGGCGGCGGGAGCGGCGCACTCAAGCAGGAAACCCTGAAAAACCGTTGCGAACCACAATATTCCAGTTCGAGTAGGTCGGTTTTGTTTGCACAGTCTCTACTTGTGCTATGCACCGCGATTCAAGCGCCACCCATATTTTCAATCCGAAGCACCATGCCCACGCCCCGCCTGCTCGTCATCGAAGGCAATACCCCCGAAACCATGGCCGAGCACGTCGCTATTGGCGGCGTGCGAGCAAGCCAAGGCTATGCCGACCTGCTGCTTGAGCTGCTGCCGGGGGCGGTGGTGGACATTTGCTATCCGGCCGATCCGGCGGCCGCGCTGCCGGCCGGCGAAGCGCTGGAGGGCTATGACGGCATCGCCATCACCGGGTCCTCGCTGCACCTTTATTCCGGCGAGCCGGAGGTGCTGCGGCAGATCGACCTGGTGCACACGGCGCTATCGACCGGCACCCCGCTGTTCGGCTCCTGCTGGGGATTGCAGGTGATAACGGCGGCGGCTGGCGGCCAGGTGCGGCGCAACCCCAAGGGCCGCGAGCTCGGTTTCGGCCGCAGCATCCGGCTGACCGATGCCGGCCGCCAACACCCGATGTATGCCGGCAAGATCGATGTGTTCAACGCACCGACGGTTCATCTCGACGAGGTGGAAACGTTGCCGCCAGGCGCCACCGTACTCGCCACCAATTCAATGTCGGCGGTGCAGGCGGCTGAGATCCGCACCAATGGCTCGGTGGCCTGGGCCGTGCAGTATCATCCGGAATATCCGCTGCGCGAGCTCGCGGTCATCGTACGCCGCATTGGCATCCACCTGGTCGGGGAAGGTTTTTTTGTCGGCGAAACCGACATAAAGGGCTTTGCTGACGATCTCGACCTACTAGCAGGTTGCTGAAAAAGTCGTTTTGCGGGGCGATTGGAGTGTGATTTTGTGCATGTGCTTGATTCCTTTGAGCTGAGGACGGCGATGCGCGGCGACGATCAACGATCGGAAGGTTTTTTCAGCTACGTTCGTTTGGAGGCGCGTGTCCCCGCGGATCATCCGTTGCGGGCGATCCGCGAGTTGGTAGACGCGGCGCTTGCGGATTTGTCGCGATCCTTCGACCGGCTTTATGCCCGCGAAGGACGGCCTTCGATCCCACCGGAGCGGTTGCTGCGAGCACTGCTGCTGCAGGCGTTCTACACGGTGCGCTCGGAACGGCAGTTGATGGAGCAACTCGACTACAATCTGCTGTTCCGCTGGTTTGTCGGGCTGTCGGCGGACGATCCGGTGTGGGACGCGACCGTATTCTGCAAGAACCGGGACCGGCTGCTCGACGGCGATATCGCGGCCAAGTTTTTCGCGAGCGTCCTGAACCTGCCGCAGGTGAACAAGCTTTTGTCCAGCGAACATTTCTCGGTCGACGGCACGTTGATCGAAGCCTGGGCCAGCATGAAGAGTTTTGTGCCAAAGGATGGCGGCGGCAAACCGCCAGCGGGAGCCAGTGGCGGCGGGCGCAACGCCGAACGCAACTTCCATGGCCAGACGCGCAAGAACGACACGCATTCCTCGACCACCGACTCCGACGCCCGGCTGTTCCGCAAAGGCGCCGGCAAGGAGGCCAAGCTCTGTCACATGGGCCATCTGATGACAGAAAACCGCCATGGGCTCATCGTCGATGCGCGATTGACCGAAGCCAACGGCACGGCCGAGCGCGCCACCGCGCTCGACATGATCGAGGATAACGTCAGGCCCGGCAGCACGGTGGGCGGCGACAAGAACTATGACACCGCTGAGTTTGTTGCTGGCTGTCGCAAACGCGGCTGCACGCCGCATGTCTCGCAGAACAATGCCAACCGCCGCTCGGCGATCGATGCGCGCACGACCCGGCATCCCGGCTATCGCATCAGCACGATCAAGCGAAAGCGGATCGAGGAACCGTTCGGCTGGATGAAGACCGTCGGGGGCCTGCGCAAGACGCGGCATCGCGGCCGCGGCTTGGTGGAGTGGTTCTTCGTGCTGACCGCGACCGCCTACAATCTCGTCCGCATCCCCAAAATCCTGGCCGCAACAGGATGACTTCCGTCCGGACCGTCGAATATGAAGCAACGCCGTACCCAATACCGTGTATGTGGCGCAGATCGCTACACACTCCGTCCGTCGTCAGCGCGACCATCGCGAAAATCGCTCTCAAATCGAAGTTTTTCAGCAGCCTGCTCGACCGCGATCCCGGCTGCAAACGGCTATCCTGGCGGTACGGCATCAGCAATAATGTGCTCGACAAGAAGCTACGGGTGAGCGAGGTGGCGAACTGGCTCCAATTCCAGGTGCTGCCGCAGCGTGCCAAGCGTGGAAGAGGCTAATAATTCATCATGCCCGGCACTCGAGTCCGGCCCTCGGTCGGCACGAGCATAAACCTTGTGCCGGGCATACACGTCTTTAGGCTATTCAGCGGTTGCAGAGCTGGACGGCCGGGACATAGGCGTTCTGAATGAATGCCGTTCTTCGAACGGCTATGCCCGGCCATGACAGCCGAAAGACAGAGAAATGGATTTCAGCGGGCGTCATGTGGTGGTTACCGGCGGCACCGGCGCGCTCGGCACCGCGGTGGTGGGGGCTCTGCTGCAAGCCGGCGCGCGCTGCCTCGTGTCATTCGTGCACCTCAGCGAAGCACAGCGCTTCGCCCATCGCGAGCACGAACGAATTAAGCTGATCGCCGTCAACGATTTGTCGGATGAACCGGCGGTCGCCAAGCTCTACGATGCCGTTACGCCGTGGGCCTCGATCCACATCGCCGGTGGCTTCGCCACGGGCAAGGTGGCCGACACCGACAAGGCCGCGCTGATGGAGCAGTTTGATCAGAACCTGGTGTCTTGCTTCTTGTGCTGCCATGCCGCAGTAAACGCCATGCGCGCGAGCGGCCAGGGCGGACGGATCGTCAATATTGCCGCGCGGCCGGCGCTGGAGTGGCGCCACGGCGCCGGCATGGCGGCCTACACAATCGCGAAGACGGGCGTTGCCGCGCTGACGGTGGCGCTGGCGGAGGAGGTCGCGGGTGACGATATTCTGGTCAACGCGGTGGCGCCCTCGATCATGGATACCGCGGCTAACCGGTCCGCCATGCCGCAAGCCGACCACGACGCTTGGCCGAAAGTGGATGAGGTGGCGACGACAATCGTTTTCCTCGCCTCGCCCGACAACCGCGTCACGCGTGGCGCCGTAGTGCCGGTTTATGGGAAGACTTAGCGCAAGTCTTGATCTGTCATCCTGAGGTGCACGCCGCAGGAGCGCCTCGAAGGATGAAGGGCCCGGGCCGCCGCCCTTCGAGGTTCGACCTTTGGCCGAGCACCTCAGGGTGACGGCGCAATGATAAATTCCGCTAACCCGCCGCCGGCACCAGTTCGAGCGCCGGGCGCAGGTAGCGCTGCACTGAATTCGACGCCACCACGGTTCGGCCCTCGGCATAGGCCTCGTGGTTCTTCTCGATGTCGTCGAGGTCGTAGAGATAATTGACCATCAGGCCGTGTGCTTGCGCGATCGCCTTTTCCGAGGTATCGGCGAGCCAATTGATGCGCTCGAGCCGCGCGCCATTTCCAAGATGGAAGCGCGCGACTGGATCGAGCGGCAGGCCGCGCGGCGTCCGCCCGCGCAGAAAATACCAGGCCGCCGCCCGCATCAGCGGATCCTTCAATTTCTCGGCCGCTTCAGGCTCGACCCACCAGCCGGCTTGGTCAAGCGCCGCAAGCGCGGTCTTGTCGGCTTCGTTCAGCGCCGCCGAGCTTTCGACTTCACGCTCGCGCTTCAGCCACGTGGCGAAGCCCGTGACCGGTGACAGCGTCACGAAAGTGGATAACCGCGGCAACTCGCGGCGGACTTCTTCGACCACCTGCTTGATGAGGAAATTGCCAAACGACACGCCGGCGAGCCCCCGCTGGCAGTTGGAAATGGAATAGAATACCGCTGTGCGCGCCTTCTCGACGTCGACCACTTCGCGCTCACTGGCCAGGATCGGCGCGATGGCGACTGGAATGTCGCGGGTGAGCGCGACCTCGACGAAGATCAGCGGGTCGTCGACCAACGCCGGATGGAAGAAGGCGAAGCAGCGCCGGTCGCGCGGATCGATGCGGCGGCGCAGGTCGTCCCAGCCGTGGATTTGGTGCACGGCCTCGTAGCGGATGATCTTCTCCAGAATGCTCGCCGGCGTCGACCAGTCGACCCGCTGGAGCACCAGGAAGCCGCGGTTGAACCAGGACGAGAACAGATGAACAAAGTCGTCGTCGACCGGGCCGAGATCGTCTTTGCGATGGGCGAGCACGTCGAGCAACTGCTCGCGCATGCGCACCAGTGCGACGGTGCCACCGGGTGCCAGATTGAGCCGACGGAACAGTTCCTGGCGACGCGGCTCGGAGGTGGCGTGCACTTCGGCGGCGGTTTCATCGTTGGGGTCCTCGCGCCAAGCGGCGATCGCCGCCTCCATGCGCGCGTTGTCGGGCCCGAAACGCTCGGCCAGCGCCTCGAAGAAGGCTATTCGGGGGCCGGTGGTGAGTTCGGTGTACCGGGTGAGGATTTCGCGCGCCAGCGCCACGCCTGAGGCTTCACCGCGGCCCGACAGCAGGTGGTCGCATAGTTCGACCAGACTCTCGGAGCGGGTTGAATCGGTGCCCCGCCGCTCACGCGCCCGTTCGATCAGGGCGCGTCCACGTTCGGTAATCGTCTGCAACATCTCGCCGAAAAACGAGGCGTTCATTTTGCGCTCCGTACCCGTTGCAGACGGTCCGGCCGCCGTCTGTCCGCTACCGCCCGGGTCCCATCAGCAGGTCCGGTAACCATGTGGCGATACCGGGAAACATAGACAAGATAATGATGCCCACAATCATCATAATGACGTAGGGCAGCGAACCCCATAAAACCTTGCTCGTTGGTACTTCCGGCGCAATGGCGTTCACCACGAACAGATTGAGGCCGACGGGTGGAGTAATCAACCCCACTTCCATATTGATGGTTACGATAACACCGAACCAAACGGGGTCGAATCCCGCCGCTGTAATAATAGGCAGCAAGATCGGCGCCGTCATCAGGATGATGCCGGCGGGCGGGATGAAACAGCCGCAGACCAGCAGGAACACATTGATCATCCCCATCAGCACCCAGCGGTTGAAGTGGGCGTCGGCGATGGCCTGCGCCAGGGTCTGGGTGATGTAGAGCGAGGTCAGCATGTAGCCGAACAACGCGGCAGTCGCGATGATCATCAGGATCATCACCGACTCGCGCGTGGTGGAACGCAGAATTTCCCACCAGGCCGAGGGCTTCCACATGCGATAGATCACGAGCGCCAGCAGCACGCAGAAGGCCGCGCCGACGCCGGCCGCTTCCGAAGGCGTCGCGACGCCACCGTAGAGTACGTACATGACGCCGACGACGACGGCGAGGAAGGGCGCGACCTTTGGCACCGACTCGAACTTCTGCTTCCAGGTAAAGCGGAAATCCGGCGCATAGGCGCGGAAACCCTTGAGCCAGATGTAGACGAGCGTCCACGCCATGAACAGCAAGGTGAGCAGGAGGCCCGGCATGACGCCGGCGAGGAACAGCCGGCCGATCGAGGTTTCGGTGGCAATGCCATAGAGGATGAAGGTAATCGACGGCGGAATCGAGAATGCCGAGCGTACCGCCAGCGCAGATGGAGCCAGTAGCAACTTCGTCTGGATAGCCACGCTTACGCATCTCCGGCACGCCCATCTTGCCGATGGCCGCGCAGGTGGCGGGCGAAGAGCCGGTCAAGGCTGCAAAGATCGCGCAGGCGCCGAGATTGGAAATCACCAGCCCGCCGGGCACGCGGTAGAGCCAGCGGTCGATCGCTTCATAGAGATCCTTGCCGGCCGGCGAAGAGCCGATCGCCGCGCCCATCATGATGAACATGGGGATGGCAACGAGCGTGAATTCGTCGAGGCTGGAATAGAAAGTCTCTGCCACTACCTGAATGCTGTCGAAGCCTTGGAACAGCACCAGGAAGATGACGGCAATGGCACCCAAACCGAAAGCCACAGGAATTCCGGAGAGCAGCGTTAGCACGGTGGCGACGAGGATAATGGATCCTTGGATGGCCGGATTCATGCCACGTGCTCTTCATGGGTGAGATCAAATGGCTCGCGGCGACCGGTGGCGATGGCCAGCAAATCGGCGATGTATTGCAGCACCAGGAGCCCGAGGCCGACTGGCATCGAGAAATACGGCACCCACAAAGGCGCGCGCCACACGGTGTCGGAGTGCCAGTCCTTTGACCAGGACTGGTACCAGAATCTCGTGCACAGGATGAACAGCACCAGGCAGAAAGCGAGCGCCAGCAGGTTGGCAAAGATCGCCATCCAATAGCGAGCGCGGGGGCCGGCATAGAGAGGCAGCACGTCCACGTTAACATGCCCTCGGGTCATGAGCACGTAGGCACCGCCGATGAAGGTCATGGCGATGACACTGTAGGTAACCACGTCGAGCTGCCAGATAGTGGTCAGATTGAAGATATAGCGCTCGATCACCATGTCGCAGATTACGACGACCGCGAGTGCGACAAGGAAGGCCGCCACCACGCCGGCGGCGCGCGACAGCATGCTGACGACCCAGATGAAAGTATCCATGAAGGGGATTTTCCGGCTTGGTTAGCGGCGGGTGCGCCGGGCGCAGAGATCAGCGGCCTCGCCTGACCGCCGGCCGGCGACGCGCGTCGCCGGCCGAGGTCAAGTGCGCGTTGAGCGTTACTTCACCGCGAGCGCTTCGTCGATCAGCTTCTGCCCATTGGGCACTTTCTTCGCAAAATCGGCGTAGGAGCTCTTTTTCGCGACCGCGAGCCAGGCCTTGTACTCGTCGTCGGACAAGCTCACGACCTTCACCTTATGCTTCTTGAAGGCGCCGATTGCATCGTCGTTGACCGAATCCGCCTTGCCCTCATAGAAAGCCTGCGCCTTCTTGCCGGCGGCGAGGACAGCCGCCTGCTGCTTCTTGTTCAACTTGTCGAAGCTTTTCTTCGACATCAGCACCGGCTCGTACATGAACCACAGCGCATTATTGCCGGGCGCGGTCAGGCAGTCGGTAACCTCATAAAGCCGCATCGAGGCGAAGCTGCCGAGGCTGGTGTCGGTGCCGTTGATCACGCCGCTCTGAAAGGCGTTGTAGATTTCGTTCGACGGCGGGCTGACAATGCTGGCGCCGGCGGTCTTCCACATGTCGGCGAAGGTGATGCCGGCAGAGCGGAACTTGCGGCCCTTCATGTCGCTCGGTTTGGTGATACAGCCGTTCTTCGAAGCCATGCCGCCCGCGAACCAGGCGTCGGACAGAACGATCACACCGTGCTTCTCGATCTCGGCGCGCATCTGTTTCATGAACGCGGAGTTGTTAATGCGCTTGGCGCGGTCCTGGTTGCGGATCAGGCCCGGCATCAGCGTTGCGCCGAAGGCCGGCACTTTGCCGCTGGCGTAGTCGAGCGGGAACAACGAAATATCGAGCTGGCCGTTGACCATCGCGTTCCACTGTTCCTTTGGCTTGAACAGCGAGGCGCCCGGATACACCTGCACCTTGATGCCGACATTGGCGGCCTGCGCTTCCTTGGCGATCATCAGCACCATGTCATCGCGGACGTCGTGCTTACCGCCGGGAAACTGGTGGGAGGCTTTGAGCGTCACCTGGGCCTGGGCGCTGGCCGTCAACAGAATGGCCGCCGCGGCGGTCGCCAGAATCGTCTTTATCGTCCTCATTGGTTTTCCTCTGTTTTACATTTGTGCTTGATGGAACCGAACTCCCTCGCGCGATCGCGACGAGACCGGTGTAGTCGCCAGGGCGCCCCCCTAACATGTGCCTCGAGATTAGCTGTCTGTTTGAATTTGCGCCAGCGGTGCCCAGGGCTACCCCGAACCCCATGGCGACGCTAGCGAATTCCCGCCCTGGTCAGTCCAGAAAGATGCCTCTATAACCCCGCCCATCGCCGCTCAATTCCCCATTAGTTCAAGGAGCTTTCACGCATGCCGAAGCCGTTGGCCGGTCTCCGGGTCCTCGAACTGGCGCGTATTTTGGCCGGGCCTTGGGCCGGTCAGATGCTCGCCGATCTCGGTGCCGACGTGATCAAGGTCGAGCGCAAGGGCGCAGGCGACGATACCCGCGGCTGGGGCCCGCCCTTCGTGGAAGGCAAGGATGGACAGCACATCGGTGCGGCCTATTTCCACGGCGCCAATCGCGGCAAGCGTTCGATCGAGGTCGATTTCGACAGCGATGAGGGAAAGCGTATCGTGCGCAAGCTGGCGGCGCGCTCGGACGTACTGATCGAGAACTTCAAGGTCGGCGGGCTCGCCAAATTCGGGCTCGACTACAAGAGCCTCGCGCCTGAATGCCCGCGACTGATCTATTGCTCGGTTACCGGTTTTGGGCAGGACGGTCCTTATGCCAAGCGCGCTGGCTACGACCTGATGGCGCAGGGCATGGGCGGCATCATGGACCTGACCGGCGAGCCGGACGGCGAACCGACGCGCATAGGCGTGCCGATGTCGGACATCTTCACGGGCTGCTATTCGGTGGTCGGCATCCTGGCCGCACTGGCGCAACGCGAAAAAACAGGCAAAGGCGCCTATGTCGACACCGCATTGGTCGATTCCACCGTTGGTGTGCTGTCGAACCAAGCACTGAACTATCTTGTCTCAGGCAAGATTCCGAAACGCATGGGCAACGTGCACGCCAACATCGTGCCCTACCAGGTGTTCGAAGTCGCCGACGGCTACGCCATCGTCGCCACCGGGAACGATACGCAATATGTGAAGTTCTGCACCGTGCTGGGCGCGCCTGAGCTGGCGGAAGATCCCACCTACAAGGATAATGTCGGCCGCCTGAAGCACCGCGATGAGCTGGTCGCCAAGCTTTCCGCCCTCACCAAGAAGATGAAGCGCGACGAGCTGCTCGCGAAGCTCGAACAGCAGGGCGTGCCAGCCGGTCCCATCAACGATCTCGAACAGGTATTCAACGACCCGCAGGTCATTCACCGCGGCATGAAGTTGGAACTGCCGAGTGCGGCCGCCAAGGGCGGCACCATTCCTGGCGTCCGCACGCCAATCGTCATCGACGGCTGGAAGGCAGCGTCCGAAAACCCGGCGCCGCTGCTCGGCGAGCACACGGCGGAGATTTTGCGCGAGATCGGGGAAGGGTAAGCGCGTTTCGAAGCTATCCGCTCGTCCCGCGGGAGCGGGGATCCAGCGAAATATCGATTGGATTAATTGCCGTAATCCTGGATTCCCAAGTACACGGGAATGAGCGGAGTTCGTATCGGCGCCTATGGAATCTCGAATCTTGCTCAATCGACCGGCATCACCGCCGCCACGAATTCCTCGCCCTTGACGCGGCTGTGATGGCCGTCACCCTCGACGTCTTCCATTAAAATGCAATCGCCCGGCCCGAAACTACGCTTCTCGCCGCCGCTAGCTGTGACCTCGATATGGCCCTTAATGCCGACCATAAACTGCTTTTTCGGCACGTGGATGGCGTCGGCGGCCCAGCCGGACGGCAGGCGGATGAATTGCACGCCATCGCTCTGATAGGCGTGCGAAACGTAGACCATCGGCGCGGGCGGACGGTAGTCGGCCTCGTCGAGCTTGAGCGTGGCGTCCTCGAAATGGGTCTTGCCGTTCTTGCCGGCGACAAGTCGAACGTATTTCATCACTTATGCTCCTTTTGACTCCAAGCGGGCGGCAGCGGTGTTAAATTTTATCGGACGCCGCCGATGCCGCAGCCTTGCGCTAAATCAAAGGCATGTGCGGGCGGGCAGGTTCCGCCAATTCCATTTCTTCCCAAACAGCTGATTTCATGGGGCTCTCGCCCGGCGACAAATCAGTCAACCTGAGCGACCTGGCGGTGGCGAGCCTTGGCGCCCTCAATCGCCTCATGGATGTGGCGGCGCAAACCTTCGAGGTCGTATGGCTTCTGCAGCACTACCACACCCCGCGCGACGGCATCCTGCGCGCTGACGCTGTAGCCGGTCGTGAGAAGCACCGGGATATCCGGATAGCGCTCACTGATTTCTCTCGCGAGATCGATGCCATTCTTCCCGCCTGGCATCAGTATGTCGGAGAAGACCAGATCGACTTCCGGATCGAGTCGCAGTGCCGCGATTGCGGCTTGCGCACCGGCGACGCTGCGCACCCGGTAGCCGAGTTGGCGCAAGAGCCCAGCGCCGACTTCGGCGACGTCGCCATTGTCCTCGACCAGCAGCACCGTGCCAGCAGCTTGGGCCGGCGGCCCGCTAGGCAACTTAGCCGCCATCGCCTCGGGCTTGTCGTGGCTGCGCGGCAGATAGAGAGTGACCGCGGTACCCCGGTGGTCGGCGCTGGAGATGGTCGCAGTGCCGCCGGACTGTTTGGCGAAACCGTAGACTTGGCTCAGGCCGAGACCGGTGCCTTTGCCGAATTCCTTGGTGGTAAAGAACGGCTCGAACACCCGTGTCAGCACATCCGGCGGAATCCCCTGGCCGGTATCGGCGACGCGCACAGCGATAAACTCACCGCTCAAGCCTTCGTCGGTCGCCTCGCCACGTAGAGTCACCGGTTTGGCGCGAATGGACAGCATGCCGCCGTGAGGCATGGCGTCCTTGGCGTTGACCGCGAGATTGAGGATGGCGAGCTCGAATTCGCCGGGGTCGACCCGCACCGCGCAAGGGTTGTCCGGTACATCGACCTTGATCTCGATATCCCCGTGCAGCGAGCGCGTGAGCAATTCACGGATCAACGGCAGCCGCTGCGTCAAATCGATCACCTGCGGCGTCAGGGTCTGCCGGCGCGAATAGGTCAGGAGCTGTCGCGTCAGCGTCTCGCCGCGCTGGGTCGCAGTGGCGATCATGTCGAGCAGCCGGATATGTTTCTTGTCCGATAGCTCGTCGCGCAGGCGCTGCACGCTGCCGCTGATGATCATCAGCAGGTTGTTGAAGTCGTGCGCCACGCCGCCGGTCAGCTGGCCGATGGCTTCCAGTCGCTGCGCCTGACGCAGCGCGCCTTCGGCGACCTCGCGACGGTCGGCTTCATCGTAGAGCCGTTGCGTGCGTCGCAGCGCGAGAAGCAAGACGGCAAAGATGAGCGCGGTCGCCGGCAAGCCAAAAATCAAGTGGCCGGTCATGTTGGTCAGCCACTCATGGGTAATCGCCGAGGTCTCCACACCGGCCAGCACGTAAAGCGGAAAGCCGCTGATCTTGCGGTAACCGATGCGCCGCTTGATGTGGTCGAGCTGGGAATCCACGGTAAACAGTGCGCGCTCTTTGCCACCGGCGATCAGCATGTGCAATTCGCTGTCGCGGTCGAGTGCAATCGGTGGATCCTTCAGGATCGGATAGCGCGCCAGGAACCGGCCATCGTCGCGCGCGAGCGCAAAATAGCTGCCATCGCTGCTGGCCATGCGGGCGTAGAAGCCGTTGAAATAGGCCGGCAACACCGCGACCGAAATGATGCCATTGAATTTTTCCTCAAGCGCGGGGCGGCGTTGCGAGACCGAGAAGAAATAGGTGCTGATGCCGGGCATGAGCGGGCGGTGCACACGGCTGATATAGGTGCCGGCGTCGCGCTCGGCCTGCGCGCGGAAATAATCGCGCTCGGCGAAGCTGACGTTCTTCGGCACCTGCAGCACATTTGCCGATACCAGCGGATGGCCGTCGCGGTCAATGATTGTTATGCCCTGGAGCTGCGGCAGGGCGTCGATGATTTTCTTTAGCCGGGCGTGCAGCGGAACTTCATTGGCGCGGATGTATTTGTCGGACATGCCACGGGTGATCTCGTCGATCTCCGCGATGGTGCGCTGCAGGGTCTGCAACACTTTGAGGGCATGCTCGTGCAGGATGTCGAGGGAGCGATCGATGCGCTCGTCGGTGACACGCTGGATGTTGCGGTAGCTGGTCCAGGCCGCGAACGAAAACAGCACCGCCGGGAGCACCAAGGATGCCACCATCATTAATTTGAGTAGGCGAATTGCTGCGTGGCGCGCCGTCAACATCTGACTGTCGAGAATCCCCGCATGATGGGACGAAGGAGCGGTCCCAATTACTCATGATCAACATTTTTGCACAAATTACCAAACACCGCAGGCCAAGTGAAGGCGGCGGGCATCACCAAGATTTGGCAAATGCCGCATTTTACAACGCGAAAATCGCGCGATGGACCCTTCACTTTTTATGTCATCAAGTGACCGCGGTCGGCGCCAGCGCCTCGATGTCGGTCACTACATCGATGATGGCTGGCCGCTTGGCGGCAAGCGCGCGCGCCAAAGCCGGCGCGATGTCGCTCGCGTGCTCGACACGAATTCCGAGCGCGCCCATATCTTCGGCAATCTTGGCGAAGTTCATCGACCTATAGGTCCACAATTCGCGGCCCTGCTGCGTCTGCTCGCCGCCATATGCACGATCGAAGCCGCGTTTGGATTGGTTACCGCCGCCGTTGTTGTTGACCAGCGTCACCGATGGAATGTTCCACCGCACCGCGGTCTCGATTTCGCCGATATGGTACCAGAATCCGGCGTCGCCGGTGAAAACCACCACTGGCCGCTCGGGGCAGGCCGCTTTAGCGCCAATGCCGGCGGGAAACGCCCAACCGAGATGGCCAGCGCTGCGTATGTAACTCTGATTGAGCGTGCGCAGATCGTACATGCCGCCCATCCACATCCCGGCATGGCCGGTGTCGACCACGACGATGGCATCGTCGGGCGCATGCAGGCTGAGCTCCTGGCAGATGCGTGCAGGGTGGATCGGAGTACCGTCGGATTCCAGCACAGACTTGTATTTAGCATACCATTCACTTCGCAGATTCGCGATCTCCTCAACCCAGGCTTTGCGGTTTCTCGCACTGGTCTTCTCGACCTGCACCAGCATGCGGCTCAGCACCGCCTTGGCGTCGCCGAGCACGCTTGCAGCTAGCGGATAGTTGCGGCCGAGCGATTCCGGCTCGATGTCGATCTGGATCGTAGGGGTGCCGATCGCCGGCACTGCCCAGAAGTGCGTTGTCATGCCACCAGTCTCGGACCCGACGAAGCAGACCAGATCAGCGCGATTGACCGCGCGGTTGGCGCTCTCGCGCGAATAGCTGCCAACAACGCCGACGGACAACGGATGAACGCCAGGGATGCTGTCCTTGCCGTTGAGCGAGGTAGCGACGGGGATTTGCAGCGCCTCGGCCAGCGCTACCAGCTCGTCGCGCGCCCCGGACGCGCGCACGCCACCGCCGGCGACGATGATGGGGCGTTCCGCCTTCTGCAGAAGATCGAGCGCGGCTTTGACGTGTTCGGCCTGCGGCTCCGGCCGGAACGGTGGTACGTGAGCAAATTGCTGCTCGACCAGCACCTCCATCTCCGCTTCTTCCGCATCGAGTTGGCCCTCGTTGCCGCGAAACTGCAAATGCACCGGCCCGGGCGCACCCGTCGTGGCGGTGCGGAAGGCCTGGCGTACCATGTCGGGAATGCGCGCAACGTCATCGACGGTGGCATTCATCTTGGTCACCGGTTCGAACGCCGGAACGTCGTCGATCTCCTGGTAAACTTTTCGGAACTTGGTCCTGGGATCGCGGCCGCCGGTCATTGCGATCACCGGCGAATGGGCAAGTTGGGCGTCGCGCAAGCCGGCGGCGAGATTGAGCGCGCCGATCACTTGCGCCATGCAGATACCGGGCTTGCCGGAGGCGCGCGCGTAACCGTCGGCCATGTAAGCGGCGGACTTCTCGCCGTGACAGTGGACGCGCGCGATGCCCGTGTTGCGCCGCTCCATCTCCACGAAGGTGCGCCGCAGGACCGCCGGCACCATGAACACGTGGGTGACACCGTAGTCCTTGAGCATGTCGGCAAGCACTTCGGCGCCGATGCGTTTCTGGTTGTGGCCGACTGTTGCCATGGTGTTACGCGTCCCCCTCGTCCGGAATGAATTTCATCGCGATGCCGTTGATACAGTAGCGCAGGCCCGTCGGTGGCGGGCCGTCGGGAAAGACGTGGCCGAGATGGCTGCCGCAACGGCTGCAATGCACCTCGGTGCGCACCATGCCGTGGCTGGTATCCTCATCGGTCTCGACCGCGCCCGGCTCGGGATGGGTGAAGCTCGGCCAGCCGGTGCCGCTCTCGAATTTCTTGTGCGACACGAACAGCGGCTGGTCGCACGCGGCACACAGGAAAGCGCCCGGGCGCTTCTCGTAGTTGAGCGCGCAGCTTTCCGGCATTTCGGTTCCATGCTCGCGCATGATCGCGTATTGCTCAGGTGTGAGGATCTGGCGCCACTCGGCTTCGGTATGGGTGACGGGATAGGGTTTCGGCATGACGAGCCTTTCGACAATTCCCGGGCCAGCAACGCACCGCTAACGCGCTGCGCTCGGGATCATTTCAAATACGGTATCCGTAACGACCTCAGATCGGCTTAGCTGTCCGGGATGACCCTTCGCGGTCACTTGATTGCCAGCGGGTTGATCGGCGAGCCGACGGCGCCAGTGATCGGCAGCGCCGGCGCCACGAACAGAAACTCGTAGACCTTGTCCGCCGCGCAGTCGTCGGCCAGCTCCTTCAACTGGAAGATCTCGCCCATGGTCATGCCCATGATGGGAATCGTGATCCAGTGCCAGGGTTGGTTGATGTTCTCGCCTTCGGCGACCGGATTCGGCCGCACCTCGCAGCCCCAGGTGTCGCTGGCGAGGGCCGCCAACTCGGTGTCCTTGACGAAATCGAGCGTCTCGAAGCCGAAGCCCGGCGCATCGCCGCCCGGATAGCCGTCCCAACTTCCGGCTTTCTGGCAACGCTCCATCATGCCGGTGCGCACAATGACGAAATCGCCGCGCTTGAGGGCGACATTCTGCTTCTTGGCGGTGCCGTAGAGATCGTCATTCGTGATGCCGTAACCGTCGTCGATGGACTCGACGCCCTTGTAACGGGCGACGTCGAGCAGCACGCCACGGCCGACCATCCTGTTCTTGGTCTTCTCGATGCCGCACTTCTGCGCGCCGGCGCTCGTCACCTCGCGGCAGTCGTAGCCGTTCCACATGTGGTCCTCATAGAAGACGTGGCCGAGCCCGTCCCACTGTGTGCCGCATTGCAGCGGCATGGTCACCATATCGTCGGCGGCGCGGATACCGCGCTTGTCGAGCACACCTGAATAGGCGTCAGTGCCGGTACGCAGCATGGTGTGGATGGGATTGGTGCGGCCCATCGACGGATACTTGCTCTTGGCGCCTTGCGGGCCTGTGTGGTCGAAGTTGAGCGCGAGCGAGATCACCTTGCCCTTCTTCACCAACCTTGTGGCGGCGATGATGTCGTCCGGCGTCGTATAGTTGAGCGTGCCAATCTCGTCGTCGGGGCCCCATTTGCCCCAATTCTTGTACTTCTCCGCGGCCTCGCTCATGTCCTTACGGGTGATTTTGCGAGCAGTCATCGGACTTTCCCTCTTTGCGTCGTTTATCGAGCCGATTCCGCCACCTGCGCCGAGCGGAAGCCCGCCGCCAGAAACGGAATCATGTGATCGAGAGCGCGTTTGACGTTACCGGGGTCGACGCGGCCGCTGGTCAGCGCCTGGATACGCCCGGTATTGGCCATGGTATAGAACATGGCGCCGAGCATGAAATGAAAACGCCACTCAATCTCGGCGCGCGGTACTTGCGGCAGCGCTTTAACAAGCGCGTCCATGAATTGGCGGCTGGAAAGATCGAAGGCCTTCGACAGGATCTTGCGCGACAAGGTCTCCGGCTCAGTGGCAAGCCGCGCGCGCAGCTTGACGAAAGCCGGCCCGCCGAAACGCGGCTGCACGCCGAGCACCAGCGCCGGACGCAGGAAAGCATCGAGAATGTCCTCGAGCGCTGGTGTCTTGCCGTCCTCGGAACACAAAGCCAGCAGACGCAGTCGCTCTTCCGCGATGGGTGCGGCACGCTCGGCGAACAGCGCTTCCAACAAGCCGTCCTTGGAGCCGAAATGGTAAGCGATGGACGCGAGATTGACCTTGGCTTCCGCACTGATGGCGCGCAGGCCCACGCCGGCCATGCCGTGTTTCGCGAACAGGCGCTCGGCGACGGTGAGGATGCGCTCGCGCACCGACGGTTCTGCCGTACCGGTGACAGGCTTGCGCGAACGGCCGGACGCCAACTGCGGTGCCGCGCAAGGATTTACCGGTATCGGAAGCGGCGCGCCGGGCGACGCCCGCCTTCAAACGTCTGGTCTTCACTCCGGCAACCTTGCGCACGCTTGACTCACTATTGGCGATTTGACAAAAATCATGTAAACAGTCGTTTGTTTAAATGTCAAATTCTCACTTGTTGGGAGTAACTGCGATGGCGGGCAAGAGCAACAAGACAATCCTAACGGTCGCCGTCACCGGCAGTCTCACCACGGTTCAGCAGAATCCCAACTTGCCCTGCACGCCCGAACAGATCGCCAATGCCGCGCTGGAATGCGCGAAAATCGGCGCCGCGGTCGCGCATATTCATGTGCGCCATCCCGACGGGCGCCCGAGCATGGAGCTCGCGCATTATCGCGAAACCGTGGAACGCATCCGCGACAAGAATTCCGATCTCATCATCAACCTCACCACCGGGCCTGGCGGCCGTTTCGTTCCCGATAAGGACGATCCTCGCAACGCCGGACCGGGCACCAACATCCTACATCCGCTCAAGCGCGTCGAGCACATCGTCGAACTCAAGCCTGACATCGCCACGCTCGATCTAAATACGATGTGGTCGGGTTCTGCCGCGGTGCTCAATACGCCCGACAACGTCACGATCATGGCAAAGGAAATCTACAAGGCCGGCGCGCTGCCGGAGCTGGAAGTGTTCGATTCAGGCGACATCCAACTAGCCCATGCGCTGCTCGCCTCCGGCGTCTTGAAAAGCCCGCCGTTGTTCCAGATCGTGATGGGCGTGCGTTACGGCTTCATTTCCACGCCGCAAACTTTGATATATGCGCAGTCGCTGCTGCCGAAGGACGCGATGTGGGCGGCCTTCGCTATCGGGCGCTGGGAATTCCCAATGCTCACGCAAACCTGGTTCCTCGGCGGGCATGTGCGCGTCGGAATGGAAGACAATGTCTATCTTAGCAAGGGCAAGCTGACGCCCAGCAATGCGGCGCTGTGCGAAAAAGCGGTACGCATTCTTGACGACCTCGGCGCCGACTTGGCGACAGCGAAAGAAGCGCGGGAAATTCTCAGGTTGCGCACCGCGTAAGCTGAACGGCGGGTCCAGAATTCGGGGCCAACAACCGAGGATGGCCCTCGCACTGAGGAGCAGGACCAAGACCGCATAGATCAATCGAAATAAGGCGACGGCTGCAAGATCGCCCAAAAATCGGAGGAAAAAGAAAATGATATTCGCGCACAAGCTCAAGTCCTTGGCCATCGCGTCAGCGGCGCTCGCAGCAGCGGCGATTTCCGCACAGGCGGAGCCGGTCAAGATCACGATCGGATGGTCGCAAACGCCCGGCCATGTGGCCCCGCTGCTGTTCCAGAATAAGAGCATTCTCAAGCACTATGGTAAAACCTATACCGTCGACGCCGTCCGTTTCCGCGGCAGCACGGCACAGCTCACCGCACTCGCGTCGGGCCGATTAGATATCGCCGCACTGTCGGCGACGGCGCTTGATCTCGCGGTCACCAATGCCGGTATCGATGCCCGTGTGATTTGTGACGTCATTCAAGACCGCGCGCCGTACTGGTCGAGCGGGTTTTGGGTGCTCAAGAGCAGCGGCATCAACAAAATCGAGGATCTGAAGGGCAAGCGCATCGCGACCAATTCCATCGGCTCGGCGATCGATACGTCGATGCGGGGCATGCTGCATAAGCACGGACTGAGCAACGACGACTTCAACACGATCGAGGTGTCGTTCGGCAACATGCCCGCCATGCTGATGTCAGGAAAGGTCGACATGGCGCCGATCTTGCCGCAGTTCGCCTCTCTGCTCGACAAGAGCAAGGTGAAGGAAATGTTCACCAGCCGCGACGTCACCGGGCCGCAGCAGACAGTCTCGCTGGTCGCCACCAAGGTTTCATCGACAAAAACCGAGCGGTACTGGTCGACTTTTTCGAAGACTATATCCGGGCGCTACATTGGTTCCTCGATCCGGCAAACCACAAGCAAGGCGATTCAGATCGTGATGGATTTCACGCATCGCCCGCCCAAGCGCATCAATTATGCCTTCACCAAGGACGACTACTATCGCGATCCTGATGGTCTGCCCAACATCGCCAATTTACAGCACGCGATCGATCTCGCGATAAAGAACAAGGTGATCAAAAAGGGCATCGATGCCGAAAAGTATAGCGATCTCTCGATAATAAAGGAGGCTCGCAAGCGCATCAAATAACGGCGCACGAGACGATGGCATTGGACAACCGGGAGGGCCCCATGGATGGTCGCGCGATGCAAGCTCAAGTCAACGCGCCGACCGACCGCCCGGCAATCTCGGTTGACTCGGTCAGCCACTACTACCGGCCTCCCACCGGGAGGCCGGTCCAGGCGCTCGACAAGATTTCGCTCGACGTCGCCGAAAAGGAATTCGTCGCGCTGCTCGGGCCGAGCGGGTGTGGCAAGAGTACCCTGCTCTATCTGATCGGCGGATTCCTGCCGATCGAAAGCGGCCGGATCGTCGCCGGCGCAAATGACGTGACGGGGCCCGGCGCCGACCGCGGCATCGTCTTCCAGCACTTCGCCTTATTTCCGTGGAAGACCGTCTTGGGCAACGTGCTGTACGGCCTGGAGAACACCGGCGTTCCGCGACAAGAACGGCGCGAGCGGGCCCAACATTATATCGACCTCGTTCAGCTTTCCGGCTTCGAGGATGCCTATCCCAGCCACCTCTCCGGCGGCATGAAGCAGCGCGCGGCCATTGCGCGCACGCTCGCGGTCGCGCCGGACATCCTGCTGATGGACGAGCCGTTCGGGGCGCTCGACGCGCAGACCCGCAGCATCATGCAGGAAGAATTGCTGTCGATCTGGCAGAAGACCAAAACGACCGTCGTGTTCGTCACGCACGACGTACGCGAAGCGGTTTATGTCGCGGAACGGGTCATTCTAATGTCGGCGCGGCCGGGACGCGTCATGGAAATCGTCGACACCCGCTTCGACTCGCCCGGCGTCGAGGTCATGGACACACCCGAATTCAACAAGATCTCGCGTTATATCTGGGACCGTGTCCGCGATGAGGCCATGCTGGCGCAAATGGGACGGAGACAATGAGGACCGTTTTCGTCCGATACTTGCCGCTTCTGATCCTCGCCGTCGCCTGGGAACTCGTCTCACGCAGCGGCCTCATCTCGCAATTCGCGCTGCCGCCATTGACCGACGTCCTGGCGTCCTGGTGGCAACTGGCCAAGGATGGGACACTATTCGTCAACGGTGAGGCATCCCTGTGGCGCGTCGCGAGCGGCCTCGGCCTGGCGATCGTTCTCGGCACGACCGCCGGCATCGCCATGGCCTGGTATCCGAAGGTGCGCACGATCGTTAATCCAGTCATCCAGTTGTTCTATCCGATGCCGAAGTCGGCGCTGATCCCAGTCATGATCCTGTGGTTCGGCATCGGCGACATGTCAAAGATCGTCCTCATTTTCATCGGCTGCATGCTGCCGATCGTGATCAGCTCCTATAACGGCGCGCGCGGCGTGGATCACGTCTACGTCTGGTCTGCCTTGAGCCTGGGGGCGAGCCGACGCAAGATTCTTTGGCAGATCGTGATACCCGGCGCGATGCCGGAGGTGCTGACCGGCATTCGCACCGCCATTGCCATCTCGTTCGTGCTTCTGATCGCGTCCGAGTTGCTCATTTCCCGCAACGGACTCGGTTACCTGGTGAGCGGATTTGGCGATTCCGGTGTCTATCCCTCGATGTTCGCTGTCATCCTGACGGTCGTTTTCTTGGGATTCTGCGCCGACCGCATCTTCCAATGGACCATGTCGAGAATCCTGATATGGCGTCAGTGAATCCAGCCGCGCCGGACGCCGGCGTGGAGTTGCGGGCCGTGATGACGGCCAGCAGGTTGCTGCGTCTGGTCGGGCGCAAGGCCGCGCCTTTCGGGTCCATCATTGTTCTCATGCTGATCTGGGAAGGCTTTGCTAAAAGCGGCATACTGACGCCTTTCCTTTTGCCGTCGATCGAAACGATTTTCACGCGCGTCTTCGCGGATGTCGTTAGCGGAAGCTTCTTCATCAAGGCGGCCCTGACGCTTTACCGTGCGCTTGCCGGTTTCGCACTCGCCGCTTTATTGGCGGTCGCGATCGGTGTCGTGATGGCGCGCAAGTCGCTGGTGCGCTGGTTTTTCGATCCCATCATTTCCGTCGGTTTCCCGATGCCCAAGGTGGCCTTTCTGCCAATTTTTCTTCTCTGGTTCGGCGCCTACGATACCTCGAAGATTCTGTTGATTGCCTTCGCCGCGTTCTTCGCGATCGCCGCCAACACCATCGCCGGCACGCAGGCGGTCGAACGTCATTTGATCTGGTCGGCCCAAAGCCTCGGCGCGCCCGAGCGCCGCATCCTGTGGAGCGTGATTTTGCCCGCCGCACTGCCGCAGATCCTGACAGGACTTCAAATCGCCCTGCCGCTCGCCCTTATCGTCTGCATTGTCGCCGAAATGCTGATGGGGGGCGTCGGCCTCGGCGGCTCGATGATCTATGCGCAGCGGTTCGCCGACTCGCCTGGGGTCTTTGCCGGCATCGTCGAAATCGGTTTCGTCGGCACGGCCGCCATCTATTCGCTCCGGATGTTGCGCCGATGGTTGCTGGTATGGCACGTCGAAACCACCCGGAAGTGACGCGCGGGGCATGAGGCGGACTTGATGCGCATTGTCGATATCCGCGAAACCGCGATCCCGCTCAAATCCACTTTGCGTAATTCGAGTTTCGACTTTTCCGAGATGACCACCTCGGTGGTGGCGGTGCTCACCGACGTGGTGCGCAACGGCAAGCCGGTCTGCGGCTTCGCCTTCAATTCGACCGGGCGCTACGCCTGCGGTGCGGCGATGCGGGCGCGCTTCATCCCGCGCATCCTGGCGGCCAAGCCGGAGACGCTGCTGGATGCCGGCGGCCACCTCGACCCCGCGAAGATCCTCGCCTGCATGATGCAGCGGGAGAAAGCGGGCGGACATTCCGAGCGCTCAATCGCCATCGGCACCATCGAGGTGGCGGTGTGGGACGCGCTCGCCAAGATCGTCGAGAAGCCACTGCATGTGCTGCTGGCCGAGCGTTTCAGCGACGACAAAGTGCCGAGCAAGATGTCCTGCTACGTCGGCGGGGGTTGGTATTGGCCCGGGCAGACGACGAAGGACCTGCAGGACGAGATGCGCCGGCACTTGGATGCCGGCTACACAATGGTGAAGATGAAGGTCGGCGGCCTGCGGCTCGACGAGGACCTGCGGCGTCTTGAAGCGGTGCTGGCGGTAGTGGGCTCCGGCGAACATCTGGCGGTCGACGCTAACTGCAAGTTCGAGCGTGAGGAAGCGCTGGCCTACGCGCGGGCGCTGGAGCCGTTCAAGTTGCGTTGGTATGAGGAGCCGTGCGACCCACTCGACCTCGCGTTGTTCGCGGAACTGGTAGGCGCCTACGCGCCATCGCTGGCAACTGGCGAGAACCTTTATTCGACCCAAGACGTGGAAAACCTGGTGACCTTCGGCCGCTGGCGGGCGGACCGTGATGTCATCCAGATCGATCCGCCGCAGGCCTACGGCATCACGCAACTATCGCGCACGCTCGCCATGCTGGAGCGGTACGGCTGGCAGCGCACGTCGCTGTTCCCGCACGGCGGCAACCAGATGTCGTTGGCGATCGCCGCAGGCTTCGGCCTCGGCGGCGCGGAGTCATATCCCGGCGTGTTCGGCGATTTCGGCGGTTTTGCCGATGACGCGGTGATAGCGGACGGCGCCGTCACCCTCTCCGATCGTCCCGGAATCGGCTTCGAAGGACAATCGGCGCTGTACCGCACCATGAAAAACTTGGCAGGGTTGTGAGCCTTTCGGCCCAGGCTTACCCGCTCTAAGCTTCCCCGCTTCAATTCGAATGTCGGGGATCTTCCATGATCGACGAAATCGTTTCCATCGCTGCGCGCGACGGCACGACGCTGGCCGCGCGCATCTATCGTCCCGACGGCACAGGCCCCTACCCGGCCCTGTTCGGCGCCTCGCCTTACCGCTTCGACAACAACAAGCTGCCGGCGAGCCCGCAATTCCTGTGGCGTGAGACCGGGCCGATCGAATGGTACGTCGAGCAGGGCTACGCCTACGTCAACATGGACCTGCGCGGCTGCGGCCGCTCCGGCGGCGGGTTCGAGTTCCTGGGCAAGAACGAGCAGACCGATCTCTACGACATGATCGAGTGGATCGGCGCGCAGGATTGGTGCACAGGCAAGGTTGGCGGCATCGGGCAGTCGTATTTCTGCATGGTGCAGTGGTTCATGGGTGCATTGGCGCCGCCCTCGCTCGCCTGCCTCGCCGCCCATGACGGCCTCGCCGATGTCTACCGCGCCAGCACCCATCATGGCGGCATTCCGTGTGACTTTTTCCCCGGCTACTGGTGGTTCCAGAACCGCATGATCAACCGCGTGCCGGCCGAAGGACCCTCGCGCGAGCAGACGACCGATCTCGCCGGCCTCGTCGCCGCGCATCCGATCTTCGACGATTTCTGGCGCGAGCGTAGCGCCTGGGAGGGCCTATCGAAGATCAAGGTGCCGCTTTATTCGAGCGGCGCTTGGGGCAAGATCCAGTTGCACACCCGCGGCAACATCGACGGCTACTGCCGAGCGCAGGGGCCGAAGAAGCTGCACATGTCGGGCGTGCCCAATGCCTGGGCGGCGGCGCGCGAATTCTCCAGCGTCGAGTTCCATCAGAAGACGATGCTGCCGTTCTACGATCATTACCTGAAAGGCAAGCAGACCGACTACACGGCGCGGCCGAACGTCGAATACGACGTGCGCAACAGCGATCTCGTGCGCAGCGCGGAGACCTGGCCGCCGCCGGGCATCCAGTACACCCGCTGGTATCTCAACGACGTGAAAACCGGCAGCCTCACCTCGCTCAACGACGGCGGGCTGGCGATGCAAGCGCCGGGCGGGGGCGCTTCGACCAGTTACGACTATCCCAATCCCGGCTGGGTCGCCGGGGTTGCCGGTTTCGGGCCGACAGGACCGGCCGGCGGCTTCGATCCGGTGCGGCGCGTGCTGACCTTCACCAGCGCGGCGCTTACCAAGGACATGGAGATCACCGGGCCGATCAAATTGACGCTTTATGCGTCATCGAGCGCGCGCGACACCGATTTCTTCATCAAGCTGATGGACCAGTATCCGCAAAGCCCCGAAGACCGCGGCAAAGGGCTCAATCCGTTCGCCGACGTCATCACGCGCGGCTGGCTGCGCGCCTCGCACCGCGCGCTCGATCCCGAGCGGTCGACGGAAATGGTGCCCTATCAGACGCACAGCGATCCGCAGCCGCTCACTCCGGGCGAAATCTATAAGTTCGAGATCAGCCTGGAGCCGATGGCCTATCTGATCAAGGCCGGCCACCGGCTGCGGCTGGAGATCGTCAACGGCGATTCACCGATGAGCGAGGCGCTATGGGTGCACTACTACACGCCCAACAAGGTCGGCCGCGACACCATCTGTCACGACGCCGCGCATCCGTCGGAGCTGATCCTGCCGGTGATGCCCACCTAAGTCATTCCGGGAGCGCGCCGGCGGGTCGACCTCTCCCCGCACGCGGGGAGAGGTAACTTAGAACGGCTCGTAATCGCGCAACTCGGGGATCACCTGTTCGCCGAACAGACGGATGGAGCGCAGCAGGTCGTCTTCCGGCAGGTCGGAGAAATTGAACTCGCCCATGAAGACGTTGAACACGCCGGCCTCGGCGCTCTTGCGGATCTTCTCGGCGACCGTATTGGGCGAGCCGATATAGACCAGTTCGTTTTTCATCAGATAGTCGGGATCGAACAGGTTCATCATAATCTCGGAAGCGCCTGGTTCCCCGCGTCCGATGAACCGCTTGGCGAACTCGGCGACACGGCTTTCGAAGGTGTCGCCGGGGCGCGGCCGCGCCAGGAAGCCTTCATAAGCGCGGGACGCCCGCTTGAGCGCCACGTCGATCGCCTTGTCGTCGCTCTCGTCGACATAGACCACCGTGCAATAGGCGATGTTGGGCTTGCGCTGCCAGCCGGCCTTCGCCCAGTCCTCGAGGAACTTGCGGTAGCGCGGTGCCGCGTCGACGCGCGGATAGACCAGGAAGTAGCCAGGATTGATGCCCTTCTCGGCGCAGAACTCCAGCGTGCGCGGATCGCGGCTCATCATCCAAAGCGGCGGGTGCGGCTTCTGCATCGGCTGCACTGAGATTTCCGCCGAGTCGGTGCTGTGCACCTCGCCGCGGAAGGAGAATGGCTGGGTCTCGCCGTACGCGGCTTTCAGATAATCGACAAATTCGATCGTTGGCGACTTGCGGAAATTGTAGTCGATGCCGAACGGCTTGAAGTAGTCCGGGCTGATGCCCGGCACCAGCCCGCATTCCATGCGCCCGCCCAGCATTTGGTCGACGATGGCGATTTCCTCCGCCAGCCGCAGCGGATGATAGAGCGGCACCACGAAGCCCATGGGCCCGACCCTGAGGCGCTTGGTGCGGGCACCGGCGCCGACCGCGTAGAGCGCCGGCGACGACATCCAGCTCTCGTCGGGGCGGAAATGGTGCTCGACGCAGAACGAATAATCGAAGCCGAGATCGTCGCAGAGCATGAGCTCCCGCCAGAGCTGCTCGTAGCGCTGGTGCGGGGTCAAGCCCGGCTTGTTCCAGATGTGCGAAAAATGCGCGAATTTCATATTGTGCGGCTCCCGGCGATTTCCGTCGTTACTTAGCCGAGGCCGGCGGCGAAAACCAAGGCACCTGAACCCGTTCGCGGGGAACCCATAGCGGCCGGGTGGGCGACGGTCCTGGATGGGCGCAATTCGTGGCCGACCTTGATCTCGCTCAATACCCGCCGCGGACCGCCCCGCTAGGCTGCAAGAAATTATTCGGAAAATACGGGACGTCTGCGAGCAGCCTTTCCAGCCGCCCGGCGTCTCGGAACATGCGAGGAGAAAACGTCATGGCAGAGGTTGTGGTGCTGGGCGCCGGATTGAGCGGCACCATAATGGCCTATGAACTGGTCCCGCAACTGCGCAAGGGGGACCACCTGACTGTGATCGGCCAGGGGCCGCGCTATCACTTCGTGCCGTCCAATCCGTGGGTGGCGGTGGGGTGGCGCGACCGCAAGGACATCGAGATCGATCTCGACAGCGTGATGAAGCGCAAGGACATCCGCTACCTGCCGCAGGGCGCCAAGCAGGTGCATCCGGCGGAGAACCGCGTCGAGCTCGAGGACGGCACATCGGTCGATTACGACTATCTGGTGATAGCCACCGGGCCGGAGCTCGCTTTCGACGAGATCGAGGGCCTCGGCCCCGACGGCAACACCCAGTCGATCTGCCACGTCGACCACGCGGTGCATGCGAAGGACGCCTTCGAAAAGTTCGCCAAGAACCCGGGGCCGATCATCGTCGGCGCCGTGCAGGGCGCTTCCTGCTTCGGACCGGCCTACGAGTTCGCGTTCATCCTCGACACCGAACTGCGCCGCCGCAAGATCCGCGACAAGGTGCCGATGACCTTCGTCACCTCGGAACCCTATGTCGGCCACCTCGGCCTCGACGGCGTCGGTGACACCAAGGGCATGCTCGAAAGCGAGATGCGCGACCACCACATCAAATGGATCACCAATGCGCGGGTAAAGAAGATCGAGCCCGGCAAAATGAACGTCGAGGAACTCAATGAAGACGGCGAAGTGAAGAAGACCCACGAACTGCCCTTCGCCTATTCGATGATGCTGCCGGCCTTCCGCGGCGTTCCCGCCGTGCGCGGCATCGAGAAGCTGACGAATCCGCGCGGCTTCATCCTGGTCGACAAGCACCAGCGCAACCCGGGTTTCCCCAACATCTTCAGATCGGCGTGTGCGTCGCCATCGCGCCGGTGTCGCCGACCCCGGTGCCGACCGGCGTGCCGAAGACCGGCTTCATGATCGAGTCCATGGTGACCGCCACGGCGATCAACATCGGCGCGCTGCTGCGCGGCAAGGAGCCCACATGCCGAGCCGACCTGGAACGCGGTGTGCCTGGCGGACTTCGGCGACAACGGCATCGCCTTCGTGGCGCAACCGCAGATTCCGCCGCGTAACGTCAACTGGTCGTCAAAGGGCCAGTGGGTGCATTACGCGAAGATCGGATTCGAGAAATATTTCATGCGCAAGATCCGCAGAGGTGAGAGCGAACCGTTCTACGAAAAGTTCCTCATGGAAAAACTCAATCTGCGCAAGATCAAGGAGAGCAAGGAGAAGGAGCCGGCGTAATCCGCGCATGATCCCGAAAAGTGGAACCCGGTTTTCGGATAAGATCATGCGCAAACAAAAAGAGCATTAGATGTCTAACTTGCACGTCGTCTGTCCGCATTGTGCCGCCACCAACCGCCTACCATCCGGCAAGCCGGCGACGGCGGCGAAGTGTGGATCGTGCCACGCCGCCCTGTTCGACGGCCATCCTGTCGCAGTCGACGCCCCCGCGTTTGCCAAGCACCGCGATAACAACGACATCGCAGTGCTGGTCGACCTGTGGGCGCCGTGGTGCGGGCCGTGCCGGGTTATGGGTCCGATGTTCGAGGCGGCGGCCGCCGAGCTCGAACCACGCGTGCGGCTCGTCAAGGTCAATGCCGACGAGCAGCCACGGATCGCGGCCGACTATGGCGTCGCCGGTATCCCGGCGTTACTGCTGTTTCGCGGCGGTCGGTTGGTCGCCCGCAATGCCGGCGTCATGGACGCGCGCCACATCGTGAGCTGGACGCGCGGCCATCTGGCGCAGGCAGCGTAACGCCGCGGCGGCGGAACCAAACAAGTTGCATGAAACTTACAAGATGGAGATTGAAATGAACGTCGATCGCGCCGTGATGGCCTTTGCGGGAGTGATGATCCTGCTGAGCGTTGTGCTGGCGGTCTGGGTGAACCCGTGGTGGCTGCTCTTCACTGCCTTTATCGGCCTGAACATGTTGCAAGCGGCCTTTACCGGGTTCTGCCCGGCTGCCATGATCTTCCGGAAATTCGGCTTCCGGGCCGGCTCCGCGTTCCCGTAAGCGCGAAGGCCGGGCGGTCAATATCCGCCCGGCGCGAACGTTCTGGCTGACGCCCGTCGAAGGCAGCGTGGGAGGCGCCGTTTGCCTGCGTATCGCGTCAAGTTCTTGAACAAACTGCTGAGCTCCGACGGCCATCCCGTCAGCGCAGTTCAGCGGGTTGTACGCGTACCGCAAGCCGATACTCCGGAAGACGCCTGCCGCATCGCCCAAGCACGATTCGCCAAGCTTGAGCGCGTCGAGCACTGGAGCCATCACGCCCATTGCTTCGAGGTCGAGCTCGACGAGCCGCCCACTGACAATCCGGAACGCTGAAGCTGATCCCCGAGGCCGGCTCGCGCTTGCCATGACGCGCGCTTCCGAGCAGAAAGCCGGCCATGGTGCACGATGAATTCGAAGTCGTGATCGTCGGCGGCGGCGCGGCCGGTATCGGAGCAGGGCGGCGGCTGCACGAGGCCGGCGTGTCGTGCCTGATGGTGGAAGCGCGCGAGCGGCTCGGTGGCCGCGGCTGGACCGACGACGCGTCGGGCTTTGCGCTCGACCTCGGCTGCGGCTGGCTGCATTCAGCCGACCGCAACCCCTGGGTCGACATTGCCGAGCGCCAAGGCCGCAGTATCGACAAATCGCCGCCGCCCTGGTCCAAGCCCTCCCTGCCCTATGGCTTCTCGCCAGAGGAGCAGGACGAATTTCACGAGATGCTCAGCAATTTCTTCGCGCAAGTGGGCGCCGAGACCGGCAAGCCTGACCGCGCCGCGGTCGATCTGCTGCCGCGGGGCGGGCGCTGGAATGCGCTGGTCAACGCGATCAACACTTATGTCAGCGGCGCCGAGCTCGACCGCCTGTCGGTGCGTGACCTCGCCAATTACGACGGCAACGACGTGAACTGGCGCGTGGTCGAAGGCTATGGCACGGTCATCGCAGCCCATGCCGCTGGCGTGCCGGCAGCGCTCGGCTGCCCCATACTGGCGATTGACCACAGCGGCACGCGGATCAAAATCGAAAGCGCCAAGGGCACGCTCACCGCCGGGCAGGTCATCGTGACGCTGCCAACCTCGCTCATCGCCAGCGAGGCGGTCCGCTTCACGCCGACGCTGCCGGAGAAGACGGAAGCCGCGCGCGGGCTGCCGCTCGGGCTTGCCGACAAATTGTTCCTGGCGCTCAACCAGCCGGAAGCCTTCGAGGCCGATTGCAGCCTGTTCGGCGACATTAATCATACTAGCACCGCCGCCTACCAGTTCAGGCCGTTCGGCCGGCCGATGATCGAGGCCTATTTCGGCGGGGTCCAAGCAGCCGAGTTGGAAGCCGGCGGCGATGCGGCGTTCTTCGATTTCGCTGTCGGCGAACTCACCGCCCGAACTCGGCAGCGATTTCGCCAAACATGTGAAGCCGATCGCCATCCACCGCTGGGGCGCCGATCCGCTGGCGCGCGGCTCCTACTCGTTCGCGTTGCCGGGCAAGGCCGCCTGCCGGCAGACGCTTGCCAAGCAGGTCGGCAACCGGCTGTTCTTCGCCGGCGAGGCCTGCTCGACCCACGACTTCTCCACCGCGCACGGCGCGTTGCTCACCGGCATCGTCGCCGCCGAACAGGCGTTGGCAACGCGGGATTCTTAGTTTGGAGCACGATCTTTTTCGAAAACCGGTGCCCACATTTCGGGATCATGCTCTAGTAGCCGCGCGCGCGATCGACCAATTGGTCGAGCGGCTTTCCGGCGCGAAAGTCGCGCAGGATGGCGCAGACGCGCGGTGCGAGAATGGCCGCGTCGAGCCGGCGCGCGACGTGCGGCATGATCGTGATCTTCGGGTGCACCCAGAGCGGGCTGTCACTCGGCAGCGGCTCCACTTGAAACACGTCGAGCGTGGCAGCGGCGAGATGACCGGAATCGAGCACTTTCATCAGATCGGCTTCGACAACATGCTCGCCGCGCCCGAGATTGATGACCGACGCGCCGGCTGGAAGTTGTCGAAGCGTTTCCGCATTGATGATGCCGCGCGTCTCCGGCGTTAGCGGCAGCAGGTTGAGCAGGATTTCGCTGCGCGCCAGGAAAGCGGGAAGCTGCTCTTGGCCAGCGAAGATTTCGATATTGCCCGCTTGCCGCTGCGAACGTACCCAACCCGCGACCCTGAAACCAAGAGAGACAATCGTCTCGGCGCAAGCCAAGCCAACTGTGCCCAATCCCATCACACCAACACGGCGCTCATCCGCGCGCCTGACCGGCTGCCGCTTCCATTCGCGCCGCGCCTGTGCCCGCACGTATTCCGGCATACCGCGGTGATGGCGCAGCACGTGCAGCAGCGCGCTCTCGTTCATCATGGCATCGCCCGCCGGATCGGCCGCGCGCGCGATCCGCACGTCCGGCAGATTGCTGTCCCGCATCAGCGAATCGATGCCGGCGGTCAGCGATATGATCAGACGCAGGTTCGGAAACGTGCGCAGCGTGCCCGGCGGCAGCGCCACGAGAGCGACGGCTTCGATGTCGGCGGGGTCGCCGACATCGGGCCAAAAACGCACTTCCAGGTCGGGCATGAGCGCAGCGATTTCGCGTCGCCACAATTCGGGCGTGCCGAAATAGGGCGTAATTAGTAGGGCCATGTTATGATTGCTTCCCTTGCCCTCGTGGAGCGAATTTGAATTTGATCCCCATTTGCAGCAAGCAGCTCATCAAATGTCAAATTCAAAGCTCCACTAGAATAAAATAATTGCTAGTGGTCCTTCAACTCCGACATTTGCTCGGGAGCTTGCAGCGGCGGAATGCAAATGTCGGAATCGGACCACTAGCCGACCGGCCCGTTTGGCGTCACCAGTACCTTGCCGGCGCGATGATAGCCATTGGACAGCGCCAGCGCTTGTTTGATCTCGTCGATCGGGAACGTGGCCTGGATCGGCACCCTAAGGCTGCCGTCGGCGACGTGCTTGGCGAGCCCGCCATAGAGCGCGGCGATCTCCGCGCGCGGCATCTTCTGCAGCCACGGCACCAGCCAGAAACCGGTGAGGCAGAGTCGCTTGAACACGCATTGGTGCGCGCTCAACTGCGGGTTCTCGCCCGACAGCAGGCCGTAATTGACGACGGTGGCCTCGTCGGCGAGCGCGTCGCCGAAGCGCACGATCTGCATGCCGCCGACAGCGTCGATGGCGAGCTTGATGGGCGCGGCCTTCGTAGTCGCGGTGATGCGCTGGGCGAGATCGGAACCGTCGACCAGCACGAGGTCGGCGCCGAGCGCGGTGAGTTCGTCGGCGAGGCCCTCACGGCGCACGATGTTGACGGTCTTGAAGCCCTCCGCCTTCGCCAACTGGATAAGGCAGTGCCCGACGCCGGAATTGGCGGCGCTCTGCAGGATCCAGTCGCCCGGCGACAGCGCCACATACTTGGTCATCATCAGATAGGCGGTGGGCGGGTTGACCTTGAGCATGGCGAGCTGCAGCGGGTCGACGCCGGCCGGCACCTTCATTACGCGGTCGGCCTTGGCGAGCTTGCGCTGCACCCAATTGTCGCGATCGAGCGGGATCACGAGGTCGCCGGTGCGCAGGTTGGCGACCGCGCCGCCGACGGCGCTGACGCGCGCGATGCATTCGGCGCCTACGCGCGAGGGCAGCGCCGGGCGCACCGCATAGCGGCCCTCGATCATCAATGTGTCGGCCGGATTGATTGGGAAGGCGAGGACGTCGAGCGTGACCTCATCCGCCCCAGGCGCCGGCGGGTCATCGACCTCGATGCATTCGGCCACCTGCTCCGGCGGGCCGAAGCGGGAGAATTGGACGATCTTCATTGAAACGGCCCGGACTCTTTTGAGTGGGATTTCGTCGATGGTCGCACCGAAGCTGGCCCGGAATCAACGGCCCTTTCTTCTTTGCGCATGAACTTTTCCTAATACCGGTGGCACCTTTCGGGTTCATGCGCCCTAATCAATATCAATAAATGTCAGCGGCCTTGCGACCATCTCCAGCGGCTTGCGCTCGGCAGCGACGCCCCAGCGCCAGGCGACGAGGCCACCGAGTATCATCAAGACCGAACCCAGCAGATAGCCGCCGAACACGCTGGTGCGCGAGCCGGTGTCGATCAGCCGGCCGAACAGCGAGGGACCGATGATGCCGCCGACGCCGGTACCGACGGCGTAGAAGAAGGCGATCGCCAGCGCGCGAATCTCGAGCGGAAAGGTCTCGCTGACGGTGAGATAGGCCGAGCTCGCGGCCGCGGAGGCAAAGAAAAAGATGATCATCCAGCAGAGGGTCTGTGTCTCGGCGGTGATGAGGTCGCGTTCGAACAGCCAGCCGGTGCCCGCGAGCAGCAGGCCCGAGATAATATAGGTGAAAGCGATCATTGGCTTGCGCCCGGCGGTGTCGAACAAGCGGCCAATCAGCACAGGCCCGAGGAAATTGCCGGCAGCAAATGGCAGAATGTACCAGCCGACGTGGTCGGACGGCACGTGATAGAAATCTGTGAGGATCAGCGCATAGGTGAAGAAGATAGCGTTATAGAAGAAGGCCTGCGCCGCCATCAGGCTCAGGCCCACGTAAGTGCGCTGACGGTGGCGCTTGAACAAGGTCTGCGCCACTTCCCAAAGCGGCGTCGAGCGGCGCGAGCGCAGCTTCACCTTGGGCAAATTGTGTTCCGCCGGCAGACCGGCGAAATGCGCTTCGATGCCGTCGACGACGCGATGGGCTTCGTCGGCGCGGCCGTGTGTCATCAGCCAACGCGGACTTTCCGGCAACCATAGCCGCATGAAAAAGATAACCAGAGCCAGCGTCGCGCCGATCAGGAAGGCGAGCCGCCAGCCGATCTCCGGATCGATCACGTTGGGATCGAGCAGCACCAGGGAGCCGAGTGCACCCATGGCTGCGCCAACCCAGAAGCTGCCGTTGATGCAGAGATCGCTCCAGCCACGCACCCGTGCCGGGATCAATTCCTGGATAGTGGAATTTATCGCCGCATATTCGCCGCCGATGCCGGCGCCGGTAAGAAAGCGAAAAAGCGCGAAGCTCCAGATGTTCCAGGATGCGGCGGTGGCCGCGGTGGCGAGCAGATAAACCGTGAGCGTGATGAAAAACAGCTTTTTGCGGCCGAGCCTGTCGGTCAGCCAGCCGAACAGGATCGCGCCCAAAACCGCGCCGGCGAGATAGGCGCTGGCCGCGTAGCCGATATCGGCGTTTGAGAACTGCAGCACCGGGCTTTCCTTCAGCGCGCCGGCGAGCGCACCGGCAAGCGTGACCTCAAGCCCATCGAGGATCCAGGTGACGCCGAGCGCAGCCACGACCAGGGTATGGAATCGGCCCCACGGCAGCCGGTCGAGCCGCGCGGGGATGTCGGTTTCAACAATGCCGGCCGCGTCCGCCATGCCTGCCCTCGCCCGTCCGCCTCGCCCCACCTTTTGTCCTCTGGCCACATTAACGCCTTGAGGTGGCGCCCGTTCGGCATTTTGCCGCACCCAGGCACGCGATTGAACCCGCCAGCCGGCGGGTTCGCGCGGGCGGACGCGATGAGTTAAAGTGGCAAAGACTCGCCGCTTTGGATCCCTCATCCATGGAAGCCAACACCGACGCCCTCCGCCGCCTGCACTACGCCGCGGCCATCGCCTGCGGCGTGTTCGCAGCGCTGGTAGTGCATATCGGGCTCACCGTGTTTGGCCTCGGGCTCGACACCGGCCTGCGCCAGCTAGCGCAAGGCGACCGGCCGCAACTTATCTCAGCGCTGGCCTGGTGGGCGATCGCCGCCGCCGGCCTAATCGGCGGCTGGGGCAGCGGCGCCTATCTGATTGCGGCCGCGCGTGAGCGTAGCGTCGTCTATCAGATCGCCCGACGCTTTCTGATCGCGGTGGTGTTCGCACTCGCCACCGCCGGCAGCGTGATGAGCAAGACCAACAACCTGGGCGGCACTGTGGACGTGGTCGCCGGATTGACCGCATTACTTCTCGGTTTCATCTGCGCCTATTGCGGCGCGCGGCTCGCCTATCTCAATGCCGAGCAAGTGTAGCAATACGCGTCCCTCGACGCTGCAACAATGAATCATGACTGACCGCATCACCATTTTCGCCTACGGCTCCAACATGCGTACGTCCCGGCTCAAGGCCAGGACGCCGTCCGCCACACCGCTCGGCGTCGGACAACTGAAGGGCTACCGCCTCAAATGGCACAAGGCCGGTACCGACGGTTCGGGCAAATGCGATGTGAAGCACACCGGCCACGACGGCCACGTCGTTTGGGGCGTGCTGTACACGCTACAGGCCGCCGAAAAACCGCTGCTCGATCAGGTGGAAGGGCTCGGCTTCGGCTATACGGAAAAATGCGCCGGCATCATCATCGGCGACGAGACCGTCGAAGCCTGGTTCTATGTCGCGATCGAGACGGACCCGAGCCTCATGCCCTTTCACTGGTACAAGGCTTTCGTCGTCGAAGGCGCGCGCGAGCACCGGCTACCGCAGGACTATATCGCGGCGCTGGAGGCCATCGATTCGATGGACGATGAGGACGAAGCGCGCGCCGCGCTGAATGCCCGCATCCTGGCAGGCACGTAAGGCGGCGTCACACAAGCCCGATGAGCCGGCGACCGAGATTTTCGCCGCGGTAAAGCCCGGCAATGGCATCGGGCGCGGATTCAAGACCGGGCAGGATTTCCTCACGATAGCGAATCTTGCCAGCGCGTACCCACGCGGCCAGTTGCGCGACGCCTTCTGCATAACGGTCAGCATAGTCGAAGATGAGCAGGCCCTGCATGCGCGCCCGCTTGACCAACAACGTGCGCTCGACGCGCGGCCCCACCGGCCACGGATCCCAGTTCGCGATCGAAGCCGTGCCGCAGATGACGACACGGGCACGCAGGTTGAGATGCATGTGCACCGCATCGCTGATGGCGCCGGCGGTGTTGTCAAAATAAACGTCGGCGCCGCCGCTCAAGGCACGTGCCAGGCTCTGCGCAAAATCGGGCGCCTTGTAGTCGAGCGCAGCGTCGTAGCCGAATTCATCCGTGCACAACTGCGCCTTCATCGGCCCGCCGGCGATGCCGACGGCACGACAGCCTTTGAGCTTGGCGATCTGCCCGACGCAGGAACCGACTGCGCCGGCGGCGGTCGACACCACCACTGTCTCACCGGCCTTGGGCGCGCCGATGTCGGTGAGACCAAAATAGGCGGTCAATCCGTTAATGCCGAGCACGCCGAGGAAGAGCGACAACGGTAGGTCAGGCTCGCCAATTCGCCGCACCTCGGCGCCATCCGACACTGCGTATTCCTGCCAGCCGAACATGCCGGTAATGCGATCACCCGGCTCGAAATCCGGATGGCGCGATTCCACCACTTCGCCAGAGGCGAAGGAGCGCATGACGCCGCCGAGCGGCACCGGTTCAGAATAATTGGCCACTGCCGACACCCAGCCTCGCATGGCTGGCTCCACGCCAAGATAATGATTGCGCACCAGGAACTGGCCGTCCGCCAGCGCCGGAACCGGTGCCTCGGCAAGCGCAAAGTTCTCAGCATGCGGGATGCCGGCTGGCCGTGACGTCAGCAACACTTGGCGATTCATCGTGGGCATGGCTCGTCCCTCGCAGTGGGCCTCGCGGCGGCATATTGGCGTCCATTTCCAGACTCGAGCTCAACGTTGTAGACTTCAAGGCGGCAACAAACGCAATGCCTCAGCGAAGGAGTGCCAGACGATGCCGGCCGCCCGTTTCACCCCGCCAAGCCATTGGGAGGACTGGTGCAGTTGGGCTCTCGGCATTTGGCTATGCATCGCGCCGTGGACATTGCACTTCGAACTCGTGCCGGCCGCCACCCACGCGTCCGTGATCACGGGCGTACTGCTGATCCTGGTTGAGGCGATCACGCTGTCAGCCTTCCGCGCCTGGGAGGAATGGCTCAATGTCGTACTCGGCATTTGGCTGATCGTGGCGCCGTGGATCGTCGCGACCACCGGTGCGGCCACAGTGAACTTCGTCGTGGTCGGGATCCTGGTGCTGGCGCTTGCCATCTACGAAATGCGCAATCCCGGCACGGCGGAGAGCGAAAGCTAGCCGCGCCACCTGCCGGCAGCACAACCGAGGCGGGATGAACAGGAAATTGCGCCAGGGGCGCAATCGCGTATTTCCGACAAGATTTTGCTTCTGACAAGTTTTCTTTGCGCGAATTTGCGCTGTCCCGACAAGAATGCCGACCACCGTCCGCGTTTACACAAACGAATTGGCGCACACTGAACCGGCCTGCCCTCCACCCAACAGCCAATTCACGTTTGTCCAAATCGCGAGGGGTTGATTCCCAAACTCTACCTTCCTGGAACGCCGCAGAGAGTTGGCGCGGACCACTTCTACCTCCTCGCCGAAATGGCCATTCGGGACGATGCCTCGACCTCCAGAGACAGGCCCAAGTGCCCCAGTCCACTCCACCGCGCCCGTAGCGGGTTTGACCTGCCCCCAACCAGTAAATCGAGCATTTGGGCTCGTGTTGTGGCGAGCCCATGGGAAACGAGTCATCACGGTAGAGCAATTTTAACCAAGATCGATTTAGACTATGTGCAAGTCGTCAGGAGCCGGGATTGATGGGCTCCAGATGCCGTGAGAGTGAGTTGTGGTATGGCGGCGCGGATCTCATCAAAGAGCTGGATGTGGCGCGATTTGCCGAGCGCCAAATTGGTGCTTGCCTGGATCGCTCTCGGCATCAGCATTTTCTTTTACTTTAGCGATTGGTCCCCCCCTTGGCGTATCGCCATTGTTGTGACGCCACAATTCAGCAGCCCCGCTCGTGACAAAGTAAATAACACCCGCGAAATATATACGGGCTCGATTGTTATCGCCCCCACGCATGGAGACCAGTGCCTCGAACGTAAATTCGACAACCAAACAGGTCAGATGGGGAACAACGGTCTCGTCGCCTGCGAGGCGGCGGTGCCCAGAGAGAAGACGAAAAACACGACCGAAGGAATGGCGGCTATGCGCATGCGCGCAATCAGCGGAGCGTTTCGCAAACCATAAAATTGAAAGTGCTCACTCGCCATAAGCACGGCGACCCAGACGCAAATTACCGCCTGGTTACAGGAAAGAAGACGTCACGACCGATCGGCGACGAGAAAAGACGAACGACCAACAACGATTTAGATCTGAAGCGGTCGAGCGAATCGATATGCGCTGGAATTGGCTTTTCAGGCGCGCTTTCGTCAGGGCTCTAATCCCCGAGACGGGCTACAGAGGAGTTCCTCTGTTAGGAAAAGGAAACACCAACTTTATCGTTCTTTTGCCACGCCAAGCGGCAGTACCGACTCGACCGGAAATTATCGAAACTCAATTCAAACCACTTCGGGGTGTACATATTGAGCGCAAGCTTTATGCCCGCACCTTGGCTCGTCAAATCAAATACAACGCAATCGAGCGGAGGCGTGTCCTCATGGAAGAGGACTTTTGCCCGCTTGTGCACTTCCTGTCTTTGAAACCGGCGTCTTTCTTCCATCGCGACTTCTTCCATTTGCGATAGTCTTATTCGATTCAAATTATGGACTCCTTACGGTACAATTTAATTTAAGGAGGGCTTAAGATACGAATTTTTAACCAAACAGACGGATAAGCACGACGTCCGCATCATAGTTCCATGGACCGAAGTTCCAATCACTCACTCCTGCTGCACAAGGCGCTACGCCCGCAACCCGCAAAGGCAGCGGAGCCGATCAATCAATAGATATGCTGAGGCGAACGATTGCCCTGTCCAATGGCGCGGACGACTCGAACCCACTGATTTTGATCCGAGATGCGATCTTCGCGTTAATGAGGCGCGTTACGGCGAATGGCGCCGACCGTTATCGGTCCCCAAGTTCCCGCAGCGCGTACCTGACCGAAGGACGACGCCGGTGTGTCATCCGCAATATTGCAATGTAATGAGCTTAACTCGGTCGGTGCCTCGGGAAGCCGATGCCCATCCGCCTGTGTCGGGCGGTCTGCCTCAAACCTAACAAGCGCTGCGCAGCTATTCTGGCTTCCGCGCGGCTACCCGCGGCGCAGGTGCGGTATTCCAAGTCCAACGAACGCCGCGCCAATGGCTGCTTACGGAATAAGCGTACGAAACTGCTTGCGATCCCGCCATTGACCTTCAGTTTCGACAATGCTCGTGCGACGTTGCCGGCCGACCCGAACGCCACGACGCGCCCGCTCAAGGTATGCCGTACTTCATAGACGCCCGGCCCGATTGGCGCTTGCACGGCATCGCCGGTGTGGGTCTCCGGGAAGCGCTTCCAACCACTCCACGTGTGCATCATCTGAGAACGCCTTCATCCAGCGTAAAAAACGGACCAAAGAACCCCGATAATCTCATAAGTATACACTGTGCATAGCCCGCGGCTTGAAAAACCAAATTAATAGTAAAGCGCCGGATGCGCTGCGCTCGCCGAGCAATCGCGTATTGACGAGGCTCACGGGTGGCGGAAGTTGTTGCATCGCTTCGGCTAGATAGAAGCAATCTGCGCGTCACTGGCTAAAGCACATACTCATGAATTGGCGCTGTGAGCAGCAATGAGCCAATGTTTACCGTGCTCACAAAAATTTGCATTTAGAAAGCTCACATCGCAGGCTTACGGTGGCGCATCGGCTAAGTGCCAATCCCAGACTCATGTACCCAATTAACTCACAGAGGCTTGATGGCATCATGCTTGCCGTCGGCCGGAAATTTGCCTGAAAACTAGGAGCTGCGCGGACGCGGGCGCGCCAATTGCATTGGGCTTGCGATCAGAATAGAGTTGAACAGAAACGGTTTTTTTGTGCACAATACCTTTAACGGCCGACCGGAGCCAGGCGGCCATGATGGCAGTCTTATAAGCCACGCGCAAAGAGGACGATAGCAGTCATCTTTGAAACGAACGACCGGGGGGACATTGGCAAAATTGCTCGAAGTCGAGAACCTGCAGACGCGGTTCTTCATTGGCGACGGCGTGGTCCAGGCCGTCAACGGCATTTCCTATGACGTGAACGAGGGCGAAACGATCGCCGTCGTTGGCGAATCCGGCTGTGGCAAGTCGGTCGGCGCACTTTCCATTCTGCGCCTCATTCCCGATCCGCCCGGCCGCATCACCAGCGGCAGCATCCGTTTCCAAGGCCGCGACCTGCTCGAGCTGAGCGACGCTGAAATTCGCAACGTGCGCGGCAAGGACATCGCCATGGTGTTCCAGGAGCCGATGACGTCGCTCAATCCGGTGCTCACCATCGGCCGGCAGCTCACCGAAACTCTCGAACAGCATCTCGACATGAGCCCCGAGCAGGCGACCGCACGCGCGATCGAGCTGCTCGGCATGGTCGGCATTTCCGATCCCGCCCGCCGGCTCAAGCAATACCCGCATCATTTGAGCGGCGGCATGCGCCAACGCGTCATGATCGCCATGGCGCTGTGCTGCGAGCCTAAGCTGATCATCGCCGACGAGCCGACTACCGCGCTCGACGTCACCATCCAGGCGCAGATCCTCGAACTGATGAAGGATCTGACGCGCCGGCTCGGCGTCGCGTTGATCGTGATCACGCACAATCTCGGCATCGTTGCCCGCTACGCCGACCGCGTGAACGTGATGTATGCTGGAAGGATCATCGAAAGCGGCACCGCCGATGAGATCTACCACAACCCGCGACACCCCTACACTCTGGCGCTGCTCAAGTCGGTGCCGCGCATGGACCAGCCGCGCAAGGGCAAGCTCGATCCGGTACAGGGCCAGCCGCCCGATCTGACGCGCCTGGGCGAAGAATGCTCGTTCCGTCCACGCTGCAATTTCGCGATTGCCCGCTGCGGCCAGGCGCCCGATCTGGCGCCGGTTGGCGGCAAAGGCCACGTCGCCGCCTGCTGGCAAGCGGAAAAGGTCGCCGAAAGCCTGAGGTCGGTCGCATGACCCTCGCACCGACCGCCGACGTTCATGCGCAACGACGCCAATCCGAGCAGCGCGTTGCGCAAGCCGCCGACCTAGTCGCGGTGCGCAACCTGAAAATGCATTTTCCGGTGACCGAAGGTGCGCTGGTGCCGCGCGTGGTAGCGCATGTGAAAGCCATTGACGGCGTCAGCTTCACCATTCGTAAGGGTGAGACGTTGGGGCTGGTCGGCGAATCCGGTTGCGGCAAGACCACGACCGGCCGCTGCATCCTGCAGCTAGAACACGCGACTGGCGGTGAGATCCTCTACGACGGCACCAACCTGATCGACCTCGACCGCAAGTCGATGATGGCGCTCCGGCGCAAGATCCAGGTGATCTTCCAGGACCCCTACTCGTCGCTCAATCCGCGCATGAAGATCGGTGAGATCATCGCCGAACCGATGTACGTCCATAAGACCGAGCCCGACAAGGCGTCACGCGACGCACGCGTCAAAGAACTGCTCCATCTCTGTGGCCTCGATCCACGCTTTGCTGACCGCTATCCGCACGAGATGAGCGGTGGTCAGCGCCAGCGCGTCGGCATCGCTCGCGCTTTGTCGACGCGGCCCGAGTTCATCATTTGCGACGAGGCGATCTCGGCGCTCGACGTGTCGATCCAGGCGCAAATCATCAACCTGCTGGAGGATCTGCGCGATGAGTTCGACCTGACCTACCTGTTCATCGCCCACGACCTCAGCGTCGTGCGTCACCTCTGTCACCGCGTGGCGGTGATGTATCTGGGCAAGATCGTCGAACTGGCAGAATGCGACGAGCTCTATAACAATCCGATGCATCCCTATACGCAGGCGCTGCTCGCCGCGGTGCCGATCCCCGATCCGGAAGTGGAACGCGCGCGCGCCCACCAGATCGTCAAGGGCGAGGTGCCGAGCCCGATCAATCCTCCGAGCGGCTGCGTGTTTCATCCGCGCTGCCGGCTCGCCGTCGACAATTGCGCAAGGGAGATTCCGGAATTCAGAGAATTACGGCCGGGGCACTGGGTCGCCTGTTCGGTCGTTTGATCGCCCCACCAGAAGGGCGACAGGTTCACGAGGACGTCCAAGCGGACGCAATGAAGATCCTCGAGCCAGCGAAGGGCAAGTGAGACAACGTCAGACCATGGGAGGGGACGACAATGAAATTCGGTAAGTTGATCAGATCGGCATTGCTGGTGGCGGCCTCCGCCGCAGTCAGCATCGCTTATGCCGCACCATCGTTTGCCGCCAATACGCCGACCAAGGGCGGCATCCTAAAATACGTCGTGCCGGCCGAGCCGCCGAGCTTCGACGGACACCGCGAAACAACTTTCGCGCTCATCCACCCGATCGCCCCATTCTACAGCCTGCTGATCCGGCAGAAGCCGGACGAGCCCTACAAGTCGGGTAACTTCGAGTGCGACCTTTGCACCGAGATGCCAAAGGCCACCGACGGCGGCAAGATGTACACGTTCCATATCCGTAAGGGCGTGAAATTCAGCAACGGCACGGACCTTACCGCGAAGGATGTGGTCGCGACCTACAACAAGATAATCTTCCCGCCGAAAGGTGTAGCTAGCGCCCGTAAGGCGTTCTACGTGATGGTCGACAGCGTAAGCGCGCCCGACGACTACACCGTTGTGTTCAAACTCAAGTACCCGTCCGGCGCGTTTATCCCGGCGCTCGCGAACCCGTTCAATTTCATCTATTCCAAGGCGATCCTCGACAAGGATATGCATTGGTACGAAAAGAACGTGATGGGTTCTGGGCCGTTCATCTGGGACGGCCGCGAAGCCGGTGCCTTCATCAAGGGCAAGCGCAACCCGAACTACTTCCACAAGGGCCGACCCTACCTCGACGGCTTCCAGGCGATCTTCGCCAAGAAGCAGTCGCTGCGTGTACAGGCTATCCAGGGCGACCGCGCCGCGATCGAGTTCCGCGGCTTCCCGCCGAAGAGCCGCGATGATCTGGTCCGGGCCCTGGGCAAAAAGATCACAGTGCAACAAAGCAACTGGAACTGCGTGCTGATCGTCACGCCCAACCATCTGAAGAAGCCGTTCGACGACGTCCGGGTGCGACGCGCCTTGACGCTCGCCATCGACCGTTGGGGCGGCTCCAAGTACCTGTCGAACATCGCCATCGTGAAAGCGGTGGGCGGCGTGGCATTTCCCGGCCATCCGCTGGCAGCGACCAAAGAAGAACTGCAGAAGATTGCCGGTTACTGGCCGGACATCAAAAAGTCGCGGGCGGAAGCCAAGAAGCTCCTCAAGGAAGCCGGGCAAGAGCACCTCAAGTTCACGCTCAACAATCGCGGCGTGGACCAGCCGTATAAGATCGTCGGTACCTGGCTGATCGATCAGTGGAAACAGATCGGCCTGCAGGTTGACCAACGGGTGCAGCCGACCGGTCCCTTCTACGCCACACTCCGTAAGAAGAAGGACTACGACGTCTCACTCGACTTCAACTGTCAAGCGGTCGTCAATCCGCTGCTCGACGTGGCCAAGTTCATTTCCGACGACGTATCTGGCAACCAGTATGGCGGATACAAGGATCGGGAAATGGACAAGATGTTTAACGCCATGAACCAGTCCGGCGACCCCAAGGAACAACGCGCAATCATGCGCAAGTTCGAGAAGCGGGCACTCGACGAAAAAGCGAATGCGTTCATCACCTTGTGGTGGTACCGCATCATCCCGCATCGGTCCTACGTCAAGGGCTGGTACATCACGCCGAGCCACTACTTGAACCAGCAGCTCGAGACGGTCTGGATCGACAAATCGTCGATGTAGAGCCAGCGACTGCTTCTGAACCCATCCACCCGCGACAACAAATGCCGCGGGTGGAGTACCGGCTGGCGCAATCTGCATGTCGCAATACATTCTGAAACGACTTCTGCTGACCATTCCGACGCTCCTGGGAGCGGCGATTCTGGTCTTTTTCCTGATGCGCCTCATCCCGGGCGACATCTGCGAATTGCGGCTTGCCGGCAGCGGCGGCTATTTTGATCAGGCCGCGCTGAAAGTCTGCCAACACGAGCTCGGCATCGACCAGCCAATCATCGTGCAACTGGGGCACTACCTTTGGGGCCTCGCCACCTTCAACTTTGGCAACTCGATGTGGACCGGCCGGCCCATTGTCGAGGAGATCTCTTTACGCTTCGAACTGTCGCTGATGATCGCCATCCTTGCCACGGTCACGGCGACCATCATCGCAATCCCGCTGGGCACGATCGCGGCCATCAAACAGGACACCTGGGTCGATTATGTGGTGCGAACGTTCAGCATCGCCGGCATCGCCATGCCGTCATTTTGGTTCGGCATTCTCATCATCTTCGGAATTCTTTTTACCACGCAATGGTGGAGCGGCATCCCCTGGATGCCGCCGATCCAATACAAATCCAGTTGGACGAGCTGGGCGAATATATCCAACAACCTTGCCCTGCTGATCTGGCCCGCGATCGCGACCGGCTACCGCTATTCTGCGGTCGCCACCCGCATGACGCGTTCCGCTATGCTCGAAGTGATGCGCGAGGACTACATCCGCACCGCCCGCGCCAAAGGCCTGCTCGAACGGCTGATCATCCGACGCCACGAGCTGAAGAACGCCATGCTGCCGGTGGTCACCGTCATCGGCATCGAGTTCGCATTCCTGATGGGCGGCCTGGTCGTCACTGAACAAGTGTTCAATCTCAACGGCCTCGGCAAGCTGTTTGTAGAATCGGTGACCAACTACGACTACACCATGACGCAAGCGCTGGTGATGGTGGTAGTCGCGGTGTTCGTGTTCACCAACTTCCTGGTCGACGTGCTGTACGCCTGGCTCGACCCGCGCATTCGCTACAAATAAGGACCAGCAACATGGCCGTGACGTCGGAAGTCCGAGTCGAAGCACAATTCGAGGAATTTGCCGACAAGAAGCCGATCGGCCGCGTGATCCTGCAATTGATCCGCAGCAAGCCGCTGGGTGCGGCGGGCGGCTTGATCGTGCTGATCATGATCCTGATGGCGATCTTCGCCAATGTGCTAACGCCTTACGATCCGGTGGCCAACTCCTTCGCCGCGATGACTCAGGCGCCGAGCTGGGAGCACTGGCTTGGCACCGATCAATTCGGCCGTGATCAGCTCGCCCGCATCATCTACGGAGCACGCACTGCCCTCTTCGTCGGCTTCTCCTCGGCGATCATCGGCTCCACCTCCGGTCTCGTGCTCGGCGTCGGCAGCGCCTATTTCGGCGGCCGCATTGACCTCATATTCCAACGCATAATGGATATTTTCATGGCGTTTCCGCTGATCATCATGGCGCTGGCGGTGGTGTCGATCTTCGGAACCGGCGCGCAGAATGTGATTATTGCCATTACCATTCCCTTCATCCCGCGTTGCGCCCGCGTCGTGCGCTCGAACGCTCTGGCGATCCGCGAGGTACCTTACATCGACGCCGCGCGCGCCAACGGTTTCAGCCATATGCGCATCATCCTGCGTCATATGGTACCGAACGTGATGGCGCCCTATCTGATTATGATTACCGCCTTCGTCGGCCAGGCGATCCTCTTGGAAGCGTCACTGTCCTATCTCGGTCTCGGCGTGCAGGAACCAACGCCGGCCTGGGGTCTGATGCTGCAAGGCGGCGCGGAGGAATATGCCCTGAGCGCGCCATGGATGGCGATCTTCCCTGGCGTCGCCATCAGCCTGGCCGTGTTTGGATTCAGCCTGTTCGGCGACGCCGTGCGTGACGTGCTCGATCCGAGACTGCGGTCACGATAGCGCTTTCCGCCGCCTCTAGGCGACCTTAGCCTTGGTAGACGCCTTCTCGTCTTCGCGATAACGCACGCGCACTTCGTCCCACTCGTCGGAGCCGAAGCGCTGGAACGCTTCATGCGGGGACAGGTCCTTCGGCGGCGCCGGAAAACGGCCCTTCTTCACCTCGTCCAGCAACTCCTCGCAGCAGCCGATGACGCCGCGGAACAATAAAGTCGGTAAGATGGCGAGCTTGTAGCCCATGTCTTCGGCGTCTTTCAGCTCGATCATCGGGGTCTTGCCGCGGCGAACGACATTGAGCAGGCACGGACCCTTAACCAACTTCGGAACCGCCGCCACTTCGTCCAGGGTTTGCGGCGCCTCGACGAAGGCGATATCGGCGCCTGCCGCCAGTGCGGCATTGGCGCGCTTTATCGCCTCGTCGAAGGAGACGACGGCGCGCGCATCGGTTCGGGCGATGACGATGAAGTCCGAATTCCCGCGCGCGTCCGCCGCCGCGCGAATCTTCGCGATGTAATCGTTGGCGGCGATCACCTCCTTATTGTCGAGATGACCGCACTTCTTCGGAAATACCTGATCCTCGATGTGAATCGCAGAAACGCCCTGACGCATGTATTCGTGAACCGTGCGAACGACGTTGAGCTCGTTGCCATAACCGGTGTCGGCGTCGGCGATCACCGGCAGGTTGGCGGTGGCTGCGATCTTGCCGGCGTTAGTCACCATCTCGGTCATGGTCAACAGACCGTAATCCGGAAAACCGTGCGCCGCCGCCGTCCCGGCGCCGGTCATATAGACCGCTTCAAAACCGGCACGCGCAATTAGCTTGGCAGTGATGCCATCAAAGGCGCCGGGCGCGATGATCATGCCGCTGCGCTTGATCATTGCCCGCAATTCGCTTGCCTTGCTCATATGGGCCTCCCTTTTGACCGACACGATTGCCTGCTTTCCGGACCCGTTCAAGATACCACCATCGCTGCGATGGCGACCACCGCTTTAAAGGACCGTTGCCCCTGACTGCGAACCTCTACGGCTTCGATGGCGTCGACCCAGACCGTCAGCGCATATTCCAGCGTCGGGACGCGATAGCGATCTGGGACTTTCGGCGAATTTAAGCCGGAGACCCAACTGATCTGTCGTACGGCTCGTTTCGAGCGAAAGCCAAGTAAATTTTCGTCGCTTTGGCTTCGATATACGACTTGGGGCCGACTTTGGCAGAGCCGACGTCCCGGCGGGTCAATCGAGCCGGCAACGACAGCGATTCGACACTGGTCGAGGTGATTCAACAGCCGCGGGAAGCCTCGCCGTGCTTAACCACGGCCGGGACGCAAGAACGGTCACGCGGGTGTCGAACCGATCAAAAGTCCGACGGACCTTGCTCCGACTCCGAAGCTAAAAATGAGAGCCAGCCATCTGACATTTCAAGGACACCATTTGTATTGAACAGAGCTTCCTGAAATGCGGACCTTAGCTCAGCGTAGTTGCGCGACCGAACGCAGATGGCAAACAGCTCTAAGCCGGTCATGGCACATACCTTCGAACGATTTAGCACTCGCATGACCGGATCGGGAAAATCTCGTTCGATTCTTTGGTCAAGCGAAATTTCTCGGAATGTGCCGATTACCGAAATTCCCTTGCAACATCGGTCTGGATTGTCCTCTATCTCAAAATCCAGCTTTGCGATCTGATCAACGTAGCCAAGTAAATCTGGTTCGCGCTCGTCAGCCGCCAACCAAAGGGCAGAATCAACATCCGCCGCCCACCGAGATGCCTGCGTTATGTTGGATTCCTTGACGCACCCGTCCAGACCATTTGTTTCAATGGCAAATAATCTCTTTCCGTTGGTGGCCAATAGGTCTGCGCGGCCATGTGGTCCGTCAACAACCTTTAGACCGAGTGCCGTCAATGCCGACGCCACAGCGCTTCTAAAATCATCACCCGAGCCCGCTATGAGGTGCTTTAATTCTTCTGATTGCAAAAACGCTCGTTGCTGAATTTCAATTCTCTCTTTGAGATCCTCCATCTCCGATTTCAGTTCGGTGATTTTTTGCAACGTCGCGACTTCGTCGGCCGTTTGAAAATTGGAAGCCCAATTCGGCAACGGTGATCGTCTGACGGATGGGTGAGTTGCCAAGTCGGACAACGCTTTGATCGACGTTTGGGCCATTGTTACCGTGATGGGTTGAATGTTCGACTGAGTTTCAGTTGCATTGTATTAGGTTACAGTCAAACTTTGCATTACGAAGTTGCCGCAAATTTGTATTGCATTTAATCGTTCAAGCTAGAAAATCCTGAACCGCTCGGCGCCAACGCGACGCATCCGACGGAGTGCTGTCCTATTCGACCTGGGTGCGGGTCAACCGAACGTCGGGTTTGAGTACGAATGCGCAAGCCTAGGCGCGAACGCCGCAGGCGCGCCAGAAGCGGCCCTCTGACCCAACCGGGTTCGACTGAACCATCGCTGCGTCATGACGCGTTGACCGTATTTGCGAGGTCAAAGTCTCGGTCCACTCGCCGTCCCCAATCCGCCGGCGGGCTGCTTGCGGACTGGGCGGCCGTCAACATCCCCACATGCTGGACTACGAGGTCGGCCAGACGTTGCTCAACTCACCATTGCTTGTACGGCAGGAACTTCCCGCTCATCGTCACCTTCACGCGGTCGCCCTTCGGATCGGGAATCCGCTCGACGTAAAGGTCGAAATCGATGGCGCTCATAATGCCGTCGCCGAACTTCTCGTGGATCATTTCCTTGATCGAATCCCCGTAGACGTAGGTGATTTCGTGGAAACGATAGATGAGCGGATCCTTCGAGACCGCTTCCGCTTCCTGGCCCTTTTTCGGCGGCCGCTGCAACGCAATCTCCACGTCTTTGGTGCGGTTGCCGAGGTCAAGGAACTTGGCCACTTTGGCCGCCGCTTCGGCAGGAAGCGTGTTCTGGCCAAGACAAGCAGAAATCACAAAGACGTCGGACATGCCCGCTGCTTTGGAGATTTCCTCCCAGCTCGTGCCCTTGGTGTACTTCGCCTCGATGATCGCTTCGACCATTTCCTCTTTTTTCATCATGTCACTGCACCTCTTGATCGCTGTTGGGATTTTGAAGGGTGGCAGAGAGCCGGCCGCTGGATTCTATTCCTCGCGTCATCACGTTGGGCTTGCCGGTGCTGCACTTGGCCTCATGCAGTTCGAAATGGCGCCGAAATAGTGGTCGTCGCAGAGATTGGAGACATAAGACAGCAGACCCTTGACCACATAGCGGCGGTCAGCGCGCGCCATCCTTCAGCCGCATCGCTTCGATGCCGAACAGGCTCTTCATCGGGTTGGACATGACCCCTGGAGCGCGGAAAGATACTATTCATGAGGATATCCTTTCCACGGCACCTGATCCGGCGTGGCCAACCAGGGAAACTACGGACCGGTCCATATATGGCACGATCCGTGCCAGCTTTTGCGGCGAAAAAAATGGCGGCGAATCAAGAGAGACCTCGCCAGCCAGAGGCGAAAACGCTCGGCAGCCGCTGATTTGGCGATCAAAGGGCTGCGTCTGTGCACGTTTTTGTAGCAACGGGCTACGCGCGGGCACCGCCGCATGTGTGAAAGTCATCAGCTGAGACTGAAAGACAGCTGCTGGGCGCTCACCAGTTCTGTGTGGCGCAAGGGTGCAAACAAGCTGAACGCCATTCAGTCGAGTTGGCCCGACGGCGGGGTCCATGAGACCTTTTTGCGTCTCCCCATGCGTCCCCAAGCTCGCTTAGCGCTCCGCGATCAAGGCGGCACTTTCAGATTAAGCAATGTTTGAATAATAAATGGTGCCAGGGGCGGAATCGCGCTATTCTTATATGTTATTGATGAATAATGGTTTTTTGTGTTCGATTTCTGTCGATACCAACCAATATACCAACGCTGCACCGATAGCGGGCTTCAAGAGAATCTCGCATCTGCTCCACGCTCCGGTTGCTTCGCCATCACATCAAGCCCAATGCTGGCTTCCAGCTCTCGACCTGTGCCATCGCCGGCTCGCCGGTGAGAAATCCGCCTTTGGGAACCCCGCGAGCATTCCGTCGCTGTCGGCGCGTGTCAGCCAGGCAGCGATCCAGAAGGGATTGCGCTGGTCGGCCGAACAGCCATCTGGCACGAAGCAAAATCTATTGCAGGCCTAAGTCTTTATCATTTTTCGACCATTTCTAATGGCCGAAGCCAGCTTGGTCCCGCAGCAACCCTCAACCCATCTGGCTGGTAACCATGCGATTTGAGATCAGCCTCTAGCTCCTTGGCGGTTTCACGCGCCGCTGACCAGCGGCCGTCATCAAGTAACCGATGAATCTTTGGATGAATGGTTACGCTGATATCCGCCTTTTCCCGGTCAGATGCCAGTATGGCGTCCTCGGGCATTGAAGCGAGAGTCGAGCGCAGGCTCGTAATAATATCTCCACTCCATGTCCGGTTGCGGCAACTCGATTGGCTCCCCCGCATCGGGACTAGGATCACGCCAATAAAACTCAAGCACGTCCGACCGAAAAAATGCGAACGAGCCGACGTGCAACGAACACGCCTGACCGTTGACCGCCAAAGCCGATTAGCTTGCGCCTTTGCATTCACCTTATCCTTTTCCGACGGCACAGACGAGCGACCTTTGCTTTCGAAGGCAAGCCACTTTCCTGTATTGTCCTCACCAACCAAGTCTGGGCGTGATCGGCCCAAAGTCACCGGATTTAGCCAGGGGCGGAAGACATCTAGGTGGAGAAGCCACGGAGTGGCGAGGAGCCGAGACGCGAACAGTTTACAAATGGTCATTCCGAGGAAGTAGCTGACCATTCCCTTTTCGGTTGGGTCCAGCGAAGCAAAAGTGTCGGTGCGCTGAAGGCGTTCGTACCAATCTTGCTGGACCGACAAGCGGATAAGCGACAATCGAAAGATGGCTTCGTGAAACGAAGCCGGACCATGTCGGAACACATGGTACGTGCTTGGGCGGCCGACCGTGATCGCGGCCCACAGCAGTTCATCCCAAGATGTATTGAGCGTACCAGTTCGCAACGTGTATGCGCCGGGAAAATGCTGGCTTTGATAGTCGATCCAGAGCGTCATTCTGCCACCCGCAGTTTGCGCACTTTGGACAGCGCAACCGCCTCGGCGAGCGGCGCTTCGAGCAACTGACCGTGAGCTACGTCGGCGGCGGCGAGGCTCGCCTCGAGCCAGTCGCACAACCCCAATGGATTCTGCGACTCGGTCATGACAACTTTGCGCGATTCCAGCTTGTTTTGAGAGTTTGAAACAACCGAGTTTCGGCCGCTCTGCGGACATCAGTATCGACCTGAAGCGGAACAAACCAGAGCTCAATTTTGCGACCTGCCCTCGCTGAGCCGAGGATAGCAGCATTGACGCGGCAATTCGTTGGTTGACCTCCCTGGAAGCAGTTTCGCGGGGATATTCCTCCGTATCCGTTCGAACCCCATCGGGCCTCAAGATTTGTGCATTCCCCGGCGTAAACCGCAGCTTCGTCTTCCGTGACCACGTACAGCCCGGCATCGCGACGTCGGCGGGCAACCCGAAACTTGCAGAACGGACCGACCCATAAGCGTGGAGTTTCGCCGTAGCGGCGTTACGAAATCTCGATTGAGGCATAAATTCGAGATAGTCGCCTGCGCTATTGCGCTCCGGCTCGATCGTGCCAATCAACCAGAAGGTCCACTCCCCAAAGCGCCGCTCCTTCATTCCGCTGCCTCCAAATCGCGCCCCCGTCCGGCGCAAGCGCCTCGGCAAGGAGCGCTTCGAGCAGCCGGCGGCGGGTGTCGTCGCTGGCAATGAGTCTAGCTTCCAGCCGGTTTCGCTGCCGTCCACGTAATAGTCCTGAAGCACGACCTGCTCGGCTTGCGCGTCGAGGCCCTTCCAAGCGCGATAGCGCGCCCACAAATCGGCCGGCGACGGGAAGCTGTCGAGGCCTAAATTGGCTTCCCGCGGACTGCTGGCGCCGGTGCGGTCGTGGAAAACGAAGCCGTCCCCATTCGAGGAGAACACGAACGGAATTTCGAGCGTGCTGGCGTAGTCGAGCGCCTGCTGCATCCCGTCGCCGACGCTATGGGAATTATCCTTGGCCTCGATCAGGGCGAGCGGGATATTCGGCTTGTAATAGAGGACGTAATCGGCGCGCTTGGCTTGGCCGCGGGTAACCAACTTGCCGCGGACGATAATTCGGCCTTTGGTGAAGCCGACCTCCTCGCGGATTTGCAGTATTTCGTCCCACCCGGCCTTCCGCAGGGCGGGCGTTATGAATTTGGTGCAAATGTCGCGTTCGCTGAGGCCGTGCTTATCGACGCTAGTACTCAGAACAACCCCCTCCCATGAGTTGCGCAGATTAACATCGAAGTATGTCTCGGCCACAAGGGCTTCTGTGGATGGGTTTCGAAGAGAAAACAGGGTGTTGAGCAAATCAAGACTGATCCGGAGGACCATAGTGGGCCTGTCCGACGAGGCTATAAGAACCGACGCCCTTCACCGAAATTCAATTGTTGAGTGGAACCGCTTGACGACCACGCGTATGGGTAGCACAAAGCCGCTCGGCCCTAAATTTCTTACACCTACGGAGCGGGAATCATGGCTGACAAGAAAGTCATCTTTATTGCCTTTGCGATCGAAGACCAGAGACAAAGGGACCTGCTCAAGGGGCAATCGCTACACCCGCGAGCACCATATGAGTTTGTCGATATGTCCGTGAAGCAGGCGTACGACAAAGAATGGAAAGAGCGAGTCAGGACTCGCATTCGTCGTTCCGACGGCGTGATCGTCTTAGTCAGCGCAAACTCGCACAATTCGTCGGGGCAGAAGTGGGAAATTGAATGTGCGAAGGAGGAGAAAAAACCGATCCGCGGCATTTGGGCTTACACTAGTGACCGGACGACGATTGCCGGCGTGACTACCTACGCCTGGAACGACACCAACATCAGCACATTCATCGACTCGCTGTAGGTCTACAATGAGCAGGAAAGCCCTGATCGTTGGCATCGACCATTATATGTCTCTCAAGTCGCTTTCTAGCTGCGTCGACGACGCCCACGCAGTTAAAGCCGTGCTTGAACGGGATGCCGATGGTTCGATCAACTTCGCCGCCCCCAAACTTCTCACCGCTACAGGACCACATGATCTAGTAACAAGCGGCAACTTGAAGGATGCCGTACGGGAACTATTCAATGATGGCGCTGGCGTCGATGTTGCGCTGTTTTATTTTGCGGGTCACGGTTACGGTGAGGATACTGGCGGTTACCTGTGCGGAAGCGATTCAAAGCGCGGCGACGACGGCGTCGCATTGTCTGAGGTGATGACCCTAGCGAGCACCTCACCGGCCCTAAATAGGGTTATCATCCTCGACAGTTGCCATAGCGGGGCTGTCGGCAATCGCCCCACTGAAAGCAAGGTCGCTGAAATTGCTAACGGGATGACTATCCTGACCGCCTCTACAGAAGATCAGAAAGCCATGGAGAGCCGCGCGTCTGGCGGCGTCTTTACATCGTTGTTGGTTGACGCGCTGAATGGCGCCGCCGCCAATTTGCTGGGCGAAGTCACACCCGGAAGCATCTATGCCCATATCGACAAATCATTGGGGACCTGGGGACAGAGACCGGTATTCAAAACCAACATCAAACGATTTATTTCATTGCGCAAAGCTGCCCCGCCCATTTCTCGTGACGACCTGCGGCAGTTGGCCACGCATTTCCCCACCCCTGGATACAAGGTTCAACTCGATCCATCCTTTGAACCCGAGCGCCCAGCCGCTCCAGCTCCGAACATTCCTCTACCCGATCCCGCCAAGACTGCCGTCTTCGCAATCCTACAAAATTATGCGAGGGTAAATCTTGTCCGTCCGGTAGATGCACTGCACATGTGGCACGCGGCTATGGAGAATAAGAAATGTGAGCTGACCGTCGTCGGTGAGTACTACCGCAATCTTGTTGCCAAAGGGCTGATCTAGTGCGACGTCTAGACTTCGCCGAACCGGCTACAACGCTAGCGCAGCTGACAGAACAGCTCGCAGCCGTAGAACACGAGAGATGGGCGCATTGGCAGCGCTATGTTCATGCCCAGGCCGTTCGGCGACCAGACGGTTCACTTGTGTTGCCCGCAAATCTTGTCGTGCATTGGGAGCGACAAATCGCAACGAAATACGCGGATCTCCCCGAGCAAGAAAAAGAAAGTGACCGTGGTCAGGTGCGCAAATATCTACCGTTGATTCAGGCATTTATTGAAAATATCGTCGGCCCCCCTACCAACGGCAGCTCCGGTGCCCACAAAAGCCGCGCTTAGGCCCAATCTACATTTCGCTTAAAAGGATTCGACGGTTGGAACTCAATGGCTGAGGACTTCGAAACCTTTCGTGATCATTTTCTCTCTATATATCAGTCCACAGTGACCGCTGTGGCCCGGCGGCTTGACGCAGCATCTGGACCGAAATTGCGTGGCGGCCTTGCAGGCCGTGGACCTGAGCGCTCCGCGATTTCCGTCTTACCCGGTGTCGCAAATGAAATCGCGCGACGCGCGTATGCGCAACAACAAGGCCTTGCACTACCGCCTGCCGATGGCCTTGATGAACGCGTATTGAGCAAGAGCGATATGGCGCGCGTATGCGCTGAATTGGCATTTCGATACATGAAGGCCAAAGTAAGCGGAGATAGCCATGCCATCGCAGAAATCGCCGGCGAGTTCACAGCGAGCACCTGCGATCCGGCATGGGCAAAGACGATTGACGAATACGTTCGCTATTTCGGCCCTGACGGCCAGCGACAAGAGATACCGTACATACGGGCGGCAACGGTCGGGTCCCGGACCATTGAAATTCCCGCGGGAGCGCAATTGGCTTTGGTCGGCGATTGGGGGACCGGCGCGCAACCAGCGATCCAAGTCCTAAAACAGATTCGCGACATGAATCCCGATGTTTTCATTCATCTTGGCGATATCTATTATTCCGGAACACCACAAGAGTGTGATGCCGCTTTCGCGTCGCTAGTTAACGCTGTGCTTCGCCGCGAGAAACCAAACCTACCTGTGTTCACACTCTCAGGAAATCACGACATGTATTGCGGTGGCGTCGGATATTATGAGCTTATCCGGACCTTAAACGCCGGCTCCGCCAGGCAGGCTGCGAGCTTTTTCTGTCTGAGAAGCTCCGACGAGCATTGGCAGTTTCTCGCGCTCGATACCGGGCTTCATGACTACAGCCCACTATCCGTCGACGATGCGGTTACGCATCTCGAAGACGATGAGATTGCATGGCACTGCGATCGCATCCGCGAGTTTGGCGGGCGCACTATCTTGCTATCGCATCATCAGCCATTTTCCGCGTTCTCGCCCATAGGCAAGCCGGACGAGAATGGGTATCTCATGCCAACAAATCCACATCTTATAAAGGCGCTCAATGCGTTCCAGGCCGAAGGGCGTATTGCCGCCTGGTTCTGGGGACATGAGCACACTCTCACGATTTACAAGCCATTCGCGGGCCTCGCATATGGCCGTTGCGTGGGGCATGGCGCCGTCCCGGTTTCTGTAATGGATGATATCTACAAGCCATTGCCTGATCTCACGTGCGCGCCTCAGATCATTCCTGGCACTATGCTCGGCCACCAAGGAGGCGTGTGGACGCACGGATATGCGATGCTCACGTTGAGCACCGATGCCATTGAGGCACGATACTATCAGGATGCGGGCGGAAAGCCCGATCTCCTATACTCCGAAATAATCCGCTAGGGGTACGTCCGTTCTCTCAGACGCAGGCTGGCCTTTTCGATTGGCAGCCTTCAAAGCTCTGGGCCGATCAAAGTACCAGCCCCCGTGACTCGAAAATCGCAAACATCGGGCGATAATCGCTCGGAAAAAAACTCAAGCAATCAATGAGGTGGAGCCTTCTAGTCCAAATCAGGCAGTTCATTTTTGGGACAGCTGGACAAGGCGTAACCAGAGGGGCCCACGCTTCACGGCCGGCGTCACTTCCGAATGCTCGTTTGGCCCTCAGCCAACTGTCTTCCCCCTGTTACTGCGTTGGAAAATTCGCGACAGATAGCAGGGCGACATAACAGCGTAACCATCGGCAACCGGCCATTCCCGGATAGCGGACGCACCTGCGTACGCAGCTCAAACGAAATCTCAGAGGTGACCCATTGAAAGTCGTGGTTTGTGGTGGGCGGTCGTTTGACGACGCCAACTTCATCTTTCGCGGGCGAGATCACCTTGACGGCCAGCGCAGAAAACTAGAAAGCCTCGGAGCGCACATCCATCATCACCGAGCCCAAGCATGCGTTGGCAATACGGTGCGTCGCCCAAAGAGTCAATGGCGATCCCCAGGCGCAGTTATGCACCAATGTAGGGTTGGCTCTTCGAGCAATTCTGCCTTTGAAAGAAAAAGCAATTGCTTAATTTCATTTTCAGTCATTCCGATGTTTTTTCCATGTTTGCTCACCTCAGCCCAAGACAATCCATTCTTTTTGCCGGCAATCTTGCTTTCCAAATAGCGAATTGCTTTCTTGTCGAAATAGTCTTCTTTGCGCCGGACCTGATACCAAGTCGCGCCCAATGAGGCCAACGCCCCGATGAGAGCCCCTATAGTCGCCGGCAAAACGATCGCGAGTTCGTTCATTATGTCCTCCCCCGATAGGTTGGCACTTATACCCACGCGATCATAGGGCGTCATTGAAGTCCCAATCCAGAGTTTGCATCGTTTAAAGTGGGACGGCTGAGTTTGAGGTGGGCTTACTTGTTCGTCTAGTGGGGGATCAAGGTGCCGGTGACTAGCAACCTGGCCGTAATCTTCGCGCAAAGCATACCTGTAGTGCGGCTGGTTGCGATCGCGAGCCCCCGAATATGTCGACTGACTCATTCATCTCATTGTCTCAGCGCCCTCGCGCTCCGCTAACATCAAGTGCAAGACACTTATCCGGTGAGTTGCAATGGCGGTGGCGTGTCGACACCTATAGGCGCCTGGAATACTCGACGCAAACGGTGCGGGCGAATGCACACATCTCAGGCGGCCATTCTGAACCGCTTGAAGCGCTGCGCAAGGCGATCCCGATCCGGCCGGTCCCTGTCCCTGCTCGGCAAATAAATCGTTCCTCCATTCAGGCGCTTCAACGCTTCAAGCATCGGTCCGTCCTTCTGGACCAAAAGCCGCTCTGACACGTGCAGCCGATAGTCCGGATCAATGCCTATCAGATGCGCATCGAAGGCAGCATGATGGATCTTCGACAACGGTATACCGTTAGGTACCACCGGCTGGCCGAGTCGTTCGTCCTTGTCGGAAATGATATGGGCGGCATCCAGAAGCAGCGGCTCGGGCAGCCCCGACAGCGCGCAACGGCCATCATACGCGGTGATCACGGCTTCCCGGAACGAAGCCTGATGTAGCCTTTGCTTAACCGCCCGCAATGCGTAGCGCCGCTCCAGAGCATTATCGGGCGGCGCGAGAACCTCTTGCTCCGGTATGCCGAACGCGATGCGCGCCCTTAGTGTCCCCGCGTCCCACCCCACGACAAATGTAGGGACCATTGCTTGGTATCGGCCAGGAGCGATACCGAGGAAATAAATGATCGGTACGCGGTTCTCGAATGCCTCGCGTAGCCACCGGTTGTCGGCCGCGCCGGGATTCTGGCCCATGAACGCGTAGTCGATCGTTTCATCGCTTTCAAAAATCTGCCGATGCACCTCTCGCTGGTCGTCATACCAAACCTTGCCACCTGGTTTAGGAAAAACCGTCTTGATCGACAGCAGGAAGTGCATCTGTTGCGGCTTGAAAATCCCCCGCTGTGGGTTGATAAGCGGAACGCGTTCGCCCTTGAACTCGAACCCCGGCTTCAATTCGGCCGCTGTCAGATGAGCGTAGGCCTCGCTCAATCGCCTCACATGCTCGAATGCCGCAAGCCGCATCAGAGTGTCGCGGTCATCTGATGCCATCGCGACGCCTCACCCTCGATATGCGTTTTCATTGTGCCAGCGTAGCGCTTCGGAATCAGGACGTCGTTGAGCATCTATAGGCACATAGATCGACTTTCCGTGCAGCTCGTAATAATGGCGCCCGTTGTCGAACTCCTCCTTAATCCTGCGGCTTACCTCAAAGTTCAGATTGGGTGTTACCGTGACATAGCCGGCATCGAACAGGCTATGGATGTCGCGCCGAAGCAGCAGCCCGTTTCGTGCCTCGTGTCCGCCTCCTTCGCCATACGGACGGATATGCGCGGCTTCTAGCGCCGGCAGAGTCCGCTCCTCCGTGATCGCGCAGCGCCGGTTGTAGGTGTCGGTCACCAGCACCCTAAATGCCCCCTGCCCGAGGCGTGGCCGAATTAGTTGCGGCTCGCCGAATCGCACCCCCGCTTCGGTTATGCCGTGGAATTGTGGGCGGTCGAGCCGGGCGTTCACCGCTTCCCACAAGGCAAGCCCGTCGGCGTCGCTTGTGCTGTAAGTCTTGAACGAGACGATATTGGGCGACCAGCTTGATGGAACCGAAATCCAGCGGTCCTCTTCGAAGAAGAACGGCTGGGTCAAAATGCGACATCCGACCTCGAAGTCGTTCCGATCGTTGGGATCGGCCCGTCGATAGTGAGCAATCCGGGTGCGCATTTCCTGCGCGGAGCGTGCTCCGTTCGCCACCCGGAAGGCTTCCCAGGCGAGAGAACACGGCAGGGCATTGGCATAGGCAAAAATGCCACCACCAACTATGAAGTTACTTGGTGCATGGAGCTTGAATAAAAATAGCTCGCCGGGTTGCAGAGCCCGGAAGTTCACGGCGGAAGGCGCCCAGAAATTGACCTCGGCCAAATTCGGCTGATGACGCAGTATGTCGAACCATTCGCCATCCGTAACGGCAACGACAAGATTGACGCCCATCTATTCGGTCACCTCCAAACCGCGTATCTATGTCTTTTTCCGATCGGATATCTTCTTAAGCTTAGTGAAAATTTCCTCGCGAACCTCCTGCACGAGATCGTAAATCTGCAAGGCGGTCACAGCATCTGCCCTACTGTGCTTGACCTGTCTGTAACGAGCAATTCCTCGAAATCTCGCGCCCTGCTTATTGAATGCCGGTTCGGTGGCGGCAATTAGAACGCCTTCGATTTCATTAAGCGTACTTCTAAGAGTACCTCTGACCCTCTTCCCCGGGTCGTCACGCCCCGACAATCGCCCGTTGCGATTGACTGGCAATAGGCCGAACCAGCTTACGTAGTGCCACCGATGCGCGAGATGATCCCGCGTGTGACTACGAAGCCGAACAAAAAGGCGTGCATTGCCTTGGCCGGCTTGGCCAACATAGATCGGACGACGAGACTCATCATAAAGAACATAGACGCCAATCTGCTCGCGAAAATCGACAATGCGAGCACTGCGCCGTCCTTCCAAGCAACCTCGGTTACTCCCCCGGCCCCAGAAAATATGGTCGCGCCGCCACATAATCCCGTAGTTCTTGATGACAGCTTCGACTTTCGTCGCGCGCTTCCTCCTAGGACGCTTCATGTCTAGGCCTCACGCCCTTCTTAAAGCTTACCCCGCCGTCCCCAGCGAAAATGGGACTATTCCCACCAATATCGCTCCAATCAGACCATACGTTTGCGGGCCTCCCAAGCCAACCCGGTCATTGGCTGGCGACTTGTAGGAGCTTGCATACCCGCTCTCAGGACTCCAAAAACACAGAGAATGACGCCGTTTCCGGCCTCAAAAATTCCGCTTTATCAACCACATAAGCGACGTAGACCCGTGGTCGGAATCGAAATTAATGAGATTCCTTGCTATGGTGTCGGATAATTACAGCGGAGATTGCCTGCCCGCTTAAGTCTTGCGCTTCTACGCCGCAACCGTCGGGCCTTATTCCATTCTTCGGGATCTGCATTCTTGAGGGCGCGTATGCACCGGCGCACCGTAGCCGCATCCTGGGCAGCGAAGAGATCGGCTTCGAGCTTGAAGACGCGCAAAGCTTTGGCCACCTCGAAGGCGTCGGAAAAATCAGGGTACGTCCGAGCCCAATGATAAATTGTATCTCGGTGCAAGGCCATCGCGCCGGCCGCCGCCGTGACCGAGTAACCCTCACTCATGATCGCGATGATTTCCTCGCCGCGGCCCGGGAAATACAAACACGGCCGCCCCCTCCTGCGCTTGTTGGTCCAACCGCATTCACTCATATTCATCACCGTCCATTACCGTTGTCGTTAGGTCGCAAGCACCGATCTAACGCTGCGCTGTGGTTACGAGCTGCCAGAGTGGCACGGCGTCAGGTGAGCGCCGGCGGATGTAGACCAGGAGGCCACCGTGCTCCTGTTCGATAGCCGCGGTGGATTTGGTTATGCGGGTTACCGTTCCCCCGCGGATCATCGCCACGAGACCCATCGCCTCGTAGCGGCTCGCAGGATCAGCAATACCCACTCCAAACACATCCTCCGCCCTCCAACCCAAGGCGGCGGCTTGGCCGGCCCAACGATCAAGGAAAACTCCGCCATCATTAATCAACTGCCGCCAAGCGCCAGGACAGAAGCCGGCCGGCGGCACCATGACGTCGAGCCGGGCGAAGCCCTCGGCCCACGCACGGGGCGCACCGGCGCCGTATTCAATAAGTGCGGCGCGCTCTTCAAATCGAGAGGCGTCTTCATGCCGAACTTTCTTCTCCTCACTACGTGCTCTATCGCGAACGGACTGGCCAAATGTGCCAAAAGTGCCAAAACTCGTCGTTGCAAACTCTTTCGGCGCATTCGGCATAATTGGCACAGCGGATGCGCACCCCACCGCCGCCAGGGCACGCTCCAACCAGCGGCTCATGGTTCGCCCCAAGAAACTGCCGGGTTGACCTCGAAGTCTTTTGGGCGCCGCCCCCCGCGCGAGGTGGCAATGCGCCGGATCAACCCTGCATCACTCAATGCATCACAAGCCGCATTCATGGCGGAGGACTCACGGACGACACCCCCTATTTTTCTACGGAGTTCGCGCGTGTCTTTGCCCCCAGACTTGGACCATCATGGTGGTGCCATTAATGACGCTGGTGCGACCACAGGCCCTAAACTAAGATGGCGCCTGGACCACTTAATGTGGGCTGCTCCCCCATGGCTCCGTATCTCGAACCTACCCCGGTTTTTCACATAACAGCGATCGACAACCTCAAGTCGATCGCTGCAAACGGGGCAATTTTGGCGAAGAACGTGGTGTTGGCGAGAAACCTCGAGGCGGCCAACATAGCCTACGAAGGGATCCAAGGCCGGCGTGCTGCGAAGGCAGTGCCAATCGAACCGGGTGGAACTCTGCACGATTACGTGCCGTTTTACTTTGCGCCACGCTCCCCCATGCTTATGACCATTAACGGTGGCAATGTGCCTGGCTGTGACTACCGCCAGGACGACATCGTGCATTTGGCTTCCAACGCTCAATTTATCCGGGATGGCGGGAATAAGTTCGTTTTTTCGGACCTTCATGCGGCGAAGGATTTTTCCGAATTTTTCAATGATTTAAAAGATTTAGATAAGATCGACTGGTCTATATTTTTCGAGAACCCGCTTATTGAAGGCTATTGCAAGTACTGGAACAGCAAGCACATGCCCTCCAAATACATGCATCGCCAAGAGAGCCGAATGGCCGAGTTCCTCGTCCATCAACAGCTGCCGATTGCGGCTATCTCCGAGATTGGCGTAAGAACCACAGAGGGCGAGACGCGGGTTCGCGATTCGCTGAAGGGGACTGGCTGGAATCCAAGCGTGAAAGTGGTCCCAGGCTGGTATTTTTGACGAGAGCACAGCCAATGACGATCGAGCTTACCACGGGCGATCTGCTGGAGCAGCGTGTTGACGCGATCGTTAACACGGTCAACACCGTTGGCGTGATGGGTAAGGGCATCGCGCTCCAGTTCAAGCGCAAGTGGCCGGCGAATGCGAAGGCTTACGAAGCGGCCTGCAAACGCAAGGAAGTCGTCCCCGGCAAAATGTTCGTGTTCGACAATGGTGGGCTCGTCCATCCAAAGTTCATCATCAATTTCCCGACGAAACGTCATTGGCGCCAGCCATCACGAATGTCGGACATTGACGCCGGACTGATCGACCTAATCGCGCAGGTGAAATACCTCGGTATCAAATCAATCGCCATTCCGCCTCTCGGGTGCGGCAATGGCGGTTTGAATTGGACTCAAGTGCGGCCTAAGATTGAAGCTGCGTTCAACGAACTACCAAACGTTAAAGTGCAGCTTTTTGCCCCAAGCGACGTGTCAGGCGTTCGTGAACTCACGCCCGAAGCCGAGAAACCGAAAATGACACCGGGACGCGCGGCAATATTGAAAGTGCTCTCGATCTATCGCGAAATGCGCTATCCGTTGAGCCAGATTGAAGTTCAGAAGCTAGCTTATTTTCTCGTTTCAGCCGGGCAGCAGCTCGGACTGAAGTTCGAGAAACATACCTACGGGCCCTACGCGACGGAACTCCGCCATGTGCTCACAAAAATGGACGGCGCTTATTTGAATGGCGTTGGCGACGGCTCAAAGACATCCGAAATCACCGTCGTCAGTTCTGCTTTGAAAGATGCCGAAGCATTTCTCACATCTCAGAAAGACACCGAGACCGCCCAACGGGTTGAAAGAATCTCTCGGCTCATCGATGGCTTTGAAACGCCCTACGGCATGGAACTGCTCGCGACAGTGCATTGGGTCGCCGCTGAAACTCCAACTGCGAGCGTCGATAAGGTCGTTCGGGCGGTTCAAGAGTGGAATGAGCGCAAGCGCGAGATTATGAAGCCCGCGCACGTCAGGGCGGCTTACGATCGGCTCGTAGCTGAAAAGTGGCTCTAGAAATTGCAGAAGGCTGAATGCTTTCCACGGGCGTGGCCCGCTGCGAACCGAAGAAGCTAGGTCCTCAAATCATCGACATTCCTCAGTTCGCTCTTCGTCAAATCACTAGTAATGATGACGCGAAACTTATCGTTTGGACACTGGTAGCATAGCGTAATATATTCATTGCGCTTCGCCGGACAATACGCGCGCAACCTCCCTTTCGTTCTCATCTTTGTAATCCATCCATGGTTCAGCAAGAGAGTACTGCATCAGAATTTTGCTGGCCACGTCGATACTTTCACAAAAGAACTCTCGTCCCTCGCGTTCACATCCTTCGCGAACGACGTGACGCTTGTGGAGGGATTGACACGCGCAGATGCCACAAAGCTTCTGTCTGGTCTTGTCTTTCTTGATAGGTGGCCGGCAACAGGCACAGACGCGCCGCGTCCATCGCCGTTTTGCCGCGTCTCCCTGAACTCACATGCCACACACGCGCTGACGCCCGATGATCTTAGAACGTTTCGGGGCGTGTTCGGAACAGATATCGCGATCGCGGTCATCTAGACGGTGGGCCCCGGTGCGTGCCCGATTGGACACAACGGCTATATACCTGAACGTAAGCGGCGCCGACGAAGTCGTATTCGCCTGTTGGCGCTGGAACGGCGCCCCGGCCCTAGCCGTGGACTTCGAACCGGGTAGCCAAGAGAGCGCAGCGCTTTACTTGTCCGGTTGTTGCGGGGCGGAAAACGAGTGGGCATTGCCCAGCCGACGATTTCGCCGAGGGCGCTGACACCCAAATGGTCAATCTTCCACTGGGGATCGGCATTAGCATCCCAAAGTCGCGAGGGCAGGTCGTCTTCCGATCCGCCATAGAGGACGTGATGGAGAACCTGCACGACTGAAGAGCCGTTTCCGCTGCGACGGTCGAACAAATAATTGGCAAGAAGAGGCGTCTTCTCGTCCATGCTGTAGCGACGGCTTCCCGGCAAATTCAACACTTCGTTTGGAACACGGCGCGCATGGTCCTGAATTGACCAGACGCGCTCGCATATCGACGTGAACTCATCGCGTGTAAGGTGGAGCAACCGCTCTTCCGACAGTATTTCACGAAGATAAGGGGCCCACTCGAATAGCGTTCGGTTCTCGCCTTTGGGTGCGTTAGACAGCCCGTGCCACCATTTTGAAGCGGTAGTGAGGGCCCGTTCTGGATTGCCCTTGTTTGCTTCGTACTGCTCCTCGAAATGACTTTTACGGTCGCCTTCTCCGATGACATGGGTGTAATAGTGGGCGTGGAGGAATTGGTCCGCCTGTGCGCCCGATGGCGTGTCTGCCGGAATCCAGCCTGGCCTCGAACCGCCCGCGGATATCCTGTCACCAATCGCGCGCAAGGTTTGCAGCGTATCGAACCATTCCTCCATGAATGCGGCCTTACGGCGATCCACCGCGTCTCGCCTGTTTACATTAACGAGGCCGCCCCATTGCCTGATGCCTGGATGGCGTAGCAGGTTTTTGCCTTGATCGCTGTCCTGCTCTCGGAGACGCCGAAGTTCGCGGGAGCGCTGCTCAAGAGCATTGTATAGCTCTTGGGTGAGCGGAGATGCTTCTTCATCTACTCTGCGGAAGAACGCTCGCAGATCATCGTCGAGCAATGATCCAGCGATCTCTCCTTCTTCGAAGAAACAGCCCGCCTCGATGTTATTGTACCAAGCTCGATTTGTCAGGTTTGCCGACCCAACATAGGCTCCATACCCGTGCCACCAGATAACCTTGGCATGGAAGTGAGTCAGAAGCTTGCATGTGTAGTTAGCCGACACGCGATTCAGAAAGCTTTTGAGAAGGGGAAGTGCAACCGGAACGCTTTCATCGTACCGCCCCCAAAATCGCAAGGGAACCTCATTATCCACGCACCACTTAAACAGCTCTTCGCTCGATCCGTAGGCCACCGCGGCTTCAACGACTTCAGTTTCAGAAACGGCATTTAGAAGAATTTCTCGAAGATACCGCCCATTGATACCGTTCAAAATCATTCGCATGGCGTTACGCCGTCTCGCCGCGCTTGGCGACAATCGGTAATCTCGCCATTTGATCCGACGAGAGCGATCTCAATTCCAACTTTGGCGCAACGGGGCGCGAGACGCGCTGCGAGCCGCTCCGTCTGAGGCGTGCGAGGCACAACTGCGATTTGGCGTCCGCCCTCCTCGGAGGCCATCAAGCGGCCAATCGCCTCACAAAGGTCTTTGTCGAGCCGGGACACTTGGCCTGCGTGTCTGGTATTTACGATGCCTCCTTTGCATTCGGCTGAAATAACGGCACCATCGACTTCAGCGACGACGTCTTTGACGCCGGATTTTGGGTTGATGACGATGCGGCGCTTGTCTGCACGTTCGTAGACGCCGCCATAGGTCGTCGTTCCCGTCGCCAGCGTCTTATGGAAGCCCTGCCGGCCGAGCCAGAGTGAGAAATCGAAACGCTTGCCGTGTTCTCCGTCTGGGTGAATGCGGACCTCTTGCGCTTCAGTCGTGCGCAAAAGGTGCATCGCAAACGCGACCATGATTGCGCCCTCGTCAAAATGATGTTCATACGCGCCGTCGCATTTCTCAAAACGGTTCGGCGGCGGCGGTGCGGCGCGGATCAGGTCCTCGAAGTTCAAGCCGGTCTCCCAATCTATCCGCTTCGGCTTCGGCTTCGGCTTCGGCTTCGGCTTCGGCTTCGGCTTCGGCTTCGGCGTCAGCCCCAATCACGCTGAGTGTTCAGATTTTCGTCACTGAGGCAACTCATCCTGATCCTTGGCGAGGCTTGTAGGTTCCGATAAGCATTATTCTCGGAAGCTATTTGAGCGGAGGACAACCACCATGCAACAACGTGCCGTCGTGCCCGCCGAGCCCGCGACCCAGGCCCTCGAAACCTTCGAGCAGGAGCTCGCCGACGCGGCTGGTTACGCCCGCGCCGAGAAGGCCGCGGCGACGCGCAAGGCCTACTGGAAGGATTTCGAGATTTTCGGCGACTGGTGCCACGAGCGAGACTTGGACGTCCTGCCGGCTTCCCCTGAGTCAGTGGCGGCCTTTCTGGCGTTCGAGGCACGCCGCGGGACCAAGCCGTCAACGATCGGCCGACGTTGCGCCGCCATTCGCTACGTCCACAGCTTCGGTGGCCACCCAATCCCGACGACGGACGAACGGGTGAAAGCCGTCGTGCGCGGCATCCGTCGCGCCCATGGCACAGCGCCACGGCGCATGGCCCCGGCAACGTCCGAATGTGTGATCGCCATGGCGCCGCGCCCGGACGGCACGCTGGTTACGCTACGCGACCGCGCTCTCCTGTTGCTCGGCTTCGCCGGCGCCTTCCGGCGGTCTGAGTTGGTCGCCCTGGATGTTGCCGACGTCGAGGAAGTAGCCGAAGGGCTGCGCGTAACCATACGCCGGGGCAAGACCGATCAGGAAGGTCGCGGCACCGTCATCGCCATCGTCCGCGGTAAAATGGCGTGCCCGGTAGCGGCGCTCAGAGCCTGGCTGGAGGCCGCAGAGATCGCCGAGGGTCCCCTCTTCCGCCCGATCCGCCGCGGCGGCCATGTGCAGCCCTTTCGGCTTACCGATCGCTCGGTCGCGAACATCGTGAAGCACCATGCCGAAGGGGCCGGTCTCGACCCTGACCAATTCTCGGGTCACTCGCTGCGTGCCGGCTTCCTGACCAGCGCCGCCAAACGTGGCGCCTCGCTGTTCAAGATGATGGCCACGAGCCGGCACCGGTCCACCGATACGCTGGCGGGTTATGTGCGTGACCAAGAGCTTTTTAATGACCACGCGGGAGCCGGCCTGCTTTGAGCTCTGTGCTATCAAGCCCAGCAACCCAAAAGCGGGGAAAGCTTTGCCCCCGGATCGTAACCATCGGCGAGCGGCCGTCCACGATAGCAGACGCGCCAGCGTACGCAGCTCAAACGAAATCTTAGAGGTGACCTATTGAAAGTCTTGGTCTGTGGTGGGCGGTCCTTTGACGATGCCGATTTCATCTTTCGCGAGTTAGATCGTCTCCACGCACGATATACGTTCGCCACCCTCATCGAAGGCGACGCACGGGGCGTCGACCGCATCGCTGGCGAGTGGTCCCGATCAAGGAACATCAGGCTGATCGAGTTCCCCGCCGACTGGAAGAACGAAGGGCGTCATGCCGCTCTCATCCGCAATGAGCGCATGTTGCGCGAGGGTGAGCCCGATTTAGTCATCGCCTTTCCAGGTGGGAACGGAACATGGCATACCTGCTCGCAAGCGGAAAAGCTGGGCATTCCGGTGGTGAGGATCGACCCGGCATCACCGGATACACGCGAGGCGGCAGTTGTTTGACTAGCGTGGCGCGCAGCGTTGCGAGCTCCAAATAAGTTTCGGCGGCTCAGGTCAGTGTGCCGCCGTCGAGGACTGCTCGGCTTTTGCGGCATCCACAATTCCTCGGATCGCGATTGATCGCGTTGCAAGCCACCGGTCTCGAAGAGATGCCGGAGGATCTGCCCTTGGCGACTTGGAAGTCGTCGGAAAATTCGGCGTGCACCCGAGCCCAATGTTAGAGCGAGTCTCTGCTGGCCACCGCGCCGGCGGTCGCAGTCGCCGAACGCCCCTTGTCGGGCCCGCACTTTGGGATTGCATCCAATTCGCGCGCTGTGGATAATTTGACCACAACCTTTTGGCCTTGGGGGCGAGGCCTTCTTAATTTTGAACAGGGGGGATGGGGGATGCGCCTCGATGCTTGTTTATTGGTTGCAGCTGGGATCGGTCTTGCGGGGTGCCAAACGGTTCAGGGGACTTACACCCTAGGCGCGACTGACACTACGTACCAGGCGGTCAGGATAAACTCGGAAAGCCACGCGCCTTACCTCATATCGCAGCGATCACACTCTGTCGTAGCGATTTAAGTGGCGAGAGAACAATCGTGGAAGGACTACGGTACGGCGCTTGATATAAAGGTAAAGAACCTTGCCAAGAAGCCGGTCGCGTTCGGGGCGTTTGATGTTCAGGTTTCGAGCGATGGGCAGAATGCCGAAGTACTGGATTATGCTGGCATCCAACAAGCTATCGCGCAGCGTCAAAATAATCGGCAAGCTGCCGCGATGTTCTCGGCGGTCGCAGGAGGATTCGGTGCAGGTCTTTATGCCGGATCACCATATGCCAATCCTTATTTGGCTTCGGCTATCTCTCAGGAGGTAGCCGCCTCCGTGCAAGCCTCAAGCGTGAGTCTCCGCGAACTCAAAATCCGAATCCGACATATTGGCCCAAGAAGCTCCCAAGGCTTTTCTCACTAATGTCGTTATACCGCCCCGTAGCTTGGTTTCCGGAATTGTTGTTGTCACACCGATTTCTGGTTCCACGGCGACAGTAACCGTCTCCGTAGGTAGCGACCAACACGAATTTACAATTACGCGCCGCTAGACAACTCGAGTACATCCTTTGCGCTTCGAGACACGGATAGATTCTGTTGGAGGCAACAATGAGCTTTAGGAACCGGCTCGCGATTGCCGCATTTGGAATGCTGTGGGTCTCCACGTTTAGCCTGGTGCAAACAGGATCTGCTCATGCGCAGCAATATAACGCCACGCAGTGCCAACAACTTCTAGCTCAAATACGCGAGTATCGGAGGGTGTTGCCGGCATATCAGGCTCAGGGGAAAGGAGGCTTTATCCTCCAAGGCATTCAGGCGAACCAAGCAGCCTACAATCGAGGGTGTCAGCAAGGCGGAGGACCAGGAGCATTCGCTCCAATTGCTGTTCCAAGGGTGTATGTTCCTCCATCGCGCGCTGGACAATTTTATGGTGCCGGCTCCCGCGCTGCAAATGAACTTGGAGGCATGTCGCTCGATAACCCGCCCGGGGGCGCTAAACCTCACGTCAAGAAAAAGCCTCCGAGACACCGATCGCATGATTTTTGTGAAATCGTCCGCCAACTGAAAAGCATTGACTTCCAAAGGAAATGGCGAGGCGCCGTAGCGCGTGCGAAATCATATAGGGAACTTGCGTCGGATCTAAAAAAGATGCGCGACGAACTCAGATCTGTCCAGTTTTGGGATGCTAGCTCGGGGCGCCTAGCGATAGCTACCATGGCGAGCGTCGTGAGGCTCAGCGTTCATTTGGGAAGGAACCTTGCTGCAGTACTGGATCCTGCTGCTAAACCACTCTCTATGGGAGAGTGTGTACTAGAGCACGGCGGGGATACTGTAATTACGGAGTTTATCCCTACTTTTATTGAGGAAATCAAATCAGGGCACAGTGTGGGGCAGGCAGTGAACCACGGCCTTACGAAGCTTGGAAATGCTATTTGGCTCAACTCCTTAAAATGCACTGGCGAGATTGGGACTGGAGCCGGAACGCTGTACGACTTTGCGAAAGACACCTATGAGGCCGCAAAAATGGGCGACGACGCTACAGAGCTTCAGAAATCACTCTCTGAGCAAATTGAGCGGCTAGATTCACAAATCAAAAGCGCGGAGGCCAAGGCCGCAGCCGCTAGCACTTGGACAAAAATGCGCGAGCAGATGATACAGGCCGCACAAGGACAATGCGACGCAGAGCGCGGCGAGCCGCAAAAGTTGCCGGCTGTCATGGTGAACTCACCCGATTGATGCTCGATAAAGTGCCTAATGTGGGTTTGATTCCTTCTGTGACCGGCTTCGCCCGAGCCAATCTTTCGGTCGTCGCCCGCCACTCAGCCGCCTAGTTGGTTTGCGTTAGAGCGAAATTGCGCGCTCATGCTCTTCGGCTGTGTAAGTGGCACAACGCGCGCGGCTGCCAAGCAGGTAGCTCCAGCGTGCCAACGCGATGAATATCCCACCAAATCGAAGTCGACCATGGGTCGGTCGATGAACCGCTGTTAGTGGTATTAGCTCTGCCTTAGGCCGCTATAGCGGCGTCCATAGCCCGGCAGGACTCTATTAATCCGTTCTCCGGCCTTTGAAGCCCACGTCGAAAAGCGAGCGATCTCAATCGAATAGTATGTCCGGCTGCAGCGAACTACGCTGATTTTTTTGCAAACCGCAAATTCGTCAGTCGCGTAACGATGCCACCTAAGTAAGCGTAACCAGGCGGCCGCCTATTGGTAACCCGCGGGAAGCGTAATCATCTATACGGATGAAGGTCCAGAACCTTTGGAGGCTCATGCGCCCTAGTCGAGTTCACTCGAAATCTGAGCGGCGCGGTGGTCTTCGAAACTCGGGGATGTTTTTCAACGCAGCAATGGCAATTTTCACCCTCACAGCGCTCGTCGCGGCAAGCAACTCTGCCTCCCACCTGAACGAATACAAGCCCTTTGCAAGCCCGAGTGCGTAACAAAATTCCGGGTGCGCTTCCGACCACCGATAAAGCGTAACCCTGCTGACCCCCATGCCGCCCGCCGACGCGGTCATGGTGTAACCAGCTTTCATCCAATCGATGATCTCGTCGCAGCGTCCAGGGCAATACGTCGATGGCCGGCCGCGTCTGCGGCCTTGTGAGTTCGCCTGCCTATGTTTCTTGAGCATTGCGCGGCACCAACTCTCTATGCGACACGATCTCGGCGAGGTGCCGTAACTGTCGCGCCCGCTCCACTCATGTGCTCGAACTTCGACAGCACTTCGTAGGGTACGCGGCACCCTGACTGTCCCGGCGGCGGGCCCCACTCCTGTTCGGGCCAGCATTGTCCATCACGGTGAAGTTCGAGCGCGTCCATCCAGTCCTCGTTTGTGAACTCGTCTGGACGGCGCAACGGCAAATGGTTCGCCGGGCTCTCCGCTCCATCCGGGGATGCTTCGGCCGGATCGTCCATGAAGCGGCCTCCATTGAGCCAGGTGGCCGGGTGCGGGCAAAATTTGAGTTCTTGCCTGGGACGCTTGACCCACTCGCGCGCAAACTGCTTCGTGCGTTCCAGCAGCGCCTCAGCAGATATTTGCTTGGGCACCACCTTCAAGTAGGCGCGCACGGCGGCCGTCCTTGCTGCCTTGCGGGGGTAGGTATCGTAGAACTCGGCAAAGCCTTCCGGCTCCGCCGCCCACGTACGAGCATTCTTATTTGTTTCCTTGTTTCTTTGTTCTTCTTCCGGCCCGTTGCCGGCCCAATGGGGGCCCTGATGCTGGCCCTTTTGCCGGCCCTGCTGGCGGATCGGCATCTGATAGAGCTCGTAATTGCAGATCGTTATAAGCGTCTGTTGCCGGCCCGTTTGGAGGTCAATTTGCCGTTCGCGTTCGAGCTGTTTCAGAAAGGTCCGGACGCGCTTCTCTGTCCAGCCCCACGCCTCCGCAAGGAACGACCTCGCGAAAGTCGCCTGACCACGTTGGAGCGTAACCACGCTCCGCGTCTGACCGTTCTTGACCGAAACACGTCGGGGCAAATAAGCCGCGGCGCTCACGAGCCATAGCCAAGCCTCAAACCGGCTGTAAGGCTTTTCCGGCCCCACTACCGGATGGTCAAAGATTTCGCGCGACACCGCGAAAAATCCGCCCTGGCTCATGCCGCGCCTCCCGCAATGTCGTAGGGCGCTTCGCTGCGCAGCGCGTTACTGGAAACGTCCAGAAAGAGATCGACTACACCCGGGGGGCCTGACCGGTGCTTAGCCACATTGATTTCGAGCTTGCGACGGACCTGACGGAGCCGAGCGACGCGCTTATTGTCTCGCTCAGCATCGCCTATGCGGGCTTGCAGGTAATATTCCTCGCGATACAGGAGCAAAATCGCGTCCGCATCCTGTTCGATAGCGCCGGAATCGCGCAGATCGGCAAGAGTTGGCCGCTTATCATCGCGGCCTTCGACCTGCCGGTTTAACTGCGCTGCCACGATCACCGGAACGTTCAGTTCCTTCGCAAGGGCCTTGAGCGCGGCCGAGGTCTCGGTCACCTCCGCGACGTGATTGCCTTTGTATCGGTTGCTGGCACGTATAATGTGCAGATGGTCAACGATCACGAGGTCGAGCGTGCGACCCTGCCGTTCGAGCGCTTGCTGATGCTTCCGGGCGCGGGTGGCAATCTGGGATACGGTTAGATCCCCTTTTGTCTCAATCCTGATCGGGAGGTCCTTAAACATCTGCTGCGAGTCGATGACGGCCTCTGCCTGCTGGTCCGTGACGCGGCCCCGAGCGATATCGAAATACTTGGTGCTCTCGCGCGAGTGGTAGAGCGTGTCCGCAAGCATCCGGTCAGCAATGTCCTCGGCCGACATTTCCAGCGAGAACAAGTGTACATTGGCGCCCCGCTCTGCCGATTGCCTTATGGACGAGGCGATAACGGCGGATTTTCCCATGCCCGGCCGACCGGCCAAAACGATGAGTTCGCCGCGTTGCCAGCCATTCAACGCCTCATCCAGTTTGGAAATCCCCGTGGTTACGCCGGTTATTTTTCCCTGGTTCATGAGGGCCAGCTTCATCCGCGTAACGGACCGTTCCGCAGCGCGACCAGCGGTCACCGGCATGACATGCTAGACTCTGATAATGAGTGACGATTTCGTCGCACTGTTCGAGGCAATCCGCGGCTAACGCTCTAGGTGCCTCGGCCCCCGCCTTCGCGGCGAGGATGAGCCCTTGCCCGAGGTCCATCAGGCGGCGGCGGTCGGAATGTTCCTTAACAATCCGAGCGTGGTCCGGCGCGTTGACGACAGTGGTGGCTTCTGCAGCCATCCGCGCGATGTACTGCGATACGGTCAAGCCGGCGATATCCATGCACTTAACCTCTTCGGTCAAAAGCGCCTGGACCAGCGGCAGAGAGATGCGACGCCCCTCCGCCTTAGCCTTCGCGAACTCCGCAAAAAGAAACGAATGGATAGGCTCGAAAAAATCCGCGGCGGTTATGATATTGTCCACCGCGTCGAGCGCGTCTCCGCACAAAAGAATGGCGCCGAGCACTTGCTGCTCGGCGTCGATGCTGTGGGGGAGAGAGGATTGTGGGGGTGCTCTCACGAGCGGAGCTCCCAACGGCGCGAAAACTCTTCGATGAGGTACTGCTCCAGCCCGTAGGCAACAGCCCAGGCCCGGAACGCCGCAGCCGTAGCAGCTTTGGCCGCCTCGTCGAACGTCTCTGAGGTACGATGGAGAGTCACCCCATACGCGTGCCAGAGACTATCGATATCGGAACCCGGGGGCGAGCTCTCGACCGCATCGTCGGCGACGTGCCTGTGTTTGTCGGGACGGCCCATCACTGCGCCCCCTTCTGTGCACCGGCCAGTGCCGACTCTGCGGGCGTCGACTGCTCGAGCGCGCGCTCCATGAAGGCCAGCAGGTCGGAGCGACGGATCAACCGCTTGCGGCCCTCCTTGAACGACGGAATCTTCCCGTCGCTCAGGAGCAGATAGAAGCCGCTGCGCGAATACCCGATTAGCCGTGCAGCTTCCGCCGGCGAATACGCTAGGCGTTCATTGTAGTGATGTTGGTTGTCGAGCACTGGTGGCTCCCCAAGATGCGGGAGCCCATCGCACAAAGCGAAAAGCGCAGGCGTGGGCCCCCTGGTTAAGGGTGCCGCACGTCCTGCGCGGATCAGCTATCTATACAGGGGTGTCGCTCGAAGGTCGAGCAGTGGGATACGAGCCTATCCACAAATTTCGCAGAGATCACGCTGCGACCAGGATGGAATTTAGACGCCGGCTGCCTCAGTGCGAAGCAAACACTTGTAACCACATATTTGATCGATTTTCTCTGGGACGAGCTCTTTCTAAATATCGATGTCAATATGCGACCGCAGCCCAATCGCCCATTCGCGTCTTTTCCTAGGACAACACCTTGGTTACGCGGGACTAGCCTTCGCCCTGCCGTTTCGGCGCAAATGGGACGATTTCTGCACCCGACCGGAGCTGATCGAGGTAGTCGGCCCATGCCTGCATCATCTTGACCCGCTCGTCCCAATACTCCGCCGCGTGCATGTAGGCGTGACGAACCTCATTTTGCTCTTGATGCGCCAATTGCCGCTCGATCGCATCCGGATTCCACCGCCCCATTTCGTTGAGGAGAGACGAGGCGGTTGTGCGTAACCCGTGTACGCTGACTTCTTCCTTGGCGTAACCAAGGCGGCGCAGCGCGGCATTGAGCGTATTCTCGCTCATCGGGCGGCGAACCGACGTGATTGCAGGAAACAGGAACTCACCTTTCCCGGTGATCTTGTAAAGCTCCTGAATGATGGCGATTGCCTGCCTGGCGAGCGGCACCCGGTGCGGCCGGCCCATCTTCATGGCTTCGGCCGGGATGCTCCAAACTGCCTCTGACAGGTCGAACTGCTGCCAGCGGGCATGACGGAGTTCTCCCGGTCGCACGAATACGAGGGCCGCCAGTTGCAGAGCCATACGGGTGGCCGGCTGACCGGTGTAACCATCGATCGCGCGCAGCAGTGCACCCACCTGCTTCGGTTCGGTAACGGCCGCGCGATGCGTAACCTTTGGGGTCGTTAAGGCCCCACGCAGATCTTGCGAGATATCCCGTTCCGCCCTTCCTGACGCGATGGCGTAGCGGAAGACCATGCCGGCGACAGTCCTAAGTCGCCTGGCGCTCTCATACCGGCCTCGCTGCTCGAACCTCCGTAGGGCGTGCAGCAGCTCAGGTGGCGTGACATCACCGATCGGCCGGTCGCCGAAGGTCTCGAAAGCGGGCTCAAGCAGCCAACGATTCTTCTTGATGGTCGTCTCGGATCGGCCTTCGCGAGCCTGTTTAGCCAGGAACTCTTCGGCGACCTCGCGAAACGTGTTGCCGCCGGCGGCAGCCGTGATCTTTTCGAGCCGCCGCTGGAGCCCGGGGTCAGTCCCCTTGGCCACGAGCTTGCGAGCCTCATCGCGGCGCTCACGCGCTTCTGCCAATGTCACAGTCGGGTAGGCGCCGAGAGCGAGCAGCTTCTGCTTGCCGCCGAACCGATAGGCGAGACGCCACAGCTTGCTCCCGCCCGGACGAACGAGGAGGTGGAGGCCGCCGTAGTCAGTGAGCTTGTAATCGCGATCCCGCGGTTTGGCACCGCGAATGCGGGTGTCGTTCAGCATGTGTTGGTATCGGGACTAAATGCCTGCTTCGATACCAACAGCGATACCAACAGATGCGCTGGATGCCAATGGATGGCGGTGACTTGTCCCGAGCTTTGGTGGATTTAAACTATTGATGTTATTTGATTATCTGGACGCCAGTAGAGGGTGGTGAACAGAGGGGGACAGTGGATGGTGCCCAGGGGCGGAATCGAACCACCGACACCGTGATTTTCAGTCACGTGCTCTACCAACTGAGCTACCTGGGCGACCGGCCCGCGAACGGCGGGGAAGCAGAGCGCGGGGCGTTATAGAGGCTGGATTCCGGCCTGTCCAGAAGCGGTCGAAATCCCCGTTTGCGGCCCGCGCGGGCGGCGAAAAATCAAGCTTTAACGCCGATCGAGGCGCGAAACCGCTGCTTCAGGGCGACCCCGTCGCGCAGGGGCAGCACCCGCGGCGGCTCCTCCGGATCGATGCCCACGCGGGCGAACAGCGGACCTTTCAGACCCTTCAGCCGCCCCGCGAGATCGGCGAGACCCGCGTCGTCGGTGACCTCGAGGCAGGTGGCGATGCCGCAGGCGCGCGCGATGCCAACGAGGTCGGCACCGCTCTTAGTGTGGCTCGCTTGGCCGCCGGTCTCGCCATAGACCTGATTATCGAAGACGATCACGGCGAGGTTTTCCGGCTGCTGGACGCCGATGGTGGCAAGCGCGCCCATACCCATCAGCATCTCGCCATCGCCGGTGATCACCGCCACGCGGCGGTCCGGCTGCGCCAGCGCGAGGCCGAGACCGATCATGGCGGCGCCGCCCATGGCGCCCCAGAGATAAAAGTTGCGATCATCATCGCCCGCGGCGGCGAGATCGTAGGTGGTCGAGCCGAGCCCCGGCACCACCAGCAGATCGTCGCCACGATCGGCGACCAGCGTAGCCATGGCTTGGCGGCGATGCAGGCTCATTTGGTCCACACCTTCTTGCCGATCAGTTCCTGCGACAAGAGCACGGCGACGATACGCTCGTCGCCGAAAGCCTGTTGCACCGCGCGCTCGGCGGTGCCGCGCACCTCCTCCGGCTTGCGCACGCGATGGACTTCCGCCTCGCACTGCATGAGCACCGGCTCGACGATCGAGCCCATCGGCACCTGCCAGGGATTGAACTCCTCCCACTCTCCACGCATGGTGATGAACATCAGCATGGGAAAGCGGCAGATGCGCGACAGCGAAAGCATGTTGATGCAGTTGCCGACCCCGCTCGACTGCATCAGCAGCGCGCAGCGCTGGCCGCCGAGCCAGGCGCCAGCGGCCATCGCCACGCCCTCCTCCTCAGTGGTCAGCACCACATCACGAATGTCTTTGTCAGCGCGGCATCGCTCGATCAGCCGGGAATGGCCAGCATCAGGCACGTAACCGACCTGACGGATGTCGGCGCCTTTGAGGGTGTCGAACAGGACGTCCGGCCAGCTTGCGATCTGAACGGCTGCAGTCATGAGGCGTCTCCCGGATTGCCTTCATCGGGACGTTCGCCATCTTCGTCTTCTTCCTCTCGCACCGGCACCGCATAGACACCGGAGAGCCAGCGGTTGAGGTCGATGTCGGCGCACCGCCTGGAACAGAAGGGTCGAATCGACGCATCGGTCGGCTTGCTGCAGATCGGGCAGCGTGCAGCCATTGTCTTTCGGTCGATCGCGTTCATGCGCCCCTCGAGTATCGCTTGGCCCGCTACTTCCAGAGGGCGAAGCCCATGCCGCAACCGGTGCCGGCGGCCGAGCGATAGCATGGGATATATTCTTGCCAGGTGTTCTTCAAGTGCGCCGAGGCGCCGGCGACCGCGATCCAATTGCGGATTTCCGACGAGCCGGAGTTGAGCTTCTCGACAGGAATCGAGGCCAGCGCCTCGACGTCGTTTTCCCGGCAGGCAGCAAGCACGCCGCGGTCGAGTTCCTCGTCGATGGTGAAATGGCTCAAGCCACCGGACGCAAGAATGCCGATGCGTTCGTTGCTTTTCGCGCCCTGCATCGCCTTGCGGATCGCCTGGCCGAGTTGCAGGCAGCGACGCGGCCGCGGCTGGTTGGGCGGAAAGTAGGTGTTGAGCGCAATCGGCACGATGGGAACGATATGGCCGTCATCCATCATGCGGCGATGCACGAAGCCGAAGGCGTGGCCTTCGCCGTGCTCTTTCGACAGCTTCTTGCCCTGACTGATATCGAAGCCTTGATCGATCAGGCTCTCGATCAGATGCAGGCCGAGCTTGGAGGCGACAGGATAGTCGCGCGGCTTTTCGGTCTCGTGGAACTGCGAGCGCGCCTTGCGCCAGAATAGCGGCGCGTCTTCGGCCATGCGCAGCGGATTGTTCTCGATCGTTTCGCCCCAGTAGACTAGCATCGCGGGCATATTGTCTTCAAAGAATTGCTCGTGCTGGTCGTCGCCGATGATGATCAACGCGTCGAGCTTGGCGTCGGCGATCTCTTGCGCCAGGCGCGCGATGTTCTCGGTGCAGCGGGCAGAACGTTCCTCCAGCACCTTGGGCTCGATCTGCTCGGTGATCGAGGGATCGGCCTGTTTCAGCAATTCGCCATAGGTACAGGGCTTGCCGTTCTTGTCGATGAGCTTGCGGCCGGACGCATCGATGGCGGCGTGCTTGGGATAGTCCTCCGCGGGCGAGTTCAGCAGCGGGCTGTGGGAGGTTCCGATCCCGAGAACGATGTCGGCCATGGTCAACTAACTCCAATGGGTCATACATTTGACCCTTAGGTCTAAGGCAGCCGGCAATGGCCTTCAAGCCCCAACGGCCCGTCTCTCTTGTGACGTCATTCCAGAACGGCGCGTTAGCACCGGACCCGGATCTCCTACGCCGTAGCAAGTTAGGATATGGATTCCGGGTTCGCTCGCTTTGCTCGCGCCCCGGAATGACTCAATCTGGTTAGCCGCGATCAAACTGCATTCTTGTGCCCTGCCGCATCCAATACCCGCAACTCGGTCTTGAGGATCTTGCCGTAGTTATTCTTCGGCAACGCCTCGACGAAGACATAGTCCTTCGGCCGCTTGAAGCGCGCGATGTGCGCAAGACAAAGCGCGTCGAGTTCTTCGCGGCTGGCGCCGCCGACCACATAAGCAACAACCACCTCGCCCCATTCGCGGTCGGGGCGGCCGATGACCGAGACCTCACGCACCGCACCGTGGGTCAACAGTACCTCTTCAACCTCGCGCGGATAGATGTTGGAGCCCCCGGAGATGATCAGGTCCTTGGAGCGATCCTTGAGATGAAGATAGCCCTCTTCGTCGATTACGCCGACATCGCCGGTGTGCAGCCAGCCGCCGCGCAGACATGAGGCGGTCGCGTCCTCATTGCGCCAATAACCCGCCATGACGACGTCGCCGCGGCAGAGGATTTCGCCGGTCTCGCCGGATGCGGCCGGCTTGTCGTCGCCGTCCGCCACCATCACTTCGACGCAAGCATATGGCCGCCCGGCCGAACCGAGGCGTTCGCGCCAGCGCGGATCGCCGCGCGCGGCGATGTCTTCTTTCGACAATGTGGTGATGGTCATGGGCGCTTCGCCCTGGCCGTAGATCTGCGCAAGGCACGGGCCAAAACGGTCAAGCGCAGCGAGCGCATCCTCGACGTACATGGGCGCGCCACCCCAGATGATCGTGCGGATGTGCGATGCGTTGCAGTTCGCTGGCGCAGCGACCAAGCGCTTGATCATAGTCGGCGCGGCAAACATCGAAAGGCGCGGCCAGTGATTGATGAGCGCGGCGATTTCGTCGGGTTCGAATGCGGCGCTTTCCGGAACCACTTGCACGCCGAGGCGTGCCACGTGCGGCATAATGTAGATACCGGAGCCATGGCTCATCGGCGCGGCATGCAGAATGGCGTCGCCCGGCGACGTCGGATCGACTTCGGTGGCGTAGGCGTGGCTCGCCCAGTTGAGATTGCGGTGGGTGAGCATGGCGCCTTTCGGCCGCCCCGTCGTGCCGGAGGTGTAGAACAGCCAAGCGAGATCGCCCCCGGCACGCGGCACCACATCGATGGCGTCGGCAGTAAACAGCGCTTCGTACTCGGCGCTGCCGATGGCGATCAGATGCTCAAGCGTTTTCGGCGCGTGCGGCGCGATGTCGGCATCGATATCCTTCGACGCAAAACAGAGGCGGGCGCCGGATTGCTCGAGGATGTAACCGAGTTCGGAACCGTGCAGCTTGGCATTAGCCGGTACCGCGGCGAGCCCCGCGTGCCAGATGCCATAGAGCAGCGCGAGATAGTCGGACGTGTTCTTGGCGGCGATGGCGACGCGCTCACCCGGTTCAAGATTAAAGCGGGCGCGCAGCGCACCGGCAAGCCGCGCGGCGCGCAGCGCGAGCTGACCATAGTTCGCCACCACGCGCGTACCAGACGCCGCCGCCGGCATATCGGGATGACTCAAACCTGCACGCTGAAGCCACAAGGCGAGGTTCATTGAATACCTTTGTCGTCATTCCGGGGCGCCGCGACCGATCTCGGGTCTACCCGAGATCGGATTCTTAAAAATGCCAGGTCGGCTACAGCCGACCTGGTTGGCCGGACCCGGAATCCACAACCCCTGTCTACATCATCGCGGAAACACCGGGGATATGGATTCCGGGTTCGCTCGCTTACGCTCGCGCCCCGGAATGACAGAATATAATGGACTCAGCTCGCGTTGAGCCAGCCGAACCGGATTGGGTAGCCCTCACCGCCAAGCAGCGTCACGGTCTCGTAAAGCGGCAGGCCGACGATGTTGGAATAGGAGCCAATGATCTTGACCAGGAAAGTGCCGGCGATGCCCTGAGCGGCGTAGCCGCCGGCCTTGCCGCGCCATTCGCCGGACGCGAGATAAGCCTCGATGTCCTCCTCCGACAGCCGCTTGAAGCGCACCCGCGTTTCCACCAGTCGCTGGCGGAAGCTTTCCTTCGGAGTCACCAGGCAGACCGAGGTGAAGACCCGGTGGTTGCGGCCGGACAGGAGGCGCAGGCATTGCGCCGCCTCGTCGAGCAATTCGGCCTTCGGCAGAATGCGGCGGCCGACCGCCACCACGGTGTCGGCGGCGAGGATATAGGCGCCGCGCAATTCATCATCGAGTTTGACGTTGTCGAGCGCCACCTTCGCCTTTTCGCGCGCGAGGCGGGTGGCGTGGGCGCGCGGGATTTCGCCGCGGCGCGGGGATTCGTCGATGTCCGCGGGTTTGAGCGCGTCAGGCTCGATGCCAGCCTGGTTGACCAGCGCCAAGCGGCGCGGCGAGCCGGAAGCGAGTACGAATTTGGGCCGGCCGATCATGGGTTTAGGGGCAAGATTCGCTGCTAATGAGGCGCGGAAGCTAGCGGAACGGGGCTCAATTCACAACCCGAACGGATTTTCACTGTGCATCCTTTCTTCTTCCCTCCCCACCACTCACGTCACTCGCGGGCAGAGACTAAAGCAACTGCAGTGCCGCGGGCATAACCTGATCTCAGCTATTCGTTCCCGCTGCCCGGCTGGCCGAAGCGCTGGCGGATGCGCTCCAGCAATTGGTCGCGCACTTCGCGGTAAGCTTCCAGCCGCTGCTCGCGGCTGCCCTCGGCCGCGGTCGGATCGGGCGTCGGCCAATACTCGACTCCGGCGGCGAGCGTACGCGTCAATTCGATCGCCCTGTGGTGCGCGGGCGGCGATAGCGTGACGATAAGATCGAAGTTCAGGCCTTCCAGGTCATCAAGGTCTTCGAAGGTCATCGGCCGGTGGCGCGATATGTCGATGCCGATCTCCTCCATGACGGCCGCCGCGAACGGGTCGGGCTCGCCCTTCGTGGCGCCGCAGGAGGCGACATAGACGGACTTACCGAACATCTGCTGGAACAAGGCGGCGGCCATCGGCGAACGCACGGTGTTCATGCCGCAGGCGAATAACACCGCCTGGGGGCGCGCGCTGCGCTCGGCGGCCATGAGTTACTTTCCTTTGCGCATGATCTTGTCCGAAAACTGGTTCCCATCCCCAATCGGGGTCGAGGACATGCTTTTCGGGATCATGTGCTAGCCCTTCCAATGCAGAACGCAGAGAAGAGTGAACAGGCGTCGCGCGGTGTCGATGTCGAGGGCCACCTTACCCTTGAGCCGATCCATCAAAATGCGCGAACCCTCGTTGTGCACGCCGCGCCGGCCCATATCGATGGCCTCGATCTTATCGGGGGTCGCGGTGCGGATCGCCTGATAATAGCTGTCGCAGATCAGGTGGTAGTCCTTGACAATGCGGCGCAGCGGCGACAGCGACAACAGATGTGCCATGACCGGCTTGCCGTCCTGGTCACGGATGTCGAATATCAGCCGGTTGCCAGTGATGCTCAGGTGCAGCGTGTAAGGGCCGTTGGTGTGGCCGACGGGCGCGAAGGTGTTCTGCTCGAGCAGATCGTAGATCGCGACCTGGCGCTCATGCTCGACGTCCGGGTTGGAGCGGCCGATGGTTTCCTCGTCGAGCGTGACGGCCACCAGACGCTGCTTGGCAGCGGTTGATTTTGCCGGGCTCATCGTCGATTGAGGCGGATGGCGACCGAGCGCGCATGGGCGGTAAGCCCTTCCGCTTCGCCGAGCGCGATCGCAGCCGGACCTAATGCGCGCAACTGCTCGGGGCCGCATTTGAGCAATGACGTGCGCTTCATAAAATCGAGCACGCCGAGGCCGGAGGTGAAGCGGGCCGAACGCGCGGTCGGCAGCACATGGTTGGAACCGCCGACGTAGTCGCCGATGGCTTCAGGCGTATGGGCGCCAAGGAAAATGGCGCCGGCGTTTCGCACCATGGATGCGAGCGCCTCGGCGTCGGCGGCTTCGATTTCGAGATGCTCGGGTGCAAGCCGGTCGACCAGGGGAATCGCGTCGGCAAGCCTGGGAACCGTGATGACGGCGCCGAAATCGCGCCACGAGGGGCCGGCAATGTCGGCGCGCGGTAGCATCTTGAGCTGACCTTCCACCGCCTTCTCGACTTGGGCGGCAAGATCGGCGCTGTCGGTGATCAAGATCGATTGCGCGCTGACGTCGTGCTCGGCCTGCGCCAAGAGGTCGGCGGCGATCCAGTCGGGATTGCCGGTGCCGTCGGCGAGGATCAGTACTTCGGACGGGCCGGCGATCATGTCGATGCCGACCTTGCCGAACACGAGTCGCTTGGCGGCGGCGACATAGGCGTTGCCGGGGCCGACGATCTTGGCGACGGGAGCAATCGTTTCGGTGCCGTAGGCGAGCGCGGCCACCGCCTGGGCGCCGCCGACACGGTAGATCTCGTCGACGCCGGCGAGCTTCGCGGCCGCGAGAACGAGCGGCGCCAGTTTGCCGTCGGGCGCCGGCACCACCATCACCAGGCGCTCGCAGCCGGCGACCTTCGCCGGCACGGCGTTCATCAGCACTGACGACGGATAGGCCGCAGTGCCGCCGGGCACGTACAAGCCCACCGCTTCGATGGCGGTCCAGCGCGAGCCGAGTTCCACGCCTAGAGGATCGGTGAAGCGCTCGTCCTTCGGCTTCTGGCGGATGTGATAGGCTTCGATGCGGTCGCGCGCGAGCTTGAGTGCATCGAGCGCGGTCTTGTCGCAAGCCTTCTCCGCGGCGTCGATCTCCGCGGCGCTGACGCTCATCCCGACCTTGGTGAAATCGACGCGGTCGAATTTGACGGTGAACTCGGCAAGCGCCTTGTCGCCGCGCGCCGCAACCTCGGCGATGATGCCGCGCACCGCCTGCTCCACGTCCTGCGCGGCCTCGCGTTTGACGCCGAGGAAGGCGCGGAAACGGTCGGCAAAATCGGGACTCTGGCTATCGAGGCGGAGCGGCATCGCAATCCGAGAACGGTCAAGGGCGCAAATTCGCGCCGGGTTGCCACCGTCAATGGGTGATCGGCCGGTTGCCGTCAACCCTCAGGGCAGAAGGAGTCATACGCCCCAAAGCAAAAGGCTCCGTCCAGGGACGGAGCCTCCGCGAAATTGCCGAAGCGATGTCGCCCCGCTTACATCTTCTTCATTTTCTTCGTCGATTTATGCATCTTCTTCTTCGCCATCTTCGGCGCCTTGTAGTCACAGGGCGCGACGCACAGGCCATGCATGCCCGCGACGCATTGATCGATCGAAGCCACGCAAGCCGGCGCCTTGGTGAGCGTCGCGCACGCGCATCCGGTCGCGGCCAGAGCCGGACCGCCACTGAATAGCGCGCCGCCTATCAGCAAGCCGGTTACCAGAAGGACTTTTCGCATTGGTCCAACCCCCATGTTCATAAAGGACGGTAGTACGCCACCGGCGCCGAAAAAGATCAAGCCGCATGGCAGGCCGCGGGGGCCCGGCGGGGCGTTTGGACGGGAATTTGCAGCCAATTCGGACGCCAGCGACGCCTCAGGCGCGTTCGGACGCCGGAGGCGCTTCGGCGGGGTCGGCCGGATGGTTGGGGCAGCCGGCGGCGGCCCAGACCGGGCCGAGATCGGCGAGCTCGGCTTCCAGGCATTCGACGTCGAGCCTGAGCGCCGCCCCGCCGGAGAAGGTCAGGGTCACGATGCCGGCCGGCGCGTCGGTCTCGACAAACTCGACCGCCAGCAGGTTGAGCACTGCGTCTTTGCCGGCTGGGTTCACTTCCTTGCACTTGCAGGCCAGCACCCGCTCGAAACGCAGGGCCGAACGCCGGCGGCGGTAGTCGGGATGCAGGTCTTGCGCACTTTCCCAGTCGAACCGGTTGAGCCCGATCACCAGCCGCTTTTCCTGCGGCCGCCAGACGACGTCGGCGACCTTCACCACGGCATCCTGCACATGGGCGGACACCACCTCGAGGTCCTCCTCATCGAGGACGATGAATTTCAGCGAATCCATAACGTTGCGCTCCCCTCAACGGCCTAGAGCTAGGCAGGGTTGCGGGCCACCGCAAGAGCGCCCCAAGCGGTCGCCTTCACCTCCACTCTGGCCCGGCCCCGCCTGCGCGGGGACAAACTCCAGCGGGCATCCAGCGTGAGATCTCCGCTTTCGTAGCGACGAGCGGAAACAGGCGTTAGAAAGCCGGTTCCAGGCCGGCGGCGATCCAGCGTGAGCGGTTGCCGGGATCGGTGAGCGCCTGCAACAGGGTGGCCGCGGGCTCGCGCGCTTGGCTCGTCGAAGCAATGGCCGCCGTATAGGTGTTGACGTTGTGCAGTTCGCCCGGCAGCGGGCCGACCACCAGCGTGCCCGGCACGGTGAGGATCTCGCTGATGAAGGTGGTGCCGATGGCGGCGCGGCCCTCGGCGACGATGCGCGCCACGTCGGTACCGCGATTACCCAGCACTTCTTTCTTGGCGACCGCCTCGGCCAGGCCTAGCCGTTCCAGCAGCCCGCGGAAGAAAGTACCGGAGGAGCCGCCGGCCTTGGGATCGGTATAGGACACAGTCGGGGCATCGAGCAGCGCTTGCTTGAAGGCTTCCGGCGTCGAAATATCGGGAGCCGTGGCGCCCGCCTTGACCACCACGCCGGTGACGGTGCGGGCGAGATCGGTGGCGCTGCCCGCGATGACGAAGCCGTCGTTCTCAAGCGCCGAGATAACGGGAGGCGGCAGAATGACCAGATCGGTCGCCTCGCCGGCACGCACGCGATCGCGCAACGCGCCGGCCGTGTTGAAATTGAGGTCGAGCTGGTCGCCGGTGGCTTTTGTGTATTCGGCGCCGATCGCTCGCACCATGGCCTCGACGGCGCCGGCGCTCAAAACTTTGATAGTGGCCATTACGTTTACTCCCCCAATTTCTACGGTATTCGAATGCGCAATGCTGGCGGGAGGGTCAAGGCGGGGGGCTCGGTTTCTCTCTTTCCTCGCACTCGAGGGGACGAGAAAGCGCGAACTCGCTCGTGCGCCGTCATGATCCATGCGTGAAATGGGCACGCTCCATCGCCCGTATTCTTTGGTCGGCGCCGGGTGCGCCCTCTTCCATCCAACCGGATGCCGGGCTTGCCCGGCTATCCGGCACGTTAGATGTCCGCCGCCTTCGAAAGAACCGAGGGCGCGCGGGACGCTGTCGGGTCCGGGCGCACTCAAGTTCACGCAAGCGTGCGCAAACTAAAAGTGCTCAGACCCACGGGCCTCGACGCCTCGCGACATCGAGGCTTGTCGAAGTCCGAAGTGCCCGTCTTCGCTCGCTTCACGAGCGACGACGGGTAAACCGCAAGTCCGCCAGTCCCTCGGCGTCCCGCGCGCGGTGTTTGTAGGTTTGCTCCGCATCGCCCCCGGTGGACGTACCTTTCAGGCGACCCTGCCTCTCCTTTCGAATTGGCAGGCCGCCTATCCACCGCTGTTGGCCCAGGTCGTCGCTGCGGTCCAGTGACCGGATGCAACGCGACGCCATCACGGGGGCCGGTTGACGCGCGGCTGGCGCGCCGGGACGAATGCGGCTTGGACCGCCGGGTCAGGGAAACTCAGCGCCGCATCTCCGACGCCCCCGAACCGGCCACCGCTCCCCGCCCCGCGTCTGGAGACTGCAGACCCCTCGGTAACGAGGGCGGGATGGATGGGAATATAGTCTGGAACGAAAGCCGGGTCAAGAATTTCTGTGAAAAAAATCTTATCCCCGCCTTGGGCGAGTTATCCCCGTTGAGCCCTTCGCCCGTAAGCCAAAATCCTCGCAAGTGAAACCCAAACCCCGCCCTTAACGAACCGTTAACCATGCCGGTAAAGTGTTAAGGCCGAGGACCGAGTGCGATTCGATTGTCCGAATATTTTGCAAGAAAGCACTGGCCGGAAACAATCCGTGACAGCGATCCGCCTGATCAAAACCGCCGGGGAATGGGAGCCGGACAATCGAGGCTCCCGCCGCGCCGGCGCGCCGGTCAGAATGGACACTGCGCCGCTGGCGGCGATCGACGAAATCCCGCGACTGCCGCGCGCCGGCCGCGACCGGCGGGCGATCCCTGATTTCGACGACGAGCGCGACGAGGCTTTCGAGATCGCCAATCTGGTCAGGGAGGCGGAAGCCGCCTGCCGCGGCGACAAGGCCTTACCGGATATCGGGCCCGAACCGCGCAGGCGCCCGGAGGAGCCCGAAGGGAAGACGGATGATCCGTGGCGCATGCGCGCGACCTGGTGCGCCGAGATCGCCGAGCTGAAAAATGTCCAGGAGAAACAGACCGCCGCCCTCGCGCTCGCACGCGAGGCGTTGACGCAAAAAGAGAAAGAGAACGAGCTCGCCAAACAGGCGCTGCGGCGCTCGGAGAATGAAAAAGCCGCGCTGCGCGAGCAGCTTGATCGGACCAACGCCAACTTCGCCGAGTTGCTGCAAAGGACCGGCGATCTGAGCGAGACGCTCGATCAAAGGGAAAGCGACATCGCCGCGATGCGGGAACGCATCGTGTCGCTCAAGGCGGAATTGTCCGCCAAAGGCGTCGGCACAGCCGATCTGGCGGCCGCGATCGAGGAAGCCAAGGCGCGATACTACCGCGACTTCAACAAGCGGTGCGTCGAGTTCGAGACCCAGACCGAAGAGCTCGCGCATATGATCGGCGCGCGCAACGAGCGCATCAGAATCCTCGAAGAAGAAACCACCAGGCTTACCGCGCGTTGCGAGATGCTGACGGCGAACGCCTCCACGCTCGAAACGGAAACACGGGGCACGCAAGAAAAACTCGAATCGCAATCGGCTATCGTCAAGTTTCTCGATGCCACCTTGCAGGCTGAGCGAGACACCGCCCAGCAAAAAATAGCCGAGCTGGTGGCCGAACTTCAGCGCGAGCGCGTGGCTCGCGCGACCGCCGCGCGCGAGTCGGAGACGGTCCACAGGGCAATCATGCAGCTGTTGCCGAAGCTCACGCAGCAGCAGAGCCGCGCTGCCCAATCGATCGAGCTGGCGCCACGTTCCCCGGAGCCGCAGTGGGCTTGCGCCGCCGAATAGCGGTCAGTCGCTGATACGCTCGATGGCCGCGCCGCACGCCGCGAGCTTTTCTTCCAGCCGCTCGAAGCCGCGATCGAGGTGATAGACGCGGTTGACGGTTGTTTCGCCCTCGGCGGCAAGCCCCGCTATCACCAGCGACACCGAAGCACGTAGATCGGTCGCCATCACCGGCGCACCTTTCAGACGTGGAACGCCTTCAATTGTTGCGGTATCGCCGTTGAGCTTAATCCGGGCGCCGAGACGGGCCAGCTCCTGCACGTGCATGAAGCGGTTTTCGAAGATGGCCTCGGTGATGTGCGAAGTGCCGCCGGCGCGCGTCATCAGCGCCATCAGCTGCGCCTGCAGATCGGTAGGGAACCCGGGGAACGGCGCGGTGGTGACATCAACCGGCTGAAGCGCCACACCGTCGCGCGCGATGCGGATGCCCTCGTTGGTCGGCGTCACCTGAACGCCGGTCTGCGTCAGCACCTCAAGCGCGGATTGCAGCAGCTCGGGGCGCGCATTCTGCAGCAGCACGTCGCCGCCGGTCATCGCCACCGCCATCGCATAGGTGCCGGTCTCGATGCGGTCAGGCAGCACCGCATGGCGCGCGCCGTTGAGCTTGTCGACACCTTCGATGACGATGCGCGAAGTGCCGGCGCCGGAAATCTTGGCGCCCATGGCGTTGAGGCAGTCGGCGAGATTGCCGATCTCGGGCTCGCGCGCGGCGTTATCGATGATGGAGGTGCCGCGGGCGAGCGAGGCCGCCATCAGCGCGGTGTGGGTGCCGCCAACGGTGACCTTTGGGAATTCGATGGTGCCGCCGCGCAAGCCTTTTTTCGCGCGCGCGATGACGTAACCGGCTTCGATCTCGATCTCGGCGCCGAGCTTTTCCAGCGCCATGATAAGGAGATCCACGGGCCGCGTCCCGATGGCGCAGCCGCCCGGCATCGACACTTTCGCTTCGCCCATGCGCGCGACCAGGGGCGCCACCACCCAGAAGCTCGCGCGCATCTTGGAGACGAGATCGTAGGGCGCGGTGGTGTCGACGATATTCTTGGCGGAGATATGCAGCGTGCGGCCGTTGTGGCCATTTTCGCCAGCGCGCTTGCCGGCGATCATGATGTCGACACCGTGGTTGCCGAGGATCTGCTGCAGGAGGCCGACGTCGGCGAGATGCGGGACGTTGTCGAGGATCAGCGTCTCCTCGGTGAGCAGGCTCGCGATCATCAATGGCAAGGTGGCGTTCTTGGCGCCGGAAATCGGAATGGCGCCATTGAGACGCTGGCCGCCGACGATACGAATCCGATCCATTCTGCCCCCGCGCTCTTCGCGGCCTTCTACTCAATCAGCCCTGTTCTATGGACCGCCGGGCGGGCGGCTGCAAAGGTTAAAATGATGCAGGGTTAGCGGTCTTGCGGGGCCAATTTGGCCGCGTTTTCGCGCCCAACCCCGCTTTTACCGCCCTCTGGCGGGCGGGAGTAAACCGGCATCATGGCGCAAACGCCACAAAAAAGGAAAATAAGCTCATGATGCCTCCGGGACTCTTAAATGCGCGTTTGCTACTCTTCCCCCCGTGGTGAGGGGAATAAGACATGGCCGAGCAGAAGGTGGACGTTATATATGCGAAATCGCCTTTATGGCGCGCTTTGTTCGCAACTGGCGCAGTTATAAGCACAATTACAGGGCCAACCGGTCAGCAAGTTACCATTCGCATTACGAACGACTGGTCGGAGGTCGAAAAGGAAACTTTCTTGGCCGACGTAAACAAATCAGCGGGTACCTACGCCATAAAATCGGATTCCGAAATAACTATGGGACCGCTGATAAAGCTGGAAGAAGTTGCGGTGATTATGCCACCGGACGCTGTTGGAAATATCGTGGCCGCTCTTCTATCACAATTCCAGCATTATTCGGAAACCACGAAAGAGAAAGTTCGCGGTGCCATAGCCAAAATACCGCAGAAGTAAGGAGTCCAGATGGCTGCCATCAAAAATATTGCAACGCCAACCGGCTCAATTGCGTTATCGCCGGCGCTTTCCGCTCAATCAATCGGCGTATATTCCCTGAGCGGCTCGAATGTTGTGCCGCTAAGTCATCTCAGGGCGCGCCGAGCGGGTCTGACATCTTCTGCGCGATACGGCTTGTCGGAGTTTGCTAAAATGAGTGCGCAACGGCGACCATTTCCTGACTACCTCTATGTGGACATTCCTACTACCACTCAACGAATTCAGCTTGATCGTCATATTTGCATGTGTCTTATCGCTTCTAGTCTATTTTGCGACTGGCTTTGCGGCAATTCAACCAATCATCGCAATCCTTATGACTATAGCGGCGGCCACATTTTATGTGATGGGAAAAATTATTGAGCGATCACATCATGTCGGCTTATGATGTTACATATAAATTTTTGGATCTCATAAAGCCCTATTTCGGCTATATAGTTGGATTTATTATATTGTGGCTAATGACGGCGGTTTCTCAAAAGTCTTTAATTGTTCTCGTGAGAGAATTGCTAGAAGAGTTTGGCAATCTCCTTGAGAGAAAACCAAACGCAAAATCTGCGAATGCGTTTGGACTATTATTAATGTTTATCGCCACGTTATATTTATTTCACGGCACCCCGTCAGAAATTGGATTACCAACTAAGATGGATGAAAATCACGAGTTGATTTTATTCGGAATGAAGATAATTGTCGTCGTCGTCTTTGGGGCCGCGGTATTGATTTCGCTTAAACTCACAAAATATCAAAAGTAGTTTCTAAATTTCTTCGAGCGCCACACCATCCAAATCCAGCGCTGCAAGGCACGCTAGAAAGAACGTGGCCGCGAACGTGCCTCTTTTCAGTTTGGCCGTGATCGAATTTTCGGTTTCCCCTTTGAAACCATGCTTTTTGAGGCGCTTTGCCAGATCGGCATAGGTCACCTCCTGTTCCCGTAGCTTGTGCTTCAGGAACGCGGCGGCACGTTCCGCCCATTCCTCTTCGGAACTGATCCCCATGGAGTCACCCTGTCACATTCGATGGCTGTCATTTACGGCAGATTGTGCTTGACCGCAAGCCTACAATCTGTCATAAGTGACAGGTGTTGAAAATGACAGGTTAGATCGATGGCACAACATTTCCTCCTTTCCCGCGCCGCCAAGACCCTCTCGCTGGCGTCGATTTTCACGATGAAGTACGTAGACGCGGAAATGACCTTCCGCCGCATCCGCTGGCATGAGACCAACGGTGAGCCCGTCTGCCCGCATTGTGGAGGCTTAGAGGCCTACGATTGCCGGCGCCTGAAAGGTGCCCCGCGTTTCCGCTGCCGCGCCTGCACAAAGGATTTCTCGATCACCTCTGGCACGCTGTTCGCCAGCCATAAACTGCCTCTCCGTGCCTATCTGGCGGCCATCGCGATCTTCGTGAACGAGGTCAAAGGCAAGTCGGCATTGGCGCTCTCGCGCGATCTGTGTGTCTCCTACAAATGCGCCTTTGTGCTGCTGCACAAACTCCGCGAGGCGATGGCCGAGGAATTGAAGGGCCGTGTGGTCGGCGGCGAGGGAAAGGTGGCCGAGGTTGATGGCGGTTATTTCGGCGGCTATGTGAAGCCCGCCAACCTGAAAGAGAACCGCCGGGACCGCCGTCTGGCGAAGAACCAGACCGGCAAGCGCAAGGTAGTCGTAATCGTCCGCGAACGTGGTGGCGAGTTAGTCCCCGCCGTATTCAAGAGCGAGGGCGCCGCGATGGGCTTCCTGCGCGCGCATATTGCCCACGGTACGACCGTGAACGCGGATGAAGCGGCCTCTTGGGATGAACTGCACAAGCGATTTGAGGTGCGCCGGATCAATCACCAAGAAGCCGATAGTCTCGATGGCGCTTGCACGAATTGGGCCGAGGAATTTTTCAGCGGTATGCGGCGCGCCGAGATAGGCCGCCATCATCATATTTCCGGCGCGTACTTGCTCCGCTATGCGCAGGAAGCCTCATGGCGCGAAGATAATCGCCGCGTTGGGAATGGCGAACAAGTCGAGCGTATCGCCAAACTGGCAATGAACCGCAAACCGTCAGTGGATTTCAGCGGTTATTGGCAGCGCCACATTACGGTCTAGGATCACTCAATATGCGTTTTCCGATTACGGTGGCGAGTGAGCTGATAGCCCCGCTGAATACGAGAACTTGAATTTTTTCGACCGCATGAGGGCTAAGCCAATGCCAATCTTCCGGCGCAAGCAAATGAAATGCAAGTATGCACATAGCAATTGCCAAGAGAATTGCGACAAGGATAATCAGGCTAGATGCGGCATAGAAAAAACAATGCCGCATAAACTCATCGCGGTGAAATTGATTACGCTTCGCTTCTTCGGCCCAATTGGTAGGGGCCGCTGCCTTGGTCTCTAGAAATTGCTGCTCTTGCTGAGCTTTTGAATCGGATTTTAAGTCTTGCGTCCCTGGAGGCGAAGGGACGTTCGGAAGATTAGAGGCCGTAGGTGCTAATGGCTGCACTTCCGCCATCTATAACTCTTTTATAATGATCGCGAATTAGCTCACGCGGAATCACCGCATTTTGCCCATAACGCTTCCACGTCAAATCCCAGGGCGTTCCGGCCCTATGAGTTAGACTCGACAATCGAAGGCCACTAAGTTTGCCATATAGATCGAATACAATATCAACCAAACCGCGATCTCGCGGATCGAAATCGGGTATCTCCTGCGTAATTGGCGCGGAAATTTTCGCTGACCCGTATGGCACCATTGAATAGACCGGCCGAATAACCGGCCCAAACTTCCAAGCTTCCACATCGTCCTCGATCAGCGGATCGTCATAGAAGCCAAGGGTGAAGCCGTGGGCAATGTAAGTGAGCTTGATGGTTTGAAGCGCGTCTAAGCCGCCGCTCGCCGCTGCGCGGCTTAGTAAATGGTTCGCAATGCTTCGCGAACTATACACTCTGGAGGTAGCGTTCATGTGCTACACATTAATGATTCTGCCAAGAATTTCAATAGCTTATATAGCTTAGGAAATTCAAGACGTTAGACCAGCGTCTTTTTTCCGTCGGCAGGCGCCAGATCAGCGCCGCTTGTCGCTTCCCGTCGATCAATAGCTTCCCCTGCTGGGCCTGCCGCCGCAGCATGTGAATGATCTTCCGGCAGATCACCTTGTTCATGACGTGATCGCGGGCGTCCAAGCCCTTGGCTGAGGCGATATAGGCCGCCAGTTCGCGGGTGGTCTTGGGGCCGCTCTCAAGTGCCTCACGGCAGAGCTTAATGCCCTCTGCGTAGCGAAATAGGTGCTGGATATCCGCATAGGCCGGAAGCTCCGTATGCTGTCCCTTGGCCTCGAAAATGGGAAATGCAGGCCGCTACGTGAGCCAGATCGGCCTTGGCCTAGTCTAGCTTCTTCTCATAGTCGCGGATTGTCTTGCGGATTTGACCGCGCTTGCGGCGGAGCGTGGTGACGGTGCGTATCTTGGACATGCCGAGAAATATGGGACCAAATCAGCTATAGTGCTTGTGGCGTTTGCGCCATAATACCGGAGTAAACTGTGGGTGCCTCACCGCTCATTTTCGCGGTCAGCTTGGGAGGCGCTGTGCGATGGCGTATCGGACGTCCCCTCGCCGGCCCGCCGGCGCGCCTGAACCTTGCGCCGGCGCAGGTTCTCGCGCAGGGCGGCCTTGAGCCGGGCGTCGCGGTTTGCGGGCCCGGATTTCTTGTCATCGCGGTTTTCGCGTGCCATAGGGCTTCATATCGGCGGGTGCCCCCGGCCGGCAAGCCTGGGCTTCAAGCTTGTTGCGCCAAAGGCCGCCCTTGTGGCAGTTTCCGCCCGCGTCTGGACCCCCTTGCGGCCGGTTCCACGCCCTAATCGCTGCCGTAGCTCAGTGGTAGAGCACTCCCTTGGTAAGGGAGAGGTCGAAAGTTCAATCCTTTCCGGCAGCACCATTTCGCGCGTCCCCCGCCACCTTCAGCCCCGAAAACCAGGCAGGTCAGAGACGTTGGTGACGACGGCCGTCAACCCACTCCGCCCGTCTTGTCCTGCGGCACGACCACGCGCAGGCGGGCGGTCGCATCCGGCGGGATGGCGGCCGAATCGCACAGCTTGTCCAGGAAATCGCGGTTGAGCTTGGATGCCGGCAGCGGCCGGCCAAAATAGAAACCTTGCACCTGGTCGGCATTGGCGTCGTAGAGGAAATCGACCTCGTCGGCCGTCTCCACGCCTTCCACCGTCACTCGCATATTCAACTCGCGGCCGAGCGCGATGATCGTCTTCACAACGGTCTCCACGTCGCGGCCCGATTTCTCGAAGCTTTCCATGAAACTGCGGTCGATCTTGATTTTGTCGAAGGGGAACTTCCACAAGTAGCTCAGGCTCGAATAGCCGGTGCCGAAATCGTCCATGACAACGGACAGGCCCATGTCTTTGAGCTTCCTAAGCGTCGCCATGATCGCTTCGGTATCCTCGAGCAGCAGCGTCTCTGTGATCTCAAGCTCCAACCGGTGCGGCGACAGACCGGTCACCTTCAACGCATCCGCGACTGTCTGCTCAATGGTCCCGGATTCGAACTGCGCCGGCGAGAGATTGACCGCCACGGTCAATTCGTTCGGCCATTGGACTGCCGTGCGGCAGGCCTCGCGCAACACCCAGGCGCCGATCTTGTCGATCAGCCGCATCTCTTCGGCGAGCGGGATGAAGGTCGCCGGCGGGATCTGCGTGCCGTCCGGCGCCGGCAGGCGCGCCAGCGCCTCGAAGCCGACCAGGTGCTTGGTGGCCATCTCGAAGACCGGCTGGTAGTGCAGGACGAAACCATTATTCGTGACCGCCTCACGGATGATTTTCTCGAGCTGAACGCGTTTTTGCAGCGCCTCGTCCATTTGCGGCGCGAAAAATCTGATGCAATTGCGGCCGGCGGTCTTGCCGGCGTAGAGAGCGAGGTCGGCGCTCTTGAGCAGGCGTTCGGCGGTGACGCCATCCTGCGGCGCCAGCGCCACGCCGATGGTGAAGGTCGGGCAGATTTCTTCCTCCCGATAATAGCTCGGCGCGCTCAGTTTCGCGGCGATGCGCTGGGCGAAGGCTTCCGCCTGCGGCCTGCCGGCGACAGCGGTTTGCACCACGACGAATTCATCACCGCCAAGCCGCGCCACCATGTCCTCTATCCGCATCATGGCGTGCAGGCGCTCGCCAATGGTGCTGAGCAGGAAATCGCCACCGTCGTGGCCGAACGTGTCGTTGATCTGCTTGAAGCGGTCGATGTCGATGAAGTGCAGTGCGACCATGCCGCCGATCGACGGCAACACGGCCAGCGCCGCTTCTACCCGTTCGATCAGGCGCGCGCGGTTGGCAAGACCGGTCAGGACGTCGTGATGAGCCAGGAAGGTGATGCGGCGGTCAGCCTGCTGCTTCTCACGCGTGCGCCGATACCAGGCGATCGCGGGCACGCCGAAGGAAAGCGCCGTTAGACCGCAGAGCGCCGCTGCCGCTACCAGGAAGGTCCGGGAAAAAGCGTCGTGCTCGCCGGTCTGGTCGACATAGGCGGCGACGACAGCGACAGGACGACCGCCGATCCGAACGGGAACATAGGCCTCGGAATAGTAGTCCGGCTCGCCGGGCTTGCGGCCTTCCTTGGCGTCGACAATCGGTTGATCTTGTTTGATCGTGCTGGCGGCGGGGGCATTGTATTCGGACAGGTCGACGGGCGCGACATTTTTGCGGTCGGCGACCAGAATCGAATAACCATAACGGTTGAAGATGACGTAGCGAAACACCTCTTCGGAATGTTTGGTCGCGTTGAAAAATTCCATGCTACCGGATGACGGCGTCTCGCCCGCGGCGATCTGCTCGAGGTCAGGGACGTTCGCCGCCAGGAACTTCGCCCAGTTGCGCGCCGCTTCGGTGGCGTTGCGATAGAGCAGGTAATCGGTCGTGAACTTGACGGTGACCCAGGTGCCGCCGACCAGCACGCTGAGAATCACGATCAACAGGCCGAGATAGCGCCAGATCGGTGTGTTTTCGAGGCTTCCCATGGCGGCCTACCGGATGGTCGAGCGAATGGCAGTGAGGTCGGCTTCGATCGTCTTCAAGAGTTGGCGGTTGTCGGTACTTTTGGCCGCCCAGGCGTCGATCATGTTCTGATAGATCTTTTGGGCAGCCGCACGATCGGCCGGCAGCGGCTCGACCGCGTTGTGCGCAGGATCGGACTTGATCCTTTCGAGCGAGCGCCGCTCGCTGGCGCCGAAGGACTCGATCCAGACCGTCGCCGCACGCTCGCCGCTGTATTTGCGGATCAGCGCCTGCGCTGCTTGCGGCAGGCTGTCGAATTTCTTGCGGCTCATGAGCACCACCAGCGGCGCGGCACCGATGCCAAGCAGGTAATGGTTGGTTGCCGTTTTCGCGGCGCCGAACTGGAACAAGCCGGTCGGGCTCATGATGGCGCCGTCGACGGCGCCGTGCGCCAGCGCTTCGGCGAGGCGCGAGGCCGGCATGACGGTCGGAACGGCGCCGAGACGTTCGACCGTTTCCGCCTCCATCGGATTATTGGTGCGTATCTTCTGGCCCCTGACCGCGGCGAGCGATGCGATGGGCTTGCGGCTATGGATGATGCTCGCCGCGCTGGTGTATGCGCCAATAACGAAGAAGTCCCTGTAGCCGCGCAGGGCATTGGCGGCGATCAGACGAGTATAGACGAGCGTTCCCTCGCGCAGGTCGCGGAACAGGCCGGGCAACTCGATTGCCTGATTGTCGGGAAACCGATAGGGCGTCTGGCCCGGCACCACCCAGGCGATGTCGGCGGTTCCCTCAAGCACCATACCGGGCTGTTCGGCCAGCACCTTGCCAAGCGCGCCGTCGGGATAAACCTTGATCGTCACAAGGCCCTTGCCCTCGGCGTTGACCGCGTCGACGAATGGCTTGACCCCATAGCGATAGGTATCGCTCTGCTCGGACGTGAAGAACGAGAGCTTGAGCTCGAGCGTGGCGGCCGATGCGGCGAGCGATGGAAAGAGCGCCAGCGCCAGGATGCCGGCCCGCGCCACAATTCCAAAGCATGAACCGACCAATGAAACGCCGCGGGCGGCGAGCGAGGCAGTCCGCATCGTGCACGCACGAGTCATGGGCGGGATTCCTTTGCTGAGCGCAGCTTGGCGATCTCGGCCTTGACCAGCGCGAAGCGCCGGCCGTTGCGCGAATTCATAGCCGACCAGGCCCAGGCGACGTCGTCGAACGCGCGCCGCGCGGTCGCCAGGTCCGCAGGCGCCGGCTCGATCACGGTGCGGCGCGTGTCGGCGCGCAACTGATCGAGAGCGCGCCGGTTGAGAACATCCGACGTCTCGACGTAGCGCTCGGCCAGCCAAGCGCCGCTGTGGTCGCGGATCAACTGCTTGGCGTCTTCGGGAAGTCCGTCGAACGCCTTGCGGTTCATCACCAATGCCAGCGGCGCGCTGGAGACCGGCAGGAGATAATGATGGCTGACCAGACGCCCGACGCCAAAATCGGAGAGTTGCGCCAGTTGAACTATTGCGCCGTCGACCGTGCCGCTGCTGATCGCGTCTCCGGTATCGTTGAGCGAGATCAACTTGGATGCGGCGCCGAACTTGCCGATCGCTTCTCCACTGACCGAATTGTTGACGCGCAACGTCTGACCTTTGAGGTCGGCGAGCGAGGCGGTGGGCTTGCGGCTGTGAATTGTTTCCGGCTGCGTGGCCACGGCACCGATGACATAGTAGTCCCGGTAACCCTGCAACGCGTCCTCCGCGACAAGGCGCGTGTGAACCAGGGTCGCTTCCCGCGTATCACGGAACAGTCCCGGCAATTCAATGACCGCTTCGTCGGGAAACTGCTTGGTACTGATGCCCGGAACGATGAATGCGATATCGACCTTGCCGGAGGAAACAAAGTCCGGTTGCTGCGTCACGGGGCCGGCCTGGCCGCTGAAGTAGACCACGATTTTCAGAAGATTCCGCGAGTCGTCGTTGATCGCATCGACGAAGGGTTTCACCAGGCTGAGATAGGCGGCCGACCGGTCGGAACTGGCGTAGGAAAGCTTGAGCGTGATCGGGCGCGCTGACGCGGCGGCCGCGGCGGCTACCGCGAAGACCGCCGCCGCGGCGAGCAACGCGGGCCGCAGCACGCGTCTTGCCCGTTCGCCAGACGGCGGCGCGTGCTTGGCGACATATGTCATTGCTTCACCTCACTTCGCCGCGCGAAGACTCGCCACCGCAGCGCGCGCGGCCTCGAGAAGCGCGGCGTTGTGCGGGCTCTTCGCCGCGTACTCGTCGGCGATCGTCTTGAAGACGGCGTTCGCGGTGGCCAGGTCGGCGTCCGACGGGTCGACGACGATGCGCCGCGTGTCGCCCCGCAGTTCCTCGATCGCCTTTTGGGTGGAGCGCTGATAAACCTCAATGAAGCGGTCCGCCGCCCACGCGCCGCTATGCGCCCGGATAATCTCTTGTGCCCGCGCCGGCAGATTATCGAGAACTTTGCGATTCATCATCAGCGTCAAAGGCGCGGCGCTGGTGCCGAGGAGATAGTGATAACGCGTCATCCGCCCGATACCGACGTCGAAGAGTTGCGCCGGTGGAACCGTCGCGCCATCGAGCTCGCCCCGCATGATGGCAGGAGTGGTCTCGTTGAACGCCATGACGACCTGCGTTGCGCCGAGCTTCGCCAGTGCCAAGCCTTCTGTCGGATTGTTGACGCGGATCGTCTGGCCCTTGAGATCGGCGAGCGCACGGATCGGTTTGCGGCTGCTGATGGTCTCGGGCGGCGTTGCGAAGGCGCCAATGACGAAGAAGCCCTGGTACCCGGCGAGCGCGTTGGCGGCGACGAGATGAGTATAGGTGAGGGTGGCTTCACGCACGTCCCTGAACAGGCCCGGCAGTTCGATCACGCCGTTATCGACGAAGCGTTCGGGGTCTTGCCCCGGGATGATGAAGGCGATATCCGCCCCGCCGGAAAGCACCAACGCGGGCAGTTCCCGCTGCACCTTGCCAAGCGTGCCGCTTGGATAGACCTCGATCTTCACCACGCCTTTGCCTTCCTTGTTGACGGCATCCACGAAGGGCTCGATCGCGGCCGCATAAGCGACCGTTCGGTCCGAGGTAAAGAACGACAGTTTCAGGGTGATCGGCTGGGCGCACGCGACGAACGGAAACAGCAACGCCAACACCGCCGCCATCGCGCAAAAGGCGCCGCGCAGAGCGATGGGTTCATGGCCCGGATGTGTCTCGTCAAAACTCATTTCGACCCTCACCGGATTTATCGCGGTACGTTCACAATATCGATAGGTGGAAAAGACCGCGTCGGCACGAAGCCATGTCAAATGTTCGAATGCTAATGATTGTGTTGTAGATGAACTTCGGCATGGCGGTGAGGTAGCACCATACGAATTACTATGCGACGTTGCGTTCCGCCGGCCCAACGTTGCTCTTCCCGGGAATCTGATGCTCCAAAGCAGCCGGCGCGCGCCTGCGCTCCCTCAGGTTGGCATGGATTTGGATTTAAATCGCATCGGGGTAGTACGATGCTATGACGCGTTTCGGACGAAGCGCGCTTGAAAGCGTGCGGTGGCCGCGAACTGGCGGTGCGCGAACGTGACGGACATTCCGGCTCGCGGTCCGGTCAGCGCACGACCGCGAAATGCGGCTTCTTCGTTTTTTTGCCGAACGGCACACGACCGACCATCTCGGCATATTCGGCAATCGGCTTGGGCCGGCCGATCAAATAGCCCTGCACCTCATCGCAGGATTCCTCCGCCAGGAACTTGAGCTGCTCGGCGGTCTCCACACCCTCGGCCATGACCGGCAGCGCCAGCCCGCGACCGAGCGCGATCACCGCGCGCACGATGGTGGCGGATTGCTCTCGGTCGGTGACATTGGCGATGAACGCCTTGTCGATCTTGATCTTGTCGAACGGGAACGACTGCAGGTAGCTCAGCGATGAATAGCCGGTGCCGAAGTCGTCCATGGCGATGCGCACGCCGAGCGCCTTCAGCCGGCGCAGGATGCCGACCGCGCGGGTGAAATCGCCGATCAGCACGCCCTCCGTAATCTCGAGCTCGAGCCGCGCGGGAGGGAGCCCGGTCTCCAGCAGCACTTCGTGCACGAGCTTGGGCAGGTCGCCGTCGCGGAACTGCACGGGCGACAGATTGATGGCGACGGTCAGCGGATTCGGCCAGGTCGCCGCCTCGCGGCAGGCGGCGCGTAAGGCCCATTCGCCGAGCGCGATGATGACACCACTTTCCTCGGCGAGCGGAATGAACGTTGAGGGCGGCACCATGCCGTGGCGCGGATGCTGCCAGCGCGCGAGCGCCTCGAAGCCGATGACCTCGCCGGTGATGCGCGCTTGCGGCTGGAAGTCGATCGTGAGCTCGTCGCGGGCGATGGCGCTGACGAGATCCTGCTGCAGCGCGCGCTGGTCGCGCAACTGCTTGTCCATCGACTGCTCGAAAAAGCGCACTGCGCCGCGCAAGTCCGACTTGGCGCGATAGAGCGCGGCGTTGGCATTGGCGACCAGAGTGGCTGCGTCGGCTCCATCCTGCGAATAGAGCGCGATGCCGATGGTGAGCCCGACGTGGAGCGCGTGGCCGTCGATCTCGATGGGGGCATCGAGCGCCTCCTGCAGCCGCGCCGCCAGCGCTGCGGCGGTCGCCGGCTGCGGACCGGTAGGCGAGATGACGACGAATTCGTCGCCGCCGGTGCGCGCCAGGAAGGCGCCCTCGCTCGCCGCCGCCAGGCGCTGCGCGGCCACGCGCAGCAACGCGTCGCCGACGTAGTGGCCGAACACGTCGTTGACCGCCTTGAACCGGTCGATGTCGATCGAAAGCAGCGCGAAGCTGTCGCTGGCAACCGCGGCGAGGTCGATAGTGGCGGCGAGATATTCGTCGAAGGCGGCGCGGTTTGGCAGGTCGGTCAGCGTGTCGTGATGCGCCATGTGGGCAATGCGCTGCTCGTCACGCCTGCGGTCGGTGAGGTCGCGCACCACGGTGATGAGATATTGCGGCTTGCCGTCGGATGCGGCGACCGACAGCCGGGTCGTGGTGACGATGCGGGTGCCGTTGGCCGGCGTCATCATCGCAAATTCCTCGGTGGCGGCGGTCTTGCCGGAGGCGATCACCTTCTGGTCCTCGGCCTCGATCATGGCGGCGCTTTCCGCTGGCATGATGTCGCGCGCGGTCCTGCCCAGCATGGCGGCGCGGCCAAGCCCGAGATGGGCCTCGGCCGCGCGGTTGACGTAAATGTAGTTGAGTGCGGGAATGTCCTTCACCATGATCGGCGAAGGCACATTCTCGATGATGGTGTCGAGGAACGCGCGGGTGCGCTCGAGATCGCGCTCGGCGCGCTTGCGCTCGGTGATATCCTCGTGGGTGGCTACCCAGCCGCCGCCGGGCGAAGGCTGGTTGACGACGGCGACGACGCGGCCATCGGCGAGTTCGACATTCAGCGTGAACGACTTGCCTTCGTTGAGGACGGTGCGCAACTCGGTCGCATACTCGCCGGCCTCGAATGGGAAAGTGCCGGCGGCAGCCCGCGCGTCGAGCAGGTCACGGATGCTGCAGCCGAGCCAGATGCGCTTGGGATCGATGCGGTACATGTCGACATAGCGCTGGTTCCAGACCACCAGCTTGTTATCGGCATCGAACATGCACAGGCCCTGATTCATGTTGTTGAGGGCACTGTCGAGCCTGAGATTCTGCGCCGTGATCTTGCGCCGCGTGCTGCGGTCGGAGATGGAGCCGCCGAGGCACATCGCCAGCACCGAGCCGACCACCGCGGCGAGCGCGGCGCCCATCGATTCCGGCGACAGCGACGTTGCGCCGATGAGGCGGAACGTGGGGTCGTGAACGATACCGGCGGCGCCCATGGCGGTGAAATGCAGCGCGAGGATCGCGACCGCGAGCAACAGCGCGCCGCCGAGGAAACCGGCCGGACCGTCGCCGCGCGCGGCGACCGTCAGCGCGGCGGCGGCAAACACGGCGCCGAGGGCGATGGCCGCGACCACGAGAACGGGCGACCAGACGATAGTGCCGGGCATTCGCAGTCCCGCCATGCCGACAAAGTGCATAGCCGCGACGCCGAGACCGATGACCGCGCCGCCGAGAGGAGCGCGCCAGCGCTGCGTCCCATAGACGGCCAAGGCCAGGCCGAGGACGCTGACGGCAATGGCGACGACGAGCGACGAAACGGTGAGAACGACATCGTAGCCGACGGCAAAGCCGAGCTTGAGCGCCAGCATTGCGATGAAGTGGGTCGCCCACACGCCGCAGCCGGTGGCGGCGCCCGCAACCAGCAGCCAGGCGAGGCGGGCGCGGTTTTCTAACGCGCCCGCACGATGAAATAAGCTGATGGCGGTGAGCGTGCCCAACAAACACACCGCCCCAGCCAGGATGACCAGGCGCCAGTCGTGTTCGAAGCTCAAACCGTTGATGGCGTGAAACATGACTTCGGCCCCGGCTGCACGAGGCAAGCAAGAGAAGTGGCCGTCGTATCTCTCGCCGGAACGTAGAGGGCTATTTTTGGTCTCAAGTTAATTTGAACGCGAAACGGTAGTTAATTGCCCGTTAGGGCTACGAAGCCGTCAACGAATTGACGAAAGCCCACACATGGGGTTGCAGAAAGTCTCTCGATCATTCTTGAGTTGCGAAAATGCAGAAGCGCGGTCGCGTTGTTTCACCGCGGTTTGAGAAAGGCGAAGTCGCAGCCCTGGTCGGCGCCTGTGATCTCCTGCGCGTAGAGACGAGAGTAACCACGCGCCGGGGCCGCTTCCGCCTTCGGCTGAGCCGCGGCGCGGCGCTTGAGCTCTGCCTCGTCGACCAGCAGATCGATGCGGCGCTCTTTCACCGACAGCTTGATTCGGTCGCCGTTGCGCACCAGCGCGAGCGGACCGCCGGACGCACTATCGGGCGTGACGTGCAAGACGATGGTGCCGAAGGCGGTGCCGCTCATGCGCGCGTCGGAGACGCGCACCATGTCCTTGACGTTCGCCGCAGCGAGCTTCTTCGGGATCGGCAAATAGCCGGCCTCGGGCATGGCGGACGCCGAGTGCGGACCGGCATTTTGCAGAACGAGAATGTCGTCGGCGTTGACGTCGAGCTTGGGATCGTCGATGCGCGCGGCAAGGTCTTCCAGCGAGGTGAACACAACCGCCCGGCCTTCTTTCTCGAACAGGTTGGCGTCGGCGGCCGAGCGCTTGAGGATGGCGCCCTGCGGGGCCAGATTGCCGAACAGCGCGACCAAGCCGCCTTGCGGCTCCAGCGGCTTGTTGCGTTCGGCGATGATGCTGCGATCGACCCATGTGTCGCGCGTTGTGTCGGCGTCTTCATGCGCCAGCCGGTCACCGAGCGTTTCGCCGGTCACCGTCATGGCATCGAGATGCAGCAGGTCTTTGAGTTCGCGCAGCAGCGCGCCGACGCCGCCGGCGGCGAAGAAATCTTCCATGTAGCCGTTGCCGACCGGCTTCAGATTCACCAGCACCGGCGTGGTGTCGCTGAGTTCGTTCAGCCGCTCGAGCGAGACCGGCAGACCGGCGCGGCCGGCGATCGCGGTCAGATGGATCACCGCATTGGTGGAGCCGCCGATCGCCATCAAGACGCGCAGTGCGTTCTCGACCGATTTCTGCGTGACGATTGTCTGGGGCGTCAGCTTGGAGCCGATCAGCCTGACCGCGGCGGCGCCGGTGGCTTCCGCCGCGCGCAGGCGGTCGGCGTGCACGGCGGGGATGGCGGCGGTGCCGGGCAGAATCATGCCGAGCGCTTCTGCAATGCAGGCCATGGTCGAGGCGGTGCCCATGACCGCGCAGGTGCCGGCAGTGGTGGCGAGCTTGCCTTCGACCTCGTTGATTTCCTTGTCGTCGATCTTGCCGGCGCGGTACTGCGCCCAGAAGCGGCGGCAGTCGGTGCAGGCCCCTAGCCGTTCGCCGTGATGGCGGCCGGTCATCATCGGGCCGGCGACGAGGCCGATGGCGGGCTTGTTCGCCGACACCGCGCCCATCAACTGCGCCGGTACGGTCTTGTCGCAGCCGCCCATCAGCACCACCGCGTCCATGGGCTGCGCGCGCACCATCTCCTCGGTATCCATGGACATCAGGTTGCGGAACTTGAGGCTGGTCGGCGACAGAAAAACTTCACCCAGTGAGATTGTGGGGAACTCGATCGGCAGCGCGCCGGCCGCCAGCACGCCGCGTTTCACGGCGTCGAGCATTTCCGGGAAGTGGCGGTGGCAATTATTGAAACCGGACGGCGTGTAGGCGATGCCGACCACCGGTTTTTTCAGCATGTCGCGCGAATAGCCCATGGACTGCGCGAAGGAGCGGCGCAGATAGAGCGAGAAATCGCGGTCGCCGTAATTGGTGAGGCCGTGGGCAATGCCGGTTGTTTCGTTCATGCGGACACCTTGTGCAATTGTGCTACGCCGTTTGCAAGCGGGGTCACGCTTGCGCCGGCTCGCCACCGATCAAGCGCTCCAGCATCTGTTTGCCGCGCGGCCAGTTGCGCGCGGCCAGCCATCCCGGCAACCGCCGTTCGATGAAAACGGCGACGACAACGATGCTCAACAGCCAGGTGCTGAAGAAGTAGCGTTGCGTCGGGACATAGATGAGATCGACGGCGTATTCGGCCATCACCGCGGCGCCGATCAGCCGCAGCCAGGGATCGAAGTCACGGCCGCGCAGGACGACATAGACGACGATGGCGACGGCAACCGCATTGAACGGCAAGAACGCCGCCCTTTCGCCCGGCCCGGACAGCCATCCGACGATTTGCATCAACGCGGTATGAAGATGCGGACCGGCAAAGTCGAGACGGACCAGTTCCGCAAGCGCGGCGAGCCAGGCCGACGGCGGCATCACCAACAGGCTCGGGATATCGGCATTGGTGCTCAACAGAACCAACTGATGACCGAAATACCAATTGTGCAGCGGCATCGCGACGACCGGCAGGAAGCCGACGCACATGCCGATCAAACGGCGCCACTGCCGCTGCCAGAGCGCGGCGAGACCGGCGCCGCCGAGCACGACGCCGGCGATCGGACCGACCACTGGCTTGGTGAACACGGCAAGCGCGCATAACAGCGCGCCGCCGGCGGCCGTGGCAAAACGGTTCTCGGACCTCGCGCTCATACCGGCCATCACCCAGACGCCCGCGACCAGGAAAATATGCGCCGCGGGATCGGCGAAGCCGCGCGCGGCCCACTTGGCGTAATCGATGAAGCAAGTGCCGACAATCTCGCCGACCGGCAGCGCGGTGAAAACGAGCGTCAGCCGCCACGCGAAGGTGTCGGAGAGGAAGCGCTTGAACAGGCCGAGCACGATCATCGGCATCAGCAGCACCAGCGAGAGGTAGCCGAGATTGGTGTCGCCGAAGACGATCATCTCCAGCGCGCGCCAATAGCGCAGGCCGGGGCCGCCGTAATAATAGACGTCCTCGCCGCCGGCGAGCGTGGCCAGAATATTGCCGTGCACGAGATGCTCGAGGATTTGGCGGCCGGTGCCGGTGTAGAATAGGCCATCGTCGCCGCCATCCATGGGCCTTAAGCCGCCGATGAAGCTGGCGTCGATCACCGCGATGACGATCAATGCCAGTACGATCAGGGTAACCGGCCGCACAAGGTCACGGGGCTTGGCGCGCACCAGCAGAATTAGAAGCGCGAACACCGCCAGCAGTTGAAGCATGGTGATCGTGATCAGGCGCACCTGCATCGCCGCCGGCGGATGCAGCACCACGGCGAGCGAGCCGGGCTTGATGGCGGCGCCGAAGATCGACCGGCCAATATCCTCGGGCGCGAGCGGGCGGCAGACCAGCGTGCCGTTACGCAGCGGCTCGTAATGGTCGTGGGCGTCCGGCCACAGCATCTCGCCGCGCCAGCACAGGCGCGAGCCGACATAATCGACCGGAAAGCGCAGCATCACGTACCAGGGCATCGTGATATGCCAGCGATGCAGCCCCATCCAGACGCGGCCGTCGCGGTCGGCGCGATGGACGTCCGGCGCAGCAGTGTACCAGTTGTAGCGCTTGTCATTGACGAAGCCGAGCCGCAACCTGACCGGATCGGCGAAGTCGATGCCGGTGACTGCGCGCGAAAAATCCGAGCCGGCGAATAGGCTGTCGGCGGAGAATGCGTAAAGACGGCCGGGCTGGCCATCGTCCTGCCAGCAACCGAGCGAGCCCGGCTTACATCGGATCGACGGCGGGTAGAGCGCATCGAATTCCGCCTTGAGCGCACGATAGACGTCCGAGGGCAGCTTGCGCTCGAACACGTTCCCGGGCTTGGTCGGCAAGAAGACGTTGAAGCCCTGCATGACCGGCGCGGGCGCCATGAGCAACGACACCGACGCGGCGGCGGCGACCGCCGCGATCGCGGCCAGCCAGCGGCCGGGGTGGCAGGTGAGGCGTCCGCAGAAGATGAGTAAGGCCGCAATCACCAAGAGCGCATAGGCGAACAGATTATTGATCGGCACGCCGAGGGCTATGCCCGCGAGAACGAGCGCAGCCACGCGCGCCCAGACGCTGCGCGTACCGGCCCGGGCGGCCTCGGCTGCCGTCGCTGAATCGCTCATCAAATGCGCTGCCCCTCGGCGTCTGCGGCCGCCGCCCAGCCGCAGCCGGAGCGGCTATAACACGGTCCCCCCCGAAATCAGAGGTGGCGTCCCTCTGGCTCCCCAGCCCGCTGTTGCCGGATGACCCCGGCGCCGGCGCCGTGCTATCTGTTCGGCTGCTTTGGTCAGGAGGTTTAAGCGTGCCGGCGGGTCGACAATCTCGCGCAACGACAATGGCCGAGCGCCGGGGATCCGGTCGTTTATCATGACTCCGACCCGGCCGCCGCGTCTCGACATCGTCATCCCGGTCTATAACGAGGGCGCCAACATCCTGCGCACCCTGCAATCGCTGACCAAGGCGATGACGACGCCCTTCCGGGTGCTGATCTGCTACGACCGTGAGGACGACGATACCCTGCCGGCGATCCGCGACAGCCGCGATGCGCTGGGCGACCTCGACGTTCAATTCGTGCGCAACCGCGGCAAGGGCGCCCACGGCGCGGTGGTCTCGGGCTTCGCGGCAAGCGAGGCGCCGTTCGTTTTGATGTTTCCCGCGGACGACGACTACAACGCCGGCATGCTCGACGCGATGGTGGCGCACGCGGAGACCGGCTGCGACATCGTGTGCGCCAGCCGCTTCATGCCCGGCGGCAGCATGGTCGGCTGTCCCTGGCTGAAGGCAAGCCTGGTGCGCGTCGGCAACTTCACGCTCTATCATTTGGCGCGACTGCCGACCCGGGACGCCAGCAACGGCTTCCGGCTGTTCTCGCGGCGCGTGCTCGACGAGATCGCGATCGAGTCCGATCGCGGCTTTTCCTACAGCATCGAGCTACTGGTGAAGACGCATCGTCTCGGCTGGCGCATCGGCGAAGTGCCGGCCAGCTGGTTCGAGCGGACGCAAGGCGCGAGCCGGTTCCAGGTGATCAAGTGGCTGCCGATGTATTTGCGCTGGTACCGCTACGCCTTCGCGACCACCTACCTGCGCCGGGGCCCGCGCCATGTGCGGCTGACGACTCCAGCACCCGCCGGCAGACCGCAGCCCAGCGGGAACCCGTAGCCGTGGCCGCGGTCCGCCTCGGCATCGTCGGCTGCCATTACGGGCTGGCCGTGCAACTGCCCGCTTTCCGCGCCGACCCCCGGTGCCGGGTAACGGCGCTCGCCGGCCGCGACGCAAAGCGTACGCGGGCGCTGGCCGACGAAGCCGGCATCGACAAGGCCTACGCCGACTGGCGTGCGCTCGTCGACGACGCGGCTGTCGACGCGGTCGCCATTGCGGTGCCCCCCAGTCTGCAGCCGGAGATCGCTTGCGCGGCGCTTCGATCCGGCAAGGCGGTGTTCGCGGAAAAGCCGATCGCCGCCGATCTCGACGGTGCCCGCGCCATGCTGCACACGGCCGAGGCCAGCGGACGGCCTACGATGATCGACTTCAATTTCCATCAAATCGCGGCCTGGCAGCGCGCCAAGACGATGCTCGATGAGGGCGCCATCGGGCGTTTACGCCATGTGGCGGTACATTGGCACGTCGAGAACTATTCGGTGCAGCAGCGGCTGCGCAACTGGAAGACCGGCAGCGATGCCGGCGGTGGCGTGCTGGGCAATTTCGTGTCGCACTGTTTCCATTATCTCGAATGGTTCGGCGGCCCGGTGCGCCGGCTGTCGGCGCGGCTTGCGGGCCTGCCAGGCGCCGAAGACTTGCAAACCACAGCGGCGATGGCGCTCGATTTCGAGAACGGCACGTTCGCCAGCCTGTCGATGAGCTGCGCCTCCTATCTCGGCGGCGGCCACCGCGTCGAATTCTACGGCGAGGACGGCACGCTCAAACTGATCAATCCGAATAAGGACTACATGCGTGGCTTCGAACTCTGGCATGCCCAGCGGCCGGCGGGGGCGCTGGCAGCCGTGCCGGTTGACGACCCGCACGATGCGCAATACCCGGATGGGCGCGTCGCGCCGGTGTCGGCACTGGCCAGACTTTTCCTCGATGCCATCGACAACGGCACGCCGGCGCGGCCCGGCTTCGCGGAAGGATTTCGTGTGCAGCAACTGGTTGACGCCGCCAAACGCGCGAACCGTGACGGCGTCACGGTCGACGTCACGGGAGCGGACGCGTGAGCGCGCGCCGCATCCTGGTGACCGGCGGCTCGGGCTTCATCGGCTCCGGTCTGGTGAAAGCGCTGGTGAAGGCCGGGCACCATGTCCGGGTACTTGACGACAATTCGCGTGGGGCGCCCCGGCGGCTGATCGAGGTCGAAAACGACATCGAATTCATCGCCGGCGACATCCGCGACGCCGCCGCGGTGGACAAGGCCGTGCAGACCATGGACGAGGTGCATCATCTCGCCTTCGTCAACGGCACCGAGTTCTTCTACAGCGCGCCCGATCTGGTGCTCGACGTCGGCGTGCGCGGCATGATCAATGTGATCGACGCCTGCCGCGCGCAGAATGTCGATACGCTGGTGCTGGCGTCCTCGTCGGAAGTCTATCAGACGGCGCCACAGGTGCCGACCGACGAGAGCGCGCCGCTCACGGTGCCCGATCCGCTCAACCCGCGCTATTCCTATGGCGGCGGCAAGCTGATCAGCGAGCTGATGGCGATCAACTTCGGCCGCAAATATTTCGAGCGGGTGCTGATCTTCCGCCCGCACAATGTCTACGGGCCCGACATGGGCTTCGAGCACGTGATCCCGCAATTCGCGCTGCGGCTGAAACGTCTCGCCGGTGCGCAAGGGTCAGGGCCTCTTCGCTTCGAGATCCAGGGCACCGGCGAGGAGACGCGCAGCTTCTGCTTCATCGACGATCTGGTCGCCGGCGTCATGGTCATGCGTGAGAACGGCGAGCATCTCGGCATCTATCACATCGGCACCATGGAAGAGGTGGCGATCGCCGATCTCGCACGCCGCGCGGCCGCCGCCGCCGGGCGCGAGATTGAACTGATCCCGGGACCGCTGCAGGCGGGCGGGACACCGCGCCGTTGCCCTGACATTTCGAAATTGGCGGCCTTGGGCTATAAGCCCCGCGTGCCGCTCGACGAGGGCCTCAAGCCCACGCTCGACTGGTATTGGCAGAACGCCGATCTGGCGCCCAAGATCTGACCGTCGCCAAGGACCTGACTGCACCGAAGGAGTTCATTGTGCGTCCCACCAAAGTTGCGCGCGCCGCCGGCACGGCGGCAAGCGTTCCGGTCGAATGCTGTCAGGTCTGCGGCAGCGAGAAACTCGATGACGTGCTCTCGCTCGGCTATATGCCGCCGGTCAACCAGATGGTGCCGATCGGTGAGGTGCCGCGCCAGCAGCCGTGGTTTCCGACCCACCTGCTGCATTGCCGGCAGTGCGACCTGGTTCAGCTCGGGCTCGCGGTCGACCCGGTCATCATCTTCCCGCCGGAATATCCCTACACCAGCGGCACCACCAAGGTGCTGCGCGACAACTTCGCCGATCTGCAGCGCGAGTCCGCCGCCATGCTGGGCTTGCGGCCCGACGATCTCGTGGTCGATATCGGTTCCAACGACGGCACGCTGCTGTCGAACTTCAAGAACGTCGGCAACCGCGTGCTCGGCATCGAGCCGACGGACGTCGGCGACATCGCCAATTCGCGCGGCATTCCGACGGTCAAATATTATTTCGGTAGCGAGGCGGCGCGAAAGGTCAAGGCCGAGCATGGGCCGGCGCGCGTGGTTACCGCCGCCAACTGCTTCGCGCACATGGAAGAAGTGCATGCCATCGTCGACGGCATCATGGAGATGCTCGGTGACAACGGCGTGTTCATTTCCGAGTCGCATTATCTCATCGGCCTGCTCGACACGCTGCAATACGACACCGTCTATCACGAGCACCTGCGCTACTATTCGCTGACCAGTCTGAAATACCTCTTGGAGATGCACGACCTCGAAGTGTTCCACGCGCGGCCGATCCCGAGCCATGGCGGTTCGATTCGCGTCTATGCTGCGCGCCGCGGCCAGTACAAGGTGCAGGACAGCGTTGCCCAGATGCTTGCCGCCGAGCCGAAGGGTGAGGCCATGGCCAAACGCCTGGCGGCCTTCCGCAACGAGGTGGTGCTGTCGAAACTGCGACTGCTCTCGATGATCCGCGACCTGAAGGAGAAGGGCGCACGCATCGTCGGCATCAGCGCGCCATCGCGGGCGAGCACGCTGGTCAACTATGTCGGGCTCGACGAAGGTCTGATCGACTATGTCTGCGAGATTCCCGGCTCGCTGAAGATCGGCAAATGCATGCCCGGCACCGGCATCCCGGTGGTTGACGAAGCGAGGCTGTTTGCCGACCAGCCCGACTGCGCGATCATCTTCTCCTGGCACATCGCCGACGAATTGGCGCCGAAACTACGCGCCAAGGGCTTCCGCGGTCAGTTCATCACGCCCTTGCCGAAACCGCGGGCGCTGTAATCGCCTCTATGCCGATGGTGGCCCGTCATCTTATAGTCTGTGCATGACCATCCGACCTGACATCGCCGCGCCCGGGGCGCTGACCACCATCGAAAACGCCGATATCACCGTGGTCGGCGGCGCCGGCCATGTCGGTATTCCGCTGGTGTTGGCCCTTGCCGAAGCGGGCTTGCGCGTCAACGTCAACGACCTCAACCAGCAGACGCTCGACACGCTGCAGGCCGGAGAACTGCCCTTCATCGAGGACGGCGCCGCGGAGGTGCTGACCAAGGCGCTCGCCAATGGCCGCCTGGTGTTCACCAATTCGCCCGACAGGATTTCCACCGGTGGCCCGGTGATCATTACGATCGGCACGCCGATTGACGAGTTCCACAATCCCGTGCGCAAGGTGGTTCAGGACTGCATCGACTGGCTGTTGCCGTCGCTGCTCGACGGGCAGTTGCTGATCCTGCGCTCGACCGTGTTCCCCGGCACCACCGACTGGTTGGACGGCTATCTGAGGTCGCAAGGACACAAGCTGAAGCTCGCCTTCTGTCCGGAGCGCGTGGTGCAGGGTTACGGGCTGAAGGAACTGCGCGAAATGCCGCAGATTGTCAGCGGCACGACGCCGGAGGCGGAGGAGGAAGCGGTCAAGCTGTTCGAGCGCATCGCGCCGGAGGTGGTGGTGGTGTCGCCGGCCGAAGCCGAGTTCGGCAAGCTGTTCGCCAACGCCTACCGCTATATCGAATTTGCCGCCACCAACGAATTCTACCTGATCGCCAAGTCGGCCGGCGTCGATTACCAGCGCGTGCTGGAGTCGATGAAGCACAATTATCCGCGGCTCAAAAGCGTTCCGCGGCCGGGCTTCGCCGCCGGTCCCTGCCTGGTCAAGGACACGATGCAGCTTTCGGCCTTTGCCAGCAACCGCTTCGGGCTCGGCTATGCCGCGCTGCTGATAAACGAGGGGCTGGTGCTGCATGTCATCGACGACATCCGGCGCCGCTTCGATCTCGGCAACAGCACGATCGGGCTGCTCGGCATGGCGTTCAAGGCCGAGAGCGACGATGTGCGCGCGTCGCTCAGTTACAAGTTCAAGAAGATGCTGGCCGGCCAAGCGCGCGCGGTGCTGACCGCCGATCCGTTCGTCACCACCGATCCGGAGCTCGTTCCGCTCGAAGACGTGATCGACAAGAGCGATCTCATGATCCTGTGCGCTCCGCACGCTGCCTACCGCCACGCCGATTTCAAGGGCAAGCCGGTCTTCGACGTCTGGGGCGAACTTTCCGGTTCCAATATCATCAGGTGAAATGATGGCCGAGGACTGGCCGAGGATTACGGCCCGGCGCACCAAGAAGATTTCGCCCTGGGTGACGCTGATCGAGCGCGAGGTGGAATTTACGCAAGGCGCCCCCGCCCAGCTTTATCATGCGGTCGGCCAGGGCGATTACACGGCCATCGTGGCGCGCACGCCGGACGGCCGCATTCCGATCGTGCGGCAGTTCCGCCCGGCATTGGAGCAATTCACCTGGGAGTTTCCGGCCGGCTTGGTCGACGAGGGCGAGGACGCGGCCGCTTGCTGCCGGCGTGAGTTACTCGAGGAGACCGGCCTCACCGCCGAACGCGTGCACGCGCTGGGCACCTATTCGCCCTGCACCGGCAGGCTGTCGAACCGCATGCATTCATTTTTCATTGAGACCGGGCCGGCGGCCAGCGCCCAGGCCAGCGAGCCGGGCATCGAGATCCGGCTGGTCTCGCCGGCGGAGCTCGGCGGGCTGATCGGGTCGGGCGAATTCGTTATGCAGCTCCACATCGGCGCCTTGCTGTTGGCGGGTCTACGCGGGCATTTCGACTTGGGCGACCTGCAAGGCTGAGCCGCAATGAGCGGCCGGAGCCCCGCCGGGCGGGGCGCGGGATTGACCTCGATCAAGGCCGCGCCGGCCGGTGACTGCGACGAATCTTGCCTCGACAAATCCCCTCGAACTCTTCTAAGTAAAAAGAGAGCACTGGGGCGTACCCCTCCCGGAAGAATAACCCGATGGATTACAACGACTTTTTCGCTTCGGCCCTGAACCAGCTGCGGGACGAGCGCCGCTATCGGGTGTTTGCCGATCTGGAGCGTATCGCCGGCCGCTTCCCGCACGCCATCTGGCACGCCGGAGAGGGCCCGCGCGATGTCGTGATCTGGTGCTCCAACGACTATCTCGGCATGGCCCAGCACCCCAAGGTGATCGGCGCCATGGTGGAAACCGCGACGCGCATGGGTACCGGCGCCGGCGGCACCCGCAACATCGCCGGCACCAACCATCCGCTGGTCGAGCTGGAGCGCGAACTTGCCGACCTGCACAAAAAGCCGGCCGCGCTGCTGTTCACGTCGGGTTACGTGTCGAACCAGACTGGCATCGCTACCATCGCAAGGCTGTTGCCGAATTGCCTGCTGCTGTCGGACGCGCTCAACCACAATTCGATGATCGAGGGCGTACGCCAGTCGGCCTGCGAAAAACAAATCTGGCGGCACAACGACGTCGACCATCTGGAGGAGTTGCTCAAGGCCGCCGATCCTGAGCGGCCGAAGCTGATCGCCTTCGAAAGCCTCTATTCCATGGACGGCGACGTGGCGCCGGTGCACGCGATCTGCGATCTCGCCGAGAAGTACGGCGCCATGACCTATTGCGACGAGGTGCACGCGGTCGGCATGTACGGGCCGCGCGGTGGCGGCATCTGCGAGCGCGACGATGCTATGAGCCGGGTCGACGTGCTCGAGGGCACGCTCGCCAAAGCATTTGGCTGCCTGGGCGGCTATATCGCCGGCTCCACCGAAATGATCGACGCGGTGCGCTCCTACGCGCCGGGCTTCATCTTCACCACCGCGCTGCCGCCGGCGATCTGCGCAGCGGCGACCGCCGCGATCAAGCACCTGAAGACCTCGAGTTGGGAGCGCGAGCGCCATCAGGACCGCGCCGCGCGGGTCAAGGCCGTGCTCAACGCCGCCGGCCTGCCGGTGATGCCGTCGTCGACGCACATCGTGCCGGTGTTCGTCGGCGACCCGGAGAAGTGCAAGACCGCGAGCGACATGTTGCTCGCCGACCACGGCATCTACATCCAGCCGATCAACTACCCGACCGTGCCGCGCGGCGCCGAACGCCTGCGCATTACGCCGTCGCCCTATCACGACGACGCGCTGGTCGATCAGCTTGCGGAAGCGCTGGTCGAGGTGTGGGAGCGGCTGCAACTGCCGAAGCGCCGGCCCGCGCTGGCAGCGGAGTAATCCATTTTCTGTCATTCCGGGACGTGAGCCAAAGGCGAGCGAACCCGGAATCCATACGCCGCAGCGCTGGGGTTATGGATTCCGGGTTCGCACGCTTACGCGTGCGCCCCGGAATGACCAGATTGGAATGACCGGATTGGATTGACTACGCCACCATGTCGGGGGACGCGTGGCGGTTATGTCCGTCGTGGTCGTTGTGCCCGTCGCCGAGCACGATGCGCACCAGATCGGCGGCATTGCGCGCGCCGAGCTTCGTCATGATGCGGGCGCGGTGGACCTCGACGGTGCGCGGGCTGATGCCGAGGCGGCGGCCGACCTCCTTGTTGGAAGCGCCATTGGCGATCTCGTCGAGCACCTGGCGCTCGCGCGGTGTCAGCGCCGCCCGGCCGGGGAATTCGCGCCTGATCCCGCGCGGCGCGCGCGCGGCCTCGGCGCGGCGCTCGAAGGCGGCGATGGCATTGCCGACGCGCGCGATCAGATCGCGGCCATCGAGCGGCTTGACCATGTAGTCGAAGGCGCCGCACTTCACCGCCTCGACGGCGCGGGCGACGTCGGCGTCGGCGGAAATCATGACGATCGGCGCGCCGTAACGCGCGGCATCGATCCGCTTGAGCAGATCGAGGCCGGACAGGCCGGGCAGATGCAGATCGATCAGCAGTGCCGCCGGAGCCGTCACCGGCACGGCAGCCAGAAAAGACTCCGCGCTGGGGAAGAGACTGACCCGGCAACCCGCGAGCGTGAACACAACCGCGAGCGCATCGCGCATCGACCGGTCGTCGTCGACGATAACAATGTTTCGGGCCAAAGCCGGCGTGGGCATGATCCGCGCCTCCCATTTGCCGGTCAGCTTGCGATGGAAATTGCTTGCATCAGGTTAAAAAGGCGAGTTTAAACAATGGCTTAATAGGTATCATGGGGTGGAAATTCACTACCCCGGTGTGGATTTACCGTCTCACCACCTAAAAATTGTATATAAACCACAAGATGCTGATGAGACGACTTACCCGCGAAGAGGGTGTGCCGCCATGGACCGGTGTCCCGTTCTATGGTGACCTAGCGACCGAGAAAGATTGAACGGCAGGGCCTCAAGCGCCCCGTTTCTGGAGCACGTAATGCTGCATGGCTGGGTCGTCATCGCGGTGGCCCTTTTTTACATCGGCCTGCTGTTCCTGGTGGCGAGCTACGGGGACCGCATCCGCCGTTTCGGCGGCGATGGCCGCACGCGACTTTTGATCTACCCACTGTCGCTGGCGATCTACTGCACATCGTGGACGTTCTTCGGCTCGGTCGGTTCGGCCTCGCGCACCGGCTATGAGTTCCTCACCATTTATATCGGGCCGGTGCTGATGGTCGGCCTGTTCTCCCCGCTGATCGTGCGCGTGGTGCGGCTCGCCAAGGCGCAGAACATCACCTCGATCGCCGACTTCATCGCGGCGCGCTACGGCAAGCATCAGGCAGTGGCGGCGACGGTGGCGCTGATCGCCATTATCGGCACGGTTCCCTACATCGCGCTGCAGCTCAAGGCGGTGTCCGCGTCGCTGGAGACGATCCTCGCGCAGATCCACACTGGCGGAAGCGCGCCGCAACCGGTGTTCGGCGACATCGCGCTATTCGCGGCGGCGGCGATGGCAATCTTCGCAGTCTTGTTCGGCACCCGCCATATCGACGCCACCGAGCACCAGGATGGTCTGATGCTGGCGATCGCCACCGAGTCGATCGTCAAGCTGTTCGCTTTCCTTGCGGTCGGCGTCTTCGTGACCTTCTGGATGTTCGGCGGGCCTGGCGCGCTGCTCGAAATGGCGCGCGCGCATCCGCCTACGGCGGCGATCTTCAGCCGCAGCCCCCCGCTCGACACCTTCCTCGCCACGACGCTGTTGTCGTTCGTCGCTATCATCATGCTGCCGCGCCAGTTCCACGTGGCGGTGGTTGAGAACCACAGCGAAACCGAGATCAAGCGCGCGGCGTGGCTGTTTCCGCTTTATCTGGTGCTGATCAATTTGTTCGTGGTGCCGATCGCGCTCGCGGGCCTGTTGACGTTTCCGCCCGGCACGCTGGACAGCGACATGTACGTGCTGGCACTGCCGCTGCAGGCCGGCTCCAGCATCCTGACCATCGCCGCCTTTGTCGGCGGCCTGTCGGCGGCGACCGCCATGGTGATCGTGGAATCAGTGGCGCTGTCGATCATGGTGTCGAATGACATCGTGGTTCCGCTGGTGCTGCAGCGGCGCGAGGCGCTGATCAGCGGGCGCGAGAACGTCGGCTCGCTGCTCCTGATCGTTCGGCGAATCGCGATCTTTTCCATCGTCGCGCTCGCCTACATGTATTATCGCTCGGCCGGCGAGACTCAACTTGCCGCCATCGGCCTGCTGTCGTTCGCGGCCATCGCGCAGTTGGCGCCGGCTTTTTTCGGCGGTTTGCTGTGGCGGCGCGGCACCGCCGGCGGCGCCATCGCCGGCATGAGCGCCGGCATCCTGGTCTGGGCCTATACGCTGCTGCTGCCGAGCTTCGCCGACATCGGCTTTGTCGGCGAACACATCCTCAACGTCGGGCCGTGGGGCATCACCATGCTGCGGCCGCAGCATCTGTTCGGGCTCGACATGCCGCCGCTGGTGCACGGCGTGGTATGGAGCCTGACCCTCAACATCCTGGCCTATGTCGGCTTCTCGCTGAGAAGGGCGCCCTCGCCGATCGAGCGGCTGCAGGCCAATCTGTTCGTGCCGTCAGAACTCGCGCCGATGGCGCCGAGCTTCCGGTTATGGCGTTCCTCGGTGACGGTGGCGGAGCTGAGCCAAACCGTGGCGCGCTATCTTGGGGAGCAGCGCACGCGCGCCGCCTTCGAAAGCTTCGCCGCCAGTAACCGCATCAGCCTCGAGCCCAATGACGAGGCCGACTTCCGGCTGATGCGCTACGCCGAACATTTCCTTGCCTCCGCCATCGGCGCCGCCTCGTCGCGGCTGGTGCTGTCGCTCCTTCTGCGCAAGCGCACGCTGTCGACCAAATCGGCGCTGAAATTGCTCGACGACGCCAACGCCGCCATCCAGTACAACCGCGAGATCCTGCAGACCGCGCTCGACCACGTGCGCCAAGGCATCGCGGTATTCGACAAGGAGCATCAGCTGATCTGCTGGAACCGGCAGTTCGGCGACATCCTCGACCTGCCGCCGAGCCTGATCCGCGTTGGCATCAACCTCGCCGATATGCTGCGCTTCAACGCCCGGCGCAGCGAAGTGCCGCCCGACCGGCTCGACGAGTTCGTGCGCCAGCAGTTGGAGCGCTACCTTTCGGGCAGCGAGCCGTTCCGAGAACGCTTCGCCGAGCCGGGGGTGGCGATCGAGGTTCGCGCCAACCGCATGCCGGACGGCGGTATCGTCACCACCTTCACTGACATCACCGCGAGCGTGGAAGCGGCCAAAGCGCTGGAGCGCGCCAACGAGTCGCTGGAGCGGCGCGTGCACGAGCGCACCGAGGAACTGACCAAGCTCAACGCCGCGCTCGCCCGCGCCAAAGGTGAGGCCGACGCCGCCAACATATCCAAGACCAAATTTCTGGCCGCCGCCAGTCACGACATCCTGCAGCCGCTGAACGCGGCGCGGCTCTATGTCACCAGCCTGATCGAGCGCCAGCGCGGCGCCGACGACCGCCCTCTGATCGAAAATATCGACGCTTCATTGGAAGCCGTGGAGGAAATCTTCGGCGCGCTGCTCGACATTTCGCGGCTCGATACCGGCGTTATGCGACCGGAATTCGCCAGCTTCCATATCGACGACTTGATGCGCCAGATCGCGGTGGAATTCGCCCCATTGGCCGTAAGCAAACGGCTGGCGCTTACTTTCGTGCCGTGTTCGCTGGTGGTGCGCTCCGATCGAAGGCTGCTGCGCCGGCTGATCCAGAATCTCGTTTCCAACGCCATCAAGTATACCCCGCAGGGGCGCGTGCTGGTGGGCTGCAGGCGCCGCGGCGACCATTTGCGCATCGACGTCTATGACACCGGCTTGGGGATTCCGGAAGAAAAGCAGCGCGACATTTTCATGGAATTCCACCGGCTCGATCAGGGCGCACGCATCGCACGCGGTCTGGGGCTGGGGCTGTCGATCGTAGAGCGCGTGGCACGCGTGCTCGGCGCGACCGTAGAGCTGACGTCAACGCCCGGTCTTGGTTCACATTTCGCGGTCAGCGTTCCGTTGTCGAGCGCCGTGCCGGTCGCGCTGCCGGCGCGCGAAGACGCACGCGTCGATCCCGGTCAACTCGCCGGCACCATGGCGCTATGCATCGACAACGAACCGGCGGTGCTCGACGGCATGGAGACGCTGCTGCGCGGCTGGGGCTGCGAGGTGATCACCGCGCCGGAGCTCGCCGCTGCACTGGCGACGATCGCCACCGGGCCGGCGATGCCGAACGGCTTGTTGGTCGACTACCACCTCGACCGCGGCAATGGCATCGACGCGATCGTGGCGCTGCGCAAGGTGTGCGGCGACCTGCCGGCGATCCTGATCACCGCCGACCGCTCGCCGGCGGTGCGCGAGGAAGCCCGCACGCAGAATATCGTGGTGCTGAACAAGCCGCTGAAGCCGGCGGCCTTGCGCGCGCTTCTAGCGCAATGGCGCGTGTTGCGAGTGGCCGCGGCGGAATAGTTCGTCCGCACTTTGAGCCGGGGTCCAATGCCGCACCGACGACTATGTCGTTACGTCCGTCACTCACATTTTCGATTCTTTCTCGATCATCCATATTAGTTATAGCGGTAGAGAAAAATAGAAATTCCCAGCCTCCGCGATAAGGAACATCCTCGATCCACGACTCTCACCAGGTCGAATTTCTCTGACCGAGATCGAGAGTCCGTGGAGGAGCCATATGAAACGAGCAATTCTGGCCGTGGCATTCGCCGTGCTCGCAGGGACTATCCTTCATGCCAAAGATGCCTCCAGGCACATTTGTCCGTCGGGCTATTCGCCGATTGGCGAGGTCTGCATCAGTGACACGACGGGTGACATCGTTCTTCCCGATAAAGTGAAATGAAAGATGGTCAGGGAACACCAGCCCCATTGCACCGCAAATGCACCGCCCGCTCGCCATGAGTAAAATCCGGACGATCGTCGAAGCCGCCTATGACAATGTCCACGCGGCGTTGTGGGCGGCGCTGTGCGTCTTCGTTCTCTACGCCATCGTCTTCGTAATACCCGGGATTTCCGCCGCGCGCGCCCGCATGGAACGCCAACGGCTGGTCGAAATTACTGCTGAAAGCAGATTCTACTGTGAAAGGTGGGGCATTCCCGCGGGCACGCACCGGCACGTGCTATGCACTCTCGACCTGCAAAAGATCAGAGCCAACGTCATACGCCGGATCGATCTTGACGATTTCTAAAGCGCTTTCACGCGCGAGGCCGCCGCCTAAGGCAGTCAATGCTTCGTCAGAAACACGTGTTTGACAATGGGCCGCCAGAGCGCCTGCTCTTCGTCGATGAAGGTTTTGAGGTCGGCTGACGAGATCGGCCTGACGTAGGTGCCAAGCGCTGCAAACCGACGCTGCAGTTCCGGCTGTGCGAGCGCGCCCTGCAGGTGAGCGCGGAGCTTTTGGACGATGGCGCCCGGCGTGCCGGCACGCGCCATCAGGGCGAACCAGCCGCGCGCCTCAAATCGTCCGATACCAGGCAAAGCTTCTCTGACGGTTGGCAGATCGGGGAAGTCCGCCAGCCTTTTGTCGGCCGCGACGGCAAGCGGAATCAAATCGCCGGCCCTGATCGGGCCGGCCAGGCCTGAGGTGCTTTCGATGACCAACTGAAGCGTGCCGCCAGCCGTATCCTGGGTCGCCTTGGCCGTGCTGGCATAAGGCACAAAGGTCATTTTCATACCCGTTCGTCTTTGCAGGAGCATGGCCGTCAGGCTCGGCAGGCTACCTGCATTCGAACCGTAGAAAATCGCATGCGGTCGATTTTTCGCCAGCCGGTCCAGCTGCGCCATCGTCTTCACGCCGAGGCCATGGTTCACGGCAATGATCATTGGCTGCTCGCCGATCAACCCGATCGGAACCAGATCACGCCCGAGGTCGATTGGCATTTTTCGAGGATGGGTTATGGGCAGGACGACGAAGGTCGACGATAGAGGCATGTACAGTGTGTAGCCATCGGGCCTGATGCGCGCGGCAGCCTGCGCGCCGATCAAACCGCCGGCGCCGGGCCGATTGAGAATGACAATCTGTTGTCCAAGCGATTTGCCCAGCGAAGCGGCCATGATGCGCGCGATCACGTCCGGGCCCGAGCCGACCGGCGCAGGCGTGATAATTGCGATGGGCCGCGTCGGATAATCCGCGGCGCGTGCGGCGGCAGCCCAAGCCGCCGCAATAAGTGCGAGCCCCGCCGCGCAATTGAACAACCGACGACCAATGGTCATTGCACGCCCATAGACCTTGCGCCGGCCGGCTCCGCGGCCCTCTTGTTGAATAACCTAGCTTGGAGGGGGTATATATAAAAGACGCGATTGGGAATAAGGCTATAACTTTTAATTATAGGAGGGCAGATGCAGCAGATCGACGCCCGAATCAGGCGGCGCCTGAAATTGCGCGATCTGGACACCGTGCTGACTGTGGCGCAATGCGGCAGCATGGCGAAGGCCGCCAATCAACTCGCCCTGTCCCAGCCCGCCGTTTCCAAAACCATCAGCGATCTGGAATTCACGTTGGGGGTGCCGCTTTTCGATCGAACCGCGCAAGGCGTGGAGCCGAACCGCTACGGCAAGGCCTTGCTCAAGTGGACTGCCGCGATATTCGACGATGTCAGACAGGGCGTGACCGAACTTCGGTTCCTCGCCGATCCGACGGCAGGTGAGCTTCGCATTGGTGCGCCGCCCCCGATCTTGGGCGGCTTTCTTCCCGCCGTTCTCACGCGCCTCTCCCGGCAACATCCGCGCCTCACATTTCACGTCACCGAAACGGTCACGGTTGAAGATCAGCAACGTCAGATTAGGGAGCGCAATGTCGATCTCATCGTTGGACGCGCAACGCAATCCCTCATGGACGACCATATCTCGGTCGACACCTTGTTTGACGAACCGTGGTCAATCGTGGCTGGCGTACAGAACCCGCTGGCACGCCGGCGAAAGCTCAAGCTTGCCGATCTGTCGGATGAACCATGGTCGCTCCCTCCCATGGACCTTCAGCTCGCCTCGTTCATAAGGAGCGCCTTTCGCAAGGCCGGCTTGGATGCCCCGCGTGCCGTCGTAACCTGCCGTTCCGTCGAAATGCATCACGCATTGGTAACGCAAGGTTCTTTCCTTGCATTGTTCCCGCGATCGCTGTTGTCTTTCGGCACATTGCGCCAATCCATAAAGGCGCTTCCCGTCAAAATTCCGGCCACGCCTCCGCCGGTCGCCATCATCACACTGAAAAACCGAACGCCCAACCCTGTGACGCAGATTTTCATTCAATGCGCGCGCGACGTGGCCAAGCAATTAGACAAGACGTAACCGCTGTCCTCACCGAGCATCGTCCGATCAAGCCACAATTTCTCCAGCTGTGAGTTATATTGGCCGGGACAAGCGCCGTCGTGCAATTGAGAGGCGGTCCCCTCAATAATCCACCCGCATCAGATAAAGCCCATCGGGCGGCGCGACCGGGCCGCAGGCGGTGCGGTCGCGGGCGACAAGCGCCGCCGCCATATCGTCCGCGCTCCACTTGGCGTCACCGACCAGCGCCAACGAGCCGACCATCGAGCGCACCTGGTGATGCAGGAAGGAGCGCGCCGCGGCGGTGATATGCACCTCGTCGCCATCGCGCGCGACGTCGAGCCGGTCGAGGGTCTTCACCGGCGACTTGGCCTGGCACTCGGCGGCGCGGAAGGTGGTGAAGTCGTGCTTGCCGATCAGGCGCTGCGCGGCTTCGTGCATGGCCGCCACATCGAGCGGACGCGGCACCCGCCAGGCATGACCGGCGTCAAGCGTGAGATCCGCGCGGCGATTGACGATGCGATAGAGGTAATAGCGCTTTATTGCCGACGTGCGGGCGTTGAAATCGTCGGCCACGCGTTCCGCGGCCACGATCGCCACCGGATGCGGGCGAAGGTGGGCGTTGAGCGCATCGCGCACTGTGTCGGTGTCCCACTCGCGCGCGAGATCGATATGTGCCACCTGACCGCGCGCATGCACGCCGGCATCGGTGCGCCCGGCGCCCTGCACCAGCGTGCTCTCGCCGGCAAAGGCCGCCACCGCCGCGGTCAGTACGCCCTGGACGGTCAGCTCTTCCGCCTGGATTTGCCAGCCGGCGAACGGCGCACCGTCATATTCGATAACCACCTTGTAACGCGGCATCTCGCACGACCCATGGCCGCCCAATGCGGCCGGCTGCCCCAGTAGACGTAAATCCCCCGAAAGTCACGGCGCACCGGCGGTTGCGCCCCCTTGGGGCATAAGTGCCTACGGGCATTACCGAATTCGCCGCAACATTTTCTTTACCACGGCTTTGAACCGGCGCGTCTCCGGGCAACACAAAGAGGTATCGCGTCCGGCAATCAGCGCTCCTGCGGTTCGCCGAGACAGCACGATCAGCAAGGAGATCCGACATGAAATCCATCGCCATTCTTGGTGCGGCTTTAGCCATTACCGCCTTCTCAGTCGCGAACGCCAACTCGATGCCGCAGGGCCATGACGTCGGCGGCCCGACCCAGCAGGGTCAATATTGCTGGGTCTACACCAGCGCAAACGGCGCCGGCTTCTGGGATCACTGCGACGAAACTGGACGCGCCATCTCGCTGCACGGTCGCGAGAATGCCATCGACATCGCGGGTGGCGATGGTGGCGGTGGCGGTGGGAACCGCTGATCCCGACCAGACCATAAGGCCACAACGATCATTCGGCCCTGGCTCATTGCAGCCGGGGCCGTATCCGTCTTGGTGCCAGCGGAGCGATTGATTCATCTCAAACCCGCCCGACGGCCGGCCCTCTATACAGAAAGCAGCAAGTGAGGGTTAAGGCCATGAAGCAGGAATTCAAACGGCAGATCGTCGACCTCTTGGCGCAACATCGGATCATGACGGTCGCCACCAACCGCGAAGACGGCTGGCCGCAGGCGACGATCGTCAGCTACGCCAACGACGGGCTGGTCGTCTACTGCCAGGTTGCGCGCGATAGTCAGAAATACGCCAACATCATGCGCGATCCGAGGGTCTCGCTCGCCATTGCGAAAGATGCACCCCAGCCTTTGCAAATTAGAGGCCTGTCGATCGCCGCGCGCGTGGAAGAGGTCACCGACCAGGGCGAACGCGACCACGCCGCCGACATCCTGCTCGCCCGCTATCCCGAATACAAAGTAATGCCGCGCCCCGACCCCGCCGCCGTGCCGACGCTGCGGCTGACGCCCGATTTCGTCTCTGTGATCGATTATTCAAAAGGGTTCGGCCACAGCGACCTGGTGAAGGTGACCGACGCCGATCTTGCGGAATTCGTCGAAGCCCGTAGGCATCATTGGGCGGGCTTTCACGCGGCGTGAAGAATTAATCGACCCGCGTTCCCTTCCCCGCTTTCGTCCCGCGCAAGAATTCTTCCGCGCTCATCGGCTGCCTGCCGGCGCGCTGGACTTGGGTGAGGCGCACAGCGCCTTCACTGCAAGCAATTGTGATCCTGTCATCGAGCACGGTGCCGGGTGTCGCATTTATGTTCCTTTGACCCTCACCTCTGGTCGAGCGCAGCGCCTTGATGCGCACGCCGTCCAATTCGAACCAGGCGCCGGGAAACGGCGACAGGCCGCGGATGTGGTTGTGCACCTCCTGCCATGGCTTGGCCCAATCGATGCGGGTCTCTTCTTTTGAAATCTTTTCGGCGTAGGTGACGCCCGCTTCCGGCTGCGGCGTGAGCGTAAGCGAGCCGCGTTCCACCGCCGATAGCGCGCGCACAATCAGGTCTGCGCCGAGCCTCGCCAACGCATCATGCAAATCACCGGCGGTCATGTCCGGTGTAATCCGTGCGCGCTCGATCATGGCCATGTCGCCGGTGTCGAGCCCTTCGTTCATGCGCATGATGGTGACGCCGGACTCCGCGTCACCCGCCATCACGGCACGGTTGATGGGCGCGGCGCCGCGCCAGCGCGGCAGCAGCGACGCGTGCACGTTGAAGCAACCGAGCTTCGGCGCTTCCAAAATGGCTTTGGGCAGGATCAGGCCGTAGGCAACGACCACCGCGGCGTCGGCCTCAAGCGCACGGAATTCCGCCTGCGCTTCTTCCGTCTTGAGTGTCTTCGGCGTGAGCACTTGAAAGCCGAGCCTGCGCGCCTCGTGCTCGACCGGAGTCGGCACCAATTCCAGGCCGCGGCGGCCGGCGGGCTTGGCCGCGCGGGTGTAGACGGCCGCGATCTCGTGCCCACGCGCGGCCAGTTCGATCAAGGTCGGCACCGCGAAATCGGGCGTGCCCATGAAGATGAGGCGGAGAGGCATGCCGTCGAATACCTCGATCTCAATCCGTCATCCTGAGGTGCGTGCAAAGCGAGCCTCGAAGGACGATCGGCCGTCCACCCTTCGAGGGCCGCGCTGCGCGCGGCCACCTCAGGGTGACGGAGAAAGTTCGCGCGTTACCCGATCCGATGCTCGGGGGTGTCTTCCTTGTAGGCGGCGCGGGTGGTGTCGCCGCGCTTGGCCGCCTTTTTGAACTTCTTCATCACCATGTCGCGCTTGAGCTTGGAGATGTGGTCGATGAAGAGCACGCCATTGGTGTGGTCGATTTCGTGCTGCAGGCAGGTGGCCAAGAGGCCGTCGGCCTCGATCTCGTGCTGCTTGCCGTCGGCATCCATGTATTTGACCTTAACCGCCGCCGGGCGCTCGACCTCCTCGTAATATTCGGGGATCGACAGGCAGCCTTCCTCGTAGGTGGCCGTTTCCTCGGAGGTCCACGTGACCTCCGGATTGATGAAAACCTGCGGCGCTTTGGGCTCATCCTTCTTGGCGAGGTCCATGGTGACGATGCGCTGCGGAATGCCGATCTGGATGGCGGCGAGCCCGATGCCGGGCGCGTCGTACATGGTCTCGAACATATCGTCGATGAGCGCGCGCACGGACGCGTCGATCGCGGTCACCGGCTCGGACTTCAGCCGCAGCTTCGGGTCCGGGAGAATGAGAATGTCGCGTTTGGCCATGGGGGCGATGTAAGGGGTCGAGGGACGGGGGTCAATGGAACCGATTTCCCGCTGAAATGCGTGCTTGAGCCGGCAAGCGGACGGCCCTACCGTTCGCTCTTCGTTCACGCCGCCCGAATCAGGCTAGAAGCTCAGGCCATGCCGGAAACCATCCTCCTCATCCTCGCGCTGGCCATCGCCGCCGGTGTCGCCGCTATCATCGTGCTGCTGCTGCGACCGAAGCCGCCGCAGACCGATCCGGCTGCCGAGCAGCGCGTCGCCGACCTCAACGCGCGGGTGTCGGCCATGGGCGAGATGCTGGCCAAGGCGCAATCGCAGCTCCAGCAGGCGGTGAACCAGCGGCTGGACGCGGTGACGCAGAACCTCGGCGAGTTGATGAAGACCTCGACCAAGCACACCACCGAGCACTTGCAGCAACTGCACGCGCGGCTCGCGGTGATCGACAGCGCGCAGAAAAACATCACCGAGCTCGCAACCCAGGTCAGTTCGCTGCAGGGCGTGCTCGCCAATAAGCAGTCGCGCGGCGCTTTCGGCCAGGGGCAACTAGAGGCGATCGTCGCCGACGTGCTGCCGAAAGGCGCCTACGAATTCCAGTACACGCTATCGAACAAGACCCGGCCGGATTGCGTGGTCTTCATGCCGGATTCCGGGCCGCTGATCATCGATGCCAAGTTTCCGCTCGAAGCCATGACCGCATGGCGTGACGCCACGAACGACGAAGAGCGCAGGCAGACGGTTGCGCGCGTCAAGCAGGACATCGCCAAACACGTCTCCGACATTGCGGGCAAATATTTGATCCCGGGCGAGACCCAGGATATCGCGCTGATGTTCATTCCGTCCGAGTCGGTTTACGCCGACCTGCACGAGCGCTTCGACGACGTGGTGCAGCGCGCCCACCGCGCACGGGTCATGATCGTGTCACCGACGCTGATGGTTTTGGCGATTCAGGTCATCAAGCAGGTGCGCAAGGACGCCGCGATGCGCGAGGCCGCCGACCAGATCCGCCATGAAGTCGGCCACATGATGAAGGACGTCGGGCTGCTCGGCGACCGCGTGCGCAAGCTGCAGGGCCATTTCGGCCAGGCCACCAAGGATATCGACGACATTCTGGTTTCGACGGGAAAGATCGAAAAGCGCGCAACCAAGATCGAGGGCCTCGAATTCGACGGCGACGAGCCGGCGAGCGCCGAGGTGATCCCGGCGCCGGTCCGCAAGCTAGAGGTCGGCAAATAGCCCATGGCCGTTTCCCCTGACGGCGCCGAATCGTCCGACCCGCCTTCCCGCCTCGATGCGCTGGCCGTCTATTTCAAGCCGCGCGTGCTGATCATCTTCTTCCTCGGCTTCTCCTCCGGCCTTCCGCTGGCGCTCTCCGGTTCGACGCTGCTGTTCTGGATGGCCGAGGTCGGAGTCGACCTGAAGACCATCGGCTTGTTCGCGATGGTCGGCACGCCCTACACGATCAAGTTCCTCTGGGCCCCGATCGTCGACGCCTTTGACGTGCCGCTCATCGGGCGCTGGCTCGGCCGCCGGCGCGGCTGGCTGATGCTGACGCAACTGGCGCTGATCGCCGCCATCGTCCTGCTCGGCGCCAACGATCCGGTCGCCGCACCGGCCATGGTCGCGCTCGGCGCCGTGATCGTCGCCGCCGCGTCGGCGACACAGGACATCGTGATCGACGCCTTCCGCGTCGAAAGCCTGCCGGAGAACGAGCAGGCCGCCGGCGCCGCCTCCTATGTCGCCGCCTACCGCGTCGCCATGCTGGTCTCGAGCGCGGGCGCGCTGTTCCTGGTCTCCGCATTCCAGAGCTTCGGCTTCAGCCGGCAGGGCGGCTGGACCGCCAGCTATGCGGTGATGGCCGTGCTGGTGATTGTCGGCGTGTTGACGACCATGTTCGCCACCGAGCCGGAGAAGTCCACCCGCGCCGATGCGGTGCAACACCGGGAACCCGCGCTCAAACGGCTCAGTCATACCATCGGTGGCGCGTTCACCGACTTTTTCCTGCGCGATGGGATGCGCATCGCGCTCGTCGTTCTCATCTTTGTCGTGCTCTTCAAGCTCACCGACGCGCTCGCCGGCGTGATGACCGGACCGTTCGCCGTCAAGCTCGGCTTCACGCGCAACGAATACGCCACCATCATCAAGGGCCTCGGCTTCGTCGCGACGCTCATCGGTGGCTTCGCCGGCGGCTATGTCGCGCGCTCGCTGCCACTGGCGGCGAGCCTGTGGATCGGCGGGCTGCTGCAGGCCGCCGCCAACCTGGCCTTCTCCTGGCAGGCCGTCGTCGGGCACGACATAGGATGGCTCAGCTTCGCGATCACGGTCGAGAATTTCACCAGTGCGATCGGCACGGTGATCTTCGTCGCCTATCTCTCCGCGCTCTGCCGCAACCCGCTGCACACGGCGACGCAATACGCGCTGCTGACCGCGTTCGCGGCGGTCGGGCGCACCTATCTCTCGTCGAGCGCGGGCTTTGTCGCGGAAGCGACCGGGTGGGTCTGGTTCTTCGCGATCTGCGCGCTGTCGGCCATTCCCGGGCTGCTGCTGCTCGCCTGGCTGCAGGCGAACGGGCATTTCACTCGGCTCGCACCAAGGAAGAAGTGAACAAACTCAACCGTCACCCTGAGGTGCGAGCGAAGCGAGCCTCGAAGGGTGACAGCCCGGGCCGTCCATCCTTCGAGGGCCGCGCTTCGCGCGGCCACCTCAGGATGACGGATTGAGTCAAAACAACGTCCGCTGCTTGATTGCGGCTGCGAGCGTGCCTTCGTCGAGATAATCGAGCTCGCCGCCGACCGGTACGCCATGGGCAAGCCGCGTCACCTTCACGTTGGCGTCCTGCAACAGCTCCGTGATGTAGTGCGCGGTGGTCTGACCGTCGACGGTGGCGTTGAGTGCAAGGATGACCTCTTTCACCTCCGGTTCGTGGCAGCGGGTGATGAGCTGATCGATGGTCAAGTCCTGTGGGCCGACGCCGTCGAGCGGCGACAGCGTGCCGCCAAGCACGTGATAGCGGCTGTTGACCGCGTGCGCGCGCTCCAGCGCCCAGAGATCGGCGACGTCGGCGACCACCACGATGATGGAAGCGTCGCGACGCGCGTCGGTGCAGACCGTGCACGGATTCTGCGTATCGATATTGCCGCACACCTTGCAGACCTCGATCTTGTCCATCGCGGTCTCGAGCGCGGCGGTGAGCGGCGCCATCAACGCCTCGCGCTTCTTGATGAGATGCAGCGCAGCGCGCCGCGCCGAGCGCGGACCCAAACCGGGCAGGCGCGCCAGCAGTTGGATCAGGCGCTCGATTTCAGGTCCGGCGACGGCTGTGGGCATGGTGCGATAGCGACAACTGCGGCAATGAGATTATTCCGTCATGGCCGGGCTTGTCCCGGCCATCCACGTTTTTCTTTGTGCAGCTCTCAAGACGTGGATGCCCGGCACAAGGCCGGGCATGACGACTGAGAGTCATCGGCACGCTCACCCGAACGGGTTGGGCATGCCGGGCGGCAGCTTCAGGCCGCCGGTGAGCGCCTTCATGCGCTCCTGCAGCACCTCTTCCGCCTTGCGGCGTGCGTCGGCGTGGGCCGCAACCAAGAGATCTTCGAGGATTTCCTTTTCCGACGGCTGCATCGACGAGTCGTCGACCTTGACGCCTTTCAGATCGCCCTTGGCGGTGAGTTTGACCGTGACAATGCCGCCGCCCGCGGTGCCCTCGACCTCGACATTGTCGAGCTCGGCCTGCATTTCCTGCATCTTGGACTGGAATTCGGCGGCCTGTTTCATCAGGCCCATGAAGTCGGCCATGCTTATTCCTTTCTGCGCGTGATCTTGCCCGAAAACCGGTGGCCACTTTTCGGGATCACCCACTAATCCTCTTCTTCCTCTTCGGGCGGCGGCGCGATCACCTCTTCCGCCTCCGGCGGCGTGCTTTGCGTGACGCCGACAATGGTGGCGCCAGGGAAACGGCTGAGCACCGCCTGCACCAGCGGATCGGCCTGCACGCCGCGCTTGATTTCGGCTTCCTCAGCCTCGGCCTGGGCGCGCAGCGTGGGCTCGCCCTGCTCTTTCGACACCACCACAATCCAGCGCTTGCCGGTCCATTGAATGAGCTTGCGTTGCAGGTCGTGCACTAGCCCCTTGGCCGCATTCTGCTCGAGCGCGATTTCGAGCTGGCCGTCCTCGCAACGCACCAGCCGCACGTCGCGTTCCAGCGCGAGCTTCATGCCGATGTCACGCTTCTCGGCGGCGAGCGCCACCACGTCGGCGAACGTGTTGAGCGCCAGCGTCGACGCTTCCTGAGCAATCGCGTCGGACGAAGGTTGCGGCGACACCGCGGCCGAGGCGCGTGGGCTGCCGCGCGGGGCATCATAGCGCGGTGCGAAGCTCTGTGCGGAAGCCTGCGTAGGTGCACCGCCGCCGTTGCCCTGTGGCCCGGGCGAGGAAGTGGTCCCGCCCTCGCCCAGCGAGCGGATGACTTCATCCGGCGTCGGCAGGTCGGCGGCATAAGCGATGCGCACCAGCACCATTTCGGCGGCGGCGACCGGACGGCCGGAAGCCTGCACCTCGCCGATGCCTTTGAGCAGCATCTGCCAGGTGCGCGACAGCACGCGCATGGAAAGCTTGCTGGCGAAGTCGCGGCCACGGGTGCGCTCGGCTTCCGACAGCGAGACGTCATCGGCAACGGCCGGCACCACCTTCACGCGGGTGACGAAATGGGTGAATTCGGCGAGATCGTTGAGCACCACCGCCGGGTCGGCGCCGATGTCGTATTGCGCGCGCAGCTCTTCGAGCGCGGCGGCGGCATCGCCCTTCATGACCGATTGGAACAGATCGACCACGCGCACGCGATCGGCAAGACCGAGCATCTGCCGCACGTCTTCGGCGCGCACGGCACCGGCTGCGTGTGCAATCGCCTGGTCGAGCAGCGAGAGACTATCGCGCACCGAGCCTTCCGCCGCGCGCGCGATCAGCGCCAGCGCCGCCGGCTCGATCTCGATCTGCTCCTTGTCGGCGATGCCTTGCAGGTGCTGCACCAGGAGCGACGCGTCGACGCGGCGCAGGTCGAAGCGCTGGCAGCGCGACAACACCGTCACCGGCACTTTGCGAATCTCGGTGGTGGCGAAGATGAACTTGGCGTGCGGCGGCGGCTCTTCCAGGGTCTTGAGCAGCGCATTGAAGGCCGCGCCCGAGAGCATGTGCACTTCGTCGAGGATGTAGACCTTGTAGCGCGCCGACACCGGCGCGTAGCGGATGGCGTCGTTGATCTGGCGCACGTCGTCCACGCTGTTGTGGGAGGCGGCGTCCATTTCAAGTACGTCGATGTGACGGCTCTCGATGATGGCCTGGCAGTGCACGCCCATCGTGGGCATCGTGATGGTGGGCGCGGTGACCGATCCGTCGGGCAATTCGTAATTGAGCGCGCGGGCGAGAATGCGGGCGGTGGTGGTCTTGCCGACGCCGCGCACGCCGGTGAGGATCCAGGCCTGCGGAATGCGGCCGGTCTCGAACGCGTTCGAGATCGTGCGCACCATGGCGTCCTGGCCGATGAGATCGTCGAACGAGGCGGGACGGTATTTGCGGGCGAGGACGCGGTAGCCGCCGGCCGGCGCATCGGCCGGGGCGGAACCAGGGCCGGCCGGGTTCGCGGGCTCATTCATACGGCTATTCTCGCAAGCCTGAGCCCGGGAGGCCACCCGCCAGCGCGCCGCCGGGGGCCTTTACGCCCAAAGACTTGGTGGAAATTGGGTGGGAGGCTGACGAGCGACCCGATCCGTGCTCGTTAGGGCTGCTTCCTTCCGGATCTGACCCGGTTGGCGAGTGGCTCGTCCACCGCCAACCTCCCGGGCCCTATATCGGGCGGATAGCGGCGGAAAGCAAGTTTGCGGGCAGACGGGGGAAAATGACGGGGACATCGAGGCTCGGCCGCCCCGCCGAGTCGCCATTCGCACTACCTTGCGGCCATGAACGCCGCATCCTCCTCTTGGACCCTCCACCCGCAGCTCGCCACCGACACCGTGACGGTGGGCGATCTGCCGCTGGCGCGCGCGCTGCTGGCGAAGGACGCCAATTACCCGTGGCTGATCCTGGTGCCGCGGCGCGCCGGCGTGAGCGAGCTGATCGACCTGGAAGAAAACGAGCAGGTGCAGTTGCTCGGCGAAATCGCCGCCTGCGCCGAGGCGCTGCGAAAGATCGTGCCGTGCGACAAGCTCAACATCGCCGCGCTCGGCAACGTGGTGGCGCAACTGCATGTACACGTCATCGCGCGCACCAAGAACGACGCCGCCTGGCCGAAGCCGGTGTGGGGCGCGGCGGAACCGCATGCCTATGACACGCAAGAGATGGACGCGTTGCTTCGCCGATTGCGTAAGAGGCTCGGCGTCACGGCCCTCTAATTCGTCATGCCCGCGCTTGTCGCGGGTATCCACGTCTTTCTTGACGATCACTAAGACGCGGATGGCCGGGCCAAGCCCGGCCATGACGGCGGAGAGGCTACGCCTTGTAAGCCGTGTACTGCTTTTCCTCGATCAGGTCCGATTTCAGCAGCAGGTTGATCTCGCGCTTCAAGGCGGCGCGCTTGTCGTTGTTGAAATAGACCGAACGGGCCAGATCGATGAATTCCTGATCGAACGCGGACGCCGCTTCCTTGGCGCGGATCTTGTCCTCGATTTCCCACAGGCTTTCGTTGACCGCGACGAGACCGTCTTTAAGCGCGGCGAAGCCTTCCGGCGGCTTGAGCGTGCTCAGCACCTTGTTCAGGGCCGCCAGCTCGCGCCGCACGTTCTCGACCGCCGCGGGCGACGAAAGGCGGCGTTCCTTGATCTCCAGAATGGTGAGCTTGTCGACGAGTTCGCCCCAGGACACTTCGACGGTGGGCGCGGTGCTCATTCGGGTCCTTTCGGTTGCAGAGCTTTTCTTTTTGTCGTTCCGGACGACGAACCGGTTGTCAATTCGCCTGGAAACGCTTTAGGGCCGGGCTTGCTTATCGGGGCGGGGCCCGGGGATCAAGCTGGCCCTTTTTCAGCGCGTGGAGGCGCCCGGAAATTTCTGCTAGCAAGCCGGAAATTTTCGATTTTCGCCGGCTTCGGCCGTGCTGGAGCTTGAACAGTGGCAGGACCGGCAACAGGCATTGGAATGAGCGGGGGGGCGCCCCCGGCGCTGCCGGCGCGCCCGCGCATCCTGGTGGTGAGCCTGCGGCGCATCGGCGACGTGCTCTTGACCACGCCGCTGATCCGCAGCCTGCGACACACCTGGCCGGATGCTCGCATCGACGTTTTGGTGTTCAAGGCCACCGCCGGCATCGTCACCGGCAACCCGGACATCGACAACGTCATAACCATGACGGCGCGGCCGGGTTTGGCCGAGAGCGCAACGCTACTGGTGGGGTTGTGGAAACGTTACGACCTCGCAGTCTGCACCCAAAGCGGCGACCGGCCGACCTTCTTTACGCTCATCGCCGGCCGCACCCATGCCGGTCTCGTTGATATTGACGGTCCGGCGATCAGCGGCGCGCTCAAACGCTTCGCGCTAAAGCGCAGCATACCGGCGGTGGAGAATCTGCACCGCGTCGAACAGATGCTGCGGCTCGCCGACCTCGTGGGCATCGCGCGCGTGCCGCAAGTCGTGTGCCCCGACGAAAAGGTTGCTTCATTTGAGCCCGGCGAAAACTTCGCCGTCATCCATGCCGCGCCCATGTTCCGTTACAAGGAATGGACGCGTGACGGCTGGCGCGCGCTCGCCGCTGGCCTGAAAGAGCGCGGGCTCAAGGTGATCGCCATCGGCGGGCCGGATGAGAACGAACGGCGCTATCTCGAAAACGTATGGCAGGGCGTCGCGTCCGTGCACCAAACTCGTTGGGCCGACACGGTCTGGCTGTTGAAGCGCGCGCGCGTCTATGTCGGGCCCGACACGTCGGTGACGCATCTCGCCGCCGCGTCGGGCTGCCCGACTGTGGCGCTATTCGGGCCGATGGATCCGCGGGTATGGGGTCCATTTCCGGTCGGGGCTTTAAGCGAACCTTGGCAAGCGAGCGGCACCATCCAGCACCGAGGCAACGTGTTCCTGGTGCAGAACCCCCTGCCCTGCATGCCCTGTACCTTCGAAGGCTGCGAGCGCGGCATCGACAGCTACAGCGCGTGTCTCGACGAGATGAAGCCTGAACAGGTGCTGGCGGCGGTGGACCGGGCGCTGGCCTAACGGCGAATGCGCCTTAAATGACAATCATATGATGCATTGCGCGACTTTCGCGTCCGTGCGATTTTCCGACTCGCATGTCCCCCCGCCTCGACCTCGGCCACCGCCCGCAGCTCGGCTATGTCGACAGCCCCATCGACCGCGCCGCCGACCGGCGCACCGATGAGGCCGCGCTCGACGCGTTCGCGGCCGACCCGCGCGCGCGGGCCTATGTGATCGGCATCGATTGGATCGTGATGAAGGCGGGCGCGCCGCTCAACGATCCGGCGTTCACCCTGGACGAAGCGCGCGCGCTGGGGGCGGCAACCGAAACCGTATTCCTCGGCCTTGAGGACGGCGCCGCCCGCTTCGGCGTCGGCTTGCCCGCGGCAGCGGCGGAAGCCCTGAAGACGCGGGAGGGTTTCCACGTCACCGACCTGCGTTCCGTAGCAGTGCAGGGCCTGTGCGGCGCCGACCATCTGCCGGCGATCGCGGAAGCCAAGGCGGTGCTGCACTGGCATGCGCGTCACCGTTTCTGTTCGAACTGCGGGGCCGAGACACATGTGGTGCAGGCCGGCTGGCGGCGCGACTGTCCGCAATGCAGGGCCATGCATTTTCCGCGCACCGACCCGGTGGTGATCATGCTTTCGGTCGACGGCGACCGCTGCCTTCTCGGACGTTCACCGCGCTTCGCGCCGACCATGTGGTCGTGCCTCGCCGGTTTCATCGAACCTGGCGAAGCAGTCGAGGACGCGGTGCGGCGCGAGACCTGGGAGGAAGCTGGCATCGCTACCGGACGCGTCGCCTATTACCGCTCCCAGCCGTGGCCATTTCCAATGTCGCTGATGATCGGCTGCTTCGCCGAAGCAATAACCCACGACATCGTGGTCGACCGCGCCGAACTGGAGGACGCCCGCTGGTTCAGCAAGGATGAGGTGATCGACATGCTGTTGCGCCGGCACGATGGCGGGCTCACGACGCCGCCGCCGATAGCGATCGCGTACCACATCATCCGTGCCTGGCTCGACGGCGAGGTCGTCTTTGACTGAGCGGGCGGCAGCGAAAGTGCTCTGCGCCGGCATCGCGGTGCAGGACATCGTCATGCGGGTGGAGCACTTCCCCGCTCCCGGCACCAAGGTGCGCGGCTCCGACTTCGTGATCACCGGCGGGGGCTGCGCCGCCAACGCCGCGGTGGCAGTGGCGCGACTTGGTGGACGCGCCGCTTTCGCCGGCCCGCTCGGTGACGAAGAAGACGCAGCGAGCAACCGCATCCTCGCCGATCTAGCCGCCGAGGGCATCGACTGCAGCGGTGTGGTCCGCCCGCAAGGCGGAAGTTGCTCGGTATCGTTGATCCTGATCGATGCCGCCGGCGAAAAGTCGATCGCCACCCGGCGCGGCGGCAGACTGACGCACGTGCTGCCGCATGACGCACAAAACCTGGTCGCCGATGCAAACGTGGTTTTGGTGGACAACCGCTTTCCAGAATTCGTTGGGGCGGTGTGCCAAGCCGCCAAGACGCGCGGCCTACCCATCGTCATCGATCTAGATCAAGCGACGACGCCCGACGACGCGCTGCTCAAGCTCGGCAGCCACATCGTCGCGTCGGCGGAAGCGCTGCGCGGCACCACCGGCGAGAAGGATTTCACCAAGGGACTGTCGCTGCTCGCCAAATATCTCACCGGGTTTCTGGCAGTGACCGACGGTGAATACGGCGTCTATTGGCGCGAGGGCGATGCGCTGCGGTGCATGCCCGGCTTCAAGATGGCGGTGGTCGACACCCTGGGCGCCGGCGATGTATTCCACGCCGGCTTCGCGCTGGCGCTGGCGGAGGGACGTGACCTGATCGGCGCTCTGCGTTTCGGCAGCGCCGCTGCCGCGCTCAAATGCACCCGCTTCGGCGGCGCTGCCGGAGCGCCGCACCGGGCCGAGGTGGATCGCCTCTTGCAGCAATAAGGCAACTGACCCCGCCGGGCAGTTGAAGGCGGCCCTGGCGCCGCCGGCGGTGCCCCCGGAGCGCGCGCCTGCTCGGGCTTGATCTAGAAAATATTTCCATATATGCATGGCCATCGCACGGAATTAAGAAAATTATTCTTTAGTTTTTTCTGCGCGAGACTTATGTTCCATGGTCTTAAAAGGTGAGAAAATGGATGCTATCGACCGCAAAATTCTCGCACAGGTGCAGAAAGATGCGTCACTCTCGGTGGCCGAAATCGGCCAGCGCGTGGGGCTGTCGTCAACGCCGTGCTGGAAGCGCTTGCAGCGGCTTGAGGCCGACGGCGTCATCACCCGCCGCGTGGCGCTTGTCGATCCCGACAAGATCGGGCTTGGCATCACCGTGTTCGTGTCGATCGAGACCGGCGACCATTCCGAGGACTGGCTTCAGCGTTTCGCCGATACAGTCGGCGCCATGCCAGAGGTAATGGAATTCTACCGCATGGCCGGCGACGTCGACTACATGCTGCGCGTGGTGGTTCCGGACATTGCCGGCTACGACACGTTCTACAAGAAGCTGATCGCCACCGTTCCGCTGAAGAACGTCACCTCGCGCTTCGCCATGGAGCGCATCAAATCGACAACTGCGCTGCCGATCCCCGCGGCGTCGTAGGTTTGCGGATTGACTGGGTCGCCGGCGCGCCGAAGCGTATTAAATTTAGGAGTGGCAGGCCGTGCCATCGTACTTCGGCGCGGAGATGCGCGGACCCATATACATGCGGTCCGACAGGTTCAGCGTTCCGGTGATGGTATAGCCGACGACAGGCGTGTAGGCGTAGGAGACTTCCGCCAGAATCAGCTGCAAGTCCGGGATCTGCAGATCGGCCGGAATCGATACGGAACCGCTGCGCGCCGAACCATTGCGCGTGACGCTCCACTTAACCGTCACGTTCTTGTTGGCGTCGATGTTCAGGCACGTCACCGTCAGCGTCAGCTTTGAAGGCGAATAGGGCGCGACGATCGCCGAGGAGGCGTTGAGAATGTTATCCATGTCCTGCTGGCTGATGGTGGTAACCTGCGAAGTCAGGTTGGCCAGCGTCGAGGCGGTAAGGCTGACCTTGCGGTCGACGCCTATTCCATCGGAAATTTCCACCAAGCCCAGATAAAGCGCGACCATAATCGGGGCCAGCAAGGCAAATTCAACCGCCGACACGCCGCGTCGGTCGCCGGCGAAGCGAGCTATCAGGCGCGGCAGCCACAAGAACATAGCATTCATGGTGCGCAAACTCATTGATACGGCTCGTTACGAAAGACGGCCGTTGCCACCAACAGGCGATGGCCGCCGTTGAGATTGTCGAGGTTGTTGCCGAGCAGCGTCACATAGATCGGCCACTCGTAGTAGAGCGTGACCACCACGATTTCGCCGGGCCCGCCGGGATTGTAACTCACGTTCGTGGGATCGAAATTGCCGTTTTGGATAGGCGAAGTGGTGACCCCGGTCGCGCTCGACGCGAAGTCTGTATAGGTCCTGACATCGACATAGACGCCGTTCGCGCAATCGAACAGGCCGTAGACGTGCTGGCAGACGGCGGTTTTGAAGGCATCCTTATCGAAACCACCGGTCTGCGCTTGGCCGGTCATGATGAGCCGGCCGGAGTCGGCGGCGGCCGCTTCCAACGTCTGGCCGGCAAAGAACACCAACGCAGTTTCGAGGATGGCGAAAGTCAGCGCCAAGAATGGCAGTGCGACCAGCGCGAACTCGACCGCCGCCGTGCCGTCCTGTCGGCGCACGAAGCGGCGCGCGAGGCGGTGCGGGATCAGCCAGCGCATTCCGGTGGCAATTTTGGTTCGCGCGGCGTCAAACATGTTCGGAACCCAATAGCTCTGGTGCGAGGCACCGTGCCTCGTCAATATCAGACGCATCTTGTCGAATTGTTTCCGCGATTGCAGAGACAGCGGGGGATCATATTAACCACCGGTTAATCAGCCCGGCGGCTGGCCTTAATTTCGGGCCTTTATTTAATGCGCCGCCGGCTTGCCGCCGCCATTGCCGCTGCCGCCAGTCTGGGCGCTGCCATTGCGGGCTGTGGTCTGTGCCAGGGTGCTGGCGAAAAACTTGTTGGAGTCGCCAAGGGTGATGCGAGGCTCGCATTTCGGCGCGCAACTATAAGATTCGCGGTCGACGCCGCGGTAGACCACCACCAGAACTCTCTTGGGAGGGCGATTGCACGCGCACGGTCTTGCTTACGACGACGCGGCCGTCGCGGTCGAGCGCCAGCAGATTTGTCGCACCGTAGCCTTTGCCTGTGACAACAAGCATGCCGCCGCGCTGGAGGCTGGCATCGGCGATGAGCGGATTTCCGATGACGACGGTCGCAACTCCGCCAGGCAGTTGCAGGATCCGCGCCGAATCAATCGGGACGGTGACGGTATCCGCTCGCGCGGTGGCCGTGCCAAACACGAAGGCGGCCAATAGCGTTGCGGGGAAAAGACCCAAGTGCCACTTGCGGCGCCCGAATACGGCCGACATCACATTCTCAAGCACGTTATGCTCCGCAAACTATGTGGTCGCGGCATCGCCGCGGATACGCACTCAAGTTGACTGCAAATTCATGAACGAAATGCAAAGACCGGTTAACCAGAACTCATAATATTTTCTTTTCCTTGTTCAGTGACGCAGGGGATAGAGCAACTGGCCTCCGAAGCCCGGCGGGAAGTCCGATTCCCCTATGCCGTAGTCATCTGGCAATTCGCCCTCCGGCATATAGAAGGTGCCGAACAGCCAGTCGATGATCGGGAACGTGCTGGCGAAATTGCTATTGCCGCCGCGGTCGAGGCCGGTGTGATGCCAGCGGTGGAATACCGGGCTGGCGAACCAGTATTTGAACGGTCCGAAGGTCCAATTCAGATTGGCATGCACCAGGGCGGAGGTTGCGATGTTGAAAGGCCCAACCCACAGCATCACGTTGGGCGAAACGCCCGCGAGCAGTAACGCGACATCGACCAAGACGGAACCCAGAAAGATGTTGACCGGGTGAAAGCGGGCCGCCGAGATCCAGTTCACGTCCTCGGAGGAGTGGTGGATGGCGTGGTACTTCCAAAGCTTGGCGCCGTGAAAACCGCGGTGGATCCAGTACATCAGGAAGTCGGAAGCGACCACGAAGGTCACCGCTTGCAGCCACAGTGGCATTTTCGACAGCGGGCCGAAGCCGTGATCGTAAAAGGCCACAAGCTGCATTTCGCCATGAATATTGAAGAAGATGGCGGCGCCGAGCACCAAAAGGCCGATGCGCACGAAGCGCGCCATCAATGGGATCATGAACCAGTAGACGACGTCGGTGACGATCTCGCGCTTACTCCACCAGGGCCGGCCGGGGTTACAGGCACTCCATTGCTCAAGCAGCGCGAAAACGACGCCAAGAGCGATAGTGACCGGTACCAGCTTGAGCAGGGTCTGACCGGCGACCTGAATGACGGCGAGTAATTCGATAAGCATCGTGGGCCCCGATACGCGCGGTTACGAGAGGGCCTTGTATCGGGCCACCGCAGTTAAAATCACATGAAAATCGTGTGAATCTGCATGTACGCGCCGCTTGGCGGCCTCCGGCGTGGCGCTATGAGGACAAACTGGCCACCCCCGCACGTATTGCCGTGCCGACCGCAAGAAGAATAAATCACAATATCATCCTGCGTATCATAGTCCTCAAGCCATATCGTAGTGTATATTTCAATAAGCCTAGACGCTATTACTTGTCGTAAAACGAATAAACTCTTAATTAACCGCGATTTACTTAAAGGAACAACTTGTTAACTACGTTAAGTACAGTGGCGAATACATGAAAATTCGACAATCATATTAACCCGCACGCAAGACCTTGGCGGTAGCGTGCGCCATGGCCCTGGCGAGCTGCTCACCAAAAGGCAGTCGTCCGAGTCAGCTCAGACAGCCACGTGTGGATCATAAATGGAGCTACCGATGAAGAACCTCTTCGTGCGTTTTATGAAGGACGACTCCGGCGCGACCGCCATCGAATACGGCCTGATCGCGGCCGGCATCTCGGTTGCCATCATTGCCGTCGTGCAGGGCCTTGGCAGCAATCTGAACGCGACCTTTAGCAGCGTCAGCACTGCCCTGAAGTAAGCAAATTCGGATCTCGCATCCTTGCGAAAAAGGGCTCCGGCCAATCGGCCGGGGCCATTTTTTTGACCTTGGCCTCGCGCAACGCGGCTCGGGCGCTAACCGAACGGCAAGTTTCGGCACCCTAACGTGGCCACGGCAGCAGCGAAGGATCGACCACGGTGACTGACGGAATCAGGTTGTTGTTGTTTCCGGCGTTGATGGCGTTCGCCGCCTCCAGCGACCTATTCACAATGACCATCTCGAACCGGCTTTCACTGGCGCTGACCGGCGGCTTCTTCCTGCTGGCGCTGATCACCGGGATGAGCCTGCCGGCGCTTGGCATGCACCTGGCGGCCGCCATGCTGGTGCTTGTGGCCGCCTTCATATTCTTCGCGCTCCGCTGGATCGGCGGCGGTGACGCCAAGCTGGTGGCTGCCACCGCGCTTTGGTTCGGTTTCGCCCATTTGCTTGACTACCTGCTTTATGCGTCGCTGTTTGGCGGGGCATTGACCTTGCTGCTGCTGCAATTCCGCAGGCTGGTGCTGCCGCCGGTGCTGGCCCGCCAGCCATGGATACAGCGTCTGCATGGCGCCAGCGCCGGTGTGCCCTATGGCATCGCGCTCGCCGCCGCCGCACTCGTGGTCTATCCCAACACGCCTTGGATGCCGGGCGGCTTCTGATTTTTCATTGATCTTTGCTCACTTTCTGGAGCACACGCCGGCGAATATCACCCGCCGCAGACGCAATCCAATATTAACTCGATTTAGATACCGCTCCTTAACCATGCTTTGACGTTTGGCTGTTCAAATGTCGTTCATGCGGCCGCGCTGGTCGCCATGTGGTTTACGCGACCAAGCCGGTCGCAAGTAGAGAGTTCGAGCGTATGAAAGCCGCGCGTCTTGTCGTTTTGACCGTCGCCTTAGCAGCGGGTGGAGTTGCCGCCATGCTGGCGGGCGGGTCGACAAAACATCCAGCGCCGAAGGTCGATTCGGTCGCCCAGATGGCTACCGTCGATGTCCTGGTGGCGAAATCGGATATCGCCATCGGGCATAGGTTATCCCCGGCGGACGTTGCCTGGCAGCCTTGGCCGGCCAACGCCAATACCGGAAACTTCATTCGCCGCAAACAGCATCCGACCGCCATCGAAGGCCTGACAGGCTCGATCGCACGCGGGCCGTTCGTGGCAGGCGAGCCGATCCGCCAGGCCAAGCTGGTGCAGGCCAAGGGCTCGGGCTACATGGCCGCGATCCTGCCTTCGGGCATGCGCGCGATCTCCATCGGCGTTTCGCCCAAATCGGGCGCCAGCGGCTTCATTCTGCCCAACGACCACGTCGATGTGGTGCTCACGCTCCGCGACCGCGAGGCCGAAAAGGCCACCGGCACACAGACTTATACCAGCCGCACCATCCTCAACGACGTGCGCGTTCTGGCCATCGACCAAAGCGTGACTGAAAAGAACGGGCAGAAGGTCGTTATCGGCAAGACCGCAACGCTCGAACTCAAGCCCAAGCAGGTCGAAACCATCGAATTGTCGCGCCAGATCGGAACATTGTCGCTGGCGCTGCGCAGCATCGTCGACATCGGCAAAAAAACGCCGACGTCCGAAAGCGACAACGGCCCGGAACATGATGCCGTGAACGTCGTCCGTTTCGGTGTGACCACCATGACCACACCGCGATGACAATCAAGGGGATGAAGGGGATATGCCGACAAGGACGCTAATCCGTACCGCCTCGCTGGCGGGTGTAATCCTCGCCGCCGGAGTGGCGCCGCAGGCGCCGGCCACTGCTGCCGACGCGCCCCGCAGCGTGCCGGTGATTCGGGTGGCAGCAAGCGACGCGGTCTCGCGCTTCGTTCCGCTCGGCGTCGGCAAGTCGGTCGCCATCGACCTGCCGCGCGACATCAAAGACGTACTGGTCGCCGATCCCAAGATCGCCAACGCAGTGATTCGCTCTTCGCGGCGGGTTTACATGATTGGCGTCAAAGTCGGGCAGACCAATATCTTCTTCTTCGACGCGAAGGGCCACCAGATCGCCGGCTTCGATATCGCCGTCACCCGCGATCTCAACGGCCTGCGCGCGGCGCTTAAACGCGTACTGCCTGACGCCCATATCCAGGTTGAAGGCATGGACAAGGGATTGATCCTGTCGGGCACCGCGCCAAGCCCTGATCAAGCGCAGCAGGCTTATGAAATGGCCAAGCGGCTGGCGGGCACCGAGGTGGTCAACGGCATCAAGGTCGAGGGGCGCGACGAGGTGATGATCAAGGTCACGGTCGCCGAAGTGCAGCGCGAAGTGGTCAAGCAGCTCGGCATCGACCTCAACGGCAGCCTCAGCTACGGCACCGCGGTGGTGAACTTCAACACCAACAATCCGTTTTCCGCCTCCGGGCAAGAGCTCTCCAACACCTTCCTCAACGGCTCCTTCCGGAACGTCAACGCGACCCTGCGCGCCATGGAACGTGCGGGCGTGATCCACACGCTGGCCCAGCCCACGCTGACCGCCATATCCGGAGAGGCCGCGACCTTCGTAGCCGGCGGCGAGTTCCCGATTCCAAAGGGCCTGTCCTGCGACACCACCAAGTCGCCGCCCATCTGCCAACCGGAAATCGACTTCAAGAAGTTTGGCGTCAGCCTGAAGTTCACGCCGGTGGTGCTCTCGGAGGGCCGCATTAGCCTCAAGGTGCTGACCGAAGTGTCGGATCTGTCGCAACAAAACGCCATGACCCTGAGCGTTCCGGGTTCCACATCCTCGTTGACGGTGCCGTCGATCCGCACCCGGCGCGCGGAGACCACGGTGGAGATTCCCTCCGGCGGCTCGCTGGCGATGGCCGGCATGATCCAGGACCAGACCCAGCAGACCATCAACGGACTGCCCGGCCTGATGCAGGTGCCGATCCTGGGCGCGCTGTTCCGGAGCCGCGACTTCATCAATCACAAGACCGAATTGATGATCCTGGTGACCCCCTACGTCGTGCGCGCGGTCGCTGAGAACAAGCTGTCACGCCCGGACGACGGCTTTCAGGATCCGACCGATCCATCGACGGTGTTCCTCGGCAAGCTCAACCGCATCTACGGCAGCAGGCCCCAATCATCGGTCGGCAACTATCATGCCTATCACGGCAAATACGGCTTCATCCTGGATTGAGCGGAGACGATTGATGACCACATCCAACCGCACGATCGTCAGGCGCCACGCCCGCGCAGCGCTACGCCTCGCCGCGCTCGGCGGCCTCGCCGTCACGCTCGCGGGCTGCTTCCAGCACGAAGCGCCCGACAACTATCCATTCGATTTCCGCCAGCGTCATCCCATCTCGATTACGCAAGGCCGGCACACTGTCGAGGTCTTCCTCAGCCGCTACCGCGGCGGGCTCACGCCCAGCCAGAGCGCGGACGTGCTGTCATTCGCGCAAGGCTGGCGGCACGAGGGAACCGGCGGCATTGTCATCGACGTGCCCCGAAGAAAGACGCTGGCGCGGTCGGCTTCGGCTTCGCTGCGTCAGATCTTCTCGATCCTCGCTGCCTCCGGCGTCCCGCGTCACGCTGTCTATGTGCGCCGCTACCCCGCGAGCGGCTCCTCGCTCGCCAGCATCAAGCTCAACTATTCCAAGCTGGTCGCCGAGGCGGGTCCCTGCGGCGAGTGGCCGAAAGATATCGGCCCGGGTGGCGGCAAGGCCTACCTGTCGAACCGACCATACTGGAACTTCGGTTGCTCCACGCAGCAGAACATAGCTGCCATGGTTGCCAATCCCGCCGACCTGGTGCAGCCGCGCGGCACCACGCCGGCCTATGAACCGCGCCGTACGGTGGTGATCGACCACTACACCAAGGGTCAGGATCCGTCCGGCCAATATCGCGACTACGACAAAGCCAAGATTAGCGATCTAGGAAAATGATGAAGCACGCTTCACAAGTCACCTCTGTCGCCGAAGACGAAGTGCCCATGGTGCCGGCCAAATCGGTCGCCGCCGAGGAACATATCGCGCCAGCCCCACGCGTTTCGGTGCAGGCATTCTGCGAAACAGTGGAAACCGCCGCCGCCGTGCAGGCGGCCGGCGAGGACCGGCGACTGGCCAAAGCGCACGTAAAGATCCAGATGGGCGGCGCCACCGCCGCCATCGAGGCCTATCGCAGTTCGCCCACGCCCAATGTCATCATCCTCGAAACGGACCAGCGCGCCCACGAAATCCTCGACGCGCTCGACCAACTCGCCGAGGTCTGCGACGCCGGCACCAGAGTGATGGTGGTTGGGCGCGTCAACGACGTAACGCTCTATCGCGAGCTGACCAGGCGCGGCGTGAGTGATTATCTGATCGCGCCAATTGCCACCATCGATGTCGTACGCGCGGTGTGCGGCCTGTTCGTGGCGCCGGACGCCAAGCCGGTGGGCCGCATCCTGGCGGTGATTGGCGCCAAGGGCGGCGTCGGCGCATCGACCGTCGCGCACAACATTGCCTTCTCGATCGCGCGCGACCTCGCGCTCAACTCGGTCGTCACCGACCTCGACCTCGCCTTCGGCACCGCCGGCCTCGACTTCAATCAGGATCCGCCGCAAGGCGTCGCCGACGCAGTGTTTTCACCCGACCGCATCGATACCGCGTATGTCGACCGGCTATTGTCGAAATGTACCGAGCACCTGAGCCTGCTGGCGGCGCCGGCGACGCTCGATCGCGCTTACGACTTCAGCCCTGAAGCTTTTGACTCCACCATCGACGCATTGCGCACCTCGATCCCCTGCGTGGTGCTCGACGTGCCGCACATCTGGTCCGGTTGGACCAAGCGGCTTCTGGTGGCCGCCGACGACATCCTGGTGGTAGCGGCACCCGACCTGGCCAACCTGCGCAACGCCAAGAACCTTGTCGATCTCTTGCGCACGGCGCGGCCGAACGATCACCGCCCCTACTACTGCCTAAACCAAGTAGGGGTGCCGAAAAGGCCGGAGATCTCGGCGGCGGATTTTGCCAAAGCGCTGGAAGACCAGCCGCTGGCGGTGATTCCGTTCGAACCGCAGGTTTTCGGCACCGCTGCCAACAATGGCCAGATGATTGCCGAGGTGTCGGCAAATCACAAGACGGCGGACATGTTCCGGCAATTGGCGCAGGTCCTCACCGGCCGTGCCGAAGCCAAGCGCCCGCGCGGCGGCCTGTTTAGCCCTTTGCTCGCCAAGCTGAAGGGCTGATGAACTGGTACGAGATTCTGGAGTATTAGGTCGTGTTCGGTAAGCGCAACGGAGCTAACGACGTCCACATACCGTCGCCACCACTTCAACCGGCGGCGCCGGAAAGCGCAGGCGCGGCGCAGCCCGCACCGGCTGCGCGACCGGCGGACGGCGGCGCCAGCGAAAGCGGGCGTACGCCATTCCCCTCCGAGGGCCTCGGCGCACCGCTGGCGTCAGCGCCCGCGCCGGCCCGAGCCCCAGCTGCGGCCGCGGCGCCAGTGGCGCCAACCTCGGTCGATTCACGCCGCTCCGACACCTATTACGAGGTCAAGTCCGTCATTTTCGGCGCGCTGATCGAGGCCATCGACCTTGCCCAGCTCGCGCGCCTCGACGCCGATTCTGCGCGCGAGGAAATTCGCGACATCGTCAACGAGATCATCGCAATTAAGAACATTGTGATGTCGATCTCGGAGCAGGAAGAGCTGCTCGACGACATCTGCAACGATGTGCTCGGCTTTGGCCCGCTCGAACCGCTGCTCGCGCGCGACGACATCGCCGACATCATGGTAAACGGCTCAGGCACCGTCTACATCGAAGTCCAGGGCAAGATCCAGCGCACCGGCATCCGCTTCCGCGACAACCAGCAACTGCTCAACATCTGCCAGCGCATCGTCAGCCAGGTCGGCCGCCGCGTCGATGAAAGTTCGCCCATCTGCGACGCGCGCCTGCCCGACGGTTCTCGCGTCAACGTCATTGCACCGCCGCTGGCGATCGACGGACCCGCACTCACCATCCGTAAGTTCAAGAAGGACAAGCTGACCCTCGATCAGCTCGTCAAGTTCGGTACCATCACGCCGCAGGGCGCCGAGATCCTGCAAATTATCGGCCGTACACGGGTCAACACGCTGGTCTCCGGCGGCACGGGCTCCGGCAAGACCACGCTGCTCAACTGTCTTACCCAGTTCATCGAGAACGACGAGCGCATCATCACCTGCGAAGACGCCGCCGAACTACAGCTCCAGCAGCCGCACGTGGTACGCCTGGAAACGCGGCCGCCGAACCTGGAAGGCGAAGGCCAAGTCACCATGCGCGACCTGGTGCGCAACTGCCTACGTATGCGTCCTGAACGCATCATCGTCGGCGAGGTGCGCGGCCCCGAAGCCTTCGACCTGTTGCAGGCGATGAACACTGGCCACGACGGCTCGATGGGCACATTGCACGCCAATAATCCGCGCGAGGCGCTTTCGCGATTAGAATCGATGATCACCATGGGCGGCTTCACATTGCCCTCGCGCACCATCCGCGAAATGATCGTGGCCTCGGTCGACGTGGTGATCCAGGCCGCACGCCTGCGCGACGGCTCCCGCAAGATCACCCACGTCACCGAGGTGATGGGGATGGAAGGCGACGTCATCGTGACGCAAGACCTGTTCATCTACGACATCATCGGCGAGGATGCCCAAGGCAACATCATCGGCCAACATCGTTCGACCGGTATCGGCCGGCCGCGCTTCTGGGACCGCGCCCGCTACTACGGCGAGGAACATCGCCTGGCCGCCGCCCTCGACGCCGCCGAAGCCGCCGGCGAAGCCTTGCGGGTTTGAGCCGATGTCGATTGAATCGATCGCTCTATTCTTCTTCGTGTCGATCGCAATCGGCGGCGTGACGTGGGTTTTCGTCTATCCGCTCCTATCGGGCGAGCGGAAAGCCGAGAAACGCGTGGCCAGCGTCGCCAAGGCGGAGCCCGTCGCGCGCGTTGCCCGCAATCAGCGCTCTCGACGAGACCAGGTCGAAAGCACACTCAAGGAGTTCGAGGAGCGCCACAGGAAGAGCAAGGGACGGCCGCCTCTCGCGGTGCGCATCACGCAAGCCGGCCTGAGTTGGTCGAAGCGACAATTCATGCTGATCTCTTTTGCTATCGGCGCCGGCTGCTTCATAGTGGGTAGTACGCTCGGCGCCGGCCTGCCTGGCAGCCTGGCGCTCGGTTTCGCCGGCGCTTTCGGGGCTCCCTTTTGGCTATTGTCGTATCTGAAGAAGCGTCGCGAGGTGAAATTCCTCAATTCGTTCCCTGACGCGGTCGATATCATCGTGCGCGGCGTCAAAGCAGGCCTACCCTTGCTTGATTGCGTGAAGATGGTCGCCATCGAAGCCCCCGAACCGCTTAAGTCCCAGTTCCGCTCCATCATGGAAACCCAGGCCGTCGGTATGCCGCTGGGCGAAGCTTGCCTGAAGCTTTATGAGGACATGCCTCTGCCGGAAGCCAACTTTTTCGGCATCGTGGTCTCGATCCAGCAGAGGGCCGGCGGCAACCTCGCCGAGGCGCTGGGCAATCTGTCGCGTGTGTTGCGCGACCGTAAGAAGATGAAGGCCAAAATCCGCGCCATGTCCCAAGAAGCCAAGGCATCCGCCGCCATTATCGGCGCGCTGCCGATCGCGGTGATGACGCTCGTCTACATCACCAGCCCGAAATACATATCGCTCCTGTTCACGACGCCGATGGGCCACCTGATGCTAGCGGGCTCGGCCTGTTGGATGTTCATCGGCGTAATGGTGATGAAGAAGATGATCAATTTCGACTTCTAAAAAGAAGCCAGGCGATGCTCGAATTATTTGAAAACGCGCTCAATACGCAGACCATCACGATGTTGCTGGCCGCCGTCGCTGCGGCGGCAACGGTGTTGACGCTGGCCATGCCGTTCGTCTTCGCGAACCCGCTCGACAAGCGCATGAGGGCGGTTGCGATCGAGCGTGAGAAGATCCGTCAGCGCGAACGCGAACGCATGGCCAAAGATCAACAGAAGGTCAGCCTGCGTCAGTCGCCTAAGGCCTATGTCCAGAATATCGTCGACCGTTTCAATCTGACCAAATGGGTTGGTCAGGAGGAGGCGCGGATGAAGCTGGTGCAAGCCGGCTACCGGGGACAGGCGCCCTACGTCACCTACCTATTTTTCCGCATGGTGACGCCTGTCGCGACCTTCTTGTTTGCGACCTTCTACGTGTTCCTAGTGCTGCACATGAAACAGCCGCTCACCGTCAAACTCGGCATTTGCATCGCAGCCGCCTATGCCGGCATGCATCTGCCGTTGATGATACTGAAGAGCAAGATCCAGAAGCGCCAGAAGTCGATCCAGCGCGCCTTCCCCGACAGTCTCGATCTGCTGCTGATTTGCGTGGAATCCGGCATGTCGATCGAGGCAGCGTTTAGGAGAGTCAGCGAAGAAATCGGCACGCAGTCGGTTGCGCTCGCCGAGGAACTGACGCTGACCATGGCGGAATTGTCCTATTTGCCGGACCGCCGCCAGGCCTATGAGAACCTATCCAAGCGAACCGATCTGGAAGGCGTGAAATCGGTGTGTATGGCTTTGCAGCAGGCCGAGCGCTATGGCACGCCGCTCGCCACCATGCTGCGCACCATGGCGCAAGAAAACCGCGACATGCGCATGTCGGAAGCGGAGAAGAAGGCCGCCGGCCTGCCGCCCAAGCTGACGGTGCCGATGATACTATTCTTCCTGCCGGTGCTGTTTATCGTGATTCTCGGCCCTGCCGCGATCAAGGTCATCGGGATCATGCACTAGCGTGTTGAATCTTAAATTCGTTACATTAATTGCCGCGAGTCAATAAACGACCGTCAGATTCAAATCCGCACCGGAATATATGGTGGCTAGCGTCATTTCGAATCTTAAAGTCCGATAGGGCAAGCCGAATGAATTCTAGCCAGACCCGCGCCGTCACGCCTCGCGCGGCCTGGCTTGCCGAATAGCCGATCAGGATTTGCCTTTGGACGAGACGTGGGTCCGGTTGCCGCGGCGGGGACGGCCGCGCTTCGACCACTGATGCTGGCGCGCGAGCATCTGGCGCAGATAAGCCACATTGGCTTCGGCCTGATCGGCTGGCAGATCGGCACGTGCGATTTTTTCGGCCTCGGCGAAGCGACCCTCAAGGCCAACAATCAACGCCAAGTTCTGGCGCACCTTCGGCCTGGCGTTAGGCTGGGCGACTGCGAGGCGCAGTGTTTTCTCGGCCTGCTTCAGTTGCTTCTGAAGCGCATAGGACAGGCCGAGATTGGACAACACCGACGGCTCGTTGGGCACCATCTTGAGCGCCGATGAATAATAACGCTGCGCATCTTTGTGACGGCCCATCTGGTCGAGCACGGCGCCTTGCGCATTGAGGATGCGCCAGTCCGGATTGTCCGGCGTGTGCGCATGGTCCAGCGCATTGAGCGCATCCTGATAACTGCCAGCGGCGGCCAGCGCCCGGCCATAGGCGCCGAGCAGCGGCTTATCGCTGGGATTGCGCATGGCGGCCTGGCGCAGCACTGCCACGGCCTGGGCACGCTGATCGGTCTCGCGCAGGGCCTCGGCGTAGGCCATGGCGGCCTTGGCGTCGCTCGGATTGGAACGGTAGCGCGCGCCCCAGACCTGGGCGTATTCACGCCAATCGGCGTCGGTGTGCGGCGTCTGCGGCGCGCCGAGCGAGCCAGTAATGTCGTCGCCGGTGGTCTTGCAACCGGCGACGGACAAGGCCAAGACGGCGGCAAGTGCGGCCGAGGTGAGAAGGCGGGCGGCGGAAAGATGATCAGGACGCATGGGACCCCGGTGGCTAGCGTTCCAACGGCACATCCCAAGCAATAAAACGTTAACCTTAACGCGCGGTTAACTTGTAAAATAGCCATCAAGTCCGGCCCCGCTCCGGCCCAGACCGAAACCGGCAAAGTCAGCTATAGGATCGAGACGATGGACCTAGGGCTCTCCCCCGACGAACTAGCCTTACAGGCGCGCGCTCGCGAATTCGCCGACCGTGTCGTACGTCCGCGCGCAGCGGCAATCGACCGCGACGAGCAGTACCCCTGGGACATCGTGAGGGCCCTCGCCGAGGCCGGTTTCTGCGGCATGACCGTCCCCCAGACGCTCGGCGGCCAAGGTCGTTCCTTCCTCGACGCGGTGCTGGTGATCGAGGAAATGGCCAAGGCCTGTACAGTGACCTCACGCGTCGTGGTCGAGACCAACATGGGCGCGATCTCGACGGTGATGGCCTATGGCAACCCAGCGCAGCAGGAGCTTGCCGCCAGGCTGGTACTGGAAGGCGACAAACCGGCCATCTGCATCACCGAGCCGGACGCCGGCTCCGACGCCACCGCCATGGCTGCGCGCGCCGACAAGCGCGGCGACAAATACGTCATCAACGGCAAGAAGCACTGGATCACCGGTGCGGGCGTCTCACGGCTGCACCTGATCTTCGCGCGCGTCTATGACGAGAAGGGCCAGAGCCTCGGCATCGGCGGCTTCCTCGCCGTACGCGACCCGGACAAGAGCACGCCGAAAGGGCTCAGCGTCACAAAGCGCGAGCAGACCATGGGCCTGCGCGGAATGCCGGAAGGGGAACTCACGTTCGAGAACCTGGAAGTTCCGGCGCAGATGGTGGTGCTGCCGCCATCGGGATTCAAGCGCGGCTTTGCCGACCTGATGAACGCCTATAACAGCCAGCGCGTCGGGGCGGGCACGGTCGCGATGGGCATCGCCGCCGGTGCGCTCGAGCACGCGCTCGATTGGGCGAAGGAGCGCGAGCAATTCGGCCGGCCGATCGCCGAATTTCAAGGCCTGCAATGGATGCTGGCCGACATGCAAACGCAGCTCACCGCCTCGCGGCTGATGCTTTATCAAGCGGCGCGCTCGCGCGGGCCCGACGGCAGCGCCTTCCCCGATCCCATGCTGGCGGCGCAGGCCAAGATCGTCGCCGCCGAGAGCGCCATCAGAATCGTCAACGATGCGCTGCAATTCTTCGGCGCACGCGGCTATTCGCGCGACCTGCCCTTGGAGCGCATGGCGCGCGACGTGCGCATGTTCACCATCGGCGGCGGCACCGCGCAGGTGCTGCGCACGCTGGTCGCCTCTAAAATGCTGGGCCGGAAGCTGCCGCAGACGCGCGACGGCTACCGCCCGAAAACTCCCTCCCCCACGCCGCGGAATGACCATGCATCCTGTGTTTGCCACTGCCGGGGAGGCGAAGGCCGTCCCCATCCTCTTCGTCACCAAAGCCAATGTCGACGTGGTGACGAAAACCCTCGACGAACGTGGACGCGCCTTCATGCGTTGCTGCCGGTTTCGAGGCCAAGGCCGGCAAGCATCTCATGGTGCCGGACGCGGACGGCAATCTCGCTTGCGTGCTGTTCGGGCTGGAAGCGGCCGACGATCCGGTGCGCGATCTGTTCCGGTCGGCCGCGCTGGTCGGCGTGCTGCCGGCGGGCACCTATTGTTTCGCCAATGCGCCGCACGACGCGCGATTGGCGGCGCTTGGCTTTGCGTTGGGGGCGTATCAGTTCACGCGCTACCGCAAGGGCGACAAACGCGACGTCAAGCTGGTGGTGCCGGATGGCGTCGACGGCGAGGACGTCAGTCGCATCGCGGAGGCCGTGGCGCTTTGCCGCGATCTCATCAACACCCCGTCAAACGACATGGGGCCGGCGGAGCTGGAAGACGCTGCCCGCAAGCTGGCAGGGCAGCATAATGCTGCGATCAACGTCATCAGCGGCGCGGCGCTGGAAAAGAACTTTCCGCTGATCCACGCGGTCGGCAAGGGCTCAAAGCGCGCGCCAAGGCTCATCGACATCACCTGGGGCAAGGACAGCGACCCGAAGGTGACATTGGTCGGCAAGGGCGTTTGCTTCGACACCGGCGGGCTCGACATCAAGCCGTCGAGCGGCATGCTCAACATGAAGAAGGACATGGGCGGAGCGGCGACCGCGCTGGCGCTGGCGCACATGATCATGGGGCGAGGCCTGAAGGTGCGGCTGCGCGTGCTGATCCCGGCGGTGGAGAATTCGATTTCCGGCGTCAGCTTCCGGCCGCGTGACGTCTATGTGTCGCGTAAAGGTTTGAGCGTCGAGATCGGCAACACCGACGCGGAGGGCCGGCTGGTGCTGGCGGACGCGCTGGCGCTGGCGGACGAGGAGAAGCCGGCGCTGATCGCGGATTTCGCCACGCTCACCGGCGCCGCGCGCGTCGCCATGGGGCCGGAGTTGTCGCCGTTCTTCACCGACGACGATCAGCTCGCCGGCGAGCTGATGGCGGCGGGCGCCGCCGAGTTCGATCCGCTCTGGCGCCTGCCGCTGTGGCGGCCTTACGACAGCATGCTCGATTCCAAGGTGGCCGACTTCAACAACGTGGGCTCGAGCGGCCACGGCGGGGCGATCACCGCCGCGCTGTTCCTGCGCCGTTTCGTGGAAGCGAAGTCCTGGCTGCATTTCGACATCTTCGCCTGGACCGCCTCGGCCAAGCCGGGAGGCCGGAAGGCGGCGAGCTGATGACGGCGCGCGCGCTCTACGCAATGCTGAAGGCCCGTTATTCTTGAACGACGTGACATGATTCCGCTCGATCCGCGCCTTCATCCCTACCGCCCCGATCTGGCGGCGGCGCACCTGCGCGGCCAGGTCGATGCCGCGCGCTTCGTCGAAGGCGCGCCCTATGACGTGATCGAGCCGGTGGCGGCGTTCCGCCGTGCACCGGCGCACGAGGCGCCGCTCGACACGCAGGCGCTGATGGGCGAGCGCGTCACCGTCTACGAAACCACCGAGGAAGGCTGGGCTTGGGGGCAGCTCGCAGGCGATGGTTATGTCGGCTGGCTGTCGGACAATGCGCTATCAGCGCCCGGACCGGCGGCAACGCATAAAGTTTCGGCACTGCGTACGCTTGGATTTCCTGGACCGGACATCAAATTGCCGCCGCTCACCGCATTGCCGCTGGGCGCGCGGGTCGCGATCGTGAAAGCCGACGAGCGCTTCGCGGTCACGGCCGCCGGCCTTCTATCTGCCGCCGTGCATCTTGGCTCCGATCGACGCCGCCGAACCCGACTACGTCGCGGTGGCCGAGAAGTTCCTCGGGACGCCCTACCTGTGGGGCGGCAAGACCTCGCTCGGCATCGATTGCTCCGGGCTGGTGCAGGTGGCGCTGCAGGCCGCCGGCCGCCCCTGCCCGCGCGACAGCGATTTGCAGGAACAGGCGCTCGGCAGCCGGCTCGCCTTTTCGGACCTCAGACGCGGTGATCTCATCTTCTGGAAGGGTCACGTCGCCATCGTGCGCGACGGCGACACGCTGATCCACGCCAATGCGTTTCACATGGCGGTAGCGGTAGAGCCGGTGGCGGAGGCGGTGGCACGCATCAAGATGGCTGGCAGCGACGTCACCAGCGTACGACGTCTCGGCTGAGGCTATTTGCCATTGCACACAACGTTGTCACAGCGCTCGACCGAATCGATGAGGCGCGCGAGCGATTTCGGACCCGGATAGCCGTTGATCGCCACGCCCTTGATGACGAAGCCGGGCGTCGCCTGAATGCCGAGCGCGCTGCCGAGCCGTACGTGTGCGATCATGGCGTCGGGGGTCGATGTGTCGTTCGCGATTTTGGTCACCTTCTTGACATCGAGGCCGAGCGATTGAGCGATGGCGAAGGCGCGGTTGCCGTCCATCACGCCGCGGGTCGCCATCGCCTGGCGGTAGAACGCATAGGCGGTCTTCGGCGGCGTCAGCCGGATCACCGCCTGCTCCACCTTGCCCGCCTGGATTGACGGAATGCCGAGCACCGCAAACGGTACCAGCACTAGCTTCAGCTCCTTGACCGTGCTGAGCAGCTTCTCGATCTCTACGGAGGCCTTGCGGCAGTACGGGCAATTGAGATCGTAAAACTCATTGAGCGTGACCTCGCCGCGTGGATTGCCGAGCACGATCACGCCCGGCAGTTTTTCGATCTGGCTTTCGAGTTCCACCGGCACGCGATGGTTCTCGATCGTCGTGCCGTCGTCAGCCTTGATGGGATACCAGCCCTCGTCGGCGCGGGCGGCGAACGGCAACAGCACGACGACGAAAGCGGAGACGAGCAGGCGGGCGAGGCGGGGCATTGTTCTTGTTCGCTTGCGTTGGCGCTTGGCGCGGGTCCGGCGGACAAGCGCTCTCATGCCCGACGACATATAGCGAATCAAGAATGCGTGAGCCGCGTCACGCCAGCAATTCGGCTAACCGGCCGCGGTTGAGCGCCAGCCATTGCAGCGCGATCAGCAGCGGCCCCTCACGGACGGCGCCGCTGACGAGCGTCGCAATGGCAGCGTCGATCGGCACGCGCAAAATGGTAAGCTGTTCGCCGTCCACCGTGACGGCCGCGCCCTCCTTGACCCGCGACGCATCGATGGCAGCGAGAAATATCGTCACCTCCTCGTCGGTCAGACCGGGCGTGGTCAGGTAAGTGAACAGTTCCACCAGGTTTGCAGGTTTAACGCCGATCTCTTCGCCGCATTCGCGCCGGGCGGCGTCGATTAACGCCTCGCCGCCTTCGACGCGGCCAGCCACCACTTCGACCAGATCGCCGCGGCCGTTGGCGAGATGCGCCGTGAGCCGGAATTGGCGGATCAGGACAATCTCGTCGCGCGCGAGATCGACTGGCAGCACCGCCACTACTTTGCCGGCGAGCAGGATATCGCGCTGCTGCTCAACCGCCGCGCCATCGGCGCCGGCAAGTGTTACATGATAGCGCTCGTAATCGTGGTAACCCTTGGCCAGCGGCTCGAGCGAAGTCACCGCGACATCGGCCGGCATATCGGCGAGCTTCGATTTGTCCGTCATAGACCTTTTCTATTGCGCATGATCTTGTCCGAAAACCGGTTCCCGCTTTTCGGGATCGTGCGCTACTGCGCGACGACGCCTTCCGGCGCGGTCTCGAGGTTGAAGGCAGCGGCGAACAGCGCGCGGGTGTAATCGCTCTTCGGGCTCTTGAACAATTCTGCCGCCACGCCCGCCTCCACTATCTTGCCGTGACGCAGCACCACCAGACCGCTCGCGAGCGCGGCTACGACGCGCAAGTCGTGCGAGATGAACATGTAAGTGAGGTCGCGCTTCTTCTGCAGGTCACGCAGGAGATCGACCATCTGCGCCTGGATCAGCATGTCGAGCGCGCTGGTCGGCTCGTCGAGCACAATGAATGTCGGCTCCAGCACCAATGCGCGGGCGAGCGCGATTCGCTGGCGTTGGCCGCCAGAAAATTCGTGCGGATAGCGGTGGCGAGTTTCAGTGTCGAGTCCGACATCGGTGAGGGCGGCCACCACCCGCTGCTCGCGCTCGGCCGGCGTCAGATGCGGATGATGCACCCACAGCCCCTCTTCGATGATATCGGAGACCGACATGCGTGGGCTGAGCGAGCCATAGGGGTCCTGGAAAACGATCTGCATGTTGCGCCGATATGGCCGCATTTCCTTGAACTTGAGGCCTTGGATGGTATCGCCCATGAATACCACCGGCCCCTCAGAGGAAATCAGCCGCAGGATGGCAAGACCAAGCGTGGTCTTTCCCGATCCCGATTCGCCCACTACGCCGAGCGTCTCGCCTTTGCGCACCTCAACACTGATACCGTCTACCGCCTTGATATGGCCCACGACCTTGCGCAGCACGCCGCGCTTGATCGGGAACCAAACCTTGAGATCGTCGGTCTTGACGACCACGGGGGCCTGCGGGCGCGGCGGCGCCGGGTCGGGCTTGGGCTCGGCGGCGAGCAGATCGCGCGTATAGGGATGCTCGGGCGCGGTGAACACCCGCTCGACCGGCCCATGCTCGACGATCTTGCCGCCGTTCATGACGCAAACGCGATCGGCAAGCCTTCGCACAATGCCGAGGTCATGGGTGATGAACAGCATCGACATGTCGAGCCGTTTCTGGGTGTCCTTGAGCAATTGCAGGATCTGCGCTTGTACCGTCACGTCCAACGCCGTCGTCGGTTCGTCGGCAATCAAGAGATCCGGCTCGTTCGCCAAGGCCATCGCGATCATCACGCGCTGTCGCTGACCACCGGAAAGCTGGTGCGGATAGCTGGCGAGCCGCGTCTCCGGGTCGGGAATCCCGACTTGGTCCAATAGTTCAAGGATGCGATCGCGCGCCCTGGCACCAGAGAGGCCCTGATGGATGAGCAGGATTTCGCCGATCTGCTTCCCGATTGTGTGCAGCGGATTGAGCGACGTCATCGGTTCCTGGAATACGATGGTAATATCGTTTCCCCGGATCTCGCGGATTTCATTCTCCCTCATGCTCAAAAGCTCTTTGCCCTTGAAGCGTATGGAGCCGGATGGGTGATGCGCCGGCGGATAGGGCAAGAGCTTCATAACCGAGAGCGCGGTGACCGACTTGCCGGAACCCGATTCGCCGACCAACGCCACGGTCTCGCCCTTGCCGATGTCGAACGAAATCTTGTCGACCGCCAGCACCTGGCGCTCGCCCTGGCCGAAGGCGACGGAGAGGTCCTTGATGGAAAGAAGCGGTTCGGCCATGCACGTTACCTGAAGGTCTTGCGCGGGTCGAAGGCGTCGCGCACCGCTTCACCGATGAAGATCAGCAGCGACAGCATGATGGCGAGCGAAAAGAAGCCGGTGAGGCCGAGCCAGGGCGCCTGCACGTTGGCCTTGCCCTCATTCAGCAATTCGCCGAGCGACGGCGAGCCGGGCGGCAGGCCGAAGCCGAGAAAGTCGAGCGCCGTCAACGTCATCACCGACGACGACAGGATGAACGGCAGGAAGGTCATGGTGGCCACCATGGCGTTGGGCAGCAGGTGGCGGAAAATGATAAGGAGATTCGACACCCCAAGCGCACGTGCCGCCTGGACGTATTCGAAATTGCGCCCGCGCAGGAATTCGGCGCGCACCAGGCCGACCAGCGATACCCACGAGAACAACAGTAATATCCCCAGCAGCACGAAAAAGCCGGGCACCAGCACCGAGGATATGATCAGCAGCAAATAGAGCGAGGGGATCGAGGTCCATATCTCGATGAAACGCTGGAACAAGAGATCGGTCCAGCCGCCGAAATAACCCTGCACCGCGCCGGCGGCGACGCCAACGATCGAAGAGACGATGGTCAGGCACAGGCCGAACAGCACCGAGATGCGGAAGCCATAGATGAGCCGCGCCAGCACGTCGCGGCCGCCATCGTCGGTACCGAGCCAGTTGTATTCGAGATCGCCGCATTTGGCGAAACCATGGCTGGCGGCAAATTCACAATCCTTCTTGGTCAATGCCCAGGTCGGCTTGGACGGGAACGGCGACGGAGGCTTGCTGACTTGCGTGTTGTAATAGAACCGGATCGGCGGCCAGACTACGAAGCCGCCTTGCTTATTGATGAGATTTATCAAATAGGGATCGCGGTAGTCGGCGGCGGTGCCGAACAAGTTGGGGTCCGGCTTATTGGCGAACGCCGTGTCGGGATAAGTCACGACCGCAGGGAAATACGCGTGGCCGTTGACCTCGATGAAGATCGGCTTGTCATTGGCGATGAATTCGGCAAACAGCGAGATCACGAACAGGAAGAGGAAAATCCACAAGGACCAATAACCGCGCCGGTTAGCCTTGAAGTTCTGCCAGCGGCGCTTGTTAAGTGGCGAAACAGAGATCCATCGCCGCTCCGGCGGCACCGCCAGTTCGATGACGCCCATGGCAGTGGTATCGGGGGATTTGACGCCGGTGCGATCGTCCACTCACACCTCCCGCGTCTCGAAGTCGATACGCGGATCGATCCACGTGTAGGTGAGGTCGGAGATCAGGTTTACCACCACGCCGATCAACGAAAACATATAGAGAGTCGCGAACACCACCGGATAATCGCGGTTGAGCACACTCTCAAAGCCGAGCAGGCCGAGCCCGTCGAGCGAGAAGATGGTCTCGATCAGGAGCGCGCCGGTAAAGAAGGCATGCACGAAGGCGCCGGGGAAGCCAGCCACCACAATCAGCATGGCGTTGCGGAAGACGTGGCCATAGAGCACCTGGTTGCGGGTGCAGCCTTTGGCGCGGGCGGTGAGCACGTATTGCTTGCGGATCTCGTCCAGGAACGAGTTCTTGGTCAGCAGCGTCATAGTGGCGAAGGCGGAGATTGCCATCGAGATGATCGGCAGCGTCAGGTGCCAGAAGTAATCGCCGATCTTGGCGTACCACGGCAATTGCCAGAAATTCTCCGACACCAACCCCCGCAACGGGAAAATGTTGAAGAACGAGCCGCCGGCGAACAGCACGATCAACAGGATAGCGAATAAAAAGCCGGGAATGGCGTAACCGATCACGATCACGGTTGAGGTCCACATGTCGAAATGCGAGCCGTCATCGACTGCCTTCTTGATGCCGAGCGGAATCGAGATCAGATAGGTGAGCAGCGTCATCCATATGCCGAGCGACATCGAGACCGGCAATTTCTCCTTGATGAGTTGCAAGACACTCACGTCGCGGAAATAGCTCTTGCCGAAATCGAAGCGGATGTAATCCCACAGCATGATGAAGAAGCGCTGATAGGCCGGTTTGTCGAAGCCGAACTGCTTCCGCAGCTTCTTGATGAACTCCGGATCGAGCCCCTGGGCGCCGCGGTATTTCGACGACACTGCATCCATCTGCGCGCCGCCCTGCAGCGCGCCGGCGCTGAAGTCGCCGCCGGGCGAGCCGGAGACGCGCGACATGGCGCCGCCGCCGGAGCCGGTCAGCTTGGCTATCACCTGCTCGACCGGGCCGCCAGGCGCGAACTGCACCACCACGAAGGCGACCAGCATGATGCCGAACATGGTCGGGATCATCAGCAGGATGCGGCGAGCGAGGTAGGCGGTCATCGGTTCGGCATTACCGGAGTTTGAAGCGCGGGCCGCGCCGGTTGCGGGCCGCGAGGCTTATGACATATCGGCTACGTCTCGTCTTATGACATATCGGCAACATAAAGACCGGGCCGGACGGAACAAGCCCGTCTTGGAGTACTTTCAAGGCCTCGGTCAGCCCTTCTCCTTCAGCTTGGCGGCTTTGGCGCGGTCGTACCACCAGGTCGCCGGGATGCCGCGGAAATAGTGCGGTTGTCGGGACGGGTAGCCGAATTCATCCCAATAAGCGATCCGGTGCGCCGCCGAGTACCACTGCGAAATCCAGTAACGGCCGGCGCGGAACACGCGGTCGATTGCCCGGCAGGCGGCAGTAAGCTCCTCGCGCGTCTTGGCGGCGATGGCGTCGTCGATCAGCGCATCGATCGCCGGGTCGGCGATGCCGGCAAGATTTTGCGAGCCTTTGGTCGTGGCCGCCTGCGACGAGAAATAACTGCGCAGCGAATCGCCCGGCGTCGAGGAGAAGCTCATGCGCGTGACGGTGATGTCGAAATCGAAACTGTCGACGCGAGACCGGTATTGCGCGGGATCCACGATGCGCAGGGTCGCGTCGATGCCCAGGATCGCGAGGTTCTGGATGTAGGGCAGATGGTGCGGCTTGAAGCTCGGCTCGTCGATGAGAAATTCGATGGTGATCGGCGTGCCGTCCGGCAACACGCGTTTGCCATCCTTGAGATGGCAGCCGGCCTGTTCGAGCAGCATGACGCCGTGCCGCAGCCAACGGCGGTCGTGTCCGGAGCCGTCCGTGACCGGCGGCAGGAAAGGCATGCCGAACACCTCGTCCGGCTCTTTGCCGCGGTAGGGCTCCAAGAGCTTGAGCTCGGCCGGACTCGGCATCCCTACCGCCTTCATCGGTGAATTCTCGAACACCGACTGGGTGCGCTTATAGGCGCCGTACATGATGTTCTTGTTGGTCCACTCGAAGTCGAAGGCGTCAATCAGCGCCTCGCGCACACGCCGGTCCTTGAACTGGCGCCGCCGCGTGTTGATGAACCAGCCTTGTGCGCCGGACGGCGTGTCGTCGGGAATGATCCTGCGCTTGACGCGGCCGTCGGTGAAAGCCGGGAAGTCATAACGCGTCGACCAGACGCGCGAGGTGAATTCCTCGCGGAACAGATAGCTGCCGGCGGTAAAGCCTTCGAAGCCGACCTCGCGGTCGCGGTAGTATTCGTAGCGCACGATGTCGAAATTGTTCTGCCCGCGCGCGACCGGCAGGTCGGCGCCCCACCAATCCGTCACCCGCTCGTATTCGATGAAACGGCCGGCGCTGAGATTGCCGACCTTGTAGGGGCCGCTGCCGAGCGGGATGTCGAGCGAGGATTCGGCGAAATTGTGTTTGGAATAATAGGCGCGCGAGAAGATCGGCAGGCCGGCGACGAACAGCGGCACGTCGCGCGCGCGCTTGGGCGCAAAGCGCACGACCACCGTATGATCGTCAGCGGCCTCGGCGCTCGCCATGTCGCGCAACAGCAGCGTGATGATCGGATGGCCTTTGTCCTTCAAGGTGGTGAGCGAGAACACGACGTCGTGGGCCGTGAGCGGTGTGCCGTCGTGGAACTTGGCTTCCGGCCGCAGCAGGAAGGTATAGGTCAAGCCATCATCGGAAATGCGCACGGCGCGCGCGGCAAGCCCGTACATGGCATCCGGCTCATCGCCGGAACGCACCATCATGGTGGCGAAGGTGAGCTCGATGCCTTGCGCCGCATCGCCCTTGAGGATGTAGCCGTTGAGCGAATTGAAAGTGAGGAAGTTCTGATTGAATTGGGCATTGGGCCCGATCTGCGAGAACTTGCCGCCCTTGGGCGCCTGTGGATTGACATAAGGAAAGTGCTTGAAGTCCGCCGGCAGCTTGAGGTCGCCGAAGGACGAGATGCCGTGGCGATCGCCGGCGGGGAGCGTCTGGGCGGCTGCCGGCATCAGGCGGCTGCCGGCCCCGGCAGCCGCCGCACCCGCGAACAGCGTCAACGTGCGACGGCGGCTGAGGTTCATGGCGATCAGGTCCGCTGCGGCAGCTTGGCGGCTTTCGCCGCATCCCACCACCAGATGGTGGGAAACGCCGCAGCGCCATATTTTGGCATGTTGGCCGGATGGTCGAAGCGATCCCAGCGCGCGGTGCGCTGGAACGGATAATTCCATTGCGGCACGACGTAGAAATTCCACAATAGCACGCGGTCGAGCGCGTGCGTCGCCGCCACCAGCCCGGCACGGTCCTTGGCGTAGATGATGCGGTCGATCAGCTTGTCAACGGCCGGATTCTTGATGCCGATCAGATTGCGCGAGCCGGGGACATCGGCGGCGGCCGAGCTCCAGTAACTGCGCTGCTCGTTGCCGGGCGACAGCGATTTGCCCCAGGTTGCGACGATGATATCGAAGTCCCACTGCCGCAGCCGGTTCTGGTACTGCGCGGGGTCGACCGTGCGCACCGAGACGCCGATGCCAAGCCGTACCAGCGACGGCTTATAGAACAGCATCACCCGTTCCATCGACGGATCGTTCACCAGCAGTTCGACCGTGAGGCGCTCCTTAGTTTTGATGTTGACCATCTTGGTGTCTTCCACCGCGTAACCGGCCTGATGCAGGAGTTTCAGCGCCTCACGCAGGTTCTCGCGTAATTTCTGCGCGTTGCCGCCAACGGGATTGGTGTAGGGCTTGCTGAACATCTCCGCGGGCATGAAGTCGGCGGGCACCTCTTTCTGCACCGTCTTGAGGATGTCGAGCTCCTGGCCTTGCGGGATGCCGGAGGCGGCAAGCTCGGTGCCGTCAAAATAGCTGTCGACGCGCTGGTACTGGCCGTAAAAAAGCTGCTTGTTCATTTCCTCGAAATTGAAGGCGAAATTAAAGGCGCGGCGCAGGTGCGGGCTCTTGAACTTGTCGCGCCGAATGTTGAAGGCGAAGGCCTGCATAATGCCAGTGTTGCGGATGGCGAACTTGTCGAGCACCACCTTCTTCTCGCGCGCGGCCGGGAAGTCGTAGGCCGTGGCCCAGTTCTTGGCGCTGTTCTCGATGCGCCAATCGACCTGATCGCCCTTGAATGCCTGCAGCGCGACGGTTGAATCGCGGTAGTACTCGTAGCGCATGGTCTGAAAATTGTTGGTGCCGATCGTCAGGTTGAGGTCCTTGCCCCAATAATTGGCGTCGCGCTCGTAGATGATAGTGCGGCCAGGCGAGAAATTCTTCAGCTTGTAGGGGCCAGAGCCGAGCGGCGGCTCCAGCGTAGTCTGCGTGATGTCGCGCTTTCGGCCCTTGGCGTCGGCGCCTTCCCACCAGTGCTTGGGCAGGACCGGCAGCTGGCCGACGATCTGTGGCAACTCGCGGTTGCCCGGTCCGTCGAAGTGGAAGGTGACTTCGCGCTCGCCGGTCTTCTCCGCCTTCTTCACATGGCGGTAATAAGCGGCATAGAGCGGGGAATTCCTGGTGAAAGTCTCGAACGACCAGACCACGTCCTCTGCCGTCACCGGCTTGCCGTCCTGCCAGCGCGCGATGGTGCGCAGGCGGTAGGTGACCGACGTGCGGTCGGCCGGAAAGGTGACCGCTTCCGCCAGCAGACAGTAGTCGGTGGAAATTTCGTCGAGCGCCGGGGTGGTCAGGCTTTCGGTGATCAGCTCAAGCCCGCTCGCCAGCGTGCCTTTGACGCCGGAGACGACCTGGTTGAAGTTGTCGAAGGTACCGAAGGCGCTCTGCCGCAACGTGCCGCCGACCGGCGCCTGCGGGTTGACGTAGTCAAAATGCTTGAAGCTGGCGGAGTATTTTGGCTCACCGAAGAGCGACAGCCCATGCTTCCAGGCGCCCGCGGGAGCTTCCGTGCCAGGCGCGGCGCGCGCCAGTGGAGGGAATTGGAGCGCGCCGAAGGCGGGCGCGGCCAGGGTCGCGGCAGTGCCGCGGATAAGGGACCGGCGGCTCAACTTCATGAAATTCTGCTCCAACGCCCAGCGCCCCACAGGGTCATGCGATCGCCTGCGATTATGTCGGTTTTTCGGTCCGCCACCAGTGACCCGCTGACGCGCCAAAACCGGCTTCTCCACCTCCCCCTGAAAGCGGGAGGTCGCTTGCCGAGCGCAGCGAGGCAAGCGGGTGGGGGTCAAGAAGGCGACGCCTGATTTGAGACTATCGGCTCTGAAATCGGCTCCCTGCCCTAACCCCCCTTTCGAGGGGAGGAAACGTGCCGTGCACGCCACAGCCTCTCCAAACGACAACGGCCGGGCGTTCAGGCCCGGCCGCGAATACCTTATTGTCTTGGCGTCGCCACCAACCGCTATTTCTTCTCGGGAGCCGCCTTCGGCGCTTCTTGGGCGCTTCCTTGGGCGCTTCCTTGGGCGCCGCAGCCGGCTTGGCGGCAGCTTCCGCCTTCGGCAGTGGCGCCGGGTTGTCCGAGAGGGTGCGCAGGTAAGCGATCACGTCAGCGCGCTGCTGCGGGTTCTTGATGCCGGCGAAGGTCATCGCGGTACCCGGAATATCACCGCGCGGGTCCTTGATGAATTCGAAGATGCCCTCAAAGGTCCACTTGCCGCCCTTCTTCTTCATGGCGCTGGAGAAGTTGAAGCCGCCACGACCTTCGCCGCGGTCACTGCCAACGATATTGTAGAGATTGGGGCCGACCTTGTTGGGCTCACCCTTCTGAAGCGTATGGCAGGCCTCGCACTGGCGGGCGATCTGCTTGCCCTTGTCCACCGAGGCATGCGCCAGCAGCACCGGCAGAGGCGTTTCTTCCTTCTTGGCCTCCGGCTTGCCGGCCTCAGCTTTGGCCACCACGATCTTGTAACCGGGCTTTTCCGGCTTCTCGGTCGCGAAGATGGATTGGGCGCCAAGATGGATGGCAAGTAGGATCAGACAGGTGCCAAGAATAGCGCCAAGGACCTTATTCAGTTCGAACGAGTTCATCGAAGTTGGGCTCCCGAGAGGGGCGCGAAGCGGATGCTTGAGCTGGACTGGCGCCGGGGTCCCGGCGGCGGGCGAGAGATACCGTTTTGCCTGAGCCCTGGCAACCCGTATAAGCGCCGCCATAATTGGCCAATCGTCACATCCCGCTGGAGGTTTGCGGCGGTATTTTCCAATGCCTAAGACCCTTATCCTGATCCCCGCCCGCATGGCCTCGACCCGGCTTCCGGGCAAGCCGCTGGCCGATATCACCGGCCTGCCCATGATCGTGCACGTGCTGCGCCGGGCGGAAGCCGCCCGGATCGGCGAGGCGGTGGTGGCCACCGATTCGGAGGCTGTGGCCACCGCGGTGGAAAAAGCTGGTGGTCGGGCGGTCATGACCCGCGCCGACCACGTCTCGGGCTCCGACCGCATCTACGAGGCGCTGGAGGCGCTCGACCCCGAACACCGGGTGGAAATCGTGGTCAACGTGCAGGGCGACCTGCCGACCATCGAACCAGCGGAAATCCGTGCCGCGCTCGGCCCCCTCGCCGACCCCGCCGTTGACATCGCGACCCTGGCCGCCGAGATCACCGATCCCGCGGACTTGACCAATCCAAATGTGGTGAAGGCGATCGGCTCGTTGGTTTCGCCGGGGCGGCTCAATGCCACCACCTTCACCCGCGCCGACGCCAAGGGCTCGGGGCCGCACTATCACCACATCGGGCTTTACGCTTATCGGCGCGCTGCGCTGGAGCGCTTCGTCAAGCTGCCCCCCTCAGCCAACGAGCAGCGCGAGAAGCTTGAGCAGATGCGCGCGCTCGATGCCGGCATGCGAATCGACGTCGCGCTGGTGAAAGGCGTGCCGCTAGGCGTCGACACGCCGGAGGAACTCGCCAAGGCGCGCGCCATGCTGGCCGGTTGACGGGTACCGGCGGCGCGCGTAACGAACCTCCAGTTTGCGTACGGGGTCGGGCCATGAGCCGAAAAAAGATCATCTTCCAGGGCGAGCCGGGGGCGAATTCGCACCTCGCCTGCCGCGAGGCCTATCCCGACTACGAGCCGGTGCCCTGCCCGACCTTCGAGGACTGCTTCACCGCGCTGACCTCCGGCGAGGTCGATCTCGGCATGATCCCGATCGAGAATTCGGTCGCCGGGCGCGTGGCTGACATCCATCACCTGATGCCGGATTCCGGGCTGCACATCATCGCCGAATGGTTTCTTCCGATCCGCAACCAATTGATGGCGCCGAAGGGCGCTAGCCTCAAGATCCATCAAGAGCGTCGAAAGCCATGTGATGGCGCTCGGCCAGTGCCGCGGCATCATCCGCGAGATGAAGCTGAAGCCGGTTGTTGCAGCCGACACAGCCGGTTCGGCGCGCGAGGTGGCCGAGGCCAACGATCCCAGCCGCGCGGCGATTGCTTCAAGGTTGGCGGCGGAGATCTACGGCCTCGACATCCTGAAAGAGAACGTCGAGGACGAGACCCACTCGACCACGCGCTTCGTCGTGCTGTCGAAGGAAAAAAAGTGGGCCGAGCCTGGCAACGGCAAAGTGATCACCACCTTCGTGTTCCGGGTGCGCAACGTGCCGGCCGCGCTCTACAAGGCGATGGGCGGCTTCGCCACCAACGGCGTCAACATGACCAAGCTCGAAAGCTACATGGTCGGCGGCAATTTCTTCGCAACGCAATTCTACGCTGACGTCGAGGGCCATCCGGACGACCGCTCGCTGGTGTTTGCGCTGGAGGAACTGGCGTTCTTCTCCAAGGAACTGCGGGTGCTTGGCGTCTACCCATCGCACCCATTCCGCGAGACCTTCAAGGAAGAGAAGGACTAGGCATCTCGCTGTCACTGCGCATATCCTAGGGCCGAACGGTGAGAGCCCGCTGCACATGTCGACGATCGCCAAGATCACGCTGCTATTTGTCGTCTTCGTTGACCTCATCGGTCAGGGCCTGGTATTTCCCATCATCAACAGCCTGATCATGGAGCCGACCGGCGACTTCTTGCCGAAGAGCGCTTCGGACGCCGTCCGCCATGTCTATTACGGGCTGGTGATCGGCAGCTTCTTTCTCGCCTGGTTCCTGGGCGTGGTCTACATCGCTAAGCTGTCGGATTCGATCGGCCGCAAGAACACGCTACTCGTCTGTCTGGGCGGCGCGCTTGGCGGCTATGCGTTGACCATCGTCTCGTTCTACTTGAACAGCTTGTGGCTGTTGATCCTGGGCCGGGTGGTCACCGGTTTCACGGCCGGCAACCAGCCGGTCGCGCAGGCCGCCATGGTCGACGCCAGCGTCGACGACGCCGACCGAGACCGCAACATGGGCTATCTGATGATCGGCGTGAGCGCCGGCTTGGTCGCCGGCCCCATCATCGGTGGCATGCTGACCGACAAGGCATTACTCGGCGGCGTCGCGAGCCTAGACATGCCTTTCTACGGCGCGCTCGTGCTGGTCGCCATCTGCATGGGCATGGTGCTGGTGTTCTTCAAGGACATCCGCACGCAGCGCGAGCCCTTCGCCTTTCGCCCGACCGAGATATTCGCGAGCATGTGGCGCATCACCCAGCATCCGCTGGTGCTGAAGCTCATGCCGGCCTTCGCCTGCTTCATGGTGGCGAACGTCACGTTCTACATCTTCGTGGACAATTACCTGACCAGCGCCTTCGGCTACGGCACGATCGGCGGCAGCGTCGCCTTCTTGGTGATCGGCATCGCGGTCGCCTTTTCCGGCAGGTTTCTGGTGGGACCAGCACAGCAGCGGTTCGACAAGCGGTGGATCGTGGCATCCAGCCAGGTCGTCATGGTGATCAGCACCATCGCCTATATCGCCTCACCCATCGCCGCGCTGTGCTATGTGCCGGTCTTTGTCTTTTACCTTCTGTTCGGCGTCTCTTATCCGACCTTGCTGGGACTATTTTCCAGCAGTGTCAGCAAGGCCGACCAGGGATGGGTCATGGGCGTGACAGTCGCCGTTTTTACGCTGGCCGGTGGCATCATGTCGCTGATCGGCAGCGGCTTGATGGACATCAATATCCGCATGCCATTCTATGTCGTGATGGCGGCGGCGCTATTCGGGCTCCTCTTCATGGGGTTGGGCTGGAACCAGCCGGACATCCGGCGGCTGACGCGCAGGCCCGCACTTAAAACGGTATCGGTTGAAGCAACCTAGTTCGAACGCGTTACATGAGCCAATCCGCACAGAAGATCGCCCTGGTCACCGGCGCCGCACGTGGCATCGGGCTGGCCACCACCAAGCGCTTTCTTGCCGAGGGTTGGCGGGTTGTGCTGCTCGACATCGACGGCGACAATCTTCAACGCACCCATGCGGCGCTGGCGCGGCCGAACGACACGCTGGCGATCACTTGCGACGTCGCTGACGGCCACGGCGTGGCAGGCGCGGTGGCGGCCGTCAGGAACCGCTTCGGCCGACTGGACGCTCTGGTCAACAATGCCGGTATCGCAATCTTCAAGCCGATCCTCGACGTGACGCCCGAAGACTGGGCGCGCGTGCTGGCGGTGAACCTCACCGGCCCGTTCCTGTGTGCGCAGGCGGCTGCCCCGCTGATACGCGATTCCGGCGGCGGCGCCATCGTCAACATCACCTCGATTTCCGGTCTGCGCGCTTCCACTCTGCGCACCGCCTACGGCACCAGCAAGGCGGGATTGGCGCATCTGACGCAACAGCAGGCGATCGAGTTCGCGTCCATCGGCATCCGCGTCAACGCAGTGGCGCCAGGCCCCGTCGATACGGCCATGGCGAAGGCCGTACATACGCCGGAGATCCGCGCCGCCTATCACGATGCCATCCCGCTCAACCGCTACGGGCTGGAAGAAGAGCTGGCGGAGGCAATCTTCTTTCTTTGCAGCGACAAGGCGAGCTACATTACCGGGCAGACGCTTGCCGTCGACGGCGGCTTCGAGGCCACGGGCATCGGTTTGCCGGCGCTGCGGGAAGAGGGAAGGAACGGCTAGGCCCGTTCCTTCTCATACCGTTCAACGAACTTCGGCGACAGCTTGCGCAGGCGTTCCAGGTCCACCCGCCCGGAGCGGGTGATGTAACTCATGGCGAAGTCGGCGGGCGCAAGCTTCATGTGGTCGGCGAAATGCTCGTACCAGTCGGCACTGCCGTTGGCGCCGGCGACCAGCTTTTCCAGCACCGGCCGGCGCGCGGATTCGTAAGACGTCAGCGCCTCACGAACGTCCTCGTGCGCTGCAAGCGCTTTATCGAGCGCGATGGCATCTTCCATGGCGAGCCGCGTGCCGGAACCGATGGAGAAATGCGCGGTGTGCAGCGCATCGCCGATGAGCACGTATCTATCGTGCGACCATCGCTCGTTGTGCACGAGCGGAAACTGCCGCCAAATCGAATTGTTGCAGATGAGCGAATGGCCATCGAGTGTTTCGGCAAAGAGACGCGCGCAGGTTTCGGCGGATTTCTTTTCGCCCATGTCGGAAAAACCCATGTCTTCGAAAGTGTCGGCGTTCATCTCAACGATGAAGGTGCTTCGTTCTGGCGTGTAGCGGTAGTGGTGCGCATTCAAAGCGCCCCGCCCGGTTTCAATGAATGTCTGCGTCAGCGTCTCGAATGGTTTGTCGGCCCCGAACCAAGCGAAGCGGTTGTTGAGATGGCCAACGCTGGCGCCCAGCTCCGCGGCATACGTGCGGCGCACCAGCGAGTTGACACCGTCCGCGCCGACCACGAGATCGAAACCGCCGAGTTCATCGAGATCTTTAACCGCAAACTCATAAGCCGGCGCGACGCCGACCAAAGCGGCGCGCGCCTGCAGGATCTGCAACAGATGCAGGCGCCCGATTGCGGCGAAGCCGATGCCGTCAATGACGACGCGCTCCCCGCGCAGGTTCAGCGTCATGTCGTTCCAGGATTCCATGTGCGGCGCAATCGCGGCATAGGTGTCGCCATCATCCTCGCGCAGAAATTCCAGCGCGCGATCGGAGAACACTACCCCAAACCCGAAGGTGGCATCGGCGGGGTTCTGCTCGATGACGGTGACATCGGCGCGCTGATCGCGGCGCTCAATCAGATAGGCGAGGTAAAGGCCGGCGGGACCGGCACCGAGGATGGCAATGCGCATGGCAGTCAGCAGTCTTGCAGAGTGCCGGCATGGGCGGAAGCGCGCAGCAATCCCTATGGACCGAATTATCGTTCCGACACGCGCGCGCCATGCATGGCCCATGACATCAAAGTCGTGCTAGGGTCGGCTTCGTAGCCACCAACCTTCGAATGCCGCTCATGATCACAATAACCTTCGCACTCACCCTGCACGTTCTCGGCGCCGTCGTCTGGGTCGGCGGCATGTTCGCCGCCTATATGTGTCTGCGCCCCGCGGCCGGCCCGCTGGAGGCGCCGCAACGTCTGGCGCTGTGGCGGCGCTTCTTTCAGAAATTCTTTCTCTGGGTGTGGGCCTCGGTGGTGCTGCTGGTCGCTACCGGCTACTGGATGCTGATGACCAATTTTGGCGGCTTCGCACACGCGCCACCCTACGTCAATTATATGCAGGCGCTCGGCTGGGTGATGATCCTGCTCTACGCCGGGCTGTTCCACGGGCCGTGGCTCAAGTTCAAGCGCGCAGTCGACGCACAAGACTGGCCAACGGCGGGCGCTCAACTCAACCTCATCCGCCGGATCATCGCCATCAATCTGCCGATCGGGCTGATCGTCGTGATCATCGGTGGGACGGGCCGGTATTGGATGTTTTAGGCGGCTCGACGGCTCGCCGCTCGCCGGTCGCGACCAGGCGGTCGATCTCGCAGCGGGCAACGCCGATGTCCTTGAGCATGTGATCGCTGAACGCGTAGAGCACAGCGGCCTCCGATCGCCGTCGGCGGCGCCGGAGATATTCGCGGTGCCACTGCGCGACTACCAGCGCGATCCAGCGAAAGCCGGCGGCAAGCGCGGCCATCATCCGCCACGCCGCCTCGCTGCGCTCCGCATGGGCCCGCTCCATCGCCATCCGCAGCACCAGCGCGCGCTGGGCGTTGCTCAAGCTGTGGTAGTCCGGGCGCGCAAAATCGATGTCCTGACGTTTCGGCATGTCGCTCTCCATCGATGCGAACGATCTCCATGGAGAGGGCTTTACGCCTGGCCGATAATCTCATAAAATGAATAATTAAGATATTTTAGTTCTCAAATTGAGAACTATAGGAGCGCGCCATGGATCTCACCGATCTTCGCATCTTCCGCTCGGTGGTCGAGGAAGGTGGCATCACGCGTGCCGCCGAAAAGCTTCACCGCGTGCAGTCGAACGTGACGACGCGGGTGCGCCAGCTCGAGGAAGACCTCGGCGTCGACCTGTTCATCCGCGAAGGCAAGAAGCTGCATCTCTCGCCCACCGGAAAAATTTTGCTCGGCTATGCCGACCGGCTGCTTGATCTCGCGCAGGAGGCGCGCGACGCGCTGCACGACGGCGTGCCGCGCGGGCCACTTAGGCTCGGCGCCATGGAGAGCACGGCGGCGGTGCGTCTGCCGGCGCCGCTCGCCGAATTTCACCGCCGCTATCCGCAGGTGCAGCTCGACCTGCATTCCAGCAGCATCGCCGATCTCTGCGACGACGTGCTGGGCGGCGCGCTCGATGCCGCGCTGGTCGCCGAGCCGGTTTCCGACGACGCTTTCGAGAAAACCATGATGTACGACGAGGAGCTGGTGATGATCGCCGGCGCCGATCATCCGCCGATCCGCTCGCCGCGCGACGTGACATCGCAGACGGTGCTGGCGTTCGAGACCGGCTGCGCCTACCGGCTGAGAATGCAGCAATGGTTCGCCCGCGCCGGTGCGGTGCCCGCGCGCATCATCGAGATGACGTCCTGGCACGCGATCCTCGGCTGCGCGGCGGCGCGCATGGGGATCGCGGTGATGCCGCGCATGCTGCTTTCGACATTTCCGGACGCGAAGTATCTCAGCACCCACCCACTGGCGGCCGAGGTCAACCACGCGCCAACGGTGCTGATCTGGCGCAAAGGCGCGCGCTCGCCGAAGATCGACGCACTGGTGAAGGTATTGCGGGACGAAGCTGTGAAGCGTCCAGCGCAGGCACATAAAAAGAAGAAACGAGCGCTCGCATAGCTCTCCGGCTGTCATGCCCCGCGCCGGCGGGGCATCCAGTACACCCGGCGGTTCGACATTACGGCAAGGCTTGCGTTTCCTGGATCGCCCGCTTTCGCGGGCGATGACCGCCGCAACTAAATCGTTTGATTATACGCGCCCACTTCCGGATGGGTGCGCAGCACGCCGTCGACAGCGGCGAACATGTCGCGCATGCGCTGCTCCGACACGGGGCTTTCGACCACCACCACCAGTTCGGGCTTGTTGGACGACGCGCGCACCAGGCCCCAGGTGCCGTCCTCGACGGTGACGCGCACGCCGTTGACTGTATTGACGTCGCGGATCGGCTGGCTCGCGACCTTGTCGCCGTTCGTCTTGACGTCCTCGAAATGCTTCACCACTGCGTCCACTACGCCATATTTCTTCTCGTCGTCGCAATGCGGTGACATGGTGGGTGAGCCCCAGGTCTTCGGCAGCGCGCGGCGCAGGTCCGCCATGCTCTTGTCGGGCGCACGGTCGAGCATGTCGCAAACCGCAAGCGCGTAGATCATGCCGTCGTCATAGCCGCGGCCGTAGGGCTTGTTGAAGAAGAAGTGTCCCGACTTCTCGAAGCCGGCAAGCGCGTTCAACTCGTTGACGCGGCGCTTGATGTAGGAGTGGCCGGTCTTCCAGTAGTCCGTCTTGACGCCGTTCGCCTTCAGCACAGGATCAGTGAGAAACAGGCCGGTCGATTTGACGTCGACCACGAATGTTGCGCCCTTGTGTTCCTCCGACATCCAGCGCGCCAGCATGACGCCGACCTTGTCGGCGAAGATCTCCTCGCCCTCGTTGTCGACCACGCCGCAGCGATCACCGTCGCCGTCGAAACCGAGTCCCACATCGGCCTTGTTGGCGAGCACCGCGTCGCGCATCGCATGCAGCATCTTCATGTCTTCTGTGTTGGGATTGTAGTGCGGGAAAGTGTGATCGAGCTCGCAATCGAGCGGGACCACCTCGCAGCCGATCGCTTCCAGCACGCGCGGGGCGAAGGCGCCGGCGGTGCCGTTGCCGCAGGCCGCGACCACCTTCAGCTTGCGCTTGAGCTTGGGGCGGTCGGTGACGTCGGCGATGTAGCGTTCGGGGAAATTCTCGACGAATTCATAAGCCCCGCCGCCGGGCGTCTTGAATTGGGCGTTGAGCACGATCTCCTTCAGCCGCGTCATCTCGTTGGGGCCGAAGGTGAGCGGGCGGTTGGCGCCCATCTTCACGCCGGTCCAGCCGTTGTCGTTATGGGAAGCCGTGACCATGGCGACGCAGGGCACGTCGAGCGCGAACTGGGCGAAATAGGCCATGGGCGTGATGGCAAGGCCGATGTCATGGACCTTGCAGCCGGCCGCCATCAGGCCGGAAGTGAGCGCCACCTTCACCGAGGCCGAATAGCTGCGGAAGTCGTGGCCGGTGACGATCTCCGGTTTCACCCCCATTTCGCGGATCAGAGTACCGAGCCCCAGGCCAAGGGCCTGCACGCCCATGAGGTTGATTTCTTTTTCGAGCAACCAGCGCGCGTCGTATTCACGGAAGCCGGTGGGTTTTACCAGCGGCGAGGATTCGTAGGCGTAGGTGTTGGGCTTCAGGTCGGATTTCGGTTTGGGAAACATCAGGTCCTCTAGGGGAGACGGGCGGGCGGGTGATCCATACCCTAACGCCCGGACCCCGCAAAGCGGTCCGTACAGACCACAATTGGCGCGGAAATGACGGGCCGCCTACTGCTCCAGCACCATCTTCCCGTTGGCGACCTCGTAGCGCCTGAGGCGCGAGAGGAAGGAGACGCCGAGCAGGTTCTGCGACAGCACCTCGTCGGGCAGCACCAGCGCCGGCACGTCGAAGACGGTGATGTCGCCGATCTCGATGCGGTCGAGCTTGGCCGGCGCGGCCTTGATCTTGCCGTTAGCGGTGGAGACGGTCGCGGTGTAGTCGGTGGGAATCGGCCGGATGCCTACATCCGCCGCGGCGGAGGCGCGCAACACCACCAGCGACGCCCCTGTATCGATCATGAATGCCGTGCGCTGGCCGTTGACGAGCGCATCCGTTTGGAAGTGGCCCTGGCGGTTGGCATCGAGTTTAATGCTCCGGCCATAGCTACTTGCATCCTGCGCCGGAATCGCCGGCTGGACGGCGGCCGCGTGCGCCGCCGGACGGGCAGTGATCTCCTGGCTGGCGAAGTGGGCGACGTAACCGCCGACCACCATCACCGCAGCGGCAATGAGCAGGATCTGTCGCATGTCATCAGGATCGCACGAGCACGGCCAATGCGGCCTTAACGGGACGCCGCCGCGCTCAGCCGTGGTGAGCGGCGGGTTAAGCGGACCTGTCCAATTTGCTCCTATTCCTTCGGAGCAGGCCTTGGGGGCCGTTCGGATCGGTACTAATATCGCGCAGATGCCGACGAAGAAGTTGAATTTGGACGAAAAGCGCGAACGCCTGGCGGGCGAACTGCGCCTGTTTGTGCACGAATATGGCCGCAAAGCGCAGCGCGGCGAAGACCAAACGATCGACGATACAGTCAAAAAACCGAGCAAAAAATTCGCAACCGCTTGAAGCCCCATGTGGTGGACGCGCTATTGCGGGATGACGATCCGTTCTGACCATTTTCAATGGTATCGACGTTACTGCCCGCGCGGCATTATTCGCCGCGGCGCTTGGCGCGGCGGGTGGCCGGCGCGGAGAGCGGATCGTCCGGCCAGGGATGTTTGGGATAGCGCCCGCGCATTTCGGTGCGCACCGCGGCGTAGCTGCCGCGCCAGAAGCGAGGGAGATCGCGCGTCACCTGCACCGGGCGGTGCGCAGGCGACAGCAACTCGATCACTAGCGGCACACGGCCCCTGGCAATGGTCGGGTGCTGCGCAAGGCCGAACAGTTCCTGCACGCGGATCGAGACGGTCGGCCCCTGCTCCGCGTCGTAATCAATTGACACGGCCGAACCTGTCGGTGCGGTGAAATGGGTCGGCGCTTCGTCGTCGAGCCGGCGGCGCATATTCCAAGGCACGAGGTTCATCATCGCGTCGGAGAGTTCACCGGCGGAAAGCTCGCTCAGCGCAGTCTTGTCGGGCAGCAAAGGTTCGAGCCAGTCTGCAGCGCTGCGCGCGAGCCCCTCATTGGAGAGATCCGGCCATTCGTCACCTTCCGCTCGCCGTAGAAAGCCGACGCGCTGGCGGAATTGCAATACCGCCTTGGTCCACGACAAGCCGTCTAGCCCAACGCCAATGATGCCTTCTGCAAGTACGTGCGCGGTGGCAGCATCGGGCGTGACGGGTTTGGTCTGCTCGGCCAGCACCAACGCGCCGAGCCGGCGCGCGCGCCGCGCGCGCAAGGAGGCGGAGCCCTTGTCGAAGGTTACGGTTTCACGGTCTTCGATCTGGCCGGCGAAGCGCGCTTCGATTTCCTCGAGTGTCATCGCAGCGGCCAGCACGATACGGCTTGCCGCCGCGGCACCGGTGATTTCTGCCACCGCCAGAAACGGCTCGCGGGCGAGCGGCGACGCCGGATCGACATTCCCGCCGCGGCCGTTGGCGAGGAGGAAGCCGCCCGCCCCGCCGCCACGGTTTTTGGCAATGCGATCCGGATAAGCGAGCGCGAGGATGGCGCCGACGCATGCTTCACCTCCGCCACGTTTTCTTTCTTCACCTCCCCCCTTGAGGGGAAGGTCGACCACCGAAGGCGAAGGCTTTGGTGGTCGTGAGGGGGGTGAAGCCACAAACTCGGTATCTGCATCGTACCCCCCTCCCCAACTCTCCCCCTCAAGGGGGGAGGGAGCACGCTGTGCAGACTCGACAGATGCAGCCCACCTTTTCGCCATCGCGCGCGCGTCCTCCGCGCGGCGGGAGCGGTCGCGGCGGAATTGGTCGAGCCGATGAGCGAGATCGACATCGTCGCCGCCGAGGCCGCGCTCAGTGAGCACAGCGGCAATCTTCGCCGCCAGCGGCCCGGCCCCTTCGCGCCCGGCATCGACCACCATGCGCGCCAGCCGCGGCGGCAACGGCAGTTCGCGAAGCTTGCGACCTTCCTCGGTTATGCGGCCTTCCGCATCGATGGCGCCGAGCCCGGTGAGCAGCGCACCCGCTTCGTTGAGCGCGGCCTGCGGCGGCGGGTCGAGAAAGGTGAGCGTCGACGGATCGCTGGCGCCCCACTGCGCCAGATCGAGTACGAAGGACGACAGATCGGCGGAGAGGATTTCCGGCCGCGTATAGGCCTCCAACGAGCCGGTCTGCGGCTCGTCCCACAGACGGTAACAAACGCCCGACTCTGTGCGGCCGGCGCGGCCGCGGCGCTGGTCGGCGGCGGCACGCGACACGCGCACGGTCTCGAGCCGCGTCAGACCCACCTCCGGTTCGTAACGCGGCACGCGCGACAGGCCGCTGTCGATGACCACGCGCACGCCCTCGATGGTGAGCGACGTCTCCGCAATCGAGGTCGCCAGTACCACCTTGCGCCGGCCCGCGGCCGACGGCGAGATGGCGCGGTCCTGCTCGCGTGCGTCGAGCGCACCGTAGAGCGCGACAATATCGGTCGCGGGATCGCTGACGCGTTCCTTCAGCAGCGTCTCGGTGCGGCGGATTTCGCCGGCGCCGGGCAGAAACACGAGGACCGAGCCGGTATCGGCGCGCAAGGCGCGCATCACCGCGTCGGCCACTTGCGGCTCGATGCGGGTGCGCGTATCGCGGCCGAGATAACGCGTCTCGACCTCAAAGCTGCGGCCTTCGCTTTCGATCACCGGCGCACCATCCAGCAGCGCGGCAACGCGGGCGCCGTCCAGAGTCGCCGACATGACGAGGATTCTTCAGGTCCTCGCGCAAACCGGCTTGCGCGTCGCGCGCCAAGGCCAGCCCAAGATCTGCATCGAGCGAGCGTTCGTGGAATTCGTCGAAGAGCACCGCCGCCGCCCCTTCCAGCGACGGATCATCGAGCACCAAGCGGGTGAACACGCCCTCGGTCACCACCTCGATGCGCGTGCGCTTGGAAATCTTGGAGCCAAAGCGCACACGCAGACCCACCGTGTCGCCGACCTGCTCGCCCAAGGTCGACGCCATGCGGGCGGCTGCGGCGCGCGCCGCCAGCCGGCGCGGCTCGAGCACCAGGATTTTCTTGGTCAACGCCCATTCCTCTTCGAGCAGTACCAGCGGTACGCGCGTGGTCTTGCCGGCGCCGGGCGGCGCCACCAGCACGGCGGCGTTGCTCTGCGTCAGCGCCGCGGTGAGGTGCGGCAGCGCGGCGTCGATTGGAAGTGGCGTGTCGAAGGTGCGCATCACGATACTTTCACCTCTCCCCGCACGCGGGGAGAGGGAACGCGTGGCAACGCCTCAAGCCTTCCGCGCCCGCCCCACGCTCTCGTAGGCGAAGCCGTGGCGGGCGACTTCATCCGCGCTGTAGATGTTTCGCAGATCGACCAGCACCGGCTGCGCCATCACTTCGCGGAGCCGCCCAAAATCGAGCGCGCGGAACTGTTCCCATTCGGTGACGATCACCAGCGCGGAGGCGCCCTTGGCGCAATCATAGGCGTCCGCGCAGAACGTGACTTTGTCGATATAGCTCTTCGCCTGCTCCGTGCCGATCGGGTCATAAACGCGCACCTTGGCGCCCATGTCCTGCAGCGCGGTGATCAGCGGGATCGACGGCGCCTCGCGCATGTCGTCGGTGTTCGGCTTGAAGGTCAGCCCCAGCACGGCGACGGTCTTGCCGCGCAGCTCGCCGCCCAACGCGTGCGCAACCTTGCGCGCCATGGCGCGCTTGCGCTGGTCGTTGACCGAGACCACCGCCTCGACGATACGCAGCGGCGCGGCGTAGTCCTGGCCGGTCTTCATCAGCGCGAGCGTATCCTTGGGGAAGCACGAGCCTCCGAAACCCGGGCCGGCATGCAGGAACTTGCCGCCGATGCGGTTGTCGAGACCGATGCCGCGCGCGATCTCCTGCACGTCGGCGCCGACCTTCTCGGCCAGATCGGCGATCTCGTTGATGAAGGTGATCTTGGTGGCGAGGAACGCGTTGGCCGCGTATTTGATCAGCTCGGCCGTGCGGCGGTCGGTGAACAGCAGTGGCGCACGGTTGAGATAGAGCGGGCGGTAGAGCTCGCTCATCACCTCGCGGGCGCGCTTGTCCTCGGTGCCGATGACGATGCGATCGGGATGCTTGAAGTCGCGGATGGCCGCGCCCTCGCGCAGGAACTCCGGGTTCGACACCACCGCACAGTCGCAATCGGCCCGCGCCTCGGCGATGACGCGCTCGACCTCGTCGCCGGTACCGACCGGCACCGTGGACTTGGTGATGACCACCGTGAAGCCCTTGAGCGCGCGGGCGATTTCGCGGGCGGCTTCATGAACGAAGGTCAGGTCTGCGTGGCCGTCGCCGCGGCGCGACGGCGTGCCGACGGCGATGAACACCGCGTCGGCCGCTTTCACAGCGGGGGCAAGCTCGGTCGCGAACTTCAGCCGCCCCGCCTTCACGTTGCTGGCGACCAGGTCGTCGAGGCCAGGCTCGTAGATTGGGATTTCACCGCGCTCCAGCGCGGCGATTTTGCCCGCGTCCTTGTCAACGCAGGTAACTTCATGGCCAAAGTCGGCGAAGCAGGCCCCGGAAACAAGGCCGACATAACCGGTGCCGATCATGGCGACGCGCATGGGACGTCCGTCACAAATTCATTGCAGATTTCAGCCCAGTGTCCCGCTGCCGAAGTTCGTGATACCTCTTAGTACACTCTGACACGAACTTCGGAAGCAAAGGGGCACTGGCAAGTATTTGATCCTAGTGCCGCTTTCGATTTGAAGTTCCTGAAAGCGATTGCGGCAAGTGATGCAGAAACTTCAAATCGGCGGCACTGATGGGCCGGTTCTCCATACCAGAGCATATCAACCCTGGCGAGGGCGGCGACCGCAATTCATTCCCCCTGTGGCCAGATCAATTGCCGGATTGATTAACGCGCCGCCCGGGACCAAATTGCAGACCATGCCAGCCACCGCAAAATCCAAGTCCAAGTCCGCCACTAAACCCAAAGCGGCCGCCGAAGCCGCGGCCACAGAGCCTGCGGCCAACCCAGCCGCGCGGCCGCTAAAGAAGGGTGACCATCTCTTCCTGGTCGACGGCTCGTCCTACATCTTCCGCGCCTATCACGCGCTACCGCCATTAACGAGAAAGTCGGACGGGCTGCAGGTCAACGCCGTGCTCGGCTTCTGCAACATGCTGTGGAAGCTTCTGGCCGAGATGAAGGACGACAAGCCGACCCATCTGGCGGTGGTATTCGACAAGTCGGAAAAGACGTTCCGCAATGAAATGTATCCCGGGTACAAGGCGCACCGGCCGGAAGCGCCGGAGGATTTGCGGCCACAATTCCCGCTCATCCGCGAAGCGGTGCATGCCTTCGAGATCCCCTGCCTGGAACAGATCGGCTACGAAGCCGACGACCTGATCGCCACCTACGCGCGGCTTGCCACCGAAGCCAAGGCGACGACGACCATCGTTTCGTCCGACAAGGACCTGATGCAGCTCGTCGGTAACGGCGTCATCATGTACGACACCATGAAGGACCGCCGCATAGGCCGCGAAGAAGTGATCGAGAAGTTCGGCGTCGGGCCGGAGAAGGTCATCGAAGCACAGGCGCTGATCGGCGATTCCACCGACAACGTGCCGGGCGTGCCGGGCATCGGACCCAAGACGGCTGCGGAACTGCTCGGTCAGTACGGCGATCTGGAAACGCTGCTCGCGCGCGCACACGAAATCAAGCAGGCCAAGCGCCGTGAGAACCTCACCACGTTCGCTGAGCAGGCGCGGCTGTCGAAACGGCTGGTGACGCTCGACCAGCACGTGCCGCTCGACGTGCCTGTCGACGAGCTCGCGGTACACGAGCCCGACTACAAACATCTGATTGCCTTCCTGAAGGCGATGGAGTTCAATACCATCACGCGCCGCGTCGCCGAGAAGAGCGGCATCGACGCCAGCGCGATCGAGGCGGACAGCAACTTGGCTGCGGGCTCAGTTGCAGACACTGACTCCTCACATCCTCAATCTCCGCCTGTCAGTGCGCCGGGCTTGACCCGGCCATCCATGATACCGCACCGAGTACGCCGAGCGGCCGAATCGGACCCCCGGGTCAGGCGCGGGGGTGACGGAAAGAGTGCCGGACGAGGTGAGAAAGGCGCCCTCACTCCGATCGCGCTCGCCACTGTGCGTAGCGAAGCGGCGTGCACCGCCACGTTCGACCGGTCCAAATACGATTGCGTGCGCACGCTTGATGGATTGAAGGCGTGGATCGCGCGCGCATACGAGAGCGGCGTTGTGGCGGTCGATACCGAAACCACCAGCCTTGACGCCATGCAGGCGGAGCTATGCGGGTTTTCGCTCGCGGTCGCGCCCAACGAAGCCTGTTACGTGCCCCTCGGTCATGAAGAAGGCGGCAGCGACGGCGGCTCGGACCTGTTCGCGCCGGAAGCCAAGCTCTGCGCCGACCAGATCCCGGAAGAGCAGGCACTTGGCCTGCTCAAGCCGCTGCTCGAAGACCGCGCCGTCCTCAAGATCGCGCAGAACATGAAATACGACTGGCTGGTGTTCGCGCAACATGGAGAGAAGGTTGGCGGCATCGAGACCGCCGGCTACGACGACACCATGCTGATCTCCTACGTGCTGGACGCCGGCAAAAACGGCCACGGCATGAACGATCTCGCCAAGCGCTGGCTCAACCACGACACCATTCATTTCGAGGACGTCGCCGGGTCCGGCAAGAACCGGGTCCCGTTCAGCCGCGTCGCCATCGACAAGGCGACCGAATACGCCGCCGAGGACGCCGACGTGACGCTGCGCCTCTGGTACGTGCTGAAGGCGCGGCTTCCCGCCGACGGCGTGACCACCGTCTACGAGACGCTGGAGCGCGCCATGCCGACGGTGCTGGCGCGCATGGAGCGGCGCGGCATTTCCATCGACCGCCAGGTGCTGTCACGCCTGTCCGGCGAGTTCGCGCAGGAACAGGCGCGGCTAGAAGATGAGATCAAGGAGTTGGCCGGCGAGCCGATCAACCCGGGAAGCCCGAAGCAGGTTGGCGATATCCTGTTCGGCAAAATGAACTTGATGTTGGACGGCTCGAAAGCCCCCTCCAAGACGAAGACAGGGCAATGGTCCACGACTGCCCGCGACTTGGAAGCCCTCGCCGAGCAGCACGAGCTGCCGCGCAAGATCCTCGACTGGCGGCAGGTGTCCAAGCTGCGCTCGACCTACACCGAGGCATTGCCGAATTTCGTGAACGCGACAACGCACCGCGTGCACACCTCCTATTCGCTCGCCGCCACCACGACCGGCCGGCTGTCGTCGTCGGAGCCGAACCTGCAGAACATTCCGATCCGCACCGAAGACGGCCGCAAGATCAGGAAGGCCTTCGTCGCCTCACCGGGCATGAAGCTGGTATCGGCGGACTACTCGCAGATCGAGTTGCGGCTGCTGTCGGAAGTTGCCGAGGTGCCCACCCTACGCAAGGCATTCCAGGATGGCATCGACATCCACGCCATGACGGCGTCGGAAATGTTTGGTGTGCCGGTGAAGGACATGCCGCCGGAGATCCGCCGGCGCGCCAAGGCGATTAACTTCGGCATCATCTACGGCATCTCGGCTTTCGGCCTCGCCAACCAGCTCGGCATCGAGCGCGAGGAAGCCGGCGCCTACATCAAGAAATATTTCGAGCGCTTCCCGGGTATCCGCGCCTACATGGACGAGACGCGGGAATTCTGCCGCACCCACGGCTACGTGCTCACGCTGTTCGGCCGCAAGTGCCATTACCCGGAAATCAAAAACTCGAATCCCTCGATCCGCGCCTTCAACGAGCGCGCCGCAATCAATGCGCGCCTGCAAGGCTCGGCGGCCGACATCATCCGCCGCGCCATGATCCGCATCGAACCTGAATTGGAGAAGGCGAAGCTGCGCGCCCAGATGCTGCTGCAGGTGCACGACGAACTGATCTTCGAGGTGCCGGATGAAGAGGTTGCGAAGACCTTGCCAGCGATCAAGCGCGTGATGGAAGATGCGCCCCACCCGGCGGTGAGCTTGAAGCGTGCCGCTCCAGGTCGAGGCTCGCGCCGCGGATAACTGGGACGAGGCGCATTGACGCCCGCGCTCGTTCGGCGCCGCCTTGAACTCCGCTCATCCCCGCGCAAGCAGGCTCCAGATCCGTATCGCAACGAGCCGGGCAGTCACCTCGGGTCCCCACTTTCACGGGGGCCGGCTTCTTCCCCCGGAACAAATCCGAGGCAGGCTCTTCGAGACGCCGCGCTACGCGCGGTGCTTATAGATGAGGGGAAGACGTTGGGCCATGCGCTCATGAAACCAGTGCAGCCAATGCCGTCTCCTCAATGTTCGCCTTGCCCCGAAAACGACCGAATTGTTGCGTCGCACCGAAATGTCGCGAAGGGCCGTAACCCGACCCATGCACCGCAGCAGTATTGATAGAATTCAGCCGGGCAACACACAACCAGACTGACGCCAGTTGATTGCATCTTCTAGACGGTCGTCTCCCCAGAATAGTTCGCGACCCACCGCAAACGTCGGTGAGCCAAAAATCCCGAGTTCTCTGGCGGCATCCGTCTCGGCAATCAGCGAAGCTTTCGTAGCTTCGGAGTTTGCGAGCGCTACGACCCGCGCGGGGTCCTGTCCGATATCGCGTAGGCTCTCTGATACGTTGGGCTCGCTCCCAGTCTCCTGAGCAAGTTGGAACCAGCGCCGATAGGCCGAGCGTACATAATCCGCGCCCCAACCTTCTCGCATGCCTACCGTCGCAATAAGATTGGCGAATACTGACTGCTTGGCTGGGTAAGGTGCGGGCAACTGAACAGAAATCCCGTGCATGGCAGCACGTCGCTCTATATCCCGCCACATATAAGCAGATTTGGCCGGTTTATCTGCGAATGGGACGTGCTTCATTTCTTGCAATATGATTAGCAGATGAAATGGTCGCCAGCAGAATGTCACTCCGCTGGACCGCTGTTTTTCTGCAATCCGCATGACGCTAAGATAGGTATAGGTGCTGCCCATCGTGAACCAAAAATCGATTGGTTTGTCTTTCATTGGGTGCCACCGAAATTTGTTGCCCGAGCCCCCGATTAATATTTTTGCCGAATTTCAAAGCAATTCAAGTGCCATTGGTCGCTTTGGTGGCAATCCGAGCGGCACGTCGGCTTAAGGTCCGATTCTGTTGATTTAGTCGGCAAGTAAATCGAGCAGATCGACGCGGCCTTTTGAGCGAAGCGCCGGCATTCCGTATGGCGGGACTTTCAGGCCGCCTTGACGTCGCGTATCGGATCCAACTTCGCCAGCTTCCTAAGGTTCTGAATGGTAGCCGCGAGCAAGAACTCGTCGTGAGCTCCGGTCGGTCCTCTCAGTCGCAGCCGGTCGCGCTTCGGAATGCGCTTGAAGTGGGCGAACAGAATCTCGACCTTCTTGCGCAGCCGTCGAGAAGTGGTCCCTTCCCATGACCTGGCTATCTGACGAGCCATTTCACGCCCACCTTCATGGATCGGGCGGTATCTTGCGGGCCGGGGTCAGCACCTGGGCTTGAGGGCACATCCCGCGCATTCGACATTTGCTTAGCAATTTGGGACAAGTTTGCGCAGCTGCGCTGGGACGCGGGCCTAAGCCGCTCTAATTCGGTCGGTTAACGGATAAGCAGCCTTTTTTCGAAACCGTTTCTTCGGGATTCTCGCCTACGATCCCCACGCGTCCGAGAAGCACATTAGGGCGGCCATGGCACCTCAACACATTCGTATCATCGCTATACCCCCTGGTGAAGCACCGCTGTGGGTGCGCGAGAAGTGGGTTGGGCTTTGCTTGCCAGTGGCCGACAGCCGAGGCTCGCGCGAAGCCTATGTGTCCGGTGTCTTGACTGGACCTCGCAATCGAATTCTTGCATTCGCATGGCGTTTCCTCGGAAAGTTGAGCAAACAATCTGGTTATGCAGTTTATGTTCGTGACGCGGTAAGCGAACTTGAGAAGATCGCGCCGGACGCGGCAGCCTGGTGGCGAGAAAATGCACCACGATCACAGGCGTTAAGCCGCAAATTTCTTTTTCGCACCCCTTACTGCAAACTCGCGGAACCAGAATCGCAAGCTGGCCATCTGAGCTCTTCGCCGACCTCGCGAGATAAGGTGACGCCACCGGTGAGAATTTCACCGGTGCCACAAATCCCAATGCACCGGCCAGTGGCACGGATCGCGCTCAGTCGGTCCCCCTTCGTTCCAGCAGTCCTCGTCGCATTGGTCTTGTTTGGCTGGCTTTGGAGTTGGAGTCATCCCATCCATCCAGAGCGGCAGGCAGTGGTTCATGGCAAGCTCATCGACTGGAGTGTGCACATCTACAATGCCAGAACTTACACCCACCGGACCGTGCATCTGCGTATCACCGGGTATAGTCAGGAGTTCCGGATCGATCCGGGCATTTTCCACGATCTGATGGGCAGCAGGCTTCCCGCCGACTTCACGAAAGGCGCAGCGATTGACATAACGGCCGATGCAGGCCAGTTCGCCACACCGCTTCATCCGCTACTTAAGCCCAACGTCGCGATAGTCTGGGTCAACGGACTAGTTGTGAACGGTGTGGCAGCGCTTTCGCTCAGGAATGTCCTTCAGCATGAGCGAGGTCAATGGACAGGCTGGCTCGCGCTGGCGGCGATGGCCGCCGCTTATCTGGGCTACACGATATTGATTTCGCGTAAGCAACTAGCTAGGGCGTAAACGGCACACGCGAGTTTCTGCGAGAGTTAGCCGGCGCCTACTCCTCTGCGGGGATCAGTTTCAGTAGCTCCTTTGTTGCCTCCGCGATTTGAGGTTCGCCGATCAGCGCGGCAGAGAGGCCCAGTTTTTGCCAAATGCAAAGTGGGTTCCGATATTTTTGAGGTTTTCCGCGGACATGATATAAATCCTCGAATGCCATTGGCAGAAAAACATAGTGGCATCGCGTAGATCACATATCAAATTGCCAGAAGGGGTCCATATGTGTTTTACGGTAAAGCGCAATGCAAGCATCATTCGGTGAAACCATCGAGGCAGCTTTACCGACCGCTTCCCACATATTGCCCGTATGATGCAACACTCCCCAAGAAGACACGAAATCGATCGTGCCGTGATGCTTCGGATCGAGGTCAAAGAGCTCATTCTTTCAACCTGCCAAGGAGTTTGAAGCTGCGTTGCGCCAATTTTCTCATCGGACAGCAAGAATGGGCGCGCCCTGGTCGAAGCGCCCGCAGCGAAGTTTAGATTGCGACCCAGGGGCCGCGCTCTGCAGAGATCGACGCGTGTCACATATGCGTAAGTGCCGCCACCTTCTTGAGATGTTCGATAGCGCCTTTTGCGCCTTCGGTCTTGGTCAGGTAATCGAACGTCGTCTCTTCGTCGTCCAGGACCGGGGTGAGCGCCTGGTCCGTATAGAACCGATAATTCGGGTCACGTTCGATACGGCGCTTGAGAGCCAATATACGCCATATGGTTATGACGAACCGCCCATTGCGCACAAGCAGGTCGCGCCAGTAGCCCAGATAGAATGCCGGCCGCCCCTTTTTTGACAGCCCAGGTCGGCGCTCGCTCGGATGTTTCATCCGGATGAGGCCACTCTGCAACGGATGCACCTTTTCAAGCTGCATCATGGTTGAGAACTGAATCAGAACCTTTGCGAGACTCATCATCGGGACATTGGTCACCGCCGCCCGCCGCAGCAGCGTTTCGATGTGCTCGGGCGTGTAGTAGCGGGCCCAGGCCTCTTCATAGACGGCCTGCAAGACATCCCGCGACATCTTCGGGTGGTCGCAAACAACGTGCTCCAGGTCGTACTTGTTAAGGTCGGAGTCCATATCGACCTGTTTGCCCCACAGCACCTTGTGGTCTTCCGACCCCGGCAGCGGTGTCAGGAGGTTGAACTCGACAAGATCGAGCGGAAGCTCACGCTGGATGATCTCGATATCGCGCCGGATCGTTTCCGGCGTTTCGCCGGGGAACCCGAGAATGTAGCCGGCGTAGACGAAGATGCCTTGCGCCTTCCAGGCGAGAAGCATCTTCCGGTATTCGGTGATCTTATTCTGCTTCTTCTTGGCAGCAACAAGATTGTCAGGATTGATATTTTCCAGCCCGATGAACACCCTCGTGACGCCGGCCTGCTTGGCCTTTTCGATGAACCGAGGGATTTTGTGACACATCGTGTCAACCTGGATCATCAGGCCGAGCGGGATCTTGTCCACCTCGCGCAGCTTCGCCAGTCGATCGAAAAGAGCCTCCCACTCCCTGTTGCGGGCGAAATTGTCATCGGTGATAAAAAACCGCGTAATATTCTGCTTCCAGTTGTCGCGCACGATCCTCTCGATATCATCGGGCGAGCGATAGCGGGATTTGCGGCCCTGCACGTTGATGATGGTGCAGAACGAACATTGGAACGGACAGCCGCGACCGGCATCGAAGCTCGTGTTGGTTCCGGCCGTGCGCTTCACGAATTCCCTAGGCAGGAACGGAATTGGCGTGCCGCCCATGCCGGGCAAGTCGTTCATGTAGTTGTAAAGCGGCTTCATCGCACCCGCCGCGGCATCGCGCAGAAAATCGTCAAATCGATTTTCAGCCTCGCCGGCGAAGAGCGAGATTCCGATATCGCGCGCGTTGTCGAGATCGACCGCCGACCCGTCGAGCATCGACAGGCAACCGGAAACATGAAATCCGCCCATTGCGACCTGGATGCCCGCCGCCCGGAACGATCGAGCGATATCGAGTGCACGCGGATATTGGTTGGACTGCACCCCGACCAGTGCGAGAAGACCGAAGTTTCCGTGTTCGCGAAATCTCCGGATGAGCTTCGGGAACTTTACGCGGGTGTTGGTCTCGTCAATGACCTCGATGTCAATGGCGACATCGGGGCCGAGTACTTGCCGTTCAGCGGAATCGACTGCCAGGCCATAGAGGACCGCAAGCGAATTAGAAGGGATCAGCGCCCGCCACCAGCGAATAACGTATCCGTCATCGTGGTAATGGGACGGCTTGATCAAAATCAGCTGAAACCGACGCTTGGCTTCCGGCCGACAAGATGCCACCACGTCCTCCAATTGGGCAAGAAATGAACCGCACCTGTAACATCATCGCCATGAACCAGCAACGCAATGGGGTATCCCCTCACAGCCTTTGACCAGGTCGGATTACCGATACGGCCGCCACCAATGTCTATTCGGGGTCATTTTCGACTAGAACGCCGCCAACAGCATCTCCGACTGTGTCGGCGGTACCCCCGAAAACGGAAGTAAAATCGGGGTACCGACGCCGGCGGTGACGGAACTTGGTTGAGCAGTTCGTCCACAAGACTGAATGGTATCGGCGTGTTGCAACTCGCTACGTTGAACCCGCTGCCGACTGCCTTGCCTTCATCCAACCCGCGTCGATCAAGCTACGGCTGCGCGCCTCACCCCTTCTCGCCAACCGGTCTGCGCTGGCGTAACGGAAAACTCATGACCGGCGTGTCGCTTTCATCCAGCAGCCGCTTCATCACCGCATAGAGATCGTTCTTGGCCTCAAAACCGATGCCCGGCACATCCGGCATAGCCACCCGGCCGTCGACTATCTTGCAGGCATCCGCAAAGCCACCGAATGGCGCGAACACTTGCGGATAAGACTCGTTGCCGCCGAGCCCGAGGCCAACCGCGATGTTGAGCGCGAACTGATGGCCGCCGTGCGGCACGCAACGGCGCCGCGACCAACCGTGCTGATAGAGCATGTCGAGGGTGCGCAGATATTCAACCAGGCCATAGGACAGCGCCGGATCGAACTGCAGCCAATCGCGGTCGGCGCGCAGGCCGCCGTGGCGGATCAGGTTGCGCGCGTCCTGCATGGAGAACAGGTTCTCGCCGGTAGCGAGGGACGGCCGGTAACGCGAGGCCAGCGCAGCGTGCATCAGATAGTCAAGCGGATCGAGCGGCTCCTCGTACCAGCGCAGTTTGAGTGGCGCGATGGCGTCGCCGCAGGCCAGCGCCTCGTCGATGCTGTAGCGGCCATTGACGTCGACGCACAGGTTCTCGCCCTTGCCGACGATCTTGAGCACCGCCTCGACGCGCATGAGGTCCGTTACCAGGTCGGCGCCCCCGATCTTTATCTTGACGGTGGAATAGCCGAGGTCGAGATAGCGCTTCATCTCGTCCTGCAGGCCGTTGACGTCCTTTTCCGGATAGTAATAGCCGCCGGCGGCGTAGACCCAGGCGGTCTCGTCAGCTTGACCGTTGTTGTAACGGTCTGCCAACAGCCGCCACAGCGGCAAGCCTTCGGCTTTCGACACCGCATCCCACAGCGCCATATCGAGCACACCGACCGCCACCGATCGTTCACCGTGACCGCCTGGCTTTTCGTTGCGCATCATCACGTCCCAGGCCTTGACCGGGTCGATGAGACCGCGCTCGTCGACGATTTCGTCCGGCTTGGCGTTCTGCAGGCGCGGGATGAAACGCTCTCGCAAGAGGCCCTGCGGGGCATAACGCCCGTTTGAATTGAAACCAAAGCCGACCACGGGCTTCCCGTCGCGCTCTGCGTCGGTGAAGATCGCAACCACGCTCGCGGTCATCTGCGAGAAGTCGATATAGGCGTTGCGGATCGCGGATGAGATCGGAACAACGGTGTCGACAATATTGGTGATGCGCATCAAAGGAACTCGGCGGCGTGGCCCGGGGCCACTTCCCTTAGCGCCGGTGGGTTAAGAACGCCAGTCTCTCGGGCATCCTGTACAACCGCCGTCACAGGCCGCGCAGGAAGTTCTGATAAGCCGGATTGGCCTTGAGCGCGTCGCCGCCGGCTTGGGTCAATTCGTCCACGCTGGCGGCCGGCAGCGTAAAGGAGGTCGGCACCGCGTTCAGCTGCTTGGCGCGAGCGGCGTCCAGCTGCTCGAACGATACACGCGCGATGGTGAACTTCACGTCGCGGCAGTTCCAGCGGCCGGCCTTGCCGCGCAATCGCGCCAACTCGACGCTCTTCAGGCCGCAGCGCCAGCGGATCAATTGGCCGCGCCAGTTGTTCATCGTAGCCTGGAAGGCGGCGTAGCTCGAGCGCTTGTTGGCATCGAGCATGGTGTCCATCACGGCGCCGATCAATTCCTTGCCGACCGGTCCTTCTACCGTCTGCGACCAGTTGCCCTGCGGCCCGACGCCCGCATCCACCACGACGAACAAGAAGCGGCGCAGATTCACCGCCTCAGCCGGCCGCAACGGCCCGTACGGCGTGCCGGAAGCCGCGCGCGCGATGGTGAGGCCGCTCAGGCCGTAATTGTCGGCAAGGCCGCCGTCGAGCAGTTTGACGTATTTCACCTGGCCCGAGCGCGCGCGTTCGAGCCCCTGGGCATAGGCATAGAGGAGCGGCGATTTGCCCGGCCTGCCGGCCGCCTGCGCCACCATCGCCGGCAATGGCGTTTTGCATTCTCCGTGGAACGACTCGATGACGATCGGTGCGAACGCACCCGGCACCGCGGCCGACGCCGCCACCGCACCCGCCACCGGATATTCGGCGAGATTGCTGCACATGGCGGCGAAAGTCAGCGGCGCGAACAGGAACGGCGTACGGCTATAGATGTCGGTGGCGTTGATCAGCACGATCGGTCGGCGCCCGATCAGCGCGCCAAATGTGGCGTCATGGAAAAGATGGGCGTTGAACCAGTCGCGCAGTTCGTTGTCGGTATTGACGCCACCGCCGAGCGCGCGGTCGACATTGATAAGGCTGATGCGGGTGTTCAATGCCGCCATTACGTCCTGGGTGAGGAACTGCTCGCGGAAATCGTCGAGCGCGGCACGGCCCTTTAGTCCGTAATAGGCCGCAATCACCGATCCGCCGGAGACGCCGGAAACGATGCCGACGTGGTCGATCAAGTCGCGGCCGCCGATATGCGGCGTCGGGGTGCGTGCCAATTGCTTGAGCACGCCATAGGCGAACGCCGCCGCGCGCGTGCCACCGCCCGAAAACGCCAAGCCGACAACGGTGCCGCCGGTATCGCCGTGACGTTCGGCCGCCTGCGCAGCCTGGATGAGCGTGCCGGCAAAGGGATTGGTGGAAGGCTTGTTGAGCGGCAGATTGTACACGGTCGCACAGCCGCCGAGCACAAACGCGATGCCCGTCAACGCAAACGCAGTGCGAATACGCATCGGTACCCTTACCCCCCGACCTGCGGCTACCGCCGGAATCGTGGCGGTCTCGGCCTCCCGAAATTCCAACGGTTTCCGCACGACATCCTAGGCGCCGGCCGTCAAGCTGTCATCCCATTTCACCGCCGGCGACTATCGTCAGGCGGCGCGTCCATCCGCGCGCCGGCACAATTCGGGCGCATAAAAAAGCAGGGCGCGCCTTGCACGCGCGCCCTACGGCACAATTCAGATCGATGATGGATGGCCGGTTAGCTCTTCAGCCGCTTATTGCACTCGCTGTAGTAGCCCCCGCCTTTCTCGATCCATTTCATCCCGCCATTGCCATTCTTCGCCTTGTTGGCGTTGTATTGGTCGAGGCAGGTGTGCATGCGCGCCTTGCCCGGCGACTCCTTGGCGTATTTCGAACTGATTGCCCGGGGAAATACCGCGGAGGTGGCGCGCATCGGCGCAGCCATCGGCTTCTTCATTGCTGTCGAGGCCGGCTTCTTCGACGTCGTGACCGCCGCCGGCTTGGCCGCAGCACCGCATTCGGCCTTGCGGAAGTCGTTCCATTTCATTCCCTTGAGCGTGCCGGCTTTTTGCGCCGCCTGATACTTCGCGCTGCATTCTTTCATGGTCAAAGCCATTGCCGGCCCGCTGCCGGCAATGGCAAAAGCCAAGACGATAGACGCACAGATCAATCTCGATTGACGATTCATCGTACCGTTCTCCTCCAGCATGGTCGAACTACTATCGCCGCTCCCGCCGCAGACAAACGCCGCGGCGGCTTTCTCCTGTGTGTCCGAGACTCCGGTTCACGTTTCGGTCGGTTCCTCGAGAGTCCCGTTCGGGCTCATCTTGTCCACCGCATCCGGAAGATACTTGGACATCATCTCGAGGACCTTGTCGGTCGGCACGCCGATCGAATTGGCAATTTGCTGCACCTGTTCATTCCCGAGCGCATTGCGTACTTGCTCTGTCGTGATTGACAAGTTGGCGCCATTGCCGAGCCACGACGACACCTGATTGCCGAGCCCGGCTTCCTGTAGCTTGGCAAGCAAACCGCCGACGCCGCCGAGATCGGTCTTGCCGAGAACCTGGCTCAGCACCGCCGGGGCATTGGCTTGCAGCTGCCCCATAGCTTGGCCAGCGAGATCGCTCAAGGCGCCTTTCAGACCACTGCCGAGTTGATCCAACATACCCATGATCAGATATCCTTTGCGCGTACAAACCGCCCTGTCACATCAGCTCCCGACTGCGTCGTGAACACATTTCTTGGTGAAGCTCGCCTCGGCGGCGCCGTGCAGCTTCTTCGTCATTGCCTGCGTCTTGCATGACGCCCCGGCGTCCCTCTCGCATTTTTTCATGAAGCTGGTGAGTGCCGCACCATGCAGTTTCTTGCTGGCGGCGGTCGCTTTGCAGGTTTCAGCTTGAGCGGCGGTGGCGATCGCAAAAGTGCAAGCAATCGCGGTGATGATCAGACGCTTCATTCGTGTCACCCCAGATTAATGGTTGAAATGCCCGATGGCAGCCGGGAGGTACGATGCCTCGTCAATCGACGCCTCCCGAACCTGTTTGATAGCAGTCTGCAAATGTGGCGACATTCGATCTTTGATATGGCTCAACTGCCATGAGTTTTTTGCGGAACGGATCGCAATAAAGTTGCGCCGTGGAACCAGCCTAGCGGCTCAATCGGTATAAACATTCCGGCACGACAACTAGCGACAACGCTCATCAAATCAACGCTGCCGCCGGTTGCAGGGGCGCTGGTTGCCTGATACCGAAAAGAATATTCGTGCGCTACGATTGAGCGGCTGCGGTAGAATTGTCATCGGAGGTCCCTTATGTTGGCGCGGCCGCAGTTTTTGCGTAAGCGCTGAGACCGCAAGCTGCCGAGGGCGCGCCTGTTATTGCCGTCGCGCGGGTGGGCTGGCCCTACGCCCTTTTCTTCACCGGCATCCTGTTGTCGATCGCCACAAACGCCTGTGCTTGCGTGGCGGCAATCGGGTTGGGGGTCGTTGGGGGCCGAATTAGGAGCCGGGGACGCGGCTGTCATCAAGGACGGAGTTAGCCGCGCCGCAGGATCAGCGTGCCTAACGTGCCGGCGATCAACGAACCGGCGAGAACACCTAGTTTGAGCTGGGTGTCGTAGCCGGGCCCCAATCCTTCAAAAGCCAGCGATCCGATGAACAGGCTCATGGTGAAGCCGATCCCACAGAGGACACAGACGCCGAACAGCTGACGGGATGAGGCGCCGGCCGGTGCCGTCGCCAAGCCCGTCTGGATCATGGCCCAAGAAGTCCCAAAGACGCCGACCGCCTTGCCGACGACAAGACCGGCAGCGATGCCGAGCGGGATCGTGTTGAGCAAGCTCGCTGGCGAAAGTCCCACCAGCGTGACACCGGCATTGGCAAAGGCGAACATCGGCAGCACGACGAACGCGACCCATGGATGCAGTCCGTGCTCGAGCGCGCCGGCCAGCGGCGCATCATCGCGATTTCTCATCGGTATTGCCAATGCCGTCGCCACACCGGCCAGCGTCGCGTGGACGCCCGACTTCAGAACACAGACCCAAATCGCCAGACCGACGACGATGTAAACATCCGCGCGGCGAACGCCGGACCGGTTGAGAACGAAGAGGCAGACGATACCGACCGCCGCCAGGCTCAAGGCGATGAGCGACAGGTTGGCGGTATAGAACACGGCGATCACCACAATGGCGCCAAGGTCATCGATAATGGCGACGGCGGTGAGAAACACCTTCAGCGACGCCGGCACGCGTGAGCCGAGCAGCATGACGATGCCGAGCGCGAAAGCGATGTCGGTTGCCGCCGGAATGGCCCAGCCGCGCAGCGCCACCGCATCGCCCGCGTTGATCAGCGCATAGATGCCGGCGGGGACCACCATGCCGCCGAGCGCCGCGGCCGCCGGCAGGATCGCCTGGCTGGGCGAGGCCAGTTCGCCCTCGACAAATTCGCGTTTGATCTCCAGCCCGACGAGGAAGAAGAACACCGCCATCCAAAGGTCGTTGACCCAATGCAGGAGCGACTTCCTGATGACCAGAAAGCCGCCGACATCGACCGTGCCCGGGATGTGCGTGAAGTCGGCGTAAAGATCGCGCCAGGGCGAATTGCTGAATACGAGAGCGGCCAACGTGGCGATGCCGAGCACCACGCCGCCGGCCGCCTCGTGGCTGAAGAAATCGCTGAACGCATCGCGCGCAGCGGTCACCACCGTTTTGTCTTGCGCGTGGGAATTGCCGGCCATCAGCGTCGTCTCCCCGGGTACGGCGCACCTTGAGTCGCCCGTTCTTCATATCCCCATGGCGCGCCGGTCGCCAGCGTCGACGCCCGCACGCAGGCCATGATCCACGGCCTTCGCCCTCGCCGATTCAGGCGCCGGTGGCCCGTGGATTCGCGCGCTGATATGTTGGAACAAGCCTGCGTGGTTAGGTCGCGGCGCGGCAAGTTGACACGACCCTCGCCATCGACAAATTTCCCGCGGCGACAAGGATTTGGACTACCGCAAAGCCGCCATCGGCCGCGCGCGTCCGAGGGGGGAGAGCGCAGGCCATGACCGCACACGAAGCGGCGTCTCACGTCTATTTCGGTTTGAGCCCGATGTGGGTCGCCACCTGCGTCCTGGCCGTCACCTACGCCATCATCATGTCTGAGAAGGTCAACCGCGCCATCGTCGCGTTGGCCGGCGCCGGCATCATGATCATCGTCGGCGTGCTGAACCAGGAAGAGGCCATCAAGGGCATCGACTGGAACACGCTCGGGCTGCTCACAGGCATGATGATCCTGGTCTCGATCTCGCGCCGCTCCGGCATGTTCGAGTTCGTGGCGGTGTGGGCCTCGCGGGCGGCCAAGGCGCATCCCGGCGGCATCCTGCTGCTGCTTCAGCTCGCGACCGCGATACTGTCCGCGCTGCTCGACAACGTCACCACCGTGCTCTTGATGGTGCCGGTCACCATCGCGGTGACGCAGACCCTGAAGGTGCCGCCCTACCCTTACCTGTTCGCCGAGATCATGGCCTCCAACATCGGCGGCACCGCGACGCTGATCGGCGACCCGCCCAACATCATCATCGGCTCGCAGGTCGGCCTCACCTTCAACGACTTCCTCTATCACTTGGCGCCGATCATCGTCGTGATCCTGATCGTGCAGATGGTGATGATCCACGTCCTGTGGGGCAAGGACCTGCGCGCGACCGCCGAGGCGGAAGCCGCGGTGATGGCCATGAACCCGGTCGACGCGATCAAGGATTGGGTGCTGCTCAAGCAAGCGCTCGCCGTGCTCACGCTCGTGATGATCGGCTTCGTGCTGGCACGCGAGCTTCACCTCGAGCCCGCCACCATCGCATTGTTCGGCGCCGCCATCCTGATGCTGCTCGACAACTGGCAGCATCATTCCGAAAAGGCCTCGCACAACATCCACACCACTTTCGGCGACGTGGAGTGGATCACCATCTTCTTCTTCCTCGGCCTGTTTGTCGTGGTGCATGGCGTGGAGGTCGGCGGCCTCTTGCACCTGCTCGCCAACGAGCTGGTCAAAGCCACCGGCGGCAGCCTGCCGGCGACCGGCTACGCGGTGCTGTGGGCCTCCGCCTTCCTCTCCGCAATCGTCGACAACATTCCGTTCGTCGCGACCATGATCCCGCTGATCAAGAGCATGGCGCCGGCCTTCGGCGGGCCCGAGCACATCATGCCGCTGTGGTGGTGCCTGTCGCTCGGCGCCTGTCTCGGCGGCAATGGCACCCTGGTCGGCGCCTCCGCCAACCTGACGGTGGCCGGCATTTCCGAGCGTAATGGGGTGCCGTTCCGCTTCCTCACCTACACGCTCTACGCCGCGCCGATGACCGTCGTCTCGATCGCCGTCTGCAACGTTTATGTATGGTGGCGATATTTCTGAGCGACGCGTGCCCAGGGCACGGCGCGGCACGAAGTGGTGCGCCACAGATCCGGGACAAGCCGTACTGCCATCTTGACTTATTAGCGCCGTTGCCGGAGTTTCCCCGCCGGGGTGCAGGGTGCGAACGGCCACAAGGCCGAGTGCCCGTGAATTTGGGGGAACTCGCCTATGGCCGCGCACGCGGTTTCGCACGTATTTTTCGACATGAACGCGATGTGGGTTTCGACCTGCCTCCTGGCCATCACCTACGCCACCATCATGTCGGAGAAGGTCAACCGCGCGATCGTCGCGCTGGTCGGCGCCGGGTTGATGATCCTGGTGGGCGTGCTCGACCAGCATGAGGCCATCCGCGGCATCGATTTCAATACCATCGGCCTGCTCACCGGCATGATGATCCTGGTGTCGATCTCGCGCCGCTCCGGCATGTTCCAGTATCTGGCGGTGTGGTCGGCGCAGGTGGCGAAAGCGCATCCAGCCGGCATCCTGATCATCCTGCAGATCACCACCGCGGTGCTGTCGGCCTTCCTCGACAACGTCACCACCGTGCTGCTCATCGTCCCGGTGACGCTGGCGATCTGCAAGACGCTCAAGGTTCCGGCCTACCCTTACCTGTTCGCCGAGATATTCGCTTCCAACATCGGCGGCACCGCCACCCTCATCGGCGATCCGCCCAACATCTTGATCGGCTCGCAGGTCGGCCTCACCTTCAACCAGTTCGTCGTCAATCTGACGCCGGTGATCCTGGTGGTGATGGCGGTGCAGGCGCTCATCATCCATATCCTATGGGGCAAGGACCTGCGGGCCTCGCACGACGCCGAAGAGCGCGTGATGGCGATGAAGGCGACGGATTCGATTACCGACTGGGTACTGCTCAAGCAGTCGCTGGTCATCCTAACGCTGGTGATGATCACATTCGTGCTGGCGCGGCCGCTCAATCTGGAGCCCGCCACCATCGCACTGTTCGGCGCCGCCATCCTGATGCTGCTCGATAACTGGTCGCATCATTCAGAGAAGGCCGCGCACAACATCCACCAGACCTTCGGCGACGTGGAGTGGATCACCATCTTCTTCTTCATTGGGCTGTTCGTGGTGGTGCATGGCGTCGACGTCGGCGGCCTACTCGGGTTGCTCGCCAACAAGCTGGTGGCCGCCACCGGCGGCGATATTGCCACCGCCGGCTATTCTATCCTGTGGGCTTCGGCGTTCCTGTCAGCGATCGTCGATAACATCCCGTTCGTCGCCACGATGATTCCGCTGATCAAGAACATGGCGCCGGCCTTCGGCGGACCGGAACACATCCAGGCGCTGTGGTGGTGCCTGTCGCTCGGGGCCTGCCTCGGCGGCAATGGCACGCTGATCGGCGCCTCGGCCAACCTAACCGTCGCCGGCATCGGCGAGCGTGACGGGGTGCCGTTTCGCTTCCTCACCTACACGCTTTATGCGGCGCCGATGATGGTCGTCTCGGTGGCGATCTGCAACGTCTACATCTGGTGGCGGTTCTTCTGATTCTCCACCAGCGCTAACCTACCGTTAGCCATCGCAAACACCGAAAGGGCCGCCGGCCGGCGCCGGCGACCGCGCCTAACCGGGCATTTACAACTCCCTGCCTTTCTGACTGAACCACGCGCGTTGCCGCTGCGACCAACACTTGAAGCGCAACCTTTTGGAGCGCCGGAACGTTGGACACGAGCGGCTTCCACGAAGGAACCGCGCGAGGCGAGGTTCAGGGTGATGGCAAGGCGTAGCAGAAGCGCGGTTTTGCGTGGCGTGGCAGGCTTCTTGGCCTCCGCCATTCTTCTGTCCGTGCCGACGGCGCCGGTTTCGGCCGCAGGATTGTTCGAGAGTATTTTCGGAGGATTGAGCCGGACGTTCGACGACGCGCCACAGCCGCAGGCGCGCGCCTACGCCGAACCGCTCGGCTCGCAACCTGTGATTCGGCGGGAGCGCATCTCAGAAGGCGGATCGGCCGGCCCGCGTCATGCCTTCTGCGTGCGCACCTGCGACGGCCGCTATTTCCCCGTCCATCCGCACGCCGGCTTGAGCGCCGCGCAGGCCTGTCATTCCTTCTGCCCGGCCTGTCAGACCCGGCTCTACTACGGCGCAACGATCGACTATGCGGTAGCGAGCAATGGCAGTCGTTATGCCGACCTGCCCAATACCTACCTCTATCGTAAGCAACTGGTCGCGGACTGCAGCTGCAACGGCCGCAGCACGATGGGACTTGCGGAGATCATACCGAAGAGCGATCCGACTTTGCGTCGCGGCGACATCGTGGCGACACCGACCGGCCTCGTTGCCTACCGCGGCGGCCGCGATCAGGCGAAAAATTTTACGCCGGTCAAATCCTATGACGGCTTCTCCGGAAGCGAGCGCGCGAAGCTCTCGGCGCTGCAAGTGACCCCGCCCGATCAGCGCGGCACAGCGGAAACGCCGGTGATGCCGCCGCACTCGGCGGCTAGCGGTATGTCCGACAACCGCACCGCTCAGAAATAGCCGGCGACTTCCTCGGCCAGCGACAACGAACTGGTCAGCCCCGGCGATTCGATCCCGAACAACTGAACGAGACCCGGCAGCCCGTGCTGCGGCGGCGCGTCGATCATGAAATCGGCCGCCGCCTCGCCCTTGCCGGTGATCTTGGGTCGGATGCCGGCGTAGTCCGGCGCCAGCGAATGGTCGGGCAGACCCGGCCAATAGGTGCGGATGCGCTCGTAGAAGATGTCGGCGCGCCTGGAATCGACTTCGTAGTCCTCGTGCTCGATCCATTCGACGTCCGGCCCAAAACGCATGCGGCCGGCAAGGTCAAGCGTGACGTGCACGCCCAGACCACCCGGCATCGGCGTCGGATAGATCAGCCGCGTGAAGACCGGCTTGCCGGTGAAGGTGAAATAATTGCCCTTGGCCAGCACCTGACGCGGGATGCGCGCGGCCGGATAATCCTCAATGCCGCGCGCCACGCTTTGCGCCCCGAGCCCCGCGCAATTGACCACGGCGTCGAAAGCGAACGTGTCGGCATCGGCACCCCCGAAACGCACCAGCCATTGCCCGTTCTTGCGGACGGCGCCGAGCACCGGCGTGTTGAAGGCGATAGCGCCGCCAGCGTCCTCCAACTCGCCTTGCAGCGCCAGCATGTAGCTATGGACATCGAGGATGCCGGTTTCCGGCGAGCGCAACGCGCCCTGACATTGCAGCTGCGGCTCGAGCGCTTGCGCGGTCTTGCCGTCGATCATCTCCAGGCCTTCCGCGCCATTGGCGCGGCCCTAATTCATGATCGATGTGACCCGTTCGATCTCGGCATCATTTTCCGCCACCACGAGCTTGCCGCACTTGCGATGCGGCACGCCGTGCGCGGCGCAGAATTCGTAGAGCATGCGGCGGCCACGCACGCAGTGACGCGCGCGCAGAGACCCGGGCGGATAGTAAAGCCCCGCATGGATGACTTCGCTGTTGCGAGAGGAAATACCATTGCCGATGCCGATGGTTTTCTCCGCCACCACCACCTCGTGCCCGGCGCGCGCGGCTGCGCGGGCGGCTGCCAAGCCGACCACGCCGGCACCAATCACCAGAACCTGCATTGCGCCTTTCTGTCTCGCCAGTGGAGCGAGTTCAACATTATTTGATACCCAGTTGCGGCTAGCCGCTCATCGCATGTCAAATTCATAGCTCCGGTAGATTCAAATAGTTACCGGTGCCCCTTTGCTTCCGAGGTTCATGTCGGCGAGCGCTGCTACGTATCACGAACTTCGGAAGCGAGGCACTGGTAGCCGGCGGCAATGAAGCATTACCGGTTGCAAATTTAAACCATCATTTGTTCGCGAATCGGCTTTAACGTTTGTCGGTATTCTTGCTTGACCGCGCCCCGCCCTCAGGCAGATTCGCCCCAAATCCCTCGAACCAGGCGAGCTTTCAGCAATGCAGAAAATGGCCCTGACACTGGCAGCAGGCATGCTGGGCGCCGCCTTGGCGGGGCCGGCCGTGGCCGCGGGTTGCCGCAACACCGAGAACTTCGCGCACTGGCTGGACCAGTTCAAACGCGACGCGCTGGCGCAAGGCATCTCGCAACGGGTGATGTCGGAAGCCGCAGCGGACCTGGTCTACGATCCCTCGGTGATCCGGCGCGACCGTGGTCAGGCATTTTTCCAGCAGACCTTCCTCGGATTCTCCGACAAGCTGCTCGGCGGCTATCGCATCCCCAACGGCCAGAAGCAGATAAAAAAGCACGCCCGCCTGTTCGCCGACATCGAACAACGCTTCGGGGTGCCGGCGCCGGTACTTACCGCCTTCTGGGGACTGGAAAGCGACTACGGCGGCAATTTCGGCAAGTTCAAGATTCTGCCCGCGCTTACAACGCTGGCCTATGACTGCCGGCGTAGCAACTATTTCCGCCCAGAGCTCATGGACGCTCTCCGTGTCGTCCAGCGCGGCGACCAGCGCGTGGCCGACATGGTCGGCAGTTGGGCCGGCGAATTCGGCGGCATGCAGTTCACCGCCTCGCGTTATCTCAAATACGGCGTCGACTTCGACAACGACGGCCGCATCGACATCATCAAAAGCACAGCCGACACACTCGCGTCGGCCGCCAACTACGTTAAAGACCTCGGCTGGAAGCGCGGCGAGCCTTGGCTGCAGGAAGTCCGCGTGCCCGGGCGGATGCCTTGGCGCGAAGCCGACCTCGACGTCCAGCACCCGGTGTCGCAGTGGGCGAAATGGGGCGTGCGTGCCGCATACGGCCGCCTGCCGTCCCAGGACCTACCAGCGTCGCTGATCCTCCCGATGGGGCGGCACGGGCCGGCCTTTCTCGCTTATCCGAACTTTAAGGTGTTCCTGGGTTGGAACTCGTCCTTCGTCTATTCCACCACGGTCGCCTATCTCGCCACACGCCTTGCCGGCGCGCCGGTAGTCAGCCATGCCGCCGCCAAGACAGTGAAGGCGCTGTCGACCGAACAGCTTAAGGAACTGCAGACGCTGCTCAACCGCGACGGCTTCAACGCCGGCAAGGTCGACGGCAAGCTTGGCAACGGCACCCGCGAAGCGGTGAAGAAGGCACAGCTCAAGATCGGCATGCCAGCCGATTCCTGGCCGACCACCGAGTTGCTGGCCAAGCTGCGCGGGGGCTAAGGGGCGTTCATGTCCCGGGCGCTCGGCAACGCCCAGGGCCAGAAGCCTCGCTCACCCCGCCAGCTCGCTATCGAGGTGCTTCATCGCCAACGGCCCGTAGCGCTCGCCGGCGACGGCGTCCTTCGGCATCGCGCGCTCGATGGCGGCCAGCTCGAAATCGGTGAGCGTCAGCGCGAGCCCGGCCAAGCCGTCGGCAAGCTGGGCGCGGGTACGCGCGCCGATCAGCGGAACGATATCGTCCCCGCGCGTGCGCAGCCAGGCGAAGGCGAGCTGGGCGACGCTCACCGCCCGCACTTCGGCGATCTTGCCCAGCGCCGCGACCAGGGCGCGGTTGCGCTCGAAATTCTCGCCGCTGAACCGCGGCATGCGGCTGCGGATGGCGCCCGCCGTCGTGCCGTTTGAAATCGTCGCCTCACTGAGCAGCCCGCGAGAGAGCACGCCGTAGGCGATCACCGGCACACCCAGTGCGCGCGCGGCTGGCAGAATGTCCTTCTCGATACCCCGGCTCGCCAGCGAGTATTCGATCTGAAGCGCCGCAATCGGAAAGCCTGCCGCCGCGCGCTTGAGGGTGCGGGCGGAGACTTCCGAAAGGCCGATGTGGCGCACATAGCCGGCCTTGACCAAATCCAATATGGCGCCGAGCGTGTCTTCGATCGGAACCGCACGGTCGTAGCGGGCTGGCTGATAGAGGTCGATGTAGTCGGTCCCCAGCCGGCGCAAGGTATAGGCGAGAAAGTTCTTCACCGCGGCGGGCCTGAGGTCATAGCCGGTCATGGCGCCGTCGGGTGAGCGCAAGGCGCCGAACTTCACCGACAGGAAGGCGTGCTCGCGCTTGCCGCCTTTGAGCGCCTCGCCGATCAGCATCTCGTTGTGGCCCATGCCGTAGAAGTCGCCAGTGTCGATCAGCGTGATCCCGGCCTCGAGCGCAGCGTGGATGGTGGCGATGCTCTCGGCGTCGTCGGGCGCGCCGTAGCCGCCGGACATGGCCATGCAGCCGAGCCCGGCCGTGGCAATGCTCTGGTCGCTATTCCCAAGCTTCACTGTACGCATCTTCAACTCAACTCCCCTGCCCCGAAACTATCCAACTGCAGGGCGCTGTCACAATCCAGAGCGCTCGCCCGAAATGGAAAAAGGCGGCCGCTGGGGCCGCCTTTTGAGTTTCGCCGTCGCCATGCGGTGCACGCTTACTCGGCCGCGATGCGTACCTCCGGCGCCGCCGCCTTGATCTCGGCAGTGACGTGGCCCTCGTACTTGGCGAAATTTTTCTGGAACATGGCCACCAGCGCGCGCGCGGTCTTATCGAACTCGCCCTTGTTCTGCCAGGTCTTCATCGGGTTCAACAGATGCGGTTCGACGCCCGGCACCGAGGTCGGCACCGAGAAGCCGAAATAAGGATCGGTGCGAAAATCGGCTTCCCTGAGTGAGCCATCGAGCGCGGCAGTGAGCAGAGTGCGCGTCGCCTTGATCGGCATGCGGCGGCCCTCGCCATGCTTGCCGCCGGTCCAGCCGGAATTGACCAGCCAGACGTCGACTTTGTGCTTGCTGATGTATTCCTTCAGCAGGTCGGCATAGATCGACGGATGCCGCGGCAGGAACGGCGCGCCGAAGCAGGTGGAGAATTCCGGCTCCACACCGACAAGGCCCTTCTCGGTGCCGGCGACCTTGGCGGTGTAGCCGGAAAGGAAGTGGTACATCGCCTGGTTCGGATCGAGCTTGGCGATCGGCGGCATCACGCCGTAGGCGTCGGCAGTCAGGAAGATAATGTTCTTCGGATGACCGGCGCGGCCAGAACGCGATGCGTTCGGAATGAAATCGAGCGGATAGGCTGAGCGCGTGTTCTCCGTCTTGGAACCATCGTCGTAGTCGGGCATACGGGTGACCGGATCGAAGCCGACGTTCTCCAGCACCGTGCCGAAACGGTTGGTGGCGTCCCAGATCTGCGGCTCGGCCTCCTGGCTGAGCTTGATGGTCTTGGCGTAACAGCCACCCTCGAAATTGAAGATGCCGTCCGGACCCCACCCATGCTCGTCGTCGCCGATCAGGATGCGGTTCGGATCAGATGACAGTGTGGTCTTGCCGGTACCTGACAGGCCGAAGAACAGCGCGCTTTCGCCCTCATGGCTGACGTTGGCCGAGCAGTGCATAGGCATGACATTCTCGGCCGGCAGATAGAAGTTGAGTGTAGTGAATACCGACTTCTTCATTTCGCCGGCGTAGGACGAGCCGCAGATCAGCACGATCTTGCGGGTGAAATCGATCGCCACCATGGTGTCAGAGCCTTCGCGGCCACCGTGACGCTTGGCGTCGGGGCGGAACGACGGCAGATCGACGATGGTGAGTTCGGGGACAAATTTCTTGAGCTCATTGAGCTCGGGCCGGATCAGCAATTGATGAATGAAAAGGGAGTGCCAAGCGTACTCGGTGAAGACGCGCGTCTTGATCCGGTATTTCGGGTCGGCGCCGCCATAGAGATCCTGGGCGAACAGCCTCTTGCCCTTGGCATGCGCGACGAAGTCGGCGAGCAGGTTATCGAAGTTCTCGCGCGTCATCTTGCGGTTGTTGTCCCACCAGACCGAATTTTCGGTGAGGTCGTCGACGACCGTGTGCTTGTCCTTGGGACTTCGGCCGGTGTGATGACCGGTCTCAGCGCAGAGCGCGCCGCCTTCGACGATGGTGGCCTCATTGGCAGCGACGGCATGCTCGTAGAGCGCCGGTGCGCCGAGATTCCAATGGACCTCAGCGAGATCATTAAAACCAAATTTATCGGCGCCGTAGGCACCGTTCCGCACACCCGTTTCTTGCACCGAATCCTCCCAACAGGCGGGACGCCTTGGACCTAAACCCTCAAGGACCCATCCGGGTCCATGCGCGTAAGACCTTAGTATAGCCCCTCGTCTTACGGCGCGCGACCATAGTCACCACCACATTGACGGCGCAAGGTTAAATGCCATGCAAACCATGCGTAGTGCATTGCATAACGGACTTTGCCGCAGTGCAAAAAGCCGAGATGATGTCTGATCCATCACTCGGGTGCCCGACCGGCCGCATCAACGGCCGCGTGCCGCGTCAGCAAACTGTTTAAGCATGGCGCGTAACGCCGCCGGCCCGGTAACGCGCTCGGGAAAGGCGAGCCATCGCGCGGTCTGACCTTGCTGCAATTCGAGGCCATCAGGGTTAATGCCGACGCAGCTCCAATTGCCGTCAGGCGCACCGAGCAGCTTGGTGGCGTAGAGCCTGAGCGCGCCAGCATGGTCGGCGTTCATGTGCGCGACCGCCTCTTCCTCTATGTCGACCAGCGCCTGCGCGTCGCTGAGATCGGTCAACACATCTGCCGCAGTAAGGTCGGCGGCACGGGCAAAACCGCCGTTGAGATGCGCCGACGCGACGTCCATGCGCCAGAACGAGAAGTCGGCGAAGCCGGCATAGAGCTCCGACTTTGGATGGCGGGCCAGGAAGCGGCGGCGGATGGAAGGCTCCTCGGCGCTGTCGTGCGCGATCGGCCCCATGCTCCCGAGCACGGTCAGGCGGGGATGAGCCAAGGCGTCGCCCTTGCCGGTCTCGGCCAGCAGCAGGGAGGCACGGGGGTCGACTTCGAGGTTGGCGGTATGGGTGGCCAGTCGCGACACGAGGATCAGCGGTGCGCCGCTTGGGTCCGACGCCACGTTGACCAGCGAGCAGAATGGGTGGCCGGTATGGCGGTCGAGGGTCGCCAGGGTCCCCGCGCGGGTGGCGTGCAGCAGCGCCTTGGCAACCTCACGCGGTACGAAATCCGCCGGCTGCGGGGCGTTCTCGGGCGTGCGGCCAGGCATGGCCCCGGGCAGCGGCGTATTGGCGGATATCATGGCGTTCCGATCGTTACCATTGGTGGCGCCGGGGTCCCCCGGGGTATGGGCCTTGAAATGGCTATCGAATCACATAGTTGTTGCAAAGAGGCCACATTTCAGACCTCGTTTGTGGGCTTCAAACACGCGGGACGTCAGCCAAGAGAGACTTTTCAAGAGGGGCTCATGCCGACAATCGCTCTCGTCGACGACGACCGCAATATCCTGACCTCAGTGTCGATGGCACTCGAATCCGAAGGCTATCGCATCATGACCTACACTGACGGCGCCTCCGCCCTCGACGGCTTCAAGACCTCGCCGCCGGACCTCGCCATCCTCGACATCAAGATGCCGCGCATGGACGGCATGGAGACGCTACGCCGGCTGCGCCAGAAGAGCGACATTCCCGTCATCTTCCTCACCTCCAAGGATGAAGAGATAGACGAACTGTTCGGCCTCAAGATGGGCGCCGACGACTTCATTCGTAAGCCGTTCTCGCAGCGGCTCCTGGTCGAGCGCGTGAAGGCGGTACTACGACGCGTCTCCGGCGCCAAGGACGGCACTCCGGCCAAAGAGGCCGACAGCGCCAAAGTGCTCGAGCGTGGGCTGCTGCGCATGGATCCGGAACGTCACACCTGCACCTGGAGGAACGAGCCGGTGACGCTGACGGTCACCGAGTTCCTCATCCTGCAGGCTTTGGCCGCGCGTCCCGGCGTGGTGAAGAGCCGCAACGCGCTGATGGACGCCGCCTACGATGACCAGGTCTATGTCGACGACCGCACCATCGACAGCCACATCAAGCGACTGCGCAAGAAATTCAAGGTGGTCGATCCGGACTTCGAAATGATCGAAACGCTCTACGGCGTCGGCTATCGCTTCAAGGAATGATGACGCTAGCGCGGCGGATTTGAAGTTCGTTACATTAACTTGCAGCGCGTCCGCAAACGAATTTCAAATCCAAAACCGCACTAGAATCATAAAGTTGCTAGTGTCCTTATCGAATCCGAAGTTCGTACGGAGGATGCTGAATAGTTTGACGAACTTCGGATTCGGGACACTAGTTTTAATGCGGCCATCGCGGATCATCGACTGACGAGACGTCCCAGCTTGCAGTAAAGTCTCGGGGGGCGGCAAACCAAACCCCGCTTATTCCCGCGCAAGCGGGAATCTAGGGCCAAGAACGCCGAGAACGCGAAGCCCGAGCGAGCTATACTGGGTCACCGCTGGAGCCTGCCCCAGCGCAGGCTGCGGCAGGGACGAGCGGATTGGTGGTCCACTTTAACCCGGCTGGCTTTCAATCGTGCTCGATCGAACCATAGAGATCATCGCACCGAAGCCGACCGCCGACGCCGAACGGCCCGGCGAGGCGAAGCCGCATCGCACGCGCAAGCGGCTGACCGTCGCCGTCGGCGCGCTGCGCGGTGCCGGACAATCAGCCTGGCAATTCATTGTGCGTCAGAGCTTCTCCAGCCTCACCCGGCGCATCGTCATCCTCAATCTCGCTGGCCTGGTCGCGCTTGTCACCGGCGTACTTTATCTCTCCCAGTTCCGCGCCGGGCTGATCGACGCGCGTGTGCAGAGCTTGCTTGTACAAAGTGAGATCATCGCCGGCGCCATTGCCGCCTCGGCGACCGCAGATTCCGACACCGATTCCATCACCATCGATCCCGACCGGTTGTTGCAGTTGCAGACGGGCCAGAGCTTCGGCCCGTCCGACAATTCGATGTCGAGCATCGAATTCCCGATCAATCCGGAGCGAGTGGCGCCAGTGCTGCGCCGGCTGGTATCACCGACCAAGACCCGCGCCCGCATCTACGACCGCGATGGCGTCCTGATCCTCGATAGCCGCAATCTCTATGGCCGTGGCGACGTGCTGCGCTTCGACCTGCCCCCGCCCAACGCGGAGAAACCCGGGCTGATCGAGCGCGCCTTTATAGCGCTCAGGCGCTGGTTCGGGCGGGGCGACCTGCCGCTCTACCGCGAACTCGGGCCGGAGAATGGCAAGGGCTACCCGGAGGTGGCGCAAGCGCTGCGTGGCCAGCACGCCAGTATCGTGCGGGTCAACAGCCGCGGCGAGGTAATCGTATCGGTGGCGGTGCCGGTGCAGCGCTTCCGCGCGGTGCGCGGCGCACTGATGTTGTCGACGCAAGGCGCCGACATCGACGACATGGTGGAGGCCGAACGGCTCGCCATCGTCAAAGTGTTCCTGGTCGCAGCCGGCGTGATGGTGGTCTTGTCGATGCTGCTCGCCGGCACCATTGCCGGCCCGGTGCGCCGGCTCGCCGACGGCGCCGAGCGCGTGCGCCGGCGCATTCGTAACCGCGTCGAAATCCCCGACTTTACCCGCAGACGCGACGAGATCGGCCACTTGTCGGGTGCACTGCGCGACATGACCAACGCGCTTTATACCCGCATCGAGGCGATCGAAAGCTTCGCCGCCGACGTGGCACACGAATTACGCAATCCGCTCACCTCGCTGCGCTCGGCTGTGGAGACGCTTCCGCTCGCAAAGACCGAAGAAAGCCGCAAGCGTCTGCTCGAAGTCATCGAGCACGACGTCAAAAGGCTCGACCGGCTGATTTCCGATATTTCCGACGCCAGCCGCCTCGACGCCGAGTTGCAACGCCAGGAAGCGGCGCCGGTCGACCTCGTAAAGCTGCTGGAGGCGCTGGTCGCCGCCGCCAACGAAATTCGCACCGACGACATCGACGTCACCTTGAGCTTCCAGGGCGGCAAACCGGAAATGTTCAAGGTGCCCGGCCATGACTCGCGGCTAGGACAAGTGGTCAGCAATCTCATCGACAACGCGCGCTCGTTCTCACCGCCGGGCGGGACCGTGCACGTCACCGGTCGCAAGCTTAAGGGAGACGTGGAAATCCTGGTCGACGACAACGGACCCGGCATTCCGCCCGATGCCATGCAAAAGATTTTCGAGCGTTTCTATACCGACCGCCCCGACCAGGGCTTCGGGCAGAATTCCGGTCTCGGCCTATCGATCTCGAAGCAGATCGTCGAAGCACATGGCGGGCAAATCTGGGCGGAAAACCGCACCGCCCCGGCCGCCGGCAGCGAAGAGCCCAAGGTGCTTGGCGCCCGCTTCGTGGTGCGCCTGCCGGCGGAGTGATTTTTCTTCGTCATTCCGGGGCGCGCATGAAGTGCGCGAATCCGAAATCCATACGCCGCAGCGGCGCGGTTTTGACGTAGGTGCCAATTACGGCCACAGGAGATATGGATTCCGGGTCCGGCGCTGTCGCGTCGTCCCGGAATGACAGATGAAAGACCGCCCCACCATCCACGCCTCCGCCGTGCTCATCGGCGCCAAGGCGGTACTGATCCGCGGGCCTTCGGGAGCCGGCAAGTCGCGACTGGTCTGGGCGCTGATTGAAGCCGGCCGCACCGGCGGCCTGCCCTTCACACGGTTGGTGGCAGACGACCGCGCCCACGTTGAGGCGTGCAGCGGCCGGCTGTTGGTGCGGCCGGCGGAGCCGCTCGCCGGCCTCCTCGAGGTGCACGGCCTGGGCATCCGGCGGCTCGTCTACGAGCCGGTGGCGGTTGTCGGCTTGGTAGTAGATCTCACCGCTACCGACGCGGAACGCCGCCCGACAGTCGGCGCGGGCGAGACCAGTATTGCCGGGATCGCACTACCGCGGCTCGCCGCCGCAGCCGGAACGCCCCATTCCCCTGGTGCTGGCGCATTTGCACACCCAGATAGCGACCGATTGACCTCGCCCAGGGACTTGGGCTACTCCCGGCTCCCGCGACGCCGTCTTGGAAAAATTAACTATAACCGTCCTAGGATTGCAGCCGCCAGAGTGGACGCGGCGAGCCTTACCTTGGTACCTCCAGTTCGCAGTGCAGCAGAACGCCAATATAGCGGTTCAGCCCCTTGCCACGGGGCTTCAAATGGGCCTGAATGCGCGCCTTATTCTGCGGTGCAGCGTAAGTGCCGCGCGGAGTCCGGTATGATCGGCCTCGTTCTAGTGACCCACGGCCGCCTGGCCGTCGAGTTTCGCTCGGCGCTAGAGCATGTGGTGGGTCCCCAGCGTCAGATCGAGGCGGTAACCATCGGCCCCGACGACGATATCGAGCAGTGCCGCAAGCACATCCTCGACGCCGTCAAGCGGGTGGATGGCGGTGACGGGGTCGTCATCCTCACCGACATGTTCGGCGGCACACCCTCCAATCTCGCGATTTCGGTCATGAGCCAGCCCAAGGTCGAGGTGCTGGCGGGCATCAATCTGCCCATGTTGATCAAGCTCGCCAAGGTGCGCGAGACCTGCGGCTTGCAGGACGCGGTGGCGGCTGCGCAAGAGGCGGGGCGCAAGTACTGCACCATCGCCAGCCGGGTTCTCAACGGTAAATGAATGACGCAACCCCAGCGGACGGTCCCTCGGGGGACGGCGCCGCCCCGGTGGTGCGCGAGGTCGAGATTGTCAACAAGAAGGGCCTGCATGCCCGCGCCTCGGCCAAATTCGTGCAGACCGCCGAACAGTTCGATGCCGACATCAGCGTGACCCGCGGCCATGAAACCGTGGGGGGTACCTCGATCATGGGGCTGATGATGCTCGCCGCCGGCCCCGGCATCACCATTATTATCAGCGCCACCGGCAAAGAGGCGACCGACGCCGTCGATGCGCTGTGTGGGCTGGTGTCGAGCCGCTTTGGCGAAGAGGACTAGAGTTCATTCCTACCCCTCCGTCCCTGCGTAAGCGAGAATCCAGAATGTCCTGGCTCTGGGTCTCCGCTTTCGCTGAGACGAGCGAATTGTTGCCTTCCAACCACCCTGGAAGCCACATAAAGCAATCTTTATATATGCATTGCGGGGACGCCCGAGGCCTGTTATAGGCACGGCCAGCCCACCCATCCATTTCCGCCAGTTGCATAAGGATTGTCATGACTGCGACCGCCAAGAAAACCGCGCCAGCCCAGGATTACATCGTCAAGGACATCTCGCTCGCCGATTTCGGCCGCAAGGAAATCTCGCTGGCCGAGACCGAAATGCCGGGCCTAATGCAGACGCGCGAAGAGTACGGCCCGAAGCAGCCGCTGAAAGGCGCGCGCATCGCCGGCTCGCTGCACATGACCATTCAGACCGCCGTGCTGATCGAGACGCTGGTCGCGCTCGGCGCCGACGTGCGTTGGGTCTCCTGCAACATCTATTCGACGCAGGATCATGCCGCCGCCGCAATCGCAGCCGCCGGCGTTCCGGTGTTCGCGATCAAGGGCGAGAGCCTGAAGGATTACTGGGACTACACCGCCCGCATGTTCGATTGGCACGGCGGCGGCACCCCCAACATGATCCTCGACGACGGCGGTGACGCCACCATGTACGTGCATCAGGGCCTGCGCGCGGAGAACGGCGACACCGTGTTCCTCGATCAGCACAACAGCGAGGAAGAAGAAGTCTTCTACGCGCTGATCAAGCGCATCCTGAAGGAAAAGCCGAAGGGCTATTTTGCCGAGCTCGCCAAGAACATCAAAGGCGTGTCGGAAGAGACCACCACCGGCGTGCATCGCCTCTACGACATGCAGAAGGCCGGCACGCTGTTGTGGCCCGCCATCAACGTCAACGACTCGGTCACCAAGTCGAAGTTCGACAACCTTTATGGCTGCCGTGAGTCGCTGGTGGACGGCATCCGCCGCGGCACCGACGTGATGATGTCGGGCAAAGTGGCGATGGTCGCGGGCTTTGGCGACGTCGGCAAGGGCTCGGCCGCTTCGCTGCGTCAGGCGGGCTGCCGCGTCATGGTCTCGGAAATCGACCCGATCTGCGCGCTGCAGGCGGCGATGGAAGGCTATGAAGTCGTGACGATGGAAGACGCCGCACCGCTGGCCGACATCTTCGTCACCTGCACCGGCAACAAGGACATCATCACCATCGACCACATGCGCGCGATGAAAGATCGCGCGATCGTGTGCAACATCGGCCACTTCGACAACGAGATTCAGGTCGGCACCCTGAAGAACCTGAAGTGGAACAACATCAAGCCGCAGGTCGACGAGATCGAGTTCCCCGACAAGCACCGCATCATCCTGCTGTCGGAAGGCCGCTTGGTGAACCTCGGCAACGCTATGGGCCATCCGTCCTTCGTGATGTCTGCGTCATTCACCAACCAGACGCTGGCGCAGATCGAACTCTTCGCCAACAACAAGGACGGCAAGTACAAGAAGGAAGTCTATGTGCTGCCGAAAGCGCTGGACGAAAAGGTCGCGCGCCTGCATCTCGCCAAGATCGGCGTCAAGCTGTCCGAACTGCGCAAGGATCAGGCCGATTACATCGGCGTGCCCGTCGCGGGCCCGTTCAAGTCGGATCACTACCGCTACTAAGCGCTGCTGCCCAAGACGCGCGAAATGAGACGGCCGGCCAAAAGCCGGCCGTTTTCGTTTTGGCGGTGCGTTTTACGTAGATTTCCGGAGGGAACTTTTTGACCGGGATCAAGATTATCTTGGGCAGCGACGCGATGATCCGCACGTCCTGAGACGGAGGGCATCATGAAAAAAGCCATTGCCAGGGTCGTTGCCCGGCGCATGACCGAGGAAGAGTTCGACACTGTCGCGCTATGGAGCGCGGGCCTGTGGGTCGCAGCCCTTCTTTATCTGCTGGCGACGTTCGACGTCATGCATTGACGCGTCGCGTCAGTGCTGCGGCGGCACAATTCTGACCAGGTAGCTCTGCGGGCGGCCAGGAATTCCGAGGAAAGCCCGCGTCAGCGTGACCTCGATCGGACGGCTCGACCCAAGAGGTGACGCCCGCGTGGCCGCGCTTTGGCGACAGCCTTTGTCCTCGGCAAAACACACAAACACTACACCGTCCTTCTTGAGCTGCACCGCGCTCGGCTGCGGCAGGTCGGGTAGCGACAGTGGCCGGTCCGCGGAATAAGCCGCAACGCCATAAGCGAGATCGGCCGGGCCGGCGACGTAGCGCAGCGGCTGCGGCGTCAGGTTATGCCAGTCGCGCTCGATCCGCACCGCCAACAGCGCCGCCTGGGCGGACGCCGGCGGCGGGCCCTTGCGCTGATCGGCCATGGCGATGAAAGGCGACGCGATCAACATCACTATCGGAAACGCTACCGCGACGATCAGCATGTGCCCGGTGTGAACTTCGCGTAGTTTCACCGACGGCGGTGATAGCAGTAGTACTGGCAGCAAAGCGAAAGCCGACATCGACCACAACGAAGTGATTTCGACACCGAATGCCAGCGCCGCCGCCACCGGCAGCAGGAACGGCGCCCAGAACGCCGCTGCAACAAGACGGCGATGCGGTTCCCTCGGCCAGACCATCTCGGCAAGCGTGGCGCGGTCCGGCCGCACCAGGATCAGCACAACCACGATGGGCACCGCCACGTAGCCGAGCGAGCCGGCGAGATAGCCGAGCACGCTCTTGGCGCCGGCGAGATACGGGCTCTTGTCGTGCACGCCGACCGCATAGGAGAACGGCGCGTAGTCGTGCTGCGTCAGCCAATAGAGATGAGGGCTGAGCAAGGCGAAGCCGGCGGCGATCGTGATCCACGGCGCCAGCGAACGGAAATAGCGCCCGCGGCGGGCGTCGCTCAGCGCCGCGAGCGCCAGCCCAGCCAGCAGGAACACCGACCAGTATTTGGTCATCATCGCCGCCGCCGCCGCCAGCCCGGCGAGGGCGGCATAAACGAGGCTTAGCCGCTCAAACGAGCGCAGGAACCACCAGGTGGTCAGTGCCCACACCGGCAGCAGCACGGTGTTCACATTGAACTTCAGCGCATGGAAATTGAAGAACGGCACGAAGGTCAGGAGCGCCACGCCTACGACGCGCTTTTCGACGTCGAGGTAATCGGCCGACAAGCGCCAGATGATCCACAGCGCGCCCGCCGGCATCACCATGGCCAGGAGGTAATAGGACCACTCGGCGACCGGGAACACGCTGAACCAGACCCGAACCAGCAGGGCGCCCACGGGGCCGTGCTTCTGAAAGCCCCAAGCCAGTTCGCGCGACCAGGCAATCAGCTCGGTCATGTCCGGGTGCAGGCCCTGGTCGCCTTTGGCGATGGTGCCATAGGCCGCCCAGACCAGCGCGTAGAGGAGAAGCGCGGCTACGACATTGCGCTCGCGCGCGGCCGGGTCGACGAGCGCGCCGCGCAGGGCGCCGGCCGCCCGCTGGACCGCCAGAATCGGTGCTGGAATGCGCATGGGTGCCGCCTTATGGCATGGCGGCTCGGCGGGCGTCTATTGCGCCTTCTGTGCGCTTGAAGGTCTCCGGGGCGAGTGCTATCTGCCCGCCATGACGGCCGTCCCCATTCAAAATATTCGCAATTTCTCCATCGTCGCCCATATCGACCATGGAAAATCGACGCTCGCCGACCGGCTGATCCAGCTCACCGGCGGGCTCGACGCGCGCGAAATGGCGGGCAAGGAGCAGGTGCTCGACTCGATGGACATCGAGCGCGAGCGCGGCATCACCATCAAGGCGCAGACCGTGCGCCTGAACTACCGCGCCAAGGACGGCCAGGATTACATCCTCAACCTGATGGACACGCCCGGTCACGTCGACTTCGCCTACGAGGTGAACCGCTCGCTGGCGGCCTGCGAGGGCTCGCTGCTGGTCGTCGACGCCAGCCAGGGCGTCGAGGCGCAGACGCTCGCCAACGTCTATCACGCGCTCGACGCCGACCACGAAATCGTGCCGGTGCTGAACAAGGTCGACCTGCCGGCCGCCGAGCCCGAGAAAATCAAGGAGCAGATCGAGGACGTGATCGGCCTCGACGCCTCGAACGCGATTCTGATCTCGGCCAAGACCGGCCTCGGCGTGCCCGACGTGCTGGAAGCGATCGTCACCCGGCTGCCGCCGCCGAAAGGCGACCGCGACGCGCCGCTCAAGGCGCTGCTGGTCGACTCCTGGTACGACCCCTATCTCGGCGTCGTCGTTCTGGTGCGCGTCGTCGACGGCGTGCTGAGGAAGGGCCAGCGCATCCGCATGATCGGCATCGACGTCGCACTACGAAGTCGACCGGGTCGGCGTATTCCTGCCCAAGCTGACGTCGGTCGACGAGCTCGGCCCCGGCGAGATCGGCATGCTCACCGCCTCGATCAAGGAAGTCGCCGACACGCGCGTCGGCGACACCATCACCGACGAGCGCAACCCGGTCGACGAGCCCCTGCCCGGCTTCCAGCCGGCGATCCCGGTCGTGTTCTGCGGCCTGTTTCCGGTCGACGCCGCCGACTTCGAAGACCTGCGCGCCGCCATGGGCAAGCTGCGCCTCAACGACGCCAGCTTCACCTATGAGATGGAAACCTCGGCCGCGCTCGGCTTCGGCTTCCGCTGCGGCTTTCTCGGCCTGCTGCATCTGGAAATCATCCAGGAGCGGCTGGAGCGCGAGTTCAATCTCGACCTGATCGCGACCGCGCCGTCGGTCATCTACAGGATCAAGCTGCGCGACGGCACCCAGGTCGAACTGCACAATCCGGTCGACATGCCGGACGTGATGAAGATCCTCGAAATCGAGGAGCCGTGGATCGAGGCGACCATCCTCACGCCCGACGACTATCTCGGCGCCGTGCTGAAGCTGTGCCAGGACCGGCGCGGCACGCAGAAGGAGCTGACCTATGTCGGCTCGCGCGCGCTGGTGAAATACGATCTGCCGCTCAACGAAGTGGTGTTCGACTTCTACGACCGGCTCAAGTCGGTGTCGAAGGGCTATGCCTCGTTCGACTATCACCTGACCGACTATAAGGCCTCCGACCTGGTGAAGATGTCGATCCTGGTCAACGACGAGCCGGTCGACGCGCTGTCGATGCTGGTGCATCGCACGCGCGCCGAGACGCGCGGCCGCGGCATGGTGGAGAAGCTGAAGGAGCTGATCCCGCCGCACATGTTCCAGGTGCCGATCCAGGCCGCCATCGGCGGCAAGATCATCGCCCGCGAGACCGTGCGCGCGCTGCGCAAGGACGTCACCGCCAAGTGCTACGGCGGCGACGCCACGCGCAAACGCAAGCTGCTGGACAAGCAGAAGAAGGGCAAGAAGAAGATGCGCCAGTACGGCAAGGTGGACATTCCCGCAGGAGGCGTTCATCGCCGCGCTGAAGGTGGATGTGTGAGGATGGCGGAACAAACTCTCCGCACGTGTCCCGGACACAGTGCAGCACGAAGTGATGCACCGCTGATCCGGGACACCCGCTTTCTTCTCTTTACAAATCAATAACCGGGGTCCCGGGTCTGCAGCGCATCGTTTCACGCTGCGCTGCGCCCGGGACACGAAGCGCCCTACTCCGCCGCTTGCGAACGGCGCAAAAGTCCCGCTTCCTTCATCTCATCATGCAAGGCGATGGGGTCCCAGTCGTAGCCGTTCGGCCAGGTCAGCGCGCCGTCCTCGATGAACACGCGCTGGAAATAGCCCGCGTTCTTCAGCGCCTCGGCCATGGGGCCGGTCCTCTCGGCTATGTCGGCGAAGTCGCGCACGCCGACGGTGCCGTCGGGGAACTCGATCTCCAACTTGTGGCCGCCTAAGGATCGCACGCCGATCACGTCGATCATCAGTCCAAGCCCAGGATGCGTTCGAGCGTTCCGTCGGTTCGTGCCGCTTGCCGCTAGATCATACGCGGATTCGCAATCAGATGCTGAAATCTGGGCATCCCGCGAGGCAAACGTTCATCGCGGCGCTGAAGGTGGATGTGTAGCCGCCCTTGCTGAAGGCGGCGTAACATGTTACGTTTCCTCTATGCCGACGACCCCGCGCAAGAGCAAAGCCAAGCCCAAGACGCCGCAGCAGCGCATGGCCGCGCGGCGCCAGCGTCTGCGCGCGCAGGGCCTGCGGCCGATCCAGCATTGGGTGCCCGACCTGCGCGATCCCAAGGTGCGCGCGGAAATCCGGCGCGAGGCCAAGCTGCTCGCCCGGCCCGTGGAGAACGGCGCGCTCGATGACTGGATCGAGGCCGCTATCGACTGGAGCGAGTTGCGGTGAGGCGCGGCGACGTGGTGCTCATGGTGGCACCCGGCGACCTCGGCAAACCGCGCCCCGCCATCGTCGTTCAGGCCGACGAACTCGGAGAGAACACGACCACCGTGCTGGTTTGTCCGCTGTCGTCGGACATCCAAGACAGTCCTCGCCTGCGGCCCGTTGTCGAGCCGAACGCCAACAACGGCCTGCGGATCGAATCGCAATGCATGACCGAGAAGGTCATGCCGATCCGCCGCAATCGCATCCGGCGCGTCCTTGGTTCGCTCGATGTGAACACCGTCGATCAGCTCGATCGCGCGCTGCTGGTGGTGCTCGGTCTGGCGCGCCGAGAACATACTCCCAGCCCCTAGGGCAGATTAGCGAAGGAACAGCTTGCACCTTGTTGCGGCGGGTTACGTCTTCGGATCACCCGTCCTACGACTTGCCAAATAAAGTATTGAATTGACCCGTGCGCGTGCTGTAAAGCCGCCTCACGTTTCCTCTCCCTCTCCTTTCCCCCATGATCCGTCTCGACAATATTTCCAAACAAAACGGCCATCAGCTCCTCTTCATCGAGGCGTCAGCCGCGCTCAACAGAGGCGAGAAGGTCGGCCTGGTCGGCCCGAACGGCGCCGGCAAGACGACGTTGTTCCGCATGATCACGGGCCAGGACGCGCCCGACGAAGGCCAGGTCGCAGTCGATCGCGGCGTGACCATCGGCTACTTCAGCCAGGACGTCGGCGACATGGCGGGCCGCAGCGCCGTCGCCGAGGTCATGGACGGCGCCGGCCCGGTAAGCGAAGTCGCCGCCGAAATGAAAGAGCTGGAAGCGACCATGTCCGATCCGGAGTTGGCCGATCCGGATCGCGCCGACGAGATGGACGCCATCATCGCGCGTTACGGCGAAGTGCAGCATCGCTTCCAGGAACTTGACGGATACGCGCTCGAAGACCGCGCGCGGGAAGTGCTCAGCGGCTTGAGCTTCAGCCAGGAAATGATGGACGGCGACGTGGGCGCGCTGTCGGGCGGTTGGAAGATGCGCGTGGCGCTGGCCCGCATTCTGCTGATGCGCCCCGACGCGATGCTGCTGGACGAACCGTCGAACCATCTCGATCTCGAAAGCCTGATCTGGCTGGAGCAGTTTCTCAGAGGCTACGAGGGCCTGCTGCTGATGACCTCGCACGACCGCGAGTTCATGAACCGCATCGTCGGCAAGATCGTCGAGATCGACGGCGGCGGGCTGACGACCTATTCCGGCGACTACGAATTCTACGAGCAGCAACGCGCGCTCGCCGAGAAGCAGCAGCAGGCGCAGTACGAGCGTCAGCAGGCGATGCTCGCGAAAGAGATCAAGTTCATCGAACGCTTCAAGGCGCGCGCCTCGCATGCCGCTCAAGTGCAGAGCCGAGTGAAGAAGCTCGACAAGATCGAGCGGGTGGAGCCGCCCAAGCGCCGCCAGACAGTGACGTTCGACTTTCCGCCGGCGCCGCGCTCCGGCGACGACGTGGCGACCCTGAAGAACGTGCAGAAAGGCTATGGCAGCCGCAGCATCTATGACGGGCTCGATTTCAAGGTGCGCCGCAAGGAGCGCTGGTGCGTCATGGGCGTCAACGGCGCCGGCAAATCCACACTGCTGAAGCTGGTGGCCGGCGCGACGAAGCCGGACGACGGCACGATGGCGTTGGGCGGCAGCGTGAAGATGGGTTACTTCGCGCAGCACGCCATGGATCTACTGGATGGCGAACGCACGGTGTTCCAGTCGCTGCAGGACTCGTTCCCGCAAGCCGGCCAGGGCTCGCTACGGACGCTCGCCGGTTGCTTCGGATTCTCCGGCGATGACGTCGAGAAGAAATGCCGCGTGCTGTCGGGCGGCGAGAAGGCGCGCCTGGTGATGGCGACGATGCTCTACGACCCACCGAACTTCCTGGTGCTGGACGAGCCGACCAACCATCTCGACATAGCGACCAAGGAGATGCTGATCGCGGCGCTTAGCGATTACGAGGGCACAATGCTGTTCGTGTCGCACGACCGGCACTTCCTCGCCGCGCTGTCCAATCGCGTGCTGGAGCTGACGCCCGAGGGCGTCCATCAGTACGGCGGCGGCTACACCGAGTATGTCGCCCGCACGGGTCACGAGGCGCCCGGGCTTCACGGTTGACGGAGACTCTGGCGCTGACTCGCAAAGGTCGAAGCCCATTTCTCACCCGCTATTGCCCCTCCGCTATCTGCCGTGTAACAACATTTTCCCTGCCGGGACAAACGAAACCAAAACGGCTCCGCACGCCGGAGGGCGGCGATTCGTTGAGGAACGGTACGGGAGTGACCATGCGCGCGATGTCAGTCGATGTGATCCGGATTCCGACCAAAAACCCCGGCGACGTCTCAGGCCTCGTGCATCTGATCGAAACGGACAAGCTCGCACCGGCAACGATCCTGGCGGTCATGGGCAAGACGGAAGGCAACGGTGGGGTCAACGACTTCACCCGCGAATACGCGGTCGCCGCGCTGTGCGACGTACTGGCGCCGCATCTCGGCCTCACGCCGCGCGCGGTCGAAGAAAAGATCGCCTTCGTGATGTCGGGGGGCACCGAAGGCGTGCTCAGCCCACACATCACGGTCTTTGCGCGTAGCGAGACGAAAGGCGGCGCCGCCGTCGAAGGCAAGCGGCTCGCCATCGGTATCGCCCAGACCCGCGATTTCCTGCCCGAGGAACTGGGCCGTCGCGCGCAGATCGAGGAGACCGTCAAGGCGGTGCACGCCGCCATGCGCGATGCCGGCATCGAGGACGCCGGCGATGTCCACTTCGTGCAGATCAAGTGTCCGCTGCTGACCAGCGAACGGGTAGAAGACGCGCTCGGGCGCGGCTGCAAGCCGGTGACCCGCAGCGCCTACGGCTCGATGGGCTTTTCGCGCGGCGCCTCGGCGCTCGGAGTCGCGGCTGCGTTGGGCGAAATCGTGCGCGACGTCGAAGAAGGTGAGGTGCTGAAGAACTGGGACCTGTTCTCATCGGTAGCGTCCACCTCGGCCGGCATCGAGCTGATGCACAACGTGGTCATCGTGATGGGCAATTCGGCGGCATCGGCGAGCCCGTTCGTTATCGGCCATGCAGTCATGCGCGACGCCATCGATCTGACGGCGGTGAGTGACGCATTCAAGAACGCCCGGCTTCAACCGGCCGACGGCAGGCTCGTTAATGTCTTCGCCAAGGCCGAAGCCTCACCGGACGGCGGCGTGCGCGGCTTCCGCCACACCATGCTGGAGGATTCTGATATCGGCTCCACGCGCCACGCGCGCGCCGCGGTCGGCGGACTGATTGCCGGCCTCGCCGGCACTGGCGCCGTCTATGTATCCGGCGGCGCCGAACATCAGGGCCCGCCCGGCGGTGGACCGGTCGCCGTTATTGCGCGGGTCTGAGGCCTGTCGGGGTGCGGAGACGGGCCGGGGTCCGGACGTGGCCGGTTCGACAAGCGAAAACCTGACGCGACACCTGTCACGACGTCGATACCGCGATCATGCCGACGCAATCATGTTGCCAGGCCACACGTTTCGCGGCAAGCTAACGGAAAAAGACATCCAGAAAATCTGCCAATCGGGAGGAACAACATGCGCGCACGCGTAACGATGCTCGCGGCAATATTGTTGTCGGCTCTAACAACAACCGCCTTCGCAGAAAAGCTGAAAATCGCCGTTCCACAAAAGGGATTCTGGGACAGCGAATTCGTTGAATTCGCGCAGAAGAAAGGATGGTTCAAGGAGGAAGGCCTCGAGGTCGAAATCTTCTGGACCCATGGCGGCTCCGAAACGCTGCAGGCCGCTATCTCTGGTAGCGCTGACATCGCCATGTCGAACGGAACGCTGGGCGTCGTCGGCGCCTACTTCAAGGGCGCGCCGGTGCGCATCATCGGCGCCGAAATGACCGGCGTGCATGAGGTCTACTGGTACGTGAAGGCGGCCAGCCCGATCAAAACGGTGAAGGACCTCGCCGGCAAGACTGTCGCCTTCTCGCGGCCCGGGTCGTCGACCAACCTGATGCTGCTCAACCTGCTGGCCGAAAACAACGTCAAGGCAAAACCGGTCTCGACGGGCGGCCCTCCCGCCACACACACCCAGGTCATGTCCGGCCAGATCGACGCCGGCTGGTCGGTGGCGCCGTTCGGCCTCAAAGAAGTCAGCGAGGGTAAGACGCGCATCGTGGTGAAGGCCGGCGACATTAAGGGCATGCAGGGCCAGACCATCCGCGTGGACGTCGCCAACGCCAACGCGCTGAAAACGAAGCGCGAGGCGATCACCAAGTTCATGAAGGTGGTCTCGAAGGCAATTGACTGGGCCTATTCCGGCGACCCGGAGGTCTACAAGATGTACGGCGAAATCGCCAAGATTTCGCCGGCGGTCGCCAAGCAGACGGTCGATGACTTCTACCCGAAGTCGGCGCTGCAGCTCACCAAGATCGAAGGCCTGCAGAAGACGCTCGACGAGGCGCTCAAGTATAAGCGCATCACCGAGAAGAAGACGGTGAAGGATGCCGAGGGCATGATCGACATCGTCTACAAGCCGGGCTCGTAAACCGCCTTAATCTGCGTGTTCCCCGCCGCCGGCGTGCGGCGGGGAATCGCGCTTATCGGGCCGGGTACAGGAGAAGCGCCGTGGACGCGAGCACCGCCGCAACGGCTTCAACTGCTCAAAGCGGCACGCAACAGCAGCCGTCCGCGGACAACGCCATCCTTGTCGTCGATAACCTGGTCAAGCGCTTCGAAACCTCGGAAGGGGCGCTGACGGCGGTCGACGGCATGTCGCTCACCGTGGCGCCGGGCGAGTTCGTCAGCGTCATCGGTCCGTCGGGTTGCGGCAAGTCGACATTGTTTAACGTGATCGGCGGCCTGCTCGAGGCCGACGAAGGCACAGTCAAGGTCGACGGCGAGGCGGTCCACGGCCCGCACCCGTCGATCGGCATGATTTTTCAGGACGAGTCGACCTTTCCCTGGCGCACCGTGATCGACAACGTGGCGTTTCCGCTGGAGATCGCCAAGGTGCCGAAATCGGAGCGCCACGACCGGGCGCGGCGGTTCGTGAAGCTGGTGGGGCTTAACGGTTTCGAGAAACGCTACCCGTCCGAGCTTTCCGGCGGCATGCGCCAACGCGTTTCGATGGCACGCACCCTCGCTGCGCAGCCGGAAATCCTGCTGATGGACGAGCCGTTTGCTTCCCTCGACGAGCAGACACGGTTGCTGCTGGGCGACAAGGTGCTGCAGATCCAGCAGGAGCTGAAACAGACCACCCTGCTGATCACCCATAACATCACCGAGGCGGTGCAATTGTCCGATCGCATCCTGGTGATGACTTATCGGCCGGGTACGCTAAAGCGGATCGTGGAGATCAAGCTACCGCGTCCGCGCAGCTCCGCGATCGTCTCCAGCGACGAATTCGGCCACTACGTGGCGCGGATATGGAGCGACTTGCGCGAGGAAGCGACCAAGGGCCTGCGCGACGACGAGGCCCATTTGCTGCTAGGCGATCGCCGATGAGAGCAACACCGACCATCGCCCGGTCGGCGGCGTTTCCGATCCTCCTTGGCGCTGGAAGCTTGATCGGCTTTCTCGTCGCTCTCCAGTTCGTGGTTCTCGCCGGGCTGCTCAACCGGTTTGTCGTGCCGCTGCCGAGCGACGTTCTGGCCGCGTTGCCGCGCATCGTCCTCGAAGAAGGCGCCTTGCAACGCTTCCTGTTCACGGCAAGCGAGGCGTTGACCGCCGGCGTCATGGTCGCGGTTGCTGGCATTGCCATTGGCGCTCTGCTCTACCGGTTCGCCCTGCTACGCCAGGCGACCGAAACCTGGGTCGCGGCCACGGCGTCGGCGCCGACCGTTCTGCTCTATCCGCTGTTTCTGGTGATCTTCGGCCGCACCACCGCCATCATCATCGCGATGGGGTTCGTGGCCGAACTCGCGCCCGTCATCCTGAAGACGCTGGAAGGGCTTTGCGCCACGCGCAGCGTGCTCATCAACGTTGGGCGCAGCTTCAACCTGACGCCCTCTCAGCAGTTCTGGAAAATCCTCTTCCCGGCGGCGCTGCCGACTGTCTTCGTCGGCCTGCGCATTGGCCTGATCTTCACCATGCTCAACATCGTCGGCGTCGAATTCCTGGTCAATTTCGGCGGCCTCGGGCAACTGATCAACGAGATGGCAGACCGCTACGACGTGCCGGGGACCTATGCCGCCATCCTTTTCGTCGTGCTGGTGAGCGTGCTCGTGTTCATCGTGATCGAAAGGCTGGAACGATGGCTAAGGCCGTAGCCGTCAACGCCCGCGCGGACACCCCTGCCAAGCCGTTGCCGCAGCCGGTGACGCTCTTGCGCATCGCACTTATCGTCGGCGTTCTGGCGGTCTGGCAAGCGGTCGCCGAATCGGGCCTGCTCTATCGCGACGTGGTGCCGTCGCTCGTGGCGATCGCCGGCGCCCTGGTCGAAACCCTGGCTAAGCCGGAATTCTATTTCCACCTCTACACCACGGCTTACGAAATCGCGTTTGCCATGCTGTTCGGCGGCATCACCGGACTGACCGTCGGCCTCTTGCTCGGCGGCAGCCCGCTGCTGTCGAAGGCTTATGAGGTCTATCTCTACTATCTCGGGCCCTGCCCCAAGATCATCTTCTTTCCGCTGATGATCCTGTGGTTCGGCATCGGCCCCGGTTCGAAAACCGCCATGGGCGCAATCTCATGCTTCTTTCCGATCGCGCTCAACGTCGCCGGCGGCATGCGCGAGATCGACGCCGTGCTGATCCGCGTGGGACGAAGCTTTCGCGCCAACACTTGGCAAATGGTGACCAAGATCTATCTTCCCGCCATGCGCTACCCGGTTATCAACGGGATACGCCTCGGTCTCGGTGTTGCGCTGATTGGCACGCTCTTGGCAGAGACGAAGTTGTCAAATCGCGGAATGGGCTTCATGATCATTCAGGCCTATGACTTCTTCAGAATGCCCGAGATGTATGCCCTTCTTATCATCTTGTTCGTGATCGCCATCGGCGCCAACGCGCTGATCGGACGGCTGGGCGGCATCGCCAATGTCAAGCGCGGGTGAGCGCGCGCGCCACTAATGCTCGGCGCGCGGATCGAGGTCGCCATCACGTATCGCGACAAAGATCAGCACGGCCATGATCACCATCACGAAGCGGAAGGCGCTGGGCACGCCGTTCCATTTTGCCGACTGCCACATGCCGAACCATTCGCCGCCGATGGTCATGAAGCCGACCTGCCAGAGCAGAAAGCCCAACATGAGCCCGAGCACTGCGAAGGTCTTGCAGCGCTGAAACGTGGCGGCGTCGGCCCGCAAGCACCGCAACAGCAGGAATGCGCCGATCCAGCACAGCACCGCGGTAACCGCTTCGGTCGCGATGATCATCGCGTAAGCTGCGTAATGGAGTTCCGGGCTGGCGATTGCGCGATAGCCGATGCGCGAACCTGGAAATATGGTGTCCATCGACAGGACGTGCTGGACGAAGACGAAATTGGTGCCGTAGTCGGTGATGTTGCCGAAAGCGACCAGGCTGGCAAATAATGCTATCGCTGCGACTGCCGCGATTTTGGCAAGACGTATGACGATCATGGCCGACACACCTGCTGGCGGGAAATGAATTTCTACGACGGATAAACAAGTCCTGAAACGAGTTGCGCGTGTTTCCAAACCTGGCCAGGCAAACGACGGACGCCCGCAAGCGGCGCGCGCGCTTGTGCTCCGGGCTATTATCACGAGCTAACGGCTGTACCACCACCCCCGGAGCACGCGCTGTCCTGGGTTTCGATTGTGCTCCAGTCTGCCCCAAGTCGGATACCGCGCGCGACGATGGCCATAGCCAGGCGACAGTCCAAAAAAGACGTCATCGAAATCCGAGCGGTATCTACGGGCGCGCCGCTCTGTCACACGCTCGCGATGACGCCGCGCGCTCGTTTCCACGCGACGGGTTTGACGCGCCACCGCGCGGTGCGACGGGCGCTCTCCGGTCACCACGATCGTTGTGTCACCGCGGTTTGCCTGCACGATCTTAAACAGCACCGCCGCGTTCTTCGGCAGCAGGCGGATACAGCCGTGCGAGGCCGGCCGGCCGAGGTGACGGATCTCGTAACTGCCGTGAATGGCGTAACCACCATGGAAGAAAATCGAATGCGGCATCGGCGACCAGTCGTATTTGCGCGAGTACCATTTGCGCGCCAGTCGCTCCGGTCGATAAGTGCCGTTCGGGGTAGAGTAACCCCAGCGTGCGGTCGAAACCGGCCATTCGTAGCGTTCCGCACCGTCAATCGCGACGGTCAGTCGCTGGCTCGACTTGTCAACCGTAATGACGACCGCCGCCTCAGCACAACCAAGGCCGGCAAGCAGGAATCCGACGGCGGCGAACGCAGCAACAAAACGCGACATCGGGAACTCGGGCACTACACCAGACGGATAAAAGACTAATATAGATGCGGTCCCGGCGCACGGTACTTTAGGGCGCAGCAAGATATCTAATTCATCCCACGGCCGCATTCGGGCTCCGTGCTGCCCCGGTTCGCGCCCGGGCGAGGATGACGACGGTACCATTGCATTAACTTATTGATGTGGCGCGATTTTCGACGCTGCATTGGAAGTCAGCGAACACCGGCGGACTTCGCGCGACGGAGGGGTTAACCAACCGCTTCGTAATTTACCTGACAGGCGCCAGAGAAGCCGCTAGACGGGAAGACCATGAACATCCGGATTGCGCTCCTTCTGGCCGTTCCGCTCACGCTTGTGGGCAGCGTGTCTGCAATCGCGCAGAACGATCCGCAAGCGTCGGGCGCGATTGCCGCGCCGGCCAGAGTCATGATGCCGCTACCGGAAAAGCGACCGGCCATTTCGGAATCCAAGATCGAACGCTCCGAGCCCGCCAAATATCTATTCGGGGCCAAGAAGCTGCCCTCCTCCGGCCGCTCGCGCGCGATCGGCTATTACCCAAAGGGCTGCCTCGCCGGCGGTGTCGAGTTGCCGGTCAACGGGCCGAACTGGCAGGTGATGCGACTGTCGCGCAACCGCAACTGGGGCCATCCGGAATTGGTGCGATTCCTCGAACGGTTTGCGCCGCTCGCCGCCAAGGTGACCGGCTGGCCCGGCATCCTGGTGGGCGACATGGCGCAGCCGCGCGGCGGACCCCTGCCCTTCGGTCACAAGAGCCATCAGGTCGGACTCGACGTCGACATCTGGTTCCAACCAATGCCCGACCATCGCCTGAGCCGGAAGCAGCGCGAGACCATATCGGCGACCAGTCTTGTTGCGTCCGACCGGATGCATCTTGATCCAAAAACCTGGTCGCTCGCCGACGCCGCGTTCATCAAGGCCGCCGCCGAGCAGCCCCAGGTCGAGCGCATTTTCGTCAATGCGGCGATCAAAAAGGAGCTTTGTAAGCTCGAAGGCAAACACCGTTTTTCCTGGATGGCCAAGGTGCGCCCCTGGTACGGCCATAACGACCACATCCATGTGCGGCTGAAATGTCCGGCCAATTCCCCGCATTGCCGCCACCAGCCGCCGGTGCCCGGCGGCGACGGCTGCAGCAACAAGGCGCTGGCCTTTTGGTTTTCGGACCGGGTGTTGCATCCCAGGCCGCCGAAACACCCGAAACCGGCAAAGCAGATCATGCTCGCTGACCTGCCGGCCGCCTGCAAAGCCGTGCTCAACGCGCCCGCCAAGAAGAGCCATCTGGCATCCGAGAACCGCTGAAAAGCGCGGCCGAACCATCGCGCCCGCCGATCGGTTGATCAGAATTATGCGTTGGCGCCGGGTTCCCCGATCGGCGAGCTTATTCCCGCGCTCCCGCTTCTCGCGCTAGACTGATGCCCATGGCCGACACGCTCGAAATTTTGCGCGAACTCGAAAAGAAGGTGCTGTGGCTGGCGAGTTGGACCATCCACAACGCCAACCACCTGCGCGAGAATGCCGATGGGCTAAAGGTCGGTGGCCATCAAGCCTCCTCCGCCTCGCTCGCCACCATCATGACCGCGCTATACTTCGACGTGCTCAAGCCCGCGGACCGGGTGGCGGTGAAGCCGCACGCCAGTCCGATCTTCCACGCCATCCAGTATTTGCTTGGGCATCAGACCCGCGAACGGCTCGACGCATTCCGCGGCTACAAGGGCGCGCAGAGCTACCCCTCCCGCAGCAAGGATGCCGACGATGTCGATTTCTCCACCGGCTCGGTGGGGCTCGGCGTCGCGCAGACTTTGTTTTCGTCGCTGACGCAGGATTACGTACGTGCGCACGGCTGGGGGCTGGACCGGCCGGAGGGACGGATGATCTCGCTGGTCGGCGACGCCGAACTCGACGAAGGCAACATCTTCGAGGCAATTCTCGAAGGCTGGAAGCACTCCTTGCGCAATTGCTGGTGGATCGTCGACTACAATCGGCAAAGCCTCGACGCGGTAGTGCGGGAAGGCCTGTGGGAGCGTTACCAGCAGCTGTTCGAGAACTTTGGCTGGGACGTGGTGATCGTCAAATATGGCTCGTTGCAGCAAGCCGCGTTCAAGGAACCGGGCGGCGACAAACTCAAGACCTGGATCGATCACTGCCCCAACCAGCTTTACTCCGCGCTGGTCTTCGCCGGCGGCGCCGCCTGGCGCAAGCGCCTGAACGACGACATCGGCGATCAGGGCGACGTCAGCGCGCTGATCGAAAAACGCAGCGACGGCGAAATTGCCGCGCTGATGAACAATCTCGGCGGCCATGACCTGCCGGCGGTACTGGAAGCCTTCCGCAACGTCAGCACCGATAGGCCGACCTGCTTCATCTGTTACACGGTCAAGGGTTTCGGCTTGCCAATGGCCGGCCACAAAGACAATCACGCCGGACTGATGACGCCGGCGCAGATGGACACGTTCCGCAAGGCCAACAACGTGCGGCCGGGCCATGAATGGGACAAGTTCGAAGGCCTGGTGCGGGCCAAAGAAGTCGAGAAATTTCTGGCACGCGTGCCATTCGCGGCGGCCGGAGAGCGCCGGCTGAAGGCCCCGCAAATCCAGGTACCGGACAGGTTGCCAATGCCGCAGCAGGCCACCAATTCGACACAGGCCGGGTTCGGTTCGATCCTCAACGACATCGGCCGTGGCGACGACACTTTCACGCGGCGCGTCGTCACCGCCTCCCCCGACGTTACCGTCTCCACCAACCTCGGCGGCTGGGTCAACCGGCGCGGTCTGTTCGCCCACGAGGCGATGCCCGACACCTTCCGCAACGAGCGCATCCCGTCGACCTTTAATTGGGAGTTTTCCCCCAAAGGTCAGCATATCGAACTTGGCATCGCGGAAGCGAACCTGTTCATTCTTCTCTCCGCGCTCGGCCTGTCGCACACCATCAACGGCGTGCGCCTGCTGCCGGTCGGCACGCTCTACGATCCGTTCATCGCGCGCGGTCTCGATCAGCTCAATTACGCCTGTTACCAGGACGCCCGCTTTATGGTTGTGGCAACGCCGTCGGGCATTACGCTCGCACCCGAAGGCGGCGCACACCAGTCGATCTCGGAACCGCTGATCGGCATGGCACAGGATGGGCTGGCAGCGTTCGAGCCGGCCTATGTCGATGAGCTTGCCGTCATCATGCGTTGGGCCTTCGAATACATGCAGAAGGACAGCGACACCGCAACAGCCGACGATTCTATTGTTGTCGCGCGGTCGGACACAAATCCAGCGCCCAGCTTTGCCGACCGCGCTCCAGACTGGCTACGCGACGAGACCGGCGGCTCGGTTTACCTGCGTCTTTCCACGCGGCCGATCGAGCAGATCGTCCGCCAGATGACGCCGCAGCTGGAGCGCGACATCATCGACGGCGCCTACTGGCTGCGCAAGCCGGGGCCCAACGCGCAAGTGATCGTCGCCTATACCGGCGCGGTGGCGCCGGAGGCAATTGCCGCGGTCGGCCTAATGGCGGAAGACCGCCGCGACGTCGGCCTGCTCGCCGTCACCTCGGCCGACCGGCTCAATGCTGGGTGGACCGCGGCCCAGCGAGCGCGCGAGCGCGGCCTTGTCCACGCGCGTTCCCACACCGAGCGATTACTCGCCGACGTGCCGCCTCATTGCGGCATCGTCACGGTACTCGACGGGCATCCGGCAACGCTCGCCTGGCTCGGTGCGGTCAACGGCCACCGCACGCGCTCCCTCGGGGTCGAGCACTTCGGCCAGACCGGGTCGCTGGCCGACCTTTACCGGCATTACGGCATCGACGCGAACGCCATCGTCGCCGCGGCGCAAGCGATCGCGCCCGGCAAGCCGATCCGGCATTTGAAGGCGCTGCCGTAATTTCCCTCTCCCCGCTTGCGGATAGAGGTGAAGCGAGTGTGTAGCGGGCTTTAGACCATTGCACCCATGCCGAAGAGCGCGAATACGATCCCGCCGACCACTACCCAGATCACTATCATGACGACGATGACCGCGATCGTGTAAATGAGCACCTTGTTCGCGGGAGGCTTCATCAGCGCTGCGATGCCGGTGTGCAGCAGGTAAATGCTGTAGAGGCCGAGCAGCGACAGGATCGACAGGATCGGAATGAGCCCGAAGACGCCGGCAAGCCAGCCGGCGGTCGGCGCATAGGCGGCGACCTTCATGGCACTGCCCAAATCTTTGCGGCCGTCGAACATGCCAGCGAGAATATCGATGACGTAGGCCAATATATAGACGCCGACCAGTCCCAACACGTAACTGATAATCGCATGCACAATGCCGCTGCCGATGCCGACGTGGATCGGTCCAAAGCCGATGAGCGTCGTGCCGATGAAGGTGCAGACCGGCGGGATAGCGGCTAGAATCAACACGTAGTTCGGGAACAGATAGCCGGCATCGCCGGGCTCACCCTCAATCACTTTCCATTCTGACTTCGGTTGCAGCAGGATCGCTTTGGCACGGTCGGCGAGATTCATATCACCCCTCCATTGATGTGGTCCTGACAATCAACGCTTTGCATCTTCCAGAATCATCGCCGCACCTTTCTCGGCAATCATGACGGTGGGCGAATTGGTGTTGCCAGAGGTGATCGACGGCATCACGGATGCGTCGATCACCCGCAGGTTCTCGGTCCCGATTACGCGCAGGCGCCCGTCGACCACCGCGCGGGCATCGTCGTCGCGGCCCATGCGGGCGGTACCGACCGGATGAAAGATGGTGGTGCCGATATTGCCAGCGGCATTCTCCAGCGCGGCTTCGTCTTCGTCGCGTATACTCGTGCCAGGCAGAAACTCCTCGGGCGCGTATCTTTGCAACGCCGGCTGCGCGACGATTCGGCGCGTAACGCGGATCGAGTTGGCGGCGACGCGGCGGTCTTCCGGCGTCGATAGATAATTCGGCCTGATCGCTGGTGGCGCGGCGGGATCTTTTGATCTCAAAGTCACGCTGCCGCGGCTGGTCGGCCGCAGATTGGCAACGCTGGCGGTGAAAGCGGAAAACGGATGCAGCGGCTCGCCGAACTTGTCGAGCGAAAGCGGCTGAACATGATACTGAATATTGGCTCGGTCATGCGTCGAGTCGGAACGGGTGAAAACACCGAGCTGCGACGGCGCCATGGTCATCGGTCCGCGCCGGCGTAGCAAATAGTCAAGCCCCATGCCGGCACGTCCGATCAGCGAAGCATAGGTGCCATTCAGCGTCTTCACGCCGGAGACCTTGTAGATCATACGCAGTTGCAGATGGTCCTGCAGGTTACCGCCGACGCCGGGCCGGTCGAGCACAACGGGGATATCGAATTTGGAAAGCTCCTCGGTCGGGCCGATACCCGACAGCATCAGGATCTGCGGCGAACCGATCGATCCCGCGGACAAGATCGCCTCGCCGCGACAACGTGCTGAACGCGCAACGCCGTCCTGACGCCAGCGAACGCCAGTGACGCGCTTGCCGTCGAAATCGAGTCCTTCTACGAGGCAACCCGATTCCAGCCGCAGGTTCTGCCGCTGTATCACCGGGCGGAGGAAGCCTCGTGCAGCCGACCAGCGCCGACCGGTTTTCTGGTTAACGTGGAAGTAGCAGACACCCTCGTTATCGCCGGTGTTGAAATCGTCGGTAGCTGGAATTCCGTATTGGATGGCGGCCTGACGGAACGCTTCCAGGATCTCCCAGGACAGCCGCATTGGCTCGACCCGCCATTCACCGCCGTGTGCCTGGTTCGGCAGGAAGTGGTCGAGGTGCTTTTCGAAATAGGGTTTCACATCGTCCCACGACCAGCCGGGCAGGCCGAGTTGGCGCCAATGATCGTAGTCGGCTGCCTGACCGCGCATGTAGATCATGCCGTTGATGGCGGACGAGCCGCCGATCACCTTGCCGCGCGGGTAGTTGAGGCTACGGCCGTTGAGGCCTTGCTCGGCTTCCGTCTTGAACAGCCAGTCGGCACGCGGATTGCCGATGGCGAAGAGGTAGCCGACCGGAATGTGGAACCAGATCCAGTTGTCGCGGCCGCCGGCCTCCAGCAGCAACACCCGTTTGGTCGGGTCGGCCGAGAGCCGGTTGGCAAGCACACAGCCGGCCGAGCCCGCACCCACGATAATGAAGTCGAATTCACCCGCGATGGGCGCCGGCTCGCTCATGCTGATTCTCTGATTCTCCATAGTGCGGTGGATTTGAAGTTCGTTACAGCACTTGCGGCGAATCCATAAACGAACTTCAAGTCAAAAACCGCACTAGAATCATACAGTTGCTAGTGTCCTTTCGAATTCGAAGTTCGTACGGAGCAAGCTGAATAAATTGACGAACTTCGGATTCGGGACACTAGCGGGGACTTTACCGCGCTGGTAGAGACTTGCTAACCTACCTCTGGACCTGCGGTGCACTGTGCGTGCGCCGCGTCGCTGGAACGGCGGTTTCGGCCTCTGGTCGTTTTCCATCCTGATCGGATGCCCGAGCGGCACGCGCCACGCGCGCCGGAGGAGAACCGCCATGCTTACACGGCTCATTGCTGCTCTCAGCCTATCGCTCACGCTGGCCGCCGCGCCGCAGCCCGCCGCCGCGCAACAAACCACGCTGACGGTGTTCGCCGCCGCCTCCATGCGCAACGCGCTCGAAGATGTGGATAAGGCCTTCGCCAAGGTGACCGGGGTCAAGGTGACGGCAAGCTACGCCGCGAGTTCCGCGCTCGCCAAACAGATCGTGCAAGGCGCGCCGGCCGACATCTATGTCTCGGCCAATATCAAGTGGGTGGACTATCTGCAGCAGCAGAAGCTAATCGTTCCCGCGACGCGCACGAACCTCCTCGGCAACGCGTTGGTGCTGATCGTGCCCAAGGCCTCCAGGCTCGATCGCGTGACGATCGGCAAGGGCTTCGACATCGCCAAGCTGGCGGGCAAGGGCCGCATCGCGGTGGCCGACACCAAGGCGGTGCCGGCCGGGCTCTACGCCAAGGCGGCGCTGCAATCGCTCGGCGCCTGGAAAGCCGCCGAGCCGAAGTTGGCGCAGGCGGAAAACGTGCGCGCGACGTTGGCTTATGTGGCGCGCGGCGAGACGCCGCTCGGCATCGTCTATTCGACCGACGCCAAGATCGAGCCGAAAGTGAAGATCGTCGGCGTGTTTCCGGAAGGCTCGCACCCGTCCATCACCTATCCGGTGGCGGCGCTGAAGGACGCCAAGAGCAAGGCCGTGACGCAATATTTGCACTTTCTGCGCACGCCGGAAGCGAAGGCGATCTTCGAGCGATATGGCTTCAGCTTCCTGATAAAGCCGGTGTCGTAGCGGAAGCCGAAGGTGTTCAACCTCACCGACCAGGACTGGACCACTATCCTGCTAACGCTGCGCATCGCCGTGGTTGCGACGGCGGTGACGCTGCCGTTCGGCATCGCGCTGGCGCTGCTGCTGGCGCGCAAGTCGTTCTGGGGCAAGTCGCTGGTTGACGCCCTCGTTCACCTGCCGCTCGTGCTGCCACCTGTGGTCACCGGCTATCTGCTGCTGATCACGCTCGGGCGCAAGGCGCCCGTCGGCGCCTTTCTCGACCAGCATTTCGGCATCGTATTCTCGTTCCGCTGGACCGGAGCCGTGATCTCCTGCGGCGTGATGGCGTTTCCGCTGATGGTGCGCGCCATCCGCCTCTCGATCGAGGCCATCGACCGCCGGCTGGAAGACGCCGCGGCGACTCTCGGCGCCGACCATTTCTGGTGTTTCGTCACGGTGACGCTGCCGCTGGCGCTGCCCGGCATCATTGCCGGCGGCATGCTGGCCTTTGCCAGGGCCTTGGGCGAGTTCGGTGCCACCATCACCTTCGTCTCCAACATCCCCGGCGAGACGCAGACCATTTCCGCAGCGATCTACACGCTGACGCAGATACCGGACGGCGATGCCGCCGCGCTGCATCTGGTCGTGGTGGCAGTGATCATTTCGCTCGCCGCGCTCGTCCTGTCGGAATGGCTGGCGCGCCGCGCCACTGCAAGACTCCACGGCGCATGATCCCGAAAAGTGGGGACCGGTTTTCGGACGAGATCATGCGCATACAAAATAAGGCATGATGATGCTGACTGTGGACGTCGAAAAAACCTTCGGTGACTTCTCGCTTCATGCCGCGTTCGAAGCTGCCGGTGGCTGCACCGCACTTTTCGGGCCGTCTGGCGCGGGCAAGAGCAGCATTATCTCGATGATCGCCGGCCTGACGCGTCCCGACCGCGGCCGTATCGTGCTCGACAGCGAGACGTTGTTCGATTCAAAGGCGCGCGTCGACGTGCCGGTGTCAAGGCGCCATGTCGGCACCGTGTTCCAGGAAGGCCGGCTGTTTCCGCATCTGACGGTGAAGCACAATCTCGACTACGGCCGCTGGATGAATGGCCAGGCGTTTGACGGACCAGCGTTCGACCACGTCGTTGCGCTGCTCGATATCGGACACCTGCTGGCGCGCCGGCCCGGCCGGCTGTCGGGCGGCGAGCGCCAGCGGGTTGCGATCGGCCGCGCGCTGTTGGCCAAGCCGCGCCTGCTGCTGCTCGACGAGCCGCTGGCCTCGCTCGACGCCGCGCGTAAGAGCGAAATCCTGCCCTATCTCGAACGGCTGCGCGACGAAGCGCGTGTGCCGATGATCTATGTCAGCCATGCGGCGGACGAGGTGAAGCGCATCGCCAGCCGGGTGGTGATGCTGGAGGCGGGGCGCGTTAAGGCGGTGAACCCTTCCTCCGTCATGCCCCGCGAATGCGGGGCATCCCGTAGCCACGGTCTTTCATAAGCCCGATGGGCCTGCGTTTACTGGATCATCCGCTTTCACGGATGATGACGGCGGTGTCGTGTATGATGGCCCCATGTTTCCGCCCGAGCGAATCGTTTGCCTCACCGAAGAGACCGTGGAGACGCTCTATCTCCTCGGCGAGGACCATCGCATCGTCGGCGTGTCCGGCTATGCGGTGCGTCCGCCGCAAGTGCGCAGGGAGAAGCCGCGCATCGCCGCCTTCATCTCCGCCGACGTGCCGAAGATCCTCGCGCTCGAGCCCGATCTGGTGCTTACCTTCTCCGACTTGCAGGCCGATATCGTTGCCGACCTGGTCCGCGCCAATGTCGCGGTGCATGCCTTCAATCAGCGCGACATCGCCGGCATTTTCGCCATGATCCGCACACTAGGGGCATTGGTGGGCGCAGCCGAGAAGGCGGATGCGCTCGCCACCACCCTCGCCGCCCGTGTCGACTCCGCTCGCGCGCGCAGCGCCGCATTGCCGCGGCGGCCGCGGGTCTATTTCGAGGAATGGGACGAGCCGATGATATCCGGCATCCACTGGGTGTCGGAACTGGTAGACGCCGCCGGCGGCATTGACGTGTTTTCTGAGCTCAGCCTACGCAAGAACGCCAAGGACCGCATCGTAAGCTCCGAGGCGGTGATCGCGGCCGAACCGGACATCATCATCGGCTCCTGGTGCGGCAAGAAATTCGTGCCACGCAAGGTCGCCGCCCGCCCCGGTTTCGACCGGATTCCAGCAGTCGCCGGCGGTTTCCTGCACGAGGTAAAATCGACGGTGATCCTACAGCCTGGCCCGGCAGCGCTCACCGACGGACTCGATGCGCTCAGCCAAATCGCGACTGACTGGGTTGAAAAAGCCGCGCCAAAAGCCCAGAAATAGCCGATGGTTCACGGCCCATAGCCAGCGCGGCACGCGGCGTGATAGGAACGATCAAGAACGACGTAAAGGGAACTCACCGCAATGCAGCAGCCAACCAAGAATCCGCGCGCCGACCTTTGGATGGACCTCGCCCTGGTGGCTTTCCTCATCGGTTTCGACGTGACAGCGCGGCTGCTGCCGCACATCCCCGGCTTCATGCCGGTGGCCGCTAGCGCGCTGTTCGCCGGCCGAATGCTACGGGTTCCGGTCCTGGCAGTGGTGGTGCCGATTGCCGCCATGGCACTGAGCGGGTTCGCCTTCGCGGACGACGCCTGGCAAGTGACCCTGGTGGTGTACGCCGCTATGGCATTGCCGGCGGTCGCTGGGGCTTACAGCCGACGTTGGCGCGGCGCGGCTCCGGTGGTCGCCACCATGCTGGCGTGCTCGCTGATCTTCTTCGCGGCGTCTAATTTCGCGGTCTGGGCCTTCAGCGGCATGTATCCTCTGACCTGGCAGGGCCTCACCGAATGCTACGTTGCTGCGGTACCGTTCCTTGACCGCACCGTGCTCGGCGACCTGTTCTGGACCGCGGTACTGTTCGGCGGCGCCTGGTTCGTGCAGCATGGGCCCGTGCTTGGCCGCCGCGCGCTCTGAGATCGCGCAAATTTATCGATGCGTTGTCATGGCCGGGCTCAGCCCGGCCATTTCGTTTATTGAGCGCTACCCCAGCAGCTTCTGCAAACGCGCCCACAGAACCTTGCCACGCTCGACCCAACTCTCCGGCGGCTCGGGCTCGGCCAGCCGCAGGCCTACGGTGGTGACGCGGCTGTCGTCGACCGTGTGGGCGAGCAGCGCGATGGGCCCGAGTTCAACAATGTCATCGGCCCTGGGCGCGCGCCCAAGCTGCTCAGCGAAATAGTCGCCGAGCGGCAGATCGGCGTGAGCGGCGGCGACTTGCAGGCCGTAAATGTCGGCGAGCGCGCCGAGCGTCGCCGTGCCGGACACAAAGAAGTCGCCGAGCAGGCGCGGATCGGGCTCCGGCGGCGGCGGCATGTCGACGAAAAAGCGATCGAGCGCCTGCGCCTTCTCCGGCGGCGCCAACAGGTAGAGGTAGTCGCCCTCACGCAGCGGCTGCGCCTCCGCCGGCGTAAGGATTTCCTCGTCGCGCACGACCATAGTCGGTCGCGCCCAGTTTGGGATCAGGCCGCGGCTCAAGAACGGGCTGTTGGCGGCGACCGGATAACCGACAATCTCACGCGCGAGCTGGCCGGGCAGATCGAGCTCGACCCGGCGTGGCAGCGGATCGGCGCGAGCGAATGACATATCGAGCTTGCGCGCCGCCAGGGCCACGGTCCAACCCTGGATCGCCAGCGAGAACAGCACCACGACGAAGGCGACATCGAAATAGAGATAGGCCGACGGCAGGCCGACCAAGAGTGGAATCGAGGCGAGAAAGATCGCCACCGCGCCACGCAGGCCCACCCAGGACATGAATAGCTTCTCCCGCCATTGATAGCCGAACGGCCACAGGCACAGGAATACCGCCGCCGGCCGCGCGATCAGCATCAGCACCAGCGCCACCACCACCGCGCCGCCGAAGCTTTCGCCCAGCCGCTGCGGCCAGACCAAGAGCCCGAGCAGCACGAACATCACGATCTGCGCCAGCCAGGTGATCGCGTCGAGAAACACCACGACCGAATTGTGTGCGCGGGTCTGCCGGTTGCCCATCACCAGGCCGGCGAGATAAACGGCAAGGAATCCGGAGGCGTGCACCGCGTTGGCGAAGGCAAACACCGAAAGTGCCATCACGGCCACGAACGGAGCATGCAAACCTTGCGGCAACTCGAGCCGGTTGAGCGCGGCCACGATCAAGCGGCCGCCGAGATAGCCGATGATGCCGCCGAAGACCGCGTCGCGCGCCAGCGTCAGCAGGGCATGCGACCAGCTCTCGTTGCCGCCGAGCAGGATGTGGATGAACAACAGCGTGAGGAAGACCGCGAAGGGGTCGTTGGTGCCGGATTCGACTTCGAGCGTGGACCGCACGCGCGGGCGCAGGCGCAAGCCGCGAGCATTGATCAGGAAGAATACCGCCGCCGCGTCGGTAGAGGCGACCACCGAGCCGACCAGCAACGCCTCGGTCCAGCCGATGCCGAGCACGACCTTGGCGACCGGCGTCAGGACTAGCGTGGTGACGAGCACACCGGCGGTCGCCAGGGTGACGGCCGGTGCCAGCACGCTGCGGAAGCTGGCAAGCCGGGTGCGCAATCCGCCGTCGAACAGGATCAGCGCCAGGGCGATGGAACCGACGGTATAGGCGGTACCGACGTCGCTGAACTTGAGGCCACCCGGACCGCCCTCACCAGCCAGCATGCCGACCAACAGAAATACAAGCAGCAACGGCGCGCCGACCCGCAAGGCGACCAGGCTCGACAGAATACCGGCGAGCACCAGCAGACTGCCGAGCAGGATGGCAACACTGATGCCGTCGAGCAATGTCATGGGCGGCCGAACGAACCTCTTCTGCCGCTATTGGAGGGATTTAGGGCAGCCAGGGCAATGAGAATTGCGTCGCAAACGCCGGTAAGCGGCAATTTGCCGGCGTTTACCCGCGGCCGGCTAAAACGCCAGACTGGGCAGCCAAGTGGCAAGCTGCGGGAACATGACCAGCAGCACCACCCCGATGAGCATGATCATCCAATAGGGCATCGACGCGTTGAAGATCTGCCAGACGGAAATGTCATCGTCATCGACTGCAGCCTTCACCGTATAGACGATCAGCCCGAAAGGGGGCGTCAGCAGCCCGGCTTCGATCGCCAGGATGCCGATGATGGCGAAAGCGATCGGGTTGTAGCCGATCTTGATGGCAATTGGCTCGAAGATGGTCGCGGTCAGCAGCATGATGGAAATCGAATCGATCACCATGCCGAGCAGGAACCAGACCAGCACCATGGCGAGCAGAATCAGGCCGGGCGCAAGCCCACTGCCGATGAAGAAATCCTGAATGGCATTGGTGACGCCGGTCATGGCGAGCGAGCGCGAATAAAGCTGCGCGGTGACCAGAAGCACCAGGATGGGGGCAGAGGTCCGGCCGACCGAAAGAATGGAATCAATGATCCCGCGCAGCCGCATGCCCTTGAGTATGGCCATGACGAGGCCGATGAAGGCGCCGGCGCCGGCGCCCTCGGTGGGCGTGAACACGCCGTACCAGATGCCACCGAGCACGGCAATCACCACCAAGCCGATGCCGGCACCGCTGCTCCAGGCCTGCAGGCGTGAGCTTTCCGGCTCCGCTTCGAGTATCCCAACTTGGGCCGCGCCGACGGTGGACGTTACATGTTCCCGTCCCGCGACATTGCCGACCATGTGCGGCTTGAGGATGGCCACGACCAGCGCATAAAGGCAGTAGAGGCCCGCGATAATCAGGCCGGGAATGACGCCGGCAAGGAAGATCTGACCGATCGATTTCTCCGTCAGGATGCCCCAAACGATCATCAGCACGCTCGGCGGGATCAACATGCCGAGGCAGGAGGAGCCGGCCACGGTACCGAGTGCGAAGGCGCGGTCGTAGCCATGCCGTTTCATCTCTGGATAGGAGATGCGCGAGAACGCGGCCGCACTGGCGATGCTGACGCCGGTGACGAAGGAAAAAAGCGCGTTGCCGAGCACCGTTGCGATTGCCAGTCTGCCGGGAATACGGTGGAGACCGCGGTTGATGCCCTTGTAAACGTCGGTAACTGCACCCGAACGGCCGATGAATTCGCCCATTAGCATGAACAACGGAATGACCGCGAATACGTAGTCGCGCAGCGCCGCATAGGCGGTCGAACCCAGCATGCTGGTGACGACGTGGAAGCTACCGGTCACCAGATAAATACCGAGCGCGCTGGCGACGCCGAGCGCGACGGCGATGTGCACGCCAAAGGCAACGAGCACCAAAAGCGTCGCGACCAGAACAATGGCGACGTCGACGTCAAACACGGCCTCGGCCTTTCATCATTCCCGTTGCGCGGCTCGCCCTCATAGCGGCGCGCTTCCCTCCTGAACAAAGACTTCGGCTTCAGTCGGCGGCGGCGGGCCGAATACATCGAGATAGGCGAGCACCAGATAGTTGATCGCCGCCAACCCCGAACCGATGAGGATGGTGAAGCGAGTCGGCCAGGAGGGAATGTGCAGCGCGCCCTCACCCTCGAACTCGCCGCCAACCCACGATGAAATGGCAAGGTCCCAGCCACCGATAATGATGAGCAGAAAAAATCCCGCTCCGAGCAGATAACCGATCGCCAATACAATGCGGCGGATGCGGAGTGGAAACAGATCGATCAGGAATTCCGCGCTCAGCATCGAGCGGCTGCGGATGGCATAGCCGGCCTGCAAGAACACGATCATAACGATGGAATTGGCGACAATCTCGCGCGTGCCGTTGAGCGGATCGTTGAACAGAGTGCGGCTGGTGATGTCAGCGATGATGATGAAAGTCAGTACGAAGGCCCAGGCCGCCGCCATGACCATCAGAAGTTTCGAGATCTTGTCGGATAGCTGAACGATCGACACGGGACTTACGCGCCTTTGCTGCGTGCTAGTGGTCCTTTGATTCCGACATTTGCATCCCGGTGCTGCAAGCTCCCGAGCAAATGTCGGAATCAAAGGACCACTAGCAACTATTTGATTCTAGTGGAGCTTTGAATTTGACATTTGAAGAGCAACTCGCCGCAAATCGGCATCAAATGTCAAATTCGCTCCACTAGGAGCGGGATAGAGGCCCGGCTGGAGCAAGCGGCTCCAGTCGGTCCTTATTTGAGAAAATGCGCCTCAGTGCTTCACAATCTTGTAGCGCACCGGCCACTTGTAGCCGTACTTCTCGGCCGCCTGGAGCGCCAGGTTGAGCACCTTGACCGCCGGCAAGCCTTGCTTCTCCAGCGCGTCGGCGTGCTGCTGCGGCCAATTCTTCAACGATTCAGCCCATTCCTTGCGGACCGCTTCGGGAAGCACTTTGACGTGGATCAGCTTCTTCAGCTTCTCGACGTCGCTGCCGTAGCGCGCCTTGTTGTTGGATCCGGTGAGTTCCTCGAAGTCGTGCGCGACCTCGAGCACGATCGGCTTCACGTCGGCGGGCAGCCTCTTCCAGGTGTCGAGATTGATCGTCAGCCCGTGCCAGGTGATCGAGCCGAAGCCGATCATGGTGTAATAGGGGCCCGGTTCGTAGAGCTTGAGATTGACCCATGCGCTGGGGAACATGATCCAGCCCTCGTACACATGGGTCTTCATGCCAGTGTAGGCTTCCGGCAGCGAGCCCTGCACCGGGGTGACGCCGGCATATTTCAGCCAGTTCAGATTGAGACCCGCCCCGGCGATCTTGATGCCCTTGAGGTCCGAGACCTTATTCCAATCGAAGGACGTGCCGAGGTTGTAGCCGCCGTCGGCGATGTGCGCCAAGAGCTTCTGATTGTACTTCTTCTCGAACACCTCGGTCAGGTACGGCACCTGCTTGTAGACGTCCTGCGCGATCTTGAGGCTGACCGTCGGGTCCATGGTGCCGAAGGGCAGCATGACCTGAAAAGCATGCAGCGGCAGGCGCGAGGCTTCGAAGCAGAAACAGAAGCCGCCGATGTCGACGATACCGTTCTGCACGCCTTGCAGCGTCTCATTCACTTTGACGATCGAGCCGCTGTAACCCTCGACCCAGTTGATCTTATGCTTGGTGCGCGCTTCCACGCGCTTCTTCAGTTCCGGCTCGAAGAAGTTCTTCATCAGGCCGGCATAGACGACGCCTGGGGGATGACCCGTCGCAATTCGCAACGTGATAGTATCGGCCTGCGCGGCCGAACCGATGCCCCCAAGCGTCAAGGCCGACAGCGCAGCTGCCAGCGCAAGACACTTTCCAAACATTTTGCTCTTCCTCCCGTGTATCGATGTCCTTGTTTGACATTTCGTATGGCGAAATAGCCTTTATCGGCACTGAAAGTCTTACATACTTCGCGCAACGTGGATAGACGGACTTCGCGCGCCAAAAAGCGTCGACGACCGGACAATCATGCCCGGCCGTCACACGTCTTTGGTCGCGACCACAACGACAGCTAGAAGTTTACCTTGTCGCCGCCCTTCAGCGACAGGATTTCGCGCGCTTCATCGGCGGTGGCGATCTCTAGGCCAAGACCTTCGAGGATCTGGCGCACCTTGGTGACCTGCTGGGCGTTCGATTCGGCGAGCTGTCCGGCGCCGATCCACAGGGAATCTTCCATGCCGACACGGACGTTGGCACCCATCGACGCCGCCATCGCCGCCACTCGCATCTGGTTGGCGCCGGCGCCGAGCACCGACCAGTGATAATTGTCGCCGAGCAGCCGGTCGGCGGTGCGCTTCATCATCATGACGTCTTCCGGATGCGCCCCAATGCCACCGAGGATGCCAAACACCGACTGCACGAACAGCGGCGGCTTCACCAGGCCGCGGTCGAGAAAGTGACGCAGCGTATAAAGATGGCCGATGTCGTAGCACTCGATCTCGAAACGGGTGCCGTTGCCGGCGCAGGTGGTGAGGATGTACTCGATGTCGGCGAAAGTGTTCTTGAACATGCCCGCCTTCGAGCCTTCGAGATAGGGCTCCTCCCAGTCGTATTTGAACTTGCCTTTGTAGCGCGGGATCATCGGGTAAAGCCCGAAATTCATCGTGCCCATGTTGAGCGAGGCGATCTCCGGCTTGAAGGTCGCCGCGGGGCGCACGCGCTCTTCCGCGGTCATGGTGGGCGCGCCGCCGGTGGTGATGTTCACCACCACGTTGGAGCGCTGCTTGATCACCTGGAGGAAGGGCGCGAACGCCTCCGGCGACTGGTCGGGCTTGCCGTTTTCAGGGTTGCGCGCGTGCAGATGGACGACCGCGGCGCCGGCCTCGGCCGCGGCGATGGCGTTATCGGCGATCTGCTGCGGGGTGACCGGCAGATGCGGCGACATCGACGGCGTGTGGATTGAGCCGGTGATGGCGCAGGTGATGATGACTTTACGCGATTTCGCCATGAGCATTTCTTCCCGGTGAAGGTAGGGGTTCTGATTTCGCGATTGGACTTACGCGCTAATCCTAGAGTATCAGGCGGTCTCAAGTCACCTGCGCATGGGAATTTCGCCTTGGACGTGACCGGTCAAGCTCACGCGGCCCGCTCCGGTCCTTTGATCGGCGTGCTGTGCGGCACCGGCGCTGCGCTAGGTTGGGCCGCAGGGTTCGTGGCCGCCAAGCACGGCATCAACGTCGGATTCTCACCATACGATCTGGCCTTCCATCGTTTTTTCTGGTCCGGACTGTTTCTGGTTCCGATTGCCATGCGGCAAGGCGTGGTCCGCCTTGGCGGTATCGGTTGGCGGCGCGCGGTGGTGATGGCGGTGCTGGCAGGCCCACCGCAGGCCGTCATGGCCTATACTGGCTTCATCTTGGTGCCACTCGGCCACGGCACCACGATCCAGCCGGCCTGTGCTGCGCTGTTTGGTATAATTCTGGCGACCCTGCTGTTGCACGAGCGCGCCACCCTGTCCCGCATCATAGGCGGCGTCACCATTATCGGGGGCCTGATGGTGTTCGGCGCCGAGTCATTCATGACCATCGGTCATGAAGGGGTGGGCGGCGATCTGCTGTTCGCCTGCGCCGGGCTGTTCTGGGCCATCTTCGGCGTGCTGCTGCGTTACTGGAGCGTATCGGGCACGCGCGCCGCCGCGGTGGTCGGCGTGGTATCGGTTGTAATCTTCGCACCGCTGCACGCGCTGTTCATCGGCTATGACGACATCCTGCACATGAGCGTGAAGGAGAACCTGATCCAGATCGTGGTACAGGGCCTCCTCGCTGGTGTACTCCCGATTTTCTTGTTCGCGCGGGCGGTGATCTTGATCGGCGCCGGGCGGGCGGCGGTGTTTCCCGCGCTGGTCCCGGGCTTCTCATTGATCATCGGTTATCTCGCGCTCGGCGTGGTGCCAAGTATTCCGCAATTCATCGGCTTGATCGTGGTGTTGATCGGCTTTCGGTTTGCGCTGCGGTGAGTATTGCACAGGTGCGCCACCGACTCGCTTCACCTCTCCCATCGGGAGAGGTCGGCGCACGAAGGCGCCGGGTGTGAGGGGTTACGGCATATCGAAAGTCACGTTCCACCCTCACCCCAACCCTCTCCATGTCGAAGTCGGATATATCCGACTTCGACCATCTAAAGTGCCGAACTCGGGCATGCCCGAGTTCGGTTGGGGGAGAGCGAGCCGGCCGTGCGCGCAGCGAGTCAGAATGTCACTCCGGTCCCGCGTATTTACCCGCCGTCTGCGGGAACATGTTCTTGACAATCTTGAACCGGGAGATGTCCGTGGTCGCATCCATATGCAGGAAGATGACGGCGTCGCGCAAACTCTTCTCGATGCCGAAATCCAGCATGATGCCATTACCGCCGTGCAACTCGACTGCGTGCTGGGCGACCTTCATGATCTCTTCCGAAGCGAACAACTTAGCCATGTTGCACAGCACCTCGGCGTCGGGCGCGTTGTCGTCGACGGCTAACGCCGCACGCTCGAGCAGCGCGCGCACGGCCTCGATGCGCGTCGCCATGTCGGCAAGCCTGAGCGCTACCGCCTGATGCTTGATCAGAATGCGGCCGCCCTGCACGTAGTTCTGTACGTAGTCGGCGGTGGCTTCGAAGGCGCGCACGCCGACACCAAGATTCTTCGCCGCCTGGATGATCTTGCCGGGACGGAAATAGATGCCCGCCGAACCTAACGCATCGTTTTCCACCAGCAGATGATCGTCAGGCACGAACATGTCTTCGAATGCCATCTCGCCGTTGTTCATGAAGCGGCAGCCGAGTGTCTCGTTGCACCGCGCCACCGAAAAGCCCTTGGTGTCGCGCGGTACGAGGAAGGATGACGTGCCCTGCAACATGCCAACTTTGGGATTGGTGTTGGCATAGACGACATAGAGGCCGGCGTCGTAGCCGTTGGAGATGAACTGCTTGCGGCCGTTAATGACCCAGCCGTCCTTTGTCTTAACCGCCTTGGTGTGCATCGCCGCTTCCGGCACATTGTAGGGCAGCCAGCGATCGGAGGCGCCGCGCGGCTCGGTGAGGCAGTGCGCCATCAGGAATTGCGGGTCCTCGACCAGCCGACTAAACCACTTTTCTTGCAGGTGACGCGGCGCGAATTGGCGTAGCAGCACCGACACCTTCCAGTTTTGCACCAACTTGTCTGCAAGCCCGGAATCGCCGCGGGCGATCTCCTCCGCGATCATCGCGAAGGTTTTGACCTCGGTGCCCTTCTCCAGCTCGACGCCACCGAACTCTTCCGGCACGCCGAGGGTGCGGATGCCAATCTTCTCCGCCTCTTCCAGGATGCGTGGGGGCAACCGGCCTTCCGGCACCATCGACCATTCGCGCTGCCAGTCGGCGCGGATGAAAGGCAAAATCACCGTATCGACGAAATCGCGGCAGCTCTGCCGCATCATGCGCTGTTCCTCGGACAATCCCCGGTCGTACATGTGCATAACCCCTGTCGTTTCGCGGCGTGAAATGTCCGGAGCCGGCCGCAATTTGATATTGATCTGCTTTTCGTGCCAATTCCACCGGGGCCAGGAGCGCGAGAAGGCGGCATGGACGACGTCCATCAACTGACCGGCGCCGCCGGCAATATCCTGCGCGCGGTCGGCCACGAGCTGACCTCAGTCAATCTGCTGCTGCAGCTTGGCCTGATTTTCCTCGGCGCCGCGGTAGCAACGCTAGCGGCCATGGTGATCCGCCGCCGCGTCAACCTGGTCGCCCTGACCATGGGCTGGCCGGCACTCGCCCGCCAGTTCGCGCACCACGCAATGGCTAATCTCGGCACCATCATCTTCGTCGTGCTCGCGGCGATCGTGCACGCTGCCATGCTGGCATTGACCTGGCCGAGCCGCTCCTACCTGCTCGGCGTCGCCGTCAGTCTCGCCACCGCCTGGGTGGTGATCGCGCTAGTCGCAGGACTGATCCGCAACCAGTTCGTCTATCGCCTGGTGGCGGTGTCGGCCTGGACCATCGCTGCGCTCAGCATCCTCGGCCTGTTGCAGCCAACCATGAATGCGCTCGACTCTGTCGGCGTGTTGATCGGGGGCCTTCGTATTACGCCGCTGCTGGTTATCAAGGCGACAGCTCTGCTGCTGCTGGCACTTTGGGCGGCGAACGCCGCCAGTGACTTCCTCGAGCGACGCGTACGCCACAGCGCAGATCTTACGCCGTCGATCCAGGTATTGATTAGCAAACTGATCCGCCTGATGCTGATCACCTTCGCCATCCTCGCCGTGCTGTCGACTGTGGGTATCGACTTCTCGGCGCTCGCCTTCTTCTCCGGCGCGGTCGGCGTGGGGCTCGGTTTCGGCCTGCAGAAGATCGTCTCCAACCTGGTGAGCGGCATCATTCTTCTGGCCGACAAGTCGATCAAACCGGGCGACGTGATCTCGGTCGGCGAAAGTTTTGGCTGGGTGGGCTCCATGGGCGCGCGCTACACCTCGGTCGAGACGCGCGATGGCCGCGAGTTCCTCATCCCCAACGAAGACTTCGTCACCCAGCGGGTGATCAACTGGTCCTATTCCAACAACGAGGTGCGGCTTGACGTTGAGTTCGGCGTCTCTTATGGCGCCGACCCGCACAAGGTGATCGCACTGGCGCTGGAGGCAATCAAGACGGTCCCGCGCATCCTGCCGAGCCCGCGACCGGTCTGCCATCTCAAGGCTTTCGGAAACTCGTCGGTCGATTTCATCTTGCGCTTCTGGATCCGCGATCCGGTTGACGGCATAACCAATGTGCGCGGCTTGGTGCTGCTGGCATTGTGGGACGCGTTCAAGCGCGAGGGCATCGAGATTCCATTCCCGCAGCGCGACCTGAACCCGCGCGGGCCGTTCCGGGTCGTGGTCGAGCGTGAGGATGGTTCAAAGAAGCGATAAGCACACCGCGATGCCGCCAAGAGGACATATCTCATCGAAACTTTCCGGGGAACGGCCAATGGGCGACGAACACCAAGTAGAGATGGAAGGCAGCTGCACCTGCGGCGCCGTGCGCTATCGCCTCAAAGCCCGGCCGATCTTCGTGCACTGCTGCCATTGCACATGGTGCCAGCGAGAAGCCGGATCGGCCTTCGCCGTCAATGCCTTCATCGAAGCATCCGAGGTCAAACTCTTGAAGAGCGCGCCGGTGCCTCAGACGCTGCCCAGCCTGAGCGGCAAAGGTCAGGTAGTCTGGCGTTGCGCAGATTGCGGTGTGACGGTCTGGAGCAACTATGCCGACGCCGGGCCAAATTTTAATTTCGTCCGCGTTGGGACGCTCGACGATCCCTCCTGCGCGCCGCCTGACATTCACATCTACACGTCGACTAAGCAGCCTTGGGTGATCTTGCCCGAGGGCGTTCTGGCCGTTCCCGAGTTCTACAAGCCGGCCGATGTATGGCCAGCCGACAGCCTCGCGCGCTTCAAGACGGCGCGGGCGGGGTGAGATTGCCTAGTCTCGGGTGCGGCGAGGAGCACGGCGTCACCCTCTCCCCCTCCGGGGAGAGGGTAACAGAAATCGCGGCACGGCCGCAGCTATCTAATCATTCCCAACAACTCACGCCGCCTTGCGCTTGCTGAGGAACTCGCCCATGCGACCCAGGGCCTTCAAGATATTCTCGGTTGAGTTGGCGTAGGATAACCGCACATAACCTTCGCCAAGGATTCCGAAGTCCGGACCGCCGATGATTGCGACGCCGGTGTCGTCGAGCAGCGCGGCGGCAAGCTCCTTCGCCTTCCAGCCGGTCGCCTTGATGTTGGGGAAGGCATAGAAGGCGCCTTTGGGCGTCGCGCACGAGACGCCGGGCAGCTTGTTCAGGCCCTCGACCACGACTTTGCGCCGCTTGTCGAACTCGTCGATCATCTTCCAGACTTCGTCCTGCGGCCCCTTCAGCGCGGCGAGCCCTGCAAACTGCGCCGAGGCATTGACGCAGGAATGGAAATTGACCGCGAGTTTGCGCGCGTAGTCGTAGAGTTTGCCCGGCCATACCGCATAACCGAGCCGCCAGCCGGTCATGGCATAGGTCTTCGACCAGCCATTGAGCAGAATCAGTCGGTCGCGAATTTCCGGATATGACAACAGACAGACGTGCTTTTCGCCATCATAGACCATGTGGTCGTAGATCTCGTCCGACATGATCGCGACGTCCGGCCACTTATCGAGGCCGGCAACCAGCTTGTCGACTTCACTTTTGGGGGTGACGCCGCCGGTGGGATTGGCCGGTGAATTGACAATCAACAGCCGCGTTTTCGGCGTGATCAGCGACAGCGTCTCCTCCGCCGAGAAGGCGAAGCCGTTCTCTTCGCGGATCGGCACCGGCACTGGCGTCGCGCCGGTGAACTCGATCATTGAGCGATAGATGGGAAAGCCGGGATCGGGATACATGATCTCCGCGCCCGGCTCGCCGAACATCAGAATCGAGGTGAACATGGTCGGCTTGCCGCCGGGCATGATCATGACGCTGTCGGGCGAGACATCGACACTAAAACGTTTGTGCAGGTCTTCCGCCACCGCCTCGCGCAAGGGTGGGATGCCGGTCGCCGGCGTATAGCCGTGATGGCCTTCGTGCAATGCCTTCACCGCCGCCTCGACGATAAAGTCCGGGGTGCGGAAGTCCGGTTGGCCGATGCCGAGATTGATGATGTCACGCCCCTTGGCGGCCAGCGCATTGGCACGAGCAAGCACGGCGAAGGCGTTTTCCTCCCCGATGCGGTCGAAGGCGGCGACGGTCTTAAGCATGAAGCCACTCCCTTGTCACTTCAATCGGCGCGATATTGGCGGCATGTTCACCCCATCGGCCTGAAAAAATCAAATCAGCATTGCCAGGAAACGGATTGTACCAGTGCCGTCCGCCGTGGCACCTTCGCGGCCCCGTCTCGCTAAGGATTTCCCATGGCGACAGCCTCCGAAAAACGCCAGGCCTTCCGAGCCCTGCACCAAAGCGGCTGCTTCGTCATTCCTAACCCGTGGGACGTGGGCACCGCCCGCTATCTGCAGCATCTCGGCTTCAAGGCGCTGGCCACCACCAGCGCGGGTTTCGCCTTTGCGCAAGGCATATCGGACGGGGCAGTCACGCGCGCCATGATGCTCGGCCACATCGCGGAGATCGTCGCCGCCACCGATCTGCCGGTGAACGCCGATTTCGAGCGTGGTTATGCCGACGATCCGGAGGGCGTCGCCGACAGCGTGCGGCTGTGCATCGAAACCGGGGTCGCGGGGCTGTCGATCGAGGACGCCACCGGTGACGCGCAGAAGCCGCTCTACGACATCGACCATGCGGTCGCGCGCATGCGCGCGGCGCGGGCGGCAATCGACGAAGGCGGCGGCGAGGTGCTGCTTACTGGGCGCGCCGAATGTTTCCTGGTCGGGCGGCGCGACCTCGACGAAGTCATCCGGCGGCTACGCGCCTATTCCGACGCCGGCGCCGATGTGCTCTATGCGCCGGGGTTGCGTGAGCGCGAGCAGATCGCCGCTGTGAACAAGGCGGTGGCGCCTAAGCCGGTCAACGTGCTGATGCCGGGTGCGCTTGGCTTGACGGTCGCCGATCTCGCCGGCCTTGGTGCGCGGCGGATCAGCGTCGGTTCCACGTTGGCGCGCGTTGCCTGGGGCGCGATGATACGCTCGGCGCGCGAAATCGCCGAGCACGGCAAGTTCGACTCGTTCGCCAACGCCGTGCCCATGGCCGATATCAACAATTTCTTTCGTGACGACCTCCCCCGCCGGCCAAAACCGTGAGTGGCGCATCTCATTCCAAAACCGGGCAGCCGATCGGCCCTCCGGTCGACACGCGGCCGGCTGAACGGCCGGGGTTGACCACGCTGCAAGGCCGCTTCGGCCGGATTGAGAATCTCAAAGCCGAGCACGCGGATAGCCTGTGGCAGGCGATGCAGGGCCACGATCAGATATGGACCTACATGCCGAGTTATGGGCCATTCGCCGATGCCGCCAGCTTCAACGCTTGGGTCATATCGCGCGCCGCGCTCGACGATCCGCGCGCCTACGCCATTGTCGACACCGCCGGCCGAGCGCTCGGCGTCATGGCGCTGATGGCAATCCGCGAAAAGGATCGAGTCATCGAAGTCGGACACGTGCTCTATGCGCCGGCCTTGCAGCGCACGCCGCTGGCCACGGAGGCGCAATATCTGTTGGCGCGCTACGTGTTCGAGACCTTGGGCTACCGGCGCTACGAATGGAAATGCGACGCACTCAACGCGCCGTCGCGGCGGGCTGCCGAGCGCTATGGCTTCACCTTCGAAGGCCTCTTTCGCCAGCATATGATCGCCAAGGGCCATAGCCGCGACACCGCCTGGCTGTCGATGCTCGACGGCGAGTGGCCCCCGCGCAAAGTCAATTTCGAGCGCTGGCTTGCGCCGGAGAACTTCGACGCCGATGGCAACCAGATCGAAAGCCTCGGCGCCTTGAACGGCGGCATTGCATGAACGCCGCCGACGCGACCGCATCGTCTCTGCTGGCGCAACGCCCGTTCGCGTTTATGTGGCTGGCGCGGGTGGCCAGCACTATGGGCATGCAGATGCTGGCGCTCACCATCGCCTGGAAGCTCTACCAACTCACCAATTCGGCGTTTGACCTCGGTCTAGTGGGGCTGATCCAGTTCGTGCCCTCGGCGCTGCTCACGCTGCTCATCGGCCATGTCGCCGACCGTTACGACCGCCGGCTGATCATCCGCGGTGCGCAGGCCATTTCTGCCGTCGCCGCCGCCCTCATTACCGCTGCCCTGCTCACTGGCGTTATCAGCCGCAATATCCTGTTCGTCGCCGTGTTCCTGATCGGCTGCGCGCGGGCCTTCGAGGTGCCCACTACGAGTGCGCTGGTGCCCTCGCTGGTGCCGGCGCCCATGATCACCCGCGCGGTGGCGGGCTGGGCCTCGGCCAACCAGATTGCAGTGATCGCGGGACCGGCATTGGGCGGGCTGATCTATGCCTTCAACCCGGTGGCGGTGAGCGCGCTCTGCCTGGTGTTTTTCTCTGCGGCCATCGTCTTCGTCACCCTGATCCGCGTGGCGACCACGCCGGCGCCGGCGCGCGAGCCGCCTACCTTCCGCTCGGTGCTGGCGGGCTTCCATTACGTGCGCGGCCGCAGCCGGCTGTTGGGCGTCGTCACGCTCGACCTGTTCGTGGTGCTGCTCGGCGGCGCCACCGCGCTGCTGCCGGTCTATGCCCGCGATATTCTCCATGTCGGACCGATCGGCCTCGGCCTGTTGCGCTCGGCGCCGGCGGTGGGTGCGCTGCTGTCGGCGGTGTGGCTGTCGCATTATCCGATCGAGAGCCGAATCGGCCCAAAGATGTTCGCGGCGGTTGGAGTCTTCGGGCTGGCGACTATCGCATTCGCCCTGTCGCATTCGTTTCTGCTGTCGCTTGCCACCCTGGCGGTGCTCGGCCTGTCCGACGCGGTGAGCGTAGTGATCCGCTTCTCGCTGGTGCAGATCGAGACGCCGGACGCCATGCGCGGACGGGTAAGCGCGATCAACTACCTGTTCGTCGGCTCTTCGAATACGCTGGGCGAATTCGAATCCGGCACAGTCGCTGCATGGCTCGGCGCCGTGCCCTCGGTACTGATCGGCGGCATCGGTTCGCTGCTGGTGGCGCTGATATGGATGTTCCTGTTCCCGGACCTGCGCAAGATCGATCGTTTCGAGTCGGCGGACGAACGCGACGTCGAAGCGTGATCCCGAAAAGTGGGAACCGGTTTTCGGATAAGTTCACGCACAAGAAAGAGTAAGAGGACGCGATGCATATTCTGATTACCGGCGCCGCGGGCATGATCGGTCGCAAGCTGACCGCCCGCCTGGTCAACGACGGCAGCCTCAACGGCAAGCCGATTGACCGCCTCACGCTCGTCGATGTGGTGGAACCGGAAAAGCCCGTCGGCTTTGCCGGCGAGGTGGTGGCTACGACCAGCGATCTCGCCTCACCCGACGCCGCTACGCGTGCGATCGCCGGACGGCCGGACGTGATCTTCCATCTCGCCGGCGTGATGTCGGGCGAAGCCGAGACCGATCTCGAAAAGGGCTATCGCGTCAATCTCGACGGCAGCCGCGAACTGCTTGAGGCCGTGCGTCTGGCGGGCGAGCGCTATTGTCCAAAAGTCGTCTACACCTCATCGCTCGCCGTGTTCGGCGCGCCCTTCCCCGATCCCATTCCCGACGACTTCCACCTGACGCCGCTTACCTCCTACGGCACCCAAAAGGCGATGGTGGAACTGATGCTCGCCGATTATACCCGGCGCGGTTTCCTCGACGGCACCGGCATCCGGCTGCCGTCGATCGTGGTGAGGCCTGGCAAGCCGAACAAAGCGGCCTCCGGTTTCTTTTCCGGCATCATCCGCGAGCCGCTTGCCGGAATGGAGGCGATCCTGCCGGTGCCCGACACCGTGGTGCATTGGCACGCCAGCCCACGCTCGGCGGTCGGTTTCCTCATCCACGGCGCCGGACTCACGCGGGAGCAGTTGGGGCCGCGCATCAACATCATCATGCCGGGCGTGTGCTGCACCGTGACCGAACAGATCGAGGCGCTGCGGCGTGTCGCCGGTAACAAGGCCGTCGCCCGCATCCGCCGCGAGCCGGATGAGTTGGTGGCGCGGATTGTGGCCGGGTGGCCGCAGCGCTTCGACCCCCAGCGCGCGATCAAGCTCGGCTTCGCCGTGGAGAAGACCTTCGACGACATCATTCGCGCCCATATCGAGGATGAGCTGGGCGGGAAAATCGCAGACTGATGCGCTTCCACACGCCCCTGATCCCCGCCACACTGATCCGCCGCTACAAGCGCTTCCTCGCTGACGTGACGCTTCCCGACGGCGAAGAGATTACGGCGCATGTCGCCAATCCCGGCGCCATGACCGGGCTCGATGCCCTGGGCGCACGCATCTGGTTGTCAAAGTCCGACAATCCGAAACGCAAGCTGCCCTATTCGTGGGAGCTGGTGGAGGTGGATTTCGGCGCCGGCGCCGAGTTGGTCGGCGTCAACACCGCACATCCCAACCTTTTGGTCGGTGAGGCGCTGCAGGCTAAGGCGATCCCCGCTCTTGCCAATTACACGTCGATCCGCCGCGAAGTGAAGTACGGCAAGAATTCGCGCATCGACTTCCTGCTCGAAAATGAAGGCCAGCCGCCGTGCTATGTCGAAATCAAGAACGTGCATATGATGCGCACGTCGGGCCTTGCCGAGTTCCCCGACTCTGTGACGGCCCGCGGTGCCAAGCACCTCGACGAGCTCGCAAGTATGGTCGAAGCCGGTGCCCGCGCGGTCATGCTGTACGTGGTCCAGATCGGCTCGGCGAAGCGACTCGCGCTTGCCCGCGACATCGACCGGGCCTATGGCCAAGCCTTCGATTATGCCCGGAAAGTCGGCGTGGAGGCCTTTGCCTGGAAATGTGCCATTTCTCCCGAAGGTATCGACCTGGCGGCGCCCGTAACCCTGGCAGAATAGCCAACTTGCGCCCCGCACCGCAGGGCTTAAATTGCACCTATGACCTACGTCGACGCCTCTGCCGCGCCTCTACGCAAAACCGGCCAGATCAAGATTCACGGTCCCCAGGCCTTCGAAGGCATGCGCAAGGCCGGGCAACTGGTCGCCCGCTGCCTCGACATGCTGGTCGACCATGTCGGACCGGGCGTGCCCACCGATACCATCGACAGGCTGGTGTTCGAGTTCGGCATGGACCACGGCGCGCTGCCAGCGACGCTGATGTACCGCGGCTACAAAAAGTCGACCTGCACCTCGCTCAATCACGTAGTCTGCCACGGTATCCCCGGCGACAAGCCCCTTAAGGAAGGCGACATCGTCAATATCGACGTGACGCTGATCCTCGACGGCTGGCACGGCGACTAGAGCCGGATGTATCCGATCGGCAATATCCCGCGCCGGGCCGAGCGGCTGATCGAGGTTACCCACGAGGCGATGATGCTCGGGATAGCCACCATCCACCCGGGCTCGACCACAGGCGACATCGGCGCCGCCATCCAGAACTATGTGGAAGCCCAGCACATGAGCGTGGTGCGCGATTTCTGCGGCCACGGCCTCGGCCGCCTGTTCCACGACGAGCCCAACATCGTTCACGTCGGCCGCCCCGGTGAAGGCATCGTACTGAAGCCCGGCATGTTCTTCACCGTGGAGCCGATGATCAACATCGGCCGCCCGCACGTGAAGGTGCTTTCCGACGGCTGGACGGCGGTCACCCGCGACCGCTCGCTGTCGGCCCAGTTCGAGCACAGCGTGGGTGTGACCGAAACCGGCGTCGAGGTGTTCACTTTTTCGCCAGCCGGCCTCGACAAGCCGCCCTATAAGCGCTGACGCCGGCTCCGCCCTGCCCTAGAGCGAAGGCGCCTGAAGACCTCCCCTCGTCGGGCGCGCCGGGGTGATTTACAATCATGCCGCGAACCGGGGCCCAAACGGGTGGGTATGTCTTTTATGGCGGCAGAGCAGGACAGAAGCGAACCGAAGAGCGGCCTCTCCGAGGGTGCCCCGCATTATCACGGCCACCGCGAACGGTTGCGCGCGCGCTTCCGCGAGGCCGGCGCCGACGCGGTGAGCGACTACGAACTCCTCGAACTGGTGCTGTTCCGCGCCATCCCCCAGCGCGACGTCAAACCGCTGTCCAAGGAACTGATAGCCAAGTTCGGCTCCTTTGCCGAGGTGGTGGCGGCGCCGGAGAAGCGGCTTGCCGAGGTTAAGGGTCTGGGCGACGCCGCCATCACCGAACTGAAGGTGGTGCTGGCCGCCGCCAGCCGTCTGGCTCGCGGCGAAGTGCGCAAGCGGACCGTGCTGTCGTCGTGGGGTAGCGTGCTCGACTATTGCCGCACCACCATGGCCTTCGCCGACAGGGAACAGTTCCGTGTCCTGTTCCTCGACAAGCGCAACCAGCTCATCGCCGACGAAGTGCAGCAGACTGGCACCGTTGACCACACTCCCGTCTACCCGCGCGAAGTTATCAAGCGCGCGCTCGAATTATCGGCAACCGCGATCATCCTGGTGCACAACCATCCCTCCGGCGATCCGACGCCCTCGCGCGCCGACATCCAGATGACGCAGGCGATCGTCGATGTGGCGAAACCGCTCGGCATTGCCGTGCACGACCACATCATCGTCGGCAAGGAGGGCCACGCGAGTTTCAAGGGGCTGAGGTTGATTTGAGGCGTCGTGTCCCGGGCGCGGCGCAGCACGCAGTGATGCGCCGCAGACCCGGGACCGTCACACATTCAAAACTTGGAACAGCCGCGGATCAGCGGCGCACGTCTCACGCTGCGCCGCATCCGGGACAAGCCTCGGCGACCATTTCATTTTGGCGTGGGCGGTTGTTGCGCTGACGGGGCTTGCTGAAGCGTGGGTGCTTCGCCGGCTGGCGGACTTTCGGCGCCAGGCGGCTGTTCGTTATTGTCGGGTTCAACCAGCACCGGATTGTGCAGGAACAGGACCCCAACTCCGGGCGTGGGCGCCTCGAAGATACCGTCCTCGACTTCGCTGAACTCGACCAGCGCCTGACCCTGGGCATCGAGCAGATAGAGCAAATCGTCATCCGGGTAGCGCCAGCCGGCAACTTTCGTCACAACCGGGAACAGCGCGGCGCATGCCGGATCGAATTTCAACTTGTAACCTACTTTAACCGAGCTGTCGCTGAATGTGACCGTGCAGATCTTGGTGCGCGCGGCATCGGAGAATTCCCAAACGCCGATCATCGCCTTGGCGGATTCGTTGATCGGCGTCTTAGGCTGTGCCGAAGCACCGCCTGAAACCGCGAGCGCAGCAGCGAGGATGATGATACCGCGACGCATGCCGCCCCCATTGCAGGGTATCTGAGGTTACACCGCTAACGTTTCGGTGGATATGGCGTCTCGGGCACGGGCGTAAGCGGCGGTTTGCCAATCGCCCAGGCCAGGATGTTGTCAACCACGAGTTGGTCCATCGCCGCCCGCGTCACCTCGGTCGAGGAGCCGAGATGCGGGAACAGGACGACATGGTCCATCTCCAGCAGTTCCTTCGGCACCTGCGGTTCCTTGGCGAACACGTCCAGGCCGGCGGAATAGATGGTCCGGTTCTTCAACGCCTCGATCAGCGCCGGCTCGTCGACCACCGAACCGCGCGCCATGTTGATGAGGATGCCGTTCGGCCCCAGCGCTTTCAGCACTTCGGCGTTGATCAGGTTCTGGGTCGCCGCACCGCCCGGCACGATCACCATCAAGGTGTCGACGTCGCGCGCCATGTCGACGAGATGGGGGTAATATTTGTACGACATGCCGCTCTGCTGGTTGCGCGAATGGTAGACCACCGGCACGCCGAACGCTTCCAGCCGGCGCGCGATCGCCTTGCCGATGCGGCCCATGCCGACCATGCCGACGGTGCGATTGCGTAAAGTGGCATTGGTAAGGGGGTATTGTGCGCTCGGCCACTTGCCGGCGCGCACGTAGCGATCGGCCTGCGGAAATTCGCGCACCGTGCACAGCAGGAGCCCGAGCGCGGTGTCGGCCACTTCCTCGTTCAGCACTTCCGGCGTGTTGGTGACGACGATGCCGTGCGCACCCGCCCATTTGGCATCGACGTGGTCATAGCCGACGCCGAAGCTCGAAACCTGCTCGAGCTTGGGAAAGCGCTGCATGAACTCGGGGCCGATGCGCTCGTTGGTATAGGAGACCACGATCGTCCGCACCTTGTCGGCGACGGACTTGATTAGCGCGTCCCGGTCGGACGCATCGATCAGGCAATGCGGCGTGACCTTGCCCTCAAGACCCCCCATGATGACCGGCTTCTTGTTGCCAACCAGTAGAACATCGGGCTTTTCGCCAGCCATAAGCTTCTCCCTCCTCTTGCGCGCGATCTTATCCGAAAACTAGCACCCACTTTTCGGAATCACGCGCTAGATCAACGCGGTGACCGGCATCTCGACCAGAGACTTGAATGCCGCCAGCAGTTCGGCGCCGAGCGCGCCGTCGAGCACGCGGTGGTCGCACGACAGCGTAGCCGTCATCTGGCTGACGAACTTCACCGCGCCGTCTTCCGTTTCGACCGGCGCGCGGCGTGAGGCACCGACCGCCAGAATAGTGGCGTGCGGCGGATTGATGATGGCGGTGAATTCGCGCGTGCCATACATGCCGAGATTGGAGATAGCGCTGGCGCCGCCCTGGTATTCGTTGGGCTTCAGCTTCTTGGCGCGGGCACGCTCGGCAAGATCGCGCATTTCCGCCGAAATCGCAGTGACCGACTTGCTATCGACGTTCCGCAGCACCGGCGTGATCAGGCCGCCATCGAGCGCGACGGCGACGCCAATGTCCGCATGGGTGAAACGCAGGATGCGGTCCTGCGCCCACACCGCGTTGGCGGCTGGAACACGCAGGAGCGCCGCACCCCAAGCCTTGATGATGAAATCATTGAGCGAGAGCCTGAAGGCCGGCTGGCTGTCTTTGTCATTGGGCGCGGCGGCGTTGGCCTCCTCGCGCATCGCCGTGAGCCGGCCGATGTCGATATCGGCCATCAGATAGAAGGTCGGGATGGTCTGCACCGCCTGGGTGAGGCGCGCGGCGATGGTGGCGCGCATGGAATCGAGCGGCACTTCCTCGTAAGGAATGCCTTCGAACAGCGCTTTGACCTGCCCCGCGGTTGCGCCGGTTGTCAGCGCACGTGTGGCCGGCGCTGCCTTCTCGATATCGGCGGCGACGATGCGACCGCGTGGGCCGGAGCCTTTGATATTCGAAAGATCAATGCCGCGCTCGCCGGCGAGCCGCCGAGCCAGCGGAGTGACCACCGCGCCGCTCGGCAGCTTTGCCGGTCCGTAATTGCGTTCCGGCGTGCGCACTTCACGAAACGGGGTCATGTTGGGGTAAGCGAAATCGCGAGGTGCGGTTTGCTCAATACTCCGCTCATTCCCGCGCAAGCGGGAATCCAGTTCTTTTCCTGTTTGGACCCCCGCTTTCGCGGGGGTGAGCGGGGGGGAAGCCGCTGCCGGTTTCGCAGGCACAACGGATGCCGCAGCGGCAGGAGCAGACGTACTGGCCGATGCGCCGCTGCCATCGTTGATCACCGCCACCACTGCGCCGACCTTGGCGGTCTCGCCGACCTGAAAACGGATGTCGGTCAACGTGCCGGCGCTGATGGCCGGAACTTCCATCGAAGTCTTGTCGGTCTCGATCTCGAACAGATTCTCGCCCGGCTTTACCTCATCGCCAGCCGATTTGAACCATTTGACGATCTTGCCCTCGGCGACGGTTTCGCCGAGCTGCGGCATTAGCACGTCCATTTACTTCCCTCGTGTCACTTGATGCGTTCCCAAGTGACTTCCAGTGTCGAATTGGGCGGCCGCAGCACCAGGCGGTCGCCAATGAACTCAACGCGACGGACGAAGTCGCCGGAATCGCCTGGCTGTATGGTCGCCGCACGGTGATGCGTCACCGTTCCGCCTTTCTCGTCGATCGAATAAGTACCGAAATAGGCGATGTAATCCTTGAGCGCGCGGAAGGCCTCGTCCGGGGTCATGACGTCACCGGCGCGCGGGCGCTCCACGTCGGGCGCGATCTGCACCGCCATCTCGCCATGCGGACCATAATAGATCATGCCCTTTGGATTCGCGCCGCGGTCCCAGTTGTCGCCATTGATGCGCGTGCCGACATAGCGCCAGGCACCCATCAGCTTCTTGCGAACTTCACCCTCGGCCGCGCTCATGCGCTGCTGCCTCACCGCTACCAAGCTACCGACACGTATTGAGTCTCGAGAAACTCCTTCATGCCTTCCTGCGCGCCTTCGCGGCCGAGGCCCGATTGCTTGACGCCGCCGAACGGCGCCGCCGGATCGGAGACGAGCCCGCGGTTCAGGCCGATCATGCCGAACTCGAGCTTCTCTGACACGCGCATGCCTTTGCTCAGGTCCTTGGTGTAGAGATAGGCGACAAGGCCGTACTCAGTGTCGTTGGCGCGCTTGATGACTTCGTCTTCGGTCTTGAAGGTCTGGATCGACGCCACCGGTCCGAAAATCTCCTCGTTCAGCATCTTCGAATCGTCGGAGACATTGGCGAGCACCGTCGCGGGATAGAAGAACCCCGGCCCGTCCGGCGTCTTGCCGCCGGTCATGACCTTGGCGCCCTTCGACACCGCGTCGTCGACCAATTCGATCACCTTGTCGCGGCCTTCCTTGTTGACCAGCGGCCCGAGCATCACGCCGTCATCGAGGCCGTTGCCCATCTTCAGGCCGGCCATCTTGGCGGTGAGCTTTTTGGCGAACTCGTCGTGCACCTTCTCGTGCACATAGAAACGGTTGGCCGCGGTGCAGGCCTCGCCCATGTTGCGCATCTTGGCGACCATGGCGCCGTCGATGGCGGCGTCGATATCCGCGTCCTCGAACACCAGGAAAGGCGCGTTGCCGCCCAATTCCATGGCCGGCTTGACGATGTTGTCGGCGGCCTCGTGCAAAAGCTTGCGGCCGACTTCGGTCGAGCCGGTGAACGACACCACGCGCACGCGCGGGTCGTGCAGCATGGCCGAGACCACCTTGCCCGACGAGCGCGAGGGAATGACGTTGACCACGCCAGGCGGCACGCCCGCTTCCTCCAGCGCCGGCATCAGCGCCAACATGGTGAGCGGCGTGTCGGACGCGGGCTTCAAGACCACCGGGCAACCGGCAGCGAGCGCCGGGCCGATCTTTCGCGTCGCCATGGCGGCGGGGAAGTTCCACGGCGTTACCAGCACGGCGATGCCGGCCGGCTTGTGCTGCGCGACGATGCGCGCGCCGGAAGCCGGCGCCATCGAAAAGCTGCCGAGATTGCGCACGGCTTCCTCGGCGTACCAGCGAAAGAACTCGGCGGCGTAGGCCACCTCTCCGCGCGAGTCGGGCAGCGCCTTGCCGTTCTCCAACGTGATCAGCTTGGCGAAGCGTTCGGCGTCGCGCATGATCAGCTCGTAGCACTTGCGCAGAATCTCAGCGCGCTCGCGCGGTTTGCGGCCGGCCCAATCGGCGAAAGCGCCTTCGGCGGCATCGAGCGCGGCCATAGCGTCGTCGACCGTGGCGCTCGCCACGGAAGCAATGGTGCGCTCGGTGGCCGGGTCGGTCACGTCGAAGCGGGCATTGTCGGAAGCCTTGCGCCATTTGCCGCCGATCCACAGGTCGGTCGGAACGTTGGCGAGAAGATTTTCGTACATGAGCTAACTCCGTACCTCGTGTCCCGGGCGCAGCGCGAAGCGGTGCGCTGCAGAACCGGGACCACGGTTATGAATCCAAACAAGCTGGGTCCCGGATCAGCGGTGCATCACTTCGTGCCGCACCGCATCCGGGACACGATGCCTCAACTCCCCAAACTCCGCTTCACCGTCTCGACGATCCGCTCCGGCGTCGGCAGCACCGCGTCTTCCAGCGCGTCGGCGGCCGGCAACGGAATGTGCGGCGTGGTGATGCGCACCGGTGGGCCGTCGAGGTCGTAGAAGGCCTCATCCGCCACGATCGACACGATCTCGGCGCCCCAACCGCACAGCCGCGGATTTTCCTCGACCGTGAACAGCCGGTTGGTGCGCGCCACCGAGCCTAAGATTGTCTGCGTATCGAGCGGCACCAGCGAGCGCACATCGACAACTTCGCAGTCGATGCCGTGTTCCGCTTGCAGCTTTTCCGCCGCCTCGACGGCGCGCGGCACCATCAGCGCCAGCGCCAGGATGGTGGCGTCCTTGCCGGGGCGCACGATCTTGGCGGTGCCGAGGGTATCGACGATCTCGCCGTCGGGCACCTCGCCCTTAGTGGCATAAAGCGACTTGTGCTCGAGGAAGATCACCGGATCGGGATCGCGCACCGACGCCGCCAGCAGGCCGATGACGTCGGCCGGCGACGACGGCGCCACCACCTTCAGGCCCGGGATCATCATGCACCAGTTCTCGACGCTCTGGGAGTGCTGCGCGCCGAAACGCGAACCGGCGCCGTTGCCGGTGCGCACCACCAGCGGGCATTTGGTCTGACCGTTCGACATGTAACGGCTCTTCGGAAACTCGTTGGCGATGTAGTCGAAGCACACCGCGAAGAAGTCCGAGAACATGATCTCGGCGATGGGCTTGAGGCCGGTCATGGCCGCGCCCATGGCGGCGCCGAGGATGGCCTGCTCGGAAATCGGCGTGTCGCGCACGCGCAGCGGCCCGAACTGCTCGTACAGACCCACGGTCGCCTTGAATACGCCGCCGGCCTTGGCCACGTCCTCGCCGAGGAAGACGACGTCTTCGTCGCGTTCCATCTCCTGGGCGATGCCGCGGATCACGGCGTCGCGGTAGGTCAGTTCCGGCATGTCAGTTTCTCCATGCCCAGCCACCATCGGCGTAGACATCGGTGGTGATGATATCGAGCGGCGGGTTGGGCGCGGCCTTGCAGGCCTCGGTCGCGTCATCGACCTCCTTGCGCACGCTCGTCTCAATCTCCTCGATCGTGGCGTCGGTGACGCCGAACTGCTTCAGCCGCTCGCGATAAATCGTGACCGGATCGTGCTGCTTCCAGCGTTCCAGTTCACCCTCGGGCCGGTATTTGGCGGGGTCGGCGCGCGAATGGCCGCTGTGGCGATAGGTCATGCACTCGATCAGCGACGGTCCCTCGCCGGCGCGCGCCTTGGCAAAAGCCTTCTGCGCGGTGCGATAGACCTCATCGGCGTCGTTGCCGTCGATGACGATGCGTTCGAGGCCGTACGACCCGGCACGGTCGGCGGCCGGGTGCTCGACGGCGGTCACGTCGCCGATCGGCGTATATTCCATGTAGAGATTGTTCTCGCAGACGAAGATCACCGGCAGCTTCCAGATCGCGGCAAAATTCAGCGCCTCATGGAAAGCGCCGATATTGGTGGTGCCGTCGCCGAAGAAGCAGACCGAAACGTCCTTCGAGCCTTTGTATTGGGCGCGCCAGGCGGCGCCGCAGGCGATGGGCAGATGCGCGCCGATGATGGCGTAGGAGCCCATCACCCCGTGCTCCTCCGACGTCAGGTGCATCGAGCCGCCCTTGCCGCGCATCAGGCCGTTGTCGCGCTGCATCAGTTCTCCCAACACCTGCTCGACCGGGACGCCGCGCGCCAACGTATGGGCGTGGCCGCGATAGGTACAGAAGCTCAAGTCGCCCTTCACCATGGCTTCGGCAAAGCCGGCGGCGATCGCTTCCTGCCCCAGCGACAGATGGCTGGTGCCCTTGACCAGGTTCTGCAGGAACAGGTCGTAGGCGCGCTGCTCCGCCTCGCGCAGGCGCACCTGCGAGCGGTACAACGCCAGGCGCTTCTGCTCGCCGATATCGTCGTTCAAGCCGGTGCCGGCGGACGCCTGCGCCCGGTTCTCCGCTGTGGCCATGGGGATTTCCTTGAGAGCGTGTTCTTATTGACGGGGCGGAACTTACCGCCGATGAACGCGGGACCGCAAGGCGATGCCGTCCCGCGCGGACCCGTCATTCCGGCGGCCCTTTGTCATTCTGGGGGATCTTGGAGCGCTCCTTCGCTGGCGGCGCGCTGGCCCACCTGGCGCTCGCGGTAGAGCAGGTAGAGGCCGGAGCCGACCACCATGGCGGCGCCCCCCAAGGTCCAGGCGGTGGGCAAGCTCGCGAAGACCAAATAACCCAGGATCGTGACCCAAACGAGCTGGGTATAGACGAAGGGCGAAAGCACCGAGGCCGGCGCCAACTTGTGGCCGGAAATGAGACAAAAGTGCCCGAGGCTGCCGAGCACGCCAATTCCCAGCATCAAGGCCGCGATGAACCAATTGGCCGGCGCGCTCCACACGAAGGGCAACACCGGCAGCATCACCAGCGCGCCGATCATGTTGCCAAAGAACAGCGAGGTCTGGTTGGAGTTGGTGCGCGAGACGATGCGGGTGATCACTGCGTAAAAGCCGTAGCAGATGGTGGCGGCGAGCGAGAACAGCGCCGCCGGCTGCATGCTGCCGGACCCGGGCCGGGCGATCAGCAGCACGCCACCGAAGCCGAACATAACGGCAAGCCAGCGCCGCCAGCCAATCCACTCACCCAGCATCGGGCCGGAGATGATGGCCACGATGAAGGGAAACGTGAATATGATCGACAGCACGTCGGCGAGCTGCATGTAGCGCAGCGCCAGGAAGTTGAGCGCGGTCGAGCCGACAAGCAGCAGCGAGCGCGTGAGTTGCAGACGGAGGCTGCCGGTGCGCAACAGGTCGGGCGCTGTCAGCGGATTGGAGACGATGAGCGTCAAGAGGAAGGCGCTGGTGTAGCGCGCCCACACGATCTGCAGCGCCGCCATGTGGGTGTTAAGATATTTCGCCGTGGTGTCGAGGCAGGCGAACAGCGCCACCGCGCAGCACATCAGCGCAATTCCGATCAGCCGCTGCCGGCGCTGGCTTGCTTCGTCGCTCAATAGGTCGCCCGCCCACCGGAAATGTCGAACACCGCGCCTGTCGTAAACGAGCACTCGGCCGACGCGCACCAGGCCGCCAGCCCGGCGATCTCCTCCACGGTGACGAAACGGCCGCGCGGGATCTTCGACAGCATGAAGTCGATGTGCTCCTGGGTCATCTGATCGAAGATCGCGGTGCGCGCCGCCGCCGGCGTCAGGCAGTTGACCGAGATGTCGCAGGAAGCGAGCTCCTTGCCCAGCGTCTTGGTCAGCGCGATCACCGCCGCCTTGGTGGCCGAATAGGCCGGCGCATTCGGGTTGCCTTCCTTGCCGGCGATGGAGGCAATGTTGACGATGCGGCCGTAGTTCTGCGCCACCATCAACGGCGCCACCGCCCGGCAGCAATGGAACGGACCGTCGAGGTTGACCGACACCACCGCATGCCAGGCGTCCAGCGGGTATTCTACGGTCTTCACGTTTGGCCCGGAAATACCGGCATTATTGACCAGGATGTCGATGCGCCCGAGCGCCTTCAGCGTCTCGCCGCGGGCGCGCTCCACGGCTGCGTAATCGCCGACGTCGGCCGCAACGGCGATGACGCGGCCTTGTGTTTGCAATTGCGAGGCGGTCGTTTGCGCCCGTTCGATGTCGCGGTCCCAAATCGCCACGCTCGCGCCCGACTCCAGGAAACGCGCGGCGACAGCGCGGCCGATGCCTTGCGCAGCCCCGGTCACGACCGCATTGCGGCCGCTGAGATCGATCTTGTTCGTCATGTTTCCTCCTCTCACAGGCTAACGAAGCTACCGCCCGTTGACGAGTGACGAAATTGCGCGAGTGCAATGCACGGGCAGCTTTGCAGCGCGTTAGCGCTCCAGCCGCAGCGCACTTTCGTGCCAACGGCGTAAAGCGAGATGGGAGAGCGCCGACAGGACGAAGAAGATCACGATGCCCGCAACCGCCAATAGCAGCAGCGCCGCGAACATGCGCGGGATGTTAAGCCGGTAGCCGGATTCCGCGATACGGTAGGCAAGCCCGGAGCCTGCACCGGCGGAGCCGGCCGCGATTTCCGCAACCACGGCACCGATCAGCGACAGTCCGCCAGCGATCCGCAGACCCGTCAGCATCTGCGGCAGCGCGGCGGGGAGCTTCAACTGCAAGAGCAACTGCGAGCGTGAGGCTTTGTAGAGCTGGAACAGCGCCAGCAGATTGTGGTCGACCGAATTCAGCCCCAGCGTCGTGTTAGCCAGCACCGGAAAGAACGCCACAATCCAAGCACAGGCCAGCACCGCCAGCGACTGCGGGAGATAGATCAGCAGCAACGGCGCGATGGCCACGACCGGCGTCACTTGCAAGATGACCGCATATGGATAGAGCGAGTATTCCACCAGCCGCGACTGACTGAACAGGATGGCAAGCCCGATACCGCCGATAGCCGCAAGCGCAAAGCCCTCGACAGTGGTAGCGAGCGTCACCAGCAGCGAATGTCCCAACAGAGCGCTATCGGCAATGAGTGTCGAAAACACCAAAGTGGGTGCCGGCAGCACATAGGGCGGGATGTGATTCAGCCGCACAACCAGGTCCCACAGCACGATGCCGAGCGCCAGAACTACGACCGGCAGCGAAAGGCGGAGCAGGCGGTCGCTCATGCCGCGTCCTCCGCCATAGCGCTACGCAGCGCTTCCGAAACCAGCCGGCAGAAGCCGGCATAGTCGGGCGAAGTCCGGAAATTCTCGTCGCGCGGATAGGGTGCCGGAATAGGAATCTCGGCGTAGACGCGCCCTGGCCGAGAGGTCATCACCACGATGCGTTGCGACAGGTAAACCGACTCGAACACCGAATGGGTGACGAAGATCACCGTGCGCCGAAGCATCTGCCACAGCGCCAGTAGATCGTTGTTGAGCTTGAAGCGTGCGATCTCGTCGAGCGCGGCGAACGGCTCATCCATCAGCAACAGCCGCGGCTCGGTGACGAGCGCGCGCGCGATCGAAGCACGCATCTTCATGCCACCGGAGAGCTCGCGCGGATAGCCGTGGGCGAATTCGGCAAGGCCGACTCGCTCCAACGCCTGCATCGCCGCGGCGTCGGCTGCGGCGCCATTTTCCCGGGCAAGCTTGAGCGGAAGCCGCACATTGGCGGCGACCGTCGCCCAGGGCATCAACGTCGGCTCCTGGAACACGAAACCGATCGCGCCGGCGTCAGCGGCACCTTGCCCGGGCCATTCCACCGCACCTTCTGAGGGCTCACTCAAACCAGCTATGATGCGTAACGCGGTCGACTTACCGCAACCGGAAGGGCCAAGCAGCGAAACGAACTCGCCTTCCGTGACGGCAAGATCGAAGCGGTGAAGCGCGACAGTACCGCGCTCGAACGTCTTGCCGACGTTGCGCAACGAAACGATCGCGGACGCTTGTGCCGTCATTTAGACCGTAGGTTTGCGCCGACAGCCTTATTCACGAATTTCAGCGTGTAGCCGCGCTTGTAGTCGATGCCAGGTTTGACCACCCCGGCATGGACCATCTTATCGTAGAAATTCTTCCACCGCGCGTCGGTCATGGCGCCGATACCGAACTTTATGGTGTCGCCGGAATCGACGATGCCGTCTTCGCGCATCTTAGCGATGGAATAGGCGATCTGATCGTCGGTCATTTCCGGGTTGTGCTTCTTGATCAGCGCATTGGCGGGCGAAGGGTCGTCGTAGAGATAGTGATACCAGCCAATGGTCGAGGCGTCGACGAAGCGCTGGACGAGATCGGGGTTCTTCTCCACCAGTTCGCGGCGGGTTTCGATCAAAGTCGAATAGCTGTTGAAACCGTGGTCGGCGAGCAGGAACACGGACGGCTTGAAATGCGCCTGCTTCTCGATGGCATAGGGCTCGGAGGTGACATAGCCCTCCATGGCCGAACTCTTGTCGGCGAGAAACGGCTGAGCGTTGAAACTGTAGGGCTTCACTTTTTTATCATCAAAACCATAGTCGGCTTTCATCCACTGGAAGAAGGTGACCATGCCCTCTTTTGAGATGAACAAGGTCAGCTTCTTGAGATCCTCGAACTTCTTCACGTCTGGCCGCGCGATCATCACCTGCGGGTCTTTCTGGAAGCTCGCCGCCACCGCAATCGTGGGGATGTTGTGCTCGACCGCGTCGAAGGTCTGCAGCGAATTGGCGCTCATGAAGAAGTCTATCTTGCCGACCGGCAGCAAAATGCGGTTGTTCACATTCGGTCCGCCGGGGACGATGGTGACGTCGAGGCCGTACTTCTTGTAAGTGCCGTCGGCCAGCGCCTGATAGAAACCACCGTGCTCGGCTTCCGCCACCCAATTGGTACCGAAGCGGACCCTGTCGAGCTTTTGCGCCTGCGCGGCAGTTAGTCCAGCGGCAAGAACCAGCAGGGTTGCGGCGACTTTCTTCATTTTTAAGCCCCTGAATTCATTTTTAAGCCCCTGAATATGACGTGCAGTATTGTCTCATTGGTGCGGCGCAAACTCCATCCCTTCGGCTGCAGTTTGCCCCAACCGGCCGATTTTGCTGGCAAAGCCTCACACGTAGCGCGGAATTTGGCGGCGTGCCCCGCCAGCGGCCGCAAGAGAATTATTTGAACCTTTCCCAGGGACGTCGCGACCCATGGGTATCGCGGCCGGATAGTGCCGCCCTGAATAACCGGATGGAGCAGACCATGACCAAGTCCAAGATCATCGCCGCGACATTAGCTGCCGTCACCCTGACCGGCGCCCTCGTCGGCACCAGCGCCCCCGCGTTCGCCTGGCATCCCCATCATCATCATGGGTTCGGGGCCTTCGGCGTCGGCCTCGCCATCGGCTCGATTGCCGCCGCAGCCGCCGCCTCCAACGCCTACGCCGAGCCAGCCTACGACTGCCGCTACGTGAAGCGCTACAACCGCTGGGGCGAACTGCGCGTGGTCAAGATCTGCGACGTCGAGCCTTACTAATCGACAAGACTCTTTTTCGATCGGCGCCCGCCCCCCGTCCATCCCAGCGCCGATCTTAAGGACCCGCCCGGTATCCCCGACCGGGCGGGTCGCCTTTTCATCATGCGCACTTCCCGCTGCGGGCGCGGTTCCATACATGCGGCGCTGCGCGCAAACTCGGCTGGACAAGCTCCTTGTCATTGCGGCGTCGATTTGCATTGATGCGGCCAGAACAAACCCCGGCCGCACGGGACGCGCGGCCCGCGGGAATCGCCAAAGTCCTCGGGAGGAATGCGATGAAGCTCAACAAAGCGCTACTTTCACTCGCCTTCGCGGCGCTGCTCGCCGGCACGGCCAGCGCGCGCGAAATCAAGCTCGGCCACGTCGGCGCGCCCGGCTCGCTGTTCGACAAGAGCTGCACGGAATTCGCCAAGCGCGCGAATGCCAAGCTCGCCAAGCTGCCCGGCGACTACAAGGTCGTGGTCTACGGCTCGAGCCAGCTCGGCAAGGACGCCGAGATGCTCAAGAAGCTCAAGCTCGGCACCATCGACCTGGCGCTGCCGTCGACCGTGATGTCGTCGCAGGTGCCGCAGTTCGGCCTATTCGAAATGCCGTACCTGGTGAAGAACCGCGACCACATGGCGCGCATCCGCGAAAAGATCGTGTTCCCGAAGCTCGTGCCGATCGCCGATAAGGACGGGTTCCACATCCTCGGCGTCTGGGAGAACGGCTTCCGGCAGATCACCAACAACGTGCGGCCCATCAACAAGCCGGAGGACCTCAAGGGCATCAAGCTGCGCACGCCGAAGGGCACCTGGCGCGTGAAGATGTTCAAGGCTTATGGCGCCAACCCGACACCGCTCGCCTTCTCAGAGGTGTTCGTGGCGCTCAAGACCGGCGCGATGGACGGCCAGGAAAATCCGTACGCACAAATCTATCCGGCGCGTTTCTACGAGGTGCAGAAGTATCTCTCGATCACCAACCACGTCTATACACCGGCCTATCTCACCGCCGGCCGCAGCTTCGCCAGCATGCCCAAGGACGTGCAGAAGGTTCTGAAAGATACCGCGGTCGAGATGGAGCCGGTGGCGCTGGGCATCGGCGCCGAACTCGACACGTCGCTGCTCGGCAAGCTCAAGGAAAAGGGCATGAAGGTGAACACGGCCGACACCGCCGCTTTCATCAAGGCGAGCAAGCCTATCTATGACGAGTTCGCCAAGGAAGTGAAAGGCGGAAAGGAACTGGTCGACGAAGCCTTGGCGCTCGCATCAGGCTCGTAAGCTGACGACATAGCGGGCGACGGTGCCTTACGGCACGCCGCCCACTTAATCTCTGCCGAAGTCCGTCAGTGGCCGCGCCGGACAACCTTTCTCCGTCACCCTGGGGCGCTCGGCCGAAGGCCGGGCCTCGAAGGGCGACGGCCGATCATCCTTCGAGGCTCGCTTCGCTCGCACCTCAGGATGATGGAGAAATTCAAAGCCACTCCCGTTGAAGGCCAAATTGAATGTCCCTGTTCGAAAGCTTACGCACGGCGTTCGAGCGTCTGTTGGAGTGGATCGTCGTCGTCCTCGTGGTCGCGCTGACCACGCTGGTGATCGCCGGCGCCGCCTTCCGCTACACCGGCCACGCACTCGCCTGGTACGACGAGGTGGCCGAGGTCGGCCTGGTCTGGCTCACCTATTACGGCGCGGCGCTGGCGGCGTTGCGCGGCGCCCATATCGGCGTGCCGGGCTTGGTCAACGCGCTGCCGCCGCGCATCCGTGTCGTCGTCACCTTGATCGCGGAAGCCTTCGTCTTTCTGTTCTTTGGCGTGTTAGCGGTCACCGGCTATGAGGTCCTGACCGTGCTGAGCGGCGACCACCTGGTCAGCCTGCCGCAGGTTCCGCTGATGCTCACGCAGTCCGTCATCCCGATCGGCGCGGTACTGTTCATCATCGCGGAAGCGTTCCGGCTGCCCGATGTGCTGCGTGACGCCGCCGGCGCCGGCTTCGCCGACGTCGAGCTGAAAGAAGCGCTGGAGCATGCCGGCGTGCCTGCCGAGACGGCGCCGCACGACGGAGCGCGCCCGTGACCATCACTTTGATGCTCGCCGGCATGATCGCACTGGCGCTGATCAACGTGCCTATCGCGATCGCTCTCGGCATCGTGGCCATGGCGGCGATCGTCATCGTGCAGGGTTCGAGCCAACTCGTGAATGTGGCGCTGGTGATGTTCGACGGCGCATCCAGTTTCCCGCTGCTGGCGATCCCACTGTTTATTCTGGCCGGCGCGATCATGAACGCCTCGTCGATCTCGCGCCGACTGATCGCCTTCGCCTCGGCGCTGGTCGGCTTCATCCGCGGGGGACTTTCGATGGTGGCGATCGGCACCTCGGTGTTCTTCGCCGAGATCTCCGGCTCGGCGGTCGCCGACGTCGCCGCGCTCGGCACGTTGCTGATTCCGGCGATGAAGAGCCGCGGCTATTCCAAGGAAGTGGCGGCGGCCACGATGTCGTCGTCGGCGAGCCTCGCCATCATCATCCCGCCCTCGATCCCGATGATCCTATATGCGGTCATGGCGCAGACTTCGGTCGTGAAGCTGTTTGTCGCGGGGATCGTACCCGGCCTGCTAGGCGCACTCAGCATGGCGGCCGTCGCCTACTACCAAGCGGTCAAATTCAATTTCCCGATCGAGGAGCGCTTCCGCATCGGCCATGTCTGGCGCACCTTCAAAGACGCAGCCTGGGCCTTCATCCTGCCGGTGGCCATTCTCGGCAGTATCTTCGGCGGCATCGTCACTGCCACCGAAGGCGCCGGCATGGCTGTGTTCGCAGCACTGGTGGTCGGTGGCGTGATCTATCGCGACATCGACCTGAAGGTCCTGCGCAAGGCCTGCATCGACGGTGGCATCCAGACGGCGGTGGTGATGCTGCTTGTCGCGGCCTCCGCTCTGATCGGGACTTTTTTGACCGAAGCGCAACTGCCGCAGGCGCTCGGCCACACCATCACGCAGATGACGACCAACAAATACGTGGTGCTGCTGCTGCTTAACGTCGCCTTCCTGATCCTCGGCATGTTCCTTCATTCGGCGGCCGCAATCATTCTGGTGGTGCCGATCGTGATGCCGCTGGTGAAGTCGGTGGGCATCGAACCGATCCATTTCGGGCTGGTGCTGACGCTCAATCTCGCGATCGGCCAGCAGACGCCACCGGTGGCGAGCGTATTGATGACTTCCTGTGCCATCGCCAAGTCGGACATCTGGGCGACCACAAAGGTCAACCTGCCCTACATCGTGGCGATCGGCGTCGTGCTGCTGTTGTGCACCTATGTGCCCGCCATCTCACTGACGCTAGTGCATCTGTTCTATGGCAGCGTGAAACTAGCTCCCTGCCCCCAGACTCATCTCGAGCACGCGCACCACATGCAGCGCGGCGCGATCCGCGCCATCATGAATCTGATGGCGGCAGGAGGTGCCGTCCGCGACGATCAAAGTGTCTCGATCTGCCTGCCGCACCGCCGGCAGCAGCGACAACTCGCCCATCTTGAGCGAGACGTCGATCGTGTCGGCGTCGTAACCGAAAGAGCCGGCCATGCCGCAGCAGCTCGAACTCCACCGTCTCGACGGAAAGCTGAGGCACCGCCTTCAACACGTTTTCAACCGCGCCCATGGCGGCGAAGGCCTTCTGATGGCAATGGCCGTGCAGCAGCGCCTTCTTCGGCAGCGGCTGAAGCGGCAATTGCAGATTGCCCTCTTTCTGCTCGCAGGCGAGGAATTCCTCCATCAGCAGCGCATTGGTGGCGAGCGCATCGACCGCCTCGCCTTTCATCAGCGCCGGGAGTTCGTCACGGAAGGTGAACAGGCAACTCGGCTCCAGCCCGAGCACCGGCACGCCCTGCTCGACATAAGGCGCGAGCGCATCAAGTGTGCGCTGCATCTCGCGCCGCGCTTCGTCGATCAGCCCGACCGAGAGGAAAGTGCGGCCGCAGCAGAGCGGGCGCGGGTTGCCGTCCGCCGGCAAAGCCGCATGGACGCGATAGCCGCCGGCGGTCAGCACGCGTAAGCTCGCATCGAGGTTCTCGCGCTCGAAATAACGGTTGAAGGTGTCGGCGAATAGCACCACGTCGCGTCGCGGTTCGGCCGGCGTATCGGGGTCTGCCGCGCGATAGCGCCAGTCGGAACGATCCTGATAAGTGTCGGCGCGCCATTTCGGCAGGCTGCGCTTCACCGAAAAACCGGCGAAGGCTTGCGAAGCGCGCCGCAGGATCGAGCTCTCGTCGCGCAAGTTTGCGAACGTCGCGTGGCGCGCGGCCAGCGGCGCATAGCGCGGCAGATAGCCGACCAGCCGGTCGTGCAGCGACAGGCCGCGTTTCTTCACCTGTGCCGCCTGCACCTCAATCTTCATGCGCGCCATGTCGACGCCGGTCGGGCATTCGCGCCGGCAGCCCTTGCAGGAGACGCACAGCTTAAGCGTCTCCTGCATCTCCTTGGAGGTCAACGCGTCGCGACCGAGCTGGCCGGACACTGCCAGCCGCAGCGTGTTGGCGCGCCCGCGGGTAACGTCGCGTTCCTCGCGAGTGACGCGGTAGCTTGGGCACATGACGCCGCCGGCAATCTTGCGGCAGGCGCCGTTATTGTTGCACATCTCGACCGCGCCCTGAAAACCACCGCCTGAGCCGGGATAGGCGGACCAGTCGAGTTCCGTCTTGATGTCCTCGCCGTGATAGCCAGGCGCGTAGCGGAACAGGCTGCGGTCATCGAACTTGGGCGGGCGCACCACCTTGCCGGGATTATAGAGCCCGTTCGGATCGAAACGGTCCTTCACTTCCTCGAAGGCGCGCGCCAGCCGCGCGCCGAACATCGGCTCGTTGAATTCGGAGCGCACCAGGCCGTCGCCGTGCTCGCCGGAATGCGACCCCTTGTACTCGCGCACCATTGCGAACGCCTCCTCGGCAATCGCGCGCATGGCGTGGACATCTTTGTCCTGACGCAGATTGAGGATCGGCCGCACATGCAGGCAGCCGGCGCCGGCGTGGGCATACCAGGTGCCTCGGGTGCCGTGCTTTTCGAACATTTGTGTCAGCCGGCTCGTGTATTCGGCGAGATGCTCGAGCGGCACCGCGCAGTCTTCGACGAAGGACACTGGCTTCCCCTGCTCCTTCATCGACATCATGATGTTGAGACCGGAGGTGCGCAGGTCGGTGATGCCGGCCTGCAGGTCGGGATTGAGTACCTCGACCACGCCGCCCCACTTGGGGCCGCTGTTCCGCCAATTGAAGCCGAGGTCACCGATCAACTCCTTCAACTGGAGAAGGCGGCGCAGGCTTTCCTCGGAACTTTCTTCGCCGAACTCGACCAGCAGGATCGCTTCCGGCGTCTCACACACGAACTTTTCCAGCGTCGGCCGGAAGATCGCAATCTCGCGCGCGAGCTCGATCATGGTGCGGTCGATCAATTCGACGCCGATCGGCTTCAGCCGCACGATCGCCTGCGCTGCATTCATCGCCTCGTAGAAGCTGCCGAAATGCACGGCACCGACCGCTCGGCGGCCGAGCAGAGGGGACAGCTTCAGTTCGATTCGGGTGGAGAAGGCAAGCGTCCCTTCGCCGCCCACCAGCACGTGCGCGAGATTGACGTCGTTCCTGCCGGGCACCAGCGCGTCGAGATTGTAGCCGCCGACCCGGCGCTGCACCTTGGGAAAGCGCGCCGCGATTTCCTCGGCCTCGCGCGCGCCGATCGCCAGCAGGTCCTTGGCGAGTGGCCGCAGCGGCGCCGGCACCTCGTCGATGTTCCAGCCGATCTGGCCGAAATGACCGTGCGTGCCGTCGGCCAGGATCGCCTCGATCGAGACCACGTTGTCGCGCATGGTGCCGTAGCGCATCGAGCGGCCACCGCAGGAATTGTTGCCGGCCATGCCGCCGATGGTGGCGCGCGAGGCGGTGGAGATATCGACCGGGAACCACAGCCCGTGCGGCTTGAGCTGACGATTGAGATCGTCGAGCACGATGCCGGGCTCAACCGTGCAACGGCGGCGCTTGACGTCGAGGTCGAGTACGCGGGTCAGATATTTCGAGCAGTCGACCACCAGCGATGCGCCCACCGTCTGCCCTGCTTGCGAAGTCCCACCGCCGCGGGCGAGCACGGTCACCCCTTCCGCCCGGGCGATACCTATCGCCCGATCGGCTTCTTCGATCGTCCGGGGAGCGACCACACCCACCGGCATGATCTGGTAGTGGGAGGCGTCAGTGGCGTAACGACCACGAGTATAGCGGTCGAACCGCACGTCCCCGCTCAGTGCAGCCTTCAGCCGCCGTTCCAGGCCGGGCCTCAACGTCGCCACGGCGCGCTTCCTTGTTGGGCTTTGCTAAGCCTATGCATTCAGGGCGTGTTTGACTTGCGGGAATTTGCTTGACCCCAATGTCGCATTCATAGTTCAACGCCACAAGCACCGGCCCTGGCCGGGAGGTGCCGTGGATTAGCCACGAATCCCTTAAAATGCCGCGTCTAGGAGCGTCTTCAATGGCTCAGAATTCTTCGCGTCAGGTCGGACGCCACTTCCTGCACATTCCGGGTCCGACCCCGGTCCCCGACCGTATCCTACGGGCGATGGATACCCCGATCATCGACCATCGCGGTCCGGAATTCGCCAAGCTGACCAAGCGGGCGCTCGAGGGTATCAAGACCATCTTCAAGACCACCAACCCGGTGATCATCTACACCGCCACCGGCACCGGCGCCTGGGAGGCGGCCCTGGTTAATACTCTATCGCCCGGCGACAAGGTGCTGATGTTCGAGACCGGCCAGTTCGCCTCGCTGTGGAAGAAGATGGCCGAGCGCATAGGTCTCGAGCCCATCTTCATCCCAACCGACTGGCGCAATGGCCTCGACCCGAAGGCGATCGAAGCCAGGCTGCGCGAAGACAAGAACAAGGAGATCAAGGCGGTCTGTGTTCTCCACAACGAGACCTCGACCGGCGCGCTGGCCCCGATCGCCGAGATCCGCAAGGCCATCGACGCCGCCGGGCATCCGGCGCTGTTCATGGTCGATACCATCTCCTCGCTCGCCTCCGCTGACTACCGTCATGACGAATGGGGCGTCGATGTTTCGGTCGGTGGCGCGCAGAAGGGGCTGATGATGCCGCCCGGCATGTCGTTCAATGCGATCAGCGACAAAGCGCTGGCAGCGAACAAGACCGCCAGGCTGCCGAAGTCGTTCTTCGCCTGGGACGAGATGTTAAACATGAACAAGGTCGGCTTCTTTCCCTATACGCCGGCAACTCAGATGCTGCACGGGCTCGTGGTCGGCATCGAGATGTTGCACGAGGAAGGGCTCGACAACGTGTTCGCCCGTCATGACCGGCTGGCCGAAGCCACCCGCCGCGCGATTCATGCGTGGGGGCTGGAGAACCTGAACAAGAATGCCAGCCAAGTGTCGCCGACCATCACCGCGGTGCTGCTACCCGAAGGCCACGACGCCGACAAGTTCCGCGCGTTCGCTTTGGAGACCTTTAACATCTCCTACGGCTCCAGCTTCGGCACCTATGCGGGCAAGTATTTCCGCATCGGCCATCTCGGCGACATCAATGACGGCGCGCTAGTCGGCGCCCTCGGCATCACGGAGATGGCGCTGCAGCTTGCCGGCGTGCCGATCAAGAAGGGTGGCGTGCAGGCGGCGATGGACTACCTTACCGCCGAACTCGGCAGCGCCACTAAGAAGGCGGCGGAATAAGCCGCAAGCGATAATACACTGAACTCGTCATGGCCGGCCTTGTCCCGACCATCTCGTTTAGGGACGCACTGCTGTGCCCTCCTAACCGAGATCGTCGGGACAACCCCGGCGATGACAGGTTGATCTAAACGGCTGCGCCTACTGGATCGCTGCCCGGTCCAGCTTCCCACCAATCCCGAACATTTCCTTCGCAAACGCGATGCGCTCGGGCAGCGACAGGCTGGCGACTTTGGCGCGGTCGACCGCTTCGAGCCGCGCACCGAGGCCGGCGCGGTTGGCGATCTGAATGTTGAGGCCCGGCCGCGCGTTAATTTCGAGCATCAGCGGACCCTTGTTGCGATCAAGGACGAGGTCAACGCCGATATAACCGAGCCCCGTCATCTCGTTGCAGCCGGCGGCAATGTCGAGCATGCGATCGAACGAGGGGATCTGCACGCCGGTAACGTCGGCGAGCGTGTCGGGATGCTGCCTGATCACGCTGTTGTGCCATACGGCGGTGAGCGTGTGGCCGGTGGCAAGGTCGATGCCGGCGCCGATGGCGCCCTGGTGCAGATTGGCCTTGCCTTCGGACTCGCCGGTCGGCAGCCGCAGCATCCCCATGACCGGCACGCCCTTGTAGGCGATCAGCCGGATGTCGGGCACGCCGAGGAAGGTGATGCTGTCGAAGACGCGGTCGAACTCCACGCAATATTCGACGATGACGTGGTCGTCCTGACCGCCCAGGCTGTAGATGCCACTCAATATGTTCTGCATGTGGAAGCGGAGATCGTCCCAAGCCATCATGCGGTGGTTGGCGAGCCGCAGGTTGTCGCCGACCCGGCCCTTGATGACCAGAATGCCGTTGCCGCGGCTGCCGTTGGCCGGCTTGACCACGAAGCTCTGATATTTGTCGAGCTTCTCGCGCGCGTGGCGGATCTCGGCGCTCACCTCGAAGGTGGCGTAGAGCTCCGGCGTCGCCAGGCCAGCCTTGTCCGCCAGTTGCTTGGTGAGGAGCTTGTCGTCGACCAGCGGATAAAGCTTGCGCTGGTTGTACCGGGAGATGTAGCTGCCATTGCGGCCATTCATGCCGAGTAAGCCGACCTCGTCCAGCCGATGGGCAATGGTGAACGGATTCATGGCCCCCGCTCCGCCAATACCCGGAAGCGCAATAATTCGCTCAAGCGGTAGCCGGTGTAGCGGCCGATCAGAAGCGTCAGCGCAATCAACACCAGGATGAGCTCGGGGAACGAGAAGAAAATGTGCTGCAACGGCGGTGCAGAAATGACCAGATAGCAGACCGCGGCAATGATCAGGCTCATCGCTGCCATCTTGATCGCCTCACCCGGCCCACTCTCGTCCCAAATCACCGAGACGCGCTCGATGGTCATGGTGAGAATGACCAGCGGAAACAGCGTCACCGACAGGCCGGGCGTGAAGTTGAGCTTGTCGGAAAGCATCGTGACCACGCCCATGAGGAGAATCACAAACATCACGATGGCGCCTAGCCGGGCCACCAGCAGCAGTTTTAAGTGTTCGAAATACAGACGTACCAGCAGGCCGGCCGATAGCATGACGCTGAACAGCACGAGCCCCCACAGCAGATGGGTGTCGCGGAAGGCCAGTGCGATCAGCACCGGCATGAAGGTGCCAACTCCGCGCAGGCCAATCACATTGCGTAACAGCACCAGCATGAAGATACCGACCGGCAGCGTCATGATAACGCGGAAGCCCGCACGTTGCGGCGCTGGCAATGAATAAAGCGAATAGGTAGTAAGGAATGAATTTGTCAGCTTGCCGAGCGACAGCGTCTGACGCAGCACCGACTGCTCGACGCGGGTTATGCTGATACGGTGACGGTCGACCTTGCCGCCGTCGACGGCAACGAAGGGCTGGTCGTCACGCCACCAGGCGTACCAACTGCGGGGAACACGCGGCTGGCCGGTGGCGATAGAGAACCATTGCCAGTGATCCTTGATGTAGACCTCGAGCCAATCCTTTTCGTCGACTTTGAGGCCGGTCTTGGCGAGATCGATGCCATGCACCGACCGCGCGATGGCACCGTTGACGCGCAGGATCTGGGCAGCGAGCGAGGCGATCTTGGCCTGCGAGCGGTTTTCGCCGAGCAGGAAGCGCACGTTCTCCGGCCGATCCGGCGAAATCAGATCGCGCAGGATCACCGATACCAAGCTGACCTCGTCGGAGGACTTGGCGTGAGCGGCGGCATAGATGTTGCGCGCGATGGTCTGCGCGGTGGAACTCAGCGTGATCGGCTGAGGCACCGGCGGCGCCGGCTTTTGCTGCGCGGGACGGCCACTGGTCCGATTCAACACGAAGCGCTGGCGCGCCACCAGCACGCCTTTGGCATCGCGCGCGGTCAGGTTCAGGCGGCGGTTGGGGCCTTCGGGCGCGATGGTAATGCCGAAATCCGGCGCCGCCACTCGTTCGTTGAGCACGCTGAGGTCGCGCGAGTCCTCCGGCACGAACAGCGATACCTTGAGTGGACCGCCATTGGCGGCGACGCGGACTTCGCTTTCAACCTCCCAGGCGGTGGACACCTGCCGCGCCTGCAGCGGGAGCCCGACCACAAGTATCTTGTAGGCGAACAGGCCGAGGCCGATCGCGGTCAGCACCGCGGCTAGAATATAGACGTGCAGATTGCGCATTGCGTCATTTGCCTTCGCAGGGCTTGGCGAAGAGACGGGTGCGGCTCGAGTCGACCAGCAAACGGGAGGCCAGGAACTTGCGTCCGATCAGCACGGCGGTGCCCTGGCTGGAGCGATCGGTCAGGTTGAAATCGGTCACCGCCTCGTGGCCGGCGACGCAGACCTTGAGCCGCACAATCGGCCGCAGCGTATCCTTTACCTCGGCGCGCATCACCCGGGAGAGGCGGTTAGTCTGCTGCTCGACAGTGGCGGTCTTGCCGTCCGACCCGTGAATCGTGAAGCGGTACCAGGTCTTGCCCTTGCGCTTGAAGCGCTCGAGATCGGTAACATTGAGTGAGGCCGACACGGCGCCGGTGTCGAGCTTGGCGTCGAGCGTGATGCCATAATCCGGGAAGGTGACGGTCTCGATCCAGCCAGCGACGGTCGGCGAGGAAGTCGACATGGGCGCGGCACCGGATTGTTGTGGCGTCGATTGAGCCAAGACACCGCCAGTCCACAAGGCCGCCACGGCCGTGACCAGCAGGTAGCGCAGCGGGCGCATGTTTGCTGTCCCCCAAAAAATCAGACGGCGATCTCTTCTTAGAAATCGCCCAATCGGGCATTGACGCAAATCAACCGCGGGTCCGCGCGGAACGTCGTTTTTTCAGTCCGGCAGTAAAGCACGGACGTCAGGCCGCTTCTACCCAGTCGTTGGCTTCCCGTGCGCGGGCGACGAAAGCCGAAATCGCGTTAAGTGTGGCGTCCGGCGCTTCGCGCTGGGGCGAATGCCTTACGCCGGGCAGCAGCACGACCTCGACCGGGCAGTAGCACTCGCGCCGCGCCGCCTCGATCTGGGCGACTGTGCCGTAATGGTCGTCCTCGCCCTGGACGATCAGAATTGGCACTCTGATGTAGGCAAGCGACTCGGTGATGTCCCATTGGCGGAATCCAGGATCGAGCCAGGCGCCGTTCCAGCCGCGGAAGGCGTTGTCGACGTCGGCGTGCCAGCGCGCCAGACGCGGACGTAGGTCGCCGCTCTCGTAGGCCTTGCGAGCTTCTTCGATCGAGGCAAGCCCGGGATCCTCCGCGAAGAAATGGGGTGCGATCAGCACCAGACCGCCGACGCGGTGATCCTGATGGGTGCCGGCATAGATCGCCGCGATTGAGGCGCCGTCGCTGTGTCCGACCAGCAGGCCCTGGCGGAAGCCGATCGCGTCGAGCAGCTTGGGCAGCACCTCGCGCGCCTCGTCGTGCATGTAGGTGAGCGGCCGCGGCAGCTTGACCGGGCTCGACTGGCCGTAGCCGGCGCGCGAATAGATGAAGACGCCGCAGCCGGTCGCCTTCTGCAGCTTGTCCGGGAAATCGCCCCACAGCGCGACGCAGCCGAGCCCTTCATGCAGCAGCACCAGCGTCGGCGCTCGGTCCGGGCGCGGGCCGACCATGCGATATTCGAGGCGCTGACCGCCGATCTGAAGGAAACCGAAGTCGTTTAGTTCTGTCATTGCACTGCCTTGATCCGTCGTCCTGAGGCGCGAGCAAAGCGAGCCTCGAAGGACTGCGGCCGTTCATCCTTCGAAGGCCGCGGTACACGCGCGGCCTTCGAAGGATGACGAATAGATGTTGTGCCGCGCTCACATTTCAGCCTCGGCCCTAAGCTTGAAGCGTTGGATCTTGCCGGTGGCAGTCTTGGGCAGTTCAGCGCGGAACTCGATCCAGCGCGGATATTTGAACGGCGCCAGCTTCTGCTTAACGTGCGCCTGCAACGCATCGACCAATTCCTCGGTTGCCTTGTCCGGCAGTTTCAAGACGACGAAGGCCTTCGGCTTGACCAGCTTCTGCTCGTCGAACCAACCGACCACCGCCGCCTCCAACACCTCGGGGTGCGAGGACAACGCCGCCTCGACCTCGAACGGCGAGACGTACATGCCCGACACCTTCAGCATGTCGTCCGCGCGGCCGCAGCAGACGTAATAGCCGTCCTCATCCTCGATGTACTTGTCGCCGGAGCGGGTCCAGTCGCCCTGGAAGGTGGAGCGCGACTTGGCGCGGTTGTTCCAGTACATGATGGCGCTGGTCGGCCCGCGCACGTAGAGCTCGCCCATCTCACCTTGCGGCACGGGCTCGCCGTCATCGCCGATCAGCTTGATGTCGTATCCCGGCACCGGCTTGCCGGTGGTGCCGTATTTGGTCGCGCCCGGCTGGTTGGTGAGATAGATGTGCAGCATCTCAGTAGTGCCGAGACCGTCGGAGATGTCGACGCCGTAACGCTCCTGCCAACCCTTGGCGATTTGTTCGGGCAGGGCCTCGCCGGCGGAGATGCAACGGCGGATTTCCACTTCCTCACGCGTCGGGGCGCTGTTGCTGGCGAGGAACGCGGCGTAGAAAGTCGGCACCGCGAAAAACATAGTCACCGGATATTTCTTCAGCAACGCAGCGACACCGTCCGGCGTCGGTCGCTCCGGATTGAGCACGGTGGTCGCGCCGACGGTGAGCGGAAAGGTCATGGCATTGCCAAGGCCGTACGCGAAGAACAGCTTCGCCACCGAATAGACCACATCGCTTTCCTTCAGGCCCGCGATCGGCGTTCCGTAAAGATCGGCGGTGAGCTTGAGGCTCGCATGCACATGCACCGCGCCCTTGGGGTTGCCGGTGGAGCCTGAGGTGTAGAGCCAGAACGCGATGTCGTCCGAGGTCGTCGGCGCCGTGTAGTCTTCCGGCTCGTCGGCGCCGATCAAATCCTCGAACAGCCTGTAGCCGTGCGGATTACTGCCTGCGACGATCACGTGCTCGAGATCCGGACAGTCTTTGATCAGCTTCTCGAACTTTGGAAACAAAGCTTCCGACACCACCAGGCATTTGGCGCGGCTGTCGGCGAGCATAAAGCGGTAATCATCTTCGGTCAGCAGAGTGTTGACCGGCACGGCGACGATGCCGCTCTTGAGACAGCCGAGAAAGGCGGCGGGCCAGTCGACGGTATCCAGCATCGCCATCAACACACGCTCTTCCCGCCGGATGCCAAGACCACGCAACGCTGCGCCGAAGCGGGCGACACGGTCGGCGAGCTCGCGGTAGGTGAGCGTGCGATGCCCGTCCATATAAGCCGGTTTGTCGGCGCGGCCGGCGGCAAGATTGCTTTGCAGGACGTCGGCGGCAAAGTTGTAGTCACGTGGGATCGCGCCCATCGCCTCGTCGGCCGCCGAAATCGCGGTCGTCATTTTCATCCTCCCGAAGCGGCGTCAAAAGGCCGCGCGTTCTGCATGCCTCGTGTTGGGCGAATTATGCGAGGCGGGGCCCATTATCGCAATGTGAATATAGTTCCGGGCGCACCGGAGCCCGATGGTTCTTTTGCAGCCCACCGCTGTACAGCGCGGCATTTGCGGCTATGGTTTGCGCCAACATCCTCCGGCCTCTCCGCGTCATGCGCGGCCTTGCGCCGGGCATCCACGATTTCCCAAAGAGGAAGCAAGACGTGGATGGCCGGGACAAGCCCGGCCATGAAGAGGCTGCGCTGGGACGACAATTCAAGGGAGCCACTCATGATTCTCAGCCGCGAACGCATCCTGACCACCCATGTCGGCAGTCTGCCGCGCAACGAGAAGCTCTCGGACCTGCTGGTGCGTCAGGAGGCGGGCGAGCAATTCGATCCCGCCGAAATGACCGCTGAACTCGACAGGGCGGTAAACCACGTGGTGGACAAGCAGATCGCGGCCGGCATCGATATCGGCAACGACGGCGAGCAGCAGCGCGTCGGCTTCCAGACCTATGTACCGCAGCGCATGAGCGGCTTCGGCGGCGTGTCGAAGCGCCGGCGCGGCCGCGAGTTCGAGGACTTCCCCGAGCTGGTAGCGAGCCTGATGCGGCGCTTTCCGCACGTCAGCAAGCAGCAGAACGCGCCCGAGTGCCAGCGCGAGCTGCACTATCTCGACATCAAGCCGCTGGAGAGCGAGATCGCGCGTTTCAAGCGCATCGCCGACGACCGCTTCACTGAGACGTTCATGACGGCGCCCTCGCCCGGCATCATCTCGTCGACCATGCTCGACGCCTATTACGGCTCGCACGACAAGTACCTGAGCGCGATCGCGCGCGAAATGAAGAACGAGTACCAGGCAGATCTACAAGGCGGGCCTGCTGCTGCAGATCGACGCTCCCGACCTCGCCATGGACCGCACCATGATGTACCGTGATCTCGACGACGCCGGCTTCGTCAAAGCGGTGGAGCGGCATATCGCGGCGATCAACGAAGGTATCAAGGGCATTCCGCGCGAGCGCGTGCGCCTGCACGTCTGTTACGGTAACTGGGAAGGCCCGCACATCTACGACGTCCCGCTGGTGAAGATTTTGCCGGCGCTGTACGACGCGCAGGTCGGTGCGCTGTCGATCGAGTTCTCCAATCCACGCCACGCCCACGAATATGCCGCGTTCAAGACCGCGCCGCTGCCGGCGGACATGGTGCTCATCCCGGGCGTGGTGGAGACCACCTCGAACTTCGTCGAGCACCCTGAAGTGGTGGCGCGCCGGATCGAGGAAGCGGTGGCCGCGGTTGGCGACCGCGAGCGCGTGATCGCGGGCACCGACTGCGGCTTCGGCACGTTCACAAACCGAGAGTGGGTGATCGAGCCGGCGGTGTGGCTGAAGCTCGCCGCCATTCGCCAGGGCGCCGATATCGCGTCGCAACGCCTATGGGGCAGGAAAAGCGCAGCGTGAGATTCAACCCTCTCCCCGAAGGGAAGAGAGAAGCGTCTGTGCTGCGCGCTCGCATCCTTCACCAATTCACACTTCAAACAGCAAAGCGTCTGCGCCCGTATTGTATGGCGGACGCCGGGTTCGCCCTTATCTCCCCTGTCCCTCGAAATAGATCGAGCGAGATAGAGGCCCGCGTTCACAGCTATGTCATCGCTCCGGCGGACGGAATCCCGGAACGACGCCATGGTTCCGGCGTTGCCGTCGCGAGGGGCCACGAAGCCAAAAGGCAACAAGGACGGCCCGCCTGAGGGGGCGACCGCGACATTCGAAATGGAGAGACAATCATGAAACTCGTTTACACCGTCGCCGCGCTCGCCTTCTCCGCCGTCGTCGGCAACGTCGGCATTCCAGGCACGGCCAATGCGCAGCCGGCGCCGCAGGGTCGCTACTGTCTGCAAAGCAGTTCCGGCGGGACCGATAGCTGCGGGTATATGAACCGGCAGCAATGCACGATCGACGCCCAGCCGATGGGCGGTTGGTGCACCAGCAATCGCAGCGTCTATTACCGCGCGAAGCCCTACGGCTTCGGCATGTTGGGCGGCTACTGAGCACAACCTCCGGGCACTAGTCCCATCGGCCAATTCTGCGCCGCCGGCTGCACGCCACAGCCGGCGGAAGGCGTTTGGCTGTCTCAACAACAGCTATCATCGCGGCACGGGCACGTCCTCGCCCATCCCGGTATCCGATCCTGCTACGCCCTTGCGAGCCCCATGCCTGTCGGCGCATAACGGCACGGAAAGCGCTGGCGCCGCGCCGAGGGCGCACACGCGAGGACAAGGAGGACGCCATGGACGAGAGAACGCGCGAACTGATCGAAATCCGCCCGGAGGACATCAACCCGCGCTACAATTGGGGGCGGGCGCTACCCTCGCTCGGCATCATGGGGGTCGATTTCGAGGAACGCGTCGACTACCGGCGCCTGCACCGCTATCGCCTCGCCCGCGCCAAGCAGGTGCTGGAGAACTCCGAATGCGGCGCGCTGCTTGTCTTCGACGTCAACAACATCCGCTATCTCACCTCGACCAAGATTGGTGAATGGGAGCGCGACAAGATTTGCCGCTGGGCGCTATTGACCCGCAACGGCGACCCGATCCTATGGGACTTCGGCTCGGCCGCCGTCCATCACAAACTCTACGCGCCCTGGCTGAAGCCGGAAAACTGCAAGGCCGGTTTGCTGGGCCTGCGCGGCACGGTGTCGCCCTCCTTCGGCCTCATGGAAAAGCACGCCAAGGAAATGTTCTCGCTGCTGAAGGAAGCCGGCGTCGAGAAGTTGCCGGTCGGCGTCGACATCATCGAGCCGGCGATGATGTTCGAATTGCAGAAAGCGGGCATGAAAATCGTCGACGGCCAGCAAATGATGCTGGAAGCGCGCGAGATCAAGTCGCAGGACGAAATCGCTCTGCTCAACCGCGCCGCCGCCATGGTCGACGGCGCCTATCACATGATCAACGAAGAACTGAAGCCCGGCGTGCGCGAGAACGACATCGTCGCCAAAGTCAACGAGTTTCTCTATCGCCACGGCTCCGACGACGTCGAAGCGGTGAACGCCATTTCCGGCGAGCGCTGCAATCCCCATCCGCACAACTTCACCGACCGGCTGATCCGGCCCGGCGACCAAGCCTTCTTCGACATTTTGCAGTCGTTCATGGGCTACCGCACCTGCTACTACCGCACCTTCAATGTCGGCCGCGCCACGCCGGCGCAGCACGACGCCTACAAGAAAGCTCGCGAGTGGCTCGACCGCGCGATCGAGCTGATCCGCCCGGGCGTCACCACCGACGAGGTGGCGCGCGCCTGGCCGAAGGCGGAAGAGTTCGGCTTCCCCGATGAGTTGTCGGCCTTCGGCCTGCAGTTCGGCCACGGCCTCGGACTGGCGCTGCATGAGCGGCCGATCATCTCGCGCGTGATCTCGCTCGACCACCCGACCGAGATCAAGGAAGGCATGGTGTTTGCGCTCGAGACCTATTGCCCGGCGACTGACGGCTATTCGGGCGCACGCATTGAGGAAGAGATGGTGGTCACCGACAAGGGCGCCAAAGTAATCTCGCTGTTCCCGGCAGAGGAGCTGCCTATCAGCCACCGGTATTGATGCAAGGTTATCTCTCCCCGCTTGCGGGGAGACGCGAAAAGGCAGCAAGCGGGGAAGAGGTAAAGATGCTCGCCGCGCTCGCCGCCCTTCTGGTCTGTCAGCTCGCCGGCGAGGTGATCGTGCGCAGCATCGCCCTGCCGGTGCCTGGGCCGGTGCTCGGTATGGTGCTACTGTTCCTCTTGATGCTGGCGCGCGCACCGTTGCCGAAAGAAATCGGCAAGACCTCGGATGGGCTGCTCAAACATCTCTCGCTGCTGTTCGTGCCGGCGGGCGTCGGCGTGGTGCAAAACCTCAACGTCCTCGGCCACGAGGGCCTTCGGCTGATCGCCGTCGTGGTGCTGGCGACCGTCATTGCGCTCGCCGTGACCGCGCTCACCTTCGAATACCTAGCGCGTTATCTCGGCGTCGATGAAGCCGCCAACGACCATCACGAGACCGGCGACACCGAGGCCGACACGGCGAAGGCGGGCAAACCATGAGCGACTTCGTCTCGCTTTGGGTCTATCTCTCCGGCAAGCCGCTGTTGTGGCTGACCGCCACGCTGGTCGCCTATGTCGCCGCCGACAACCTCGCGGCCGCGCTCAAGCGCCATCCGCTCGCCAATCCGGTGCTCATCGCGGTGATCCTTGTGGCGGCGCTGCTGCTCGCGACCGGCACCGACTACCCGACCTATTTCGCCGGCGCGCAGTTCGTGCACTTCCTCCTCGGGCCGGCGACGGTGGCGCTGGCGGTGCCGCTTATCCGCTACCTGCCGCACGTGCGGCGCACCGCAGTGCCAATGGCAGCGGCGCTTATTGTCGGTTCACTGACTGCGATCGCCTCCGCGGTGTTCTTGGCAATTGCCTTCGGGCTCGACCACGCCGCGGTGCTGGCGCTGGCGCCGAAATCTTCGACCGCGGCGATTGCCATGGGCATCGCCGAGAAGATCGGCGCCGATCCGGCGTTGACCGCCTTGCTGGTGATCCTCACCGGCATCACCGGCGCGATCGTGGTGACGCCGTTGATGAACCTGTTGCGGCTGAGGAACTACGCCGCGCGGGGCTTCGCCGCAGGGCTGGCCTCGCACGGCATTGGCACTGCGCGCGCCTTCCAGGTGTCGCCGCTCGCCGGCACCTTCGCCGGCATCGCGCTGGGGCTCAACGGATTATTGACAGCGCTCTTGGTGCCGGTGCTGATCCACTGGCTGGCGGGATAACGTTCATCGATGGCCACCAAACCGAAAATCGCAGTGCTCGGCGCCGGCATAGGCGGGCTGGCGATGGCCGCGCTGCTCGATCGCACCGATTGCGACGTGACGGTGTACGAGCAGGCCAAGGTCTTCGCGCGAGTCGGCGCCGGCATCCAGATGAGCCCGAACGCGCTCAGAGTGCTGCGCGCGCTCAATCTCGAAACGCCCATTCGTTCGGTCGCGTTCCAGCCACGCTATTGGCGCAATAGGGCCTGGGATACCGGCGACATGCAGAACGAACTGACGCTCGGCGTCGAGGCGGAAGCGCGCTATGGCGCGCCCTATCTGCTCGGCCATCGCGCCGACCTGCATGCAGCGCTTCTGTCGCGCGTGCCGTCCGAGAAAATCGTGCTGAATAAGAAGCTGACCGAACTCAACCAAAGCGAAACCAGCGTGACGCTTCGTTTCGCCGACGGCAGCACCGCCACCGCGGACATCGTAATCGCCACCGACGGCTTGCATTCGCGCACGCGCGAAATCATGTTCGGCGCGGGAGAACCGCGCTTCACCGGCAATGTGGCCTACCGGGCGGTATTCGATGTGGCGCGGCTCGGCGGTCTGACGCTCGACGACAATTGCAAATGGTGGGGGCAGGACCGCCACATCGTGATCTATTACGTCAACCCGCGGCAAGACGAACTCTATTTCGTCACAAGCGTCCCGGACCCGGACTGGAAGCTCGATTCCTGGTCGGCGATGGGCGATCTCGGCGAAATGCGCGCGGCGTTTGAGGGCTTCCATCCGGACGTCCGGCGCGTGCTCGACGCCTGCCCCGCCGTGCACAAATGGGCGATCGCCGACCGCGATCCGATGCCGCGCTGGGGCGAGCGCCGGATAATGCTGATGGGTGACGCCGCCCATCCGATGACGCCAACGATGGCTCAGGGGGCGGCGCAGGCGCTGGAGGACGCGGTGGTGATGGCGCGCTGCCTTGAACGCTTCGGCTTCGAGGACATCGCAGGCGCTTTTCGCACCTTCGAGGAGCACCGCCGCGCACGCACCGCCCAGATCCAAGTCACCTCGCACCGCAATGTATGGATGCGCGGACGCACCGACGGCGGCTGGCTCTACGACTACGATGCCACCACCGCGCCACTCGACGCGGCCGCGCCGGGGATGGCGGCGGAGTAGGGTTGAAGCGTTTGGGACCGGAGCAGCGCCGCGGATGCTGCGCGCTCCCTCTCCCCGCACGCGGGGAGAGGTAAAGAACGCTAAATCCCCATCGCGTGTTCGAACGCGCGGCGCACGTCCGCCGGCTGGCCGAAATGATGGCGGAAACCGGCCAGGCGTTCCTTGAGCAGCGGATGCTTGTCGTAGTCGGAAAGCGGCACGCCATCGATATTGTATTTGCGCATCACGTCGGGCAGTTCGACGCATTTCGCCGCCGTCCGGTCGCGGATCAGACCGGACGGATCCTCGCCCTTCGCCACCTTGTCCATGTCGGCGAAGAAGCGCTTGCGCATTTCGGTGATGCCGATGTCGCTGGAGCGCAGGTTCTCCTTGGTGCGGTCGGCAATGCGGCCCTGGCCGACCCAGCCGATGATGTCCTGGTTAATGACGTGGCTGTCGATCCAGCGGCCGTTGGCGTCCCTGATCGGGCTCTGCCACACTGGCACGCTTGGCTGCACGAAAGGCTCGCGGCCTTTAGGGACCCGCATGAAGAACCAGGAGATGCTGAGCGTGTTCTCGTCGTCGACCGGCACGCGCCATTCGAAGTGCATGCCGAGGTAGAAAGCGTTCGGCCACAGCGCCACGCGGCCGATGGTCCAATTCGGATCGCTCTCGTCGCCGCCCTCACGGATACGGCGATAAACGAAGCCGTGCTCGAATTCGTCGAATCGCAGCTTGAGATGACGTGCGGCCTGCTTGTCATGGCCGCGCAGTTGCGCGCTCCAATTCTCGTGCATCCATTCGAAATGCACGGGATCGATGGAGTTCTCCTGGCACTGGAACCAATTGCAGGGGATGTCGGCGGTCACGACCTCGCGGAAGCCGTTTTCATAGGTGAACGGCGCCCACACGGGCAGCTCCGGCGCCGGCTGCTGACCCAAATAGGCCCACAACAAGCCGGCCAGTTCGCGCACCGGATAGGCGGCAATGGTGCAGCCCTCGCGCGACTTCGGGTTCGGGTTGGCGATGTCCTCGTAAGGCTGCTCGATGCAACCACCGTCACGGTCGAACTTCCAGCCGTGATAGAAGCAGCGGATGCCGGTCTTCTCCACGGTGCCGTAGGAAAGATCTGCGCCGCGGTGCGAGCACTGCCGCGCCACCAGGCCGTAGTGGCCGGAACGGTCGCGGTAGAGCACGAGGTCTTCGCCCATAAGGCGCACCGGTTTGATCGGATTGGCGTCGAGCTCGCTCGCGCCGGCAATTGGCATCCAGTAGCGACGCAGCAGTTCGCCCATGGGTGTGCCGGGCCCAACCCGGGTGAGCATTTCGTTGCGGGCGGCACTGATCATGGCATTTCCTCTTGTCGTTTGAGTCTTTTGGCGCGCATCCTAGGGGCATGCGGCGCCGAAGCAACCAGGCGGGAGCGCGGCGCAGACCAGCCTTGCGGACCGATAGTGGCGAAACCGGCCCGGGATCGCTATGTGGGGCGCTGATCCTGCCGAAAGAACGCTCGATGGACACGCCGAAGTACAAGCCAGATCCGCTCGAATTCAAGGCCGCCGCGAAGCCGCCGAACCTGCGCAACGAGACCTTCGAGACCCTGCTAAAGGGCCTTCGCGGGCATTGCCCGGCGTGCGGCCAAGGCCGCATGTTCCGCGGCTATCTTAAGGTCGCGGACGAATGCCCGCACTGCGGCGAGGAGTTGCACCATCACCGCGCCGACGACTTCCCCGCCTACCTCGTCATCGTCATCACGGGCCACATCCTGGTGCCGATCGTGCTGGCCGTGGAAACCGCCTTTGCGCCGCCGATGTTACTGTCGATCCCGCTGTGGCTGACGACGGCCGCGGCGATGTGCATGAGCCTGCTGCAACCAGTCAAAGGCGCGGTAGTCGCGCTACAATGGCACCTCGGCATGCACGGCTTCGAGGAGTCGCGGAAGATGGGTGAGCTCGAACCGACGGTGACGTTGCCGGCCTCTTAAATTTGAATTGACGCGCACCCGGACGCCTTCGCCGTCCGACCTCCTTCAGGGGCCGGTAGTGAGAATATGTGTTACGCTGCGCGGACGTGGGCGATGAAGGCCAGGGCCTCCTGCTGCAAGACCGTTGCTTGGCGGTTGAGATCGGCTACCGCCTGCAAAATCCGCTGCGCGCCGGCGCGGGTATGGCTCGCGACGTCATTAACGCCGGCAATGCTATCGGCAACCTGACGAGTACGATCGGCGGCGCCGTCAACGCTTCCGGCTATTTTGTGGGTGGCGTCGCTTTGCATGCGCACCGAGCCGGTGATCGCCTGTGACACGGCGTCGATCTGCGCGATCACCCTCGACATCGACGGGGTCGCGTCCCGCACGCCGTCGATGATGCCGCCGACCGCGCCGGTCTTGGCACGAATATTGGCGAGCGCCCGGGTCGTTTGCGCGGCCAGCGTCTTCACTTCCTGCGCCACCACCGCGAAGCCGCGGCCGGATTCGCCCGCGCGCGCGGCCTCGATCGTTGCGTTTAGCGCCAGGAGATTGGTCTGGCCGGCGATGGCCTGGATCATGCCTACCACCTGGTCGATCTCGCCGACGGTCGCCATCAGGTCGAGTCGCCGCAACATGCCGGAGACGTCCGCGCGATGACGGGGAAGATAGCCGAGCACCTTGTTGAGCCAGACCTTGGCGGCCGCGTATTCCCCGGCGCGTTCGTCGATGGCCTCGCGCATGGTCGCGCGGTCGTCGGTACCGGCCAACTTGTAGGTCGCAAGACCCATCGAACTCGACGGCGATCTTGGCCTCGGTCAGCGTGAGCCGCGCCGGCGTCACTTGTTCATTCACGATTGCATTGATGCGGTCAATTGCATGCAGGCTCCGCACGCAGAGCCAATTGGCGGCGACCGACATAATGCCGAGCGCGCCAATCAACAGCACGGCCTTGGCCGCGATCGGCAGGCGAAGGCGAAGCTGGAGATTCATTGAAAATCCCGAAGGCGAGAACGCATGCGATATAGACGCAAAAATGTTCCCGCGTTCTTAATGACCGGGTCACATGGCTGAAACCTGAGTCACGTTGCCGTCACATTTGTCACAAAGGTCAGCATGCACGGACTCTCGTGCGTCTTTAACGGCCGCCATCAACAACAGTCGAGCGCTGCGAATTGCACCGTCGCGACTTGGGTTATTCAGGCTTCGCCGCGCGCTCCTTCAAATGCGGGAAGCGCTCGCTCAACAATGAGCCGTGATAGTAGGTCGGCTTGTACGACGGATGCACGCGAATGTTATCGAACCAAGTCACGACGCGCGGCAGGTCCTGCCAATCGGCCATGTTGAGATCGTACATGCGCACCAGCGCTGGCATCACCGAGACGTCGGCAAGCGAAATCTCCTTGCCGAGCAGCCACGGTCCGCCGCTCCGCTCGATTTCGGCATCCATGCGCTCGTAAGAGCGGCGCAGACGCGCGAGCGCGGCATCCATCTCAGCCTGCGGGAAGCCGGTCTGGCCCATGCTCATCATGAATTCCTTGCGCAGGGGCTTGGACTCCGCCATGGCGAGGAAGTCGTCGCGGCTCATCGCCTGGAATTTCGGAAGGAAGGCCAGGTTAAAGGTCGGCACGCGTACCGAGGCGGCCGGCATCTCGTCAATAAAATGCAGGAGCGAGCGCATACGCGCGCGCTTTACCGGATCCTCGGGCGTGAAGCTCGTCTCTTCCTCCACTTCATCGAGATATTCGATGATAACGTTTGAATCGATGACAATCTGTCCGTCGTGATCGAGGGTCGGTACCACCCCGTTGGGATTGAGCTTGAGGTAGTCGGGTTTGAGCTGGTCGCCTTCGAGCAAGTTAAGTTTCACTTCGTCGAAAGGCAGCTTCTTGGTGTTGAGCACGAAGCGCACCCGCTGGCTGCAGGTCGATTGCGGCGCGTTGAAGAGCTTGAAGGCCATGGCGTGTTTTCTCCCTATTCTCAGTTTCTCATTTTCGGGCGCGGACCCGCAACCGGCTTGGCCTTCGGCTCAGCTATCCTTGACCAGCGCCTTGCGTAGCCTGCCAAGCTCCTTTTGGTACTCTTCAGCATCGCCGAAATCGCCGAACAACGCATAACGCTCGTGGGTGCCGATGACGCGACGCGCGTGCTTGATCGGGCACCAGTACTGTTCGGTGCGCGCGGCGATCTCGCGGGCATAGCCGATGAGACCATTGGCGTAGGCGCAATAGGCGCAATTGAGCCTTTCCAGTGCATTGAGGTAAGCGAGATGATGACGGTCGAACACGATGTAATCGGCGCGCTTGACCTTGGCGATGCGGTAAATGGGGAAGCACACCGCCTGGTAGAGGGTGACGAACAGGTCGAGCACCAAGAATGGGATGATGCCGGCGTAAATGACCGGCGCGGTCAGTATCACCAACGGGTTGGCGCCAAGCACATAAGGCAGCAATTTGCGGCGCAATTCACGATGGCGCCGCAACAGCTCTTCCTCGAACTTGATGCGGCCGTGCTCGAGGCCGACACGCAGATCGCCACGGCGCTTGGCCAGTGCAGCGTCCAATTCGCCCTGCAGGACGCGGATATTCTCTATCAACTCGGCAATCTGCGGGGTCATCGGTTTGCTCCGTAGCGGCGTGCGGGCAGACCGCGCGCCTGGCCCACCGGTGAATTTATGCCCTATTTACTTGTGATCGCGGAGCATGGCCGGTTCACTGCGACATCGTGCGCAGTCGCCGATTCCTCCCTTACCACTGACCGGCGACCATCCTCCAAACGTGCACGCCAAAGGGCCGCGCAAGCGGCCCTTTTTTTCGCAAGAATAGGTTGTGATGGCGTCGCCACGAAAGGAATTTCCCGCCTTGGAGGGTGGAATAGAACCACATTCCTGGGTTTCTTGCTTCTGGGTGAGACAATCAATCATGCCCAACAGGAGGATCTCATGAAGAAATTTCTCATCGTTGCAGCCGCCGCAGCAGCCGTGACCTTTACGGGCGCCGCTTCTGCGGCTCCAGCCATGACCGGCAAGAGCGCCAAGGGAAAGGTGCTCACCGACATGCATGGCATGACCCTCTACACCTTTGCCAAGGACAAGAAGGGCATGTCAGCCTGCAATGGTGGCTGCGCCACGAACTGGCCGCCGTTGATGGTGAGCGCCGGTGAGAAGGGCGGCAAGGGCTACAGCAAGATAAAGCGCGCCGATGGCAGCATGCAGTGGGCCTACAAGGGCAAGCCGCTCTATACTTGGAAAAACGACCACAAGCGGGGCGATATCACCGGTGACGGCTTCCTCAAGGGCGCGTGGCACATCGCGAAGCCGTAGGGCTTGAGGTCGCCTCCTCCAAAGGCTGTCATGCCCCGCGAAAGCGGGGCATCCAGTACCCACCAGAAATGCCGTGGTTGCTGGATCGCCCGCCTTCGCGGGCGATGACACTTTGAACTCGCGGCCACGATACGTTCAGCTCTCCAATCCCGTCGGGACGTTCTTGTTTTCCGACGTCAGCTTCATGCCGGCGGCGAGCGCCATTGTCTCCATGAGCGCCGCGAAGTCCTTCTGCAGATACGCCTCGGGATCTTTCTGCAGCGTGGCGGCGCCGAAATGGCTTTGCAACATCTCGCGCGTGGCCGCGGTCACCGGCATCGGCACGTCCATCTCACGGCCGAGCTCGAGGCCGAGGTCGAGATCCTTGCGCAGCAGTTCCGGCGTGAAAGTCGTGGTCCAGTCGAGATTGACCAGCGCCGGCGACTTGTAGCGGGTGAACATCGAACCCATCACGCCGTTGTTGAGGAAGGCGAGGAAAGCGTGGCGCGGCACGCCCATTTTGTTCACCAGAAGTGTAATCTCGATCAGGTTCTCGATGACGACACCGAGCATGACGTTGTGGGCGATCTTGCAGACGCGCGCGAGCTCACCATCGCCGACGTAAGACACACCCTGCGGCGCGATTACCTCCATCAACGGCGTCACCGCCTTGGCCGCCGCCTCGTCCCCCGACAGCACCGACGACAGCCGGCCGGCCTTGATCACCTTAGCATTCCCGGAAACGGGCGCCGCGATGTAGTCCGCGCCGCGCTCCTTCAGGCGCTTGCGGATGTCGGATGAGTCCTCGACCGAAATGGTCGAGCAGTCGACGACCACCTTCGGCACGCTGCCGGCGGACGCGACACCGTCCTTCCCGAACAGCACCTGATCGAGATCCTTGCCGGTGGAGACGATGGAAAACACAACGTCGCAGCCGGCGAGGTCGGAGAGCTTGTCGACGACTTTGCCACCGCTCTTGGTCAGCGGCTCGGCCTTGGCGCGGGTCCGGTTCCACACCGACACGTCATGGCCGGCCTTGAGCAGGCGCTCCGCCATGGGCAATCCCATGCGTCCGGCGCCGATCCAGCCGATCTTCTGTGCATTCTTCGACATCGCGAAACTCTCCCGTTGAAACCGTGCCCCACTGGGCAATTGGCGTGCGCGCGCTTTACCGTTTCCACACGCCGTTCGCCAGCCACAATAGACGCCTTATCGATGCCACAGAGCCGCCTACCCTTGTGGTCGGCGTTCGATGAGCCGTATCCTGCGCTACGCGCCGTGGAAAGGCGCATGCTAAGGTCCCGCAAGGGGCCGGCAAACAAGAAACATTGGGAGGAGACCGGCCGGCACCATGCAGGATGCCGTCAGCATTGCGGTTGCCCCCGCGCCGCCAAGTGGCCGCATTGGCGAGCGTTTGCGTGTGATCGCGCGCAACGCTTTCCCTTTCCTCGTGGTGGGCGCGATCTGGGAAGCGGTGGCCCGCTCCGGCGCCATGCCGCCCAAGCTGTTTCCGACGCTGGAGCAAATCGCTGCCTCGTTCGTCGAACTGACCGTGTCCGGCATCCTGCCTCACCACGCGCTCGACACCATCCTGCGTTTGCTCGCCGGTTTCGGGCTGGCCGCGGCGGTGGGATTGACCATCGGCGTATTGATGGGCCGCTCGCGGCGCGCCGAAGACATCTGCCTACCGCTGGTGAGCATTCTCGCGCCCATTCCCGGCCTCGCGTACACGCCACTGTTTCTGCTCTGGTTCGGACCGGGCGAAGTCTCCGCCGTGCTGCTGGTCGCCTTCGTCTCCATGTTTCCGGTGATCTACAATTCGTGGACCGGCGTGAAGGCGGTAAAAGAAATCTGGGTGCGCTCGGCCATGGCCATGGGCGCTGACCAACACCGTATGTTCCGCCACGTCATCCTGCCGGGCGCCCTACCCTACATCCTCACCGGCTTGCGGCTGGGATTGGCACAAGCTTGGCGTATTCTGGTGGCGGTGGAAATGCTCGCCGCCGTGCCCTGGGGGCTCGGCTGGCTGATCTTCGGCGCGCGCGAATTCCTCAACACCGACGCCATGATGGCGGGGGTGCTGGTGATCGCAGTGATCGGCCTGGCGCTGGAGAAATTCGTGTTTCAAAAGCTGGAGAACTACACAGTGGTCCGCTGGGGTATGGTGGAGGCGATGGAATGACGCTCGACCAGGCCCAGCACCGGCGCTCGCTCATCCGCGGCATGCTCGCGATACTCGGCGCCGCCGCGCTCTACGAAGCCGTCTCCTATAGCGGTTACTTTCCGCAAGTGCTGTTGCCGACCATCCAGACAGTGGCGAAGACATTGTGGTCGATGCTCGCCGACGGCGTCATGTTCGAGCACGCCGGCGCCACACTCTACCGGGTGCTGGTCGGATTCTGTCTGGCGCTGACGCTCGGCATCCCGCTCGGCATCGCCATGGCGCGCTTCAAGCCGGTGGAAAACTTCTTCCTGCCCCTGGTCTCGGCGCTGATGCCGATCCCCTCTTTCTCGCTGGTGCCACTGTTCATGCTGTGGTTCGGCATCGGCAACACCACCACTATCCTGATCGTGTTCTATGCCGCCACCTTCCCCGTGTTGTTCAACACTTGGTCGGGTGTGCGCTCGGTCAATCCCTTGTGGCTACGCGCGGCTGGCGCAATGGGAGCGAATGAAAAGAGACTGTTCTGGAAGGTGATCATTCCCGGTGCTTCGCCCTTCATCATCACCGGAATGCGGCAAGCCTTCCTACGCTCATGGATCGCGGTCGTTGGCGCCGAGATGATTGCCGCATCCGACTGGGGACTCGGCTGGGTGATCTTCGACGCCAAGGAATTCCTGCAAGCCGACATCATGCTGGCCTCGATCATGGTGATCGGGGTGATCGGGTTCGTGTTCGAGCGGCTGGTGTTCGGCTCGATCGAAAAGGCCACCGTGCAGAAATGGGGCATGGTGCGGATAGCGAAAGGTTAAGCGCGACATGAGCGAGGCTTCTTCTCCCGTCCTATGCAATGTCGACGAGCGCGGGGTTGCCTATGTCACGCTCAACCGACCGGCGATCCATAACGCCTACGACGGCGTGTTGATCGCGGAACTGCTAGAGACTTACGACGCGCTCGCCGGCCAGGATTTGCGCGCGGTCGTCATCGCCGGCACGGGCCGAAATTTCCAGGCTGGCGCCGACATCAAATGGCTGGATGCGGTGCGACGATCGTCGCCGCAGGAGAACCTCGACGCCTCGCGTATGACCGCGGACGCCGTGCAACGACTCAACCTGCTGCCGGCGCCGACGGTGGCGCTGGTGCAAGGCGTCTGCTTCGGCGGCGGCACCGGTATTATCTCGGCCTGCGATATCGCGATCGCCGCCAACAATGCCACCTTCTCGATTGCCGAGGTGAGGATCGGGGTTGCCGGCACCATCATCATTCCGCAGCTCAACGACGCCATCGGACTGCGCCAGGTAAGGCGCTATGCGCTCACCGGCGAACGCTTCGACGCGGAAGAGGCGCTGCGCATCGGCCTCGTGCACCAGGTCGTGACGCCCAGCGAGCTTGAGGCGGCCGGCGAGCGCATCGTCGAACATTTGCTGGCGAACGGTCCGGAAGCCGTGACCGCAACGAAGATGTGCGCGCTGCGCTCGGCCTGGAGTCATCTCGACGAGACCGCATTCAGCGCGCTGATCGAAGCGCACGCTGCCAAGCGCCAATCCGCCGAGGCAGCCGAAGGCTTCGCCGCATTTATGGAAAAGCGGCGGGCACGTTGGGTGCCGTCACCCAAGACCAAGGACTAAGAGGCAAAGAAGAATGCCCCATATCGAAATCGCCGACGTTTCGCTTTCCTACGACACTCCCGCCGGTCGCGTCGAAGGCGTGAAGGAGGCGCGGTTTTCAATCGAGCAATCCGAGTTTCTTTGCCTGGTCGGACCCTCCGGCTGCGGCAAGTCGACCCTGCTGAACATCATTGCCGGGTTCCTGACGCCGACCGGCGGGCAAATCCGAATCGGTGGCCAGCCGGTCACCGGCCACGGCCAGGACCGCGGTATCGTGTTCCAGGATTTTGCTCAACTTTTTCCGTGGCGCACCGCGCTTGGCAACGTCGCCTTCGGGCTGGAAATGAAGGGCATGCCCAAACAGGAACGCGAGGAGATCGCGCGCGAGCAATTGCGCCTGGTGAAACTGGAAAAATTTGCCGACGCCTATCCGCATCACCTATCGGGCGGTATGCAGCAGCGGGTCGCTATCGCGCGCGCGCTCGCGTACAATCCAGCGGTGCTGCTGATGGACGAGCCGTTCGCGGCGCTCGATGCACTGACCCGCGATGAGATGCAGCGGCTGCTCGCGGATGTATGGCGAGAAACCCGCAAAACGGTGATCTACGTGACACACAACGTGGCGGAAGCAGTCTACCTAGCCGATCGCGTGGTGGTAATGTCGCCGCATCCCGGTACGGTGAAGACCGAGGTCAGAGATTCCGCTTGCGCGCCCGCGTGACCCGCTGAGCGCGGAATTCCTGGAATGGCAGAAAGTCCTGCTGGGTTATCTCGGCCAAGAGACCCGTCAAGGCTCAGATATGGCAGAGACGTCCGCGGCAAAAAGCAACGGGCAGGCGACGAACGTCTGATCCAAGAAAGGCTGGTCCCACACGACAAAAGGACCGGTTTTCGAAACGTCATGCGCAAACAACTAGGGAGGATACCGATGACAAAACTAATCAAGGGAATCACCCGCCGCGACGCGCTTGTCGCAACCGGCGCCGGCATCATGGCGGCAGGACTGGGCGTGCGCCCGACATGGGCGGCCGACGCGGTCGTGCGCCAAGGTTATCAAACCAACATGTGGGGCATGCCGACCTACTACCTTCTGCACTCCGGCATCCTGAAAAAGCACGGCATCGACGCCAAGGAATTCGCGGTGCCATCCGGCAACCTCACCATGCAGCAGATGGTGGCGCGGCAGGTCGACATGGGTACCTTTGCTGGCCCGTCCTTCGCCATCGGCCATGACCGCGGCGGGCTGATTGCCGTCGCCATGGTCGAATACGTCGGCAAAACCGCGCGGGTAATGGCACGCAAGGAGCTCGGACTCAAAAAGGTATCGGACCTCAAGGGCAAGAAGATCGCAAGCCAGACTGGGTCGTCGATCGGCAACATCCTGGTCGACCAGATCCTGCCCAAAGCCGGCCTGAAAAAGGGCGACTATACCGAAGTGCGCATGAACGTGAACGACATGGTGGCGGCCATGGCCGCCAAGACCGTCGACGCCATGGCCAATGTCGAGCCTTATAATTCGATCGCAGAAGCCGAAGGTCTCGCCAACACGCTGGTCGACTACTACAACTTCGACAAGCTGCCGGTGTTCATGGCGGCGACGCCGGACTTCGTCGACAAGAACGGCGACGCGATCGTGCCTTATCTCAAGGCCTGGCTTGATGTCGCCAAGGACTTCAAGAACGACCCCAAGAAGGTCGCCGACACGATCTATTCGTTCTACACCTCCAAGGGCTATAAGATGTCGAAGGAGACTTTCGCCAACGCACTCGGCCGGGTCGAGGTGCATCCGGGCTGGCCGGCCGATCTCGACGCCTACATGACGCACCACGCCGAGGTGCTGATGAAAGCGCACAAGATCAAGAAGATGCCGGATTGGAGCCAGTGCTTCCGCAAGGACTTCATGAAGAAGGCGGAATCGGCTTGATCCGAGGCGAAATCCTGCGCCATGCAATCTATCTATAACGAGCCGTCCCTCTATCTATTGGGAGATCTCGATGGCGCATCAGTGATGACGGCCTGAGCCGTATAGAGTAAAAACCCCGGCCGGCGCGGTTTCCGCGCCGGCTTTTTCCGCGACTAACTCCCAAACACCGGAGACGTGAATGTCCGCCGCAAACAGCCCGCTTACGCAAAGCGGTGAACCCGTAACCTGGAATTTCAAATTGCTCGCCCAGAACAATCTCGGCGGGTTCGGCGGCATGGGCGAAGGCATGGCCGTGACCATCGCCAAGGATGGCCGCCGCATTATCTGGCTGGCGCATGAAAGCGCGCCGAAGAATTTCACCGGCGTCGACGTTTCCGATCCGCGCAATCCCAAAGTGGTAGTGCAGACCGACCTTCCGCAGGCGCATATGCGCTCGAACTCTCTGGAGTGCTCGGGCAACATCATGGCGGTGGCCTATCAGACCCAGAAGAAGGGCCTGCGGCCGGCGGGCTTCGAACTGTTCGACGTGTCGGTGCCGGAAAATCCTAAATCGATCTCGTTCTTCGACTGCTCGGGCGCGACCTCGCGCGGCGTGCACCAGCTCTGGTTCTGCGACGGCGAGTACGTGCACATCGCCGCGGGCTCGCCGGACTTCGAAGCCGCCGATCCCAAGGACGATCAGTTCTATCGCTGCATCGACGTGCGCGATCCGTCGAAGCCGAAAGAGATTGGCCGCTGGTGGCTTTCCGGCACGCGCAAGGGAGACAACGTAGCGCCGCCGCCGCGCCATTCGCTCGACAAGGGATATCGCGCGCACAACTGCAACGTCTACACCCAGCGGCCCGACCGCATGTACCTCTGCTATCTCGATGGCGGTATGTACGTGATGGACATTTCCGACAAATCGCAGCCAAAGGTGATCTCGCACTGGACCAACTCGCCACCTTATACTGGCTTCACTCACACGGCGGTGCCGCTGTTCGATCGCGGGCTGATCGTAGTGACGGAAGAATCGACCGAGAACAACGCCAAGGACTGGCCCAAGCTGGTGTGGCTGCTGGATGCGCGCGACGAAACCCATCCGGTGTCGTTCGCCACGCTGCCGATGCCGTCGGTCGATGCCTACAAGGACCGCGGCGGCCGCTTCGGCGCCCACAACATCCATGAGAACCCGCCGGTCCCGACCGCGTTTCAGTCCGACCAAATCATCTTCGGCACCTTCTTCAATGGCGGCATGCGCGCATTCGACATCTCGAACGCATATCAGCCGAAGGAAGTGGCCGCATTCGTCCCGCCGGCGCCGGCGGGCTCGCCAGTAGGCGCGGTGCAGCTTAACGACGTGTTCGTGGACGAACGCGGTATCGTATACACGGTCGACCGCCTGACCGGCGGGCTGTACGTGCTGGAGATGGATTTCTAGTCTTCCCTCTCCCCGCATAGCGGGGAGAGGGTGGCGAGCATCGCGCGCCAGCAAGATGCGAGCCGGGTGAGGGGCCTTTTGCTGACGCTCAGAATCGAGGAAGCGCCCCCTCACCCGATTTCCTCGCCATCGCGCGTTGAAGCCGCGCGTAACTGCATTTAAGGCTCGGAAATCCACCTCTCCCCGCACGCGGGGAGAGGTTAAAGTGAGCGTTATGGACCAAGTCTTTCCTTCCAAGGCCGCTGGCCCGTTTGGGCGCCGGCTTCGTCGCGCGCGCGGCGCGCGCACGCCGGTGACGGTCGTCACCGGCTTCCTCGGCGCCGGCAAGACCACGTTGGTGCGCCGCTTCCTGGAAACGCCTGAGGGCCAGGGCACTGCGGTGGTAGTCAACGAGTTCGGCGCCACAGGCATTGACGACGCGCTGGTGCGCGAGAGCGCCGACGAGACCGTGCTGCTTGGCAACGGCTGCCTCTGCTGCATCACCCGCACCGATTTGCAGGTGGCGCTGCGCAAGATGCTGATCGAGCGCGAGCGCGGCGAAATCCCGAATTTTCAGCGGGTGGTGATCGAAACCAGCGGCATGGCCGACCCGAGTCCCATCCTGCAGACTTTCGCCACCGACCGCGCGCTCGGCGAAGTATTCCATCTCGAAACCGTGCTGACGGTGGTGGATGCTGCGACCGGCGCTGACACGCTGTCCTGGTCGGCGGAGGCGCGCAAGCAGGCGATCCTGGCCGACCGGCTGGTAATTACCAAGGGCGATATCGCCGGACCCGATGCTACCGCGCGGCTGGCCGCGCAACTGCGCAAGCTCAACGCCGGCGCCGACATCCTGGAGGCCGTCAACGGCGACCTCGACCCGCGCGCCTTCATCGAGCCGGCCAGCGAGGAGCGCAATACGTTCGTGGCGGAGGCCGAGCACAGCGACGGAATCGCCAGTTTCGTGCTGACCGAGAATTCGCCGATGCCGTGGCCGGTGTTCGCACGGGTGATGGACGTGCTGATCACCATGCGGGGCTCGGACCTGCTGCGGGTCAAGGGCTTTCTCAACGTGGAAGGCTGTCAGGGCCCGGTGGTGGTGCAGTTCGTGCAGCACCTTGCACATCCGCCGCTCGAGCTGGAAACCTGGCCCGACAACAATCCGCAGAGCCGGGTGGTGTTCATCACGCGCAACATCTCGGAAGCGCAGGTGCGCACGCTGTTCGTGGGGATCCGCGCGTTGCTTCCACAGCAGGAGCTGTCGCAGCTTTAACCGCTGGCCAACCGCTTCACGCGCCGGCGCGCATCCATGATCACCGGCGGCACGGCATCCTCGTGGTTGGGCGCCATAATGTGGCAGCCGGCGATATTCCGAATGGCGGCAAGTTCCTCAATGAGTTCGACGCAGATGCGGCGGCCTTCGGCGGCGGGATCGGACGCCTGCTCCATGCGCGCGACCATCGCGTCGGGGATGATGGCGCCATAGAGCTTGTCGCGGATCCAACGCGCCGACTTAGCCGAGCGCAGCGGCACAATGCCGATGATCATATAGAGTTTGCCGGCAAGTCCGTGCTCGGCGAGCCGCGCCATATAGCGGCTGACGATACCGGCATCCATGCAGAACTGGGTTTGGATGAACTGCGCGCCGGCGGCAAGCTTGGCTTCCAGCCCCGTCGGCTGCCATCCAGGCGGCGGGTCGATCGGATTGTCGGCTCCGCCGAGAAAGAAATCCGCGTGCCCGGTGACCTTGCGACCGGATGGCAGTTTGCCGGTGTCGCGCAAAGCGCGCGCGGTTTCGAGCAACTGGCGCGGATCGAGATCGAATACCGGCTTGGCGTCGGGCTGGTCGCCGGCGGACGGATCGTCGCCGCGCAGCATCAGCAGATTGCGCACGCCGCTTGCGGCCGCCGCCATCAGGTCGCTCTGCAGCGCGATACGGTTGCGGTCGCGGCAGGTGAATTGAAGAATCGGCTCGATGCCTTCGGCTGCCAGCATGGCGGCAGCGGTGACCGCGCCAAGATGTGGGCGCGCGCCGGCGCCGTCGGTGACGTTGACCGCGTCCGCAAGGCCCTTCAGCGGCAGCGCCTTGGCGAGCAGGTCGTCACGGTCGACCGATACCGGCGGGGTTACCTCGGCGGTGAGCACGAAGCGACCGGCACGCAATTTGTCTTGGAGAGTCATAGGAAGTCAGGTCGCAAAATCCAGTGGACCTGGCAAGCGCAACAATGAGACATTGGCCCACTAGCGCCCCGATTCCGAAGTTCGTGATACACTGCAGCGCCCGCTGACACGAACTTCGGAAGCAATGGGGGCGCTAGCAAGTCTATGATTTCTAGTGCCGCTTGCGATTTGAAGTTCCTGAATGAGATTGCAGCAAGTGGCGCAGGAACTTCAAATCGGTGGCACTAGCATGGCTGCCGTGCAATGGGCAGGACGGGACCGAAAAAGACGGGACTTTTCCCATGACAACAAATCTCGACGAGGCGCTCTCGGTCATCACCGACAATTGCATACTGGTGGTGCCGCGCGAGGTGTCCGGCGTGCCGATGGCGGCAACGCGGGCGCTGATCCGGCGCGGGGTGAAGGACCTGCATCTGGTGGCGCTGCCCACCTCCAGCCTGCAGGCGGATCTGCTGATCGGCGCCGGTTGCGTGGAAACGCTGGAAACCAGCGCCGTGAGCTTGGGCGAGTTCGGCGCTGCGCCGCGGTTTTCCGATGCCATCCGCAACCGTTCGATCGTGATGAAGGATGCCACCTGTCCGGCGTTGCATGCCGCTTTGCAGGCGGCCGAGAAGGGCGTGCCGTTCATGCCGCTACGCGGCCTGATCGGCTCCGACGTGCTGAAATACCGCGATGACTGGAAGGTGATCGACAGCCCCTTCGGCAATTCCGATCCGATCGTCTTGCTGCCGGCGATCAGGCCGGACGTGGCGCTGTTTCACGCGCCGATGGCCGACCGCTTCAGCAATGTCTGGATCGGGCGCCAGCATGAATTGATGATGATGGCGCACGCGGCGGTCAAGACCGTCGTCACCGTGGAGAAGATTGTCGATGGCGATCTGCTCGCCGATCCGATACTGGCCGCAGGCACACTGCCAGGGTTCTACGTTGAGACCGTCGCCGTCGCCGAACGCGGAGCCTGGCCATTGCCGCTGCCAGATTATTACGGCGTGGATGCTGAGCATCTCGCGAAGTACGCAGCGATGGCGGGGACGGCGGAAGGGTTTGCGGAATATCTGGACAAGTATGTGTATGAGAAGCAGGTGGCGTGAGAGGCTTGCGTCCCCTCCCCTCTTGAGGGGGAGGGACAGGGAGGGGGGTAAGCTGCGCATTCGGTGCTTGCGGCTTACCCGCCTCCCCGCGTCCCATAGCGCGCCGAAGACGCGCGTAAACGCACTAATGGGGCGCCGACCTCCCCCTCAAGGGGGGAGGTGACTCGTGGCAAACACCTCGCAACAAACTTTCCGCTCCGAAGAACTGCTCGCCGATGTGATCACGCGGCTGATGGGCGACGTGCGGCATGTTGCGGTGGGCAATGCCTCGCCGATCCCGGCAACAGCCGCGCTGCTGGCGCGCGAGCGGAACGGCCACGGGCGTCCTTACGTGTCGCTGCTGGGCAGTCCCAAGAACACGTTCTGGACCGATGGCGCGCGCGAGCTTTTCGACTGCGCCGGGCAAGGCCGCATCGACGTGTTTTTCCTCTCTGGCGGACAGATCGACGGTCAAGGCAACATCAATCTTGTCGAGATCGGGGATCACGCGCATCCCAAGGTGCGCTTTCCTGGCTCGTTCGGCTCGGCCTATCTCTACTACGTGGTTCCCAAGGTCATCCTATTTCGCACCGAGCACTCGCGCCGCACGCTGGTGCCGAAGGTGGACTTCATCAGCGCGCCGGGCGTAAGCGAAACGAACATTTACCGCCCTGGCGGTCCGATCGCGCTGGTTACAAATCGCTGCCTGTTCTCGTTCGCCGAAGGGCATTTCACGCTTGAAAGCGTGCACCCCGGCCACACGGTCGAGGAGGTGATCGAGGACACCGGCTTCGACTTCTCACGCCCCGAGACCGTACCGGAGACGGCGGCGCCGTCGCCCGATACGCTCAAGCCTGATGCGCGAGGTTGTGGCGCCGCAACTGGCCGAGGTTTATCCGCAGTTCGCACGTCAGGTGTTCGGCGTCGGCGAAGCCGCTTTCGCGCGCTGAAAGTGGGGCGCGTCCCCTTTTCCGCCGCTACGCACCTGGGCTAGTGTCCGCCCGCGCCGCCGGCCGGCGGGGCAACCCAATCACAAAGCGAGGGCAAGGTCCGGTGAAAACGGTTGAAGCGGCGGTGATCGGCGTCGGATGGGTCGGGGGTACGCGGGCGGAAACGCTGTCCCGCACCGCGCTGGTCGATAAGCTCCATCTTTGCGAAATCCGGCGCGACCGGCTGGCCGAAGTGAAGGAACTTTATAAGCCGGCCACTGCCACCGCCGACTATAACGACATCATCAATAACCCGAATATCTCGGTGGTCTATATTTCGACCACGCCGGAGACCAACCACTATCCGATCTGCCGCGACTGCCTGAAGGCCGGCAAGAACGTGATGCTGGAAAAACCGATCGCGCTGGAATTGTGGGAGGCCGACGAGCTGATCCAACTCGCCAAACGCAACAATTTGAAATTCTCCATCGGCTATTCACAGCGCTTCAACACCAAGATCGCCTACGCCAAGAAGAAGATCACCGACGGCACGCTCGGCAAGGTCGTCTCCGTGCTGGTGAGCCGGCATCTGTCGCGCTCGCTCGGCCAGAAGATCGCCGGCCGCGTACGGCTGTCGCCGGTCGTGATGGAATCGACCCACGACCTCGATTTCGTGTTCTGGCTCTTGGAGCCGGCCAAGCCGGTGCGCGTATACAGCCAAGGCGCCTACGGTTACATGGAGCCGGTGAACGGCTCGCACGACATCATGTTCACCAACGTCACCATGGACAACGGCACCGCGGTGATGATCAGCGGCGGCTGGAACCTGCCGCCGAGCTATCCGAACTACTGCGCCACCTGGATCGAGATCACCGGAACCGAGGGCTCGCTGTTCCTCGACGACAGCCAGCGCGACAACTGGCTGAACACCATGAAGGACGGTCAGGTGTTCCCGATGTCGACCATGCCGGGCGAACAGGTCGGCGAAGTATTCGCCGGCGGCATGGGACCCGAGACCATCCACTTCCTGGAAGCCTGCATCCGCGACACGCCGGTGATGGTGACGCCGGAGCAGGCGCGCGTCGTGATGGAGACCTACAGCGCGGCCGATCTGTCGGCCGACATCAACGAGCCGGTCGATTTGCCGCTGTCCAACCAGACGATCTCGGCGATCGCGGAATTCAAAGAGAAGCACAAGAAGGGGGCTAATCCGGGATGAAGAAGTCAGCAAAGGGCGTCGGGCTCGCCATCATCGGCGGCGGACGCGTCGGCCTGTTCCGCGGCGAAGTCGCCAACCGCCATCCGGCGGTCGAATGGATCGGCCTTGCCGAGAAGAGCCCCAATCGCGCCGGCGAGGTGGCGCCGAAGATCGGCGCCGATTTCGTGACGCAGGATTATAACGAGCTTCTGAGCCGGCCGGAGGTGAATTGCTGCATCGTCGCCACCGACGAGCATCTGCACGTCGGCCCGATCAAGGCGGCAGTCGAGCGCGGCCTGCCGCTCTTGATCGAGAAGCCGCTGGCGACGCGGCTGGCGGAATCCGCCGAAATGATGAAGATCATCCAGGACGCCAAGATCGACGCTGTGGTCGGCTACACCCAGCGCTTCCGCCGCCGCTGGCTGGCGGCCAAGGAGAAGTGCCGCACGGGCGCTCTAGGCGACGTCACGCTGGTGACCTCGCGCGCCTTCATGAACCGGCTGGTGGCGATCGACAACTACAAGCGCACTGACGATCCCTCCACCATCTCGCCGATGGTGATTTCCGGCACCCACGCGCTCGACATCTGCATGTGGTGCCTGGAAGGCAAGACGCCGGTCGAGGTTTATGCGCGCTCGATCGACAAGGTGCTGGGCCCGCTCTATCAGGGCATCGACGCCACCGCGGGCATGATCAGCTTCGACGACGGCACCGTCTATCACCTCAGCATGTCGTGGGCGATGCCGGTGACCTGGCCGGCGGCGGTCTATTCGCTCGCGGTCGGCATCTCCGGCACCACCGGCATACTGACCATCGACGATACCCATAGCGACATCGTGCTGGCGGTGTCGAAAGGGCAGTCGGAGGGCTACAACCCCGATCCCACGCGGCTGGTCGATTTCATGGGCAGTTATCCGCCCGGCGACATGGCGCTCGGCGAATTGCGCGGGCCGATGTCGCTGGAGACGCAAAGCTGGCTCGACCGGGTGTCACTGGGACTGCCCACACCGGCGGCGACGGTCGAGGAAGCGCATCGCAATCTGATGCTGACCAAGGCATTGGATCTATCGGCCAAGCGCCAGAAGCCGGTGGCGCTGCCGCTCAGCCCGGACGATATGAAGGCGGCGGCGTAATGCCCGTCGCGCGCATGAATTTCAGCAGTTGTCCTCCGCGAAGGCGGAGGACCCTGTAATCGCAAGCGTTTCGCCTTCAATTGAGATGCTGCGGCGTACTGGATCGCCCGCCCGCGCGGGCGATGACAGCTGAATGTGCAGCTACCGCGCGCTCAGCGGCTTGATGCTCAGCTCCCCAGCCAGCTTGTCGAGCTGCACTACCAGCTCGGGCGTGAGCGGCAGGCCGTTCTTCGTCCGGTCAGCGATGCGCTCGGCGCGCGCCTCGCCCGGCAGGCGCACCTTCTGGCCTGGCAGCGTCTTGGAGGCGCGCAGCTCGCGCGCATGGCGGTCGACTTCGGCCTTGAATTTGTCGAGCGGCTGGAAGCGCGCCGGGTCGAGCGCCACCACGAACTGGCCGGTGTTGGTGACCTTGCCCGGCTCGGCGTTGAAGTCGACGCAGTCGCGCCCAAACAGCGCGCCGTTGAGCGTGCCGGCCAGCATGCCGATCATCAGTGCCAACCCGGCGCCCTTGTAGCCGCCCATGGGCAGGAGCAGGGCGTCGACCGTCTTCTGCGGATCGGTGATCACCTCGCCGGTCTTCGGATCGACCATCCAGTTCGGCTGCAACACGATGTTCTGCAGGCGGTGGTTCTTGATGGTGCCGTAGGAGACGATCGAGGTGGCGATGTCGAGCACCAGCGGCGGCTCCGCGCCGGCCGGAATCGCAAAGGCGATCGGATTGGTGCCGAGCAGGTTCTCTGCGCCGCCGGCAAGCGGCATGTGGTTGGCGTTGGCAACCGCGGCATAGACGCCGATCATGTCGGCTTCGAGCATGAGCGCGGCGTAGACGCCGGCGGCGCCCGCGTGGTTCGACTTGCGCATGCCGACCCAGGCGACGCCGGATTCACGCGCCATCTCGATGGCGGTTTCGCAGGCGCGCGACACGACCAGATGACCCATGCCGTTGTCGCCGTCGATCAAGGCGGTTGCCGGCGCGGTGCGCTCGACCTTGATATTCGGGCGCGGATTGGTGCTGGCGATCTTCAGGCGGTGGACGTATTGCGGCAGGCGGAACACGCCGTGCGCGTCGGCGCCGGTGAGATCCGCCTCCACCATCAGCCCGGCCACCTTGGCGGCGTCGGCATCCGGTACGCCCGACTTGATCATGGCGTCGGTGATGAGACCGGTGACCGCGGCGACGGAGGGACGCTGGGTGGTCTTGGTGTCCATGTCTGAAATCCTCAGGCTCAAGCCTTTCGCGACAACAGCTTCTCCGCCTTGGCGCCAAGGATGGTCGTCTTGTCGGCGGCCGAGATGTTGAGGCCCTTCACGTGATTGGCGCAATCGAGCATCGCCATGTCGTAGGGGTAATCGCTGCCGAGCATGACGCGGTCGGCGCCGACGTGTCCGATCATGAACTCGAGCACCGGCGCCGAATGCAGGATGGTATCGTAATAGAAACGCTTGGCGATGTCCTTGGGCTCGCTCTTGACGTTCACCCTCGGCTCCGGCCGCACGCGCCAGCCGTGCTCCCAGCGCGCCGCCTGGTAGGGCGTGAAGCCGCCGCCATGCACCAGCACAAAGTTCAGCTTGGGATGGCGGTCGAGCACGCCGCCGAAATAGAGCGACGCGGCGGCGATTGTGCTGTCGAGCGGATTGCCGATGAGATTTCTCAGATAATAAGACTTCAGCCGGTCGGAACCGGCCACGGTCGTGGGATGGATGACCATGAAGGCGCCGAGTTCCTCGGCTGTCGCCCACAGCGGCTCGAAGCTCGGATCGTCGAGGTTCTTGCCCATGACGTTGGAGCCGAACATGGCGCCCTTCAGGCCCTTCTTGGTCATGGCGCGCTTGAGCTCGTCGGCGGCCTTTTCCGGCGCCTGCATGGGCAGGGTGGCGATGCCCATGAAACGATCGGGATGTGCACTTATGTGCGCTGCCATCTGGTCGTTCTGAATGACCGAGGCGGCGACGCCGACCGCAGCATCCTGATCGTACATGTAGGTCTGCGGGGTCGCCGACAGCACATGCACGTCGACGTCGGCGGCGTCCATGTCGCGCAGGCGGTGAGCGAGGTCGAAGCCTCCGCGCGGATAGGGCCGGTAGGCGACGCCGCCGACGGTCAGAATGGTGTTGTCGGCATCGATCGCCTCGTTCGTCACCTGGACCTTGCCCACTTCCTTGTTGAGGAGAGAGATCGTCTCCTCAGTGAGGACATGGGTGTGAGTATCGATGGTTCGCGTGTCGGTCATTTCGCCACCTGAAAAGGACGCTGCGCCTGCAGCCGGAAGGGAGCGTTTGAGTGCCGCACCCGACGGGGTGACGCAAGCCCCTGTCTGCCCGTAAGCTTTAGGCTATAAACCGAGCCCTCGCCCTCCTCCTCAATTCGGAATTCTTTACATGACTGCAATTCCTCCCGCTCGCACCAAGAACCAGCCGCGCGTCGAGGACGACGCGCTGGTCCGCGGCACTGGCCATTTCAGCGACGATCCCAGGCTGCCGAACCAGGCCTATGCCGCCTTCGTACGCTCGCCGCACGCGCACGCCCGCATCGTCTCGGTGAACGTCGGCGAAGCGCGCGCCGCCAAGGGCGTGCTGGCAGTGCTCACGAGCGAGGACATCGCGGCGGCCGGCGTCGGCGGCATCTCGCGCCATCCGCCGGCGATCGGTCGCGGCGGCGCCAAGATGGTTGTGCCGTTCCGCCCCGCACTCGCCGGCGACAAAGTGATGCATGGCGGCGATCCGGTCGTCATGGTGGTGGCACAAAGCACCGCCGCGGCGTTGGACGCCGCCGACCAGGTGCAGGTGGAATACGAGGAACTGCCGCCGGTCATCGATCTCGACGCTGCGATGAGCGGCAAGACGCAGCTCTATGCGGACGCGCCGGGCAATCTCTGCGTCGATTGGCCGGGATGGGCCGAGAACCTGGAGAACGAGCGCGAGGTCGCCGATATCCTAGTCAAGGCGCCGCACGTCGCGCGCGTCAGCTTGACCCACCAGCGCCTGGTGGTGGCGTCGATGGAAACGCGCGGCGCCACCGGCGTCTACGAGAAGGAAAACGAAAGCTACACGCTGCACGCCTGCTCGCAAAGCGCCGACGCCTTGCGCGGCCAGGCGGCATCCATCATGGGCGTGGCGAAGGAAAAAGTGCGGGTGATCACCGAAGACGTCGGCGGCGCCTTCGGCATGAAGACGACGGTTTATCCGGAATACGTGGCGACGCTGGTAGCGGCGAAGATGCTCGGCCGGCCTGTGCACTGGCAGTCAACGCGCTCGGAAGCCTTCGTTTCCGACGCCCAGGCGCGCGACGCGGTGAGCCATGTCGAGCTCGCGCTCGACGACAAGGGCAAATTCCTGGGGCTGCGCGTGCGGCACCTGTGCAACCAAGGCGCCTATATCGCCAACGCCGGCGTCAATATCAACACCAACAATTTCGCGCGCTGTTTCCCCGGCATGTACCGGGTCCCGAAGATCGACGTCGGCGTTGCCTGCTATTTCTCCAATAAAGTGCCAATCGCTCCTTATCGCGGCGCCGGACGCCCCGAGGCAAACTACGCACTCGAACGCGCGGTGGAGGAAGCCGCGCGCATCCTGAAGATGGATCCGGTACGGCTGCGTAAGAAGAACCTGATCCCGAAATCGGCCATGCCGTTCAAGACGCCGATCAACACCTATGACAGCGGCGATTTCCCCGGCATCGTGGACAAGGCGCTCGCGCTTTCCGACTATGCCAACTTCAACAAGCGCAAACGCGAGGCGGCCAAGCGCAGGAAATATCGCGGCATTGGCATCTCCTGCATGCTGGAGCATGCCGGCGCCACGCCAATGGAAATGGCCTCGCTGGCATTTCCCGAGGGCGACAAACTGATCCTCGCCTTGAACGTCCAGTCCACCGGGCAGAGCCACGCCACCGTATTCGGGCGGCTGCTCGCCAACAAGCTCGGCATTGACCCAGCTAAAATCGAGCACCGCCACGGCGACACGGCGCTGGAGCTGACCGGCGGCGCCTCGGTCGGCTCGCGCTCGGCCATGTGCGCGGGCACCGCCGTCGTGCATGTCGCCGACGTGATGCTGGAGAAGGGCAAGAAGATCGCCGCCTCGCTGCTCGAAGCCGGCGAGCAGGACATTGAATACCGCGACGGCGCCTTCGGCGTGGTCGGCACCGACCGCAAGATCACGTTGTTCGAGACAGCGCGGCGCGCGAAAGAGATGGGCGAAAGCCTCGACACCAAGGACAAGGCTGAGGCGCCGCTCACCTTCCCCAACGGCTGCCACATCGCCGAAGTGGAGATCGATCCCGAGACCGGCGCGCTCGACCTCGTCACCTATACGGCGGTGGACGACTGCGGCAATCCGCTCGACCCCATCATTGTCGAGGGCCAAGTGCACGGCAGCCTGGCTCAAGGGTTGGGCCAAGCGCTGACCGAAGAGACGGTCTACGACGCCGAGAGCGGGCAGCTCGTCACCGGCTCGTTCATGGACTACGGCATGCCCCATGCCGAGATCATGCCGCTCGAATTGCGCGAGGCGATGTATCCGGTGCCGGCGACCACCAATCCGCTCGGCGTCAAGGGCACTGGCGAGGCCGGCACCACCGCGGCGATCGCGGCGGTGATGAACGCGGTCTCCAATGCGATACCCAACGGCGCCGCCGACACCATGGAGATGCCCGCGACGCCGGCGAAGGTGTGGGAAGCGTGCCAAAAGGCGCAGGCGGGAAAATAAGAGTCGAGAACGAACGGCAGCCTCGGGTGTCGGCCTCCGCGAAGGCGGAGGACCCAGTACACGCAAGCGATGCCGTGATTACTGGATCACCCCTCTTCGCGGGCGATGACAGCCGAGCGTGGTGAGCATTCCAAAACAAAAATGGCCGGGCGTTGCCCGGCCATTTTCATTCAAGTGCGTCTGCCTCACCCCTGCGAGATGAACTTGGTGTTCATGTAAGCGTGCAGGCCTTCCAGCCCGCCTTCCGAACCGTAGCCCAATTCTTTAATGCCGCCGAACGGTGTCTCGGGCGTCGAGATGGCGACGCTGTTGACGCCGACCATGCCGGACTGGATGGCGTCGCCAATGGCCGCTGCGTTCTTGTCCGAGGTGGTGAAGGCATATGCGGCGAGCCCAAACTCCAACGAATTGGCGCGCTCGATCACCTCGTCGAACGTCTTGAACGTCACGATCGGCGCCACCGGCCCGAACGGCTCCTCGGTCATGATCTTGGCGTCGTCCGGCACGTCTGTGATCACGGTCGGCTGATAGAAGAAGCCCTGGTTGCCCTCGCGTGAACCGCCGGCGACGACCTTGCCGCCGCGGTTTTTGGCGTCAGCGACGAAGCTATCCATGGCGTCGAGCCGGCGCGGATTGGCGAGCGGCCCCATGTTGATACCCTTCTCCATGCCGTCGCCGAGTTTCAGACCCTTGGCATATTCGGTGAAGCGGGCGAGGAACTTCGGATAATTCTTCTCATGCACATAGAAGCGTGTCGGCGAAATACAGACCTGCCCGGCGTTGCGGTACTTGAAGGCGGCGATGGTGTCGGCGGCCTTTTCGGGGTCCGCGTCCTCGAACACCACCACCGGCGAATGGCCGCCAAGCTCCATGGTGGCGCGTTTCATGCCCTTGGCGGCGAGCCCGGCAAGGTGCTTGCCGACCGGAACCGAGCCGGTGAAGGAAATCTTCTTCACGATCTTGGACGGGATCAGGTACTCGGACACTTCGGCCGGCACACCGAACACCAGATTGACCACGCCCGCCGGCACGCCGGCGTCGGCGAAACACTTCACCAGCTCGACGCAGGCGCCGGGAGTCTCTTCCGAGGCCTTGATGATGATCGAGCAGCCGGCGGCGAGCGCACCGGCGATCTTGCGCACCGGGGTGAGCACAGGGAAATTCCACGGTGTGAAGGCGGCGACCACGCCGACCGGCTCCTGCGTCACCAGTTGGCGCACGCCTGGTTGCCGGCCTGGCACGATGCGGCCGTAGGCGCGCCGGCCTTCTTCGGCGTACCAGTCGATGATGTCGGCGGAAGTGAGCACCTCGATGCGCGCTTCCGGATAAACCTTGCCCTGCTCCTGCACCATAACCTTGGCGACGTGGTCGTGGCGTTCGCGGAGGAGGTCGGCGGCCTTGCGCATCAGCTTGGAGCGGTCGTAGGCCGAGGTCGCTTTCCATTGAGCAAAGCCTTTGGCGGCGGCGGTGAGCGCGGCGTCAAGGTCAGCGGCACTGGCATGCGGCAAGTGCGCGAGCGGCTTTTCCGTCACAGGATTGATGACATCCTCGCCTTTGCGCCCCTGGCCATTGAGCCATTGCCCGTCGATGAAAAGCGCGAGATCGGTATACATGCGGACCCTCGTCGTTACCGGAAAAGCTATCGGTCGCTGGATTAGCACTTTCGCCGCGGCGCGGCCACTCGGACAAAAGCAATGCAGGCAGACCGTGGCATCTCACCATGTGGCATGCGGCTTGTGTGAGGCGCCTTGTGTGCACTGCACCTAAGCGCACGGCGCGGTCGTGAAAATGATGAATTGCTCAAGGATTCGGCATCTGCGGCCATCGGTTGCGGCGATGCGTCGCGGAATATCGAATGCGGAAAACCAAACGCGCAATTGGGGTTGGCCTTCGCGGAATTTCTAATGGTATGATTATTTTAAGTGGCGCGTGGGACCGCAAAAATATGCGGTAAGGGCGATCAACGGACCATAAGAGTTCGGAGCGTAGCGCCGCTGCCAGATCGAGGAAATAACAACCTGGGAGGTTCTATCATGCGATTGCCCATCACCCTTGCGCTGGGCGTTGCCGGCGCAATCCTCGCTTACAATGTGGCATCGGCCGAGGACGTCATCACGCTCGGCGCAGCCGTCTCCGAGAGCGGCAAGTACTCCGCCAACGGCGTCTTTACGGAAAAGGGCTACAATCTCGCGGTCGAGAAGATCAATTCGCAGGGCGGCGTGAAGGTCGGCGGCAAGACATACAAGCTGGCCGTCAAGTTCTACGACGATGAATCGAGCCCGGCGCGCGGTGCCGAACTGGTCGACCGCCTGATTAAGCAGGACGGCATCAAGTTCATCCTCGGGCCGTATTCGTCCGGTCTTACCAAGGCGATCGCCCCCGAAACCGAGAAACTGAAAACCCCGATGGTGGAAGCCAACGGCGCGGCGCGCACGCTCTTCACCAACGGCTATAAGTACATCTTCGCCACGCTGTCGACCGCCGACCAGTATATGGCCAGCGTGATCGACCTCGCCGCCGACAACGCCAGTGCCCTCAAGAAAAAGCCGAACCAGCTCAAGGTGGCGATCGTGGTCGAAAACGACCCGTTCTCCAAGGACATCCGGGCAGGCGTGGTCGAGCGTATGAAAAAATACGGCATGAAGCTGATCATCGACGACAAGATGCCGGCCGATCTCAGCGACATCACGCCGACGCTGACCAAAGTGAAGGCGCTCAAACCCGACCTGCTGTTCATCTCGGGCCATACCAAAGGCGCTGTGACCGGCGCCCGCCAGATCACCGAGCAGCACATCGGCACGCCGATCGTCGCCATGACCCAGTGCGATTCCGGCGCCATCATCAAGAAGTTCGGCAAGGGCGTCGAAGGCTTCCTGTGCCCGACCCAGTGGGCGCCGACGCTGACCTACAAGGGCAAGGTGTTCGGAACGGCCGGCGACTTCGAGAAGGCCTTCGTCGCCAAATACAAGGTCGCCCCGCCCTACCAGGCGGCGGAATCGGCTGCGGCCGTGATCACCTATGCCGACGCCATCCACCGTGCCGGCAAGCTCGACAAGGAAGCGGTGCGCACGGCGCTGACCAAGACCGACCTGATGACGTTCTACGGTCACATCAAGTTCGACAAGACCGGCAAGAACATCGCCAAGCCGATGGCGCTGTACCAGATCCTCGACGGCAAATATGTGGTCGTGGCGCCCGCGAAGTTCGCGGCGGAGAAAGCGGTCGTTCCACGTCCGGTGGACGTGAACTGATCGCAAAGGCATCAGCGCGCAGCCGGAGCCCGCAAGCGGCCCCGGCTGACGCCATTCATTCTTTCGGGGCGACTAAAACAAACTAACGCTCAGAGAGCGGGAGCCTTCCCTTGCTCGACAATTTCCTATTGCTGTTCCAGGTGCCGGTCATCAGCATCGGCCTGGTTATCAACGGCCTGCTGATCGGCTCGATCTTCGCCCTGGCGGCGTACGGCATGGCGCTGGTCTGGGGCGTCATGAACATCATCAACATCGCCCAGGGCGAGCTGGTCATGATCGGCGGCTACGTCACCATGACCCTGTTCTGGAACGGCATCCATCCGCTGTTCGGAGTGGTGGTGGCGCCGGTGGTGCTGTTCTTCATCGGCTACGCGCTCTACCGGCTGGTGGTGTTCCGCGTGGTCGACCGCGATCTGTTCGTTTCGCTGCTCGCTACCTTCGGGCTGTCGATCCTGCTGCAGCAATTGATGAACACGATCTTCAGCGGCAACGTGCAGACCGCGCGCTCGCAGCTCGGCGACAGCCAGTTCTTCGGCGGGCAGATCTCGGTTTCCAACGTCAAGGTGCTGGCCTTCGTGCTGTCCGTCATGATCGGCGGCTGCCTGGTGGTGTTCATGCGCAAATCGCGCCTCGGCCAGGCGATCCGCGCCACGGCGCAAAACCCGCGCGCGGCGCGCGTGCTCGGCGTGGACACCGACAAAGTTTACGCCGTCACCTTCGGGATCAACGCGGCGATCTGTGGCGCCGCTGGCGCGCTGGTGGCGATGGCCTACACCGTTCACCCGTATATCGGACTGCCTTACACCATCCGCGCCTTCATGATCGTGATCGTAGCCGGCCTCGGCAACATCTTCGGCGTCGTGCTGGCGGGGCTCGGCCTGGGCGCCGCCGAAAACGTCGCCAGTTTCGTTCTCGGCAGCCAGTTCCAACTGGCCTTCGTGTTCAGCTTACTGGTCGTGGTGCTGATCTGGCGCAACGCAAGACTGGCGTCTAAACGGCAGTACCTGCGATGAACATCCCAGCCCAAAAACTCGCCGGCTACGCCGCCATCGTCGTCCTCGGCATCGTTCTGCCCCTCCTGATGCCGGCCTATCATTCGCAGCTCGCCGAATTGTGGCTGTTTGTGGTGTTCGCCCTGACCTGGGACCTGGTCGGTGGCCAGGCCGGCTACAACTCGTTCGGCAACGTGCTGTTCATCGGCGTCGGCACTTATGCCTGCGCGGTAACACAGATCGGCCTCGTCTACAGCGTCGCCAATTACACCGCGGCAGAAGGCGGCCACGCCACAATCTTCACCTTCGACGTGCCGCAGTACCTCACGGGTCTGGCGCTTGGCCTGCCGGTGGCCGGCGCCCTCGCCGGACTGGTGGCGCTGGTGTTCGGCCGCATGGTGCTCGGCATGCGCGGGCACTATTTCGCGATCTGCACGCTCGGCCTCGGCATCGCCGCGGGCCAGATTGCTGCCGGCTGGCAATGGATCGGCGCCGGCGACGGCCTGTCGTCGCCCAACGCACCGGTCAAGCTCGGCGACCTGAGCGAGTTGCTTTACTACCTGTCCTTCCTCCTGGCGGTGGTCACCTTCGTGGCGATCCGCTGGCTGCTGTCGACCCGCTTTGGGCTGGCCCTCAACGCCATCCGCGACGACGAGGACAAGGCCGAAGCCATGGGCCTGCCGACGACCTGGATCAAAGTCACGGCCTGGTGCATGGCGGCGGTTCTGCTCGGGATTTCTGGCGGCATCCTCGGCAACCTCAAGCGCTTCATCGATCCGATCGACGTGGCGTTTGCCGGCGAGACTTACGGCGTCTGGATGGTGCTGATGGCGATCCTCGGCGGCAAAGGCACGATTTGGGGCCCGGTGATCGGCGCCGCCATCTTCCAGGTGCTCAAGGAAGTGTTCTGGATCTACCTGTTCGGCTGGCAGCGGGTGGCGCTCGGGCTGATGATCGTTGTCATCGTAGTGTTTTTCCCGCAGGGAATTCTCGGCTGGATGCGCGAGAAGTTTCCTGAATGGTTCGGTTTGCGCATCGACCGGGCGAGATCCGGCGAACCGGCCGCCGCGCCGGCACGGGAGGCGGCGGAATGAGCGCGCTTCTCGAAGTGGAACACGTCTCCAAGTCGTTCGGCGGCGTGCAGGCCAACAAAGACATTTCGCTGATCGTGCCGGAGGGTTCGATCGTCGGACTGATCGGACCGAACGGCTCCGGCAAGACCACCTTGTTCTCCTCGATCGTCGGGCAATATCCGATCGACGGCGGCTCGATCCGCTTCGAAGGCGAGGAAATCTCCAAATTGCGGGTGCCACAGATCGCCCGGCTCGGCCTCCTGCGCACCTTCCAGCAGACCCGCATCTACGGCCAGATGACCTGCATGCAGAACATGATCATCTCGGCCTCGGTGCGCAAACGCGGCTTCGGCGAGTTGTTCCACGGCCAACACGATCTCGCAGTGAACAGACACGCCGAGGACATGCTGGAATTCGTCGGCCTGTACGAGAAGCGCTTCCTGCGCGCCGGCTCGCTGTCGTTCGGCCAGCAGAAGCTCCTGGAATTCGCCATGGCGCTGATGAACGAGCCGCGGCTTCTGATGCTCGACGAACCTACCGCCGGCATTAACCCGACGCTGATCAACGGGCTAATCGACCGGCTTAAGCGCGCCAACGCGCAATTCGGCATCACACTGTTCGTGATCGAGCATAACATGCGGGTAATCATGAACCTTGCCCAGCACATCTACTGCCTGGCGCACGGTGAATTGCTGGCCTCCGGCACGCCGGAGAAAATCCGCAACGACCCGAACGTCCTTGACGCCTATCTGGGAGCCCACTGAGATGAGCGAACAGAGCATCAAGGGCTACGGCTTCGGCGACGTCAACTCCGTCATGTCGGTCGACGACGTGCAGCGCGAGGCCGAGCGCATCGCCCAGAACGCGCCGTCGATCAGCGAACTCGAGGCTCTGGTGAAGGGCGATAGCTTTCTTATCATCGACGATATGCGCTCCGGCTATGGGCAAATGGAAATCCTGCACGACTTCTCGCTGCGCGTTGGCAAAGGCCAGTCGCTTTGCCTGATCGGGCCGAACGGCGCCGGCAAGTCGACAGTGCTGCACTCGATCTTCGGTTTCGCCACGGTGATGAGCGGCAGCATTCAGGTGAACGGCAAGGAAGTGACGAAGTTATCGTCCAACGACAAGCTCAAGGAAGCCGGCATTGCTTACATCCTGCAGGACAATTCCGTGTTCCCTGACATGACGGTCGAAGAAAACCTCTGGATGGGCGGTTTCCTGAAGGCCAAGCCGGCGGAAGCGCATGCGGCCGCCGACAAGGTATTCACCAAATACGACCGACTCGCCCAGCGACGGCACCAGCCGGCGCGCGTGTTGTCCGGCGGCGAACGTCGTCTCCTGGAAATCTCGCGCGCGCTGGTGATGGAGCCGGACGTGCTCCTGGTCGACGAGCCGTCGATTGGCTTGGAGCCGCGTTACATTGATATGGTGTTCGAAATCCTCGACGACCTGCAGCACAACGAGGGAAAGACCATCGTGATGGTCGAGCAGAACGCCAAGAAGGGCCTGAGTTTCGCGGATATCGGCTATGTGCTGGTGTCGGGCCAGCTTGCCAAGGCCGGCAAGGGCCCGGCGTTGCTGGAAGACCCGGACGTGGCGCGGCTGTTCCTGGGGGGCTAGCCCTAGCCCAAAAATCCACCGCCGTTGACGTGGATCGCCTGGCCGGTGATCGAGCGGCCATTGGGTCCACACAGGAGCCGCACCATGGCGGCGACGTCCTCGGGGCGGGCGCGCTCGCCGGTCAGCGTGTGATGGGTGAGATGGCGCGCGGGCGAAGGCGACGACTCCGGCCGCGAGGTATCGACCGCGCCCGGCACTACGCAATTGGCGGTGATTTTGTCTGCGGCCAAATCATGCGCCAGCGCGCGGCTGAAGCCGACCAGCGCCGCCTTCGCGGTCATCACGTGGGCGCGGTTCTTGGCGCCGATGTGCGCGCTCATGCCGCCCATATTGACGATGCGGCCCTCGCCGCTGCGCTTGAGCGCCGGTAGGCAGGCGGTGACACAGCGGAAGGCGCCGTCGAGCGTCACGTCCATGACTTCCCGCCAGTCGACATAGGACATTTCGTCGATCGGCTTCTCGCGCCGCAGCGCCGCGTTGTTGACCAGGATATCGATGCGACCGAAGCGATCGAGCGCAAGTGCGGCGAGGCTGCGTGCGGTTTCCGGATCGCCGATATCGCCGGTTTGCGCGGCGGCCCTGCCGCCGGCCGCCTCGATCTCGCTCACCACGGCGTCGGCTTCCGCCATATTCGACCGCGCATTGACCACGACGACGGCGCCGTCGGCCGCGAGCATCAGCGCGATGGCGCGGCCGATGTTGCGGCCGGCGCCGGTGACGATGGCGACTTTACCTGAAAGCGGGTTGTTGTCGGTCACTTTGCCCCGTTCCTCTGTTGAAGACGAAGCGAAGCTCTATCAGCTTGCCATCCGCGGCACCATCGCTAGGCGAACCGTAATATCAACTTTCAAATTGGGAAAATGCGCTCCCCTGGTCGCGTTCGACATGGATCCTCAATGCACCGCAGGCGGAGCCGGAAAAGTCGAATCCTTCTCATCGGCGCGCCTCGTTTCGGCTAACATCGCAACCTCGGACCGATATGGGGCCAGAGGAACGGAGACGGCATTAATGGAAATACATCCACACATTCCGATGGAGTATCACAACGATTTCCTCGGCATGACGATCCCCGTTCACTGGACCTACCACGCCTTCCTGATGGTCGGGGTCTGGTTCGTGCTGGTGCCGATCTGCATCCTGGTCATTCGCTTCGGAAAGCCGAAGCCGACGCTCACAGGCCTGCGCCGAAAGGTCAGCATCAAGAACATCGAGTGGTGGTGGTTCAGCGTCCACAAGTATGGACTGATCTTCGCGATCGGCATGGCGCTCGCGGGTGCGATCGTGGCGGTGACGGTGAGCGGCGGCTTCAGCGGGTCGTTTCATTCGTTCTTCGGCCTAATGACCATCGCGATCGGCTGTTTGCAGATCATGGGCGGCTGGCTGCGCGGCAAGCACGGCGGGAAAAACTATTACTCAGCGAACCCCGACGATCCCGCCACCTGGTTCGGCGACCACTACAACATGACGACGCGCCGGCGCGTGTTCGAGGCCTATCACAAGACCGCTGGATATTTCGTCTTCTTCTTCGCCGCCGGCGCGATCGCCAGCGGCCTGATGCAATATCCGATACCGGGGCTGGTGGAATTTATCATCGCTATGGTGCTGATCGCCTTCGGTCTCGCCATCGTGTTGGAGTACAAGGGCTACCGCTATGACGGCTACCGCGCGGCGCACGGCTACACAATGGATGCGCCTTTCAACAAGGAACGCGAATTTCTGTAACGCAGTAACTGGCGGCAGCGTTTAAGGTACACGTCGCACAACCTCGGGAACGACACGTATGACCAGTCAAGATTTGCCCAAGCCGGATTACGTCAAGAACATGAAGCTGATCGGGCACACCGATCAGGGCGGGCGGCCGGACGGCGTACAATTGATGATCAACAAGAGCTACGCCTTTGTCGGCCACATGTTCTCCAAGGGGTTCAGCGTGATCGACGTGCGGGATCCGCGCAAACCCAAGCCGGTCAAATATATGCCGGCGCCGCCGAACACCTGGACGATCCATGTACAGACCTATGGCGACCTGCTCCTGGTGATCAACGCGCGCGACATGTTCGCGGCGGAAGAATTCCAGGACGAGCATGCCTATTATCGCGGCTCGCACGCCGAGCAGTCCACGGCCGAAGCGGCCAATTCGGGCAAGCGCAACTGGACCGCGGGCCTGAGCGTCTACGACATCGCGAACCCGGCGGAGCCGCGCCAAATCGGCTTCATGCCCATCGCGGGCGGTGGCATTCACCGCATCTGGTACGTGGGCGGGCGCTGGGCCTACGTGTCCGCGATGCTCGACGGTTACACCGACTACATCTTCATGACGGTCGACCTGGCCGATCCGACCAAGCCGAAGGAAGCCGGCCGCTACTGGCTGCCCGGCATGAACGCGGCAGCCGGCGAAACGCCGAACTGGCCGGCGAACCGACGCTACGGCCTGCACCACGCCATCGTCAACGGCGACACCGCCTACGGCGCCTGGCGTGACGGCGGCCTGGTGATAATGGACGTTGCCGACCGCAGCGCGCCCAAACTCATCACCCACCACAACTGGTGCCCGCCCTATGGCGGCGGCACCCACAACTGCCTGCCCCTGCCCGACCGCGATTTGCTGATCGTGCTCGACGAGGCTGTGCTCGACCACGCAGAAGACGGCATCAAATATATCTGGGTATTCGACATCCGCGAGCCGACCAATCCGATCAGCATTTCGACGTTCCCGACTCCGGACGAAGCCGACTACGTGAAGAAGGGCGGCCACTTCGGCCCGCACAACATCCATGAAAACCGCCCCGACGCATTCGTCAGCTCGAACCTGATCTTCTCGACCTATCAGAACGCCGGCTTCCGCGTCACCGACATCAGTAACGCCTACCGGCCCGTGGAGGTCGGCGCTTTCGTGCCGCCCGTGCCTGGGCAACTCGCCGACCGCCGGCCGAACCGGGCGAAGGTGATCCAGACCTGCGACGTCTACGTGACCAAAGACGGCCTGCTTTACACCACCGACTTCAACGGCGGCATGTACATTCTGGAATACACGGGCTGAACAGCGCTTAGAGCTTTATGCAGTCAGGCTGAAATACCCTAAACCACTCGTCCCCGCGAAAGCGTGGACCCAGGGTTGCAAATAGAACGTTTGCGATTTCGTTCTGGATTCCCGCTTACCTGGGAATGAGCGGAGAATGTTTCAGGCGCCGGTAAATTGCGGCTTGCGCTTTTCCATAAAGGCCTGTCGGCCTTCGATGTAGTCCTTGCTGGCAAAGCATTGCGATACAAGCTCGGCGCAGCGATCGAGATTGCGATCGCTCTCGGGCTTCACCGTTTCGCCAACAATGTATTTCACTGAATTGACCGTGAGCGGGGCGTTGCCGCTAATGGTATCGGCATAGTTCTTCACGAAAGATTTCGAGCTCGTCCGCCGGCACCACGCGATTGACCAGCCCCATGACTTGCGCGTCCTGCGCGGTGAACTGACGGGCGGTGTAGAAGATCTCCTTGGCGAAGGACGGGCCGACGACGTCGACGAGCTTCTTGATGCCCTTGTAGCCGTAGCCAAGGCCGAGCTTGGCGGCCGGCACCGCAAACTTGGAATTGTCCGAGCAAATCCGCAGGTCGCAGCATAGCGCTAGGCCCATGCCGCCACCGATGCAATAGCCCCGGATCATGGCGATGGTCGGCTTAGGAAACTCGTAGACAGCAGTGTTGGCCTCGTCGACCGCAACGTTGTAGCGATCGATCGCTTCCTTGCTGGAGCGCTCGCTCTCGAACTTGGAGATGTCGGCGCCTGAGACGAAGGCCTTGCCGCCGGCGCCGGTCAGCACCACCACGCGGATGGCATTGTCCTTGGCGAAGTCCTCGAGAATGCCGCTCGCCGCCTGCCACATTTCCAGCGACACCGCGTTGTGGCGCTCCGGGATTGTTGAAGATGAGATAGCCGACGCCACCCTCTTTGCGGGACAGCATTTTGTCGGTCTGGGTCATGTCGTGCTTCCTTCTCTGACTGTTTCCGTCATCCTGAGGCTGACCGCTCTTGGCGCGCCTCGAAGGATGATGGCCGCCACCCTTCGAGCCTCGGGCGCTTCGCGCCCTCGCACCTCAGGGTGACGGATCGGAGATTTAAACCGCCTTCGCCTTGTGCAACTCGGCGACCTCGGCGTCGGAAAAGCCGAATTCCTTGAACACCTCGTCGGTGTGCTGGCCCTGCTCGGGCGGCGTGGCAACGATCTTGCTCGGCGTACGCGAGAGCGCGACCGGCTGGCCGACGAACACCTGCTCGCTGCCGTCCGGACGCTTGGCGCCCTGCGCGATGCCGAGGTACTTCACTTGCGGATCGGCAAACACCTGATCGATAGAATAGATCGGCCCACACGGCACGCCCGACTCGCTGAAGATGTCGATCCACTCGGTGCTGGTCTTGGTCGCCGTGCGCTCATTGATCTTGGCGTTGAGGGTGTCGCGGTTTTGCGAGCGCAGCGCGCCGGTCTTGTATTGCGGATCGTCGATCAGCTCCGGGGCACCTATCGCCTTGCAGCAGCGCTCCCACATCACCTGGCCCGTGGAGGCAATGTTGATGTGACCGTCCTTGGTCTTAAACACGCCGGTCGGGATCGAGGTCGGGTGGTTGTTGCCGGCTTGCTTGGGAACTTCCTGCATTTGCAGCCAACGCGCGGCCTGGAAGTCGAGCATGAAGATCTGCGCCTGCAAAAGCGAGGTTGAGACCGCCTGGCCTTCGCCTGACACGTCACGCTCGAGCAGCGCAGTGAGGATGCCGATGGCGCAGAAAAGGCCGGCCGTGAGATCGGCGATCGGAATACCGACGCGCACCGGCCCCTGCCCCGGCAGGCCGGTGATCGACATCAGCCCGCCCATGCCTTGCGCGATCTGGTCGAAGCCGGGCCGGTCGCGATAAGGCCCGTCCTGGCCGAAGCCGGAGATGCTGGCGACCACGATGCCCTTGTTGATCTTCTTCAAGGACTCGTAGTCGATGCCGAGGCGGTTCTTCACGTCGGGCCGGAAGTTCTCGACCACGACGTCCGCCTTCTCGACCAGACGCCTGAAGGCGGCGAGGCCCTCGGGCGATTTCAGGTCGAGGGTGATGGAGCGCTTGTTGCGATGCAGGTTCTGAAAGTCCGCGTTTTGGCGCGGCCCGCCCGGTCCCTCGCCCTTCTCCAGATGCGGCGGGGTCTCTATCTTGATGACGTTGGCGCCCCAATCGGCGAGCTGGCGCACGCAGGTCGGGCCCGAACGCACGCGGGTCAGGTCGAGGACGGTGAATCGAGAGAGAGCCTGGGAGGCCCGGGGAAAGGACATGGACGACCTCCGGACGGATAGAGACGGTCGGAACGGCGTATAAAGCCGAAAAAGGCGGGCCGCACCATCCCCCACCCGCCCCAAGTTGTCTATTCCTCCCCCTGCTACTCGGGGACCCGAGCGTAAGTGAGCGGACCCGGAATGACGATGACTTGGAGGCCCTAAGCCTGCGCAATTTGTTCATCATGCGCCCGAAATCCGGGCAAGCGGCCTTGAAAAGACCATGCATGGCTGTCATATGAGCCGTGCGGATGAATTGACCTGATTCTGAAAGGTCAGCGGGCCGCGTGCACGAAACCGGTTTTCCAAGGCCAATTTCGCCCCGCCCATCCGAATTCCGAACGACCGACAACCCTGGCCACGCGGGATGTCTAAAACCCCGCGATTCCGCCGTCCGCAACCGCGGCCGGCCGTCTCGCTTTATGAGAAAGAGACTCTTTGACTTCGTTTCACGACTTCGGCCTCGCAGAGCCGATCCTTCGCGCCATCGCCGAAGAGAAATACGAAACCCCCACCCCGGTCCAGGCCCAGACCATCCCGCTCGCGCTTTCAGGCCGCGACGTCATCGGCATCGCCCAGACCGGCACCGGCAAGACCGCAGCCTTCGCACTGCCGATCCTCAACCACCTCACCAACAAGCGCCTGCGCCCCGAGCGCAAGTCGTGCCGCGTGCTGGTGCTGTCGCCGACGCGCGAACTCTCCGGCCAGATTTCCGACAGCTTCCGCACCTACGGCCGTCACATCCGCCCGCTGGCCGTCGAGCTCGCGATCGGCGGCGTGCCGATCAACCGGCAGGTCCGCGGCATGTCCCGCGGCGCCGAAGTGCTGGTCGCGACCCCCGGCCGCCTGCTCGACCTCGTCAATCAGCGCGCCGTGCGTCTCGACCAGATCGAGGTGCTGGTGCTGGATGAAGCCGACCGCATGCTCGACATGGGTTTCATCCACGACATCCGCAACGGATCGTCGTCCATGGTGCCAAAGGAGCGGCAGACGCTGTTCTTCTCGGCCACCATGCCGCAGGAGATCACCAAGCTCGCCGGCCAGATGTTGCGCGACCCCGCGAAGGTGGCGGTGACGCCGCAGGCCACGACAGTCGAACGCATCGCCCAGCGCGTGATCCACACCGAGAAAGCCTCGAAGCAGGCGTTGCTCGCCGAATTGCTCAAGAGCGAACCGGTCGACCGCGTGCTCGTGTTCACTCGCACCAAGCATGGCGCCGACAAGGTCGTGCGCGGCCTGCAAAAGGCCGGCTTCGCCGCTGAAGCGATCCACGGCAACAAGTCGCAGAACCAGCGCGAACGCGTGCTCGCAGACTTCCGCAGCGGCAAACTGCGCACGCTGATCGCCACCGACATTGCCGCCCGCGGCATCGACGTCGACGGTGTCAGCCATGTGTTCAACTACGACCTGCCCAACGTGCCGGAATCCTACGTCCACCGCATCGGCCGCACCGCGCGCGCCGGCGCCGAGGGCGTGGCGATTTCGTTCTGCGACCACGAGGAGCGCGCCTACTTACGCGACATCGAAAAGCTGATCCGCATGGCGATCCCGGCACCGACCGGCGCACCAGCCAAGCAGGCCAGCGCGCGGCGCAGCCTCATGCGGCAGCGCAGCATCGCAACGGCAAAAGCGGCTATAACGCCAAGAACGGGCGCCCGCGCAAGTCGCGGCAAGCACAAGCAGCGGATCCGATATGGCGAGACCAAAGGCAGCCGCAGTCATGGCCACGGCCAGCAGGACCCGCGGCCCGCGCATGGCTCGCATCCGGAGCATGCGAAGGAGCAGCCAACGGCGATCGAAAATGTTACATTCATGCAGCGCTCGGGCGCGCCGCGCCGGATGGCCGGTCAGCGCGCGCCGCGCTGACCCGCAGGAACGCGCTGATTCAACTGGAGAGGACTGAATGGCGAAAGAAGAAATGCTGGAATTCGACGGTACGGTCACCGAAGTGCTGCCGGACGGCAATTTCCGCGTCAAACTCGACAACGACCACGAGGTTTTGGCCTACACCGCCGGCAAGATGCGCAAGTTTCGCATTCGTACCGGCGTCGGCGACCGGGTGATCGTGGAAATGTCGCCCTATGACCTACAGCGCGGGCGCATCAGCTTCCGTCACAAGGGCGATGCGCCGTCGCCGTCGCCGCAGCAGCGCCGGCCGAACTTCCGCCGCCGCTGAGCAGGTTTGTGCGCTAAGGGCGATCAATATTTCCGCTCATTCCCGCGCAAGCGGGAATCCAGAGCGAAAATTCAGATTGAACGGTATTTGTCCTGGGTCCCCTGACTTCACAAACGAAGTGCAACACCTTCTTAGGGAGGTGTTGCCATGGGGCGGACATACCAGCAACTGTCCTTGGACGAGCGGCCTAAGTCGCCGCACTACTCCCGGGAATTTTCCCGAACAGCGAATTGGTAACGATCACCAGGCCGGCGCCAATCAATGTCGCGACAAGGCGGTCAACTAGCGCGCCGATGCCAGGCGTGATGCCGGCGTCCAGCAGCACAATGATCAGCGGCGTCATGGCCGCGGTATAGGCCAGATAGTTGCGCGTCCTGAGTAGCGGTCTCAAGCCCGCTAGCACGCCGATGCCGATGGCCAGCGCCCAGACCGGCAGGGGCTTAAGCAGCAGCAAGCCAGTCCCCAGCACGCCGAGCGCGGCGCCGAGCGCGCGCTGCGTGGTCTTCACCGGAAACGCTTCGATCCGCCATTCGGCCAGCAGCGCGACGGTGAGCGCGACCCAGTGCATATGATGGTCGGGCCAAAGCCATTTCAGCGCGCTCGCGACGGCAAGGCAGAGCATGAGCCGGAGCGCATATTGCCAACTGGCAAGCTTGGTGAGCGCGCGCCACCAGCGCGTCAGCCGCTGACGCAACGTCACAGGCGGCAGCGCTTCCTTGGCCGCGGCGACAACGAAATCCTCTATATGTGGTGCGGCGGCTGCGCCGCCGTTGGCCCGCGCCAGCACACTGAGGAAGAAGCTCACCGCGCACGTCCACAGCGCGCCAGCGGCGATCGGCAACAACAGCCCGGCGCGGGCCACCGCGTTTTCGGCCACCGCAAAAGTAATGACCATCAGCAGGATGAAGCGGATCGCCAGCGGGGCGACTGGCCGGCCCATGGCCACCAGCAACGCCGCGGCGCCGGCAAGCAAAGTCATCAAAGTGTCGCTCACCCAGCCATAACCGGCGAACGGCACGGCGACGGTCGCCGCCGTGGCGGCAGGGATGAGCGCGACGGCCAGCGCGCGCAGTTGCTCGTGCCGGTCACGGCTGACGCCAACATCGCCGATCAGCAGACTGCCGACCGCCATGGTCAAGCCGAACCCAAGATTGCCGAGCGCGTCGCCGAACAGAACCGGCCCTGCCATGCCGATCGCAGAACCGAGGATCGCCAACCAATCGACCGCGGTCTGGCGCGACCAAGTAAAAACCTTGGCGAGATGGGTCTTGTTGTCCTTCGGCTCCAATTTCATCCCGCCCATCCCCTACACGTTACCGCCTGACAATAGCCGTCTTTTGCCCGCAACCCTTGTGGCCAGGTGGCTATGCGCTATGCCCGGCGGCGGGCGCGGCATCTTATGGGACCTGCGATGACGAAAATATCTTCTGTTCTGCGTTTCACGCTCGCGCTGGCGCTGCTAACCGCAGCTACCTTCGGCCCGGTTGCCGCCCAGGAAAAGGACCATCCCAGCCGGCAAAGCCCGGCGCAGCATCAGTTAGCCGGCGGCAAAGGCGTACTGCGGCTGCTGCCAGCCGACAGCGTCACCCCGCACACGATTTCAAACTCCAGAAGGCAAACTCGCCTATACGGCGATCGCCGGCACCTTGCCGCTCTTTAACCAATCAGGCGAGCAGAGCGCTTCGATCTTCTACACTGCCTATGTGAAGAAGAATGGCGGCAGCAACCGGCCGATCACATTCGCGTTCAACGGCGGGCCCGGCGCCGCCTCCGCTTTCCTTCACCTTGGTCTGGTCGGTCCGCGCATCCTCGATCTCGGCCCGCACGCTCGCGACGCCGCCCGCGCCAAGCTCATCGACAATCCTGACACCTGGCTGCGTTTTACCGATCTGGTCTTGATCGATCCGATCGGCACCGGCTGGAGCCGCACGGTGAAGCCGGATGACGCGAGAGCATTCTGGAGTGTCGACGGCGATGCCGAATCCATGGCCAAGGCGGTGGCGCTTTACGTCACCCGGAACAATCGAGACGGCTCGCCGAAATACCTCCTGGGCGAGAGCTATGGCGGCTTACGTGCCGCCAAGGTGGCACGCAAACTGCAAAGCGAACAGGGCATCGTTACCGCCGGCATCGTGATGCTGTCGCCGTTGCTCGAAGGCTGGCTTACGTTCGGCGACGACCAATCGGCGCTGAACTCGGCGCTGTTGCTGCCATCGCTGGCCGCGGCGCGGCTGGAGCAGATCCACGCCTTCACGCCGGAGAAGCTTAAGGCGGCGGAGAAGTTCGCGCTCGGCGATTATCTCACAACGCTCGCCGGGGCGCCGCCGCAGGGACCGGCCGCGAAGCGCTTCTATGAGAAGGTATCCGAGATAAGCGGCCTGCCGCTCGACGCGGTCACGCAACAGCGCGGCTTCGTCAATAGCGGCGTGGTGAAGAATTTGCGTTCGAACGAAAGCAAGATCATCAGCATTTATGATGCGACCTTTGCGGTCGACGATCCGTTCCCCGAGCGGCGCGGGTCGCATCAGCCAGACCCGATCCTTGCCGGTGTCGCACGCGCCTATGGCGGGGCGTTTGCGTCCTACGCACACAACGAACTCGGCTTCAACACGCCGATGACCTACAAACTGCTCGCCAACGACGTCACTCACCATTGGAAATGGAACGGCAGCCGCGCCAATGTTGGTGCGGAGAATGACCTGCGCGTGCTGCTCAGCTTCGACAGCTCGTTCCATCTGCTGATAGGACACGGCGTGTCAGACCTGGTTACGCCATTCGCCGCGACCCAATATGTGGTCAATCACCTACCGCCGCTACCGCCGGCCGGCCGCGTTGAGCTCAAGCTCTATCCCGGTGGGCACATGCTTTATCTCGACACAGCCTCGCGCAAGGCGTTCAGCAAAGACGCGGCGAGATTTTCCGCCGGCGGAGAAGGAGTGAGTTTCTCCGTCATCCTGAGGTGGCCGCGCGAAGCGCGGCTCTCGAAGGATGAACGGCCAATCCCAAGACCTTGGCCGTCGCCTTCGAAGCGCGCTACGCTGACCTCGGGTCCCGGTACGTAGCGCTTGCCGATGCTCGGCTTGCTGACGCCGAGGCCCGGCAATTCCCACACGCCGGCGCCGGCCGGGTTGATGTCGGCAGCGATATCAACATCGATCAGATAGGGCTTATTGGCGGCGATCCCCTTGCGGATGGCCTCGGCCAAATCAGCGGCGCGGTCTACGCGCACGCCCTCCACGCCGGCCGAGCGAGCCATCGCGGCGAAGTCTGGGTTGTAACGCTTGCCGGTCACGGGATCGTGGAAGTCGGTCGCGAGCTCGCGGCCGTCGAGATAGCCGCGCTGCAGGCCGCGGATCGAGGCGTATGCGTAGTTGTTCCACACCACCCAGACCACGGGCAGATTATATTCGACCGCGGTGCCGAGCACGTTGGCGTGCATGAAGAAGGCGCCGTCGCCGCACACCGACACGCACGGCCGGTCGGGGGCGGCGAGCTTGGCGCCCAGCACGCCGGCGACACCGAAGCCCATAGCGCCAAAGCCCATGCAGCCGATGAGCGAATCCGGTCGCCGCGGCTTGCAGTAGCCGAGCAGCCAGTTGTGATGCACGCCGATATCGCTGACCAGGATCGCGTCGTCGGGCAGGCCCTTGTCGATCTCAGCCGCGGCGCGCTGCGGATTGATCGGTTGCGTGTCGTCGTTAATGCCGGGCGCGACCAGTCTGTCCCATTCCTTGCGGTAGCCGTCAATCGCCAGCAGCCATTTCTTGCGGGCGGCGAGTTTCTTGTCGACGTCCTTGCGGCGGTCGAGTTCGGTGAGCACTTGCCGCAAGAAAGTGCGGACGTCGGCCATCAGGCCGAGCGCCACCGGATAATTGCGCCCGATCTCATCCGGATCGATATCGACGTGAATGAGCTTGGTGGGCGGAATGGTGAAGGAGTAGCCGGGAATCCACGACGACGAGGTGCGGTCGTCGAAACGCGCATTGAGCGACAGCAGGACGTCGGCCTGACGCGCGGCGTGGTTGGCCTGATAGTGGCCGCCACGCGCGATCATGCCGAGTGCGAGCGGATGGTGCGTGTCGATAGCGCCAAGGCCACTCATCGACGCCGCCACCGGAATCTGCAGACGCTCCGCCAGCTCGAGTAATTCCTTGGCCGCGTTACGGTGGCGGATCGCCTGCCCAACAAAAATGACGGGGCGCTCGGCGCCGAGCAGCATATCGACCGCTTTCACGACGCCGTCCGGATCGGCGCCACAGCGGCTCGAGATATTGGCACTCCATTCTTCCGGGTTCGGCGCTTCCTCGGCCGCCGCTTCCATGAACACGTCGAACGGCACATCCAACACCACCGGCCCCGGGCGGCCGGTCACCATGGTCTTCCAAGCTTGTCGCACAGCGAGCGGCACCATCTCGCCGCGCGTCGGCTGAAACACCCGTTTGCAGCTTGACCGCACCATGGAGGGAAAATCGGCCTGATACTGACGGTACATTTCTTGGAAGGCGCCGCGATTGAACTGGCTGGTCGGCACGTTGCCGGTCACCGCCAGAAACGGCACCGAGTCAAGATAGGCCGTGGTGAGCGAGATCGGCAGGTTGGCCGAGCCCGGCCCGCAAGAGGTGAACGTTGCAATCGGCTGGCCCGAGACGCGGTAATAGACGTCGGCCATGAAGCCGGCGACGCTCTCGTGATGCACCGAGATGGTCTTGATGTCGTGCGAACGCTCGTTGAGCGCGTCGATGAACTGGATGTTGCCGTGACCGCAGAGGCCGAAGGCGTAAGGCACCTTTTCCTGGATCAGATAATCGACAATGACTTGCGCGCCATTGAGCACGTTGCGCCCGGACATCGACTCGGTCTCCTTAGCGGAAAAATTGCGTTGCGCGGACCCGGAACTCAGCCGGCCGCGGCCGGATATTCAGACCCGCTCGAGCCCCGCGCGCTGCCCCGGCAGGCAGCCCGGAAACGAACGGCAGTTAATGGAGCTTCCACCCTATTTTGCGAAATTGTGGGATGTCAACTCATACCGTGAAATAGCGCCGGGCGTCATAAAATGGCGCCAACCGCCGGCAGCCGAGTTCCCGGCCGGCCCCATCAAACCAAACATGCTCTACGAGACACCCTGCGGCAGCGCCGAAGCCACATTCGCTTGCGAACAACGAGAATTGCGGTGGGCATTTGCGAGGCACTCTGTTCTCTCGGCGAGAATTGTGCATAAAGCGACTCGGAAACTAGCGGGCGGTGTTCCTTCGAATCCGCATCGGACGGAGTGAAACCCCCGGTGCATTTCGTGGCACCGGAATTGTCATCGATTTGCAATCCGCAATTGAAAGCCGCATATGGCCAACATGCCGCAATCGCAAATTCATTTGACGTCGCCCGCCCTGCTCGACCCGACCAGTGCGGCCGGCGAGTTGCGCGCAGCAATCCTTGCCAAGCTCACCTACGTGCTCGGTAAGAGCGCCGATGCCGCCACAGATTACGAGTGGTATCAGGCGACAGCGTTGGCGGTGCGCGACCGCCTCGTCGATATTTGGATGGCCACACGTGCGGAAACCAAGCGGCTTAAGAAGAAGCGCGTCTATTATCTTTCGATTGAGTTCCTAATCGGCCGGCTGCTGCTCGACACTTTGACCAATCTGCGATTAGCGGAACCAGCGCGGCAGGCGCTCGCCAGTCTCGGCGTCGATCTCGACAAGCTTCGCGAATTGGAGCCCGACGCCGCGCTCGGCAATGGCGGGCTCGGGCGGCTCGCCGCCTGCTTCGTCGACAGCATGTCGGCGCTCGGCATTCCCGCTTACGGCTACGGCATCCGCTATGAGAACGGATTGTTCGAGCAGCGCCTCAAGAATGGCTGGCAACAGGAAGTGCCCGAAGACTGGCTGTCGCGTGGCAATCCCTGGGAGTTCGGCAATACCGACCGACACTACACGATCAAATTCGGTGGCGTAGTCGAATATCACGGCGGCGATCACTCGACGGCGCGCGCCAACTGGCACGCCAGCGAAACCGTGCTGGCGGTGCCTTACGACACGCTGATCGGCGGCTGGCGTGGACGTCATGCCAATTCGCTGCGGCTGTGGTCGGCGCGCGCGCCCTCGCCAATTCAATTGTCGGCGCTCAATCACGGCGATGTGGTCGGCGCCACCGCGGCGCGGGCGCGCGCGGAAGCGATTTCGCGCGTGCTCTATCCCAACGATGCCACCACCGAAGGCCAGGAGCTGCGACTGCGGCAGGAATACTTCTTCACCTCCGCCTCGTTGCAGGATCTTGTGCGCCGCCACCTCAAGGAGTTCGGCACGCTCGACACACTCGCCGATCATGCCGCGGTTCAACTCAACGACACCCATCCGGCGATCGCGGTCGCCGAGTTGATGCGCATCATCGTCGACGAACACAACGTCGCCTGGGACAGGGCCTGGGCGATAACTCGGGCCACACTCTCCTACACCAACCACACACTGCTACCGGAAGCGCTGGAGACCTGGCAGGTGGAATTGTTCGGCCGCCTGCTGCCGCGCCACTTGCAGATAATCTATTTGATCAACTGGTACCACCTGCAGGAAACGGAGCGGGCCGGTCTCACTGATCCTGAATTCCTGTCCAACGTCTCGCTGGTGCATGAAAACGGCAGCAAGCTGATCCGCATGGCGCAGCTTGCTTATATCGGTTCGCATTGCGTCAACGGCGTTTCCGCGCTGCACACTGACCTGTTGCGCAAGACTGTGTTTCACGACATAGCGCGCACCACAGACACCCGGATCGTCAATAAGACCAATGGCATCACATTCCGTCGCTGGCTTTACGACGCCAACGAACCGCTCACCGGGCTCCTGGTACGCACATTGGGTGAGCGTGTGCTCGACGATCCGCGCTGTCTGAGGGAACTTGAACCGCTCGCCAGCGACCCCGATTTCGTCACAAAATACCGGAAGACGCGCACGCTCAACAAATGGCGGCTGGCCGACATCCTGCGCCAGCGTACCGGCATCCGTATTTCGCCGCATGCGCTGTTCGACGTGCACATCAAGCGCATCCACGAATACAAGCGACAACTGCTGAACATCCTGGAGACAATCGCGCTCTACCAGGCAATTCGCGAGCGGCCGGACGACAACTGGGCGCCGCGAGTAAAGATCTTCGCGGGCAAGGCGGCAGCAAGCTACGAGCGCGCCAAGCTGATCATCAAGCTGGCGAACGACGTCGGCACTGTTATCAATTCGGACCCGGTGGTCGGCGACCGGCTGAAAGTGGTGTTTGCGCCGAATTACAGCGTGAAGTCTCGCCGAGCGGATCATCCCCGCTGCCGATCTGTCGGAACAGATTTCCACTGCTGGCATGGAAGCTTCCGGCACCGGCAACATGAAGCTCGCGCTCAACGGCGCCATCACGATCGGCACCCTCGACGGCGCCAACGTCGAAATGCGCGAGCACGTGGGCGTAGAGAACATTTTTATCTTCGGCCTCACGGCGCCCGAGGTAGCGGAGCGCCAGAATGTGCACTTCAGGGGCGCCGAGGCGGTGAAGGCGTCGCCGCGGCTGGCGGCGGTGTTGGCGAGCCTCGCCGCCGGCGAGTTCTCGCCCGACGACCACTACCGCTTCGCGCCCATCGTGCAGGCGATCAGCGAATACGACCGCTTCATGGTGGCGGCCGATTTCGAAGCCTATTGGAATGCGCAGCGCGCCGTCGACGCATTGCGGCAGTCGCCCGCCGACTGGTGGCGCACCGCCATCCTCAACACCGCGCACATGAGCTGGTTTTCCGCCGACCGCGCAATTCGCGAGTATGCGGACGACATCTGGCACGTGCCGGTGGGCTGACGCATGGCCCATTCCCTCACCCTGCAAGGGAGTGAGGGAGGGGTCGGTGCGCATCCAAAGTGAATCCCCACCCGACCGCTGCCGCTTCGCGGCAGCGGTCGACCTCCTCCTTTCAGGGGGAGGCAGGAAGAGCGTTCCGCCCCGCTTTCGCGAACGCCTCACCAACGCGGCGCAAGATGTCGTGGCCGTCTAAGTCTTCGATCGGCAGCGGCAGCTTGCGGCGCCAGTTTGGGTGCTGGTCGGTGGTGCCGGGAATGTTGACCTGTTCGCGCTCGCCCAAGAGATCGTCGAGCGAGATCGCCACCAGACGCGAGGGCGCGACCCCTAAGAATTCCGCCACCGCGGCGATGTCGTCGGGCGCCTGGTCCGGGACGCGTTCGCCGAGCAACTCGCGCAGCTTCTGCCGGCCCCATTCGCGCGCCTCGTCGCTCTCGCCGGGATCGAAGCCGATGGCGCGCTTGACGGCAATATCATGGCCCTCGAGCCAGCCGCGGAAGCTCGCCATGTCATGGGTGTTGAAGGTGGCGAGCGCCGCGGACGGATAGGCCTCTGGCGGTTTGAAGCGGCCGTCGTGCTCGCGCTCGAACAGCATGACGCGGTAGCACCACAGTCCCCAGCGAGCGATGGTCTCTCGGAAGTTCTCCGGCACCGTTCCGAGATCCTCGCCGATCACGATGCATTGATGGCGCACGCTTTCTTCTGCGATGACGCTCAACAACTGATGGAACGGAAATCGCACATAGGCGCCTTCGGTTGCCGGTTGGCCAAGCGGAATCATGAACACGCGCCGCAGGCCGAGCACGTGGTCGAGACGAATTGCGCCGGCATGGCGCATGGCCGCGCCCAACAACTGACGTACGGTCATGAAGTCGTGTTCCGGGAGCGCGTGAGGATTGAGCGGCGCCAGCCCCCAATCCTGGCCTTGGGGGTTGAACTCGTCGGGCGGCGCGCCCATGGAGACCCCGTTCAACACCGCGCCATGATTGGTCCAGGCGTCCGCGCCGGCGCGGTCGATGCCGACGGCAACGTCGATATAGAGCCCGACCGGCATGCCATGGCGGTGCGCCGTCTGCTGGCAGGCGGCGAGCTGGCGGTCGGCCACCCATTGCACGAACTCCTCGAACGCGACCTCGTCGTGATGGCTGAGGCGGCAGTCGTGCAGGTCGGCAATCTCAGGTCTGCGCCAGGGCGCGGGCCATTCGGTCCAGGGCGCCGGCGCATGAAGCCGGCGCAGCGCCTCGAAGCAGGCAAAGCGCAACAGCGCATCGCCCTGTTCCTCGCGAAAGGCCTCGAAGTCGGCGCGGCGCTCGGCGCTCGCTTCGGCGCGGAAGCGTTCATAGGCAAGACGCAACCCATGCAATTTTGCTGCGGCGACGCGGGTGTAGGCAACGAGCTCGGTCTCGCGCAAGGCGGCGACTTCGTCGGCAAGTCCCGCGGCGGCCAGGCCGGGGAATTCGGGGATCGCCTCGACGTCGATGTAGAGCGGGTTGAGAAAGATGCGGCTGTTGGGAGAGTAGGGGCTCGCCTGCTCCGCATGCTCGGGAAACAGCGCGTGCAGCGGATTGAGGCCGATGCCGGCGGCGCCGTGCGCAGTGGCGCGCACAACCAGAGCGCGGAGATCGGTGAAGTCGCCAATCCCCCAGTTGCGACGCGAGCGCAACGCATAAAGCTGGACTCCCAGCAGCCACGACCTGCGCCCATCACCCTGCCAGCACCGCATCGCCGGCTCGGGCGCCGGATCGACCGTAGCCGGGCCGGCACGGCCGGCGGAGACAGCGTCGATCAGCCGCGTCAGGGTCTGCTCGCTGGCCTCATATCGCTTCCCGAAGACGTCGAAATACTCGGATTCCACGCCCCAGGCTCGCGCTGTCGCCGGCAAGTCATTCATAAGTGGTACTTTTTAAACCGTGCCGAAGAGATAGGCAGGATTCGGACCATAAACCGTGTGGAACTTTGGCCATTTTTAGAGGTTCTTCTCCTAGTCCATTTGTGGTTCCTTTTGGGGGTCCGAACCCCAAACAGGACGCCGCATGAAGCAACCCGGAACGGAGCGTACCGGTGTACGCATGAGAGCGTATCCCTCGAATGACACCTGGGATCTTTCCCCAGCCGATCCGACCGGTCCCCGTTTCCGCATCGAAGACATCTACCCCTGCGTCGACGGCGGCCGCTATCCCGTAAAACGCATTGCGGGGGAATCTGTCGAAGTCTGGGCCGACATTTTCCGCGAAGGCCATGACGTGCTGGCGGCCGCGCTACTGTGGCGCCCTGAGGCGGATGGCGACTGGCGGCGCGAGCCGATGCGCCTGCATTCCAACGACCGCTGGCAAGGTCGATTCATGCCGCCGACGCCAGGTTGGTATTTGTTTGCCATCGAAGCATGGACCGACCAGTACGCCACCTGGCGCAAGGAATACCACCTCAAGCAGGATGCGGGCCAGGATGTCACGCTCGAAGCGCAGGAAGGCCACCACCTGTTAACAGAGCTGATGCCGCACGAACGCGAAGCGCGCCGGGTGGTCGAGGCGACGATCCGCAAGTTTGCGTCCACCAAGGACCCGGCCGTGCTGCTCGACGACGCGGTGGCGGCCGCGGTCGAGAAGACCGACAACCGCCCCGATCTCACTCGCACCCATGTCGTACCGTTGGTCGCCGACCGCGAGCGCGCCCGTGCCGGCGCCTGGTACGAGATGGTGCCGCGCAGCCAGGGCACGGTACCCGGAAAGCACGGCACCTTCGATGACTGCATCGCGCGGCTGCCGGAGATCGCCGACCTCGGCTTCGACGTGCTCTATTTCACGCCCATCCATCCGATCGGCCACACCAACCGCAAGGGTAAGAACAACACCCTTAACGCCGGTCCCGGTGATCCCGGCAGCTTCTACGCCATCGGCAACGAGCTCGGCGGCCACGACTCCATCCATCCCGAGCTCGGCACCATCGACGACTTCCGCCGGCTGGTGGAGGCCTGCCACCAACACAACATGGAAGTGGCGCTCGACATCGCCGTGCAGTGCTCGCCTGATCACCCATGGCTGAACGAGCACCCGGAGTGGTTCCGCTACCGGCCGGACGGATCGATCAAGTTCGCCGAGAATCCGCCGAAGAAATACGAGGATATTGTCAACCCGGATTTCACTTGCGCCGACCGCATCGCGCTATGGGAAGCCTTGCGCGACGTTATCCTGTTCTGGGTGGCTCACGGCGTTAAAATCTTCCGCATCGACAACCCGCACACCAAGCCGCTGCCGTTCTGGGAATGGTTGATCCACGACGTTCAGGCGCGTCACCCGGACGTGCTGTTCCTGGCGGAAGCCTTTACCCGGCCGAAAGTGATGAAGGCGCTCGCCAAGCTCGGTTTCAGTCAGTCGTATACTTATTTCACCTGGCGCACCGAGAAGGCCGAACTGCAGGAATATCTGAGTGAACTCACAGCATACCCGGAGCGCGACTACTACCGGCCCAATTTCTTCGTCACCACACCAGATATCAATCCAGTCCAGCTACAGACCGGAGAGCCGTGGCTGTTCAAGACGCGCGCGGCGCTGGCCGCCACACTGTCGTCGAACTACGGTATCTATAATGGCTTCGAGCTAATCGAATACGAGCCGATCCCCGGACGCGAGGAATTCATCAACTCCGAGAAGTACGAGTTGAAGACGCGCGACTGGAATAAGCCCGGCAACATCAAGGGTTATCTCAGGCGGCTGAACTACGCCCGCCGCGAGAACCCGTCGCTGCTGCAGACCGCCAACCTGCGCTTCCTGCTGGTCGACGACGACGGCGTCATCGGGTTCATCAAGGAATCGGTGGCGCGCGACAACGCGGTGGCGGTGGCGATAGCACTCACCAGCATGCCGCACGAATTCTGGTTTCATTTCGGCGACATCCAGATCGGGCCGGACGACAACAGACGGCCGGTGCGCGCCATCGAGAACTTGGCGACCGGCGAGCGCCATCTGCTGGAATGGAATGGGGTACGTCTGCGCATCGATCCGCAGGAAGACCCGGCGTTATTGTTCCGCTGCTACGCGTAAAAGGTGATGCATGAACGTCAGGCCGACGCTCGAGGCCGAAGACAAGACCGCTGAAGACGATGGCCTCTGGTTCAAGGACGCCATTGTCTACCAGTTGCACGTCAAGGCGTTCCAGGACTCAAACCACGACGGCATCGGCGATTTCGCCGGTCTGACTGACCGGCTCGACTACTTACGCGAGCTCGGCGTCACCACCTTGTGGCTGCTGCCCTTCTATCCCAGTCCCGGGCGCGACGACGGCTACGATATTTCCGACTATGGCGACATCAACGCGCAGTTCGGCAGCATGCGGGATTTCCGTCGTTTCATGCACGAGGCCAAACGGCGGGGCTTACGGGTCATCACCGAGCTCGTCGTCAACCACACCTCCGACCAGCATCCCTGGTTCAAGCGGGCGAAGCGCAGCGGCCGCAGCACCAGTGCGCGCAACTGGTACGTCTGGAGCGACAACGACCAGAAATATTCCGGCACCCGCATCATCTTCACCGACACCGAGAAATCGAACTGGACCTGGGATGACGAAGCCGGCGCCTATTACTGGCACCGCTTCTTCTCGCACCAGCCGGACCTGAATTTCGACAATCCGCGCGTGGTGAGCGCAGTACTCCAGGTGATGAAACGCTGGCTCGACGCCGGCGTCGACGGGTTCCGTCTCGACGCCGTCCCGTATCTTTGCGAGCGCGAGGGCACCAACAACGAGAACCTGCCGGAAACGCATGCGGTTCTCAGGCGTTTACGTGCCGAACTCGACGACTATGCCCCGGGCAAGGTGCTGCTGGCGGAAGCCAATCAGTGGCCGGAAGACGTGCAGGCCTATTTCGGTGAGGGCGATGAATGCCACATGGCCTATCACTTCCCGCTCATGCCGCGCATCTACATGGCAATCGCGCAGGAAGACCGCTTCCCCATTACCGACATCATGCGTCAGACGCCGGAGATTCCGGGCAACTGTCAGTGGGCCATGTTCCTGCGCAATCACGACGAGCTCACGCTGGAAATGGTGACCGACGCCGAGCGCGACTATCTGTGGTCTACCTACGCCGCCGACCCCCGCGCGCGCATCAATCTCGGCATCCGCCGCCGGCTGGCGCCGCTGATGGACAACGACAGGCGCAAGATCGAGCTGATGAATTCTATCCTGATGTCGATGCCGGGTACGCCGATCATCTATTACGGCGACGAGATCGGCATGGGCGACAACATCTATCTCGGCGATCGCAACGGCGTGCGCACGCCCATGCAGTGGACGCCCGACCGCAACGGCGGCTTCTCGCGCGCCGACCCGGCGCAACTTTATCTGCCCTGCATCATGGACCCGGTCTACGGCTTCTCCGCCGTCAACGTGGAGGCGCAGACCCGTTCGCTCTCCTCGTTACTGAGCTGGATGAAGCGGCTGATCGCCGTGCGCAAGTCGACCAAGGTGTTCGGCCGCGGCACACTGACCTTCATCCGGCCGGCGAACCGCGCGGTGCTCGCCTATGTGCGCCAGCTCGGCGACGAAGCGATCCTGTGCGTCGCCAACATCTCGCGCTCTGCACAGGCGGTGGAACTCAACCTGCGCACCTGGGAAGGCCGTATTCCGCAGGAAATGCTCGGCCGTACCCGATTTCCGCGCATCGGCGAACTGCCTTACCTGGTGACGCTGCCGCCCTACGGCTTCTTCTGGTTCTCGCTCGCGAAGGAGCCCGAGCACGAACCGGAAAAGGTGCTGCCGCGCGAAATCACCACCCTCGTGCTCGGTCCCGGCTGGGACTCGATGCTGTCGGGCTTTACACGGCGCACGCTGGAACACGACGTGCTGCCGAACTTCCTGCCGGAGCGGCGCTGGTTCGCCGACAAGGCCGCGCGCTCGATCACGACGGTCTGTTCGGTTGCGATCCCGATCGAGCACGACCACAATCATTTTCTCGCGGCCGTCGTCAACGTGAACGGCGACACCAGCCGTTATTTCCTGCCGCTCACCATCCGCTGGACGCGCTATACGGCGATCGACAAGGGACCGGCGAGCGTGCTGGCCGCGGTGCGTCGAGGCCCGCGCGAGGGCGTCCTGCTCGACGCTACGGCCGAGCATGAATTCATCGCCGCGATGCTTTCGAAAATCCATGCCGGCGAGACGGTGGGCAACGAGGTCGGCCAGATCGAATTCCGCCCAACCACGCCATTCACCGCCGAACCGCTGCCGGAAATCAAGAACGTAGCGGCCATAGCGCGCGAACAGTCCAATTCGAGCGTGATCGTCGACAATAGATACGTCATCAAGGTGCTGCGGCGAATCACCGCCGGCATCCATCCAGAGGTAGAGGTCGGCCGCTTCCTCTCCGACGTCGCGCACTTCAAGAATGCGCCTCAGCTCCTGGGCTCGATCGAACTGAAAGAGAGCGAGAACCGCAGCGCGCTGGCAGTGGTGCACAGCTATATTGAAAACCAGGGGGACGCCTGGAGCGTCACCGCCGCGGCGCTCGACCGGCTGATCGACGAGCACCGGGTGCTGGCCGCCGAGACGCCACTGGAAAGCGTGGAGCACGCCACCATGCTGCAACGCATGCGGCAGATCGGCCGGCGCACCGCCGAGATGCATCTGGCGTTTGCCAGCAGCGACGAGGATCCTGCTTTCAAGCCGGAGCTGATTTCCGCCGAGGACGTGGCGCACTGGATCCATAATCTCGGCATCCGCACCCAGAACGCCTTCGGCCTGCTCGAACGGGTGCGCCGCGACCTGCCGGAACACGCGGCGCGGCTGGCACAGCGCCTGCTCGACAGTCGCGAAGCCGTGCTGACCTATATTGAAAATGAGCGGCACATGGCCTTCGGCGGCCTGAAGATCCGCCATCACGGCGACTTCCATCTCGGCCAAGTGCTGATCGCCAAGGACGACGCCTACATCCTCGACTTCGAAGGCGAGCCCCGCCGCAGCCTGGAGGAGCGCCGCAGCAAGGCGCCGCCGGCGCGCGACGTCGCCGGCTTCCTGCGCTCGATCGATTACGCGGCGAGTGCGGCCATCGATCGCTCGCCCGACCTCACCGCCGAGGAACGCGCCAACCTGGACCAGCGCATCCGCGAGTGGGCTGGGCACATGCACGACGCCTATTGGGAGAGCTACCGCGAGGCGCTCGACGGCGATGAGCGCCTGTGGCCCGCCGACGAAGATCAGACGGGCGCTCTGCTCGATCTGTTTCTGCTCGAAAAGGCGCTTTACGAGATCGAATACGAACTCACCAACCGACCGACCTGGGCGCATATCCCATTGGAAGCGACCCTGCGCATCCTCGAACAGCGGAAGGTGATCAGCCCATGAGCCAGATGACTGAGCTTGCTCCCGCCGCCCGCCAAATCATCGCCGGCCGTCACGCCGATCCCTTCAGCTATCTGGGGCCGCACACCGAGAACGACCGCAACGTGGTACGGGTGTTTCTGCCCAACGCCGACCGTGTGGTGGCCGTCGGCGAAGGCCAGGAGCACGAGCTCGAACGCATTGATTCGGCCGGGCTGTTCGCCGGGCCGCTCGATGGCCTGCACCATTACCGCCTGCGCGCCCGCTTCGGCGATAACGAAGTGGAGCTTGAAGACCCTTATCGCTTCCCGCCAGTGCTGTCCGACTACGACCTCTACCTGCTCGGCGAGGGTAATCACCTCAAAATGTACAACAAGCTCGGCGCCCATCCGATGGAGATCGAGGGCGTCGCCGGCGTCGGCTTCGCCGTTTGGGCGCCAAATGCACAGCGGGTGAGCGTCGTCGGCGACTTCAATTTCTGGGACGGCCGCCGCCATGCCATGCGCGTGCGCGGCAACGGCTATTGGGAAATCTTCGTGCCCGGCGCCCGTGCCGAGGACAAATACAAATATGAGATCGTCGCCCACAACGGCGCGCTCTTGCCCCTGAAATCGGATCCGTTCGGCTTTTCGAGCGAGATGCGGCCGGCCACGGCTTCCGTCGTGGTCGACGCCACCAAGATCCCGCACCCGACACCAGCGCCTGAGAACATCAACGCGCTCGACAAGCCGATGTCGATCTACGAGGTGCATCTCGGCTCCTGGCGGCGCAAGGGCGAGCACGGCCAGTACTGGCTGAACTACCGCGAGCTCGCCGAGCAGCTTCCAGCTTACGCCGCCGACATGGGCTTCACCCATGTGGAACTGCTGCCGGTCGCCGAGCATCCGTTCGACGGCTCCTGGGGCTATCAGCCAACCGGCCTGTTCGCGCCCACCAGCCGCTTCGGCACGCCGGAGGATTTCGCGCATCTGATCGACGCCCTGCACAAGGCGGGGCTCGGCGTGCTGCTCGACTGGGTGCCCGGACATTTCCCCGACGACCCGCACGGGCTCGCCCAGTTCGACGGAACCGGTCTCTATGAACACGAAGACCCGCGCCAGGGCCGCCATCTCGACTGGGGCACACTGATCTACAATTACGGACGCATGGAAGTGACCAGCTTCCTTTTGTCCAATGCCCTGTTCTGGCTCGACCGTTACGGTGTCGACGGCCTGCGCGTCGACGCGGTGGCCTCGATGCTCTATCTCGACTACAGCCGTCCGGCCGACGCCTGGGTGCCGAACAAGTTCGGCGGCCGCGAGAACATCGACGCCATCGCCTTCCTACGCCGCACCAATACAGAAGTATTCAAAGATTATCCGCAGGCCACCACGGCGGCGGAAGAATCCACCGCCTGGCCGATGGTGTCGCGGCCGGTCGATTGGGGCGGACTCGGATTCGGCTACAAGTGGAACATGGGCTGGATGCACGACACCTTGGATTACATGTCCAAGGACCCGATCTACCGTCACTATCACCACGGCAATATCTTGTTCGGCCTGCACTACGCCTTCTCGGAAAACTTCATCCTGCCGCTCTCACACGATGAAGTCGTGCACGGCAAGCGGTCGATCCTCGGCCGCATGCCAGGCGACAACTGGCAGCGCTTCGCCAACTTGCGCGCTTATTACGCCTTCATGTTCGGCCACCCTGGCAAGAAGCTGATGTTCATGGGTTCGGAGTTCGGTCAGGACACCGAGTGGAATCACGACGTCAGCCTGCCCTGGCATCTGACCGAGCAGAACGACCACGCCGGCATCCAACGGCTGGTGCGCGACCTCAATAAGCTCTACCAATCGACACCAGCGCTGCACGCACTCGATTGCGACGCTTCAGGATTCGAATGGCTGATCGCCGACAATTCCGCCCACAGCGTGTTCGCATGGCTGCGCAAGGGCAAGAACTTCAACGACCGCTGCGTGGTGGTGGTCAATTTCACGCCAGAGGTATTGCGCGATTACCGCGTGCGGGTGCCCTTTGCGGGAACTTGGCGGGAGGTATTGAATTCCGACGCAGCGGTCTATGGCGGAAGCAATGTCGGCAACGCCGGCACCGTCTCAACCGCTGTAACGCGCGACAGCCCGGAGCTCCATCTTGTCCTCCCTCCTCTCGCTGCCGTCTACCTCGTTCCCGAAGTCTAGCGGGCACGTGGGCGCCGGCGCGCCCTACCCACTGGGCGCGACCTGGGACGGCCGCGGCACAAACTTCGCGTTGTTCTCCGCCAACGCGACGCGCGTCGATCTCTGCCTATTCGACCGCGCCGGCAGGCGCGAGACCGACCGCATCCCGCTGCCGGAGCACACCGAGAACGTCTGGCACGTTTATCTGTCGAATGTGACACCCGGCCAACTTTACGGCTACCGTGTGCACGGCCCCTACGAGCCCAAGGCCGGCCACCGCTTCAATCCCAACAAGCTGCTGATCGATCCCTACAGCAAGCAGCTCGCGGCCCACTTCACCTGGACCGATGCCCATTTCGGGTATCGCACAGGGCACAGAAATGCGGACCTGTCGTTTGACCGGCGCGACAATGCACGCAATATGTATAAGTCGGTCGTCGTGGACGTGGCGCATACTTGGTCGGCCGAACGGCGCCCTCATGTCCATTGGCAGAACACGATCTTCTACGAAGCGCATGTCAAAGGCCTGACCGAGCAGCGCTGGGACCTGCCCAAAGAATTGCGCGGCACTTATCGCGCATTGACCGAGCCGCGAATGATCGCGCATCTGCGCAAGCTCGGCGTTACTTCGCTTGAGCTCTTGCCGGTGCACGCCTTCATCGACGATCGCGTGCTAGTCGACCGGAACCTGCGCAACTATTGGGGCTACAACACGCTGAGCTTCTTCGCGCCCGAAGCGCGCTACAGCGCCGGCAACAACGTCATCAACGATTTCCGCGCCATGGTCGGCGCGCTGCACGACGCCGGCATCGAGGTGATCCTCGACGTGGTCTACAACCACACAGCCGAGGGCAATCATCTCGGGCCGACGCTTTGCTATCGGGGTATCGACAACGCTTCCTACTACTGGCTCATGGCGGACGATCCACGCTACTACGAGGACTTTACCGGCACCGGCAACGCGCTCAAACTCGCACATCCGCGTGTCCTGCAGATGGTGATGGATTCTCTGCGCCTGTGGGTGCAGGCCTTCCACGTGGACGGTTTTCGCTTCGACCTCGCCACGACCCTCGGACGCGGGCCGGAGTTCGACGCCAACGCGCCGTTCTTTGCCGCCATCCGCCAGGACCCGGTGCTCTGCCACGTCAAGCTGATTGCCGAACCCTGGGACGTAGGAGCCGGCGGCTATCAGGTCGGCGCCTTTCCCACCGGTTGGTCCGAATGGAACGATTTCTACCGCCACACCGGCCGTCGCTTCTGGCGCGGCGACGGCAACCTGATCGGCGACCTCGCCCACTGCATGACCGGCTCGGCGGCGCAGTTCAATCATAACGGCCGCAGCCCGCGCGCCAGCATCAACCACGTTACCGTACATGACGGCTTCACCCTCGCGGACTGGGCGAGTTACGAGCACAAGCATAATGAAGCCAATGGTGAGGAAAATCGAGACGGCGCCGATGATAGCCAAAGCACCAATTGTGGTGTTGAAGGTCCGACCGACGACCTCGAAATTCTCGCGCTGCGCCGGCGGCTCAGGAAGAACCAGATCGCCACCTTGTTCCTGGCGCAAGGCGTGCCGCTGCTGCTCGCCGGCGACGAAGTGAGCAACAGTCAGCATGGCAACAACAACAGTTATTGCCAAGACAACCCCACCGGTTGGATCGACTGGTCGAAGCGCGGCACCGAGGACGACTTCGCTGGCCTCATCGGCGAGCTGACAAGGCTGCGCCAGCACTTTCCCCAACTCAGGCCGCAGAAATGGATGGAGGGTCATCGCTCCGATGGCTCCTACGATGTGAAATGGCTGACCCCTGCCGGCACTGAGATGAAGGAGGCGGACTGGAATTACCCTGACGGCCGATTCATCGCCTATGTTCTGGCGGCATCGGAAGCGGGCGGCGAACCGCTCTACATCGTGCTCAATGGTGCCAACCACGCCGTCAAAATCACCTTTCCGCCATGGCCGAACGTGACCCGCTGGCTGTGCCTTCTCAACACCGCGGACAGCAAAGTGCCGTCCGGCTCGTACGCGCCCGGCGTCGCCTGGAACGCAGAAGCGCGTTCGGTGCTCACCTTCACGGGGCGGCCGTGACGGGACAGTACCTCTTCGGGCCGCTGCTCTCGGACGCGGGCGTCACCTTCCGCCTGTGGGCGCCGGCGGCGCGCGAAGCCGCGCTGCTGCTCGACGGGCCGGTACCGATGACACGGATCGGCAACTGGTTCGAAACCCATGTGACCGATGCCGGCCCCGGCACGCGTTATCGCTTCCGCATCGACGGCAACCTCGACATCCCCGATCCGGTCTCGCACTTTCAGCCGGAAGACGTCACAGGCCCGAGCGAGGTGATCGACCACAGCCTCTACCGCTGGCAATGCGCCGGCTGGCAAGGCCTGCCGTGGGAGCGGGCGGTGTTCCTGGAAACCCACGTCGGCACCTTCACGCCAGAAGGCAGCTACCGCGCCATGGCGGCCAAGCTCGATCATCTCGCCGATACCGGCATCACCGCGCTCGAGCTGATGCCGCTCGCCGATTTTCCCGGCCGCTGGAATTGGGGCTATGATGGGGTGCTGCCGTTCGCGCCCGACAACGCCTATGGCACGCCGGAAGACTTGAAGGCCCTGATTGACGCCGCGCATGCGCGCGGGATCATGGTGTTCCTCGACGTCGTCTATAACCATTTCGGGCCGGAGGGGAACTATCTCGGACGCATTGCGCCGCCTTTCTTCGCCAAGGCACACACGCCCTGGGGCGTGGCCATCGACTACCGCGTGCCGGAAGTGCGCGCCTATGTGATCGAGAACGCGCTGCACTGGCTGCGCGATTATCGCTTCGATGGTCTCAGGCTCGATGCCGTGCACGCCATCGTCGATCCGGGCGAGCCGCATATCCTCAGCGATCTCGCCAAGGCAGTGAATGCGTTTGCCGTCGAGAGCGGGCGGCACATCCATCTCGTGCTGGAGAACGACGACAACGCCGTGCAATTCCTGGCGCCGGCGGCAAAGGTATCGAACGGCTTCTACCGCGCGCAATGGAACGACGACTACCATCACGCTTGGCACGTGCTGTTGACGGGCGAAAGCGGCGGCTACTACCGCGACTATCAAGATGCGGTGGCGCAGGTCGAGCGCGCGCTGGCGCAAGGTTTCACCTATCAGGGCGAAGCGTCCGCGCACCGCGACGGCCAATTGCGTGGCGAAGCCTGCCGGCACCTGCCGCGCGCGGATTTCGTCAACTTCATCCAGAACCACGACCAGATCGGCAATCGGCCGCGCGGCGAGCGGCTGTCGGTTCTGGTCAAGGCGGAAGCGCTCCAAGCCGCGCTCGCCGTGCTGCTATTGCAGCCGTCGCCGCCCTTGATGTTCATGGGTGACGAATGGGGCGCAACCGAGCCCTTCCTTTTCTTCTGTGACTTCAAAGGCGAGCTGGGTGAAGCCGTGCGCAAGGGGCGCAAGGCCGAGTACGCGGAATGGCACGCGCAGGCCGGCGATGGCATTCCCGATCCGCTGGCAGAGGCAACCAAGGATGCGGCTGCGCTCGACTGGAATGCACTGACCAGACCAGCGCATGCCGAGCGGCTGGCGTTGACGCGCGTCTTGCTCAAAGTGCGCCATGAGCACATCGCGCCGCTGTTGCCGGCTATGATTGGCGCCGGCGAAGCCAATTTCGCGAACGGCGTGCTGCAGGCGCAATGGCAGGCAAGCGACAAGACGCTGATGCTACTGGCCAATCTGTCGAATGGTGCCAAGCCGCGGCCCGCTGCGATAAGCTGGGGTAAACTGATCTGGGGTGGTGTCCCCCCGCAAGAACTTCCCTCCTGGTCCGTTTACGCAGCCATCGGAGGCGCGTGATGCCGCCCACGGTGCCGCTTGCGACCTATCGGCTGCAGCTCACCAAGGACTTCGGCTTCGACCAGGCTGCCGCGCTCGCTCCCTATCTCAAACAACTCGGCGTCACGCATCTCTACGCTTCGCCATTCCTGAAGGCGCGGCCGGGCAGCAACCACGGCTATGACATCGTCGATCACGATCAGCTCAATCCCGAGCTTGGCGGCGAGGACGGCTTCGCGCGGCTGAGCGAGGCATTGAAAGCGAACGATCTCGGCCTGATCCTCGATTTCGTGCCCAACCACATGGGCGTTGCTCACGCCGACAACGCCTGGTGGCTCGACGTGCTGGAATGGGGCCAGCGCTCGCCTTACGCGGTATCGTTTGACATCGACTGGGACGCGCTGCCGCACCGCCGCCATCCCGGCGTGCTGTTGCCGATCCTTGGCCGGCCGTACGGCGACGCCCTGCAACACGGCGAGATCCAACTCAAATACGACGCGGACGCCGGCAGCTTCGCCGCCTGGTACTTCGACCACAAGCTGCCGATCAATCCGCAGCGCTACAGCGAGATGCTGCGCACCATCGTGGCGGCGGCCGACGCCGCCCACGAACCGGAAAGCCGCGCGCTGCTTGCCGTCGCGGACGATTACCGCGCGCCCGGCGCGCCCTCCTATCGCGAGGCGGCCACGCTCAAGCAGCGCCTGCGCGAGATCGACGGTGCGCCGCAAGTGATCGAGCGCGGGCTTTCCGCCTACCGCAGCGACAATGAGGCTGGCGCCGCCGCCCTGCACCGTCTGCTCGAACGCCAGCATTACCGGCTCGCGTATTGGCGCGTCGCCTTTTCGGCGGTCAACTACAGGCGCTTCTTCGACATCAACGATCTCGCCGGCCTCAGGGTGGAGAACCCGGCGACGTTCCGCGCCATCCATACGCAGGTGGCGCGGCTGATCGGCGAGAACAAGCTGCAAGGTCTGCGCCTCGACCACATCGACGGTCTGCGCGATCCGATGCAATACACCCGCCGCCTGCGCCAGCTCGTCCAGAAGGCGCGGCGGCAGGCGAAGCTGCGCGGCTCATTCTATGTGGTGGTCGAGAAGATTCTCGCCGACGGCGAGCCGCTGCCGCATTTTTCCGGCGTCGCCGGCACCACCGGCTACGAATGGCTCAACGCCATCTCGCGCGTCCTCGTCGACGGCAAGGGACTCGATCCGCTGGAGCGCACCTGGCGCGATTTCACCGGCGAGCGCGCGAGCTTCGCAGAGCATGGTGGAGGCGGCAAAGACGATCGGTCATCGAAACCATGCTGGCGAGCGAGTTCACCGTGCTGTGCCAGCAACTCGCCCGCATCGCCGCCGGCCATTTCTCCACCCGCGATTTTACCATCGATCGCTTGCGCGCCGCGCTGCAAGCATATGTGCTCGCCTTTCCGGTCTACCGCACTTACGTCACCGCGGCCGGCGCTTCCGTCGAAGACCGCGCGCTGATCGAGGCAGCCATTGCCCGCGCACGCACCGGCTGGGAAGGGCCGGACCCTGACATTTTCGATTTCCTGCGCGATGTCATTACCCTCGATCTTGCCCATAACCCCGGCTACAGCGCGCCGCGCGTGCGCAACTTTGCGCTCAAGCTGCAGCAGTTCACCGGCCCGCTCACCGCCAAGGCGATGGAAGACACCGCCTTCTACCGCTACCTCCGGCTGCTGGCGCTCAACGAGGTCGGCGGGGATCCGGCACTGCCGGCGCTTTCGCGCGACGAATTCCACCGCCGCCAACAGCAGCACGCTGAAGTCGAGCCGAACGCGCTCACCGCGACCGCCACCCACGACACCAAGCGCGGCGAGGACGCCCGCGCGCGCATCCTGGCGTTGTCGGAGTTGGCCGGCGAATGGGACGTTGCCGTTCGCGAATGGCGCACGCAGAACGCGCCGCTCATCCGCCACGGCAACGGCGAGCGCCGTCCCTCGCTCGGCCACGAATACTCGCTCTATCAGGCGCTGATCGGCGCCTGGCCCGAGCGGCGCGAAGCGGATTTCACCGAGCGCATGGTCGGCTACGCCATCAAGGCCGCGCGCGAAGGCAAAGAAGAAACGAGTTGGACCAACAACAACCGGCCTTACGAAGCGGGGCTCGAACAGTTCGTGCGCAATTTACTCGATGAGACGATTTCAGCCTCCTTCGTTAAATCCTTCACGACCTTTGCCGAACGGACGGCCCTGCTGGGCGCGCTCAACGGCTTGTCGCAACTCGCTCTCAAGGCGCTCACGCCCGGCGTGCCGGATTTCTACCAGGGCACGGAATTCTGGGACCTTTCATTGGTCGATCCGGACAACCGCCGACCGGTCGATTTCGCGGCACGCGCAGGCGAACTGACAAAAAAACCCGAAGAGTGGCAGGCGCTCGCGGCACATTGGCGCGACGGCCGCATAAAAGTTGCGTTAATGCGCAGCCTGCTGCGGCTGCGGCGTGAGCACAGCGAATTGTTTCGGCGCGGCAGCTACGATCCGCTGGCGGTTTCCGGTCCGCAGGCTGACCATGTCATCGCGTTTGCAAGAACCTGGAAGCGCCAGCAGATCATCGTCGCCGTTGCGCGGCATTTCGCCCCGTTCACTGACGGCGGCCGGCACTGGCCCACCGGATTGGACGCCATCATCGATCCGCCGATGCCAGGAAAATTCATTGATGTCATCGGGTCGTATCCGAGATTTCGTACGACTGACTTAAATCTTCTGCATCTTTTCCGCCAAATGCCGGTCATCGTCTTACGGCGTGGTTGAGCGAGATGCCGCATTTATGAGCGTCCTGCCAAATCATTGGACCTGATGCGGGAACCATTGTGTCCAAAGCGCGTTATCGGAGTGTTGCGAATAATCGCGACCACCAAGCAGACGGGGCTATTGTCGTCCGACTGTCACAAGAATTCACCGCGATACTGCGGGGTGGAATGTTGATATGGATCAAGGCGAAGTTCCATCAGCGCCATTGAATGGCATGGTTCTTGATTCCAACTAAACAACCTAGTTCGGGAATGGGGTTCAACCGCCATGGACATTGTCGTATCCAATCGGGTAGCGCGGATAACGCCCGGTGGACCGATGGTTGGAGGGCTCGCAGCCGCATTGCTGCCGGCGGTAAAAAAATCCGGCGTGGTCTGGTTTGGGTCCAGCGGAAAACTGCGCAATATCGAGGCCGATGATGCTCCGCTCGTCGAGGTAGAAAGCTACGGCCGCGGCACTATCGCCCGCGTCGATCTGCCCGAACAGCATTATGCCGGCTTCTACGAAGGCTACGCCAATTCCTGCCTGTGGCCGCTCCTGCATTCGCGCGCCGATCTCGCCCATGCCCGCACGGAGGACTATGCCTGTTATTGCGCAGTGAATGCCCATATGGCGCGCACACTGGCGAGTTTTGCTGCGCGCAATTCCACGTTCTGGATTCACGATTATCACTTCCTGCCACTGGGCCGGGAATTGCGCCGGCTCGGCGTCGGCGAAAAGATCGGCTTTTTCCTGCACACACCCTGGCCCGGGCGGCGCACGATTGCGCGCCTCACGCACCACCGCGAGCTCGCCGAGGCGATGCTCGCCTACGACTTGATCGGCTTCCAGACCGATCGCGACCGCGACAATTTCGCCAGCATCCTGCGCCACGAGCTTCACATTCCCGGTAACGGCATGAGCTTCGAAACGCCTCACGGCGCCTGCCGGCTGGCCACCTTCCCAATCGGAATCGACACCGAGGAATTCGCCGACAGCGCACTTGACGCCGTCAACGATGCCGAAGTGCAGCGGCTACGCACCAGCCTGGCCGAGTCGAAGATGATCGTGGGCGTCGACCGCATCGACTATTCGAAGGGTCTGAGCCAGCGCTTCCAGGCCTTCGATCATCTTCTGACCCGCTATCCCGGGCTCAAGCGCCGCCTCACCTATTTGCAGGTCGCAGTGCCCTCGCGCTCCAACATTGCCAGCTACCGCGCATTGCAGCGCCAGTTGGCTGCCCAGGTCGGCGATATCAACGGCCGGCACGGCGAAATCGATTGGATGCCGGTGCGCTATCTCAACAAGGGCTTCTGCCAATCGACGCTAGCCGGTTTCTACCGCACAGCCGCGATCGGGCTGGTGACGCCGTTGCAGGACGGCATGAACCTGGTGGCGAAGGAATACGTCGCAGCCCAGAGCCCCGAGAATCCGGGCGTGCTGGTGCTGTCGAAGTTCGCAGGCGCCGCGCGAGAACTCGAGGCGGCCCTGTTGGTCGATCCCCATGACATCGAGGGCGTCGCGCGCCGCATCGCTGCCGCTTTGGCGATGCCGCTGGACGAGCGCCGCGCCCGCTGGCAGCACATGATGGACGCGCTGCTGCGCAATTCAATCCACGGCTGGTTCGCGGCGTTCATGCAGGCCTTGAATGCGCCGGTGCACGACAACGTCATCCCGCTGGAGCCGGCCAAGGCCCCGCCCTTGCGCGCCGCCGCGCGCGATCCGGCCTGGGCGGCGCACCCCTGAACCTTGGCGCCCGAAGGGCGTCCGGTGCGGCTACCCGACGCGAACCCATTGCGAAACGCGCGCATTATTAAAATCCGAACGCGTTCTATGTCATCGCGGGAACTTTCCATTGCCATTGGCGTTTCGTGATGGATGATGAGGGTCGCTGGCCTTTTCCCTGCCCGGCGATTATTGGCTTTTTCCAACAAGGCTTTTGCCGAATGTCTGCGTGCGTGTAAAATGCCCGGTTTCGGGTGCAACTTTCGATGAAATGTACGAGTCATGGAACTAAACGAGCCTGCCGGACACGCAACAGCGAACACGGCAGGGGCATGGCGTCTGCGCGCAATCGTCGGCCTCTACGTTCTCGTGCTGGTCTTGACCGCCGCCGGCACCAGCCGTCTCGCGGCCGCAACCGGCGACTTCACCAAGGATCAGGCCTCCGCCGGCCGGCAGGTCTTCAACCAATACTGCGCCAAGTGCCACGGGGCGCAGTTGCAGGGACAGGCCGGCCCGCCGCTCGCCGGACCAAAGTTCGCGGCCAATCTTGCCTACAGCAAGATATCGGCGCCGCAGATGTTCACCTTCATCAAAACACAAATGCCGGCGGACAAGCCGGCCAGCCTGACCGCGCAGCAATATCTGCAATCGCTGGCCTATATCCTTTCCAAGAACGGATATCCCGCCGGATCAGCGCCGCTGAGCGAACAGACGCTCGGGGAAGTCAAGTTGCTGCCTTATCCGGGGTCGAACGGCGCGCAACACAATAGTCAGGCGAGCACGCAATCACATTTGCAGTAACTCAAGGGGGCGGCAGACGTAGGCACTCGAGGAGTCACGACGATGAACGGTCTCTTGCGCGCACTTGTCGCTACTGGCCATCGCACCTGTCCGCATGGATTGGCGCTTGGTGTTTCAACCGCAGCTTTGGCCCTGGTGCTTCAGACGCCCGTTGCCCAGGCCCAGTCTCAGCAAAATGAAATCGTCAAAAGCGACACCAGCCAATCAGTCCAAGGCATGGTGAAGGCTGGCACGGACGTCAATATCTCCGACGACAACATGAAGGCTGCGGACAGGAATCGCCGGGACTGGCTGCTGCACGGGCGCACTTATTCCAACCAGCGCTATTCGCCGCTCCGGCAGGTAAACGCCCGCAACGTGCGCGGGCTGAAGCCGGTGGCATTGATCCAGACCGCCATGCCGGCGAGCTTTGAGACCACGCCAATCGTCGTCGATGGCGTCATGTACGCCACGACGCCGGTAGTCGATAACAAGATGAAGATCATGGCCTTCAACGCCGCCAACGGCGACCGCATCTGGGAGACGACCTACAATCTCGGCGACTTCAAGATCTGCTGTGGGCCGGTCAATCGCGGCGTCGCGGTCGGCTACGGCAACGTCTACGTGCTCACGCTTGACGACAAGCTGCTGGCGCTGGACGCCAAGGACGGCAAGAAGAAATGGGAGAGCACGCTAGCCGATCCGCGCGCCGGCTTCTCCGAGACCATGGCGCCGCAGCTCTATGACGGCAAGGTGATCGTCGGCAGCTCCGGTGGCGAATGGGCAATCCGCGGTTTCGTCGCCGCCTATAACGCCAAGACCGGCACGGAGGACTGGCGCTGGCAGGCGACCGATCCGAAAACCTTCGAAGGCGAATCCTACAAGAGCGGCGGCGGCATGGTCTGGACGACGCCGGCCATCGACCCGAAGCGCGGATTGGTGATCTTCTGCACCGGCAATCCCAACCCCGACCTCAACGGCGAGGCCCGCAAAGGCGACAACCTCTGGACCAACTCGATCGTCGCCCTCGACGTCAATACCGGCAAGCTGAAATGGGCCTATCAAGAGGTCAAGCACGACGTTTGGGACTACGACGCGGTCAGCAACGTGGTGCTGTTCGACGTGCACGAGAACGGCAAGACCATTCCGGCGGCGGGCGAAGCCGGCAAGGTCGGCTGGTTCTTCATCGTCAACCGCGAAACCGGCAAGCTGATCCGCAAGTCGGAACCGTTCGTCCCGCTGTCGAAGAACATGTTCACCACGCCAACCAAGGAAGGCGTGGAGATGCTGCCGGGCGCCAATGGCGGCGCCGAATGGTCGCCGCCGGCCTATTCGCCGAAAACGAACGACGTCTACATCCTCGGGCTCAACCAGCTCATGACCTTCACCACCTCCGAGGTAAACAACCTTCCGGGCACCATCCAACTCGGCAGCACGTTCGCGAACGTGAAGGGCGACAAGGCGCAGCAGAGCGGTACCTTCACCGCCATCAACGTCGAGAACGGCAAGGTCGACTGGCAGGCCAAGGTGCCACAGCCGATGATGGGCGGCGCGCTCGCAACCGCCGGCAACCTGGTGTTCACCGGCGAGGGCAACGGCTGGTTCGATGCTTTCAACGCCAAGACGGGCCGCAAGCTGTGGCGCTATAACCTCGGCGCAGGGGTCAACGCTCCGCCGATCACCTATGCGGTCGACGGTAAGCAGTATGTGGCGGTCGCCGCCGGTGGCAACTTCCAGCTCGATTTCCCGCGCGGCGACGTCATCGCCATCTTCGCGTTGAATTCGAACCCGCGCGAACATCACGCGCGGTTGCATCGCCGTCGGCGCTGATCAATTTGCGGAATGAGCATCGCGCTAGTGGTCCGGTTCCGACATTTGCATCCCGCTGCTGCACGCTTCCGAGCAAATGTCGGAATCAAAGGACCACTAGCAACCATTTGATGCTAGTGGAGCTTTGAATTTGACACCGTGATGAGCGGCTTGCCGCAAATGAGTATCAAATGTCAAATTCGCTTCACTAGTGATGCCCAAACCTGCCCCGCCAAATGAAATCGCCGGGACAAAGCCCGGCGATGGCACAATTCAATTGAGTGGAACGAAAAGGCCCGAGCGGCTCAATCCTTAGCGGGTCCTACCGGACGGCTGGCAGTGGTGGTGCTGCCAGCCTTCTTATCGATGAAAGTCAGCGCCGATTTGAGCTGGTTGTCCTTGTCGGTGGCAATGATCTGCGGCTTGATCGGCGGCGACAGGTCCGCCTTCGGCTCCGATTCCGGGTTCGTATTGTTGGTCTTCTGCGTCGAACTCGCCGCCGAGCGCGCCTGGGTTGCTGAAGGCGCCGTGCAATGTGCTTTCGCGCGGCAGCGCGCCGGCAACCTGGATATCCTTGGCCGCCTCGAGCACAACATCAGGCGTGATGCCCTTGCCCTGTATCGAGCGGCCGCTCGGCGTGTAGTAGAGCGCGGTGGTGAGCCGCAGCGCGCCGTGGCCGTTGAGCGGAATGATCGTCTGCACCGAGCCCTTGCCGAAGCTCTGGGTGCCCATGACAGTGGCGCGCTTGCGGTCCTGCAAGGCGCCTGCGACGATCTCGGATGCCGAGGCCGAGGCCCCGTTGATCAGCACCACCATCGGCGTATCCTTCGGCAGCAATGCGCCGCCCTTCTCGGCTTTATATGTCTCATCGTCGACCTTGTGACGGCCGTGGATGGTGACGACGGTGCCACCGTCAAGGAAATTGCCCGCGACCGACACCGCCGAGCTCAGCAAGCCTCCGGGATCGTTGCGCAAGTCGAGCACCAGGCCGGTCAGCTTGTCCCCGGCCTTCTGCTTCATAGCCTCGATCGCCTTCCTGAAATCCTTGGGTGTGGTACCGCCGAACTCGGTGATGCGCACATAGCCGACATTGTTCGGCTCAAGCTTCGATTTCACCGTCTGCACCGAAATGATGGCGCGGGTGATAGCGACGTCGAATTTCTTCTTGGCGCCGCGCAGTATGGTGATGGTAACCTTGCTGCCGGGCTTCCCGCGCAACGTGCGCACGATGTTGTTGAGGCTGACCCCGCGCGTGCCCTTGCCGTCGATGCCGACGATCAGATCGCCGGGCTCGAGGCCGGCCTTGGCAGCGGGGGTGCCGTCGATCGGCGAAATGATCTTAGGGACCCCGTGCTGCTCGGTAATCTCGATGCCGAGGCCGCCGAACTTGCCGGAGATATTGGCCTGCGATTCCTTGTATTCCTGCTCGTCCATGTAGTCGGAATGCGGGTCGAGCCGGCTCAGCATGCCCTTGAGCGCATCTTTGGTGAGCTCATGGGCGCCGACGTTGTGTACGTAATCGCGCTCAACAAGCTGAATAATGCCGCCGAGCAGGGCAAGATCAGTTTGCGACAGCCCCCGCTGAGCGCCGATCGCGCTCGTCATCGGGCAGAGGGCGAGCGCGGCGCCGATGACGCCGACGAAGAGCAGACGCGTATTTTTCATGGGAACGACCTCATGACCTCTCAATAATTGGGCACCCGGTCCGGGCCCGCGCCCCGCCACAACCCATATGGGGTATTGCCGCGGTACGGGCAAGCGGTAGCCGCTTTATCGGGGCGACCGCCCGTCAACGCGCGAACGGCTAATAAGATCGACTAAAAGCTGGGCGGAAAATAGACCTGAAGGGCGAACTAAGGCTGCAGAGGAGAATTATCCAGGTTGGGGCCGACAGGAGGATGCGGTGCGAGCGATATTTTTGACGCTGCTGGCCATCTACGTGGTTGCCGGACCGGCGCTGGCGCAGGATTCGGTGCAAAAGGCAGCACAAGACGCTACCGGAGAATGGCGCGTCGCCGACGATAAGGCCCTTATCCGCGTGGTCGATTGCGGCGGGGCGCTATGGGGGGTGGTGTCCTGGGAGCGGAAACCTGGACGCGACGTGAACAATCCTAACCCGGCGTTGCGGCGCCGGCCCACTCTCGGCATGCCGATCTTGCTGCATATGCGCGCAACCGACGAGCCCGGCCGCTGGGAGGGCCAGATCTACAATGCCCACGACGGGCAGACCTATGACGGCTCGATTGCACTGCGCAGCGCCAATACCCTGCACGTCGAAGGCTGCGCCCTGGGCATTTTCTGCGGCGGCGAGGATTGGACGCGCATGCGAAACGCGGGGCCGCGCGTCGCCGGACGCGAGACAGGTACGACCGGCGAAAACACGCCAGCGGCCGCGCCGGCGGCCGAGATCTGCTCAACGGTCGCGGCTGTTCCGGGGCGGACCCATTAACACCGGCTGGAACAACACGGCAGCGGCGAGTGTGCAAACCAGAGACAGAGCCAGCAGCTTGCCCATGCTCGAAGTACCTGGATGGTTGGACAGCCACAGGCTGCCGAAGGCGGTGGCGGTGGTGAGCGCGCTGAAGAACACCGCGCGGGTCAATGGCGATTGCAGTACCTGGCTGTAACCGGCGCGCCAAGACATCATGTAGTAGATTTTGAACGCTACACCGATTCCAAGCAGCAGCGGCAGCGCGATGATGTTGGCGAAGTTGAGCGCCATGCCGAAGGCCACCACCAGTTCGAGCGTCACCACCGCGGCAACCAAAAGCGGAATGAGAGTGAGCAGCACGTCGCCTATACGGCGTAGCGTCAACCACAGCAGGATGGCGATGGAAATCAGCGCCCATAGGCCCGCTTCAAAGAAGGCGCGGATGATGGTGTCGCCGGATTCCAGGATGGAGATCGGCCCGCCGGTGGCGGCCGGCTCCACTTTGAGCACCGCGCTGGCGAATTTTCGGATTTCGGCGTTTGAATTGATCTGGCCTTTCGGCAGCACTTCGACGCGGGCGCGGCCATCGGCGGTGATCCATTGCTGACGGATCGTGGCCGGCAGGTTCTCGGCGGTAACGGCTTCAGGCTGCAACGCCTGACGCATGCCTTCGAGCGCAGTGTTAAGCGGTGTCACGAAGGCCGTCTGCGCTTTGACGCGGACCGGTGCACCGGCAGCCGCCAGTTGGCCGAGAGCTGCGGCAAGGCGCTTCGCAGCCGCAGCGCCGGCGTCGTTGTGGCCTTGGGCGGCGCGTTGAAGTGCCTGCTGCGCCGACTTCAACGCCGCAATGTCTTCTTCATCGGTCGGCGCCGGCGCCTTGGGTCCGCTCAACGCAGGTAAAAGCGTTTTGGCGGCGTTGCGGATCAACGTCAATTTGCGCGGCTGGTTCGTCGGCACGAAACTTTCAAGCGTCATCGCGCGCGAAACTTCCGGCAACTCGCCCAAACGCTGCGCGTTACCGCGGGCGGCGGCGAGCGACGGCGCCAGCAGGTCGACCGCATTGGTGCCGGCGGCCGGATCGCTGCTGACGTCGAGATAAGTGGCGATCGATTCGGCTTTCGGATTGCGCAGGTCGATCGGGTTGAAGTCGAAGCGTAGGAAGTAAAGCAGCGGCGAGGCCAAGAGGATCACTGCGGCGGTGCCGATCAGGATCGGTATGCGGTAGCGCTCCATGAAACGGTCGACCGGCGCCAACGCCGCGTAGCCGAGCGGCTCGGGCTCGCCGGCCGGATTGAGGACCGTCAACAGGGCCGGCAGCACGGTGATGCTGCCGATGAAGGCGATGATCATGCCGAGACCCGCAATCTGGCCGAGTTCGGAGACCCCGCGATAGGCGGTGGGCACGAACGACAGGAAGCCGGCCGCGGTGGCGGCGGCAGCGAGCGCCAAAGGCGTCGAGATGTGTTCGGCTGTGTCGACTAGCGCGCCGCGCAGGTCGTCGATGGCGTGACGCTCGGCGCGGTATCGAACGCTGAACTGGATGCCGAAATCGACGCCGATGCCGACGAACAGCACGAAGAAGGCAATCGAGATCATGTTGAGCGCGCCGACCATCATGAGGCCGAGCGCCGCCGTGATCGCGAGGCCGACGAAAACGGTAATGAAGACGGCCAGGATGATCTTGGCAGAGCGCAACGCCAGCCAGAGAATTATTAACACCACGACGATGGTGGCGATGCCGTTAGGGATGGCGCCATCCTGGATGGTGCGGAATTCCTCGTCCGAAATCGGCACCGAGCCCGTGAGCCGGACCGTGGCGCCGAGATTGTCGTGCAGCTTCAAGCCCGCCGCGGTTTCGCGGATGGCGTCGCTCGCCTGCTTGCCGGGCTCGAGCGCGGCAAAGTCGAGCACCGGATGAATGACGACGAAGCGCCGCAATTCGAGGGAACTCGGCGGTTCACCTGACAGCACCGCCCGCCAGGAGAATTGCGCCGGCTTGTCGGCAAGCACGTCGTCGATGGTCGAGGATGCCTCGTCGAGCACGGGAGCGAGCGCATCGAGCGTGCCGCCCTCGCCAGCGATGCCCATTACGCCGAATTGCAGCGCGCGTGTGAGACCGCGCAGGCTGGGATCGCTGGCCATCTGCTGGATGAGCGGGGCGGCCTGGCTCAACTTGCCGGTGATGACGGCGACCTGGCCGATGGGAGGAAACAGAAAAGCGCTACGGGCGAAAAAGCGTGTTTCGCTCACTGGATCGACGGCGCGGAAAAGATCTTTGCGGCTTTCGAGTGCGTGAGAAAGCGAAAGCGTCGCCTCGCTGGCCGCTTCCGAAGTGGGCGCGTCAATGACGGCCAGGATAATGTTGGAGCTCTGCGGAAACGCCTTGTTGAAGGCGAGTTCGCGCTGGCGCCAGGGTAGATGCGGCGAAATCAGCTTGCTGATGTCAGTGGTGATGGCGAAATGATCGACGGTGTAAAGACCAGCCAGAGTCGCCAGGATGAGGCTCGCCGCTATGACCAGCCAGGGCCAGCGCGTGCATTTCTCAATCGTCGACTTGATTACGGACTTTATCATTGGAACAGGTGGCTTATCGCACGTTTCTCATCGCCAGGTTCACGTCCGACCCGGCGATCCGGCGTTCAGCCCGAGCATTACGGTCAAATAGCGACAAGCCGCATCGAAACGACACCCGGGTCGCTACGCCATCCGGCCAACGAATTTCACGGGAAGCGGGTTCAAATTCTGGCGCGATCTTTAAACCAGGACCATGTCGATTTCAAAGCCGGCCGCCGGCGAAATGCGCCAAAAAGAGGCTATGTGGCCGCTTGATTGGGCCGAATCTGGGCGAAAAGCAACCGGCCGGAGGGAGGCCACTTTCCGTCCAAGAGGCCGCGGCAAAAGCGCGGATGAGCCGCCGCGTCGACGAATCAGCGCGTTCATGCTTTGTACGATGTCCTCGCAGCAAGCCGGACAACGCGAAGAACAATGACCGCCGCCTATCTCGCCACGCTCAACGCCGAGCAGCGCCGCGCGGTCGAGCATGGCGGCGCCGGCCCTGATGCGCCGCCGCTACTGATCATCGCCGGCGCCGGCTCGGGCAAGACCAACACGCTGGCGCATCGAGTGGCCCATCTGATCGCCGGCGGCGCCGATCCGCGCCGCATCCTACTGCTCACCTTCTCGCGCCGCGCCGCCAACGAGATGCAGCGCCGCGTCGCGCGCATCAGCGCGCAGATGCTGGGCGCTCAAGTCCGGCCTGATGACCGACGCGCTGAGCTGGTCCGGCACTTTCCACGCCGTCGGCGCGCGCTTGCTGCGGGAATACGCGCGCGACATCGGCCTAGAACCGGCTTTCACCATCCACGACCGCGAGGATTCCGCCGACCTGATGAACCTGGTGCGGCACGAGCTGGGTCTTTCCAAGACCGCCAAGCGCTTTCCCATGAAGGGCACGTGCCTTTCGATCTATTCGCGCGCGGTGAATGCGCAGATGCCGCTCGGCGAGGTACTGGAGCGCGCGTTTCCCTGGTGCGACGAATGGGAGGGCGAACTGCGACGGCTGTTCGGCGCCTACGTCGAGGCCAAGCAGAAACAGAACGTGCTCGATTACGACGACTTGCTGCTGTACTGGGCAGAGATGATGGCGGCCGGCGCGCTAGCGCAATCGGTCGCCGCGCGCTTCGATCACGTGCTGGTCGACGAATACCAGGACACCAACCGGCTGCAGGCCTCGATCCTCTTGGCGCTGAAGCCGAACGGCAACGGCCTGACTGTGGTCGGCGACGACGCGCAGTCGATCTACTCGTTCCGCGCCGCCACCGTGCGCAACATCCTCGATTTTCCCGGACATTTCTCGCCGCGCGCCGAGGTCGTCACGCTCGAGCGCAATTACCGTTCCACGCAGACCATCCTCGCCGCCGCCAATGCGGTTATCGACCTCGCGCCCGAGCGCTTTGCCAAGAGACTGTGGTCAGAGCGCGTCTCGGGCGAGCGGCCGCAGCTCGTGAGCGTCGCCGACGACGCAGTCCAGGCCGACTATGTCGTCAAGAAGATCCTGGAGAACCGCGAGGCCGGCGTTGCGCTGAAGTCGCAAGCCGTGCTCTTTCGCGCCTCGCACCACAGCGCCAGCCTGGAAATCGAATTGACCCGCCGCAACATCCCGTTCGTCAAGTTCGGCGGGCTCAAGTTCCTCGAGGCCGCGCATATCAAGGACGTGCTTGCCGTGTTGCGCTTCGCGCAGAACATGCGCGATCGCGTCGCCGGCTTCCGCGTCGCGCAATTATTGCCCGGCATCGGGCCGTCGTCGGCCGGCAAGCTGCTCGACCGCATGGCGGAGATGGGCGATCCGCTCCTCGCGCTCGATGAGTTCAAGCCACCGGCGGCGGCGGCCACGCATTGGGTGGAGTTCGTCAGCACCATGGGGACGTTGCGGCTGAAGGCGGCCGGCTGGCCGGCCGAGCTCGATCTCGCCTGCTGCTGGTACGAGCCGCATCTCGAACGCATCCACGAAGACGCCGCCTGCGGCAGGCCGATCTGGCGCAGCTCACGCAGATCGCGTCGAGCTATCCAAGCCGCGAGCGCTTCCTCACCGAGCTCACCCTCGATCCGCCCGACGCCACCAGCGACGAGGCCGGCGTGCCGCTGCTCGACGAGGATTATCTGATCCTGTCGACGATCCATTCCGCCAAGGGCCAGGAATGGGCAAGCGTGTTCCTGCTCAACACCGTCGACGGCTGCCTGCCGTCCGATCTAGCTACCGGCTCGACACCGGAGATCGAGGAGGAGCGACGGCTATTGTACGTGGCGATGACGAGGGCCAAGGATCAGCTGCATCTGATGGTGCCGCAGCGCTTCTACGTCCATAACCAGCGCCGCAATGGCGACCGGCACGTCTACGCGCAGCGCACGCGCTTCATTCCGCCGGCGATCCTGAAGCATTTCGAGCGCCGCTCGTGGCCGCCGGCGAAAGCGGCGGACGCGGCGGGCACACCTGGGTGCAAGCCGGTCGATGTCCGCGCCAATCTGCGCCGCATGTGGGGGTGAGCTTCATCATCCGTGGCAGCCGCACGCTGGGTCGAGGCACATGATTTTCTGTACCGTGCCGCCGAGCACGGCGGGGCGGTGGGCCTCGTCGACCGCGGCGGTGACGGTGGCGACCGGATCGACCTCGCCCATCTCAAACGGGTAATCGCTGCCCAGCATCAGCCGCTCGGCGCCGACGAGATCGATCAGGTATTGCAGCGTCTTGGGGCTGAAGGTGACGGTGTCGAAATAGAGGGTCTTCAAGACATCGATCGCGCTGCCCTTGAATCCCTTCGAGCGCGGCTCCGGTCGGAAATCGGCGGCGTGCTGGAAACGCTCGATCTGGTAGGGCAGGAAGCCGCCGGCGTGCGGCACCTTGATCTGCAATTTCGCGAAGCGCTGGAACACGCCGGAGAACATCATGCGCACGATTGCCGTGGTGGTCTGCAGCGGATAGCCAATGCAGTTGTGCAGGAAGAAGTCGTGCAGGCCGGCCGGGCGCTGCTCGTCGTAAGGGTGGAAGATGAGGAAAGTGCCCATCTCCTCAGCCGCCGCCCAGAATGGGTCGAGCGATGGGTCGTCGAGGAAACGGTCCGGCCCAAGATAGGTGGCAATCTGCGCCGCGCGGAAACCATATTGGTCGCGGGCGCGCCGCATGACCGCGACGGCGCTTTTGGCGTCCTGTAGCGGCACGTTGGCGGCGCCGGCGTAGCGCTTCGGATTCGACGCCACCACCGCCGCTATGGTCTCGTTCTGCAATTCGGAAAACTTGACGCCGAGTTCGGTCGGCATGGTGTAGGCGGAGAAATCGATCCAGCCTGTGAGAATCTGCATGTCGATGCCTTGCCGGTCCATGGTCTCGATACGCTGATCGAGATTTGTCAGGAACAACGGCAGCGGCCGCACATATGATGAACCGGCAAGCTGCACGATCGGCCGCGTCTCATTGCCCGAGAAGGTGACGCCATAGCGAGCGCCGTCTTTTCGCAGCGCGGCGTACATCTCCGGCGGCACGATGTGGGCGTGGGTGTCGATGACGGGTGTGGGCATGGTCAATTCCGGCTTCACGGTGGGCAATCATCTAAAGCCGCGCGAACGCAAGCGCGCAAGACGCATAGCGCGCGCAGACGTTTCACATGCATTCCCTTTTGCATGGTGAAAAGCAAAGATTCCGGTGGTTCACGCAACGCCGATGCATTGTCTTGACCGGTTCGGTCTGCAACGATCCTGCCGGCCGCAATCGTTCATGCTGCAATGCCGAAGTAGACGCCGTGAGCGAACGCCCGGGGGCCGAATGAAGATCGAAGGTGACATCCGCGTCGAGGCGCCGCGCGAACGCGTGTTCGAGCGGCTGAGCGATGCGCACTTCTTCGCCTCCTGCATCGACGGCGTGCAGGATCTTAACGCCATCGACGAAACTCACTACAGCGCACTGTTCGAGACGCGAGTCGCCTATATGCGCTTCAAGTTCAAGGTCAACGTAGAGATGACCAACGCGGTGGCGCCGGAAGCGATCGAGGCTAAGGTCGAAGGCACGCCGATGGGCGTGGTGGGACGGCTGAGCGCGACCGCTTCGACGCAATTGACCGAGGACGGCGGGCAGACCGTCATTCACTATAGCATCGACGCGCTGCTCGCCGGCAAGCTCGGCAGCATCGGTGAGCCAGTGCTCAAGGCCAAAGCGAAGGACATGGAAAAGCAGTTCACCCAGCGGCTCAAGGCAGCGTTTGCCGAAGGCGACGCGGAGGCGCGCGCATGACGCCGTTCGACCTGATCGAACCGGCGACGCTGCAAGAGGCGGTCAAGCTGATCGACCCAGACGATCCGACGGTGCGGCCGATCGCCGGCGGCACCGCGCTGATGTTGATGATGAAGGCCGGCGTGTTCCGGCCGAGCCGGCTGATCAGCCTGCGCAAGCTCAATGGCCAATTGACCGGCGTCGCCGCCGGCGCGGACGGCGCGCTGACCATCGGCGCCATGACGCCGCTGGCGACGCTCGAGCAATCGGCGGAAGTAGCGGCGCATGCGCCGGTGATCCCGCGCATCATGCCGCGGCTCTCCAACGTGCGGGTGCGCAACGTGGCGACGGTGGGCGGCGCCTTGGCGCACGGCGATCCGCACATGGACCTGCCGCCGGTCTTGATGGCGCTGGGCGCGCGCGTGCGGGTCGTGGGCACATGCGGCGAGCGCGAGCTGGCGGTGGAGGACCTACTCACCGGCTATTACGAAACGGCGCTGGCGCCCAACGAACTGATCGCCTCGGTGATCGTGCCAGCGCAAGGGACGACCCGCGCGGCCTATTGCAAGGTCACCGCCGGCACCGCCGACGACTGGCCGGCGCTGGGCGTGGCGGTCGCGCTCGACACCGCCGGCAAGGCGGTGCGCTCCGCGCGCGTGGTGGTGAATGCGGCGACGCCGAAGGCGACACGTATGGCGGGCGCGGAAAAGCTCCTGAGCGGCGCCACCATCGACGAGAAGCTGCTCAAGGCCGCGGGCGACGCGGCGGCCGACGAAGCCGAGATCATCGCCGACGTGCGCGGCTCGGCCGCCTACAAGCGCGAACTGTTGCGCGTCTATATCGGCCGCGCGGTGCGCGAGGCGCTGAACGCCAAGGGAGCCGGACGATGAACGCCCCCACCCCCGGCAAGCAGATCGGCCGTTCGCTACCGCGGCTGGAAGCGCGCGCCAAGGTCACCGGCCGCGCCGAATATACCCACACCATGCGCCTGCCCGGAATGCTGACCTGCAAGATTTTCCGCAGCACGGTGGCGCATGGCCGCATCAAATTGATCGACGCCAGCGCGGCGCGCGCGCTGCCCGGCGTCTACGGCGTCTACACCGGCGAGGACGTTCGAAAGGTCATCCCCGATCCCTATTATGGGCCGGCTTTCCACGACCAGCCGATCCTGGCGCTCGACAAGGTGCATTATGTCGGCGAGCCGGTGGCCGCGGTGCTGGCCGACAACCCCCACATCGCCGACCAGGCGGTGCAGATGATCGTCGCCGACTACGAAGAGCTGCCAGCGGTGTTCGACGAGGTCGAGGCCGCTGACAACAAGGTCCTGGTGCACGAGGAGCTCAAACCCGCCAGCACCTTCGCCGACTTGAAGCACCTCAAGGGCGTCAAGGGCACCAACGTGGCGCTCGACTTCAAGCTCCGGCGCGGCGATGTCGACAAAGCCTTCGCCGGCGCAGCCCAGGTGTTCGAGCACACCTTCAAGACGCAGAAGGTGCTGCATCTCGCCTTCGAGCCGCTGGTGTCGATCGCCGACTACAGGGACGACGGCGTCACCATCTACTCGGCCTCGCAGGGCCCCTCCTTCGTGCGCACCGAGATCGCCCGCCTGCTCGGCTGGCCGGAAAACCGCGTGCGGGTGAAAGTGCCGTTCCTCGGCGGCGGCTACGGCGGCAAGCTCTACATCAAGATGGAAGCGCTGGCGGTGGCGCTGTCGATGCTGGCGCGGCGGCCGGTGAAGGTCGCGCTCACCATGGACGAGGTGTTCGTCACCATCACCAAGCACCCGAGCACGTTCCGCATCAAGACCGGCGTCGACAAGGACGGCAGAATCGTCGCGCGCAAATGCGACGTCTGGTGGAACGGCGGCGCCTACGCCGACATCGGCCCGCGGGTGACGCAGAAGTCGGGCTTCACCGCCTCGGGGCCCTACGACATCGACAACGTGTCGATCGATTCCTACGCGGCCTACACCAATCTGCCGCCGGCCGGCGCGTTACGCGGCTTCGGCATTCCGCAACTGGTGTGGGCCTACGAGAGCCACACCGACATGATCGCGCGCGCGCTCAAGCGCGATCCGCTCGACTTTCGCCTGCAGAACCTGCTGCGCGAGGGCCGCCCGCACGCCACCGGCACCATCCTGAAAGACGCGAAGGTGGAGACGGTTCTGGAACGAATCGCCGAGCGGCTGGACTGGGATCGCCCGTTCAACCACGGCTCCGGCACGCTGCGGCGCGGGCGCGGGCTGGCGGTGGGGCTGAAAGCGGTGATCGCGCCGACCACCTCGGGCGCCATCGTCAATGTCTCCGCCGACGGCAGCGTCACCGTCTATTGCGGCACCATCGACATGGGCCAGGGCTCCGACACCGCCATGGCGCAGATGGTCGGCGAGGTGCTCAACATGGATGCGGAGACCATCCGCATCGTGCCGCGCGACACCGACGTCACGCCCTACGACATGGGCACGCTCGGCTCGCGCTCGCTGTTCCACATGGGACACGCGGTGCGTCTCGCCGCGGAAGACGCCAAGACCAAGATCGCGGCGCTGGCGCGCGAAGTGGGCGAGCCAGAAGGCAGCAACACGCCGCTCGCCGATCTGTTCGTGCAGAAATACGGCATGCGCGCCGGCAATATCGTCGGCACCGGCAGCTACAAGCCGGACTACACGCCGCCCGATCCGGCGACCGGGCAAACCCCGAACGCGACGCCGTTCTGGATGGCGGCCGGCGCCGGCGTCGAGGTCGAGGTCGATACCGAGACCGGGCGCCTGCGCGTCCTGCGGCTGATCAACATCGCCGACGTCGGCAACCCGATCAATCCGAAGATCGTCGAGACGCAATTGTCGGGTGCCGCCACCATGCAGCTCGGCTTCACGCTCTACGAGAAGATGCACATCGACGGCGGCCAGATCACCAACGCCTCGCTCGCCGACTATAAGATCCCCGGCATCCACGACATCCCGCCGATGGAGAACGAGGCGGTCGAAGCCTACCAGTCGAACGGCCCGTTCGGCGGCAAAGGCGTGGGCGAGCTCGCCACTTTCGGCGTGTCGCCGGCCATCGCCAACGCCATCGACGACGCCGTCGGCGTGCGGCTCACTGAACTGCCGCTGACGCCGGAGGCGATCTTCCGTGCACTCCGCGCCAAGGCCGGCAAGCCGCTGGAGGATGAGTGATGGTCTTCTGGGGACGAGCAACGAATGCCGACTCCTCCCCTCCCCCTTGTGGGAAGGGGTGGGGGGCGGGGGTCCTTCCGAGAGACGCTTCCTCCGCTCCCCCTTCTTCCCCCCTCCCTAACCCTCCCCCACAAGGGGAGAGGGAACAGACTGAGACTGCCGCATGCGGAGTGCACAGAGTATGACCGCGCGCACGATCCACTTCACTCTCAACGGCCGGCTGGCCACTGCCGACGTCAACCCGCAACATAATCTTGTGGAGCTCCTCCAAGGCCAGTTCGGCCTGACCGGTGCGCGCGAAAGCTGCGGCCAGGGCCTGTGCGGCTGCTGCACCGTGCTGGTCGACGACAAACCGGTGTCGGGCTGCCTGCATCTCGCCGTGTTCGTCGATGGCTGCGATGTCGTCACCATCGAGCATCTCGACAGAGACCACACACTCGATCCCGTGCAGCAGGCCTTCATCGATCACGGCGCCTTCCAGTGCGGCTATTGTACGCCTGGCTTTATTTTGATGACCACGGCGCTGCTCAAGCAACATCCAGATCCGAACGAAACGCAGATCAAGGATTACCTCAACGGCAATTTGTGCCGATGTGCGGCCTATCCGGAAATAATCGCGGCGGTCAAAGCGGCCGCCCGCGCCAACAAGGCTGCACCAACCGGCTGACCGCTCAAAACAAGACCGGCTTGAACCGGCTCAACTCCAACGGGGACTAGGGAGAACGACCATGTCGACTGCATCAATGGCGGGACCGGAACCGTGGTACCGCAGCCTGAACGCGAACCAGTGGAAGACCATGATCGCCTCGAACATCGGCTGGATGTTCGACGGCTACGAGACCTTCGCGCTGATCCTGGTGGTGGGCGCGGCGCTGCATCAATTGCTCGAGCCTTCGCAATTCGGCGCCATCCGCGCCTATGCCGGCACGGTGATCGCCATCACACTGCTCGGCTGGGGCATTGGCGGCGTGCTCGGCGGTATCATCGCCGACTATATCGGCCGCCGCCGCACCATGATGTATGCGATCCTAGCCTATTCGTTGACCACTGGCCTTTCCGCCTTTGCCTGGAACTGGAAATCGTTCGCGATCCTGCGGCTGCTGGTCGGCATCGCCATCGGCTCGGAATGGGCGACCGGCGCGTCGATCACCGCAGAGGCCTGGCCCAACCACGCACGCGGGCGCGGCGCCGGCCTGATGCAGTGCGGGCTCGGCATCGGCTTCTTCCTCGCCTCCTTCATTTGGCTGTTCGTGGGCAGCCATGGGCCGAGCGCCTGGCGTTACATGTTTCTGATTGGCATCGTCCCGGCGCTGTTTGCCTTCTGGCTGCGCAGCGGCGTGGAAGAGTCGAAGCCCTGGGAAGAAACCAACGAGAAGCGAAAGGCGGCGCGTGAAAAGAAGAAGAGCGGCGCCGAGTTGCACCCGCACGAGCACGCGCTGACCCGCTTCACGGTCGCCGACCTGTTCAGCGATCCGGACGTGCGCAAGCGCACCATCGTGCTGTTCTTGATGTCGCTCACCACGACTTTGGCGTGGTGGGGCATCTCGACCTGGGTGCCGCCTTTCGTAGCCGGGCTCGCAGCCAAGCAGCACCTGCCGCCGCAAGCCTGGGCGAGCTATGCCGGCATGAGCTACAACATCGGCGCCATCCTCGGTTATATCGGCCTCGGCTTCTTCGCCGACCGTTTCGGCCGCAAGCCGATCATCATGATCTTCTTCGCCGCCTCGCTCGTGCTCACGCCAGTGCTCTATCTGTGGACCCACAACCTGCAACTGATGCTGTTGATCTGCGCGGTCAACGGCTTCTTCACGCTCGGGCAGTATTCCTGGATGGCGGTATGGCTGCCGGAGCAGTTTCCCACCCGCATGCGGGCGACCGGCATGGCCTTCGTGTTCAACGGGCCGCGCTTCATCGCCTTCCTCGGGCCGCTGTTCGCGGGGCTTTTGATCTCGCGGCTCGGCGGCTTCAGCAACGTCGCGGTGGCGTTCTCGTTCATCTACATCCTCGGTTTTGTGATGGTGCCACTACTGCGCGAAACCAAAGGCCAGCCGCTGCCGAGCTGAGGCTCGGCAAACTGGCTTTTCAATGAGCAGGACGTGCGGCGCTTATGCGGCGCCGCACGTTTTTGTGATTAGGCAGACACGGCGGGCGCGGCTAGCAAGGCGCCGCAAGATTCCCCGATGACCCTTCCCGTCTCAATCCGTACCATGCCGATATGAAATTCCGCTCCCTGGTACTACTGCTGCTGGCGGAAGTTGCGGCAATGTCGTTATGGTTCGTCTCGGCAGCCGTGCTGCCCGACATGCTGCGCGAGGCTGCGCTGTCGCCGTTCAGGCAGGCGGCACTGTCGAGCGGCGTGCAAGCCGGCTTTGTCATCGGTGCGCTCGTCTCCGCCGTGCTCGGGCTCGCAGACCGTTTCGATCCACGCCGCGTGTTCGCCGCCGCGGCGATCGGCGCGGGGATAGTCAACGCAACGCTGTTGATCGACACACCAGGCGGCATCGCCGCGATCGCCGCACGCGTTGCCACGGGCGCACTGCTTGCCGGTGTTTATCCAGTCGGCATGAAGATCGCCGTCGGCTGGGGCGAGAAGGACCGCGGCTTCCTGGTAGGCGCATTGATCGGCGCGCTCGTTCTCGGCTCGGCCGCCCCGCACCTGATCGCACTCATCGGCGGTGCTGACTGGCGCATGACCGTGGCAGCCGCATCGGTTGCTTCGATCGTGGCGGGGCTGATTGCGCTCGGCGTCGGGCTTGGACCTTATCACGGCATCGCGGCGCGCTTCGATCCGCATGTCATCGCCACGGCCTGGACCAACCGCCGGGTGCGGCTTGCCTATGCCGGCTATTTCGGCCACATGTTCGAGCTCTACGCCATGTGGGCCTGGATCGGTGTGGCGGCGTCGGCTTCCTATCGCGCCTTCATGCCGGCGCTTGACGCCGAGCAGCTCGCCAAACTCACCGCCTTCTGCGCCATCGGGGCCGGCGGCTTCGCCTCCGCCATAGCCGGACGCTGGGCGGACAAGATTGGCAAGGCGGAGGTCGCGATCCTCGCCATGGCCGTGAGCGGCACGGCTGCGCTGACGACGGCGGCGACCTTCGGCGGACCGGTGTGGCTGACATTTGTCATCGTCATCGTCTGGGGCGCGGCGATCGTGCCGGACTCGGCGCAATTCTCCGCGCTGGTCGCCGATGCGTCGCCGCCACACCAGGCCGGCACCCTGTTGACCTTCCAGACCGCGCTCGGTTTCGCGCTCACCTTCGTCACGGTGCAATTGACGCCAGTGCTGGCATCGATGCTGGGATGGCCAACGGTGCTGGCAAGCCTGGCGCTTGGCCCGGCGTTCGGGATCGTTGCGATGGTCCGCCTGCGCGCGATGCGGGGCGAGCCATGAGCGGCGGCGGCGGAACGTTCGCGCGCCCTGCCCGTTCGCACCTTTCATTGCGCGACGGCGTTACACAAAATCGTCACGCCGACGTAACCAAAGCTGCACGCAATCTGCACATAACCAAATTAGTTTTTCAATGAAGCCGTGTCGACGCAGGGCGCGCTGAAGGATGTCTCCCAAGACATCGCATGTCTAACGCGTTTTCCTGTTTTTGCCTCGTCGCTTCAATAACGGCGTCACGCATTTCCCTTCATTGGTTCGGGGATGCGAACGCATCGGCGCGCCTTGCGCACCCATGATCTCGAGGAAAAACTTCATGAAAAGGACTATGCTTTCGGCCGCGCTTCTGGCCACCGCCTTCGCCGTCGCCCAGCCGGCGCTCGCCGACGAGCACCACGACGGCGGCCATCACGGACATGACAAGCTGACGATCGCCGTTTTCGGCGACTGGCCGTACAGCGACAATCTGCTCAACAACGCGCCGCTGCTGCTCAATTCCATCAACAACGACCGCGATGTCAGCCTGGTAATGCACGTCGGCGACATCCACTCCGGCAAGATGGCCTGCACCAGCGCCGGCATTCTGCCGCCCATTCCCGCCTCCAATCCAGGTTGGAATCAACAGGTCTTTACGGTTTTCCAGCAATTCGAGATGCCGCTCGTCTATACGCCGGGCGACAATGAATGGACCGACTGCCACAAGAGCAAGGAATTCGCTAGCGGCGATCCGCTGAAAGAACTCGCGAGCGTCCGCAGCCTGTTCTTCGCCAAACCCGGCAAGACTTCTCGGCTACCACGAAAAGACGGTCCGGAGTCAGGCCAAATACTTCGATCCGGCCCACCCGACCGATGCGCAATACGTCGAGAACGTGCTCTGGCAGGACGGCGATGTGGTATTTGTGACCCTGAACATGCCGGGCGGCTCCAACAACGACGCGTCGCCCTGGACCAGCGGCTTCGAAAACCCCACCGCGCAGGCGCAGGAAGCGGCGGACCGTACCGCCGCCGACATCCGCTGGCTGCACGCGGCGTTCAAGCAGGCCATGACCAAACATGCGCGCGCGCTCGTCATCGCGCTGCAGGCCGACATGTGGGATCCGGAAGCGACGGCGCCCGGTGGCGCGGGCTTGAGCAACTACACGCCGTTCGTGCAGGAACTGGCCAATCTCACTTTGCAGTTCGGCCGGCCGGTGCTGCTGCTCAACGGCGACTCGCATCTTTTTGAGGAGGACCATCCTCTCGCCGACCCGAGCAGCACCACTGGCGTGATCCATCACACGCTGCCCGTGCCAAACCTCACGCGCATAACGGTGCAGGGCTCGACCAATGCGCCAGCCGAATGGCTGCGCCTGACGATCGATACGCACGGGCATGACGTGTTCAGCTGGAAGAACGTCGCCTATTGCGCCGACCCTGCAGGGAGCTGCCAGTAGTCGAGAATGAGGGGACGGATCTGCGGCGGTCGCACGCGGATGCGTCCCCTCACATCGGCGATCGATGGCGGTCCCGAGAGGACTCGAACCTCTGACCTTCGGTTTAGGAAACCGCTGCTCTATCCGGCTGAGCTACGGGACCGCTGACGCGCCCTTTAGCATAGCGCAGATGGGCGCGCAGCAATTCTACCGGCGCTGGCGACAGCGGGTAGCGCTTCGGCGAATTCTGCGCGCGGGCCCCGATACCAACTACATCCTGTCGCCGGGCATGTTCTTGAGCATTTTGCCCCCCCGGGCGTGCCGCCCCGCATCGGTTCACGGTCGCCGGAACCGCTGGTGCCGGCCGGCGGCTTGGGCTTGCCCGGCGGCGGTGGCGCTGAAGCCCGCGGACGCATGCTGCCCACCTTATCGATGAGCGTGCTGGCGGCATCGACACAATCCTTCAGGCTCTGGTTAGCCGGGCATCGAATGTCGATGCGCGCATCGCCTCGCCTGAAGCTGAAGTGCGCACCGCGCGGACGCGTCATTCACGCCGGGAGCTTCTCTCCGGCTCGGTCAGTCTCGCCTTGGGACACCGCAGCATCGAAGCCATGCGGCCCGTGCTTTTCGCTATATTTCGGGCCAGGCCCGCGCATGTAGTAACGCTCGGGCCGATAGGTGGCAGGCGCAGGCGCCAGCTTTAGCATCAGCTGTTTCCAGCCCGGCATTCGGAGAAGGCGGTTACTTATTTTTTTTATAGCCACGGCACGCTCATTGGGAAGGGACAAAGTCCACTGTCGAGGATCGTCGGATGCCAGGTGTCTGAGTTTGCTGTCGCGAGCCGCCGCGCACTATTCGTCCCTGGGCTCGCGCGGGCCGGCCACACAGCCTTATTGCGGATTACCGAACCAAGATCGGGATAAGCGCCACGCCACAGACGGCGACGATGACATAGGGCAGGACATTCAGCACAAACACTGACACGCGCTCGAGCATGGAAGGACCCCGATGCTAATGGCACAACTATTTCATACAGATGTTTTAAACGGCTGTTTTAGTCAATTTTGTGTCACGAGGGCCAACATATCGAAGGCCAGCATTGCATTTTCGACTTTTTACGATTAGCCTTGCATTTCAAACACTTGTTTGAAATCAGGGCCTATGCCGCGCTCCACCGACCAGACCCGCGAGGCCATTATCAAAGCCGCCGTCCGGCTGTTTGCTGAAAAAGGCTACCAAGGCACCAGCGTGCGCGACATCGTCAGCAAGGCGCGGGTCAACCAGGCGGCGATCAACTATCACTTCAAGGGCAAGGACGGCCTCTACCGGGAGGTGCTGCAGATCGCCTTTGACAAGCTGACCGAGCAGGCTGGATTCGATCCCGCAAAACTGAAGTCTCTTTCCCGCGAAGAAGCGGTACGCAGCTTCGTGCACCAGCAATTACGGCCCCTCGCGTTCCGCGACGAGCTCAGTCTTTATATTCGTATGTTCGCCTGGGAGGGCGGCCACCCCAGCAAGGTCTTTCTCGATTTCGTAGCGACCAATGGCGTGTCCTACTTTTCCGCCGCCGTCGATATCGTGGAACGCTTCCTGCCCGCCGATGCAGATCAGCGCCTTGCGGTCTACGGCGGGATTTGGCTGATGGGGCAATGCAGCACGTTCGTCCGCAACCGCGAAATTTTCGCGCAGGAGCCGTTCAAGATTAACCCTGATGATCCGTTGGTCGATGAGCTGGCACAGCTGATCTCGCGGCTCGCGCTAGGTGGATTGCAACAGATGTCCGCGGCCGGTTAGTCGAATCCAGTCAATAAATTGGGATGGAGAAATATCTTAGGAATCTGACGGCGCAAGACGTGGCACGCCCCTTGATCGTTAACCAGCAAGACAGGAATGCGTTCGTCACAGAAAAATGCAGTAGTCAGTTCGCCGGCACGAACGGCCTCAATCACTGTCGTTGTGACCGCCGAGAGCTTTTCCATGTACGCAGGCCTCGTTCGGACTTTTAAGCTTCGGTGAGTCCATTACTGCGAAAATGCCGACGCGCAAGCTGCGATCTTGTATGACTTCCTGGGTCCATTTCCACGGCTGGTCACCACCTGCGGTATAGGAAGATGGCACGCGATACCATTAGCGGCGACAAAGTTTTGCGATAATTCCAGATCATTGAATGTTCTTTGGCTAGTTGGTTCGGGATCACGACTAGGTCAAGAGGGGAGCCGTTGGACAGGTCAGCAAAGATCGAAGAGCTCATCAGGAAACTAGAAGAGGCATATGCAATCGCGGACGAACTCAGTGACGATGTTCAGGTGTCTTTGATTGAGCGCGCCTTGAGGCATGCCCGGATTATTCCAGAGCTCAGACCAACGAGTACTTGAAGGAAATGAAGAACTCGCCGCCTCTCCGATCCGACTGCAAATGGTGCGGCCTAGATCGCATCAATCAGCGCCAGATCATCGGCGTTGTCGACGCAATTAAGTCGCCGCGCACCCCCACTGGAGGCCGTTCATAGCCGACCCTATAACCGCTGGGCGAAGTTCGGCGCAAGTGTGAGCTGTACATGAAAAGAACCGGGGGAGCGACCCCCGGTTCCTGAGCCCAACGTTGGGAGGACTACTTGATCGCACATGTAGGGAGCGACCCCGTGCATCAAGGCTTGTCCGCGCCAGATGGTCAGGCTCCAAATGAATTCTAGCCACATTGTTACGACAGCATTGAGGCAAATGAACCCAGCCCTCGAGCTACGTCCGCCACGATTGACTATTGGCGGTAATGCGCTGCGGAATGTCGCTGTGTGCGTTAGGCTTTAATTTTTGAGTCAAAAGATGAGTCCCTGGTAGAGCAACTTCCTCCAAGGCGCGACATCGTGCATAAATTTAGCTGCCGATGATCACCCCGCGCTCCCCGGAGCAAAGCTCATGACCATCATCCCTCGCGCGTTGGTAAGCGTTGATCGACCTCGCTAAGGCATTCAAGGAACGTTCCCTTTGCTATCTTGCATTAGTAGTCAGCTTGGCCTGCCTAAATGTTGCCGGTCAGCCAAAGGATGGCTCTGACGACCGTGTTGGTCGATACCGCAATGACATAAGATACAAAATTAAGATTCAGATTGAGATACGAACCGAGCAACGGCAGCACGATAAAGAGCCCGAGAAGGATGGCTAATCCATAAGGCTCAAGCCGTGCCAGCTGTCGACCTAGGGCCTTGGGCAAGATACCAACCGCAATACGCCCGCCGTCAAGGGGCGGTATCGGAAAGAGGTTGAACACCGCCAAGACGACATTGATGATGAGCGCGTTCTTGAGGTTTAACGCGGTCCATTGCGCCGCCGTTGCTGGCAGATAGACCACGAGATGGAAGCTCGCAGCAGCAATAATGGCCAAGCCGATGTTCATTGCCGGGCCTGCCGCCGCGACCAGCACCATACCGAGGCGGGGATTACGTAGCGCTCTGAAGTTCACAGGCACCGGTCTCGCGTAGCCAAACAGAAATGGCGAGTGTGCGAACAGCAACAGGCCGGGTAGTATTATGGTGCCAAAAGGATCTATGTGCCGAATCGGATTGAGGCTGACACGGCCAAGCCTCGACGCCGTTTCATCGCCAAGAATGCGAGCAGCATATCCATGAGCGGCTTCGTGGAACGTGACCGCGATCAGAACCGGCAGCAACCAGATCGAAACGAGGTAAAGGAGGTCCATGATAGGTTACTTGGCCTTACCGATTTACCTCAGATTTACCCGGAACCGGCCCCTCGGAATAATTAATTATTTTCAATAACTTGGGATGGAGAAATATCTTAAGAAACCGCTGCTCTATCCGGCTGAGCTACGGGACCGCTGACGCGCCCTTTAGCATAGCGCAGATGGGCGCGCAGCAATTCTACCGGCGCTGGCGACAGCGGGTAGCGCTTCGGCGAATTCTGCGCGCGGGCCCCGATACCAACTACATCCTGTCGCCGGGCATGTTCTTGAGCATTTTGCCGCCCCCGGGCGTGCCGCCCGGCATCGGTTCGCGGTCGCCGGAACCGCTGGTGCCGGCCGGCGGCTTGGGCTTGCCCGGCGCCGGTGGCGCTGAAGCCCGCGGACGCATGCTGCCCACCTTATCGATGAGCGTGCTGGCGGCATCGACACAATCCTTCAGGCTCTGGTTAGCCGGGCATCGAATGTCGATGCGCGCATCGCCACGCCTGAAGCTGAAGTGCGCGCCGCGCGGATGGCGATGCCACCGCCGCCAGTTGTTACGTCGTCCCATCCAGCCGGGGTGATGATCCATCATCCAGCCGGCACGATCGCCGCCCATCATCCACGGCCCCATCCAGCCGTAGCCGCCTTGCTGCCACCCCGGCCGCATATTCCAGTCGCGGTCGCGCGCCCATTCGTTCGGGCCGGGATGTGTGGGCGCATTCATCTGTGAACCGGACTGCGGCGCGCCGGCCTCGTCATTGTTCGGTGATTGCGCCAGCACAGACGCGGAACCGAGTGCGACCGCGACCGCCGCCGCCAGTGCGAGTGGAACAATTTTCATGATGTTGCTCTCAAGTTTGACGCCCCCGCGATGCGCAACGTTTCCGGCGCGGTAGCGTTCCGTGCCTACATGCTGCCTGGCACGATAGTGTGACACAAGTTTGCACTGGGTATTGACCGCACCGCCCCGTGGTTGCAGACAATCCGCCGTCATGATCCGCCTCATCGTTTCCGCGGTGGCTGCGCTGTTTGCCGGCAACGCGTTCGCGCAATCGGCCTGCAAACTGACACCGCTTGGAATGGCGACAGTGGTCTCCGTGCGAGACGGCCGCACGCTGACACTCGGCGACGGTAACATTTTGCGGCTCGCTGGCATCGAAGTCACCGACGCAAGTCGCGCCGCGTTGCAGCGGCTTGCCGCCGGCAAGACGCTGCGGCTGGAAAAGCTTGACACCGACCATGACCGCTACGGCCGGCTGGTGGCATTCGCCTTCGTCGACGGCGGCCGCCAATCGCTGCAGCAGGCGCTGCTGGCGGCGGGGCAAGCGCAGGTCGGAGCCCGCGTTGGCGACCGGGGCTGCGCCCAAGCGCTGCTCGAAACAGAGCGCGACGCCCGCGCCGGCCGTCGGGGCTTGTGGACCGATCCCCGCTTTTCACCCATAGAAGCCGGGAATCTCGCCCGTTTGCGGGCCGAAACAGGCCATTTCGCCCTGGTCGAAGGCGAGGTCTTGTCGGTGCACCCAAGTGGCGGCACAATATATTTGAATTTCGGGCGGCGCCGGACACGCGACTTTTCGGCTATCATCCTGCGCCGGCGGAGACCCCTGTTTGCCGCAGCGGGTGTCGATCCGCTGCGGCTCGCACACCGCCACATCCGGGTGCGCGGCTTCATCGAAATGCGCCGCGGTCCAGTGATCGAGGCCGAGGTGCCGGAGCAGATCGAGTTCGCGGACATCGCTCCGCGTCCCGGCAAGGACAAGTAGGCAGGTAGACAAGTAAGCGATAGTGGCGACGTTCAAAATGAGTGCGACGTTGACATCGGTGGTGAGGAGCAGGCGCCTTTTAGCGCTTGTGTTGACGGCGCTACTCGCCGGCTGCTCGTCGCTGCCCGATACCGGCAAGGTATCGCTGCGGCTGCCGGAATCCTCCCCCGCCACGAGCAAAATGTCGACCGCAGAGGAGCGCGAACATCTGCGCATCCTCGCCTCCTATGGTGGTCTCTACGACGATGCAAGCGTGCAGAAGATGGTCGACGACACCGTGCAACGGTTGGCGACGGCCTCGATCCGGCCCGACCTCAAATATCGCGTGATCATTCTAAATTCGCCGGCGGTTAACGCCTTCGCGCTGCCGAACGGGCGTCTCTATGTGACGCGCGGGCTGATCGCCCTCGCCAACGATCAGGCCGAACTCGCTTCGGTGCTTGCCCATGAAATGGGTCACGTGATCGCCCATCACGCCCAGATCCGCGAGGAAAAAGCGCGCCAGGCAGCGCTCATCGGCCACGTGGTCAGCGACGTGCTCAGCGACCCGCAGGTCGGCGCGTTGGCGCTGGCCAAATCGAAGTTGGCGTTGGCGAGCTTCTCGCGCGCCCAGGAATTCGAGGCCGACGCCATCGGCATCAAGACCTCGGCGCGTGCCGGGTTTGATCCTTACGGCGCCGCACGCTTCCTCACCGACATGCAACGCAATGCCGATCTCAAATCCGGCACCCGCAAGGACGCGCGCACGGTCGACTTTTTATCCGACCACCCCTCGACGCCGGATCGCGTGAAGAAGGCGCTGATCGACGCGCGCGAGTTCAGCGGCCCCGGCATCGGCCGACGCGACCGCAATGCCTATCTCCACCACCTCGGCGGCATGGTCTATGGCGAGGACCCGAGCGAAGGTTTCGTGCGCGGCCGCCGCTTCGTGCATCCCAAACTCGGCTTCACCTTTCAGGCGCCGCCCGGCTTCACCCTCGACAACACCGCGCAGGCGGTGCTGGGTCTCAAGGACGGCGGTGACGAGGCCATGCGGCTTGATGTCGTCAGTGTGCCGGCCGAGCAGTCGCTGACGCAATATCTCGAACTCGGGCTGGATCGAAAACGTCGATCCGGCGAGCCTGCGCTCGTTCACGGTCAGCGGCTTTCCGGCCGCGACCGCGCAGGCCAGTGGCAAGGACTGGTCGTTCCGGTTATTCGCGGTGCGTTTCGGCAGCGATGTCTACCGCTTCATATTCGCCGCCAAGACCATGACGGCGGAGGCCGACCGCACCTTCCACAGTTCCGTGGCGAGCTTCCGTCGCATGAGCTTGAAGGAAAGCCAGCGGGTGCGCCCCTTGCAGCTGAAGGTCGTCACCGTCGGCCCGCACGACACGGTGGCATCGTTGGCGCACCGCATGGCCGTGTCGGGCCACCACCTCGAACGCTTCCGTGTGCTCAACGGGCTGGGGCTGAAACAGCAGCTCAGGCCGGGTGAGAGGGTGAAGATCGTGGTGGAGTAAGGTGGCCGCAAACTGTCGGGCCCCGCGAAGGCGTGGCATCCAGTATTCACTCACCCCGCAATTGTCACGAAGCACCAAGCGTACTGGGTCATCCGCTTTCGCGGATGACGACAGTCTGTATTTGCAGCCCCCGCTCAGCTCTCGCCGGCTTCGACGTTGACCGTGAATTCGCGCGGGACTTCCGGGCCCCACAGGTAGAATGAATCCTCCGGCTTGTGGTCGGCGGCCGGCCAGCGATCTTCCTTCGGGATGTAGTCGATGTCGCAGGAATATTCCGAGAAGCTGCCCCACGGATCCTGCACATAGTGGAAATAGTTGGAGCCGAGCACGTGGCGGCCGAGGCCCCAGCCCTTCTGCCAGCCCTTGTCGGCCATGCGCATGGCGCCGAGGCCAATGTCGTTGACGCTGGCGGTATCCCAACTGCAATGATGGAAGCCGGGCCCGCTCGACTTCACCAGCGCCAGGAGATGGTGATCGCTGCCGTGGATGCCGTGCATGAAGGCGACGATGTCGGCGGCGCGGTCCGACAGGCGCAGGCCCAGGTTACGCGAATAGAAATCGAGCGAGGCGTCGATGTCTGTGGTGAAGATCAAGACATGCGACAGCCGGCGCGGGCGCACCGCAGGCGCCTTGTCGCGGGTGGCGGCGGCGGCTTCGCCCTCGCCGACGGTGATCCACTGGCTGTCGGCCTTGTGGTCGGGCGACACCTTGGGAGCCACCTTCACTTCGATCAGCACACCTTCGTGATTGCGGAACCAGAAGCCATTGCTATCGAAGCCGGGCGGCGGATCGATCAGCTTGACGCCGTTTCCCTCGATACGGGCCTTGAGCCGGTCGATGTCCTCGGCGTAGCAACCGAAGGATAGGTGATGCATCTGCTTGGTCTTGACGCCCTCCACCACCGAGCCCCAGCGGTGTTCGTGACCGAAGGTCTTGAGTTCAAGCGTGTTGCCTTTGGCCTGAACGTTCAGTCCGAAATTGCCGTAGAAGTCCCGCGCCACGCTGGCGTCGGGAACGGCGAGAACGAACTGGTCGAGCGAGTGCACGCCGAGGGCATCGGCCTCCGTTGGTCGGCGCGACATAGCCGCGAATAGCGGTCATCGTTGTCTCCCTAGAAGCTCTCGTTGAAGGTGATTTAGGCCATATCTTAGTCTTCTCAGCGGCTGCGGCAACCGCGCTGCGGCGGTGTGCCCCGTCAAGGCTCAGGGCGGTTTGCGGGCGCCTGCCCGTTTCAGTGGGCGGTGAAAGCCCATGGAGCGCTCCCCGCGTGGAGGACAAGAAAAAAGCCCGGCATCGCTGCCGGGCTTAACTTGTTCGATGATCGGGCGTAAAGGCGCCTTCAGGCTGCTTCGTCCTCGACGCCTTCCTCGGAACTTGCTTCCTCGGCCGGCTTGGGCCCGCGGCGTGGGCCCTTGGCGAGGGCCGCCTCGATCTCCTTGACGGCCTCGGTCTCGGTGATCTTCTGAACCGCCGAAATCTCGCGCGACAGCCGATCGAGCGCGGCCTCATAAAGCTGGCGCTCCGAATAAGACTGCTCCGGCTGGCTTTCCGAGCGATAGAGATCCCGCACGACTTCGGCGATGGCGACGATGTCGCCCGAGTTAATCTTGGCCTCATACTCCTGCGCCCGGCGCGACCACATCGTGCGCTTGACACGCGCGCGGCCCTTGAGCGTCTCCAAGGCCTTCTTGACCAGCGGCGGCTCCGCCAGCTTGCGCATGCCGACCGAGACGATCTTGGCGGTCGGGACCCGCAGGGTCATCTTGTCCTTGATGAAGTTGATGACGAACAGTTCGAGCTTGGCACCCGCGATTTCCTGTTCCTCAATGGCCACGATCTGGCCGACGCCATGCGCCGGATAGACGATGAACTCGTTAGTTTTGAAGCCTTGTCGTTGGGTAGTCTTCTTATTGCTCGTCATTCCGGGCAGAACTCCTTCACCAGCCCCTTTTCGGGTACCGGCCGTTTTGGCTGCGGGAGCCCCGCGCGCCGTGCCGCGCGAGGCCTGCGGGGTCCGCCGCGGGGCGGCAGATTTCTTCGTCCGCCGGCTGCTGGCGCTGGCGGAGCCCTTCTTCGAGGTTTTTTGACGCGCTTTTCCTGCCACTGCTAACGCGTGGAATCTCACGCCCTCTCGTCCGAGACCGATGATACCAAAGTCGCTAAAAATAAGGCTCCCGCAACTGGGAGCTGCTTCAGCGACGATGAAATCACGCTATTTATTCCGTGTTTTTTATATATAGCACATTTTTAGGCAGAATCAAAGCGTTGTCGCGACGCAAAACCGCAATTTGCCGGTCATACTTTCGAAAAATGCGCGCGCAGTTAACGCTTGTCCTGCACCTTCGGCCAATTCCGTGGCATCATCAGCTAGTTACCGCATGGCCAGGCAAAAAAAACGCGACAGGCGATTTCAGTCGCCCTCGCCCGGGTCCGCCGAGAAGAACTTCTTGTACTTCTCGGACACGCCATCCCAATCCTTGCCATCGGCCGGCGGTTCCCGTTTGACGGTAATATTCGGCCAGGATTTCGCGTATTGAGCGTTCACTTCCAGCCACTGTTCCAAGCCGGGCTCGGTATCGGGCTTGATCGCCTCAGCCGGGCATTCGGGCTCGCAGACGCCGCAATCAATGCACTCGTCAGGGTGGATAACCAGCATATTTTCACCCTCGTAGAAGCAGTCCACCGGACACACTTCCACGCAGTCCATGTACTTGCACTTGATGCAGTTTTCGACGACGACGTAAGTCATCTCACCCTTGGCTCCAGACGAACAAAATGCGCAACGCTGCCTATCTCAAGGACTAATAGGCCGCAAGCGGCTTTGGCGGTACGACGGGCCGCTATCGCACGCGCGTTGGGACCTTAGGCAAAGCGGCCGCCGGAGCGCTGGCCCGCAGCCCGGAAGACGTTGTCAAATCTCGGTACAGCGTCTGCGCCGCGGGCGCTGCCCCCCGTCGGCCGCAGAACCCGGCCACCTGCACCACCCGCACCGAGCGGTCCAGCGCCACAGTGAGGACGTCTCCGCAACGTACCGAATAGCCGGCCGCGGTCGTTCGCTTGCCGTTGACCCGGACATGGCCGGCCTGGATCAGGGCCGCCGCGTCGGCCCGCGTGCGCACCATTCGGGCATGCCAGAGCCATTTGTCGAGACGTTGCCGATCAAGCGTACCTGGCGCACCACCGGTCAAGCTTAGGAAGGCTCCTTGCCGTTCTGCTCGAGCTGCTGTTTGAGGGCGGCGAGCTTAGCAAAGGGCGAATTGGGGTCGGGCTGCCTGTCGCGCCGCTCACCGCTGCCATGACCACCACCATGAGGCTTGGCGAAGTACTTGTCACGTTCGGCACGATCGACACCGCTGCCGCCGTCGCGGCGCGGTCGGCGGGGACGGTCGCCCCGATCGCCGCGGCCTGAGCGCTCGCCGCGGCCGGCGTCGCGATCCTTGCGCTGCTGACGCTCATGGCGATCCTGACGTGCCTGGCGATCGGCACCGTCCGAACGCCGATGCCGATGGGGGCGCGACGCCTCGCCCTCGCTCGAGCCAGGCGTTTCGGCGGGCGCGGCAGCCGCTGTTTCTGCCGGTGCGCCGCCACCGGCAGCGGGCGCTGCCGCTTGTGGTTGACGATGCGGCCGACGCGGCCGATGTGGCCGACGCTCCGACCGCCCCCCGGGCCGCCAGACCTCGATCATTTCCGGTTCCTTGGCGGCCTCGTCGCCGGTCGCCGTTTCCGCCGCCGCTTCGGCGGGCTTGGCTTCCTCGCCTTCGGCTAGAGTGGCTACAACGTCTTCAGACGTTTCGGCTGGCGCAGAATCGGCAGACGTCTCCGCTGCGGTTTCGGGTGCAGGTTCGGCTTCAACGAACGGTTCGAGCGCAGCCTCATCCGCTGCCGGGATAATTTCGAAATCGGCAATCGGCGCGATGGTCGCCTCGTTCTCAGCGGTCATCTCGGCCGGCTCAGCCGCCGCCGTCTCAGACGTCGCTTCGTTCGCGCTTTCGGTCGTCGCCTCCATGCTTGCATCGGCTGACGCTGCCGCCTCAACCTCAGTCGGCTTCTCGGGTTCCGGCGGCCTTTCGGCCTCAGGCGGTTTGGGCCGTCGCTCCATACGATAGCCGAGGGCACGCAAGATCGACGCGAAGTCCTCACCCGATGCACCAGTGAGCGACGTCATGGCGCCGGTTACGGTGAAGCTGCGCCCGTCGACCGCACCTTCCGGCCTCGCCGCGGCGGCGTGCTCGCGCCAGGCAAGTGCCGGGCGGATGAGGTCGGCGAGCCGCTCGAGGATATCGACGCGGACGGCACGGTCGCCGCATACGCGGTAACCGGCGGTGCGGTAGAGCGGCTTCGATGTTTCCTTGTCGATGGGAATGGAGGTGCGGCCGCTGGCGGCGAGATGCAGCAACTCGGCGACGCCCTTGGCGTCGGGGATCTCGTGCTTCAGCGCCCACAGTTGCGTCGCCAGCGCGCGCGGCGCCGGTTTCAACAGCGCCGGCAGGTAGATGTGATAGGCGCCAAAGCGCACGCCGTATTTGCGCAGCGTGGCGCGCGCCGGCTGGTCGAGGCCCTTGACCTCGTCGGACACCTTCTGCCGCTCCAGCACGCCAAGCGCCTCGACGAGTTGGAAGGCGACGCCGCGTGCCATGCCAGTGACATCTTCGGCAGCGGCAAGCGAGAACAGAGGCGCCAACTGTTTCTCAATATAGGTCTTGAGCCAGAGATCGAGCCGGGTCTGTACCAGCTCGCGCGCCGGACCGGTCAGATGCTCGTCGGCGATGACGCGCAGGCGCGGGCGCAACGCGTCGTCACCGGCAATGAGCTTGCCGACCGCATCGCCCATCCAGCGCACGACGCCATCGTTCGCCAGCACGATTTGATCGTTGGCACATTGCGACAGCCGCGTGGCGCGCGCCTCGATCTCGCCGGCGAGCGCTTTTTGCGCGGCGGCATTGAGTGCTTTGGCTTCTGAGCCTGCGGTCGCGGAAGCGTCGGGCGCAAACATGAATCCGTCGAGCCGGCCAATGGCATGGCCCTCAACGACGACTTCACCGGTCTTTCCGATTTCGGTTTCGAGCATCGCGTTCTCTCGCAGCCGCCGCATCAAGACGCTGGTGCGGCGATCCACGAAACGTTCAGCGAGACGTTCGTGCAGCGCGTCGGAAAGCTTGTCCTCGATCGCGCGGGTGACACCCTGCCAGTGCTCAGGATCGGCAAGCCAATCGGGTCGGTTGGCAACGAAAGTCCAAGTTCTGACATGCGCGATCCGGTTGGAGAGAGTGTCGATGTCGCCCTCGGTTCGGTCGGCCTGGGCGAGCTGGCGAGCGAACCAATCGGTGGGGATGTTACCCTCTCGTTGCAGGAATCCATAGAGGGTCACGACCAGTTCAGCATGGGTGGCCGGCGCGATTTTGCGGTAATCGGGGACTTGGCAGGCGTCCCAGAGCCGTTCAATGGCGCCCGCATCGCGGGCGAGCTCACGCGCATCTTCGTCACGCACGGCATGCTCGAGCACCAGAATGTCTTCGCCGACGGGCGCGCGGGTCAGGCCGGCTTCGTTCGGGATCGTGGCAAGCGAGGCCTGCAGCGCGCCGAGTGAGGAAAAGTCGAGGTTGGCGTTGCGCCATTGCAGCATCCGGAGCGGCTCGAAGCTGTGGCTCTCCAGCGCCTGCACCAACTCGGACCCGAACGGATCGCAACGCCCCGTCGTGCCGAACGTTCCGTCACGCGTGGCACGGCCAGCTCGCCCCGCTATCTGGGCCAGTTCGGCCGGATTGAGGCGCCGGAATTGATAGCCGTCGAACTTGCGGTCGGAAGCAAAGGCAACGTGATCGACGTCGAGGTTGAGACCCATGCCGATGGCGTCGGTGGCGACGAGATAATCCACATCGCCGGCCTGGTATAGCGCGACCTGCGCGTTTCTCGTACGCGGGGAGAGTGCGCCCAGCACCACCGCGGCGCCGCCGCGCTGGCGGCGGATCAATTCGGCGATGGCGTAGACTTCCTCGGCCGAGAAGGCGACCACCGCCGAGCGGCGGGGCAGACGGGTGAGCTTCTTCTCGCCGGAATACGTTAGCATGGACAGCCGCGGGCGACTGATGATGTGCGCGCCGGGCAGCAGCTTCTCCACCATCGGGCGCATAGTGGCCGCGCCCAGCACCAGGGTTTCCTCGCGGCCGCGGCGATTGAGCATGCGGTCGGTGAATACGTGGCCACGGTCCAGGTCGGCGCCGAGCTGGATCTCGTCTACAGCCACGAACGCCACGTCGAGATCGCGCGGCATCGCCTCGACCGTCGACACCCAGAAGCGCGGATTGGGAGGCTTGATCTTCTCCTCGCCGGTGATCAGGGCGACGTTACCCACCCCCGCCCGGTCGACCACTTTGTTGTAGACCTCGCGCGCCAGCAACCTGAGCGGGAGCCCGATAATGCCAGAGGAATGAGCCAGCATCCGCTCGATGGCAAGATGGGTCTTACCGGTATTGGTCGGCCCGAGCACGGCGGTAACGCCGACGCCACGGGTGCGCGCGGCGGCGCGGGCAGGCTGCGGAGAAAATGAAAGGGTCATTACGCTTCCAAACTGGCGGCACGCTCGGGCGAGCCGCTGGCTTTTGTATCACAATGCGACGGTCCCGCGTGCCGACGTTAAGGCCTGGAACGAGTCTGGAACGAAAGCGGCCCGAATCGCTGACTGGCAGCCAGTGCGGATTCGTTCACGGCGACATCTGGCAAGCCGAACCTCGCCTGCTACAAGATGGTGTAGGAATCAGGGATTCAGACGGCTTAAATTCCCTTCCAAACATTAACCGGGAGCAGAGTCGGGGCGCGCTGAAGAGTCAAGCAAAAGAGTCGCCGGGCAACAGCGGCCGGCGCATCCGCGCTCACTCGGTATGCGCGCGCTTGAGCGACGCCCGGGTCGGACCCGCGGTCGAGACGAACTGGTCGGCTTCCAGGACCGCGTGGCCTATCGGGGTCGGCGTCTGAGCGCGAAACGGCACTAGCACCCGAGTACCGGCGATCGGCGCCAGCCACACCTCCATGTCGCGCTGCCGCTTGATGTACCTGATGGCGGTGCGCGACGGTATGAAGCCGGCGACCGGCAGAAAATTGACCGAGCAGACCACTACCGGGCCGGCATAGCCCTTGTTCGCGTGCACTTCGTCCATGCGCTTGTAAGCGAGCTTGAGGTCGTATCGCAGCCGGCCGTCAAAGATCGCCACTTTGCGCTCACAGGCCCTGGGGGTCAGCAGGTTGCCGTTACCGGGCATGCGTACAAGCGAGCCGGTCATCGGGTCGAAAACGCCGTGCTCATGGGCCTTGGTGAGCGGCACCCGCTCCGGATCTTTGTCCTGGGGCGGATCGATCTTGAATGTGGTGACGTCGCCGTCCCTGATGGCGAGGCGGGATTCGGTAGTCTTGTTGCGGGTGACGATGGTGGCGGCGTAGATCGATGATGCGAACCTGCCCTTGTGCCCAAACGTGCCGTGGGAGGCGCTGGTGCCTTCGCCGCCGATGAACAGCCGTATCAGGCCGGTGGTGATGCCGCTGGCGGCAGCTCTGTAATGGGTGTCGTTGATATCGACCACCCAGCTTCCCTTGCCGATGGGAATGCCAGCGAGCGAGGCAGTGTAATGGGCCTCAAGCTTGCCGTGGGATTGAGGCTGGGCCCAGGCTCGGCCGGGCATCGCGGCGGCCACCATCAAGCCAATGGCGGCGAGCGGCACGCAACCAACGGTTTGCCTCAGCGGCAGCACCAAATCCAACCTCCCGCGCCGGCAGCGTCGTTATTCCGCGCGCCGGCGGTGATATTTAACGAGCAGCGAAACCGGCCGCGCAAGGGACAGCAGCCGGTCGAAGCCACATACCGCCCCGGAGTCGGCGCGCGCAGCCGACTTGTTGCGTGGTCGGCTAAGAGTTAGTCGAATCTTTGTTCCGCTGGGGAGGTCGGGCCGGTAGCCGCAAGGCCCCGGCGGTCGACGGGCTGTGCGAAGCTCCGAGTGGAGCTGAATCCGCAGCTTGACGCCTGTTTCGCTGCTCTCTATACGTGCCCGCAATCATGCAAGGATGACGATCCGGACCGGCGCGTAAGTGCTTGCGCCGGTGCTTTTTTCGAGGGTTTTAGCTATGTCCTGGCGTTGCGAGCTGACCGGTAAAGGGCCCCTGGTCGGTCACAAAGTGAGCCATTCCAATATCAAGACCAAGCGCCAATTCCTGCCGAACCTTGTGAACGTGACCCTGCGCTCGGACGCGCTCGGCCGCTCGGTTAAGGCGCGGGTGTCGGCGAGTGCACTGCGCACCGTCGATCATCGCGGCGGCCTCGATGCCTTCCTGCTCAAGGCGAAGGACGCCGATCTGGCGCCGAAGATGCTCGAACTCAAGCGCGAGATCGCCAAGAAGCTGGCCGCGGCGAGCTAAAGTTCCCGACAATTTGAAGCCCTTATCCGTCACCCTGAGGTGGCCGGCGTAGCGCGGCCCAACGCAAGTCGGGTCTGCCCGGCGTGCGCTCTTAAGGCCGGACGTCAGGTTTACCCGACATCCGGAGGCGACGGCCGGTGGCTCTGTGCCCGCCATCCTTCGAGGCTCGCTGAGCTCGCACCTCAGGATAACGGGGAGAGGCTGGGATGCCCTACTTCGCGAGCAACCTGAACTGCAGCAGCAGCGTGCGCTGGAGAACGGAGAAGTTGTCGTCCGACACCAACGTCAGGATGGTATCGCCATAGGCGTCGCGCGAGACGCCAATGCCTTCCATGTTGTCGATCTGGTAGGCGAGGTCGGCGACGATCAGCGGCGTACCGTCGACCAGCACGCCGGGCTTGATCGCGCCGAGCGGAATGCGGCGGATGCGCATGGCGACGCCGGCGAGCGGCGAATAGCTGCGCTCCAGAAGCAATAGATCGTTCGGCGGAAGAATGGCACAATCGCTGACATCGAAATTGCCGCTACGTTTGACACTGAAGCGGCCGAATTGCTTGCCGTGCAACAAGAAGGCACGGTGATTGCCGGCGGCGTCAAGGCTGCGCTCAGTGATGACGATAAGTTGGCCGGCATGCGACGAGCCCTTCGGCGCCGCGGCCAGGCACTCCAGGCTCTTGTTGTTGACGAAGGTCTTGAAGTCAGGCGGCACGGGAATCGGCCGGCCGCGGGCGGCAAGACCCTTCTTCAAATCGAAGCGCACGATCTTCTCGACACGCTCGATGCCAACGTAGGCATCGGCCGTCGCCATCCTCAGTCAACGACTCGGTATCGTACCATCCGTGCTTGGCGAGCGGCTTGCCATCCCAGGCCAGCACCGGCGCCATCTCGATGTCCGCAAGGCCGGCAGGGCGATCCTGCCGGTAGACGATACGGCCCTTGAGCCAGGCGCCACGATCGGTGAGCGCGAGGAAGCGGCTGCCATCGACCGCCATGTGCAGGGCGGAGATGCCGCCGAAGCGTCTATCTTTCGATGTGAGGTCAAGGCCGCCGCGGAATTCCAGCAGGCCAAAGCGCGTGCGCGACGGTTCACGCGTGTCGAACGCGGCGATCGGCTCGGCGTGAACGGCTACAGAGGTGCGCTTGTCCGGATAGCGCCGGACCTTGGCCAGCGCGACGGTACCAATGACAACCAGAAGCGCGGCGAACAACGAACCGGCAACCAGCCAGCGGTGGCGAAAAATCCAGCTCAAGCAACACGCCTGCGGATACGGCGAGACGGCTGTACCACTTCGGCGGCGTGCTCCTCGAACAATTCGGCGAGCTTCTCGGTCATGGCACCGCCGAGTTCCTCCGCGTCGACGATCGTGACGGCGCGGCGGTAATAGCGCGTGACGTCATGGCCAATGCCGATGGCGATCAGTTCGACCGGCGAGCGGGTCTCGATCTCCTCGATCACCCAGCGCAGATGGCGTTCAAGATAATTGCCTGGATTGACCGAGAGCGTGGAATCGTCGACCGGCGCGCCATCGGAGATCATCATCAGGATTTTGCGTTGCTCGGTGCGTGCCAACAAACGTTTATGCGCCCAATCGAGCGCCTCGCCGTCGATGTTCTCCTTCAGCAGGCCCTCGCGCATCATCAGGCCGAGATTCTTGCGCGCCCGCCGCCAGGGCGCGTCGGCCGCTTTGTAGATGATGTGGCGCAGATCATTGAGGCGGCCGGGATTGGCCGGCTTGCCGGCGGTGAGCCAATGCTCGCGCGACTGGCCGCCCTTCCAGGCACGGGTGGTGAAGCCGAGAATCTCGACCTTGACGCCGCAGCGCTCGAGCGTGCGGGCCAGAATGTCGGCGCAGGTGGCGGCGACGGTGATCGGCCGCCCGCGCATGGAGCCGGAATTGTCGAGCAGCAGCGTCACCACGGTGTCGCGGAACTGGGTGTCCTTCTCCCACTTGAAGGACAGTGCGTGCATCGGATCGATGACGATGCGCGACAACCGCGCCGGGTCGAGCAGGCCTTCCTCGAGGTCGAATTCCCAAGAGCGGTTCTGCTGCGCCATCAGCCGGCGTTGCAGGCGGTTGGCGAGGCGCGCGACCACGCCTTGCAGATGCGAAAGCTGCTTGTCGAGGTAGCCGCGCAGGCGTTCAAGCTCTTCCGGCTCGCACAGGTCCTCGGCGGCGATTGTCTCGTCGAACTTGAGCGTAAAGGCGCGATAGTCCGGTCCGCGTGGCTCGTTGGCGCCGAACTGGCGCGGCCGCTGCGGCTCGCCGGGTGTTTCGGCATCACCCAATTCGCTATCATCGGCCATATCGGAGATCGGCGCTTCCACCGCCTCGGCGGCTGCGTCAGGCAGGTCCTCGGCGGAGACTTCCGAATCCTCCATGCTGGAACGCTGCATGTCGTCGGACTCGGCGGACTCACCTTCTTCGCCGGACTGCTGTGGGCTGCGGTCCTCGTCTCCCTCCTCCTCCTCGGAATCGGACGAGCGGTCGTCGCCCATCTCCAGCGAGTTCGAGCAGGTCATGCACGGCGTCGCCGAACAGGCGCTGGTTCTCGAGCAAATCTTCCAGACGATCGAGATCGCGGCCCGCACGCTCCTCGATCAGCGGACGCCAGAGATCGACCAGCTTCTTCGCCGCAGGAGGCGGGGCCGCACCGGTCAGGCGCTCGCGCACCATCAGCGACAGCGCTTCCTCGATCGGCGCATCGGCGCGCTCGGTGATTTGGTCGAATTTGCCACGGTGATAACGCTCGTCGAGCATGGCGCCGAGGTTCTGCGCAACGCCGTCCATGCGGCGGGCGCCGATGGCTTCGACGCGCGCCTGCTCGACCGCCTCGAACACCGCGCGCGCCTGCTGGCCGGTCGGCTGCAGACGGCGGTGCACGGCGGGATCGTGACAGGCAAGCTTGAGCGCGACGGAATCGGCATGACCGCGCACGATAGCGGCTTCCGCCTTCGTCATTTTGCGCGGCGGCTCCGGCAGCCGCACCTTGCCGCCCACCAGGCCCGGACGCTCGGCGGCAAACGAGACTTCCAACTCGCCCTTGCGCGCAATCGCGCGCAGACACCCTCCAAGCGCGCGCTTGAACGGCTCGGTGGGCGATTCCTTCGTCGACGACTTGCCTTTGATGTTCGAGGCCATCACAGCGCCTTCTTCATCCAGTGCCGGGTGTGGCCGATGGGAAAATCCTTCAGCCTGCCAAATTCCTTATAGCCGAGCTTCTTGTAGAAGCCCGGTGCCTGGAAGCTGAATGTGTTGAGAAACACGTTCTGCACGCCATGCTTTCGCGCTTCAGCTTCCGCCTTGGCCAAGAGCGACTTGCCGTAGCCCTTACCGCGATATTTGTCCGCGATCCAGAATAGCTCGATATAGAGCCAATCCATCCAAGCCGAGCCGGTTAGGCCGCCGACGATCTCCTTGCCTGTACGCAATGTAAGCGTTAGTGGCTTATACTTGGCCGTTGCCGGTGGCGCGCGTATTGAACGCGATCAGGCCCTTGATGATTTGCCGCCGCGCCGGCCCCTGAACACTTTCGACCTGAATGCGCGGCATGGCGGCAACTTTGCTAGCTCAGCGCAACATTTACTGCCGATTCCGGCAGTTCCTGGCCGAAGCAGCGCTGATAGAACTCCGCCACGATCGGGCGCTCCAACTCATCGCACTTGTTGAGAAAGGTGAGCCGGAAGGCGAAACCGATATCGTTGAAGATCTCGGAATTCTCCGCCCACGTAATCACCGTACGCGGGCTCATGACGGTGGAGATGTCGCCGTTCATGAAGCCATTGCGCGTCAAGTCGGCGACCCGCACCATCTTGCCGACGATGTCGCGGCCCTTTTCGTTTTGATAGTGCTTGGCCTTGGCAAGAACGATCTCGACCTCATTATCGTGCGGCAAATAATTCAACGTGGTGACGATCGACCAGCGGTCCATCTGCGCCTGGTTGATCTGCTGGGTGCCGTGATAGAGGCCCGACGTGTCGCCCAAGCCCACCGTGTTGGCGGTGGAGAACAGACGGAACGCCGGATGCGGCTTGATCACGCGGCTCTGGTCGAGCAGCGTCAAGCGGCCCGAGGATTCCAGCACACGCTGGATGACGAACATCACGTCGGGGCGGCCGGCGTCGTACTCGTCGAAGCAGATCGCGACGTTGTGCTGATAGGCCCACGGCAGGATGCCATCGCGGAATTCGGTAACCTGCTGGCCGTCCTTGATGACGATGGCGTCCTTGCCGATCAGGTCGATACGGCTGATGTGGCTGTCTAGGTTGACGCGCACCATCGGCCAATTGAGCCGCGCCGCAACCTGCTCGATGTGCGTCGACTTGCCGGTGCCGTGATAGCCGGTGACCATCACGCGGCGGTTCTTGGCGAAGCCCGCGAGAATGGCAAGCGTGGTCGGACGGTCGAAGCGGTAATCCGGATCGATATCGGGCACGTGCTCGTCGGCCACGGAATAGGCCGGCACTTCCATATCGCTGTCGATACCGAACACCTGCCGGATCGACACTTTCATGTCCGGCAGGCCGGTGACTTCTGCAGTTGCGGCAGTCATTGATCCTCCATGGCTTCGGCCCTCCCGAAGCCTGATACGGTCCGATAATCAACGGTCCGGCTGATATGGGGGCAACTTAGCAGACCGCCACGTCGCGAAAAACCCGCCCGCCGCGAATGCCACCATCAAAGATATCAATGAGATAGGGATGCGCAGCCTTGCGCGAAAGGCTGGTGTCCCCTGCGCCGGACGAACAATCCGGGGTCAGCCGAAATCCACTGATTTCAGATAGTTGTAGGACTGAATGATCTCAACGAGCCGGTCTTCGGTCGACCGGTCGCCACCGTTGGCGTCCGGATGATGGCGTTTCACCAGTTCCTTGAAGCGCATTTTGACTTCCGCCCGGGTGGCGTCGATGTCGAGGCCGAGGGTGTCGAGCGCCTTGCGCTCGGCATTACGGATGACGCGGGTTTCCGCCCGCTTCTGCTGTTCGCGCTTCATGTCCTCGCCGAACAGGCCGAAGGGATCAGTCTGCTGCGCGAAAGTATGCACGTCCGGCCCGTGCCCGCCCTTGCCGGTGCCCATCTTCCAGGTCGGGCGATGCCCGGTGAGAGCGTCCTTCTGGTACGCCATCACGTCGGTATCGCTCATGCCGGCGAAGAAATTATAGGACTGATTGTATTCGCGCACATGATGCAGGCAGTAGCGCCAATAGTCCTTCTCACGGCCCCGCCCCTTGGGCGCGCGATGGGTGGCGGCTTCCGAACAGCCGGCCCATTCACAGGTCGGGCCGCCGGTCTTGGGCCGGCGATCTTTGCTCGGCTTGACGCGGATACGATCAAAAAGGGGCGAGTTGAATTTCATGACCGGACATTATGCGCTTTTATCGATGACGCGTTCAAGACTTGACTGCAACAGCGGCGCGAAAATTAACCCTTGCCGACAAAATGCCGACGTTGACTCAAGCCCCTCGGCTTTCTAAAGCCCAGCAGCATGCGAACTGCCCATTTGATCACACAGAAGTTGACCGAGGCTTTCACCCCGCAAAGCCTCAAGGTGGTGGACGAATCCCACCAGCACGCAGGCCATGCCGGGCACCGGCCGGGCGGTGAGACCCATTACAGGGTCTATATCGTGTCGGAAGCCTTCAAAGGGAAGACCCGGCTGCAACGCCACCGCATGATCAACGAAACCTTAGCGGGGGAACTCGCCGCCGGCGTGCACGCGCTCACCATCCACGCGGCCGCGCCGGGCGAAGGCGGGGATTAACCGAATTGAGGGATCTCTGTTCGGAATGCCGGGCGGCAATTTCCGATCAGCCCGTCGCAAAGCGCTCGCGCGTCAGCTTGCAGCGCGCCGTAACGAGTTTGACAACGCGCGCCAATATCGGCCCCGCTTCATGGGCTTCCGCAATTGAAGCCTGCGCAGCGGTTGCCGCGTCCGGCAACCGTTCCGCCATATCCAGCACGCGCCGCCGCGTGAGCGGCGCGGACAAGCCCGCTTCCTTCGCAAAACGTTCCCAGTGTCGCGGCATGACCCGGTCGAACTCGTAGTGGCCGCCGATTTTCATCGCCATTCGGTCGGTCAACTCCGAATAGACCGCCGTGCAGACAACGTCATAAGCCGGAGCCAGGCGCGCGTCCCTGGCCGAATAGATTAGTGAGTAGTTCTTGCCGTGCGCGTCGTGGTTTCCGACCAAGACGTTGAAGATGACGGTGTCAAGCAGTTGGGTCAGGTAGAGTGCCGCCGGCCGCGCCGTCCTGCGTAAGAGCGCAAAACAGTCTGCGAGCGACGGCCCACCTTCATTCTCATATTTGAGCTCCGGCGGGATGCCGAGCGCTTGGCAAAAGTCTTCTTGGTGCATCCGGACAAGATGGGCCGGCGGCAAGCCCTCGCGGTCGTATCGCCTGACCAGGAGATAGGCGCTGCTCCCGGCATGGCGGATATCGGCCTCGACGACGTTAAGACCGATCGCCTTGGCCAACGCGATGCAGAAACCTTCATTGTAAACGCTGCCTTCAATCCTGCGAATTGGCGGCTTAATGATATGGGAACTGGGTGCCCCATGCAGCGGCAAGGCGATACGGCCTTGGATCAGGCAGATGGGGAGTTTATCCTGTGCTCCTGCAAGGCTTAGGCGAATGTCTTTCTCACCGGCGAGAAAGGGGCGATCCGGAATCTTGGCCAGGACTTCGGCCAATTGCTTGTCGTCGAGGAACCGGTAGTCGGCGTCGGCCGGCACTTCGACCGGCTTCTCGCCGGGATGCGTGAAAGTAACGGCTCCAGCGCATTCACCACCGACCCCGTCGAGAAGCGCGAAGTCGTTGCGCGGAGAGACCCCCAGGGCGCGTGCCACTTGATCGCGCTTTTCCTGCTCGGGAAGCAGACCGGCAAAGAACGGACGCGAGGCCCGATCGTCATAGGACTCGGCGCGCAACGGCAGCGAAACGGAAAGCGGGACGGCGCTATCGTGGGCGAGCCAAGCCGCTTCGTAAGTAAATTGGAGGCGGCCGCCCTCCTGATCGAGACGACCGACCAGCCATTCGTTCAACCAGACATCGAGGCTACGGTCGGCCATCGGTACCTGCGGCTTTTGCCGTCACGTTCAGTTGCATGTCGACGCCGAGGGCCGCGAGCACGTGCATGATCTTGCCGATTTGGGCCGTCGGTTTGCCGCTCTCGACATCCACAATGAAGCGCACGCCGACTCCGACGCTGAGCGCCAAATTGGGTTGCGTGATACCCAGGGCGCGGCGCGTATCGCGGATGACGCGACCGATTGCTGCTGGATCTGAGACGGAGATGACCATGACCTAGATTTCCCGATCGGGAAATCTATCTCGGCAAAGCTGAGAATTCAAGAAAAGTTTCCCGGTCGGGAAATTTAAATACCGCCAAGGAAAATTCTCGGTAAAATTTCCCGATCGGGAATTATCCCCTACTCCGCCGCCGCGCGCGGCAGTGGCTGAATGCGCAGCGAGGTGATGCGATTACGCGCGCGGCGCAGCACCCGAAAGCGGAAGCCATAGAAGGTGAAACTCTGTCCCACCTCGGGGATCGAGCGCGCCTCGTGGATGACCAGGCCAGCGATAGTGTTGGCCTCCTCGTCCGGCAGGTTCCATTCCATCACCCGGTTGAGATCGCGGATCGATACCGCTCCCTCCACGATCACTGAGCCGTCGGGCTGGCGGCGCACGCCCGGCATGGCGACGTCGTGCTCGTCGGTGATGTCGCCGACAATCTCCTCCAGAATATCTTCCAGCGTGACCAGGCCTTCGACTTCGCCGTATTCGTCCACCACCAGCGCGAACGGCGTCTTGCGGCGGCGGAAGGCCTTGAGCTGCTCGGAGACCGGCCGCGTGTCAGGCACGAACCAGGGCGGCGTCAGCAACGCCGGGATATCGACCTTGGCGGCGTCGCCGTCGACCGCATGCAGAGCGCGCAACAAATCCTTGACGTGCAGCACGCCGACGATGTTCTCCGGATTGTCGCGCCAGAACGGAATACGCGTCACCGGCGAAGCAATCACCGCGTTGACGATCTCCTCCGCCGGATCGTCCACCTTCATACTGATCATGTTGGTGCGGTGGACCATCACGTCAGACACATCCAGCTCGCGCAGATCGAGCACGCCACCGAACATGTCGCGGTCGAGCTTCTCCACGCCACCCTCGCGATGCAGCAGATCGACGGCGCCGCGCAACTCCTCATGCGGCGACAGGATCGGCTGGTTCTCGTCGATGTCCGTGCCGAACAGCCGCAGCAGCCAGCGCACCAGGAACTCGATCGCCATGAGGATCGGCGCCAGCGCCCGGACGATCCACTGCATCGGCCGCGCGACCAAGAGCGCAATCCGATCGGGCGCATTGAAGGCGGCAGTCTTCGGCAGCACCTCGGAAAAGATCACCACGATTAACGTCATGACGATGGTGGCGTAGGCGATACCAGCCTTTCCGAACCAGGCCAAAAGAATGCCGGTCGCCAGCGCCGAGGCCGCGATGTTGACCGCGTTGTTGCCAAGCAGGAGCGCACCGATCAGCCGCTCGCGCTGTTCGAGCAGCCGGTTGACGATGGCCGCGCCGCGATTTCCCTGTTTTTCCAGGCGCGCCATGCTGGCGCGCGAAGACGCGGTCAACGCCGTCTCGCTGCCGGCGAAGAACGCCGACAGCAAGAGGCAGATCAGGACAATTCCAATGGACAGCCAGTCGTTCGCAGTCATTTGAAGGTATCTTTATCGGTACGTGATCTTATCCGAAAGCCGGTGTCCGACTTTCGGGATCAAACGCTGAGTTTGTCAGTCAAGAAAGCGCGCACTTCGGCCGCATCGACGCCGCTTTCGACAAAGGCCTTGCCGATACCGCGGACCAGAATAAAAGTGAGCTGACCGCGCTTCACCTTCTTGTCTTGGGCGATGAGATCCATCAAGGCGTCGACGCCCGGCACGCCGCCAGGCACCTGCTGTACATGGGTGGGCAGGCCGACCGCCGCGAGGTGAGCGGACGCGCGCGCGGCGTCAGCTTCACTAATGAGGCGCTTGCGGGCGGAGAATTCGAAGGCCAGCGCCATTCCGAGCGCCACCGCTTCGCCGTGCAACAGCCGGTCCGAAAATCCGGCAGCCGCCTCAAATGCATGCCCGAAGGTGTGGCCGAGATTGAGCAACGCGCGCTCGCCGCTCTCGCGCTCGTCGCGGGCGACAAATGCGGCCTTGGCCCTGGAACTTACCGCGATGGCATGCTCGCGCGCAGAACTGCCGGAAGATTGCTCACCGGCGAACACGTCGCGCCAGTTGGTCTCGAGCCAAGCGAAAAAGTCGACATCACCTAACAGCCCGTATTTGACGACCTCGGCGTAGCCGGCGCGGAATTGGCGTAAAGGCAGCGTATCAAGCAGAGCGGTGTCGGCGACGACGAGGATCGGCTGATGGAAGGCCCCAATCAGGTTTTTCCCTTGCGGCGAGTTGATGCCGGTCTTGCCGCCGACCGACGAGTCGACCTGCGCGAGCAGGGTCGTTGGCACCTGCACGAAGTCGAGCCCGCGCCGCACGCAGGCCGCGGCGAAACCGGCAAGATCGCCGATCACGCCCCCGCCGAGCGCGACCACGAGATCGCCGCGCTCGATGCGGGCGGCAATGATCGCTTCGCAAACCTTTTCGAAGGTGGCGTAGTTTTTCGAGCTTTCACCCGCCGGCACCACAATGCGAGCGCTCTCGATGCCAGCAGCGGCAAACGACGATTCGGTCGCAGTGAGATGATGATTGGCCACTATCTCGTCGGTAATGATCACTGTGCGCGCGCCCGGACGCAGCGCCCTGGTGGCTTCGCCGAGCTTGGCGATCAGCCCGCGGCCGATAACGATCTCGTAGGCGCGTGCGCCGAGCCCCACCGGCACCACGACCGGCTCATGGGTGTATTCTTGGGTGTGCAACGGCGCGCTCATGACGGCTCCCCCGAATTGCCGGCAACATCGAGGTGCTTCGCCACACCTTCGATGATTTCTTCGACGATCGTTTCGTGCGGCTCCTCGCGCGACTGCACGATGACGTCGGACTGGGCATAGACCGGTTCGCGCAGCGGCAATAGCTCCTTCATACGATCGACGAGCGGACGATCGGTGCGGCGCCTGGTGCGCCGGAGCAGCACGTCGAGATCGGCCTTCAGCCAGACCGAGACACCCTTGATGTGGATGAGATCGCGCGTCTGCTGGTTCATCACGGCACCGCCGCCGGTCGCCAGCACCTGCGGGCCGCCGTCGAGCAGGCGGGCGATCACACGCGCCTCGCCGGCGCGGAAATACGGCTCGCCGTGCTCGGCGAAGATCTCGGCTATGGTCATGCCGGCGGCATCTTCGATTTCGGTATCGGCGTCGACGAAGGGCACGCCGAGCCGCGACGCCAGCCGGCGGCCAACCGACGACTTGCCGGCGCCCATCATGCCGACCAGCACGATGGAACGGGGCCCGAGTGCCCGCACAACGGCGGATTCCAGGCCATTTTCTGCGGTCTTTTGAATGGCCGTGTTAACCATGCCAAGTTCCGAAACGACACCAAGCGCCCCATATACCAGTAATTGAGCCAACCGCGAGGGTGCTCTTGTCTCGCCGCGTGGAACGTGGTCGGTATTGCGCAATTGGGTGCCCGCCCTTGCGGGCCGCTGCCAGGTTGCAACCATGCCAAGCCTGTTCCGATTTCTGGTCTTCTTGGGCCTGCTGGGCGGGCTGGCCTATGGCACGGTTTTCTCGCTCGCCAATTTCGTCAAGCTGAAGCCGCGCGAGATCGTGGTCACCATTCCGCCGAGTAAGTTCTTCAAGCAGCCCTGAGCGGCGTCCCTGCGTAAGCGCGCGAGTGCAAGCAAAGCGTTACCATTCTCGGTCATGCTTTCGCGAATGGATCATGTTCTCAGCAAAGGCAAGGCGATGGCGCGCCGGCCGAACGCCTCCGACGACAGCCTCATCGAGTTGTTCCTCGACATGCTGGCAGCCGAGCGCGGCGCCGGCGAGAACACGCTGTCCGCCTATCGCAACGACCTCGCCGACCTGTCGGCGCACTTGCGCGCCAGCAAGAGCAGCATCGTCAAGGCCGATACCGACAATCTGCGCAGCTTCCTGAAGAGCCTCAATGAGCGCGGCTTTAAACCGGCATCGCTTGCGCGGCGGTTGTCGGCGGTGCGCCAGCTCTACCGGTTTCTCTACGCCGAAGGTAAACGCCGGGACGATCCCGCTGCGGTGCTTGAAGGTCCGAAGCGGGGGCGCACTTTGCCGAAGGTACTGACCATTGCCGAGGTCGACAAGTTGCTCGCGCAGGCGCGGGCCAACGCCGACAACACAATGCAACCGCTCGCGCAGCGCCTACGCGCGGCGCGGCTGTTGTGTCTGCTCGAAGTCGTCTACGCGACGGGCTTGCGTGTGTCCGAACTTGTGACGCTGCCCGCTTCCGCCGCGCGCCGCGACCAACGCATGCTGGTGGTGCGCGGCAAGGGCGGCAAAGAACGGCTGGTGCCGCTCAACAAAGCGGCCAAGCTGACGATGGCGGAATACCTGAGCTTACGCGCCGAAGCGGCGAAGGAGGGCGACAAGGCGAAAAAGACGGTGGAGTCGAAGTGGCTGTTTCCATCATTTGGTGAACAAGGCCATCTCACCCGTCAACACTTCGCCCGTGACCTCAAAGCACTGGGTGGATCTTGCGGCATCGGCGGCGAGCGGCTTTCCCCGCACGTCATACGCCACGCCTTCGCGAGCCACCTGCTGCACAACGGCGCCGACCTGCGCGTGGTGCAGACCCTGCTCGGCCACGCCGACATCTCCACCACCCAGATCTACACCCACGTCCTGGAGGGCCGCCTCAAGACCCTGGTGCGCGACCTCCACCCGCTAGGAGAGGACTAGGTGGCGGCGGGCGCAAGACTGAAATTGACCGGGTCTGCTTGACTTGGGGGCCTCCCCGCGTCAGGTCACCCCGACCATCCACCCGATACCGGAACCGCATGCGCAGCTATCTCGATTTCGAAAAGCCGGTGGCCGAACTGGAGGCCAAGGTCGAGGAATTGCGCGCCATGGGCGAGACCGGCGACGCGGTCGCCATCGGTGACGAGATCGGCCGGCTGGAAGCCAAGGCGGCGGCGGCGCTGGAAGAGCTCTATGCCGACCTCACCCCTTGGCAGAAGACGCAAGTGGCCCGGCACCCGCAGCGGCCGCACTGCCTCGACTACATCGCCGGCCTGATCGCCGATTTCGTACCGCTGGCCGGCGATCGAAAATTCGGCGAGGACGCCGCCATCGTTGGCGGGTTTGGTCAATTCCGCGGCGAGAGCGTCGGCGTGCTTGGTCACGAAAAGGGCTCCAACACCGAAAGCCGGCTCAAACACAACTTCGGCATGGCCATGCCGGAGGGCTACCGCAAAGCGGCGCGGCTGATGGAAATGGCCGACCAATTCGATCTTCCGTTGGTCATGCTGGTCGACACCGCCGGTGCCTATCCCGGCATTGGCGCCGAGGAGCGCGGCCAAGCCGAGGCCATCGCCCGCTCAACCGATGCCTGCCTCAAGCTCGGCGTCCCCAATGTGGCGGTGATTCTGGGCGAAGGCGGCTCCGGCGGTGCCATTGCGCTCGCCACCGCCAGCCGCGTTCTGATGCTGGAACACGCCATTTACAGTGTGATCTCGCCGGAAGGGGCAGCCTCGATCCTCTGGCGCGACACCACCAAGGCGCAGGAAGCGGCGACCAATATGAAGATCACCGCCCAGGATATGGTCCGCTTCGGGGTGATCGACAGCGTTATCGCGGAGCCGACCGGGGGTGCCCACCGGGCGCCTGCCGAGGCGATCGCTGCCACCGGCGAGGCAATCGGCAACGCGCTTGCCGAACTGCGCGGGCTTGACCGCGAAACGGTGCGCCGGCTGCGCCGGGAAAAATTCCTCAGCATGGGCCGCGATCTCGCCCGTGGGGCCGGCTAAAGTCGCGACTCCACTGGGCTTCCGTCAGCCGTCCCAACGGTGGCAGCGGCACGTTAGCGCCCGATCCGGCGCCAATTTACCCATGGTTGACCATACACTTACCAGAAGCGCGCGGCGGCCTGATATGCCTTGCGGATGCCATATCTTATGGATAACGATTGCTGAATTGAGGGCACGCCCCTCCGGGGAGTACCACGTTTGAAACAACGGTTCGTCCGCGCGCTGCTGGCGCCAGCGGCTGTCGCCGCCGCGATTGCGCTTGCCGGATGTAACGCCGACAGCATTTCCCCGACCGGCCGCGCGCTCGCCCCCTTGTCCGACAAAATGCTCGCTCTGCTGCAAGAGAAGCATATGGACAAGACGTCGCCGATTCTGCTGCGCATCTTCAAGGAAGAGTCGCAGCTCGAAGTCTGGAAGGTGAACCAGGACGGCCAATACGCGCTGCTGAATACCTATCCGATCTGCCGCTGGTCTGGCGCGCTCGGCCCAAAGAAGAAGGAAGGCGACCGTCAAGCGCCCGAGGGCTTCTACACGATCTCCCGCGGGCAAATGAATCCGAACTCGAACTACTATCTCGCCTTCAACACCGGCTATCCGAACGCGTTCGACCGCGCCTGGGGCCGCACCGGTTCGGAGTTGATGGTGCACGGCGACTGCTCGTCGCGTGGCTGTTACGCGATGACCGACGCGCAGATTCAGGAAATCTATGCGTTGGCGCGCGAGGCGTTCTTCGGCGGGCAAAAGGAGTTCCAATTGCAGGCCTATCCTTTCCGCATGACCGCGCTGAACATGGCCAAGCACCGTAACAACCCGAACTTCGCGTTCTGGAAAGAAATCAAGCAGGGCTACGACGCTTTCGAAGCCACCCACCAGGCCCCGACCGTGGGGGTGTGCGAAATGCGCTACGTGTTCGATGCGGTAGCGCCGGAAGGCGACACCCGCCCGCTGCGCTTCAATCCGCGAGGCAAGTGCCCGGTCTACCGGCTCGATCCCATGGTTGCCGACGCGATCCTCGAGCACCGCCGGCAAGAGCAGATCATGATGGCACAGTACATCGCCGACGGAGTCTCGGTGGCGCCGATCGCCAAGGGCGCCGACGGCGGCATGAACCCGGTGTTCGCCGACAGCGGTAAGCTACGGCAGGGCCAGATTGATCAGGACGGTCGCGTCTACAACGTCGCCAGCCTGTCCAGCACGCCAGCTGCACCGCCACAGACAACAAACGCGGCACCCAGTGGACCGCCGACCATGGCCCGCGTGCCGCTGCCGGAGCGCTCGCCGCTGGCAAAGCCAGTGCCGAAACGGAATTCCTCCATCGCCAGCCTGATCGGCGGCCTATTCGGCGGCGGTTCGGCGGCGAATGCAGCGCCGGCTGAAAGCGCGCCGTCGCCAGCCCATACCGAGTTGGCAGCCAAGCCGAAAAAGCGAACTCATCATACGCGCACCGCGATCGCGCCGGTCCGGTTGCGTCCGAGCGTGACAGCGAATCCCGCGCCCAAAGCAGTGGCGCATAACGTTCCCAAGCGGGCGCCGAAGCAGCAACCGGTCAAGCAGGCAGCCAAGCAACTGGATGCGCCCAAGCAAAAGACCGCCAACGCCGCGCCGGCCGCCAAACCGCCGCTGCAAAGCGCCTTTTCCACGCCGACGCCAACGAACGGCGTGATAACGGGCGCTCAGCCTGTCGTGCAGACAGGCTCGTTCAACGCACGCTGGTCGGCTTTGCGCTGACACCCCCTGCCCTACCGAACCGTTTAGAGATTTGCGCTATCAAGGGTGAATGGACTGCTTCGTCTACGTTCTCGGTACGATCGCCGGTAGGCGCCGGCTGACTTACGTCGGCTGGACCAACGACCTCGCCCGCCGGCTTGCGCAGCACAATGCCGGCAAGGGTGCGCGCTTCACGCGCGGGCGGACCTGGCTGCTGCTGCATTGGGAGCGCTGCGCAGACCGCCGCGATGCCATGAGCCGGGAGTGGCACCTGAAGCGCGATCGGGCGTTCCGCAAGAGACTGGCAGAAGAATTGCGCGCGCCGCGTCGGAAACGCCGCGCTGCAAAGGCGCAGGTTCGTGCGCGACCACAACGTTTTTAGGGTCGTAATTAATTTCGCTGCCAGGAACCCATTTAGACGTCGCGGCTTTAACGCCCCCTCGCAGCGGTCGTCGGCGCTAAATGTACGGGAGCACTTGCCTATTTGATCCAGACGATCGGGTCATCCGAACGCCCGCGCAACGCCAGCTTCGCGATTGTCGCGAAGCCTAGCATGGATCTTCTTGTAAGAAGCCGGAGCCGGCCGCCAGGTTCAGGCGTACTTGCCGTGGCAGTGCTTGAATTTCTTGCCCGAACCGCATGGACACGGCTCGTTGCGGCCGACCTTGCCCCAACTCGTGGGATCGTTCGCATCACGCTCGGCCTGCACACCATGGCCGTTGCCGACGGTCACAGCGGTGGCGGCCAAGGCGCCGGCCAGTGCTAACTCGTCCTCGCCGGTCGTCGGATCGACGTGGTGCGCTTCCATATAGGGGAGCTGGCTCTCCTCGTCCTCCGGCGGCCGCTGTACGACCTCGACGCGCATGAGCTGGGCAGTGACCGCCTCGCGCAAGTGCGACACCATCCCCTCGAACAGCGAAAAGGCCTCCGCCTTGTACTCATTCAGTGGATCGCGCTGACCGTAACCGCGCAGGCCAATCACCTGGCGCAGATGTTCGAGCATGACGAGGTGCTCGCGCCACAGATGGTCGAGCGTCTGCAACAAAATGGACTTCTCGACATAGCGCATAACGTCGGGCCCGAAGGTCGCCGCTTTACCCGCCATCCATTCGTCGGCGCGGCGTTTGACGCGCTCCCTCACTTCCTCGTCGGCAATGCCTTCTTCCTTGGCCCATTCCTTCACCGGCAGATCGAGGGTAAGCACCTCGCGCAACGCGGTGTCGAGGCCGCCGATGTCCCACTGTTCGGGATAGGCCTGTTCGGGAATGTGCTTGGCGACCAACTCGTCGATGACCGAATGACGCATATCGACGATAGTGTCGTCGACCTGCTCGTCGCGCATCAGATCGAGCCGCTGCTCGAAGATGACCTTGCGCTGGTCGTTCATGACGTCGTCGTATTTGAGCAGATTCTTGCGGATGTCGAAATTGCGCGCCTCGACCTTCTGCTGTGCCTTTTCCAGCGCCTTGTTGATCCAGGGGTGAACAATCGCCTCATTCTCCTTGAGCCCGAGCTTGGTCAGCATGCCGTCGAGCTTGTCGGAGCCGAAGATGCGCATCAGGTCGTCGTCGAGTGACAGGAAGAACTTGGAATGACCGGGGTCGCCCTGACGGCCGGAACGGCCTCGCAACTGATTGTCGATGCGCCGGCTTTCGTGGCGCTCGGTGCCGAGTACGAACAGCCCGCCAGCGGCCAGCGCCTTTTCCTTCAGCTTCGCGACCTGGGCACGGATGGCGCCCGCGCGCGGATCCTTGTCGCGCATGCCCCAATCCTCGATGTCAGTGATCTCCTGGCGAATGCGCATGTCGGCATTGCCGCCGAGCTGGATGTCGGTACCACGGCCGGCCATGTTGGTGGCGATGGTAATGGCGCCCGGCACGCCGGCCTGCGAGACGATGAAGGCTTCCTGCTCGTGGTAACGGGCGTTGAGGATGGCAAAGACCTTCTTCTTCGCCGCCGTCTCGTCACCGGAATAGAGATCCGCGAAGGCGTTGGGGTCGGTGAAATCGTGCTGCTTCCAGCCCTGCTTTCGCAGGAGCTCGGCGAGTTGCTCCGACTTCTCGATCGAGGTGGTGCCCACCAACACCGGCTGACCACGCTGCTTGCAGTCCTCGATCAACGTGATGATCGCCCGGTATTTTTCGGCGGCCGTGCGGTAGACCTCGTCGTCGTCGTCGATGCGTGCCAGCGGCATGTTGGTCGGCACTTCGAGGCTTTCGAGGCCGTAGATGTCCATGAATTCGTCGGCTTCCGTCATCGCCGTGCCGGTCATGCCGGCCAGCTTCTTGTACATGCGGAAGTAGTTCTGGAAGGTGATAGAGGCGAGCGTCTGGTTCTCGGGCTGAATCGGCTGATGTTCCTTGGCCTCGAGCGCCTGGTGCAGCCCTTCCGAATAGCGGCGGCCGGGCATCATGCGGCCGGTAAACTCGTCGATGATGACGACCTCGCCGTTGCGCACGATGTAGTCCTTGTCGCGCTGGAACAGCTTGTGGGCTCGCAGTCCCTGGTTGACGTGGTGGACGACTGACACGTTCTCGACGTCGTAGAGCTTGCCGCCCTTGAGCAGCCCGGCCTCGCGCAGATTGGTTTCCATCTTCTCCATGCCGGCTTCGGTCATGGTGACCGTGCGCTGCTTCTCGTCGACCTCGTAGTCGCCCTTGTCGAGCACGGGAATAAATGTGTCGATGGTGTTATAAAAGTCGGAGCGGTCGTCGAGCGGGCCGGAGATGATCAGGGGCGTGCGCGCCTCGTCGATCAGGATCGAGTCCACTTCGTCGACGATGGCGAAGAGGTGGCCACGCTGGACCATATCCTCCATCCGGTACTTCATGTTGTCGCGCAGGTAATCGAAGCCGAGCTCGTTGTTGGTGCCGTAAGTGATGTCGCAGGCGTAGGCGCTCTGGCGCTCTTCATCGTCCATGCCGTGTACGATATTGCCGACGGTAAGACCAAGGAAGCCGTAGATCTGACCCATCCACTCGGCGTCGCGCTTGGCGAGATAATCGTTGACGGTGACGACGTGCACACCCTTGCCGGTGAGAGCGTTGAGATAAACCGGCAGGGTGGCAACCAGCGTCTTGCCTTCGCCGGTCTTCATCTCGGCGATCTTGCCCTCGTGTAGGATCATGCCGCCTATCAACTGCACGTCGAAGTGACGCTGGCCGAGGGTACGTTTGGCAGCTTCGCGCACAGTAGCGAAGGCCGGCACCAACAGGTCGTCAAGGTCGGCGCCGTCGGCGAGTTGCTTCTTGAAGTCGTCGGTGCGAACCTTGAGCGCCTCGTCGGAGAGCGCCGCGATTTCCTTTTCCAGGGCGTTGATCTGATCAACTCGCGGCTGATAGCTGCGAATCCGCCGCTCATTGGCGGAGCCGAACAGCTTACGGGCAACGGCGCCGATCATACGGGAGCTCCTACTTTGGACTGGCCGCTTTGTACCACGCCGCCGCAGCCGGATTTAAGCTTCCGGCGCTCCGGAATGCGGCTCTTTTCGGGCAAAATCGACGCGAAACGCACGGCAAAAGCGCAACCAGCCGAGGTCAACCGAGAGATAGGAGGGGGTCGGATTATTGTCAATCGGCGCCTTGTCTCGGGCTTAACGCAGCCGGGCGCCCAGGCCGGCGGCGACTGTCACAAAGACGTCAAATCGTGTTCCCATAGACCGCCATTGCAAAGCCACGGTTGTTAGGTGACAAGGGGCTAGTGTCCGGGCGACACGGACGCCCCCAATCCCAAGGACAGCGCTATGACGATTTCGCTTTTTGCCGGTTCCCCGGCTCCGCGGCGCCGGGCCGGCCTCCTCGCCGCCTCCCTGGCGCTGCTGATGACGGCCGCCGGCCCGCTGCACGCGCAAGACGCCAAAGACCCGGTCGTGGCCAAGGTCAACGGCACCGAGATCCACCAGAGCGACCTCGCAGTGGCCGAGCAGGAAGCGGGCCGCCTCCCACCGATGTCGGACGCCGCCAAGAAGGACTACCTGGTTCAGTTCATGGCCGACGTGATCCTGGTGTCGAAGGCAGCCGAAGATAAACATGTCGACCAGAAGGCCGACTTCAAACGCAAGCTCGCCTTCGACCGCAAGAAACTTCTGATGACGGACCTTATGGAATCCGTCGCCAAGGATGCGGTCACCGATGAGGCCCTGCACAAGGTCTATGACGGCGCCATCAAGTCGATGGGCCAGAAGGAAGAGGTGCACGCGCGCCACATCTTGATCCGCGCGAAGCCGGGCGACGAGAAGGCAAGCGCGGCGGCCAAGGCCAAGATCGAAGCGATCATCGCCAAGCTGAAGAGCGGCGAGGATTTTGTGAAGCTGGCCAAGGAAGACACTGAAGATCCTTCCGGTAAGGCCAACGGCGGCGACCTCGGCTATTTCACCAAGGACCAGATGGTGCCTGCCTTCTCTAAGGTGGCGTTTGAGCTCAAGAAGGGCGAAATCTCCGGGCCGGTGGAGACCCAATTCGGCTGGCACGTCATCAAGGTCGAGGACAAGCGCGTCAAGCCGCCGCCGGCGTTCGACGCGGTCAAGGACCAGCTCGTCAGCTTCGTCCAGCGCAAGGCGCAGGCGGAATTGGTACAGAAGTTGCGCGCCGAAGCCAAAGTCGAAAAGTTCTACAAGACCGAGGCCGAGAAGAAGCCGGACGCTGCCAAGCCGGACGGCAGCAAGACCGCGCCGGCGAAGAAATAGAAGCGATCGCGTCCATTTAGAAATGTCGTGATGCCCGGCCTTGTGCCGGGCATTTCGCTTATGTAGGGACTTGGCTCTCCATCCATCAGGATCGCCGGCACGAGCCCGGTGACGATAACCTCCATGTCCACCGTAATCTCCCCCCTTGCCCCGCAACATGTGCCCGACATGCCCGAAATCGCCGGCGTGCGGATGGCCACCGCCGCCGCCGGCATTCGTTATGCCGGTCGCACCGACGTCCTGCTTGCGCTGTTCGACCCCGGCACCGCCGTAGCCGGCGTGTTCACAAAGTCGAAGTGTCCCTCGGCGCCGGTGGAATGGTGCCGGGCCCATTTGAAAGGCGGCAAGGCACGGGCGCTGGCGGTCAATTCCGGCAATGCCAACGCCTTCACCGGCAAGAGCGGCCGCACCGCCACCAAGCTCACCGCCGACATCGCTGCCAAGGCGGCCGGCATCCGGTCGGCGGAAATCTTCCTCGCTTCCACTGGCGTGATCGGCGAGCCGCTCGACGCCAACAAATTCACCGGCGTGATGGACGAACTGGTGGCGCGTGCAGCACCGGACGAATTCCTTGCGGCGGCGAAGGCGATCATGACCACGGATACCTTCCCGAAGGTGGCGACAGCGACGGCGAAGATCGGCAAGGCTACGGTGACCATCAACGGCATCGCCAAGGGCGCTGGCATGATCGCCCCCGACATGGCGACAATGTTGTCCTTCATCTTCACCGACGCCGCGCTGTCTGCCACGGCACTGCAGGCAATGCTGAATGAAGGCGTCACCGACACCTTCAACGCGGTGACTATCGACGGCGACACCTCCACCTCCGATACGCTGATGATATTCGCGACCGGTAAAGCGAAAGGTTGCCTGCGCGTCGCGCGTGCGAGGGATCCGCGCCTCAAGGCGTTCAAGAAGGCTCTGCACACGGTGCTCGCGAATCTGTCGGAACAGGTAGCGCGCGATGGCGAAGGCGCGCGCAAGCTGGTTGAGATCGTCGTCGAAGGCGCGGTGTCGAAGGCGTCCGCCCGACGCATCGCCATGTCGATCGCGAATTCGCCGCTGGTGAAGACCGCGATCGCCGGCGAGGACGCGAACTGGGGCCGCGTGGTCATGGCGGTCGGCAAAGCCGGGGAGCCGGCCGACCGCGACAAGCTTTCGATCTGGTTCGGTGGTATCCGCGTCGCGCACAGGGGCGCGCGCGATCCAGCCTATGACGAGACCGAAGTGAGCGCCGTGATGAAGAAGCCGGAGGTCAGCTTGAAAGTCGCGCTCGGCATGGGCAAGGGGCGTGACCGGGTGCTCACCTGCGACCTGACCAAGGAATACATCGCCATCAACGGCGACTACCGATCGTCAGGATTCCGCTAACCGCCGCCTTAGGACACCTCGCGCCCTGCGGCGCATTGGGAACGCCTTAACCACAGCCTGTCATCGCCGAAGGAGGAGAGCCCGTGAGCGCAAAAATCGTTCTTGTCGCCGCCTGCGCGCTCATCGATGCGGACGGCCGCGTGCTACTCGCTCAACGGCCCGAAGGCAAACCGATGGCAGGTTTGTGGGAGTTTCCCGGCGGCAAGATCGAAGCAGGCGAACGGCCGGAGCAAACTTTGATCCGAGAACTGAAGGAGGAACTGGACATCGCCGTCAATGAAGCCTGTCTCGCGCCGCTCACCTTCGCGAGCCACGCCTATGCAGACTTTCACCTCCTCATGCCGCTCTATCTTTGCCGCAAATGGGAAGGGACGGTCTCCGCGACGGAAGAACAACAACTCGCCTGGGTGAGGCCGAACCGACTGCGCAACTACGCAATGCCGCCGGCCGACATTCCGCTGATCCCGCACTTGCAGGCGCTGCTGATGTGATCCCGGAACCCGAATAGAAACTTGGGCAGAAGCGCGAACACGATGTGTCCGCGCATCATCTCTTTGAGAACCCCATGGTCTGCCCATTCCTGCATTCGCAGGAAGGTGCCACCGTCATCGAATACGCGCTGGTCGCGTCCGGTAACAACGCCGCCATGGCCGCGACGATCACCGCCCTTTGATCGGCGCTTAAGGCGAACTTCTACGGCAAGATGGCTGCCCTATTGCAATGGCCCTACCGGTCCGGCTTTTCGCCCGCGGAAATTTCCTGCGCGCCGAGGGCATTGGCGAGGCGGTGGGCTGCCGAGCCAGGCCTGAGCGGTTTCTGCTGGCTCTCGTGCGGCGCCCAGCCGGACAACCAAACGATCTCGAAAGTTGCGCGCAGGCGCCCATCCGCGTCGGCGAAACGTTCGGCATAAATCTCGACCACGCGCTGCAAAGTGGCGCGTTTGAGCGGCGTGCGCCGCCGTTCGCTCAGCGCATTGGTGGCGCCCATGCGGCGCAGGTCGTGCATCAACGCCATCACCGAATCGTAGCGCACAATCACCCGGTCACTGTCGATCACCGGCAGAGCGAAGCCCGCGCGCTGTAACAGCGCGCCCAGTTCGCGCACGTCAGCAAACGGTGCGACGCGCGGGGAAATTCCACCTTCAACCTCGCTCTCGGCGGCGGCGAAGGCTTCGCGCAATTCGCTTAAGGAGTCGCCGCCGACGAGCGTGGCAAGCAGCAGGCCGTCGGGCTTCAGCGCACGCCGCGCCTGGATCAGCGTGCCGGGCAAATCGTTGACGAATTGCAGCGCCAGCGAGGAAACGATAAGATCGAGCGAGTTATCCGCAAAGGGCAGCGCTTCCTCGTCGACGGCAACGCGCGCAAAGGCAGTGTCATTCGCGGCAACGGCCGGCGCGGCGGCGACAACGGTACCCACCTTGCCGCTATCCGCCAACACGTGGCGCACGGCGTCGGTCGGAGTGCCGAGATCGACCGCACAGCCGAATTCACGCACCACGGCGTCGAGGCGCTCGCCTAGCTCAGCGGCCACCCGCTCGACGAGGAAGGTTTCAATGCCAAGCGCCCGCGCGCGCTGCTGGCGCTGACGGAGAAGCGAGCGGTCGAAAATAATTGGACCGCGGCATGGCCTATCCCTGGGGATCCACTTGCGAAAAAGAGAGGCTAAGCAGAGGACTTCTAGAACAATCTATGTCCGATTTCCCGCTCGCCCGACCCTTCCCCACCGGCGGATCAGGGAGTAGGCTCAACAGCCGTGGTAGTGCCTTCGACCGAAGCGAGCGGGGAATGCTGGACCTTCGGCTTGATGCGGCTTGCCGCGCCGATGCGCGCGCGGCCTGCGGCTGGCGCTCGACGTCGCACTGCCGCCGCTGTGTCCGTCCTGCCGGGAGCCTGTCGGCGACGGCACCGGCCTGTGCGCTTCCTGCTGGTCGAAACTTTCGTTTATTGAGCCGCCATACTGCGCCCGGCTCGGCGTCCCGTTCAACTACGATCCTGGCCCCGCTTTTCTTTCCATGGAAGCGATCGCCAACCCACCGGCCTACGACCGCGCGCGCGCGGCGGTGCGCTACGACGAGGTCGCCCGCGCCCTGGTGCACGGCTTCAAATACGGTGACCGGCTCGACCTCGCCCCCATGATGGGGCGTTGGATGGCGCGCGCAGGGCACGAGCTGCTCGCCGACGCCGACGCCCTAGTGCCGGTGCCGTTGCACTGGCAGCGGCTGTGGGCGCGCCGATTCAACCAGTCGGCGGCGCTGGGCGGCGTCATCTCGAACATTTCCGGGGTGCCGGTACTGCACGGCGCGCTCAACCGGGTTAGAGCGACGGCGCAGCAAGTGGGCCTGTCCAAGAACCAGCGCGCCGACAATGTCCAGGGCGCCTTCAAGGTGCTGCCTGGGAGGAAAGCCGACGTTAAGGACAAACGGCTTATCCTGATCGACGACGTGCTGACCTCGGGAGCGACCGTCGATACCAGCGCCCGAGCCCTGCTCCGGGCAGGGGCCGCTCATGTCGACGTGCTGGTGTTCGCCCGGGTTGTTGCGCCCATTCGCACGCCCATATAACGAGACTGGCGAAACTCGTACCGGAATGGCCCATGTCGTCCGTAAAATTGCCGCCCGTTGAGATCTATACCACCCGCTGGTGCCCTTATTGCCACATGGCCAAGGCGCTCCTGCAGCGGAAAGGCGTGAGCTTCAGCGAGATCGACGTCGGCCGCGAGCGCGAGCGCCGCGCGGAGATGATTCAGCGCGCGCACGGCCGCACCACCGTGCCGCAGATTTTTATCGGCGATGTGCATGTGGGCGGTTGTGACGACCTGCACGATCTCGAACACGCCGGTAGGCTCGACCCATTGCTCGCCGCCGAAGCGGCTACCGCGACAGAGGCCCGCGCATGAGCAACGGCACCTTCAAAGCTGCGATGATCCAGATGCGCTCGGGGCTGACCCCGAGCGCCAATATCGATGCCGCAGCTCGCTTGATCGACGAAGCCAAATCGGCCGGCGCCGATTACGTCCAGACGCCGGAAATGACCAATATCCTGGCGGCCAAGCGCGAGCAGTTGTTCTCCACCATCGTGGAAGAAGAAGCCGACCCGTCGCTCGCTGCTTTACGCGAGCTCGCGCGTAAGCTTTCGCTGTACGTTCACATCGGCTCGCTAGCGATTAAGCTCACGCCGGAGCGCGCAGTCAACCGTTCGCTGCTAATCGATTCGAAGGGTGAAATTGTCACGCGGTATGACAAGATCCACATGTTCGACGTCGATCTCGGCAACGGCGAAAGCTATCGCGAATCGAACAACTATAGCCCCGGCGAGACCGCGGTGCTTGCCGACTTGCCATGGGGTCGGTTCGGTCTCACCGTCTGCTACGACATGCGCTTCCCCTCGCTCTATCGCGCGCTGGCCGAAGCAGGCGCCACCATGCTGGCAGTCCCCTCCGCGTTCACCCGGCAGACCGGCGAAGCACATTGGCACGTGCTGTTGCGAGCGCGCGCAATCGAGAATGGCTCCTACGTGTTGGCGGCCGCGCAAGGCGGTAACCATGAAAATGGCCGCGCCACCTTCGGCCATTCGTTGATCGTGGACCCCTGGGGCCGCGTGCTGGCAGAAGGCAGCACCGAGCCGGGCGTGGTGATGGCCGAAATCGATCCGACCGAAGTCGCAAAGGCGCGCGGACGCATTCCGTCATTGCAGCATGGACGACGCTTCGAGATCGTCGAACCGTTGGCGGAGCCGACCCATCTGCACCTAGTGCCCGCTTCCCGAAATACGTGATACGTGGAAGCACACTCATGTACGAATTTCGGGAAGCAAAGTGCACTAGCAACTCTACAATTCTAGTGCCGCTTTTCGATTTGAAGTTCCTGACCGAGTTTGCTGCCGGCGGTGCAGGAACTTCAAATCGGCGGCACTAGTGCGGGGGCGCGAATGATCCGTTACAATCTGGTCTGCGACAAAGGCCACGAATTCGAGAGCTGGTTTGCCAATTCCGCGGCCTACGACAAGCAGGCCAAACGCAAGCTGGTGAGTTGCCCGGTATGCAGCTCGGCCAAAATTGAGAAAGCGATCATGGCGCCTCGGCTCGCGGGCAGCAAAAAGCGCGCGAGCACGATGGAGGTTTCTTCGGCGCCATCCGAAGCGCCCGCCTCCGCCCAAGGGACGCCAGCGCCGGTGGCCATGATGTCGCCGCAGGAACAGGAACTGCGCACCAAGCTGAAGGAACTGCGCGACCATCTGACCAAGAATGCCGACGATGTCGGCGCCAAATTTCCCGAAGAAGCGCGCAAGATGCATTATGGCGAGACCGAGCATCGCTCGATCTACGGCGTCGCCTCACTGGAAGAAGCCAACGACCTGGCTGAGGAAGGCATCGGATTCCACCCGCTGCCCGTGCTGCCGGACGAGCGAAATTAAGCGAGTAGCGAGTAGCGAGTAGCGAGTAGCGAGTAGCGAGTAGTTGATAACGAGCGATTCTCGGCGCTGCAACAACCCGCTTTCTATTCACTATTCGCTACTCCTTATTCGCTCCCCTCAATGCGCCCACACCAATAGGCCGACGCCGATCACCACCAGCACGATGCCGGCGGCTTCGCGCGCCGTGGTCGGCTGCTTGAAGATGAATTTGGAAATCGCCTGCGCGAACAGCACTTCGACCAACGCCAGCGTGCGCACGCTGGCTGCGGTGGCGATGGCGAAGGCGAGAAACCAGAACTGCGAGGCGAGCGCCCCCATGAACCCAGCGAAGATCGATGGCCGCCATGCGCGGAAGATCGCTTTCAGCACGCCCGGGTCGCGCAGCAGAAGATAGCCGGACAGCAGAATTGACTGCAGGACCAGGCCGATCGCTAGCGTGAAGGTAGCCGCTGCCACGAAGTCATTGGCCCCCTCGAGCTGCAAGATGGCGCCGCGATAGCCGATCGCCGACAGCCCGAACATGCCGCCGGAGATGAGACCCAGCAGTGTCGGTTTCCAACCGCCGACCTGGGCCGTGCCTGGCTTGAGCGACATCACCACCACGCCCGCGGTGGCGACGACGATGGCGAGCGCCAGGAGCGGCGTTACCTTGTCGCCCAGCAGCACGAAGCCGAACAGCGCCACCTGCACCGGCTCGGTCTTGATATAGGCGATGGTGATCACGAAGGAGCGGTCGTTCATCGCCGCCAGCATCAGCGCGGTCGCCGCGATCTGCGCCAAGAGGCCATCGAGGATCCACGGCCAGTACCACAGTCCTGGCTGCGGCAGCGAGTCGCCGGTGACCAGCAGCACGCCGGCGAGGAATACCAGCGCGAAGGGAAAGCCGAACAGGAAACGGACATGCGTAGCGCCAACGGTGCCGAGGGTAGCGGTCAGCTCGCGCTGCATGGCGTTGCGCGCGGTCTGCGCCGCCGCGGCGATGATGGTGAAGACGGCCCAGAGCATGATCGGCCTCTAATAAAGTCATGCCCGGCTTTGCGCCGGGCATCGACGTCGTGCCTTCCTTACTAAGGCGCGGATGGCCGGCACAAGCCCGGCCACGAGAGGATAGCCATGCGCTCGCACGTTTGCGGCGCAGCGAGACTTAGGCCGCGGCCGGTTGGATTTCCGCGGCGGTGGGGAATTCGGTGGTCGTGCCGTTCTCGTTGTCGATAAGCAGGAACAGATCGAAATAGCGGATGGTCGGCGCGCCGCCAGTGCGCTTTATGATCGACTGGCGCCATTCCTCGTTGTGCGCCCGTTGAGCGGCTTCGACCGACGGCCAGATATAAACGCCGGCACCGGTCTTGCCGTTCAGCTCGAGCAAGAAGTGCTTGCGCAGCAGTTCCTCGTTGGCCCGCCATTTCGGGATCACGTGGCGCGCGTCTTCAGCCACCTGCTCGCGCGTCCAGCCTTTCGGCGAATTGAATTCCACCAGTTCGAGGATCATGCCGCCTCCCCCTTCCCATCGTTGGATGCATCCCGCGCCGCCACAAGCATATAGTTCACGTCCATATCGGACGAGAGTTGCCAGCGGTCGGCAAATGGATTGTAGACCACGCCGCGCTCGCCGGTCACCCTGAGGCCTGCGTGTTCGATCGAGCGTTCCAATTCTTCGGGTCTGACAAACTTGTCCCATTGGTGCGTCCCGCGTGGCAGCCAGCGCAGCACGTACTCGGCGCCGACGATAGCGAGCGCGAAACTCTTGAGCGTGCGGTTCAGCGTGGCGGCGATCATCATGCCGCCCGGCTTCACCATCTGCGCGCACGTATCGACGAACAGGTCGACATCGGCGACGTGCTCGACCACTTCCATCGCCAGCACAACGTCGAAGCGCTCGCCCGCCTCGGCCAGTTCTTCCGCGGTGGTAGCGCGATAGTCGACCGCGACGCCGCTCTGCCGGGCATGAATTTGCGCGACCTCAATGTTCTCCTCGGCCGGATCGGCGCCAACCATGTCCGCCCCGATACGCGCCAGCGGCTCCGACAGGATACCGCCGCCACAGCCGATATCGAGCACGCGCAGGCCGGAAAGGCAGTCGAGCTTCTTGGGATCGCGGCCGAAATGCGCTACCGCTTGGCCGCGGATGTAGCCGAGCCGCACCGGATTGAATTTGTGCAGGGCCGCCATCGGCCCGCGCGGGTCCCACCAGTCGGGGGCGTGGCGCGCGAAACGCTCGACCTCGGCCGCATCGACAGTGGTATCTTTGCCTTGGCGGGCGCGCCGTGCGGCCATTCTCGTTTCCTAACCTTAGCCGCGGGTTCAAGTTGCGGCCCGGTGCCCTCGCCGCTATGTATACGCGGCTTTTCGGGCCGGCGCTCGTGGCTTTTCGGGCCTCGCGCCGGCCGCTTGTTAGCGCGTTTTGGCGCTTCCGGGAACGTTCTATGGCTCGGCTGGTGATGAAATTCGGCGGGACCTCGGTCGCCGACCTCGACCGCATCCGCAACGTGGCGCGCCATGTCAAGCGCGAGGTCGAGGCCGGCTACGACATTGCAGTGGTGGTTTCGGCCATGGCCGGGGTAACCAACCAGCTCGTTGGCTGGTGTCGCGATGCCGCGCCTTTGCACGACGCACGCGAATACGACGCGGTGGTCGCGACCGGTGAGGAGGTCACCGCCGGACTGCTCGCCATGGTGCTGGAAGGTATGGGGGTCAATGCACGCTCGTGGCAAGGCTGGCAACTGCCGATCCTGACCAACAACGTGCACGGCTCGGCCCGTATCCTCGACATCAATGGCACTGGACTAGTCAAGCGCTTCGCTACACAGAAGCAAGTGGCGGTGATCGCGGGGTTCCAAGGGGTGCACAAGGAGACGGGTCGCATCACGACGCTCGGTCGCGGCGGCTCCGACACCTCAGCCGTGGCGATCGCGGCGGCGATCGGAGCCGAGCGCTGCGACATCTATACCGACGTCGACGGTGTCTACACCACCGACCCGCGCGTGGTGCCGAAGGCGCAACGCATGGAGCGCATCGCTTTCGAGGAAATGCTCGAACTCGCTTCGCAAGGCGCCAAGGTCATGCAGGTGCGCTCCGTCGAGCTCGGCATGATGCACAATGTGCGCATCTTCGTGCGTTCCAGCTTCGAAAAGCCGGAAGACATCGACCCGCGTCTGCCGCCGTCCGGCACGCTCATTTGCGACGAGGAAGATATCGTGGAACAGCAAGTCGTCACCGGCATCGCCTTTTCCAAGGACGAGGCGCAGATTTCGATTCGCCGCGTGCGGGACAAGCCCGGCGTCGCCGCCGCCATCTTCGGTCCGCTCGCCGACGCCTACATCAACGTGGACATGATCGTGCAAACGGTCTCCGCCGACGGCGCCACCACCGACCTCACCTTTACGGTGCCCTCGGCCGATTACGACCGCGCCAAGGCGGTGATCGAGAAGAGCAAGGAGGCGATCGGCTACGACGCCATGGACGGCGCCACCGACGTCGCCAAGATTTCGGTCATCGGCATCGGCATGCGCAGCCATGTCGGCGTCGCCTCGCGGGCCTTCAAGGCGCTGTCGGAGCGCGGCATCAACATCCGCGCCATCACCACCTCCGAAATCAAGTTCTCGGTGTTGATCGACGCCGAATATACCGAACTCGCTGTGCGAACTTTGCATACGCTGTACGGGCTCGATAAGGCGTAAATCCGTCACCCCCGGGCCTGCGGTCTCAGCGGTTGCGACCACCCGCTTGCCGCAGGCGCGGCCGGATGCGACAAGCCGACCGCATCAACCGGGAGATCGTAAGTCCATGCGTGTCGTCGCACTCGAAGAGCATTTCACCGTACCCGCGCTGGTCCAGCGCATCGATCCGGCTGTCATCAAGGCCCGCGGCTTCATCCCGCGCAAAGTGCCCAAGGACCGGCCGAACCCCATGGAGCTCAACAAGGAGATCGGCGAGATCCGGCTCAAGTCCATGGACGATACCCGCATCACGCTGCAGGTGCTCTCCAACACCGGCCCCGGCCCCGATCTCGTGCCCGGCCCCGACGGCGTCGCCATGGCCCGCGAGATGAACGACTACCTGGCGGAAGCCTGCAAGCGCCATCCCGACCGCTTCGCCGGCTTCGCCGCGCTGCCGCTCATGAGTCCGGAGGCCTGTGCTGCCGAGCTCACGCGCTGCGTCAAGGAGCTCGGCTTTCTCGGTGCGCTGGTCAATGGCACGACTGACGGACGCTTCCTCGACCATCCGAGCTACGACGACGTGCTGGCGGAATCGGTCAGGCTCGACGTGCCGCTCTACATCCATCCGCACATCCCTCCGGCGCCGGTGCGCGAGGCCTATTACTCCGGCCTTGAAGAAGGCGCCTGCCGCGTGATCGCAACCGCCGCCTGGGGCTGGCACTCGGAGACCGCAGTGCACCTGTTGCGCATGGTCCTGGCCGGCACCCTCGACAAGCATCCCAAGCTCAAGATCATCATCGGCCACATGGGCGAGATGATCCCGGTGATGCTGGCCCGCATGGACGCGGTGTCGTCGCTCGACATCGGCCATCTGCAAAGGACCATCAGCCAGACCATCCTCGACCAGACCTGGATCACCACCAGCGGCATCTTCACGCAGCCGCCGTTCCTGGCCGCGCTGCAGACCTTCGGCATCGACCGCATGATGTTCTCGGTCGACTACCCCTACGCGCCCAACGAGGCGGGCCGCCGCTTCCTCGACCAAGTCAACCTCTCGCCGTCCGACAAGGTCAAACTCTGTCACGGCAACGCCGACGCGCTCCTGAAGCTGAAGGCGTGAGGGCGGCCGCCTCTGATGCGCTAGCCCGGTCGACCAGGCTTGTGATGGGGGGCTTTCGGCGGCTGCCTCGAGGTGGCCGATTCAAGAGATTGGCTTGCCCCTTGCATAGCCCATTCGCTATAGGCTGATCCAGGATGCGGGTGTGGGGCTTTTAGGGTCTCGCGGTCGCACTTCTTTCACGATCAGGCCGTAGACGAGGCAAAACGGTCAAAGACCGGGGCTGAACAAGGACTTCATAATGCGTGGCGCGCTCGGCGGTCCGCGCGTGCTGTTGCGGCGGCTCCGCGAGGTGATGGCGGAGCCGGTCAGCGCGCAGGAGCGCCTCGACAAGATTGTCGTCTTGATCGCCGCTAACATGGTGGCGGAGGTCTGCTCTGTCTATGTGCTGCGCGTAGACGGAACCCTTGAGCTATACGCCACTGAAGGCCTCAAGCGGGAGGCTGTCCACCAGACCGTGCTAAACGCCGACGAGGGTCTGGTCGGCTTGGTCGCCAGCGAAGCAAACCCGATTAACCTGTCGGAAGCGCACGCTCATCCGGCCTTCTCGTTCCGCCCAGAAACGGGCGAAGAAATCTACCATTCCTTCCTCGGCGTGCCGATCCTGCGCGCCGGTAATACGCTCGGCGTGCTGGTGGTGCAGAACCGCGCACGGCGCACCTACACCGAGGAGGAAGAGGAGGCGCTACAGACCACCTCGATGGTGCTCGCCGAGATGATCGCCTCCGGCGAATTGTCGTCCTTGGCGCGCCCCGGTGCCGAGCCAGCCGCTCGCCATTCCATGCACGTCGATGGCACCTCATTGTCGGACGGCATCGCGCTCGGCCACGTGGTGCTGCACGAGCCGCGCGTGGTCATCACCAATGTCATCGCGGACGACGTGCAGCGTGAATCGAAACGTCTCGACGCGGCGATCGCGACGCTGCGCGCCGATCTCGACCGCCTCGTCGAGCACCGCGATCTGGCGGACGGCGGTGAGCACCGCGACGTGCTCGAAGCCTATCGCATGTTCTCCTACGATCAGGGCTGGTTACACAAGATCCGCGAAGCGGTGATGACCGGCCTCACCGCGGAAGCCGGCGTGGAACGTGTGCAGTCCGACACCCGCGCGCGCATGTTGCGCGCCTCCGATCCCTATCTGCGCGACCGCCTGCACGATCTCGACGATCTCGCCAACCGGCTGATGCGTGTCCTGACCGGCAAGGACCATGCGCCATCGAAGGAGTATTTGCCGGAAAACGCCATTATCGTCGCCCGAGCCATGGGCCCGGCGGCGCTGCTCGACTACGACCGCAAACGCCTGCGCGGTTTGGTGCTGGAAGAAGGCGGCCCCACCTCCCATGTCTCGATCGTGGCGCGCGCGCTCGGCATCCCTACCGTGGGTGAAATCGACAACGCTACTGGCATGGTCGAGTCGGGCGATGCCATCATCGTCGACGGCACCACCGGACAGGTGCACATGCGCCCGCCGCCGGACATCGAGACGGCCTACGCCGAGCGAGTGAAGCTGCGCGCGCGCCGGCAGGCGCAATACCGCGCGCTGCGCGACCAGCCCTGCGTCACCAAAGACGGTCAGAAGATCGCGCTGATGATCAATGCCGGCCTCGCTATCGACCTGCCCCATATCGAAGAAACCGGCGCCGGCGGCATCGGTCTGTTCCGCACCGAGCTTCAGTTCATGGTCGCCAACACCTTCCCGCGCACCGGCGAACAGCTTGCGCTCTATCAGACCGTGCTCGATGTCGCCGGCAAATTGCCGGTGACGTTCCGGACTCTCGATATTGGCGGTGACAAGGTGCTGCCTTATATGCGCAACGTGGAAGAGGAAAATCCAGCGCTTGGCTGGCGCGCGATCCGCCTCGGGCTCGACCGTCCCGGCCTGCTGCGCAGCCAGGTGCGGGCGTTGTTGCGCGCCGCCGGCGGCCGGCACCTGAAATTGATGTTTCCGATGATTGCGATGGTCGAGGAATTCGACAAGGCCAAGGCGCTGGTCGAGATCGAACTGACCCATCTGCGCCGGCACGGCCATGCTTTGCCGGAACGCGTGGAAATCGGCACCATGGTGGAAGTGCCGTCGCTTCTCTTCCAGCTCGATGAATTGCTCGAGCGAGTAGATTTTCTGTCGGTAGGCTCGAACGATCTGATGCAATTCCTCTACGCCGCCGACCGCGGCAATATCCGCGTCAGCAACCGCTTCGATCCATTATCGACACCGGTCATGCGCGCGCTCAAAGACATCGTCGACAAGGGCTACGAGCACGGCAAGCCGGTGGCTCTGTGCGGTGAACTCGCCTCGCAGCCGATCGGTGCGCTAGCGCTGGCGATTCTCGGCTACCGTGCGTTATCGCTGTCCCCCTCGTCGGTTGGCCCGGTCAAGGCGCTGTTGCTCGATCTCGATGTGAAGAAAGGCGAAGAGGCGATCTTGCCGCTGCTTGACCAGCCGGTCGGCACCGTCTCCATCCGCCACCAACTGGAAGGCTTCGCGGCGGCGCAGGGGTTGCAACTTTGATCGCGTTGCCGCAGCAGAAACTCGACGCCCTGCTTGCCCGCCACGAAATGGTGGAGGGCGAGTTGGCGACCCCGCTGAATCCGGAGGTCTACGTCAGACTGTCGCGTGAATTCGCCGAACTTGGTCCGGTGATCGACGCGATCAAAGCCTATCGCGCCATGGCGGACGAGATCGCCGATCTCGAGGCTATGATCAAAGATCCGTCAACCGATGCCGAAATGTGGAAGATGGCCGAGGCCGAGAAGCCTCTGCTGGAAGAACGGCGGGACAAACTGGCGCAGCAGATCCGGCTGGCCCTTCTGCCGAAAGATGCGATGGACGATCGCAACGTGATTCTCGAAATCCGCGCCGGCACCGGTGGCGACGAGGCCGCGCTGTTTGCCGGCGACTTGTTCCGCATGTACGAGCGCCATGCGACCAAGCAGGGCTGGAAGACAGAGATCATCTCCGCCAGCGAGGGCACCAAGGGCGGCTTCAAGGAAATCTTCGCCGAGATCCGGGGACGCGGGGCCTATGCCAAGCTGAAATTTGAATCCGGCGTGCACCGCGTGCAACGCGTGCCCGATACCGAAGCCTCCGGCCGCATCCACACTTCGGCAGCAACCGTGGCGGTGCTGCCTGAGGTGGAAGACGTCGACATCGACATCAATGAAAAAGACCTGAAAGTCGACACTATGCGCGCCAGCGGTGCCGGCGGCCAGCACGTCAACAAGACCAATTCTGCCATCCGGATTACACATCTGCCGACCGGGATCGTCATATACGTGCAAGAGGACCGCTCGCAGCACAAGAACCGCGCCAAGGCAATGACGATGCTGCGCGCCAAGCTCTACGATCAGGAGCGCACCAAGCGCGATGCCGAACGCGCCGCCGAGCGGCGCGGCCAGATTGGATCGGGCGACCGCTCGGAACGCATCCGCACGTACAATTTTCCGCAGGGTCGCGTCACCGACCACCGCATCAATCTAACGCTGCATAAATTGCCGCAGGTGATGGAGGGCGAAGCGCTCGACGAATTGATCGACGCGCTCGTCACCGAGCATCAGGCCGAACTGCTGGCGGCGCAAGGGGCGGCATGAAACCGATGACGCTGGCGCCAACCATCGCGACGGCAAGGCAAGCGCTGAAGGAACTGCTGGCGCAGGCCGGCACCGAATCGGCCGAAGCCGACGCACGGCTGTTGATCGCACACGCGCTCGGCATCGAACGCACTACCGTGATGACCCACGGCGGACGCGTGCTCACCCGAGACGAAACCAAGAAGATCGACGCGCTCGCTGCACGCCAACTCAAGCACGAGCCGGTGGCGCGCATTATCGGTGCCAAGGAGTTCTGGAGTCTGGCACTCAGCATCAACTCGTCGGTTCTAGTGCCGCGGCCGGAAACCGAAACTGTGGTCGAACTAGCGCTCAACAGTTTCGTCAACGATCCGCAGCGCCCAGAGGCCTTGCGCATTCTCGATATCGGCACCGGCTCAGGGGCGTTGCTGCTGGCGCTGCTCAAAGAACTCGAACATGCCAGCGGCACTGGCACTGACATCAGCGCCTGACGCCCTGGGTGTGGCGCGCGCCAATGCGGAACGGCATGGCCTGACGCGACGTTGTCATTTTGTAAACTGCGATATGGCCGCGGGCTTGCACGGGCCGTTCGACCTGATCGTCTCGAATCCGCCTTATATCGCGCGCAGCGAGATCGCCGGCCTTGAACCTGATGTGCGCGATTACGATCCGGCGCTGGCGCTCGACGGCGGCCCTGACGGCCTCGATTGTTACCGCACCATTGCCGCCGCGGCGCGCCGCCTGCTGGTGCCAGGTGGCCGGCTGGTGGTTGAGCTTGGGCAAGGCCAGGAAACGGCGGTCCGCGGATTATTTACCGAAGCTGGGTTAACAGCCGGCGAGGTACGCCGGGATTTGGCCGGAATCCCGCGGGCGTTGAGTGTAATTCTCGCGCCATGAGCGAGATACATTGGCGCCACGCGAAAACGTCAGGGCTGGGAAACGGCGAAAAAAGCACTTGGATTATGCCCCGGAAACGACTAGCTTCCTGCCACGGAATCGACCCGTGACGGTTGCATCGCCACGAACCCCGGAGCCAAGGGCTCTGTGAGGCGGCGGTACACAGGGCGAATGAGGAAAAGCCGGTTTACGGCACAACGAAATCGCCAGATACGGGTCCGGATGCTTCACCGGTTGGGCGCATCAAATTTCTAAAACGAAAAGCGATGCGCGTAACGAAAGGTAGGCAACGCCGCGGCAGGTCCGCGGTCATGGGGTTGCTGCGGCTATCGCGATAACGATCGCAACAGTTGGGATCATTGGCGCGGGGTTCTGGCACGCGCCGCCGTCGCGCAATGGCGATGGTATGGATTTGCAGGGTCAACACATCGACCAGCGGGGCAGGTCGTACAGAAGCGAAAGGTGAGCGAACAGGCATATCATGAGAAACGGTCAGAAGCGCATGCGGGGACGAGGTAATCACCGCAAGAGCCAGAATCCGATGACGCGGGTCTACGAGTTCGAACGGGCCTGACGTGAAGATAAGGGGCACGGCCTCGCATATCGCGGAAAAATACATCCAACTCGCGCGCGACGCGCAGAGTTCGGGCGATCCGGTCGCAGCCGAAAACTACTATCAGCACGCCGAGCATTATTTCCGTCTGATCGCCGCTGCGCAGGAACAGTTCCGCCAGCAGAACCCCTATTACAATCAACAGCAGCCGCAGGGCGTGCAAGGCGCGGCCGACGACTTCGACGAGGGCGAGGACGACGGCCAGCCCTATCAGAACGAGCCGAGCTACTCGCCGCGCGAGCCGCAGCCGCAACCTTTCCTGCCGCGTGACGCGCAGCCGTTCCCTCCACGTGAGCAGCCGGTCGCGCAGGCCACCGCCCGCCAACCGCAATCGGTTGAAGGCCAGGACGTCGAAGCGCTGCCGGCTTTCATCACCGGCGGACAGCCGCAGCCGAACGTACCGCAGAACGGTCACGACCAGCAGGAACGCTTCAACAGCGGCGGTCCTGGTGGCCCGCATCGCCGGCGGCGACGGCATCGTGGCGGCTTCCGCGGCGAGCGCGGCGACGGCGGACCAGGCGCCGTGCCGAGTGAAGGCGATCAGCAGACCGAATAAGACAGCACGAGACGGCTGAACGCCCGCGCGATTTTCTTTCGCGCGCGGGACTCTGCGTTCAAGCGCCTGGTGACGGCGCCAGCGCCGGCTCCAGTGCCGGCACCAGTTTGCGCCTGAAACGCTGCGCTGGAATCGCGCGATATACCTGCTTGGTCGCCACCACCAAATGCACCCCTGCAAACGGCGCCGATACACTGGCACCCGCGCGCTCCCAAGCCGGCGCTGTGCGCAAAAACCAGCCGCGGTCGACTGGCGGCACGTAGAGCGCCTCGCTCCAGCCCGTGGGTGTGAACCAAGTCTCGCGCAGAAGCTGATTGATTTGCGCGCGCGAATAGGGCCGGCCATGACCGAAGGGCGTGGTATCGGTGCGTGCCCACACCCCGCGTCGATTCGGCACCACGGTGAGCAGTCGCCCGCCCGAGGCCAGCACGCGCCAGACTTCGCGCAACAGCGCGGCCGGATCGTGGGTCATTTCCAGTGCGTGCACCAGGAGCACTCGGTCGACCGCAGCGTCGGCGAGCGGCAACTCGAATTCGTCCACAAGCGTCGTCAGCGTCGGCTTCTGCGTCGGCCATTTCACCACACCCTGGGCCGCCGGCATGAACGACAGGCAGCGCTCGGCCTCCTCGCGGAAAAGGCCGAGATAGGGCGTCGTGTAGCCAATCCCGACCACGCGCTGGCCGCGGGTGTCGCTCCACAGTGCACGGATACCGCGCCCGACGAAGCGGCGCGCCACCACGCCCAGCCGCTGGCTATAGAAGTTGCGCAGGTCCACGACGTCGATTGACATGGGTTGAAAATACCACGAAATGCCGCAACAAATCGCCATCCGATCCGACAGGCGCCGTGCGCCGGGGCCGCACTCCGTGATACGGTTAACGTATTCGAACCGACGAGGATGACTGCCGATGTCCGCCGAGACCCGCCTGTTTCTCTGCCTGAACGACAATTACGGAGTGCTGCTGCACGACCCCGACACAGGCGCTACCGCCGCGATCGATGCGCCGGAAGCTGCCCCCATCGAAACGGCGCTCGACCAGACCGGCTGGAAGCTCACCGACATCCTGGTCACCCATCATCACCACGACCACACCGGCGGCATCGAGGCACTAAAGGCGAAATACAAATGCCGCGTGGTGGCGCCGGCCAAGGAAGCCAACAGGATCCCAGGCGTTGACGAGACCGTGAGCCAGGGCGATTCCGTTTCCGTCGGCAAGCTCGCGGGCACGGTGCTAGACACCCCCGGCCACACGCTCGGCCATATCACATACTGGTTTCCGCAAGACCGTCTCGCCTTCGTCGGTGATACGCTGTTTTCGATCGGCTGCGGCCGCGTGATCGAGGGTACACCTGAGATGATGTGGCGCTCGCTACTGAAGTTGCGCGAGTTGCCGAACGATACACAAGTCTATTGCGGGCACGAATACACGGCCGCCAATGTCCGCTTTGCACTCAGCATCGACGCCGAAAATCCAGTGCTGGAGGCGCGCGCGGCGCAGGTGCAACGGCAGATCGCCGAAGGCGAACCGACCATTCCGGTCACTATCGGCGACGAGAAGCTGGCCAACCCGTTCCTGCGCGCAGACGTGCCCGATCTCGCGGTCGACATTGGCATGGCCGGTCGGCCAGCGGCGGAGGTTTTCGCGGAGATCCGGGGACGTAAAGACAAGTTCTGACGGAGCGACAAAGTGACCGTTCCGTTTCCCACCGCCGACGATATCGTTACCAGGCTTGACCTGAAGCCTCATCCGGAAGGCGGCCATTTCCGAGAGACCTTCCGCGACAGCCACACGATAGACGGCCGCGCGGCTTCGACCGCCATCCTGTTCCTGCTGGCGCGCGGCGAGCGTTCGCAATGGCACCGCATCGACGCGGTGGAGATTTGGCACTACTACGCCGGCGCGCCGCTGGCGCTATCCGTCGTCAATGGCGCGAGCGAGGAGATCGTGCGCCTCGGCGCCGACATCCACGCCGGCGAGACGCCACAGGTGACGATACCCGCACGCGCCTGGCAGGCGGCGGAAAGTCTCGGCGATTGGACTCTTGTGGGCTGCACGGTCGCGCCCGGCTTCGACTTCGAAAAGTTCGAAATGGCGCCACCCGACTGGTCGCCGGCCGGCAAAACGCGCTAAGTACGCTCACGACAAGAACACTTTGGGAGAACCGCCCGTGGCCAATGCACTCGCAGAAGCGCGCGAACTGCTCGCGCGCGCCAACCGCATCCTCGCGCTCGAAGGCGTGCTCGACGCCTTCGGTCATGTCACCATGCGTCATCCCACCAACCCCGGGCGCTATCTGATGTCGCGCTCGCGCGGCTCCGAGCTTGTACAGCCAGAAGACATTCTCGAGTTCACCCTCGATTCCGAGCCGGTCGTGCCGCCGACGTCGCGGCTCTACAGGGAGCGCGTCATCCATGGCGAAGTATTCAAGGCGCGGCCGGACGTCAACGCGGTGTGCCATCATCACGCGGCGTCGATTCTGCCGTTCTGCGTCTCCGGCGCCGAGCTCAAGCCGGTGTTCCATCTCGGCGCCACCATGGGCGACGCGGTGCCGTTCTGGGATTCGCGCGACGAGTTCGGCAACACTGACCTGATCGTGCAGAAGCCCGAAGAAGGCGCCTCGCTCGCCCGCGCGCTCGGACCGCACTGGGCGGTGCTGATGCGCCGCCATGGCGCCACCGTCGCCGGGACCACGCTGCACGAGCTGGTGTTCCGCTGCGTCTTCACCGCGCACAATGCCGGCATACAAATCCAGGCCAAGATGCTCGGCCATGTCGGACCGCTCAACGCCGAGGAGGCGGAACGCGCCAGCGCCTTCAACCTGGAGCCAGGGCCGGTGGCGCGCGCCTGGGAATACTTCAACGTGCGGCTCGACAAGGCGGAAGGCAATTTCACGCCGCCGAAGCGGGCAAGCGTGGCGGCCAAACGCAGCACACCGAAACGGGGTACTGTGAAGAACGGCGCTAAGAAGACTGCGAAGAAAACGGTCAAGAAGAAGCGCCGCTAAACCAGGACCTCCATCGCCCTGTCGGTCTGGCGACATCTATTTCGCCATTGTACGCGAGATGGCGTACGCCCGCCGGCCGTGAACGCATGAGACCGTACAGGGAGCCGAATGAAAATGTTCGAAAAGTTCACGACCGTCGATATCGAGACCACGGGGGCACGCATCCACCTCCGCCATGGAGGAAAAGGCCCGCCTCTGCTGCTTCTCCATGGAAATCCGATGACCCATGTCACCTGGCACAAAGTCGCCGACCGCCTCGCCGAACGTTTCCATGTGGTGGCCGCGGATTTGCGCGGCTACGGCGACAGCGTAGGCCCGGAGGATGGAGGCGAAAACCACGAAAATTATTCATTCCGCGCCATGGCGCAGGATCAGATTGAGGTGATGGAGCGGCTCGGCTATCGCGATTTTTTCGCCGCCGGGCATGATCGCGGCGCGCGCACGGTTCACCGGATGACACTCGATCACCCTGAACGGGTGAAGAGATGCGCCGTCATCGACATTCTTCCGAATTATCACATCTGGACTCACGCTTCCAAGCAATGGGCGATGAAGTCATGGCACTGGCTGTTCATGGCGCAGCCCTACGATTTGCCGGAGCGCATGATGGCCTCTGTCCCCGCCGAATGGTTCATGGAACGCAAGTTGTCGAAGCCTGGTATCGGTCTAGGGTTCTTCGACCCCGAAGCATTCAACGAATACGTACGCTGCTTCAATTGGAAAACGATCCGTGGCTCATGCGAGGATTATAGGGCGTGTGCCACGTGCGACCTTGAGATGGATGAAGCCGACCGAAAGGCCGAAAAGAAGGTTGCCTGTCCCATGCTGGTGATTTGGGGGGCACGAAGCCACACCGGGACCGTTCACGGCGACGTTCTTTCGGTCTGGAAGGACTATGGCGATGACGTCAGCGGCGGGCCGATAGACTGTGGACACTACGTGCCGGAGGAAGCGCCGGAGGAGACACTGGCCGCGTTGCTACGACATTTTTCAACGTGATTGTCAGTCGCGCATACCGGCCGCGAGTGTAGCCGCTTCATCTGACGAAAAGATCCAAGCGCATTCGGCGTGCAGCATGCGTGCATGACTACCGTGTGTATTTGGTGTGTGAATACTTTGTATTGGGATTATCAGCTGAACGCAGAGGCCAAGAAGAAAATCGCTGCGGCGCCGGGCGTCACCATCCATCAACTGACCCCCGTTCAGCACAAGGCGTGGGTGAAGGCGATGCACCCGGTATGGAAGAAGTTCGAGAACCAGATCGGCAAGGACGTCATTACCGCCGCGGTGGAGTCGAACGAGGCGATGACCCACTAAATCGGTAAGGCAGACGAGTGGCGGCCGCGGCCGACGCTGCGGCCGCCATTATGCGACCAGGAGATCGTCAAGCGCGGCAGCTGGCTTAAGAGCCCGGACCATCGCCCTCAGGCGATATACTGCCCGCCGTTTGCCGTGAGCGTTGAGCCGGTGATGAAGCCGGCATCATCGGCGGCCAGAAACACCACGCAGCGCGCGATCTCCTCCGGCTCGCCCAGGCGGCCGATCGGGATCTGCGTGATGATATTCTTCTCCAGCACGTCCTTCGGCACTGCCTGCACCATCTCGGTATTGATGTAGCCCGGGCAGATCGCGTTCACCGTGATGCCGGCGCGCGCGCCTTCCTGCGCCAGCGCCTTGGTGAAGCCGAGGTCGCCGGCCTTGGCGGCGGAGTAGTTGACCTGGCCCATCTGGCCCTTCTGGCCGTTAATCGACGAAATATTGATGACGCGGCCGAACTTACGCTCGCGCATGCCTTCCCACACCGGGCGGGTCATGTTGAAAAGCGAGCCGAGATTGGTGTTGATCACCTGCGTCCACTGCTCGGGCTTCATGCGGTGGAACATGGTATCGCGGGTGATACCGGCGTTGTTGACCAGGATGTCAATGGGCCCGAGCTCGGCCTCAACCTTGCCGACGCCGTCGGCGCAGGCTTCGAACGACGACACGTCCCACTTGAACACCGCGATGCCGGTTTCGGCCTTGAATTTCGCCGCTGCTTCGTCGTTGCCGTGATAGACGGCGGCGACGTTGTAACCGGCAGCCTTCATCGCCTTGCTGATCGCGGCGCCGATGCCGCGGGTGCCACCGGTGACCAACGCTACGCGAGCCATTTGTCGTCCCTCCCAGAGAAGTTTCTCTTTTGCGCCATGGCTGGGGCGAGCCGGCCATGACTTGGATCAAAGACCCGGATTATAAACCAAGCGCGCCGGCGTTCCTTTAACCGGCGCGCTGATAATTGTCGTGCCCATTTCTCCCGTTGCTCAACACACGCAAAGCAGGTGCATCTTCGCTAACGCTCGACACACATGGCGATGCCCATGCCCCCACCGATGCACAGCGTCGCCAGGCCCTTTTTGGCGTTGCGCTTCTGCATCTCGAAAAGAAGCGTCGTCAGCACACGCGCACCCGAAGCGCCGATCGGATGGCCGATGGCGATGGCGCCGCCATTGACGTTGACCTTGCTGGTATCCCAGCCGAGATCCTTGTTGACCGCGCAGGCCTGGGCAGCGAAGGCCTCGTTGGCCTCGATCAGGTCGAGGTCCTCCTTCTTCCAGCCGGCCTTCTTCAGCGCCGCGCGCGAGGCCGGAATGGGGCCTGTGCCCATGATCGCCGGGTCGACGCCGGCCTGCGCCCAGGAGACGATGCGCGCCAGCGGAGTGTGCCCGAGCTTGGCGGCCTCACTCGCCTTCATCAACACGACCGCGGCGGCGCCGTCGTTAATGCCGGAGGCGCTGGCGGCTGTCACCGTGCCTTCCTTGTCGAAAGCAGGCTTTAGCTTGGCGATCGAATCCAGCGTCACGCCTGACTTCGGATACTCGTCGGTGTCGACCAGGATGTCGCCCTTGCGGGTTTTGATGGTGACCGGAGCGATCTCGTCTTTAAACCTGCCGGCCTTCATCGCAGCTTCGGCCTTGTTCTGAGAGGCAACGGCGAATTCGTCCTGCATCTGACGGGTGATCTGCCACTGTTTGGCGACGTTCTCGGCGGTATTGCCCATGTGATAGCCATTGAAGGCATCCCACAGACCGTCCTTGATCATGGTGTCGATCATCTTGAAGTCGCCCATCTTCACGCCGGCGCGCAGATGGGAGCAGTGCGGCGCCATGCTCATCGACTCCTGGCCGCCGGCCACTACAATGTCGCTGTCGCCGTTCATGATTGCCTGATAGCCGAGTGCCACCGCGCGCAAACCTGAGCCGCAGAGCTGGTTGACGCCCCAGGCCGGGCTCTCGACTGGGATGCCGGCCGCAATGGAAGCTTGGCGGGCGGGGTTCTGGCCCTGCCCAGCGGTTAGAATCTGGCCCAAGATCACTTCGGAAACCCGATCGCCCTCCACGCCGGCACGTTCCAGCGCTGCGTGGATGGCGGTGCGGCCCAACTCATGAGCCGGAACATTGGCAAAGGCCCCATTGAATGCGCCAACCGGCGTCCGCGCGGCGCTCACGATGACGATGTCGTCCTTCATCCGAAACTCCTTTGGCGATCAGTTGCGGGGCAAGGCCGTTTTGGCACTGCCGCATCCTTAGCGGCAGGAGGAACCCTGTCAATAACTGGCAACTTGCAGATATCCTCGACAATTGGCCCTTTTTTGACGCATCCGCAAGGGATGCCGCAGCGCTCCAATTTCCTCCCGCGCCGCCACAAAACGGCTGGTCGGCCGCGCCGGAATGCGGTTATGCTTACAGTCTGGGCAGGGAGGAACGTGTGATCTCATGGCAGACAACGAAAAAGAGCCAGTTACAATAAAGAAATACGCCAACCGGCGGCTGTACAACACCGGCACCAGCACATACGTGACCCTCGAAGACTTGGCGGCAATGGTGAAAGCCGGCGAGGACTTCGTGGTCTACGATGCCAAGAGCGGCGAGGACATCACTCGCTCGGTATTGGCGCAGATCATCTTCGAGCAGGAGAACAAGGAAGGCCAAAGTCTGCTGCCGATCGCGTTCCTACGGCAATTGATCCGGTTCTACGGCGACAGCATGCAGATGCTGGTGCCGCGCTATCTCGAACAGTCGATGTCGTCGCTCACCCAGCAGCAGGGCAAATTCCGCGAGCAGATGGCGCAGGCCTTTGGCGTTAGCGGCTTTGGTCCGCTCGAAGAGCAAGTGCGGCGCAACATGGAAATGTTCGAGAAGACCTTCGCCATGTTCACCCCCTTCGCGCGCGGCGGCCAGGACAAACCGGCGGCGGACAAGCCGCAAACCGGCGGATCAGGCGGCGATATGGATGAGCTCAAGCGTCAGCTCGAAGAGATGCAGAAGAAGATCGATCGCCTCAGCAACAAAGACCAGTAGCCGCGCACGTCGCGTCTAGTGCCCCGCTTCCGAAGTTCGTGATATATAGCCGCGTGCTTTAACACGAACTTCGGATACCAACGGGCACTATTAAATCGCACTATTAAATCTATGACTCTCGTGCCGCTTTCGATATCAAGTTCCTGGATGAGATTGCGGCAATTGGTGCAGGAACTTCAAATCGGCGGCAATACCAACCTGAATGCCCAGCCACGCACCAGTCCTGATCGTCGGCGGCGGGCCGGTCGGTTTGGCGCTCGCCGCCGAACTCGGCTGGCGCGGTATCGCCTGTACCCTCATCGAGCAAGGTGGCGGCAGCATAGTCTCGCCGAAGATGAACGAGGTGAATACCCGCACGATGGAGTTCTGCCGTCGCTGGGGAATCGCCGATCAGGTCATGAACTGCCCGTTCCCCGGCGACCACCCGCTCGACGCCGTCTTCGTCACGAGCCTGTTCGGCTACGAACTCGGCCGGGTCGAGCGCCCGGCGCGTGACCATCAGATCCCCGAACCGGCGAGCCCCTACCGGCTGCAGGCCTGCTCGCAGATATGGTTCGACCCGATGCTGTTGGACTTCGCGCGCTCGTTCCCGAGCGTCACCATCAAACATCGGCACCGGCTGGAGTCCTTCGAACAAGGGCCTGTCGCCGTCACGGCCGAGATCACCGATATGGCGAGTGGTGAGCGTTATACGTTGATCGCCGACTATCTGGTCGGCTGCGATGGCGCCACCAGCATGGCGCGGCGCAAGCTCGGCATCGAGCTCACTGGCAAGGGCACCATTGGCTACCCGCTCAACCTGTTCTTCCGCGCGCCCGGCCTGCTCGAGCAGAGCGGGCAGAAGCCGGCGACGTTCTTCATTCCGATCGATGCAGGCGGCGCCTGGGCCAACCTGCGTATCATCGATCCTGGGCGCGCCATCTGGCGGCTGATGATCGACCAGGCCGGCGATGACGTGACGCCCGATAGCGTCGACCGCGACGGCTATTTGCGGCGCGCGCTCGGCCGCGGCGTCGATGTCGAATGGGTCGACGTCAATGTCTGGCGGCGGCGGAGCCTCGTCGCCAAACGCTATGGCGAAGGTCGCGTGTGGCTTGCCGGCGACGCCGTGCATCAATTGTCACCGACCGGTGCGCTCGGAATGAATTCCGGCGTTGCCGACGCGGTCGATCTCGGCTGGAAGCTCGCCGCCGTGCTCGAAGGCTGGGGCGGCCCGCATCTCGTCGCAAGCTACGATGCCGAGCGCCGCCCGGTCGGCGCCCGGAACGTACGCATGGCGACGAATTTCTACCAGAACAACGAGGCCTTCTCGCAGTGGTCGCCGGCGGTGCTTGACGACACGCCCACTGGTGAGAGCGCGCGGCGCGAGCTCGGCGCCATGCTGGAACGTAGCATTGGCGGCGAATTCCGCACGCTGGGTTTGCAAATTGGCTACACCTACGAGAACTCACCGATCTGTGTTGCCGACGGCACAGCGCCGCCGCCCGACGATCCCGCAAACTACGTACCCAATGCTCGGCCGGGGGCGCGGGCGCCGCATGTCTGGCTCGCGGAAGGCAAGTCCACGCTCGATCTGTTCGGCCGCGGTTTCGTGCTGCTACGTTTCGCCGGCGCGGCAGCAGCTGAGGCGATCGTACAGGCCGCAACAGCGCGCGAAGTACCACTGACGGTGCACGACATTGACTCGCGCGAAGCGATGGTAATCTACCAGAGCAAACTGGTACTTGTGCGCCCGGACGGTCACGTCGCCTGGCGCGGAGACACGGCGCCAGATGATCCAACTGCGATGATAGACACTGTGCGCGGTGCAGCATAGCGCGCGTTACTGCGACAAATGTTGCAATGGCGGCGGGAACTCAATCGACCGCGGGTGATTGTCCGGAACAACATGTTCGAGTATAAGGGCTGCGTCGCATTGGCTCTGTGCACTGCGCAGCGGTCCATTTGATCCTGTAACACGCCGTTTCAGCGGCAACTTTTTTCGCGCGCCTCATTCTCTGACGATGCAACGTCGTTTTACGCTGGCGCCGCAAACCGAAAGAGGCTGATGCCCAGCAAAATTGAAGTCGAGGGACTCTATAAAGTTTTCGGATACCACCCGCAGGAAGCCCTAGATTTATTGAAACAGGGCGTCGGGCGCGATGAGATTTTCGCACGGACTGCGCAGACCATCGCCGTCCAAGACGCCAACTTCCATATCAAGGAAGGTGAGATATTCGTGCTAATGGGCCTTTCCGGCTCCGGCAAATCAACACTGTTGCGCATGTTCAATCGCCTGATCGAGCCGACCTCCGGCGCGGTGAGAGTCGACGGCGATGACATCACCATGATGAACGAAGCCGCATTGATCGAGCTCCGGCGGCGCAAGATGGCGATGGTGTTTCAGAGCTTCGCGCTGCTACCCAACCGTACCGTCTATGAGAATGCTTCGTTCGGTCTCGAAGTTTCCGGCGTGCCGGATGCTAAGCGCCGCGAGCGCACCATGGAAGCACTCGATGCCGTCGGCCTGAAGGCGTATGCCGAGAGCCTCCCCAGCGAATTGTCGGGTGGTATGAAGCAACGCGTCGGCCTCGCCCGCGCGCTGGCGACCAATCCCGACATCATGCTGATGGACGAAGCCTTCTCCGCGCTCGACCCCCTGATCCGCGCCGAGATGCAGGACCAACTGCTCGAATTGCAGAAGAAGCAAACGCGAACGGTGGTATTCGTCAGCCACGATCTCGACGAAGCGCTCAAGATCGGCGACCGTATCGGGATCATTCAGAACGGCAAGATCGCCCAGGTCGCCACCCCAGCCGATATCCTGCGCCATCCGGCCAACGATTACGTCCGCGCCTTCTTCCGTGGCGTCGACGTCAGCCAGGTGTTCACGGTCGGCTCAATTGCACGCCGCAATGCCGATGCGGAAATAAACGGCGCCGACACGCCGGCGCGCGCGGCGCTCGACAAACTCAATCAAGCGGGCCGCCGGCTTGCCGTGGTGCTGGATGGTTCATCGCGACTCGCCGGCACCGTAACCGTGAAAAGCCTGGAAGCGGCGGTCGCCAAAGGTAACGGCGCCTCGTGCCGCGACGCTTTCGTCGCTGGCATCAAGCCCGAGAACAAGGGCACCTTACTATCCGCCGCGCTGGAGCCGCTCGCCACTAGCGGCGAGGCGCTTCCAGTCGTCGACAAGGACGGCAGATATGCCGGCCTGGTGACTACCTCCGCCGTGCTGAACGCGCTCAGCCGCGAATCCAGCCACGAAACCCGATCCTGATCCCATGCCGGCGTGCCGGGCGGACGCCTTGTCCATCTGGCCCCAACAACGACTGAGAAAAGGTTGGAGCATGCAAGGCAGTATCAACATCGGCGATTGGATTTCCGCCGCCGTCGATTTCATCCTGGCACATTTCGGGCCGGCGCTCGACGCCTTCTCCTACGCCGTCGGCCTCGTCACCAACGCGATCCAGGACGCGCTCGTATTCCTGCCGGCCTGGGCGCTGATCGCGATCCTGGCGCTGCTCAGCCTGTGGCGCGTCGGCAAGGGCCTCGCGCTGTTCGCGCTGCTGGCCCTCGGCCTCGTCTACGGAATGGGCCTGTGGAATGAGATGGTCTCGACGCTGGCCCTGGTCATCGCCGCCAGCTTGATCGCGCTCTTGTTCGGAATCCCGCTGGGCATCGCCATGGCCCGCAGCGATCTAGTCAAGACGATCACGCGGCCCGTGCTCGACCTGATGCAGACCATGCCGTCCTTCGTCTACCTGATCCCGGCGGCGATGTTCTTTGGCCTCGGCCAGGTGCCGGGCACGATCGCGACCGTGATCTTTGCCATGCCGCCGGCGGTACGGCTGACCGATCTCGGCATTCGTACGGTCGACGCCGAGCACGTCGAGGCCGGCCTCGCCTTCGGCTGCACGCGGCGGCAACTGCTCTACAAGGTGCAGCTTCCACTCGCCATGCCATCGATCATGGCCGGCGTGAACCAGACCATCATGCTAGCGCTGTCGATGGTGGTCATCGCTTCGATGATCGGCGCCGGCGGTCTCGGCAGCACGGTACTGACCGGCATCCAGCGGCTGGACGTCGGACAAGGGTTCCAGGGCGGCATCGCCGTCGTCATCCTCGCGGTCATTCTGGACCGCATTACCCAAAGCTTCGGCCGCAGCAGCGTAGGCGGACTCAGCGATGCATTCGGCCTCGGGGCGTTGCTACGCAAGCTCTCGGGGCGTCCCGAGCAGACCGAACCGGCGGCGTGACCGCCTCAAAGTTATCTCGAGCCAAGGAGTAACCGATGTCGCAGTTCACCCAACTCATGGGCGCCGTTCTGGTTGGCGTCACAATGACGACCGCCGGCGCCGTGGCCCAGGGCAAGGAGGTCAAGATCGGCTGGACCGCCTGGTCGGACGCCGAGGCGGTTACCCGCGTCACCAAGCAGATTCTCGAACAGAAGATGGGTTACGAGGTCAAGCTGGTCCTGCTCGACATCGCGTTGCAGTACAGCGCGCTAGCCAAAGGCGACATCGACATGATGGAGATGGCCTGGTTGCCCAAAACCCATGCCGATTACTACGCCAAGGTGAAAAACAAGGTCGAGGACCTTGGCGTACTCTACGGCGGCGCCAGCCTCGGCTGGGTGGTGCCTGACTACATACCGAAGTCCAAGCTCAGCGCGATTCCCGACCTGAAGAAAAAGGCAGTGCACGACCAACTCGGCGGCCAGATTGTCGGCATCGATCCGGGTGCTGGCCTCATGCGTCTGTCGAAGAAAGCGGTCAAGGACTATGGCCTGACCAACTACAATCTCATCGACTCGAGCGGCGCCGCCATGACGGCGGCCTTGAAGCGCGCAATCACTCGCAAGAAGTGGATCGTGGTCACCGGCTGGCGTCCGCACTGGATGTTCGGCGCCTTCAAGCTGCGTTACCTGAACGACCCCAAGAAAGTGCTCGGCGGCGCAGAGCAGATCCACGCGCTCGCGCGCAAAGGTTTCAAGAAAGCCGATCCGAAGGTCGCCGCCTTTGTCTCGCGTATCAACATTCCGCTCGGGATGCTGGAAAAGCTGATGTACCAAGGGGAGCAGACCTCCTATCCGAAGGCCGCCGCCAAGTTCATCAAGACACACCCGAAGATGGTCAACTACTGGATTACCGGGAAAAAATAACTACGGTCAACGGGCCTGGACGGCGCGGCGCAATTCGCTGCGCCGTTTTTTGTTGCAGCGACTGAAGCTTGGTCACTTCTAAAATGTGACCACTTTAGCTCTGGAATCCCACTTGCGCAGCGGTACGCGGGCGCTTGCGACGCCACGGCCGCTCGACGTTGGCGAGGCCGATCAACGCGCCCTGCAGGTAGTCGCAGCCCCATTCGGTGAGCAGCGCTGCCGCACCCTCGTCCTGCACCCATTCGGCGACCGTCTTCAAACCCAGCCGGTGCGCGAGATCGACCAGTGTGCGCGCAAAGGCACGGTCGTCTTCCGACTTGATCATGTTGTGCACGAAGGCGCCGTCAATCTTGACGATGTCCACGCCGAGTTTGCGCAGATTGCGGAACGATGTATGGCCTGCACCGAAGTCGTCGATGGCGATGCGGCAGCCGAGATCCTTGACACGGGTGACAAAGCCCCGCGCGTCGTCGACATTGTCGATCGCCACGGTTTCGGTGATCTCGACAATGAGCCGCTCGGCAGCACGCCGGTTGGCACGCAGCAACGCCCCCAGGCCATTCCACCAATCCGGATCGACAGTCGATGCCGGCGAAACATTGACGCTTGCCGTTAGATCAGGCGCATCGGCCAATTCATTGACCACCAACTCAAGCATGCGATAGTCGAGCATGCGCACCAGGCCGAGCCGCTCCGCTACCGGAACGATTTCGTTGGCATATAACACGCGACCGTCGGCGCGACTCGCCCGCATCAGGCATTCGTAGAAGGCGATCCGGCGGCTCGACGCATCGACCACCGGCTCGAAGGCCAGCGCGATGCGACGCTCATTGAGGGCGGCGCAGATTTCGTCGGTAGCGCGTGCCGTGTCGCGCCGCAATGTGTCGCGCTCGACGTTCGGATGATAGGCGTGGAACGAACCCGGCCGTTTTGCGCGCGCAACGTGAAGTGCATCCTGTGCGCGGGCAAGAATTTCCGGCACCGAACGAGCATGACGTGGGGCGGTCACGCCGCCGATCGACAGCGTCACCGCCACCGGTCCGGCTTCGGTGGCGACAGTCTCGTCCCTTACACCGGCCAAAAGGCGTTCGGCCGCGATCTCCAATTCGTCCGGTGCGCACCGAGTCAGGATGATGCCGAACTTGTTGCCGGAGACGCGGCCAAGATGATCCTTGCTGCGCAAGCGTTCGTGGATACGCTTGGCGACCTTGCCGATCAACTCATCAGTGACGTCGAAGCCGTAGGCCTCGTTGAAATGACCGAGCCGGTCGATAGCGACCAGCAGGAAGCCGCACGTTTCACGGAAGCGCACGGCTTCTTCGAGCGTCACCTCCAGGACCTCAGTCAGATAGGCACGGTTCATCTCACCAGTGAGCGGATCGAACTTGGCGAGCCGCGTCAGCTGAAACTCGCGCTCATGACGTTCGTCGATCGCGCGCACGACGCCGTGCGCGCGCAGCGGCTTGCCGTCGGGGCCGGCAAACCACCGCCCGCAGTCCTCAAGCCAGACTTTGTCAGTCGGCCCATTGCGACGGAAAGCGTATTGCGCCTGATAGGACACGCCGTCGCCGGCGTCGATCTCGCCAGCTTCCTCGATAGCATCGATTCGACTCAAGCCCTCGTCGGCATCGACGCGCTGAGCGAAGGCGCGGCCATTGGCAACCGTGGCGACGTCAACGCCGAGTACCGCGCCGGCGTTCGGTGTCCAGGTCAGCGCATCGCTGTCGAGCCGCCATTCATAGGCAGCTTCGCCGACGAACTCGAGGATCGCGGCAGCGTCCGGGCTCGCGGACGCAGAATTGTCTTGTGTCACGCTCGCCCCTTATTGGCACGCCTCGCGCCGGGCGCTGGTAGACAATAAATCGATGGTCGCCAGCAACATTACAAAAAATACCTAAACAATCCGGAAAACTACGACTATTGCGCCGCATTCGGCGGCCTTAGCTTTGCGGCATGGCCCTTGCCATATCGAAGACGGACAGCCCGTCGCTGTCCCAAATTGAGACAGGCCGAGCCATGACATTGGACCAGACCGGACAGGTAGAAAATCACCCAGACAGCGAAACCCGGGCACTGGTCGCACTTGCGCCCGATGCAGCGGCGCCGGTGCCGTGCCACCGGCAAGCGCCGTTCCTGGCCCATCTGATCGCCACCAAGGACCAGCATCCGCAGACCCGCGCGCGCCGCCGGGCCGAACCGGCGCAGGCGGCGACCGCCTACCAAGCTATGGCCAAACTGGCAAAGTGGGGATAATTATTCCGTCAATCCGGGTTTGCTCGCTACGCTCGCGCCCCGCAATGACGAATCAGAATTGCTCGCTCAGTAACCGAGTGCACAACCGTCTTTGCGCGGCTCGGAGCCGCCAATCAGCGCGCCGCGATCCCAATCGATCTTGATGGTCTGCGCGCCGCCCCATGGGGTCGTCGCCATCACCACCCTGTGGCCGCGCGCCTTCAAGCCATCGATGGTCGCTTGCGGCGTGCCGGTCTCCACCACGGTCTCTTCGCAGTCGTTGTCATCGAAGAAGAAGCGCGGGCAATCGATAGCTTCCTGCACGTCCATGCCGTAATCGAGCATGTTGGTGACGATCTGCACATGCCCCATGGGCTGATAGTGGGCGCCCATGACGCCGAAGCTCATGTCGCAGCGGTCGCCCTTCATCGCCAACGCCGGGATGATGGTGTGCATCGGCCGTTTATTCGGGCCGAACTCGTTGGCGTGACCGGCTTCCAGCGTGAAGCAGGCGCCTCGGTTGGTCATCAGGATGCCGCTCTTCTCGGTGCACAGACCGACACCGAAGCTCGAATAGAGCGAGTTGATGAAGGAACAGGCCATGCGATCACGGTCGACCACCGTAAGATAGACCGTATCGCTGCCCGGCTTCGGCGCGCTCGGAAATTTGGCGCGCTTATTCACGTCGATGAGTGAGGCGAGCTTTTTGCCGAATCCCTTGTCGAGCAAGTCGGGCACCGGCACGCGCATGAACGAGGCCTCGGCAATATGGCTGTCGCGCACGGCGTAAGCCAGGCGCGCGGCCTCTAGCACCAGATGAAAGCGCTCCGGGCCGGTCGGATCGAGCTTGGCGAGATCGAAATTCTCCAGGATGTTGAGCATCACTAATGCAGTAATGCCCTGCCCATTCGGCGGAATCTCGGTGAGATCGAGACCGCGATAACGCGTTGTGATCGGCGTGACGACTTCGCCGCGGTGATTGGCGAAGTCGTCAGCGGTCAGGAACGAACCGCGGGCAGCCACCGTCGCCGCCATCTCGTCGCCGACTGCACCTTCGTAGAAGCCTTTGGCTCCATTGGCGGCGATGGTCTTCAGCGTTTGCGCCAGCGCCGGAAAGCAGATGACGTCACCTTCCTGCGGCGCCTTGCCGTTAAACAGGTAGTGTCTTGCGGCGCCGGGATCGGCGGCGAGCTTGCCGACATAGCGCTGCCAGTCCCAGGCAACGCGCGGCGCAACCGGAAAGCCGCCCTCGGCGTATTAAATCGCCGGCTGCAGCACACGGTCGAAGCCGAACCTGCCGTGGGCTTTCAGAATGTCCTCCCAGGCCGCGATCGCGCCCGGCACGGTCACGGCATGGATCGAGTTGCCGATCTCGCTCATGCCTTGCTCACGTAGCACCTCGGCGGAGGCAACAGCGCCGGCGCGGCCGCATCCGTTGTAACCCCAGACCGGCTTGCCCGGCTGCGAAATGAGCGTGAAGCAATCGCCGCCGATGCCGGTCATGTGCGGCTCGACCACGCACAGCACGGCAACAGCGGCAACAGCAGCATCAGCAGCGGTGCCGCCGACACGCAGAATGTCGACCGCGGCGAGCGTCGCCAGCGGGTGGGATGTTGCCGCCATGCCATTGCAGGCAATCACCGGCGAGCGGCCGGGCATTTGGAAGTCACGGCTCATAACAAATCCGAAAGGTAGGAAACGATCAGGACGTCACGTGCGGGACGCCGGTGCCTTCGATGGTGAGGTCACGCTGGGCCGAGCGTAGCGTTACCACGAAGCCGCCGAGCACGTCGACAAAGCTGAGCACCAGCAGGATGAAGAACGTGTTGGTCGAAGTCTGCGGCACCAGGATGAACTCGACCAGCATGCCGAGGAACAGGATCAACGAAAGGCCGTGGTCGACCACCGTGCGTATGACGATGCGGGTCGACTTCATCACCTCGCCGAACAGCATCAGGATCGCGAACACGATCAATACGTCGCTCGCCGACATAGTCCAGTCAACGCCGGAGGCCATGTGCACGCTGAACAGCGGGGCCGTCCAGCTTACGCCCGGCATCAGGAAAGCGATGATGTTGTAGATGGCGAAGGGCAGCAGCAGGAGGGGAATGCCAATCAGGTACATGATGGGTCTCCCCCTGCTAAGTCGCTTGCTGGCGCATGATCTTATCCGAAAACCGGGACCCACTTTTCGGTATCATGCGCGTTGCTGGCGCATGATCTTATCCGAAAACCGGGACCCACTTTTCGGTATCATGCGCCGGGCCGTCAGGCCTCGGATTTCACCTTCAAGACCTGCCGGCCCTTGTACATGCCAGTCTTCAGGTCGATGTGGTGCGGGCGGCGCAGTTCACCGGAATCCTTGTCCTCGACGTAGGTCGGCTGCTTGAGCGCATCGGCCGACCGGCGCATGCCGCGGCGCGACGGCGAGGTTTTTCTTTTCGGCACAGCCATGGGAACAAACTCCTGAAAATCGGGCAATGTCGGGTTTGGGCCGGGCTTATAAAGGAAGGCTTGCCACAAGGCTAGTGCCAGGTTTTCAGCCAATATCCGTCACTCTCAGGGGGCAGCCGCAGCCGGCCCATCGCCAACCGGATTTGCCTGGTTTGTACCCTTAAGTCGGGCGTCGGGTAAGCCCGACATCCGGAGGCGACGGCCGCCATCTTTCGATGGCTTACAGCTCAGGATGACGGTTTAGCGACGCAAACAAGCCGTTGCGGCAGCCCCGGCGCGGGCCGAGCGGACCACATAGAGCCGGGCGAGCCGCCTGAGGCCCCGATCGGGCCGGCGGGCATCGCGGTTATGCGGATTGGGCAACATGGCCGCGAGCAGCGCCGCCTGAGTCTGGCTCAGGCGGTGCGCGGTGGTGCCGAAGGCCCGTTCGGCCCCCGCCTGCACCCCGAACTCGCCATTCGGGCCCCATTCGGCCACGTTTAGGTAGAGTTCCAGAATCCGACGCTTGGGCAGCACGAGGTCGATCCAGAGCGCTAGCGGGGCCTCGAGCGCCTTGCGGACCCAGCTGCGGCTTTGCCAGAGGAACAGGTTTTTCGCCACCTGTTGGGTGATCGTGGAGCCGCCACGCACGTCTTCCAGGCTGTCGGCATCCTGGATGGCGTCCTGGATTTGGGTGAAATCGAGCCCGTAATGCTCACAAAAACGACCGTCCTCGGCCACGATCACGGCCCGCGCCAGGTCCGGGTCAACGTAGGCCAGTGATACCCAATTCCGCACCACGCGCTCGCCGTTCATGCGCCGCCACAATATCGCAGTCGAGACTGGCTGGCCGACGGCATAGAACGGTGCGATCAGGTAAGGCACTGCCAGCACCACCAGCGCCGCGAAAAGCACCACACGTACCGGCCTCGGCACCCGCGGCAGACGCAGGACACCGCGGGTAACCGTCGTCTTGCGGGTGGAACGGCGCTTTTGAGAGCGGGGCATGGAGAAAGCATCATAAAGCATTGCATGCGGGATTTGCGGTGGGCGCGGGGCTCAGGGTAAATGATGCCCATGGACGCAAGTTCCCAGAACACATTTTCCGCCCGGCTGGCCGCCGTCGCGACCGATACCGAAGCCTTGCTCGCCCGCCTGCTCGACGATCGACCGCTGACCGGCGAGACCGCACGGCCGAAACGTCTCCTGGAGGCCATGCGCCACGCCGTGCTCGGCGGCGGCAAGCGGCTGCGTCCCTTTCTGGTGGTGGAAAGCGCCACCCTGCTCGGCGCTGGCGGCGAAGGCGCGTTTCTTGCCGGTGCTGCGCTCGAGCTGGTGCACTGCTATTCGCTGGTACACGACGACCTGCCGGCGATGGACAACGACGACCTGCGCCGCGGGCGACCAACCGTCCACAAGGCCTTCGACGACGCCACCGCCATCCTCGCCGGCGACGCGCTGCTGACGCTCGCCTTCGACGTCGCCGCGCGCCGCGAGGTCCACGCTGACCCGGCGATACGCAATGCGGTGGTGCTGGAACTGGCACGCGCCGCCGGGCTCGGCGGCATGGCCGGCGGACAGATGCTCGATCTCGCCGCCGAGGGCCGCTTCGACGACGCCGGCTCGCCTTTACGTCTGACCGAGCAGGAAATCCTCACCTTGCAGGCGATGAAGACTGGCGCGCTGTTGCGCTTTGCCTGCCGCGCCGGCGCGCTGCTCGGCAAGGCCGAGGCTGACACGTTCGCTCGGCTCGACCGCTTCGGCGTAGTGATCGGTCAGGCCTTCCAGATCGCCGATGACTTGCTCGACGTCGAGGGCGATACGGCCACGCTGGGCAAGGCCGCCGGCAAGGACGCCGCCGCCGGTAAGGGAACGCTTGTCTCCATTCTCGGCATCGACGGCGCCCATAAGCGCCTCGACGCGCTGGTCAAGGATGCCGACGCCGCGCTGGAGCCATTCGGCGCGAAAGCGGATAATCTACGCGCTGCCGCTCATTTCATCGCCGAGCGGAGTGCCTGAAGCGCGCGGATCATCCATGGCCAAGACTGCTCGGCTGCCGTCGCCATTACTGCCGATCCGCCTCGCCCGGCTGCACGCCAAGCTATTCATCGCGACAATCATTGGCGCCGGCGTCATCGTACTGGAGCCGTTCCACTGGCATCTGCCGACGCGGCTGCTGGTCGGCTGGAATGTCGGCCTCGTGCTTTATCTGATAACGACCCACGCCATGATGCTGCGCGCCAACGAGGCACGCATTCGCAAGCGCGCAGCTGAGCAGGACGAGGGCGCCTTCGTCATCCTGGTGCTCACCATCGTCGCTACGCTGGCGAGCCTGGTCGCCATCGTGGTCGAGCTGGGCAGCGCCAAGCCGACCCCCCACGCCAGCGACCTCGGCCCCGCCCTGCTCGCCATGGTCACGATCCTGTTGTCGTGGTCGTTCGTGCACACGATTTTCGCCCTGCATTACGCGCACGAATATTACGGTGAGCGCCGCGACGGCGTGATCGGTGGGCTTGTCTTTCCCGAGGACAAGCACCCGCTCTATTGGGATTTCCTCTACTTCTCCCTGGTCATCGGCATGACGTCGCAGGTGTCCGATGTCGCGATTACCAGCAAGGTCATCCGCCGCATTGCGACAGTACATGGTGTCGTGGCTTTCTTCTTCAATTTGACCGTACTGGCGCTGACGGTGAATCTGATATCAAATTTCGTGCAGACCGCTCTTGGCAACGGGTGAGCTGGCCGCCGCGCGACACGCGGCTTGAGCGATTGGAACTGGTTATGACGCCATGACCGCGATCATGCAGACGCTGCTGTTCATGCTGGCGGTGCTGGCCGCGGTGGCGGTGCTGGCGCGGCGGCTGAATGTAGCGCCGTCGATTCTGTTGGTGGTTGCAGGCATCGTCATGGCGGTGCTGCCAGGCCTGCCGCGGGTGTCGCTGGCGCCGGAAGTGGTGCTGCTGGTGATCCTGCCGCCGCTGATATATTCGGCAGGCGTCTCCATGAGTTGGCGCGAGTTCAAGTACAACCTGCGCCCGATCGGGCTGCTGGCGTTCGGCTGCGTGGTGTTCACCACCGGCGCGGTGGCCGCCGCCGCGCACTACCTGCTGCATTTCCCGTGGCCCGTCGGCTTCGTGCTCGGTGCCATCGTCGCGCCGCCCGACGTGGTGGCGCCGCTCGCCATCGCAAAAAGACTCGGTCTGCCACGCCGGGTCGTGGTGGTGCTGGAAGGCGAAGGGCTCGCCAACGACGCGACCGCGCTCATCCTCTACCGCTTCGCCGTCGCCGCCGTCGTCGCCGGCACGTTTTCAATCGAAAAAGCCGCCGGCACATTCGCGCTGATCGTGGTCGGTGAAATCATTTACGGCATCGGCGTCGGCTGGCTGAGCCTGCATCTGCGGCAATGGGCGGGCGATCCGCGGGTTGAGATCACGCTATCGCTGATGACGCCCTATCTCGCCTTCTGGGTGCCGGCGCATCTCGGCGGCTCCGGCGTGCTAGCGACCGTCGCCTGCGGGCTCTATGTGAGTTGGAATGGGCCATTGCTGATTTCTTCGGCCACAAGGCTGCAAGGTATCTTCTTCTGGGACCTGCTGGTTTATCTGGTCGAAGGTCTGGTGTTCCTGATCACCGGGCTCGAAGCGCGCACGCTGATGGACAACGGGCACGCCTTTTCGATTCCCGATTTGCTGATCGCCACCGGTTGGACCGTGCTGATAGTGATCGCGGCGCGCTTCATCTGGGTGTTTCCCGCCACCTATCTGCCGCGCTGGCTGATCCCGCCACTGGCACGGCGCGATCCGTCGCCACCCTGGCAATCGGTTTTCCTGCTCGCTTTCACCGGCATCCGCGGCGTCGTCTCGCTCGCCGCCGCTCTCGCCATTCCCTACGCGACCGGCAGCGGCCAGCCGTTCCCGCACCGCGACCTTATCCTGTTCGTCACCTTCGGCGTGATCATCGTGACACTGATCGGTCAAGGCCTGTTGCTGCCGAGCGTGGTGCGCTGGCTCGGCCTGACTCGCCACGGCGAGGCCGAGCGTCTGAGCGAGGTTCAGGCGGAGCTAGCGGCACGACAGGAAGCCTTAAGGGAAGTCGAACAACGGTTAGAACGACTGGCAGGCGAACGCGCCGTGCCCGATGACGTGCTTGAACTGCTGCGCACGCGCAATTTGAGCCGCAATCAGATCTTGCCGCATGATCTTGCCGACGGGCTCGACCACACGCGCCAGAGCGCGCGCCTGAAGAAGGAGTTGATCGACGCCGAGCGCGAGTTCATCTACCGGCTTCTGCGCGACGGCAAGATCACCGACGAAGCGCGCAGGCGGATCGAATACGAGCTCGATCTGGAAGAAGCCAGCCTCGTCAACCGCGGGCATGACGGCGGCGGGTGGTTTTGAATGCTTCTTATTGATTTAATCCCTCCTCTGAAAGGGGGAGGATCCGGCGCCAACGAGTCCGCGCAAAGCGGGCCCGATGACAGGCTCCGCACCGGGGATGGTATGGTCTCCTAAAGCAAGCTTCCCCCACCCGGCTCGCCATAGCGCGTCGAAGACGCGCGCGGATGCGCTTATGACTCGTCACCGTCCCCCCGCAAGCGGGGCGGGATAAGAAAGTGTAGCCCGCTACTTCACAAATATATTGTAGAGCCAAGCGAGAATGACGCCGCCCACCAAGCCGTCGACGAAGGCCCAAATCGCGCCGATGATGGCGCCGATAATCGACGGGCCGTAGCCGATATAGAGCGTGCCAAGGCCAGTGACGATGCCGCCGCCCCAGCCGCCGATAGCCATGAGGCCGAGTACGAACGCGGAGACCCCCCACAAAATGCCGAGGGCAAGGCCGAGGGGAACCGGCTGAAGCTTGTTCATGGTGTTCATCCGCTTGTTTTAAAACGCGCCAACAGCGGTCGGTCGGATCAGTATAGCTGAGTTGCGAAGCGGGCGGCAGCGACAGCGGCGGGTACGATGTTATGCGCGTTTGGCCATTCTATCGCGCCACATACTCGATATGCACATACTTCGACGGATCGAGCGGCTTCATCTTCACCTCGGCCACATCGGCGGCGGGCGGCGGCGAATAGGCGATGCGCAGCGCCGTGTTCGAAAGCCATTGCGTCTCGGGCGGCGGCGTTCGCCCGGACGGCGTCGCGCAAGGCGCGGCGTAAACCTCGTAGACCTTGTCGCTTTCGACAAAGCTGTCGGGATAGACCGAGAGGAAAATAGCGATGCTGTCGGCGCAGAACTTCGGGTCGCCGGTGCGCGTCAGCCTCTCCCGAACTGCTTTGTAACGGCCGTCAGGCGACCTCAACGCAACAATTGTCTTTTCGGCCGGTTCGACGGTGAGGCTGAGATAGACGGACGCGGCAACCACCGCGGCCATGACCACGAGAAAACCGATCAGAAATGGTTTGGTCTTCACTCCGCGGCGGTCCGCGTGCCGCCGGCGCCGAAACGGCGCTCGATATAGTCGATCACCAACTGCTTGAAGTCAGCGGAGAGCGTCGGACCGCGCAAGGTGGCGGCTTTCTTGCCGTCGATGAACACCGGCGCGGTCGGCTGCTCGCCGGTGCCGGGCAGCGAGATGCCGATGTCGGCGTGCTTCGATTCACCCGGGCCGTTGACGATGCAGCCCATCACCGCGACGTTGAGCGTCTCGACGCCAGGATAACGCGTCTTCCACGCCGGCATGGAGTCGCGGATGAAGCCTTGGATGTCGGAGGCGAGTTCCTGGAAGGTGGTCGAGGTGGTGCGGCCGCAGCCGGGGCAGGCGGCGACCAGCGGCACGAAGGTGCGCAGGCCCATGGTCTGCAGCAGTTCCTGCGCCACCTGCACTTCGCGCGTACGATCGCCGTTGGGCTCGGGCGTCAGCGAAATGCGGACGGTGTCGCCGATACCCTGTTGCAACAATACGCCCATGGCGGCGCTGGAGGCGACGATGCCCTTGGTCCCCATGCCGGCTTCGGTGAGGCCGAGATGCAGTGCGTAGTCGCAGCGCCGCGCGAGCTCGAGATAGCAGGCAATCAAGTCCTGCACTGCCGATACTTTGGCGGAGAGAATGATGCGGTTCTTGGGCAGGCCGATCTCTTCCGCGCGCTTCGCCGACAGCAGCGCCGACTGCACCATCGCCTCGTGCATCACCTCGCGGGCGTCGCGCGGCGTCGTCGACTGCGAGTTCTCGTCCATCAGTTTGGTGAGCAGTTCCTGGTCGAGCGAACCCCAGTTGACGCCGATGCGCACCGGCTTGCCGTGTTTGATCGCCATCTCGACGATCTGTGTGAATTGCGGATCGCGCTTGCCTTTGAACCCGACATTGCCGGGATTGATGCGGTACTTGTCGAGCGCCACCGCACAGGCCGGGTGGTCGTTGAGCAGCTTGTGGCCGATGTAGTGGAAGTCGCCGACGATCGGCACGCCAACGCCCATCTTCAGCAGCCGCTCCTTGATGTGCGGCACGGCAGCGGCGGCCTCATCGCGGTCGACGGTGATGCGCACGATCTCGGAGCCGGCGCGGGCGAGCGCCGCCACTTGGCGGACGGTCGAGTCCACGTCCGCGGTGTCGGTATTGGTCATCGACTGCACGACGATGGGCGCGCCGCCGCCGACTTTGACGCCGCCGACGTCGACGCCTTCAGTCTGGTGGCGATTGATGCTGATCGTGCTCATACGATGTAACTTCTTGTTTGCGCGGGCTTTTCCCGAAACCAGTCACCTTTTGGTGCCTGCCGCGGACAACCACGCTCCGCACACAACAGTTCCCGCCGGATCGAAGTGCCAGAGCGTACGGACACCGTCAATGGCGCGGCCCCCCATCGCGATCGTCAATCTGGGCCCCGATACGCGTCGCTGCCATGACGCTGGAGGGCATTGCGAAGGCTGCTCTTCCCCCCCGGGCAGCTTTCCTCCTGAGATTGAAAATATTTTTCACGTAACTATAGGCTTTAGGAGAATAACTTGCGCATAAAATAAATTCCCCATAAACATCATAAAAATCATAAAAATAAGAATGGGGAGCCCGCCGGGGCATGCAACAAACAAGCCCAATGGCGGTGGTCTTCCGCTGCTCTCCGGAGCTGGAGCCTATCCTGCCGCGGCCGATACCCGCCGTGCAGGGTCTTCCCGACTGGTTCAAGGCGCTGCCGCAGAAAGGGTTCAGCGAGATCAACCAGGCGGAAGTGATGACGGTCAAAAAGTGCCCGCCGTTCATCGACGCCATGGGCTACGGCTTCCTGATTCCTCTGGTCTGCGATCTCAAAGTCGAGGATGGCGAGTTCTTCTGGGACCACGACGTGCCGGGGGGCGGAATGAATGACTTTCCGCATGCGCCAATCGACTATCACGACAACGTCCAAGCCGCCGGCACGCCGTTCTTCGACGACGACCGCTTTCTCATCAAGTTCAACAATTTTTGGACGATCGAGACACCGCCCGGCTACTCGTTGCTGTGCACCCATCCACTGAACCGAAGCGATTTGCCATTCACCGCGGTCACCGGACTGGTCGACACTGACAGCTACACCGACAATCTGATCCATTTTCCGGCGCGCTGGCATGACGCCGATTTCAACGGCGTGCTGCCGAAGGGAACGCCGGTCGCGCAATGCATTCCGGTCAAGCGCGAGAAATGGGCCAACCGGGTCGAGACGATGTCACCCGAAGCCGCTGTCCGGCTCAACGACACCGCGACCTCGATCGCTAGCGATTTTGGCGTTTATCGGCGGGAATATCGAGCGCGGAAACGCTAGAGTCCAATCAACACGGCCTTACGTCAAAAGTCTGCCGTTCGTCCTCGCGAAAGCGGGGACCCAGGAGCAATAAGCATCGGATTCCCGCTTTCACGGGAATGAATGGAGAATGCTCCAGCGGATCAAACGCTAGGCCGCGTTCAGGCGGTCTCGCTCTTCAGGAACTTCGCGGCTTCGCTGGGGCGCAGCCAGAAGCGCCCACGGCCCGACGACAGAATCGCCTTGAGCGCCGTATGAAGCTGGGCGCCCTTGCCGACCCCCGCGCGCAGGCAGGCATAGGCTGCATCCTCCTGGCCGAGTTCCAGCATACAGTTGCCGAGCCCGATGCGCGCCAACGCATCGTCGGGGTTGGCCGCGATTGCGCGCTTGAACAACTCGGCAGCCTGCCCGTAGTCGCCTCTGTGCATCAACACCGACGTCAGTCCTTGCACCGCATCGGGATGAACCGGGTTTATGGCTAGCGCGCGCGAGAAAGCATTGGCCGCACCGGCGCGGTCGTTCGCGAAATTGCAAACAAAGCCGAGTTGTATCCACATCTCGGGCATCATCGGCGCCACCGCGGTGCCTTGCCTGAGCACCTCGATTGCCTCGTCCGGCTGCTTCAATATGTAAAGGAGATAGCCCAGCTCATGAAATGCTGGCGCGAACGGCGGTCGCCGCTTGATGGCGCGTCGCAACCAAAGCAACGCCTTGTCGTTCTTTTCGACGTGCCGCAACGCGATGGCGAGTTGGGTCTCGACTTCCGGATTACGGCTGGTGCGCGCCGCCTTCTCCAGCGGCGCCAGCGCTTCGTCCGCCCGGCCTTGCATCAGTAGCGCGTAACCGAGAATCCTGGTCGCTTCCGGATGACCGGCGTTCGCGGTGAGGATTTCGCCAGCGATACGTTCGGCGTCGAGCGGATGCCCGTTTTGGGCAGCAAACGCGGCCCGTTGCAGGGCTTCCGCCTGCGCGCGCTGCCGTTCATTGATCGTGTCGGATCGCGCTTTCATCCCGGTCGCAGGACTAGCATCAGCGCGGCCGGTTGACCAGCACCAGCCCGGCGGCGACCAGCGCTACCGCCGCGGCGAAGGCCGACGTCAGCGGCTCGCCCAGCACCAGATGGCCGGCCGCCACTCCGAACAGCGGAGTGAGGAACGAGAAGGCCGACAGCCGGCTCGCCGAATAGCGCGCGATCAACGCGAACCAGATTACGAACGTGACGCTGACCACCCAGATAGTCTGGTAGCTGAGCGCACCAAGCGCGACCGCCGACGGCCAGTGGGTGATGTGCTCGCCGGTGGCCCAAGCGGCCAGCCCTAAGATCGGCGCGGAGACGACGAGCTGGTAGAGCATCGTTTTTTCCGCCGAAACGCGATTAAGCGCGCTTGCCTTGAGGGTGAGCGTGGTGGCGGCCCAGAATGCGGCGGCGATGACGCACATCAGGTCGCCCAGCGTCTGGCGTGGATCGAGCGCCGGCGTCGGCAGGCCGAAGGCGACGATCATGCCGGCAAACGACAGCGCGAGGCCAGTCCACTGCGACAACCGGAAACGGTCGGCCGGCAGGACGATACGCGCACCGAGAACGACGAAAAATGGTGCGAGGTAGATGAACAGCACCGCACGGGTGGCGGTGGTGAAGGCGAGGCCCTGATAGATGCACACGAACTCGATGCCGAACAACGTGCCGGCGGCAAGCCCCGGAATGAGCGTGCCGTCGCGTTTGAGCAGTGGGATGCCGCGCAAGCCGCACCAGCCGGCGACCAGAAGCGTCGCCACTGTCGACCGGATGGCGCCTTGCGTCAGCGGCGGAATGTCGTGGATCGCGAGTTTCACCGCCACTTGGTTGAAGCCCCATGACAGGCACAGCATCACAATGGCGCCGGTCGCCAGCGCATCGAGCGGGCGGGTGACGTGGTGGTGTTCGGAAGTCGAACTGGTGGTCATTGGGGTTTCCGGCGGCGAGGCCGGGGTTTTAGCGCGAGCAGTTCAGCTAAGCCATGCGTACTTCGAGATAGGGCATATGCGCGCGGCGAGATAGGACACGTGCGGATCCCAATTCCGTCATGGCCGGGCTCGTCCCGGCCATTTCGTTTGGGAAGGCACTTCATTGCGATCCTAAGCGGGATCACCGGGTCACGGCGCTTCGCGCCGGCCCGGTGGTGACAAGCTTGAGTTACGCCGCTTCTTTGCAGTGAGCGCAAATGCCGTAGATCTCGATCACCGGTGTCTTTGGCGTGAAGCCGGCGGCACGCGAGGCTTGTCTGATGGTGTCGGCGACCGCGGCCGAGCCCGCCTCCCCCACCGCGCCGCATTTCTCGCAGATGAGGAACACCACCGGATCACCGCTCGCATGATTGTGCACGCAGGCGATGAAGGCGTTGCGGCTCTCGATCCGGTGAACGAGCCCCTGCTCGCGCAGAAATTCGAGCGCGCGATAAATGGTGATCGGCGCCGGGCGCGCGCCGGTTTCGGCGAGGCGATCGATCAACTCATAGGCGCCGAGCAGCCGATGGCTTGCGAGCAGCGCCTCCAGCACACGGCGGCGGATCGGCGTCAGGCGCTCATTGCGCGCCGCGCAGATCTGCTCCGCATGCGTGATGGCGTCGCTGGCGCAGCGGTCATGATCGTGACCGGGCGCCGGGAACACTGCTTGGGAATGCGTTCGTTTGACCACTTTTTCGCTCTGCCTTTAGCCGGAAGTCTAACGCGATCACGCTGGATTCGCGAAAACCTCCCCCCAGATAGATATTGCACTGCAACAAAAATAGGGGCAGCTTTTCGGCCCTTGCCGGACGACACCGCAAGCCAACCCTTTGCCGGCCGTTTCCGCGGCCGCGCGTGACAACGAGGATACCCATGCTTAAAGGCAAGACCGCGCTGGTCACCGGCTCCACCTCGGGAATCGGGCTCGCCATCGCCCGTGCCATGGCTCAAGCCGGCGCCGACGTGATGATCAACGGCTTCGGGGAGGCGGCGCAAATCGAGAAGGAGCGCAGCCGGCTCGAGACGGAGTTCGGCATCAAGGCGCGCTATTCCGGCGCCGACATGTCAAAGCCCGGCGAAATTGCCGCCATGGTGACCGAGACCGAGAGGGAATTCGGCAAACTCGATATTCTCGTCAACAACGCCGGCATCCAGCACGTCGCCAACATCGAGGACTTCCCCACCGAGAAATGGGACGCGGTGATCGCCATCAACCTGTCGTCGTCGTTCCACACCATCCGCGCGGCGGTGCCTGGCATGAAGAGCCGTAAATGGGGCCGCATCGTCAACATCGCGTCGGCGCACGGGTTGGTCGCGAGCGGGCAAAAGGCGGCCTACGTCGCCGCCAAACACGGCCTGGTCGGGCTGACCAAGGTGGTGGCGATCGAAACAGCAAATGACGGCGTCACCTGCAACGCCATCTGCCCGGGCTGGGTGCTGACACCGCTGGTCGCGCAGCAGATCGAGGCGCGCGCCAAGGAAAGCGGACAGACCTTCGACGAGGCCAAGGTGGCGCTGGTGTCGGAGAAGCAGCCGATGCACGAGTTCACCAAGCCGCAGAACATCGGTGCGCTGGCGGTGTTTCTTTGCGGCGACGCGGCGGCAAGCATCACCGGCTCCGCCTATTCGATCGACGGCGGCTGGACCGCGCAGTGACATGCTCTCTCCGTCATCGTTCGAGGGCCGCCTTTGGCGGCCACCTCAAGATGACGGAGAAAGGTCGGACGGTGGCATGATCGACTTCCTCACCCGCGCGTTTCGCGGCGATGGCGACGGCAAGCCAAACAACCGCAAAGGCCCCAAGCGCATCAATCTGGCGCTGCAGGGCGGCGGTGCGCACGGCGCCTTCACCTGGGGCGTGATCGATCATCTGCTGCAGGATGGCAGACTGTCGATCGACGGCATTTCCGGCACCTCGGCCGGCGCGGTCAACGCGGTGATGCTGGCGGACGGCCTCAAGCGCGGCGGCGCCGACGAAGCGCGCACACGGCTGGCCGATTTCTGGAAGGCGGCGAGCCTCGGCGGCGACCTGCCCGAACTGCAGCGCAATGTGCTGAGCCGGCTGTTCTCGCTGGTGCCGAACACGCAACCGGGGCTCGATTGGCTCTCCGCCTGGTCGCGCTATCTCTCGCCTTATGACTTCAACCCGCTCAACATCAATCCACTCAAGGACCTGATCGAGCGTTTCGTCGATTTCGAGGGCTTGCGCGCCGACCCGCGGCCGCTGTTCATCGCCGCCACCGCGGTGCAGACCGGCCGGCTGCACATCTTTCCGCACGACAAGATTTCCGCCGAGGCGGTGATGGCCTCGGCCTGCCTGCCGGCGGTGTTTCGCGCGGTGGAAATCGACGGCGTCGCCTATTGGGACGGCGGCTATCTCGGCAACCCGGTGCTGTTTCCCTTCTTCCGCGCCACCGACACCGAAGACGTGCTGATCGTGCAGATCAACCCGCTGGTGCGACGCAAGGTCCCGCATTCGAACCGCGAGATCGTGGCGCGGGTGAATGAGATCACCTTCAATTCGCCGCTGATGGCGGAGCTGCGCAACATCCAATTCGTCAACCGGCAGATCGAGCTCGGACGGCTGCCGCGCGGCACCGGCCACGACCAGTACCGTCACATCAAGGTGCACCGCATCGTGCTGGAGGGCTTGGGCGAGCGTTTCTCGTCGGCGAGCCGATTACGCAACGACTACGAGTCCTTCGAACTGTTGCGCAAACTGGGTGAACGCGCCGCGCGGCGATTTTTGGACGCGCATTACGCGGACATCGGCGGCGCGATCGAGCGTCGATCTGGAGGCGGAGGTGTTCGCGGAGTGAGGAGCGCACACTCTGCTGTCGTCCCGGGCGACTGAGCGAAGCGAAGGAGGCCCGGGACCCATAACCCCGGTCTTCAAGATGCGGAAACACAGTGCGTATGGGTCCCCGCCTTCGCGCAGACGACAGACTAGAGCGCGGGGACGACAGCGGAAAATGCTGAGAGTAAAGTCACTGCATGACCGAACTGACCGCCGAGATCGGCAACACGCATCTTGAGGTGCTTGTCGCCGACATCACCACGCTCGACGTCGACGCCATCGTCAACGCGGCGAACCGTTCACTGCTGGGCGGCGGCGGGGTCGATGGCGCCATCCACCGCGCGGCAGGCCCAGAACTCTTGATGGAATGCGAGACGTTGGGCGGCTGCGACACCGGCAGCGCCAAGATCACCCGCGGCTACAGATTGAAAGCGCGGCATGTCATCCACGCCGTCGGGCCGATGTGGAGCGGCGGCGGCAAGAACGAGGACGAGCTGTTGGCCGGCTGCTACCGCACGGCGCTGGAGCTTGCCGCCGAACACAAGCTCATGTCGATCGCTTACCCGGCCATATCCACCGGCATCTACCGCTTTCCCGCCGATCTCGCCGCGCGCATTGCGGTCGGCACCGTGGCGGCGGAGCTCGCCGCCCATTCGCGCGGCATGGCGCAGGTGGTGTTCTGCTGTTTCTCAGGCGAGAGCGCCGAGCACCACAAGGCGGCGTTTGCGGATTTGGGGTTGGTGTAGCCCTCTTTCGCCTCTCCCCGCGTGCGGGGAGAGATCGACTTCCGAATGAAGTGAGGAAGTCGGGTGAGGGGGCGGTGATGCGAGTTCTGAGTGCTTCGGCGAAGCCCCCTCACCCGGCTCGCAGCTTCGCCGCTCGCCACCCTCTCCCCGCAAGCGGGGAGAGGGAAGATGTGGCAACGCCGTGCCCTAAACCTTTGCTTCTATATCCAGCCGCGCGATCCAGCCATCGAGGTTCGGGCCGGCCGACGGATAGCGCTTCATCACCTCGGGATCGTGCCCCGGCACCACGTGGCCCGGCGACGAGCCGAGCTTCTTCAGCGTCTTGTAGCCCTCGAGTGTATCGCCGACGCTGTAGGTGATGGGGAATACGCGGCCCTCGTCCATGTGCGAATAGAGGTGGCAGCAGTCAGACGCCACCACGACATAGCCGCACTTGGTCTTCACCCGTACGCATTGCAGGCCCTTCGAATGGCCACCGATCTTGTGCACGGTGATGCCGGGCGCGAGCTCCTCGACGCCGTCATGGAACTCGACGCGATAGGCAAACACCTTCCTCACCATCGCCAGCACGTCGCTTTCGGAAAACGGAATGCGCAGTGTCTGGTGGCACATGCAGCGGCCCGTGCAGTAGGTCATCTCGGTGTCCTGGATGTGATAGCGCGCGTTGGGAAAGAGGTCGTAATTGCCGGCATGGTCCCAATGCATGTGGGTGGCGATGACGTGATCCACCTTGTCAGGCTGAACGCCGAGCGCCTTCAGCCCCTCGCCCACCGGATGGATGATCTTGCGGCCGCGCTCCTTGGCCGCCGTGTCGTCGAATCCGGTATCGCAGACGAAGGTGCCGTGCGGACCCTTGATGACCCAGACGTAGTAGGCGATTGAGGTCATCTCGTCGTGGGGGTCGCCGAAGATGTAGTTCTCCGAGCGCATGCGCGCATGCTCGGCATAGCGCACGGCATAGACCTCGTGGATGTCGTCGCTCATTTCTTGTTTCCTCCCACGATGACGCCGGCGCGCTTCTCGATCATCTTTACAATATGGGTGAAGTCGCTGTCGCCGCCGTATTCCGTGTTCGTCGTCTCCCATTGATCGAGCACAGTGCGCATGACCGCATTCGGCACATGGAGCTCCTCCGATTCCTCGAAACAGAGCCGGACATCCTTGAGCATCAGCGCGGTGCCGAAGCCATAGTTGAACGTGCGCGGCAAGATGGATTGTGGGAATTTCTGGTCGGACGCCCGGCTGCGCCCGGAGCCGGCGTTGATGACGTCGATCATCAACGCCTGGGTCGAGACCTGCCTTCACGCCCATCGCCACCGCTTCGGCGGTCGCGGCCATGGCGGCGGCAGAAAGGAAGTTATTGGCGAGCTTCATGGTCTGCGCCATGCCGGGTTTCTCGCCGATGATAAAGATCGTGCCGAACACCGAGAGCGCGTCCTTCACGTGGTCGATTTCGGCCTTCGGCCCCGAGACCATCACCGCCAGCGTGCCCTTGTTGGCGCCGCCGACACCGCCCGAGACCGGGCTGTCGATCTGTACGATGTTCTTCTTCGCGAGTTCCGCCGCAATCTTGACTGAGACGCGCGAGCCGGTAGTGGACAGATCGATGTAGCGCTTCACGCGCTTGCCGTGGATGATGCCGCCGTCGCCGGTCGCGACCTTTTCGGAGATCTGCAGCGACGGCAGGCTCGCCATCACGGTCTCGACCCGGTCAGCGACGTCCTGCGGCGAGGATGCGAGCTGCGCGCCGAGTGCGACCAGCGGGGCCACGGCGTCGTTGCGGGTGTCGTAGACGACGAGCTTGTGCCCCGCCTCGACCAACCGGCGGGCCATAGGGCCGCCCATGTTGCCGAGACCGATAAATCCAATGTCCATTAGAAGATTCCTCTATTTCGCGCGTGATCTTTTTCGAAAACCGGTTCCCATCCCCGATCAGGTCGGGGACATGCTTTTTCGGGATCACGCGCGTCCCTCTTGAATTCGCGTTTCCACTTCCGACTTTGCCCGAGCGGCGAAGCGGCGTCATCAGGGGAACGGCCAGCGAGCATTTCTCGTTGTCGTCCTCGCGAAGGCGGGGACCCAGTACGCCGTGTCCTATCGATAGGCTGTGGGGGTACGGGTCCCGGGCCTCGCTCCGCTCGCCCGGGACGACAAGGAAACGGCAACCATCCGCCAAAAGCCTTATTGACCTTATTATAAGGAGGCTTATTATATTGGTGCTTGCAAATAGGATTCCGCCATGCCCACGCTGCCGATTGAGCGCGAAATCGCGTTTAATATCATGGATGTAGCCCGGATGCTGCGGACCTACGCCGACCAGCGCGCGCGCCAGTTCGGCATCTCCCGCGCCCAGTGGGTGGTGCTGGTGCGGCTCGATCGCTCCGAGGGCCTCAAGCAGTCGGAACTCGCCGAAATCCTCGACCTGCAGCCGATCTCGCTCACCCGCCTGCTCGACCGGCTGGCCGAGAACGGGCTGATCGAGCGACGGCCCGACCCCAAGGATCGCCGCGCCAACCGCCTCTATCTGACTCCGGCCGCGCGGCCGCTGCTCATCGAGCTCGCCGACCTCGCCCAAGAGCTGATGGAGACCGTTCTCGAAGGCCTCGACGACAAAGCCAACGAGCATTTGCTGCGCGACCTCGCCACCATCAAAGACAACCTGCGCGCCGCCATCAACGGCAGCGACGGTGCGCATTCCGCCAATATCGTTGAAACGACCGAAGCATCATGAGTGACAAAGCATTGAGGATCGTGCCCGCCGACGAAGCGCCGCAGGCGCCGACGGGCGAAGCACCGGATGCCAAGAGCCGGCCCAACGCCAAACCTGCCGGCGAAGCGCCGGCCAAGGCCGCGCCGAAAAAGCGTCGGAGCCTGCGGACGATCCTGCTGGTCGTGCTGCCGCTGATCGCGGCGGTGGCGGGCGGCACCGTCTATCTGATGGGCGGGCGCTACATCTCGACAGACAACGCCTATGTCGGCGCGCAGAAAGTGCTGATTACTCCCGACGTCTCCGGCAAGATCGTGCACGTTGCCGTGCGGGAGGGCCAGCACGTCAAGCCGGGCGACGAGCTGTTCAAGCTCGATCCCGTGCCCTACCAGCTCGCGCTTGACCAGGCCGAGTCGAAACTCGTCGCCGCGCGCACCGAATACACCAAACTCAAGACGACGGTGAAATCGCTGACGACACTGATCGACCTCGCGCACAAGAACGTCGCGCTCAAGAAGCAGGATGTCGAGCGCAAGCAGAAACTTTTGGCGTCGCAGGCCGGCTCGCTGGCCGACCGCGACAATGCCGCCGCCGGCATGGTGACCGCTGAGTTGCAGGCACAGTTTGCCCAGCAGCAGCACGACACCACCCTCGCGCAGTTGCTCGGCAATCCCGATCTGCCGCTCGCAAAGTTCCCCGCCTATGTGCAGGCGAAGGCCGCGGTGGACGACGCCAAGCGCAATCTCGCCCACACCGTGATTCGCGCGCCCATGGCCGGTACCGCGACGCAGGTCGACAACATCCAGCTCGGCCGCTTCATCGCCGCCGGGTCGCCGATCCTGAGCGTGATCGACGACCAGGCGCCGTGGGTCGAAGCCAATCCGAAAGAAACGGAAATCACCTATCTGCGCGTGGGCCAGAAGGCGACCATCGAGGTTGACAGCTTCCCCGACCACGTGTTCCACGGCACCGTGCAGTCGGTAAGCCCGGGCACGGGCGCGCAATTCTCGATCCTGCCGCCGCAGAACGCCAGCGGTAACTGGGTCAAGGTGGTGCAGCGCGTGCCGGTGCGCATCGTGTTCGACAAAGGCCAGGATACGCACCTCTTGCGGGCCGGCATGAGCGTGACAGTGGATATAGACACGCACCACAGCCGGTTGCCGTCGTTCCTTGCCTTCGCCAAAGGAAAGTAAGAAGCGATGACCGCCGCGTCGTCGATGTCGCCGAGCTTGCGCCGCATGCTGGTGACGGTCTGCGCCATGACCGCAACCATCATGCAGGCGCTCGACACGACCATCGCCAACGTGGCCCTGCCCTATATGCAGGGCTCGCTGTCGGCCTCGCTCGACCAGATCAACTGGGTGCTGACGTCCTACATCGTCGCGTCCGCCATCATGACCGCGCCGATGGGCTGGCTCGCCGACCGCTTCGGCCGCAAGAAGCTGTTCATCGTCTGCGTCGCCGGCTTCACCGTCTCCTCGCTGCTCTGCGCGCTGGCGCAGAACATCGGCGAGATCGTGCTGTTCCGCCTGATGCAGGGCATGGCGGGCGCGGCGCTGGTGCCGCTGTCGCAGGCGGTGCTGCTCGACTCCTACACGCAAGAGGAGCGCGGCGGCGCCATGGCAATATGGGGCATCGGCGTGATGTTGGGGCCGATCATGGGCCCGACGCTCGGCGCCTGGCTCACCGACAACTACTCATGGCACTGGGTGTTCCTGATCAACCTGCCGATCGGCATCATCACGGTGTTCGGCCTGATGTTGTTCATGGAGGAAACCGAACGGCACGAGCATTTGCGCTTCGACTGGTTCGGCTTCATCGCGCTCGCCATCGGTATCGGCTCGCTGCAGCTGATGCTCGACCGCGGCGAGCAGGTCGGCTGGTACGGCGCCAGCGAAATCTGGATTGAGACCATCGTCTCGATCGCCGGCTTCTATTATTTCTTCGCCCATTCGCTGACCACGGACGCGCCGTTCGTGCAGTTCGACATGTTCAAGGACCGCAACTTCGTCAGCGGCTGCGTGTTCATGGTGGTCATCGGCGTGGTTCTGTTCGGCACCATGGCGCTGGTGACGCCGTTCATGCAGAAGCTGCTCGGCTATCCGATCCAGACCGCCGGGTTCCTGCTCGGCTCGCGCGGCGTCGGTACGCTGCTGACCATGATGGTGGCGCCGCGGCTGATGAAGATGTTCGAGACGCGCTGGCTGATCCTGGCCGGGCTGCTGATTTCCGGCGGCACGCTCTATGTCTTTACCGGGCTTTTCGCTCGACACCACGCAGCAGACCATCGTCATCGACCTCGATCGTGCAGGGCATCGGCCTCGGCCTGTTGTTCGTGCCGATCAGCACGGCGGCGTTCCTGACGCTGCCCGGGCACCTGCGCACCGGCGGCACCGCCATCCTGACGCTGGTGCGCAATATCGGCTCGTCGGTCGGCATCTCGATGGTGATCGCCAACCTGACCGACGACACCACCTATATGCACGCGCGGCTGGCGGCGCAGGTGACGCCGTTCAACGACGCGTTGCAGTTTCCCGACGTGCATTCGATCCTCAACATGGCGACCGGCGAAGGTCGCGCCATGATGGACATGATCGTCACCCAGCAGGCGACGCTGATCGCCTATCTCAACGACTACAAGCTGTTGATGATCCTGACGCTGGCGATGATCCCGCTGATCTTCATCATCGGGTCGTCGAAACGGCCGCCGACCGAGGAAGAGCTGGAAGAAGCGGCGGTGTTGGAATAAGTTGCGGTCGCGCACTGATCCACTAGAAGGTGGCTACGATGAAGTCACTAAAAGGGGTCCTAGTCTTTTTGGTTGGCGGCATCATCGGCGCTCTGGTGACGGCCGTCGTCGGATTTTTTCTCTTGCTCTTGGCCGGGTCATGGGGCATCTGCGACATAACCAATCCTTGCGCCACGCTATTGCCGGCAGCGGTGTTCGCCGCCTTCTTCATATGCGGCCTGCTCTTTGTGCATTTTTTTGTGACTTCGCCCAAAAATTCTTAGCGGTGAAATTCTCTTTTTATTTGTTCCGTATGCTCACCCAGCGCCGGAACCGCGCCCATACGCGCGCGGCTCGCCTGAGCGCACCGGCGCGGGCGCCGGCAGCGAGGCCGGGCCGCTCGGCGTATCGACCGTGATCCGGCGCAAATGCGGATGCTTGGCGAGCAGGCTGGTGTCATTGACGCGCGCATAGGCGATGTCGGCGGCGCCGAGCTTCTTCTCGAGCTCGGCGACGTCCATCGACACGAACGCCGCCTGAACGCGGCCGTCGGTGTCGCTGCGGCGGTTCGCGCGCTGGATCACGGTAGCGAAGCCCGGATCGACTGCAAGCGCGGCATCGCCCATGACCTTCTCGGCCAGCACGCGCCATTCGCGGTCGTTCTGGATCGAAATGAGAATATCGGCGCCGTCGCGGCTCTTGAACACGCCATAAGGCGAGATCGACGGATGCGCGAGGCCGATGCGCTGCGGCGGCTTGCCGCCTTCGGTGTGCAGGAGCGGCACCGTCATCCAGTCGGCCATGGCGTCGAACAGCGACACGCTGACGGCCGCGCCCTCGCCGGTGCGGCTGCGCAGGATCAAGGCTTCCAGCACCGCCTCGTAAGCGTTCATGCCGGTCGCGATATCCACCACCGAGACACCGACGCGCGCCGGCGCCTCCGGGCCGCCGGTGACCGACGACAGGCCGCTGTCGGCCTGGATCAACAGGTCGTAAGCCTTGCGCTGGGCGTAAGGGCCGCTCTCGCCGTAGCCGGAAATCGAACAGCAGATCAGCTTCGGATAATCCTTGCGCAGCCGCTCGATGGCAAAGCCGAGCTTGGCGACGGTGCCGGGCTTCAGGTTCTGCACGAACACATCGGCCTTGGCGAGCATGCCGTCGAGCAGCGCCTTGTCGTTCGTCCTTGGTAAGGTCGAGCACCACCGACTGCTTGCCGCGGTTGAGCCAGACGAAATAGGCGCTCTCGCCGTGGACCAGCGTGTCGTAGCCGCGCGCGAAATCGCCTTCCGGGCGCTCGATCTTGATGACGCGCGCGCCGGCGTCGGCCATGCGGCAGGTGCAGGTGGGTGCCGCCACCGCCTGTTCGAGCGAGACGACAAGAAGGCCTTCGAGGGGGAGAGTCATGGTATTAGGTGCTCGCCATACATTCGGGTGTCATCATCCGCGAAAGCGGATGATCCAGTATCCGCTGGCGTCTTGGTTTACAACTAGCGCTGCGGCGTACTGGATGCCTCCGCCTTCGCGGGGCATGACAGCTAGTAGGATCTCGGCAATCCGAGCACGTGCTCAGCAATATAGGACAAGATCATATTGGTGGAGATCGGCGCCACCTGGTAGAGCCGCGCTTCGCGGAACTTGCGCTCGATATCGTATTCCTCGGCGAAGCCGAAGCCGCCGTGGGTCTGCACGCACATGTCGGCGGCGAACCAGGAGGCGTCGGCGGCGAGCAGCTTCGCCATATTGGCCTGCTCGCCGATGTCCTCACCCGCCTCATAGAGACGCGCGGCCTCGTGCACCATCAGTTCGGCGGCGCGCATCTGCGCATAGGCGCGCGCGATCGGAAACTGCACGCCCTGGTTCTGGCCGATCGGCCGCTCGAACAGCACGCGTTCCTTGGCGTAGTTCGTGGCCTTGTCGATGAACCATTTGGCGTCGCCGATGCATTCGGCGCCGATCAGAATGCGCTCGGCGTTCATGCCGGAGAGGATGTAGCGGAAACCCTTGCCCTCCTCGCCGATCAGGTTTTCCGCCGGCACACGCAGGTCGTCGAAGAAGATCTGCGTGGTGGCATGGTTCATCATGGTGCGGATCGGCGTAATCGTCATACTGGTGCCGAGCGCAAGCCGCATGTCGACCAGGAACACCGACAGGCCGTCGGTGCGCTTTTGCACCTGTTCGCGCGGCGTCGTGCGCGCGAGCAGCAGCATCAGATCGGAATGCTCGGCGCGCGAGGTCCATATCTTCTGACCGTTGATGACGTAATGATCATTGCCCTCGCGGCGCGCGGTGGTGCGTAAGGCGAGCGTGTCGGTGCCCGATGTCGGCTCGGTGACGCCGAAGGCCTGCAGGCGCAACTCGCCGCTGGCGATGAGCGGCAGGTAGTCCTGCTTCTGCGCGGGCGAGCCGTGCCGCAGGATGGTGCCCATGATGTACATCTGGGCGTGGCAGGCCGCACCGTTGCCGCCGGCGCGGTGCACTTCCTCCAGGATCGCGGCTGCGGCACCGATGCCGAGCCCGCTGCCGCCGAACTCTTCCGGAATCAGCGCGGCGAGATATCCGGCTTCGGTCAGCGCGGCGACGAAGTCGGTCGGATAGGCGCGCTCGCGATCGAGCGCGCGCCAGTAGTCGCCGGGGAACTTGGCGCAGAGCGCGCGCACGCCCTCGCGGATATCGGCGTGGTCTTCAATCTTAGGAGATGCGGTCATTGCACTGCCTGTCAGCCGTCATGCCCGGCTTTATGCCGGGCATCCACGTCTTGCTGCAAGTCAGGTTTTAAAGACGTGGATGGCCGGGACAAGCCCGGCCATGACGGGTCAGGCGACCTCCGCGCGGCCGTTGTTGATCGCTACCACGTCGCGTTCGACGACGCGGGCGCGGAAACTCGCCACGCCGCCGTCGCGCCAGATCTCGATGCGGATCGTCTCGCCCGGATAGACCGGCGCCGAAAAGCGGCCGGCCATGGCGGTCAGCCGGGCGGGATCGTAGCCGCAAACGTCTCGCAGCAAGGCATGCCCCGCCACGCCGAAGGTGGCAAGCCCGTGCAGGATCGGGCGCGGGAAGCCGGCGGCGCGGGCATAGGCCGGGATCGGCGTGCAGCGGGTTGACGTCGCCGGACAAGCCGATAGATCAGCGCCATTTCCGGCCGCGTCGGCAGATCGACCACCACGTCGGGCGCGCGCGCCGGCAGGGCGTGCGGTGGCGGGGTTTCGCGCTTCGATCCGCCGAAGCCACCGTCGGCACGGCAGAAGGTGGTCTGGTTGATTGTCGCCAGCAGCGTGCCGCTCGGCTTGTCGATGATCTTGCGCTCGGAATAGACCAGCGCGCCGCGCCCTTCCCCCTTATCGATCACGTCGACGATGCGGCTACGGCCGATGACGGTGCCTTCAGGCGCCACGGGCTTGTGCAGCACGACGCTGTGCTCGCCGTGCACCACATGGCTCCAGGTGATCCCGAGTTCAGGCCGACGCAGGACATAGGCATTGTAGCCCTGCACCACCGCGAAGGTCGGCAGCACTTTGAGATTTTTCTCGTAGACGAAGGCGAGCTCGTCCTCGTTCACCGGGTCCTGGCCGAGACCGACGCCGAGCGCATAGAGGATGCAATCGCGCGGGCCGTAGGTGTGCTCGACGTCGGGGACTTGCAAGGTGAGGAGTTTGTCGGGATCGAGGGGCATTTGCGTCTTACTCAGGCTGTCGTCCCCGCCAACGGGTCCGCGCAAAGCGCGGCCCGATGACAGGCTCCGGCGGGGACCCAGTAAACACCAGCGTTGCGGCTAAATCGATAGACCGTGAGTACTGGATCGTGCGCGTTCGCGGACGATGACATCTGAGAATGCTCGCTACTTCCCCCACACCTCTTCGGCCAATTCCACGATCATGCGCAGCTTGGCCCACTGCTCCTCTTCCGCGAGCGTGTTGCCCTCTTCCGTCGAGGCGAAGCCGCATTGCGGCGACAGACAAAGCTGTTCGAGCGAAATGTACTTGGTGGCTCCCTCGATACGGCGCTTGAGATCGTCCTTCGATTCCAGCCGGCCGGTCTTGGTGGTGACGAGACCGAGCACAATCTGGCGGTCCTTGGGGACCAGACTGCAGCGGCTCGAAGCCGCCGGCGCGATCGGTATCGTATTCCATGAAATAGCCGTGCACCTTGATGCGGTTGAACAGGATGTCCTGCTCGGCCTCGTAGCCGCCGGTGCCCATGAAGGTAGATTTATAGTTGCCGCGGCAAAGGTGCATGGTGATGCGCATGTCGGCGGGGATGTCCGACATCGCCATGTTGATGAGGTCGCCGTAGAGCTCGCCGATCTTTTCCGGGTCATCGCCGCGGTCCTTCATCTGCTGGCGGTACTTCGGGTCGCACAGCATGGCGATGAAGACTTCGTCTAGCTGCAGGTAGCGGCAGCCGGCATCGGCGAAGGCGCGGACGGCCTTTTTGTAGGCCTGGCCGAGATCCTCGAAGAAGGCGTCCATTTTGGGATAGACGTTTCTGTCGATCGGGGTGGGCACCGGCCGGCCGTAAGCGGCCGACGGCGCGGGAATGGTGATTTTGGGCGTGCGTTTCGTGTGGGCGGCAACGAACTTGAAATGTTCGATCATCGGATGGCCAGTGAAGCCGACTTTGCCGGTGATTTTCAGCCCCTCGTTGCGGGTGTTGACGCCGGCAAAGGCGATGCCGGTATCCATCACGTGCTTTTCGATGCCGTCGAGACCCCAGAGAAAATCGAGATGCCACCAGGAGCGGCGGAATTCGCCGTCGGTGATGCCTTGCAGGCCCGCCTCTTCTTGGTTTTTGATGACGCGCTCGATCTCGCGGTCTTCGACGGCTTTCAACGCCGCGGCGTCGATTTCGCCTTTCGCGAATTGCGCGCGCGCTTCTTTGAGTGCGGCCGGCCGCAGCAGGCTGCCGACATGATCGGCACGGAAGGGGGGAACGGTGCGTTGGCTCATTGTTGTTTCTCTCCCTACTCTCGACTGTCATGCCCGCGAAGGCGGGCATCCAGTAAACGGGGGCCACTCGATCTATTCGACACGCTGGGGTTACTAGGTTCTCCGCCGGAGCCTGTCATCGGGCCGCGCTTTGCGCGGACCCGTTGGCGGGGACGACACCATTATTTTTGGCTTGCTAGCGGCCCCAAACCTCTTCCGCTACTTCGACAATCATTCGGAGTTTAGCCCACTGCTCCTCTTCCGCCAGCAGGTTGCCCTCTTCGGTGGAGGCGAAGCCGCATTGCGGTGACAGGCATAACTGATCTAGGTCGATATACTTGGAGGCCTGCTCGATGCGGCGCTTGAGCTCGTCGCGCGACTCCAGCCGCCCCGACTTGGTGGTGACGAGACCGAGAACCACCGTCTTGCCCTTGGGCACGAACCGCAGCGGCTCGAAGCCGCCGGCGCGGTCGCTGTCGTACTCCATGAAATAGCCGTGGACGTTGATCGTGTTAAACAGGATCTCCGCCACCGGCTCGTAGCCGCCCGAGGCCACGAACGTGGATTGGAAATTGCCGCGGCACAGATGCATGGCGATGGTCATGTCGTCCGGGATGTCGGAGATCGCCGCGTTGATCATGCCGGCGTAGATCGACGGCAGTTGCTCGGGATCGTCGCCGCGGTTGGCCACCTGTTCGCGCAGCTTGGGATCGCAGAGATAGGTGAAATTGACTTCGTCGAGCTGCAGGTAGCGGCAGCCGGCATCGGCGAAGGCGCGCACGGCCTGGCGGTAGGCGGCGCCGAGATCGCGGTAGAAATCGGTCATGTCCGGGTAGATCGATTCCGGCACGGCGTCGCGCCCGTAGCGGAAGTGCAGCGATGACGGCGACGGGATCGTCATCTTCGGCTCCACCTTGGTGTGCGACCTGCACGAACTTGAAATGCTCGATCATCGGATGGCCGGAGAACGTGCCGAGCTTATCGACGACACGCAGCATCATCGGCTTGGGCTGCACGCCCTGGAACTTGATCTTGCGCTCGCCGAGATAAGCCTCGACGCCGTCGAGTTCGCCGAGAAAGTCGTAGTTCCAGAAGGCGCGGCGGAATTCGCCGTCGGTCACGGCCTTGAGGCCGATGTCCTCCTGGCGCTTGATGATCTTTTCGATCTCCCGGTCTTCGATCGCTTTGAGCGCGGCGGCGTCGATCTCGCCCTTCTCGCGCTTGGCGCGCGCCTCTTTGAGCGGCGCGCTGCGCAACAGGCTGCCGACATGGTCGGCGCGGAAGGGGGGCGTGATGCGTTGGGTCATGGGCAGGGCCTCGTGTCCCGGATTGCCAGGTGTCAGCGCGCCGCGAAGCGTAGCGGTGCACCGCTGAAGACGGGACCCCGGTCTATCGGTTTTATGGAAGGGACGCCGGGTCTGCAGCGCCCCGCCTTCGCGTGCGCTGACGACACCGGGCAAGCGTAGGGGTTATTTCCCCCACACCTCTTCGGCCAATTCCACGATCATGCGCAGCTTCGCCCACTGCTCTTCTTCCGCCAGCACGTTGCCCTCCTCGGTGGAGGAAAAGCCGCATTGCGGCGAAAGACAAAGCTGCTCGAGCGGCACGTACTTGGTCGCCTCCTCGATGCGCTTCTTGATCTCGTCGCGCGGCTCCAGGCGGCCGCTGCTTGGAGGTGACGAGGCCGAGCACGAGCTGCTTCTCGCCCTTGGGGAAGAAGCGTAAGGGTTCGAAGCCGCCCGCCCGATCGGTATCGTATTCGAGGAAATAGCCATCGAAATTGGTATTGCGCGAGCAGATGTTCGGCGACGAACTCGTAGCCGCCGGATGCGATGAAGGTGGAGCGAAAGTTGCCACGGCAGGAATGCATGGTGATGGTCATGTCGGCCGGCTTGTCGGTGAGCGCTGCGTTGGTCATCTGCGCGTAGATCGCCGGCAGGTTGTCAGGGTCGTCGCCGCGCTCCCTGGAATGCTCGCGCTCCTTGGGATCGCAGATCATCGCCCAGGCGGTGTCGTCGAGTTGCAGATAGCGGCAGCCGGCGTCGTAGAAGGCACGGATCGCCTTCTTCCAGGCAGCAGCAACGTCGGCAAAGAAGACGTCAAGGTCCGGATAGGCCTCCTTGCTGACCATCTGCCGGCCCTGACGGAAGTGGAACGTGCTCGGCGCAGGGATGCACATCTTCGGCACGACGTTGCAATGGCTTTTAAGGAACTTGAAGTGCTCGATCTGCGGATGGCCGGCGAAATCCACCTTACGGTTGATCTTGATCGCCTCGCTTTTCGTCACAACGCCGTGGAACTTAATCGGCGGCGCTTCGATCAGGTCAACGCCTTGCAGGCCCTTGAAGAAATCGAAATGCCACCAGGAGCGGCGGAACTCGCCGTCGGTAGCGAGCTTGAGGCCGACATGCTTCCTGCTTCTTGACGACGACTTTGATGGCGTCGTCTTCGATCCGTTGCAGCGCGGCGTCATCGATCTCGCCCTTGACGAATTGCGCGCGCGCATCCTTCAGCGCCGCCGGGCGCAATAGGCTGCCGACGTGGTCGGCGCGGAAGGGCGGTTTGACGCGTTGGGACATTCTTGTTCCTCCCCGTATTCTCAGGCTGTCATGCCCCGCGAAGGCGGGGCATCCAGTAAACATGAGCCAAGCAATTGATTGGAAGCACCGGGGCTACTGGGTACCCGCTTTCGCGGGGGCGACAACCGCGGGCCCTCGACCATCTGCGGCGGCCCCCCTCTCCCCCCAAGCGGGGAGAGGGAAAGAGCGGCATTACTTCCCCCACACCTCCTCGGCGAGTTCGACGATCATGCGCAGCTTGGCCCACTGTTCGTCTTCCGCCAGCGTATTGCCCTCTTCGGTGGAAGCGAAGCCGCATTGTGGCGACAGACAAAGCTGATCGAGCGCGACGAATTTGGTCGCCTCCTCGATGCGCTTCTTGATGTCGCCGGGCTGCTCCAGCCGACCCTGCTTGGTGGTAACGAGGCCGAGCACGACGATCTTGTTGCCCTTGGGCAGGAAGCGCAGCGGCTCGAAACCGCCGGCGCGGTCGGTGTCGTACTCGAGGAAGTAGCCATCGTAATTGCACTTGGCGAGCAGCGTCTCGCCCACCGGCTCGTATCCGCCCGACGAGATGAAGGTGGAGCGAAAGTTGCCGCGGCAGACGTGGGTCGTGATCGTCATGTCGGCGGGTTTGGCCTCCAATGCCTTGTTGATGCACTTGGCGTAAGTGTCCTGCAGGTGATCGACGTCAAGGCCGCGGTCACGCGCCTGCTGCATCTGCTCCTGCGAACAGAGATAGGCCCACGCGGTGTCATCGAACTGCAGATAACGGCAGCCGGCGGCGTAGAAAGCCTTGATCGCGTTCTGATAGGCCACCGCGAGATCGTCGAAGATGGCATCGCGGTTCGCATAGGCGTCCTTGCTGACCGCGTTCGGCTCAAGCCGGAAATGGAAAGTCGACGGCGCCGGAATGCACATCTTGGGCGTAACGCTGCAGTTCGCCTTCAGGAACTTGAAATGCTCCAGCATGTAATGATCGGAGAACCCGATCTTGCCGTTGACGCGGATCGAACGCGGCTTGGTCTGCACGCCCTGAAACTGAATGCCATGGTCGAGCTCATAGATTTCGACATTGTCGAGTCCGCCATAGAAGTCAAAGTGCCACCACGAGCGGCGGAACTCGCCGTCGGTCGCGAGTTTGAGGCCAACTTCTTCCTGCTTCTTGATGATCTTCTTGATCTCTAGATCCTCGACCGCCTTGAGCTCGGCAGCGCCGATCTTCCCGGCCTCGTGCTTGGCACGCGCATCCTTGATGGGTGCAGTGCGCAGCAGGCTGCCGACCTCGTCGGCGCTGAAAGGCGGTTTGGTCCGTTGCGTCATGATTTCCTCCCGGATGGGGCCGCCCAGCTCAGAAACCGGCGGGCAGGCTTAATTGGGGTGAGCCATAGCACGATGGGCATCGTGCCGTCCCGCAGCGGCTTGACACGCGTAGCGCGCGGTTTCAACCGTTCCGCCGAAGGAAAAATAGTGCAGGGCAACATCGCCCACATCGTTCGCGGCCGACAGCGAGTCGATGATGCGGTCAGGCCCAACATGGCCAACCAGACCGGTGGCAACTCCCGAAACCAGCCCGCGTAGCGAAGCATTGACCCCGCAGCGGCGGGCAAAGCGCAGCAGCGCCGGCACGCTGGTAGGGCCGACCAGGCCGACCCGCACCGGCTGCGTGATGCCGCAGCCGCGCAATTGCTTGAGCCAGGTCAGAATGTGCTCGGGCGAGAATGAGAACTGGCTCACGATGTGGATACGCAAGCCCTGCGCCACGGCGAGCGCGATCTTCTCATCGAGCGCCGCTTCAAGCCGCCCCGGCGCGATGCGCGGGTGCGATTCCGGATAGCCGCCGATGCCGATCTCCTCGAAGCCGAGGCCGCGCAGATTGCCGTGACGGATCACCGCCAATGCATCGGGCAGCGGGCCGGCGCTGTCGATATCGCCACCGATCACCATAAGCCGGCGCATGTCGGCCTCTTCGCGCAAAGCCTTCAGTAGGTCGTTTAACTGCTCCAGGCCGGCGAACCGGCGGGCAGCGATATGCGCAACTGGGGTGAGCCCGGCGCGGCGGAGACGTACCGCAGCCTTGACCTGTTCGGCCGCAGACTGGTTCGGCACCGCGGTGAGATAGACCATGGTGCCCGACGGCACGATGTCCGTCAGCCGCGCGACCTCATCGGCCGTCGGCCGGGTGGCTTCGAACGAGAAGCGCCGCGCAACTTGGTTTGGCGCGGATGGCGCGGCGGCCGTCATCACGTTGTCCACGTCGCTCACTCCCGCCGGTGCGAGATGACGAAGGATTCGTCGTAGAACCAAAGCCCGCCGTTTTTCTGCAGCGCTTCGCGCGTGGCCTCGATGTAGCGGCGATCGCTGTTGACGTCGGAGAGCCGGTCGTCCTCGATCTGCGCCACGTAGATCGCCGCGTTCCAGGCCGCGAGCAGCGTGGAGGTGCCGATCGAATTGGAGATTTCCGTCGGCAGCGTGTGCATGTCGTAGCGAAACAGCGAGCGCTGGTCGGAATAGGCGTTGAAATTGAGGTCGCGGCCGGCGGCGCCTAATTCGTGCTTCACCTCCTTCAGCAGGTCGTGGCGGCTATGGGTGAACGGGTCGTCATCCGGCCAGACCTGATGGATGATCTCCATGCCGGGATCGTGGCCGTAGGAATGAATGGCGATCATGCGTCCGCCCGGCCCGAGCGCGCGGGCGAGCGGCGCCAGCACGCGCTTGGCTTTGAACTGCAGCGAGGCGCGCGCGCGATAGGGCTGCGAGGCGATCACCAGATCGTAGTCGGCGACTGTGCCACCGGGCTTGGGCACGATCTGGTCGAGCAGGAAGCGGTGATCGTTGCGGTAGATCACCAGGATGACCGGGCGCTCGTAGACCGGATTGCCGCTCTTCGGCGACACGCCCGCCTTCCAGGCTCCGCTAGGAACGGCTCGAGATCGGTGATCTGCTTCTCGAAGGCGTGCGCGGTGTTGCCCTCCATCGCCACTTCTTTCCACACCAAGCTCGAAGCGGCGGAAAGCGATTTCACCGCCAGCCAGGGCGCGTCGGCATAAGCGAGGTTGGTCAGCACCAGCACGGTCGAGGGATGCTCGACGAAGCGGTCCGCCACCTTGTTGAGCGTGAGGCGGACATCTTCAAGGCTGATTTCCTTGCCGACGATGTAGAACGGCATGGTCGGGAAGCGGTCGTGCATGGTGCGCATGACGCGCGCCAGCACCGTGCCGTCGCCGACGCCAGCGTCGAATACGCGCACCGCCGGCGGACGCGGATGGATATTGGCGAGTTCGAGACCAACGCGGTTGGCGACCTCCCATTTCTCCGAGCAGGTGTTCACGAACAGCAGATATTTCTGCCGGTTGTCGAAGAAGCGGAAATTGCGTTGCGGATCATCGCTCGCTTGGCCGGAAGCGACCGGTGGCGCCGGCGGTGTCAGCACCGGCAACGTCTGCGCTGGCGCCGGTGGCGGAGCCGGATCGAACAGCACCCGACGGCGCGCCGGCGCGCCGTCGACGTTGTTGGCCATGAAGGAGCGGATGCGCTCCAATGTGTCGGTGGTGATGCGGCCGCCGTTGCGCAGGCGGCTGGCGAGCTTGCCGTCATTCACCGCGCGGCGGCCGAAGGTCGATTCGGCAAGTCCGCGCTGACGGCAAAAATCGCTGATCTCCTGGAGAATTTGCTCGTTCATGACGGCGTTTCCCAGTCCGGCTCTCGGTGGCCGATTAATGCGCAAGCGAACCAAGCCGGGCGGGCCGCGTCAACCACAAAAACTGAGTTGGGAAAAGTTGGGCAAAGTGGGTGGGCAAGACGAATTGTTGGAACTAGGTCAAAAACAGACAGATTTGTATCAAACAATGCGTCCGAGTATTCGTGAGCTGGCGCCGTTGGTCGGTGGGAGTCTGCCCACAATACAGCAAAATAAAGGGGCAGAGGTGGGCGACCTAACCACCCGCCTCTGCCCTGAATATCGACGGCAACCGGCTAGACTTCGAAGAAGACCGTCTCGTTTTCGCCCTGAATGCGGATGTCGAAGCGATAGACGGTCTTTCCGTCGGTCGAACTCTCTGTGGGCAATGAGCGTCCCACGCCGGTCTGCTGGCACCAGCGCCAGGATGGGATCGGTCTTGTTCGCTGCCTCGTCGGAAAAATACAGCCGCGTATAGATCTGCCGCAGCATGCCGCGCGAGTACACCGCAACAACGATGTGTGGAGCTTGGGTTTTACCGTCCGGGCCCGGCACCACGCCCGGCTTGATGGTGTCGAAGCTGTAGACGCCGTCCTTGTCGGTGGCGGAGCGGCCGAAGCCTTTGAAGCGGGTGTTCGGCAGCGCGCGACTGTCGTACGGGCTGGCGTAGCGCCCTTGGCTGTCTGCCTGCCAGATCTCGATCATGGCGTCGGGGATCGGCTGGCCGTCGCCGTCGAGGACAACACCTTCGATGTGGATGCGATCGCCAGTGGCGTCGGGAGTGACGAGATTGTCGCCGACGGTTTGCTTCCAGCTATAGCTGCCGTTGGGGTCCCATTGGCAGCGGCCCTTGGGCGTAAGGCCGTATGCGAAGTACGGGCCGACGGTCTGCGATGGCGTGATGTCCGACATGTCAGTGCTTGTCCGTGTCGAGAGGAGTGGCCTCGCGTCCGCGCAGCACGATGTCGAAGCGGAAGCAGAGCGCCCAATCGGGGATGGTGTTCTCCAGGTCGAAGCTCGAGACCATGCGCTGGCGCGCCTTCTCGTCGGTGACCGAGTTGAAGATCGGATCGAACGGGAACAGCGGATCGCCGGGGAAATACATCTGGGTGACCAGCCGCGACAGGAACGAGTGGCCGAACACCGAAAAGTGGATGTGGTTGGGCCGCCAGGCGTTGTGGTGATTGCCCCACGGATAGGCGCCCGGCTTCACAGTGACGAAGCGGTAATAGCCTTTCTCGTCGGTGATGGTACGGCCTGCGCCGGTGAAGTTGGGATCGAGCGGCGCCGGATGCTGGTCGACAATGTGCACGTAGCGGCCGCAAGCATTGGCCTGCCAGATCTCGACCAGCGTGTCGGGCTGCGGCCGCTTGTCCTCGTCGAGGACGTGGCCGTGCACGATGATGCGCTCGCCGAGCGGCTCGCCCTTGTGCTGCTTAGTGAGATCGTTATCACCTTCCTGCACCGAATCGTGGCCATAGACCGGGCCGGTCAATTCCGACAGCGTATGCGGCACCAGGATCAGCGGCTTCGACGGCGAGCGCTTCACCGTGCTGCGGTATTCGGGGCTCAGGTGTTTGGGAAATACGCTGAGGCTCTCCCTGGGATAGATCAGCGACATTATCGTCCCCTCGTGATTCTTTGCGTTGTTCAGCTGACCCGCTCGAGGGCCAGCGAAACGCCCTGACCGACACCGACGCACATGGTGGCGAGCGCCAGCTTTCCGCCTTGCGTTTCCAGCCCATGCGCCGCCGTCAACACCAGGCGGGCGCCCGACATGCCCAACGGATGACCGAGCGCGATCGCTCCGCCGTGCGGATTGACCTGGGCCGCATCGTCCGGAAGACCGAGCTGGCGCAGGCAAGCTAGCGACTGCGAGGCAAAGGCCTCGTTGATCTCAATCAAGTCGTAGTCGCCGATCTTGTGCTGGAGGCGTGCCATCAGCTTCTGAGTTGCAGGCACCGGTCCGATGCCCATGATGCGCGGCGGCACGGCCGCAGACGCCATACCGAGCACGCGCGCGCGCGGCGTCAGGCCGTGCGCCTTCACCGCCTCTTCCGAAGCGACGATCACGGCCGCAGCGCCGTCGTTCACGCCGGAAGCGTTACCCGCGGTAATGGTGCCAGGATTGCGGAACGGCGTCTTCAGCTTGGCGAGCTGCTCGAGCGTGGTCTGCGGCCGCGGATGCTCGTCGGTATCGACCGTCACCGTTTCCTTGCGACCGGCGACCTCGACCGGCACGATCTCGGCGGCGAAATAACCGTCAGCCTGCGCCTTGGCGGCGCGCTGCTGCGACCTCAACGCAAACGCGTCCTGGTCGGCGCGGCTGACCTGGAATTCCTCGGCCACGTTCTCACCGGTCTCCGGCATCGAGTCGATGCCGTATTGCTGCTTCATCAGCGGATTGACGAAGCGCCAGCCGATGGTGGTGTCGAAGACCTCGACCTTGCGCGAGAAGGCCTCGTCGCTCTTGCCCCTCACGAAGGGCGCGCGAGTTATGGATTCGACGCCGCCTGCGATGGCGAAATCCATTTCGCCGGCGCGGATGGCGCGAGCGGCGGCGCCCACCGCCTCCATGCCGGAGGCACACAGGCGATTGAGCGTCACGCCCGGCACATTGTCGGGCAGCCCGCCGAGCAGCAGCGCCATGCGTGCGACGTTGCGGTTGTCCTCCCCGGCTTGATTGGCGCAGCCGTAAAACACCTCGTCGAGCTTCTCCCAATCAGCCTTGGGGTTGCGCTTGATCAGCGCCCTGATCGGGATGGCGCCCAGATCGTCGGCGCGCACCTTGGCCAGGCCACCGGCGTAACGGCCAATCGGCGTACGCACGGCGTCACAAATAAATGCTTCACGCATGTTCCGCTCCTTCCTTACGCCGCCGCATGGGCGCGCGCGGTGCGCGCCTGCAGCTCGCGCAGGACTTCGAGTTCCTTAGCTGTCGGTGACGGCGTTTCCGTTACCTGACCGGCAAATTTTACATCCCACCCGGTGTTTTCCTGAATCTGCTCGCGCGTGACACCCGGATGAATGGAGACGACGGTCATCTCCTTGCTCTCCGGATCCGGCTCCAAGAGCGCCAAGTCGGTGATCAATCGCGTCGGGCCTTTGGTTTTCACACCCAGCTTCTGTCGGCTGTCGCCGCCGGAAACGTGGCCGATTGAAGTAACAAAATCGAGCTTGTCGACAAAGCCGCGCTTGGACTGCGCCATGATAATGAAGATTTCGCCGCACGAGGTGGCGATCTCCGGCGCGCCGCCGCCGCCGGGCAGGCGCACTTTCGGCTTGTCGTAGGAGCCCCCGACCACGGTGGTGTTGAGGTTGGCGAACTTGTCGATCTGTGCGCCGCCGAGAAAGCCGACCTTGATGCGTCCACCCTGCAGCCAGTAGCGGAACATCTCCGGCACCGACACGGTGGTGATCGCTGTCTCGCATAATTCGCCGTCGCCGATCGACAGCGGCAGCACATTGGGCTTGGTCGCGAGCGTGCCCGACTCGTAGATCAAGGTGATCTCCGGCGCATGTGTCAGGCGCGCGAGATTGGCGGCCGCCGACGGCATGCCGATGCCGACGAAGCAGACGTCGTCGTTCTTGAGCGCACGCGCGGCCGCGATGGTCATCATTTCGTTGGGCTTGTATTCGGCCATGATCGTCACTCCGCCGCCGCGCGAGCTTTAAGCGCATACTGGGCAAAGGCCTCGGGGCCCTTCTCCAGTACGTTTTCCTTCATCCAGGCGAGGAACGTGTCGCGCTCGCGCGAGACAGCATCCCACTGCTTGTAGAAACTGTTGTTGCGCGGATAATAGCCTTGCGCATAGGACGGGAAGGCGCCACCCGGCACCTCGACGACATGACCGACGGTCCAGTGTGGCAACACCACCGCATTGAGGCTGCGCTCCGGCAACTCGTCGACGATCTCCTCTACCGTCACCACCGAGCGCTTGGAAGCGAGCACCGCCTCCTTCTGAACGCCGAGCACGCCTTCGATCATTACGTTGCCGGCCTTGTCGGCGCGTTGGGCGTGGATTACCGCCACATCCGGCCGGTGCGCCGGAATGGCGGCAAGCTTCTCGCCGGTGAACGGGCAGGTGATGTACTTGATGTTCGGGTTGACCTTGGGCAGGTCGCCGCCGACGTAGCCGCGGAACACGGCGAGCGGCAGGCCGGCCGCGCCCGCCTCGTAGGCGTTGGCCATGGCGGCATGCGAATGCTCGACGATCTCGAGCTTGTGCGGCCAGCCGTTCTCCACCGCGTCGCGGAAGCGATGCAGCGAGCCGACGCCCGGATTCCCACCCCATGAAAAAATCATCTTGTCGACGCAGCCCATGCCGATGAGCTGGTCGTAGACGAGGTCCGGCGTCATGCGGATCACGGTCAGAGCTTTTCGACCCTGACGGATGATCTCATGGCCCGCCGCATGCGGAATGAGGTGGGTGAAGCCTTCCACGGCCACGATATCGCCGTCGCGGACGGCGGCGGCGATGGCTTCGGCGAGAGACGAAATGCGCGCCATTCAGAAGATTTCCCGGTTTGTGCGGCCCCGTATTTACGGCCCGTCATCCATAGGGTCAAATGGCGAAATCGCCCCGAAACTAGTGGAGCGAATTTGACATTTGATACCCATTTGAGGCGGGCCGCTTATCAAATGTCAAATTCAAAGCTCCACTAGAATCAAATACTTGCTAGTGGTCCTTTGATTCCGACATTTGCTCGGAGCTTGCAGCAGCGGGAGGCAAATGTCGGAATCGGACCACTAGAAAGTTGGGACCCCAACCATACCGCCATGCTGGGAAAAGAACCGATCTTCACCATAACGGCCGAGCTTGCGCCGATCCTCAACCTCGGCCCCACGCCCTACGGGGAGCGCCGCATCATCGACATTCTGGGCGGCACCGTGCAAGGCCCCCGGCTCACGGGCAAAATCCTGCCCGGCGGAGCCGACTGGCAGATCATCCGCGCCGACGGCGCCGCCGACATCCAGGCCCGCTACACCATCGAGACCGCAACCGGCGGGCGCATCCTGGTCAACAGCGCGGGACTCAGACACGGGCCGCCGGAGGTGCTGGCGGCGCTGGCGCGCGGCGAGGCGGTCGATCCGGCGAGCTACTATTTCCGCACAGTGATGCGGTTCGAAACTTCGGACCGTGAGGCCTCCTGGCTAAACCGCATCCTGGCTATCGCCCGGGGCCAGCGCGAGGCGCTGGCGGTGCGGCTGGACGTATTCGAGGTTTTATAGCGAAGATTCGCCATGGCCGGGCTTGTCCCGGCCATCCACGTCTTTCATTGTAATCGGCTTGTTAAGACGTGGATGCCCGGCACGGGCCGGGCATGACGCCGGAGAGACAGACGCGTGCCCGAAACCCAACAAGATTTTGCAGATTTCAACCTTCCCGCCTCGCTGATAGCCGAACGGCAGGATGAGGTCGCGATCTTGCGGCTGAATCGTGCACACAAGCGCAACGCGCTCGACGACGACACCGTTATCGGCATCGACGCATTCTTCGGCGCGTTGCCGGCTGACATCAACGCGGTGCTGCTGGTGGGCGAAGGCGACAATTTCTCCGCCGGGCTCGATCTCTCCGAATTGAAAGAGCGCGACGTGCGCGAGGGCATCGAACATTCGCGCCTGTGGCATCGCACCTTCGAGAAGATTCAGTTTGGCAAGGTGCCGGTGGTAGCGGTGCTACACGGAGCGGTGGTCGGCGGTGGACTGGAACTCGCGGCAGCGGCGCATGTGCGCGTCGCCGAACGCTCGGCCTATTACGCGCTGCCCGAGGGTAGTCGCGGCATCTATGTCGGCGGGGGCGGCTCGGTGCGGCTGCCGCGGCTGATCGGGGTCGCGCGCATGATGGACATGATGCTGACCGGCCGCACCTATTCGGCCGAGGAAGGCCAGGCCATGGGCCTGACCACCTATCTGGTCGAGACGGGCAAGGGATTCGCCAAGGGCCTGGAACTGGCGCAGCGCATCGCCTCCAATGCGCCGCTGACCAATTTCGCGGTCATGCACGCGCTGCCGCGCATCGCCGAAAGCGACCCGGCCGCCGGTTACGCCATGGAATCGCTGATTTCGTCGATCGCCCAGGCCGATCCAGAGGCCAAGGCGCGGCTGCGCGACTTCCTGGAAAAACGCGGGCCGAAGGTGAAGCAAAGCTGAGGATTGGGGCCCGGCCGGGCGCCGCCCGCCCGAAATAAGCTTCCCTTGACGGGCGGCCCCCGACCGGCGGAAATTAGTTGTCCAGGACAACAATTTTGCCGACAATTTGCCGCCAGCGCACGACGCCCCGGTTCGGGTAAGATCGTGCGCAACAAGAACGGCAGACCAGGAAACGCGATCCAGGGAAAAGGGCTCGATGGCCGAACCGTTGCGTGCCGACCGACCGCCAAGCGCCGCCCCGCTGAGGCCCGTGCGCCTGGGCGCGCCCGACGCCGTCGTGGAGCGCAAGCCCGATGGCACCATCCATATCCGCGCCGCCGCGCCGCTCGGCGATTACCACGCCAAGCTCAGCGAGCCGTTGGAGCAATGGGCCCGGCAGGCGCCCGATCGTGTATTCCTTGCCCAACGCGGGCCGGATGGCGGCTGGCGTGAGCTGACCTACGCGCAGGTGCTCGACACAGTGAAGCGCATCGGCGCGGCGCTGCTGCGGCGCGGGCTGTCCGCGGAGCGGCCGATCGTGATCCTCTCCGGCAACGGCATCGACCATGCGCTCTTGGGGCTAGCGGCGACCTATGTCGGCATTCCGTTCGCGCCGATCTCGCCGGCCTATTCGCTGATGTCGAGCGATTTCGGCAAGCTGCGCATGATCGTCGAACTGCTGACGCCCGGCCTCGTCTACGCCGCCGACGGCAACGCCTTCGGCCGCGCCATCGCCGCCACCGTGCCCGACGATGTGGAATTGGTGGTGACCGCCAATCCGCTGCCGGACCGCAAAGCGACGCTGTTCGCCGACCTGATCGGCGCGGAAGATGCAGCCGCCGTAGCCGAGGCACACGCGCGCGTGACGCCCGACACGATCGTGAAATTCCTGTTCACCTCGGGATCGACGGGCACGCCGAAGGCGGTGATCAACACCCACCGCATGCTGTGCTCGAACCAGGCCATGCTGGCTGCCGGCTTCGCCTTCGCGACCGAGGAGCCGCCGGTGGTGCTGGACTGGTTGCCGTGGAGCCACACCTTCGGCGGCAACCACAACTTCAACCTGGTGCTCACGCAAGGCGGCTCGCTCTATATCGACGACGGCAATCCGACGCCGCCCGGCGTGCCGAAGACGGCGCGGAACCTGCGCGAGATCGCGCCCACGATCTATTTCAACGTGCCCAAGGGCTACGAAGCGCTGGTCTCGCATTTCCGCGCCGACGATACCTTGCGCAAGAACTTTTTCTCGCGGCTGAAGGTCCTGTTCTATGCCGGCGCCGGCCTCAACCAGACCACCTGGGACGACCTCACCCGGCTCTCGGTCGAGACCACCGGCGAGCGCGTGATCTTCCTGACCTCGCTCGGCTCGACCGAAACCGCGCCGGCCGCGCTCGCCTGCACCTGGGAATTCGACCGCGCCGGCAATATCGGCCTGCCCTGCCGCGGCGTCGACCTCAAGCTGGTGCCGAACGAAGGCAAGCTGGAAGCGCGCCTGCGCGGGCCGCTGATCACGCCCGGCTACTGGCGGCAGGAGCACCACACGGCAACCGCCTTCGACGAGGACGGCTACTACAAGATCGGCGACGCGCTGAAATTCGCCGATCCGGACGATCCGGCAAAGGGCCTGCTGTTCGACGGCCGCCTCGCCGAAGACTACAAGCTGTCGACCGGCACCTGGGTCAGCGTCGGCCCGCTGCGCGCGCGCTTCGTCGATCATTTCGCGCCTCATGTGCGCGACGTGGTGCTGACCGGGCCCGATCGCGATTATGTCGCTGCATTGGTGTTTCCGGACATCGAAGCCTGCCGCGCGCTGGCCGGCCTTGGGCCTGACGCGACGCCCGATGCGATCGTTGCCGACAAAAGAGTGCGCGCGAAGTTCGCCGAACTGCTGGCGGAACTTGCCGTACAAAGCAAAGGCTCGTCGACTCGCGTGGTGCGGCTGGCGCTGATGGCCGAGCCGCCGTCGATGGACAAGGGCGAGATGACCGACAAGGGCTCGATCAACCAGCGCGCCGTGTTGGGAAACCGCGCCGCCTTGGTTGAACAGCTCTACATCGAGCCGGTTCCGAATTCGGTGATCGCGCTATGACGCCCGCGCCGGCACTGTCATTGCCTCTCGCCGGCACCCGAGCGGTCAATCTTGGACCGCAGGATGTCGTCGCCGAGCACCGCGCCGACGGCATTATCCTGTTGCGCTCGCCGCAGGCGCTCGGGACTTATCCCGACAAGTTGACAGAGCGGCTGGAATTCTGGGCGGCGGAAACGCCGACTCAAGCCTTTATCGCCCAGCGCGACAAGAACGGCGACTGGCGCGCCATCACCTATGAGCAGGCGCTCGAGTTCGCCCGCCGCATCGGCCAGTCGCTGCTCGAACGCAATCTTTCCGCCGATCGGCCGATCGTGATCCTGTCCGGCAACGACATCGAGCACGCGCTGCTAGCGCTGGCCGCGCTCTACGTCGGTATTCCGCACGCGCCGATTTCGCCGGCCTATTCGCTGATGTCGGGCGACTTCGGCAAATTGCGCTCGATCATCAATCTCCTTACGCCCGGGATGGTATTCGCCTGCGACGGCAATCAATTCGCCAAGGCAATCCGCGCGGTCGTGGCGGATGACGTCGAGATCGTCGTCACGCGCAACACGCCGGACGGCCAGCGCGCTACGCGCTTTGCCGACCTCACCAAACCAACGCCCGCCAGCGCTGTTGATGCCGCACACAATGCCGTTGGTCCCGACACCATCGCCAAGTTCTTGTTCACCTCCGGCTCCACCGGCGTGCCAAAATGCGTGATCAACACCCAGCGCATGTGGTGCGCCAACCAGGTGATGATCCGCCAGTCGTTGAGCTATTTCGCCGACGAACCGCCGGTGATCGTCGACTGGGCACCGTGGCATCACACCGCCGGCGGCAATCACGACGTTGGTCTCGTGCTCTATAACGGTGGCACCTTCTACATCGACGAGGGCAAGCCGTTGCCCGGCGCCATCGAGGAGACGGTCAAGAATCTGCGCGAGGTCGCGCCGACCTGGTACTTCACGGTACCCAAGGGGTACGAGGCGCTGCTGCCGTTCCTGCGCAGCGACGCCGAGCTCAGGCGCAACTTCTTTTCGCGGTTGAAGCTGTTCTGGTTTGCCGGCGCCGGCATCGCCCAGCACGTGTTCGATGAGATCCAGGAACTGGCGGTCGAGACCTGCGGCGAACGCATCCTGTTCCTCACCGGCTTCGGCTCGACCGAGACCGCGCCATTTGCGCTGGCGCGCACCTGGCACGCGGAGAACGCGGCCAACATGGGGCTGCCGGGCGCCGGCATGGACCTGAAGCTGGTACCCAACGAAGGCAAGCTGGAAGCGCGCGTACGCGGGCCCAACATCACACCGGGCTATTGGCGCCAACCCGAATTCACCGAAAAGGCCTTTGACGAAGAAGGCTTCTATCGCCTCGGCGACGCGTTCAAGTTCGCCGACGAGAACGACCCGCGCCAAGGGTTGTTGTTCGACGGCCGCATCGCCGAGGACTTCAAGCTCTCCACCGGCACCTGGGTCAACGTCGGTCCCTTGCGCGCCGGTTTCGTCGATCATTTCGCGCCCTATGTGCGTGACGTGGTGTTGGCAGGAGCGGACCGCAACGAGATCGGCGCGTTGGTGTTTCCCGATCTAGCGGCCTGCCGCAAGCTCGCGCCCGATCTGCCGGCGGACGCCGCGGCCGAGACTGTGCTGAACGATAAGCGTGTGCGCGAGCATTTCACCGGACGGCTCATGCAACTCGCCAAGGCAAACTCCGGTTCGTCCGCGCGTATCACCCGCGCGCTGTTGATGGTGGAACCGCCGTCGCTCGACAAAGGTGAGATGACCGACAAAGGCTCGATCAATCAGCGCAGCGTGCTGTCGCACCGGGCCGCGCTGATTGACGAGCTTTATTTGCCCAAGTTACCGCCGCGCGTCCTGAGCATCGAGGAGTAGCGTCAAGTGAGTACCGCAAAGAACGGCATCGGCGCGACCTACCAAGACGCGTGGCTGATCGACGGCGTACGCACGCCGTTCGCCGACTACAACGGCGCGCTGGGTTCAGTGTCGCCTATCGATCTCGGTATCAAGGCCGCGCGCGAAGCCTTCAAGAAGACAGGCGCTTCGCCGCAAGATGTCGGCACTGTCATCACCGGCTCGATGGCCCAGGCGAGCTTCGACGCCTACATGCTGCCCCGTCATGTCGGGCTTTACTCCGGCGTATCGCAAGAAGTGCCTGCGCACATGGTGCAACGGGTCTGCGGCACCGGCATCGAGGTGCTGGCGCAAGGCTCAGACGCGACCTCGCTTGGACGCGCGGAACTGGCGCTATGCGTCGGTACCGAGTCGATGACCCGCAACCCGATTGCCGCCTACACCATGCGCGGTGGCTTCCGCATGGGCCAGACCGAGTTCAAAGACTTCCTATGGGAAGCGCTGCGCGACACCGGCCCGGACCTCAGCATGGGCGACACCGCCGAGAACCTGGCTAAGCAGTACCAGATCACCCGGCCACAGGTGGACGAGTTCGCGGCGCGTTCGTTCGCGCGTGCGGTGAAGGCGCAGGAAGATGGCTTCCTCGCCGGCGAGATTACGCCTGTCGCGACCGAGAAATTCGAGGCTGACGGCCTCAACCCACGCGGCATCAAGGTCAAGGACGAGTTGAAAGCCGATACTCACATCCGGCCGTCTTCGACCGAGCAGCTCGCGAAAATCCGTCCAGCTTTCGGCGGGGTCCAGACTGGCGGCAATTCATCAGCAATCGTCGACGGCGCCGCGGCGATCCTGGTCGGCAGCGCGGACTATGCGCGCAAGCTCGGCAAGAAGCCGCTGGCGCGCATTCTGGCGAGCGCCGCAGTCGGCGTCCCGCCGGAGATCATGGGCATCGGCCCGGTGCCGGCAATCCGTGCCGTGTTGGAACACGCCGGCTTGAAGCTCGAAGACATCGACCGCATCGAGATCAACGAGGCCTTCGGCGCTCAGGTGATGGCCTGCGCCCGTGAGCTCGGACTCGACGAAGAAAAGCTCAACGTTAATGGCGGGGCGATCGCCATCGGCCATCCGCTCGGCGCTACCGGCATCCGGCTGACGCTGACCTGCGCGCGTGAGCTCAAACGCTCAGGGCTGCGTTACGGCATCGCCTCGGCCTGCATCGGCGGCGGCCAGGGCATCGCGCTGTTGATTGAAAATCCGGATGTCGCTCGATGATCCCGCGGTTGTGGAACGACGACCCCCTCCTTATTCCTCCCCCTTTCAGGGGGAGGAAAGAGCAAGCGGCTTGCGCCTCCCTCCCCCTGAAAGGCGGAGGGTTGGGGCGGGGATCTCTATCATGTCGCCTTCTCTGCAAGCCCCATCCGAACGGCAGGAACTGATTATGGAAGTCAAAGGACAAGCGGCCATTGTCACCGGCGGAGCCTCAGGCCTCGGCGCGGCCTGCGCGCGCACACTCGCCGCCGCCGGCGCGCGTGTAGCCGTCCTCGACGTCAACGACAAAGCCGCCGCCGAAGTGGCGATCGATATCAACGGGATAGCCATTCATTGCGATGTGGCCGATTCAGCAAGCGCCGAAGACGCCATCAGGAAAGCCGCATCCGACCACGGCCCCGCGCGTATCCTGGTCAACTGCGCCGGCATCGGCCCAGCCAAACGTATCGTCGGCCGCGATGGACCGATGCCGCTCGCCGACTACGAGCGCGTCATCAAAATTAACTTGATCGGCACCTTCAATATGATGCGGCTTTGCGGCGCTGCCATGCAGGCCCTCGACCCGCTGCCCGACGACGAGCGCGGCATCATCGTGTCGACAGCCTCGGTCGCTGCCTTCGAAGGCCAGATTGGCCAGGCTGCCTATTCATCGTCCAAGGGCGGCGTCGCTGCGCTGACCATGCCAGCAGCGCGTGAATTCGCCCAGTTCGGTATCCGCGTCATGGCGATCGCGCCCGGCATCTTCTCGACGCCGATGCTGAAGGCGCTGCCGCAGGAGGCGCAGGACTCACTTGGCGCCTCGGTGCCGTTTCCGAAACGACTTGGGAGCCCGCGCGAATTCGCGGCGCTTGTCATGCATTGCATCCACAATGTCTATCTCAACGGCGAGGTGATCCGTCTCGACGGCGCGCTGCGCATGGCGCCGCGCTAGGACCACTCCGTCGCCCTTCGAGGCTCGCTTCGCTTGCACTTCAGGATGACGGTGCTAGCCAGAGCGACGAACCAGGACTGATATACGTGACCACACTAACCAACAGCCGCCAAGTACGCATCGAGTGGGGTGACTGCGACCCCGCAGGCATCATCTTCTATCCGCGTTATTTCGAGATTTTCGACGCTTCGACAGCGGCGCTGTTCGAGCGAGCGCTCGGGCTGACCAAGTACCAGCAACTCAAGAGCATGGATTTCGCGGGCTATCCGCTGGTGCGCACGCAGGCCAAATTCATCCGGCCGACGCGCTTCGGCGACGACGTCACTGTCGACACCAAAATCACCTTCGGGCGAACCAGTTTCGAAATCGAGCACAAGCTCAGCCGCGGAGCCGATCTTTGCGTCGAATGCGCGGAGAAGCGGGTATGGGTGGTCCGCGACGCCGAGGGGAAGCTGAAATCGCATCCGGTACCGGCGGCGGTGCGGGAGAAGTTCGACGCTTAGCGGTCATCTGTGGGAGACGACAGGAAAGCACGTGCGATGCCGCTGCAAGAAACCTCAGTCGATCTCGGTCGCGATCTTTTTCAAAAGCTGCAAGAAACGCTTGCGGTCGCGCATACCGATAACGCGATCCAGGTTGCGTTCGTGCCGCCGCGCGCAGCGGGTCATCATGGTGAGTGTCTTCTTGCCGTCCATTGTCAGGTTCAGGCTATAGGTGCGGCGATCATGGTCCATGCGCTTGCGCGCGACCAGGCCGCGGCGCACCAGGTCTTCGACCACCGGGGTCAGACTCGATTTGTCGCGGCCGGCGGCGTGGCTGAGCTCGGTTTGGCTGATACCGGGATTGCGCGCGATGAGCGTCAAAGTGGCGAAGCGGCCCGGGCTCTCGCCGATTTCCTGCGACCGGCGCGAGAAAGCCTCAAAGGTGGCTTCCTGCGCCATGCGCAGATTAAAGCCGATCCAGTGTTCCAGCGGGCCGAGTTTGATCGAGCCGGCCATGGCCGCGCCGTTTCTGCCGCGCCGGGCCGGCTTCGGCCCCGTCCCATTGCTCCCACTCACCGTTATTCCCCCGAAAGACGGGCAGCACGCCGAATTTCCGGCTCGCGGCCCCGCGATTTAGTTTGGTATCAAACCGTTAGACTTTGCAATCCGATCAACATTCTGCTGAGTTGGAGAAAAGTCGCCAACAGCGACTTATAACCAAGGGAGGGACCCCATGAAATCGCGTTTTGCGGCCTGTGTCTACGCTGCCGCCGTCGCCGCACTGATGTGCGCCCCGACCGGGGCGATGGCCAAGAACTTCCACCTCAAGATATCGCATTGGGTGCCGCCGTCGCACCCGCTGCAGGCGGCGCTTGAGGACTGGGCCGCGTCGGTGAAGAAGGATTCCGGCGGCACCATCACCGCGACGATTTACCCGTCGCAGCAGCTCGGTAAAGCCTTCGACCATTACGACATGGCGCGCGATGGTATCGCCGATATGACCTACATCAATCCGGGTTACACGCCAGGTCGCTTCCCGGTTATCGCCGCCGGCGAATTGCCGTTCCTGATGTCGAACGCCAAGGGCGGCACCGTGGCGCTTGACGAATGGTATCGCAAATACGCAGCCAAGGAGATGAAAGACGTCAAGTTCTGCCTCGCCTTCGTGCACGACCCCGGTTCTTTCCACGCGGTGGACAAGAAGATCATGGTGCCCGGCGACATCAAGGGCATGAAGATTCGCCCGGCGCAGGGCACCATCGCCGAATTCGTGCGGCTGCTCGGCGGCACGAACGTACAGGCTTCGGCGCCGCAGGTGCGCGACGTGCTGGCGCGCCATGTGGCCGACGCTGTGACCTTCCCCTGGGGCTCGATCGTGCTATTCGGCATCGACAAGGTCACCAAATACGATCTCGAAATGCCGTTCTACACCACAACCTTCGCGCTGGTGTTCAACAAGGCCAAGTACGACGAAATGGACGCCAAGCAGAAGAAGGTCATCGACGACCACTGCAACAGCAAGTGGGCGTTGCGCGTGGCCGCGCCGTGGGCCGACTTCGAGCATAACGGCATCGCCAAGCTGAAGGCCGAGAAGAGCCACGTGGTCTACACGATCAGCGACGCGCAGGTCGCCGAATGGCGCAAGGCGGCTCAGCCGCTCGAAGCCAAGTGGGCCGCGGGCGCGAAGAAGGCTGGCGTGGACCCAGAAAAGGCCATGGCCGAGTTGAAGGCAGATCTCAAGAAAGAGAACGCGGCCTATTGATGAATGATGCAGCGAGGGGGCGCAGCCCTGTCGACAAATTCATCGACCTGATCGAGGTGACGGCGGCGGGTTTTCTCGCCGTCGTCACCCTGCTCACCTTCGTGTCTGTGATCCTGCGCTATTTCTTCTCCTGGGGAATTCCAGACGCTTACGATGTCACCAGCCTGCTGCTCGGCATCCTGATCTTCTGGGGCATGGCGGTGGCGAGTTATCGCGGCGACCACATCACCGTTGACCTGCTGTGGAGCGCCATGCCGCCGGTCGTACAGCGCGCCATGGACGTGTTCGCCGCCCTCGTCACGCTCGTCGGCCTCGCCGCCTTCACCTGGATGTTCGGCGAGAAGGTATTGAACACCCGGACTGCGCACACCGGCACCTTCGATCTGCGCCAGCCGGTCTGGATCTACTATTTCATCGCGTGGATCGGCCTCGCCGCCGCGGTGCTGCTGCTGATGCTGCGCACGCTGCGGCTGCTGCTGCGCGCCCGAAAAGCTCGCGCCGGCTGCGCGAGTCCCATACCGGCGAGTAGACGCGCATGATCCCGAAAAGTGGGAACCGGTCTTCGGACAAGATCATGCGCAAGTGTGACGCGCCATGAGCACTGACGCCGTCGCCATTACTGGGTTCCTGTCGCTGTTCGCCCTGATGATGTTGCGCGTGCCGGTCGGCATCGCCATGGGCACGGTCGGTGTGCTCGGCTTCGGCTATCTGATCGGCGACATCCATCCGGCGCTGAAGCTGCTCTCGCAGTCGCCGATCCGCACCGCCACCGATGCCGAGTTCGCGGTGATCCCGCTGTTCCTGCTGATGGGCGCCTTCGCCTCGGCCTCGGGCATGAGCCGCGAGTTGTTCCGCGCTTCCAACACCTTTCTCGGCCATCTGCGCGGCGGCCTCGGCGTCGCCACCATCGCCGCCTGCGGCGGCTTTGCCGCCATCTGCGGCTCGTCGGTGGCGACCGCAGCGACCTTCTCCAAGGTCGCTTATCCGGAGATGCGCCAGTTCGGCTATCCGCAGAGCTTCGCCACCGGCGTGATCGCGGCCGGCGGCTCGCTCGGCATCATGATCCCACCCTCCACCGTGTTTGCGGTCTATGGGCTGATCACCGAGCAGGACATCGGCAAGCTGTTCATCGCCGGCATCATCCCCGGCATCATCGCGGTGGGGATGTACATCGTCACCATCAACCTGATCGCCTTCTTCCGCCCCGGCTTCCTGCCCAAAACGCCGCGCCACAGTTGGGTCGAACGCCGGGACGCGCTTAAGGACGTCTGGGCGGTCGTGCTCCTGTTCATCTTCATCATCAGCGGCCTCTATGTCGGCATGTTCACCGCTACCGAGGCGGCGGGGATGGGTGCCAGCGGCGCCTTCATCATCGCGGTGGTGCGGCGCAAGCTCTCGCGCGCCGACTTCTGGAACTGCCTGATCGAGTCTCTGCGCACGACCGCCGCGGTGTTCACCATCCTTATCGGGGCGCTGATTTTCGGCTATTTCCTCACCATCACCCAGACCCCGCAGAAGCTCACGCACTTCCTCACCGGCCTCGGCCTCGGCCCCTACGGGGTCCTCGTGCTGATCCTGCTGATGTACCTGGTGCTCGGCTGCATCATGGACGCCATGGCCATGATCATCCTGACCGTGCCGATCGTATTCCCCGTGATCCAGGCGCTCGGCTTCGATCCGATTTGGTTCGGCGTGGTGATCGTGATGACGGTCGAGTTGGGCCTGATCCACCCGCCCGTCGGTATGAACGTCTTCGTCATCAAGAGCGTGATACGCGAAGTGAAGCTTTCCACGGTATTCTATGGGGTCATGCCGTTCGTGCTGACCGACATCCTGCGGCTGGCCATCATCATTTCCTTCCCCATTTTGGCCACTTGGCTGCCCTCGCATATGTGATCAAGACTTGATAGATAGTTTGCGTTCAAACCATCGGCTGGAGACCCGCGATGGAACGTTCCTTTAAGAAAGAAGTGCAGGCGCTTAAGCTCGGCGACGGCGAGACCTTCCGCGGCGAAGGCATTCTGGCCGTCACCAAGGCGCTGCTGCAATCGGGCGTTTCCTATGTAGGCGGGTATCAGGGCGCCCCGGTCTCCCACCTGCTCGACGTGCTGGTGGACGCCGAGGACATCATGGGCGATCTCGGCGTGCACCTGGAGACTTGTGCCAATGAGGCCTCGCCGCCGCCATGCTGGGCGCCTCGATCAACTATCCCTTGCGCGGCGCGGTGACCTGGAAGTCGATCGTCGGCACCAACGTGGCGGCCGACGCGTTGTCGAATCTCGCTTCCCCCGGCGTCGTGGGCGGCGCCATGATTATCCTGGGCGAGGACTACGGCGAGGGCGCCAGCGTCATCCAGGAGCGCTCCTATGCCTATGCGCTCAAATCGTCGATGTGGCTGCTCGACCCGCGCCCAGACCTGCCCTCAATCGTGCGCACAGTGGAAAAAGGCTTCGAATTATCGGAGGCTAGCCATGCTCCGGTTATGCTGGAGCTGCGCATCCGCGCCTGCCACGCCACGGGCGAATTCGCCGCCAAGACCAACCGCAAGGCGGAATATTCCGGCATCAATCGCATTCCTGCCCCGGCCCGCTTCAACTACGGCAAGCTGGCGCATCCGCCAGTCACCTTTGTGCAGGAGAAGCTGAAGGTCGAGCAGCGGCTGCCGGCGGCACAGGCTTTCATCCGCGACAACAAGCTCAACGAATTGATCGACGGCGACTTGAACGATGTCGGCATCATCGTCATGGGCGGGCTGACCAACAGCGTGCTGCGCGCCATGGAGCGCATGGGGCTGGCCGACGTGTTCGGCGCCTCCCGCATCCCGATGCTGGTGCTGAACGTGGTCTATCCGCTGGTGCCGGGGGAAATCCGCGAGTTCTGCGCGGGCAAGCGCGCCGTGCTCGTGGTGGAAGAAGGCAACCCGGCCTACATCGAGGATGCGATCAACGTCGAACTGCGCCGCGCCGACATCCAGACCAGGGTTTTGGGTAAGGGCCCGCTGCCGCAGGCCGGCGAATACTCGTCGGAGGTGCTGCTCGAAGGCCTCGCCGCCTTCCTGCAGGCGACCAAGCCAAAAGGCATCGACCCAGACACCCTTGCCGAACAGGCGCGCGGGCTGATCGCGCACAAGCCGAAAGCTGCCGCCGCGCTCGGCGCGTTGCCGCCGCGGCCGCCGGCGTTCTGCACCGGCTGCCCGGAACGCCCGGTATTTTCCGCGCTGAAATTGATGCAGCGAGAGCTCGGCCCCACCCATATCAGCGCCGATATCGGTTGCCATTCGTTCGCGACCTTCGCGCCATTCTCCATGGGGAATTCCATCCTCGGCTACGGCATGTCGCTCGCCAGCGCCGCCGCAGTCGGGCCCAACCTGGCGCAGCGGCCGATATCGGTGATGGGCGATGGCGGCTTCTGGCATAACGGAGTGATCACCGGCGTGGCGTCAAACCTGTTCAATAAGGGTGACGGCGTGCTGATCGTGATGCAGAACGGCTACGCTTCGGCCACTGGCCAGCAATGGATCCCGTCCAGCGCGACCAACCGTGACGGTGCTGCGCCGGGCATGAGCATCGAGCAGACGCTGCGCGCCATGGGCGTGACTTGGATGCGCACGGTGCGTACCTACAGCGTCGACGTCATGACTAAGACGCTGAAAGAGGCGATGAAGACCGCCGAGAAAGGCCTCAAAGTCATCATCGCCGACGGCGAATGCCAGCTCGCGCGCCAGCGCCGGGTGCGCGCCGAGGACGCGGAGAAGCTCAAGCGCGGCGAGCGGGTGACTCGTGCGCGCTACGGCGTCGATGACGAGATCTGCACCGGTGACCATTCCTGCATCCGTCTCTCTGGCTGCCCCTCGCTGACGGTAAAACCCTCGCCCGATCCGCTGCGCACCGACCCGGTGGCGACCGTGGTCGACAGTTGCGTCGGCTGCGGCCTGTGTGGCGAGGTCGCTCACGCCGCGGTGTTGTGCCCCTCGTTCTATCGCGCCGAGATCGTACGCAACGCCACCTGGCGCGACCGCGCGCTGCATCGCTTCCGGCGCATGGTCATCGGTTGGCTCGGCGGCTACAACGGCAAGACGACGGTGAAAGCGGCATGAGCGCGACCCGCCCGATCACCTTGCTGATCGCCGCGCTTGGCGGCGAAGGCGGCGGCGTGCTGACCAACTGGATCGTGTCGGCCGCGGCCGAGGCCGGCTTTCCGGTGCAGTCGACGTCGATCCCCGGCGTCGCGCAGCGCACCGGCGCCACCACCTATTACATCGAGATACTGCCGGTCCACGTCGAGGAGTTGAATGGCAAGCGGCCTGTGCTGGCGTTGACGCCCGGCGTCGGCGACATCGACATCGCGGTGGCGAGCGAACTGCTGGAAGCCGGCCGCACGGTTGCCGGCGGCTTCGTCACGCCCGACCGCACCCACGTCATCGCCTCGCTCAGCCGCTTCTATGCCATGGACGAGAAGATCGCCATGGGTGACGGCCGCTTTGACCAGGACAAGCTCATCAAGGTCATCAAGGAGCATGCGCACGACGCCCTGCTCATCGACATGGAGGCGCTGGCGAAACAAAGCGGCTCCATCATCAGCGCGGTCATGCTCGGCTCCATCGCCGGCTGCGGCCGACTGCCGCTTGAGCCCGAGCGGTTCGAAGCGGCGATCCGCGCCGACGGCAAATCGGTCGACAGTAACTTGCGTGGCTTCCACGCCGGCTTCGAGGCCGCGCGGACGAGGACGCCACCCGCCAAGCGTCCGGACAGCAAAAACGGCGCCGCGGTCACGCTGCAATCGTTGGAAGACGAAGTCGCGCGCACCTTCCCCGTACATGTGCGGCCGGTCGTCATCGAGGGCGTGCGGCGGCTCGTCGCCTATCAAAGCGACAACTACGCGCAAACCTATCTCGATCGGCTGATGCCCATCGCCACCGCCGACGCCAACGCAGGCGCGCAGGGCAAGCTGTTGAAGGAAGTCGCGCGCCATCTCGCCGTGCGCATGTCCTACGAGGACGTGGTGCGGGTAGCGCAGGCCAAGATCGCGCCCGCACGCATGCAGCGGATCGCGCAAGACGACTTGCGCGTGAAAGACGAGCCATTCTCGGTGCACGATTTCCTCAAACCCGGCATCGAGGAACTCACCCAATTGCTGCCGCCGGGAATCGCGCGGCCAATTCGCCGCCTCGCCGAACGCAGAGGTTGGTATGGCCGTATCTATTTCGGTATGGAGATCAACACCACGTCGGTGAGCGGCTATTTGCGTTTTCTCTTGCTCGCCAAGCTGCGACGCTTGCGGCCCTACGGCATCCGCTACAAGGAAGAGCAGGCGCAGATCGAGGCTTGGCTCGCGCTGATCACCAAAGCCGCGCCGCGCTCGACCGACCTCGCACTGGAGATCGCCGAATGCGCGCGGCTGATCAAAGGCTACGGTGATACGCATGCGCGCGGGCTTTTAAACTACCGCGCCATCGAAACGCGTCTGATCGAGCCAGCGCTCGCCGGCCACATCCCCCCCGAAAGGGCCGCCGACGCGGTGGTGAACGCGCGCACCGCCGCGCTGGTCGACCCGGAAGGCGAGAGCCTCGCCAAATGCCTCTCCGAGTTCGAGGCACAGCCGACATTGCGCCAGGCGGCGGAGTAACGCCGGCCGTCGATTTCCCAGGGTGATAATGCGTCGTCGCGCCATGCCCACCGTGGGCAGCGCGGCTGCGACAGCGTCCGTTGTCAGCCCGGCGCCTGTCGCGTACAACTCCGGCCGCACAATAAGTACCGGCAGAATAAGCGCCGGCAAAGTAAAAATGGGGCGAAACGCATGGCCGTTACACCGAGCGGACGCGAGCGCAACACCATCGCCGCCGAGGGCTTCCTGCGGGCGCTTTCCGATCACGGCATCGACTATTTCTTCTGCAATCCAGGCACCGATTTCCCGCCCATCGTAGAAGCCTTCAGCCGCGCCAAGAAGACCAATGCCAAGGTGCCGCGCCCGGTGCTGGTGCCGCACGAGAACCTGGCGGTGGCGATGGCCCACGGCGCCTACTTGATGAACGGCAAGCCACAGGCGGTGATGGTCCACGTCAATGTCGGTACCGGCAACACAATCAACAATGTCACCAATCTCTCGCGCGACCGCGTGCCGCTGATTCTGGCTGCGGGCCGCACACCAATTACCGAGCAGGGCCAATTCGGCTCGCGCACCCGGCCGATCCATTGGGCGCAAGAAATGTTCGACCAGGCCGGGATGCTGCGCGAAATGGTGAAGTGGGATTACGAATTGCGCATGGGCTCGCAGGTCGGCGATGTGGTGGCGCGCGCGGTGGAAGTGTCGATGGCGCACCCGCGCGGCCCGGTCTATCTGGTGCTGCCGCGCGAGCCGCTGTCGGCGCCGCTCGCTGAGCCGGTCGGCCCCGCCAAGCCCCGCCCGCAAGCGCCGGATGCGCATCCCGATCCGAAATCGATCGCTACGCTCGCCGACTGGATCGCGACTGCCGAACGACCGCTGATTATCGCCGGCGCGCTGCCGGCAAGCGCGGTCGAACCGCTATCGAAGCTTGCCGAGCGCTGCGCCATTCCGGTCGTGCCCCATAATCCGCGCACGGTTTGTCTGCCGTCATCTCACCATATGCATTTCGGCCACGAGCCGGGCGCGCTATTGGCCGACGCCGATCTGGTGATCGTGCTCGATTCCGACGTACCGTGGATTCCGAGCCTGCAGCACCCGCCCGCCGGCTGCCGTATCGCCCATATGGGCGAGGATCCGTTCTACGTGCGCTATCCTATGCGCACGTTCCCGAGCGACCTCGCCATCCAGGCCGGCGTCACCAATGCGCTTACCGCGCTGGCCGAAGCGGTCGAGCACCGGCTGCAGATGGCGGAAGCGCGTATCGCCTCCCGCCGCGGCCGTCTCACCGAGCGCATGCGCCACCGCCGCGCCCAGCTCACCAAGGATTCCCAGGCCGGCAGCACCATCTCGCCGGAATATCTCTCGCGCGTCATCGGGGAAACCGTCGGCCCCGACGCGGTAATCTTCAATGAATATCCGCTGCGGCTCGATCATTGCGCGCGCGAGAAGCCGGGTTCTTTGTTTGCGCTCGGTCCGGCCGGCGGGCTCGGCTGGGGCTTTGGCGCCGCGCTCGGCGCCAAGCTGGCCGCACCCGAAAAGTTCATCGTTGCAACGCTCGGCGACGGCGCCCACATGTTCGGCAACCCGACCGTCGCCCATTGGGTGTCGGCGGTGCATCAATTGCCGGTGCTGGCGATCGTGTTCAACAACAGCCGTTACGGGGCCGTGCGCCGCGCCACGCTCTCCATGTTCAAGGACGGCGTCGCCGGCGAAAGCGATGGCCGAGAACTCGCCGACCTCAGTCCGGCACCGCCCTATGACGAAATCGCCCACGCGCAAGGCGCCTACGCGGAGCGCGTGGAAAAACCGGCCGACCTGCCGGCCGCGCTGCAGCGCGCACGCGAGGCCGTCGTCGAGGGGCGCAAGCAAGCACTGCTCAACGTCATCACGCCTTACTGAGCGGCAAGACCGCTTAACGAAGAAACGCCAGTCACGGAGTCCTAATTCATGCGCATCGATGCCTACACCCATTTCCTGCCGGAGAAGTTTTTCGCCAAGCTTGTGGAAAGCGGCCATCCCGGCATCGGCAAGCGCATGCGCGAAGTGCCCTGCATCCATGACCTCGACGAACGCAAACGCGTGGTCGACACCTTCAAGGACTACGCGCAGATCCTCTCGCACGGCATGCCGCCTCTGGAAGTCATGGTCAAGGGCGCGACAGTCGAGGAATACGCCAAGCTGCTCAACGACGGCTTCGCCGAAATCTGCGCCAATGACGCCGGCCACTTCCCGGGCTGGGTCGCGCAAAGCGCGCTGGGCGCGCCCGACATCGGTCTGCGTGAAGTCAAGCGCGCGATCGAAAACGGCGCGCTCGGCGTGCAGATTTACACCAACGTCGCCGGCAAGCCGCTCGACGATCCGGAATTCGAGCCATTCTTCGCCCTGATGAACGAACTCGACAAGCCGATCTGGCTGCATCCGGCGCGCGCCGCCAACTTCCCCGACTATCTCACTGAGACCAAATCCAAATACGAAATATGGTGGGCCTTCGGCTGGTCTTACGAGACCGCGGCGGCGATGGCGCGGCTGGTGTTTTCCGGGATCATGGACAAGTACCCGAACCTGAAGATCATCACCCACCACTTCGGCGGCATCGTGCCAATGCTGGAAGGCCGCATCGGTCCCGGCTGGGACCAGATCGGCGCGCGCACGTCGGACGAGGATCTCGCCGCCGTGCGCAGGAGCCTGAAAAAGCGGCCACTGGATTATTTCAAGCACGACTTCTACGCCGACACCGCGGCGTTCGGCGGCGAGCCGGCGACCCATTGCGGGCTCGCCTTCTACGACATCGACAAAATCATCTTTGCCTCTGACTGCCCTTTCGATCCCGAGAAGGGCACCATGTACACGCGCGAGACGCTAAGCATCCTCGAAAGGGTCGACATGCCGACGGCCGACAAAGAAAAAATTTGGCACGGCAATTTGGAGCGCATTACCGGCGCCAAGTTTCCTACCTGAGCGCGCCTCGATGAGCGAGCGCCACCCTGTCGTCATCGCCGGCGCCGGGCCGACCGGCCTGATGTGCGCGCTGGCGCTCACGCGGCAGGGCATTCCGGTGGTGCTGTTTGAGGCCGAACCGACGCTGACCCGCGACCTGCGCGCCGGCTCGTTCCATCCGCCGACGTTGGAGATGATGGCATCCTACGGCATCACTGCGCGGATGCTCGAGATCGGCATCAACGTGCGGTACTGGCAGATCCGCAACAAGCCCGGCGACCTGGTCGCCCAATTCGATCTCAACCTACTGGCCGACGAGACACCCTACCCTTTCCGGCTGCATCTGGAACAACACCGGCTGACGCCGATCCAACTCGATATCCTGAAGGCCGAAGGCGTCGCGGAGATAAAATTCGGCCATCGCGTCATCGGCTTCACGCAAAACAATGATGGCGTCGCGGTGACGGTCGAGAGCGACAATGGCGTGCGCACCGTCGAAGGCTCCTGGCTCATCGGCGCCGACGGCGGCCGCAGCGTGGTGCGCAAAGAGACGGGCTTCGAATTCGAAGGCTTTACCTGGCCGGAAATCTTCGTCGTCGTCAGTACGCCCTACGACTTCGGCGCGCGCGGCTTCGCCCGCAATACCTACATCGCCGATCCGGTGGAATTCGGCGCCATGTTCAAGCTGCCCGACGAAGGTCCGCCCGGACTCTGGCGGCTGGCCTATCCAGCCAACCCGGAGGAGAGCGACGAGGCGCTGGTGGCGCCTGACCGTGTGGAGGCCGCCCTGCAACGCTTTGCCGCCAAGCCAGATCCCTACGAGGTGCGCTACAAGAGCACCTACCGGGTGCATCAACGCGTCGCCCAAGATTTCCGCGCCGGGCGTGTGCTGCTCGCCGGCGACTCTGCCCATCTCAACAACCCGCTCGGCGGCTTTGGGCTCAACAGCGGCATTCACGACGCGGTCAATCTCTGCGACAAGCTCGGCCGGCTGTGGCGCGGCGAAGGCGGGCCGGAGCTGCTCGACCTCTATTCACGCCAGCGCCGCGCAGCGACTATCGAACAGGTGCAGGCCATGTCGATCCGCAACAAACGGATGATGGAAGAGCGCGATCCCGCCGTGCAGCGCGCGCGACTCGAGGAGATGATCGCGGTCACGGCCGACCCTGTGCGCGCCAAGGAGCATCTGCTCAATACCTCGATGATTTCCGGACTACGGCGCGCCGAGCGGGTGCAATAAACCGCTGCCGCGCTGTGTTATCCCCGGCCGTGCCGGGATTGGCCGGTGAAAGCCACGACCGCTTCTGCTAGCCTTCCCGCCCATGGCGCTCACGAACCCCGCAGGCCTCAACGAACCCGACGAAACGCCGCCCAAAGATGGCGCGCGGCCGTCGCCCAACCGCGATGCGGGCCGCGTCACCCGCAAAGCGGACGCCGAAGGCGGCCGCGTGACTCCCATGATGGAGCAGTACATCGAGATCAAGACCGCCAATCCGGAAAGTCTGTTGTTCTACCGGATGGGCGATTTCTACGAGCTGTTTTTCGAGGACGCTGAAACTGCCTCGCGCGCGTTGGGCATCATGCTGACCAAGCGCGGCAAGCATCTTGGCGCGGATATTCCGATGTGCGGCGTGCCGGTGGAGCGCGCCGACGAATATCTGCATCGGCTAATCGCGCTCGGTCATCGCGTCGCCGTGTGCGAGCAAATGGAAGACCCGGCCGAAGCAAAGAAGCGCGGCAACAAGAGCGTGGTGCGCCGCGACGTCGTGCGGCTGGTCACCCCCGGCACCCTGACCGAAGACACCCTGCTCGATGCGCGGCGCAACAACTACCTGCTCGCCATTACACGCACGCGGCTGTCGTCAGTCGGCGAACAAGCGCGCTTCGCGCTCGCCTGGATCGATATTTCGACCGGCGAATTCCGCATCGCCGAATGTGAGCACTCGTCGCTCGCCGCCGAGATTGCACGGCTGGAACCGGGCGAGATTATCGTGTCGGACGCGCTCTATGCCGACGCTGAATTCGTGCCGCTGTGGCGCTCACTGCCGGCGGTGACGCCGCTGACGCGCGATGTGTTCGACGGCGCCACCGCCGAGCGCCGGCTGACGTCGTTTTTTGCGGTGGCAACCAGCGAAGCCTTCGGCGCTCTCTCCCGGCTGGAACTCACCGCCGCCGCGGCCTGCGTCAGCTATATTGAGCGGACACAAATCGGCCAACGCCCGCCGCTGTCGCCGCCCATGCGAGAAAGCGCCGGCGCGACGATGGCGATCGACCAGGCCACCCGTGGTAATCTCGAATTGATGCGCACGCTCGCCGGCGAGCGGCGCGGCTCGCTGCTCGAAGCCGTCGACCGCACGGTGACGTCCGCCGGTTCGCGCCTGCTGGCGCAACGGCTGTCGGCGCCGCTCACCGACCCTGAGCAGATTAACCGGCGGCTCGACGCGGTCACGGTCTTTGTCGAAGACGTCGCCGCCCGAGCCGACACCCGCTCGCGGCTGCAAGGCGCGCCCGATCTCGCCCGCGCCCTTGCTCGATTAGCAGTTGGCCGTGGCGGCCCGCGCGATCTCGCCGCCATCCGCGACGGCATTCTCGCCGCTGGAGAGTTGGCGCGCGCGCTCGATGCCTTCAGGGAGACACCGGCCGAGATCGCCGAAGTGCTGCAAGCCTGCCGCCGGCCCGACGGCATGCTGGCGGCGGAACTGTCAGCAGCGCTCGCAACCGAACTGCCGGCGCTGAAACGCGACGGCGGTTTCGTGCGCGAAGATTACGACGCCGGGCTCGACGAGACCCGGCGCTTGCGCGATGAATCCCGCCGCGTGATCGCCAATCTGCAAGCGCGCTATGCCGACGAAACCGGCGTACGCGCGCTCAAGATCCGCCATAACAATGTGCTTGGCTATTTCGTCGAGGTCACCGCGCAACACGGCGACAAGCTGATGTCGCCGCCTCTCAACGCCAGCTTCATCCATCGCCAGACGCTGGCCGGCCAGGTGCGCTTCACGACCACCGAGTTGGGCGAACTCGAAGCCAAGATCGCCAGCGCGGCGGAACGCTCGCTCGGGCTGGAGCTCGAAATCTTCGAGCGGCTCACCGCCGCAGTCATCGCCGATACCGAGGCGCTGAAAGCGTGCGCCGATGCGCTCGCCCGCCTCGATGTCGCGAGCAGCCTGGCGGCGCTCGCAGCCGAGCGCGACTATGCCCGCCCGCACGTGGACGGCAGCCTCTACTTCGTCATCGAAGGCGGGCGTCACGCCGTAGTCGAGCAAGCGCTGGCGCGCAACGGCACGCCTTTCGTCGCCAACGACTGCGATCTGGCGCCGCCCAGTGAGACGCAAGCCGGGCGCATCTGGCTGATTACCGGTCCCAACATGGCCGGTAAATCGACCTTCCTACGCCAGAACGCGCTGATCGCGATTCTCGCGCAGATGGGCTCGTTCGTGCCGGCGAAGACCGCACGTATCGGCGTGGTCGACCGGTTGTTCTCACGCGTCGGCGCGGCCGACGATCTCGCGCGAGGGCGCTCAACTTTCATGGTCGAGATGGTGGAGACTGCCGCCATCCTCAATCAGGCTGGCGAGCGCGCGTTGGTGATCCTAGACGAGATCGGCCGCGGCACCGCCACCTTCGATGGATTGTCGATCGCCTGGGCAACGGTCGAACATCTCCACGACGTCAACAGGTGTCGCGCGTTGTTCGCGACTCATTTCCACGAACTGACCGCATTGTCGGCGCGGCTCGACCGGCTGCATAACGCCACGGTGCGGGTGAAGGAATGGCAGGGCGAGGTGGTGTTCCTGCACGAGGTGGTGGCGGGCGCTGCCGACCGCTCCTACGGCATCCAGGTCGCCAAGCTCGCCGGTCTGCCGGGAAGCGTGATCGAGCGCGCCAAGCTGGTGCTTACCCAGCTCGAGGCGGAAGACCGCAGCGCGCCCAAAGGCTTCGCAGATCTGCCGCTGTTCGCGGCGACACCAGCGCCGGCACGGACGCCGACCTCGGTGAATGAGGGGCTCGCCGCCCTGGCGGCGCAGTTAGCCGCGCTCGATCCGGACGAGATGTCGCCGCGCGAGGCCATGGAAGCATTGTATGGTCTGAAAGCGAAGCTGGCGAAGCCACCCAAGGGGGCATGATGAACATCGCCGAGAAGACCCGCGCGAACGCGGCGGCCGAAGCACGGGAGTGGCTCGCGCGCTTCGAGTCCGCCTTGCAGGCGCAGGACGCGGCCGCGGCCGCGGCGCTGTTCATTGACAGCGGGCTATGGCGCGATCTGCTCGCCTTCACCTGGAATATCGAAACCATGGCGGGGCGCTCGGCGATCGCGGCGCGCTTGCGCGACACGGCCGCCCGTACGAGACCCTCAGAATTTCCATATCCCACCACAACGCACGCCGCCACGCTGGGTCAGCCGCGCCGGCGCCGAGGCAATCGAATGCCTCTTTTCGTTCGATACCGCTTTCGGCCCGGGCAACGGCGTGGTGCGGCTGGTGCGTGACGAGGTGGACCCCTCGCGCCTGCTGGCCTGGACGATGAACACCAACCTGCACGAGCTGACGGGCCTCGAAGAAGAATTCAAGAGGCGTCCGGAACCTGACTCCACGCGCGACTTTGGCGCCGAGAACTGGCTCGACCGCCTTAACAGGCAGCGCGCCTATGCCGATCACGATCCGGCGGTTCTGGTGGTGGGCGGCGGCCATGCCGGCTTGTCGATCGCCGCCCGTTTGCAGCAGCTCGGTGTGGATACGCTCATCGTCGATCGCCATCCGCGCATCGGCGACAATTGGCGCAAACGCTATCACTCGCTGACGCTGCACAACGAGGTGCACGTCAATCATCTGCCCTATATGCCGTTCCCGCCGACGTTCCCGGTCTATATCCCGAAGGACAAGCTGGCGAACTGGTTTGAAGCCTATGTCGAAAGCCTGGAACTGAACTTTTGGGCCGACACTGAGCTCGTTGCAGGCAACTACAACGCGCAGCGCCAACAGTGGAACGTCACACTCAAACGCAGCGACGGCAGCGGCCGCGTCATGCATCCCCGCCATCTGATCTTCGCAACCGGCGTCAGCAGCATTCCCACCTTCCCCGACCTGCCCGGACTGAAGGACTTTGCCGGCCCGGTGGTGCATTCCGGCAGCTTCCACGACGCCGCACAATGGAACGGCCGCAAGACGCTGGTGCTGGGCACCGGTACCAGCGGACACGACGTCGCCCAGGAACTGCACGCCCACGGCGCTGACGTGACGCTGATTCAGCGCAGCAAGACTTATGTGGTGAGCTTGAAGGAGGCCCAAAGCGTTTACGCGATCTATTCGGAGGGCATCCCATTTGACGATTGCGATCTGCTCGCGACCTCGATGCCCTACCCGGTGCTGCAGCGTTCCTATCAACTGTCGACGGAGAAAAGCCGCGAAGTCGACAAGGCGTTGCTCGATGCGCTGGAGAAGCGCGGCTTCAGGCTGTGGTACGGCGAAGACGAGACCGGCTTCCAGATGATGTATCTGCGCCGCGGCGGCGGCTACTACTTCAACGTCGGATGCTCGCAGCTCATCATTTCCGGCGAAGTCGGGCTCATGCAATTCGCCGACATCGACCGCTTCGTCGCCCAAGGCGCGCGACTCAGGGACGGCAGCGTCGTGCCGGCGGAATTGCTGGTGCTGGCAACCGGCTACAAGAACCAGCAGGAGACTGTGCGTCTTTATCTCGGCGACGAAATTGCCGACAAAATAGGCCCGGTGTGGGGCTTCGACGAAGGTGGCGAACTGCGCAACATGTGGCGGCGCACCGCGCAACCAGGGTTGTGGTTCACCGCCGGCAGCCTGGCGCAGTGCCGGATTTTCTCGCGCTATCTCGCCATCCAGATCAAGGCGCTGGAGGAAGGGCTGTTGCGGTAGCTCGGCATGGCCGGGCTTGTCCCGGCCATCCACGTCTTTCTCATCGACACAAGACGCGGATGCCCGGCATAAAGCCGGGCATGACGGTGCAGAGAATGTCGAACTCCTCCGCCGCTAATCGCCGTCACGAAGCCGCCGCCAGCCTGTGCGCATGCCCGCAGCAGGCGTCGCCGATGCACTCGATGTGCCGATGGTCGGTGCCGCAGCAGCCGCCGAGCACGTTGATATGCGGGCAAGCGGCGCAGCAGGTCGGCATATTGCGCGCCAAGCTCCTGCGGATTGCCGGTGTCGAGTTCCGGCGAATTATCGAGCTCGGCGTGGCTCTTGCACGACGAGTTCGCCCGCACCGCGCGCAGCCGCCCGATCCATGACGCCCCGGCATCGAGTACATCGGCAAAATGCGTCGGATGGGCGCAATTGATCATGTAATAGGCCGGTGCGTTGCCGGTTTCCCGGTCCACCCTCTCGATCGCTTCGCCCAAGACTCTCCCCGGTCGGCAGGCGGCCGTCGGTCTCCAGCGTGAACGAGATGACGCTTGGCATGTCGGCGGCTTGTGCCGCCCGCACGACGCCAAGTGCTTCGTTGACGTTGGTCATGGTGAAGGCCGACACGAAATCGACGTTCGCCTCGCGGAAGATGCCGATCTGCCAAGCGTGATAGGCGGTCGCTTCCTCCACGCTCATCAGCGCGCCCGGATCGTAGCCGTCGCCGCGCGGGCCGATGCAGCCGCTGATGACGATGGGTGTGCGCGCGGTTTCGTATTTCGCCCGCACCTCGCGCATCAGGTCTATACCGGCGTGGTTTAGTTCGGCGAGCCGATCGCGGCCATAGCCGGCCTTGGCGGCCCAATCCGGATTGGCGCGCCAGGTCGGGCTCTCCAGGATGAAGCCGACGCCATGCTTCACCGCCATCGGCAGATAACGGTCGAAATAAGCGCGCAAGGCGTCACGGCCCTTCTCACTTTCCATCAGCACGAAGGCTTCGCCGATCGGCAGGTCCCAGCCTTCGTGGAAGATCAGCGTCGTCTCCAGGCCGCCGTCGGTTAAGAACAGTCCGCCGTCGAGCTGCGGCAGGCGCTTGCGGCCGGTCAAGTCGGATCGTTGCATCATCGTGGTTCTCCGGGTTCAAAGTGGACGCGAGCGGCGCGTCCGGTTGGCCGCGAGAAACCAGAACCGCCGCTGCCGATCTAGAGAACCTGTGGTGCACCGGTTGCCCGCCGCGAAAAGCCCGTAAAATCAGGCGTTCGCGCGCGGCCAATTTGCCGCGGGGACCAGCGCGGCGCTGTCAACTGGACTCGTGGTACAGTAGCACAAGTGGTCGGGAGACGGTCATGGACGCCATACCGCCACGCCGGGGCGACACCCGCGAGCGCATTCTCGACACGGCGGAAGCCGCTGTCCTCGACAAAGGCTTTGCCGCGACCTCGATCGACGAGCTGATCGCCGCGGTCGGCATCACCAAGAGCGGCTTCTTCTATCACTTTCGCGATAAGGGCGAGTTGGCCAAGGCGCTCCTGGTCCGTTACGTCGAGCGCGAGAATGAGCTGTTCGGCGACCTGTTCAAGCGGGCCGACGCGCTCAACGAGGACCCGCTGCACGGCTTCCTGGTGGCACTCAAGATGATGTCGGAGTTGATGGCCGACCTGCCGAGCGGACATCCCGGCTGCCTGGTCGCGTCCTATTGCTATCAGGACCGGCTGTTCGACCGCGAAGTGAACAAGCTCAACACCGCGGCCATGCTGGGCTGGCGCGAGCGCTTTCGCGAACGGCTGGAGTTGATCGCCGCGCGCTATCCCCCGCGCATTCCGGTTGATCTGGCCGATCTGGCCGACATGCTGTCGGTCATCGCCGACGGCGGCATCATCCTGTCGAAGGTAGTCAAGGACCGGGAGGCGTTAGCGCGGCAGATCATGCTCTACCGCGATTTTATCCGACTGATCTTCCTGGGTACGTAATGCCGCTCAGGGCGTGGCCTCGCTCCGCGCCCGACGATGGCGCACAAGCCACAACATCGCGTTCCACGAAATCCCGGCGCCGAGACCGATGAGATAAGACCACCACACGCCGACCGGCACCGCGAGCCAATGCACCAGCAGCAGGCCCAGATTGAGCCCGATCAACGGCGCCTGCACGTGCGCCGCCACACTCGCCGCCGCCGGACCACCGATGCGCGGATGCAGAATGACAAAGAACGAGGCCATGGCGACCGGGAAGAACGCTAACAGGCCCGACCAGTAGGAGCCTATCGAATAGCTCGCCGCGGTGACGACGATGACGCAGATCGTCACCACTGCCGCGCGCCAGGCGAGATCGGCGCTGGTGAGCTTCACCTTCTGCCGCGCACCCTCGGAGCGGAAGCGCCGGCCGGCCAGAATCGTCAACGGGAAGACGATGGCCGTGAGCACAATGGCGCCGGCCGCGCTCCAGTCGACGAGCCGTGATAATGCTGCCGCCGCGAACCACACGAAAAAAGCGCCGCCTAAGCTCACCAGCAGGCTCTGCCGTTGGGCCAGCGCGGCATAGGCGAGCGCGAACACCGCGACGATCGCACCCGCAACCATGCTGCCGATGGCGCTCTCGGCGATGAAAAAGGACCCATGTTGAAAAGCGAGGATGATCATGGCCGCGCCGCCGGCGGTCGGCAGCGAGGCGATCAGCGAGCCGATGAAAGGCCCACTGCGCTCGACCACCAAAGAGGCCGCGACAACGATACTCGCGGTCATCGCGATCTTCAGCAGCAGGCCGAGGGTGAACATCAGCATGATGACCCCGCGCTCACAAGGCGATGCCGCGGCGGCGCGCGTTGTAGACAAACAGGCTCCAGGCGACTGCAGTCGCAAGCGCCAGCGTCAGACCGATAGCGGCACCCAACGGCACGGCCGTGTAATGCAGCACGACGCAGGCGCACGCAAAACCGATGAGGCCAACTACCGCATTTGCCATCACCGCGGCGGTCGGAGGTCCGCCGACGCGGCGGTGCAGGATGATCTGTATGCTGATGAGGATGATCGGGAACACCGCCAGAATGCCGCTGCCGCCGGGACCGATGCGGAAGCTCAACGTCACCGTGACGCCCACCAGTAACGCGACTAGGCCGGCACGCAGTGCCATGTCGTACCAATAGGTGCGGACCGGTGGGATTCTTACGTGGCGCAACGGCCGCGTCAGGGTGATGCAGGATCCGAGCACCACGACATTGATCGCAACGCCGAGCGGCACGGTCCAATGGATTACATGTACCCCCCAGGCCAGCACCACCCACACAACGAGAGCCAGCGATAAGCTAACGAGCAGCGAACGCTTTTGCGCCAACAATGCGTATACAAGCGCAAAGATTACGTTTGCATTGTTGATGCCGAGGCTGTTGAGCGCGCTGGTGGCGATGAAATGCGCGCCGTGGTCGAGCGCCAGGAACACATAGACTGGCCCGGCGCCGAGCGGCAACGTCGCCACCAACCCGCCGACGAGAGGGCCGGCTCGCTCCGCGGTCACGGTCGCCGCCACCACGAAGGCGGCGGTCACAGCCATTTTCACGATGAGGGTGACGGCGAAATAAAGATCGGGGGACATCTGCGCTGTCGACCACACCACGTTGCCCACCCCCACGCAAGCGGCGCAACCGCATGCGCCGTATGCGGCCGGCGCTAGACGCGCGCCAGGGTCACATCCACCGGCGGGCCATTCTTGATGGTCTGGTACACGACGCAATAGCGTTCGGTCAGCTTCAACAACTGATCAAGCGTTTCCTGCGGCACTTCGGTATCGAGATCGAAGCGCAGGCGAATATTGGCAAAGCCGACCGGCGCGTCTTTGGCAACGCCCAGCGTGCCGCGGAAATCGAGATCGCCCTCCGCCGACACCGCGCCCGATTTGAGCGGAATATCGAGCGCGGTCGCCACCGCCTTGAGCGTGACGCCGGCACAGGCGACCAGCGCCTCCAGCAACATGTCGCCCGAGCACAATTCCAAACCGGAACCACCGCTCGCCGGATGCAACCCCGCGTCCGCCAGCATGCGGCCTGTCTCTAGCTTGCAGGCGATGCCCGCATGGTCGAGCGTGCCCTTGGCCTTGAGAGTGACAACCGCGGCTGCGGGATCGTCCTTATAACGCTGCTTGATCGGCGCCTGAAGGCTGCGCAGTTCGTTGGCGTTCATCAATGCCTCCACTTTCACTATCATTCGGGATGCCGCGAAGCGGCGGACCCCGCAGTCCATATTCCGCAGCTCAGGGGTTTTGGAGTCGGGGTTCGCGGCCGAAAGGCCGCGCCCGAGAATGACGGTCAATTGGGTGTCAACACAACGCGCCCGACGATCTTCCCGGCACGCAATTCGGCATGCACGGCGTTGACGTCTTCGAGCGGGCGGGTGGCGACCGGCACGTCGGGCAAGCCGGTTCGGCGCACCAGTTCCATCAGCTCCTGCATCTCCGGCACGCTGCCGACATAGGAGCCTTGGATGGTGAGCGCGCGCATCGGGATCGGCGGCAGCGATACGGTAAGATCGCCGCCGTAAAGACCGACGATGATGTACTTGCCACCCTTGGCCAGGCTGTCATAGCCCAGGCGCGCCGATTGCGACGATCCGACGAGATCGATCACCGCGTAAGCGCCTCCATTGGTCAGACCCTTAATCTGATCGACCGCGTCCGCCGCCTTTGCGTCGACCACCGCCGCCGCACCCGCCTTCTTGGCGACCTCACGTTTTCCTGGGTCGATGTCGACAACGATCGCACTGTGTCCGCCCATCTTCTGATGCAACGCAAGACACATGAGCCCGAGGCCGCCGGCGCCGATGATGACGGTCGGCTCGCGCTTGAGCGTCGTCACCTTCTTCAAGGCGCCGAACGTGGTCGCGCCCGCGCAGGCGAGCGGCGCGACGCGCTCCGGCGGCATGTCGCCGATGTCGAACAGATAGCGCGCATGCGGCACCAGCATGTGCGTGGCGTAGCCGCCGTTGGTGAACACCCCGAGGCTGCGCATGGCGCTGCAGAGATTGTCCTCGTTGCGCTGGCAGGCAGGGCAATGGCCGCAGCCGATCCACGGATCGACCAGCATGCGCTGGCCGACCTTGACGCTGGTCACGTCGGGGCCCGCCGAGACCACTTCGCCGACGTTCTCATGACCGAGCGTCACCGGCAGCTTCATGCCGCGGTCCTCCAGGCTCATGCGCTTGCCGCCGCCAAGGTCGAAATAGCCGTCGGCCAGATGCAGGTCACTGTGACAGACGCCTGCAGCAAGCACCTTGAGCAGCACCTCGGTGCCCTTGGGCTCGGGCGTCGGCTGCTCGTTCAATTGCAGCGGCTGGCCACAGGTGCAGACTTGAAACATGCGCATGAATTTCCTCCCACGGCACTTTTTTCCATGAGGCCGGTCTCTCCGGCCCTGTATTTCCATGAGGCCGGTTCTCCGGCCCTGTTCTGGCCGACAGGGAACCACAGTCCGCGGCGGTCGTCACCACGCGCTGGGCGCGGGCCTGCCTCACGCAAGTTCACGATTTTGTGGGCAGAACGCCCGGTAGCGCCGGGCCGAATTGCCGCGCCACCTTCAAAAATTGACCTTCCAGCCTTATATCTTTGGATCCGGGCGGTGACTCAACGCGTCGGCTCCGCTATCCGGATGACCTATGGCCTCTCTCGCCCTCGATACCGCCCCCCAGCCCGGCTCCGGCCACCCCCCGCGCGGAACCGCCGAACTGATCGACGCGCGCGCTCTGACCGCCGAGCTCGATGCATTTGCCGCCGACCGCCACGGCGACGAGCGCGATCTTCGTGCCCAGGTCGCGCAGCGGCTCAAGGCTGCACTTAACGAGGGCCGCGCCAAGGCCGAAAAACTTCTCCTCAAAGACCGCCACGGCCGCCGCTGCGCCGAACGGCTATGCCGGATGGAAGATGAGATTATCCGCATCCTGTTCGAGTTCGCGCGCACGCATCTCTATCCATCGCAAAACCCGTCCGAGGCCGAACGCATGGCGGTGGTCGCCACCGGGGGCTATGGCCGCGGCCTGCAGGCACCCGGCTCCGATATCGACCTGTTGTTCGTGCTGCCCTACAAGCAGACTGCCTGGGGCGAGTCGATCGCGGAAGCGATCCTCTATTGCCTGTGGGACATCGGGCTGAAGGTCGGCCACGCCACCCGATCCATCGACGAATGCATCCGCCAGTCGAAGGCGGATATCACTATCCGCACCGCCATTCTGGAAGCGCGCTACCTGCTCGGCGACCGCGCGCTATTCGATGAACTGGCAACGCGCTTCGACGATGAGGTAGTGCGGAACACGGCGGCTGAATTCGTCGCCGCCAAACTTGCCGAGCGCGAGGAGCGCATCCGCCGCGCCGGCCAGTCGCGCTATCTGGTCGAGCCGAACGTGAAGGACGGCAAGGGCGGCTTGCGCGATCTCCATACCTTGTTTTGGATCGCCAAATACGTCTTCCGCGTGCGCGACCCCAGCGAGTTGATCAAGCGTGGTGTCTTCGACAAGAGCGAATACCAGCTCTTTCGCCGTTGCGAGAATTTCCTCTGGTCGGTGCGCTGCCATATGCATTTCGTCACCGGTCGCGCCGAGGAGCGGCTGTCGTTCGACATTCAGCGCGAGATCGCGGTGCGACTCGGCTACACCTCGCATCCCGGTCTGCGCGACGTCGAGCGTTTCATGAAGCACTACTTCCTGATCGCCAAGGACGTCGGCGACCTGACCGCCATCCTCTGCGCGGAATTGGAAGACAGTCACGCCAAAAGCGTGCCGGTGTTGAGCCGTGTGATGTCGCGTCTGCGGCCGGTGAAGCGCAAGAGGCTCGCGGACAACGACGACTTCCTGATCGAGAACAACCGAATTACGCTCGCCCGCGCCGACGCCTTCCGGCGCGACCCGGTCAACCTGATTCGCATTTTCCGACTGGCTCAGAAGCACAACCTCGCCTTCCACCCCGACGCCATGCGGGCGATGACGCGCTCGCTCAAGCTGATCGACGCCGACCTGCGCGAGAGCGAGGAAGCCAACAAGCTGTTCCTCGACATCCTTACTTCGAAGAGCGATCCCGAAACAGTGTTGCGGCGGATGAATGAGGCCGGCGTGCTTGGCAAGTTCGTACCGGCCTTCGGCAAGATCGTCGCCATGATGCAATTCAATATGTATCACCACTATACGGTGGACGAGCACCTGTTGCGCTGCATTGGCGTGCTGGAAGAAATGGAACGCGGTGATGCCGCGGACACCAAGCTTGCCAACGAACTGATGCAGAAGATCCAGCCCCACCACCGCCGAGCACTTTATGTGACGATGTTCCTGCACGACATCGCCAAGGGGCGGCCGGAGGATCATTCGCTCGCCGGCGCGCGCGTCGCCAAGCGCTTCTGCCCGCGGCTCGGCTTCTCGCAGAGCGACACCAACATGGTGGCATGGTTGATCGAGCATCACTTGTTGATGTCGAGCGTGGCGCAATCGCGCGACCTCTCCGACCGCAAGACGATCGAGAATTTCGCCGCCGTAGTGCAATCGGCCGAGCGACTGAAGCTGCTCACCATTCTCACCACTGCCGACATCAAGGCGGTTGGCCCCGGCGTGTGGAACGGCTGGAAGGCGCAGCTCATCCGCACGCTCTATTACGAAACCGAGCCGGTGCTCACTGGCGGCTTCTCCGAGGTCAATCGCGCTCAGCGCGTGGCCATGGCTCAGACCGAATTCCGCGCTGCCATGACCGACTGGCCGCACGACGTGCTGGAAACCTATATCGCCAAGCACTATCCGGCCTATTGGCTCAAGGTCGACCTGCCGCACAAGGTTGCCCACGCCAATTTCGTGCGGACCAGCGAAAAAGCCGAGAAGACTCTCGCCACCATGGTGGGCTTCGACACCCTCCGCGGCGTGACTGAACTGACCGTGTTGTGCCCCGACCATCCCTGGCTGTTGTCGGTGATTGCCGGCGCCTGCGCCATGGCCGGCGCCAACATCGTCGACGCGCAAATCTACACCACCACCGACGGTCGCGCGCTCGATACGATTTCAGTCGCGCGCGAATTCGACCGCGACGAGGACGAAGAACGACGCGCCGGGCGCATCGCCGATTCGATCGAAAAGGCGCTGCGCGGCGAATTGCGGCTGCCCGATGTGGTGGGCAAACGCGCAGGCCCCAAAGGCCGCATCAGGGCCTTCGCGATCGAGCCTTCGGTCACCATCAACAACCAATGGTCCCACCGCTACACCATGGTGGAGATCACTGGCCTCGACCGCACCGGTTTGCTCTACGACCTGACCGCCACGCTGTCCAAGCTCAACCTCAACATCGCCTCGGCCCATGTCGCCACCTTCGGCGAACGGGTGGTGGACGTGTTCTACATCACCGACTTATTGGGTGCGCAGATCACCTCGCCCACCCGGCAAGCAGCAATCAAGCGGGCGCTGATCGCGGTGTTCACGATGCGTGATAGTGAAGGCAAACTCGCGAAGGCGACGGGCTAACTCCGTTATTTCTCTTCCAACGCCCGTCGCAAGCGCCGGATGATGACACCGCGGGCGCGGTCGTCGGCGGCGACTTCGATTGCGTCGTTGATGTCGAGGATCAGCTCCGACATGTCATTGTGCCAGTCGAGATTGACCACCGCTTCCGGCTCGAGCCGGCGGCGATGCGAGATGTCGAGCGGCGTCGGCGCGCTGGTGGTCAATTCGTAGATATCGTCGAGCAGCGGCGTAAACACCTTGGCTGCGGGCACTGTGCGCTCGGCAATGCGCTCCGACAAACCGGCCAGCGCCGGCTCTTCGCCATGGACTAGGAACACGCCGCGCTTGATCGGCCGCCGCGACGCGATCCATCGCGCCAGTTCGGGGCCATCGGCGTGGCCGGAATAGTCGTCGATGCAGCGGATGCGCGCATTGACCTTGACCGGCTCACCCATGATGCGCACCGCCTTGACGCCATTGATCAGAAAGCGGCCGAGCGTGCCCTGCGCCTGGAAGCCGACCATCAGCACGGTGGCGTTGGACTGCCAGAGCCAGCGCTTGAGATGATGTCGGATGCGGCCGGCGTCGCACATGCCGCTGGCAGCGATGATGATGTGGAATCCGGTCAAGCGGGCAATCGACTTGCTCTCGTCCACGGTCTCGGTGCAGCGCAGGTGCGGCGAGTTCAACAGCCGCTCGACGTTGACATCGGATTCGAGGCTTTCGGTATGTTCGCGGAAGACCTCGGTGGCGTGGATGGCGAGTGGGGAATCGAGGAAGATCGGACCAACCGGAATGTCGCCACGCTCCATCAGGTCGACCAGATCGACGATCAGCTCTTGCGTCCGCTCCACCGCGAAGGCCGGGATCAGCAACGCACCACCGGCTTGGTGCGCCGCGCGCACTTCGCTCGCCAGACGCTCACGCCGCGACTCGCGGGTGACCGGCGGACGGTCCTCGTCGCCATAGGTCGACTCGCACAAGACGTAATCGAGCCCAGCCGGCGCCTCCGCTTCCGGCTGTAGCAGTTTTGCGTCAGGTCCGAGGTCGCCGGACGCGAGCACGCGCAGCGGCTTGCCGTCCTCGTCCTCGCCAGCGAACTCGATTTCAATCGAGGCCGAGCCGAGCAAATGACCGGCGTTCCAATAGCGCGCGCGCACGCCTGGCATGGCCTCGAACCAATGTTCGTACTCGACCGCGCGGAAGGCATCGAGCGAGCGGACGGCGTCCGCTTGCGTATAGATCGGCATTACCGGCGGGCGGCCGCGCGAGGCATTACGCCGGTTAAGCTGGGTGACTTCCAATTCCTGGATGTAACCCGCGTCGGGCAGCATGAACGTGCACAGATCGATGGTGCCGCGCGTCGCCCATACCGGCCCGCGAAAACCGGCGCGCACGAGCTTGGGGATCAGGCCGCTGTGGTCGATGTGCGCGTGCGTCAGCAGCACCGCGCCGATGTCCTCGGCGTTAAAGGGAAAGCGCCCGTAGTTCAGCTCCTTCAGCGTCTTCGAGCCTTGGAATAGGCCGCAATCGACCAACAGCCGTCCCTTCGGCGTCTCAAACAGATGACAGGAGCCTGTCACCGTGCGCGCCGCGCCGCAAAAGCGGATGGTCACGCTCATCGCGGCGGCCTCGGCAATTCGGTCAGCCCGGCTTCGCCGAGCAGCGCCTTCCCCAGGACCGCGTCGAGTGCGATGGCGTTGCTTGGATGCGGCACGCTGGTGGTCGAGCGGATGGAGCGGATGCCGACCTCGTGAAATTTGCGGATCATCTCCGGCGGAAACAGCGCATGGGTAACGACAGCGTCGATCGCTTTGCAGCCAGCGGCGAGCAGCGCCCGGGCGCAGGCGATCAGGGTGCCGCCGGAGGAAACGATGTCGTCCACCAGCAGCACCGACCGGCCGGCGAGCTGCTTGGGATCTGGAAACACGACGTCCACAACATGATCGCCGCGCCGGACCTTGCGCCCCACCGTGTGCGCAGCGCCGAGCAGGCGTGCGAGCTCGGTGACCCACGGCTCCGACTCCTCGTCCGGACCGATCACCACCGTGGCGGGATCGACGCCGCTCATGCGCAAGGTTTCGAAGATGGCGGGCATGGCCGATAGATCGTCGGCGGCGATGCCGGGAAAGACGTCCTTGATGTGCCTGGTACGGTGCAGATGCGCATCAACCGTAACGACCCGATCGACCGCGCCGGCCAGCAGCGAACCGACCACCTTCTGACTGATCGCCTCGCCGGTATGGAACGCCGCGTCCTGGCGCATGTAGCAGAGATAGGGTGCGACCAGCACCAGCCGCTCGGCACCGCCGCGCCGCAAGGCTTCGGCCGCGAACAACACCGCCAGCAGCTTGTCGCTCGGCCGGTCGAGCGGCGTGTAGAGGATGGTGGTCGGCGCCGCAGCACCGACGGCGACGCGCAGCTCATCGTCGGGAAAGCGATGTACGGCGATGGTGCTCATGGCGAGGTTGAGGCGGCCGGCTAGCTGCCGTGCCTCACGCGCTGCCGACGGCAGGCATTGCAGCACGCAATCGTTCACGTCTTGCCTCCATCCTGCCGCGCACGCGCGCCGTCAATGGTGTAGCCCGCGTTCGTCTTGGTGGCGGCGAGCGCCAGATCGAATTGGGAATCGTCGAAAGCATGGATGCGATAGAGCGGCTCGCCCTCTTCGACGCGGTCGCCGATCTTCTTGAACACCTTGATGCCGGCGCCCTTGTCGATCGGTGCGCCGGCGGTGCGCGCCAGCCGATTGAGCCGCAGGTTATCGATAGCCGTCACAACGCCGTCGTGTGGCGCCGGCACGTCGGCGGTCGAGGGGCCGAGTTCGCTGCTACAATTGGAGGGCCCCTGTGCCTCGATGATCTTTTCCATCTGCTTGAGCGCGGCGCCGCTTTCGAGCAAGGCCTTGGCGCGCGCATAGCCGGTGCCGCCACGCAGTTCGGGATCGTATTCGAGCAGATGCGCGGCGAGTTGCAGCGACTTCTCGCGCAGGTCGGTGGGCGCCGCCGGATCGTTGGACAGCACGGCCATAACGTCCTGCGCCTCCAGCACCGGGCCGATGCCGTTGCCGATCGGCTGGCGACCGTCGGTGGTGACCACCTCAACCGCAATGCCGAAATGATCGCCGACGAATTCGAACAGCTTGCGCAGGCGCATGGCTTCGAGCGCCGAGGTGAGCTTGGCTGCCGGCCCAACCGGCAGATCGAGCAGCAAGTGGGTCGAGCCCGCCGCGATCTTCTTCGACATGATGGAGGCGACCATTTGCTCACGGGTGTCGAGGCTGAGCGGGCGCTCGACCGAAATGAGGATGTCGTCCGCCGGCGACAGGTTGACGTGCCCACCCCACACCAGGCAGCCGTGGCAGGCTTCAACGACTTCCCGCATTTCCTCAACGCCGAGATCGACCCGCGCCAGCACTTCCATGGTGTCGGCGGTGCCGGCCGGCGAGGTGATGGCGCGCGAGGAGGTCTTCGGGATCATCAGCCCATGCGCGGCGACGACCGGCACCACGACCATCGATGTGCGGTTGCCGGGGATGCCGCCAATGCAATGCTTGTCGACGACGATCTTGCGATCCCATTTCAGTTGCGTGCCGGCATTCGCCATGGCGCGCGACAGCGCCAGCAGTTCGCCGCTGGTCATGAAGCTCGCCGAGCCGATCAGGAAGGCGGCGATCTCCATGTCGGAATAGCGATAATGGGTGACGTCATCGACGATGGCATTAATATCCGCCTCGCTGAAGGCGCGGCCCTGGATTTTGGCGCGCACGGCGTCGAGGCTGTCGGGGGATGCCGCCGGCGTCACCATTACCAGACTGCCGGCGGACTCGGCGAAACGTCGGAAGGCGGGATCGGCGAGGCCGACTTCGTCGGGCGCGACCATGCCGTCATCGGTGAGCAGCAGCGTCGCCAGCAGCACCTTGTCGTCGCGGCGCAATTCGACGCGGGAAAAGCCGCGGAAGACCTCCGGCCGCAGCGCCCTGGAACGGCGCGACATCACCACCACGTTCTCGCGGCCGGTGTCGAGATTGATATGGCGGATTTTCAGCGGTGGGCGGGGATCGGCGTTCATCGCGGGGTCCGGGTGGCGCATGTCTCGTATTATAGCCTCGCCTCGCCGCAAGCACTTGATTTAAATCAGGAGTTTGGAGGGCGCGGCGGACCTGGCACAGGGTCACGGGATGGCGGCTTTGGCGTATGCTGCGCCATCAGCCTGAGGAGCCGACATGCGGCCTCGCCCCCCATGGTGCGCGTTTGTCATCGCAGCCATCTTGGCAGGTGGCGGCGTGGCTGCGGGGCAGCCGGCGCAGGAGCCTCAAGAACATCCGCAAGCGCATCGATGGGCGACCTATCACGACGCCCGCTACGGCACGACCGCGGACTACCCCGCCGACCTGTTCACGGTACTGGCTTGGCGGCCGCTGGGTGAAAGCGGGCAGATCTTCCGCACGGCGGATGGCAGCGCGCAGCTCGTCATCTACGGCAAGCCCAATTTCGAAGAGGACTCACCGAGCTATTACGTCGAGAAGCATTTCAACAACTCGGATGTGACCTACAAGAACACCAAGTGGCCGTCGTTTATCGTTTCGGGCGTGCGCAAAGGCGAGATCTTCTACAACCGCTGCAATTTCAAAATCATCATTAACGGCATCCTCGATTGCATGGAAATGCGCTACCCCGCCAAGGACAAGGCCATGTGGGAGCCGATCGTCACCCGCATCAGCAACTCGCTGCGCGCGGGCAAGGGCACAGAGCGGCGGGAGTAACCTGAACGGCCCGCCGGGATGCGCATGCCCCGCGGAGACGATCCGCGGGGCAGTCGCGGTCCGTTTGATTTAGCCGACCTTGAACTCCATCGACTTGAAGCTCAGATGCCGAACGCCCTCGGGCTCGTCGGACAGTTTGCGAATCGCAGCCCAAGTCTGCTTGTAGTTGGGGATGATCAGCTCATTGACGCCGGGCGACACAACATTTCCCTGCACGCCATCGGGATTGGCGAACAGCATGAAGGTCTCTTTCCGCCGCGCCGTCGTCGTCGGATAGACGATGGCCTGGGTCGCACCGTTCTCATTGTAGACCTCGACCAGGTCACCTTGCTTGAACTTGAGCTCGGCCATGTCCTGTGGGTTCATCTGGACGAATGGATAAGGGAAGCGGTCCATGACGAACTCGTCGTCCTGGTCGAGGTAGGCGCTCTGCCAGACGTGGTTGGTGCGGCCGTTGTTGATCAGGAAAGGCCACTTGTCCTTCTCTGCCTGCTTGCCGGGCGCCTCCAGCCCGCGCCATTTGGCGGCCATGAAGCTCGCCTTCCCGTCCTTTGTGCCGAACTTGCCGTCGGTATAAAGACGCTTTGTGCCAACGAGCTTGCCGGCATTGAAGTCCACCGCCGGCTCCTGAACGCCGTTGGTGCCCATGGCGCGCAAACGCTCGTAGGTGACGAATTTGCCGCCCGACGCATGGCCGTGATAGCCGTCCATAAAGGCGTCTTCCTCGGTCTTCCAGTCGAAGCCCTTGAACTTGTCGGCCTCCTTGGTCTTGCCCTGTTCACGGAACACGCGCTCCATGGCACTGGCGATGCGCGCCGCGATAAGGCAATCGGGCATGGCCTGGCCCGGCGGGTCCATGTAGCGCTCGGTGAGCCGCATGCGCCGCTCGCCGTTCATCGACGTGAGATTCATCTCACCCGAGGTCGCCGCGGGCAGCCGCACATGGCAGGCCTCGCCGATCTTGGTCGGTATGATGTCGACGTCGACGGCGAACAGGCCGCCGTTCTTGATCGCCGCAAGGATCGCTTTCACCGTGGCATCGCGATCGCCGTAGGGGACCGTAAGCATGGCGTCCTTCACCATGTCGGTCCGCTTTTTGTAATTCTGCTTAAATTTAAAGGCGTTGAGCGTGGTCTTGTAGTGGTCGCAGCCCCAGATGTGGTGGATGCCACCTTTGCCCTCCAGCAGCATCTTGTCGATGTAGAAGGCCGGGCGCGGTCCTGGATAGTCCGGGCGCACATAGCCTTCCTGATGGCCGCCCATGCGCACGCAACCGCCGCCGGGCCGGCCGATATTGCCGGTGGCAAGCGCCACGTTCACCAGCGCGGCGTTGGTGCGGTAGTTGTCGTTGCCCCAGATTAGACCCTTTTCGTAACTGAACATGGTGCGGCGGCGCACGCCACCTTGCTTGGGTTGGGCGATCCATTCCGCCGACCGACGAATCTGATCGACGGTGAGACCGGTGAGGCGCGCGGCCTCTTCCAGGCTGGTTTTGTTCGCCTTGACCGCCTCGTCGAAATCCTTGGTCGAGGCGGCAATGAACGCCTTGTCGGTCCAGCCCTTGTCGGCGATGTAGGTAAACCAGGCGTTGAACAGCGCGAGGTCGGTGCCGGAATTGATGGCAAGGTGCATCACGCGTTCCTTGCCGGCCTCTATTTCGCAGGCATTGATGGTGACGGTACGGCGCGGATCGACGATGACGATGCGGCCTTGCTCGACCGGCTCGGAGCCGAATTGCGCCTTCTTCTTGTCGAGCGAGGTGCCGCGCAAGTTCGGTATCCAATGGTTCAGGAAATAGTTGGTCTGCGTCTCCAGCGCGTTGGTGCCGACCGCCACGATGGTGTCGGCAAGCTCGGCGTCCTCGTAGCAGTTGTTGAGCTCACCCACCCCCATGTCGCGGGTGGCGTGCACCTCCGAATTATAGGCGGGGCGATTGTGGATGCGGATATTTTTCACCTTCATGGCGCCAAAATAGAGCTTCCCGGTGCCCCAGGTGTTCTCATAACCGCCGCCGGCGCCGCCATGGTCAAAGGCGGAGACAAACAGTCCGTCTTCGCCCTGCTCGTTGATCACGCCGACTGTGACGCGCGCGACCAGATCGAGCGCGTCGTCCCAGCTCGTCGGCTGCATCTGGCCATAGCGCCAAACCTGCGGGTCAGTAAGGCGTTGCAGTTGGGTATTGCGCTGGCGAGAATAGCTCATCTCCGCAATGCGCGCGCCACGGATTGAGTCGAGGCCGGAATTCACCTCGCACTCCTTGTCCGGCTTGATGACCAGATGCACATCCTCGCCGTTCTGTTTCACGATGTTGTACATTGACGGCGCGTACCAATTTGCCGTCTCTGCCGGTTGCTGTTTGGATAGATCGGCGCCGAACGCGTTCTCGCCCGGCGCGGTGCCGCCCTGTTTGTTGGCCGGCCAAGTATAGGCGTGATAGCCGCAGCCGACGATGCAGTAATGACAGGTGACATTGTGCCGCTTGGCGTTCTTGGGAACGATGGGCAGCTGGTCGATATGACGCTTGTAAGCCATGGTTTCCTCCCGCTGGAGCGTTTCCAGGCGAAGTGGGAACCGGTTCGCCGTTCGGAAACGCGACAAGACAAAGGCTTGGACACGCTCTTCGTTTCGATGAAACGGTGAACGTGGCTAGAGAACGTTGGACAATCGGCCGTACAGCAACTCGTCAACGCCTTCGGCGTAGATGTCGCCCTTGTCGTCGACGCGTAGCGCGTACTGCGGGAGGTTTTGCGTGGCATGGCCCCAGACCTCGAGCCCGCCGGCTTCGCAGTCGAAGCGGGAATAATGGCCGGGACAATTCAGCGTCCGGTCGTCCTTGTTGTAGGCGAGCGGGAAGCCCTTATGCGGGCAGATGGTCGAGAAGCCGACGATGTCGCCGTCGGGTCCGGCACCGGTCGGCACGCGCTTGCCGAGCTTGATGAGCACGCCCGGCGCATTCTGGTCCGGATAGGCGACGTTGAACGGCTCGTCGACCTTGAGGTCGCGCAGGTTGGCAAGCCGGTTGGACGGGTAGTTCACCCGGGCGGCAGCGGGAGCGGCCTTCGCGTATGGCGTCGAGATTTGAGCTGCGGCGACACCAGCGGCGGCGATGCCGGCCCCCGTCAGGAATTTCCTGCGGCCAGCATCGATCATTCGCGGACAACGATTCATGGACGTCCTCCCTTGGGAGCCGGTCCCGCGACCGGACTCCAGTTTCCTCGAGATCCCGGCCGATACGGCCTACCGAGCCGGAGAGACGTCCCTTCCGTCGTCACAAAACCTTCACTTGGTAACGGCCCAAGATTATATTATGTCGAAACGTCTCGACATAAACGATAGTCGAAATTTTTTGACCTGTCACCTGGAGAAACGAGAAGGAGCCCTATAAGAATGCCCCCGGGAGAGGTCATTCCAATGCGCAAGACCACGACGCTCGCGGTTGCCAGCCATGCCGGCCGTGTGCCCGCCGGCAGCGCGTTTTCGGCTGATCATGCGATTTCGGTGCTCGCTGCGCTGGCGCAGCCAAGCCGGCTTGCCGTCTTCAAGCTGCTGCTCAAACATGAGCCGGTCGGCATTACCGCCGGCGTGATTGCCGATACGATCGGCGCACCGCACAACTCGATTTCCACTCACCTTGCGATCCTGGTCCGCGCCGGCCTGCTGCGCAGTGCGCGCGAGGGGCGGACGATCATCTATCGCGCCGACATCGATGGCATGCGCGCGCTGATCGGATTTCTGGTCAACGATTGTTGCGACGGCCATCCGGAAATTTGCCGCCTCTTGGAAGACACCGTTGACCCGACGTGCAATTGCGCTCAGCCGCAGAAAACAAAGGACAAGAAGAGACAAAAGGGATGAGTTGTGATGACAACGCGTGAGTCAATATCCGACAAGACCTACAACGTATTGTTCCTTTGCACCGGCAATTCGGCGCGTTCGATCATCGCCGAAGCCGTGCTCAACCGTGCCGGCCAGGGAAAATTCCACGCCTTCTCCGCCGGCAGCCAGCCCAAAGGCAAGGTGCATCCCTACACCCTCGACCTGTTGCGCAAGATGCACTTCGACATCAGCGATGCGCGTTCGAAGAGCTGGCTCGAGTTTGCGCAGCCGGGCGCGCCCAAGCTCGATTTCGTCTTCACCGTCTGCGACAACGCCGCCAACGAAACCTGCCCGGTCTGGCCCGGTCAGCCGATGACCGCGCACTGGGGCGTGCCCGATCCCGCGGCGGCCACCGGCACGGAAGCCGAAATCCGCTACGCCTTCGCCGATGCGCTGCGCATGCTGACCAACCGCATCAACATCTTCGTCAGCCTGCCGCTTGCCAAGCTCGACCGCCTAAGTCTGCAAAAGCGTCTGGACGACATCGGCCAGACCAACGACGTCGAGGCCAAGCCAGAGTCGGCCGCCTGATGAACGAAGCTCCCTTTCCCCGCCGCCTGCTAGCAGAAGCGCTCGGGACCGCCCTGCTGGTCGCGACCGTCGTCGGCTCCGGCATCATGGGCGAGCAACTCGCCGGCGGGAACGTCGCCATCGCGCTTCTCGGCAACACCATCCCGACCGGCGCCATCCTGGTCGTGATCATCACCATCCTCGGCCCGGTCTCGGGCGCGCATTTCAACCCAGCGGTCACGCTGGTGTTCGCCTCGCGTGGCGATATGCCTTGGCGCGAGGTATTGCCCTATATCGTTGTGCAATGCGTGGGCGGCGTCGCCGGCACCGTTGTGGCGCATCTGATGTTCGACCTCACACCACTCCTGATCGGCACGCATGTGCGCGGCGGTCCGGCGCAATGGCTGGCGGAAGCCGTCGCGACTTTCTCGCTGGTGCTGACGATCCTCGGTGGCATCCGGCATGCGCCGACGGCGGTGCCTTGGCTGGTGGGCTTGGTTATTACCGCCGGCTACTGGTTCACTGCTTCGACCTCTTTTGCCAATCCGGCGGTGACACTAGCCCGCGGCTTCACGACGACCTTCTCGGGCATCGCGCTTTATGACGTGCCTGGCTTCGTTATAGCGCAGCTTGTCGGCGCCGCCATCGCGGTGTCGGTTTCCGCTGCGTTGTTTCCGGCGGAGCAAGGCGAACCGGCGGGACTGGTGGCGCCTGGTGAATAAGTACATCGGCCTGTTGCGTTATCGATTGCGCACCGAAGGCTTGGCAAACCGCACGAGATCGTCGGGCACCACGATGGCGTGAGCGAGCAGGCGATAGCTCTGCGTCTTGCCGTGGGAATCGACGTTGAGGGCCTGGGTGACACCGCCGTCAAGCATACCATCGAGCACGAAGTTCAGCGCATGCAGCTTGGGCAGCACGTAACGCTGCACCGCCGTCGGTTGCCGGTGCGCGAACAGTGCTGCGACCACATCGTCAGTCACGGCGTCGCGCAGCAGCGGAAACAGCTCCGGCGCATAGGCGATGAGCGAGATGTTGAGGCGGTCGCCCTTGTCGCCGGCGCGGGCATGGGCAAGGGCATGCAATGGAAGCTCAGGCATCGCCGGCCTCCAGGATCTGCACCTTCGGGCGCACCGCGTCGCGCGGCACCAGACAGGAGGTTGCGGCAATGCGCGGGCGCAAGCCTGTGCGAATGCCCCCGCCGGCGGCCGGGCCGGCACAGTAAAGCGCCTCGACCTCGGCGAGACCGCGCTGAACCGACTCCCTGTCGGGGCCGGCAAACGCCACGCGCAGGCGCAGATCGTCGCTGCCATGTTCGGCGATCCTGTCGAGACTTTCCCAGGCGCGGCCGGCGTCATCGGCCAGCACGCTCAACACGCCGATCACGTCGCAGCGAATGCGTAAGTTACGCGGGCTGCGCTTGCGCACGATGTCGGCGGCGAGCCGTGCGCGCGCCAGCGCGTTGGGACCGTAATAAGAAATTTCGCCCTCGCCCAGCCAGCCGCCGTCATAGCAGACGGTGACCTTGAGTTGATCCGGCCGCGGATGGCCGATAACGCCGATAAGCCGTACCCGGTCGCCGCCGAGCTCCTCGACGCTGGCCTGGCTGATGTCGGCAATGACATCAGGCGTGAGATAAGCGGCAGGATCGTGCACCTCGTAAAGGAGTTGCTCGGTGACCGTGCGGCGGTCGACCAGGCCGCCACCCGCGGCTTTGCCGATGATGCTCCCGCCGTCGGCATCGATCTCGGCGATCGGATAGCCGATGCTTTCGGGCTGTGGCACGTCCTTGAAGCCGGGATCGGCGAAGTAGCCGCCCGTGACCTGCGCGCCGCATTCGAGCAGATGGCCGGCCATGGTGCCACGGCCAAGCTTCGCCCAGTCGTCGAACGACCAGCCGAAGGCATGGATAAGCGGACCAAGAGTAAGCGACGGATCGGCCACGCGTCCGGTAACCACGACCTGCGCGCCCTGCCCCAATGCCTCGACGATCGGCTCGGCGCCGAGATAGGCATTGGCGGAGACCAGCAACTTTTCGTCAGGCAGGTCGTTGCAACAGGTGCGCAATGCTTCAAGCCCCTCCGCGTCGAGCATGTCGTCGCCGGTGACAACGCCGATCCTGGCGCCCGTTCCGGTTTGCGCGGCGAGTTCCGCGATCACCTGCGCCGCAGCAAACGGGTTGGCGGCGCCGAAATTGCCGATGATCGCAATATTGCCGTCGATGCAGTCTTTCAGGACCGGATCGAGCAAGGGCGCGAGCTTCAGCTCATAGCCGGCGGACGGGTTTTCACGGCGATGCAATTGCGCGGCCGCGAGCGTACGCTCGCCCAGAGTCTCAAAAATGATGGCGGCACCTTCGCCAGATGCCCGCAGGGCGCGCACCACAGCAAGCGGCGCATCGAGCCGGTCGCCCGAATAGCCGGCCCCTGCGCCGATCAGCATGCGCCCGCTCATATTTTTGCGTCCCCCGATAGCGGGTGCTCCGTGGGCGGCAAGTTTCGGTGTGCGGCCATCAGGTGTCAAGAAGAGCAGGCTCGATAGGTCTGCGTAAGGCTCTGAATAAGCGCAAAAATATCCGTTTAACGGCACTTTAAATCGGGGCCCGTAGCGTCCCTTTCCGGGACCGGGGTGGGACGCGCCGGTGTGACGTGAGTTAGCGTAATGGCGTCGGGACGGGGACATTTGGGCGGCCGCAAGGAGCCGTCATTCACGGCCAGTCCCGAAGTGCGTGTGAAGCCCGGCGACCGCGCCGCGGGTGCGCGCTCTTCGCCCAAGCGCCGACGCAAGCGCAAGAAGCGCGCCCGCCGCAGCATCCGTGCCCGCATCGGCCGCCTCGCCTATTGGAGTTTGGTGCTGGCGCTGTGGCTCGGCATTGGCGGCGTCGGCACCATCATCTGGGTAGGCGCCCATCTGCCGCCGATCCAGTCCCTGGAAATTCCCAAGCGGCCACCTTCGATCCAGATCGTTGATATGCGAGGCCAGCCGCTCGCCCGCCGCGGCGACAAGGCCGGCGCACCGTTGGCGCTGAAAGAAATGCCGCACTATGTGCCGCAGGCGTTCATCGCCATCGAGGACCGGCGCTTCTACCACCATTTCGGCGTAGACCTTTATGGCATCGCGCGCGCGTTGGTGGCCAATGTGCTGCATCTCGGCGTTTCGCAAGGTGGCTCAACCATTACTCAGCAACTCGCCAAGAATCTGTTTCTCACTCAAGAACGGACGATCCACCGCAAACTGGAGGAAGTGCTGCTGGCGCTTTGGCTGGAGCATAAATATTCCAAGGCCAAGATCCTCGAACTTTATCTCAACCGCGTCTATTTCGGGTCCGGCGCCTACGGCATCGAGCAAGCCGCGCAACGATATTTCGGGGTCTCCGCGCGCCACCTCACGCTCGCGCAATCTGCGATGCTGGCCGGCTTGGTGAAATCGCCGTCACGCCTGGCGCCGACGCGCAATTACAAGGCCGCCGAAAGACGCGCCAAAGTCGTGCTCACCGCCATGGCCGGGCTCGGCTTCGTTAGCAAGTCAAAAGAGCGCGTCGCCATAGCGAACCCGCCGCGCATCGTCGCGCAGACTGGCAATGGCTCGAGCAATTACGTCGCCGACTGGGTGATGGACGCAGTCAACGATATCCTCGGCCATGTCGACCAGGACATCGTGGTGCGCACTACCGTCAACGCGGCGATGCAGGCGGACGCGGAAAAGGCGCTCAATGAAGAGCTTGTACAGAAGGGCGAGAAGTACCGCGTCGGCGAAGGCGCGCTGGTGTCGATGACGCCAGAGGGCGCAGTGCGCGCGTTGGTCGGCGGCCGTAATTATGCGCAAAGCCAATATAACCGCGCGGTCGCCGCAAAACGCCAGCCCGGCTCGGCGTTCAAGCCGTTCGTCTATCTCACCGCACTTGAGCACGGGCTGACGCCCGACAGCGTACGCACCGACGGCCCAATCAACGTGCGCGGCTGGAAACCGGAGAACTATGAGCACAACTATCTCGGCCCGGTTACGCTGACCAGAGCGCTGGCGCTATCGCTCAACACGGTATCGGTGCGGCTGACCCTCGAATTCGGCCCGCGGGCGGTGATCCGCACCGCGCACCGTCTCGGCATTGGCTCGCATCTCGAACCAAACGCGTCGATCGCACTCGGCACCTCGGAAGTTTCGGCACTGGAGCTGACCGGCGCCTATGCGACCTTCGCCAACGGCGGCTACCGGGTATCACCGTACGTCATCACCCGCATCAAGACACCAAAGGGCCGGCTGCTCTACGCTCATGCGGACCGCCCACTCCCACACATCGTCGACGCGCGATACGCCGGCATGATGAACGAGATGCTGCGGCAAACACTCGCTATCGGCACCGCCAGGCACGCCTCGCTGCCGGGCTGGCCGGCGGCCGGCAAGACCGGCACTAGCCAAGATTTCCGCGACGCCTGGTTTATCGGCTACACCTCGCGCCTGGTCACCGGCGTCTGGCTTGGCAATGACGATGGCAAACCCACCAAACACATCACCGGCGGCAGCTTGCCGGTCGAAATCTGGAGCCGCTACATGCGCGGCGCGCTGCAAGGCGTGCCGGTCGCCGGCCTGCCGAGCTATCCTTCGGGCGGCGGTGTGTTCTCCAGTCTGTTCGGCAACAACGACTCGCCTCCGACGGCGCCGCCGCAGCCGGTCGCGTCCAATACGCAACCAACAACCAGCGGCAGCGGCAGCCTCGACGGCTGGCTACTGAATAATCTGTTCGGGCGGCGTTGAGGCTCTGGGCGTTATCGCTTTGGATGGACTCACCGTGCGCCATATTGATTGCGCATGACTTTATCCGAAAGCCAGTCCCCATCCTCGATCGGGTAGGAGATAGGCTTTTTCGGGATTATGCACTAGTCTTTGTGTTGCACGCCGGCGCGTACCGTGACAGTGCCAAGCCACAACACCACGCTGGCGCCGCCCATGAAGGCCACTGCGATCGCCAGCGGCCATGCCGTATGTCCAAGCATCTGTCCGACTGCAACGCCGCACAAGGCCGCGACCACCTGCTGGATGAACCCGAGCAGGGCGGAGGCCGCACCGGCGCGCTCCGGAAACGGTGTCATGGCGCCGGCGATTGATTGCGGCAGCACAAAACCCAGGCCGGCGAGATAGAGCGCCATCGGCAGGACCAGCGACAGTGAAGACGACAGGCCGAGCGCCACCGAGCCAACCATGGCGAAGCCGCCAGCCGCCATGGCTGCGCTACCAATCCCGATGGTGCCGTCGATGCCGAGCGGCACCACCAAGCGCGCGGCGACGGTTGCGCCGAACATGTAGCCGAGCGAGCCAATCGCGAAAACAAGGGCGAAACTGAACGGCGTCAGGCCGTAGATGTTCTGCAGCACGAAGGAGGCCGCCGAGATCCAGGCGAACAGCCCGGCATAGCTGGTGGTGGCGAGCCCTGAGTAAGCGAGATAGCCGGGGTCGCGCGCCACTATGCGGTAGGATTTCAGCATTGAGCCGAACGACACCGGTTCGGCTGCGCGCGCGGCTAGCGTCTCCGGCAGTAACAGCCAGATGACCGCAACGCCCGACAGGCCGGCCAGCACCAGCGTCAGAAACACCGAACGCCAGCCGAAGGCGGTCTGCAAAATTCCGCCGCCGAGCGGCGCCAATACCGGGGCGAGCGCCATGACCGAGCCGATGAGAGACAGCTCGCGGCCAGCGCGAGCACCCGAATAAAGATCGCGCACCACCGCGCGCGCCAGCACGATGCCGCCACAGCCACCGAGCGCCTGCAAGGCGCGCGCCGCAATCAGCATCTCGATCGAGGTCGACAACGCGCAGACAAGGCTCGCAAAGCAATACAGCGCGAGGGCGCCGATCAGCACTGGCTTGCGGCCATGACGGTCCGACAGAGGGCCGTAGATGATCTGGCCGACGGCAAAGCCGATCAGATAGGCCGAGATGGTGAGCTGGCCCTCCGCCGTGGTGGCGCCGAGCAGGCGCACGATGTCCGGCAGCGACGGCAGGTACATGTCGGTTGTGAGAGGGCCGACGGCACTCAACGCCGCCAGCAGTGCCGTGAGCGCGAAAGTGCCGGGACGGAGCATGAAAACAATTCCGAACTAAGTGAATTGAGCCGTCCACGTCGCTGAGCAGCCAATCGTCCTAAGACGTGGATGCCCGGCACGAGGCCGGGCATGACGGTCCCTACATCAACTTTCGTTTTGATACTAGTGGAGCGAATTTGACATTTGATACCCGCTTGCGGCAGCGCCGCTCATCAAATGTCAAATTCAAAGCTCCGCTAGAATTGAAAATTTTCGAGTAGTCCTTTGATTCCGACATTTGCTCCGGAGCATACAGCAGCGAGATGCAAATGCCGGAATTGAACCATCAGCGCCGCCCACGTCTTCCGTACGCGTCGTGCTCGAGCCCATAGCGGTGCAGATCGGCGCCGTGCACGTCGAGCCAGGTCTTGGCGCGGGTGACGTGCGGACAGATGCGGTCGACGAGACGCCAGAACCGCCGCGAATGGTTCATCTCGACGAGATGCGCTACTTCGTGCGCGGCGAGATAGTCGAGCACGTAGGGCGGCGCCAGGATCAGCCGCCAGGAATACGACAAGACGCCGGTGGTCGAGCATGAGCCCCAGCGGCTCGACTGGTCGCGGATCGACACCCTCTTGAGCTTGACGCCGAGCCGCTCGGCGGCGGCGCGGCTGGCAGCTTCGAGATCGCTCCCGGCTTCGCGTTTGAGGAAGTCACGGATGCGGCGCGCGATGTGCGCTTCGTCTCCGGCAACGCACAGCGAACGGGAACCGTCGTCGCTAATTTCGATCCAGACGGTCCCCCGTCCACGGCGATGTACGATGCGATGATCAATGCCGCGCAAGGTCAGCACAGTGCCGTGCACAAATGGGGCGGGTTTGGGCAAGCGGCCGAGCCGCGCCGCGATCCAGCCGCCGTGCTTCTCAGCAAAGGCGCGCGCCTCCTTGAGATTGCCGCGCGGTGGCATGGTGAGGAGCACTTCGCGCGTGGCGGAATGGATGCGCAAAGTGTAACGGCGCGCCTGCCGGTGCCGGCGCACCCGCACCAGATAGATTTCGCGCTCGAAGAGAATATTGATCGCCGATGGTTCGCTAGGGCGGCGATAGAGCAAGGCACGCTGGGGCATAGGACTGGTCCAACCGAACTCGGGCCGGCGGGAGATATTGCCATAACCACCAGGCGCAGAAGCGCCCTCGCGATTCAAATCGCTAAGACCCAATAGCCAGGGTATTTTGCGGTTCCAACCCACGAAATCTTGGGCCTTTTCGTCTCGAAATGGGTTCCATCGATCACCAGGCGCGGGACCGCCCCCGGTAGGCCGCTACCCACTCGCGAGCGCTCAGAATCCTTTTTACGCGACAAGGAGTTAACCGAAGACGTCGGATCGGCGCCAGGTCTCTCTTGAAAAAGGCCTGTCAGGACTGGGCTGACGCTACCTCGGCCGCATCGGAACCCTTGACCGAGTTGCTGGCAGGGCCGGAACTGGCGGCGCCGGAGCTCTTAGCGGCGCCGTTGCTGCGCCCGCGCCCGCCGTTGTGGGACAGCACAAAATCGGAAATACGCGGGGCGATGTCGGCACGGAAACGCGAGCCGTTGAACACACCATAATGGCCAACGCCGGGCTGCAAGTAGTTCGCCTTCAAATCGTCAGGAATGTTCGAGCATAGCGCATGCGCCGCCTCGGTCTGCCCGACAGCGGAAATGTCGTCGTACTCGCCTTCCACCGTCAACATGGCGACACGCCTGATCGCGGTCAGATCGACGGCGCGGCCGCGGTGAGTTATCTCGCCCTTGGGCAACAAGTGCCTGACGAAGACCGTGTCGACGGTCTGCAAATAGAACTCCGCCGTGAGATCCATCACCGCCAGATATTCATCGTAGAATTCGCGATGCTTCTGCGCCGAATCGCCATCGCCCTTGACCAGATGCAGGAACAGGTCGTGGTGGGCCTTGAGATGGCGGTCCAGATTCATGCTCATGAAACCGTGCAACTGCAGGAAGCCTGGATAGACGTCGCGCATGAGGCCAGGATGCGGGAACGGCACTTTGGTGATGACGTGGCTACGGAACCACTCCAGCCCGCGGCTTTCCGCGAGGTTGTTGACGGCGTTGGGATTGATCCGAGTGTCGATGGGACCGCCCATCAGCACCATTGAATGCGGCACGTAAAGGTCATTGTCGGCCTCCATCGAGGCGACCGCCGCCAGCACCGGCACCGAAGGCTGGCAGACCGCGACTACGTGCGCGTCGCCGCCCAGCCAGTGCAGCATCGAGATGATGTAGTCGATGTAATCGTCGAGGTCGAAACGGCCTTCGTTGAGAGGCACGTTGCGAGCATCGACCCATTCGGTGATGTAGACGTCGTGATTGGGCAGGAATGTCTCGACCGTGCCGCGCAACAGTGTCGGGTAATGGCCCGACATCGGCGCGACGATCAGAAGCTTCGGTTGGGGCCGCCGCGGCATATGCCGGAACGAACGTTCGAAATGCAAGAGCTTGCAGAACGGACGCTCCCACACCGCCGTCGGATGTACCGGCACGCGCTCGCCGCCCACCATGGTGTCGTTGATATTCCATTCGGGCTTGCGATAGCGGCGCGTCGAGCGCTCGAACAATTCCATCGCCGCAGCCACCGACTTGCCGTACGTGGTGTGCGCGAGCGGATTGGCGGGATTCTTGAAAAACAGACGGGTGGCATCGGCAAACGCGCGTGATGGATTGAGCGCGGCGTGGCCCATCTCGTAGAACCAGTACATCGGCGACGCCAGCAGCAAAGAACCTTCGCCGGAGAGGGTCGCCCCTCCGTCGAGTTCGCCGATTGTCATCAGATCCTGCCCCGGCCCGTATTGCACCGCAGCAGACTGTCGCTTTTCTGTCATAGCGTCAATATAAACATAGGTACTCTACGACCGGTTTACATAGCCTGCCGGCGCAACCAATATCCTCAATTTACAGTGTTTTTCCGCCTATTCGCCGGTCTGCAGCAACGAGCCTTGCTCGCGCGCGCTCTGCAAAAGCTTCAAGAAAGCCGATGACGCAGCGGTGAACAGTACCGCATTATAGGCTAGCGCCTGCAGCATCAGGTCGGCGCGGAAGACGTGATGGATGAGCAGCGCGCGCATGCCCTCGAACACATAGGTCGGCGGCAATGCCCAGGCGACGTATTGCAGCCAGTGCGGCAGGACCGAGACCGGGTAGTACACACATGTCAGCGGCAAGAACAAAAACATGATGGTCCAGGCGAGGCTTTCTGCACCCATGCCGTTACGCAGCAGTAAACCGGCAACGAAAATCCCGATCGACCAGCTCGTCAAAATCAGATTGGCGAAGAAGGCAGCGAGCGCCAAGCCCAGCGACCACAAATTGAAGCCGAAGAAGGCAATGGCGAGCAACGACACCGGAATCATGCCGATCGACAGCCGCACGACGCTCATGATCATCAGCGAGGCGATGAACTCGACCGGGCGGAGCGGCGACATCATGATGTTGGCAAGATTATGCGCGTACATCTCTTCCAGGAATGAGATGGAAAAGCCGAGCTGACCGCGGAACAAGATGTCCCATAGCAGCACGGAGCCGATGAACACGCCGCCGGCGCGCGCGAAAAAGCCGGCGTTCTGCGCCACGTACATTTGCAGGAAGCCCCACATCAGCATCTGCACGGTCGGCCAATAGACAAGATCGAGAACGCGCGGCCAAGACGAGGACAACAGATACCAGTAGCGCCGCACCATCGCGCCGACTCGGGTGGGCGAGAATTCGAGCGCGCCGTTGAAAGCAGTCATTGCGCCGCGCTCCTGGTCCTAGACGCCTGCGCCTTTTTCCTCCGTTCGTCGCCGCGAAAGCGGGGACCCAGAGCCGCGCGCACTGGACCCAATGCAAAGACTGGATACCCGCTTCCGCGGGAATGAACGGAATTTGAGGCTGCCGCCGCGGGCAAACACATACTCATTGCGCGGCCTCCGATTGCGCGCTGCGGCCGCGGGCGACGTCCAGGAACACGTCCTCCAGCGACTGCCGGCCGTAACGGGTAAGCAACCGCGCCGGCGTATCGTCATCCTCGATACGGCCGCGCTTCATGATGATGACACGCTCGCACAGGCGTTCGACCTCGTTCATATTGTGGGAGGCGAGCAGGATGGTGGCGTTGTGCGCGGAGCGATAATCCTCCAGCCGCGAGCGCACCCAGTCGGCGGTATCGGGATCGAGTGAGGCAGTCGGCTCGTCGAGCAGCAACACTTCGGGGTTGTTCAGCAGCGATTTTGCCAGCGACACCCGCGTCTTTTGGCCGGCGGACAATTTGCCGTTGGGCCGGTCGATGAATTCATGCAATTCGAGATCGGCGGTGAGCTTGGCGATGCGTGCGTCCGCATCGACCACGCCGTAAAGCTGAGCGAATACCGATAGGTTTTGCCGCACCGTCAAACGCATCGGCATGTCCACGTAGGGGCTTTCGAAATTCATCCGCTGCAGCACCCGGTAACGCTCCTTCGGCATCGCCGCGCCGAGCACGGAGACCGTGCCCGAGGTAGGGCTGACTAGGCCCATGATCATGGCAATGGTGGTGGTCTTGCCAGCGCCGTTACCGCCGAGCAGGCCCGTGATTGAGCCCGCGGACAGGCGGAACGAGATGCCGTCGACCGCGGTCGTGGCCTTGTAGCGCTTGACCAGGGCTTCAACGGCAATGGCGGCGGTTTTCTGGGCGTCCATGGCGGCATGATGTGCCGCTGCGCGGGCGCGAGCGCAAGCCCTCGCGGTCTTTCTTCAGCCTTCCATTGGTATGGACCGCGCAAGCAGCTACATTAGCGTCCCATGCCTGCTTTCGGTTTCGTTCAGAGCAACCCGCGCCGCAATGTGCGGCTCGACACGCTGGTGCGGCTACGCTGGCTCGCCGTCATCGGGCAGACCACCGCGGTGCTGGTGGTTTATTACGGGCTCGATTTTTCGCTTCCACTTTGGGCGTGCCTCGCCGCGGTCGCGCTGTCAGCCGGGCTTAATATCGCGCTACGCCTGCGCTTCCACAGCACCCAGCGGCTGGAGCCGGACCGTGCGGCCTGGCTGCTCGCCTTCGATATTGCCCAACTGGCGGCCCTGCTATTCCTGACCGGCGGGCTGCAAAATCCGTTCGCTTTCCTCTTTCTTGGGCCGGTGCTGCTATCGGCGACCGCTTTGCCGCCGCGCTTTACGGTGATGCTCGGTGGCTTCGCGGTCGGCTGCGCTACCGCGCTGGTATTCGCGCATTACCCGCTTCCTTGGGACACCGACGATCCCTTGCGGCTGCCGCCTATCTACATGATGGGCGTATGGCTCTCGATCCTGCTCGCCATCGGATTCATTGGAGTTTACGCCTGGCAAATCACCGAGGAATCGCGCCAGCTGTCCGACGCGCTCGCTGCCACTGAATTGGTACTGGCGCGCGAACAGCATCTCTCGCAGCTCGACGGACTTGCCGCCGCGGCCGCACACGAACTTGGCACGCCGCTGTCTACTATTGCGGTGATTGCCAAAGAATTGGAGAACGCCATCGCTGAGAACGCACCGCACGGCGAGGACGTGCGGCTGTTGCGCGAGCAAGCAACGCGCTGCCGCGACATTCTCGCCAAGCTCACCGAATTATCGGCAAGCGGCGGTGAACCTTTCGACCGCATGTCATTACCGGCGTTGCTCGAAGAGGTGGTGGCGCCCCACCGCAATTTCGGCGTCGCCATCGACGTCGCGGTGCGGTCCGAGCGCGGCAACGAGCCGGTCGGCTGGCGCAATCCGGGGATCCTCTATGGCCTCGGCAATTTGTTGGAAAACGCCGTCGACTTCGCACATGAACGGGTCGAGGTGCGCGCCACCTGGGACGACGACAGCATCGAATTGGTCATCAGTGACGACGGCCCCGGGTTTTCGCCAGAGATCATGGACCGCATCGGCGAACCCTACGTGACCAGCCGGCGCCGTAGCGTGGCCGACAGCGAAGACGAGCCGAAAGGTTTGGGGCTGGGTTTTTTCATTGCCAAGACCCTGCTGGAGCGTTCGGGCTCCACGGTTTCCTTCGAGAACCGGCGGGCGCCGGAACACGGCGCCATCGTTAAGCTCCGCTGGAATCGAAGCGATTTCGAACGACCGTTAACCTTTGCCACGCCTTGAGATCGCCTCAACCGATCACTATTTTTATCCTACTGTTACCGACTGTATGATTATCCGCCTGCCGAGACCAAATTGGTCGGGCAGGCAAGCGGGGGGTGATGCAACGTGGATATGGTGATGACCGAGGCCGCCGAATCGACGCAGCGGGAAAAAGTGCCCGATGAGCGTACCTTGCTCATCGTCGAGGACGATCGTTCATTTTTGCAGCGGCTGGCTAAAGCGCTCGAGCAGCGCGGCTTCGCCGTCGCTACCGCCGAGTCGGTGGCCGATGGTCTATTGCACGTCGAGCGCGCGGCGCCGGCGTTCGCTATTGTCGACATGCGGCTCAGCGACGGCAATGGCCTTGATGTGATTTCCGCGCTCAAGCGGCGCCGGCCAGAAGCGCGCGGCATCATCCTCACGGGCTATGGCAACATTGCCACCGCGGTGAACGCAGTGAAACTCGGCGCGGTCGATTATCTCGCCAAACCTGTCGACGCAGACGATGTGGTAGCGGCGCTTTTGGCGCAGGACAACATTAAGATTGAGCCGCCGGAAAATCCGATGTCGGCCGACCGCGTACGCTGGGAGCATATCCAGCGCATCTACGAACTGTGTGGCCGCAATGTCTCGGAAACCGCGCGCCGGCTCAACATGCATCGGCGGACCTTGCAGCGCATTCTGGCGAAAAGGGCACCGCGATAAGCGTTCCGCTCGCTGCACACTCTGACTTTCATGCCCCGCAAAAGCTGGGCATCTAGTATTCATCGGCTTCACTTATTTTTCGATACAGGGGTTACTGGATCGCCCGCCTTCGCGGGCGATGACGGTCGAGTTTGATTGCGCGGGAATGAGCGGAGTTTGGTGCGGCGCCTCGCCTACGTCACATCCCCATACGGCCCATTGGGGTCGCTGAGCGCCTGCAGACGCATGGCTGCCGCGCGCGCGAACAACAACATCATGGTCTTGCGGGTCGGCGCCGCCAACCGGTGTTCGGGCGCCTCGCAATGAAACGCGGCGCCAAAATTGTCGGCGACGATCAGCCCAGCTTCGGCCGGGAAAATCTCGCAAGGCACGTCCATGCAGGTGGCGAAAAACAGCCGGTCGCAATGGGCGCGGTAGTCCGGCCATTTCTGGTCGGCGCGGAAATCGGCGACCGAGGACTTGATCTCGACAATCCAGATCGTACCGCCGCTATCGAGCGCCACCAAATCGGCGCGGCGGCCGGAGGGTAGCGGCAATTCGCTCACCACCGAGAAGCCGTGCGCGTGCAGCAACCGCGCGGTGCCGCGCGCAATGGCGAGCGCGGTTTCCGACTGGCGGCCGTCGACCGGCACCTGCAACGATGGCGCGGCGAAATTCATGAGGCGGCGCGCTCCGGAAACGCTTTGGCGAGCACAGCGCGGTCAGCTTTCAGCACACCGCGCTCGGTAATCAGCCCGCTAACGAGCCGCGCCGGCGTCACGTCGAACGCATAATTGGCGACGTCCGATCCATCGGGGATGATCTGCACCGTCTCAATGCGGCCGTCCTTGGTCTTGCCGCTCATCAGCGCAACCTCATCGCCGCTGCGCTGCTCGATCGGGATCTCGGCGACGCCATCGTTCACCGTGAAATCGATGGTCGGCGACGGCAGCGCCACGTAGAACGGCACGTTGTTGTCGCGCGCCGCCAGCGCTTTCAAATACGTGCCGATCTTGTTGCAGACGTCGCCCTGCGCGGTGACGCGGTCGGTACCGACGATGACGATGTCGACCATGCTATGCTGCATCAGGTGGCCTCCCGTATTGTCGGGAATGACGGTGTGCGGTACGCCGTGGTGGTTGAGTTCCCACGCGGTAAGCGAAGCGCCCTGGTTGCGCGGCCGGGTTTCGTCGGCGAATACGTGGATGGGGATGCCCTTGTCGTGCGCCATGTAGATCGGGGCGGTGGCGGTGCCCCAGTCGACGGTGGCAAGCCAGCCGGCGTTGCAATGGGTAAGCACGTTGACGCGCTCGCCGTTCTTCTTCCTGGCGGCGATGTCCTCGATCAGCTTGAGCCCGTTGCGGCCGATGGCCTGGTTGATGACGACGTCTTCTTCCGCGATCTCACCGGCTCGGCGGAAGGCGGCGTCCAGCCGCTCGCCGCGCGGCCTGTTACGCACCGCCGCCATCATCTCGTCGAGCGCCCATTTCAAGTTGACCGCGGTCGGTCGGGTCTCGATCAGAACGGCATAGGCACGGTCCAGCCCTTCGTCGGACGCGTCTTCCCGCAGCGCGAGCCAGACCCCGTAAGCGGCAGCGGCGCCGATCAACGGCGCGCCGCGCACCTGCATCGACTTGATGGCGTGGGCGGCGTCCGCAAGGATCTTCAATTGAATCTTGATAAAGCGGTGCGGCAGCAGCGTCTGATCGATGATGCCAACGCTTTCGCCGTCGGCCTCCACCCAGATCGTGCGTGTGGGTTTTCCGTCGATTTTCATCTGCCGACAGATAGCGCCTTTTTTCTCCGCTGTCGTCCCCGAGAATTCAGGACCCAGTGACCCCGTCTCTTCCGCATCGCTCCACTGGGGTTACTGTCCGGCTCTCGCATTGCTCGGCCGGGACGACATGCCTTGCCTATGGCTATGCCATGCGCCACTGTTCCGCTCCGATTGGAGACCGCCATGCTCGTTGACTACGAAGTCGAATACGACAACCGCGCCCGCGTGCCGGAGCACCCGCAGATTTTCGACCGCTGGAACGCGGAGAACACCGCCTACAGGGCGCAAGCGCGCGGCGCGGAATTGGATCTGCGTTACGGACCCTCGGAACGGCAATCCATGGATATCTTCCCGGGCACGGACGACGGCGCCGCGGCGCCGCTCGCCATGTTCATTCATGGTGGTTGGTGGCGTTCGCTGGCGCCGTCGATGTTCGGCCAGCTCGCGGCCGGTCCCAACAAGCAGGGCGTCACCGTGGCGGTCGCCGGCTACGATCTTTGCCCGCAGGTGGGCATCCCCGCCATCATCGAACAGATGCGCGCGGCCTGCCTCTGGCTCTGGCGCAGGTATCACAAGCGCATCACGGTCTACGGCCATTCCGCCGGCGGCCATCTCACCGCCTGCATGATAGCGACCGACTGGAAGGCGCTGGCGCCCGACGCACCGGCAGATCTGGTGCCGGCAGGCTACGCGATCTCCGGCGTGTTCGATCTGGCGCCATTGTTGCAGATTTCGGTCAACCAGGATCTCAAGTTGGACGAGAGGACGGCGCACGCGTGCTCGCCGCTGTATTGGGACGTGCCGCCCGGACGCAGTCTTGATGCCGTGGTGGGCGCGTTGGAATCGAGCGAATTCTTGCGCCAGAGCAAGATCATTGCTGAGGCCTGGCGGCAGGGCCCGACGCAAACTCGCTACGAGGAAATCGCCCGCGCCAACCATTTCACCGCGGTCGATCCGCTGCGTGACGGCGACAGCACCATGTCGAAACGCGTAGCGAAACTGGCGCGCAGCGTTGCCGCGATGACCCTCTAGAAATCAACCCGTCCGCCAGGGCCCGTCATGCCCGGCCTTGTGCCGGGCATCCACATCTTTGAGCAATTCCGCGGTAGAAGACGTGGATGGCCGGGCCAAGCCCGGCCATGACGGTGGAGAGGCCTTACCAAGCCGCTGAAGAGACGCCGCCCGCTCACCGCTTGCGCTGCGCCATGTCCTGCATGATCTCAAGCTGGATCTGCTGGATTTCGGCCAGCCGTTCCCATTGCCGGTTGATCAGGTGGTCGATTTTTTCGTGCAGATTGCGGATCTCGAGCTCGGCCTTGAGATTGACCCGGTAGTCGTTCTGCGAGCGCAGCCGATCCTTATCCTCCTGGCGGTTTTGGCTCATCATAATGATGGGCGCCTGGATGGCTGCGAGGCACGATAGCACCAGGTTAAGCAGGATGAAGGGATAAGGGTCGAACACGTCGCGGGTCGCCGCCCAGACGTTGAAGGCCATCCACACCACCAACACGACGAAAAAGATGATGATGAAGGTCCAGCTTCCACCGAAGGCGGCTACCGCGTCGGCAACAGTCTCGCCGACCGTGCGGTGCTTCTCCCAGGCTTTTTCGACGTCACGGCTGACGGTTTCCTCTCGCGCCACACTCTCAATCACCTGCTGCTCGAGGTCGCTAAGTTCGCCACGCTCGCTCTCGAGCAATGCTGCGACGTAACGGGTACGGTAGTCGCTGACGTGATGGGCGCAGACGACGTCGTCAGGCGTCAGGTTGGGATGGTCGGCAGCGACCAGCGAGGCGATCGCCGGCCGCACCGCGCCGACGCGCAATGGCCGGCGCACTTCCTTGCCGCAGATGGCGCAATGAGACCGCGCCCGTCGGCGCGGGGACGGTGGCGTAGGCTCCGACGGCGCGGACTGCGCACTGGCGGCAGGATCGGACGGTTCGTCGGTCATGGGCAGGCTCCAAGGGAGCGGCGGAAGTGGCGCGGCGCGATCCTAGCCGAGCGCGGCGCTGACGGCATCAGGTCTCCACAATACCGCCGGTATCGCCGCTATCCGCCCCCGAGCGCGAACCATGCGGCAGAGCCAGATAGCTCTCCGAACACATCTCGATCAGGCGCGAGGCGGTACGCTTGAACTCATGCGCCTCATAGCCGTCGCCGGCAATATAGAGCTCGCTCGGCTCGGCAGCGGCGGAGGCGATCAACTTCACCGCATTGTCGTAGAGCGCGTCGATCAAAATGATAAAGCGCTTGGCCTCATTGCGTTGGGGGAGATCCATCACCGGGATATTGTCGATGATCAGCGTATGGAATTCGCGTGCCAGCCGCAGATAATCGCTGGCGCCGAGCGGCTGCTCGCACAACTCGGCGAAGCTGAAACGGGCGACACCCATGGCAGCCTGTGGCACCTTGAGCACCCGTCCCGGCAACTGGATATTGCGCGGATCAGCATCGAGCAGCCCCGTGAGCTGTTGCCAGGCCATATCAAGCGCAACTTCGGCATCTTCGTCGGCGGGCACGTACCAGACCAAGACCTTGGAGAACTTTTCCAACCGGTAATCGGTGCGGGCGGAAAGCCGCACCACGTCGACTTGTCTGTGCAGTAGACGGATGAAGGGCACGAACAGTGCGCGGTTGAGGCCGCCTTCATACAGCTCGTCGGGCGCGACGTTCGACGTCGCAACCAGGACCACGCCGCGCTCGAATAAGCGCGTGAACAGGCGCCCGAGGATCATGGCGTCGGCGATGTCGGTGACGTGAAACTCATCGAAACAAAGCAGCCAAGTCTCATCGGCGATCTGCTCGGCGGTGAGGCGGATCGGATCCTCGCCTGAAATTTCACCAAACTTGATTTTGTGCCGAAACACCCGGACACGCTCGTGCACGTCAGCCATGAACTCGTGAAAATGCGCGCGGCGTTTGCGTTCGACCGGATTCGCCGCAAAGAACAAGTCCATCAGCATGGTCTTGCCGCGACCGACCTCGCCGTAGACGTAGAGACCCTTGAGCGGCTCGCCCGCCTTCTCGCGCTTGCTGAACAGCCAACCCAGCGCAGAGGACTTGCGTGCCAGCCGGTGCTCAGCGAGCCGGCGTTCCAAGTCGGCGAGCCGGCGCGCGAGATCAGCCTGGGCCGGATCGGCCTCGATCTTCCCGGCGGCGACGAGCGCCGCGTAGCGCGTGCTGAAGGATTTTGACATCGGGACGAGTTGGCGAAGGGCGGATGCGAAGGCAGGCCGGCGGGGGACACCTAGGGTGATCCGCGCCTGCTGTAAATCCGACCCGGTTGCCCGCTGTTTACGCTACCGCGCACCGTACGCCGTATTAGCATGCACGCTGCCAGTGATGAGCGCCGCGAAATTACGCTAATACCTTATTAGCCATGCATTTTCTAGCTGGGAGGTCTTCCCGGTATCCGCGTCGCAAACCCTTTTTTGCTGCAATGCACCATATAGCTATCAGCAACCGCCATGGGACCGATTCGCCCGGCAGCGACGGCAACAAACGCGCATTCGGCAGGGCCGGCAAGAAGACTGGAGACTAAGACGATGAGCGAGCCTTTGCCCGACGGCGGCATCATCCGCAAATTATGGGTGGGCGAGACCGACACCTATCGCGACCACCTGTTGCGCCTCGATCTCGATAGCCGCCACACGCGTTTTTCAGGCGCGGTGTCCGATGACGTGATCGCCCAACACGCCGCGTGCTCCAGCGGGGCCGGCGTGGTGGTGCACGGTTTCTTCGTCGACGGCACTTTGCGCGGTGCTGCCGAGCTGCGCCGCATCGGGCCGGTGTTCTCGCGCGAGGCAGAAGCAGCCTTCTCGATCGAACAGCCGTGGCAGAGCCACGGCGTCGGCTCCGCGCTGCTTCAACGCACGTTGCTGAGCGCGCGCAACCGCGGCATGAAATCGCTGCAAATGCATTGTCTCGCGGACAACCGGCGCATGCAGCAATTGGCGCGCAAGTTCGAAGCCGATCTGTCATTCGATTTCGGCAGCGTAATAGGCGAAGTGGACGCCGCGCGCTCGACGCCGCTGTCACTGTGGCGCGAATGGATAGCCGATGGCCAGAGCGTTGCCAACGCCATGCTCGATATGCAAGAGCGCCTGCTGCGGCCCGCGTAAGGGCATCAAGGGGTGAACGGGTAAGCTGCCTCCACCACGTAGGGCCCGCCGCCGACCGAATTGCGCGAAGAAAACAACACGAAGCGCGAGACCGGAAACGCCGCGGTGCGGAAATAGCCGCGGGCGGCGAGATAGTCCGCCACCGCGCGGCTGGAGACATCGCGCAGGCGCGCCAGCGTGACATGCGGCGTGTATTTGCGCCCCTCCGGTTCCAGCCCCATGCGTTGCAGCAGCCGCTCTTGCTCCGCCTGCGCCTCCATCAGCGGCCGCGCTGACGCGACGCTGGCCACGATGGCGCGCGGCTTGCGGCCACCGAACGACGTGAGCCCTTCCAAGTGCAGATCGAAGGCGCTGCGCTTCACGCGCCCGAGCAGGGACGCGACCTCGTGGGCGGTCGAGTCATCGACGTCGCCGATGAAACGCATTGTCAGGTGATAGTTTTCCGGATCGATCCAGCGCGCGCCCGGCAGGCCGCCGCGCTGGCTGGCGAGCGCCTGCCCGATCTCAGGCAGAATTTCGATGCCGGTGAAGAGCCGAGGCATGGCAAATCCGCACTAGGAGGAGCGCGCTTTTTTCGCGCGCACGATCAATTCTTCGACGCTCGGCAGCATGCGGTGCACGATGACGTCGATGCCTTGCGGATTGGGGTGCATGCCATCCGCTTGGTTGAGCTTGGGATCGGTGGCCACACCGGCGAGGAAGAACGGATAAAAGACGACCGCATGGCTCGACGCAAGCGCCGGAAAGATGGCGTCGAAAGCGTTCACGTAGTCGGGGCCCATATTGCGCGGCGACTGCATGCCGGCGAGCAGCACCGGAACGTGACGCTCGGTCAGCCGGTCGAGAATCTTGCTCAACGCCTCCTTGGTCACTTTAGGATCGACGCCGCGCAAGGCGTCGTTAGCGCCCAATTCAAGGATCACGCCGTCAGTGCCTTCAGGCACTGACCAGGAGAGACGATCGAGCCCCGCGGTGGTAGTGTCGCCGGAAACCCCGGCATTGACGACTGTGACGTCGTAGCCCTTGGCCCGCAGCGCTTTCTGCAACCGAGCGGGAAAGGCGTCGTTCCCCGTCAGGCCATAGCCGGCCGTGAGTGAATCCCCCAGTGCGACAATCTTCAGGGGCGGCTCCGCGGCGCCGACCACCGGCGCCATCAGGAAGGCGCAAAGCGCGGCGACCAGGATGAACTGCCATTGGAACCCGAGGCCTTTCTGCCCATATGATCGTGATTGTGACCCTCGAGGCCCCATGAGAGCTCCTTCCGAAACGGCAGCCGTCGCGCTGGCGGGCATTAATCTGTCCCTCGGTCATGAAGCCGCCCGGGTCCATGTCCTCAAGGACATCGATCTCCATATAGCGCGCGGCGAGGCATTTGGCTTGGTGGGGCCCTCCGGCTCCGGCAAGTCGACCCTATTGATGGTGATGGCGGGCTTGGAGCGCCCCGACAGCGGCACCGTGACGGTCGCCGGCGAGGACCTGACCCAAATGGACGAGGATGCGCTGGCCCGCTTCCGCGGCCGCCATGTGGGCATTGTATTCCAGTCCTTTCACCTGATCCCGACCATGACGGCGCTCGAAAATGTGGCGGTGCCGCTCGAGCTTGCCGGCGTCCCGGACGCCCAAAAGCGCGCCCGCGACGAGCTTGCGGCAGTCGGCCTCGCCGAGCGCCTCGGCCATTACCCGGCCCAGCTTTCCGGCGGCGAGCAGCAACGAGTAGCGATCGCCCGCGCGCTCGCACCCAACCCGGCGATCATCGTCGCCGACGAGCCGACCGGCAATCTCGACGAAGATACCGGCAGACAGATCATCGATCTTCTGTTCGAAGGCCACGCGCGGCGCGGCACCACGCTGGTGCTGGTCACGCACGACGTCGCGCTGGCCGCGCGCTGCCAGCGGGTGGCGCGCTTGCGCTCCGGTCATATCGACAGCGTGGTCGTGCCGTGAGTTGGCGCCCGTCACTGAAGGCAGAGAGATTCGCAAGCTGCACGACATGCTCAGCCGGCTCCCTCCCCCCTTGTGGGGGAGGGAACGACTGTTGCGAGGCCGCATCGTGACAGCGGAGTCCACTTCATCCTTCTCACCTGCAAGCGGAGGCTGGTGGCTGCCACTGCGTTTTGCTTGGCGCGAGCTGCGCGGGGGCCTGCGCGGCTTCTACGTGTTCCTCGCCTGCATCGCGCTCGGCTGCATGGCGATTGCCGGCGTCGGCTCTCTCGCCGCCAGCCTCAATGACGGACTGGCGCGCGAAGGCCAGGTGATCCTCGGCGGCGATCTCGCGTTCACACTGATCCAGCGCGACGCCAAGCCAGCCGAACTTGCGTTCCTGCAACAGCACGGCACGGTGTCGCGCGATGCCACCTTGCGCGCGATGGCCCGCGCGGGCGATGGCCAGGCGACATTGGTCGAATTAAAAGCGGTCGATAAAGCCTATCCGCTGTTCGGCGCGGTCAAACTCGACCCGCGCGGCCAACTCGACGCGGCGCTCGCCGAACGTGGCGGCGTTTTCGGCGCGGTCGCCGATCCCACGCTGCTGGCGCGGCTCAACGTCAAGCCGGGCGCGCAGGTGAGCGTCGGCAATGCCAAGATACAGATCCGCGCCTCACTCGCGAACGAACCCGACAAGCTTGCCGGCGGTATCGGCTTCGGCCCGCGCCTGATGGTGAGCGATGCCGCGCTCCGCGCTACCGGGCTGATCCAGCCCGGTAGCCTCGTGCACTGGCACTACAAGCTGCGGCTACCGCCGAACGACGACAGCGCCGCCGCGGTGCAGACGGTGGTCGATCAGGCGCACGCACAACAGCCCGAAGCCGGCTGGGGCATCCGCACCCGCACCAAGGCCTCGCCGCGCCTTCAGCGCAACGTCGAACGCTTCACCCAGTTTCTCACCATCGTCGGCCTCACGGCGCTGCTGGTCGGCGGCGTCGGCGTCGGCAACGCGGTGAGGAGTCATCTCGACCGCCGCCGCGAGGTCATCGCCACGCTGAAGGCGCTCGGGGCCGGTGGCGGCCGGGTGTTTTCTGTCTATCTGACGCAGGTGCTGCTGCTGGCGCTGTTCGGCGGGCTGATCGGCGTCGCACTGGGCGCCGTGCTGCCGTTCGCGGTGGCGTGGCTGTTCGAAGCCATCATTCCGCTGCCAATCGAGCCCGCGATATTTCCCGGCGATCTCGCGCTGGCGCTGCTTTACGGCCTGCTTGCCGCGCTCGCTTTTGCGCTGTGGCCGTTGGGGCGCGCCCATGACGTGCCGGTGGGCGAACTGTTCCGCGACGAAGTGACGCCGCAGCCGCGCCGGCCGCGCATCACCTACATTGCGCTGACCGCCGGTGCCATACTGGTGCTCGCCGGCCTTGCCGTGCTGCTTGCCTACGACCGCCGCGTCGCCATCGTCTATGTCGGTACCGCCGCTGCCGTGTTCGTGCTGCTGCGCGGCGTGGCTTGGCTGCTGATGGCGACTGCGCGCCGCGCCCCGCATGCGCGCGCGACTGCATTGCGCATGGCGGTTGCCAACATCCATCGCCCCGGCGCGCTGACGCCGAGCATAGTTTTGTCGCTCGGCCTTGGCATCGCGCTGCTGGTCACCGTGATCGAAATCGACGGAAACTTGAGCCGGCAATTCAACCACGAGCTGCCGGCCAAGGCGCCGTCGTTTTATTTCCTCGATATCCCCTCAGCCAATGCCCCGCAGTTCACGTCCTTCCTGCAAAAAGAAGCGCCGTCCGCCAAGCTCGAGGACGTGCCAATGCTGCGGGGGCGCATTGTCTCGGCCAACGGCATAGCCGCCGACAAGCTGAAGCCGGCGGACGACGCCCGCTGGGTGCTGCAAAGCGACCGCGGCATAACATATGCCGACAAGGTGCCGGAAGGATCGCGGCTCGTCGCAGGCGAATGGTGGAAGCCGGGTTATGCCGGCCCGCCGCTGGTCTCTTTCGAACAGCACATCGCGGAAGGCTTAGGCCTGAAGCTAGGCGATCCGGTCACGGTCAATGTGCTGGGCCGCAACATCACCGCCAAGATCGCCAGCCTGCGCCGGGTCGACTGGCAAAGCCTGAGCATCAATTTCGTCATGGTGTTTTCGCCCGACACATTTCGCGGCGCGCCGCACACGCACATCGCCACCCTTACCCTCCCCAATGGCGGCAGCGCGGCGCAAGAAGGCGACGTCCTGCGCGCAGTGGCGAAGACCTATCCCATGGTCACCGCTGTGCGTGTGAAGGAGGCGCTCGAGGCCATCGCCAAGATCGTCGGCAACCTGCTGCTGGCGATCCGCGGCGCCAGTGCGATCACATTATTGTCAGCAGCATTGGTGCTGGGCGGCGCTCTCGCCGCCGGCCATCGCCATCGTGTTTATGACGCGGTAATCTTGAAGACGCTGGGCGCCACCCGCGCCCGGCTGATCGGCGCCTACACGGTCGAATACCTGCTTTTGGGCACCGCCACCGCCCTGTTCGGGGTGCTGAGCGGGTCGCTCGCCGCCTGGCTGATCGTCTCCAAGTTGATGCATCTGCCGTTTGCCTGGCTGCCCTGGCCGGCGCTGGCTGCCGCCGTCGGTGCGGTGGTGGTTACGGTCGTTTTGGGGCTAGCCGGCACCTTTTCGGCTCTCGGCCAGAAGCCGGCCCGAGTGTTAAGGAATCTGTAGGTTTCGCGACATTCCGCCGCGTTAAGGGCGCCCCCTGATGCAATGAGCCGGTTTTAGCTATAATCCCTGCGCCGTAGGATTAACCTTTGGCAACAATGGCTAGTCATGATCGAGCCATATCTGGCGCTGACACTCCGGACACCTTAGATTTGGAACACGAACGCGACGGCCTTCGCCGGCGCTAATGACCGGCCTCAAGGCCGGACAAGAGAGGGAACTTCGATGTCGGACTACGACCGTAATTATGCCGCCCGGCCGGCCTACGGCGCCGGGCAGGCTGCCGCGATCGATGCAGGCCTGCGCGCCTACATGATCCGCATCTACAACTACATGGCCGCCGGCGTCGCTTTGACAGGCGTGTCGGCGTATCTGACCTTCAATGCCGCGGTCGTCACCAATCAAGCCGGGCAGATCACCGGCCTGACCTCGTTCGGCCAAGCGATCTTCGGCGGCCCGCTGATGATCGTGCTGTTTCTCGGCACATTCGGCATGGTGTTCTTCCTGAGCTTCCGCATCAACCGGCTCCAGGTCGGAACGGCGCTGACGTTGTTCATGGTCTATGCCGCACTGCTTGGGCTGATGCTGTCGTCGGTCTTCATGACCTATACCGGCGCATCGATCACCCGCACCTTCTTCATCTCGGCGGCCTCGTTCGGCGCTTTGAGCCTGTACGGCTACACCACTCAGCGCGATCTCTCGCCGATCGGCTCGTTCCTGATCATGGGCCTGTTCGGGCTGATCCTGGCTATGGTCGTCAACATCTTCCTGAAGAGCACGGGCCTCGACTTCGCCATCTCGGCGATCGGCGTCCTGATCTTCGCTGGCCTGACCGCGTGGGACACTCAGAAGATCAAGGAGATGTACAGCGCCAACGACGACGGCACCGTTGCCGGCCGCAAGGCGGTGATGGGCGCACTGACGCTCTATCTCGACTTCATCAACCTGTTCCTGTTCCTGCTGCGTTTTATGGGCGATCGCCGCTAAGCGACGGTCCGTAAGGAGCAGAGATCAAATTAGCGCCCGGGCCTCGTGCCCGGGCGTTTTTCTTTTGCTAGCCTGCGGAGGTAACGAGTTCCCCATGACACCAGCGATCCGCCCCGCCAAACCCACCGACATCCCAGCCATCACGCGAATCTACGCCCATGCCGTCGACACCGGCACCGCCTCGTTCGAGCTGGCTCCGCCGGACGAAGTGGAAATGGCGCGCCGCATGAGCACGCTGCTCGACGGCGGCTTTCCGTATCTGGTGGCGGAAGTTGACGGCAGGATCGCCGGCTATGCTTATGCCGGGCTCTACCGCGAGCGGCCGGCCTATCGCTTCACGCTCGAGGATTCGGTCTATATCGCACCGGACGCACAGGGGCGCGGCATCGGCAGTGCGTTGCTGCCAGCGCTGGTCGAAGTAAGCGCGGCGCGCGGCTTCCGGCAGATGGTCGCGGTGATCGGCGATTCCGAACAGGTCGCTTCGATCGCGCTGCACGCCCGGACCGGCTTTTACTACGTCGGCACCTTCCCCCATGTCGGCTTCAAGTTCGGCCGCTGGCTCGATACCGTGCTGATGCAGCGGCCGCTGGGACCGGGGTCGACCATCGCGCCCTAGAGTGATCGCCTTAGGCTGAACCAGGTAACTTCCCAACGGTTGGTTGGCGCATGAACTCTTCAGGAAGCCGGGTCTTATCACCGATCAAGCCGGGGACAGGCTTTCGCGAGATCATGCGCAAAAGATAAAACCCCGCCGGGAACCGGCGGGGTTTGAGAGTTAGGTGGTAGTCGCGATCAGATTGCTTCCTTCAGATCCTTGGCAGCGCGGAAGGCGACCTTCTTGCTGGCTTTGATCTTGATCGCTTCGCCGGTGGCGGGGTTGCGGCCCATGCGGGCGGCGCGCTTGCGCACCTGCAGGATGCCGAGGCCAGAGATTTTCACCCGCTCACCCTTCTTGAGATGCTTGGTGATCATGGCGATGAGATCTTCCATCATCTCCAAACCCTGCTTCTTGGTCAGCTCGTGCTGCTCCGAGAGGGCGGCGGCGAGGTGGCGGGTGGTCACCGGCTTGCTGGGCTTGGACGCGGCGGCTTTTGCTGCCATTGAAATAACTCCTTAGAAGCGCACCATGCGCAGAAGCAGAGCACTAGGGGATTCGAATCCCGCTGCAAAGAGGGTTCGGAGTTCTATAAACCACAAAAACGCAATAATGACGGGGCCGGAGCGCTCCGCGGGCACGGCCGGAGGGCGTTGCCGGTAGGCGTGGTATCGTCTATCTAGGCGGCGACGCGCCCGTAGCTCAGCTGGATAGAGCGTTGCCCTCCGAAGGCAAAGGTCAGAGGTTCGAATCCCCTCGGGCGCGCCATATTTTTCAGGCACTTAGCAGGACCATCGCCTCTCGGCGACTCGGCCGGGTCCGCGGAATGTCCGCGTAACGGGTTCTCTGGTCGTTCCCGCTTAGCCTACCGCCTGTGCGACGCTGGGGTGCTCACATGAGCATACAAGCCGTCGCCTGGGTGTTGGAACAATATATCCCATTACCCGGCCCGAAGCTGGTCCTGGTCGCCCTGGCCAATCATGTTGGGCATGTAAGCGGAACGTGTTTTCCAAGGGTCGAGTTGATTGCCCAGGAAGCTTCGCTTTCCATCCGATCAGTGCAGCGTCATCTAGGCTGGCTGGAAAAAAACGGGTTCATCAAAATCGAGCGTAGGTTTGCGCAAGGGCGTCAAACATCAAACATTTACACGCTACTCATGCCTCGGAAATTGGGGGGTGCCAACGTGACACCCTCAGCCAATCAATCGGCCGGGATTGTCACCCACGCGGGTGACACTGGTGACACGGCTAGTAACCGTCAAATCAACCATCAAGTCCCCCCTACCCCCCGAAACGCCACCGACCACGAAAATCTTCGATCAGGGATATCGAGAGGAAAGCGAACCCCTTCGGAGTTCGCCGCTGCCTCACAGAGACCAAAACAACGCATGCTGGATCGAGGGCGTCTCGAACTAACCCTCGCGGACCTGCTCGGTGGTTGGGACATTTTGGGCAAGTTACCAAACTCAGAAATCAATGATCTTTGCTCAAGCCTTAAACAGGGCACGTTAGGCTCCGCCGCAGTTGCGGCTGTCCGACTAAAATACGGCTTGGTAGAGCCTTGAGACATGTCCGCAAGGTGCCGTCTAGCTATGTTTGGAGAACCTCCCGTGAGTTTTTCTCGTCGGGTGCAGCGTTGGTACTTGAAAACAGGAAATAACCGCTCCAGGCAGAAAACTCGAGCAGTCCTGTCGTGCAGGTTCCTTCACGCAACATCACTGCTTCAACAGCTTTCCAAGCCTCGATTTCGAGCGCCTTAGAGATGCGACCGATGTTATCAATCGACACGCTTCGTTCAGCTTGCTCGACTGCGCTCAGATACGTACGGTTCATCCCACTTTCATGCGCAAGAGCTTCTTGGGTGATCCCGCGCGCCGCTCTAACCCGACGCATATTCGTGGCTAGCAAGTCCCGGAGGGGTTCTTTATGCGCCCGCTTCACGGACTCCGTGCGCCCACAGGTGCTTTTAAGGCTACCGCCTTTAAGGTACATTCGCGACGGGCGAATAAGCGCATAAGGGGCGAAGATTAATGCGTTTCCTTTTCTCGGCCATTCTTGTTGTCGGTGCCATCGCCACAAACATTTCATCGGCTGCGGACGACAGTCAGGTTATCGGTGATAAAACACATGAAATGCGCGCGGTGATCATGCAGCAGGTTAAAGAGACCGAAGAAATGCTGCGCGCCAACACAAGACTAGACTGTGCATCGGGTACTTGGAAAGTGATAGCAATCCGGCTCGACGCAATTCAGGGCATGATTAAGATCGCTGCGTCCACTCTGAGCCAGCTACCCGAGAGCTCATACAGCACCGGCGGCCCGTTTCGGTCATTGTTCGAGATGGTGCGCGACAGCGCAAGCGATGAAGCCCGCCTACGCTTAACTTTTGGTAATAGCGCTGCAAAAGCCGGTTGTTCTAAAATTGCTGAGGAACAATACCAAGTCGTATCCCAGTCACGGCAGTTCCGTTCCCAGCTTGAGACCGACTATCGTCAGCGCGCTGCAGCAGCGTTAGCGCGACTGAAGGATACGTCCTACCTATGCCGTTGGTTTGGACGCTGCACTGCCGACGCGACGCAAACATCGGCACCGTCGAAAGCACCACCCACGTGCATCAAGGCGAGGCCAACTGCATTATCGGTGCTATTAAAAAATAAATGGCAATTCACTGACTCAAATTTCCCAGAGATAGATCATTACAATATCTACGATATACAGGAGGTCGACAGTTCTCGAGAGCGCAGAACGTGCCGCGCAATCGCAGCTGCTGTGTTTAAAGACAAAACTATCATCCCTATGACAGCGCCGATGCATTATCAGGTGTACCTGCTGGAGGATAAAGGGACGTGGCAGGTCAGCGTCGGAACTCGATACGCATTCGTGGACACCGCAGCACTTGCCATCCGAAAAATAGAATTGCATGGCCGCCGCTATGGTGGCTGAACATTACGTGCAACCAACGTTGCTCGAAATGTCACAGCCATGACCAAACCCGAGCCTACCCGATACATTGCCTACTACCGGGTCAGCACGGCCCGCCAAGGCCGTAGCGGCCTCGGGCTTGAGGCCCAGCAAAAAGCCGTCTCGGACTACCTGAAAGGCGAAAAACCGCTCCAGCAGTTCACGGAAGTCGAAAGCGGGCGTCTTACGGACCGCCCCCGGCTTGCAGAGGCGCTGGCGGCCTGCCGTATTCACAGAGCGACGCTGATAATTGCCAAGTTGGACCGCCTCGCCCGGAATGTCGCCTTCGTCTCTAACCTGATGGAGGCCGGGGTTGAGTTCGTCGCCGCTGACTTCCCGGCTGCCAACCGTCTCACCATCCATATTCTCGCAGCGGTGGCCGAGCATGAGGCCCGGGCGATTTCCGAGCGGACCCGTGCTGCCCTCGCTGCCGCCAAAGCTCGGGGAGCCCGATTGGGCGGCTTCAGAGGTCGTGCAGGAACCTGCACGGCATGCCGGCGCGCCAGAGAGGCCAGAACCACAAGAGCCGAGCGGCGCGCCGCCGATCTCGTGCCATTGATCACCAGCGAACGCGAGCGAGGGAACACTTCACTTCGGGGGATCGCGCTGGCTCTCAATAGCCAAGGCATAAACGCGCCGCGCGGTGGTGAGTGGTCAGCCGCTCAAATCAAGCGGCTCCTAGTGCGAGCCGGAAGTATTCACTGCTAGCTTAGGCGTCCCCTTTTGCACGTATTTCGTACCTTGGCCGAAAATTGGTCGAACATCCAGATGGGCCAATACCGGTAGTGAGGCTCCGCTAGAATTTGAAGACCGGATCTTCGGTTTAGGAAACCGTTTTCGACCATGATGGCCTATGTTGGCCAAAATCAGTTGCCGTTCTTCTTCGAGGACTTCTTGCGCTCTCCAGGGCCCCTCCCCAACACTTTTATCGAAACCGGTAATGAGCGCGTAAGCAATATGAGCTATGCTCCGCCAGCGCGTGAGCCAGGACCCGCTATCTCATCGAAACTCTCGGAAGTGCAAGCGATGTGGCATAAGGCAGGGCTACTCGTTATCGCGGCTGCAGGTCTTGCGCTGCTCTCATCCTATGCCTCGCGAAGCACCGAAGTCGCGATCCAGTCGGTCGCCGATAGCCCCGCAAAGTTCGATCACGAGAGCGTGTCGGTTGAGGGCACCGTCGCCGCGTTGAGGGAAACCACCTCGCGCGCTGGCAACGATTACAGCACTTTCATGCTGCGGAATGGCCGCGGCGATGCACTCAAGGTTTTTATCTGGGGGCATCCTACGCTCATGAACGGAGACCATGTGCGCGTGGACGGCACCTTCGAGACCGAACATCACACAGGCCGCTACACGTTCTACAACGAACTCGAAGCGACGACCGTCACTCCATCTCGATAACACGCCTTATAACAACCTGGCGCAACAGGACGTCATTGCATTGACTACCATCGTTGCGGCGATCATCTGGTGCATGCGTTGAAAGCGCGCCCGGTCGCCGCCCGACTTTGGATCTTCTGCCGCGCGCATTTCGGGTTAGAAAAATAATCTGGGCAGCGCGCGATCCAACCCTGCTCCCACCGTACCCCCGGTCTTTCAATACGGCAAAGCCTAGATTTCTTCTAAGCCACGCGCACAAGTACCTTCGCGCCGGCTGTCATCGCTAGCTTGCGTCTCGATCTCGCCAGTTCGGGCGTGCATCCGCTCCTAAATGCCCGCAACATTAGCATCGCATCCGTGGGCCGAACGCTGGCACTGGCAGATGGTCAGGATAGCCGCTGACATCCAGCACCGTTTGATGATGGCAGTCGTGCGCCAGGCAATAGACGCTGAGCGAGCGCACGCCATTCATGCGGATGTTGCCATCTGCTATTCGCGGCAGCGCAGATTGACCGTCGACAAAACCCACCACGGAAGCTGGCGGTTGGCGGCTCGCGAAACCGAGGCCGAGCCGTAGACCCCTCCCATTTTCCTAATGTCTCGGGATCAGCGAAAAAATTTCCACTGATGTAAGACACGTTTTCGTGCAGGAACCTGCACCCCATGGCGTTTGAGCTACCGGTCTGCGGCAAAAAATTTCAAAAAATTTCTTGCGAAATAAGATGTAAGACAGCGCCTTTGTAAGACAAGCTAACCCATCTTATTCATGACGCCAATAATTTTGGGTTGGCGGATGTAGCGTAGACCATTGATTGCGCGCATGATTCTGTTGTCGAGACAGGGTCAATCCCGCGATCACGGAGCGCCACACCCGCCATGACCGACGATAGTCTGCTGCCGTTCGCGTTTCCATCCGTTTCCGGCAAGAGCATCACGGCCGCCTTCGATGGCGGACGCCTCACCTCCGATGGCGGCGTGATGCTGCTGGCAGTGGCCGAGCGCCGTCTGGGTATCGCCGAGCGGCTGGCGCGCTGCTTTCCCGACCGTCGCGACCCGGCCCGTATCACCCATACGCTTGCCGACATGATCCGTGCCAGGGTTTTCGCTATCTCGTGCGGCTATGAGGATGCCGACGATCTGGATCGCCTGCGCACCGATCCGGCGTTCAAGCTCGCCTGCGGACGGCTGCCCGACAGCGGCGTGGACTTGTGTTCGCAGCCGACGCTCTCGCGGCTGGAGAACGGGCCTTCGTTGCGCGATGCAATCCGCCTCACCTGGGCGCTCGTCGATCAATGGATGGCGTCCTACGGCCAGGAGCCCGTGTCCGTCATTCTCGACATCGACGATACCTGCGATGTGGTCCACGGCCACCAGCAGCTCTCACTGTTCAACGCTCACTATGACGAGCGCTGCTTCTTGCCGATCCATGTTTACGACACCGAACGCAGCCGGCCTGTCGCGGTCGTGCTGCGGCCCGGCAAGACGCCGTCCGGCATCGAGGTCCGTGCCCATCTGCGCCGTCTTGTCCGGCACATTCGCCGGCGCTGGCCGACGACGCGCATTACCTTCCGGGGCGACGGCCATTACGCCCGGCCCGAGGCGATGGCGTGGTGCGAGAACAACGGCATCGACTACATCTTCGGCCTGCCTGGAACCAAACCGTTGATCCGAAAAGTCGACGAGGCTGCCGACATCGTCCGCACCACCCGCGCCATCGAAGATAAGGAGGTCGTGCGGGGCTATACCGAGACCCGCCATAAGGCGGGTTCCTGGGACCGCGAACGCCGCGCCGTCGCTCGGATCGAGGCGACCAGGCTCGGCCTCGACATTCGCTTCGTCGTAACAAGCCTCGACATCGGCGCGGCGGAGTGGATCTACGACAGCCTCTATTGCGCGCGCGGACAGGCCGAGAACCTGATCAAACTGCACAAGACGCAATTGGCCTCCGACCGCACCAGCTGCCGTTCCGCGCTCGCCAACCAGGTTCGTCTCGTGCTGCATACCGCCGCCTACTGGCTGATGCTCACCGTGCGCGAGGCCATTCCCAAGGCGCGGGACCTGGCGGGCGCCGAGTTCGCCACCTTGCGCCTGCGGTTGATCAAGATCGCCGCCCGCGTCATCGAAACCGCCCGCCGCGTGCGCCTGGCCTTCGCCGCCGCCTGCCCCGAAGCCGATCTGTTCCAGGGCCTGCCCGGCGCGCTCGCCCCACTCGGACCGTGACTGCTGGGGCGTAAGCCCCGCTCGCCCGTCACGATCCCTCCAGCGCGTTCACAAAAGTCGGGTCCGGCACACGGTAAAAAAGCCGAACGACGACCCGTGCCCAATATTGATCAACCGCAAAACCGCCACCTGTAATCCAGCCTTCATGAATAAGGGCGGCTAAGCATGCTGCTCTATCTCACACACGAGAGAATTACGCCGCGTATAAGACACTCCACCCCCTAATTCGCGGCCATTAATGAGAAAGTGCAAAAAGGCGTAAGACAAATAAATTCAATGGATTAATTGCGGTCGCGGCCTTCTAAAATGCAAAAACTGCGAACCGCGGCCTTTACACAATCAGATATGCCGTAAAATGCCGAGAGAGTTGACCCGCGTGACCCTGCAAGTCATGTCAGCGGTGCTCAATATCCAAGGCATAAACGCGCGCCTCGCGGTGGTCAGCGGTCAGCCGCTCAAGTCAAGCGGCTCCTAGTGCGAGCTGAAAGCCTGCGTCGCTGACCGACATGTCCGGTATTGCAAATAATCACGACGTTGGCCGAACCTCGGCTAACTACCGAGATGGGCCATTTCCGGTCCTCTTAGTCGGCGAGCAAGGTTGTGGAAACGGCAGCTATCAACGTTGATATGTGGCCCAGCCTGTGATGTGTAGTGGGTGGCTTGCGGACAGATTTTTCTATCATGTTTCGTGATAGTTGAAACCAATGTCCACAGGACTGCCTATACGATTCGGATCGACGAGCCATGCTTGACGAGCGCGAAAGAGTGTCCGCAAGCCACCATCTCTAAAACATGTCATCTCTTTCGGCACTCAAGGCAGCAACTACACTAAACCAAGTGGCTGCCCTGTTGGGGATAAAGCCAGCTACACTAGCCTTTGTACTGTACTGGATTCCTGATAATAATAAGTACGCGACATTCAGCGTGCCGAAAAAAAGCGGCGGCGAACGAATTATTTCTGCACCTGACCCCCGACTGAAATTAATTCAAAGTCGGCTTGCAAAGTTGTTGGGTCAATGCCAACTCGAAGTCGAAGAAAAGCTTAAAGTGAAGCCGAGATGTGTCCTCGCTCATGGCTTTAAGGCCGGATTCTCCATCCAGACTAACGCAGTAAACCACCGAGGCCGCCGCTGGGTTTTCAATGCTGATCTGCAAGACTTCTTTCCGAGCATTAATTTCGGGCGAGTTTACGGATTCTTCATGAAAAACCAACATTACTTGCTGAATCAGAAGGCCGCTGCGATCATCGCAAAAATTGCATGCCACAATAACATGCTGCCTCAAGGCAGCCCTTGCTCTCCGATCATATCGAACATAATCGCTCATTTGCTTGATATTAGGCTGAACGAGTTAGCCGCAGGTCGCGGCTGCACCTACACTCGCTACGCCGATGACCTAACGTTCTCGACAGACGAAAAGACTTTTCCATCATCCATTGCCGTTCGCGATCCGAAGCATCCGCATCGGTGGCTTGCTGGCGCTGGCTTGACCAAGCGCATTGCCAAGGCAGGTTTTGCCATAAACGGGCAAAAGACCCGAATGCAGTACTGCGATTCCCGTCAAGAAACGACCGGTTTAGTCGTGAATCAGAAGGTCAACGTAAAAAAGGAATATTACAAGTTGGCACGATCTATGTGCTGGCAACTCATCACAATGGGGGCCGCCTTTGAGAAAGTGAACGGCGCACCCGCGGTGATAGATGTGAACAAGCTCCGTGGGATGTTCGCTTTTATCTATCATGTTAAGCGGTGGGACGACACGCGCCGGAACGTGCCTATTGAGGAAACAGAGAATTGCTGTTTCCACCGCGTTTACGCCGACCTGCTGAATTACTTGTCTTTCTTCGGACAAGCCCAGCCCACAATCTTGTGCGAAGGAAAAACGGATAACGTGTATATCAAGTGCGCGCTTCGGTCGCTCGCCGCCCAATATCCAACGCTGTGGCCTGCACCCGGTTCCGAAGACACCAAGTTTGGTGTGACAATGGGACCGGAGGTGGGTCATGGAGAGACGGAAGTTTACGCAGGAGTTCAAGCTTGAGGCTGTGCGCCTGATCCGGGATCGAGGCGTATCCTTCAATCAGGCATCCGAAGACCTGGGCGTGCATGTCTCCCAGCTACGCAGTTGGGTGAAGAAGTTTGCGGAGGATCCGCAGCATGCCTTCCCCGGCCACGGGCAGATGAAGCCGGAGCAGTTGGAGATTGCCCGGCTCAAGCGCGAGGTCATCAAGCTCAAAGCTGAGCGGGACATCTTAAAAAAAGCCGCGGCCTACTTCGCGAAGGAATCCACGTGAAGTTCGCCTTCATCGCGAAGCACCGGGGGATTATGGCCGGCGGATTGGATGTGCGGGGCGCTCGGTGTCTCGCGCGGCGGGTTCTATGCGTGGCTGAAGCGGCCGCCCAGTAGGCGCAGACGAACCGATGAGGTGCTCTCTGCGAAGGTGCAGGCCAGCTTCATCGGTAGCGCCCGGACTTACGGCGCCAGGCGCGTGTGGCACGACCTGCTGGCTGAGGGCGTGAGATGCGGCCTGCACCGGATCGAGCGATTGATGCGCAGCCAAGGCTTTAAAGCACGCCCGCGCCGGCGTCGGCTGCCGCCCGACCTGGGTGAGCGGCAGGCCGCCGCCGTCGCTCCGAACGTGCTCGATCGCGCCTTCGTCGCTCCTGCACCCAACCGTCGATGGATCGCGGACTTCACGTATATCTGGACCGCGGAGGGCTGGCTCTACGTGGCGGCCGTGGTGGATCTATTCTCTCGCCGGGTGGTCGGCTGGTCGATGAGTGCGGCGATGACAGCTCAGCTGGTCACCGACGCGCTGGTGATGGCGATCTGGCGGCGGGGCAAGCCCGATGCCTTGGTGCATCATTCGGACCGTGGCAGCCAATACACCAGCGAGCAGTTCCAGCGGCTGATGGCGGATCACGGCGTCGTCTGTTCGATGAGCCGCTCGGGCAACGTCTGGGACAACGCCGCGATGGAGAGCTTCTTCTCGTCGCTCAAAACAGAGCGCGTAGATCGCAAGACTTACAGAACTAGAGATGAGGCCAAAGCCGATGTGTTCGACTACATTGAGCGCTTCTACAATCCGAAACGCCGACACTCGACGATAGGCTATCTAAGCCCGATGGAGTTCGAGCGGCAGGCCGGATTCGCTTAAGTCGGTGTCATCCAAACCGGGTGCAGGCCAGTAGCACACTCGCTGGCCTTCGATTTTCCACCGGCGACGCGGTTCCGCCGCCCGCCTGCGCCGCTCGATCTCTCTCCAAGATAGTTAGAGATAGGGGGATAACGATAGTTCGCTTTCCTCGGCGCCGCCTTCGCACAAGCGAAGGAAGGCGGCGAGGAGGGATGCGAACGGGCTTTCCTTGGTGAGCCGGAGCGTCCTTTCAATTGGTTTAGGACGAGCCTTGCACCGTCGAGATAATATTGCGATTCGTTATTTAATCGCTTTATCCGCCGGTGTGTCATACACAGCGATATTCGGCGCCTCGGCGCGCGGCTTATCCGGCTCCTTGCCCGCGATGACGTATTCGCCGCGCCGCTCCAATCCGTCCAAGATCGCAATGGCTGGTACAGCGATGAGCACCTTCTTCCTCCCGTCTTGCTGTCGGGCAGGTTCAGGACGCCGCGCTCGAAATCCACATCCTCCCAGGGCAGATGCAAAATCTCCCGCAACCGGCAACCCGTGAGTATGAGAAGCCAAATCGCCGCCGTGACATGGCGCGGAAAGACCTCCCTTAGATTCTCCGCTTTGACAGGCCGAAGTTTGGCTTTCTTCTCATCGTTAAGATTCCAAGGCAGGCCTTCGGTCTCGGCCAACCGGAGCGCGTCGCCCAACCGGCGGAACTCCTCCATGCGAAGAAAGCGCTCGCCTTTCTTGTCCTTGTAGAACTGCACACCCCGACATGGGTTCTCTTTAAGATATTCGCGTCGGACTGCGTAGGAGAAGATGCCACCCAGCAGGCGCACCGTGCGGGAGGCCGCGCCCCTGCCACCGCGCACAATCGAGCGGCCATGCTTACGCGTCTTTACATTTCGCTTGTCTTGCCCGTCGCCACGTCGCGTAGGAATTGGCTGATGTCTGCGCGCGTTCCCGTCATTTCCCGACCCATTTCGGAGGCGATGTCCTAGGGACACCGCTCCGTACACAGATCAAGAAAAACAGTCATTTTTTATAAAAATCAAATGCTTAGGTAATGACTGGCGATCTCCGGTAATCACCAGAAACAAGAAAATTTCGAGGCGCAGATAGGCCGCGCATCGGGGCATCTTTCACGCCGTTTATGCGACGGCGTGAACGCGATGATCGGCCGAGCGCTTGCGTTGCCGCACGGTAATTGCAACGTCCACGTCCCGGCCCAAGCGGTCGAGGATCGCCATCAGCCGATCAACTGTGAAGCGGTCGATATTGGCGTTGCGGATGCGCGAAAAATCGGCCGCAGCAATGCGGGTCAGACTTTCGGCCTTGCGAACGGTGAGGTTGCCGTCATCGAGCGCCCGGACAATTTCAGCCGCAAGCAGCGCCTTGAGCTGCAAGGCCTCGGCATTCTCACGACCAAGGTCGCGAAAGACATTGCCGCTGCCTCTGACGGTCCTTAGCTTACGAGCTTTCATCGCAGTTGTTCCCGTAGCCGTTTGATGCGTTCGCGCACCAGGTCGATTTCGTGCTTTGGCGTAGCGATACCTCTCTTGGACTTCTTCTGGAACGCATGAACGACCCAGATGTCCTCTCCCAGTTGGAGTGCGTAAACTACCCGGTATGCATCGCCTCGCGATTTGATCGCCAACTCCCAATGCCGCTTCCAAGACCTGTCAGCGGCTTTGCTATATCGGGCGTGGCACCATCGGCGACATAGGTTATGTGCCGTGGCAGCGCGATCTTGGGCTTCTTTCGGAAACTCCGAATAGTCCTTCAGAGCCGCCTTTACCCAATTGATCTTCCGCGTGTTGCGGGTCATCCACGCTCCCTATGTAGTCATATTTGACAACAAATACAAGAGAAGAATCAGATAGCCATTGTAGCTAATGATCGCTTGTGATCCGCCGTTCAGAGAAAATCCGGGTCGCCTCGCCGCGCCTGTTTCCGGGTAGCACCGGGGTAACACGCTCGCGGTAATTTCGAGCGAACACCGGGGCACGCCAGGTTTACAAGAGACAGAAATTCATTAATAGTATCAACTAGATACGTAGAACTCTGGCGATCTCAGGTAATCTCGGGAAAAATGGCGACATCGCGCTCCGATGGCAAAGGCCAGACGTTCGAATCCCCTCGGGCGCGCTAATATCTTTTCGTAAAATCAGGGTAATTTGGCCTCCGCCACCGCGCTAGGCCAGGCGCGCCAGTTCGCTGCTCAGCGGAATACGGCGCGGCTCGGGCACGTAGTAGTCGCCGAGCTTTATCATCGGCCGCGGCCGCACCACGATCGACATCAGGCGCTCGTGCAAGAGCTTGGGCGAGGTCGGCTTGAGCAGAAACTCGTGCACCCCTGCCCGCAGGGCTTCCATCACGCACAGGCGTTGACCGCGGTCGGTTAGCATGATGATCGGCAAGTTGGGGCGCGGGAACACTCCCGGTGAGCGCACGATGCGGATCACTTCCATACCGTCGAGGATGGGCATGTCCCAGTCGAGCAGCATGACGTCGGGGTCGCAGGTGCGGATGGTCTCCAGCGCCTCTAAACCGTCGTCCGCCTCGAACACCGACTTGGAGCCGAGATTGGTCAACATCAAACGTGTCAAACGCCGCATATAGGGATTGTTGTCGACGACCAGGATGTTGAGCCCCTGGACCATAGTTTCGATGGCGCTATGTTGCATGGAAGTACGCCTGAACCCATACGCGGAACGCGTGTCACGGTAGGCAAAAGCCCCTGTCAATTTCCTAATATCAACCCTCAACCCCTCAAAAATCTGCGCGACCGCGCGGATAACGCCCTTATCAAACGCGGTGGCCGAGGATAGTTTCCAATTGGTTAAGTGGGCGCGACCGCAAGAGACATGACGTAATGAAGCAGCCCGACCCCGACCACCCAATTACCATCTCGTGCAACGAAAAGCGTGTACGCGTCGTCTTCGCCGGAAAGGTGATCGCCGATACAAAGCGCGCGCTGACTTTGCGCGAGGCGACCTATCCGCCAATGCATTATATTCCGTGCGACGATGTCGACATGGGGTTGTTACGCGCGACCGACCATCATAGTCATTGCCCCTTCAAGGGCGAGGCGAGCTATTTCTCGATTCAAACCAATGGCCGCAGCGCGGAGAACGCGGTGTGGAGCTACCAACAGCCTTATCCGGCGGTCAAGAAAATCGCCGCCTACCTTTGCTTCTATCCCAACCGCGTGGACGCCATCGAAGAGAGCGCGGACTAGTGCACGCGACGATCAGTGCAGCCGTGGTCTTTTGAGGAATTTGGCGCGATCGGATGAATTCACCGCCACTTCGAACGTGACGCCGTCGCGATAAAGCGTGAGCGGCACCTCGACGCCCGCGGGTCCGAGCGACCAGACCTTGCGATAGAACTGCGCGAGCGTCGCCACCGTCTCGCCCGCCACTTCCAGCACCACATCGCCGGTCTTGAGTTCTGCACGCGCGGCCGGGCCCTTCGGCGCAATGCCGACAATCACGATGCGGTCCTCGATCTCGGTCGAGTACAAACCGAGCCAGGGACGCATCGGCTTATTGACACGGCCGAACTTGCGCAAGTCCCCCAGGATCGGCTTCAACAGATCGATCGGTACGATCATGTTGAGGTGCTCATTCTCTCCCTCGCGCGCGCGCTCGACCTGCAGCGAGCCTATGCCGATCAAGTTGCCGTGAGGCGAAATCAACCCGGTGCCGCCCCAGTTCGGATGCGCCGGATAAGTGAAGATCGCTTCATCCAGTGCGTATTCCCAATACCCGGCAAACTCCTGTTTAGCAGCGATGCGGCCTGCGACCGAGCGAGTACGTCCGCCGGCGCCGCCAATCACCACCCGCTCGCCGAGTTCGATCTCGTCAGAGGAGCCGAGGGCAAGCGGCCGCAAATCGATCTTGCCCAACGCCTGCACCAGCCCGAATCCGGTATCCGAGTCATACCCGAGGGCGTGCCCCGCCACCACGCGGCCGTCGCCGAGATGCAGCCAGATGGTCTCGGCCTCGGTAATCAGATAGCCGATCGTCAGAACGAGCCCGTCGTCGATCAACACTCCGTTACCGGCGCGTTCGACGCCGAGCGTGTCAGCTGTAAAGCCGTCCGGCGGAATGATCGCATGTAGACCAATCACTGCTGACAATGCGCGCTCAAGGTCATAGCTGTAGTCTTGGGCGCGCGGCTGGGCGGACGGGGGAACTTTCCATTCGAGCAACGAGGGCATTGCCGAGATCCGGTCGCTTGATGGCGTGGACGCTTCTAAACAGCATATTATGAGGTAAGCAGGCGAGAAGACGGCGACGGCCGCAGAAGAGGCTTGCCTGTTCCGGCATGCGGGCACCGATAGTACGTCGACAAAAAACAATGTCAGGAAACCGCGGTCCTCTGCAAGAGCGGCACCGGCCGCGCGTGGACATCGGAGACCAGACGGTTGCGGCCGCCCGTCTTTGCCGCATAGAGCGCTTCGTCAGACCGGCGCAACAGGTCCTCGATGCGGGCGTCTTCCCGCGTCAGGGTTGCGACGCCGACGCTCACGGTAAGCCGCACCTCGCCTTGGTGGGTGGGTAGGCAGGCGTTCATGATGCGCTGTCGCAGCCGCTCGCCGATGCCGCAGGCGATCTCACGGTTGGCGCCGGGCAGGATGACCGCGAATTCCTCACCGCCGAGACGACCGACATAGTCCTGGCTGCGCAAGCCGCTGTTGAGCAACTTCACCACTTCCCGCAAGGCGCCATCGCCGGCGGCGTGACCATGCGTGTCATTGATACGTTTGAAGTGATCGAGGTCGAGCAATACGCAGCTCAGGTCGCCGCCGAGACCGCGCGCGCATGTAACATCGCGGGCAGCCACGGCCAGAAAGGCGCGCCGGCTGAGCGCACCGGTCAAACCGTCGGTGGTGGCAACCAGGCGCAGCTCCAACTCGTCCATCACCAGCGCGGCAAGATCCTTCAGGATGCCAATCTGCTCGAGCTCAGGCTGACGCGCCTCGGTATCCATTACGCACAGCGTGCCGATGCGGAAACCCGACGGCGTGAGCAAGGGAACGCCGATATAGCTACGCACATAGGGCGGGCCCAGCACCAGGGGCAGCATTCTGAAGCGCGGATCGGCGTGGGTATCCACAACGATGAACGGTTCGTCGCTTTCGATGGTACGCGCGCACAACGATGGCTCACGCGGCGCTTCGCAGAAAGTGAGACCGGAGCGCGCCTTGAACCATTGCCGATCGCGGTCGATCAACGAAATCAGCGCGACCGGCGCCCGCACCACGCTGCGCGCCACTCGCACCACGCGGTCGAACGGCTCCTCGCGCGGCGTGTCGAGCACATGATAGCCGTAGAGCGCCTGTAGGCGCAGCCTTTCCGTTTGCGTGGCGCTGTCATTCATCCGCGGGCCGCCGCCTTTACAAAATCGCTTCGTTGGCGGAGAGGTAAGATGGCAAGCCGTTTCCTGCCTGCACGTCCAGGTCTCATCTGAGCCATTCATTGCTTCACCGGACTTAACGCGATTGTCGGCAATTTAACGATCGGCATTCTTGTCCACAGCACGCTCGAGCCGCTCATGGTCCCGCTTTCAGTTCTCGATTTGTCGCCTGTGTCGGCCGGCTCGACTGGCGCTCAGGCGTTGCGTAATTCGCTCGATCTGGCTCAATTGGCCGACAAACTCGGTTTCACGCGCTACTGGGTGGCCGAACATCACAATTTGCCGTCGATCGCGAGCTCCGCGCCCGAAATCATGATTGGGCAGATCGCGGCCGTGACGAAACACATGCATATTGGTTCCGGTGGCGTGATGCTGCCCAACTGGGCGCCGCTGGCGGTCGCGGAACGCTTCAAGGTATTGGAAGGGCTCTATCCGGGGCGGATCGATCTGGGTCTCGGCCGTGCGCCCGGCACCGACCCCGCCACGTCCTACATGCTGCGGCGGCGCCAGGGCATCAGCGAAGCAGGATGACTTCCTTGAGCGATTTCCAGGAATTGATGCTACTGGAGACGCGCGGTTTCCCGAAGGCCATCCGTTTCACAACGTGCGCGCCATGCCGGCGGAGGTGCCGCTGCCGCCGATCTTCCTGCTCGGCTCGTCGGACTATTCGGCGCAGCTTGCGGGGCAGATCGGTGCGGCGTTTTCGTTCGCGCACCATTTCGCCACCTTCGACGCCGTAGAGGCGATGCGGCTCTACCGCGAAAGCTTCCGCCCCTCGCCCTCGCACGGCAAACCTTATGCGATCCTCGCAACCCATGTGGTCTGCGCCGATACGGACGAAGAAGCCGAACGACTGGCAAGCACGGTCGAGCTCAATTTCGTTCGCCGGGCGAAAGGCGAGTACCTCCCGCTCGCCTCGCCCGAAGAGGCGATGGCTTATGAATACACGCCGCCCGACAAGGCGCGCATCGCGCAGAACCGCTCGCGCATGTCGGTGGGCTCGCCCGCAACCGTGAGGGCGCGGCTCGAGCCGCTGATCGCCGCGACGAAGGCAGACGAACTGATGGTGACCACTATGATCTACGACCATGAAGCGCGAAAGCGCTCGTATGCGCTGCTGGCGGAGGCGTTCGCGTTGTCTCCGCGCTAAGCCGCACACAGGTACCCCCGGTTTACCGGCGCTCTGGCCGTGGTAAAACCGCGCGGGCGCGACAAGAATCTTCGCTTTCGTCCGCGTTTGACAAGTGCGGTGGATTTGAAGTTCGTTACACTACCTGCAGCGGTCCGTAAACGAACTTCAAATCCAAAACCGCACTCGAATCAAAAAGTTGCTAGTGCCCTGTTCGAATCCGAAGTTCGCACAGAGCAAGCTGAACAATCTGGCGGACTTCGGATTCGAGGGCACTAGAACGGGAGGGTCCATTGGGCAAGCAGTTCACACTCACCGCCAGCGACAAACATCAGCTCGGCGCCTACCGCGCCGATCCGAAAGGAACGCCGAAAGGCGGCATGGTGGTCATCCAGGAGATTTTCGGCGTCAATCATCACATCCGCGCGGTCTGCGACCGGTTCGCCGCGCTCGGCTATGTCGCGGTGGCGCCGGCGGTGTTCGACCGTTTCGTGCGCGACTTCGAATGCGGCTATACTCCGGACGAAATCGCGCAATGCGCGCAGCCATGCTCGGCAATCTGAACTGGGACCACATGATCGCCGACATCGCCGCCGCGGTCGGACGATATCAAGGGCGTCGGCCCGCGTCGGCATCGTCGGCTTCTGCATGGGCGGCACCGCGCCTTCCTCGCCGCCTGCCGCGTATCCGGCCTGTCGGCCGCGGTCGCCTTTTACGGCGGCATGATCGCCAAGTTCGCCGACGAGAAGCCGAAATGCCCGCTGAGATGCATTTCGGCGAAAAGGACGAAAGCATTCCGATGTCGACTGGTCGAAGAGATCAAGTCGAAACAGCCGCAGGCGGAGACCTATATTTATCCGGAGGCGCCACACGGCTTCTATTGCGACGAGCGCGCCGCCTACCGTAAGGAGGCCGCCGATCTCGCCTGGAGCCGCACCCAGGAATTCCTGGCGAAGCATATGAAGTGACAGGCGTGGCGCGCACGCCCACTTCTGACCATGAGAGGCCCGGCCAAGCGCCGGGCCTTTTTGTTGCTGGACGGCGCTGGGCGGCTCCGCTGCCGCCAGCGATGATCTTGCGCGGGCGGAACGGTCATCGCGGCCACGCCGACTACGATGCAGATGAGCCCGACCCAGGCGGTCGCGCTCAATCGCTCGCCAAGAAAGACCACGCCGATCAAAACACCGATCGGCACGCGCAGATAGGCTTGCGCGGTCGTGCTGACCGAGCCAAGCGTCTGCACAAGACGGAAGTAGATCACGAAGGCGAGTGCGGTCGAAAACACGGACAGCGCGAGCAAGGCAGCAACGGAATGCGCCGAGGGTGCGAGCGTCCAGGGCCGGTCGACGAGCGCGCTGACCGGCGTCAGTAGCGCCGCCCCGCAGATGAGCGAGCCGGCCGCCGGCATCATCGGATCGAGACCTTTGAACCCCCGGCCGAAAATGGCACCACCGGCGTAGCAGATGGTTGCCGCCACGACGGCAACCTGCGCCCACAGCTCCTGCCCAAGTGCCAGACAAGCGCCTGCACGCCGACGATCAAACCAGTTCCAGCGATACCGGCGGCAACACCGAACAGCTTGCGCACGCTGACGGATTCATGGCGGACCACAAGGGCGGTCAACAGAAACGCGAAGATCGGCGAGGTCGAATTGAGGATGGTGGCGAGGCCCGCGTCGATCGTGCGTTCCGCCCACGCGATCAGGCTGAACGGAATGACGCTGTTAAGGCACGCCTGAAACAAGAACCGCAGCCAGATCGCTGCATTGGCCGGCAAACGCAGCCCCCGCCAACGAATGACCGAGATCAAGATGGTTCCGGCAATCAGTGTCCGCGCCGCGATCAGGGTGACCGGCGGAATGGTTTCCACCCCGATCTTGATGAAGGTGTAGGAGCCGCCCCACAGCGTTGCGAGCGTGAGCAGCAGCGCCAGCTCGCGCTTCAGATTCGGCGTTGCGGATGTCATGGACGGTCCCTGCTCGCGTGCGCCGGGGCGGCGCACGCGAAGGGCGGGACCAAATCAGCCGGGTGGATGCCCCGCCACCCGATTCCTGCAAATTAGGTATTTGCGAATTGCCAGCGGTGCGGCGGCGCTAGAACCACCGCTCGCCGACCACGACGGTATCGCCCGGTCGCAATGGATAGCCGAGCGGCACGCGCTGGTGGATCTGCTGGCCGCCCATGGTGCGGGTGAGTTCCACCGTGCCTTTCTTGGCGCGCGGCGAAAAGCCGCCGGCGATCGCCACCGCGTTCTCCGCCGTCATGTTGGGGACGTAAGGATACTGACCGGGAGTGGTCACTTCTCCGAGAATGAAGAACGGCCGATAGCTGGCGATCGATACCGTAACGTGCGGCTCGCGCACATACCCTTGCTTAAGCCGCTCACCGATCATGCGCGCCAAGGCGTGGGAAGTGTAGCCGCGCGCCGGCACGCTGCCGACCAGCGGCAGGGTCACATGGCCATTGGCGTCGACGAGATAGTCACCGGTGATGCCAGCCTGGCCGAATACCACAATACGCAGCTTGTCGCCGGCGTCGAGCGTATAAGGCCGCTCCGCGGGCGCATAGGCATAGCCATAAGGTGACGCGGCATATTGCGCGGGAGGCTGCTGCGGCGGGCGATATTGCAGCACGGAGGTTTGCTGCGGGTAACGCGTTTGCGCATTACCGGCCTGGGCACGGCTCTGTTGCCCGTACTGCGGCCGATAAGTGTAGGCCGGCGCACTGTTATGGTGCGAGGTGAAAAGGCCGCGGTCACCGCTGTCGTTCTGCTGCGACTGCTGGGCGTAAGCCGGTTGTTGTGCGGCGTAGCTTTGCGCAACTTGCGTCTGCGCTTGCTGGCCGTATTGCGCGTCCTGGCCGTATTGCGCCTGATCCGTCTGCCCGTACTGCTGAACCACGGGCACAGGCTGTCCGGTGGACGGGTCCATGACGTAATAGATTGGCTGGTGGCGGGCGCAGGCCGTAGCGGTTAGCGCAATCAATATCGGCAAAATAGATCGTGCGTACCGCATCAAAACGAATCCGGCCCAGCTGGCGGCTTGATGCGGCATTAGCGCTTTATATGGTTAACAAATCCTCACCCTTAACAAATTGCTGCTCCCGGAGGCGGACGTCAGCCCGCCTCCGGATGGCAATTTAGGCCGAATTAGGCCGTTGCGCCCTGTTCAAATTTGGCGCCAGTGCCGATAGGGCAGGACACGCCGGTTCCGCCGAGCCCGCAGTAGCCGAACGGGTTCTTCGCCAGATACTGCTGGTGATAGTCCTCGGCGAAATAGAACTCCGGCGCATCGACGATCTCGGTAGTGATGGCGCCGTAGCGCTTATTGGCAAGTTCCTTCTGATACATCGCCTTCGAAGCCTCGGCAGCTTTGCGCTGCTCGGGCGTGAAGGTGTAGATACCGGACCGATATTGCGTGCCGACGTCGTTGCCCTGGCGCATTCCCTGCGTCGGGTCGTGGCTTTCCCAAAAGGTCTTGAGCAAGGCCTCGTAGGAGATCTTGGCCGCGTCGTAGATCACAAGCACAACCTCGTTGTGGCCGGTGCGCCCGCTGCAGACTTCCTCGTAAGTCGGGTTGGGCGTGAGACCGCCGGCGTAGCCGACCGCCGTGACATAGACGCCTTCCGGCAGTTCCCAGAACTTGCGCTCGGCGCCCCAGAAGCAGCCGAGCCCGAACAGAGCCTTTTCGCTTCCGGCCGGATACGGCCCCTTGAGCGGATGGTGATTGACGAAGTGCTCGGACGCGGTGGGAATTGGCTGGCTGCGGCCGGGCAAGGCCTCGCCCGCCCTCGGCATGGCGACGGATTTTCTGAAGCCGAACATGGTTGTCTCTCCTGCAATTCCTTAGGCGCAATATAGGCCCCGTCCGGCGCATTCGGAATGCTGGGACCGATCACGTCTCGGGCAAAGGAGAACACAACCGGTTCACAGGCCCGGGAGGCTAGTTCTTGTTTTATCGCGTTTCCGGACGGCGAACCGGTACCCGCTTCGCCTGGAAACGCTCTAGTGCGGTGGATTTGAAGTTCGCTGCATTTTTGCAGCGAGTCCTCGAGCGAACTTCAAATCCAAAACCGCACCAGAATCATAAAGTTGCTAGTGTCCTTTCGAATCCGAAGTTCGTACAGAGCAAGCTGGGTAGTCTGACGAGCTTCGGATTCGGCACACTAGCGCGCGTACCCGATGAGCGGCTTCTTGCGGCGCCCGAGCAGCAAGAAAACGATGCCGAAGATGCCCAGCAAGCTCCAGGCTGGCGCTGCCAGGATGGCGAGCGCACCGGGATCCCAGAGCATACCGCCGGCATAGGGTGCAATCAGCGGCTTGGTGTTCTCGACGAAGCCCTGCAGGCTGTGGGCATCGAGAAGCTGCCACAGCGCCTGGACACTGGTAAAATACAAATGATTGGCGGCAATCGACTTGGTGCCGTCGTAGACCACCAGAATAAAGGCGGCCGCTAGGCAGATCAGGCCAAGAAATCGGAACAAAAAGCGGATCATGACACGCAATCTTGACGGACGTCGCCGAACCGCAGGGATTACCCCGCGCCGGGCCCAGGTTCAACCATGCAAACGCGAGAGGGTGGCATTCTCTTGAGCTTTCGCCGTCTGTTCCGCTAGGGTCCGCCCGCCGGGCAGCACCGGCGCGTCATCGGAGTAGAAATGTCTTCAAAAGCCCCCGTCGGCCGTAGCCGGCCGACCTTTACCGACCAAGAAGCCCTGCAATTTCATAGCCGCGGCCGGCCCGGCAAGCTGGAAGTTATCGCCACCAAGCCGATGGCGACCCAGCGCGACCTGTCGCTCGCCTATTCGCCGGGCGTGGCGGTACCCGTCCTCGCCATCGCTGAAGACGAAGGCCGCGCCTACGACTACACGACCAAGGGCAATTTCGTTGCCGTCATCACCAACGGCACTGCCATTCTCGGCCTCGGTAACCGCGGAGCTTTGGCGGCGAAACCGGTGATGGAAGGCAAGGCTGTGCTGTTCAAGCGCTTTGCCGACATCGATTCCATCGACCTCGAGGTCAACTCCGAAGACCCCGATGAGATCATCAATTGTGTGAAGCTGCTCGGCAAAGGCTGGGGCGGCATCAATCTCGAGGACATCAAGGCGCCGGAGTGCTTCATCATCGAGCAGCGGCTGCGCGAACTGATGGACATTCCAGTCTTTCATGACGACCAGCACGGCACCGCGATCATCGCTGCCGCCGGCCTGCTCAACGCGCTCGATCTGACCGGGCGTAAGATCGAGGACACCAAGCTCGTTTGCAACGGCGCCGGTGCAGCCGGCATCGCATGTCTCGAGTTGCTGCGCGCGATCGGCTTTAGGCCGGATAACCTCATCCTTTGCGATACCAAGGGCGTGATCTACCAGGGCCGACCCGAGGGCATGAACCAGTGGAAGTCGGCTAACGCGATTAAGACCAAGGCGCGTACGTTGGCCGACGCCTTCAAGGGGGCCGACGTGGCCTTCGGCCTGTCGGTCAAGGGCGCATTTACGCCCGAAATGGTCAAGTCCATGGCGCCCAATCCAATTATCTTCGCCATGGCCAATCCGGACGCGGAGATCACCCCTGAGGAAGTAGCAGCCATTCGCGACGACGCCATCATGGCCACCGGGCGCTCCGACTATCCAAACCAGATCAACAATGTGCTCGGCTTCCCCTACATCTTCCGCGGCGCGCTCGATGTGCGTGCGTCCGCGATCAATATGGAGATGAAGATCGCCGCCACTCGCGCGCTCGCCGAGCTTGCGCGCGAGGACGTACCCGACGAAGTCGCCGCCGCCTACGGAGCGCGTCCCAAATACGGGCCCGACTACATCATTCCAGTGCCGTTCGATCCACGGCTGATCTCGTTCGTGCCGCCGGCAGTGGCGAAAGCGGCGATGGATACCGGCGTTGCACGCAAGCCGATCGTCGATATGGATGGCTACCGCGAGCAGCTGAATGTCCGGCGCGACCCGATCGCCGGCACTTTAGTGCAGGTGTTCGCGCGGCTGCGCCGAAGCCCCAAGCGCGTCGTGTTCGCCGAAGGTGAGGAAGAGCAAGTGATCCGCGCCGCGGCGAGCTTCGTGCATCAGGGGCTCGGCACCGCGCTGCTGGTTGGCCGCGAAGACCGCGTGCGCGCCACCGCGCAGGAGGTCGGCATCGAGCTCGGCGAAGGCATCGAGATCATGAATGCCGCGGTATCGACCCGAAATGCGGTCTACATAAATTATCTTTATGAGCGGCTGCAGCGGCACGGGTTCCTGGTGCGCGACTGCCAGCGGCTGATCAACACCGACCGCAATCATTTCGCCGCGTGCATGGTCGCGATGGGCGATGCCGATGCCATGGTCACCGGCGTGACCCGCAATTTCTCGGTCGCGCTCGAGGACGTGCAGCGCGTCATCGATCCGAAGCCCGGCCATCGTGTGATCGGCCTGTCGATGGTGGTGGCGCGCGGGCGCACCGTGCTGGTCGCCGATACTGCCGTCACCGAGATGCCGGATGCCGATGAACTCGCTGAAATCGCCATCGAAGCGGCGGGCGTGGCGCGCCGGCTCGGCTACGAGCCGCGGCTCGCCATGCTGGCATTTTCCACCTTCGGTCATCCGGAGGGCGAACGCTCGGCACGCGTGATCGAGGCGGTGAAAATTCTCGACAAGAAGCGTGTCGATTTCGAATACGACGGCGAAATGGCCGCCGATGTGGCGCTCAATCCGGAGCTGATGGCGGCTTATCCGTTCTGCCGCCTGTCCGGACCCGCCAACGTGCTGGTGATGCCCGCCTTCCACTCCGCATCGATCTCCACCAAGATGGTGCAGGAACTGGGCGGCGCCACCGTGATCGGGCCGCTCTTGGTCGGCCTCGACCGGCCGGTGCAGATCGTGCAGCTCGGCGCCAAGGACAATCAGCTGGTCAATATGGCCGCCTTGGCCGCGTATAATGTGAGCGGCTAATAGGCCGCCGTTTTGGGAGAACGCGCCTTGAGCAAGAGACTTTCCGGCGTGATCGCCGCCGTCGCCACGCCGATCCATCACAACGGCGCGCCCGACCTCGACCGCGCGACCACGCTCGCCCGCCATTTGCTCGATAATGGCTGCGACGGCCTCAATGTCCTCGGCACCACCGGAGAAGCGACCTCGTTCTCGCGCGAGGAACGCATGATGGTGATGAGCGCCTACAAGGACAACGGGCTGCCGCTCGACCGCTTGATGGTCGGCACCGGTGCCGCTGCTGTTGCCGATGCGGTCGCCCTTACCCGCCATGCCGCGGCGCTCGGATTTGCCGGTGCGCTTGTGCTTCCGCCGTTCTATTACAAGGGCGCACCTGATGACGGGTTGGTCGCCTATATCGAAGAGATCGTGAAAAGTACGGCCGACAGGCCAATTTCACTCTATCTCTATCATTTTCCGGCGATGTCCGGTCTACCGTGGCACGTGGCGCTGATCCGCCGATTGCTGGACGGCTTCCCTGCTCGAATCGTGGGACTGAAGGATTCCTCTGGCGACATGGCCTATGCTCGCTCGGCGGCGGCGATCTCGAAAGACTTTGCGGTATTTCCCTCGACCGAGGCGGCGCTCCTGGAGGCACGGCAGGGTCAATTCGCCGGCTGCATCTCCGCCACGGCCAACTGCAATGCCGATCTTTGCGCACGCGCCTGGCGCGACGGGGATCCCGACGCGCTGGACGCCGCAGTGGCAATCCGCAAGCTATTCGACGGCAAACCGCTGGTGAGTGGGGTGAAAGCCTTGCTCGCCCATATCCATGGCGATCCCGCGCTAGCGAGGGTGAAACCGCCGCTTTCAGCCGTTTCCGCCGCCGATCTGGCGGCCGTAACTGCCGGCCACGATGCCATCCGGGCTAAACGGGTGGCCTGACAGCGCCGAGCCAGACCGCCGCCGCGGCCGTTGACGCCAAGCGGGCGGCTCACTATAAGCCTCGGCAAAAGGTGGCGAGGTGTGCTCGCCGCCGATTTTTCTTGTAAAATTCGGCTGCTTCAGCAGGCTTTTTGCCGCTGGCGCCAGACGCAAACGAGAGAGTGATGGCCAATACCAAATCTGCCCGCAAGGCTACGCGCCAGATCGCGAAACGTACTGCGATTAACAAAGTACGACGCTCCACCATGCGTGGTTCGGTGCGCAAGGTCGAGGAAGCGATCGCGAGCGGCGACCGCAATGCAGCAACCGCAGCGCTCAAGGAAGCTGAGCCAGTGATTATGCGCTCCGCGCAGCGCGGAGTCCTGCACAAGAACAACGCAAGCCGCAAAGTGTCACGGCTCGCGCATCGCGTTGCCAAACTCGCGCAGTAAGCGTCGAGGAAGATGCACGCGCCGCCCCTAAAGCGGCGCGTGGGCGCGATCCTGGCGCAGTGCATATTATTACCTTTAATTCATAAAAAATGCTGCACAGCACCCGCGCCGACCGGCTGTGAAAAGGCCGCGGGCCCGCGGCGGTCAAGAAATCGTCATTGCTTCGTCAAGAATTTATGGGAGCGCCGCTTTTATTGGCCGCGCAGCGGCACGGCCGCCCGCGAACGCTGCAAACAAGCGTTTTTTGGCGTGAGGGCTACCCTCCGCAGCCGCACACAAATTTTTTCGTCGCTTTAATAACTTAACATCCATGCGCAGCGAAGGACTTGAAAATCGCTGGGCCGCAGGCATTTCCGCGTTCGGTCGGAAGTGAAAAATTTTGTTCCACGTGCGGACGAGCGCAACCAAATCCTCTGGCTGAATCCATGCGTCCGTTCAAGCGTTTGCCCAAGCGGCATCGATCGCATGCGTGGCACTTCTGCAACGCTTCGGCGACGCACAAGGCCAACCGGCTCAATCACGTATTGCCCCACCCTTAGCCTTGTGCTCTTTTGTCTTCGCGACCTCGCGTTTCAGCGGGGCGTTATCAGGAAAAGGGTTCGCTCTACGCTCATCGCGCATGAGAACGGCCGTTCTGTGCCTGCACAAGCAGAGTTCAGCCGATTGTACTGTCAATATCGCCGGGCCCGACATCAATGTCGTGTTTCGTGGTATGCCGCCGCACCGCAGGCAAATTTCTTCGCGATGCGACAGATGACGGATCATCGTAGCAGCTAAGTCTTGGCGGCTAAGGGCATAAGCCCGACAAAGTGAGGGGGATGTTATGGTAGGAGCAGGGGCTGCGTCGGTATTTGATGCCTCATCAATCGAATTTTCTTCATCCAGCGTGCGCCTGTTTTCCGTTACCTCACTGTCTGCTTGTTTTTCCGGTGCGCTACTTCATTTTCCGATTGCGTCCTTCCCGCCGGCGTCCGCATTGTTATGCGATGTCGGCGGCGGCGCTCCTCCACCCTGCAGCTGAGGCGCTGTCTCTTCGCTTTGCGACGATGCGGCGGCCGGGCTAGCGGACGCAACCGAGCAATCCTCGCCGCGGCATTGTCCTTGCTTTGAGTGTCGTAGCGTCTCGTTCGGCGCGTTGATGTCCACCGTGGACGTCAAGCCGAGAAACCGAGTCCGACCAACCATTCTATTTGATAGAGAAGAAAAAATGTCGAACGCGGATCAGGAACGCTGGTCGAAGGTGCAACAACGATTGAAGGCGGAAGTAGGAGACGACATCTATTCGAGCTGGTTTGCGCGCATGGATCTTGAGGCGCTTGAAGATGGCACGGTGCGCCTGTCGGTGCCGACCCGCTTTCTCAAGAGCTGGATACAGTCCCACTATGCCGAGCGCGTGCTGGCCTGCTGGCAGGCGGAAGCAAGCACGGTCGGCCGCATCGAACTGATCGTGCGTTCGGCCATGCGCGCCTCCAATGTGAGCAAACCGAAGGCCGAACTTGAGGCGGGCCCCGCCAACGGCACCCGATTCGCCAACAGCAATGGGCACACCGGTCGGCCGCTGCCGGCGGGCGATGCCGGCGTACACGAGGCGTTAGGCGGCTCGCCGCTTGATCCGCGACTGACCTTCGACAGCTTCGTGTTAGGTCGATCCAATACGCTAGCTCATGCCGCCGCCAAGCAGGTTGCGGCGGCCAAGCGCAGCGATGCGGTGATGTTCAATCCCCTGTACATCCATGCCGGGGTGGGCCTGGGCAAGACACACCTTTTGCAAGCCATCACCTGGTCCGGAAATGGGGGCGGCGAACGCAAGGTACTTTACCTCACCGCCGAGAAGTTCATGTACGGCTTCGTCTCGGCGCTACGCACGCAGACCGCGCTCGCCTTCAAGGAAGCGCTGCGCGGCATCGGCGTCCTGGTCATTGACGATCTGCAGTTCCTGCAAGGCAAGTCGACGCAAGCCGAGTTCTGCCACACACTCAATGCACTCATCGACGCCGGCCGCCAGGTGGTGATTGCCTCCGACCGCCCGCCGTCGGATCTTGAAAGCCTCGACGACCGGGTGCGCTCGCGGCTGGCCGGCGGGCTGGTCGTCGAAATGGGCCCCCTCGGCGAGGAACTGCGTTTCGAGATCCTAAAGGCCCGCGTCATGGCGGCACGCGCCCATCATCCGAGCTTCGACGTGCCCTCGCCGGTTTTGAGCTACATCGCCAAGACCGTGACCCATAATGGCCGCGATCTGGAAGGCGCGCTTAATCGCCTGCTCGCCCACAACAAGCTGACCGGCCACGCCGTAACGCTGGAAATGGCCGAACGCGAGGTGCGCGACCTGATCCGCCCGCAAGAGCCGAAACGGGTCAAGATCGAAGATATCCAGCGGGTGGTGGCGCGACAATACAATGTCAGCCGTTCGGACCTTCTGTCCTCGCGCCGCACCGCCAACGTGGTACGCCCACGCCAAGTCGCCATGTATCTGGCCAAGACGCTGACCCTGCGTTCACTGCCCGAAATCGGGCGGCGCTTCGGTGGCCGCGACCACACCACCGTGCTGCACGCGGTGCGCAAAATCGAGGGTTTGGTCGGCAACGATGTGGCGCTGGCTGAGGAGATCGAGATCCTCAAGCGCCAATTACAGGATTGATCCCTCTCCCCGCTTGCGGGGAGAGGGCGGCGAGAACCGAAGGTCCGAGCCGGGTGAGAGGCCCTTTCGTTAGGCACTGCCTCGCGGAAACACCCCTTCACCCGCCCGCAAGCGGGGAGAGGTGAAAGTGGCCCTGTGGACGCCTTGGGGATAGGGGCGCGTTAAGCCCCTACACTCTTGCGATTTTCGCTCCAGCACGTCACTTTTGTCGTCCGGCCTCGCATGTCGCGTACGCCGGCTTGCCGTTGCGCCTGATTTCCCGGCTCTCGCAAAGGCGCCGAAGCGGGTCCCCCAACCGATGAAGATCACCGTTGAGCGTTCAGAGCTACTCAAATCCCTGGGCCACGTGCACCGTGTGGTCGAGCGGCGCAATACCATCCCGATTCTGGCCAACGTGCTGATCAAGGCCGACGACGGCAAGCTCAGCCTTAAGGCCACCGATCTCGATCTCGAGGTGACCGACTCGATCGCGGCCGAAGTCAGCCCGGGCGGCGCCACCACCGTGCCGGCGCACATGTTCTACGACATCGTGCGCAAGCTGCCGGAGGGCGCGCAGATCGTGCTCGAAGGTTCCGGTGACCGCGCCGTGCTGTCGCTGCGGGCCGGCCGCTCGCGGTTCACGCTGCAAACCCTGCCCGAAAGCGATTTTCCTGATCTCGCCGCCGGCGAGATGACCCATTCGTTCAAACTCGCCGCCGGCGACCTCAAGCGGTTGATCGACAAGACCCAGTTCGCCATCTCGACCGAAGAAACCCGCTACTACCTCAACGGCATCTATCTGCACGCGGCCGGCGACGCCAAGGCGCCGACGCTGAGAGCCGTCGCCACCGATGGACACCGCCTAGCGCAGTGCGAACTGCCGCTGCCCGAAGGCGCGGCGGGCATGCCAGGCATCATCGTGCCGCGCAAGACTGTGGGCGAAGTGCAGCGATTGATCGAAAATAGTGAAGGTGAGGTCGAGGTTGAATTGTCGGCCGGCAAAATCCGCTTCACCATCGGCAACGTTTTGCTGGTCTCCAAACTGATCGACGGCACGTTCCCGGATTACGGACGGGTGATCCCGCTCAACAACGACAAAGAACTGGTGGTCGACAAGAAGGAATTCGAGGCGGCGGTCGACCGTGTCTCGACTGTGGCGAGCGAACGCGGCCGGGCGGTCAAGCTGTCGATCAGCGGCGGCAAGCTGATGTTGTCGGTGACCAATCCGGATTCCGGCAGCGCCACCGAAGAAGTGGAGGTCGACTACGACTCCGATCCGCTCGATATCGGATTCAATTCACGCTATCTGCTCGACATCGCCGCCCAAATCGAAGGCGAAGTCGCGGTGCTCAAGCTCGCCGATCCCGGCTCGCCGACACTGATCCAGGACAAAGATTCCAAGGGTGCACTTTACGTGCTGATGCCGATGCGGGTGTAGGCGCCCGACTTGCGTCGAAATCATTTCCACGTCATTCCGGGTTTGCCGCTGCGCAGCGTCCCGAATGACGGAACAGCATGACCGCCGCCTTCATCCGCCGCCTGAGCCTGATCAACTTCCGCAGCTATCACGCCGCGACGGTGACGCTCGACCGGGCTGGTCCGGTGGTGCTCACGGGCGCGAATGGCGCTGGCAAGACCAACCTGATCGAGGCAATCTCGCTGCTGACGCCCGGGCGAGGCCTGCGCCGCGCCACCCTCGACGAACTGGCCTTTTCCGAGGGCGATGGAGCCTGGGCGATCAACGCCGAAATCGAGGGCATGCTGGGGCTAGCGGCGCTCGGCACCGGCATCGACGCAGCCATAGGCGAAGACATTTCGCCGACGCGGCGCTACCGCATCGACCGCGAGGCCGCGACATCGATAGCCGCTTTCGCCGACCATCTACGCGTGGTGTGGCTGATCCCGGCCATGGATCCGCTGTTCAGTGGGCCAGCTTCCGAGCGCCGGCGCTTTCTCGACCGGCTCGTCCTCGCGGTCGACGCCCAGCATTCGAGCCGGGTCAACGCGCTGGAACGATCGTTGCGCTCACGTAACCGCCTGCTGGAAGACGCATCGAGCGACGCGCATTGGCTCGATGCGGTGGAGCACGAGACTGCCGAAGTGGCAGTGGCGGTTGCCGCGGCGCGCCGCGAGACCGTGACGCGGCTTAAAGGCGCGCTGGCGCAGGCACGCGACAGCGCGCCCGGCTTCCCGCGCACGGAAATCGCACTAGAGGGCTTCATCGAAGAACTGCTGCCGCAGCACAGCGCCACCGAAATCGAAGACCGCTATCGCGCGCTCCTCTACGAGAACCGTGCGCGCGATACTGCCGCCGGCCGTACGCTGGAAGGGCCGCATCGCTCCGATCTCAATGTCACCCACGCCGACAAGCGGGTGCCGGCGGCCGATGCCTCCACTGGCGAACAAAAGGCGCTGCTGATCCGCCTGGTTCTCGCCCACGCCGGTTTGATCAAGGACATGACCGGCTATGCCCCGGTACTGCTGCTTGACGAGATCGTCGCCCATCTCGATCCCGGCCGCCGCGCCGCACTCTATGACGCCTTATCGGCGTTGGGGGCGCAGGTGTGGATGACCGGAGCCGATCCGGCGGCCTTCGGCGACATTGCCGATCGCGCGCAAGTGTTCGAGGTGCACAACGGAAAGGTGACACCGCGCCGATAGCGCACAATCCCGAAAAGCGGAAACCGGTTTTCGGATAGGATCCTGCGCAAACAGAATGTTAGGGGCGCGGGCTGATTCAATCTGACCTGATCTTGCGCTGGAGTTTAGCCGTCCTACAATTCGCCCAATAGCTCGCGCCGCTGTCGCTCCGAGGCGTCGGAATAACGACGCAGCGCATGCGCCTCGCTCAACAGGCCGAGAACTTGGCGGTGCTCCTGGCTACCCACGACTGCCAGCGCTTCCGTCTCGTAGCGATCGAAGGCCGAGATCGCCTCCTGCGCTGTCATCTGCGGCAGTAGCATATGGTCGGCATGTCGCATGATCTCGCGCACCGAGATGGTAGAATCGACTTCGGGCGCATGCGCTTCCGCCACCAGCACCATGCCGGCATAACGGCCGTCCTCGTCGACCGCGATCACTTGGTTGGTGGAGCCCAGCGGAAACGCCTCGCGGAAGGCGGAAACCGGCGTCTCCACCGGGGTGGTGCGGACGTCGGCACGCATCATCTGCCCGACCGTCAGGTCTCTGATCCACCCCACATCCGCGGCGCTGCGGATGGTCTCGCCGCGCAGGTGGAACCGCCAGGTGGCGAAGGTGTAACCGAAGAATTCGCGCGTCACCTGGCGCGCGATGATCACGGCGATCAACACTGCGGTCGTGAGCCACAGGTCGCCGGTCAATTCCAGCGCGATGAAGGTCATGGTAAGAGGGCCGCCGATCACCGAGGCCGACAACGCCGACAGACCGATCAGCGCAAAGGCGTCGGGATCGAGATGCAGCGAGGGAAATACGGACGTCACGCCGATCGCGAACAGCTGCCCGCCGAGGGCGCCGAGCAGCAGTGAGGCGAAGAACAGACCGCCGCGGAAGCCCGAGCCCAGCGAGACGATGGAGGAGAGCGACTTGAGCAGGAAAATGATGGCGAGCGTCGCCATCGGCAGCTTGAACAAGCCGGTCAGATGCAGCGCGCCGTGCCCGGACGACATCACCTGCGGGGAGACCAACGCGAGCCCGCCGACAACGGCACCCGCAATGGCTGGCCGCAGCCAGGGCTTGATCCGGACACGTACGAATAGTTGCTCGCACGCTGCAACTCCGCGCATCAGAATGATGCCAAAGACGCCCGCCAGCACCCCGAAGCCGGCCGCGATGATGACGTCGTGCACGGCCAGGCCAGACACCGAGCCGGCCTCGATACCGAGTTCGGTGGGAGAGAGCGCTTGGGCGGTCAGGTACCCGAGCAGGGAGGCGATCCCGACCGGCGCCAGCGAATTGACCGAATAGCTGCCGATGATCAGCTCGAAGCCGTAGAAGGCGCCTCCCAGCGGCGCGCCGAAGGCGCCGGCAATGGCACCCGCGGAGCCAGCGCCGACCAGGATGCGCATGTCGGCCCGGCGCAGCCGGAAGGCTTGGCCGATCTTGGAGGCGATGCCGCTCGCCCACTGGGTATAGCCGGCCTCGAGGCCCACCGAGGCACCAACCCCGCTAGACCACACTGTCTGTGCCGCCACGATCAGGCTGCCGCGCATGGACATGCGCCCGCCGTGCAGGGCATTGGCCTCGATTGGGTCGACCTCGGAGCCGCGCCGGCGGGCGATGTAGGCGCTGACCAGGCCGAATAGCAGCCCGCCCAGGCATGGTGTCACGAAGGCGCGGATTGGATCGAGTGAGACACGGCCCGACAGCCGTTCACCGGGATCAAGCCCGAACGCCGTGAGATGCATGAAGCCGACCGCCGCCCCCATGACCGCGACCACAAGGCCCGCCAGCACGCCGACGACCGCCGCGAGGATGATGATGTTGGATTCCCGCGCGCGCACCATGGCGCGCAGGCGGTGCGGGACCTCGAACGACAGAGGAGGCCGAGTAGAGAACTTTGGGCTGAGCCAGCGCATTGAAATGATTCGGAACAGGCGGGACGCGGGCGATTGCTTATGGACAGTTGTCTGCCGCGCGCAAGCAAAAGCGCATTAGGACCGCGCTGATGGCGTTTCGATGACCATCGAAAGCAGCGTCAAAACCATGCCTTAGAAGGGGTAAAAAGGGGCGCTCGAAAAGCGGCATTTTTGCAGCGCAAGGTCTTTAAAAAATGCTTCCAAATCAACATATTACAGTCTGACACTTTGTCCTGTACGAGACCCGGTTTTCGTGTCACAGAAATACACTTACCCGACTCATTTTTTCGCCCGCTTCGAGGGTGCCGCAGATGGCTGAGCCAGCCCGCAATATCCCGTCCAATGCCGACTATGGCGCCGAGTCGATCAAGGTCCTGAAGGGCCTCGATGCCGTACGCAAGCGGCCAGGCATGTACATTGGCGACACCGATGACGGCTCCGGCCTGCACCACATGGTCTACGAGGTCGTCGACAACGCTATCGACGAGGCGCTCGCCGGCTACGCCAGCGAGGTGACGATCACGCTCAATCCGGATGGCTCCTGCACGGTGCGCGACAACGGCCGCGGCATTCCGACCGACATCCACAAAGGCGAAGGCATCTCGGCGGCTGAGGTCATCATGACCCAGTTGCACGCCGGCGGTAAGTTCGACCAAAACTCCTACAAGGTCTCGGGCGGCCTGCACGGCGTTGGCGTGTCGGTGGTGAACGCGCTGTCGACCTGGCTCAAACTCACCATCTGGCGCGACGGCAAGGAACACTTCATGGAGTTCCACGACGGCGTCGCCGTCGAGCCCCTGAAGGTTATCGGCGACGCCGACGGCAAGCGTGGCACGGAAGTGAGCTTCCTGCCCTCGCCCGCGACCTTCACCATGGTCGAGTTTGATTTCGCGACGCTCGAGCATCGCTTGCGCGAGCTCGCGTTCCTCAATTCCGGCGTCACCATCGTGCTCTCCGACCAACGTCACGCGGTCGAGAAGCGCGAGGAACTGAGATACGAGGGCGGCGTCGAGGCCTTCGTGCGCTATCTCGATCGTAACAAATCGCCGCTGATCCCCGCTCCAATTATGGTTCGCGCCGAGCGCGAAGGCATCACGGTGGAATGCGCGTTGTGGTGGAACGACGGCTACCACGAGAGCGTCCTCTGCTTCACCAACAACATTCCACAGCGCGACGGCGGCACCCATCTCGCCGGCTTCCGCGGTGCACTTACCCGCCAGATCACGCAATACGCCGAAGGCAACGGCGGCGCGCGCAAAGAAAAAGTCTCGCTCACCGGCGACGACTGCCGCGAGGGCCTGACCGCTGTGTTGTCGGTGAAAGTACCCGACCCGAAGTTCTCCTCGCAGACCAAGGACAAGCTGGTCTCGTCCGAAGTGCGGCCGGTGGTCGAGAACGTGATCAACCAGGCACTGCAGGACTGGTTCGAGATTCACCCGCAGGAAGCGCGCACCATCGTCGGCAAGGTGGTGGAAGCCGCCGCCGCCCGTGAGGCCGCGCGCAAGGCGCGCGAACTCACCCGCCGCAAGGGCGCGCTCGATATCTCGTCACTCCCGGGCAAACTCGCCGACTGTCAGGAGCGCGATCCCGCCAAGTCCGAATTGTTCATCGTCGAGGGCGACAGCGCCGGCGGCTCCGCCAAGCAGGGCCGCAACCGCGAATTCCAGGCCGTGCTGCCGCTGCGTGGCAAGATACTCAATGTCGAGCGCGCACGCTTCGACAAGATGCTGTCCAGCCAGGAAATCGGTACACTGATCACGGCGCTCGGCACCGGCATCGGACGCGACGAGTTCAATCCGGACAAGCTGCGCTACCACAAGATCATCATCATGACGGACGCCGACGTCGACGGCGCCCATATCCGCACGCTGCTGCTGACGTTCTTCTACCGGCAGATGCCGGAGCTGATCGAACGCGGCAACATCTATATCGCGCAGCCGCCGCTCTATAAGGTCAATCGCGGCAAATCCGAGCAGTACCTCAAGGATGAGCGAGCGCTTGAAGATTATCTGATTTCGACCGGCGTCGAGGAAGCAGTGCTTACGCTGGCGAACGGTGAAGAGCGCGCCGGCGGCGATCTGCAGAAGCTGGTCGAGGAAGCGCGCAGCATCCGCAATACGCTGAACGGTCTGCACAGCCGTTATAACCGCCAGGTCGTCGAGCAGGCCGCGATTCTCGGCGTGCTCAATGCGGAAATTTTCGGCGATGCCGAAAAGGCCAAGGCAGCCGCGCCGTTTATCGCCAAGCGGCTCAATGTTCTGGCGGAAGAGACCGAACGCGGCTGGGAAGGCGAATTCAGTGAAGAGGATGGCTTCATCTTCGCGCGCACGGTGCGCGGCGTTAAGAGCGTCGCCATCATCGATCACGCGCTCCTCGGCTCGGCCGACGCCCGTAAACTCGACGAATACGCGGTGTCCTTGCAAAAGGTCTATGAGAAGCCCGGCGCGCTGCGGCGCAAGGACGAGACTTGGCCGATCCACGGGCCGGTCGGTCTGTTCGAAGCGATCACCGGCGCCGGCCGCAAGGGCATCGCCATGCAGCGCTACAAGGGTCTGGGCGAGATGAATCCCAACCAGCTCTGGGAAACCACGCTCGACACCAATGCCCGCTCGCTGTTGCAGGTGCGGATCAAGGAAGTGGACGAGGCCAACGTGCTTTTCGATCAGCTCATGGGCGATGTCGTCGAGCCGCGCCGGCAGTTCATCCAGGACAACGCGCTCAGCGCCAGCGTGGATGTGTAAGGCCAGGCACGTCGCCGACAACTCAAATGTTCGTCCCCGCGAAAGCGGGGACCCAGGACCAACTCATCACAGTTTGCCGTCTCGACTCTGGATTCCCGCTGGAGTTTATCCCCGCGACGGCGGAGACGGGAATGAGCGGAGTTTGCATCCACCTAAGCAACACACGCTTTAGCCGGCTGCTTGCAAGTCGGCCGACGGGTTAACGCCCTATGACTGGCTTGCCGGCCTGGATCAGCACCGCACTCCAAAGCGACCTGGAAAATGTCTCGCGCGGCACCTTACGAAACAGCGCACGAGCAATTTCGAAGACATATCGCGCCGGCGGCACCAGCGAGGTCGTTCGTTCCCAACTCGACGCGCTCGCCTACGCCATTGTGAGGATGCCCGCGACCTATGCGGCCGCCCATGCAACGCTCACCCACACCATCGAACTAATACCTGAATTCCACCCGCGATCAATTCTGGACGCGGGGGCGGGACCCGGCACCGCAAGCTGGGCGAGCCTTGATTTTTGGCCCACCCTGCAGCGGACCACGCTCGTCGACAGCAATCCGCGCCTGCTGGAGCTCGCCCGTCAATTTCACAGCGCCATCCCAGCGCGGGACATCGCGGCCGACATCGTTATGGGCGATCTTTTACGATCGTTGGGCAGCGCGCCCAACGCCGATGTCGTGTTGGCAAGCTATGCCTTCACCGAATTGGCGCCTGCCGCGTTGCAGGACGTCGTCACGGCTTTGTGGCGCCGTGCCGACCGGCTGCTGGTGATCATCGAGCCGGGCACGATGGACGGCTTCCGGCGCATCCTGGCGTGCCGCAATGTCCTGATCGCCAACGGCGCACGGATTATCGCTCCCTGCTCGCACGAGAGCCGCTGCCCCTTCTCCGAAAATGTTCGATGGTGCCACTTCGCGGCGCGCCTGCCGCGCTCGCGCGATCACCTGATCACCAAGGGTGCCAGCGTTCCCTTCGAAGATGAAAAGTATTGTTATCTCGTCGCGGGCAAAGGCTTCGCCGAGATCCCGAGGGGCCAGCGCATTCTCACGACGCCGAAGGTCAGCAAGGCCGGTGTCGCCTTGACGCTGTGTGCACCGGTGCAGGCCGAAGACCGCGCCATCCCGCGTCGGGACAAGGACGCTTACAGGGCAGCGAAGCGCTTGGGCTGGGGTGACATAACGGACTTGTAGGCATCTCTAGACACGTTCACCGTTTCACGGAAACGGTGAACGTGTCCAAGTTTTTGTTTTGTCGCGATTCCGAACGGCGAACCGGTTCCCACTTCGCCGGAAACGCTCTAGACCCCGATTGATCTGGGCTGAAACAGTTTCGAACTGGATCGGTCGCCCTTCTAGGCTCGCTTCGCTCGCACCTAAGGATGACGGATCAACGTGAGAACCCGATTCAGCCTGCTCGAATTCAGCTCTAACCAACTACTCCGCCTGCTCCAGCGCTTCGGTGGCCGGCGCCGCCAAGCATTGCGTCGCGCGCTCGGCGGCGACCAGCGTGTTTTCCAGAAGCATGGTCACTGTCATGGGCCCGACCCCACCGGGCACCGGCGTGACGTAGGCCGCTTTCTGCCGCACGCCCTCGAAATCGATGTCGCCGACCAGCCGCCCGTCCGGCAGCCGGTTGATGCCGACATCGATGACCACCGCGCCGGTCTTCACCATCTGCGGGATGATGAGGTTGGGCACGCCGGCCGCCACGATCAAGATGTCGGCCAGGATGGTGTATTGGGCAAGATCCCTGGTGCGCACGTGGCAGATGGCGACCGTCGCTTCGTGCTTGAGCATCATCAGCGCCATCGGCTTGCCGACGATATTGCTGGCGCCGACGATGGTGACGTTCTTGCCGGTGACGTCGATACCGGTGTGGTCGAGCAGCTTCATGACGCCGTAAGGCGTGCAAGGGGGAAATACCGTCTCGCCGAGCACAAGCCCACCCACATTGTAGAGATGGAAGCCGTCGACGTCCTTTTCGACTGCGACGGTGCGCAGCACAGTGTGAATATCGTGGTGCGCGGGCAGCGGTAACTGTACCAGGATGCCATGCACCGCCGCGTCACGGTTCAGTTCACCGATGCGCGCAATCACCGCGGCCGCGTCGACGTCCGTGGGAAATTCGTGCAGCGCCGACCGAATGCCGACTTCCGCACAGGCCTTGATCTTGTTGCGTACATAGACGCGCGAGGCGGGATTCTGCCCAACCAGGATCACCGACAGCGTTGGCGTGATGCCGGAGCGCTCGCGCAACGCGATGACGCGGCGATTGAAATCCTCGCGAATCTGATGGGCTATGGCTTTGCCATCGAGCAAAGTAGCGGTCATTGGCGCAATTTCGTGTAAATGCGGGCCCGGTTCGTTCAAATAACCGCGTTTCTGCGATATCGCAATCGGGCAGCGCATCATTGCCACCGATGCGTGGCAGCTATGCGTGATCAGTTGAGCGTTTCACAAGCAACCGCGCGGCCGTCTACGATATCAACTTGTTGCCAATCCACAGGCCTATCACCAGCGCGCCGATGAAAAGCACCATGAAAATTCCGAACAGCCATTGCGCGATGGTCGCCGAGGCAGCCTCCACATCGGTAAAGCCGAATATGCCGGCAATGATGGCGATGATCAGAAAAATAAGCGCCCATTTCAGCATCGCGTTGCCCTCCAGCGCGGGTGTCCGCGGCCTCAATAATGAACAAGACGCCACATGAGTTCCATCGCGCCCGCGAGCGGGCAGCGGCTCAGCGTGTGGCAGGCGTGAAGGGCCGAGCCCCGCGCGTGCGCGGATCACGCGTCGCCCATCGCCCGGCGTCCACACGCACGAGAAAGTCGCCCACCACCCGGTTGAACAGGTCCGGCTCTTCCAAATTCACCACATGTCCGGTCCTGGGCAGCATCACCAAACCGGAGGCAGGGATGGCGTCCTTGAGGAACAGGCTCGGCTCGATGCAGCGGTCATCCTCGTCGCCCACCACGATCAGCGCCGGCACCGCAAGCTTCCTGATCTCGGCGTCGAAATCGTAAAGCGACGGCCGCCCCCCTTGAAAGCCGCGCGAGGTACTGGCCGACCCTTGCGCATCGTGCTCGGCCAGCTGCCGGCTGAACTCGGCAAAGCCGCGCGGATCCTTGAGCAGGAACGGCAGGCGGCTTGGCCCCATGCCGTAGGTCTCGGCGATCTTGGCCGAGCCTTCGCGCTCGAACTGATCGCCGAGCGCGCGCGAATGCTTGTGAAAGTCCTCCGTATACCAGCGCTCCGAGCCCGAGCCGGTGCCGGCCAGCACCATGGAGCGAACGCGGCCCGGGTAATTGATCGCGACCTGCAAGCAGGTATAGCCGCCCATCGACAGCCCGATGAGGTGCGCCTTGTCAATCTTGAGATGGTCGAGCATCGCCACGCAGTCGTGCATCACGTCGCGATAGCTGTAGGCGTCCTTGTCCTCGGGCACGTCGGAAGGCGTGTAGCCGCGCGCCGAGTAGGTGATGCAGCGATAACGCTTGCCGAACTCGCGCATCTGCGGTTCCCAACCGCGATAGTCGCTGGCGAACTCATGCACGAACAGGATCGGCGTGCCAAATTCCGTTTTTTGGCCTACTTCCTCGTAATAGAGCTTCACGTTGTCGGGTGTCGTCGCGTACGGCATTGGGGCGTTTCCATCAACTTGCGTTACTCGAACATTTCTCCGTCATCCTCAAGGTGCTCGGCCTAAGGCCGAGCCTCGAAGGATGAACGGCCCGGGATTCTCGGGGCCGTCGCCCTCGGATATCGGGTTTACCCGATATCCGCATTTAAGTGCGCAAGTCGGGCAAACCCGCCTTGCGGTGGCCCGCGCCAACGCGCGGGCGCCTCAGGGTGACGGGGGTGGCTCAGAACAAATCCAAATATTCCCGTTGTTCCCAAGGCGTGACATCGACCGCTTGAGCCTGCTCGCCCTCCTCCTTGTGAAAGCGGGCGACTTCCGCCTCCTTGAGGTGAGCATAATAATCGATGAAGGCGTCGCCGAAACCGGCGCGAAAAACTTGTCCCGCGCAAAGCCGCAACTGCCTCGCGCAGGTCCTTGGGCAGGAACGCAGCCTTCATCTCGTAGGGCGTGTCGGCGGAGGGCCCCGGATCGCGCTTTTGCGCGATGCCGTCGAGCCCCGCGTAAATCTGCGAGGCGATATAGAGATAGGGATTGGCGGACGGCTCGCCGACGCGGTTTTCCAGATGGGTCGAAGTCTCGTCCGGTTGACCGAGCACGCGTATCATCACGCCGCGATTGTCGCACGCCCAGATGGCGCGGTCGGGCGCCAGCGAATAAGCCTGGTAGCGCTTGTAGCCGTTTATGGTCGGGGTGGTGAAGGCGGCCCCACCTTGTGCATGCGCCAACAGACCCGCGAGATAGTGCTGGCCGAGTGGCGAGAGGCCATGCTCTGTCCGCGAAGGCGTTGCGTTTCGGCTTGCGGTCGATCAGCGACTGATGCAGATGCCAGCCGCTCGACATCACATTGGGCAGGCCGGGCCGGCACATGAAGCTGGCGAGATAGCCGTTGCGGCGTGCGATCTGCTTCACCGCCGAGCGGAACAGCACCATGGCGTCTGCGGCCGCGAGACCCATCAGCGGGCGGAAGGTGAATTCGCATTGGCTCGGGCCGAGTTCGATTTCCACCGAGCGCAACGGCAGATCGAGCGCGGCGATGCCGCGCCGCAGGATCGCTACCGCCGGGTCCAGCATGTCGAAACGCGACTCGGTGAGATACTGATAGCCCTGCGTGAGCAGACTCACCTCAGGCGCCTGCGGCGGCCAAGTGGCATCAGACGGCGCAAGCCGCGGATTTTCCAGTTTGAAAAGATGGAATTCGACTTCCAGCCCGGCGCAGAAATCGAAGCCGGCTTTAGCCAGCGTATCGAGAGCGTCGCGGCAGCGCGCGCGGGTGGAGAACGGCACCGGCTTGCCGTTGGTGAAGTGGATGTCGCACAGGAGCCAGCCGGTCTTCTCGGCCCAGGGCAGCACGCGGAACGTGGTGGGATCGGCGATCATGACGAAATCGCCGCCGCCCTGCATTTCCTCCATGGCGAAACCGCCGCCGGGCGTGAACACCGGATAGACAGTCTTGTGCGAGGTGTCCTTGGCGAGCAGCGTCGTCGTCATGGAGACGCCGTTGCGCATGGCGTCCGCTACCTCCGACGCCAGCAACGTCTTGCCGCGCAGTACGCCGTGCTGGTCGGCAAAGGAGAAGCGGACCAGCTCCAAATCATGCTGCTTGATGGCGCGCTCGACTTGGTGCGCGGCGCGCTCCTGTGCGGCCGTCCATAAGCCATGGCGCTCGATGAAGTTCACGGCAGCGTCACGGCGACCGGAGGGGGTCTCGCGCTTGGCCACCGGTCAGTTCCAGTACCGCTGCTTGACCAGCGCCAGCACTTCGTAAAGTGCCCAGACAACGAGAATCATGCCGAGCATGTTCCAGTTGCCCCAAAAGACGATGACCAAAAATGCAAAGAAAATGCGACGGATCAAATGATAGGTGCCGACGATCTCGAGGAACATATACCACGGATTCAAGCTGAATGATGCCAGCACCGACATCGGTCACGACTCCTTCTTCTCTTGCTTCTTCTGGTCCAATGTCGCCCCGCGCCGCTAGCGCCCATTCGCCCAGCTCGTGGCCTGGCGCTTATCGGCTTCAGTCTGCCGCCAATACCCTTGCCAGTCATCCGCCGGGCCGATGCCGTCGATGGCGGCGGGGCCGGTGACGGAGGCGGCCTGCGCCTCATCGAGCACCATGATCGGCCGCTCGCCCTTGCCCAACTGCTCGATGGCGGACCGCAGCAACTTGCGGTAGGCGACGATGGCCTTGTCCGAGGTGCCGAGATGCTCCTCGGTGCGATCTTGGATCGCACCCATCGAACTCGCAAGCCCATTGGTCGTGTACGTTGATGTCGGCGCCCATGCCGGTATAAGTTGCGCTCTCCTGCTCGTGCGGATCGTAGCCCCAGTCGTTGTCCTTGTTTCGGTTGGGGACGTAGTCGGGCAGCTGATAGAGCTGCAGCCGCTGGCGGCGCATCTCGTCTTTGTTCACGGGCTCGCCGAACGATGTGAATATGGCGTACCAGTAGTGCTTCTCGTCGTCGACGGGCACGTGCCACTGGGTGATGGTCATGTCACGGCTCATCGGAATGACGAACGCATTGGGGAACATCAGGTTGGTTACGCGCACATGCGTGCTCCGATCGCTGATCTGGCGCAGCGTCACCAGCCGGAATCCATATTCGGTCGGCTCGACCTCAATGCGCGGAATTGGAAACTCGCGCATGATCTGCGACATCGGCATATCGGAATCGCGTGTGATGTCGCGAAACACCTTGCCGTAGCTCTGGGTCGGATCGTCATCCTCGAAGAAACGGTGCAAGAAAGAAGTGTGCACCGGGTCGATGCCGACTTCCAGCGACTGCAGCCAGTTGCAATCGATAAGCCCCTTGAACGCAAAGGTGTGGCTATCGGGTGCGACGAAGCAGTCGAAATGTGGCAGCGCCGGCGGCGCGCCCGGACCCATATAGGCGAACAGGATGCCGCTCTTCTCGACCACTGGATAGGACACCTGCTTAACATTTGCGCAGAGCTTGCTGTCGGCCGGCTCGGCCGGCGTTTCCAGGCATTTGCCGTTCACGTCGAACAGCCAACCGTGAAAGGCGCAGCGCAAGCCGCCGCCTTCGAGGCGACCCTTGGACAGATCGGTCCCGCGATGCGGACAGCGCCGGCCGATCAGCCCATAGCGCCCCTGCTCGTCCTTGAAGATCACCAGATCCTCGCCGAACAGGCGCACCGGTTTCACCGCCCGATTGGTACCGGACAATTCGTCGACGAGCGCCGCCGGCTGCCAATAGTGGCGCATCAGCGTGCCGGCCGGCGTGCCAGGCCCGGCGCGGGCGATGAGGTCGTTCTGTTCACGGCTGAGCATGGGCAGGCGCGTCCTTTCGCGCGGCGGTTTGACAATTTTCATACCATCATCGCCGCACCGGCACGTCAACGCAGCCGCAAGTACCTTGCGGCATTCCACATCAAACACCCTGGTTGACGAACCCTGCCCACGCGCGAATTATGTTGCCACGACGTGCCCGACAGCAACGAGGGCACGGGGTGCGAGGCCGGCCAAGCGCTTCAAACGTCGAGAAAAAGCGCAAATCGGTTCCGCGGGGAAACAGGTCCAGGGGAGGAGCCTATGCTCAATCGCAGCGCGTTTCTGCGGCGCCTTATATTGGCGCTCGTCATTACAGCTCTGCCGGTCGCGGCCAGCGCCCAGCAATCCATCAAGCTCACGATCATCGACGGCTATCCGCCGAAGGCGCTGTGGGTGAAGGTGCTGATCGACTACTTCACTCCTGAAGTGAACAAGCGCCTCAAGGCCGACGGCAACAAGTACACAATCGACTGGCAGCAGGCCTTCAGCGGCCAGATCGCCAAGCCGCGCGGCGTGATGGACGCGATTGGCAACCGACTCGGCGACATTGGCGTGGTGACCACGGTTTTCCACTCCAGCAAGCTGCCGCTCAATAATCTCCCCTACTACACGCCGTTCTCCAGCCGTAACCCGATCCTGGTGTCGCGGGTGATGGACGGGTTGATGGACAAGTTCCCGGAGTTCCAGAAGCAGTTCGACGCCCAGAACCAGATTGTGCTGACCAACTACTCTTCGATCGACAATTACGGTGTCTTCACCAAGAAGAAGATCACCAAGATGGAGGACATCAACGGCCTGAAGCTCAATGCGGCCGGCCCGAACGCGCTCTACATCAAACCGCTTGGCGGCGTCGGCGTGCTCGGCAGCCTGCTGACCTACGCCAACCAGATCAAGACCGGCGTGACCGACGGCTGCCTGATCTGGCCGGAGGCGACCATCACCTTCAAAATAGCGGAAGTGGCACCACACTATCTGGAGACCGACTTCGGCACCGGCGTCAACAAGTCGCTCACCATCAACAAGGACGTCTGGAAGAGTCTTCCGGCCGAGGTGCAGAAGATGCTGAAGGCGACCGCACGCGACTATCGCGACAAAGTCGCCCAGGCCGCACTCGACAAGGCCGCCGCCTCCATGAAGAAGTTCAAGGCCATGGGCGGCACCGTCGTCACGCTGTCGAAAGCCGACCAGAAGAAGTGGGCCGACAAGATGCCCAACATCGCTCAGAACCTCGCCAAGTCCGTCGAGAAGAAGAACGGCTATCCGGCGATGAAAATCCTGGCCGCCTACATGGAAGCGCTTCGCGCGGCCGGCGAGCATCCGGCGCGCGACTGGGACAAGCACTGAACCTTGCCACCCTCTCCCCGCCTGCGGGGAGAGGGTGGCAAGCATCGAGCGAAGCGAGATGCGAGCCGGGTGAGGGGCGCTTTCTGTTGCGCTCAGAATCGCGGCAGCGCCCCCTCACCCGATTTCCTCGCACCGCTCCGAAACCGACCTCTCCCCGCCCGCCGGGTGAGGTAATGCCTTCGTCAGAAGCCGCCGGAGCCACTTCCGTGAGTGAAGAAATCGAAACCACCCCGGCGCCCGCCTGGGCGACGCTGAACTGGTTTGATCGCGCCGTCTTCGTGCTCAACGCCTTCGGCTCGCTTTGGGTCCTGATGATCGTGGTCCTGATCTGCCTGGATTCATTCGGACGCAGCCTGTTCAACGAGCCGCTCAACGGGGTCAACGAGTTGGTGGCCGTGTCGATGGCCTTCATTGTGTTCTGCCAATTGCCGGACACGGTGCGGCTCAACAAGCTGACCCGCTCCGACACCTATCTGCCGCAAATGCAGGCCAGCCGCCGGCTACTGTCACGGCTGGCGGTCTGCGGCATCGATATCCTCGGCATAGCGGTGATGCTCGCCATCGTCATCGGCACCGTGCCACTCCTCATCGATTCGATTCGGCGCGGCTACTACATTGGCGAGCAGGGAATCTTTACGATCCCAGAATGGCCGATCAGGGGTATGGTCGTGCTCGGCAGTACCGCGACCATGCTGTGCTTCCTTATACGCGCCGTAAACCACTGGCGCGCATCCACGCGCGATCCGGTCTGACGGGCCGCCCCATGGAACCGGTCGTCATCGGCATCCTGTCGCTCGTCCTGATCGTTCTGATGATTTATGGCGGCTGCTACGTCGCCATCACGCTGAGCTTCGTCTCATTCCTTGGCGTGTGGATCATCAAGAGCGACGCCACCATTGCCATGCGCATGATGACACTGTCGGTCACAGCCACCATCCGCCATTACGACTACGCCAGCATTCCGACCTTCGTGATGATGGGGATGATCGTCGGCAAGACCGGCTTCGGCTCCGACATCTATCAGGTCGCCAACCAGCTGTTTCGCCGGCTGCGCGGCGGGCTCGGCATCGCCACGGTAGCCGCCAACGCCGCTTTCGCCGCCGTTACCGGCTCCTCGATTGCAGCGGCCTCGGTGTTCACGCGTGTGTCGGTGCCGGAAATGATCCGCTTCGACTATTCGAAGCGCTTTGCCGTCGGCGTGGTGGCCGGCTCCTCGGTGCTGGGCATGATCATCCCGCCGAGCGTGATGATGATCATCTACGCCTTCATCGCCGAGCAGTCGGTCGGCGATATGTTCCTGGCCGGCGTGGTCCCCGGCATCCTGTTGTCGTTTGCCTATATCATTACGATCACCGCGATGACGCGGCTCGCGCCGAACTTCATCGGCCGCGGCGCCTTCGCCACCCCGATCGACGACGAAGACCTGCTGTCGCCGCTCGAAATGCTGGTGAAGATCGCGCCGATCGTGGTGCTGATCGTGATCGTACTGGGCGGGATCTACAGCGGCTTCTTCGACGCTGCCGAAGCTGGCGCCATCGGCGCGTTCTTCGCCTACCTGCTGGCGCTCCTACGGCGGCGCATCGGATGGAAGATCTTTCGCGAGGTCCTCATCGATACCGGCCACATCACCGCGAACATTCTGTTCCTGATCATCGCCGCCTCGATGTACAGCCGCATGCTCGGCATCGCCGGACTGCCGTTCATGCTCAGCCAATGGCTCGAGCACATCAACCTCGGCTTCGGCGCCATGATGGCGTTCTATGTGGTGCTGCTGCTCTTTCTCGGCACCATCATCGACACCGGCTCCATCATTCTGGTCTGCGTGCCGCTGTTCCTGCATGCGATCGAGAACATGGGGCTGAGCCTGGTGTGGTTCGGGCTGATTACCGTGGTGGGCGCGGAGATCGGATTGCTGACGCCGCCGTTCGGGCTGTCGTGCTTCGTGATCAAGACTGCCATCGACCGCCCCGACATCTCGTTGAACGATATCTTCTTCGGCGCCTTCCCTTTCGCCGTGGTGATGCTGCTGGTGCTGATTATTCTGATCGTGTTCCCGCAGCTTTCGCTGCTGCTGCTGTAGCTGTAAGGCGCAGCGGCCGTCACGCGACGAAAAACGTTGTGAGGGAGGGAGTTAGCCGGACAGGCGGCCTGCCCAACTGTGATCGGCGCGGCGGCGCCAGGCAGTTTGGCGCAGGCCTAACAGCCGGTGAGCCGCCGTCTTGGCCTCGGCGCGGCTGCCGGCCGTGCAGGTGCGATATTCCAGGTCGGTGACCCGCGACACCAGCGGCTGCTTGCGGAACAGGCGGGCGAACGGGCCCAGGCCCTCGCTCGGGCGCAGCTCGGACAACGACTGCGCCACGTTAGCGGAATCGCCGAACGCGATCACGCGCCCGGTCATGGTGTGGCGAACCTCGTAGACGCCGGGCCCGGCCGGAGCCTCGACCACGTTACCGTTGGTGGTTTGGGGAAACCGTTTCCAACTACTCCACATCTGCACCATGGTAGCATCCTCGAATACTCAAGATTTCGCGAATCCGGAAACGCGAAAGCGGTTCTTTGGTTCCGGCGCGATCTCTGGCCGCTCTTGATTAAGAGTTACAAGGCGCCCGTAAATTGACGCAGGTTAATTTCCGGGGACATGCGCCACCGTTTCGGGCAAGCGCTCAGTGGCCCGGTAGTATCGTCACCGTCGGCTTTGCCGGCAGCGAGATCCTCGACACCACAATGGTAGGAACCGGCGAAATCTCGACCTCCCATTCCTTGCGCACGCGATCGAGGAAGTTGTTGAGGGTGAAGGTACTGAAATAGTGCATCGGGATGATTAGCGGCGCCTTGAGCGCGTGCAGCACTTCGATCATGCCCTCGATGTCGAGCGTGTAGGAACCGTCCACCGGCACCAGCACCACGTCGATCTTGCCGATCTCGTTGAGCTGCGCTTGCGTCAGTGTGTGATGCAGATGGCCGAGATGGGCGATGCACAAGGTGGCGATTTCGAAAATGAAGATTGAATTGCCGTGGCGCTCGGTGCCGCCATCAAACGTGCGGATGTTGGTGGGTACGTTGCGCACACGAACGTCTTTGTATTGCATGTCGATGCGGGCCGGTTTCTCCTCCCCGGTCCAACCGCGCAGTACGTATTTGATGCCTGGGTCAGGGTGGTCGGTGTAATGCGACGGATGCGCGTGATTCATGGTCGCAATGTCTGGCACGACTGGCGGCCGTACATAGTCGTTGTAGTCGGTGGCAATGCGCACCCGTTGCGGGCTCTCGATCAGGAACGTCGAGTGGCCGATGTAGCTCAGGCGCACCTCGTCGGCCTTGAGCGCCGCGAGGCGGAACGCCGCCGGCAACACCGGCGCGGGACGCCTGGCGATGAGGCCGGGACAGCCCATTGGCATTTCTGGCTTGGTTGCGGGCTTGGCCGGCGCTGGCGCCGCGCCTTGCGCCGAAGCGTGGTGGCCGGCCGCAAGCAAAAGCCAAATTGTCGCCACAAGGAATTTCAGCGCCGCGCCGCTCACACAACCACGTGACATGACACCACCCATGCCAATCATACTGGCGGGGGTGGAATCTGGCACGCTTTTCGGCAGGCCGCCACTGGGACGCGCGGCGGCAATGATCCCCGCAATCCGGGGCGCCTGGAGAGATCAGAAGTCGTCGAAATAGGGGCGGTCGCGCGAGGAAACGATAATGCCTTTCGGGGTCACCACGACCCAGCGGCCGTCCTGGCGCCCGATTGACTGCACCCGCCCGAGGCCGGGGAGTACCGCGCCTGGCACCACCTGATAAATGCCGCTGCGACTTTCTACGTCGATCAATCCATCGCGAGCGCGGAGAATGTGCCAACTGCGTACCACTGCCGGCCGACTGACCGCCGCGGCGATCCGAGGCGCCGGGCGCGGTATCGGAATAAGCGTGACACCCGAGGCCGCAACGGAGCCAGTGATCTCTGAACCGGGCGCGCGATTGGCGCGCGCCGAAATTTTGGCGATCTGGCTGTGGGTCACCGCCGTCGCCTCCGCGAGATCCGCCTTCAGCGCGCTGACCTGTTTGGTGAGCTGGTCGATCGACTGCTGCATCGCCTTGCGCTGTTCCAAGCTGGCGACGTCAAGGCCGCGATGACCGGCCAGGCCGTTGCTGATCGCACTACCGAACAGCGCGCCGAGACCGGCAACCAGCGCCAGCCAGACGGCCAAAGTCACGCGGCGCTGATGACGACGTGAAAGCTGGAACCACGCGCGCGGCGCTTCGGGCGCGGAAACGGCCGCTTCCTTTTCCGCGTCTTCGGCGTTGCTGGAAATTTCGGTAGCGGCGGGAGCTTCAACTTCAGCCGCAGCTACTGCAGCAGCAGCCTCAACCTCGGCAGGGGCTTCCGAACTGGCGCCCGCCGGCGACAGCGGCGGCAATTCAACCGCTGGCAGATCGCCAGGCGCATGGTGCTGGATCTCTTCCCCGTCGCGCTCGGCCATGGCCCACTCCTTGCCAACCCTTCTCGGGGTTGTTCATGAAGCGGTAACCATGTTCGGTTACCAATTGGTTACCGATGGCTTAACGGCCACAGCGCGGTCACAGAGCCAGACCGCTCTCCGCGGCATGGGCATTGAGCGAGACCGCCGGCCGCGCCCCCAAATGCTGGATCACCTCCGCCGCAGCCAAAGCGCCAAGCTGAGCCGCCGTGCGGTGATCCTTGCCACGCGAATGACCGACCAGGAAGCCGGCCGCGAACAGGTCGCCGGCGCCGGTGACATCAACCACCTGCTCGACCGGCATCGCTTTGACCGCCGCCAGTTCCTCGCGGCTGACCACGACGCAACCTTTAGCGCTGCGGGTGACGACCGCGAGCCTTGCGTCATGCTGCAGCGCTTTCACGGCCGTGTCGAAGTCGGCGGTCTCGTACAAACTGTGCAGCTCATGCTCGTTGGAGAACACGATATCGACCGTGCCCTTCTTGATAAGGTCGAGGAATTCAGAGCGGTAACGATCGACACAGAACGAATCCGACAGTGTGAGCGCGACGCGGCGGCCAGCCTTATGCGCGATGTCGGCGGCCTTGACGAACGCCTCCTTGGCCTTTGGCGGATCCCACAGGTAGCCCTCCAGATAGACGATGGCGGCATCGGCGACCGCCTTTTCGTCGATATCATTTGGCTCGAGGCCCTGGGCCGCGCCGAGATAGGTGTTCATGGTGCGCTCGCCGTCGGGCGTCACCATGATATAGCAGCGCGCGGTCGACGGCCCGTCGTTGGCCGGCTTGGCGTCGAAGGCAACACGGGCGGCGCGAATGTCGTGAGCGAAGGTCTTGCCGAGCTCGTCGTCTTTGACCTTGCCAATGAAGGCGGCGCGTCCGCCGAAGCTGGCGACGCCGACGATGGTATTGGCGGCCGAACCGCCCGAGCTCTCCGTCGCCGGACCCATGGCATCGTAAATCGCTTGGGCACGCTTTTCATCGATCAGCGCCATGGCGCCCTTGTGCATGCCTTGGGCGACCAGGAAGTCGTCTTCGGCGCGGGCGATTACGTCGACAATGGCGTTACCGATGCCGAGCACATCGTAGCGGGGAGCGGTCATTCAATTTCCTCTCTTTTCAAACGCGGCGCACTATAACCAGTGAAAATCGTGAGGCAATGCAGGGATTTCGCTTGTTTTCGCGGGCGGGCGCGGTCCCGTTCACTCTTTCGTCTCTGCGAAAAAGCGCTTGGATTTCAGGGACAAGCCCGGCGATGAGAGCGTGATATAGACTATGGGCGGAGGCTGAGAACGAAAATGTCCCTGGCGCGCGATATCACGACGGTCGGCGGCGGAACCCTGCTGTCGCGCGTGCTTGCCTATGCGCGCGACGCCGCCATCGCCGCACTGCTCGGCACCGGGCCGTTCTCGGAAGCCTTTTTCGTCGTCCTGCAACTGGTGAATTTCTTCCGCCGGCTGCTGGCGGAGGGTGCGCTCAACAGCGCCTTCGTGCCGCTCTGGCTTCGCTTGCGCGCGGGCGACGACGGCGAAGCCAATGCCGACCGTTTCACCATCCGTACGCTGGTCACCCTCGGCATCATCACCGGCACTATTGCACTCGTCGTGGTGCTGGCAGCGCCTTATATCGTCGCCGTCATCGCGCACGGGTTCGATCCCGGACGGCGGCACCTGGCGGTTCTCTATCTCCTGCTCGTCGCCCCTTATGTCGTGCTGGCCAGTCTGGTGGCGGTGATCTCGGCCGCACTTAACGCCGAAGTCCGCGTCGCCGCCGTCACCGTCAGCACGGTGATGTTCAATCTGGTTCTGGTCGGCGTGCTCGCATTCGTGTTGGTGCATCACGTGCCGCTGTTCTACGTCAGCATCTGGCTCTCGATTTCCATCGTTTCGGCTGCGCTGATCCAGCTCATGATCACTAGCGCAGCTTGGCTCGCCACCGGGCAGCGTTTCCGGCGCGTGCGTATCCGTGCGTCCGACCAGAGCCGGCTTTTCTTCAAGCGCGCATTGCCCGGCCTAATCGCCGCCGGGGCGCCGCAACTCAAGTTGATCGCGGCGACCGCGCTGGTGTCATCCTCGCCGGCGGCGGTGTCCTGGCTTTATTACGCCAACAAACTCTACGAACTTCCGCTCGGTGTCGCTTCCATCGCAATCGCTGCGGTGATCGTGCCGCGCATTGCGGCGAGCGTGCACGCCGCCGACGGCTGGGCTTACGCGAGCGCGCAATCGCGCGCCTATGAAATTGCGCTCGGCCTCGCCTTGCCGGCAGCGACAGGCTTCGCGCTTTTGGCTAAGCAGATCGCCGGCGGGCTGTTCGAGCACGGCGTGTTTGGCGTCGGCGACACCGAGGCGGTGGCGGTGGCGTTGACCGCGATCTGCTCCGGACTGCCCGGCCACGTGCTGGAAAAGGTGTTCGGCGCGGTTTCCTTCGCGCATGAGGACACGCACACGCCGATGATGGCCGCCCTTACCGGCCTGGCGGCGGCAGTCGCCGGAGGCATCGCGCTTTATCCGGCCTTCGGCTACATCGGCGTCGCAGCGGCCATCGCGCTATCCGGCTGGATCGGCGCCGGGCTACTCGGTTTCGCCTTGCACCGGCGCGGCTGGCTGCGGCTCGACCACAACGCCAAACGCCAACTCCCGCGCATCGCGCTCGCCACAGCGCTGATGGGCATCATGGTCGCCGCTGCGCTGCATGCGGCGGCGCGGCTGCTGCCGAGCCTGCACGCCTCGGCGGTGGGGCGGCTTGAAATGCTGTTCGCGCTGGTGGCCGTCGGTATGGTGGTCTACGGCGCGGCCATCGACTTCCTCGGCGTCGCCAAACTTCGCGAACTCGGTGCCGCGGCTCGCCAGCGCGCCTAGGCTGCTTTTTAGCCCCTTGCCCACAGCGGTTTACCGTGGCATGGCAACGCCCGGCAACCTCCAAGAGGCAAAGCAATGGCGTTCAAGGAGCGCGTATTCTCCGGCGTGCAGCCCACCGGCAATCTGCACCTCGGCAATTATCTCGGTGCCATCACCAAATTCGTGGCGCTTCAGGAACGCTATGATTGCATCTATTGTGTGGTCGACATGCACGCCATCACGGTGTGGCAGGACCCGAGCGAATTGGCCCGCGCCACGCGCGAGGTGACGGCGGCGTTCATTGCCTGCGGCATAGATCCCAAGAAGCATATCGTCTTCAACCAGAGCCAGGTCGCCGAGCATGCCGAACTCGCCTGGGTGTTGAATTGCGTTAGCCGCCTCGGCTGGCTCAACCGCATGACCCAGTTCAAGGAGAAGGCCGGCAAGGATCGCGAGAATGTCTCCGTCGGCCTGTTTGCCTATCCAACGCTGATGGCGGCCGACATCCTCGTTTACCGCGCGACGCACGTGCCGGTCGGCGAGGACCAGAAGCAGCATCTCGAGCTCTCGCGCGACATCGCGCAGAAGTTCAACAACGACTATGCCTCGTCGATTGCCTTGCACGGCTATGGCAACGCGTTCTTCCCACTGCCGGAACCGATCATCCAGGGCCCGGCGACACGCGTCATGTCACTGCGCGATGGCTCCAAGAAGATGTCGAAGTCGGATGCCTCCGATTACTCGCGCATCAACCTAACCGACGACGCCGACGCTATCGCGCAGAAGATCCGCAAGGCCAAGACTGACCCGGAGCCTTTGCCGAGCGAACAGAAGGGTTTGGAGACGCGACCCGAAGCCGACAACCTGGTCGGCATCTATGCTGCGCTCGACAGCGTCAGCAAGGATCAGGTCCTCAGTGAATTTGGCGGCGCCCAGTTCTCTACCTTCAAGGCAGCGCTGGTCGACCTCGCAGTCGCCAAGCTCGGACCGACCGGCACCGAGATGAAGAAGCTGGTGCAGGATCCGGTCTACATCGACGAAATCCTCGCCGACGGTTCGCAGCGCGCCCAGGCGATCGCCGCCGACACCATGAAGGCGGTGAAGGACATCGTCGGCTTCGTGCGGCGTTAGTACAGGTTTTTCGCACAACAGGTTCACGCCGCAAAAATTCGTGCGCGGAAGCCAGCTTTTCGGAAATATTTCTTCCGCGAAGGTCTTCAGCTGCGCCGGTCACACGGTTTTACGCAAGCCTGGATTCCCGCCTGCCGCATCTTGTCGGGCCAATGTCCGCCGTGCGACCATTGCGCGTTTTGTACTTTGCGTTGTTGCGCCAATTTCGCGGACAACACAGGGAGCCAAGATGAGCACCAAACGCCGCATCTACGAGACCGGCCACAAGCGCAAATACATGGTCGTCATCGATGATACCGACGAATGCGAACGCGCGATCTATTGGGCCGCCAAGCGCGCGGGCCGCACCAACTCTCAACTCATCATGCTGCGCGTGATCGAGCCGGGCGAGCGCAATCAGCAATGGCTGGGTGTCGCCGACATCATGAAGGCGGAAGCCGAAGAGGCCGCCGACAAGGTACTCGACAAGTACGCCAAGCGTGCCAAGGAAGTTGCAGGCGTCGAGCCCGACCGGGTGATCCGCGAGGGCTCGCCGATCGACGAGATCCTCAAGCTGATCGACGAGGACACCGACATCGGCATTCTGGTGCTGGCCGCCGGCACCGGCAAGGATGACCCCGGCCCGCTGGTTTCCAGCCTGGCCAAGACCGCAGCCAATTTCCCGATCCCGATCGCCATCGTCCCTGGCCACCTCAAGGACGAAGACCTCGACGCGATGGCGTAGCTGACGTCGCGGGGCGGAACTCCCCCGCCGAGCCGACGGTTGACCCGCCCGTGCGCAAGGCCCATCTATCCGCTATACTAGTTTCCGCCCGCGGGCCTTGAACCTGCGTGAGGTAAGGAGCCTAAGCGATGTTCATTCAGACCGAAGCCACACCGAATCCGGCGACCCTCAAATTCCTGCCCGGACGGCCGGTGCTGGAATCCGGCGCGCTCGACATGCCGAACAAGCAGGCCGCCGCTCAGTCGCCGCTGGCTGAGCGGTTGTTCGAAATTCCGAATGTCGGCGGCGTGTTCTACGGCGCGGACTTCATCTCGATCACCAAGACCGGCGGCGAATGGCAGCAGATCAAGCCGGCGGTGCTCGGCGCCATTATGGAGCACTACATGTCCGGCACGCCGCTGTTGGCGAGCGGGGCGGAACCGCGGGCCGATGACGCCGACGAATTCTTCGACGAGAAGGATGCCGAGACGGTCACATTGATCAAGGACCTGATCGAGACCCGCGTGCGTCCGGCGGTCGCCGGCGACGGCGGCGACATCACCTTCCGCGGCTACAAGGAAGGCGTGGTGTTCCTGGCCATGAAAGGCGCCTGCTCCGGCTGCCCCTCCTCCACCGCTACCTTGCAGCACGGTATCCAGAACCTGTTGCGCCATTTCGTGCCGGAAGTGACCGAAGTCCGGCCAATGTGAGCCACGCCCTGTCATGCCACGGACGCCGGCCTCGGATATATCCGAGGTCGACCCTCTTAAGTACGCAAGTCGGCCAAAGCCAAGTCGCGATGGCGCATCCAGTATCCACGGATTCTAAGATACAATCCAAGCCATTAGTGTTTACTGGGTCATCCGCCTTCGCGGATGACGATAGCTTGGTGTGACCCGTGCGTCTTCTCGCCATCGATACCGCGCTCGAGGCCTGCTCGGCGGCCGTGCTTGATACCGCGGGCGGCGGCATTGTTGCGCAGGAATCCCGGGCCATGATGCGCGGCCACGCGGAAGCGCTGATGCCGCTGATCCAACGTGTGATGGAGCGCGTGCACCTTGATTTTTTCGATCTCGACCGCATCGCGGTGACTGTCGGGCCGGGCAGCTTCACCGGTCTGCGCGTCGGCATTGCCGCCGCGCGCGGCATCGGGCTCGCCGCTGCCAAGCCCGTGGTTGGTCTGACGACGCTTTCGGCTTTCGCGGCGCCGTTCATCGCCGAAGACGACAGTCTCCCGGTCGTTTCCGCGATCGACGCCCGTCACGCGCACGTGTATCTACAGGTCTATGGCGCCGCCGGCCGCGTCCTGGTGGCGCCACGCCTGACTTCCTTGCATGAAGCGGTGATGCGCGCTTCGGCAGCCGGCGCGCCGCGCCTGGCTGGGACCGCAGCAGAATTGCTGGCCGCTGCGTGGCCCGCGGAAGAGCGGCCGCCAAGCGCGCTCGACAAGCGCCGCGCGCCCGACATCGCCTGGGTGGCGCGCCTCGGCGTAATCGCGCAAGAAACGGCCGTGCCGCCCAAGCCGCTTTATCTCCGCGCACCCGATGCCCAGCCGCAGGACGCAAGCCATCTGCCGCGCCGATGATGAAGCGCCTTATGATCATGCTTAAACGCGGCGAGCCAGCTCTGTCGGAAGCGGCTAGCCGCGACGCCGCGGCAATCGCTGCGCTGCATGGGATCTCGTTCCGCCGCGGCTGGAGCGAGGATGAAGTCGAGATTCTGATCGCCGATCGCCAGGTCTGTACTCATCGCGCCATGCTCGGCGCTAGTCTCAGCGGTTTCATCATGTCGCGGCGCGCCGGCGAGGAAGCCGAAATCCTCTCGGTCGCGGTCACCCGAGCGCGCCGCGGCCGCGGAATTGCGCGCAACTTGCTTAATCTGCATCTGCGGCGGCTGGCCGGATTCGGCGTGCGCGCCGTGTTTCTCGAGGTCGACGAGCAGAACGCACCGGCAATCCGGCTCTATGTCCGCGCCGGCTTCCGTGAGGTGGGGCGGCGGCCGAATTACTATCCCGGCGACGGCGGCGCGGCCTCTAGCGCGCTGGTGCTGCGGCGCGATCTCGCCTGAACACGAGCCCTCCCGGACCCGATAGACACGTGCGCGATACGCTCATTATGATAGAAGGGCCGGATGGAGAAGAGGCCGTGACCACGCCGGAAAAGAACTCATCCGATACCAACCCGATCGAGGCCCTCTGCGTCGCCAACGGCATGCGCATGACCGAGCAACGCCGCATCATCGCGCGCGTGCTGGCGGCAGCGGACGATCATCCCGACGTCGAAGAGCTTTATCGGCGCTGCGCCAAGATTGACGACCGGATTTCGATTTCGACCGTCTACCGGACCGTGCGGCTGTTCGAGGATGCCGGCATCATCGCGCGCCACGATTTCCGCGAGGGCCGCGCACGCTACGAGACCAGTCCCGAGGCGCACCACGATCACCTGATCAACCTGCGCAGCGGCGAAGTAATCGAATTCCAGTCGGAAGAGATCGAGCGGCTGCAGGCGGAGATCGCCCGCAAGCTCGGCTACCGGCTGGTCGATCACCGGCTCGAGCTCTATGCAGTGCCGCTCAAGGACGAAAAGACCGGGCACTGACGCATGATGCCGGCAGCGCCGCGATATTTTGCACCGTCGTGGCCGGGCTTGTCGCCCGCAAGTCGGGATTACCCGACTTGCAGCCAGTCAATTAGTGCAAAAGTCGGGCAAGCCCAGCTTCCGGTGCCATCCACGTCTTACACGGCTAACATCAATGCGTGGATGTCCGGCATAGAGCCGGGCATGCCGGCGGATGGGCCATAACCAATGATCCGTGCGCTGTTCATCGCGTTCTTCTTCTTTACGATGACGCCGCTGCTGATCTCGATCCAGTGGCTGCTCGGCATACTCAATCTGCCCGGCTGGGGCTTCATCGCCTCCAATTATTACCGCGTGCTGTGCTCGCTGCTGCGCATCCGTATACGCGTTAACGGCGCGCCGGTGCGCGACTGCGCGGTGCTCTATGTCTCCAATCACGTGTCCTGGGCCGACATCCTGGTGATTGGCTCGCTGTCGCCGGTCGCCTTCGTCGCTAAGAAGGAAGTTCGCAACTGGCCGCTGGTCGGCATAACCGCCGAGCTGCAGCGCACGGTGTTCGTCGACCGCAACCGCCGTCATCAGACCGCCGATGCGGTCGGCGAGATGGTCAAACGGCTTGCCGGCGGAACCTCAGTGGTGCTGTTCGCGGAGGGCACGTCCAGCGACGGTAACCGCGTGCTGCCGTTCCGCTCCGCCCTGCTCGGCGCGGTGAAACACGTGGCCGCTCGCAGCGAAGCGGCCGGCCACATCCTGATCCAGCCAATGTCGATCAGCTACGTCAGCACGCATGGCATTCCGCTCGGCCGCCAGCATCGCCCACTGGTCGCCTGGTACGGGGATCTCGATTTCATGCCCCATATCAAGGAATTTATCACCCGCGGCGCGGTCGATGCCGTGGTCAGCTACGGCGAACCGCTCAAGGTCGACGCCGCCGCCGACCGCAAAGCCCTGACCCGGCGGCTGGAGGACGGCGTGCGCGGGCTAATGGCGGCGGCGCTGCTCAAGCGGCCTCTGCCGACGCCCCTATCGGACACGGTGGCCGCGGCGGGAGCCCCCGACGTCCCCCTGCAACAGGCGCCCGCATCTTAAAATCGTTCACAAAATCAACTATATCGCCGGACAGAACGGGCCCCTACCCCGCAAACAGGACAAACCCCGTCCGGACAGGCTAAGTTGGCCGCAAGCTTCGTTACCGAGACGGCATGAGCAACACCCGCAAAGTCCACGTCAAATCCTTCGGCTGCCAGATGAACGTCTACGATTCCCATCGTATGGCGGATACCCTGGCGCCCGCGGGCTTCAGCGAGGTCACCGCGCCCGAGAGTGCCGACCTTGTCATCCTCAACACCTGCCACATCCGAGAGAAGGCAGCCGAGAAAGTCTATTCTGAGATCGGCCGCATCCGCGTGATGAAGGAAGAGGCCGCGCGCGAAGGCCGCAAGATGCTGATCGCGGTCGCCGGCTGCGTGGCACAGGCCGAAGGTGAAGAGATCATCCGCCGTGCCGGCGCGGTCGATCTGGTGGTCGGCTCGCAGAACTATCACCGCTTGCCGGAGCTAGTCGCACGCGCGGCAACCGGCGAGAAGATCGTCGACACCGAATTTCCGGTCGAGGACAAGTTTGAAGCGCTCGCCGCGCCCGAACGCGCAGCGATTGCCAAGCGCGGGATTTCGAGCTTCGTCACCGTGCAGGAAGGTTGCGACAAGTTCTGCACCTTCTGCGTCGTGCCCTATACGCGGGGCGCGGAAATCTCGCGTCCAGCAGCACAGATAGTTGCCGAGGTCGAGCGCATGGCCGATGCCGGCGTGCGCGAGATCACGCTGATCGGACAGAACGTCAACGCCTATCACGGGCTTGGGCCGAACGGCTCTGAATGGACACTGGCGCAACTGCTGCACCGGCTGGCGGACGTACCCGGTATCGCGCGCCTGCGCTACACGACCAGCCATCCGCGCGACATGCTGGACGATCTGATCGCCACGCATGCCGGGCTGCCGCAACTGATGCCCTATGTGCATCTGCCGGTGCAGTCCGGATCGAACCGCATTCTTGAGGCGATGAACCGCAAGCACACCCGCGATGACTATCTCGCGGTGATCGAACGGCTGCGCGCAGCGCGGCCCGATCTAGCGCTGTCGTCCGATTTCATCGTCGGCTTCCCCGGCGAGACCAACGCGGACTTCGAGGACACGCTAGCGCTGATCGAAGACGTCGGGTATGCCGGCGCCTTCTCCTTCATGTATTCCCCGCGCGCCGGCACGCCGGGCGCCGATCTCGAGGACCAGGTGCCGGAGGAGGTGAAATCCGAGCGCCTGCAGCGGCTGCAGGCGGTGATCACCCGCCAGCAGCGCGCCTTTAACACCGCTTTCGCCGGCCGCACCCTCGAGGTGCTGTTCGAAAAGCCTGGCCGGCTCCCTGGGCAACTGGTCGGCAAATCCCCATATCTACAGCCAATCCAGGTCATGGCGCCGCGTTCGCTGATTGGCGAGACTTGCCCCGTGACCATCACCGAAGTCGGCAGCAACAGCCTGTTTGGCGCGCTCCAGGAGGACATCCCGGCGCTGCAGCTTGCCGCAGCAGGAGCCTGAAACACCCTTGCGCACGCCTGATACCGCGCTTCCTCCCGGCACCGTCTCGGAAGAGACGGCCACCACGCAGATCGTGCTCGCCTTCGAGGACAACCGGCTGGCCTCCACCCTGTTCGGCCAATACGGCCAGAACCTCGCCCTGATCGAACGCCGGCTCGGCGTCGTCGCCGAGCAGCGCGGCAACCACGTAACTGTCGATGGTTCGCGCGGTGCCTGCGAGCAGGCGCGCCGCGTTCTCGAAGGCCTCTACGAACAGCTCAAGCGTGGCCGCGATCTGACGCAAGGCGACGTGGAAGGCGCCATTCGCCAGGCAATCGCGCAAGGTTCGCTGTTCGACTACGAGCCGGGCGAAGGACGCAACGCCTTCGAAGAAATCAATCTGCGCAAGCGCCCGGTGCGCGCACGCACCGCCGCGCAAGACGCCTATATCCGCGCGCTCAAGCGTCACGCGCTGGTGTTCGGTACCGGCCCCGCCGGCACCGGCAAGACGTGGCTGGCGGTGGCGCACGCGGTCCAACTATTTGAGCGCAAGGAGGTCGACCGTATTATCCTATCGCGCCCGGCGGTAGAAGCTGGCGAACGGCTTGGCTTTCTGCCCGGTGACATGCGCGAGAAGGTCGATCCTTATCTGCGCCCGATCTACGACGCGCTCTACGACCTGATGGACGCGCGCATTGTTGAACGCGCTATGCAAGCAGGCGAGATCGAGATCGCACCGCTTGCTTTCATGCGCGGACGCACGCTCTCCAATGCCGCGGTCATCCTCGACGAAGCGCAGAATACCTCATCGATGCAGATGAAGATGTTCTTGACGCGGCTTGGCGAGAACAGCCGCATGATCGTTACCGGCGATCCGAGCCAGGTCGATTTGCCGAACGGTCAAACCTCCGGCCTCGCGGAAGCGGTGAAGCTGCTTGCCGGTGTCGACGGTGTCGGCCACGCCACATTCACCCATGAGGACGTGATCCGCCATGAATTGGTGGCGCGCATCGTCGCCGCCTACGACCGTGTGGTGCCGGGCGAGGGTAAGGCATGAGCGGATCGTCAGGCGAGCCTGCACCGGCGCCGGAAATCGACATTCAGGTGCAGTCGCCGGGTTGGGACGCAGAACCTGCCGCGGCTGAAACCGTGCGCCGCGCCATCGGCGCCGCGGCGCGGCACTGCACCGCCCATGGCGCTAGCCATGGCGAGGTCAGCGTCGTTCTCACCGACGACGAGGCGATCCGACTTCTCAATCATGAGTGGCGCCGGATCGATAAGCCGACCAACGTGCTGTCGTTTCCTGCGACGATGTCGGCGAATAGCGCGCCAGAACCGCTGCTCGGCGATATCGTCATCGCCTATGAAACGGTTGCGCGCGAAAGCACCGCGGAACACAAGCCCTTCCTCCATCATCTCGCCCACCTCGCGGTGCATGGATTTCTGCACCTCATGGGGTACGATCACCAGACTGATTCCCAGGCTGATGCCATGGAAGGGCTCGAACGCGACATTCTCGCGGATCTCGATATCGCCGATCCCTACCGGGCGCATCAGCCGGGCAATGTCTGACCGTTATGCCTGACAACGAGCCTCCAAGTTCGAGCCAATCCTTTGAGCCCCGCCATCTGCCAGTGGTGGTGCCGCCCGCACGCGAGAATGGCGGTAATTGGTTCACCCGCACCTTGCGCCGCATGTTCGGCTGGCGCGGCAGTTCGATCCGCTCCGATCTCAAGGACGTGCTGGAGGCGATGACGCCCGGAGAATCCGGCTTTTCGCCCGAAGAAAGCCGAATGCTGCGCAACATATTGGGCCTGCGCGAGCGCCGCATTGGTGACGTCATGGTGCCGCGCGCCGACATCGTGGCGGTGCAACAGAACATCGCGCTCGGCGAATTGATGCGCACCTTCGAAGGTGCCGGCCATTCGCGCCTGGTCGTATACGACGACACGCTCGACGATCCGGTCGGCATGGTTCATATCCGCGACCTGATCGCCTTCATGACCGAGCACGCGACGGTCGATCCCGAAAAGAACGTCAAGCGCAAGAAGCCGCTACCCGCTGGCCTCGACTTGCGCACCATCAACCTCGCCATGCCGCTGTCGGCGGCCAGGATCATGCGCCCGATCTTGTTCGTACCGCCATCGATGCGGGCGATGGATCTGCTCGCCCGCATGCAGGCGACGCGCATGCATCTGGCGCTGGTGATTGACGAATATGGCGGCACCGACGGCGTGGTGTCGATCGAGGACATTGTCGAAGAGATCGTCGGCGAGATTGCCGACGAGCACGATGAGGACGAATTGCCGGCGGTCGTGCATCAGCCGGACGGCTCCTTCATTGCCGACGCGCGCGCTACTCTCGAAGACGTCACCGCTATCATCGGCAGCGATTTCGACGTCGGCGACGCGGTGGAAGAGGTTGACACGCTCGGTGGTTACCTTGTGACGCGTGCTGGGCGGCTGCCGCTGCGCGGCGAGATCATTCCGGGGCCGGGCCTGTTCGAATTCGAAGTGCTCGATGCCGACCCGCGCCGCGTCAAGCGCGTGCGCATCACGCGGCTGAAAGAGCGGCGCGAGAAGACACGCGAGCCGCGTCGGCGCGGCGAACCCGATGGCGGCGCCTTAGCGCCCAGCGCGCCGGCGACAGCACCGGGCGATGAACCCGCTGCATCGAAGGATGGCGGCCGGCACGACGCCGGTTCTACGGCAGGCGCACACAAACCATGATCCTCACCCGCACCGCCCATTCGGTCGTTCTCGCCTTCGGTTGGCGGCGCGCGATTTTTGCGTTCGTGGCGGGCGCGGTTTCCACATTGGCGATGGCGCCGTTCAATGCCTGGCCCGTGCTGTTCATCACTTTTCCGGTGCTGGTTTGGCTGGTCGACGGCTCAGCGGGCGCGGGCGGACGCGGCTTCTGGGCTGCCGCCGGAGCCGGCTGGTGCTTCGGCTTCGGTTTCTTCGTCGCCGGACTGTACTGGATCGGTTACGCTTTCCTGGTCGATGCCAAGACATTCGGCTGGCTGCTTCCGATCGCTGTCACCGGCCTGCCTGCCTATCTCGCGCTCTTTACTGGCCTCGGCCTTGGTGTTGCGCGGCTGATCTGGGTACGTGGACCTGTCCGCATCCTGGCCCTGGCGGTCACGCTCACCGGCGCGGAATGGCTGCGCGGACACTTGCTCACCGGCTTTCCCTGGAACACGTTCGGCTATGCGCTGACCGAGCCGTTGGCGCTGGCGCAAACCGTGTCGCTGGTCGGCATCTGGGGTCTCACGTTCCTGAGCGTGGCGATCTTCGCTACACCGGCGGTGCTCACCGACGATCCCAAAGACACGCCGCATCCCTATCGCCCTCTCGTCATCGCGCTAATGATGTTGGCGGCGATGGGCGGCTACGGCTTGGCGCGGCTTGCCGCTCATCCGACGACCTATGTGAGCGGCGTGAAACTGCGCATCATGCAACCCGATCTGCAGCAGGATCAGAAGTTCAACTATGGCGCCAAGGACGCGGTGATGCGGCGTTACTTGCGCCTGTCAAATCGCACCACCGGCCCAAACTCCAAAGGCGTGCACGACTTCACCCATCTGATCTGGCCGGAATCAGCCTTTCCGTTTTTCCTGACGCGCGAGCCGGACGCGATGGCCGAGATCGCCGCGCTTCTGAAGCCGCATACCGAGTTGATTACCGGCGCCGTCCGCGCTGCAGCTGAATCAAAGCCAGGGCACGTGCGCGCGTATAATTCGGTTTATGTGATCGATCCCGACGGCTCGATTCGCGGCATCTACGACAAAGTGCACTTGGTGCCGTTCGGCGAGTATCTGCCATTCCAGGCACTGCTCGAAAAATTCGGCTTGCAGGCGCTCACCAAACAAGTCGGCGGCTTTCTCGCGGGCGAGCGGAGGCGGCTGATCGACGTACCCGGCGCACCAAAGATGCTGCCGCTGATCTGCTACGAAGCGATCTTTCCTGGCGCCGCGGTGCCGCGAGACGAGCGTCCCGGCTGGATCGTCAACGTCACCAATGATGGCTGGTTCGGGATCAGCACCGGACCGCATCAGCATTTCCAGCAAGCACGCGTCCTTGCGATCGCCGAAGGCCTGCCGCTGGTGCGGGCCGCCAATACCGGCATATCGGGCGTAATTGACCCGGTGGGACGAGTTATCAAATCCCTGCCTCTGGGAACCGAAGGTGTGCTGGACGCGCCGTTGCCGCAGGCAATTGAACCGCCCCTATATGTGATATTTGGCGACGACGGCTTGATTCTGTTGCTGGTAGTAGGTCTTATGGTAGTGGGGCGACGAAAGATGCGCTTTTAGATTGCTCATTTCCGATTATCGCTCATTAGTTGTTTAGCGCACTAATTAATTTGGTGGAGCAACTCCCCCTTGAATCTCCCCCGAAATTAAGGTTACGGCATGGAAGCCATTGAAAACTATACTCAATTTTTGTGAACTTTTGACGCTGTAATTCGGTCGCGCGCAAATCATGGATTGCATATGACCTGCCAAGTATGACATTACGCTGGTCAATGGAGTCATAGGAGATTTTTATGGCCAAGAAGGCACCGAATCCGATCGACAAGCACGTGGGTTCCCGCGTGCGAATGCGCCGGATGATGCTCAGCATGAGTTCAGGAAAAGCTGGGCGACGCTCTCGGCCTAACCTTCCAGCAGGTTCAGAAGTACGAGAAGGGAACCAACCGTATCGGTGCCAGCCGTCTGCAGCAGATCGCGCATATCCTGCAGGTTCCGGTTTCGTTTTTCTTCGAAGGTGCCCCGCACGTTCCCGGCGGCCCCAGCGCTGATGGCATGGCCGAAGCACCCTCGCCTGCCTACGTCTCCGACTTTCTGGCTACTTCTGATGGCCTTTCACTCACCAAGGCGTTCATGCGCATCAAGAACAGCAAGTTGCGCCGCCGAATCGTCGATCTGGTCGAACAGATTGCAGGCGAAGACGACTAAGCCGACCCCATAAATCCCATCATCGTCAAAGTCAGCCCACGCCTGCCCGCATCTTGACCTCGCGTCTCACCGCTGCAAGAACACCCCCCGACCTGAAACGACGCGGCCTCAAAACCGCGCCACGGGAGGGAGTTACACGTGGCACATACCAATTTCCTATTTACCAGCGAGTCTGTTTCCGAAGGACATCCGGATAAAGTCTGCGATCAGATTTCCGATGCAGTGCTCGATGCGTTCCTTGAGAACGACTTGAAACTCGGCATTGACGACGACAGCAAAGTCAATACGCGTCTTGGCTGCGAGACGCTCACCACAACCAACAAGATCGTCATCGCCGGCGAGGGCCGCGGCCAATCGCCGCTGTTTCACAAGCACGGAGATAAAGCGGTCGTTAATCGCGAAATGATCACTGAGATCGCGCGCGGTGTCGTCAAAGACATCGGCTACGACCAGGACGGGTTCTCCCATTATGGCGCCGACGTGGAAGTGCTGCTGCACGGCCAGTCGCCGGACATCGCCATGGGCGTCGACGCCAAGAAGGTGAAGAGCGGCGAGGAAGAAGGTGCCGGCGACCAGGGCATGATGTTCGGATTCGCTTGCACCGAGAGCGAGGTCTACGAGAAGAACTCGTTCATGCCGGCGCCGATCTACTTCTCCCACAAGATCCTCAAGGTGCTAGCTGACAAACGTCATGCCGGCCAGCTCGCGGACCTGCAGCCCGACTCCAAGAGCCAGGTGACCGTGCGTTACGTCAACGGAAAGCCGGTTGGCTGCACCAAGGTGGTCGTCTCCACTCAGCACAATGCGCAAAGTCGAAATGGCAACAAGTACACGCCGGGCCTCGTCAAGGAGATGATCAGCGACGCCGTCGGATCCGCGCTGCCGCAAGGTTGGATGCCGGAAAATGCGGACGATTTTCTGGTCAATCCCACCGGCAATTTCGTCATCGGCGGTCCCGATGGCGACTGCGGTCTGACCGGCCGCAAGATCATTGTGGATACCTACGGCGGCTACGCGCCGCATGGCGGCGGCGCCTTCTCTGGCAAGGACCCGACCAAGGTCGACCGCTCAGCGGCCTATGCCGCGCGTTATCTGGCCAAGAACGTGGTGGCCGCCGGCGTCGCCGAGCGTTGCACCATCCAGATCGCCTATGCGATCGGTGTCGCCGATCCGATGTCGGTATTGGTGGACACCCACGGCACCGGTCAGGTGCCGGAGAGCAAGCTGGAGCATGTTCTGCCCGAACTGTTCCGGCTGACACCGACCAATATCCGGCGCACGCTCAAGCTCAACCGCCCGATCTACCGGCGCACCGCGGCTTATGGCCATTTCGGGCGTCAGCCGGACAAAGACGGCGGTTTCTCCTGGGAAGCGGTCGACCTTGCCGACAAGATCAAGAAGGCCGTGAGCTAAAGCATCCGATCGACAAGCAGATGCTGGAGTGCCCCGCGAAAGCGGGGCATTTCTGTTTTCGCGGCCGCCCTAGTGGTCCGATTCCGACATTTGCATCCGGTTGCTGCAAGCTCCGCAGCAAGTGTCGGAATCAAAGGACCACTAGCTACTATTTGATTCTATTGGAGCTTTGAATTTGATATTTGATGAGCAAAGTCGTCGCAAATGGATATCAAATGTCAAATTCGCTCCACTAGCGTAGTATGCAGCGCGACATCATGGACGACAGCCGAAACCCGAGCCAAGACCCGCACGATTTTTCGCAGCGCGCCTTCTTCGGCCGGCGCAAAGGGCATCCTTTAAAGCCGCGGCAGGCTGTGCTGTTCGATACCCTGCTGCCGCGCATCGCGCTCGATCTCCGCACACCGGCCCCGGCCGATCTGCGCGGCCTTTTCACCGGTGCGGCCGATGCTGTGCGTCTCGAGATCGGCTTTGGCGGTGCCGAGCATCTGATCGCGCAGGCCATGGACAATCCGGACTGCGGCTTCATCGGCTCCGACGCCTTCATCAACGGTGTGGCGAAAGCGCTGGTCGCGATCGACGAGAACAAGCTCGACAACATCCGCCTGCATTTCGGCGACGCCAGCGAGCTGCTCGACTGGCTGCCGGAAGGCGCCTTGGCGCGCATCGACTTGCTATATCCCGACCCCTGGCCGAAACGGCGGCATTGGAAGCGGCGCTTTGTCCAGGCCGAGAGCTTGCATCGCCTTGCCCGCATCCTCAGGCCCGGCGGCGAATTGCGCTTTGCCACCGACGTCCCCGACTACGCCACTTTTGCGCTGGCGCGCATCTTGCGCTCGAATGAATTTACCTGGACCGCTGAGAGCGTCGACGACTGGCGCAAGCCCTGGCCGGATTTCGCCGGCACGCGCTATGAGGCGAAAGCCAAGCGCGAAGGCCGCACGCCTGCGTATTTTATATTTCGATGCAAGTAATACGGTGCACATACCTTGCTCCGTTCGTCCCCGCGGACGCAGGGAACCAGCCTTTGCGACTTATCCTGAAATTGCGGCCCAGGATTGCCGCTTTCGCGGGAATGAACGGAGTTATGGCCGCGCATCGACTCCATCGAAGCCGGGGGCACGCGTTGGCTACTCCCCCGTGCCCTGCCGCACTTGCCAGAAGCGCACCACGCGTTGCGCGGTGGCCGCGGTTAGACGCTCGAAATTCTCGAGCGCAGCGTCGAGTACTTGGTTCGACGCCTTGGGCCCGGGGCGGGCATTGATCACCTCGCGCACCGTCGGCCAACGGAAGCCTGCCGCACGCGCCAGAATCAGCACGGGATCGGCACGCTCGCCGCTCATCAAACGGTCGACCACGTCGACCGGCACCGAGCAGATGGTGGCCAGCGCTGCGATGGTTTCCTCGTAGCGGCCGCTCTTGGCGTATTCAGCGACGTCGGCCTCGGTGAGCCTGCGCTCCTTGTGCAAAGCGCGCACGGCGGCGAGCGCGGCGGCGTAGTTGCGCGGCTGCGCCTTGGCCGCAACCTCGTCGCTCACCTTCGCGAGCACACGGCGAATCTCGGCCTGCGTCTCGGGTCTAGCCTGCGCCAGCAGACGCTTCTGCACCACATCCGTCGCCTTCATCAGGAGTTGCCGGAACAGACGCGGTGGAATGTCGTTGCGCAGGCCTACCTTCTCAGCCAGCACGCTGTCGTCTTCAGCTCGCTTGACCAGCGTGGTGAAGGCATTGTCGGAAAGATGCGCCTCGGCGTTGGTGGCGATTGACCGCGCGACGTCGCGGTTCCCGCGCGTCACCAGCACCTCAGATAACGACTCGCCAATGCTATTGCGCGTCGACAGCGCCAAGAGATGCGCCTGGCTCTTGGTTTCGGCAATCTGCAGGAGATCGGGATCGCCGAGATTGCCGGTGCGCAGCACCGGCCCGGCGATATTGATGTCATCGCTCACGGCCAGTTTGCGGATCACCCCAACGGGCGCATTGGGGACGGGCGCGATCCGGTGCGATAGCTCCGCCAGCGCCTTGGCTTCGATCTCCTCGATCAGGCAGCCGATGACGTCGTCGAACAACGCGACGTGCTCAGCGTTGAAATTGGCTGCGCCCTCGAGAAACAGGCTGGTGATACGCCGCAGGGTCTCCGCCCGCTTTTCGGCCGTACCGTTCTGAACAACATCTTCGAGCTCAGGGAGCAGCGAGGCTGGAGCAGCCATTGCAGTTCCTGCAAAATCGACCCACGGGACAGGCGTAAATCGTGCCTTTAACTACCTTTAAGGGCAGATTCTGAAGGAACGGTTAGCCCAATCGTAGTCACTGCGGGCCTTGCACAAAGCCCGGAAATCGCTATATTTCCGGTTGTTCAATACACCCTCATAACCGGATGGTTTTGAGAGTGGGTCCTGCGGGGCCCGCTCTTTTTTGTTAGACGAAATGGCCGAAAGCCAGCACCTGGACACCGATGCGGCCCCCGTGGCCGCGCCCGAGCAGAGCGAACCGCGGCTCATCGTGGAGCCGGGGTTGGCTGCCCGCGTGGCGGCCATCGCCGAGCCGGTGATCGAGGGGCTTGGTTACCAACTGGTACGGGTGAAGGTGTCCGGCTCCGACGGCTGCACTGTACAGATCATGGCAGAGCGGCCGGACGGCAGCATGACAGTAGAAGATTGCGAGTCGATCTCGCGGGCACTTTCGCCGGTGCTGGACGTGGCCGACCCGATCGACCGCGCCTACCGGCTCGAGATTTCCTCGCCCGGACTCGACCGGCCGCTGGTGCGCAAATCGGATTTCGACCGCTATGCTGGACATCTGGCGCGGATCGAAATGGAAATTCCAGTCCAGGGGCGCAAGCGCTTCCGCGGCCTCCTGGTCGGCACCCAAGACGAAACGGCGCGGCTGCAGCGCGAAGACGCTCCTGAGGGCGAAGAGCCCGAGATTCTGCTGCCGATCACTGAAATGAATGACGCCAAGCTCGTGCTCACCGATGAACTGGTGGCCGATGCTTTGCGGCGCGAAAAGGCCGTCAAGCGCGAAGCCAAGGCCGCACGCAAGCAAGAACGACATCGACGGCTGAAGTCCGGCAAAGCCGGACATGCCCCTGACGAAGGAGACTGAGTTATGGCAGTGAGCGCCAACCGGCTCGAACTGTTGCAGATCGCCGACGCGGTTGCCCGCGAAAAGGCGATCGATCGCGGCATCGTCATCGCCGCTATGGAAGACGCCATCGCCAAAGCGGCGCGCTCGCGCTATGGCGCGGAAACCGACGTACATGCCGAGATCGAGCCGAAGACCGGCGATCTACGGCTCACCCGACACATGCTGGTGGTGGATCTGGTCGAAAACCCGTCCAACCAGATCACACTTCAAGACGCGCGCAAGCGCCATCCCGCCGCGCAAGTGGGCGACACCATCGCCGACCCGTTGCCGCCGCTGGAATACGGCCGCATCGCCGCTCAGTCGGCCAAACAGGTGATCGTGCAGAAGGTGCGCGAGGCCGAGCGCGATCGGCAATATGCCGAATACAAAGATCGCATCGGCGACATCGTCAACGGTATCGTCAAGCGTGTCGAATACGGCAACGTCGTTGTCGACCTCGGCCGCGGTGAAGCCATCGTGCGGCGCGACGAATTGCTGCCGCGCGAAGTGTTCCGCAACGGCGATCGTATCCGAGCCTATATTTACGACGTGCGCCGCGAACCGCGTGGGCCGCAGATCTTTCTGTCGCGCACGCATCCGCAGTTCACCGCCAAGCTGTTCGCGCAGGAGGTTCCTGAAATCTACGACGGCATCGTCGAGGTGAAGGCGGTCGCCCGTGACCCCGGGTCCCGGGCCAAGATCGCCGTGATCTCGCGCGATTCCAGCGTCGATCCGGTCGGCGCCTGCGTCGGCATGCGAGGATCGCGCGTGCAGGCGGTGGTGAACGAATTGCAGGGCGAGAAAATAGACATCATTCCGTGGTCACCGGACATCGCCACCTTCGTGGTGAACGCGTTGGCGCCGGCGGAAGTCGCCAAAGTAGTGCTCGACGAAGACAAAGAGCGCATTGAAGTCGTGGTGCCCGATCAGCAATTATCGCTGGCCATCGGCCGTCGTGGACAAAACGTGCGGCTCGCCTCCCAACTCACTGGCTGGGACATCGACATCCTGACCGAGCAGGAGGAGTCCGAACGCCGCCACGCCGAATTCGAGAACCGCACCAAGATCTTCGTCGAGGCGCTCAATCTTGACGAGGTGGTCGGGCAATTGCTGGCCTCGGAAGGCTTCGACTCGATCGAGGAACTCGCGTTGGTCGATGAGAAGGAAATTGCGTCGATCGAAGGCTTCGACGACGAGACCGCGCACGAGTTGCAGGACCGCGCACGCGAGTATCTCGCTCAGCAGGAAGCGGAACTGGACGCCAAGCGCGTCGAGCTCGGCGTCGAAGATGCGCTCAAGGAGGTGCCAAGCATCACCACCAAGATGCTGGTCGCGCTTGGCGAGAACGACGTCAAGACGGTCGAGGACTTGGCCGGCTGCGCTACCGACGATCTCACCGGCTGGACCGAGCGTAAAGACGGCGAATCCAAGCGCGAGCCCGGCTTCTTCGAAGGCCTCGAGGTCTCGCGTGACGAGGCCGAAACGTTGATCATGCAGGCGCGGCTCAAGGCCGGCTGGGTGACCGAGGAAGAGCTGGCGCCGCCGGCGGAAGCCGAGGCGGCCAAAGCCGACGCGGAAGCGCAGGCTTAAGCGAGACGGAGAACCCTAGCCGACATGTTGGCCATGACGCAGGATGCCGAACTCGACCGCGGGACGACCAGCGTCGCCCCGGGGACAGAGCGTTCCTGCGCTCTGACCCGCCAAGTGATGCCGGTGGGTGAGATGGTCCGCTTCGTGGTCGGACCGGACGGCGCAGTGGTGCCAGACGTCAAACGCAAACTGCCCGGCCGTGGCCTGTGGATCACCGGCACTCGGGCAGCAGTGTCGGAAGCCATCAAACGCAACGTCTTCGCTCGCGGCTTCAGACGCCAGGTTCGGACAGCGCCAGACCTGGCGGCAGAAACCGAACAGCTCCTCAAACGGGCCGCGCTCGACGCCCTGGCCATCGCCGGTAAGGCCGGCCAAGTGATTACCGGCGCCAGCAAGGTTGCCGGGGCTCTCGAAAAGGACGATGTGCTGGCCCTAGTCCATGCGGCCGACGCTGCCGAGGATGGGCGGCGCAAGCTGGATGCTGTTCTGCACCGCAAAAGGGCTGGGGAACCGCGGGAAACGATGATTGTCGAAACATTTTCCGGCGAGCAATTGGATTTGGCATTAAACCGCCCAAATGTGGTACATGCAGCCCTGCTTGCCGGCCCTGCGAGCGAGACTTTTCTCGCTCGCGTGAGGCGTTTAGACCGCTTTCGGACCGGAAACCTGCCCGATTAAGGCAAAAATGCGCGATTGCGCCGACGGACGGCGCGCGAGGATTTAGGACGGAATGAGCGAAACGAAGAACCCTGGCGAAAAGAAACTGAGCGTGGGCGGCGGCAAGCTGACGCTCAAGCCGCGCACGGAAACGGGCGTTGTACGCCAGAGCTTCAGCCACGGCCGCAGCAAGCAGGTCGTGGTCGAGAAGGTGAAGCGCCGCTCCGTCGCGCCAGCCCCCGAGACAAGGCCAAGGCCGAGCCCGCGCCGACGGAAGCGCCGAGGAAGCGCGCCGCCGCGCCCAAGGCCGGCGCATCGGCGGCCGCGCCCGCCACTGAGGCGCCCAAGCCCTCCGGCGTCGTCTTGCGCAGCCTCACCGAAGAGGAAATGGCGGCGCGCGCCCACGCGCTCGCCGACAGTCGCGTGCGCGAGGCCGAAGAGCGTAAGATCGCCGAGGAAGAAGCCAAGATCCGCGCCGCGCGCGAAGCTATCGAGAAGACCGAGCGTGAAGCCGCGGAAACGCGCAAGCGCGAGGAAGACGACCGCCGCAAGCACGACGAAGAATCCAAACGCAAGGCCGACGAAGTTGCCAAGAAGCAACTCGGCGAAGGCGAAGAAATCAGGCGTCCCGCAGCTATCCGTCCTGCGCTCGAAGCGGAAGAAGAAGAGCCGCGCATCGCGCGCCGTCCAGGCGGACGTCCGGCCGTCGCACCGCGTCCGGCGGCTCGCGCAGGCGCGCCCAAACAACGCGGCCGCCTCACCGTAATCAATGCCATGAACGCCGACGAGGTGCGCGAGCGCTCCGTCGCTTCGTTCCGCCGCCGCACACAGCAACTCAAAGGCCACGCCAACAATGAGCCGCGCGAAAAGCTGGTGCGCGAGGTGATCATACCGGAGACAATCACTATCCAAGAACTGGCCAACCGCATGTCCGAGCGGGGGGTGGACGTCATTCGCCTCCTGATGAAGCAGGGCCAGATGGCGACCATCAACGACACCCTCGACGCCGATACCGCGCAGCTCATCGCCGAAGAGATGGGCCACACCGTACGCCGCGTGGCGGAATCGGACGTGGAGGAAGGCCTGTTCGACGTGCCGGATGCGCCGGAAACGCAGCAGCCGCGGCCGCCAGTGGTCACCGTCATGGGCCACGTCGATCACGGCAAAACTTCGCTGCTCGATGCCATCCGCTCGGCCAATGTCACCGCCGGTGAAGCAGGCGGCATCACCCAGCACATCGGCGCGTACCAAGTGACGTCGCCGTCGGGCGCACCGATCACATTCATCGATACGCCCGGCCACGCGGCATTTACCGCCATGCGGGCGCGCGGCGCCAAGGTGACCGACATCGTGGTGCTCGTGGTGGCCGCCGACGACGGCGTAATGCCGCAGACCATCGAAGCGATCAATCACGCCAAGGCGGCTAAGGTACCGATGATCGTCGCCATCAACAAGATGGACAAGCCGGACGCCAACCCGAACCGCGTGCGCACCGACCTGTTGCAGCACGAGGTGCAGGTGGAAGAGATGGGCGGCGAGGTGGTGGACGTGGAAGTCTCCGCCACCGCCAAGACCAACATCGACAAGCTCTTGGAAATGATCGGCCTGCAGTCGGAACTGCTCGACCTCAAGGCCAATCCCGACCGCGCCGCCGAAGGCACAGTCATCGAAGCCAAGCTCGACCGCGGCCGCGGTCCGGTGGCCACCGTTCTGGTACAGCGCGGCACGCTCAAGACCGGCGACATCGTGGTGGCCGGCGCCGAATGGGGCCGCGTGCGCGCGCTTGTTTCCGACACTGGCGAGCCGGTGCAGAGCGCGGGACCGTCGACGCCCGTGGAGATCCTCGGCTTTTCCGGCACGCCAAACGCTGGCGACCGCCTGGCCGTGGTCGAGAACGAGGCCCGCGCCCGTCAGATTACCGAATATCGCGCCCGCAGCCGGCGCGAGAAGCAGGCGGCCCGTGCGGCCGGTATGCGCGGCTCGCTCGAGCAGATGATGGCGCAGGCCAAGACCGCCGGCCTCAAGGAATTCCCGCTGGTGATCAAGGCCGACGTGCAGGGCTCGCTGGAAGCCATCATCGGCAGCCTCGACAAACTGGGCACCGACGAGGTGGCGGCGCGCGTACTGCATGCCGGCGTCGGCGGCATTTCGGAATCCGACGTCACGCTGGCCGAGGCTTCGGGTGTGCCGATTATCGCCTTCAACGTGCGCGCCAACAAGGAAGCGCGCGAGTCGGCCGCGCAAGTCGGCATCGAGATCCGCTACTACAACATCATCTACGACCTCGTGGATGATGTGAAACTGGCGATGTCAGGTCTGCTCCCGCCGACTTTGCGCGAGACCATGCTGGGCAATGCGCAAATCCTCGAAGTCTTCAAGGTGTCGAAGGTTGGCAACGTGGCAGGCTGCCGCGTGACCGACGGCACCGTCGAACGCGGCGCCAATGTGCGGCTGATCCGCGACAACGTCGTTGTCCACGAAGGCAAGCTCTCGCAGCTCAAGCGCTTCAAGGACGACGTCAGGGAAGTGAACGCCGGCATGGAATGCGGCATGGCCTTCGAAAACTACCAGGACATGCGGCAAGGCGACGTCATCGAATGTTACCGGGTGGAGACGATCCAACGCTCGTTGTGAGTCCAAGTCTCACGCGGGTCGCTGAACGAGCCATCCAAAACACCAACACGGGTCATGCCCCGCGCAAAAGCGCGAAGCGCGTCTTTTTGCAAACGCGGGGCATCCAGTAACCCTAGCAACCGCGGTGGTTACTGGATCGTCCGCTTTCGCGGATTTTTGACCGCAGAGAGATTGGCAATGCGCCACAAACATGATCGCGACAGCGCGCCGGGTAGCGGCTCGCAGCGCCAGTTACGGGTCGGTGAATTGGTGCGCCACGCCCTCGCCGAGATGCTGACGCGCGGCGATGTGCACGACCCGGTACTAGAAAGCCACATGATCACCATTCCGGAAGTGCACATGAGCCCCGATCTCAGGCTCGCCACCATCTACGTCATGCCGATGGGTGGCCGCGACGCGCAAACCGTGATCAGCGCTTTCGAGCGCAACAAGAAATTCCTGCGCGGCGAGATAGCGCACCGCATCAATCTGAAATTCGCGCCCGACATCCGATTCCGCATCGACGAGCGGTTCGAGGAAGCCGAGCGCATCGACAAGCTGTTGCGCTCGCCCGAAGTAAAGCGCGATCTGGAAAACGAGGACGACGCGTGAACGAAGACGCCTTGAAGCAATTGACCCGACCGCAAACCGATGAGCCGCCGCAGGCCGCCGCACCGACGCCGGCAAGAGGACGCGGCAAGCCGCGCAAGAAACAGTTCAGACGCGACAAGCGAGACGTGCACGGCTGGGTGGTGCTGGACAAACCGGTGGGCATGACTTCGACCCACGCGGTGAGCATCGTCAAGCGACTATTCTCCGCCAAGCGCTGCGGCCATGCCGGCACCCTCGACCCGCTCGCCTCGGGCGCGCTGCCGATTGCCATGGGCGAAGCGACCAAGACCGTCCCGTTCGTGATGGACGGCCGCAAGCTCTACCGCTTCACCGTGCGCTGGGGCGAGGAACGTGACACCGACGACGCGGAGGGACGGATCACCGAGACCAGCAACCGCCGTCCCAGCCCCGAAGAGATCCGTGGCCAATTCCCGGCCTTTACCGGCTCGATCCAGCAGGTGCCGCCACGCTATTCCGCCATCAAAATCGAGGGCGAGCGGGCCTATGACCTCGCCCGCGACGGCGAGGTGGTGCAACTCAAGGCCCGGCCGGTCGAGATTAGCCGCCTGGAGATCATTGAGACCCCGGATGCCGACCATACCGTCCTGGAGGCCGAATGCGGCAAAGGCACCTACGTCCGGGCCCTTGCCCGTGATCTGGGCCGTGCTTTGGGCTGTTTTGGTCATGTCAGCGCGCTCCGGCGCGTGGCCGTCGGGCATTTCGGGCCGGAAACCATGATTTTACTGGAAGATTTGGAGGCTCTGTGCCATAGAGCCGCCGCTGGCGAGGGTAGCCTCGCCGAGGCGCTTATGCCCGTCGAGACCGCGCTGGACGACATCCCGGCGCTGGCCGTTAGCCGGGCAGACGCGGCAAGGCTTCACCGAGGCCAAGCCGTTCTGTTGCGCGGAAGGGACGCTCCCATCGTTCATGGGCCGGTCCATATCACGGTTGAGGGCCAGCTTTTGGCGCTCGCCGAGATCGATCATGGCGAAATCGTCCCCAAGCGCGTGTTCAACCTGGCCGGCCTGGTAGGCAGAGCCCGGCCCGTCAAGAAAGGATGACCGATGTCGGTTACCGCCAGCCGCAAGGCTGAACTGATTAAGGAATACGCCCAGAAACCCGGCGACACAGGTTCGCCCGAGGTGCAGATCGCGATCCTCACGGAACGCATCACCAATCTCACCGAGCACTTCAAGGGCCACGCCAAGGACAACCACTCTCGCCGCGGCCTGCTCAAGATGGTGAGCCAGCGCCGGCAATTGCTCGATTATCTACGGCGCAACAACGAAGCCAGCTACAAGGGCTTGATTGAGAAGCTCGGCATCCGCCGATAATTTTGTACCCGCGCAGGGCGCAACATATGCCCCGCGCGTTTTCCGTGCAGTGAACGCAATGAGTGCGTCTCGCTGATTTGCTCCGGCGGCGAAGCACGCTGCCGGCGACCGGCAGGGTCGATAAGGATCGGCCTTGCGCTAGGCCAGGTTCGAAACGCCATGGCAGGATCGCCAGACGCTGTTGCATTCGTTCTTTTCCATTTTGCGACAGCCTCTCGTCATCTTGCTCATGGCTTTCGGAGTTGAGCCGGAAACCATGAGAGAAAACCGAAATGTTCGATATTCACCGTGTTGAGCTCGATTGGGGCGGGCGCAAGCTCACCCTCGAGACCGGCAGAATGGCGCGCCAGGCCGACGGCGCCGTGCTCGCCACCTACGGCGAGACCACCGTGCTCGCCACTGCCGTCGCGGCCAAAAACCCGCGCGAAGGCGTCGACTTCCTGCCCCTCACCGTCGACTACCAGGAAAAGTACTATGCCGCGGGCCGCATTCCCGGCGGCTATTTCAAGCGCGAAGGCCGTCCCACCGAAAAGGAAACGCTGGTCTCGCGTCTCATCGATCGCCCCATCCGGCCGCTATTCGCCGAGGGCTGGCGCTGTGAAACGCAGGTGATCGTCACCACGCTGTCGCACGATCTCGAAAACGATCCCGACATTTTAGCGATGGTCGCCTCCTCGGCGGCGCTGACGCTCTCGGGCGCGCCGTTCATGGGTCCGATCGGCGCCGCTCGCGTCGGCTTCATCAACAACGAATACGTGCTCAACCCGCAGCTCGACGAAATGACCGAGAGCCAACTCGACCTCGTTGTCGCCGGCACCGGCGATGCCGTGTTGATGGTGGAATCGGAGGCCAGGGAGCTGTCCGAGGACATCATGTTAGGCGCCGTGATGTTCGGCCACCGGCATTTCCAGCCGGTGATCGAGGCTATCATCAAGCTGGCCGAAAAGGCCGCCAAGGAGCCGCGCGAACTGACGCTGCCTGACAACGAAGCCCTGGAAAAGGAAATCCTCGGCCTGGTCGAACAGGACCTGCGCAAGGCTTATTCGATCCCGCAGAAGCAGGAGCGCCAGAACGCCGTCGCCGCCTGCAAGGAAAAGGTGATCGCGCACTACTTCCCCGAGGGGGCCGAGAACCCGGAATACGACAAGCAGCGCGTGGGCAAGGTGTTCAAGGAACTCGAAGCCAAGATCGTGCGCTGGAACGTCCTCGACACGAGCAAACGAATCGACGGCCGAGACCTCTCAACCGTGCGTCCGATCGTCGCCGAAGTGGGCGTGCTACCGCGCGCGCACGGCTCGGCGCTGTTCACTCGCGGTGAAACCCAGGCGTTGGTCGTGACAACGCTGGGCACCGCTGAGGACGAGCAATGGATCGACGCCTTGCAGGGCAGCTACAAAGAATCCTTCCTGCTGCACTATAACTTCCCGCCCTTCTCGGTCGGCGAGACCGGCCGCATGGGCGGCACCAAGCGGCGCGAAATCGGCCACGGCAAGCTCGCCTGGCGCGCCATCCATCCGTTGCTGCCAACACCGGCGGAATTCCCCTACACCATCCGCATCGTCTCGGAGATCACCGAGTCGAATGGCTCGTCGTCGATGGCGACCGTGTGCGGCTCCTCGTTGGCGCTGATGGACGCCGGCGTACCGCTGAAGCGGCCGACGGCTGGCATCGCCATGGGCCTTATTTTGGAAGGCGAGCGTTTCGCGGTGCTCTCCGATATCCTCGGCGACGAGGATCATCTCGGCGACATGGACTTCAAGGTGGCCGGCACCGACAGCGGGATTACCTCGCTGCAGATGGACATCAAGATCGCCGGCATCACCGAAGAGATCATGAAAGTCGCGCTCGGCCAGGCCAAAGATGGGCGTATGCACATCCTGGGCGAGATGTCGAAGGCGCTCACCGCGGCACGTGCCGAACTCGGTGAGCACGCTCCGCGCATCGAGATGTTCAAGATCCCGACCGACAAGATCCGCGAAGTGATCGGCACAGGCGGCAAGGTTATTCGCGAGATTGTCGAGAAGACCGGCGCCAAGATCAACATCGAGGACGACGGCTCGGTGAAGGTCGCCTCTGCTTCGGGCGAAGCCATCAAGGCGGCAATCAACTGGATCAAGTCAATCGCGTCCGATCCGGAGGTCGGCCACATCTACGAGGGTACGGTCGTCAAGGTGATGGACTTCGGGGCCTTCGTGAACTTCTTCGGCTCGCGCGATGGCCTGGTCCATATCAGTCAGCTCGCCCCGCGCCGGGTGAACAAGGTGACCGACGTCGTCAAAGAAGGCGACAAGGTGAAAGTGAAACTCTTGGGCATGGACGAACGCGGCAAGGTGCGCCTGTCCATGAAGGTCGTCGACCAGGAAACGGGCGAGGACCTGGAAGCCAAGCAGAAGGCCGAAGCCGAGCAGGCCCAGGCCGCCGGCGGCGACGCGGCGGAGTAACACGTTCGGCAAAATGCCGCGCGTGTCGACAAGTCAAGAGGGCGGCCCTTGCGGCCGCCTTTTTTGACCGCGGAGCTTACGCCAGCGGCTGTGCGGCGCCCGCCAGCCAATAGGTCGTGACGTCGCCGAGACCTTTGATGCCAGTCACGCCGCGCGGTTCGTAGACGAAGGCGTCACCGGCTAGCTGCCGGAAGGCCTCGCTCACCTGGATGCGGTCTGCTTCGCCGGTCGACTCCATGCGCGCGGCGACGTTCACGGCGTCTCCCCAGACGTCATAGGAAAAACGCGTGCCTCCGATCACACCGGCCATGGCCGGTCCGCAATGCAGCCCGATACGCAGCCCCAGCTTGTGATTGCCGAGCGGCGGCCGTGCCGCATTGCGCGCGATCATCTCGCGCGCCAGATTGCCGATTGCCAACGCCCCCATATGTGCATCGCCTTCCAGTCCCGAGACCGCCATGCAGCCGTCGCCTATAGACTTGATCTTCTCGACACCATGTTCTTGGCATAGCGACTCGAAGCCGCGCACCAGTTCGTCGAGATAGGCGACCACCCGATCGGGTTGCAAGTCGTGCGAGGCTTCTGTGAAGCCGACCAAGTCGGCGAACATAACGCTGAGATTGTCGATACGATCTGCGACGCGTGCCTCGGCGCCCGACTTCAGCCGCGCCGCGATCGGCGGCGGCAAGATGGCGGAGAGCAATGCCTCGGATCGCGTGTGTTGCTCCGCCAGCGCGATTTCCGCGCTTCGAAGGGCGGTCAGGGCATAGAAGATTAGCGCGGCGTTGATGAGAGTTGTGCTGAGATAGGCGTCTGTCGACAGCATATCGCGCAGACGCCCATCGGTCGGCAGCACGAAGCCATCGACCGGTGCGAAGTCGAGAAGCAGCAGGAGCATGGCCCCCATCAACAGGAAGAAGATGAAAAAAAGCCGCCAACTCTGCACGCCGAACAGAAACAGCATACCGCCGGCGAGCGTGAAGTAGATCTGCAGGTCGCTGGTTATGCCCAGCGCCAAGACGACGAAAGTATTTCCGCAGGTGATGAGCAGGATCAGGACGATGGCCGCAATATTGTCACCGAAGGGATGCAGGCGCGTGGTCGCCAATGCCCCGGTCGCGATCAGCACGTTGTAGGCATGAATGGCGATCAGTCCGTCGAAATTGTAAAGCGCGTTGGTGATGAGATGAATTAGCGCCGTGGCGGCGGCGGCGAAGGCGGCGACGTTGCAGAAACGCTGGCGGCGCGCGACCTCTGGGTCAGCCGTGACAATGCCGGCCGCGATTAGCCGTTCGAGCCAGTCTGGCAATTTCAGTCCGGGCCGCGGTTCGCGGCTGACGAGGTCGCGCAACTGCGTCATGCTATGGAATTCTCACCCTCGATGCCCTCGGTCGCAGCGGCGACAGCCCGGAGAAGCAAGCCTAGCGCATCGTGCGGCGCCCGTCTCCTTGCCGACACCTATCGCCAGGGGCCCGATAAGTACGAGTTCAGATCTGTAATTTGTGGGCATATCGTCGAGAAACACCAAGCTGTGACGGCTATCACATCGCACACAGCCGGCGGTCTCTAGGGTCACGATCATTGCGGGGCGGCCACGCGCCCTTCAGCAAGCAAACCCAGGAGAGCCCCATGACGACCTCGACGGCCAAAAGATTGATCATCGCTGCCTTCGCCGCCGCCACGCTGGCAATCGGTTCCCTCGCCGTCACCGGCGATGCAATGGCCATAAGCAGCCACAGCGCGCGTACCATTCGCTCGGTGGATGGTGGCGGCATGAGGGGTGACGGCACGAACGGTGCCATGATAATGAAGCGCGGCATGAGGAGTAGCCACAAGTTCTTCGGGCACCGCTGGCGCGGCCACTTCTTCTTCGGGCCGCCCACCTACGTCTACGACGACACCTGCTACTTTGTGCGCAAGGCGACGGGCCGGCTGATCAAGATCTGCTCCGACTATTACTATTACTGAGACGGAGCCCCCATGGCTCAGCAGGATCCGCTCGGGCTCGATGGCCCGAGTGGGCGCTGCATTTCGATCCCGCTCCGATTCAGCCGGCTGCGTCACTACAGATCCTGCGCTATGGTTGACCTATGGCCCTCACGACGAGGCCTATTGCAGGGGTCGACAAATGGAGCAAGCGATTCGCCCACCGCAAAATTTTTTCGCGGGCCTGCCGGCCGAGCTGCTCGGCGCCATGTTCGCCACGGCGCGCGCGGTCCGCCTTGTCCCGGACCAAACTCTGTTCCTCGCCGGTGACCCCGGCGACGGCTGCTACGTGGTGGATGAAGGCCTGTTGAAGGTAACGATGGTATCGCCCAGTGGCAGCGAGCGTATCCTCGCTATTCTCGGCGCCGGTACCGTCGTCGGCGAGTTGTCCATGATCGACGGCGCGCCGCGTTCTTCGTCGGTGGCCGCCGTCCGCCCCAGTTCGCTACGTTTTATCAGCCGCGGCGATTTCCACGCCTTCGCCGAAGATACGCCGGCGGTCTATCGCCACATCATGACGATGCTGGCGGCCCGCCTGCGCGACACCAACGACGTGGTCGCGGCGGCGAGTTTCCTGCCGCTTAAAGGCCGCGTGGCGCGCGCGCTGATCAGCCTGGCCGACGCCTTCGGCCACGAGGTCGGCGGCGGGCGCATCGTCATCCGGCAGAAGCTCAGCCAGAGCGATCTCGCCGCCATGGCGGGGATCGCGCGTGAAAACGTCAGCCGCATCCTGAACGAGTGGGTGCGGGAAAAGCTCATCAGCCGCGTGTCGTCCTATTACTGCCTGGAAAACCGGCCGGAGCCGCAACAACAGGCCGAATTCTGAACGGCGCCTAAGCCGCCGGCTTATGCGGCCGGCGCACAACAGGCTGAGCCGAACCTGCCACCGCCTCGCGCATGACCGCGCCCAACGCAGCGAAGTCCTGCTTCCGCGGCGAGGTGCGCCGCCAAGCGAGACCGACGGTGCGCACTGGTTGCGGATCGACGAAGCGCATCAATTTGACCCGGTCGTCGCGAACTTCTGACGTCGATGGCCACTTCGGGCACCAGCGTCACACCGTAGCCGTTGGCCACCATCTGCATCACGGTGGCGAGCGAGGTCGCGCCCAAGCCCCGCCGGCGCGTCGCGTCGCGGAGCCGCGCAGAAAGCGAGCGCTTGGTCGCGCAGGCAGTGGCCCTCTTCCAGCAGGATGAGCCGACGCTGGTCGACATCGTCAACGCTGACGCGCGCCGCCGCCGGCAGCGGTTCGGCGGCTGGCAGCGCCAGCAGGAACGGATCGTCGAATAGCGGCAAGGTCTCCACGTCGCCGCCTTCAACCGGCAGCGCCAGCATGACGCAGTCGAGATCGCCGCGTGCAAGCTCCTCCACGAGCATCTTGGTCTGGGTTTCGCGTACCTCCAGCCGTAGCGCCGGATAGGCCGTCTGCAGCCGCGGCAACACGCGCGGCAGCACATAGGGAGCCAGCGTCGGGATGATGCCGAGCTTGAGATGGCCGCTGAGCAGCCCGCGATGGCGGGCAAAATCAACGAGGTCGCGGCTTGCTGTCAGGATGACTTCGGCACGCGCGGCGATCTCCGTGCCGAGCTCCGTCAGCGCGATTTCCCCCGGCCTGCGTTCCACGAGTTCGGCACCGATCTCGCGCTCAAGCTCCCGTATCTGCATGGAAAGCGCCGGCTGGGTGACGGAGCAGTCCTCCGCCGCGCGGCCGAAATGGCGGTGGCGCGCCAATGCCGTCAGATAGCGGAGCTGCCTCAAAGTGATCATGTACAATCAGATAAACTTATTGTCATGCCCAATCAATACGATTGGACCTGATCGGCATTTTGCGCGATAATAGTTACAATCGCAACCGATTTGCCGGCATTGCGATGATTGCCGCCGACTCTGAAGTTCCTGCAGCCGTCGCCGCAACCTCATTCGGGAACTTCAAATCGAAAGCGGCACTACAGCCATAGACTTGCTAGTGCCCATTTCGCTTCCGAAGTTCGTGTGAGGGGGTGCTGCGATTTGTCACGAACTTCGGAAGCGGGGGCACTAGCCCGACACGCTCGACGAGAAAGAGGAACACCCAAAATGGACGCAAAGACTGACAAGAAGGCGGGCCAATGCCCGTTCACGAGACACGGTCCCAGAAACCGCGACTGGTGGCCGGAGCAACTGGACATCCAGGTCCTCCACGCCAACTCCAAATTGTCCGATCCGATGGGCGAGGCGTTCGACTACGCCAAGGAATTCAAAAGCCTCAACCTCAATGCGGTGATCAAGGACCTGCGGGCGTTGATGACGAACTCGCAGCCTTGGTGGCCGGCCGACTTCGGTCACTACGGCGGCCTGATGATCCGCCTGGCCTGGCATAGCGCGGGCACCTATCGCATCACCGACGGCCGCGGCGGCGCCGGCGCCGGCCAGCAGCGCTTCGCGCCGCTCAACTCGTGGCCGGACAACGCCAACCTCGACAAGGCGCGACGGCTGCTGTGGCCGATCAAGCAGAAATACGGCCGCAAGATATCCTGGGCCGATCTTTACGTTCTCGCCGGCAATGTCGCGCTGGAGTCGATGGGCTTCAAGACGTTCGGATTCGCCGGCGGACGCGTGGACGTATGGGAGCCTGAAGAGCTCTACTGGGGTCCCGAAGGCACGTGGCTCGGCGACGAGCGCTACAGCGGCGAGCGCCAGCTCGCGGAGCCACTCGGCGCCGTGCAGATGGGCCTCATCTACGTCAACCCCGAAGGCCCGAACGGCAATCCGGACCCGGTCGCGGCAGCGAAGGACATCCGCGAGACATTCTTCCGCATGGCGATGAACGATGAAGAGACCGTCGCGCTGATCGCGGGCGGCCACTCTTTCGGCAAGACCCACGGCGCCGGCGATCCGTCGCTGCTCGGCCCCGATCCGGAAGGCTCGGCGATCGAAGATCAGGGCCTCGGCTGGAAGAGCAAGCACGGCGCCGGCTTCGGCGGCGACACTATCACCGGGGGCCCGGAAGTCACCTGGACGCAGACGCCGACCAAGTGGAGCAATCTCTTCTTCAAGAACCTGTTCGAAAACGAATGGGAGCTGACGAAGAGCCCGGCTGGCGCGAAGCAGTGGGTCGCGAAGAATGCGAAAGCCGACATCCCGGATGCGCACGACAAGTCCAAGAAGCACTTGCCGACGATGCTGACCACCGATCTGTCGCTGCGCTTCGACCCGGCCTACGAGAAGATCTCGCGGCGTTTCTACGAGCATCCCGACCAGTTCGCGGATGCGTTCGCCCGCGCGTGGTTCAAGCTTACGCACCGCGACATGGGCCCGCGCGCGCGCTACCTCGGCGCGCTGGTGCCGAAGGAGACGCTGATCTGGCAAGACCCGATCCCGGCCGCCGATCGCAAGAAGCTGATCAACGACAAGGACGTCGCGGCTCTCAAGCAGAAAATCCTTGCAAGCGGCCTGTCGGTGTCGCAACTGGTCTCGACCGCCTGGGCGTCGGCCTCGACGTACCGCGGTTCGGACAAGCGCGGTGGCGCCAACGGTGCGCGTATCCGCCTCGCGCCCCAGAAGGACTGGGAGGTGAACGAGCCGGCTGCGCTGGCGAAGGTGCTCAAGAAGCTTGAAGCGATCCAGCAGACATTCAACGCCGGCAAGGGCGGCAAGAAGGTCTCGCTGGCCGACCTGATCGTTCTCGGCGGCTGTGTCGCGATCGAAAAGGCCGCGAAGGCCGCCGGCGTCAACGTGAAGGTCCCCTTCACGCCGGGCCGCATGGACGCCTCGCAGGATCAGACCGACGTCGAGTCCTTCGCACCGCTCGAGCCGCGCGCTGACGCCTTTCGCAACTACATCGGCGAGAAGCAGCAGTTCATGGCGCCCGAAGAGGCCATGGTGGACAAGGCGCAGCTGCTGCGGCTGACGGGGCCGGAAATGGCGGCGCTCATCGGCGGCTTGCGTGTCCTCGGCGCGAATGCCGGCGGCTCCAAGCACGGCGTCTTCACCAAGAAGCCGGGAACGTTGACAAACGACTTCTTCGTCAACCTGCTCACCATGGACAACGAGTGGGTGCCGACCAAGGATGGCGCGTACGAGGGTCGCAATCGTAAGACGAAAGACTTGAAGTGGACTGCCACCCGCGTCGACCTGATCTTCGGGTCGCACTCGCAGCTCCGCGCCTTCGCGGAAGTCTATGCGTGCGCGGATTCCAAGGAGAAGTTCGCGAAGGACTTTGTGGCGGTCTGGACCAAGGTGATGAACGCGGATCGATTCGATCTGCGAGCCTGAGCCTAGCGGCCACCGTCGCCGGAGCGGCGATGATCACCAAAATGAAACGGCCGGGATTCGCCCCGGCCGTTTTTTTCGCCTCACTCGCTGGCTGGCGGAAAAGGGATATGGCCGCGCCGCACTATCCGCCGTTCTCTACCTCGCCGCCCGCGGCCTTTAATGCGGTCGGCTGCGGCATGGCGATGACGTTGTAGCCGGAATCGACGAAATGGATTTCGCCGGTGACCCCGGTTGAGAGATCCGACAGCAGATAGAGGCCGGCGCCGCCAAGCTCATCGAGCGTGACGCCGCGGCCCAGGGGCGAATATTTCTGTTGAAAGGCGAACATGTAGCGCGCGTCACCGATGCCGGCGCCGGCGAGCGTGCGGATCGGCCCGGCCGAGATAGCGTTGACACAGAATCTTCTGGTGGCCAAAGTCGACTGCGAGATAACGTACCGACGCTTCGAGCCCTGCCTTGGCGACGCCCATGACGTTATAGTTTGGCATGGCGCGGTCGCCCCCATTGTAGGTCAGCGTCACCATTGAACCGCCATTCGGCATCAGCGCGGCGGCACGCTTGGCAGCCTCGGTAAAGGCGTAGCAGGAGATAACCATGGTGCGGACGAAGTTCTCGCGCGTTAAATCGGCGTAGCGGCCCTTGAGTTCGCTCTTGTCGGAAAAGGCCACCGCGTGCACGAGGAAATCCATCGCGCCCCACTGTTTCTTGATTTCGTCAAACACCGCATCGACCGACGTGATGTCTTCTACGTCGCAAGGCATCAAAAATTTCGAGCGCGCCCATTCGGCGAGCGGCTTTACGCGTTTGGCGAGCGCGTCACCCTGGTAGGTGAAGGCAAGCTCGGCGCCGTGCTGGCTAAGCGTCTTGGCAATACCCCATGCGATAGAATGGTCGTTGGCGACCCCCATCACCAGCCCGCGTTTGCCTTCCATCAGTCCCGGCATTCTAAGATTCCATCTGTGCTGTCATTCCAGCCGAGCGGAGCGAGAGCCGGAATCCATAACGTCTGCGTTGCGTGGATTCGGAACACCAGAACTATGGATTCCGAGTTTGCGCGCTACGCGCGCGCCCCGGAATGACAGAGGAGAAACTAGGCATCCAGCCGCTTGAATACGACCGAGGCATTGGTACCGCCGAAGCCGAACGAGTTCGACAGTACCGCCCCGAGCGCAACGTTGTCCTTGCGTTCACGCAGGATCGGCATGTCCGCGAAATCAGGATCGAGATTTTCGATGTTGGCGCTTTCGCAAATGAAGCCATTCTGCATCATCAGCAGCGAGTAAATCGCTTCCTGCACGCCGGTCGCACCGAGCGAATGGCCGGTGAGCGACTTGGTGGCGGAAATCGGCGGGCACTTGGCGCCGAAGACTTCGCGGATCGCCTCGATCTCCTTGAGATCGCCGATCGGCGTCGAGGTCGCGTGCGGATTGATATAGTCGATCGGCGCCTTGCAGGTCTCCAGCGCCATGTTCATGCAACGCATCGCGCCCTCGCCCGAGGGCTGCACCATGTCGTAGCCGTCAGAAGTGGCACCATAACCGGCAACCTCGGCATAGATCTTGGCGCCACGTGCCTTGGCGTGCTCGAGCTCTTCCAGCACCAGTACGCCGGCGCCGCCGGCGATGACGAAACCGTCGCGGTCCTTGTCATAGGCGCGCGAGGCCTTGGTGGGAGTGTCGTTGTAGCCCGACGACATCGCGCCCATGGCATCGAACAACATCGACAGCGTCCAGTCGAGCTCTTCACAGCCGCCGGCGAAGATCATGTCCTGCTTGCCCCACTGGATCAGCTCGGCGGCGTTGCCGATGCAGTGGTTCGAAGTCGCGCAGGCCGACGAGATCGAATAATTGACGCCCTTGATCTTGAACCAGGTGGCGAGCGTCGCTGAAGCCGTCGACGACATGGCCTTCGGCACGGCGAACGGGCCGATGCGCTTGGGACCCTTGTCGCGGGCGATGTCGGCGGACTCGATCAGGGTGCGGGTGGAGGGACCGCCCGAGCCCATGACGATGCCGGTGCGCACGTTGGAGATGTCGCTTTCCTCGACGCCGGAATCGCGAATCGCCTGCTCCATGGCGACGTGGTTCCAGGCGGCGCCACCACCAAGGAAACGCATGGCGCGACGGTCTACGACGTCGGCCGGATTAAGCGTGGGGGCGCCATGCACGCGGCAGCGGAAATTGAGCTCGGCGTATTTGTCGGCCTTTACGATGCCGGATTTCGCCTCGCGCAGGCTGGCCACAACCTCCTGCGTATTGTTGCCGATCGATGAGACGATACCCATCCCGGTGACGACGACCCGTCGCATAATCAGAATATCCTCAACTAGCGCAGTGGTTTGGTCATAGGACCAGGGATCTTGTAACCCGGAATCTTGGAGCCTGAAAATCGCGGGTCGGAGACTATGAGACCTGAGATCATAACCTTAAATCGCCCGGGCGTGGCCCGCTCGCAAGCCCCCGACAGCAACACGCGTGCGGCCGGCTGTAGGTGGCCGCCTTCTCGCCGGTTTCAGGCGCCGCTTGGCTGCAACGCGTCGTCCTGTTTGAACAGGCCGACCTTGAGATCGGAGGCCCGATAAATCACCTCGCCATCCGCGGACAGCCAGCCGTCGGCAATGCCAAGCACCAGTTTCGAGCGCATCACCCGCTTGAAGTCAACTCCGTATATGATCTTTTTCACGTTGGGCAACACTTGGCCGGAGAACTTGAGTTCTCCGAGGCCGAGGGCGCGCCCGCGGCCGGGGGCGCCGAGCCAGCCGAGGAAAAAGCCCACCATCTGCCAGAGGGCGTCGAGGCCAAGGCAGCCCGGCATCACCGGATCGCCCTTGAAATGGCAGAGAAAGAACCAGAGGTCCGGCTTCACGTCGAGTTCCGCCCGAATCATGCCCTTGCCGTGTTCGCCGCCCGTTTCCTGGATGTCGGTGATCCGGTCAAACATGAGCATCGGCGGCAGCGGCAGCTGCGCGTTGCCGGGGCCGAATAGCTCGCCGCGCCCGCAGGCAAGCAAATCCTCGTATTCGAAGCTGTGACGCCGTTCTTCCATCGCTGTTGTCGCCCCGCGCTGCGGGTTTGGCTGTAATCCCATAGCCGAATGCCTAACATACCGGACTTGGCCCGGCCAAGGTGGGGACGGAACTCACGCCCGGCAATTTCGGTTGTACTCCTAGTTGTCGCGGCAAATTGGCCGCAAAATCGGGCCTTCGGAGGCTTGTCTGCTTTTGCGAGGGAGTTGCATCTACAATGCCAAGGCGTATATGTTGCAAATGAAACAGTCTGATACTGGCCGCCCTCGGCGGCCGGCCTATTCGAGTACAATGATGACGCAGACGCGTACCATGACATTACCGACCGGCGATACTTCGGCGCTCACGGGCTGCCCGTGGCACGATGTGAAGGCGATGCTGCGCCAGGTTGGCTTGCGGCCAACCCGTCAACGCATGGCGCTCGGCTGGATCCTGTTCGGCAAGGGCGACCGCCATCTGACTGCGGAAATGCTTTACGAGGAAGCCAGCCGCGCCAGAGTCCCGGTCTCGCTCGCGACCATCTACAACACCCTCCACCAGTTCACTGAAGTCGGCCTGTTGCGTCAGGTCGCGGTCGACGGCTCCAAGGCCTATTTCGACACCAACGCCACTGCCCACCACCATTTCTTCGTGGAGGATGATGACGCGCTGCTCGACATTCCGGGCGCCGACGTGGTGCTTGGCGCCACCCCGACCCCGCCGGAAGGCTACGAGATCGCCCGCGTCGACGTGGTGGTGCGGCTGCGGCGGAAGAAGTAACGAGCCGCCGTCAGCGTGCGCCGTTGGCGTGGCCGGGGTCGTCCCGGCCATTTTCGTTCTAATTGGCACATGATCTTCTTCCGAAAACCAGGTCCCATCCACGATCAAGTCGGGGAGGGGCTTTTTCGAGATCGCGCGCCGGGCGCTACTCGACCTTCTCGTTGGGATAGGCGCCCCAGAGTCGTACCTGCACGATCCAGCCGTCGAAGCCCTTGCCCCTGAACTCGCACCAAGTGCCTGTGCAGGAGACCAGCGAACCGAGCACGCCGCCCTGCAGGCGCGCCACCACCCCCGACTTCGCATCCGGACTGGTATAGAGCGGCACCAGGTCAGTCTTCAGCGTCGGCACCACCACTGCGGTGCGCTTGCCGGACAGCAGCGAGTGGTAGACCCAGCCTTCCGCACCCTGCCAGTCGCGGATGCGGCGCCAATTCTCGAATTCAGCGGTGATCTCCACCGGCATGCCAGCGCGAGTATAGACCCAGCGCACATCCTGATCGCGGCTGGGGCCGGAACGGACATTGATTCGATCCGATTTCAGGCTGACGAAGCGGGGCACCGGCAGGCCGGTGACCGAACCACGGCCAAGTGCGATATCGGTACCTTTTTTCTGCCCTTTGGCCTGCGCCACTGGCCCCGCGCCCCCCAGAAGCGACACGCAAACCGCCGCCAAGAGGGCGGCGACGAAGCGGCTGCGTCGGGCGTCAAAGCTTTGTGTTGTGACGGCCATCTGCTAGGAAAAAAGCACGGATTTGGGGCCTGCATGCGGCGATGCCGCAGTGTGGGCGAGCACGGTTAAAGAGGGCTGAATCGGCGTATCGTTCGGCGGGGGGTGATGCGCCGTTAGACGCCGCGGTGAAGACGACAATGGCGAAGACCAAGAAGCCGCTCGTGGTGGTCACGCGCAAGCTGCCCGACAACGTCGAGCTGCGCATGCGGGAACTTTTCGATGCCCGCCTCAACCCCGACGACAAGCCGATGAGCCAGACCCAGCTCGCCGAGGCGGTGAAGTCCGCCGACGTGCTGGTGCCCACTGTTACCGACCGCATCGACGCCGCCGTACTCGGCAAGGCCGGCGAGCAGCTCAAATTGATCGCCAATTTCGGCAACGGCGTCGACAACATCGACGTCACCACCGCCGTGCAGCGCGGCATCACGGTGACCAACACGCCAGGCGTGCTGACCGAAGACACCGCCGACATGACCATGGCCCTGATCCTGGCCGTGCCGCGTCGACTGGTGGAGGGCGCCAATATCGTCACGTCCGAGAACGGCTGGCCGGGCTGGTCGCCGACCTGGATGCTCGGCCACCGCATTTGGGGGAAGCGCCTAGGGATAATCGGAATGGGCCGCATCGGGCAGGCGGTGGCGCGGCGCGCCGGCGCCTTCGGCCTGCAGATCCACTATCACAACCGCCGCCGGGTGGCGCCGAAGATCGAGGAAGAGCTCGACGCCACCTATTGGGAGAGCCTCGACCAGATGCTCACTCGCATGGACATTATCTCGATCAATTGCCCGCATACGCCAGCGACCTATCACCTGTTATCGGCGCGGCGGCTGAAACTGCTCCGGCCGCAGACTTATATCGTCAACACCTCGCGCGGCGAGGTGATCGACGAGAATGCGCTGGCACGGCTGATCGAAGGCGGCGATATCGCCGGTGCCGGCCTCGATGTATTCGAGCACGAGCCGGCCGTGAACCCGAAGCTCGTCAAGCTCGCGCGCGAGGGCAAGGTGCTGCTGTTGCCGCACATGGGTTCGGCAACGCTGGAAGGCCGCGTCGACATGGGCGAGAAGGTAATCATCAACATCCGCACGTTCATGGACGGACACCGGCCCCCGGATCGCGTGTTGCCGTCGATGCTCTAAACTTCTATCGGCCAGCATGCACCGACAAATCCGCGATCGTCGGATTCTCACCCGACAACGGATTATCCGGATCCCACGCATAGCTCAGGGTTTCGAACCGCATCGAACGGGCATCGACCATCAGCAGCCGGCCGACCAGGCCCTCTCCAAATCCAACGATTTCGCGGATGACTTCCAGCGCCATCAATGAGCCGAGCACGCCTGGTAGCGCGCCAAGAATTCCGGCTTCGGCGCACGCGGGAATCGATCCCGCGGGCGGAGACTCGGGAAAGAGACAGCGATAGGTCGGATTGGGATTGCCATGCGGGCCATTCTCATGCGCGCGGATGGATGTGAGCGAACCGTCGAAGGTGCCGACCGCGGCGGTGATCAGCGGCTTCTTGGCGAAGTAGCAAGCGTCTGACGACAGATACCGGGTGGCGAAATTGTCCGAGCCGTCGACGACCAGATCGTAGCACGCGAACAGGTCGAGCGCATTACCGGCATCGAGGCGCGTCATATGAGTCTCGACCTCCACATGGGGATTGAGCCGCGAGATCACGGCTTCTGCGCCATCCACCTTGCGATTGCCGATGTCGTCCGTACCGAAGATGACTTGGCGCTGAAGGTTGGACAGCGAAACCACGTCATCGTCGATCACGCCGAGCGTGCCGACGCCGGCGGCCGCGAGATAAAGCAGCGCCGGCGCGCCAAGGCCGCCGGCGCCGATCACCAGCACGCGGGCGGCTTTCAGCTTGGCCTGGCCGGGCCCGCCCACTTCGCGCAGGACGATGTGGCGGGCGTAACGTTCGAGTTCGGATGAATCGAGCATCAAGGTTAACACTAATGTCCCGGTTCCGACGTTCGTATCCCCTTGCCAAACACTTTCATACGAACGTCAGAACCGAAGGGACACTAGCAAATATTTGATTCTAGTGCGGCTTTGGATTTGACGTTCGGCAAAGGAGCGAGCCGCGCGGGGGGCGGGACGTCAAATCCGCCGCGCTAAGCCGGCGCAAGCCCTTGGGCCAGCGTCTTTATTGGCCTGGGAGGGGAGCGGGCTGCAAGGCCACCCGCCTTGCGCCCTCTTGCCGATCGGCTACGCTCGCCACAATCATCTCTAATGTGTTTGGTGTGGGCTTAATGTCGATACGTTGCGGTTCCCTGTCCATCATGCTCGCGCTCGTCCTGGGCTCCGGCCCGGCCGCGGCACAATTTTATAGCGGGCCAGGAGACGCCGGCGTGTTCATGCGTCCCAAGCCGGCTGACAGCAGCAAGAAGACCACCAAAAAGCGTGCTGCGAGGCACCACCATCGGCGGCGCGCGGTCGCACATCGGCCGCGGCCGGCGCCGAAATCCGCCGCCGGCGCGGCGGCGGCCACGCAATCGATCGCCGCCAAGGCGGCGCCCGCGAACTCCGCGAAGAAGACACATGATATTGAACTGCCGACGCCCAGACCCGACGTCATGACGACGGCCTCATTGCCACCCGACGCGCGCGGCGGTATCCCGCCCGGCGAACGGCTGCGCATCCAATCGGCGCTGTTGTGGGCCGGCGATTATGCGGGTGTCGCCGAAGGCGACGAACCGCTCAGCGCGGCGGTGAAGAATTTCCAGAAGCGACATAAGGCAAAGATCACCGGCGTGCTCACCGTCGAGCAGCGCGCCGCCTTGCTTGCCGCCGGCGACCGCCATCACCGCCGCTTCGGCTGGCGTGTAGTGACAGACCCGGCTACCGGCATCCGGATCGGCCTGCCGGCCAAGCTGGTGCCCAATGCGCATGACGCCGTCCATGGCACGCGCTGGTCGTCCCCGCATGGCGAAGTGCGGATCGAAACGTTCCGGCTCAAAAATCCGGACCTCAAACTTGCCGACCTGTACACGCAAGAAAAGAGGACCCCGCGGACGCGCCGGGTTTCTCGCAGTACGCTTCACGAAGACAACTTCTCCATGCACGGCATGCAAGGTCTAAAATATTTCGACGTGCACGCCAAACAACGCGACGGCGAGATCCGCGGCTTTACGCTTCTCTACGATCAGGCGATGGCCGGCATCGTGGCGCCTGTCGCGGACGCAATGGCGAGCGCGTTTGCGCCATTCCCGGCGGGTAATATGCCGTTCGCAGTGCTGGCAAAACCGGTCGAATACGGCACCGGGCTAATTGTCAGCGCGCGCGGCGAAATTGTCACCGACCGCCAGGTAACTGATGGCTGCAAGGTGATCGTCGCCGCCGGGCTCGGCAATGCGGACCGCGTTGCCGAAGATAAGGCGCAAGGTCTGGCCCTGCTGCGCGTCTATGGGCAACACAAGCTGCCGGCGCTGCCGCTGCCGCGCGAGACGGGAAACGCCAAGGCGCTGACGCTAATCGGCATTCCCGATCCCAAGGAACAGCATGGCACACGCCAACCGATGGAGATCAAGGCGCGCCTCATCGGCGGCACGGCAATCGATTTGCAGCAACCGGTGCCGATGGCAGGCTTTTCGGGCGCTGCTGTGCTCGGTGACGCCAGTCGGGGACACGAGCAAGTGCTGGGCATGATGGAAACGCGCAACGCGGTGCTGGCGAGCAACGGGCCGCCGATGGCACCCGTGCATCTCATTACGGCAGCGACGATCCGCGCTTTTCTGAAAGCGCACGACGTGACGCCGGCGACCAGCGGCAATGCGCGCGAAGCGGTGGTGCGCGTGATTTGCGTCAGGAAGTAATTGCCGCGTAGCCGACGCCGTGCATGCCGGGCCTGCCCGCTACGCGCCAAGGCAAGCGTCATCACCCGTGTTGTTTGGCGGGCGCCGGGTTCGCCCGTACTCCTCCTCTTCCCTCATCCAAACAGATGAGGGAGATGGAGCGCCGCGTGGCGCAACCATCTTGAGTCCGCGCTTCAGCGAAGCGCGAGCGGGTCTTGGCGAGACCCGCGCGCCCCGCGGCGCTCCATCGCGGCGTCTTTCCGGCGCGGGCCGCGCTTTCAGCCAAGTCTCGAAGACTCATGCTGTCAGCCAGTTCCTGGCGGGGGGTCATAGTGTCCCCGGGCGGAACCCCGCGCCGCCCGAGCGCGGGGGATGCGTTCTTTCCCCGCCCGCAGGCACCGCATCGCCGACGTCGGGTTTTCCCGATATCGGCCCCGTTAGGGCGGCTCCATCATCAAGACGCCTCTAGATGACGCCCTCAAATGAACCGGACGAGGAGCATGATAAGGGCGCGTGAGTGAGCGGGGATAAGTTAGCGTGGAAAATTTTTTCGGTTGTGGCGCGGACGCCGCAGCGAGCGAGGCGCTCGCTACCTGTTCTTCCACTCCGCTTTGCGCTTCTCCACGAAGGCCTTCATGCCTTCCTTCTGGTCCTGCGTCGCGAACAACGCATGGAAGGCCCGGCGCTCGAACAGCACGCCCTCGGCGAGGCTCGATTCGAAGGCGCGACTGACCGCTTCCTTCGCGGCCAACACCGATGGCAGCGACATGCCGGCGATGGTTTCGGCGGTTTTCATCGCCTCGTCCATCAGATCGGCTGCCGGGACCACGCGCGCCACCAGACCGGACTTCTCGGCTTCGCTGGCGTCCATCATGCGACCGGTAAGGATGAGGTCCATGGCTTTTGCCTTGCCGACCGCGCGAGTCAGCCGCTGGGTCCCGCCGATACCGGGAATTACGCCAAGCTTTATTTCGGGTTGGCCGAATTTCGCATTTTCGGCGGCGATCACCACGTCGCATTGCATGGCAAGCTCGCAGCCGCCGCCGAGTGCAAAGCCCGCGACCGCAGCGACCACGGGCTTACGCGCATGCGCGGTGTGGTCCCAGGTGTCGGAGAAATTGTTGAGGAAGACATCGATGTACTCGTTATCGGCCATCTCTTTGATATCGGCGCCGGCCGCGAAGGCCTTCTCGTTGCCGGTAATCAGGAGGCAGCCGATATTGGCGTCGGCATCGAACACATCGACGGCCGTGGCGATTTCTTCCATGAGCTTGAGATTGAGCGCGTTGAGGGCATGCGGCCGGTTGAGCCGAATGATCCCGACACGGCCCTTGGTTTCGACGAGGATATGCTGGTAACTCATGGCTCTCTCCCGATTGATCGCGGCTATTTCTGGCACGAGGGACAATAGAACGTCGAGCGCCCGGTCTGCACGATGCGCTTGATCTTGCCCTTGCAGTGCGGGCAGGGCTCGCCCTCGCGGTCGTAGACCTGGAAATTGTGCTGGAAGTCGCCGAGCGAGCCGTCGGCGCGGCGGTGGTCGCGCAACGATGAGCCGCCGGCCTTGATGGCGTCGTGTAGCACCGCCTTGATGGCGTGCACCAGCGCTTCGGCACGCTGGTTGGGTTTTCCATTGCGGTCGGCAATGGTGGAGGCGCGCCGCTCAGGGGAAAGCCGCGCACGGAACAGCGCCTCGCAGACATAGATGTTGCCCAAGCCGGCGACGGTGCGTTGGTCACTGAGCGCAGCTTTGATCGACGTCTTCTTGCCGGCGCAAGCCTTGGCCAGCATGGCGGCGTCGAATTCATTGCCGAGCGGCTCCGGCCCGAGCGAACGCAAGAGTGGCTCCTGGTCGAGCTTGGCGCGCGGCACGATCTTCATGGAGCCGAAGCGGCGCGGATCGTTGAAGGTGACCACCTCGCCGTTCGACATGTGGAAGACGACATGGTCGTGCGCCTTGCTCTTCGATTTCTCATGGTAGTAGACGCCCGGCCGCGCCTTGTGCCCGACACGCATCGAGCCGGACATGCCAAGATGCATGAGCAGCACATCGCCGGAAGAGAGGTCCGCGAGAAGATATTTCGCGCGGCGGCCGAGGCCCTCGACCTTCTGGCCTTCGAGCCGCTTCTCGAAGTCCTTGGCGATCGGCCAGCGCAGGCGGCGGTCGCGCACTTCCACCTTCTTGAAACGCGCGCCCTCCATGGCAGGGGCAAGTCCCAGGCGGACGGTATCGACTTCGGGAAGTTCGGGCATGGCGCGATTTCCTGCTCATGACGCGGCATGGCCAGGGCGCGCCCGATCCGGCAGTCGCGCGATCGCCACGCGCCGCCGGCCGCATACTTTGGATACGACCGTGAGTGCGTCAAGAGCAGGAGAACACAAGAAAGTGGGCCCGGCTCAGCCGAGGGACGCCGCGCCGCCCGGCGCGAGGGCGCAGCCGAGCCGCGCATGCCTCTGCAGATCCAACCGTGCAAATAAGCAGCCCAGCCGCCAGCATACGACTGCGGCGGCAGCGCCGACGATGCCGTCAACCGCGTAATGCCAGCCGAGGTGGATCGAACCAATGTAAATCATCATGGCAAACACCGTCAAAGCGATGCCCGTCTTGCGCCCGATTCGATATCCTACTGCGGCAAAGAACACTGCGTTGGCGATGTGCAGGCTGGGCATGGCTGAGATGCCGCTGATGTCACCCCCGCCATGGAGATAGCTTTCCCAGAGCAGTTGCTGAACCTTCAACGACCAAACTGGAAGAATCCGATCGTCAGCGCGGAGGGATGCCATCAGCGGCGCGTATTGATGACCGAAGCCGAGCCGCTCGAAATAGACCGGGCCGGCGGACGACAACAGGATGGCGAGCACGATGCCGGCGACCGTCCACGTCAGCACGAAGCCATAGGCGAACGAGTAACGCAGTTCCTGGTTCTTGCCGAAGAACGCCATTCCGAGAATGAAGAAGTACATCAGAAAGAACCAGCCGTGATAGGCAGCGTTCAGGGCCGTGGTGGCGAGCGGCGAACCAACAATAGGCTGGAGAACGCGCCACGGGTCATGGCCGAGGAACAACTCCTGATCCATGTGGGCAAAGATTGGATCCCACCAGAACGGTTGCAGATTCGGGATGTTGTCTTTGATATAGCTGAAGCTTGGCAGAAACGCGCTGAATAGTACGAGCAAGACCAGGCCGTCGAGTACACAATCGAAGCTAAACAGCAGGCTGCGCAAATCCCTCCATAAGTGCTTCAGCGGTTCTGCCGGACGATGAATAATCGCCATGCGAAAGAAGCGCCACACTGCCACGATCAAGACGAGCGGCGGCAGCAAGATGGTCGCCAGATTGAAGGCAGAGATTATCATGCCCGGGTTGAAGGCCCTGCCCGTCGACAGCGACACCAGGTAAGCGCCTACGACGACGGCGACAACCAACAGCCCGAGGCCAGTGTGGCGGGTCAGCGACGCGCCGAGGCGTCCCACCCAACCTTCGCTTGAATGGATATTTGTTGCCTCACGCTGCGCCATGCCGCCCCCATCTGATTTTGATGGGCGTCACCCTAAAAACGGGAAGTTAAAGATTGCACAACCTAAATATACAACCAAAACATGGGCTTTGGGCTTCACAAACCGGCTGCGGCCTGGAGATGGTTGATCGCCCCGGTAGAGCATAGGCGGCCTCGGAAAGAGTCCGCGCATGACTCGTAGCGCCAGCCCTATCGAGGCGCTATGGTCCTGCCCGCAAAGGACTATTGGAAATGACCGCGGCCCAGAAAGAGACCCCAGACGAGACCCATTTCGGCTACGAGAGTATCCCCCTCGACGAAAAGCAGGGGCGGGTCGACGACGTGTTTCATTCGGTGGCGCGGCGCTATGACCTGATGAACGATCTTATGTCGGGCGGCCTCCACCGAGCCTGGAAGGACGCCCTGGTGACGGCGGTGAACCCGCCGCCGAAAGGGCGTCACGGCCGTCTTCATGAAAAGTCAAACATCCCCTTCGCGCTGCTCGATCTCGCCGGCGGCACCGGCGACGTCGCCTTCCGTGTGATAGCGGCGGGCGGCCCGGGCACCCGCGTCACCGTCTGCGACATCAATGCCGAGATGCTGGCTGTCGGCGCCGAGCGTGCGGAGCAGCAAGGTCTCGACCATGTGGTCACCTTCGAGCAGGGCAATGCCGAAGAACTGCCTTACGGCGACAAGAGCTTCGACTGTGTCACCATCGCCTTCGGCATTCGCAACGTGCCGCGCATCGACCGCGCGCTGACCGAAGCCTATCGCGTGCTCAAGTTCGGCGGACGCTTCCTGTGCCTGGAATTTTCCGCCGTCGACGTGCCCGGGCTCGACAAGCTGTATGAACTCTATTCGTTCCAGGTAATTCCGAATATCGGCCGCATGGTCACCGGCGACCGTGAGGCCTATCAGTACCTCGTCGAGTCGATCCGCAAGTTTCCCAAGCCCAAGGCGTTCGCCAAGATGATCGAACAGGCCGGCTTCCGCCGCGTGTCGTTCACGCAGATGACCGGCGGCGTGGTGGCGCTGCATTCGGGCTGGAAGCTCTAGATGGCCGCCGCGTGATCTCCGCCACCGCTCATTTTCTGCGTCTTTCCCGGGCCGGCTTCGTGTTCGCGCGGGAGGGCGTGCTGGCGCTGGTCGACACAAGGCCGCTTTCCCTTGGCGCCAAGTGGGCAGTCGGGCTCGGCCGGCTGATCGAACGGCGCGGCGCCGGTGCCGGCAGCAGCCGGCTGGCCGCCGCGCTCACGAGATTGGGGCCGACATACGTCAAACTCGGCCAATTCCTTGCCACTCGGCCCGACGTCGTCGGCCAGACGATCGCGCGCGACCTCGAAAGCCTGCAGGACAAGCTGCCACCGTTTCCCCAAGCCGAAGCAGAAGCCGCCGTCGTCGCGGCGCTCGGCAAGCCGCTCAATGCGATCTATGCGAGCTTCGGCCCTTCGGTCGCTGCCGCCTCCATCGCACAGGTGCACCGCGCCGAGATCGAGACGGATGGCGCCCGCAAAGCGGTAGCGGTGAAAGTGCTGCGCCCGGGCATCGAGCGCCGCTTCCGCTCGGATCTTGCCGCCTTCTTCTTCGTCGCCCGCATGGCGGAAGCTTTTTCACTGGAAGCGCAGCGGCTGCGCCTGGTCGAGGTGGTGGCGACGCTGGCGCGCTCGGTCGCAATCGAAATGGACTTCCGCCTCGAAGCCGCCGCAGCGTCCGAGATGGCGGAGAACACCAAGGACGACGCCGATTTCCGCATTCCGACGGTCGACTGGGACCGCACCGCGCGCGAAGTGCTGACGCTGGAATGGATCGACGGCACGCGGCTCGCCGACCACGATGCGCTCTCCGCCAAGGGCTTCGATCTCGCCGGGCTCGGGCGCACGGTGATCCAGAGCTTTCTGCGCCACGCGCTGCGCGACGGCTTCTTCCACGCCGACATGCACCCCGGCAACTTGTTCGTCGACGACGACGGCAGGCTGGTGGCGGTCGACTTCGGCATCATGGGACGGCTAGGGCCGAAGGAGCGGCGCTTCCTCGCCGAGATCCTGTTCGGCTTCATCACCCGCGACTACATGCGCACGGCGCAGGTGCATTTCGATGCCGGCTACGTGCCGCGGCACCATTCGGTCGAAAGCTTCGCGCAGGCGATCCGCGCCATCGGCGAGCCGATCCACAACCGCACCGCCGAAGACATTTCGATGGCGAAGCTGCTGACGCTGCTGTTCGAGGTCACCGGCCTGTTCGACATGCGCACGCGGCCGGAGCTGTTGTTGCTGCAGAAGACCATGGTGGTGGTCGAAGGCGTTGCGCGCTCGCTCGACCCGCGCCTCGACATGTGGACCACCGCCGATCCCGTCGTGCGCGAATGGATCGCGCGCAATCTCGGCCCGGTCGGCAAGCTGGAAGATGCGGTGGAAGGCGCCGGCGAGATCGGCCGCTTCGTCGGCCAGGTGCCGAGCCTGCTGACGCGCGCGGGCACGCTGCTCGATCAGCTCGACGACATCACGCGTGATGGATTTGTATTGTCGCCCGATACGGTCGAGGCGATCGGCCGCGCCGAAGCGCGCCGCAATCGCTGGACCGCGGCGGCGCTATGGATCATCGCACTGCTGCTGTTGTGGATCGGGTGGATGGTGATGTGAGACGCCGTGCCCGGCGCCACACCCCGTCGGCGCTATAGCGCGACGATGTTCCTGAATCCACCGTAGATCATGCGCTTGGCGTCGAATGGCCAAGCCTTCACATCCTTCATCATCGCCGCAAGCCGTCCGTCCTTCATGACCTTCGCGTTGACGCGGTCGCGGTGGTTGCGCGAGCGAAAGACTATGTAGGAGAATACGACCGTTTCGGTGGGCTTGACCTTGACCGCGCGCGGAAACGACGTGCGCTTACCATACGGCACGTCGTCGGCGACGCACTCATGGAACGCCAGCGCGCCGTGCTCGCGCCATATCCTGCCGGCCTTGCGCGCCATCTTGCGATAGGCCTCGACCTTCCGCTTCGGCACCGGCACGACGAACCCGTCGACATAGGTCATAGTCAGTTCCCTGCGGCAGCCCGTTCCAGCGTCGCGATATCGAACTTCTTCATCTTCATGAACGCAGTCATCACCCGCGCCGAGGCCGCGGGATCGGATGCGGTCATCAGCTTCGGCAGCGCGTTCGGCACCACTTGCCAGGAGAGACCGAACTTGTCTTTCAACCAGCCGCACTGATTCTCCCGGCCGCCATCTCGGGTCAGCGCGTTCCAGTAATAGTCGACCTCGTCCTGCGTATCGCAGCTGATCTGGAACGACACCGCCTCATTGAGCTTGAACACCGGGCCGCCGTTGAGCGCGGTGAACGGCTGGCCGTCAAGCTCGAACGCCACCGTCATCACCGAGCCCGCCGGCTTGCCATGAATCTCCTGCCCGGCGTCGGGAAAGCGGCTGATGGCGGTGATCTTGGAATTGGAAAACACCGAGCAATAGAGGTTGGCCGCGTCTTCGGCTTCGGTATCGAACCACAAGCAGGGCGTGAGCGGATGCTTGAGCTGCATGGTCACGCTCCCTGTTTCGCTGTCGCCAGATAGGCCTCAAGCTTCTCCATGGTTCCTGTCCAGCCGTTAGTCATGCTGACGCGCGACTGGGCGCTGTCGAAAGTCGCCTGCTCTTCCGGTATTGCTTCATATGGCGACCAGCGGACGGTGAACTTGGTCTTAGCCCCGGGCACATCCTCGAAGGTGAAGATCGAGAGGATCTGCAACGGCCAGCCCGGCGCCATCGGGTGGCGTGTGACGCCGCCCGTTTCGTCGGAGAACGAGTTGATGAACACGATCCGGTCCTGCGGCGTGATTTCACGGTAGGCCATCTTGCCCCACATGATGTCGCCGCTGGGCGGCTGCATAGCGTAGTGGAAGGAGCCGCCGACGCGAAAATCGACGGCGGCTTTGGCGATCTTGACGCCTTTCGGCCCCCACCATTGTTTCAGGTGCTCGACCTGGGTGAAGCACTTCCACACCAGATCGCGCGGCGCGGTGAACACGCACGAGATGACGAAATCCTTCGATTCAGTCTTGGTGGACTGATCCGGCATCAAACATTCTCCATCGGTAGGCGGGGTTTGGGTTCCATGGGGAACATATGGAAGTACGGCTCGGCCTCCTTGAGCGCCCGCGCGTAAGACGGGCGCGACATCAGCCGGTCGAAATAGGCTTTCAAGTTCGGCGTTCCGCCGCCGATCGGCAGGACGCAGTCGGCGTAAAAAAGCGCGGGAGAGGCGGCGCAGTCGACGAGACCGTAGTCGTCGCCCATCGCCCAGGTCTTTCCTTTCATCGCCTCTTCGATCATGGCGTAGGATTTTTGCACCATCGCCTTCGCCTGCTCGACGCCGAAGGTGTCTCTCGTATCGGCGGGACGCAGGTGGTCGCCGACGATCTTCTGCATCTGGACGTGAACGTATAGATCGTAAAAACGATCCCACATCCGCACCTGCCAGGCGAGATCGGCTTCGGCCGGCAGGAACTTCGTCGGTCCGGGATAGTGCGTATCCAGATACTCGATGATGACGGTCGCCTCGGCGATCGTACTCTTATGCGCCTCATCGCGCAGAACCGGGAACTTGGCGATAGGCCAGAGCGCGCGGAGTTCTGCGCTCGATTTTTCGTCGCCGAGATCGACGAAAACCGGTTCGAACGGGATGTCATTTTCGTACAAGGGGATTAGCGCCTTGTGGCAGAATGACGAAAGCGGATGGTAATAGAGTTTGAGCGGCACGAGCCGTTCCTTCCGTCTTTTTCATGGGGGCTTTGCACGGCCCTAGCGATCGACGCGCGCCTACCGGGCGACGATCACCATCCAGCCGACACCGAATTTGTCCGCCACCATGCCGAAGCGCGGCGAGAAGAAGGTCTTGGCCATCGGCATCTGCACCTGGCCGCCGTCGGCCAGCGCATTGAACAGACGATCGGCTTCCTTTTCGTCCTTGGCGTTGAGGGCGAGCGCGAAACCCTTGAAGTCAGGGTGGCCGGTGTTGCGGCCGTCCGACGCCATAAGCGTGGTGTCGCCGACGTTGAACTGCGCATGCATCACCTTGTCCTCGTTGCCGGGCGCGCACATGGATTTGTCGGGGCTGTCCTTCCAGCGCATGAGCATGCCGACCTCGGCGCCGATCGACTTCTTGTAGAAGTCGAGCGCTTCATCGCAGCGGCCGTCGAACATCAAATAAGGCTGAACGTGCATTTTTGGCTCCCTTTCGCGTGTTTGCCGGCGGGACAGACGCCCGCTCCCTTCAGGCTTGAATCAGCGTGGAAAACGGCTCCCAGCACCGCATTCGGCTCTTGACATATTAGGTTGATATCAACATATTTGACTCGATGTCAAACCCGCAAGAGTTACCGTTCTCGGTAACGCCGGAGGTGCGAGATTGTTGCCTGTGCCTGCACGCCCAGCGGGCGGCGCGTGCTTTGGCGCGGCGCTTTGACGAAGCGCTGCGTCCCCTCGATCTCACCAACGGACAATTCTCGCTGCTGATGTCGATTAACCGACCGGAGCCGCCGACGCTCGGCAGCGTCGCCGCGCTGCTCGCCATGGACCGCACCACGCTCACCGCGGCGCTTAAGCCCCTCGAGCGGCGCAAGCTGTTGCAGGTGAAGGTCGACAAGGAAGACCGGCGCAGCCGCCGCCTGGTCATCACGCCGGCCGGCCGCCGGCTGCTGAACAAGGCGTACCCCGTCTGGCAGGAAGCCCATGCCGCGGCCGAGAAGCTGCTCGCCGACGCTTCGGCGGATGCGTTGCGCGGCGCGCTGCGGGCCTTGTCGTAGCGGTCGGGGGCGCTTACGATTGCATTGATTGCATCGCAATCATACCTATGCTAGCGTATTGTTCATTAAGGATTTTTCGATGGCTTCCCTGACCGTCCGCCAGCTCGAAGACAAGCTCAAACAGCAGCTCCGGCTGCGCGCGGCGCGCAACGGCCGCTCGGTCGAGGACGAGGTGCGCACGATCCTGCGCGCGGCAGCAGAGGAAGCGATACCCGCCGCAGCCCCGCGCGCGCCGCAGGTACCGGCGGCAGAAGGAGTGCCGCAAGTCAATCGCGTGCTGCTAATCATTGGTGGCGGCATCGCGGCCTATAAGTCGCTCGATCTGATCCGACGGCTGAAGGAGCGCGGATACTCCGTGCGCTGCATCCTTACCAAGGCGGCGCAGGAATTCGTCACGCCGCTCGCCGCCGGCGCGCTGGTCGGCGGCCGCGTCTACACAGACCTGTTCGATCCCGCGCATGAGTTCGACGTCGGCCACATCCGCCTGGCGCGCGAGGCCGAGCTCATCGTGGTGGCGCCGGCGACCGCCGACCTGATGGCGAAGATGGCGAACGGCCATGCCGACGATCTCGCCAGCGCCGTCCTGCTGGCGACACGTGCCAAGATCCTGTTGGCACCGGCGATGAATCCGTTGATGTGGGCTAACAAGGCGACACAGCGCAATCTCGCGCAACTCGTCAGGGACGGCGTCGCACTCGTCGGCCCCAACGAAGGCGAGATGGCGGAAGCAGGCGAAGGCGGCGTGGGCCGCATGGCGGAGCCCCTCGAAATCGCCGCCGCAGCGGGGAAGGAACTGGCGAACGGCGAAATGAGGCTGCTTGCCGGCCTGCGCATGTTGGTAACGTCGGGCCCGACCCACGAACCGATCGATCCCGTCCGCTATATCGCCAACCGTTCTTCAGGCAAGCAAGGCCACGCCATCGCCGCCGCAGCCGCACGTGCCGGCGCCGACGTCACGCTGGTGAGCGGACCGGTCGCAATCGCCGATCCGCCCGGCGTCAAGACCATCCGCGTCGAAAGCGCGCGCGAGATGCTTGCAGCAGTCGAACGCGCGCTACCGGTGGATGTTGCCGTATTCGCCGCCGCAGTCGCCGACTGGCGGGTGGCCGAAACCGGCCCACAGAAAATCAAGAAGAAACCGGGCGAAGCTGCGCCCGCTTTTTCGCTAACCGAGAATCCCGACATTTTGTCAACTATCGCACACAAGACGACGCAACGGCCGAAACTTGTCATTGGTTTTGCCGCCGAGACCGAGAACGTCACGGACAACGCCAAGGCCAAGCGCTTGCGCAAGGGCTGCGACTGGATTCTCGCCAACGACGTATCGCCTGCGACCGGCATCATGGGTGGTAATACCAACACCATCGAACTGGTCACCGCCGGCGGCATCGAACGGTGGCCGCCACGTTCGAAAGAGGCCGTCGCTGCCATGTTGATCGAGCGGATCGCGGTATCCCTGAAGGAGGAAAAAGCGTGAGCGCTATCACCGTCGAGATCACCCGGCTATCGCACGGTCGGGATTTGTCGCTCCCGTCCTATCAGAGTGCACTCGCTGCGGGCCTCGATCTCATGGCCGCCGTACCTGCGGACGCACCGCTGACGCTGATGCCCGGGGCGCGCGCGCTGGTGCCGACTGGCATCGCCATTGCGCTGCCCGCCGGATTCGAGGCGCAGGTGCGCCCGCGTTCTGGCCTGGCCGCTAAATACGGCCTTACCGTGCTCAATACGCCTGGGACGATCGACGCCGACTATCGAGGCGAAATACAAGTAATACTTGTAAATCTCGGCGGTGATTCGTTTGAAATTGCGCGCGGAACGCGGGTCGCCCAACTGGTGGTCGCGCCGGTGACGCATGTACATCTATCAGAAGTTGTATCGCTCGACGCGACATCGCGTGGAATCGGGGGATTCGGCTCTACCGGAAGTTGAGCGAAATTTGTCGCGATTTTACCTAGACGGCTGACTAGTCGCAAATTAGTACCCGACTGCAAGTTGTTGCAATTGTGACTGGTACCGCAAATGCCGCTGGTGTCCCGCAAGGGGATTCTCGCTATCACTGCTGTCCTTGACGTCGCGGTTCATGCCGCAGGACGACCGGTGTCGGCCAAGGCACTGGCGGCCCGTCATCAGCTCCCTCCACGCCATCTCGAACCCGTGCTGCAAGCACTGGTACACGAGGGCATCCTCAAGGGCATCCGGGGTCCGCGCGGCGGCTATGAGCTGGCACGCGCGAAAAACACCATCAGCGCGGAGGATATCCTGCGCGCGGCCAGTGCCGCGGAAGATGCCGACACCGCGCCAGCGAACGGCTCACAGCTGGCCAACGCAGTGGTATGGCCGACGTTGCGCGAAGCCGAGCGCGTGTTTTCGGCAGCGCTTGGCCGCATCAGCGTCGAAGAGATGACGCAGCAGGCATTGGAGCTGAAATAGCCCGCGCACTCTTCGCTTTACCTCTTCCCGTTCACGATCTGGACTCTTACGGCACGATTCCTCTTGGGGGTAAAGTCCAATCGATTCGCGTACGGCGTGGCGGACGCCGTACGCTTTCCTTGGGGCAAGCCTGAATGCCGGAGTCAATCCGGGCGGCGAACGAGAGGCTGCGTTCTCGTCCGAGGCGAGGCGGATTCCTCGCTGCCTTCGTCATCGCAAATTTCTTCATCGCATTCATTGCGCCGGCTCGTGCCGACGCCCGCTCTACGCTCGCCATCGTCGGTGCGCTACAAGGTAAGATAGCCAACGTCGCCAACCTCGGAATCGGCACGCTGGGCCTCGCCCTCGGTTTCATCATTTTCGTGGCGCTCGCCGTCATCGCCCTCTTGCGGGCGCGGCGGCAGGCCGCGCGCCTGGAAATCTCATCGGGCAACGAGGCAATGCTGCTACATGCGGAGATCGACCGGCTCAAGGCGCTGCTCCTAGCCGAGCCGCAAGTGCTGGTGGAATGGCCGGCGGCATCGGACCAGCCGACCATTCTCGGCGACATTTCCATCATCATGCCCACCACAGTTCCTGAACGCATACTCGCTTTCGGCTGCTGGCTTGAGCCCGCCGTCGCGCAGCGCATGGAACACGCGGTGCAGATCTTGCGCGGCGAAGGGCGGGGCTTCACGATGACATTGACCAGTGCGGCAGGCCGCCCAGTCGAAGCGGAAGGCCGCGCCATTGCCGGCCGCGCAGTGCTGCGGCTACGCGACATCAGCGGAATTGAGCAAGAACTGGTCGATCTCGTCGAACGGCACGACAAGCTGCAAGTCGATGTCACCACAATGACCGCCCTGCTTGATTCATTGCCCGCGCCGGTATGGGCGCGCGATGAGATCGGCCGGCTGACGTTCGTGAACGCGGCTTACGCGCGCGCGGTGGAAGCAGCCAATGCCAACGAAGCGGTAAAGCGTGAGATGGAACTGCTTGACCGCCCGGCGCGTGAGGAGATTCTGCGCGCGCAAGCTGCGCACGAGACCTATGCGGCTCGCCTGCCGGCGATCGCCGCCGGCCACCGCCGCATTTTCGACGTGGTGGCCGGCCCGAGCGGCCCGGGCAGCGCCGGCATTGCCATCGATCGCACCGAGGTCGAGGCCATACGCGCCGAACACGCCCGGATGGTCGACGCCCATCGCCGTGTGCTCGACCAACTCGCTACTGGCGTCGCCATCTTCAACGCCCAGCGCAAGTTGATCTTCTACAATGCCGCGTTCCGTTCGCTGTTCGACGTCGACGCCGGCTTCCTCGACCAGACTCCGAGCGACAGCGACCTGCTTGAGCGCCTGCGCACCGACCGCAAACTGCCCGAGGAGCAAAATTTTCGACATTGGAAAAACGCCCTGCACGAAGCCTATCGCGCGGTTGAGCCGCAGGAGCACATGTGGTACCTGCCCGACGGCCGCACGTTACGCGTTGTCACCGCGCCCAATCCGGAAGGTGGCGTCACTTATCTTTACGACGATGTCACCGAACGCCTCGACCTGCACCGTCGCTACGACGCGCTCATCAAGGTACAGGGCGAGACGCTCGACCATCTTGCGGAAGCCGTCGCGGTGTTCGGCTCCGACGGCCGCGTGCGCCTGCATAACCCTGCCTTCCAACGAATGTGGAAGCTGACGCCGGACGCGCTTAGTCAGCATCCACATGTAGAAGCAGTCACGGCCTGGTGTCAGGCGCTGCACGACGACAGCACGGTCTGGCGCAACTTACGCGCGGCAGTCACTGCCATCGACGGCCGCGAGTCGATCGTGGCGCGCATCGAGCGGCGCGACGGCGAGGTGATCGACCTAGCGACCATGCCGCTGCCGGACGGCGCGACGCTCGTCACCTTCCAAACCGTCACCGACACGGTGAACATTGAACGCGCGCTGCGCGAGCGCAATGAGGCGTTGGAAACCGCCGACCGCATCAAGATCGATTTCGTCCACCACGTCTCCTACGAGTTACGCTCGCCGCTTACCAATATCATCGGCTTCGCCAATCTGCTCGGCGACGACGCTTTCGGTCCGCTCACCGACAAGCAGCGCGAATATCTCGGCTACATCACTACCTCGACCAACGCGTTGCTCGCCATCATCAATAACATCCTCGATCTCGCCACCATCGATGCCGGTGCCATGAACCTGAACCTCGGTCATGTCGACATCCGCGCAACGATGGAAGCGGCGGCGGAAGGCGTTCAGGACCGGCTGGTGAGGGACGACCTCGAGCTCGACATCGCGGTGCCCGCCGCTATCGGCAGCTTCACCGCCGACGAGCGGCGCTTGCGGCAGATCCTGTTCAATCTGTTGTCGAACGCGGTCGGGTTCTCGCCGGCGGGCGGCGTCATCACGCTGGCCGCGACCCGGCGGCCGGATGCGGTGGTCTTCACGGTCACCGATCAGGGGCCGGGCATCCCGGCGGAAGCCAAGGACAAGGTATTCGATTGGTTCGAAACCGACCCGCGCGGCTCGCAGCACCGCGGACCCGGCCTCGGCCTCTCACTCGTGCGCTCATTCGTCGAGCTACATGGCGGCACGGTATCGCTCGATTCCGGCGCCGACGGCGGCACGACGGTCACTTGCTCATTTCCGACCCAACAGGCGGAATCACAGAGCGCGGCGTGACGTTCGCCCTCTCCCCGCGCGCGAGGAGAGGGCTCATCATCATCACATCTTACCGATAGCGATGCGGACGCGGCGGCTGGGCGTAGCCGACATAGTGGCCATTCACGCACTCGCCGTCACTGAGATCGAACATAGCCGCAAATCCGCGGCACGGTTCGAGCATAAAGTCGACCGCCGCAATGGCGCCTATGCCGGCGACGCCGCCGACCGCGGCCGCACCGGCCGCTGTCGTCGGAAGCGCGGCAGTTGCGGCCGTGCCCCACCAGCCCTCGGAAACGCCGACGCCCGCGACGGTGCCGCCGACAACGCCGGCCGCAGGCGCCGCTACCCTCGCGTCATTGTGCCTATAGGCCGGCGGCGCGTAATCGTAGGCGCGGTAACCCGGCGGCTGCGCCAGCGCCGGTGTCGCGAACGCCGCCGCAACAGTAAGCGAAATCGCCGAATAGAAAAGCTTACGCATGTTTGGCCTCCTTCGAGTTGACGGGCTCCGCCGCCTGTTGCACCGAAACGCCGGCCAACCCCTTCGTGTTCCGATCTTGTCGTTGTTCCGCGGCGGCAAACGCAAGACTTGCACGACAATGGCGAGCCTGTGATGAGGGGCACGCGAACGCGTCGCCAAAACGGACAAATCGTGTCGAGCCGGTGGCGGGCGAAACTGCGGCGGGCGGCCATCACGGAACGAATGGTGTTCCACGGCGAACGAATGTTAAGGTTCCTGTTTCGCGCCGCTTGGCAAGGCGCAGCGCTTACCAAGAACCCGCGTTATCGACGAGAAGCGATACCGACATGGACTGGGAAGATGCGCACCGCACATTTCAAACGGCGGTGATATGGATCGCGGTCGCCGCGCTGGCATTTATGCTCTGGTACATCCGCCAGGGCGTGCTGCTGGTGTTTGGTGCCGTCGTGCTGGCGGTATTGCTCAGCATGCTGGCCTCGTTCATTTCCCATTGGACGCGCATGCCGCATGGCCCCAGCTTGGCGCTCGCCACTAGCGTCGTGATCGCGGTGATCGGCTTTATGTTCTGGCGCTTCGGCGCACAACTATCGAGCCAGTTCAGCCAGCTCGTACAGCATATCCAGAGCGGCGAGGAATATTTGAGGTCGACGTTTCATAACAGCGGGCTAGCTCAGCTCGGCACTCAGGTCACCGAGCAAAGTACATCTTTCATCACCGGTGCGATCAGTGGTCTGTTGTCAACAGGGCTGACCTTCATCGAAGCGGCCATCGTGCTCGCCATCAGCGCGATTTATCTCGCCGCCCAGCCCGAACTTTATCGCGCCGGCTTCGCCAAGCTTTTCGAGCCTGAGCAACGCCCGCGGGCGACGAGATCCCTCGACCTGATCGGCCGTGCGCTCCAACTCTGGTTGCTCGGTCAATTCATCTTGATGATCGGCGTCGGCATCCTGTCGTACATCGCGGTGTCGTTTATTGGTCTGCCAAACGCGATAGCGCTGGCGCTACTTGCCGGTCTATTGGAGATCGTGCCCTATCTCGGCCCCTTCATCAGCGCCATTCCCGCTGTGCTGGTGGCACTGACGCTCGGCCTCACACCGGCGCTGTGGACCGTCGCCGCCTATATTCTGATCCACATATTCGAAGGCTACGTGACGGAACCTATGATCGACCGCTATTTCGTCACCATCCCGCCGGCGCTGATCTTGAGCGGCATCGTCGCGAGCGATCTGTTGTTCGGGACCATCGGCGTGATCATGGCTGCGCCGATGACCGTCGTGGTCTACATGGCCGTGAAGATGATCTATGTCGAGAACCCGCTCAGCGAGAGGTACAAGCGCGTATCCGCTGCCGGCGCGCCACCGGACATTGAATAGCCGCAGACAAGCGCCGATCTAGCGCAAGGACCGGGTCGCCGCCTATAAGTTTCCCTTCGACAGGAATGATTCGATGTCACCGGCGCACGGTATTTTCAGCTTCACGGTGGCGCTCGCCAACGAACAGGCGACGCGCCGGCTGATGACCGACATCGCCGGCCTCTTGATGCCCGGCGACTTGATTACGCTCTCCGGTGATCTCGGCGCCGGCAAGACCACCTTTGCGCGCGCGCTCATCCGCCATCTCGCCGGCGACGAGGGTATCGAGGTGCCGAGCCCGACCTTCACGCTGATGCAGAGCTATGAGCTACCCGCTTTCACGCTGGTACATGCCGATCTCTACCGGCTGTCGAGCCCGGCCGAGCTCGCCGAGCTCGGTCTTGAAGACCTGAGCTCCGACACCGTCGAACTGGTGGAGTGGCCCGACCGCGCTGACGGCCTGCTGCCGCCCGACCGGCTCGACATCGCCTTCACGCTGTCGCCGCAGCAGGGGCCAACGTTCCGCAACGTGCGCATCACGGGCCACGGCAGCTTTGCGCCGCGCGCGCAGCGCATCGCAGCGGTGCGGCGCTTCCTGACCGAGGCCGGCTTCGGCGAAGCGACACGCCAGCACATGCAGGGCGACGCCTCCACCCGCGCCTACGAGCGCCTCAGCCGCGGCGGTACGAGCTTCATCATGATGAATGCGCCGCGCCGGCCTGATGGCCCGCCGGTGCGCGACGGCAAGCCCTACAGCGCCATTGCCCATCTCGCCGAGGACGTCACGCCGTTCATCGGGGTCGACAGGGCATTGCGGGCGCATGGGCTGTCCGCGCCGGAAATTCTCGCCGCCGACCGCGACGCCGGGCTGCTGGTATTGGAGGACCTCGGCCACGAAGCGATCGTCGGCGGCGAACCGCTTGCGCCGATCGAAGAGCGCTATCGGGTTGCCACCGATCTGTTGGCCAAATTGCACCGCGAACCGCTGCCCGCCGCTCTGCCGGTGGTGCCGGGGGTCGATTACCAATTGCCGCGCTACGATCTCGGCGCATTTCTTATCGAAGCGGAACTGCTGATCGACTGGTATCTGCCGCGCTTCAACGCCCGCATCAGCGAGGCAGAACGGCAAACTTTTCTCGCACTCTGGGACGATGCCCTGCAGCCAGCGCTGAACGCACCGTGCACCTGGGTGTTGCGTGACTATCATTCACCCAATCTTTTGTGGCTTCCGAATCGGGAGGGCATTAGGCGCGTCGGTCTGCTCGACTTCCAAGACGCTCAGTTGGGACCGGCGGCTTACGACGTCGCTTCGCTGTTGCAGGACGCGCGTGTCGACGTGCCCGAGCAGATGGAGATCGCTTTGCTGTCGCGCTACGCGCGCGCGCGCCACGAGGCCGATGCGAGTTTCGATGCCGGCGGCTTCGCGCTCATCTATGCGACGCTCGCTGCGCAACGTGCCACGAAGATTCTCGGAATCTTTGCCCGCCTCGATCGCCGCGACCGCAAGCCGCAATATTTACGTCACATGCCACGCGTATGGGCCTATCTGCAGCGGGCGTTGGCGCATCCCGCGCTGTCGCCGCTGAAGTCTTGGTATCGCGCGCACGTCCCGAGGATCAATATTTGACCGCCATGCAGAATGCTCCTCGCCGCGCCATGGTGCTGGCTGCCGGTCTCGGCACCCGCATGCATCCGCTCACCGACAGCGTGCCGAAGCCGCTAGTCGAGGTGGCAGGCAAGCCGCTCGTTGATCATGTGCTTGATCGGCTCACGCAAGCGGCCATCGAGCGCGCAGTGGTCAATGTGCATTACAAGGCGGAGCAGATCGAAAGGCATCTTGGCAAGCGCGCCAAACCGCAGATCGTGATCTCGGACGAACGCGGCGTGTTGCTGGGCACCGGCGGCGGGCTGGTCAAGGCGCTGCCCCATCTCGGTGATGCGCCGTTCTATTTGATCAATTCCGACACCATCTGGATCGACGGCGTTGAGCCGAATCTCACGCGACTTGCCGATAGCTTCGATCCCGCGACTATGGATGCGCTGCTGCTGCTCGCGCCCACCACCGGCAGCATCGGCTACGCTGGGCGCGGCGACTTCACCATGCTGCCGGACGGCCGCCTGCGAAAACGCGGCGAGCGCGAGGTGGCGCCCTTCGTCTATGCCGGCGCGGCAATCCTGACGCCCGCTTTGTTCAAGGACCCGCCGCCGGACGCCTTCGCGCTCACCGTGCTGTTTGCGCGCGCGGCCGAAAAAAGCCGGCTGCATGGCTTGCGGCTGGAGGGCAAGTGGATGCACGTCGGCACGCCCGAGGCAATCGCCGAGGCAGAAGCCGCGATCAAGGCGAGCGCCGAATAGCACAGTAATTTTTTTCCTGTCATCCCCGCGAAGGCGGGGCATCCAGTAACCACCTCGGCTAGACTGAGCCGCGGAATCAAATCGGATCGTTCACAATTACTGGATCGCCCGGTAAACCGGGCGATGACACGGTGCTAAGATGCCAACGGCCCGCCCCAACGTCTTCAATATCCCCGCCTCAGCGCCGTTTCTGCCGGTGCTGATCGACGCGCTGTGCGAAGGCCGACTGGTGAAAGGCTTTCCGGCCTCGGCCGACCCGCTAGAGCTCGCCCGCGCCACGCTCTATCTGCCGACCCGGCGCGCCGGACGCCTGGCGCGCGAGGTGTTCCTCGACCGGCTGGGCGACGCCGCGCTGTTGCCGCGCATCGTCGCGCTCGGCGATCTCGATGAAGACGAGATCGCTTTCGCCGAGGCCGCCACCGGCGAGTTGGCGGAAGCCGCGCTGTCGCTGCCGCCGGCGATCGCGCCGCTGGAGCGCCGGCTGCTGCTCAGCGAACTGATCCTGAAATGGGCGAATTCGCCGGAGTGTGCGCACGGCGCAAGGCGCTCCGCTGATCGCCAATACGCCGTCGGCCGCGCTCGGGCTGGCCGACGATCTGGCGCGGCTGATGGACGACATGACCACGCGGCAGGTGAACTGGGACAAGCTCGACACACTGGTGCCGGACGATCTCGACGAATACTGGCAACTCTCGCTGCGCTTCCTCAAGATCGCGCGCGACACCTGGCCGGCGCTGCGCGCGGAGCGCTCGGCCATCGAAGCCGCCGAGCGGCGCGACATGTTGATCGAAGCGGAAGCGAAGCGGCTTGCGGGCAGCGACGCGCCGGTGATCGCCGCCGGCTCCACCGGCTCGATGCCGGCAACCGCCAAATTGCTCGCCACCATCGCCACGCTGCCGCATGGCGCCTTGGTATCTGCCGGGGCTCGATAGGCATCTCGATGAGACGTCGTGGCAGCTCATCGCCGGCAACGACGAGGATGATAGCCACGACGGTTTGCCCGCCGCCGGCCACGCGCAATTCGCCATGCATGCGTTGCTCGAGCGCATCGGAATCAAGCGCGATGAAGTCGAGCCGTTGGGCGCCGGCGAACCGCACGCCCGCGACGTTTTGATTTCGGAAGCGCTGCGCCCGGCCTCCACCACCGAGCGCTGGCAGCAGAGCATCGAGAGACACCGATTTCCATCAGGCGGTCGGACGCAGGGCTTGCATCGCTCAGCGTCATCAATGCCGCCAATGCGGAGGAAGAGGCACTCGCCATCGCGGTCGCCTTGCGCGAGGCGCTGCAAGAGAAAGACAAGATCGCCGCGCTGGTGACGCCCGACCGCGCGCTCGCCCGCCGCGTGGTGGCGGCGCTGGAGCGCTGGCAGGTGCCGGTCGACGATTCCGGCGGCGACGCACTGGCCGACACCAGCGCCGGCGTGTTCGCGCGGCTGACGGTGGAAGTGGCGCTGCATGGGCTGGCGCCGGTGCCGCTGCTGGCGTTGCTCAAGCATCCGTTGCTGCGGCTGGGTGCCGAAGCGCGGCGCGCATCACGGTGCCATTGCGACGCTCGAAGCGCGCGCTATTGCGCGGGCCACGTCCGAGCCCGGGCAGCGCGTCACTGGCGCACGCGCTGCAGAACATTTCGCGAAACCCACGACGAGGAACTGCATCGAAGCGATCCGCGCCTCAATATCCGCGATGACGATCTCGATGCCGCCGCCGATCTGATCGCGCGTCTTGCGGAAGCGCTGGCGCCGCTGGAAGCGCTCAAGGGCCGCGATCAATCGCTCGCGACCTTTGCGACATGCCATCGCACGGTGATCGAGAATCTCAGCCGCGAGGGCGACGACATCGCGGCCTTTGCCGGCCATGACGGCACGGCCTTGATGCGCGCGCTCGACGATCTGGTCGACAGCCCCTCCGCGCAAGGGTTGGCGGTGGCGCGCGCCGATTATGCCGAACTGTTCCACGCCGCGCTCGGCGACCGCGTGGTGCGGCGGCCGGAAATCCGCGACGTGCGCGTGCACATCTACGGGCCGCTGGAAGCGCGCTTGCAGAGAATCGACCGCGTGGTGCTGGGCGGCCTCAACGAAGGCACCTGGCCGCCGGAAACGCGCAGCGACCCGTGGCTCTCGCCGGCCGATGCGGCGCGCGCTCGGTCTCGATCCGCCCGAGCGCCGCATCGGATTGTCGGCGCACGACTTCGCCCAAGGCTTGGGCGCGCCCGAAGTCATCCTGGCGCGAGCCGCCAAGCTCGCCGGCGCGCCCACAGTGACCTCGCGTTTCGTGCAGCGCATCGCCGCGCTGGCGGGCGAAGGGAGATGGAAGCAGGTCATCGCACGCGGCGAGCGCTATCTCGACTATGCCCGCGCGCTTGATCAGCCGGTGGAGGTCAAGCCGGCCGAGCGGCCGGCGCCAACACCGCCACGCGCCGCGCGGCCACAACGTCTTTCGGTAACGGCCATCGAGGACTGGCTGCGCGATCCCTACACCATCTACGCCAAATTTATTCTCCGCCTGCAGCCGCTCGACGCGGTCGACACCCCGCCCGGCGCGCGCGACCGCGGCACTGTCATCCATGGCGCCATTGGCGATTACACCGCCGAGTTTGCGCAGGCAGCGCCGGCCGATGCTTTGACCGAATTGATGCGGCTCGGCGAAAAGCGCTTCAAGCCGCTCGCCGATTATCCGGAAGCGCGCGCCTTCTGGTGGCCGCGCTTTGAGCGCATCGCGCGCTGGTTCGCGCAATGGGACCACGAGCGCCGCGAAGGACTCACGGCGCTGTTCGCCGAGATCAAGGGCGAACTTGAGTTCCCGGTTGGCGAACGCATTTTCACTTTGTCGGCCGTCGCCGACCGCATCGAGCGCCGCAGCGACGGCAGCTACGCCATCCTCGACTACAAGACCGGCCAGGCGCGCACAGAGAAGCAGGTGCGCACGGGGCTGGCGCCGCAGCTCACACTTGAAACCGCCATCCTGCGCGAAGGCGGTTTCAAACCAATCGCGCCCGGCGCCGTGAGCGAAATCTCGTATGTCACGCTGAAGGGCGGCGAGCCGGCCGGGTTGCCCTGCCCGATCAACTTCAAGGAAGGCACCCCCGACAGCCAGGCCGACAACGCGCTCGGCAAGCTGAAGGCGCTGGCCGCCACCTTCGAGGACGAGAGCAAGCCTTACTTCTCGCTCGTCCATCCCATGTGGAAGACGCACTACGGCGACTTCGACCACCTCGCGCGGGTCAAAGAATGGTCGCTCACTGGCGGCGGTGGTGACGAGGGGGGTGGCGAATGAGCGACCCTCGCACCATCCCCAACGACGTGCGCGCGGTGCAGATCGAGGCCGCCGATCCGGACGTCTCCGCCTTCGTCTCCGCCAATGCTGGCTCTGGCAAGACGCATGTGCTGGCGCAACGCGTGATCAACCTGCTGCTGCGTGGCTGCGACCCGGCCAAGATCCTCTGCATCACATTCACCAAGGCCGCCGCCGCCAACATGGCGAACCGGGTGTTCTCAACGCTCGCGGCATGGACCGCACTCAACGACGATGACCTGAATAAACAGATCGCGCTGAGCACCGGCAAGCCGGCGACCTTGGCCGACCGCGTGCGCGCGCGGCGGCTGTTCGCTTCCGCACTGGAAACACCGGGCGGATTGAAGGTGCAGACCATCCACGCCTTCTGCACGCGGCTGCTGCACCAGTTCCCGTTCGAGGCCAATGTCGGCGCGCGCTTCACCGTGCTGGATGAGGCGTCGACTACGCAGCTGCTCGATGGGCTGACGCTCGACGTGCTGCTGGACGCCGCCGCCGATCCAGAAAGCCCGCTCGGTAAGGCATTGTCGACGGCCATCGTAGTCGCCGCCGACCAGACCTTCAAGGACGTGGTGGGCGACGCCATTCGCGAGCGCGATGAAATTGCTAAATGGCTTAAAAATGCCGGCGGTCTCGAAGCCGCCATCACCAGCCTGTCGCAAAGCCTCGGTCTCGATCCGAACGACACGCTGGACAGCGTCGAAGCCGAGTATTTCTCGGCCTCGGTCGTCCCGATCGACGAGTGGCCGGCGCTGATGGAGGTGCTGGCGACCGGCTCCACCAACGACCAGAAACACATCGCCGCGCTGGAGGCCGCACGCGCGGCACAAGGGCGCGAACGCATCGACAATTATCTCAAGGTATTCTGCACTGCCGCACTGGAGCCGCGCAAGAGCATCCTCACCAAGAAGCTGGCTACCGCGCATCCCACTTGGGCCGAGCTGTTGTCGCAGGAGCAGGCGCGCCTCACGGCCCTCATCGCGCGCGATCGCGCCTTGCAGGCCCGCGAGCGCACCCGCGCGCTCATCACCATCGCGGCGGAAGTGATCGAGCGCTACGGCAAGGAAAAGGAACGCCGCGCCCTGCTCGACTACGAGGACCTGATCGACAAGACGCTGGCTTTGTTCGCGCGCTCGTCGGCCGCCTGGGTGCTCTACAAGCTCGACCTCGGAATCGACCACATGCTGATCGACGAGGCCCAGGACACCAGTCCGAAGCAGTGGAAGATCATCGAGACCATCGCCGACGAATTCATGCCCGGCGGCGCCAGGCCGAACGTCAGGCGCACTATCTTCGCTGTCGGCGACGAGAAGCAGTCAATCTTCTCGTTCCAGGGCGCCTCGCCGCACGCCTTCGATACCATGCGCCGGCTATTCCAGCGCCAGTTCGACACGCCGGAATTGGGCTGGCGGCATTTGCGCTTCCACCGCTCGTTCCGCTCCGGACAGAACGTGCTCGGCTCGGTCGACCGTGTGTTCGCGGCACGCGAGGTCTATGCAAGCGTCACCAACGACGAGATCGGCATCCCCGAGCACCAGGCGCTGCCCGACACCGCGCCGGGGCTGGTGGAAATCTGGGACCTCATCAAGCCGATGGATAAAAAGGAGATCGAAGGCTGGGACGCGCCCTTCGACACCGAAAGCGAGGAAAGCCCGCGGGTGCAGCTCGCCCGCCGCATCGCCGACCACGTCAGGCATTGGCGCGAGCACGGCCTGAAGGCGGGCGAGGTGTTGATCCTGGTGCGCCAGCGCGGGCCACTGTTCGAAGCCATCATCCGCGCTTTGAAGAACGCCAGTGTGCCGGTCGCCGGCGCCGACCGGCTGGTGCTCACCGAGCACATCGCGGTGATGGACCTTATCGCGCTCGCCGATTGTCTACTGCTGGAGGACGACGATCTCGCTTTGGCGAGCGTGTTGAAGAGCCCGTTGTTCGGCATCACCGAAGAACAGTTGTTCGAGCTGGCCTGGCAGCGCAAGGGCTCGCTGCGCGCCAGCCTGCGTGGCAAGAGTGACGATGTGCTGTTCGGTGGCGTCGGCAAGGCGCTTGATGACCTCGCCCGCGCCGCGCGCACCATGACGCCATTCGGTTTCTTCGCCCATGTGCTGGGCGCGCGACGGGGACGCCGGAAATTCCTCGCGCGGCTCGGGCCGGAAGCCAACGACGCGCTCGACGAATTCCTCAATCTTACACTCGATTACGAACAGCGCGAGACGCCGTCGCTGCAAGGCTTCCTGGCCTGGCTGCGCGCGGCCAAGAGTGAAGTACGCCGCGATATGGAGATGGCGCGCGACGAGGTGAGGGTAATGACCGTGCACGGCGCCAAGGGGCTGGAAGCCAATACCGTCATCCTCGCCGACACCACCACGCCGCCGGCGGGCGCGCATCCGCCCAAGCTGCTTGAGCTCGCCGCGCATGATCCCGAAAAGGGGGAACCGGTTTTCGGAAAAGATCATGCGCAACCAAAAAGAGTTGGCGGCATAGTCTGGGCGAAGGGCAAGACCGAAGACGTCGAGGTGATGGCGCAAGCGCGTCAGGCCGAGCTCGATGCCGCGCGCGATGAATATAGGCGGCTGTTGTATGTGGCGATGACGCGCGCCGCGGAACGGCTTGTCGTCTGCGGCGCGCAGGGCGACCGGAAGGTTCCCGACAGTTGCTGGTATCAGCTCGTGCGCGACGCGCTCGAAAACGAATGTGTTTTGGAAAATGCCGACGACGGCAGCGGCGAGGTGTTGCGTTATCGCAAACACGAAGCATCACCCTCGCCTGCCAAAGAGGCTGCGCCGCCGCCGGAGCAACCGATCGCACTTCCCGCTTGGCTGACGCGAGCCGCACCCATCGAAACTCCAGCCCTGCGCACGGTCACACCGTCAAGCGCCGGCGAAGAAGACGCTCCGCGTGCACCCGCTGGGGCCGGTGTCAGCGCGGCCTTGCTGCGCGGCTCGCTCGCGCACCGGCTGTTGCAGGCGTTGCCCGATATCCCCGCCGCGCGGCGTCTTGCCGCCGCGCAGGATTATCTGACGCGTGCGGGAACCGGACTTCCCCCGGAGGAACGTGAAGCGATCGCCGGACAGGTGCTGCGCGTGCTCGACGATCCGGCGTTCCACGAAGCCTTTCAGCCCGGCAGCCGCGCCGAAGTGCCGATCGTCGGCAAGCTCTCGCTCGCCGGCGAAACGGTGCGCGTGTCCGGCCAGATCGACCGCCTTGCGGTCACGCCGGACTCCGTGCTGATTTGCGATTTCAAGACCAACCCCCCCGCCCCGCGGCGAATCGAAGAGGTGCCGCCCGGATACGTCACCCAGCTCGCGCTCTACCGCGCGGTGCTCGCCAAGATCTACCCCGGCCGGGCCATCCGCGCCGCCCTCCTCTGGACCGAAGTACCTGATCTCATGGAGCTTTCCGGCACGGCGCTGGACGCGGCCCTGACCCGCGTCACCAACGCGTGAGCCCGCCTTGACGCTTGCCGAGCCCGTTCATAGGTTCGGCTCCTCGCACGTCTCGGGCGCCCGAAACCCGCCCCATCACAGTTCATGAGGTACTACCATGGCCGTCGGCAAAACGTCTGACGCAAGCTTCGAATCGGACGTGATCAACTCGTCCGAGCCGGTGGTTGTCGATTTCTGGGCGGAGTGGTGCGGCCCCTGCCGCATGATCGCGCCGGCGCTGGAAGAGATCGCCGAGCAGCTCGGCGACAAGGTCAAGATCGTCAAGCTCAACGTCGACGAAAATCCGAACGTCGCCGCCAAGTACGGCATCATGTCGATCCCGACGCTGATGATGTTCAAGGGCGGCGAGATCGCCTCGCGCCAGGTCGGCGCCGCGCCCAAGCAGAAGCTGCATCAGTGGATTTCGAGCGCGGTCTGATCGCGCCCGCAACTGTCTCAGACGAACGGCCGGCCTCGTGCTGGCCGTTTTGTTTTTAGACGGGCAACGTCCCGTTCTCGCGCAACACGTCGCCGGCCAGATAAAGCGAGCCGGTAATCAGGATGCGCGGCGGCGGCTCGAGGTCGAGCTTGCGCGCCGCCTCGAGCGCTTCGGCAAGATTGTCACGGCTGGTCGCCGGCAGGCCGACGGCGCGCGCGGTGACGGCAAGCTCTTCCGCCGGCATACCCTTCTCGGCGCCCGGCACCGGCACTGCGATCATGCGGCGCGCCAGCCCGGTGAAGTTGCGCAGGAAGCCCTCACAATCCTTGCTCTGCAACATGCCGACGATCAGCAATAGCGGGCGTGACACGCGCTCTTCCAGGTCGGCGAGCGTCGCTGCGATGGCGCGGCCTCCGTCGGGATTGTGCCCGCCATCGAGCCACAGCTCGCTGCCGGGCGGCGCCAGATCGACGAGTTCGCCCTGTGGCAAGCGGTGCAACCGCGCAGGCCAGTCAGCCGTTGTCATGCCGGTTTCGTATGACGACGGCGGCAACTTGAACGCCGTCAGCGTACGCAAGGCGGCAATGGCGAGGCCTGCATTCTCAAACTGGTGACGGCCATAAAGCTTTGGCGCGGGCAGATCGAGCAGGCCGGCCTCATCCTGATAGACCAAACGGCCACGCTCCTCAGTTGCGGTCCAGTCCTCGCCGGCGATCTTGAGCGGCACTTCGAGTCGCGCCGCCTGGCGCTCGATCACGGCGAGCGCATCGCGATGTTGCGAGGCGACGATTGCAGGTACACCACGCTTGAGAATGCCAGCTTTCTCGCTCGCGATCCTGTCCAGACTGTCGCCAAGAAAGTCGGTATGGTCGATCGAGATGCGGGTGATGATGCTGGCGAGCGGATGTGCGATGACGTTCGTGGCATCGAGTCGGCCGCCGAGCCCGACTTCCATCAACAGGATGTCCGCCGGACGGCGCGCGAACAGCAATAAACCGGCGGCTGTCGTGATCTCGAAAACGGTTATCGGAGCATCACCGTTGGCGCGCTCGCATTCTTCGAGCGCGGCGGCCAATTCTTCGTCCGAAACGAGCCGGCCTTGGCCTTCAGCGGCGAGGCGGAAACGCTCGTTGAAGCGTACCAGATGCGGCGAGGTATAGGTGTGCACGCGTTTGCCCGCCGCTTCCAGGATGGCGCGCAGGAAGGCAACGGTAGAGCCCTTGCCGTTGGTGCCGGCGACATGGATCACCGGCGGCAGATGCCGTTCGGGATGATTGAGCGCGGCCAGGAGCCGCTCGATGCGCTCGAGCGACAGGTCGATGCGCTTGGGATGCAGCGCAGTCAGCCGGGCGAGGATGGAGTCGATGGGGGTCATGTCTGTCAGCTAAACAAAGTATCTGTCATCACCGGGGCGGCGCCAACGGGCCCGCGCGAAGCCCGGCCCAATAACAGGCTCCGCGTCGTGGCCCGGCGCTCCCCATATATGTGGCACAGTATTGCTTTCCTAAGCGAGATGGCCGGGGCATAGGCGTTCTGAAAAGAACGCCGTTCTTCGAACGGCTATGCCCGGCCATGACAAGCTAGGTGCCAAGCTAGGTGCCAGGGGCAGGCGCCGTCACGTCGGGGTTTGGGCCGCCGGCGCCGCTTGCATCGTCACCTCCGCCTTGACCGCCGGCGGCGGCAGTTGCGTCGCCTTGGCAGGCGCCGGCGTCTTGGTCAGGAGCCGGCACAATTCAGCAAGCGTGGAGCGCAACTGATGCCGGTGCACCACCATGTCGATCATCCCGTGGGCGGCGAGGTATTCGGCGCGTTGGAAGCCTTCCGGCAATTTTTCGCGGATGGTCTGCTCGATGACGCGCGGGCCGGCGAAGCCGATCAGCGCGCCAGGTTCGGCCAATTGCACGTCGCCGAGCATGGCGTAGGACGCAGTGACGCCGCCGGTGGTCGGGTTGGTGAGCACGACGATGTAAGGCCGTTTGGCTTCACGCAGCATCTGCACCGCGGCAGTGGTGCGCGGCAATTGCATGAGCGAAAGGATACCCTCCTGCATGCGCGCGCCGCCGGACGCCGCGAACATGATGAATGGAGTATGCCGCTGCACCGCGGTCTGCAGGGCGGTTACCACTGCTTCACCGGCGGCCATGCCGAGCGAGCCACCCATGAAATCGAAATCCTGCACGGCAATGGTGACCATCTGCCCGTCGAGACGGCCAACGCCGATCTTCACCGCGTCCTGCAAGCCGGTCTTTGTGCGGGCATCGCGCAGACGGTCTGCGTAACGGCGCTCGTCGCGGAAACGTAACGGATCGACCGGCACCTCCGGCACGGTGACGTCTTCGTATTCGCCGTTGTCGAACATGCTCTTCAGGCGCAGAGGCGCCGAGATGCGCATGTGGTAGTTCGACGATGGGATAACGAACCGGTTGGCCTCGACGTCCTTGTAGAAGACGAGCTGGCCGGTTTCCGGACATTTGATCCAGAGGTTTTCCGGCGTCTCGCGGCGCAGGAAGCTGCGGATCTTCGGCCGGACGACGTTGGATATCCAGTTCATGAATAAGCCTGCTCTATCCTCGGCTGTCATGCCCCGCGAAAGCGGGGCATCCAGTATTCGCAGAGATAGGTGACCATTGAGCACCGTGCCACAATGAATTTTTCGCGGCTACTGGATCATCCGCTTTCGCGGATGATGACCACTTTACCTACTCCGCCGCCACCTGCCGGGCGCTGCGCACCCCTTGCGCGATATCGGCCACCTTGTCCGCGACCGCCTTCACCGTTCCGGCCGTGGCCTTGCCGTTCTTATCGAGGCTCTTCGCCAGGACGTCGATCAGGGCGGAACCGACCACCACGCCGTCGGCGCCCTGGGCAATGGCGCGGGCATTCGCCGCGTTCTTGACGCCGAAACCGACCGCCACCGGCAGATCGGTGTGACGCTTGATGCGCGCCACCGCAGTATTGACCTTGGAGGTGTCGGGAACCGCCGAACCAGTAATACCGGTGATGGAGACGTAATAAACGAACCCGGAGGTGTTGTTGAGCACGGCCGGCAGGCGCTTGTCGTCGGTGGTGGGCGTGGCGAGCCGGATGAAGTTCAGCCCCGCCTTCAACGCTGGCAGGCAGAGCTCCTCGTCTTCCTCCGGCGGCAGATCGACCACGATGAGACCATCGACGCCCGCCGCCTTGGCATCGGCGAGGAACTTGTCGACTCCGTAGATGTAGATCGGATTGTAGTAACCCATCAGCACGATCGGCGTAGCGTCATCGCCTTTTCGGAACTCGCTCACCATCGCGAGCGTCTTGGTCATGCGCTGGCCGCCCTTCAAAGCGCGCTGACCGGCGGCCTGGATCGCCGGGCCGTCGGCCATCGGATCAGTAAAAGGCATGCCGAGCTCGATCACGTCGGCGCCGGATTTCGGCAGGGCCTTCATCAGGGCAAGCGACGTCCCCGTGTCGGGATCGCCGGCCATGGTGAATGTCACCAGCGCGGCGCGGCCTTCCTGCTTCAACGCGGCGAAGCGCTTTTCGATACGGGTGGTCATTTCTTCTTGCTTTCGAGAAACGCTTCGACCGAGGCGAGGTCTTTGTCGCCACGGCCGGAGACATTGACCACCATGATGTGATCCTTCGGCTTCTTGGGCGCAAGCTCGAACACTTTCGCGAGCGCATGCGCCGGCTCCAGCGCCGGGATAATCCCTTCGAGTTTGCTCACGAGCTGGAAAGCTGCCACCGCTTCGTCGTCGGTCGCAGACAAGAATTTCACCCGCCCCATGTCGTTGAGCCAGGCATGCTCAGGACCGATGCCAGGATAATCGAGGCCGGCGCTGATCGAATGCGCCTCCTCGATCTGCCCGTCGTCGTCCATCAGCAAATAGGTGCGGTTGCCGTGCAGCACGCCAGGGCGGCCGCCGGCGATAGAAGCAGCGTGCTTGCCGCTCTTGATCCCCAGCCCGGCGGCTTCGACGCCATAGATTTCGACCGATTGCTCATCCAGGAACGGATGGAATAGGCCCATGGCGTTGGAACCGCCGCCGATGCAGGCGACGAGTGAATCCGGCAACCGGCCTTCTGCGGCTTGCATCTGTTCGCGCGTCTCGTTGCCGATGATCGACTGGAAATCGCGCACCATGGCCGGATAAGGATGCGGACCGGCAACCGTGCCTATGCAATAGAAGGTATCGCCGACGTTGGTCACCCAGTCGCGCAGCGCCTCGTTCATGGCGTCCTTCAGCGTGCGCGAGCCGGAACTGACGCTGCGCACTTCGGCGCCGAGGATCTTCATGCGCAGCACATTGGGCTTCTGCCGTTCGACGTCGACTTCGCCCATGTAGACGATGCAAGGCAGGCCGAACTTGGCACACAGCGTGGCGGTAGCGACGCCATGCATGCCGGCGCCCGTCTCGGCTATGATGCGCTTCTTGCCCATGCGCAGAGCTAGCATGATCTGACCGAGCACGTTGTTCACCTTGTGCGCGCCGGTGTGATTCAGTTCCTCCCGCTTGAAGTAAATCCTGGCGCCACCGCAATGGTCGGTCAGCCGCTCAGCGAAATAGAGCGGGCTTGGTCTGCCGACATAAGTCGCGAGATGGCCGTCCATCTCTTTTTGAAACTTCGGATCGGCCTTGGCATCCGCGTATGCCCTTTCCAGATCGAGAATCAGCGGCATCAGCGTCTCGGCGACGAAGCGACCGCCATAGATGCCGAAATGCCCGCGCTCGTCGGGCCCGGTGCGGAAGGAGTTGGGCTTGTGCACGCTCATATGATGGACGCTTTCGACAGATCGAAAGGCTCCTCCGTCGCGCGCGCAGCGCGGATGAAGGCACGGATCTTTTCGGGGCTCTTGACGCCGGGCGTGCTTTCGACGCCCGAGGAGACGTCAACACCGGGCGCGTGGGTAATGGCGACCGCCTCGGCGACATTGCCGGCATCGAGTCCGCCCGACAACATGAAAGGAACGCCGGGATCGATGCCCGCAAGGAGGTGCCAATCGAACGGCTTGCCCAGACCGCCCGGCCGGTTGGCGGTCTTGGGCGCGCGGGCGTCGAAAATCAGCCGGTCCACGACATGAGCATAGGTACGGATCGGCGACAGATCTCGCCGGGCCGCGATCGGCAGCGCCTTCATGACAGGGCGTCCGAAACGCGTGCGCACCGCCACCACGCGATCTGCCGTTTCCTGGCCATGCAGTTGCAACATGTCGGGATTTATCTCGCGCACAATGTCGGTGAGCCTGTGGTCGGTGGCATCGACCGTGAGCGCCACAATGCCGGCGCGGCCCTTCACGCGCCTGGCGAGATCGCGCGCGGCCTCCAGCCCAAGATGGCGGGGGCTGGGCGGAAAGAACACGAAGCCTACGAGATCGGCGCCCGCGTCGAGCGCTGCGTCGAGCGCGGCCGGGGTCTTCAGGCCGCAGATTTTGACGGTCAAAGCCATGATGGGCGGGTTCTACCGCCTTATTCCGCCCACCGCAAAGCGGGAACCGGCATTCAGGAATCGCCCGGCGGGATCAGCGGATGGGACCCGAGGCCGGAGGCGCTGTTGGCCGGCGCCGGCGCAGCACCTACGTGCTCGCGGCGGCGGATGGACTCAATCTCGGCGTGCAGGTCGCGCACGTCACTTTCGAGCCGGCGGGCAAGGCGCCGCCACTTGCCTTGACGCAACCATGCGGCCACACCGCCGACGATCACACCCACGATCACCAGCACGAAGATCAACACGAACAGCGGCACGGTCGCCGCGTAGGCGGGCGCGGCGGATGAGAGCGGATCGAAGGAGACGGTCACAGATTGCCGATTGGCCACCGCGAAGGCGACGATGATCACGGCCAGCGGCACGACAATCAGAGCGGTGACGATCTTGCGGAACATTATGGGGCCTTCGTCATGCCCAGCCTCGTGCCGGGCATCCACGTTGTTCTTGTGAGAGATCCGATCCTAAAGCCGTGGATGGCTCGTGCAACTCGGGCCTGCCCCAATCGCACCCATAAACAGATCGCCACAAACCGGCTAACGCCGACTTGCGGTGGCAAGCCCGGCCATGACCTTGAACTAGCGCCTTAGCCTTCGGCTACCCGCCCGAGGCGAGGTTTTGCTCCGGCGCCGATTTGCCTTCGGTCTTGTTCAGCCGCTCACGCATTTCCTTGCCGGTCTTGAAGAACGGAACCGACTTTTGCTCGACCGAGACATGCGCCCCAGTGCGCGGATTGCGCCCCGTCCGGGCAGGACGGTGCTTCACCGAAAAAGCGCCGAAACCGCGCAATTCGACCCGATCGCCGCGCGACATGGCGGCGGTTATCTCGCCGAGGATCGCGTTAACTATGTTTTCGACGTCGCGCTGATAGAGGTGCGGGTTCTGGGCGGCTATACGTTGGACAAGCTCTGACTTGATCATGACGCCGCCTTACTGGGTCATCGGGAATCCGGAGGGTGCCAAAGCGCTAAGAGACCGTCAAGATTTAGTCTCTCGATTGCCTGCACCGCGCCCCAATCCTCCAGGCGGCGTGCCACGACCGAAAGGCCCATCGCGTCGAAGGTCCAGGCCGCCACGTGCAGGAAAGAAAGCTCGCTGAAACGCGGCTCCAGCGAATAATCCCGGATCGGAAGATTTGCCGGTACATTTTTGACCTTTTCCAGCCAAGTAACCGCGGTTTTCTCGTTGCCAAGGCCATCAATCAGCCTCAGCGGCAGCGCCTGGCGTCCGGTGAAGACGCGGCCGTCGTCGACAGCCGCGAGTTGCGTGTCGCTCATGCTGCGGCGCATCTTCACGAGGTTTTTGAACCAGGCATAGGAATCGAGCACGATCGCCTCGATGGCCGCGCGGGCCTCTGGACTGGTCGGCTCGAACCCGTTGGGCGCCGCCTTGAGCGGGGTAGACTTGATCAACTCGACCTTGACGCCGAGGGTCTTCAGGGCCTCGGCAAAATTCGGAAACTGGAAAAGCACGCCGATGGAACCAACCAGCGAGGTGTCCTCGGCGATGATGTGATCGCAGGACAAGGCCGCGATATAGGCGCCGGAGGCGGCTAGGCCATCGACCACGACCACGGTCGGCTTCTTCTCCTGCAGGGCGCGCAATGAATCATAGAGCTGCTGCGAGCCAGCGGTGGTGCCGCCCGGGCTGTTGATGTGCACGATCACGGCCTTGACGCTCGACGTCGCGAGTTTAGCCAAGGCGTCGACGCGATTCTGATTGTCGCGGATCAGGCCCTTGATGTGCAGGCGAGCGATGTAGCCGCGTTGCGGCAGCAGGTGGCTGCCGGGCGCCAGCGCGGCAATGGTGCCCACTACCGCCAGCAGGACCACGACCAGGGCGCTGACGCGCCAGAAGATGAGTTTGCGCCGCAACCGGCGGCGATCGACGATGGCATCGGCATCGAGCGACATGGGTTGCGTTCCTTTGGCATGGGGACAAGTGGTCACGGCGCTTGTCGGGCCGATTCTTGGCATGAACATGTCGAAAAGAAAAACCCCGGGGGTTTAACCCCCGAGGCCATCATTCTTTACACGCGCGGCCGCCGGCGGCCGCCAAGGACGCTCAGTCCTCGCTCTTTTCGGTCTCGCTTTCGGCCTCGTCCTCAGAGCCCGCGCGCTGCTTGAGCGCAGCACCCAGGATGTCGCCGAGTGACGCACCCGAATCGGCGGTGCCGTATTGCGCGATGGCTTCCTTCTCCTCAGCCACTTCAAGGGCCTTGATGGAGATGCCGAGTTTGCGGGTCTTGCGGTCGAACTGGGTGACGCGGGCGTCCACCTTCTGGCCGACGGCAAAGCGCTCGGGGCGCTGCTCGCCGCGGTCGCGGGCGAGATCCGAGCGCTTGATGAACGCCGTCAGATCGGTGCCGGCGATCTTCACGTCGATGCCGGAGTCCTTCACGTCGGTCACTTCGCAGGTGACCACCGCGTTCTTCTTCAGCTCGCCGGCGCTCTCCATCGGATCGCCCGCGAGCTGCTTGACGCCGAGCGCGATGCGTTCCTTCTCAACGTCTACATCGAGCACCTGGGCCTTAACCATGTCGCCCTTCTTGTACTCGTCGATCACCTGCTCGCCCGGACGTTTCCAGTCGAGATCCGAGAGGTGAACCATGCCGTCGACGTCGCCGTCGAGGCCCAGAAACAGGCCGAATTCGGTCTTGTTCTTGACCTCGCCTTCGACCACCGAGCCGGGCGGGTGCTTCTCGACGAAGACCTCCCACGGATTGCGCATGGTCTGCTTGAGGCCGAGCGAGATGCGGCGCTTGACCGGATCGACCTCGAGGATCTGCACTTCCACTTCCTGCGAGGTGGAGACAATCTTGCCGGGGTGGACGTTCTTCTTGGTCCACGACATTTCGGAGACGTGGATGAGGCCTTCGATGCCCGGCTCCAGCTCCACGAAAGCGCCGTAGTCGGTGATGTTGGTGACGCGGCCCTTGAACTTGGCGCCGACCGGATACTTGGCCTCGATGCCCTGCCACGGATCGTCCAGCAATTGCTTCATGCCGAGCGAGATGCGGTGGGTTTCGTGGTTGATCTTGATGATCTTGACCTTGACGTGCTGGCCGATGGACAGCACCTCGGTCGGGTGATTGACGCGCCGCCAGGCGATGTCGGTGACGTGCAGCAGGCCGTCGATGCCGCCGAGGTCTACGAAGGCGCCGTAGTCGGTGATGTTCTTCACCACGCCCTCGATGACCTGACCCTCTTCGAGGTTCTGCACCAGCTCCTGGCGCTGCTCGGCGCGGGTCTCTTCCAGCACGGTGCGGCGGGAGACCACGATGTTGCCGCGACGGCGATCCATCTTCAGGATTTCGAACGACTGATTGACATTCATCAGCGGCGTGACGTCGCGGATCGGACGGATGTCGACCTGCGAGCGCGGCAGGAAGGCGACGGCGCCGTCGAGATCGACGGTGAAGCCGCCCTTGACCTGATTGAAGATGACGCCGGTGACTTTCTCTTTGTTCTGGAAGGCCTTCTCCAGCTTGCCCCAACTTTCCTCGCGCCGCGCCTTGTCGCGCGACAACACCGCCTCGCCGAGCGCGTTCTCGACGCGCTCCAGATAGACCTCGACCTCGTCGCCGACCTTGATCTCGGACGGGCGACCGGGGGCCGCGAATTCGCGCAGCGCGACGCGCCCTTCAGTCTTCAGCCCGACGTCGATGACGGCGAGGTCCTTTTCGATGCCGACGACCGTGCCCTTGATGACGGAACCTTCCTGCAGGTTTCCGCCCTCGAAGGACTCGTCGAGCATGGCGGCGAAATCTTCACGCGTAGGGGTTTGAGCAGCAGCGGTGGCCATAGAATCTCCTGTTGAGCGGTTACGCCGGCGGGTTGGAATGGCGTTCGAGAAGCGCGGGCCGAAGTTTCCGCAATGCTTCGGCGGCCTCCGGAATCCCGGATGGCCGGCGCAAAAACCGTGCTTCTGGAACGATTGAGCTCATGAAGGGCAGCGCGTCGCCGAGGCGCGAGCGGGGCTTGTCCTCCAACAACGAGGGACGGTCAGCCGCGCCCTCGGCCCGCTCGGGAGCCCTCGACGATATCGATGGCGGCCCTAATGGCCGCGTCTATATCCAAAGTTGTCGTATCCAGCAAGTATGCATCCGGGGCCTGTTTCAAAGGGGCAGCGGCCCGGTTCATGTCGCGCTCGTCCCGTTTGCGGACGTCGGCCAAGACCGCCACCTCATCGACCGGCCGGCCGCCGGCGCCATACTCCCGTGCCCGGCGGGCGGCCCGCACCTCCGGGCTGGCGGTCACGAAGATCTTCACGTCGGCGTCGGGGCAGATGACTGTGCCGATATCGCGGCCGTCGAGCACGGCCCCGGGCGGCCGGGCGGCGAAATCGCGCTGGAAGGCGAACAGGGCTTCACGCACCTGCAGGGATGGCGGAAACCACGGATGCGGCCTCCCCCACAGCCGGGCCCTTGAGGGCGGCCTCGTCGAACAGGGCCGGGTCGAGCGCCTTGGCGGCGGCGACCGCGACGGCAACGTCGTCAGGGGCGCATCCGGCATCGAGCACCGCCTGCGCCACCGCGCGGTAAAGCAACCCGGTGTCGAGATGGCGCAAGCCGTAATGTGCGGCGAGCTTCTTGCCCAGGGTGCCTTTGCCGGACGCAGCGGGGCCGTCGATGGCGATGATCATGGGGCGGCTTTCGAAGCCCTCCCCTGAAAGGGGAGGGTGGCTCCGCGCGTTGCGCGGAGACGGGTGGGATGAGTTTGCGGGTGCGCACCCCCACCCGGCCGGCTTCGCCGGCCACCCTCCCCCGCAAGTGGGGGAGGGATCAGAGACGCATGCTTGCGCAGCTCGCTCATGACAGATCGCACCCTAACCCGCGCATCAGCTCGACGAAGCCGGGGAAGCTGGTGGCGATGAACGAGGAATCGTCGATGCGCACCGGGTTCTCGCTCGCCAGTCCCATCACCACCGTCGACATGGCGATGCGGTGATCCATGTGAGTAGCGACTTCGCTGCCGCCGGCGACCGCACCACCGTGCACGATCATGTCGTCGCCTTCGATTTCCACCATCACGCCGTTGGCGCGCAGCATGTCGGCGGTCGCCGCGAGACGATCGCTCTCCTTCACGCGCAATTCCTGCAAACCTTTCATGCGCGTCGTGCCTTGCGCGAAAGCTGCCGCAACTGCCAGCACGGGATACTCGTCGATCATCGCCGGTGCACGTTCGGCCGGCACTTCGACGCCCCTCAGCGTCGAGAAACGCACGCGCAGGTCGGCCACTTCCTCGCCGCCGTCGGAGCGCGTCTCCAGTGTTTCGATATCGGCGCCCATCTCGCGCAAGGTCGTGTAGAGCCCAGTGCGCAGCGGATTGGTCATCACGGCTTGCAGGATCACTTCGGAGCCCGGCACGATGAGCGCCGCCACCAACGGGAAGGCTGCGGAGGATGGATCGGCTGGAACAACCACCTGCGCCGGATTGAGCTCCGGCTGGCCGCTGAGCACGATGCGGCGGCCGTGCTGGCCGTAGGGCTTGGTGACGACCTTGGCGCCGAAATGCTTGAGCATGCGCTCGGTGTGGTCGCGGCTCGCCTCGCTCTCGATCACCGTCGTCTCGCCCGGCGCGGAAAGCCCCGCCAACAGCACCGCCGACTTGAGCTGGGCCGAAGGTACCGGCGACTCGTAGACGATCGGCATCGGGTCGAGGGCGCCTCGCAGGGTAATCGGCAGGCGGCCTCCTTCGGCCTCCTCGATCACCCGGGCGCCCATGCGCTCCAACGGATCGAGCACCCGGCGCATCGGCCGTTTGCGCAAGGAGACATCGCCGTCGAAGGTCGCGGTCACGGGGCAGCCAGCGACCGCCCCCAGCACCAGCCGGCAGCCGGTGCCCGAATTGCCGAAGTCGAGCGGCGCGGCCGGGGCGCTAAAGCCGCCGACCCCGACGCCATGGATGCGCCACACGCCGTCATCCGCGCGTTCGAGCCGGGCGCCGAGCGCCCGCATGACGTCGGCGGTGCGCAGGACATCTTCGCCCTCCAACAGGCCAGCGACCGCGCTCTCGCCAACCGTCAGGGCGGCCAGGATGAGCGCGCGGTGGGAGATCGACTTGTCACCGGGGACGCGGACGCGGCCCTGGAGCGGGCCGCTTCGGCTGGTGGTCAGGGGGGTCAAAACGGCGGTGTTCACCGGGTGTTATCCTTGAAAAGTCGCGCCCTCCTAGCACGCGCCCGCGCGCGCCGTCATCCCGCCGGTCTGCGGCAACAAGGGGCGTTTGCGCTATTGACAGGCGGGCTGCAACTAGCCAAGTGAAGCACCAATTCAAGCGCCTTATTCGAGGAACACCGACCCGTGGCGAAATCCGAGCTGGGCACCAAACGCATCTGTCCTGAGACCGGCCGCAAATTTTACGATCTCAACAAGACGCCGGTGATCTCGCCCTACACCGGAAAGATCGTGCCGATCGCGCCACCCGCGCGCGCGCGGCCCGAACCGGCGGCCGCCAAGCCCGCCCCCGCGGAGGCCGAAGTGGCCTCGCCCGAGACGGCCGACGTCGAGCTGGTTTCACTCGAAGACGCCGACGCCGAGGCTCAGGGCAAGAAGAAGGTCGCCGCGGAAGGAGACGTCGAGAGCACCGAGGACGAGGACGTCGAGATCGACGAGAGCCTGGACGATGCTGCCTTCATCGAGGAAGAGGAAGAAGGCGACGCCGACGTCAGCGACATCATCGGCGACGGCATCGAAAAGGAAGAGGAGAGCTGACTGGGATTTGCCGGATCGGCAATCCGGCAATAAGGTGCCGCCGCCCGACCCAAAGGGCGGCGAACAGTTTCGCTAAAGGGGCCATAGCTCAGTTGGGAGAGCGCTTGAATGGCATTCAAGAGGTCGGGGGTTCGACTCCCCCTGGCTCCACCAACCTTCGCTCACTTCGCGAGCTACGGTTGGCAAGCCGCCGAGCGAGTAAGATCAAATCAATAATCGCTTGCACGCCGCCCTTCAGGCGGCTTTTTTATTTTTGCGTCACCGTGCCGCGCGGCTGACAGCTCCTGCGCTGCCGTCGCATGATGCGGCAATACATCGGGGAAATACGCCAATGCAAGGAAAGATCGCGCTCGAAGAGCACTTCGCCACCAAAGCCACACTCGGCGATTCGCAAGTGTTCGGCGCGCAAGTATGGGACAAGCTGGGGCCGCGCCTCATCGACATCCAGGACATGCGGCTGAAGGAAATGGACATGCACGGGATCGAGATGATGATCCTGTCGCTCAACGCGCCGGCGGTGCAGGCGATCCACGACGTCAAGCGCGCGATCGACGTCGCCAAGGAGGCGAACGACATCCTCGCCGAAGAAGTGCGCAAGCGCCCGGCGCGTTGGGCCGGCTTCGCCGCGCTGCCGATGCAGGATCCGGAAGCGGCCAGCGCCGAGCTCACCCGCTGCGTGAAAGAGCTCGACATGGTCGGCGCGCTCGTCAACGGCTTCTCGCAGCGCGGCACGCCGGAGAACGTGCTGTATTACGACCTGCCGGAATACCGGCCGTTCTGGAAGACGGTGGAAGCGCTCGACGTGCCGTTCTATCTGCACCCGCGCAACCCGCTGCCGGGCTGGAGCAAGTTCTACGAAGGGCATTCCTGGCTGTGGGGACCGAACTGGGCCTTTGCGGCGGAGACCGCGGTGCACGCGCTGCGGCTGATCGGCAGCGGGCTGTTCGACGAATGCCCCAAGCTGCAGATCGTGCTCGGCCATCTCGGCGAAGGCATTCCGGTACAGCTCTGGCGCATCGACGGCCGCAACGGCTGGATGAAGGAGCCGCACCGTTACCCCGCCAAACACGGCGTCGGCCATTACTTCCGCAAGCACTTCCACACCACCACGTCGGGCAACTTCCATACGCCGGCGATGGTCAACGTGATGACCGAGATCGGCGCCGATCGCGTGATGTTCTCGGTGGACTGGCCATTCGAGGACGTCGGCCAGGCCGCCGAGTGGTTCGACAAGGCGGAGATCAGCGAGGTCGACCGGATGAAGATCGGTCGCAACAATGCGATCAAGCTGTTCAAGCTGCCGCTGGGCTGAACACCTCTCCGCTATACAGATGGAACAGTCCGGGCCACGGCCGTCGTTGCCGCCGCCGCTTGCTGTCAGCGCAAACGATAGCGCTCGACCGCTTCGTAATCCCAGACCATACCGTTGCCGGGCCGCTCAGGGATCACGGCGTGACCGTCGACGATAGCGAGCGGCTCTTTGAGCAGGACGTTGGCCCAGTCGACGTATTCGAGGAAATGGCAGGTCGGCGTATCGCAGAGCAGATGCGCGCTGACCTCGGGAAACAGATGCGACGACATCGGAATACGGCGCGCGGCGGCGAGCTTGGCGGCTTCACGCCAGCCGCTGACGCCGCCGATGCGCTCGAGGTCCGGCATCACGTAGTCGGTGCTGTTCTGTTCGAGCGCGGCCGCCATGCCGGCCGGCAGTGAAAAGTTCTCGCCGATCTGCACCGGGGTCTTGAGCTCGCGGGTCAGCCGCGCGGCGCCCGTATAGTCGTCATGACGGATCGGCTCCTCCAGCCAATAGATGTTTTCATCGTCGAGCGCGCGGCCGCGCTCGAGCGCGTCGTCGAGGGTGAGCGCCTGATTGTAGTCGACCATTAGAAATGGCTTATCGCCGATGCGCTTGCGCACCGCCTGAACGGCGGCGATGTCTTCTTGCAGCGTCGGGTAGCCGAGCCGCAGCTTGACTGCGTGGAATCTGCCGACAGCGAGCAAGGTCTCGGCCTCGGCGGCGAGCGCGCCGAGATCGTCCATGAGGCCGAGGCCGCAGCTGTTGTAGGCCGGGATCGGCTTAGGGCTGGCGCCGATGAAAGTGGCGAGCGGCTGGCCAGCGGCGATGGCGAGGGCATCCCATGCGGCGGTGTCGAATCCGGCCATCGCCATGCGAACGATGCCCTGCACCCCGATCAGCGTGAAGCGGCGGGTGAGCTTGGCCCACAGCGCTGCGGGGTCCAGCCGCTCGCTCTTGGTCACTCGCTCGATTTCGCCGATGAGGCTGGCAATCGCCGGGCCGGCCGCTGCGACGTAGCAGAACAGCCAGGAACGGCCTGTGATGCCCTCTTCGGTCTCGAGATCGACCAGCAATAGCGGCACCTGGCGCAACACGCCCTGGCTGGTCCCCAGTACGAAATTGAGCGGGACCTCGACTGGCGTGGCGCCGACGGCCCGCAGGGTCAGGCGCGGGAAGGCGGCTTGGTCTGGCATGGAGGGCCCCCGATTTCACGCGATTATAGCCGCCACCGGCCGGTTTTGCCCATGTTCTTGAACCCTTAACCGGCCTTGCCCATATTAGGAGCGGCCAGACGGCAGGTGCTGTCGGGCCATGGGGTGCCCTCCGGGACCCCGTCAAAGTCGCTTCAAACGAGGACTTTGAGGCCATGTCACGAGTTCCGTCCCTGTCCAGCCCGTTTTTGTTGGGATTCGACGAGATCGAGCGGGTGCTCGACCGCGTTACCAAGGGCGCCGACGGCTACCCGCCCTACAACATCGAACGGCTGGCCGATGACGGGCAAAACCCGGATCGGCTGCGCATTACCCTGGCCGTCGCAGGCTTCACCCGTGAGCAGCTCGATGTGACCATCGAGGAAAGTCAGTTGGTGATCCGCGGCCGTCAGCAGGACGACAAGTCGCGCCACTACCTCCACCGCGGCATAGCCGCGCGTCAGTTCCAGCGCACCTTCGTGCTGGCGGATGGCATGGAGGTCGCGGGGGCTGACTTGAAGAATGGGTTGCTGTCGATCGATCTCATCCGGCCGCATCCGGAGCGGGTGGTGAAGACCATCGCCATCAACGAGCAGGAATGACGAACTCGAAAGCAGGACTCGACCGCGTCAAGCGTTCAGAAAGGAGTTGAGGGCCAATGACCAACGATATGAACAACGACAAGATTGACAACAAGACCATCGAACACGACGGCGCGCATCCCGCGATCACGCAGGAGGCGCTGGCGCAGCTCGGCGACGGCGAAATCGCTTATGTGCGGGCGATCCGCTCTGAGGACGTCGCCGCCATCTTCCCGCAGGCGCCGAAGATCGAGCCGGGCGTCGAACTGTTCTCGCTGCACGCCGCCGACGGCACGCCGATCATGCTGACCGATACGCGCGAAGCCGCGGTCGCCAATGCCTGGAGCCAGGAGCTCGAGACGGTGAGCGTGCACTGAGGCGCGCTGCGCGGCACCCGCGGCCGCGCGAACACATGATGCTGTCATGCCCCGCGAAGGCGGGGCATCCAGTCATCGCAGGCACATAAATAATCGGAAAACCGGGTATACTGGTTCATCCGCTTACGCGGATGATGACAGTCTTGCTTGATATGAACGCTAGGGTCGGCCTTACGCCGCGCTGCTTTCTGGCGGCATCGCCAGCACCGCATAGAGCGCGTCGGCGTCGCTCGATTCGCGCAGCTTGCGCTCGATCTCCGGGTCGCGCAGCAAACGCGCCACGCGCGCCAGCGCCTTCAGGTGATCGGCGCCGGCGGCTTCGGGCGCCAGCAGCAGGAAAATAAGATCGACCGGCTGGCCATCGAGCGCCTCGAAATCGATCGGCCGCTCAAGCCGCGCGAACAGGCCAAACAGGCGGCCGAGCTTCGGCAACTTACCGTGGGGAATGGCGACGCCGTTGCCGACCGCAGTGGAGCCGAGCTTCTCACGTTGAAGCAGAATTTCCAGGATAGCGCGCTCGTTCTGCCCGGTGAGCGCGGCAGCGCGTGCAGCGAGTTCCTGAATCGCCTGCTTCTTGCCGTTGACCTTGAGCGCCGGAATGATCGCGTTGGGCGCGACGAGATCGGTGAGCGTCATGGACATGTCCAATGATCGGAAAAAAACGCGGCGCGATGCAAGGGGTGGTGAAGGCCGCGGACCATAAGAGCGGTGGATCGCCCCGTCAATGGTGGATGCCGTGGAAGACGTGCCGATTTTTCTTGCATTTCTAAAAGTTAACGGCCCGCGCGCAGGGCCTGGTGGTCCTTGCGGCGGCGTTTGTAGCGGCGCAGCCGTTTTTCGATGCGAACCGCCGCCTGATCGGCGCTTTCATAGGCGTCGGCGGCCATTCCTTCGGCTTCGAGCAAGGCGCCGGAGTCGAGGTGTAAAACGCATTCGGTGCGGAAGCCAAAGCCGTCCCGGCCGACAATGGCGTGCCCGGAATAGCCGCCGCGGAAGTATTTCGCGGTTGCGTCCTCGACCCGCGTGATAATGCGCTGCCGCAACGCCATGCCGACGCTGATATTCTTGCCCGAAACGCGCAAAGGCATTGGGTGCCTCCCATCCGGCGCGGTCGAGAGCCGCGCGATTTCCGCCCCGGCTACATCGTCCAGCTTAGAAGCGTTGTGACAAAGGTCAATGCGCGTTCATGGCGCATGGCCTGATATTTATCAAATTTGGATTTTATCGAAGATCGTGCGCGAACAGAACGTTAAGGCGCTGTGATTTGCCGCGGCGGCCGCTTCATGATGCCGCGGCCTGCTTCTCGCGCCGGCGCTGCACTGAAGATGGGATGCGCATGGCCTCCCGGTATTTTGCGACCGTCCGGCGCGCAATATCCACGCCGGCCTCGCGCAGCTTGTCGACGATGTTATCGTCGGACATGACATCGGCGCCGGTCTCGCCGTCGATGAGCTGGCGAATACGGTGACGCACCGCTTCGGCCGAGTGCGCCTCACCGCCGTCGGCGGAAGCGATCGACGACGTGAAGAAATATTTCAATTCGAAAATGCCGCGGCTGGTCGCCATGTATTTGTTGGCCGTCACGCGCGACACGGTCGATTCGTGCATACCGATTGCGTCGGCAACGGTTTTCAGATTGAGCGGGCGCAAATACTGTACGCCCTTGGCAAAGAAAGCATCTTGTTGGCGCACGATTTCGCTCGACACTTTCAAGATTGTCTTGGCGCGCTGGTCCAGCGCGCGCACAAGCCAAGTAGCGGTTTGCAAACAGTCGGCGATGTAAGTTTTTTCCTTGTCGTTGCGCGTGCCCTTCGAAACCTGCGCATAATAGCGTTGGTTGATCAAAACTTTCGGCAATGTGTCGGAGTTAAGCTCGACTTGCCAGGTGCCGTCAGGCGCAGCTCGCACGAAGACGTCAGGCACGATCGGTTGCACCATCGTGGAGCCGAAGGCGGTGCCGGGCTTTGGATTGAGATTGCGAATTTCGCCGATCATGTCGGCAAGATCTTCGTCGTTGACGCCGGTGACACGCCGCAAAGCGGCGAGATCGCGTTTGGCCAGCAATTCGAGGTGCCCGACAAGCGCCTGCATGGCGGGGTCTAAGCGGTCGCGTTCCTTCAACTGGATCGCCAGACATTCGGTGAGATTGCGCGCGCAGACGCCGGGCGGATCGAAGGTCTGCAGAATGGCGAGCACCGCTTCGACCTCGGCAAGCGGCGCGCCGAGTTTCTCCGCAACGCTCTCGAGATCGCCGGCGAGGTAGCCGGCCTCATCCACCATATTGATGAGGTATTGCGCGATCATGCGACGCGCCGGATCGAAGATCGCCAGCGACATCTGCTCGACGAGATGATCGGCGAGCGTGGTCTCCGTCGAGACGAAGGCTTCCAAATTGTAATCGTCGTCGCCGCCCGCGCCTGTGCCGGACCATTCCGAATAGCTCGGCAGCGGTGCTTCGGCCGGCGCTTTCTTTTCGCCGCCGTCATCGGGAAACACGTTTTCCAATTCGGTACCGAGCGACTGCTCCATGGAACTGCGGCTGGTTTCGAAGTTTGCCTCGCCCATCCAGTCCGCGGCGGCGACGGCGTCGTCGCTTTCCCCACCCTGCGACATGGTGTCGGGCGCGCCGTCGTTGCGCTCGGCGCCGGGCGCGGCTTCGTCGTCGTCGTCGCCGCGCTCGAGCAACGGGTTCTTCTCCAATTCGCCTTCCACGTAGGCCGCCAGATCAAGGCTGGAAAGCTGCAGCAGCTTGATGGCCTGCATCAGCTGCGGGGTCATCACCAGCGCTTGGGTCTGGCGGAACTCGAGTCGTTGCGATAACGCCATATGGGTTTCCCGGCGGAAACTGGTCCGATTCTTGCTTGTTTTTGCTTATAGCAGGTTCCTGCCGGCAGCGGTATGCGATTCCGCACTGCAGCATTGCGCAAATTTTGTGCGGTTTTCTATTGTTGGCGCAACTTTAATCGGGCGGCGCCGAGCCGCGTTAGAGCTTGAATTCCTCGCCCAGATAGAGTCGGCGCACGTCTGAATTATTGACGATGTCCTCTGCGCGGCCCTCCATCAGCACCTCGCCCGAATAAATGATGTAGGCACGGTCGGTCAGGCCCAGGGTTTCGCGCACATTGTGGTCGGTGATCAGCACCCCGATGCCGCGGTTGGTCAGGTGCCGAACCAGCTGCTGAATATCGCCGACAGCGATCGGGTCGATGCCAGCGAATGGCTCGTCGAGCAGCATGTAGCTCGGCCGCGTCGCCAGCGCGCGCGCGATCTCGACGCGGCGGCGCTCGCCGCCGGAGAGTGCGATGGTCGGCGTCTTGCGCAGGCGCGCGATGTTGAACTCCTCAAGCAGCGCGTTGAGATCGGCCTCGCGGCGGCGCTTGTCCGGCTCCACCACTTCGAGGACAGCGCGAATGTTTTCCTCGACGTTGAGGCCGCGGAAGATCGAGGCTTCCTGCGGCAGATAGCCGATGCCGAGTCGCGCCCGCTGATACATCGGCAGCGCGGTGACGTCGTAGCCGTCGAGCTCAATGCGGCCGCGGTCGGCCTTGATCAGGCCGGTGATCATGTAGAATACGGTCGTCTTCCCGGCACCGTTCGGGCCGAGCAGTCCGACCGCCTCGCCACGCCGCACGTACAGCGTCACCCCTTTCACCACCTTGCGGCCGCCAAAGCTTTTCTCGACACCATGGGTCGCGAGATAAGCGTGGCGCACACCCGGACGTCCGTCGCCATCGCGGCGCGGCCGGGCCGCGGGTTGCTGGCCGGCGCTCGTGGCCTGACGCACAATGGCCGGTGCCGCAGCCGTGTGCGGCCGCCGCGTTTGGCGCCGAAACAACGTGAGGATGTTCACCCGAAGGCCTCGCGGTAGACGGTCTCATACCGGCGCCCATCCGCCGCTGAGAGGCCTGATATTACCCGATTCCCAAGCGCGGCGGAGCGTCCCCGCCGCCGAAGGGCGTGTTTGCCCCGGTTCAATGGAGTGGCCCTAAGGGGGACTTGTCGTCCGACCCGTTCCCGCTCGGCATGAACAGGCCCTCGACCCGGCCATGACCGCCTTTGCCCGATTCGACCCGCGACACGCCGCTGGTCAGATTGACCACCAGTTTGTCGCCACGCAGCACGTTTTGACCTTGCGTCATCACCACGTTGCCGGTCAGCGTGACCGTGTTGGACTTCATGTCGAAAATGCCGAGCTTCCCGCTGGCCGTCTGATCCTTCTGGGTCACCACGACATTGCCGATCGCTTCCAGACGTCTAATGCTTTGCTCACCGCCCGGTCCAGGTGTCGCCGCCTTGATCGATTTCGCCTTCGTCTTGGCGTCGTCCTTGTTGCGCTCATAGTACACCTTGAGGATACGGCAACGCATATCGGTGTCACCCTGCTTAACTCGCACGTCGCCACTGAATGTCGCAACTTGCTGCTTGTCGCGAACCTCCAGCTTGGCGGCTTGAATGTGCACCGGCTGATCGCGGTTCTTCGAAAAGCCTTGCAATGCATTCGGCGGCCCACTCGGTGCCGGCTTGGCGGCGCGCGCAACGTGACGCGGCGCGCACACACCGGCGGCGCCGGTCAGCGCCAACGCGGCAATCATGATCAGGACAATCCGACGAAGTCTGGCAAGCACGATCATTTCGCTCCGCTGGCAGACGACGGCACGGCCGCCCGGTTTGCTGCAGGCTTGGCCAAGTCCTTGGTGTGAAGCTTCAGTGTCATCTCCACCCCGCGGTCGAAAAGAAGCAGGTCGCCGGATTCGGTAATTTGCAGCCGGTTGGCATTGAGCGTGCCTCGCAGCAATTTCAAGCGGACCGGATGTTCGGACAACACGTCGCCTTTCTTGATGTCGACGGTCGCCTCGCTCAGGAGACCGGTGTAGCCGTTGCTCGAGTTGAGCCGGATATCGCGGTCAAGCTTGAGCATCTCGCTCTTGCTGTCGTAGGTGCCCTGCAACGCCGACATGTGCACCATGCTTTGGTCCTTCATTTCCACCTGAGCACGGATATGACTCAGTTCGATGATATCCGGCTTGGTCAGATCCTGAGCCGCCGAATCGGCGGTCAGCTTGTAGGCACGCGCGTCGCGCGTGAAGCCGGACAGCTTCGGCTGCTCCATGGTGATCTTGCTGCCGTGCACGACCAAATTGCCGACATTCACCGGCAGGCCACTCAAGCTGCGCAGCGGATTGAAATAAATCGTCAGCGTGACTACGGCGAAGCCGAACACGACCGCGAGCGGCAACGCGACGCGCAGGATGCGGACGACCCGGCTGTGCCGGCGCGCGGCTTGGAAGGCGCGCGCACTGTCGCCCCTGCTCGTGGTCCAGTAGGAGCGCACGGTCTGCGGGTCTGTCCTGGCGGGGATCACGCGGTTCATGCCAAAGTAGGCACCCGGTTCCATTACAGTTCGATTGCGGAAATCATACTAGGCGCGCCGCCGATGCAACGTGCCGCACGAATATGGCCCGGCCGCGGCAATCAGGCGTCTCCCGGCCGCAGCCGCGTCGACTGAAAACAACTCTAATACAATATCTTAGACCGAGTGCGAAAAGATATCCTCGGCCGCCCAGCCAGCGAGATCAAGCTGGACCCGGTCTGGCAGGAATTGGTAGCAGGCCTCCGCCAGTTCCCGCCGGCCCTCGCGCGCCAACATGACGTCGAGCCGTTCCTTTAGCGCATGCAGATGAAGAACGTCGGTGGCCGCGTAGGAGACCTGAGCGTCGCTCAATGCGTCGGCGCCCCAGTCGGAGGACTGCTGCTGCTTCGACAGATCAACGCCGAGCAACTCGCGCGCCAAATCCTTCAGCCCGTGGCGGTCGGTATAGGTGCGAGCAAGCCGCGAGGCGATCTTGGTGCAATAGACTGGCTCGGCCATGACGCCGAAGGCCTTGTACAGCATGCCGATATCGAAGCGGCCGTAATGGAAGAGCTTCAGGATCGAGCGGTCGGCGAGCAGGCGCTCGATATTGGGGGCGTGCTTCTGCCCGGCAGCGATCTGCACGACGTCGGCGGAACCGTCGCCGGGGGAAAGCTGCACCACGCACAGCCGGTCGCGCTGCGGATCGAGCCCCATGGTCTCGGTGTCAATGGCCACCGCGCCCTTGTAGGCGGAAAGGTCAGGCAGGTCGCCACGGTGCAGACGAATGGTCATTGAGGCCTTCGGTTAGAAGCGCATGATCTCATTCGAAACTCCGCTTTTCGGGATCATGCGCTGGAATATGGTGCCCAGGAAAGGACTTCGAACCTTCACGACCTTTCAGCCACTGGCACCTGAAGCCAGCGCGTCTACCAATTCCGCCACCTGGGCACGTCGCGCCTAGGTATTGAGCCGCTTTCCGCTTGTCAATTGACGCGGGGGCAAGCGCCGCCGCCCCTGTACAGGCCCCGGCCGATCCTGTAAGTGGCCGGACACCCCCTTTCCTGCCGCGGGACGCGGAAAATGACCGTCAGAAGCCCTTCCGAGACCCTCGTCACTGTTTATGGCGGCTCCGGATTCCTTGGCCGCCACGTGGTGCGGGCACTGGCCCGCCGCGACTACCGCATCCGGGTGGCGGTTCGCCGGCCCGAACTCGCAAACCACCTGCAACCGCTCGGCAAGGTCGGCCAGATCCACGCCGTGCAGGCCAACATCCGTAACGCCGCATCGGTGGCCGCCGCCGCCCGCGACTCCCATGTGCTGATCAATCTGGTCGGCATCCTGTTCGAGCGCGGTAGGCAACGCTTCGACGCCGTACACACGGTGGGCGCCGAACAGGTCGCGCTGGCAGCAACCGCCCACGGCGCGCGCGTTGTGCACATGTCCGCCATCGGCGCCGATTCGAATTCGTCGAGCCACTATGCCCGCTCCAAGGCGGAGGCCGAGCGGCTGGTGCTAGCGGCGCAAAGCACGGCCATCATCGTGCGGCCGTCCATCCTGTTCGGACCGGAGGACGATTTTTTCAACCGGTTCGCCGCGCTGGCCAGGATGTCCCCAGCACTGCCGCTGATCGGCGGCGGCCATACCCGCTTCCAGCCGGTGTTCGTCGGTGACGTCGCTGCGGCCATCGCCGACGCGGTCGACGGCAAGGTGGCCAACGGCACGATCTACGAACTGGGCGGGCCGGACGTGCGCACCTTCAAGGAGCTCATGCAGTTCGTGCTCAAGACCATCGAGCGCAAGCGGTTGCTGGTGCCGATGCCGTTCTTCGCCGCGTCGATGAAGGCCATGTTTCTGCAGTTCATGCCGAAGCCGCTGCTCACCCCCGACCAGGTCGAGTTGCTCAAGGTCGACAATGTGGTGTCGGAGCAAGCGGCCGCGGAAGGCCGCACGCTACAAGCATTTGGCATCGAGCCGGAGCCGATCGAGGCGATCGTGCCGTCTTATCTATGGCGCTTTCGCAAGACCGGTCAGTTTCGCAGCCGCGCGGCCTGAGCGCTTACAAGAAATAAAGCGCGAAGATGCCAAAGGTCCCAAGCAGGATTCGCCACCAGGCAAACAAATCGAACGAGTGGCGCTGCACATAACCCAAGAATGTCTTCACCACGATCCAGCCGAAGATAAACGAGAACAGGAAGCCGACCGCAATGGCGGCAATATCGCCGTGCGCAAGCTCGGTGCGATTCTTGTACGCCTCGAAAACAAACGCTCCGACCATGGTCGGCATCGCTAGCCAGAATGAGAACTCGGCCGCCGAGCGGCGGTCTGCTCCGTAGAGCATGGCGCCGACAATCGTTGCGCCGGCCCGCGATACGCCGGGGATCATCGAGAAGCACTGGAAGATTCCGATGATGAAATACATGTGCAGCGGGAAATCCTGCGAGTTGCGATACCCCGGCTTCAGGTCGAGCCGCTCGACCCAGAGCAAGATGAAGCCGCCGATGATGAGCGACACGCAAACCACACGTACGTCGAACAGATAGGTCTTGATGGCGTGATAGGCGAGAGCGCCGATCACCGCCGCCGGCAGGAAAGCAAGCAAAATGCCGATGACGAAGCGCGCCGCGGCCCAACTCGTGAACATATGGATGGCCAGGCCCCAGAGCCGGCCGAAATATATGGTCAGCAGTGCCAGGATGGCGCCGAGTTGGATCAAGATCGTGAACGACTTGCCAAAGTTGTCGCCGCCCCAACCGAGCACATGTTCCATCAACAGCAGATGGCCGGTGGAGGAGACGGGCAAGAATTCGGTCAGACCCTCGACCACGCCAAGCACTGCGGCCTTGACCAGATCTACGGGGGACGTGGTCAGGGCGAGGCCCACCATCTGCATGGCGTCGATTGTCATGGTCGAGACTAAGGCTCCTGGTAAGCCGGCTGCGCGCGAACCGCGGCAGGAATTGGGCGGGTCAGCGCTTTTGGCGCAACTCTTTGATCCGGACAACTTAAATCAAGGTAACTAGTGTCCTGAACCAGAAATTCGATTCGTTTTCAGGATACTCCGTACGAATTTCTGGTTCGAAAAGGACACTAGCAACTTTATGATTCTAGTGCGGTTTTGGATTTGAAGTTCGCTTATCGGGCTCACTGCAAGCAATTGCTCGAACTTCAAATCCACCGCACTAGTGGGCAAGTTGCGTGGGCCGCCGGTTTTCGATAGTGCGGCAACCGATTTCCGCCTAAGAGCCGAAATAGCCTAAGTCCAGGTACTCATGCTGACACTGTTTCATCATCCGCTCTCTCCGCGCTCCCGCTATGTGCGCCTCATACTGGGCGAATACGGCATCGAGGCTCGGCTCGTGGAGGAGCGCTTCTGGGAGCGGCGGGAGGAGTTCCTGCTGCTCAATCCAGCCGGCGAAGTCCCGGTGGCGGTAACCGAAGGTGAGCCGGCCATCCCTGGCGCCAACATCATCGCCGAGTACCTTGAGGAGACCCATGCCGCCCAGCATGGCACGAACGGCCTGATGCCGCCGGGGCCCGGCCAGCGGGTGGAGGTGCGACGGCTGGCGAGCTGGTTCAACGACAAATTCTACGAGGAAGTCAGCCAACCGCTGGTTACCGAGCGTGTTTTCAAGCGCTATATGACCGAGGCACAGGGCGGCGGCCCGCCCGACACCGACGCGTTGCGTGCCGCCCGCCGCAATATCCGCTATCATATGGCCTATATCGGCTGGCTGGTGCGCACGCGCGACTGGCTCGCCGGCGACCGGCTGACGCTGGCCGATCTCGCTGCCGCGGCGCATCTGTCGGCCGTTGATTACCTGGGCGAGGTGCCGTGGAGCGAAGACGAAGCCGCCAAACACTGGTACGCGCGGGTGAAGTCGCGGCCCTCGTTCCGGCCGATCCTGGCCGAGACGCAGGCCGGCGTGCCGCCGGCAGCGCATTACGCCGATCTCGACTTCTGAACACGCCCGCCGACCTGAAAGCCGCGCTGATCGAGCAAGCGCGCGCGCGCGGCTTTGCCGTTGGCGGCGTGACGCGCCCTGACGCGGCGCCGCAGGCCAAGGCGCGGCTCACCCAATTTCTTGCCGACGGCATGCACGGCGACATGAACTGGTTGAAGGCAACCGCAGAGCGGCGCGGTGCGCCGCGCGCGCTCTGGCCGGAGGTGCGCTCGGTGATCATGCTGGGCCTGAATTATGGGCCCGATCACGATCCGCTGGCAGTGCTCGCGCAAAAGGATCGCGCGGCGATCTCCGTCTACGCGCAGGGCGACGACTATCACGACCTCATCAAGAAGCGGCTGAAGGAGCTGGCGCGCTGGCTCACTGCGCAAGCCGGCGGCGACGTGAAGGTGTTCGTCGACACCGCGGCGGTGATGGAAAAGCCGCTCGCCGAAGCCGCCGGTCTGGGCTGGCAGGGCAAGCACACTAATTTAGTGTCGAGGCAATTCGGGTCGTGGCTGTTCCTCGGCGCGATATTCACCACGCTCGACCTGCCGCCCGACAATCCTGAATCCGACAATTGCGGCAGCTGCCGCGCCTGTCTCGATGTCTGCCCGACCGAAGCGTTCCCTGCGCCCTATCGGCTCGATGCACGGCGCTGCATTTCGTATCTGACCATCGAGCACAAAGGACCGATACCGCGCGAGTTACGTCCACTCATGGGCAATCGTATTTATGGCTGCGACGATTGCCTTGCCGTCTGTCCGTGGAACAAGTTCGCGCAACAAGGCCGTGAAGCCAAACTCGCCGCGCGCGATGCGTTGCGCGCGCCGAAGCTTGCCGAACTTGCGCGGCTCGACGATGCGCAATTCCGCGCGTTGTTTACCAAGAGCCCGGTCAAACGCACGGGTCGCGAGCGCTTTATCCGAAACGTGCTGATCGCTATCGGTAATTCGGGCGACGTGTCTCTGGCGAAGGAAGCGGAACGTCTGCTTGACGATCCGTCACCTTTGGTGCGCGGCGCGGCGGTGTGGGCGCTGTCGCAATTGATGCGGCGCGAAGACCTCATCGCGCTCAACAACAAAAAAAAGAAGAAGACGACTCGGTGAAAGAGGAATGGCGCGCGGCAATCTCTTAGTGACATCACCTGCAAAGGCGGGCGACCCAGTCACCCCTGTCTGTGATTGAACCGATGAGCCGGTGTGTACAGCATTCGCGGGGGGAACGACAGCGAAGATACCAGCGGCGCATAACAGCCTCGGGATCAAAACTCCGCCACCGCCGCGATCAGCCGATCGATATCCTCCGGCCGCGACAAGCGGTGATCGCCGTCCTTGATCAGCGTCAGCACCACGTCGTCGCGGGAAAAGCGCGACACCAATTCGACGGCATGCTCCCACGGCACGTCAGGATCCTGCACGCCTTGCAATATATGCACCGCGCAGCGGCACTCGATCAGCCCATGCATCATCAAGTGCTTTCGGCCGTCCTCGATCAGCCCCTTGGTGATCGGATAGGCGCCCTCGCCGTATTCCGACGGCCGCATCCACACGCCATTATCCTCGATCTCTTTCTTGATCGCGGGGGGAAAGCGCTTCCACATCAGCTCTTCGGTGAAGTCCGCCGCCGGCGCGATCAGCACTATGCCCGCCATCGGTGCTGCGGCTTTGTTGCCCATGAGCGCGCGCGCCAAAAGCAGCGCCAGCCAACCGCCCATGGACGAGCCGACCACCACCTGGGGACCCTTAGCGAACTCGGAATAGACCGCGACGCTTTCCGCCAGCCAGCGGCCGATCGTGCCGTCGCGGAAATCCCCACCCGACTCGCCGTGGCCGGAATAGTCGAAACGAACGCAAGCCCGGCCTTGGGCGTCCGCCCAGGCGTCGAGCGCCTCCGCCTTGGTGCCCTTCATGTCGGACTTGAAACCGCCCAGCCAGAACACCCCCGGCGCCTCATTCCCGCTCTTGTCACGACTCTTGCCCTCGCGCACGCGCACGGCAATGGTCCGTGCAGGTGGGGGTAATTCGACGACCAGGGACGTGAGACGGGGATTGCTCATGGGGGCTTCGGGTAGAATGGCGGTTGCAGCCGGGGTGAATCGTGACCGTCGACCCTTCTCGCCGCAAGCGTGGCTCCAACGCAAGGGGGCGCAGGCCACTACCGTCCCGGCAGAGCGGGCCCGCTGGCGTTCGCTTGCCGGCGCCACCATTCTGCAACCGGTGCCGGCATTGTCGGGCGATCCAGCCGACCATGCGCAGCGGAAATTGCGCACACGCTGCTGCAATCGGGCGCCCGCGCTCTCGTCGCCAGCGACGATGGTCCGCCAGCAGCCGGTTTATCTCGTCACCTCGTTTCCCGACCGGCTGCCCCCGCATTCTTTTCTCGGCAACGCCTTCCGGGCGTCGCTGACCCGCGGCGACCGGGCGATCGCGCCGTCGGCCTGCATCTCGCGCGCTATGATCGAGCGCTACAATATCCCACCCGAGTGCATCACGGCGTGATCCCGCGTGCGGCGGCGACCGCAGACGATTGCGCGCTTCCGTCTTTGCAGGCGACGATCGCGGCCAGCCGCGCTATCTCAACGCCTTGCGCCAGCGCGCCACCGCGCATGGCATCGACACGCTGTGCCACTTCGTCGGCCAATGCCCCGACATGCCGGCTGCGCTGGGGCGGCCGATGTGGTTGTGGTGCCGTCACTCGAACCGCCGCTTTCCGGCCGCGCGGTTTCGGAAGCCCAGGCCATGGGCCGGCCGGTCGTGACGACAACTGTTGGCGTGTTGCCGGAAAACGTGCTCTGTCCGCCGCGCATGCGCGACGATTTGCGCACCGGCTGGCTGGTGCGGCCCGGCCGCGCCGGCCAAATCGCGTACGCGGTGACAGCGGCCCTTAGCCTCGACGACACCGCATACGAGGCGCTCGGCGCCCGCGCCCGCCAATTCGCCAAATTCATGTTTTCCCCGCAGAGCGTTGCCGAGGCTATCCGCGGCGTTTACACTTCGTTGCTGTCGCGCGATGCCTGAAATCCCTGCTTCTCTTGTATTTTCGCGCCTGCCTTGTACCGCGGGCAGGTGACAAGTCCATCGCCGCAATGCCGCAATGTCGGCGCAAAGTTCGTCGATGCCAGATGGCGGCAAATGCCGGGCCCCATCGTTCGCAAGGTCGTGACGTCATGCCGAGTTTGCCCGCGGCCGAAGCTCCGGTCGCCGACAACCGCTCCACCGTCCACGTGCGTTCCTTCGCACGGGAACGCGCGCGGCCACGCGTCGGCGTTGCCCGCAGTCCGCTGACCGTCCTCATCGTCGTACCCGGCCTCGATAGCGGCGCCGCCGATATGGGCGCGGTCGAGCTGACCCGCACGCTCGCCGGCGCCGGCCATGGTGCGATCGTCGTTTCGCGCGCCGGCCGGCTGGTCGCCGAGGTGACAGCTGCTGGCGGCGAATTCGTGCCGCTTGACGTCGCCAGCACCAATCCAATCGTCATGCTGCGCAACATGGTGGTGCTGATGCGGCTGGCGCGCGAGCGGCAATGCGCCGCCGTCCATGCGCTCGGCCGCGCCGCGGCCTGGAGTGCCTATCTGGCGGCACGCTTTCGCGGCATTCCCTTCATCACCAGTTGGTACAAGGGCTATCGCGAGCAGAACGTGTTCAAGCACCTGTACAACAGTATCATGACTCGCGGCGACCGCGTGGTGGCGGTGAGCGAACAGATCGCTCAGCTCATTCACGACCGCTACGGCACGCCCTGGCAGCGCATCGCGGTGGTGCCGTCGAGCATCGACTTCGACCGTTTCGATCCCGACGTCATCACACGGGAGCGGGTCGAGGCGGTGCGTCACGCCTGGGGCGTCAAGCACGACACCAAGGTGATCCTGATCACCGGCCGTATCGTCCGCCGCAAGGGCCATCACGTGGTGGTGCGCGCGGTGCGCCGGCTGAAGGATATGGGGCTGAAGGATTTCCTCTGCGTCTTCGTCGGCGAGGACCACGGCCGCACCCATTACACCGGCGAACTGTGGGACCTCGTGCTCGCGACCGACGGGATGGACGTGGTGCGCATGTCGGCGGCGGTCGCCGACATGCCGGCCGCCTATGCCGCCGCTTCGGTGGTGGTCTCGGCGGCGGTGCAGCCGGAGGGGGTGCAGCGGGCCATGCTCGAAGCGCAGGCGATGGGCCGGCCGGTAATCGTCTCCGACCTTGGCGCCGGGCCCGAAGTTGTCCTGAGCCTGCCGGCCGTGCCGGAAAGCCGCATTACCGGCTTACGCTTTCCTGCCGGCGACGACGCCGCCCTTGCCGCCACTTTGTTGCGGCTGTTCTCCATGCCGGAGCCGACCCAGCGCGCCATGGGCGCCCGCGGGCGGGCCTGGGTGCTCGACCATTTCGACAACGAGACCGTCGCCGCCCAGGCGCTTCAGGTCTATGATGCGGCCGGCGGGGGCGACAAAACCCCGGCGCCGGTGGCTGAGACGTAGCAAAACTGAGACATTTGAACAATTTGACGCAAGTTCCTGCGTTTTTGTCGACAATGCGCGGGGAAGCGCGTTGACTTATTCGCCGTTTCTACCAATCTTTCCTAGTCTCGGGGGTGCTGTGTAGCCCCGAGAGTAGCCGTTCCGTTCAACAACATGAGGAGAGCCCAGCCATTCGTCGTCCGATGAAAGCAGCGCTGCCCGTCCAAAAGGAAGGCCCGCGCATCAACGAGGAGATCCGCGCCCGCGAGGTACAGCTGATCGATAATACCGGCGACAACAAAGGTGTCGTCGAGACGCAAGCCGCCCTCGAGCTCGCCCAAGCGGCGGGGCTCGACCTGGTGGAGATCGCCCCCAATTCCAATCCGCCCGTCGCCAAGATCCTGGACTACGGCAAATACAAGTACCAGGCTCAAAAGAAGGCGGCCGAAGCCCGCAAGAAGCAGAAAGTGGTCGAGGTCAAGGAGATCAAACTCCGGCCGATGATCGACGATCACGACTACGACGTGAAGATGCGTTCGATGAAGCGCTTCTTCGAGGAAGGCGACAAGGTCAAGATCACTCTGCGCTTCCGCGGCCGCGAGATGGCGCACCAGGAGCTCGGCATGCAAGTTGCTCAACCGCGTCAAGGAAGACGTCGAGCCCATCGCCAAAGTCGAGTCGGAGCCACGCTTCGAAGGCCGACAGATGATCATGATCCTGGCCCCGCGCTAAGGCGCCGCTGGCCTGACTTTGAACCGCAACGCGCCGCCCACGGACGAAGTGGACGGCGCGTATGTTTTGGTGGTCCCAATTCTTGATAGCCATCACATAAGGCACTGTAATTACTATATAATGTTTCAGATACGAGCGGCTCGTGGCTGCCATCCCGGCGGCGCTGCCGTCCGTCCTCTTGGCGTCGGCCCCCTCGCGCCTGTTGAAAACCGCCCACGGCTCTGCCATAACCCCGCGGCTTGTCGCCCGGCTGAAAGGGCTGCCGTGGCGACAGCTTACCGCTCAATCCCGAGCATCGGCTCCCGAGGCCTCAAGGGCTTCGCGTGGGCTTTATCGGCCGAATGGGCTTTAGGCCCCAAGCGCCGTCATGGAGAGCCAAATGCCCAAGATGAAGACCAAGTCGGGCGCTAAAAAGCGCTTCAAGATTACCGGCACCGGCAAGGTGAAATACCAGCAGTCCGGCAAACGCCACGGCATGATCAAGCGGACCACCAAGACCATCCGCGAGCATCGCGGCACTGCGGTGCTGTTCAAGACCGACGGCGACAACATCAAGAAATACTGGATGCCGAACGGCTGATCCGGATTTCTCGTCGTCCTTTCCCGTTTGCCTAGACTGACAGGAGTTTTCCCATGGCCCGCGTCAAACGTGGCGTCACCGCCCACGCCAAGCACAAGAAAGTCTACAAGGCCGCCAAGGGCTATTACGGCCGCCGCAAGAACACTATCCGCGTTGCCAAGCAGGCGGTGGAAAAGGCGAACCAGTACGCCTTTCGCGACCGTAAGCGGCGCAAGCGCACTTTCCGCGCGCTCTGGATCCAGCGTCTGAACGCCGCCGTGCGTCCGTTCGGCCTCAACTACTCGAAGTTTATTGACGGGCTCGCCAAGGCAGGCGTCGAGGTCGACCGCAAGGTGCTGTCCGATCTCGCCATTCATGAGCCGGCGGCGTTCCAGATGATCGTCGAGAAGGCCAAGGCCGCACTGCCGGCGTAAATCCCTGTGCGTCGTCCCCGCGAAAGCGGGGACCCAGTAACCACCGGCTCTCGTAATCTCGCTCACGCCGGGGTTACTGGATCATCCGCCTTCGCGGATGATGACGGTCCGTGGACTGTGAAAGGCTGAAGCCACGCCCATGTCCGATATCGCTCAACTCGAACAAGAAATCCTCTCCGCCGTCGCTGCGGCCAACGACGAGGCGGCGCTGGAGACGGTGCGCGTCGGCGCGCTCGGCAAGAGCGGCTCGGTATCGGCGCTGCTGAAGACGCTCGGCGCCATGACCCCGGACGAGCGGAAAGTTCAGGGCCCGGCGATCAACGGCGTGAAGGATCGCGTCGGCGCAGCCCTCGCGGCACGCAAGGACGAACTGGCCGCCGCCGCCCTCGATGCCCGCCTCAACACCGAGACCGTCGACGTCACGCTGCCGGTACGCGAGCCACCGACCGAGACCGGCCGTGTGCATCCGATCAGCCAGGTGATCGACGAACTCACCGCCATCTTCGCCGACATGGGTTTCGCGGTGGCGGAAGGTCCCGACATCGAGACCGACGACTACAACTTCACCAAGCTGAATTTCCCAGAAGGCCATCCTGCTCGGGAAATGCACGACACCTTCTATTTCCAGCCGAAGAGCGACGGCTCGCGACTGTTGCTGCGCACGCATACTTCCCCAGTGCAGGTGCGCACCATGCTCAGCCAGAAGCCGCCGATCCGCGTCATCTGCCCGGGCCGCACCTATCGTTCGGATAGTGACCAGACCCACACGCCGATGTTCCATCAGGTCGAGGGCCTGGTGATCGACAAGGCTTCGCACCTCGGCCATCTGAAGTGGATTCTGCACGAGTTCTGCAGGACCTTCTTCGAGGTCGATCATGTGAACATGCGTTTCCGGCCGTCGTTCTTCCCGTTCACCGAGCCATCCATGGAAGTCGACATCCAGTGCAAGCGCGGCAAGGACGAGATCCGCTTCGGCGAGGGCGAGGACTGGCTGGAGATTCTCGGCTGCGGCATGGTGCATCCCAACGTCCTGAGGAATTGCGGCCTCGACCCCGATGAGTACCAGGGCTTCGCCTGGGGCATCGGCATCGACCGCATCGCCATGTTGAAATACGGCATCCACGACCTGCGCGCCTTCTTCGAGGCCGACGTGCGCTGGCTGTCGCATTACGGCTTCCGCCCGCTCGATTTCCCGACTTTGGCCGGAGGCCTGAGCGCATGATGGCGGCCGCGAAAAACGATCGCCATTCCGCGCTCGACCAGTTGCTGTTCGGGCTCATCACCCGGCGCTGGGATGCGAACAAGATCAGCAGCTATGAAGACACATTGCGTCATCGCGACAAGATGTTGTCGGCGGAGGCGACGCACACCTTCGCCTCGATCGATACCAAGGCGACCGGGTTGCTCACACACACCTCGATGATGATCGCCGGCCTCGGGCTGATCGCGCCGCTGGTCGCCGACAGCGAGCTCGAAATCGGCATCGTAGTGGCGGAGATCGGCATCTATCTCCTGATCGCGCTTGGCTGCCTGCGTTGCCTGTCAGTATTCCGCACCCACGAATTCAGCGAAGCCGACGAGCACGCGGCGAGCATCATCCACCGCGAACTGGTCATCCGTACCGAGCTCTACAGCCTGTGCATCCGCGCCGCGATCGTGTTCACCATGCTGGTGTTCCTCACGCTGCCGGTGCTCTATTTCTGGAGCCCGGGGAAGTGAAGTGGGAAACTTCGATTCGCTGGGAGCGTAAGCCAATGAATCGTGACAGGCGCTCTTCACCTCCCCCCTTGAGGGGGAGGTCGGACCGCGAAGCTGACCGGGAGGGGGGTAGCAATGCTGTGCATAGGATCGTGACGCCCGCCCATCGGGGGCGCGCAAAGACGCTACGTAGCAACATGACTGATGCCGAACTGCGACTCTGGTCGGAATTGCGAGCACATCGACTGAACGGGCAGAGCTTCCACCGTCAAGTGCCCATCGGACCGTTCATCGTCGATTTTGTTTGCCAAGACGCACGGCTGATCATCGAAGTCGATGGCGGGCAGCATGTTCGAATCTAAACGGGACAGCGAGCGCGACCGATGGCTTTCATCGAAGGGCTATCGTGTTCTGCGCTTCTGGAATTCTGACGTTCTGAAAAATCGGGCAGGCGTTTTGGAGGCCATTCTCGAGGCCATTCAAGATGCTACCCCCCTCCCTAGCCCTCCCCCTCAAGGGGGGAGGGAAAAAGCCGCGACAGGTGGAGAGGCAGAATGAAATTCACCCTCTCCTGGCTGAAAGAGCATCTCGACACCACAGCCTCGCTCACCGAAATCGTCGACAAGCTCACCATGATCGGGCTCGAAGTCGAGAACGTCGAGGACAAGGCGGCGCTGCTCAATCCGTTCGTCATCGCTGACGTGATCTCGGCCGAGAAACACCCGAACGCGGATCGTCTGCGTGTATGCCTGGTCGATATCGGCCAGGTCGCCAAGGGTGAGAAGCCGATCCAGGTGGTGTGCGGCGCACCCAATGCCAAGGCGGGCATGAAGGGCGTGTTTTCAGCGCCCGGCACCTATATCCCCGGCAAGGACATGACGCTGTCGGTTGGCACCATCCGCGGCGTCGAAAGCCACGGCATGCTGTGCTCGGAAGCCGAGTTGCTGATCTCCGAGAATCATGACGGCATCATCGAGCTGCCGGCCGACGCGCCGGTCGGCAAGAGTTACGTGGAATGGGCAGGCGTGGGCGACCCCGTGATCGAGATCAACCTCACGCCCAACCGTTCCGACTGCACCGGCGTCAACGGCATCGCGCGCGATCTCGGCGCCACCTATATCGGCGACTACAAGGAGAACGCACCGAAGCCGATCAAGGGCACCTTCCCCTGCCCGGTGAAGGTGACGATCGATGCGCCGGAATTGTGCCCGGCCTTCGGCCTGCGCCTGGTGCGCGGCGTCAAGAACGGCCCTTCGCCCGACTGGCTGCAGAAGCGCCTCACTTCCATCGGCCTGCGTCCCATCAATGCGCTGGTCGACATCACCAACTTCATCACCTTCGACCGCGGCCGGCCGCTGCACGTGTTCGACGCCGCCAAGGTGAAGGGAAACCTCACCATCCGCCGCGCGCAGAACGGCGAGCAACTGTTGGCGCTCGACGGGCGCACTTATACGCTCGACCAGGGCGTCTGCGTCATCGCCGACGAGAAGGGTGTCGAGTCGCTGTCCGGCATCATGGGCGGCGAGGAATCCGGCTGCGACGCCAACACCACCGACGTGCTGATTGAATCGGCGCTGTGGAACGAGTTCAACATCGCGCAGACCGGCCGCAAGCTCGGCATCAATTCCGACGCGCGCTACCGCTTCGAGCGCGGCGTCGATCCCAATTTCATGGTGCCGGGCCTCGATCTCGCGACGCAGATGGTGCTCGACTTCTGCGGCGGCGAGCCGTCCGAAACGGTGGTCGCCGGGAACCCTGCGCCCAAGGACGACAGGGTCGTTGACTTTCCGCTCAGCGAACTGCCGCGGCTGGCCGGCCTCAGGCAGTCGCTCACCGAGATACGGCGCGTCTTGGAGAAGCTCGGGTTCTTCGCCGCCGGCCAGGGCGAGCACGTGAAGATCGCGGTGCCGTCGTGGCGGCCGGATGTGCACGACCGCGCCGACGTCGTGGAAGAGATCGTGCGCATCGTCGGCGTCGACAAGGTGCCGTCCACGCCGTTTCCGCGTGGCGACAACGCGCGCAAGCCTGTACTGACGCCGATCCAGGTGCGCACCCGCAAGGCCAAGCGCGCGCTCGCCGCGCGCGGGCTGACAGAGGCGGTAACGTGGTCGTTCATTTCAAAACGCGAGGCCGAACTGTTCGGCGGCGGCCAGCCCGAACTCGGACTCGCCAATCCGATCGCCGCCGAGCTCTCCGACATGCGGCCGAGCCTGGTGCCCGGCCTGGTGACATCGGCGCAGCGCAACGCCGACCGCGGTTTCCCCGACGTCGGCCTGTTCGAGGTCGGCCAGGTGTTCCGCGGCGACAAACCCGAGGATCAGTTCACAGCAGCGACCGGCCTGCGCCGTGCGCTTGCCAAGCCGGAAGGCGTCGGCCGCCACTGGCAGAGCGTCAACAGGCCGGTCGACACCTTCGACGCCAAGGCCGACGCTTTGGCCGTGCTGGCGGCCGCCGGCGCGCCCATGCAGGCTTTGCAGATCGTGCCGGGCGGCCCGAGCTGGCTGCATCCGGGTCGCAGCGGCACCATCCAGATGGGGCCGAAGAACGTCATCGGCCATTTCGGCGAATTGCATCCGCGCAGCGTTGCCGCGCTCGGCGCAGAGGGCCCGCTGGTCGGCTTCGAGGTGATCCTCGAGAACGTCCCCGAGCCCAAGGCCAAGCCGACGCGCGCCAAGCCCCTGCTCCAGCTGTCGCCGTTCCAGCCGGTGGAGCGCGACTTTGCCTTCGTGGTCGGCCGCGATGTGAAGGCCGCCGACATCGTGCGGGCGGCACAAGCCGTCGACAAAAAGCTGATCAGCAATGTGAGCGTTTTCGACGTCTACGAGGGCAAGGGCATTGATCCCGACAAGAAGTCGATCGCCATTGCCGTCACCTTGCAGCCGCGCGAGAAGACCATGACCGACGAGGAGATCGACGCGCTGGCTTCGAAGATCGTCGGCGAGGTGCAGAAGCGCACCGGCGGGGCGTTGCGGGGCTAACGGCAATCCGTCGTCCTTCGAGGCTCGCGCTTCGCGCTCGCACCTCAGGATTCCGGAACCAAATCCGCGAACGCAAAGCCGTCGCGCTCCACGGTTTCGCCGACCCGAACCGAAATTCTGCGCTCGAGCATCGGCCCGGCGGACACGAACGAATGGAATTCGCCATTCTCGCCGCACGGATCGGTGCCGGCCGGCAAGTCGTCGAGCAAGCCGAGCCTCGAAGCGGCGGCCAGCAAACGAGGCCGGCAGCTTCTTCAAGTCGACGACGGCGAGATGCGCCTCGACACCCGCCGCGAGCATCTCGCGCGCCAGTTCCGCCGTCGGCCGCAGCCAAATCGGAAATACCGGCGTGATGCCGGTGCCTTTGAGCTTTTCCTCGCGATAAGCGCGGATGTCTTCCAGGTACAAATCGCCGAAGATGATATGGGTGATGCCCCGCGCCCTGGCGGCCTCCAGCGCCTTCGCCATCTCGCGCTCGTAGGCTTCGTTCGGGCACGGATAAGGGATGCGCACGATGATCGACTCGAGACCGGCGGCCTCGATTTGCGCCATCAGCAGTTCCTCGCGCACGCCATGCATGCTGACCCGGGAGAAGCTGTCGGTGACGGTGGTTAGTGCCCCGACGATGTCGAAGTTGCCGCTTTTGCGCGCCTCGTGCAGCGCCCAGGCGCTATCCTTGCCGCTCGACCAGGCGATCAGCGTCTTAGGTCGCGCCTTGGGCTTGACTGAAGACATGGTGTGCAAATCCTTGCTTGTTAATTTGTCATTTCGGGACACGAGCCTTAAGCGCGTTTACGCGCGTCCTCGATGCGCTATGGCGAGCGGACCCGGAATCCATACGTCGCAGGGCTGGGGTTATGGATTCCGGGTTCGCGGCCTAGCGGCGGCACCCCGGAATGACAGCGCGTATGGTTCATAGTCCGTAACCACGGCGCCTTCGTCAATGAACCAAATTGCAATAAGTCTTCACTATATTCATTCGCCAAAGATGCGCGGCGAAGCGAACCGCGCGCTGGAGGAACGGCGTCATATTCGGCGTCCTGAAAGGACGCCACGGACCGCAAAACCATGGGGTGGATCGCCGAACGCGTCGGGCACGTACTTGCCCGATATCTGGAGGAGCCGGCGCATGGCTACGAGCCGTTCACGCCGAGCGACGCCGACGCCTTACGCGCCACGCTCAAGCCCGGCGACGTGCTGCTGGTTGAAGGCAGCAACCACATTTCCGGTGTCATCAAGTATCTTACCCAGTCGACCTGGTCGCATGCCGCGCTTTACGCCGGACCGATCGGCGACCGCGCCACGGCAGATGGCGAGCCGCTGGTGCTGGTCGAAGCCAATATCGGCCAGGGCGTTGTGGCATCCCCGCTGTCGAAATATGTGCGCTTTCATACCCGCATCTGCCGTCCGACCGGTTTGACCGAGGAAGATTGCGCACGGGTGTGCACCTATGCCGCCGAGCGCATCGGCTTCGACTATGACCTGAAGAACATCATCGATCTGATGCGCTATCTGGTCCCGCTGCCTGTGCCGCAGCGCTTCAGGCGGCGTATGATGGCGCTCGGCTCCGGCCATCCGACCCGCATCATCTGCTCGGCCCTCATCGCGCAGGCGTTCGAGGCCGTGCGCTATCCGATCCTGCCCAAAGTGATCCTGTCCGAGAGCGAACTCGCGCGGCAGGAAATCATGGAGATTCGCCATTCGTCGCTCTACGCGCCGCGCGATTTCGACATCTCGCCCTATTTCGAGGTGGTCAAGCCGACGCTCGTGCGTGGCTTCGACTACAAGGCCATGGCCTGGGCCGATCTCGACACCGCCGATGCCGATGGCGCGCCGCTTGTGCCGCTGCCGGCCGAAGACGACGACGCACTGGCGCCAGTGCCTTAGGCCGGCAGCGGCCCGCCGCACCCGCAATCCTGCCTTCAATTCAGCGCCTGAGGATTCCGCCGAGCGTGCCGCGCACGATCGCCCGGCCGACAGTCCTACCGGTCGAGCCACCAAGCGATTTTCCGATATCGGCGGCGAGCTTTCCGACCACGCGGTTGGTGACCGATCGTGTCACTTCGCGCGCGATGAGCTGACCTGTGCTCAAGCGTTGTCCCCTTGGCCGACTGGTGCCGAAAATGCCGGCAAGAACGCCACCGAGGCCGCCGAGCAGCCCTCCCACGCCGACGGGCGCACCTTGCGCGGTGCCGCCCGGCGCATCTGGATCCTGCACGCGTTTCTGCAAGATCTCAAAAGCGGATTCGGAGTCGATGGCATTCTCGTATTTGCCCTTGACCGGACTCTTCGCGACGACGGCGGCGCGTTCGGCCGATGTTATCGGTCCGAGCCGCGACGTCGGTGGGCGAATGAGCGCCCGCTCGACCACACCCGGCACGCCCTTGGCGTCGAGAAACGACACCAGCGCCTCGCCCTTGCCAAGCTCGGTGATGGCTTTGACCGTGTCGAGTTTCGGATTTTGGCGGAAGGTCTCGGCGGCAACCTTGACCGCGCGCTGGTCGCGCGGCGTAAAGGCCCGAAGGGCGTGCTGCACGCGATTGCCGAGTTGTCCCAAGACCTCATTCGGGACATCGAGCGGGTTCTGCGTAACGAAATAGATGCCGACGCCCTTGGACCGGATCAGGCGCACGACCTGTTCTATCTTATCCAGCAGCGCCTTCGGCGCATCGTCGAACAGCAAATGCGCCTCGTCGAAGAAGAACACCAGCGTCGGCTTGTCGGGGTCGCCGACTTCCGGAAGGTCCTCGAAGAGTTCTGACAACAGCCAGAGAAGAAACATGGCATAGACGCGCGGGCTCTCCATCAGCTTGCCGGCTGCGAGGACGTTTATATACCCTCTACCGTCGCGATCGGTGCGCATGAAGTCTTTCAACACCAACGCCGGCTCGCCGAAGAATGTGGCCCCTCCCTGGTTCTCCAGAACCAGCAACTGGCGTTGAATGGCGCCGACGGATTGCGTGGAGACGTTTCCGAACTGCGCGCTCAGCTCTTTGGAATGCTCGGCGACGAAGGCAAGCATCGCCCGCAAGTCCTTGAGATCAAGCAGCATCAGTCCCTGCTCGTCGGCAACGCGGAAGACGATGTTGAGCACCCCCTCCTGCACGTCGTTCAGATCGAGCAAGCGTGACAGCAGCAGCGGGCCCATCTCGGAGACAGTTGTCCGCACTGGATGGCCTTGCTCGCCGAAGACGTCCCAGAAGATCACCGGGAACTCGTCCGGTGCATATTTGAGGCCCATCTGGCTGGCTCGTTTGACAAAGGCCTCTTTCGCCTCGCCCACTGCGGCAATCCCCGCTAGATCACCCTTTATGTCGGCGGCGAACACCGGCACCCCGGCCCGCGAAAAGCCTTCGGCCAGTATTTGGAGCGTGACGGTCTTGCCCGTGCCGGTTGCGCCAGCCACCAGCCCATGGCGATTGGCGAGCGCCAATTTGAGCGTTTCCGGCTTTTCGCCCTTGCCAACGAAGATTGTGCCGTCCGGCTCCAGCTGCCCCATTCGCCTTTGCCCCCTCGAAATGCTCGCACTGAACGAGCTTGGTTCAAAAGTCGCAGCTTCAATTTGCGGTATCCTTGACCCAGGTCAAGTGAGTGTTCCGAGCATCCGCGGATACTTTAATTTTAGTACGAACTTGGATGTTGATTCCATTTTCAGCGCGGATGCGAAGCGGCGAGTCTCCTGCCCTTGCCCTCTTCCCCGGGCCGGCTTACTTGTCAACGCATGCTCGACGCCGCTGCCAAAGCGCTTGCCCAGATGCTCACGCCCGCCCTGCGCGGGGTGCTGCTGAAAGCCATCGGCCTCGCGCTGGCGCTGATCATCATCGCCGGAATCATCCTGCAGCGGTTGCTCGCATCTCTGGCCGAAAACGGCGCCACCTGGGCGGAAAACACTTCCGGCTTCGCTCCGCACGCACTGTGGTCGACGATGGCCTGGCTGCTGTCGTTCATGGCCGGCATCGGCATCATCACCGGCGCGCTGTTCCTGATGCCGGCGGTGACCGCCTTTGTCGGCAGTTTCTTCGTCGATGAGACCGCCGAGGCGGTGGAGTGCGAATACTACCCGGCGGAACCGGCCGGGCATGCGCTACCGTTCTGGCGCGGTCTCATCGAAGGCATCAAGATCGCCTTTCTGTCGCTGCTCGTTTATTTCTTCGCGCTGCCGTTCGTGCTGCTCGCCGGCTTCGGCGTGGTCATTTTGTTTTTGGCGAATTCTTACCTGCTCGGCCGCGAATATTTCGAGCTTGCGGCCATGCGCTTCCGCCCGCAGTACGAGGCGAAAGCCATGCGCAAGGCCAACGCGGCCTACGTCTTCCTCGCCGGCATGGTGATCGCAGTGTTCGTGTCTATCCCGGTCGTCAATCTGGCGACGCCGATCTTCGCCATGGCGTTCATGGTGCACATCCATAAGCGCATGAGCACCAAGCGGGCGGAATTGATCGAGCCGAGGCGCTAGCTGTCGTCCCCGCGACGGCGGGGCCCAGTAACTCCGGTTTGTCCGCATCATGAGGCTGGTGTTACTGGATCGTCCGCTTTCGCGGACAATGACACCGAAGTATTTAGCCCGCGACGACTACCGCGCCACCGTCTTCTCCGGCCATTTGCACAGATCGGCGACGATACACTTCTCACACAAAGGCTTGCGCGCAACGCAGGTATAGCGCCCGTGCAATATAAGCCAATGGTGCGCATGGCGCTTGAACTCCGCCGGCACTACCTGCTCCAGTTTCTGTTCCACTTCGAGCGGCGTCTTGCCGGGCGCCATCCCGGTGCGGTTACCGACGCGGAAGATGTGGGTGTCGACCGCAATAGTCGGCTCACCAAAAGCGACATTGAGCACCACATTCGCGGTCTTGCGCCCCACACCCGGCAACGCCTCCAGCGCCTCGCGTGAGCGCGGCACCTCACCGCCGTATTGCTCGACCAGGATCTGCGACAGCGTCACTACATTCTTGGCCTTGGTGCGATAGAGGCCGATGGTCTTGATCAGGTCGCGCACCGTGTCTTCGCCCAGCGCCGCCATCTTGCCTGGCGTATCGGCGGCAGCGAAGAGACCGGGCGTCGCCTTGTTGACCCCGGCGTCGGTCGCCTGCGCCGACAGCACCACCGCCACCAGCAGCGTGAACGAGTTGATGTGTTGAAGTTCGGTTTGCGGGTCCGGATTGGCGGCGCGCAGCCGACGGAACGCTTCCGTGATCTCCGCTGTTGCCCACTGTGGCACATCGCCAACGGCCGCCGTGGTATCCACCGCAACCCGCTTGGTCGGCGACTTGACCTTGGCTTTGGCCTTACGGGCTTTGGGCGGCGTCTTGGCCGCGGTTTTCCGGGCCTGCGCCTTGCGCGCCGGCTTTTTGGCCGACTTTTTGCTGCGTTTCTTGCGGGTCGCCTTTTGCGCCATGATTTCGGGTATACTGACCGCCATGACCGCCGACAACGACGATGAACTCGAACCCACCATCTTTTCGGCAGTGATCACGCCGCACCGCTCGCTGAGCGCGACCGGCTTTTTCCTGCTGATGGCGGCCTATGGCCTGCTCAGCTTCGTTGCGGGCCTCGCCTGCATGCTGGCGGGCGCTTGGCCGGTGATCGGCTTCCTTGGGCTCGACGTGCTGCTGTTGTACTGGGCGTTCAAGGTGAATTACCGGCGCGCGGCGGCCTATGAGGAGGTCAAGGTGACTCCCCTGGCGCTCACCGTGCGCAAGGTCAGTCATCTCGGCACGTCGCGCGAATGGGTGCTCAATCCGCTTTGGGTCCGCCTCAACAAGACTGTGCACGAGGAATACGGCATCGAGCGCCTGTTCCTCGTCTCGCGCGGCAAGCAGTTGACCATCGCCGGCTTCCTCGGCCCCAGCGAGAAGGCAAGCTTCGCCACGGCGCTGGGCACCGCGATCAACGAGGCCAAGCGGGGGGTGACACGGACGGTGGTGACTTAATCCCTCCCCGGCATCCGTTCCTGCTCCCTTTCCCTGAAATGGGGGCATAAAACGCCACGCCAGAAATCGGGTGGCAACGACCCCCTGCTCGCTCCAATATCCCGGCCATGACCATGACCCTCGATCAGACACCCCGAGCGGTTCCCAGGCCCTACGTCGGCCCGCTCGCCACTGCCGCGGCCGACTATGACATCGTGCGCCGCTCCATCGCCCATATCCGTGGCAACTGGCGTTCCCAGCCTGAGATCGAGACGATCGCCGAAGCCGCGGGCGTCACACCCACCGACCTGCATCACCTGTTTCGCCGCTGGTGCGGGCTGACACCGAAAGCTTTTCTGCAGGCGCTGACATTGAGCAATGCGCGCGAACTGCTGCGCTCTTCGGCGAGCGTGCTCGACACCGCCTACGAGGTCGGCCTCTCCGGCCCCGGCCGATTGCACGATCTCTTCGTCACCCATGAGGCGATGTCGCCGGGCGAATGGAAGGCGGGCGGCGAAGGCCTCACCATCACCTACGGCTTCCACCCCTCGCCATTTGGTACCGCGCTGGTGATGACCACGCCGCGCGGGTTAGCCGGCCTCGCGCTCGCCGACGCCGGCAAAGAAAAGTCAGCGCTAAGAGACATGCGGTCGCGCTGGCCCAAGGCGCGTTACGTCGAAGATTGCGGCGCCACCGCAGCCACGGCGCAACGTATCTTCGATACGAATTTGTGGCGGCCGGAGCAGCCGTTGCGCGTGGTGCTCATCGGCACCGATTTCGAAGTACGGGTGTGGGAGAAACTGCTCACCATCCCGATGGGCAAGCTCACCAGCTACTCGGAACTCGCCAAGAAGGCCGGTGCGCCGAAAGCCGCGCGCGCGGTCGGCGCCGCTGTCGGAAAGAATCCGATCTGCTTCGTAGTGCCGTGTCACCGCGTCGTGGGAAAGAGCGGCGACATCACCGGCTATCACTGGGGTATCACTCGCAAGCGCGCAATGCTTGGCTGGGAAGCCGGCGTGGCGGCGGCTTAGCGCTATCTACCGTTCACGTTATTACAAAGCGTAACACATTGTGCGTGGAACCGCGCTGTTCCGTGACATGGAGCAGGAACGCACTGCCGCCTCTTCGCGTTGTTTCCGCTGTGGAACTGCAAGAGGAGGCATGCAATGAGAGTTCGATATGTTGTTGCGTTGCTGGCGTCGGCAGCGATAGCGCCGATGGCCGCGCAAGCTCAACACGCGGCTGGTGACGCCGCGAGCGGCGCCGCGGCTGGTGCCGCTGTCGGCGGGCCCGTGGGTGCCGCTGTTGGCGCGGCTGTCGGTGGAACCGTCGGCGCTGCGGGCGACGTTGCGCATGCGGTGCTGGCGCCGCCGCCCCCGCCGGTGGTAACCTATGTTGAACGCGAGGATGTGCCGTCCGTCACTGTCGAGAAAGAGATCGTGGTCGGCAGACCGCTGCCACCGCACGTGACGGTGCACGTCATTCCGCATCACCGGCGCTACGCCTACGCTATCGTCAATCACGAGCGAGTCATCGTTGATCCACGCACGCACACCGTGGTGAAGATCATCAAACGATGACCAACAAAGGTGAACGACGGGAAAGGCTCCGCCTCGCGGCGGAGCTTTTTCTTTATGCAGGTTACGCCGCGAGATCCAGCTTCGACGCCACGGTCGAATCCGCGTTGAGCCGGTAGATCATCGGCACGCCGGTCGCGATCTCGCGCTTGACGATGCCTTCCGGCGAAAGATGATCGAGCACCATCACCAGCGCGCGCAACGAATTGCCATGCGCCGACACCAGCACGCGCTGGCCGCGCAGCACCGCCGGCAGGATCTCCTGCACGTAGTAGGGCAACACGCGCGCGGCAGTGTCGCGCAAGGATTCGCCGCCGGGTGGCGCCACGTCGTAGGAGCGGCGCCAGATGTGCACCTGCTCGGCGCCCCATTTCGCCCGCGCGTCGTCCTTGTTGAGCCCGGAGAGGTCGCCGTAGTCGCGCTCATTCAGCGCCTGGTCCTTGATGACCGGAATGCCGGTCTGGCCCATTTCTTCCAGCATCAAGTCGAGGGTGCGCTGGGCGCGGATCAGCGCCGAGGTATAGGCGACGTCGAATTTGAGCCCCTGCGCTTTCAGCTTGCGGCCGGCTTCATGCGCCTCCTCGATCCCCTGCGGGCTAAGGTCGACGTCGCGCCACCCGGTGAACAGGTTTTTGAGGTTCCAGTCGCTCTGGCCGTGGCGAACGAGGACAAGGAGACGGTCGGACATCGCGCAAAGCCCTTTGAATTTGGTCATTGCCGGACCCCGCCCGGCGCTCCATCTTTCAGAGCAGATAATGTCCCGGGTCAAGCCCAGGTGGTCTTGGCGAGGATTTGGGGAGGAAAGTGTGAGCGACCAGAACAGAGACGGCGTGGAACGACTGTGGCCAACCGTCATGCTGCGACGGACCCTGCCGGGCGCCGAGATCGCCAATCAGGCGCTCAGCGAATTCGTGCTGGAACTGGAAGCCGGCAACGCCGAACTCACAACGGATTACCGAAACGACAACCTTTTGGTCGCCGACCACCCGGCGGTGGTCTGGCTGCACGACTGCGTCAACCGCACGATCGCCGATTATTTCCGCCAGCTCGGAATTAACTACCAGGTCGACTGGACCGTGCACGGCTGGTCCAATATCAACCGGCTCGGCGACTACCACGACCCCCATAATCATCCGCACTGCTATCTGTCGGGCACCTATTACGTACAGGTGCCGACCGATCGTGCGCCGCTACGCAGCCGCAAGGACGTGCGGCCGGGCTGCATCACGTTCTACGATCCGCGCGGGCCGGCGGTGAACATGGGCGCGATCCGCGGTGACCCTTACGTCAATCCCGAGCACACGGTGAAGCCTAAGCCGGGCGATATTTTCCTGTGGCCGGCGTTCCTGACCCACTTCGTGCATCCGAACCTGAGCGAGACCCCGCGTATCAGCATCAGCTTCAACGTGATGTTGAAATGGAAGGATGGTTATCTGCCAACCCAAGAATAAGACGCTTATTCGGAGGGACCGATACCCAAAGCCAATTCAGATTGGCAATTAGAGAACCTAAAAGGCGCAATTGCCATGGCCAGCCAGACCATTAAATCCCTAGAACTTGTTAATGGAGCGGCCGCAGTTGGAATTCTAACATTTTACGGAAATGCCATTTCGCGCGCCGATAAGCCATTGCCATTGAACCCACAGGCGATAAAAGTCGCCCTTATCTTATTCGGCTTCGGCGTCGCTACCGCGGTCTTTTGCTCGATAAGTGCGTATCTGTCACAAAGATTAGTGGCAACAAATTCTCGTGGAGAAGTGATCACATTCTACTTCGCGCTTTTCTTCGGCATAAGCAGCGCGGTTTGTTTTCTTATCGGTATTATCGAAGCAGCAATTTCATTCAGCGCTTAAACAAATCTCTGTTATTGCTATTAAAAGTCTTTCAGCCCCAATACATCTGTCATCGAATAAAGCCCGGGCTTCTGGCCGCGCGCCCACAGCGCGGCATGCAGCGCACCGCTGGCGAAGATCATGCGATCCCCGGCCTTGTGGGTGAGTTCGATGCGCTCGGCCGGACCGGCGAACATCACCGTGTGATCGCCCACCACCGTGCCGCCGCGCAACGATGCGAAACCAATATCGCCGGGCGTGCGCGCGCCGGTGTGGCCGTCGCGGCCACGCTCGGAATGCTGCGCCAGATCGATGCCGCGGCCCTGTGCCGCCGCCTGGCCTAGCAGCAGCGCGGTGCCGGACGGCGCGTCGACCTTCTTGTTGTGATGCATCTCGACGATCTCGATGTCGAAATTGTCATCGAGAGTCGCCGCCACGCGCTTGGTCAGCGCGGCGAGCAGATTGACGCCCATGCTCATATTGCCGGACTTGACGATCATAGCCTTCTTCGCGGCATCCTTGATCTTGGCTTCGTCGTCTGCGCTCAGCCCCGTGGTGCCGATGATGTGTACCTTGCCGCTCTGCGCGGCGAGCGCGGCGAAGGCCACCGTCGCCGCCGGCGCCGTGAAATCGATGATGCCATCGGCATTGCCCATCAGCGCCGCGGCGTCGCTGGTCAGCTTGATACCGTTGTCGCCGATGCGCGCCAGCGCTCCGGCGTCCTGGTCGATCAGCGGCGAGCCGGGACCTTCCAGCGCGCCGGCCAGCGTCAGATCTTTGTGCCCGGCGATCGCCTTCACCAGCGTGCGCCCCATGCGCCCGCCGGCCCCGGCCACGATCAAACGCATTTCGGCCATTGATGAGCTCCCGAATTTGCCGTGACGGTATAGCGCGTTAGGCCGAAAAAGCCACTATGGCTGCGGGCCGTCATAGCCCTCGATGATAATCAAATCGATGTCCGAATGCGGCAGCCGCACCTTGAGGTTTTCCTGATATTCCGGCGAGTTGTAGCAGGCGAGCGCGGCGTCGTAGTCGGGAAATTCGATCACCACGTTGCGCGACCGGCTCTTGCCCTCCGGGCAGGTGAACCTGCCGGCACGCACCACGAACTTACCGCCGAACTTCTTAAAGATCGCCGCGTTGGCCGCCGCGTAGGGTTTGTAACCCTCGTCGTTATGCACGTCGACGCGTCCGATCCAATAGCCCTTTGCCATTCGTATCCTCCTAGCTCACGCGCCGGTCGCCTGTTCGATCTCGGCCACGATGCGTTCGGCCGCTCGTTGCGGATCATCGGCCGCCAGCACCGGCCGGCCGACCACCAGATAATCCGCGCCGGCTTCGATCGCGCGCGCCGGCGTCATCACCCGCTTCTGGTCGCCGGTGGCGCTGCCCGCGGGCCTGATGCCCGGCGTCACCAGCACCATTCCGGGACCAGCGATGTCGCGCAGCTTGGGCGCTTCCTCGGCCGAGCAGATCAGCCCGTCGACGCCAATATCGCGTGCCTGCTGCGCGCGCGCCGCTGCCAGCTCGGACACGGCCATATCGTAGCCTGCCGCCGCCAGGTCGCTGTCGTCGTAAGAGGTCAGTACGGTGACGGCGAGAATGCGCAACGGCGATCCGCGCTTGCCTTCCACCGCCGCCTTCATGGTCTGCGGAAAGCCATGCACGGTGAGAAAAGTGGCGCCGAGCCCGGCCACGCTTTCAACTCCTTTCTGCACCGTGTTGCCGATGTCGTGCAGCTTGAAATCGAGGAATACCTGCTTGCCGGACGCGATCAATCCGGCCGCGAAATTCAGCCCGCCGGCGAAGCCGAGTTGATAGCCGATCTTATAGAAGCAGACGGTGTCGCCGAGCCGCGATACCATCGATTCGGCTTCCGCCACCGAGGGCACATCGAGGGCGACGATTAGCCGTTCGCGCGCGTCCAGTTTCACGAAGCACTCCTCACATCATCAGGCGCGCCACTTCGACCATGCGGTCGAGCTCGTCGCGGAAGAAATTGTTGATGCCGGTGTCGATGATGTTGTCCATGTCGTCGAAGGCCTGCGCCGCGTTCGGAATCGACACTTGCTCCGGGATGACAAGCGCGCCGCAGCCGAGCTCCAGGATCTGCCGCAGCGCGATCAGGGAGCGCTGGCCGCCGGAAGGCCCAGTGGTGATGGCGCCGATAGCGAAGACACGGTTCTTGAATGCGGCATAGGTCGGATCGCCGCGTTCGCGCACGCGCGAGACCCAATCGATCGCGTTCTTCAGAAGCGGCGTCACGGAGGCTGAGTATTCCGCGCTGGCGATGAATACGCCATGGTGGGCCATGATCATCTGTTTGAGCCTCAGCGCGTTGGCTGGCTGGCCGGTGCGCGCGTCGAGGTCGGCGTCGTAAATCGGTAGCGGATAATCGGCGAGCGAGATGCGGGTGACGTCAACGTCATTGAGCGTGAGCGCCTTGGCCGCAAGCGCCGCCAGCTTGGTGTTGTAGGAGCCCGTGCGAGTCGAGCCGGAAAAAACGAGAATTTTGAGCGCGGGCATCGGCGGCTCCGTCAAGTTACGCCTTTGCTTAGCACGCGAACCCCAGATCGTCATTCCGGGGCCCCTCCATCGTCATGGCCGGGCTTGACCCGGCCATCCACGTCTTCGCTGCGCGATGGCCTAAGACGTGGATGCCCGGCACGAGGCCGGGCATGACGAGGGAAAACGCTCGATACGCTCGATCTACCGCTCGCCGCGGTAGACCCACACCCGCGCCGGCGGCAGGTTCATCCAGATCACGTTCGACGCCTCGGCCCTAATGCCAGCGAGCGTCTTCGGGATCGGCGGCAGCATGCCGTAGGTGAACTGCACGAACGGAGCATTCGATTTGGTCACCGCCATCACGTCGGCCGTGAGCCGCAGCCGCGTGCGCAAAGGCTTGGTGAGCAACGGCAAGCTCGACACCACCGCGGCGGCCGGTTCTCTCAACGAGCCCTGCACCAGCTTACGCAGACGATAGGCGTCGCCTTGCAGCACCGTCGCCGCCGGATAGCGCTTGCTCAACAGCCGACAGAAGTCGGGATTGAATTCGACCAACACCAGCCGCGCCGGATCGATACCATGGGCAACCAGCGCCTCGGTTACAGGACCGGTACCTGGTCCGAGCTCGATCACCGGGCCCGTCCCTTGCGGATCGACATAGCGCGCCATGGTGCGGGCAAGCGCCTTGCTCGAGGGCATCACCGCGCCAGTGCGCAGCGGCTTCTCGATCCATGAGCGAATGAACTGCATCTCGTCGTCGAGACGCAGGGTTCTCTTGGTAACGGCTGTTTGTGGGGCCATCGGGGTTACGCCAGCAGGCGGCGACGCCCGCCGCGAGCCCCACCGGTATAGAGCGGCGGGCGGGGGGTCAAGGTACTAGCCTGTATGGCTGCCGCGCGCTCCCAGCCCGTCAAGGAACTCCTTGACGCGGCTGAAGAACCCCACCGACTCCGGCTGGGTATTGTCGGACGACAAAGTCTCGAATTCCGCCAGCAGCTCGCGCTGGCGTTTGGTCAGGTTCTGCGGTGTCTCCACCGCCACCTGTACGTACATGTCGCCGGTCTGCTTCGATCTTAACACCGGCATGCCTTTGCTGGAGAGGCGGAAACGGCGGCCGGTCTGCGTTCCCGCCGGCACCTTCACCCGCACCTTGCTGCCGTCGATCGCCGGCACTTCAAATTCGCCGCCCAATGCCGCCGCCACCATCGAGACCGGCACCCGGCAGTGCAGATCGGCGCCGTCGCGCTGGAAGAACTCGTGCGGGGTGAGGGAGAGGAAAATATAGAGATCGCCAGGCGGTCCACCGCGCAGGCCCGCCTCGCCTTCCCCAGCCAGCCGGATGCGGGTGCCGTCCTCGACACCAGCCGGGATGTTGACGGAGAGCGTACGCTCGCGCGTGACGCGGCCCGCGCCCGCGCAGCTCGGACAGGGATCGTCGATGACCTGGCCGCGGCCCTGACAGGCCGGACATGTACGCTCGAGTGTGAAGAAGCCTTGCGCATGGCGCACGCGGCCGGCACCGCCGCAGGTCGAACAGGTCTTCGGCTTGGTGCCGGGCTTGGCGCCGGTCCCGGAACAGGCTTCGCACGTAACCGAAGTCGGCAGTCGCACCTGCGCAGTCTTGCCTTCGAACGCCTCTTCCAGATCGATTTCCATGTTGTAGCGGAGATCCGAGCCACGCTCGCGGCCAGAGGCGCGGCCGCCGCCACGCCCGCCACCCATGCCGAAGATGCCTTCGAAGATATCGGCGAAGGTAGTGCCGAAATCGGCGCCGAAGCCGGCGCCGCCGGCACCCATGCCACCTTGCTCGAAGGCGGCGTGGCCAAAACGGTCATAGGCGGCGCGCTTGTCGCCATCCTTCAAGACGTCATAGGCTTCGTTGATTTCCTTGAACTTGTGCTCGCACTCGGTGTCGCCCGGATTACGATCCGGGTGATGCTGCATGGCGAGCTTGCGGAAGGCCGCCTTCAGTTCGACCTCGGTGCATTCACGGGTAACACCCAGGACTTCATAGTAGTCGCGTTTGGACATGCCGCTTCCGCTTATCCTGTCACCTCGTCCCGAGGCGCGATCCGCACGATCGCGTGTCGAAGGACGAAGGCCCCCTTAGTCGCCGCACAACGCCATGGCCCCAACCGTCGAGACAATCCCGCAAGCCGGCTGTCGCCGACTTGCGGCCGTTAAAGAAACGATCCCGGGCAAACCCGGGATCGCTCGATCATCCTCAGGATGCGGGCCATACTCTGGCTCCGATCGTTACGCGGACTTCTTGTTGTTCTTGTCGTCGTCGACTTCAGTGAATTCGGCGTCAACAACGTCTTCCTTTTTCTCCTCAGCCGCGCCGCCTTCAGCGGTGCCACGCGGCAGCACCCTCCTGCTGCTGCTTGTACATAGCCTCGCCGAGCTTCATGGAAGCCTGCGCCAGCGCATTGGCTTTGGCCTGGATGGCGTCAGCGTCGTCGCCCTTGAGCGCTTCCTTGAGGTCGGACATAGCGTTCTCGATCGCGCTGCGCTCGGTCTCGCTGACCTTGTCGCCGTGCTCGGCGAGCGCCTTCTCGGTCGAGTGTACCAGCGCCTCGGCGTGGTTCTTGGCTTCCACCGCCGCCTTGCGCTTCTTGTCCTCTTCGGCGTGGCTTTCGGCGTCCTTCACCATCTTGTCAATGTCGGCTTCTGACAGGCCGCCAGAGGCTTGGATGCGAATCTGCTGCTCCTTGCCAGTCGCCTTGTCCTTGGCCGAGACGTTGACGATACCGTTGGCGTCGATGTCGAAGGTGACCTCGACCTGCGGCACGCCGCGCGGCGCCGGCGGGATGCCCACCAGATCGAAATTGCCGAGCATCTTGTTGTCGGCCGCCATCTCGCGCTCGCCCTGGAAGACCCGGATAGTCACCGCGTTCTGATTATCCTCGGCGGTGGAGAACACCTGGCTCTTCTTGGTCGGGATGGTGGTGTTACGGTCGATAATGCGGGTGAACACACCACCCAGCGTCTCAATGCCAAGCGAAAGCGGGGTCACGTCGAGCAGCAGCACGTCCTTTACATCGCCTTGCAGCACGCCGGCCTGGATCGCGGCGCCTATCGCGACCACCTCGTCCGGGTTGACGCCCTTGTGCGGCTCCTTGCCGAAGAACTGCTTCACGACTTCCTGCACCTTCGGCATGCGAGTCATGCCGCCGACCAAGACCACCTCGTTGATCTCGCCCGCCGACACGCCGGCATCCTTGAGCGCCTTGCGGCAGGGCTCGACGGTCTTCTGGATGAGGTCGTCAACCAGCGCCTCGAACTTGGCGCGGGTCAGCTTCATGGTCATATGTTTCGGACCGGAAGCGTCCGCGGTGATGAACGGCAGGTTGATTTCGGTCTGCGTGGTGGACGACAGCTCGATCTTGGCCTTTTCGGCAGCTTCCTTCAGCCGCTGAAGCGCAAGCTTATCGTTGCGCAGATCGATGCCCTGCTCCTTCTGGAACTCGTCGGCGAGGTAATTGACCAGACGCATGTCGAAGTCTTCGCCGCCCAGGAACGTATCGCCGTTCGTGGACTTCACCTCGAACACGCCGTCGCCGATCTCGAGCACCGACACGTCGAAGGTGCCACCGCCAAGGTCGTAGACCGCGATCAGGCCGGTCTTCTGCTTGTCGAGCCCGTAGGCGAGCGCGGCCGCGGTCGGCTCGTTGATGATGCGCAGCACTTCGAGTCCCGCGATCTTGCCGGCGTCCTTGGTAGCCTGGCGTTGAGCATCGTTGAAGTAAGCCGGAACGGTGATGACTGCCTGCTCGATTTTCTGCCCGAGATAAGCTTCCGCCGTTTCCTTCATTTTCTGAAGGGTAAACGCGGAGATCTGCGAGGGCGAATAAGTCTTGCCGTCAATCTCGACCCAGGCGTCGCCGTTGCTGGCCTTGGTGATCTTGTAGGGGACGAGCTTCTTGTCCTTCTCCACAGTCGGGTCGTCGTAGCGCCGGCCGATCAGGCGCTTGACGGCGAAGATGGTCTTTTCCGGATTGGTGACTGCCTGACGCTTGGCCGGCTGGCCAACGAGCCGCTCGCCGTCGTCGGTGAACGCGACGATTGAGGGCGTGGTTCGCATGCCTTCGGCGTTTTCGATGACTTTTGGCGAAGTGCCTTCCATGACGGCGACGCACGAATTCGTGGTCCCGAGGTCGATGCCGATGACCTTGCCCATAGTTCTTCCTCTCAAATTGCGGCAGGCCGGCCGGGCCACTTGTGCCAGTTAAGGCCGCTTGGCGCCCGTTAGGTTTGTCGGCGGCTCGTCCGCTGACCCCCCTGATCCAGCCCCCTGGATACGCGATTCGCCGCGTTTTGCGGCTCAATGGCTCATATAGGAGGGCAGCCGGTGCCCGCAAGTCAGCCCCTCACGAATTCGCGAGGTGGACCAGAGAGGTGGGCTGCCGTAGTCAGGTCGCAAACCCATGTTGAGGTCCCGCTCCGGCCGGGCAAGCCCCGGTTCGGACGGCCCCGTTCGGGGATGGTTAAGAAAGACAAAATATCCCATGCTCCGTCGATTACTGATCCCCTTGCTGGCGGCATTGGCCGCACTTTTGCTGGCCATGCCTGCGGGCGCGGCCCCGGTGTTTCCGACCGGCCTCAGGATCGGGCTCGAGCCGCCACCTGGGCTGGTGCCAAGCCACCGCTTCCCCGGCTTCGAGGATCCCACCAACCACGTGCTGGTCGCCATCTTCGAATTGTCCGGACAGGCCTATGACCAGATCATGCAGACCGACCTCGACAAGCGGGCTCACGGCATGACGAATGTCAGCAGAGTGGACTTCGCCATCGCCGGTGGCATCGGCTACCTGGTCAGCGGCGAGGCCAAGGTCAACGATCACGGTGAGCATCGCTGGCTTCTGCTGGCCAAGCCAAGCGGCGGTGCCAAGAGCGGCAAGGGGACCGCCTTGACCAGCCTGATCCGAGTCGATGTGCCGGACGCCGCGCGCCAAGTCTATTCCGACGCGGTGGTGCACAAGATGCTAGCAAGCGTCAACTTCCGCCCGACACCGACCAAGGAATTGCTCGGTCTGCTGCCCTTCAAGCTCGACGATCTCGCCGGCTTCCGTGTCGCCCGCGTCCTGCCGGGCGGCGCCATCCTGACAGAGGGGCCAAGCGCGGAAGGCGGCGGCGCCAAGCAGCCTTACCTAATCGTCTCGGTCGGACGTGGCGGCCCGAGCGATCCGGCGCTGCGCGGAACCTTCGCCCGCGACATGCTGCGCAGGGGGCCGTTGAACAACATCAGGGTGACATCCTCCGATAAGATTCGCATCGGCCGCGCGTCTGCGCTCGAACTGCGCGCCGATGCGCAGGACCCGAGCGGCCAGGCGGTCACCGTCGTGCAATGGCTGCGCTTCGGCACCGGTGGCTACATGCGCATCATCGGCATCGCCCCCAAGAGCGACTGGGACAAGGTGTTCAATCGCTTCCGTGCGGTTCGTGACGGCGTCGCCTCACGCTGAGACGCAGCGGAAACCTCGTCTTCGTCATGCCCGGCCTTGTGCCTGGCATCAACGTCTTAGCTGCCGATCAACTCGAAACACGTGGATGGCAGGGACGAGCCCAGCCATGACGATGGAGAGGTCGGCGCAAACTCAGAACGTGATCGTGCTGCGCACCCCGGCCATGAAGGCATGGTCGAAGGCCTGTGTCGGATCGTCCGGGTTCTGCCCTCCATTCGGATGCACGATGTATTGCAGATCCGGCTGCACCACCCACCACGGCGCGATCTGCGCGGCATAGCTCAATTCGAACAGCAGCTCATGGTCACGCACTGCGTTACCGGCATCCCGGTCGGCGGCGACCACGTCGTCGCTGATCTTGGCGCAAGATACTCCGAAGGTGAGCTTGTCGTTGGCGCGGCCGGGGATGAGGCCTTTGAAGCCGGCGCCGCCATCGACATACCACGACACGAGATTTCGGTCGGCCGGCGAAGTGCCGGCTCGCAGGAACAGGTTCACGCTACGGTCGCGGTTGCGCCAGACCATCTGGTCGGCGACGCCGTAGATGCCCCAGTTGCCGCGGTGATTGAGCGGATCGGTGACGGTCGGATCCGAGAGCGGGACCTGCGCGCCGGAGCCGTCGAGGCCAAAACGCTGGTCGGCGAAATCCGTGGTCGCATACCACCCGCCGACCTTGTAGACGCCGGGCAGGCCCATCGCGTCCTTGCCCTGATTGACCGCGTATTGCGCCTCGCCGATCCAGAGCGAACCGCCGGAGAAGCTGAACGTGGTGCCGTGCCGGTTGCATTTCTGCGCTTCGTCATAGCAGTTGGGGCCGGCGGGATCGCCGGAGAACACCGCCGCCAGCACCGTGAGATTTTCGGCGGGCTTGATCTGCAGGCGCGCGCCGGGCGTCGCCAACGGATAAGCCGGGCCGCCGTTGGTCATGTTGGCCGCGAAATTGTTGCCCCACCCAAACGTGCCGTCGAGCAAACCGCCAGCGGTCTCGCTGGTGAAGAATTCGTCGTCGGCCGCAAGCTGGCCGAGGCGCAGCGAGACGATGTCGTTGAAGCTCTGCTCGTACCAGGCGGTGAACAGCCGCGTGGTCGGCAGCGCATCGATATTACTCGGGTCGGCGAGGCTGCCGGAAATGTCGGCGGCGGTGCGGCCGCCGTTGTGGATTTGGAACACGGTGACGTGGGTGGTGGCGCCGCGCCAGCCGATGAGCTTTTCCCAATCGGCATCGACGGAGAATTCCAGCCGCCCTTCGTAGCTCGCCCGCCGCTCGAGCCCGCCAGAGAGCACGCCGAATGTTTCGGCGATGTAATTGAGCGTGATGTCGATGCCCTTGTTGTGCAGATCGGTGCGGACGCCATCCCAGTCGCCGGTCAGCTTGTCCCGTTCCCAGATCGATTGCGGCGCTTTGGGCGCTTTAACCGCCATGTCGGCCGCCTGCGCGACACCGGCTCCGCCGAGAATCGCTGCCGCTGCCACGATCCCGTGCCACTGTCGCATCGTCGAACCACGGACCTTCTCGTTAAAGGCATTGAACCACATAAAGGCCCCCTTGTTATCGCAGGTCAATTCATGTTTCCGGCCGCAAGCAGCCGTCACCGCGCTAAAGCCGCCAGTTGCCGAAGCGCGCTGAAATGCGCCTCCCGCGCCGCCGGATTGAACAGCGACCAGCGTTCCGCCAGCTTCAGCTTGGGCGCCGCCGATGCGACCTGCCGCTGATAGTCGGCGTAGGCTTGCGCCGCGCCGGCGAAGTCCTCGCCCGAGGCGGCCATGGCGATGCGGCGCAGGCTGAGCATCAGGCCGCGCACGGCGCCGCGCGCCTTGAGCCGCTCGGCGACGCCACCCTGCACGCTGGTGTCGGAGCGCTCGGGATAGTTCTCGCCGAGCTCGCGCCATTCATGGCCTACCGAGTCGACGGCGAGCGCGATGATGGCCTTGTCGTGGGCCGGAATGGCAGTGTCGAGCACGCTGGCGAAGGCGGCGAGCTCGTCGAGTTCAAGCTGCACGGTGTTCGGCGTGGTGGGCGTGTCCGTATCGCCCACCGCGTCGAGATAGGCGACCAGATCGGCGCGCTCGTTCGGCTTGAGGCCGAGATCGAAATGGCGGTCGAAATAGCCGACCACCTGATCGTAGGTATCGTAGCGGCCGTCGTGGAAATAGGGCGCGTTGAGGTTGGCGTTGATCAGAGTGGGCGTCTTGAACAGACCGCCGGTGCCGACGTCGTGGACGCGATGATCAACAAAGGCGCTGGTTTGCTGGTGGCAGTTCGCGCAGCTCATTGACGGATTATGCGGGAACGGATTGTTGAACACCGCCTCGCCCCGGTGCGCGGAATCGGAGGCCTTGTCGGTGAGGCGCCCGGAAGAAAGCTTCGCGTTGGGCAGGAACGAGATTTCCCGCACATAAGTGACCAGCGCATCAAGCACCTGCGGCTCCGGCTCGGAGCCCGCGAACTCGTTGACGATGACGTTGCGGATGAACAGGCGCAGCGAGCCGTAGCGGCCGTCGTGACCGTAGGGCGCGAGATTCTTGGCGCCGCGCAGGCTCGGCGGCGTCACTGCGTCGAGGACGCCGTTGTTGGTCTTGGGATTGAACAGCGCGCCGGTGGTGTCGAACGTGCCCGGCCGGGCGGAGAGACCGGGAACGTAGAGCTTGGCGTTGCCGGCGCCCTGCTGATGGCAGTTGTTGCAGCTCATGCCGGCCTTGCGCGCGGCGCCGCTGAAGATCGCCGGCGAGGAGAACAGCATGTCGCCGAGATTGAACAGGTAGGAGCGCTTGCCGCCGGCCTGCTCGAAATTGAACAGCTCGCTCGGCTGGTCGAGCACCTCTTCGTTGAGGTCGCTGCCATAGGGCAGCACGCCTTCTTTGGTCTGGATCGGCGCGGCTGACGCCGCGCCCGCGCCCAGCAGCAAAGCTACCAGGCATAGGCTCGCGATTGAGAAGCGCATGATCAGCCGCCCAGACTCGGGGCCTTGAGGCCGAGCTTCGGCGCGGCGCTCTGCAGCAGCACAGCGAGCTCCTCGGCGGTCTTCTGCAGAGCCGGCTGGTCGAGTTGCTTGAGGTTCTTCACCTTGACCAGGTCCTCGACGGCTTCGATCTTATCGTCGATCTGCTTGGCGAGCTTTTCGTCCTTGGCCTTGAGCGCCTCCTCGAACACCAGCTTCCAAACCGCCTCGATACCCTCGACGTTTTCGTGTATGTCGATCAGCGAGGTGCCGGCGTAGGGTGACTCGCCGCCCTTCGACTTGTTCTCGCCGACCTCATAGGCGAGCCCGGTCATGCCGTTGAACAGGCGCCTGCGGGGTGAGCTGGTAGCCGCGCGAGCTCAGTTGCCTGTCGAAATTGGCGAGATTGGCGGCGAGCCCATCGGCGCGATCGCCGATCTCATTCAGCTTGCCGGCAAACAGCGGCGCTTCCACCGCATGATAGCCCTGCTTGGCGTCTGGCCAGGCATCGATGGCGCTGTCGAGATCGGGGAAGAATTGGCCGGTGATCGGCTCGATCGCCTCCCAACCCTTGCGCGATTTGATCCAGGCAGCCTGCGCCTTCTTGACGTCGCCGGCCTTCACCGCCGCCTGCAATTCCTTGGCGCCGGCGAGCGCCTTGCCGATGTGCTCGACTGCGAACGGCTTGTAGTTCTCGGCGCCGGTGTTGAGCGCGTCGGCGTGGGCCGCTGTTCCGGAAAACACGAACAACGCGCCGCACAGCATCGCCGTGCGCGCAACATTGCGCAGAAGGGTGGTGTCAGTCTCGATCGCGGTTGTCATGGTCTCCCCTAAAGGCGTCAGGAATGAAGGGCACAGGAATATTGCCGCAACGTTTGTCGGGAGGGGTGCCGCCGTCAACCGGAAAATCCAAAGAAATCAATATCTTATAATTAGTCCAATGTGAGTCAGCTGCGGCCACTGACCGCCCGGTGCCCCGCCTTCAAACTATTCCAATGAAGAGATCGCGCCTAACGCGCTGACCGCCTTCGCCAATGCGCGCGGCATATTCGGCGTGCGGAGGTTTCTCGCGAAAATGAAATTACCGCGGCGACGATTCATGGATCGTCGCGGCAAATTCGCACGGGTGTATCAAAGCAAGAGCGCGCCGCTCAGTTCGCGCCGTTGGGGCCCGGATTGTCGTTGGCCGAGGTTGGCGCCTTCTTCGGCGCGGCCTTCACCACGCTGACCATGGCCGGGCGCAACACGCGCTCGCCGATCATATAGCCGGCCTGCATCACCTGCGCGACATGACCGGGGGGCAGGTCTTGGTGCTCCATCTCGAACATCGCCTGATGCACGTTCGGATCGAACTTCTGGCCTTCGGGCGAGAACTTCTTCACGCCGTGCTTTTCCAGCGTCTTGAGCAGTTCACGCTCGGTTAGCTCCACGCCTTCGATCAGGCTCTTCACCTTCGCGTCGGCGGTCTCGCGCAGCTCGGGGTCGATTGCCTCCAGCGCGCGATGCATGTTGTCGGCGACCGCCAGCACGTCACGGGCAAAGCCGGCGATGCCATAAGTGCGCGCGTCGGCAATCTCACGCTCGGTGCGTTTGCGCAGGTTCTCCATCTCGGCCAGGGTGCGCAGCAGCTTGTCGCGGTAGTCAGCGGCTTCGCGCTGGGCCTCGGCGAGCGGGTCGGCGGGCGTGTCACTGGATTTGGCCGCGGGCTGCGGATCAGCCTCAGTGAACGCGCTCTGCGCCCCCGCGGCGGCTTCCGCCTCGGTGGTTGCGTCCTCGGCCTTGCGCGCGGTCGGGTCCGTCATCGTCGAATAATCCCCAAAATTGTTCCGGATGCCCCGCATATCAGGGCTCGGGCGGCAAAAATCAAGTTCAGCCGGATAGCAGACGGCTCACCACCCGGGCGGTGTAGTCCACCATCGGGATCACCCGGGCGTAATTGAGCCGGGTCGGTCCAATCACCCCCAGCACGCCGACGATGCTCCCCTTGGTGTCGCGATAGGGCGCGATGATGGTGGAGGAGCCGGACAGCGAAAATAGCTTGTTCTCCGAACCAATGAAGATACGCACGCCCTCGCCGCGCTCGGCGCGGCCGAGCAGGTCGATCACCCCGCGCTTGGTCTCCAGCGCGTCGAACAGCGAGCGCACCCGCTCGAGATCATCGAGCGCATGCAGGTCTTCGAGCAGATTGGCGTGACCGCGCACGATCAGCTTGCGGTCCTCGCTTTCGCCGCCAGACCAGCTCGCCAACCCGGCGGCGATGATCTTCTGAGTGAGCTGATCGATCTCGGCCTGGCTCGCCTGGACCGCGGTTTCCATTTCGTTGCGCAGCTCGGCCAGCGTCTTGCCGCGGATGCGCGCGTTGAGAAAGTTGCCGGCTTCCACCAGCACATTGCTCGGCAGCCCAGCCGGAATATTCAGAATCCGGTTTTCGACTTGGCCGTCCTCACCGACCAGCACGGCGAGCGCGCGCTCCGGCTCCAGCCGCACGAACTCGATGTGCTTGAGCCGCACGTTGCTTTTGGTGGTGAGCACGATCGACGCCGAGCGGGTGAGCCCCGAGAGCATCTGCGAGGCCTCGGTGAGTATCGATTCCAATGATTGGCTGCTGCCGACGCCGGCCACTTGCGCTTCGATCGAACGGCGGTCTTCTTCGGTGAGGTCACCGATCTCCATCAGCGCATCGACGAAGAAGCGTAGGCCCAACTCCGTCGGCAACCGGCCGGCCGAAGTGTGCGGCGCGTAGATCAGGCCAAGTTGCTCAAGGTCCGACATCACGTTGCGCACCGAAGCCGGCGACAGCGGGATGGGGAGGATACGCGCGAGGTTGCGCGAACCTACAGGTTCGCCGGTCGCCAGATAGCTCTCGACGAGCTGGCGAAATATCTCGCGCGAGCGCTCGTTCAGCGCTGCCAGGCTCACCTGGGTCGAACCGATCGGGATGTCGTGCGAGGCCACTTGTCTAACTCCTTGAGACCCGATCAACAATTGACCATTCCCCCCGTCTTGTTCAAGCCGGGCGTATGGGTATGGTGACCGTCCTTATGGGACAGGGCTAGAGCGCCTAGACGCGCCGGCCCCGATGGGAAGGAATACGCCCGATGCGGCCGAGCCGCCGAGAAGTCGATGAATTGCGCCCGGTTTCGCTCGAGCGCGGGGTGGTGAAATACGCCGAAGGCTCCTGTTTCGTGAAATTCGGCGACACCCACGTGCTGGTGACCGCCAGCCTTGAGGAGCGTCTGCCGCCCTGGCTCAAGGGCCAGGGCCGCGGCTGGGTCACTGCCGAATACGGCATGCTACCGCGCGCAACGAGCGAGCGCACCCGGCGCGAGGCTTCTTCCGGCAAGCAGGGCGGCCGCACGGTCGAGATCCAACGGCTGATCGGCCGCTCTCTGCGCGCGATCGTCGATCTGCAGGCGCTTGGCGAACGGCAGATCACCATCGACTGTGACGTGATCCAGGCCGATGGCGGCACCCGTACCGCGTCCATCACCGGCGCCTGGGTGGCGCTCTCCGATTGCCTGACCTGGATGAAGGCGCGCGACATGTTCAAGAGCGGCGAGGTCCTGCGTGATCACATCGCTGCCGTGTCGTGCGGCGTCTACAAGAACACCGCCGTGCTCGATCTCGATTACGCCGAAGATTCGGAAGCGGAGACCGACGCCAATTTCGTCATGACCGGCGCCGGCAACATCGTGGAAATACAGGCCACGGCCGAGAAGATCGCCTTCAGCGAAGACCAGTTCATGGCGCTCTTAGGGCTAGCGCGCAAAGGTATCGCCAAGCTGGTGGATTTACAGAAATTGGCGGTGGCGTGAGATGTGCGCACGCCCCACCGCCGTCATGGCCGGGCTTGACCCGGCCATCCCGATAAGGGAGGCAGTGCCTGCCTAAGCGGGATGCCGCGCGACAAGCGCGGGCATGACAGAGAATGCATCGAAAACTCACCGGCCCCGTCGTCATCGCCACGCATAATCCCGGCAAGCTGCGCGAGATGCGTGATTTGTTGGCGCCTTACGGCATCGAAGCGCAGTCGGCCGGCGAGCTCGGTCTTCCGGAACCGCAAGAAACCGGCACCACCTTCGCCGCTAACGCGCGCATCAAGGCGGAAGCCGCGGCGAAAGCCACCGGCAAACCGGCCTTTGCCGACAATTCCGGTCTAGTGGTCGAGGTGTTAAACGGCGAGCCCGGCATTCATTCGGCGCGCTGGGCGGGACCCGACAAGGATTTCCGTGCCGCCATGAACCGCATCCAGACACTGCTGATCGAACGCGGCGCCAAGTCACCGGAACAGCGGCGCGCGCATTTCATCGCCGCGCTGTGTCTGGCCTGGCCCGACGGCCATTTCGAGGAATTCGAGGGCCGCGTCGATGGCGTAGTGGCGTGGCCGCCGCGCGGGGACAAGGGCTTTGGTTATGACCCGCTGTTCCGGCCCGACGGTTTCGACAGCACCTTTGGCGAGTTGAGCGCCGACGAAAAGCATGGCTTGCCGCCCAAGGGCAAAGGCTTGTCACACCGGGCACGCGCCTTCGTGAAGCTGGCCGAGGCGTGCTTGAAGGGAAGCGGCTAATTCTTTCTGTCGTTCCCGGACGCCGAGAGCGGGCGCGCGGTGAGACAAAGGGTTGCGGTTTCGCGCGATCGTTACAATTTTAATCAACTCTCATCATCGGGCAGACTTCGCTCTGGCCGGCCAGGCGCAACGCAGTCATACTGTTTAACATGTCATTAACCACGATTACCGAGCCGTTCGCCGTCCAGCCTTTTGCCGTCTATGTGCACTGGCCGTTCTGCCTGTCGAAGTGCCCCTATTGCGACTTCAACAGCCACGTCCGCCACGGCGGCATCGACGAAACGCGCTTCGTGCACGCCATCGAGAGCGAAATCGCCCATACCGCTGCGCGCGTGCCCAGCCGCACCGTCTCGACCATTTTCTTCGGCGGCGGCACGCCGTCGCTGATGCAGCCGTCGTCCGTGCAAGCCGTGCTCGATGCCATCGCCAAGCATTGGAGCGTCGCGCCCGACGTGGAGGTCACGCTGGAGGCCAATCCGAGCAGCGTCGAAGCCACGCGCTTCCGCGGCTATCGCACCGCCGGCGTCAACCGCGTGTCGCTCGGTGTGCAGTCACTCGATGACGCTGTGCTGAAAGAACTCGGTCGGCTGCACAATGCGCAAGAAGCGCTCGAAGCGGTGGCCGTCGCGCGTTCGATTTTCGAGCGTTATTCCTTCGATCTCGATCTATGCGCGCCCGCGGCAGACGCTTGATTCATGGTCCGCCGAACTCAAGCGCGCCATCGTTGAAGCGGCAGAGCATCTCTCGCTCTACCAACTGACGATCGAGCCGGACACGCCGTTCTTCGGTCTGCACAAGGCCGGCAAACTGATCGTGCCGAACGAAGATTTGGGGCGCGACTTCTATGATCTGACACAGAGCATCTGCGCCGACGCCGGCCTGCCGGCTTATGAGATTTCCAATCACGCGCGGCCAGGCGCGGAGTGCCGGCACAATCTCGTCTATTGGCGCGGCCACGACTACGCCGGCATCGGCCCCGGCGCCCATGGAAGGCTTACACTCGACGGCCGCCGCTATGCCACCGAAACCGAGAAGCGTCCTGAAAGCTGGCTGATGCGCGTGGAAGGCAGCGGCACCGGGCTGATCGTTGATGAGAAACTTACGCCCGGTGAAGCCGCCGACGAATATCTGCTGATGGGATTGCGCCTCGCCGAAGGCATCGAGACGGCGCGCTACACCGCACTATGTGGGCGCGAGATCGATCCCAAGCGCGTCGCCATACTGCGCGAGGAAGGCGCGGTGGAAACGACGAATAATGGCCGCCTGCGCGTGACGCAGTCCGGCTTCCCCGTGCTCGACGCGGTGGTGGCGGATCTCGCCGCCTAGCCCTTAAGTCCCCGGCTTGAACGAGCGCGGCGGCGCACTCACCACCTGACCGCCGCTCGCCGTCACCCGCAGCACCGCGAGACCGCGGTCGTTGGTGCCGTCACGGCGGAAGCGGAAGATGCCGTCGATGCCGGCAAAGCCGGAAGCGTTGGTCAGGATCCGAGTGCTGAAGCGCTGCACGCCTTGTGTCTTCACCAGTGCGGCAATCAATGCGACGGCGTCATAGGCAAGCGTCGCAGTGCGCACAGGGTCTTGGCCAAAACGGGCACGATAGCGTGCCGAGAAATTGCGGAAGCCTCCCGATTCGGGCGCCGCATAGAGGCCGCCTTGCAGTTGCCGGTCGGCGAAGACTTGCGGATTGTCCCAAAGCCCGGTGCCGAGCAATTGCACGCGCCGGAGATTCACATGATCGGCGGTGAGCGCGTTCACCACCCTGGTGACGGTATCGCCGTTGTCCGGGATAAAGATGCTGTCGACGCGGTGCGCCACCTGCGCCACCCGGTGCACCGACTGCGCGAGCCCCGACGGATCAGTCGGATATTTCTCGATCGCCAGGATGCGTCCGCCGCGCCGCGACACCTCCTGCTGGAACGCCGCCTGCACGACCGAGCCATAGGCATTGTCCGGCAACAGCGCTGCGAACGAACGCTTGCCGCGCGAAATCTGGTAGTCGACGATGCGCTTGACGTCCGTCTCCGGCAGGAAGCTCAACAGATAGACGCCGGGGCCAGCCACGCTGGCATCGGTGGAAAAGGCGATCATCGGAACATTGCGCGGACGCGCCACCGTGCCCACCGCTCTCACCGCTTGCGCGAATAGCGGGCCGACGATGATTTCCGCGCCCTCGCTCATCGCCTGCTGGGCGCCGGCCTGAGCGGACTGCGGATTGCCCGCGTCGTCTTTCACCAGAAGTTGGATGTTTGGGTTCTTGAACTCGTCGAGCGCCATCTGCGCGGCGTTTTTCATCGATTGCGCGGCGACACCGGCGTTGCCGGGCGCCGACAACGGCAGGATAAGCCCCACTCGGATTTGACCGGTGCCGATCGTGGCCTGAGGTTGCGGCGCGGCCGGCGCGGCCGGCGTACCGGCGCCGATCTGATTGAGCTCGGTGTTGGTGCAGGACGACAAAAAGGCCGCCGCTGCGGCGACACACACTGCCGCGGTTAAGCCGCGCAATCCGCGCATCAGCAATCCCTCATGGTTGCGCCGGGTCCCCTCAAGCTGCCGCCCCTGGCAACAAATCCCTAGGCTTTCGTAACCATAATTTCGCATAATGTCCTGCAAAAGTTAAATCAATGAAAAAGAAAGGGAATTTGCCGCAAGGATAGCGCGCATCACGGCCCTTGGTTAGACTGCGCGACATGATTAGGGCCAAGAATGCCGCGAAGAGTGGCGAACGTGCTGCGCCGGAAGCACACCCGCGCCGTTATGCAGTGCTCGGCGCCACGATCGAAGCGCCGAAACCGACCCCGGGGCTTTATCTGGTCGCAACCCCAATCGGGAACCTCGGTGACATCAGCTTGCGCGCACTCGAATCGCTCGCGGGCGTTGACGTAATCGCCTGTGAGGATACCCGTATCACTCGCCGTCTCACCGAGCGCTACGGCATCGCTACGGCGCTCACGGCCTACCACGAACACAACGCCGCAGAGGCGCGGCCGAAGCTGCTGGCGCGGCTGGCCGCGGGCCAGGCCGTAGCACTGGTGTCCGATGCCGGCACGCCGCTCATTTCCGATCCAGGCTACAAACTCGCGCGTGAAGCCCGCGATGCCGGGCACACCGTCACCGCCTTGCCCGGCGCATCCGCCCTGCTGCCGGCGCTGTCGGTCGCAGGCCTGCCGACCGACTGTTTCCTGTTCGAAGGTTTCCTGCCGCCTAAGCAGGCGGCGCGGCAGAAACGCATCGCGTTGCTCGCTGCGGTGCCGGCAACGCTGGTGCTCTACGAGAGCGGTCAGCGACTTGCGGCAACGCTAGCCGATCTTGCCGCCGGATTGGGGCCGCGCGCGGCCGCGGTCTGCCGCGAACTCACCAAGCTGCACGAGGAGGTGCGCAGCGGAGATCTTGCAACGCTCGCGCATGACTACGCGCAAGGAGCTGAAACGCGCGGCGAGATCGTCGTCGTGGTCGCGCCACCCGCCGACGAGAGCAGCAGCGCCGGCGATGTCGATAAATTGCTGCGCAGCGCGCTCGCACGAGTCTCGGTCAAGGATGCCGTTGCGGAAGTGGCGCTCGCCACCGGCCGGCCGCGCCGTGAAGTCTACCAACGCGCGCTTGAACTGAGCAAAGAGGGCGGCAATGGCGGGTCGTGAACCGAAGCCTCCGCGGCCCAAACCATCCACGCTGGGCAAACTGCCGCCGCGGGCGGAGCGGCAGGCCGCCTTTCGTGTCGGCATTTCGGCGGAAAGCCGCGCTGCTGCCCTCCTCGTCGCCAAGGGCTTCCGCATCCTGGCGCGGCGCTGGCGCAGCCCTGCCGGCGAGATTGACATCGTGGCACGGCGCAAGCACTTGCTGGTCTTCGTCGAGGTGAAGGCGCGCGCTGATTTCGACGCCGCGGCGGAATCGATCAGTCCCCGTCAGCAGCAACGCATCGCTGCGGCAGCCGAGGCGTGGCTTGCCGCGTTCGGGCAAGGCAGCCTGCGTGACTTTCGCTTCGACGTCATCCTGGTGGTGCCCGGCAAGATGCCGCGGCACATTCCTGCGGCATTCGGAATATGATGGCCTCTTGCCCCGGAAGCGGCACCGCACGAAGCGATAGCAAGGTGATGCGCCGCAGATCCGGGGCCGTTCCACATTCGGAGCCTGAGAAGGTTTCGAGTTTGCGGCGCCGCTCTTCAAGCTGCGCCCGGGATAAGAGGCCGCGCCTAAGCGCTCAACCGCTCGAAGAATTCATCGACTTGGCCGCGGATGCGGCCGGCGACGCTACCGAGATCGTCGGCCACGCTCTTCGCGGCGCCGGCGCTCTCGCGGGTGCCATCGGTGGCGGTGCCTACCAGGTTCACTTCGTTGGCAGTATCCCGGGTGCGCTGGGCGGCGATCTCAACGCTGCGAGCGATTTCCTGTGTGGCCGCGCCCTGCTCGGTGACCGCCGCGGCAATGGTGCTGCTGATCTCGCCGATCTCGCGAATGATCGTCTCGATCGACGCGATCGCTTCGATCGAGCGCTCGGTGGCGCGCTGCATCCCGGTAATCTGGGTCGCAATCTCCTCGGTAGCGCGGCTGGTCTGCCCGGCAAGCGCCTTAACTTCGCCCGCGACCACCGCAAAGCCGCGGCCGGCTTCACCCGCGCGCGCCGCTTCGATGGTAGCATTGAGCGCCAACAGATTGGTCTGCTCGGCAATATCGGTAATCAACTTGACAACGTCGCCAATGCGCTTGGCCGCCTCGTCCAATTCCTTGACCGCGAGATTGGTGCGCGTGGCTTCGCTCACGGCCTTGCCGGCGATGGTGTTCGACTGCGCGACCTGGCGGTCGATTTCATTGACGGAAGCCGACAGCTCGTCGGCGGCGGACGCGATGTCGTGCACGTTGCTCGACGCTTCCGCCGAGGCCGTCGCCGCGCGCAATGTCTTGTTCGCGGCATCATCGGCTGAGCTCGCGAGCTGGGTCGCCGCCGCCAGCATCTGGTCGCTGATGCGGCCGAGCGCGACCAGAGTGTTTTCGACGTCGCTGGAAAAGCGCGCAACCTCGTCCGAAATCCGTCCCTGGTCGAGTCGTGTGGCGTCGGAATCCTCTACGATCTTCTGGCTTAGTTCCTTGACATGTTGCATCGCGTCTTGAAACACCGCGATCGAGCGAGCCAACGCACCGATCTCGTCGGCTCGATTACCAAATGGAATCTCGAGGCCGGCGTCGCCGGCCGCGACCTGCTCGATGACACGGGTTATGGCGGCGAGCGGCTCGGTCACCGAACGGCGGATGACTGCCATTCCGGCGGCCGCGCCCAGCGCCGCCATCAGCGCAAACCCGAGAAAGGTCCATACGGTCCAGCTAAAACGTTGTCCCTCGGCCGTCAAAGTCCCTATGGCATGCATTTGGACGACGCCGATTAGCATCAGCGCCATGATCGCGGTGGCCAGCAGCGCAGAGATGGCATAGAGCTTGGCGGCGATCGAAAGCTTCGGCAAAGTCAAGAAACCACCCTCACCCCGGCGACATCCGTTCCTTCCGGCAGTGTGCGTGACAAACGTTAACGCTTTGTTTTCCTTAAATCTTCCCCAGGCATGACAGCCATGACCCTGAACGTTGCGGTCCAGATGGACCCGATCGAGCGGATCAACATCAAAGGCGATTCCACCTTCGCGCTGCTTTTGGAGGCGCGTAAGCGCGGCCACGCCATGAGCTATTACACCCCCGGCCGGCTCGCCCTGCTTGACGGTGAGGTGTTCGCAAGCGTTCAAGGCTTGGAGGTACGCGACGTCGAGGGCGACCACTTCACCCTTAGCGACCCGCGCCGGGTGGCGCTCACCGAATTCGATGTGGTGCTGCTGCGCCAGGATCCGCCCTTCGACCTCGCTTATGTGACCAGCACCCACCTGCTCGAGCGCATCCACCCCAAGACCCTGGTGGTCAACGATCCGGCAAGCGTGCGCAACGCGCCGGAGAAGGTAATGGTTACCGAGTTTCCGCAGCTCATGCCGCCGACGTTGGTGACGCGCGATCTGGAAGAGATCCGGGCGTTCCGCGCCCGACACGGCGACATCGTCATGAAACCCCTCTACGGCCACGGTGGCGGCGCCGTTTTCCGCGTCACGCGCGACGATCTCAATTTCGGCTCGCTCTACGACATGTTCGCCAATATCTTCCGCGAGCAATGGGTGGTGCAGGCATTCCTGCCCAACATCAAGCACGGCGACAAACGCATCATATTAGTTGACGGCGAATACGTTGGCGCGGTCAACCGCATTCCGGCACCCGACGATCTGCGCTCCAACATGGTGCGCGGCGGCGCGCCGGCGGCAACAGAACTGAGCCCGCGCGAGCGCGAAATATGCGAGACTATCGGCCCGACATTGCGCGAGCGCGGTTTGCTGTTCGTCGGGATAGACGTGATCGATGGCAATCTTACCGAGATCAACGTCACTTCCCCGACAGGGATTCGCGCCATCAAAAACTTCGGTGGAGCCGACATTGCGGCGTTAATCTGGGACAAGATCGAGAAGATGCGTTCAGGCCGCTAGCGCCATCGGATGAGGCGGTTGCGCCTCCACGACCAGCCGCAGTTCGTCGCCACCCTCGATTAGCGCCAGCCGCTGCCAGATCGCCGGGCCGCGCTGCATCTCCCACAGCAGCTCCTCAACGTCGCTACTGGCGGCTTCCGCCGCCAGGCGGATCGAGCGAGCCTGCTCAAGCTCTTGCGCCACTGTCATCGCGTCGATCATCGGAACCTCCCTCAAGCGGGCCGTAAAAATATCCTAATCCAAGTCGATTTGTTCTGCAAATGTTCTTGTGCATATCCTGAGAAACCGCTATCCTACCTCCTTGGGTTGTAGCGCCGGGCGAGGGCAAGTTATGGTGCAGCATGTCGCGACGGTTGCATTCGAGGGCATTGAGGCCCGTGCCGTGGACGTACAGGTGCAGGTTGCATCTGGCCTGCCTGCTTTCAATATCGTCGGCCTGCCCGATAAGGCAGTGTCGGAGGCGAAGGAACGCGTCCGCGCGGCATTGATCGCTTCCGGTCTCGCACTGCCGGCGCGCCGCATCACTGTCAATCTCGCCCCGGCCGACCTCCCCAAGGAAGGCAGCCATTACGACCTGCCGATCGCACTTGGGTTGATGGCGGGGATAGGCGCGATTCCCCAAGACGCCATCGCCGGCTTCACGGTTTTGGGTGAGTTGGGGCTCGACGGCTCGATTGCCGCGGTGGCGGGCGTGTTGCCGGCGGCAATCGGCGCCAATGCGCGCGGGCAAGGCCTGATCTGCCCGGCCGCCTGCGGCGCGGAAGCCGCCTGGGCCAGCCCGGAAATCGACATCGTCGCGGCCCAATCGCTGATCCAGCTCGCCAACCATTTCCGCGGTACGCAGGTGCTCTCGCGCCCGCAGCCCAAGGTCCGCGAGTTCGACGGCGCAGCGCTCGACCTTGCAGATATCAAAGGTCAGGAAAGCGCCAAGCGCGCGCTCGAAGTGGCCGCCGCCGGCGGGCATAACCTGCTGATGGTCGGCCCACCCGGCTCTGGCAAGTCGATGCTGGCCTCGCGTCTGCCTTCGATCCTGCCGCCGCTGACGCCAGCCGAACTTCTCGGCATTAGGTAGCAAACTCACCTGCCGGACTATGCGCCTATCCTACCGGAAATGCTACCTTTTCGCAGGTTCCGAAAGGTTATGGTTCATGAACGCATTCGTATTGAGCGGCTTGGTCAAGCGCCGGGCTCAATTGGCCGGGGACATCGAAAAAGCGCACGAATGCCTGCGCAAGATGGTCCTAGACCTTGAAAACCTCGACGCCACGATCCTGCAATTTGACCCTGATTTTCGGGTCGAAAGCGTGCGCCCCAAAGCCTTTAGGCCACCCAAGGATTGGGCCAATCGGGGCGAGATGACCCGGGTTGTGCTGAGCATCCTACGGCAAGCCAGTGAGCCGCTTACGGCCCGCGACATAGCCTATCAGTTGCTTACCGAGCGGGCGTTGAACCGCGAGGATCAGAAGCTATTGCGGGTCATGCGAAGCCGAGTCGCGTGCGCCCTGCGCATTCAGCGTGAGAAGGGCGTTGTTCGATCCGATCAGGGGCCGGGCCAATATATGCTTTGGGAAATAGCGCGGTAGAGTTGCCCTGCTCCCGCGAAGTTCCTATCTAGAAAGTTCTAGGCACCGGGCGGACCTTGCGGGCTGATACCTGTGGGGGGAGGGTTCAACTCCCTCTGCCCGGCCTTGATTCCCCATGGATGATGTTGCGCTGGCAAATTACATGGCCGGTTTTTATACCGGCAACGTGGAAGCGGGGCGCTTAGATCGGCTTTGCGCTGATCTATTAGGCATTCCCGTGGGCACGATCATTTGGTTTTCGGACTACACGTTTCTCAAACTCAAGCAGCGGCACGGGGAAATCAATTTTGCTCATTATCACCATCTGCCTTCAATTCTGCTGAAGGGCTTTGTCGCGCGTGGTCGTCACTCGAACCTTGTTGAGATGTGGTGGATCGACGAAACCCTCGAAAAAACAGCATTTTTTGCGGTGTTAAAGGCTACTCGCAATAGCGAGGTTTTTGTCGGCACATTCCATCGTATCGACCTGAAAGAGGCGCGACGTTTGTTCAAGCGAGCTAACACAGAAGGGCGGCTCATCCGAGAGCAACAAGACGCCAAACGCTTGTTGCAGCCCGGCAAAGATCATCTTCAAGCGAAAAGAAAAAGGAAAGCGTGAGGAGAGGACTCCCTGGTCCCTCTCATAGCGCTCCGGCCTTTCGACCGTGCTACGGCTGGGAGAATTCACCGTGTCTCTCACGCAAGATGTAGTGTCGCATTTTTGCGCCCCCCGTGCAAGTATCTTGCTGGTAAAGAGACAGTAAATCACAGTTTGCGTAGGCCCGATGCCCAAGAAGGGCGCCACAAAAAAAGGACGCAGAAACAATCAGTTATGGGTAACGCTCCCGGTAGGTGCGCGCTACCAATTGGATCAGCTGGTTGCGTTGCGGACAGAGGGCGATAGCCACTCGGAGGTGATCCGAGCGATGGTGATCGCGCAGCTTCGGATCATGCGGAAAGAATATGATTCGAAGCTCATGGCCCCAATCACTGAGCCTGACGCTGCCAATAACCCTTCCACAGGCGAGACACAGGATGGCTGAGGGCAGCTTCGGCCATCGCCAAGTAAAGTTCGCCATTGCTGCGGCGCCGGTTGTCCTCGCGCCATGCCATTTCACTCGCATAGGCGTTCAGATACGGCCCAGCGATATGATGATGCGTGCCGATCTCAGCGCGCCGCAGCCGTGAGAAGAACAACTCGGCCATGTTCGTGCAGGCTTCATCGGTCGAATAGGCTTCGCTATGATTGATGCGCTTGGTCAGATAGCGCGCGTGCAGCGTATCCCAGCAAGAGGCTTCGTCGGCATAAATCACGCTGCCGGGCTGAACGCGATCCTCGATTGTCGGGATCGACAAATCTTCTGAGCGGAAAACGAACGGAAGCGTAATGCCGTCACGCTCGCGCATGATGACGACAGAGCGGCGCTTGCCGTTCTGGTTTTTCACAAGGCGACGGTCGCGGCGGTTTTCCTTGTAATTAGCAGGTTTGACGTAGCCGCCGAAAATACGCGCCGTCGATTTCGACCTCACCGGAAACGTTCTTGTTCGTCATTCTCAGCCGCAACGGCTTCGCGCAATTTATGCGCCAGCACGAATGCGGTCTTGTACTGGCAATCGAGATCGCGGCTCAGTTGCAACGCGCTGTGGCCCTTCGCGCCATTCACGAAGATCGCGATGGCAAGAAGGTAGTCGCGGATCGGCAGCTTGCGGCTGGCGAAGATCGTGCCGCGCGTGACGCTGAATTGGTGATTGCAGGCTTTGCATTTCCAAAGGTGGCGCGTCTTGTAGGCATAGAGCGCAAAGCAGCCACAGCGCGGGCAGAAGGGCTCGCCCTTAGTCTCAGCCCACCGGATCATTTGAAGGCTTCCCGGGCTTCCTCATCCGACATACGGGCCACTTTCGCTAACGAGAGCGAACGGGCCGCTGTGGAAAGGAGGAAGTGTTGAGACATGATGTTCTCGTTTCTGAGAACACCGTACCGGATATGATATTATTGTCAATACGAAAATATCGTATATGATAACTCAATATCTGATTTGATATGCGAGGAACGCATGGCTTTCGCAACAACTGAGGAAGAATGGGCAAAACGGGCCGCTAGGCATTTAAAAGCCGAGCTAAAGCGAGCCGACGTGACTTATGAGGAACTGGCGAACAGGCTCAAAAAACATGGATTTGCGGAGACAAAAGCCAGTATCGCGAACAAACTAGCCAGAGGAACATTTTCAGCTAGTTTTTTTCTGGCTTCTTTAGCGGCTCTTGATCTGAATGGTGTTCAGCTTGAGCAGCTTTAGGCTGTTCTTGCATGGGTACAAAACTCAGTGGCATTCCGTTCGCTGAGTTCAGGTTAAAAGCAAACCGCTCAGAATCACTAAGATATTCACCTGTCGCGCGATTTCTAACCCATCTTATTCATGACGCCAATAATTTTGGGTTGGCGGATGTAGCGTAGACCATTGATTGCGCGCATGATTTTGTTGTCGAGACAGGGTCAATCCCGCGATCACGGAGCGCCACACCCGCCATGACCGACGATAGTCTGCTGCCGTTCGCGTTTCCATCCGTTTCCGGCAAGAGCATCACGGCCGCCTTCGATGGCGGACGCCTCACCTCCGATGGCGGCGTGATGCTGCTGGCAGTGGCCGAGCGCCGTCTGGGTATCGCCGAGCGGCTGGCGCGCTGCTTTCCCGACCGTCGCGACCCGGCCCGTATCACCCATACGCTTGCCGACATGATCCGTGCCAGGGTTTTCGCTATCTCGTGCGGCTATGAGGATGCCGACGATCTGGATCGCCTGCGCACCGATCCGGCGTTCAAGCTCGCCTGCGGACGGCTGCCCGACAGCGGCGTGGACTTGTGTTCGCAGCCGACGCTCTCGCGGCTGGAGAACGGGCCTTCGTTGCGCGATGCAATCCGCCTCACCTGGGCGCTCGTCGATCAATGGATGGCGTCCTACGGCCAGGAGCCCGTGTCCGTCATTCTCGACATCGACGATACCTGCGATGTGGTCCACGGCCACCAGCAGCTCTCACTGTTCAACGCTCACTATGACGAGCGCTGCTTCTTGCCGATCCATGTTTACGACACCGAACGCAGCCGGCCTGTCGCGGTCGTGCTGCGGCCCGGCAAGACGCCGTCCGGCATCGAGGTCCGTGCCCATCTGCGCCGTCTTGTCCGGCACATTCGCCGGCGCTGGCCGACGACGCGCATTACCTTCCGGGGCGACGGCCATTACGCCCGGCCCGAGGCGATGGCGTGGTGCGAGAACAACGGCATCGACTACATCTTCGGCCTGCCTGGAACCAAACCGTTGATCCGAAAAGTCGACGAGGCTGCCGACATCGTCCGCACCACCCGCGCCATCGAAGATAAGGAGGTCGTGCGGGGCTATACCGAGACCCGCCATAAGGCGGGTTCCTGGGACCGCGAACGCCGCGCCGTCGCTCGGATCGAGGCGACCAGGCTCGGCCTCGACATTCGCTTCGTCGTAACAAGCCTCGACATCGGCGCGGCGGAGTGGATCTACGACAGCCTCTATTGCGCGCGCGGACAGGCCGAGAACCTGATCAAACTGCACAAGACGCAATTGGCCTCCGACCGCACCAGCTGCCGTTCCGCGCTCGCCAACCAGGTTCGTCTCGTGCTGCATACCGCCGCCTACTGGCTGATGCTCACCGTGCGCGAGGCCATTCCCAAGGCGCGGGACCTGGCGGGCGCCGAGTTCGCCACCTTGCGCCTGCGGTTGATCAAGATCGCCGCCCGCGTCATCGAAACCGCCCGCCGCGTGCGCCTGGCCTTCGCCGCCGCCTGCCCCGAAGCCGATCTGTTCCAGGGCCTGCCCGGCGCGCTCGCCCCACTCGGACCGTGACTGCTGGGGCGTAAGCCCCGCTCGCCCGTCACGATCCCTCCAGCGCGTTCACAAAAGTCGGGTCCGGCACACGGTAAAAAAGCCGAACGACGACCCGTGCCCAATATTGATCAACCGCAAAACCGCCACCTGTAATCCAGCCTTCATGAATAAGGGCGGCTAAATGATACCGTGGCCCAGTCTTCTGACATATTCCAAACGTAAAATACGAATGGGTTGTTCGGCGTTGGATCAATTTTCGGAATATCTATGCGCCAGGGACGTTGAGCCACGACCGTTCCAGATCGACTTCGCATTCGGGTTGGAGGCGTCCTTGACCGACTCCTGAAAAACCAAATCGAGGGCGAGAGTTAAATTTACTATCGGTTTTTTCCCGTAGTTCGTGATTTGGCATTCATAGAGCGCCATTCCGAAGCTATTCGGGATATTAAAATCGCTTCCGGCAGATCCAAAGTATTGGGCGATTCCTCCACCCATGTTTGCAAGTGGAACGGGAAACAAATTCAAAGCATAGAACCGGCCAGTCGGAGGAAACTTGATTGGAAATGCGATTTTATTGCATTCGATAAAAAGTCCGGGATTTTCTGCCATTTTCGGCGGGGAGGATCGGATTCTCCAAGTCTTCCCCATATCCTTTAAGCGCCGGTTGGCCCATTTGGCCGGAGGCATCGCAAGGCCTGCAAGCAAATCAGGGGACGCCTTACTAGGAAATTCTTTGGCGTATTCTTGGCGTAATTCCGTGAGGACAATATTACGCTGGAATTTTTCTTCGTCGGACAAACTTTCGGTGTTAATTGGGTGAGCGGGCCAAAAGAGCCATGCGGCAAAACCGATGAAAGCAACCCCTGAAATTACTGTCCCGATGAGCGGTATCATTTTGCGTCGCTCTTTCTGCGGGGCAGCCTCTTCCTCCTTCCACGCTAATGAGAGAGCTCTAAAAAGGCAAAATAAAGCAAACAAAATGGCGACTACGACAATCGCCACTTTAGAGAGCCAGGTGAGCGTCTCGAATAAATCGGTAATCCCCATCAGGACCACCGACACAGCTGCGGCCGCAAGCCAAAACCAAAGCGTGATCTGGTGCTCAGACCGCATTCGGAATAATTAGCCCATCTTATTCATGACGCCAATAATTTTGGGTTGGCGGATGTAGCGTAGACCATTGATTGCGCGCATGATTTTGTTGTCGAGACAGGGTCAATCCCGCGATCACGGAGCGCCACACCCGCCATGACCGACGATAGTCTGCTGCCGTTCGCGTTTCCATCCGTTTCCGGCAAGAGCATCACGGCCGCCTTCGATGGCGGACGCCTCACCTCCGATGGCGGCGTGATGCTGCTGGCAGTGGCCGAGCGCCGTCTGGGTATCGCCGAGCGGCTGGCGCGCTGCTTTCCCGACCGTCGCGACCCGGCCCGTATCACCCATACGCTTGCCGACATGATCCGTGCCAGGGTTTTCGCTATCTCGTGCGGCTATGAGGATGCCGACGATCTGGATCGCCTGCGCACCGATCCGGCGTTCAAGCTCGCCTGCGGACGGCTGCCCGACAGCGGCGTGGACTTGTGTTCGCAGCCGACGCTCTCGCGGCTGGAGAACGGGCCTTCGTTGCGCGATGCAATCCGCCTCACCTGGGCGCTCGTCGATCAATGGATGGCGTCCTACGGCCAGGAGCCCGTGTCCGTCATTCTCGACATCGACGATACCTGCGATGTGGTCCACGGCCACCAGCAGCTCTCACTGTTCAACGCTCACTATGACGAGCGCTGCTTCTTGCCGATCCATGTTTACGACACCGAACGCAGCCGGCCTGTCGCGGTCGTGCTGCGGCCCGGCAAGACGCCGTCCGGCATCGAGGTCCGTGCCCATCTGCGCCGTCTTGTCCGGCACATTCGCCGGCGCTGGCCGACGACGCGCATTACCTTCCGGGGCGACGGCCATTACGCCCGGCCCGAGGCGATGGCGTGGTGCGAGAACAACGGCATCGACTACATCTTCGGCCTGCCTGGAACCAAACCGTTGATCCGAAAAGTCGACGAGGCTGCCGACATCGTCCGCACCACCCGCGCCATCGAAGATAAGGAGGTCGTGCGGGGCTATACCGAGACCCGCCATAAGGCGGGTTCCTGGGACCGCGAACGCCGCGCCGTCGCTCGGATCGAGGCGACCAGGCTCGGCCTCGACATTCGCTTCGTCGTAACAAGCCTCGACATCGGCGCGGCGGAGTGGATCTACGACAGCCTCTATTGCGCGCGCGGACAGGCCGAGAACCTGATCAAACTGCACAAGACGCAATTGGCCTCCGACCGCACCAGCTGCCGTTCCGCGCTCGCCAACCAGGTTCGTCTCGTGCTGCATACCGCCGCCTACTGGCTGATGCTCACCGTGCGCGAGGCCATTCCCAAGGCGCGGGACCTGGCGGGCGCCGAGTTCGCCACCTTGCGCCTGCGGTTGATCAAGATCGCCGCCCGCGTCATCGAAACCGCCCGCCGCGTGCGCCTGGCCTTCGCCGCCGCCTGCCCCGAAGCCGATCTGTTCCAGGGCCTGCCCGGCGCGCTCGCCCCACTCGGACCGTGACTGCTGGGGCGTAAGCCCCGCTCGCCCGTCACGATCCCTCCAGCGCGTTCACAAAAGTCGGGTCCGGCACACGGTAAAAAAGCCGAACGACGACCCGTGCCCAATATTGATCAACCGCAAAACCGCCACCTGTAATCCAGCCTTCATGAATAAGGGCGGTTAGCACATTTGATTTTTTTCGTGACTTCCATGCCGAGTTCTCCTCGGAATTAGGTCAGCTTTACTTACCGATTTTGAAGGCTTCCCAGCCTCCAGCATCAGGTGAGCTTGCTACCTAATGCCGGAACTTCTGGAAGTGTCGATGATCGCCTCGGTCGCCGGCGAGATCGAAGGCGGCGCGCTGACCAATCGTCGCCCGTTCCGGAGCCCCCATCATTCCGCTTCCATGCCGGCGCTGGTCGGCGACGGCATGCGCGCGCGGCCGGGCGAGATTTCGCTCAGCCACAACGGTGTTCTTTTCCTCGACGAATTGCCGGAATTTTCGGGCCAGGTGCTCGATTCATTGCGCCAGCCGCTGGAGACCGGCGAGGTCGCGATTGCGCGCGCCAACCATCGCATCACCTACCCGGCGCGCTTCATGCTGGTCGCCGCCATGAACCCCTGCCGCTGCGGACGTGCCAGCGACCCCGGTTTCGTCTGCCGGCGCGGGGCCAATGCCCGTTGCGCGGCCGACTATCAGGCGCGGCTGTCGGGCCCACTCATCGACCGCATCGACCTGCATATTGAAGTGCCAGCGGTAACTGCGGCTGATCTCATCCTGCCGCCGCCGTCGGAGGGCAGTCGCGAGGTGGCCGCGCGTGTCGCCCGCGCCCGCGACTTGCAGCTCGAGCGCTACGCCGCCATGGGGCTCGACACTGTGCGCACTAATGCACAGGCCGCGGGACCGGTGCTGGAAGAGGTCGCGCACTGCGATAGCGCCGGCCTGTCACTGCTGCGCGACGCGGCCGAGGCCATGCAGTTGTCCGCTCGCGGTTATCACCGCGTCTTGCGCGTCGCACGCACACTCGCTGATCTCGACGGCGCGGATAAGGTCGGCCGCGTGCATCTTGCCGAAGCGTTGTCTTATCGCGCGCTCACCGACGAAGTGCGCCGCGCGGCTTAGCGCGTCGTCTGCACGGAGCGGGCCGGTTGCACGACGCAAGCCGGTCGTGGCGGACAATCTTCGGCAATTTAATCAGCGGTTAAGCATAACGGACTTAGCCTCCTCTCGCGCGAACTTGTTCGCACGGGTCCGTGGAGGTTGTTATGCCGCGCACGCGAATTGCTTCGCTGCTGGCTTTGATGATCGCGAAATCGGCGGCGGACGCCGCCACGTAATTCATGGTGAGGCAATGCGACTCCCGCATTCCCGAGTTCGCCGTTCACGATTAGTCGCCGCCGTTAACCCCGCATTCACCATGCCGGCGCTCCGCCGCCGGCCGCGCGCGCTCGAAGAATGGAATCGCAACAATGCGAGCGCCAAATGAATGAAAATAAGGCCGCGCAAGCGCCGCGCGAACGGCGCGGCTCTTGCGATCGGCCATGGGGTTTCATGCGCTCGAAGGCAAAATCCATCACCGCCGCTCGACGCAAGCGCGCCCGCAGCCGCGCCGCGCTAGTGCTGTTTGGCCGCTCGGTAGTGATCACGCTTTCGATGATCTCCGGCATGATCGGATTCTTTATCGGCGCCCGCATTCAGGCGTCCACATACGACGCCAACGCTTTCGCGACCGGTATTGCTGCGCTGTTTGCCGTGGCCTGCGCCGTAATCGCTTATTTGCTCATCCGCCGTCGCTTCCTGCGGCATCGCCTTCGCCGACTTGAAGCACGGGTGGAGGAGTTGGCCGATCAGCAATGGGAACTGCGGGAAGCGGAAGAGCGCGCGCGCAGCCTATTGGAAGCCCAAGGCGACCTCATCGTGCGGCGCGACGGTGAGGGGCACATTACTTACGTAAACGACGCCTTTTGTGCGCTTGCCGGCCGCAGCCGCGATGCGTTGATCGGCAGGGTGAGCGATCTGCCGGTGCTCGAACAAAGTGCGGTGACGGTATTCGTCGACGGCACCCGCATCCACGATCAGAAGATCGAAAACAGCGCGGGCGCGCGCTGGATCGCCTGGCGCGAAGTAGCGGTGCGTACCGAGAGCGGCAGCGAAGTGCAGGGCGTCGGCCGCGACGTTACCGGCCGCGTCGAAGCCGAGCAGGCGCTCGCTCTCGCGCGCGATCAAGCGGAAGCCGCCAATCTCGCAAAATCACGCTTTCTCGCCACCGTCAGCCACGAGATCCGTACGCCGCTCAACGGCTTGCTTGGCATGACCGACCTCTTGCTCGACACTTCACTCACGCCCGAACAGCTCACTTACGTCAAGGCGGCGAATACCTCGGGCGAAACGCTTTTGACGCTGATCGAGGAAATCCTCGACTTCTCGAAGATCGAAGCCGGCAAGCTTGATATAGAACCGCGCCCCTTTTCGCTGCTGCCGCTGGTCGAGGAAACCGTCGAATTGCTGGCGCCGCGCGCGCAAGCAAAGGGTATTCAGATTGCTTCGTTCGTCGACGACCGCTTACCCGACAGGCTTGTCGGAGATGCTGCTCGCGTACGTCAGGTGCTGCTCAATCTCACCGGCAACGCCATCAAATTCACCGAAAGAGGCGGCGTCGTCGTCGTCGTGGAGCCGGATGAAATCGAAGACGGCGTCCGTTTTTCGGTGCGTGACACCGGTGTCGGCATTGCTCCGCGAGACCAAGCGCGCATCTTCCGTGACTTCGAGCAGGCCGACGGCTCTTCCATCCGCAAATTCGGTGGTACTGGGCTGGGGCTCGCCATCTCCAAGCGCATCGTCGAGCGCATGGGAGGCACGATCGCGGTTGAGAGCGAGCCCGATGTCGGTGCCGACTTTAGCTTTACCCTGCCGCTCGCGGCTGTCGACGATAGCGAACATTTCTTCGCCACACCCGATCTGGACGGCACGTCGATGCTGATCGTGTCGTCATCCGAGGTCGAAGCCTCCGTGCTGGCGCGCCGGCTCGGCGGTTGGGGGGCGAACGCAAACGTCGCGTACGATACAAAGGCCGCCTCGGCACGGCTCGCCGATCAACCGTGCGATGCGGTTCTGGTTGACGTCGCGCTCTCCTCTGCCCTCGCGCCTGAGATTGGCAACGTGCCACGCCGCATTGTTCTAATCGCACCCGGTGATCGCCAAAAGCTGCCGGCGCTGAAGGCGGCCGGCTTTACCGGCTATCTTGTCAAACCGGTGCGCACGGTATCGCTTGCCGCGCGCCTCAGCGACGACCGTTTCGAGCTTGCCCCGCCACTCGCGCCCGAGGCGGATGCCGACAGAGCGCAGGCCACACCGGCGGAAAGGCCGCTTTCGATCCTCGTCGCCGAAGACAACGACATCAACGCGTTGCTTGCCCGCGCCTTGCTCACCCGGCTCGGCCACCGGCCGACCATTGTCGGCGATGGCGAAACCGCAGTCGCCGCCTGGAACACAGCGCATGCGGCGGGCATGCCTTTCGACCTAGTGCTAATGGATGTGCAGATGCCGGGGATGGACGGGCTGGAAGCCGCCCGCCACATCCGTGGCGCCGAAGCTGCGGATGTCGGCGAGAGGCCGACCCCCATACTGGCGCTCACCGCCAACGCGTCGGAGGATGACCGCGGCGCATGCCTCGCTGCCGGCATGAATGGGCTACTGGTCAAACCGCTCGCGCGCGACCGGCTGAGCGAAGCAATTTCGGCCCTTCCACAGCCATCCACCGTTCCCAAGACCGCAGCTTGAGCGGGCTTTCGCGCGTTGTCATAATTTCGTATCCAGCCCATGGTGTAGGGGGGACCATCGGCGGTAGACCACCGATTCGCTGGCCTGAATACGTCCGCAAGTTCCCTGCTTCCGCGCCGCAAAGGACCCCCATGGCAAGCCGCCTCCCTTACGACCCGCCGCGTCGCCTGTTGGGGCGCTTTCGTGCGACGCCGATTGGGGCTGGCAGGCAGGGCCTGCTGTCCTCATTGCAAGCCTATAGCGGTTTACAGGCCTTGGCGGCGCGCGCCCACCGGCCCTCGCAGAGTCTCGGCCGGGTCGGTTCGCTGGAGGTGCGGCTGGCGCAGACTGCGGCGGAAGTTCGCCAGGCCCAGAAGCTCCGCTACCGCGTGTTCTACCAGGAGGGTTCGGCCATCCCCAATCCGGGCCGGCTCTTCGCCCGCCGGGACGTCGATGGGTACGACCCGATCTGCGATCACCTCTTGGTGCTCGATCATGCCGCCCGCGACACTCACGCCGGTAAGCCGGCCGTCGTTGGCACCTACCGGCTGCTACGACAGTCGCTGGCGGAAGACAATGGCGGATTTTACACCGCTGGGGAGTTCGAAATCAGCGGCTTGCTCGCGCGCCACGATAATTTGCAATTCCTCGAGCTTGGCCGCTCCTGCGTGCTCGCGCCTTATCGCAACAAGCGCACGGTCGAACTCCTCTGGCACGGCATCCACGCCTATTTATTGCAGAATCGGTGCGACGTCATGATCGGCTGCGCCAGCCTCGACGGCACCGAACCCAAGCAGCTCGCGCTGCCGCTGTCCTTCCTGCATCATATCATTATGCGCGCGCACCCGAAGAATGGCGCGCCCGCGCGCTGCCGGAGCGCTATGTTGAGATGAATCGTCTGTCGAAGGAAGCGATCGATCCCAAGGCCGCGCTGCGCCTCTTACCGCCGCTGATCAAAGGTTACTTGCGGCTCGGCGCTTACATTGGCGACGGCGCCGTGGTCGACTATGAATTCGGAACTACCGATGTGCTGGTCGTGCTGCCGGTGTCGGTCATCCAGAAGCGCTATTTCGAGCACTTCGATCTGAGCCGCCGCGCGGCGTAGGGCACGGCCGGCGCAATACACGCGGCTGTCGTCCCCGCGCAAGCGGAGACCGATTAAACGCTAGCGCTCGCGAATAACCGATAGACCGGGAGTACTGGATCATCCGCGTTCGCGGATGATGACGCCGCATTTAGTTTGCGGCAGTGCCTACAACTTCCTGAGCGAAACCTGCTCGACCATGTGGTTCGCGCTCTTCATCAAAATCAAATCGGAGCGCTGGCGCGTCGGCAGGATGTTCTCATGCAGGTTCATGAGATTGATGCGTTCCCAGATGCTGGTCGCCGTTTCCACCGCTTCCTCGTCCGAGAGGTTCGAATAGCGATGGAAGTATGATTTCGGGTCGCGGAAGGCGGTGCCGCGCAAGGTCAAGAAACGGTCGACATACCAGGACTTCAGCACGTCCTCGTCGGCGTCCAGATAGACCGAGAAGTCGAAGAAGTCCGACACGAATGGGATGGCCTTGCCGTCCTTCGGCAGGCGCCCGGTCTGCAAAACGTTCAGGCCTTCAACGATGAGGATGTCCGGCCGGTCGACCTCAACCCACTGGTTGGGGATGACGTCGTAGATCAGATGCGAATAGATCGGCGCCCGCGCCGGCCGCTTACCCGCTTTCACTTCCGTCAGAAAGCGCAACAGCGCCGGCAGGTCGTAGCTTTCCGGAAAGCCCTTCTTCTCCATCAGGCCTTCGCGCTCGAGGATAGCGTTCGGATAAAGAAAGCCGTCGGTGGTGATGAGATCGACCTTCGGCACGTTCGGCCAACGCGCCAGCAACGCCTGCAGCACGCGCGCGGTGGTCGACTTTCCCACTGCCACCGAGCCGGCGACGCCGATGACGTACGGCATCTTCGCGTCTTCGGTGGCGAGGAAGCGTTCCTGCGCGATGAATAGCCGCTGGGTCGCCGCCACGTACATCGACAGCAGGCGCGACAGCGGCAAATAGATGTCCGCGACCTCACTCATGTCGAGCCGATCGTGTAGCGAGCGCAGGCGCGTGACCTCGTCCGAGGTCAGCGTCATCGGCGTGTCTTGCCGCAGCTCGGCCCATTCCGCGCGCGAGAACGTGCGATATGGCGAGATGGCTTCTTCGGTTTCGATGCGTTGTTCCATCACGTGCTTCACTTAGCGCCCACGCGCAGCTTTTTCCTCATGTCCGCTCTGCGCGGTACGCTCGGCAAGCTCGGCCTCGACTTCAGCCAGGGTCACGCCGCGCGCCTCCAGTAGCACCAGCAGGTGGTAGAGCAAGTCGGCGGCTTCCGAGACCAGCCGGCCCTTGTCCTCTTGCACCGCCGCGATCGCAGTTTCGAAGGCCTCCTCGCCCAGCTTCTTTGCGCAATGGGCGACGCCCTTGTCGATCAACGCGCGAGTATAGGATTCGGTCGCGCGCGCCTTGGCGCGCGTCTGTACCCGCTTTTCGAGGTCCGACAGGGTGAATTGGCTCATTTCCGGGTTCCTTTGGGGCGGGGGTTTAGCACCCTTGGCCGCTCGCGTCATTCCGCGCAAGCCCGCGGCCGCTGCAAGCCTGGAATGGCGTAAATCAGGGGTCGAGCCGCATCGGCAAGCCGGCCTTGGCCATGTATTCCTTGGCCTCGCGAACAGAATGCTGGCCGAAATGAAAGATCGAAGCCGCCAGCACCGCGGTGGCGTGGCCATCGCGGATGCCCTCGACCATGTGCTCCAGCGTCCCAACCCCGCCCGAGGCAATCACCGGTACGGTAACGGCGTCGGCCACCGCGCGAGTAAGCGCGAGGTCGAAGCCGGTCTTGGTGCCGTCGCGGTCCATCGAGGTCAGCAGAATCTCGCCGGCGCCGAGCGCCACCACTTCACGCGCATAGTCGACCGCATCGAGCCCGGTCGGGTTGCGCCCACCATGCGTGAAGATCTCCCAAGCGTCAGGCGCGCCCGGCTTCGACACCTTCTTGGCGTCGATCGCCACCACAATGCACTGATCGCCGAACTTCTCCGCCGCTTCCTTCACGAAAGCGCGGCGCGCCACCGCCGCAGTGTTGATCGACACTTTGTCCGCGCCACAGGTGAGTAATTTTCGGATGTCGTCCACCGTGCGCACGCCACCGCCGACAGTGAGCGGCATGAAGCAGGCCTCGGCCGTACGGGTGACCACATCGAAGATGGTGTCGCGGTTTTCGTGGCTGGCCGTGATGTCGAGAAAGCAGAGCTCATCGGAGCCGGCGGCATCATAAGCGATCGCCGCCTCCACCGGATCGCCGGCGTCGCGCAGATCGACAAAATTGACGCCCTTGACCACCCGGCCGTCTTTGACGTCGAGGCAGGGGATGACGCGGACTTTGAACATTTCGTTCTTTCTAACGCATTTGCCGCCGGCGCTGACGCCGGCGGTGCAACAGCAGCAATATCAGCGCGACGATGGCCCACACAACCAGCACCATCGCCGCCACCGGAATCGTCATCATGGCGAACCAGTGGCTGGTGAACATCACATGCAGCACGCGTCCGAAATCGCGGCCAAACAGCAGACAGGTGTGCACCCCGCTTTCGTTGAGCGGACAGCCGAGCACACCCGCAATGGCCGCCGCAGCCAGCGCAGCCACGAGCGGTGTCGCACCGAACAACACGATCAGCGCCAGCGCCACGATCATTAGCCGCTTGATCAATTGCGCCCCTATCTCTTGCGTTATCCGCGGGTGTCGGCGGGCACCTTGCCGCGTGATTGCCAGATTAGCGTTAGCGCCTCTGCCGCGTCGAGCCGCCCGTCGTATAGCGCGCGGCCAGCGATAGCACCTGCTAGCTTCCTGGCGCGCGGCTCGAGCAACGCTTTGATGTCGTCGATCGACGCCAAACCGCCAGACGCGATCACGGGAATCGAGATGGTGTCGGCGAGCGCGATGGTCGCGTCGAGATTGAGCCCCTTGAGCAGGCCGTCGCGCGAAATGTCGGTGCAGATGATGGCGGCGACGCCGGCGTCCTCGAAACGGCGCGCGATGTCGAGCACTGACAACTCCGATGTCTCCGCCCAGCCCTGCACCGCCACCTTGCCATCGCGGGCGTCGAGGCCCACCGCCACGCGCTTGGGGAAATGGCGCGCGGCATCCCTCACCAGCTCCGGATCGCGCACTGCCGCCGTTCCGATAATTACGCGCGTCACGCCCTTGACGAGCCAGCCTTCGATGGTCGCCATGTCGCGTACGCCGCCGCCGAGTTGCACCGGAATGCTGACGTTCTCCAGGATGCGGTCGACCGCCGCCGCGTTCACCGGCTTCCCGGCGAACGCGCCGTCGAGATCGACGATATGCAGGTATTCAAAGCCTTGGGCTTCGAAGGCGCTGGCTTGGGCCGCGGGATCGCGATGGAACACGGTCGCGCGCGCCATGTCGCCCTGCTCAAGCCGCACGGCGAGGCCTTCCTTCAGATCGATGGCGGGGAAAAGGATCACGGCGTCCACCTCAAGAAATTCGCAATCAGCGCCAACCCCAGCCGCTGGCTCTTTTCCGGGTGAAACTGCGTGCCCACCATGTTGTCGCGCCCGACGATGGCCGTAAGCGGACCGCCGTAATCGGCCTGCGCCACCAGCTCCTCCGGCCGCGACGTCTTCAGCTCATAGGAGTGCACGAAATAGGCGTGCAAGCCGTCGGGTCCGAGCGCGAGATCGGCAAGCAACGGGTGGACCTTCAGCATGTTGAGCGTGTTCCAGCCCATATGCGGGATCTTCAACGACCGATCGCTCGGCGTGATGCGGTCCACCTCGCCGGCAATCCATCCCAAACCCAGCGTCACCTGATATTCGCGCCCGCGCTCGGCCATCAATTGCATGCCGACGCAGATGCCGAAGAACGGCGCGCCGCGCTGAAGCACGTTTTCATTGAGTGCTTCGACCATACCGTCGATGGCGTCGAGCCCGCGCCGGCAATCGGCGAAGGCGCCGACGCCGGGCAACACCACGCGCGAGGCGCGCGCCACCTTGTCGGGATCGCTGGTGACGTGGATCGCCTGATTGTGATTGCTCTCGCTCGCGGCACGCTCGAAGGCCTTGGCCGCCGAGTGCAAATTGCCCGAGCCGTAATCGACGATGGCGACGCTCACGGTGTGCCTCCCGGCTCCGGGAACAGACCGATAACGTCGGCGCCCGACGGCAGCCCGCGTCGTATCGGCAACGTGTATTGCGGCTCGGCCGGCGGCGCAACGACGGACTTGCGCGTCGTCCACTCGGCAAAGAAACGCCGCTCGGCGTTTTCGAGATCGTCACCGACCACAAAGCCGAGCGTTTTCCATCCGCGTCGCTCGAGTGTCCAGCGCCGCAATGTGCCGGCTTCCAGCCCGATCAGCAGCGCAATTAGCAAACCGGCGAGCACCTTTGCCGTGGTTGGAACGCCGCAAAACGTCAGCCCACTTTCGACAGCGACCACAACGACAACAAAGAGCACAAATGCCAACCAAAGCCGACGCAGCAGCAGCCACAGCGGCGCCAGCACGAAAGCCCAGAAATGGAACCCATCGCGCACAAACAGAAAGCGCTCGGGTTCGGCGCTCTTGCCTTTGCGCGGCGGCGGTTCGTGCACAGTGTAGGTAGGCATTGGATTACTCTCGCCAAGACATATCGTCATTCCGGATAGCCTCGCTTCGCGCGGCTTCCGGAATGACGCTGTTGTGACTACCCGCCCAGCGAGCCTTTGGTCGAAGGCACTTCATCCTTGGCGCGCGGGTCGATCGCCACCGCCGTACGGAGCGCGCGCGCCAGCGCCTTGAAGCACGACTCCGCGATGTGGTGGTCGTTGGTTCCGTACAAGCAAGCGACATGCAAAGTGATGCCGGCGTTCATGGCGAAGGCCTGAAACCATTCCTGCACCAGCTCGGTGTCGAAGGTGCCGACCTTGTCACGCACGAACTCGGCATTGAAAACCAGGAACGGCCGCCCGGAAATGTCGAGCGCAGCCCTCGTCAGCGCCTCGTCCATAGGCACATGCACATCGGCGTAACGGGTGATGCCCTTCATGTCGCCCAGCGCCTGTTTCACCGCCTGGCCGAGCGCGATACCGACGTCTTCGGTGGTGTGATGCTGGTCGATATGCAGGTCGCCCTTGGCTTTCGCCGCGATATCGATGCGGGAATGGCGCGCCAAGAGGTCGAGCATATGGTCGAGGAAGCCGATGCCGGTCTCGACTTGCGATTTGCCGGCGCCATCGAGATCGACCGCGACCTCCACGTTTGTTTCTTTGGTCTTGCGCGTCACTTTGCCAGTGCGCATTGGCGCTCCTTTGGGCAGTCGTTTGGGGCGCGAACCCCTTGATCCGCGCGCCTTTTATCAGGGGTTGGCAGGGTTCGCCACTGCAGTGGTTTGCGGCCACCTTCCCCGCCCGAGGGGGAAGGCCGATCGGGAGGAGCGTTCGCCGGCGCTGCCAGAGCCCCCTTCCCGGCCCTCCCCGCGTGCGGGGGAGGGCGAGCGCCTCGGTTTGCATCCCTTGGCGGCCCCCCTTACATGTCTGGCACCTCAAGGGTTTCCCGCGCATGCAATCAAGCGAACTTCCCACCTGGCACGGCACCACCATCCTCACCGTCCGCAAAGGCGGCAGCGTGGTCATCGGGGGCGACGGCCAGGTCTCCATCGGTCAGACAATCATCAAGGGCAACGCCAAGAAAGTGCGCCGGCTCGGCAAGGGTGATGTGATCGGCGGCTTCGCCGGCGCCACCGCCGACGCCTTCACCTTGTTCGAGCGGCTCGAATCCAAGCTCGAGCAATATCCCGGCCAACTCACCCGCGCTGCGGTCGAGCTTGCCAAGGACTGGCGCACCGACCGTTACCTGCGCCGGCTGGAAGCCATGATGATCGTCGCCGACGCCCAGGCGACACTCGCGCTCACCGGTACCGGCGACGTGCTGGAGCCGGAGCACAACGTCATGGGCATCGGCTCCGGCGGCAACTACGCGCTCGCCGCCGCCCGCGCGCTACTCGACAGCGACATGGATGCCGAGGCGATCGTGCGCAAGTCGCTCGACATCGCCGCGGAGATTTGCGTCTACACCAACGGCAACCTGACCATCGAATCGCTCACCACGTAATCGAGTAAGCAATTGACCGACTTCTCCCCCCGTGAAATCGTTTCCGAACTCGACCGCTATATCGTCGGTCAGGCCGACGCCAAGCGCGCTGTCGCCATCGCGCTGCGCAATCGCTGGCGTCGCCTGCAGCTCGACGACAAATTGCGCGAGGAAGTGCTGCCCAAGAACATTCTGATGATCGGACCGACCGGCGTCGGAAAGACCGAGATTTCGCGGCGCTTGGCGCGACTTGCCGGTGCACCGTTCCTCAAGGTGGAGGCCACCAAGTTCACCGAGGTCGGCTATGTCGGCCGCGACGTCGAACAGATCGTGCGCGATCTCGTCGAAATCGGTATCGCGCTTACCCGCGAAAAGAGACGAAAAGACGTGAAGGCAAAGGCCGAATTGGCTGCCGAGGAGCGCGTCCTGGACGCGCTGGTCGGACCCGGTTCCGGCCCCTCCACCCGCGAAAGTTTTCGCCGCAAGCTGCGCAACGGCGAACTCGACGACAAGGAGATTGAGATCGAAGTACAGCAAAGCGGCGGCGGCATGCCGATGTTCGACATTCCAGGCATGCCAGGCGCGCAAATGGGCGCCATCTCCATCGGCGACATCTTTGGCAAGTTCGGTGGCAGCCGCACCAAGACACGGCGCGTCACGGTGAAAGATTCTCACAACATTCTGGTCAACGAAGAGTCCGACAGGCTGCTCGACGACGACGCGCTCACTCAGGATGCCATCCGCACCGTCGAGCAGAACGGTATCGTCTTCCTCGACGAGATCGACAAGATCTGCGCGCGCGAAGGCCGTGCTGGCGCAGACGTTTCGCGCGAAGGCGTTCAGCGCGATCTTTTGCCGCTGATCGAAGGCACCACCGTCGCCACGAAGCACGGGCCTGTGAAGACAGACCACATCCTGTTCATCGCGTCCGGAGCGTTCCACATTTCCAAGCCGTCGGATCTGCTGCCGGAGCTGCAGGGCCGGCTGCCGATCCGCGTCGAGTTGAAGGTGCTCACGCGCGATGACTTCCGCCGCATCCTCACCGAGCCGGAGGCCTCGCTCATCAAGCAATACGTTGCGCTCATGCAGACCGAAGGCGTGACCCTCGATATTACCGAGGACGCCATTGACGCCATCGCCGACATCGCGGTCTCGGTCAATTCGAGTGTCGAGAACATCGGGGCGCGCCGCCTGCAGACTGTGATGGAACGCGTGCTCGATGACATCTCCTTCGCCGCTCCCGACCGCCACGGTGAGACCGTCAAGGTCGATGCCGACTATGTGGAGAAGAACATCGGCGATCTCGCCAAGAACGCCGACCTCTCGCGCTTCATCCTCTGAGTCGCTGATCCTCGAGGCCATTGCGCGGGCTCGGAAATCTGATCGTTCCTTGGCGCGCCTGAAGCCACAAATTCCCCCGATGCTCGATTGGGAAATCACGCAACCTACGCTATATTATTGTTATTAAAGCGATTTCTTGACAAGTGATGAACTCATGTCGCCCCGGTGACAAAAGAAGATTTACAGCCAGCCGCGACGGCGCAATAAGGCGTCCGTCTGAGGAGCGAGGTCCCATGTCCGCGGATATCCGGGGCAATGCGACGGCCGGCGTATTGGGCGACGAGCTCACTCCCGTCGAGCACCTTCGCGCCGAGATCGAACGGTTGGGGCTGGATCAGGTCGCGGTCAGCCGGGCCACCGGCGTGTCGCGTCAATCGATTAACAACATTGTCAACGGCCGCCAGCCGATTTCGCGCGCCATGGCCGGCAAGCTTGGTCGTCTCACCGGACACAGCTCCGACTACTGGTTGCGGGCATCGTTTCCGCGCGTCTGGCGCGGCGCGCAGGCGGATCAAGACAACCGGCGATATTGCGCGGCCACTCGGCGTCGCTGTACTGGTCAATCATCAGATCGTGAGCGCGGTGAAAGCCGGCATTATTGAAATAGACCCGTTCGACGAAGCCAATGTCCGGCCGGCCTCAATTGATCTCACGCTCGACGATTTCGTCACAACCACCGACGGCGGCAAGGTCAACCTTGCCGACGGCAAGGTGTTTGTCTTGAAAAGCGGCCACACCATCAGTGCCGACACCAAGGAATGGATCGCGCTGCCGCAGGATTACATCGGCAGGGCCTGCGCTGTGACACGCCTTGCTGGCCTCGGCATCATGACCTCACACGGCTTTCAAATTGAGCCAGGTTTTAATGGCAATTTGCGAATCTGCATCTTCAACGCCGGCGGCGGTGATGTCGCGTTACGCGGCGGGATGCCGATCATCAGCCTTGAGATCATGCCGCTCAGCGCCACGCCCGCAAGACATGACGTGTCAAAAGCTAGTCAAAAATAAATTGACAGTCATCAATGCCCATGTATTCTTCAGGTTGCGGAACCGTTTCCTATAAACTTTAGCGTAGCCCCCGATGGGAGCCAAAACCATGCGCAAGCATCGCACTCCAGCGGCCCTTAGGAATCCGGCGCAACCCTCGTCGCCGATGCTCGGCGACGATCCGGCTCACGACGCCATCGAACGGGAACTACTCGGAATTTGGCTGAGCATTTCGCGGTTGCGCCACTTGATTCAGAGCCGGCCGGCGTCAGCCCGTCGCGTCATTTCCCGCCAGCAATCCGTCTCAAAGAAGCCCACGCATAAAAAGCCGCGTCGCAAGGCGGCCTGAGAGCGAAACAAACATGCATCCGGTCGCAGCGGTCGTTTCCGCGACGCCCGCCGATGGCGAAACGATTACTTCGCCATTTCCTTCATGCAAACCATGATGAATTTGGCGCGCTCATCCATCTTGACCTGTTGCTGCGCTGCCTTCTGCTGACACACCTGTAACCGCGCCTCCTCGGCCGGCCGCATCATCTTCTTCGGCGCTGTCGGCTTCATACCCGGCTGCGCACTGAGCGTACCAGCGCTCAACACCGCACCGAGAGCGATGGCGGAGAGATAAATTGTCAGCCGCAGCATGGCATGGTCTCCCGCATGGCAACGCCGCGCATGATCGCGCAAGGCGTGCCGCCTTCGCAATGCCCGGCGGTCATTTCTTATTGTCATCGTCGTGGCAGTCGGGTGCTGGCTCGGTGACCGCCACCGGATCGGACGCCGGGAAGGTATCCTCCAGACCCTCTTCGAGATTGCGCTCGAGTTCTTCCTTGCTTGGCTTATGTTCCTTGGAACCCGGCTTTGGCGTTCCGGATTTCGGCGTACTGGCCATGTCCGCACCTCCATGCAAAACCAATTAGAAGGTCAGGTTGGATTGAATTAGCCTCCGTCCCTAACAATGTGTCTGCGCATGATCTTATCCGAAAACCGGTTCCCACTTTTCGGGATCATGCGCTAGCGGCTTTGCGGTTTGCGCAACCTCACATAGAGCGCTCCCTCACCGCCATGGGCGATATGGGCATCCTCGAAGCCGACCACAAAACTGCGCAACTCGGGCAGTGCCAACCACTGCGGCACTTGCCGGCGCAGCACGCCACCCTCACCGCTGCGCCGACCTTTGCCGGTGATCACCAGTACAAGCCGGTATCCGCGCGCGCTGGCCGCACGCAGGAAACGCAGAAGCTCGGCATGCGCCTCGCTTTGGGTCAATCCATGCAGATCAAAGCGGGCATCGATCGCTTCGCGTCCGCGCGCCACGCGCTGGCGCATGCGCCGGCCGAGCGGTGCCAGCGGCGGAGGCGTTGGCGTTGACGGCAATTTAGGGGTGACTTGCGTGGGCTTCACCGTGCGCCGCGGTTTGAGAGGCAGCGCAGCAGCTTCGGTCGCTTCCTCAACCTCAGGCGCGGCCGGCAGCATATCGCGCAACGGTGAAATGGATTGTGTCACCGTCCGCCACAGCACGCGTTCCTCGCGGCTCAACACGCGCCGGCGGCCGCGCGAACTCATTTCTGAGCCTTCGGCCTGGCCATCGCTTCGGCCTGCGGCCGTGACCTGGGGAATGGCGTCGCCTTCTTGGCCGCGGCCAAAGTCGTCGCCTCGCCAGGCGTGAGCGCCGGCGGCTTCGGCCGCGGCAGCGGGATATTGGTGTCGCCTTTCACGCCCAGCTCGCGCGGCACCAGCATGACGAAACGGCCATGCTGCTTGATGCGGCCGGCAATGTGGTCGACGCCGTCACCGTGCCCGAAAAAGATATCGGCGCGCGCCGGCCCGACGATAGCGGAGCCGGTATCCTGTGCGATCAGCAATCGATTGAACGGCGTTTCCGGCGCCTCGCTCGCTATCGGAAATTCGGCCTCGACCCAGATCGGAGTGCCGTAGACATGAATGTGCTTGTCCACCGCCAGTGTGCGCAGCGGCGTCAGCGGTACCCCCTCCGCGCCCTCGATTTGGTCGTCGGCCTTCAGGCCGGTTTCAGTGAAGAACACATAGGAGCGGTTTTTGCGCCGCAACGCCTTGCCCTCGGCCGGATTGGCCTCCATCCAGTCGCGGATGCGGTCCATCGACATGTCCTCGCGCGAAACGATGCCGCGCTCGATCAGATCTCTTCCGACAGGATAGTAAGGCTTGCCATTGCTGGCGACGTAATTGAGCCGGAGCACCTTGCCGGTATCAAGCTTGACGCGCGCCGAACCCTGTATCTGTGCAAAGAAAGCGTCGACCGGATCCTTTATCCAGCAGATCTCGAGGCCTTTGCCGGCGAGCGCGCCGTCCTCGATCTTGTCGCGGTTGTATCGCCCGAAGATTGTGCTGCGCCCGAGCAACTTCTTCGGCGGCCGATAAAGCGGCACGGTGAACTTGTCGCTCGGAAAGCGCGAGCCAGCGAATTCGGTTTCATAATAGCCAGTAAAGAAGCCTTCCGTTTCGCCGGCGGGCGCGATGCGCACCGGTCGGAAATTTTCCTCAAAGAACTTGCGCGCGGCCATGCGATCAAGCGTGCCGGCGGCAAGCGCGCGCTGGCACACGTCATAAAGCCCGCCATAGACCGGCCGCCGCCGCCGCATCGCCGGCGTGGCGTGGCGTATGGCGTCACAGCTTTTCAGGAAAGCCTTGAAGGCGGCCGCCTGGTCGTCGTCGTTCCAACCGTTAAGCGCGGCAAAACTCAGCGGCGTGACCTGGGCGTGGCGCAGCTTCAGCATGGCGTGATGCGCTTTGTGGTGATGTCGTGCTTTTTTCGCGACCGCCGCCGGCGGCGCCGCGGTCAGCCCAAGGATGGTCGCAGCCGTGAAGAGGCCCGCGCTCAAGCGCCGGAAAAGAAACCCGAATCGAACAGCGGAGCGGAGATCGACCCCCTGCATGCGTTCATTGTCCGGCTTCGGTGGCCACCAGCTTCCAGTTCGGATCGCGCGAGGAGACGTCGCGCGCGAAGGTCCAGATATCGGTGACATCGCTGACCTTCTCGGCATTGCCGTCAATCACCTTGCCCTCTTTGTCGCGGGTCGCAGTGATGAGTTTGGAGACGAACCGCACGGTCACCTGCGCGGTGCGCCCGCGCAGTTCGGCGCCGGCGATCTCGGCCTCGTCAATCGAAACAAAATGGCTCTCGACCGTCTCGCCGCGCTTTTCGCGCTCGGAGATGGCGCCCTCGAAGCCGTCATAGACCTCGCGCGACAGCAGTGACTTGAGGGTGCGTCGGTCGCCCTCGGCATAGGCGTTAACGATCATCTCGTAGGCGCCGCGCGCGCCGGCGATGAAGTCCTTGGCGTCAAAGCTGGAATCCGCAGACGCGACGGCGTCGAGACCAGCGGCAAGGGCCGAGCCGGGCGAGGCTACACCTTTCCAACGCTCGCCCGCTGGCACCGGCTCGGCCGAGCTGGCGGCGACGGCTTCAGCATTGCGATTGGGCAGTGCAATCACCTTCTCGGCCGCCGGCTGTCCAGGCTTGCGCGACGAATAAGGATCGTAAGGCGGCCGCTCGCGGCCGGTGCGCTGGCCCAGCACACTGCGCAGCCGCAGGAAGATGAACACTGCGAGTGCCAGGAAGATGATGGTGTAAATATCGAACACGTCTTGCATGCTTTCGGCAGCCGTGGCGGATCAGGTTCGGGCCCGTCGCCGGATCTACGGCATGGCGGGCGCCTCTACCGTACCTATCTAAGCTGGTAGCCGCCCCGTTCCATAGGCCGTACGCCGAATCCGGCGCTATTTGGGCTCTGGGAGAAACTGTAAACGATCGGACGGCGTACGCCAACACGGGCGGCGGGAGAGAAGAGAACCATTATGAATGTGGCAAAATGGCTGCTGCTGGCGGTACTAGCGCTGCCTTTCGCGGAACTTGCCGCCTTTATCGCCGTAGCAGCCACAATCGGCTTCAGTTGGGCGCTGCTTTTGGTGCTAGCGACCTCGCTCGCCGGCGGCATGGTGCTGCGCCACGCCGGCGGTAACCACATTGCCCGTATGCGCATGGCGCTCGGCGGCGGCAAAATCAGCGCTTTGCAGGCCGACAGCACCGGCTCCCTCGTCCTCCTGGCCGGAATTCTCCTTCTTGTTCCGGGGTTTATCACCGACACCGTCGGTTTGGCGCTGCTGCTGGTGCCACTCGGCGCGGCGCTTCGACGCGGACCTTCCACCAGTGCCGCCGATGGCGTGCTCGATCTCGAGCCCGAGCAGTGGCACCAAGTGCCGGACCCGTCACTGCCGCGCCACAACGATCCCGGGCGCGGCGACTGAATCCCTCGCCCTAGCCGTTCTTGTTCCGCCAACGGCGCTATGTTAGCCAACCGGCGCGCCCGCTCGGATCGCCGACAAGCGCCAGCCCGGTCTCGGTCCGGGCGGCAGCCGCCGCTGTCTGAAACAAACGTGCGCATACACACGTTGGATCAACGCACCGGATTTGAACGATCAGGCGCAGGGCGCTTCGCGGCGCGGAGGGGATTTCATGACGATGAGCAATGGCGGCCCCGAGGCCGGAGGCGCCGCACCTGGCCAGCAAGGCCCACAACTCAACGTGGTAGCGCAATACATCAAGGACTTGTCGTTCGAAAATCCGAACGCGCCGCAGTCCTTGCAGATCCAGCAGCAGCCGCAGATCGGCATCCAGATTAACGTCAACGCCACTCCGCTATCGGACACCGACATCGAGGTCTCGCTCAAACTGGAAGGCAAAGCGGAAATCGGCGACCAGCTCTTGTTTGGATTCGAACTCGATTTCGCCGGTGTGTTCCGCATCCAGGGCGTGCCGCAAGAGAGCTTGCAGCCGGTTGTGCTGATCGAGTGCCCGCGCCTCTTGTTCCCGTTTGCGCGCGAGATCGTCGCCGCGACCGTGCGCAACGGCGGCTTCCCGCCACTCCTGCTCGATCCGGTGGACTTTGTTTCGCTCTATCGCCAGCGGATGGCGCAGATGCAGCCGTCAGACCAGCCAGCGGTCTGAGCGCCTGGCTTAGAGAGTAAACGCGACGGCGCAACACCCACTCTTCCCCTCTCCCCGTGCGGGAGAGGAAAAGCAAGTTTGCATCACGGCCCTAACCTTAGGCCTTGATGCGATCGTTACTTCGCGTCGCTCTCGCGATACTTCAGCCATAACACTTCTTCGCCCAACGTCGCGACAAACGCGCGGTGGGCGGCGCGGTCTTCCTCACTGACGCGAGGCGTCAGTGCAACCGGGCGCTGGCGCACCACTGCGACACCATCGGCCCTTTTGCTGTGGCCGTTGGCATGCTCGGCAAGCCCGAGCGTCGCTTGCCGGCCGCCGATCAGCTCGAGATAGACCTCCGCCAATATCTCGGCATCGAGCAACGCGCCGTGCTTGGTGCGACGGGAATTGTCAATATTGTAACGCGCGCACAACGCGTCGAGATTATATGGTCCGGCCGAATGTTTGCGCCGCGCCAATATCAGCGTGTCGACCAGCCGCTCGCGCGCGATCAACTCCCGCTCGGTGTGCTTGAGTTCTGCGCAAAGAAAGCCGTAGTCGAATCCGGCGTTGTGGATCACCAGCGGGTCGTCGCCGATAAACGCAAGGAAGTCGTCGGCAACGGCGTCGAACAGTGGCTTGTCCTTCAGAAACTCTTCCGACAGGCCATGAATGGCGAAGGCTTCCGCGGGCATGTCGCGCTCGGGATTGAGATAGACATGGAAGGTTGCACCGGTCGGAATGCGATTAAGCAGTTCGACGCAGCCGACCTCTACCAGCCGATGTCCCTGGTTGGGATCGAGCCCGGTGGTTTCTGTATCAAGGACGATTTCGCGCATTAGTTCTTTAGTCCGCCATTTTCCTCGGCTGTTATCATCCGCGAAAGAGGATGATCCAGTAATCACTGCACCATCGGTGTTTACTGGATGCCCTGCCTTCGCAGGGCATGACAAAGCAGGATGCCGCGACTCAGCATCTCCGCTTCTCCATTGTACTCACCTGGCGCAGAATTTCACGCACCTGCTCGTGCGCCGCTTCGAAGCCGCGCGAGCTATCCACCACGAAATCCGCCCGCTTGCGCTTTTCGACGTCTGGGATTTGCTTCGCCAGTAGCGCCTGGAACTTGGCTTCCGTCATGCCCGGCCGCTCGAAAGCCCGCTTTCGCTGCACGTCGGACGGGGCCGACACCACCACCACAGCATCGCAGCGCTTGTCGCCGCCCGTCTCGAACAGCAGTGGAATATCAAGCACCGCCACTTTGGCGCCGCGCTGCTCGGCCTCGCGCAAAAAACGCTGTTCGTCAGCGCGCACAAGCGGATGGACGATCTGCTCAAGTTTTTCAATCGCAGCTTTGCTGCCGAGAACCGCCTTGCCTAGCTTTTCACGGTCGACCGTGCCGCCGATTATGGTTCCCGGAAATGCCTTTTCGATCAGCGGCGCTGCCGCGCCGGCATAAAGCCGGTGCACCGCGGCGTCGGCGTCGTGCACGGGCACGCCTTCCGCGGCGAAGAACTTCGCCGTGGTCGACTTTCCCATGCCGAGCGAACCGGTCAGGCCGAGCACAAACATCTCTCTCTAAGAGACCTCTCCCTTTGGGGGGTCGGATCGCGAACGATCCGGGTGAGGGGTTACTCCTGAAGAGGGTTCCGGTCCCCCCATCCCAACCTCTCCCGATCGGGGTAGAGGGACGCGCTGGAGATTGCGGCATCATGCGAATTCATATCATCCCGCCACCCAACCGTTCTGCCGCAGGAACGCCAGCAACGGCAACAGTGGCAAACCGAGAATGGTGAAATAGTCGCCTTCGACGCGCTCGAACAGATGCACGCCGATGCCTTCGAGTTGATAGCCGCCGACGCTGGCCGAGGCGGCGCTGCCGGCGGCATTGAGATAGATCGCGATGAAATCGTCGCTGAGCGCGCGCATGGTCAGTCGCGCACTATCGATATATTCGAACAGCACTTCGCCGTCGCGCACCAGCGCGATTGCAGAATGCAGTTCGTGGCTGGTGCCGCGCAGGCGGCGCAATTGTTCCGCGGCGGCGGCGCGGTCGGCGGGCTTGCTGAAGCGCTCATTCGCGCGCGCCAGGGTCTGGTCGGCGCCGAGGACGAGTTGGCCAGGTTTCCGCGCCGACACCGCACTCGCCTTGGCGCGCGCCAGCAATCGCGCCGCCGCGATCGGGTTCGGGGTTTCCGGCTTGCGCTTCGATCGCCCGCTCGTCGAGCATCCGCCGGTCTGATCTCGAACCACAATCCCGCCGCCGCCAGCATCTTGCCACGCACGTCGCTGCGCGACGCCAGCACCAGCGGTTGATCGGCAAGCCACAGCGGCATGATCTAGGTTACCGGCGCGCGGCGGCGCTCAGTCAACAGGCGCATCACCGCGGCGGCGGTCTCCTCGATCGAGCGCCGTGTCACGTCGATCGATGGCCAATTATTGCGCGCGCACAACCGCCGCGAATAGGCCACCTCCTCAGCCACCGCATCCTTGTCGATATATTGGTCGTCCTCGCGGTGCGCCTTCAATCCGAGTAGACGGTTCTCGCGAATCTGCACGATGCGCTCGGGGCTTGCATAGAGGCCGACTACCAAGGGCCGCGATAACTTCTCTACTTGGGGCGCGAGCGGCACATTCGGCACCAGCGGCACATTGCCGGTCTTGATACCGCGGTTAGCAAGATAGATTGAAGTCGGCGTCTTCGAGGTACGCGACACCCCCACCAGCACCACATCGGCCTCTTCCAGACCCTCAACATGTTGGCCGTCATCGTGCATCATTGAGTAGTTCAGTGCGTCGATGCGCTGAAAATATTCCGCATTGAGGACGTGCTGGGCGCCCGCGCGATGGATTGTCTCAGCACCAAGATAGGATTCGAACAGCCGCAAGATTGGCCCCAATACCGACATGCAAGGCAACCCAAGCTCGCGACACTTGTTTTCCAGAAGCTGGATCAGCTCTTCTTCCAGCAGAGTATAGAGGACCAGCCCTGGCGATTCGCCGATTTCCGACAAAACCCGGTCGAGTTGCTTCTTGGAGCGAACCATCGGGTAGAGATGTTCGACCGGCGATACGTTGGAATATTGGGCCGCGGCCGCCCGCGCGACCGTTATGAGGGTCTCACCGGTCGCGTCGGAAACCAGATGGAGGTGGAAATATCCAGTGTTGGCCATAGGGACAGCGCAGGGAGGACCTGTGGATCGTTTGTGAGGAGGCCACGGCTCCACCCCCTCGGCAACCCATCAATGGCCGAAAGTCCACCATTCGTCCACATGGGTGCCAGCGGCATACCGCTTTAGACAAAATCGGGGACTGAACCTGGCATGTGGACGCAAAGCTGGGGAAAGACGGGGAAAAGCCTCAAGTATACCGACTAACCTAGGCCTCGGCTGTGGATCGCCACCTCGACTTTGCCATTGCAATTCTGAATTGGGCCCTGCCCCACAGTGGACAGCCTGTGCTCTCCAAGGCATGAGTCAAATCAACCGTCTAATAACCACTACAAAGAGTCTTAGAAGAGTCTTGATGGAAGCAAGCGTGCAAGAAGACAGGTCGGGGATAAAACCCCTGCTCCGTGTCCTGAGCGGCGAACGGCAAAGGCGTCCGCCGATTTGGATGATGCGCCAAGCTGGCCGTTATCTGCCGGAGTACCGGGAAGTACGTGCAAAAGCAGGTGGCTTTCTCGATCTGTGCTTCAACCCCGAACTTGCATCGGAAGTGACCCTGCAGCCGGTGCGGCGTTTCGGTTTCGACGGCGCTATCCTGTTTTCAGACATTCTGGTGGTGCCGCTCGCCTTGGGCCGGAAGCTTTGGTTCGCGGAAGGTGAAGGGCCGCGGCTCGAACCGTTAAGCGAACGGCGCGACGTGATGGCATTGAAGCCGGAAGCTGACGATGAGGTCTTATCGCCGATTTACGAGACCGTGCGTCGCGTGAAGGTAGACCTGCCACCCGAAACGACGTTTATCGGCTTTTGCGGCGCCCCATGGACGGTGGCGACGTATATGGTCGCTGGTCGCGGTACGCATGATCAGGCGCCGGCGAAGGAATTGGCGGCGCGGGATCCGGTCGCCTTTGAGCATCTTGTCGATTGTTTGGTCGAGGCCTCGGTCCGTTATCTCGCGCGGCAATTGGAGGCCGGCGTCGAAGTTGTGCAGATCTTCGACACCTGGGCAGGCTCTTTGCCGCCGGAAGAATTCGAACGCTGGTGCGTACAACCGACCAAAAGACTGGTCGCGAAGCTGCGAGAGAAGAAGCCTGGCACCAAGGTAATTGGTTTCCCTCGCGGGGCAGGAACTAACATTCCACATTATGTGGATGAAACGGGCGTCGATGCGGTAAGCTTGGAAAGCGAGATTGACCGCAAGTTCGCGCGCGATCAGATACAATCGCGCATACCGGTACAAGGGAATGTCGACCCGCAAGTGCTGCTCGCTGGCGGGGAGGCTCTCGACCGTGAAGTCGACGCTGTGCTCGAAGCCTTCGGCCACGGCCCGCATATCTTCAATCTCGGCCACGGCATTTTGCCGCAGACGCCGATCGCTCATGTTGAGCAGATGCTGAAGAGAGTGCGAGGATAACCTCCGCTATGTATCTCTGGATCAAGGCCTTTCACATCATCGCAGTGATCGCCTGGATGGCCGGCATGCTCTATCTGCCGCGGCTGTTTGTCTATCACGCATCCGCCAAGCCTGGTTCCGAAGCTTCGGAGATGTTCAAGGTGATGGAGCACCGTTTGCTGCGCTATATCATGACGCCAGCGATGATCGTGACCTGGCTCCTGGGAATCACTTTGGTGCTGCAGGGCCAATGGTTGGGTGCCGGCTGGTTCCATGCCAAATTCGCTTTGGTGCTGGTCATGACCATCCTGCACGGGCTGTTCAGCCATTGGGCCCGCGATTTCCACTTCGACCGCAATCCGCGTTCGCCGAAATTCTTTCGTATTGCCAACGAGATACCGACTGTCCTGCTGATCGCCATCGTGATCCTGGCGGTGGTTAAGCCATTCTGACAGCGCCCTTTCATTTTCCGGTCAAAAAGGTCGGTTAACCCCCTTCGCGGTCCTGCTTTCCCGCCCTCTTGCGCGAAGCACTGGCTCCGCTTATCTTACGACCAATCCCACCGAACGCAGGCGGATGTGATCGCGTTCCGGCTCCCCTCGCGTTCGGGCCGGTCGCACATCGGGCCCCGGGATGCCTTCCCAAAGCGCCGTCCATTCCTGACCTGCGATCCCTATCCGTCTTTCGAACCAGCGTCGGACTCCCGTTTTTCTACGAAGACGTCGCCGGTTTCCCTCCACTAGGACCATACCCGCATGCGGGAAATGAAACTCCAGGATCTCAAGGCTAAGACTCCCGCCGAGCTGCTTGCTTTTGCCGAAGAGCACCAGGTCGAGAATGCCAGCACCCTGCGCAAGCAGGAGTTGATGTTTGCCATTCTGAAGCAGCTCGCGACCCAGGAGGTCGACATCATCGGCGAGGGCGTCGTCGAGGTGTTATCCGACGGCTTCGGCTTTCTGCGCTCGCCCGAATCCAATTACCTGTCAGGTCCCGACGACATCTATGTCTCGCCCTCGCAGATCCGTCGCTTTGCGCTGCGCACCGGCGATACCGTCGAAGGCCACATCCGCTCCCCGAAAGAGGGCGAGCGCTACTTTGCGCTGCTCAAGGTCAACACGATCAACTTCGAAGACCCCGAAAAGGCGCGCCACAAGATCAACTTCGATAATCTGACGCCGCTCTATCCCGACGAGCGGTTGAAGATGGAATACGATGATCCGACCAAAAAGGATCTATCGGCCCGCGTCATCGACATCGTCGCGCCGATCGGCAAAGGCCAGCGCGCGCTGATCGTGTCGCCGCCGCGCACCGGTAAGACCGTACTGCTGCAGAACATCGCGCACTCCATCACCGCAAATCATCCGGAGACCTATCTGATCGTTCTGCTCATCGATGAACGGCCGGAGGAAGTCACCGACATGCAGCGCTCGGTGAAGGGCGAGGTGGTGTCCTCGACCTTCGACGAGCCAGCCTCGCGCCACGTGCAGGTCGCCGAGATGGTGATCGAAAAGGCCAAGCGCCTTGTCGAGCACCAGCGTGACGTCGTGATCCTGCTCGATTCGATCACCCGTTTGGGCCGCGCCTACAACACTGTGGTGCCGTCGTCCGGCAAGGTGCTGACCGGCGGTGTCGACGCCAACGCCCTGCAGCGCCCGAAACGCTTCTTCGGCGCCGCGCGCAACATCGAAGAGGGCGGTTCGCTCACCATCATCGCCACCGCGCTGATCGATACCGGCAGCCGCATGGACGAGGTGATCTTCGAAGAGTTCAAAGGCACCGGCAATTCCGAGCTCATCCTCGACCGCAAGGTGGCCGACAAGCGCACCTTCCCGGCGATCGACATCACCCGTTCCGGCACCCGCAAGGAAGAGCTGCTCACCGAGCCGGCAGTGCTCAAGAAGATGTACGTCCTGCGCCGCATCCTCAATCCGATGGGCACCATGGATGCCATCGACTTCCTCTTGGACAAGCTGCGGAACACCAAGTCCAACGGTGAGTTCTTCGAGTTCGATGAATACTTAAAATTTGCGATCAATCGCATCGAAAAGCCGGGCCTCGTGCCCGGCTTTTTTCTTGGCGTTTTTCTTGGCGCTAACGGTCGTGCCCGTTGGCGGCCGCGAATGATGGGCTTCGCGGGACAACTACAGCAAATAACTGTAAAAATGTGAGTCGCCGAACCGATTCGGAGTGAGGTAATGGCGCTCTATTCCCGTTTGCGCGCGATCGCCATCTGCTGGATCGGCGCGGCAGGCACTCTTTACTTTTACGACCTGCTGCAACAAACCCGCGACGGCCTGACCAATGGCGCTTTGCGGCCGTTCGGCGACGACTTCATCAATTTCTGGTCGGCGCCCTATCTGGGCTGGCACGGGCATGCCGCTGCGGTTTACGCCTGGAACGAGTTCCACGCATTCCAGGTCGGTGTCGTGGGCGCAGCGATCAACCTCTACCATTACAGCTATCCGCCTACGTTGATCGTGCTGACGGGGCCACTGGCGCTCATGCCTTATGTGCCCGCCTTGTTCGTTTGGCTGCTGGGCGGATGGCTCGGCTTTTACGCCGCGCTTCGGGTTGCGAGGCCGCAGTCTGGCACATGGTTGTTGGCGCTGACGGCGCCCGCCGTGTTCGTCAACGCTATCGGCGGTCAGAATGGCACCTGGACGGCGGCGTTGCTGGGTGGCGGCCTGGCGCTACTCGAGCGGCGGCCGGTGATCGCCGGCGTGTTGTTCGGGTTACTGACCGTCAAGCCGCAGCTCGGTGTGCTGTTGCCGATCGCGCTGCTGGCCGGCCGGCATTACAGAGCATTTGCGGTTGCCGGTGTGACGGCGGCGATCTTGCTATTGGCGAGTATTCTGCTGTTCGGCGCTGATCTGTGGCCGCTCTATTTCAATCATGCGTCGGTGCTGCGGCATGCGATCCTCGAAAACGGCACCGGTGTGTGGCACCGCATGGTGTCGGTCTTCGTGTTCGCGAAGCGGCTCGGGGCGGATGTCCCGATGGCGTACGCGGCGCAAGCGGCAGTCGCGCTGGTCGTCGCCGGTTTTGTCGCGGTCGCCTGGTTCCGTGATATTCCGGCGGCAGCAAAGAACGCCCTATTGGTTCTCGGCACCTGCCTGGCGACGCCCTATGTGCAGGATTATGATCTGGTGGTTGGCGCCTTTGTCGTCGTGTGGCTGGCGGAGCTTTATCCCGCGGCCGAACAGGCGAAGCCGGTGATGATCGGCGCGACTCTGATCCTGCTCGGGCCCCTGGTGGCTGCCGGGCTTGCCCGGCTGACTGGGTTTGACTTCGGGCCGCTGTTCATCGCCCCGGTATTCTTCATCGCGGCGCAAGCGGCCTTCGCTGTACGGTCGCCTGCGGGGGGTGCGCGGCCGGTCGCGCCAGTGCGCAGTCCAGGATGAGTCGGTCTCGTTTCGGCCAGGCGCTTTGCCGCCCAACTTTTAAGCGTCGTTGCCATTAATTGATGCGTGCGGCGGGCTGCGGGGGAAACTGTTTGGCAACCAAAATCAAGCGAACTTGCGCGTTGGAATTCCCTCCACGAGCAAGCAATGCCCCCCAAGAGTCGCCGCCGATTCCCGCGCCCGGCACTATGGATTCTGGTCCCGACGTTCGTTGTCGGTGTGGATCAGCGACGGCCTCATCGCACCCGAGCCGTGGAGCCGGTGGCTCAAGCGCGATCCGAACGAGTTGCGCAAGGTGGGATAGCGTCAGCCCTTTTGCACACCCAGGTGCATGCGCTTGGCGAAGCTGGGGCTCGGCATGCAGACCGCGTCCTTCTTGTGGCCGAGCGCGGCTTTGCAATCCGTCACGCTGTCGAAGCCGCAGCGTACGCGCGCATGATCCTTGTCGAGGAAGCCGCACCATTCCTGCGCGTGGACCGGGGCGAGCGACCCGGCCAAGAGTTCCTGTCGTCATGAACCCGGCCACGACGAGGCCGAGCAAGACACGCATTAAGACACGCATTGGTGTTGTCTCCTGGCGCGCCCCCGGGAGATCGCGATTCTCGCGATTTATGTAGCAAAATCAAGGTCGATGCTGACGCGTCGCATTGTTTGGTGCGGCTTTACGGTCTGTAAGCGGGATGCGGCAAATTCAATCGTGAGTTGAATGATTGGGGTGCCATGTTGGCTCGGATTAAGGGTGCTATTGTGCTGATCGGCGCGGTGGCGATGTTCGGTCTGATCGTGGCAAAGCCGTTTTTTTTTCGCCTCGATGGCACGAGTTAGCTGGCGCTTTGGCCGCGCTGGTGCTGGCTGCAACATTTGGGCTGATCCTGCTGATTAACAAGCTCGTGTGCGGCACCTTTTTCCCCGGCCGCAAGGACGAGGCCCAACCCGTTGCGCCAAAACCGCCTTCCGAGCATCACGGTCTTTTTCCGGTATTGGTCTGGGTAGCCGGCTTGACCGGTTGCGGTCTGCTGACGCTCTACGTGTTGAAATACTACAATTCGAGTAGGCACGAGCTCTATTTGGGCGCGTTGATCGCGCCGCTTATCTTGCTCGCGCTGATCAACGGGCTCTTGTATCTGCGCCGCCGCTCATGAATTTGGCGCCCCGGCCGGCCTCCGCATGGCTGCGACGGCATTGGCGATCTTGCCGGGATCGGTTACCGGCAGCGAGCAGGTCTCGCCCACGCAGATGAAGGCGGCGCTGCCGCTCAAGGCTTTCAGCTTTTCCTGCGCCGGGTGCGACGCCGGTAGTGCGTCGGCATTCGGCGCGCGTAGCACGATGCGGTCGAGATAGGGCAGCTTTAGCGCAGCCTTTGCGAAGATTTCCGCTTCCGGCCCGATACAGACGATCTCGGCCGCGCGCAGGCGCAGGTCGAGCGCATTCAACAGCGCCACATGGGCGAACAGGTTGCGCGGCTGCGCCGAGATGATGCCCTCGATCAGCCGGTCGGCCTTCTCGCGCCACTCATGATCGCCGGTGAGCGCGGCGAGCCGCACGAGGTTGCCTGCCGTGACCGAATTCGCGTTGGGTGTGGCGTCGTCAGACGTGGAATGCGGCCGTACCACGAGGTCGCCGGCGTCGTCGGCCGTGAGAAAATAGGCCCCACTGTCGCGGTCGGCATAGTGGGCATCGAGGTGACGCTGCCAGGCCAACGCCCGCTCAAGGAATGCGCCCTCGCCTGTGGCTTCATAGAGTGCCAGCGCCGCCCGGATCGTGGCGGCATAGTCGGAGGCCAGCCCCGGCAGCAGCAGCTGTCCTTGCCGCCAGGAATGTCCAAGCCGGCCGTCGCGGGTCATTTGCTGCGCAATAAAATCGAAGGCCCGGCGCGCCATCTCGAGCCAGGTCGGCTCGTCCAGGATGGTCCCGGCGTTCACCAAGGCCGAAATCATCAGCCCGTTCCAGTCCGCCAGCACTTTATCGTCGAGTCCGGGCCTGATCCGATTCTCTCGTTCTTTCAATAACTTGCCGCGCAACATGGAAAATCGTGCTGCAGCATCGGGCGCATCCTCAGCTGCGAAGGCGACATCCCAGCCCTCCTTTATGCTGCGCGGTAAGTGTTTGAGCTTGTTGAGGATGTTGTGTCCTTCGAAATTGCCGCCGGGGGTCACGTCATATTGCACTGCAAAATCGGCGGCATCCGGCCCCAGCACAGCTTCGATCTCCGCCTGGGACCAGACGTAGAACTTGCCCTCCTCGCCCTCGGAGTTGGCATCGAGCGAGGCGGCAAACGCCCCCTCCCCGGTCATCATCTCGCGTTCGAGCCAGCCGACGGTCTCACGCGCCCGCTCGGCGAACAGCTCTATGCCGCTGTGCTGCCAGGCGAGCGCCAGCAGCTCCAAGAGCTGAGCGTTGTCGTAGAGCATCTTCTCAAAGTGAGGCACCAGCCATGTCTCGTCGACTGAATAGCGCGAGAAGCCGCCGCCGAGATGGTCGTAGATGCCGCCCTCGCACATGTGCAGCAGGCTGTGCTCGACGATCTGGAAGAACAGCGGGTCGTGGGTGTGCAAGCCCGCCCGCCACAGGAACTCGAGCATCATCGGCTGCGGGAATTTGGGCGCGCCGCCCAGGCCTCCGTGCACCGTGTCGAAGGCGTTGCCGATCTGCTTGGCGGCGCCGTCCAGTTCCCGCAAACCGATGGTCACCCTACCCTGCGGCCTTGCCTTCTCGGCGAGCTGGGCCAGCAGTGCGGCCCGGTTCCGCTCGACTTTCGTCGGCTCCTCGCGGAATAGCCGCGCCACCTCGTGCAGCACGTCGACGAAGGCCGGCCTTCCGTAGCGCGAATCCTTGGGGAAATAAGTGCCGCCCCACACCGGCTCGCCCGTCGGCGTGAGGAACATCGTCATGGGCCAACCGCCGTGCTCGCCCATCAAGTGTAGCGCCTGCATGTAGATCTGGTCGATGTCCGGGCGTTCTTCACGGTCGACCTTGATGTTGATGAAGAGCTCGTTCATCACCTTCGCGGTGGCCTCGTCCTCGAACGACTCGTGGGCCATCACATGGCACCAGTGGCAGGCGGCGTAGCCGACCGACAGCAGAATTGGCTTGTTCTCGCGCTTGGCGGTGCCGAGAGCCTCCGGCCCCCACTGCCACCAGTCTACCGGATTGTGCCGGTGTTGCAGCAGATACGGCGATGTGGCGCCGGCCAGGCGATTGGTATGCGTCGGATTTTGGGTGGAGGAGGCCATGGCGGAAGCCTAACCCGGATCGGCGACGCATGAAACGCCGGCGCGCCCGTTCATGGCGATGCTATGATGGCCACCTTACGCCACCTTGAAGGTCAAACTGCGATGCGCAAGCTCTTGCTGTTGGCTGCCGCCGTGGCCGCCGCATTCGCCTTTGTACCCACCATCGCAGCGCCCGCAGCGCAAACGATCGATATCGGCGGCTCGCGCGCTGTACTGCTTCGGCCCGCGCATCCCCACGCGAGTGTCATTCTAATGCCGGGCGGCGACGGCCACATCAACGCGGGGACCAATGGCATCATTCACCGTCTCCGCAACAATCAACTCGTGCGTACGCGCTTCGCTTACGCTGCGCGCGGACTTGCCGTCCTTGTTGTCGACGCCGACGTCGATCTGGCCGCCGCCGTCAACACCATGCGCAAGGTCAAATCGCCGGTCACCATCATCGCCACCAGCCGCGGTACGCTACGCGTGGCGGAAGGCCTTGCGGCTGGTGCGCGGCCGAACGCGTTGGTGCTTACGTCCGGTTTTCTCACCAACGATTCAGGCAGCCGCCAAAACGTCGCCAACATTCTCGGTTCGCCGGCGAAGCTGCCACACACGTTGGTGATCCATCATCGTCGCGACGGTTGTCATCTCACGCGCCCTGCCGGCGTCGCGCCATTCATTGGATGGGCGCATGGCAAGGCGCGCGTGGTGTGGCTCGATGGTGGGAGCAACGCTGGGAACCCGTGCAAGGCACGCGCACATCATGATTTCGCGGGCCTTGATGCGCGCGTCGTGTCGTTGGCCGCAAGATTCCGTTGAGTATCCCGCCTAATGAACAGCTAACTGTATTGTCTAAAATTATACGCTATTTTCACTACGTGCTTTCACGCGGTTTTATCGCGCCGCGTGTGATCGTCGCCCTCAGCAATAATTGCGTTCGGGGCGCGTCAGATGCGTACAGTGGAAGGCGTTCAACGGAGAAGCGACGATTCCGACACAGGTCTTATGGCGGGCCGCCGCATTTTACGGGGCTGTTTGCTTGCGGTGATGTTGTCTGCGGGCTTGATGGGTGGTGGTGTGGACGTCAGCCAGGCGAACTCAATGCAGCTCGCCAGCTACAGCCCGGCCGATGATTCAGTGGTTTTATCCTTAAAGAATTCGTCGACGATCTCGGCAAGCTTTACGCAAGAAGTATTGTCGAACTCGTTACGATATTGACTCAAAGCCGATCGGGACGATGGTGTTGGCTCCGCCGATCAAATCGATGCCGGCGAGCAGCGAGTTAATCGAAGCCTATGCGTCGCAAGCCGCTTGCCTGACGGGTGGCATGTTCGACTCATGCCCAGGGTTCATGGAACTGCTGCGAAGCAGGCAACAGGCATGGCCGCGCTTCGCGGACGTGCCGATGCCGCCGGTCAAGGGTGGCAACGTAGTCGTGGCGAGCGTGAGCGAAGATGTGAGCCTGGCGACAGAAGACAGTACCGCACCGGTTGACCAGCTGTCGCGGAGGGCTGGCGAGGTCATTATAGGTGCGGCGTCGACGTATAACCCTTACGACGTTGACGACAACGACGCGGGAGGCGCCGAGACGGCGTCCGGCGAACTCTATGATCCGATTGCGTGGACGGCGGCGATTCAGATCCGCTTGCGCGGCAAATTTGCCGGCGTGCGCTACGGCCGCCTTTACAAGCCGACGTTTGCGTTGGTTGAGCTGAACGGCAAGCGCGCCATCGTCAAGATCAACGACGTCGGTCCGCTCAGGCCCGGGCGGGTGATCGATTTGAGTACGCAGGCGATGCACTACTTCGATCCGTCAATGCGACGTGGCGTGCTTGACGGCATGCTGGTGACGCCGCTGGTTGGCGACAACTGGACGCCTGGCCCGCTCGGCACCGCGCCGGCAATCGCCGTGGCGAGCAATTAGCGCGATTGAAATTGCGTGCGGCATTCGACGATGGCCGGCTTCGTGCCGGCCATTTCATTTTGAGCCGCGCCTTTCAGCCTAAGGCGATCTTGCCGGTTACGGCAAAATTGCAAACGCCCGCGCCGGGAAGCCGAGGCCGTCCTTCACCTTCGGCCAGGTCACCACGATCAGCGCGCCGGTCGGCGGCACCTTGTCGAGGTTGGCCATCACCTCGATCTGATAATGGCCATGCTGCTGGATGTAGGTTTCCGAATCCATCTTGTCGGTGGTGTCGGTGTCCATGGCCTCGTGACCGGTCGCGGTCACGCCGCGCTGTTCGTAGAGGAACTTGATGGTTTCGAACGCCCAGGCGGGAAACGGCGCGCGCTTGAAGTGCTCGGGGTTGGCGGTCCAGTCCTTGTACATATCGGTGCGCAGAGCGACGAACGAGCCGGCCGGCACCTTGCCGTGCTTCTGCTCCCAGGCCTTGAGATCGGCCACCGAGAATGCGTGGTTGGGATCCTTGACGAGATAAGGGGTGTCGTCGAGCACGATGAGCGGCAGGATCATGTCTTTGAGCGGGATCTGATCCATGGTCTTGCCGCCTTCGGCGAAATGCGCCGGCGGATCGACGTGCGTGCCGTATTGCCCGACCATGTTGTAGTAGGTGGTGTGGAAGCCGTCTTGTTTGATGGTGTAGGCGCGATGTGTTTTCGGATCGTAGGCCGGTGTGAACACCGCCTGGCCGAAGCCCGACCACACCGGCGTCGTCGGGCTGAAGCTTTGGGTCAGATCGACGAATGTCTTCGATTCGATGATCTTGTAGGCCTGCGCGAGATCGGATGCGGCACGCGTCGGTGCGGCGTTGAATGAAACGAAGGCCGCAAACCAGAGCGCAAGGGCGAAGCGGGAAGACCGAAGCAACGTCATGACAGCCTCCTGGCGGTAATGGTGCTTAGGATCAAGTCGGTGGCCCGATTGTAGGACAATCGCCGCGCCTGTCATCGCCGGAATAGCTCTGGCGGTAACGTGAGGAAGTGCGCAGTGTGCCAAGTGCTCCGGGTTTTGACGCCGGGAGGGATAGGGCAGCGCTTGATGCATACTCCGTTCGTTCCCGCGAAAGCGGGAATCCAGGGCGACAAGGATAGGCGTCATGGTGCCGCCCTAGGTCCTCGCTTTCGCAGGGGACGAACGGTAGGTTGAGGACGGTGCGGGGCGAGTTCGCCTTCAGCGCACGTCCAGGATCAGCTTGCCGCGCAGATGACGGCCTTCGCTGATCTCGTGCGCCTTGGCGGCGTCGGCAAGCTTGTAGTGGGTGATCTCCGGCACCCGCACGGCGCCCGCCGCAAGCAGCGCCAGCATGCGCTCGAGATGGGCGCGGTCGCGCTGAACGTTGGGCCGCAGGGTCTCAACGTCGTCGCGCGGCACCTGAAAGCCTTCGGGTGTCGGCGCGATCCACACCAGCCGGCCGCCGGGCTTGAGCACTTTGTAGCAGCCGGGGCGGACGTCGCCGCCGACGGTGTCGAACACCACATCGCAGATCGGGCCGAGCTGGGTGAAATCTTCTTTGTTGTAATCGATCACCCGGTCGGCACCGAGGCTCAGCACATAATCATGATTGCGGGCGCTGGTGGTGGTGATGACGGTGGCGCCGATGTGCTTGGCAAGCTCGATGGCAAAGCCGGCGACGCCGCCTGCTCCGCCTTGGATCAGGATGGTCTCACCGGCCTTCAGCTTCGCCGTGTCTTCGATGGCGACAAGTGCGGTGAGGCTGATGAGGCTGAGCGCCGCCGCTTCGGCGTGGCTGAGCGTAGGGGGCTTCTTGGCGACCAGCGCCGCTTTGATTTTGAGCTTCTCCGCATAGGCGCCTTCGATGCCGACGTCCATGATGCCGAATACCGCATCGCCGATCTTGATATCGCCAACGCCCTCGGCCACCGCGCTGACCACGCCGGAGAAGTCGCGGCCGAGGATGTACGGGAAATCCGCGGGCTTGAGCTTTCGGTAGCTGCCGGTCCGCACTTTCGGATCGGCACCATTGACGCTCGCCGCGTGGACATCGACCACGACCTCGCCGGGTTCGGGTACCGGATCCGGCGCTTCGCCCATGCGCAGCATCTCCGGGCCGCCGTGTTGGGTGAGCAGCATGGCTTTCATGGGGATCCTCCCGGGGCGAATTTATTGCGGGATGCCGGTGGCGGCTTCGGCGACAGGCGGTAGCACAATCAGCGGGCGGCTGGCGCAGCAATTAATGACTAATGACGTCGTGCTCTTGACCTGCACTGCCACCCGGGGCTTCCGTTCGCCGCGATGTCAGATATTGCCCGCGATACTATCTTCGCCCTCTCGTCCGGCCGGCCGCCGGCTGCGATTGCGGTGATCCGTATCTCCGGTCCGCGGGCGGGCCCGGCGCTGGCCGCACTTGGGGTCAAGATTCCCGAGCCGCGCAAGGCGGGTCTGGCGCGGGTGCGCGATCCGCATTCCGGCGAAATCATCGACGAGGCGCTCGCGCTTTTCTTTCCCGGCCCCAACAGCGAGACCGGTGAGGACACCGCCGAATTGCAGCTCCACGGCGGCCGGGCGGTGATTGCGGTAACGCTGGAAGCCCTTGGCCGGGTGGAGGGTCTGCGCCCAGCCGAGGCCGGCGAGTTCACGCGGAGAGCTTTTGAGAACGGCAAGCTCGACCTCACCGCGGTCGAGGGCCTAGCCGATCTGGTCGCCGCCGAGACGGAAGGCCAGCGCCGCCAAGCCTTCCGCCAGATGAAGGGGGCGCTGGGCGGCCGTGCGGAAGCGTGGCGGCAGAAGCTGATCCAGGCGCTGGCGCTCATCGAGGCGCGCATCGATTTTTCCGACGAAGCCGACGTGCCGGAGGAGCTGGTCGCACCGGCGCTGGCCATCGCGAGTGATCTCCACGACGAGATTGTGGCAGCGCTTGCCGACGACCGCCGTGGCGAACGGCTGCGTGAAGGGCTGGTGGTGGCCATTGCCGGCCCGCCGAATGCCGGCAAGTCGACCTTGCTCAACCGGATTGCCCGGCGCGAAGCGGCGATCGTTTCGCCCCACGCCGGCACCACCCGCGACGTGATCGAGGTGCATCTTGACCTTGAGGGCTGGCCGGTGACCCTGCTCGATACCGCCGGTATGCGCGAGACCGGCGATCCGGTTGAGATGGAAGGCGTGCGACGCGCCCGTGCGCGTGCGGCGGCGGCCGACCTGGTGCTGTGGGTGGTGGACGCCAGTGCGGAGAACGGCGAGGCGGGGGTTAGTGAAGTGGCGGTGGCGGCAGGCCTGTCCGCGCCGGAAGCCGCCGGCGGGGCTGGAAAAGCGATGTCGGCCCCGGCGATTTGGCTGGTTCGCAATAAGATCGACCAGTTGAACGGCAATGTCAGAAGGAATGAATCTGGAGATCGGGACCTTTTAAGGTGTGAATCCGGAACGCACGGCAGCGGAAGAAATGAATCCGGAGAGCGAACTAATAATTCTTTAACAAACACGGTTAATCAATGGTTAAGGCGTAGGAATGAATCGAAGTTCAATAATGGTGAACATATATTCGATCTTTCGGCGACTTCTGGCGAGGGGTTCGGCGCACTCTTGTTGGCCCTGATGCACCAGGCCGAAGCGTTCCTGGCGGGCGCTAAATCGGCCCTGGTTACTCGCGAACGCCACCGCCGGACACTACATGACACGCTGGCCGCCTTGAATCGTGCCTTGGCCCCGGATGTGGTCGCCCGCGAGGATCTACTGGCGGAGGAATTGCGGCTCGCCGCCCATGCCCTCGGCCGCCTCACCGGCCGGGTAGATGTCGAGGATATTTTGGACGTGATTTTTCGGGATTTTTGCATCGGGAAGTAAGATTTCAGCCGTTCGGGATCGGTTTAGCGCTCTGTAGTCCCACCCCGAGGCCGCAGCGGTGCGTATCTATCGCTGGGGTGAGGTGCCTGGGATCCGGGGATAAGTTTCACGTGAAACCCTAGTCCCCGTTTTCCTTGGTCCCCGGCTCGATTCCCGGTACAAGGCCGTTATCTGAGGCCCAGGATGAGCACGACCTTCGACGTCATCGTGATCGGTGGCGGCCACGCCGGCTGTGAGGCCGCCGCGGCCAGTGCCCGCATGGGCGCGCGGACGGCGCTCGTGACCCATCGCTTCGCTACTATCGGCGCCATGTCCTGCAATCCCGCCGTCGGCGGCCTCGGCAAAGGCCATCTGGTGCGGGAGATTGATGCTCTGGATGGCCTCATGGGCCGGGTGGCCGATGCGGGGGGCATTCAGTTTAGAGTTCTGAATCGCCGCAAGGGCCCCGCCGTCCGGGGCCCGCGGGCCCAGGCGGATCGTCAGCTTTACGCCGCGGCGATGCAGGCGGAGCTAAGGGCTATGCCCGGCCTCGAGGTGATTGAGGCGGAGGCCTACGACCTTCTCCTGAAGGATGGTCGAGTGGCAGGGATCAAGCTGGTTGATGGTCGCGATATCCCCGCCGGGGCGGTGGTCTTGACCACGGGGACGTTTCTTCGAGGCCTCATCCATATCGGCGAAACGCAAATTCCGGCCGGCCGTATAGGCGAAGCTCCGGCCACGGGGCTCTCCAAGACCCTGGAAACGGCTGGATTTGCCCTCGGGCGGCTCAAGACCGGTACCCCGCCACGCCTCGATGGCCGCACCATCGACTGGAAGGCCCTGGAAATGCAGGCCGGCGACGATCCGCCGGAGCCGTTTTCGGCGCTCACGGAGCGGATTTCCAATCCGCAGATCCAGTGCGGCATCACCCGCACCACTCCGGCCACCCACGACATCGTCCGGGCAAACGTCCACCGCTCGCCCATGTATTCCGGCCAGATCGCCAGCACCGGGCCACGCTATTGCCCCTCGATCGAGGATAAGATCGTCAAATTCGGCGAGCGCGACGGACACCAGATTTTCCTGGAGCCGGAGGGGCTTGAGGACCCGACCGTTTATCCGAACGGCATCTCCACCTCGCTGCCGGAGGAGGTCCAGCACGCCCTGGTCGCCACCATTCCGGGGCTGGAGAAGGCCGAATTTCTCCGGCCGGGCTACGCCATCGAATACGATTACGTCGACCCCCGCGAGCTCGACCTGACCCTGGAGACCCACCGTCTCAAGGGGCTTTACCTGGCCGGTCAGATCAACGGCACCACGGGCTATGAAGAGGCTGCGGCCCAGGGGATTTTGGCCGGTCTCAACGCCGCGGCGCTGGCCGGGGGCGGGGCGGGGATAACCTTCGACCGGGCGGAAGCCTATCTCGGGGTCATGATCGACGACCTGGTGACCCGGGGCATCACAGAGCCCTATCGGATGTTCACCTCGCGGGCCGAATATCGCCTCCAGCTCCGGGCGGACAATGCCGGCCAGCGGCTGACCGACAGAGGTATTGCCATCGGCTGTGTGAGGTCAAAACTGGCTGAATTCCACCGCGCCAGAAATGCTGCGCTCAATGCTGCGCGAAATCTGCGGAATCGGTCTCGGTTTCGCCGAAGGAGGCGGCCGCCTATGGCCTGAGCCTGAACAAGGATGGCCAGCGCCGCACCGCTTTTGAACTGCTCTCCTATCCGAATATCGGGCTTCCAGACCTGGCGAAGATCTGGCCGCAGTTTGGAGCCCTAAGCCCCAAGGCCACCGAGCAACTCGAGATAGACGCCAAATACGCGGTGTATCTCTCCCGCCAGGCGGCCGACGTGGCGGCATATCGGCGCGACGAGAGCTTCGAATTGCCGGACGACCTCGACTACGGGGTACTGCCGGGGCTTTCCAACGAATTGAAGCAGAAGCTCGCCCGTCACCGGCCTCGAACCATCGGCCACGCGGCCAAAATGGACGGCGTCACGCCGGCGGCACTTACCCTCATCGTTGCCCATGTCAAACGAGGTCGGCACAAAGCGGCGAAACGCAAGTGACCAAAGGCGGGCAGGGTGATCCCGAATTGAGCGCCGGCCGCGCCGAAGCTTTGCGGATTATCCCCGTTTCACGTGAAACGGTTGAACGGCTGGATCGCTACGTCGCGCTACTGCTGGAATGGCAGGCGAGGATAAATCTGATCGCGCCGTCGACGGTCCCGGAAATCTGGACCCGGCACATCGCCGACTCGCTGCAGCTCTTGAAAGTTATCCCCGGCGCCAGGGTATGGGTGGATTTCGGCTCGGGCGGCGGCTTTCCTGCTATCCCCATTGCCTGCGCGCTTGCTGGCACCCCCGGCGCTCAAATCCATCTCATTGAAAGTAATGGCAAAAAGGCAGCCTTCCTGCGTGAAGCCATCCGCCTTCTCCAACTCCCTGCACATGTTCATAATGAGCGTGTGGAGAATTTTGGGGAAAGCTGGTCAGGGCCGTTGAATGTGGTCACCGCGCGTGCGCTGGCCCCGATGAAAACCTTGTGCGATCAAGCCTTTCCCCTCATCTCCAAGGGCGCAGTCGGCCTGTTCCTAAAAGGCCAAGATATAGATGCCGAATTGACCGAGGCCGCTAAATATTGGACACTTGAGGCCTCAACAGTGCCTAGCAAGACGAGTTCCACCGGCTGCATCGTCGTGATCCGCAGCCTCCAGCCTCGTATAAGGGCATGAGCCCGTCGCCGAACGACGTACATGTCATCCAGCGCCGGGTAGCCACGTGGACAAACCATGATCGACACCAATACAACCGACACACCCGCTCTGGTTGAAAACAGCGCCGAGGCCGAGGTGGTGCCCTTCAACAAGCCGGCCGCGCGCGCCAACCCATCGCGGCCACCGCGCGTCCTGGCGATCGCCAACCAGAAGGGCGGCGTTGGCAAGACCACGACGGCGATCAATCTCGGCACCGCGCTCGCAGCCATTGGCGAGCACGTGCTGATCGTCGACCTCGACCCGCAGGGCAACGCCTCCACCGGGCTCGGTATCGACCGCAAGGCGCGCCGCACCTCGACCTACGACGTGCTTACCGGCGATGCGAGCTTGCGCGAGGCGGTGCTGCCAACCGCGGTGCCGCAGCTTTTCATCGCCCCATCGACCATCGACCTCTCCGGTGTCGAACTCGAGATCGGCCACGAACGCGACCGTGCATTTCGGCTGCGCAACGCGTTCAACGAACTCAACACCGGCGAGCGCGCTTATGATTTCTCTTACGTCCTGGTCGACTGTCCACCCTCGTTGAATCTGCTCACCATCAACGCCATGGCGGCAGCCAATTCGATCCTGGTGCCGCTGCAGTGTGAGTTCTTTGCGCTTGAGGGCCTGTCGCAACTGCTCAAGACAGTTGAGCAGGTGAAGACCAATCTCAATCCGAAGCTGTCGATCCACGGCGTCGTGCTCACCATGTACAACTCGCGCAACAACCTCTCCGATCAAGTGGTTGCCGACGTGCGCGAGTTCATGGGGCCGAAGGTCTACGACACGGTGATCCCGCGCAATGTGCGCATCTCGGAAGCACCGTCCTACGGCAAGCCGGTGCTGGTCTACGATTTGAAGTGCGTGGGCAGCGAAGCGTATCTGCGGCTCGCTACCGAGATCATCCAGCGCGAGAAGGAATTGAAGGCGGGGTGAGGCACACCTCTCCGCTGCCATCACCGGGCTTGTCCCGGTGATTCAGATGAGAGGCGCACTGACTTCCCAAGCGAGATGGCCGGGACAAGCCCGGCCATGACGAACCGAAAAGACCATCGAGAAGAAGAAACATCGAGGCAGGCGTGGCAGGCAATTCAGGAGCGGCGGCGATGGCGGAGCACAAACGGTTGGGACGCGGGTTGGCCGCGCTGATCGGCGACGTCGGCGAAGAAATGCCAACGACGGAAAGTGGGCGCAAGCCGCGGCGCGCGCCGATCGAGAAGTCTTAAAGCCAACCCACGCAATCCGCGCACTAACTTTACCGACGACGAACTGAACGAGTTGACCAACTCGATCAAAGAGCATGGCATCATCCAGCCGATCATCGTGCGCGCGGCCGATGACGGAAACTACGAGATCATCGCGGGCGAACGGCGCTGGCGCGCGGCGCAAAAGGCGGGCTTGCACGACGTGCCGATCGCTATTGTGGAAGCGACCGACGCGCAATCGCTCGAATTCGCCATCATTGAGAACGTGCAGCGAGCCGACCTCAACGCGATGGAAGAGGCGGCCGGCTACGCCGCGTTGATGGAACAGTTCCACCACACCCAAGAGCAGGTCGCCAAGATCGTAGGCAAGAGCCGGCCGCATGTGGCGAACACGTTGCGGCTGTTGAAGCTCGACAAGCCGGTGCAGCATTTCGTGCGGTCCGGCAAACTGTCGGCCGGCCACGCCCGGCTCCTCGTCGGTGTGCCCGACGCCGAGCAGATCGCCTGGCGGGCGATGGAGCTCGACATGAGCGTGCGTCACCTCGAGGACGAGTTGCGCGCCGACCGCGAGCGTCACGCCCTGGAGGTGCCGACCGGCAAAACGGCGCGCAAGGCGAGGGGCGCCAAGGATCCCGACACCGTCGCGCTGGAGCGGCGGCTGTCGGACACTTTGGGCTTGGCTGTCACCATCGACCACCACGGCGAGCGCGGCACGATGCACATCAAGTATCGCGATCTCGATCAGCTGGATGCGGTGTTGCGGAAGCTGGAAGGCTAACGCACCTTACAGCGCCGCCGACTGCCCATCATGGCTGCGCTTCGAATCCTCCGGCGCCGCCGCACGATCGGTCAATCCATAGTCACGCAGCACCGCGGCGACACGCAACCGGTAGTCGGCGAAGATGCCGGCGCGGCCTTGGCGCTGGCTCTCGCGGTGGTGGGCCTGATTGCGCCATGCGGCCACGGCTTCCTCGTCACGCCAGAACGACAACGACAGCAGCTTGTCCGGCTCGGTGATGCTCTGAAAGCGCTCGATCGAAATGAAGCCGTCGATGCGGGTGAGCTCGTCACGCAAGGAGGTGGCAATCCCGAGATAATCGTCCTTGCGGCCCTGCGCCGGCCAAACTTCGAAAATCACCGCGATCATGAGGCTCTCCTTGCGTCTTGTTCGCGTGAGATTTCCATATCGCGTCCGCAAGTGCCAGCGCTTGTGCGTTGCCGTTTAGCCTTGCCTCGTTCATCAGGGAACCGAACGATGAAACCGCGCGTTGAACCGCCTCCATGCGGAGGCGACAATGCGGTTCATCCTGCTCATCATCGTGCTTCTTTTATTGGTCGGCGCACTGCCGGCGTGGCCGTACAGTTCCGGCTGGGGCTATTACCCGTCAGGCGGGCTCGGATTGGTGTTCGTTATTTTGCTGTTGGTACTTCTATTCGGTTAGGGCGAACGCAAGGACGATTGCGGGCGGCAAACTTCGCTTCTCCTCACGAGGGGATGAATCGGAGTTTGCCGCATCGTACGCAAGCCAATTCCTACAGAATGCGCAGGCGTATCCTGCGTACGCATCATTTTGCGAAGCAGCTGGATTGCCGGGTCAAGCCCGGCAATGACAACTCAGAAACATTCAGTCGCTATGCCGGCTTGGGCGCAAAGAAGCTGCACCAACCATTTGGGCTGATGTTGCCGGCGACAAGTTGGCACGATTGCGGCGGCAGGAAGAACCGACATTTGGAGCACTCTTTGCCGCCGTTGGGATGGTCCTGATATTTCGCGACCTTCTTCGGTGTCTTCGACTGGGCGTCGGCGGATTGGATGCCGACCAGCGCCAGACCCGCACCAACCACAGCGGCGGACCCGATCAACGTCTGGAAGAGGCGCCGGCGCGACAGACCGAGGTGGACCGGCAGGGCCTCTTGGCCTGCTGGTTCGCTGCTCCTGTCGGGTGGGCTTTTGCCGCTGAAATCGGGCATGCGGTCCTCCGATTGTCGCCCCCGGATGGTCGCCACCTGCGAGCCCAACGCCCGTGTTGGTAGAGCGTTCCAACTGTGCTTCGTCATTTCGGGGCGCACGCAATCACATCGTGAAAATTTCACAGCCGTCACCGTCGTGAACTTGCGCTGGATCGACCGCCCCATTCGCTGCTAAGCAACGCCGGCAAAACGCGTCAAGAAACAAGGGAGGAGCCCGGTGCCCGCACCCACGCACGGCGAAATGCTGCCGACCACCTATCGCTTCAAGCTCGGCGGCTTCGAAGTCGCTACCATCATGGACAGCTTTGTCATTCGCCCGGGCTTGACCCCCAGCTTCGGTGGCGAAGCTCAGGCGGCCGAGATCAAAGCGCTAGCCACGGCCAACGGCATCAGCGACGACAAGTATTGGCATCCATTCACGCCGATGCTGGTCAACACCGGCAAGGAACTGGTGCTGTTCGACACCGGCAACGGCGTGCTCAGCCAGGAGAACGAGCAACTCAAAGGCCGCCTGCCGCCAGGCCAACTGGTCGCGCGCATGGGCGAGCTCGGCTACAAACCGGAAGACGTCGACGTGGTGGTGCTTACCCATGGCCATCCCGACCACATCGGTGGCTTGCTCGCGGGCGGCCAGCCGGTGTTTCCCAAGGCGCGCTACGTCTTCGGCGCGGCGGAATACGATTTCTGGAACAAGGGCGAGAACGTGCGCGAGGCGCGCAAGTTCAACCGCGTGCTCTACATGAAATACGCGGCGCCGCTCGCCAACAGCGCAACCATGATCAAGCCGGGCGATGTAGTGGTGCCGGGCATCACGGCGGTCGACGCGGCCGGACATTCGCCGGGCTTGATGGCCTTCCTGATCGAGAGCGAAGGCAAGCGCATGCTGAACTGGGCCGACACCTGCAACCACTACGTGGTCGCGATCCAGCGGCCGGACATCCCTCTCGACGTCGATGACGACAAAGAGAAGGCGGTAGCGACCCGCAAGCGCATTCTAGAAATGGTATCGAAGGAAAGGTTGTTGGTCGCCGGATACCATATGCCGTTCCCGGGTCTCGGCTATGTCGACAAGACGGCAGACGGTTACCGCTGGCGGCCGCATACCTATCAGATGCTCATCTGATATCGTACCGTCACGGGACCGTGCTATAATAATAAACTGTACCGTTCCCCAGGAAGCGACGCCTCATCATCTGGCCACCTCGTAGAAGCTAGGCACCTGCAGCATCGGTACATTCGGCAAAGTGTCCAGCCATCGGGGGCGGATGCGCCGCCCTGTATCCTATGGAGGCGCTACATGTTGAAACGTTGGGTTGTTTACGGCCTGACGGCCATTGCCTTGCTGCTCGGAATCAACGTTGGGGCCGAAGCAGCTGTCGTCGGCCCGTCCTCTGTCACGGCGCCGGCTTCTGCGACAATACCGGTCCGCTGGGTCTGCGGTCCTTATCGCTGCGCGTATATTCCGAACTATGCCGGACCGATCGTCGTCCACCGGTATATGCGGGGGTGGGCGCCGCCACCGAGCCCGCATTGCAACTACGTGCGCGGCCGTCGCGGCCGCTGGGCGTTGATCTGCCGCTAAGGGCAAACTGCTAGGCAAAGAGGTGTTTTAATGTTGAAGCGCTCAATGTTGTTCGGTTTGCTCGCCGGCGCCTTGCTGGCAGGTTCCAGCGTCAATGCCAAAGCGGCGACGGTCGATCCGTCGCTCGGTGCAGCCGCCCAAACGATTGCGGGCGTCACCCATGTCCGCTGGGTTTGCGGTCCCTACCGGTGCGCCTGGATTCCGCGCTATCGCGGACGTGTCGTCGTCTATCCGTATATGCGCGGCTGGAAGCGGCCGCGGTCGCCTCACTGCATCTACGAGCACCGGCTGTTCGGCTGGGAGCTCGTCTGCCCCTGAGGCAAAACATCAATCAGCAAGCAGGGCGGCGCCTGCCACGCAAGCAGATGCCGCCCGTTTGCAGTCTGGCGCATTTACGGAGCTCCTCGCTCCGTTCATTCCCGCACCTGGGTCAAGCGGAATCCGGCTCTAAGAGATGCTGGTCCCGTCTTTCGCGAGGACGAACGCTTAGAAGCTAAACTTCTCTTCGTCTTGCATTCACCGCGATCGACAGCAACGTCCGTTGTGCGATCGTTTCCGACAACGCCGGATTACGGCGAGCTTCGAGCGAAGCCTCGGCCAGCTGCTGCATGGTGCGAATGAGGCGCGACGCATTCCACGCGCGCAGAGCGGCGCCAACCCGGTCAGTGCGCGTGAAGTGCACCGGCGGCGTGCCGCGCTTCATGGCAAACTCGATTTGATCGCCGGCATCGACGGCGAGCCGCATCTTGTGCAAGTTGGCGATCTGACGGATCGTCGCCGAAATGATCGCAGCCGGCGAAGAGCCGCTGGCGCGCGCCTTGGCGAATTCGCTTTCGGTGTCAGCGGTGCGGCCGGCAAAGGCAGAATCGATCACGCCGTCGAGCGCCAGCGCGGACGCGTCCGCCACCACCGCCAACACGTCGGCGGTCTCAATGCGCTCCTGCCCGTGGGCATAGAGGGTGAGCTTGCGAATCTCGTTTCGCGAGGCAAGCCGGTCGCCACCGAGCAGTGACAGCAGCGCCGCGCGCGCATCGGGCGCGATGGCGAGGTTCGCCTCGCGCATCTCGTTGTCAATCAGGCGGGCGAGATCGCGCTCGTTGTCGACGTAGCAGGGCAGCGTGGCGGCTACTTTGGCCTTCTCGCACACCGCGCGCAGCGGTGAGCTTTTCTTGAGGTCACCGGCTTCGATGATGACGCGGCATTCGTCTGACGGCGAGGCGATCACCGCTTCGACCGCGGGCGCGATATTGCGGGTACCGGCCTTGACCCAGACTGCACGGCGGCCGCCGAACAGCGGTACGGTATGGGCTTCTTCGACGAGCCGCGCTGGATTGGCGGAGACTTCGTCCGGCTCGAGGCGGGCGAGCGCGAACGGATCGCTGACGTCGTCGACCGACGCGCGTACCAGTGCATCGACCCTCTCGCGCACCAGGCCGGCATCGGGCCCGTAGACTAGCACGATTGGCTGCGCGGGATCGGGCCGGGCGATGAAGCGATCGACCTCTGAGGCTTTGATGGCGGTCATAGCCCCAACCTGTCGTGCCCCACGTAGGCGGGGCATCCAGTAATCGCAGGCGTATCTGTCATTACGGACGACGGTGTCTACTGGGTCCCCGCCTGCGCGAGGACGACAGCCGAAAATTGAGTGCGCGCGGAGAAACTCACGTCCCCGCCACGAAATACGAGGCCAGGCGGGCCTGGATGTTTTGCGCGATCACGTCGGCGGCGCGATTTTCGGCGTCGCGTAAGCCCCGCGCACCGGCGAAGCGCTGCTCTTGCCCGGGGATGTTGTAGGACACCCGCGATGTGGCGGTCGAGTTGATGACGACCTTGCCGGTGGCGATATCGATCATGCTGTAACTGGCATTGAGGCCGTAATTCGACACCTCCGGCCGCCCACTGTTGATGTCCACGATGACTTGCTGCTGCGTCGTCACCAGGTGGATTTTGAGTTTGTAAGCAGGATTTGCGGCCGTGCCGCCGCCGGTCAGCGCGTAAATGAGCTGGTTGCGCATGTGGACGCTGATGCGGGCAAGCGAGGTGCCGTTCGGCGTGTCGATGGGGGGCACGTCCACGCTGGCGAGCTTGCCACGGATGTCGGCATTGCCGCCGACCGGGCCGTCACCATAGAGCGGCTGGAAGCAGCCGGCTGTGAGCCCGCCCAGGGCCACAACGCCGGCGAGCCGGAGGAAGCGGCGCCGCGCGCGATGCGAAGGGATATCAGGCCACGACATTCACGATCCTCTGCGGGACGACGATGACCTTTTTCGGGCTCTTGCCGTCCAGGGCCCGTTTTACCGCATCGAGCGCCAAAACGGCAGCCTCAATGTCCGATTTTCCCGCATCGCGGGCGACGGTGACGTCGGCGCGCTTCTTGCCGTTGATCTGCACCGGCAGGGTGATGGTGGTCTCGACCAGGAGGTTGGCCTCGACCTGCGGCCAGTTCTCGGTGGAGACCAGGCTGGCGTGGCCGAGGGCGGCCCAGCATTCCTCGGCGAGGTGCGGCATCATCGGGTGGAACAGGCGGACCAGGATGTCGCCGGCCTCGCGAAGCGCCCAGGCGAAGTCGGGCTGAGGGGGCTGTCTCGGCTGAGCCAATGGCGTCGGACAGCGCATTGGCGCATTCGTAGATGTGGGCGACGCAGCGGTTGAAGCGCAGCTTGTCGATGTCCTCGGAGACGTTGGCGAGCGCGCGGTGGGCGGCCTTCCGTACCCTGAGCGCCTGTTCGGAGAACATGGCAGGGCGAGCGCCCGGCCCGGCGACGTCGGCGATCTCGCCGACCAGCCGCCACAGCCGCTGCACGAAACGGGAGGCGCCCTGCACGCCTTCCTCCGACCAGATCACGTCGCGGTCGGGCGGCGAGTCGGACAGCATGAACCAGCGCGCCACGTCGGCGCCGTAGCTGTCCATGATGTCGTCGGGGTCGACCGTGTTGCGCTTCGACTTCGACATCTTTTCGATGGCGCCGATCTCGACCGCTTCGCCGGTGGCGGTGAGCGTCGCCTTGCGCGCGTCGCCCTCGCTCACGATGGTGACGTCCGCCGGCATCGCCCATTCGCCGTTCTTCTTGCGATAAGTCTCGTGCACCACCATGCCTTGGGTGAACAGGCCGGCGAACGGCTCGTCGAGATTGACGTGGCCGGTCTTCTTCATCGCGCGGGTGAAGAAGCGCGAATACAAGAGATGCAAAATCGCGTGCTCGATGCCGCCGATGTATTGATCGACCGGCATCCAGGCGTTGGCGACCTTCGGCGTGGTCGGCGCGTCCTTATTCCACGGATCGGTGAAGCGGATGAAGTACCAGGACGAGTCGACGAAGGTGTCCATGGTGTCGGTCTCGCGCCGCGCCTCACCGCCGCACGACGGACACTTGACGTGTTTCCAGGTGGCGTGACGGTCGAGCGGATTGCCCGGCACATCGAACGAGACGTCCTCCGGCAGCGTCACCGGCAGGTCCTTGTCCGGCACCGGCATGACGCCGCACTTGTCGCAGTGGATGACCGGGATCGGGCAGCCCCAATAGCGCTGGCGCGAAATGCCCCAGTCGCGCAGGCGATAATTGACTTGCCGCTGCGCGACCGGCCGGTTGCCGCGCGTTTCCTTCTCCAGGCGCTTCGCCACCTCTTCCTTCGCTTCCGCAATGGTCATGCCATCGAGGAAGCGCGAATTGATCATGCGGCCGTCGCCGTCATAGGCCTCGGTGGTGATGACGAAGGTCGCCGGGTCCTGGTCTTCCGGGCACACCACCGGCACGTTGCCGAGGCCATATTTGTTGACGAAGTCCAGGTCGCGCTGGTCGTGCGCCGGGCAGCCGAAGATGGCGCCGGTGCCGTAGTCCATCAGAATGAAGTTGGCGACATAGACCGGCAGCGTCCAACTGGAATCGAACGGATGCACCGCCTTGATGCCGGTGTCGAAGCCTATCTTCTCGGCGGTGTCGATCGCCTCCTGCGACGTGCCCATGTGGTGGCAGTCTGCGATGAACTTGGCGAGCGCTGGATTCTTCTTCGCCACCGCCGCGGCCAGCGGATGATCCGGCGACAGCGCCATGAACTTGGCGCCGAACAAGGTGTCCGGCCGCGTGGTGAATATCTCCGAGTCTCACTCTCGTTGTTCGGCGTCGTTTTCGGATCGAGCATGAAGCTGATCAGCAAACCTTCCGAGCGGCCAATCCAGTTCTTCTGCATCAGCCGCACCTTGTCCGGCCAGCGATCCAGCGTGTCGAGCGCTTCCAAAAGCTCCTCGGCGTAATCGCTGATCTTGAACACCCACTGGTGCAGGTCGCGCTGCTCGACCAGGGCGCCCGAGCGCCAGCCGCGGCCGTCGATGACCTGCTCGTTGGCGAGCACGGTCTGGTCGACCGGGTCCCAGTTCACCTTGCGGTATTCGCGCGCGACCAGCCCGGCTTTCAGGAAGTCGAGGAACATCTTCTGCTGGTGCTTGTAGTAGGCCGGGTCGCAGGTCGCGACCTCGCGCGCCCAGTCGAGCGACAGCCCCATGGATTGGAGCTGCTTCTTCATGGTGGCGATGTTCTCGTAGGTCCAGGCCTTGGGGTGGACCTTCTGTGCCATGGCCGCGTTCTCGGCCGGCATGCCGAAGGCGTCCCAGCCCATGGGGTGGAGCACGGCGTTGCCGGCGGCGCGCTTGTAGCGGGCGACCACGTCGCCCATGGTGTAGTTGCGCACGTGGCCCATGTGGATGCGGCCCGACGGGTAGGGGAACATCTCCAGGACGTAGTATTTGGGCTTGGGGTCGTCATTCGCGGTAGCGAAGATGCCCTTTTCGTCCCAGGCCTGCTGCCAGCGGGGCTCGGCCACGCGGGCGTTATAGCGCTCGGCGCGCTGGCTTTGGCGCTGGTTTTTGGTCGATTCGGCGGTCATTTGCGGGTCTTTCTAGAGGCCCGGGAGGTCGCATGGAAGGGCCTTAGCCGTCAACTAAAGGGCCTTCAGCGCGTTGAGGCAGCGCAAAGGGAGCATGGCGGATCCGGCTAGTATACGGGGCCACTCGAAAAACGGGGTGCCATGACCCAAGCGATGCCAGCGCCTGGCGATCCAGAGACCGTCTTCCGCACCAGGGATCTGACCAAGGTCTACGTCACGGGCGACATCAAGGTGCAAGCGCTGCGCGGGGTAAATTTCGAGGCCGCCGCCGGCGAGTTCGTCGTGCTGCTCGGACCGTCGGGCTCGGGCAAGTCGACCTTCCTCAACATCATCGGCGGGCTCGACCGCGCCACCTCCGGCGAGGTCTGGTTCACCGATCATGAGCTGAGCAAATTCGACGACCGTGCGCTCACTCTTTATCGACGCGACCACGTTGGCTTCGTCTTCCAGTTCTACAACCTGGTGCCGAGCCTGACCGCGCGGGAGAACGTGGCGCTCGTGACCGAAATCGCACGCGACCCCATGAAGCCGGAAGAAGCCCTTGCCATCGTCGGTTTGAAGGAGCGCATAGATCATTTCCCGGCGCAGCTTTCCGGCGGCGAGCAGCAGCGCGTGGCGATCGCCCGCGCCATCGCCAAACGGCCGCAGGTTCTGCTCTGCGACGAGCCGACCGGCGCTCTCGACTCCAAAACCGGCGTGCTGGTGTTGGAGGCGCTCACCCAGGTGAATGAGCAGCTCGGCGCCACCACGCTTATCATCACGCACAACGTGGCAATACAGGACATCGCCCATCGCGTCGTTCATTTCGGCGACGGCCGTATCGTTTCGTCCAACATCGTCGCGGAGCGCAAGCCGGCGTCCGCGATCAGTTGGTGAGACGATCATGCGCGATCAGCGGAAAAATATGGCGCTGTCATTCCGGGATCGGCCGAAGGCCGAAACCCGGGATCCAGCTGGAGACGCCGCGGATCGCCTCTGGATTCCGGGTTCGCGGGCTGCGCCCGCGCCCCGGAATGACGGATGTGATTGCGGCATTTCGCGTAACATGTGGCGCTCAAGATGACCGCGCTGCACCGAAAGCTGCTACGCGATCTGATCCGGCTGTGGCCGCAAGCGCTGGCGATTGCGCTGGTGCTGGCGGCGGGTGCTGCGACGCTCATTCTCGGCATCGGCGCCTATGAGTCGTTGTCGGAGACGCGCGCGGCCTATTACGAGCGTAACCGCTTCGCCGATGTATTCGCGGATCTGACGCGCGCACCCAAGATCGTCGAGGACGAGATCGCGCGCATTCCAGGCGTTGCGTCGGTGGAAACACGCGTCGCCAAGATCGCGCTGCTTGACCTGCCCGACGTGCCTGAGCCGGCGTCCGCGATGTTCGTGTCGATCCCCGATCTACACGAGCAAAAGCTCAATCTGCTGCATTTGCGCAGCGGACGATTGCCGTTGCCGGGCGATGAGCATGAGGTGGTGGTGAGCGAGCCGTTCGCCAAGGCCAACCATTTCGATATAGGTTCAACGTTCGAAGCCATCCTCAACGGCCGCAAGCGTACCTTGCGCGTCGTCGGAACAGCGCTCTCGCCAGAATTCATCTACACGCTCGGACCTTACGGCCTGATGCCCGACGACCGGCGTTACGGCATCGTGTGGATGCGGGAAAAAGCGCTGGCCGCGGCCTATGACCTCACCGGCGCCTTTTCCAGTGTGCACCTTAAGCTGACGCGTTCGGCGTCCGAGGCCGAGGTGACAGAGCGGCTCGACGCGATCCTGGCGCGCTACGGTGGGCTCGGTGCGCACGGCCGCCGCGATCAGACTTCGCATGCGTTTCTCGATGCCGAACTGTCGCAGCTCAAGGCGATCAGCCGCATCCTGCCGCCGGTGTTCCTGCTGGTGGCTGCGTTCCTGGTCAACATGACGCTGTCGCGCTTGATCCTCTTGGAGCGCGAGCATATCGGCCTATTGAAGGCGCTCGGCTATAGCGGCGTCGCAGTGGGCTGGCATTACCTGCAATTCGCACTGGCGATCGCGGTCGTCGGTATCGCAATTGGGATGGCTGCCGGCACTTGGCTCGGCTTCGGCATGACTCGACTCTATGCCGAGTTTTATCGCTTCCCCTTCCTCGTATTCCGGCTCGACCCGGCGGTTTACGTGATCGCCGCCGGCGTACGACGCTCGCCGCCGCGGCGGTGGGCGCGCATGCGCGCGGTGCGCGACGTGGTGACGTTGCCGCCGGCGGTGGCGATGTCGCCACCGGCGCCGGTGATCTACCGGCGGCTGCTGCCGGAGAGCTTCTATGCGGTGCTCAATATCCCGCAGTCGCTCAGCATGGTGGCGCGCCATCTCATGCGCTGGCCGCTGCGCACGGCGAGCAGCGCCTTCGGCATCGCGCTGGCGGTGTCGGTGCTGGTCGGCTCGCTGTGGGCTTTCGGCTCCACCGAATTCATGATCGATGTCACTTATAACCAGTCCGACCGGCAAGACGCTACCATCAGCTTCGCGCGCGAGCGGCCGCTGTCGGCTTACTTCGACGCCCTCTCATTGCCCGGCGTGATGGCGGCGGAGCCGTATCGCTCAGTGCCTGTGCGCATTTATTTCGGCCCGGTCGAACGGCGCATCGCCATCACCGGCAAACCGGCAAATGCCGATCTCACCCGTGTGCTCGGTCCGGGCCTGAAGCCGGTGCGGCTGCCGGAAAGCGGCATCGCACTGAGCGACGCGTTGGCGAAGATTCTCCACGCCAAGGTCGGCGACATGGTCGAGGTGGAACTGCTGGAACGCGACCGGCGCCGGGTGCGTCTGCCGGTTACCGGGATTATTGAGGGCTATCTCGGCATCAACGCCTATATGGCGCTGCCGGCGCTCAACCGATTGATGCGTGAAGGGCAGCTCATCAGCGGCGTTCATCTGCTTTATGACGCCGCGCGCCAAGATGCGCTGTTTCGCCGCCTCAAGGCGACGCCGGTCGCGAATTTCATTGCGCTGCAACGGGCTACGCTGCAAAACTTCCGCGAGACCCTGCAGCAAAATCTCCTCGTCATGGTCACTGTCTATGTGACGCTGGGCATGATCATCGCCTTCGGCGTCGTCTACAATTTCGCCCGTATCTCGCTTTCGGAGCAGGGTCGAGAACTGGCGAGCCTGCGCGTGCTCGGCTTCCACAAGAGTGAGGTGTCGGCGATTCTGCTCGGCGAACTAGCGGTGCTGACAATTCTGGCGCAGCCGCTCGGGTGGGCGATCGGTTATTTCTTCGCCTGGGCGATGGTGCAGGGCTTCGACAGCGAATTGTACCGTGTGCCGCTGGTGGTGGAGCGGTCGGTCTATGCCTGGGCGAGCCTGATCGTGCTCGCCTCGGCGCTGATCTCAGGGCTGGTCGTACGCCGGCGCATCGACCGGCTCGATCTCATCGAAGTGCTCAAGACGCGGGAGTAGATCGTGTTCGGCAAAACCGTGAGACGCAGCATCATCGCGCTGATCGGATTGGGGATCGCCGCCCTGATCGTGTGGGCGCTTGTGGCCGCAACCAGTGCCGGTCGACATGGCGGCGATCAAGCGCGGGCCGCTCGAAGTCACCGTCGAGGACGAAGGCATCACGCGCATCCGCGAGGTCTATACGGTGTCGGCGCCGATCGGCGGCAAGATGCTGCGCTCGCCGCGCGAGGTCGGCGACGAGGTCAAGGCGAACAAGACGTTGGTCGCTTCCATCGAGCCGACGGCCCCGACATTCCTCGACGTCCGCTCCCAGCGTGTGAATCAGGCCGCTGTGCACGCAGCCCAGGCCGCAGTGGATCTGGCGGAAGCGAAGATCAAGGAATCCAAGTCACAACTCGAATTCGCCCGCAGCGACCTGGGCCGCGCCGAAAAGCTCGCGGCCACCAAGACGATTTCCGACCGCGCACTGGAAAAAGCCAAGCTCGACGTCGACTCGGCTGAGGCCGCCGTCGCCAGCGCGGTGGCGACGCTGGAGGTACGCCGCCGCGAACTGGAAAGCGCCAAGGCACACCTGATCCAGCCGGGCGAAATCAATGCTGGCGCGCGTCCGGACAACGATGCCAACGACATCCATGTCTATTCGCCGGTCGACGGCCGCGTCCTCAAGATCATCGCGGAAAGCGAGCAGGTCGTGCTGCCGGGCGCGCCGCTGATCGAGATCGGCGATCCCCGCGACCTCGAGATCGCCGTCGATTTCCTGTCGCGCGACGCGGTGCGCATTAAGCCAGGGGCACCGGCGCGCATCGAAAGCTGGGGCGGCGACAAGGATCTCACTGCCAAGGTTCGCCGTATCGAGCCGACCGGCTTTACCAAGGTCTCCGCGCTCGGCATTGAGGAGCAGCGGGTCAAGGTGATCCTGGATTTTACCGGGCCCGCGTCAGAATGGCAGGAGCTCGGCCACGGCTATCGCGTCATCGCCCGCGTCGTGATCTGGCACAGCGACGATGCCTTGCAGGTGCCGCTGGGCGCGCTTTTCCGCGAAGGCGATAACTGGGCGGTGTTCGTCATGAAGGACGGCCGCGCCGAGCGCCGCCTGGTCACCATCGATGAGCGCAATCTGCACGCGGCGCGCGTGGTCAAGGGACTGATAGCGGGCGAACAGGTAATCCTGCATCCGAGCGACCGCGTGCGTGACGGCGTCAGGGTCGAGCCCCGCAGTTAGAACACATTCCGGCCGCACGCTTTCGTAACCGGCGACAAGCTGATATCTGGCTTGGCATGGAGACAGCAACCGCCACCGGCCTCGAAACCGTCCGCGCCGAGATCGCGCGCGCCTGCCGCGACGCCTCCCGCGATCCGGCCGAGGTGACGCTGATCGCCGTGTCGAAGACCCACGGCGCCGACCGCATCGAGCCGGTGATCGCCGCCGGCCAGCGCGTGTTTGGCGAAAATCGCGTACAGGAGGCGAAGGCGAAATGGCCGCCACTCATGGAAAAGTATCCCGGTCTGTCGCTTCACTTGATCGGGCCGTTGCAATCAAACAAGGCGAAAGAGGCGGTGGCGCTGTTCGACGCCATTCATTCCGTCGATCGGCCCAGCCTGTGCGCCGCCTTGGCGAAAGAGATCGAGCGGCAGAATCGCAAACCGTTGCTGTTCGTCGAGATCAACACCGGCGCAGAACCACAGAAAGCCGGCGTCCTGCCGCAGGATGCAGAACTTTTTCTAAACGCCTGCCGCGATACCTACGGCCTCGAGATTGCCGGGCTGATGTGCATCCCGCCGTTCGAGGAAGCGCCGGGGCCGCATTTCGCGCTCACCGCCAAGATCGCCAAGCGTAACGGGCTGAAGCTGTTGTCGATGGGCATGAGCGCGGACTTCGCCACCGCGATCCAACTCGGCGCGACGCACGTGCGCGTTGGCAGCGCGATCTTTGGGGAGCGGGAGAACAAAGCCTGAAAGGAAAACTATGAATTCGCCTGAGTTCGAACGCTGGCAGGAACGTTTCGCCGCGCCCGGTTATCTGTTCGGCACCGCGCCGAACGAGTTTCTGAAACGCCATGCGCATCTGTTGCGCAAGGGCGAGAAGGCGCTGGCAATCGCCGACGGCGAAGGCCGCAACGGCGTGTTCCTGGCCGAGCAGGACCTAGATGTCTTGTCGGTCGATTTCTCGCCGCTGGCGCAAGCGAAGGCGCGCAAGCTTGCCGCCGAGCGCGGCGTGACGTTGCGCGTCGAACAGGTCGACATCTTGAATTGGGATTGGCCGCCGGCAGCCTTCGACGTTGTGGCCGCGATTTTTTTTCAGTTCACCGGGGCGGCGGGGCGCGACAAGATTTTCGCCGGCATCAAGAAGGCGCTAAAGCCGGGCGGGCTGTTGCTGCTCGAGGGCTACGGGCCGAAGCAGCTCGAATACAAGACCGGCGGCCCGCCGCATCTTGAAAATCTCTATACGCGCGAATTGCTCGAGAAGGCGTTCGCGGATTTTTCATCCATCGAGGTGCGCGCCTACGACGCCGAGATCAACGAAGGCCCCGGCCACGGCGGCCTATCGGCGCTGGTCGATCTGGTCGGACGGAAGTAGCGAGCTGTTTCTGCGTGGCGACCATGCTCGGCTGTCATGCCCCGCGGATGCGGGGAATCCAATAGTCCGAATCAGTTCGAGCAATCGCGAGGCCGGCGTTTACTGGATCGCCCGCCTGCGCGGGCGATGACGCCGAACTTGGATTACGGTCTGAGGACTACCTGAACCGGGGCGGATGGCTAGGTGGGCTGGTGTTCTGCGGCGCACCTGCAGGGGAAGGCGCCCGCGCGGCGGGAGCGCCGGCGCTGCCATCGAGCGGTTTGCGCAATAAGCTGGAGCGCAGGGCTTGACCGCGCGGCGAGGGCGGTACCGGCATCGGCCCCCGTTGTGCTTGGTGTGGCTGTTCGGCCCCGGTGGGTTGAAGCGAGGGCGCTTCCGGGACGATCAAGTCGGACGACGGGTCTTCGCCGGCACGTTGGCTCATGGAGGCTGTACGCCAGCGCTCGATCACCGAGCCGATCAGGCCGCGTTCGAGGCTTTCTCCGGCGTCGGAGTGGGTATCGCCCGACGCCTCGCTGTTCGGTCGCAACTCCGGCGGCAGTTCCTTGAAACGCATGCGCGTCGGCATTGCCACGCCGGAGCCGAAGGTGAACACCTCGCGGGTGCCGAGCGAGGGGATGAACGACAACAGGTTCGCCGCCGCGTCCGACACCGCCGAGCGGATCAGATCCTGGTCGCGGTCGTTGGCCAGCCGCATGACGAAGAAAGTCGAACATTGCGAGATGATGGTGGGATCGATTTCGGCCGGCCGCTGTGTCACGAGGCCGAGGAAGACGCCGTATTTGCGGCCTTCCTTGGCGATGCGCGAGAGCGCGCGGCGGGTCGGACCGAAGCCGATCTTTTTATCTGCCGGTGCGTAGCGGTGCGCTTCTTCGCAGACGAACAGCAGCGGCGCGATGCCGTCGCTCCACAGGCCGAAGTCAAAGGCCATGCGGGACAGCACGGATACCACCGAGTCGATCACTTCAGCCGGGAAGCCTGCGAGCTGCAGGATGGTCATCGGCACGCCCTGCGGCGGCAGGCGGAACAGATGGCTGAGCGTATCGGCCATAGTGTCGCCGCCAATGTTCGCATTCTCGAACATGAAAGCATAGCGCGGATGATTGCGGAAAGTCTGAATGCGCGAGATAAGCTTGTGATAGATGGCGCGCGAGGAACGGTTCTCCAGCTTGCCCATACGATCGTCGAGCTGAGTCATCAGGTCTTCGATGCGGTAGGGCACCGGCGTATCAGCGGTGAAGCCGGCGTCGCGCGGATCGCGCCGCTTCGACAGCGGATTCGCGGGGCCGGACTTGTATTGTAGATAGGCCGATTTTGCGATCGGGATCACGTCGGCGAGAATTTCGATTTCTTCGTCGACGCCTGGCCGGCCACCGAAGAATACGTCGACAATCTCTTCGAAATTAAAGAGCCAGAACGGCAGCCGTAGATTTCGCGGTGTAAGCACCTGCGCCTTGTCGTTGAAGCAGTTGCCGTATTCGTTGTGCGGATCGACAAGGAAGATGCGAAGGTTCGGCCGGGTAGCGAGAATCTGCTGGAGAATGATTGCGACACCGCTCGATTTGCCGACTCCAGTGGCGCCGAGCACGGCGAAATGGCGACTCACCAGATGATCAATATCGATGTGCACGCCGATCTCGAAATTCTGCTGCAGGTCGCCGATGTGGGCATGGTCGCCGTCGGCCGCGCCGTAAATGAAGCTGAGCTCCGTATCGGTGAGCAGCTTGGCGGTATCGCCGATGTTCGGATATTCCGTGACGCCGCGCTGGAAGACCTGCGCACCACTGGCATTGCGCCGGATTTCGCCGATCAGGTCGAGCCGCGCCAGCTTGCGGTAATTGGCGTTGAGGCCGGAATTGGGCAGCGCCTCCTCGCCGACTTCGGTGATCAAGCCAATGATCAGACACTTGCCGCAGTTCAGACCCAGGAACTTACCGACTGTCGGCGGCTCGCCGTCCGGCACGCGCGGATCGATCTCCACGGTCGCCTGGGCGCCGCCAACAGCGGATACGCGGCCGATCCGCTCGGTAATATCTGGACCTGGCGCCGGCGTGTTGGCAGTGGCGGGGCCGTTCATCATTCGCTCCTGTCGCGGAGTTTTTTTGCCGGGCGGCGGCATGCCGCCCTGAGACTTCTGGTTCAGGTTTCACAGACTATGCAGGGGGGACGTTAATGCCCCGGTTACGATCACCGGTTGATTCCGGTAATGCTTAACCAGTGACTGACAACATATCGCCAATTAGCAATTAGTTCAGTCGTGAGGCCTGACGGCTGGTGAACTCGCCGCCCGCCGCCGCCGGCCGGCGTGAAATGTCCACCGGCAAAAGCCCGACAGAAGCAGGGTGGACAGAAGGTGCGGGAAGGCAGCGCCAACGATTAACCTGGCGTTGACCTTAAGGCTGAAGAAGCCCCAGCCAACGACCGGGAAGAAAAAAACGAGTATCAAGATCTAAAATCCGAATGCCAATCAGAACGCGCGCATGAAGGTCAGCGCGCAGTTGCGTGATTGTGGCCCATCTGGCTGGGGCCTAGTGCGTTTGCCGCGCGGCGAGATGCATGAGGAGACTATCTCGGACCCGCAATGATGATCGCCGCGCCGATTAGACAAAGAGCGGTGCCGGTCAGGTCCCAGCGGTCAGGGCGGACGCCTTCGATCAGCCATAGCCACGTAAGTGACGCCGTGATGTAGATGCCGCCATAGGCGGCATAGGCGCGACCGGCCGCGGCACTGTCAATCAGCGTCAGCAGGTAGGCGAAAACGAGCAGCGAGGCCGTGCCGGGCAGTAACCACCACGCCGGCTTGTCCAAGCGAAGCCACGCCCAAAAAGAGAAGCATCCGGCAATTTCGGCGACGGCCGCCGCGACATAAGTGATGACGGTCATCATGAGCGTTTGATCATCCCGCGTCGATCGTAATGTGCGTGTGCGGCCCGAGCCGGGCGAGGAGTTCGGCGCAGGTCCGGCAGCTTGAGCGCGACGCAGCCGGCGGTCGGGGCGAGGCCGGGGCGTGCAGCATGGATGAAGACCGCACTGCCGCGACCGGCGATCCGCGGGCGGGTGTTGTGGTCGAGTTCGACGATGAAGTCGTACAGCGCATCGGCGCGGGTGAGGCGGTCGGTCATAGATCCGGCCGGCACCTTGACCGGCGTGTTGTAATGGCGGTCGGCCGGGTCCTCGCACCAGCCGTCGTCCGATCGGATCGCGCGCACCGGCAGGCAGGTCTGTGGACGCGGGTGGCGGTCGGAGCGCCACCACAGCCGCACCAGGCGGAAGCGCCCACGCGGAGTGGCTCCGTCACCTTCGAACTTATTGGCTCTGATGCCGGCGCGGCCGAGCGCCACCGGCAGCGTGAGCGCGCCGGCGCTGAGCCAGCCCTGCGTCGGCCGTCCGGGGCGGCGGCGTACCAAGATGTTGGCGAGAGAGCGTTTTTTCATCCACCGCCGATTCCGGGCCGACCGTCCTGCGGACGCGCCGGTTGTGCCCTAAATATCAGTTCGCGCTTGCTCTTTCAGCCCTGAATGCTCTACTTCGGCCCCAATACCGTAAGTGGGCGCCCCGGCCGCCCACTAGTGCGGCGGATTTGACGCTCCGCTCCCAGGTGCGGCAAGCCCTTGGCAGAACGTCAAATCCAAAGCCGCACTAGAATCAAATGTTTGCTAGTGTCCCTTCGGTTTAGACATTCGTAGAAAAATATGCGGCAGCGGAATACGAACGTCGGGACCGGGACACTAGGAGGGGGGCCCCTGAACTATGTCCAATAAGCGGACCATCCTGATCGTCGACGACGATACCGAACTGCGCGAGGCGTTGCTCGAGCAACTGGCGCTGCATGAGGAATTCGAGGCCGTCGCCGCCGACAGCGGCGCCAAGGCGGTGCAGGAGGCGAAGAGCGGCCAGATCGACCTGGTGATCATGGATGTCGGCCTGCCCGACATGGACGGTCGCGAGGTCGTGCGCATCATGCGCAAGAACGGCTTCAAGGCGCCGATCATCATGCTCACCGGTCATGATACCGACAGCGACACCATCCTTGGACTCGAATCCGGAGCCAACGACTACGTCGCCAAGCCGTTCCGATTCGCCGTGCTGCTGGCGCGCATCCGCGCTCAGCTTCGTCAGCACGAGGCGAGCGAGGACGCGGTGTTCACCATCGGACCTTATACCTTCCGGCCATCGTCGAAGGTGCTGCTTACGCCGAAAGGCACCAAGGTGCGATTGACGGAGAAGGAAACCGCCATCCTGCGCTATCTCTACCGTGCCGGTCAGAAGCCAGTGTCGCGCGAAACGCTGCTGCAGGAGGTGTGGGGCTATAATTCCGGCGTCACTACTCACACGTTGGAAACGCATATCTATAGGCTGCGGCAGAAAGTCGAGAAGGATGCCGCCGCTCCAGCGATCCTGGTGACGGAAGCCGGCGGCTACAAGCTGGTGCCGTGAAGCATCTCAACGCCATTATTCCGGGGCGCCGCCATAAATGCGTTTACGTGCGTCTTAAGCGCGCTATGGCGACGAACCCAGAGTCCATCATCCCAGTGCTGCGGAGTATGGATTCCGGGTCCACACGTTCGGTGCGCCCCGGAATGACGATTGGAGGGTAGCGCCCGAATGGGCCTTGAAAACGACATCGCTTTTTTCGAACGGGTACCGACCCTCGCGGTGTTGGGCAAGCAGGCCCTGCGCGTGCTTGCGATCGGCGCGGAGACGCGTCACCTGCAAAGCGGCGCGGTGCTGTTCTATGCCGGCGAGCTCGCCGATGGCGGATATATCGTGCAGGAAGGCTCAATGGTGCTGGAGCCGGAAGGATCGCACGGACGTGAATACACGGTCGGACCCGGTACGCTACTAGGCGAGCTGGCACTGCTGACCGACACGACTAGCCCGGTGACCGCGATTGCCAGGGAGCCGACGGTGCTGATTCGGATCTCGCGCGGTCTTTTTCGCAAGATGCTGGAAGGCTATCCGGCCGCGGCCTTGCGGTTGCGTGAGGAGATGGCGGGCCGGGTCGGCGATTGGACGCAGGAGCTTGCGGACGTGCAGCAACGCCTGGATCGCGGCGGGAAGTAATCTTCCCTTTCCGCGCACACGGGGAGAGCTGAAAGCGGCTACAACTCAAACCGCGCCGTAACCGGAACGTGATCCGAGGGGCGCTCGGCGCCGCGATAATCCTTGGCGATTCTGATCTTGGACACGCGATCCGCGATGGCGTCGGAAGTCCAGACGTGGTCGAGCCGACGGCCGCGGTTTGCTTCGCGCCAATTGTCCATGGCGCGATAGCTCCACCAGGTGAACAGCTTCTCCGGCTCGGGTGTGAGAACGCGCATGGAATCGATCCAGCCGCCGGCCTCGCGCGCCCCGGTCAGCTTCTCACATTCAATCGGCGTGTGCGAGACCACTTTCAGCATTTGTTTGTGGCTCCACACGTCGTGCTCGAGCGGTGCCACGTTGAGATCGCCGACCAAAATCGCGTGCTCAGTATTCTTCGGCCGCAAGCGTTTATGCGCGCGCATCTCGTCGAGGAAGTTGAGCTTGTGCTCAAATTTCTCGTTTGCCTCGGGGTCGGGCTCATCGCCGCCGGCCGGCACATAAAAATTGTGTAGCGTTATGGGATCTTTCAGGCCGGCGCGTTCGCCCAGCACCACTGAGACGTGGCGGCAATCGGTCTTGTCGCAGAAGCTCTCGATGGACACACCTTCGAACGGCACCCGCGAAAGCACGGCTACTCCGTGATAGCCCTTCTGTCCGTTGAGCGCGGCATATTCGTAACCCAGCCGCTTGAAACGCTTGAGCGGGAAGGCATCATCCGGACACTTGGTCTCTTGCAGGCAAAGCACGTCGGGCCGCGTGCTCTTAATGAACTTGGCGACCAGATCGATGCGCAGGCGGACAGAATTGATGTTCCAGGTGGCGACAGTGAAAGGCATTGCTGCAACATAATCGTCTATCATGCCCTGCGAAAGTGGAGCATCCAGTATCCACACTTTGTCCAGTGATTACTGGATCGGTCGCATATTCCGCCCGCTCCTGCAAAAGCGGGAGTCCAGGCGTGCTTGCGCGGGCAGAAAAGGACTAGGTCCCCGATTCTGTGCGGAGGAGCGGAAAGTCCTAATTGTGATAATTCGTGTAGTCGATCTTGAACAGGTTGGGATCTGGCCTGCTCTTGGGATCGAGATTGTAAACCGCGACCGTGGTGTCGTAGCCCTGCGGGTCGGTCACCGTCCACTGCTTAAGCTGCATGTCCTTGGCGGAGAACATGATCATAAGCCGGCTGGTGCCGACGATGCCGTTCTTCTCTTCAACCACCACGGTGACGAATACGTCGTCGGCGTAGACCGCGACTAGATTGGTGTCCTTCAGCAGATTGACGTGGTCGGCGAGCAGAAAGCGCAGCGGCGTCTGCGACAGTGGATAGAGGTCTTGAGTCGCCAGATTGCGGTCGCGCACCACCACGGATTCGCCATCGGAGATGATTTCGGTCGGGCTTGGTGGGTCGTATTCGAAGCGCATCTTGCCGGGCTTGGAGAGATAGAACTCACCCTTGGAACGGCTGCCGTCGGGCCCGACCTGGACGAAATTGCCTTCCAGCGTCTGCACGCTGGAAAGATAACTGTCGACCTTCTGGATAATGGCGCGCTGCTTGGGGTCGAGCGCGGTGGTGCTGCCGGTGCTGCCGAGCAGGGCCGCGAAAGGATTGGAGACCGGATTCGGCGCCTGCGCCGGGGCGGGCGCGACCTGACCATGCGGCGACGGCGCTTGCGCGCGCGCGTGCCAAACGCGCGCCGGCACGGCGGCGAACCGGGCGCTGATCGAGTTGGTATGGATGAAATGCGGGCGCGGTCGCGGCAGCGGCACGTTCTGCAATGTGGGGCTGGCTGGCTGCGCCAGCACGGGTGCGGCGGCAAGACAGGTCAACAGCGCGGCCACAGCCAGCCTGCGACTGTTTAGCGCCTTGTAGTGTCCCGCCATCACGATCTCCGCCTCGCGTCCTTTAATGCCCGTGCTCTTATAGGGCCGGGGTGTGGCTATTTCGCGACCCCCGTGATTCCCGCAACTCGCTGCCGTACCCATGAGCTTGTCCGAAAACCGGTAGCCGCTTTTCGGAATGATGCACCGGGACTTAGAAATGAAGGGCGCGATTCTCAATAGCGATCCTGACCCTCTTCCTCGATCAGGATCTCACGTTTGCCGGCATGATTGGCCTGGCCGACGATGCCTTCCTGCTCCATGCGCTCCATGATGGTGGCGGCACGGTTGTAGCCAATCTGTAGCCGGCGCTGGATGTAGGACGTGGAGGCCTTGCGGTCGCGCTTCACGATCGCGACCGCCTGCTGGAAGAGATCGCCGCCTTCGGCCATCCCCATGCCGGTGGAATCGAACACGGCGCCGTCCTCGCCAGTCAGCTCATCTTCAGAGGCGGTTACTTCCTCCAGATAATCAGGCTGGCCCTGCGACTTCAGGTGCCGCACCACCTTCTCCACTTCGTCGTCGGAGACGAAGGGCCCGTGCACGCGGCTGATGCGGCCACCGCCGGCCATGTAGAGCATGTCGCCCTGGCCGAGGAGTTGTTCTGCGCCCTGCTCGCCCAGGATGGTGCGGCTGTCGATCTTGGACGTGACCTGGAAGGAGATACGGGTCGGGAAGTTGGCTTTGATGGTGCCAGTGATGACGTCGACAGAAGGTCGCTGCGTCGCCAGGATGCAGTGGATGCCGGCGGCGCGGGCCATCTGCGCGAGGCGCTGGATGGCGCCCTCGATGTCCTTGCCGGCGACCATCATCAGGTCGGCCATTTCGTCGACGATCACGACCACGAAGGGCAACGGCTCGAGGTCGAGTTCTTCCTTCTCGTAGATCGCTTCGCCGGATTCCTTGTCGTAGCCGGTGTGTACGGTGCGCGTGAGCACTTCGCCTTTTGCCTTCGCTTCGGCGAGCCGCGCGTTGTAGCCTTCTATGTTGCGCACGCCGAGCTTCGACATCTTCTTGTAGCGCTCTTCCATCTCGCGTACCGCCCACTTCAGCGCGACCACCGCCTTCTTGGGGTCGGTCACGACGGGCGTCAGCAGATGCGGGATGCCGTCGTAGACGGAGAGTTCGAGCATCTTGGGATCGACCATGATCAGCCGGCATTGGGCCGGCGTCAGCCGATAGACCAGCGACAGGATCATGGTGTTGATGGCGACCGACTTGCCGGAGCCGGTGGTGCCGGCGATCAGCAAATGCGGCATGCGGGCGAGATCGACGATCACCAACTCGCCGCCGATCGTCTTGCCGAGGCAGAGCGGCAGTTTGGCCGTGTGCTCGTTGTAATCCTTGCCGGACAACAGCTCGCGCAGGACCACCTTCTCGCGCGTCGGGTTAGGCAACTCGATGCCGATGGCGTTGCGCCCCGACACGACCGCGACGCGCGCCGATACCGCGCTCATGGAGCGGGCGATGTCGTCGGCGAGGCCAATGACCCGCGACGACTTGATGCCCGGGGCAGGCTCTAGTTCATACAAGGTGACCACCGGGCCAGGACGGGCGTTGATGATCTCGCCGCGCACGCCGAAATCCTGCAACACGGTCTCGAGCGACTGGGCATTGGTCTCGATTGCCTCCTTCGACATGGTGGTGCGGTCGGAAGCCTTGGCCGCGCTCAACAGATTAAGCGACGGCAACGTGAAGCCACTGCCAGGGCGGCGTGCCGGCGCCTTCGCTTTGGGTGCGGCCCGGCGGCGCGGCGCGGCTTCCTCTTCCTCCTCTTCCCCCTCGTAATCTTCGTCGTCGTCGAATTGTTCGGGCACGAGATGCGGGGCCCCAGCCCCCTCGAAGCGCGGCTCCACGCGGCGGCCGTGAGCTAGCGCCTTGACGCGCGGGGCGCTCTCCCGCGGGCGGCGGATAAAGCGCATGAGACGCGCCTTCCAGCTCAGCAGCGCATGCACGAGGAAGCCGAGCCAGGGATTGGCACGGTCGCGCTCCTCGTCTTCTTCTTCTTCCTCTTGAGACTCGTCTTCTTCTTCCGCTTCCTCGGCTTCCGCCGCGGCGCGCGGCCAATGCCAGCCGGTAGCGAGAACGAGTGCGATTGCGGTGGCGAAGAAGAATATGGTCCCGCCGACGAGCAGCGCGAAATTCCCGAGCGGCCAGCCGAAGATCAGGCCGGGGATGCGCAACAGAGCGTCGCCGCAGACGCCACCGAGCCCGGTCGGCAGCGGCCAGGAACCGATGCGCGGCAGCGTGGAGATGAGGCCGGCGGCGAGCAGCGTGACCGCAATCCACACCAGGCTGCGCCATTTCGCGCCCAGCGGCCGATGCGACAAGAGCCGCCAGCCGAGCAGTGCCTCCGGCGCCAGCAGCAGCACGCTGGCCAAGCCCAGCAGTTGCATCGCAAGATCGGAGAAGATGGCGCCGGGATAGCCAAGCAGGTTGTGGATCGGCTTCTGCGTGGCGTGGCTTAATGAGGGATCCTGTACGGACCATGTGGCGAGCGCGATAGCGCCGAGCAGCGCGACCGTCAGCAGCGAAAAGCCAGTGAGCTCACGCAGCCGCCGCCGCAGGAAATCGCGGGCGTGGTCGGTGATGAAAGCGACGGCGTCGATGCTGCGATCCGTAGCCGGCATTAATCCTTCCTCTTGCGCATGATCTCTTCCGAAAACCGGTTTCCACCTTTCGGGATCATGCGCCTCTATCCCAACAGCGCGACGAGACGATGTAACGCCTCTGCCGTCGCGGTATTGTCTTGCACCATGGCGACGCGGATGTAGTCCGCGCCGGGATTCGAGCCGTCGGCCTGATTGCGCGCGAGATAACGCCCCGGCACCACGCGCACGCCGGCTTCCTGCCATAGCCTTTTGGTCACCACTTCACTGCCGCCATGCGTGGAAACGTCGAGCCAGAGAAAAATCCGCCCGCCGGCCGTTCGTAGCCATAGCGATTGCCGATGATCTGGTCGGCGAGGTCGAATTTGGCGCTATAGAGCCGGCGGTTTTCTTCGACATGCCTTTCATCGTTGTAGGCGGCAACCGCCACGTGCTGCGCCGGCACAGGCACCTGGGGTGCCGCGACGTTGCGTAGTTCGAGAAAGGCGGCGAGGAAGCTCTTGTCGCCGGCGGCGAAGCCGACGCGCAGGCCCGGCAAGTTCGAGCGCTTCGATAGCGAATGGAATACGACCACGTTGGAGAAATCAGGCGCGGCAGCTTCCAGCATGCCGGGTGGGGCGAATTCGGTATAGATTTCGCAATAGCATTCATCGGCGAAGATCAGAAAGCCGTAGCGCCGCGCGAGTGCGGTCAGCTTTTCGAGATAAGCTGCGGTCGGCCACTGCGCCCTGCGGATTCGACGGCGACGCAATATAGAAGGCGACGGTACGCTTGAGCAGTGCCTCGTCAATGGCGTCGAGATCGGGCAGGAAGCCACTCGCGCGCGTCGCCGGCAGATAGACCGGCTGGCAATTCGCGGCGAGGGCACCGGCCGCGTAAGCGGCATAGAACGGATTGGGGATCAGCATCGCCGGCTGGCCGACGCGCGGGGTTACCCAGCGCTGCGCGGCGATGGCGGCGAGGAACAGCCCCTCGCGGGTGCCGTTGAGTACCAGCACTTCGCTTTCCGGATCGACCGGGCGCGGCAGGTCATAGCGGCGGCCAAGCCATTGCGCGACGGCTTGGCGGAACGGCTGGATACCTTTGTTGGCTGGATAGCGGCCGAAGTCGTTGAGATGTTCCGCCAGCACCGGCCCGACGAATGGCGGGATCGGATGCTGCGGCTCGCCGACCGAGAGGTTGATCATCGGCTCGCGCGGCGGGATGCCGGCGATGAGATCGGTCAGCCGGACGAAGGGGGAGCGGGATTCGTCCGCCGGGGGCGTGAGGGAGGCAGACTGGCGCTTTGCTGTGTTTGTGGACATTGCGATTGAGTTTCGCTGGCGCCTGCTCTTTTCCGGAAAAACCGGTCCCCGTTTGTGGAGCGGATACACGACGGATTTGGGCCCGTCGCGCGAGGGGTCGGTTACCATAGAGAGGGCGAGGTTAAGACCCGATTAACCATCGTGGCTTCGTGCCGCCGATTTGAAGTTCCTGCACCGCCTGCCGCAATCGCATCCAGGAACTTCAAATCGAAAGCGGCACTAGAATCATATTTCCTGCTAGTGCCCATTTGCTTCCGAAGTCCGCGTCAGAGCGTGTTGCGATGTATCACGAACTTCGGAGGCGGGGCACTAGGGCCGCAATTCCGCCGCCGTTTTGCGTGGCCTCAATCAGCCAGTCGCGAAACGCGGCAAAGGCCGGCTCGTCGCGCCGCGCCGGCTTATATACGAGATACCATGCCTCGCCCTTCGGTATTGTGAGGTTGAAAGGCGTGACCAGCCGCCCCGCGGCGAGGTCGTCGTCGATATAGGGTCGGATGCCCATGGCAACGCCGACCCCGTCAGCGGCCGCCTGCTGCGCCTGGCCGTAAAACTCGAACTGAGGGCCGGACAGCGTTATATGGGTCACGCCGGCTGCCTTCAGCCAGCGCGGCCAATCGTCGAGGGCGTGGGTCACGCGCAAGAGCGTCGCGCCTTCCAAATCGGCCGGCTTTTCGAGTGCGACAGCCAGCCCCGGCGAGCAGACCGGCACCAGATCGGCCGCGAACAATGGCTCGGCCGTCAGGCCGGGCCATTCGCCGCTGCCGAGCTTGATGCCGCAGGTCCAATCGTCAGCGAAGGGCGCCGCCGCGCCGCCGGTGGTAATGCGCACCTCGATATCCGGCTCAAGTTCCTGAAACGAAGCCAGCCGCGGGATCAGCCAACGGATCGCGAAGGTCGGACCGACGCCGACCGTTAACACGCGCGGATTGGCCAGCGCGGTGACCTGGGCGGTGAGGTTGGCAAGCGCATCGAAGATCGGCGTGAGCCCGGCCTGGTAGGCACGTCCGGCGGGCGTCAGTTCGAGGCCGTTGGGCCGGCGCTTGAACAGGGGCAGAGCCAGGCGGTCCTCCAGGAGCCGCACCGTACGGCTGATGGCGGCCGGGGTGACATTCAGCTCTTGTGCGGCCGCAGCGAAACTGCCGCTGCGTGCAGCGGCTTCGAAAGCCTCTGATTCCATTCAGGAAAGGTAGCCTGCGCAAGCGCTACGTCCTCCAGCAAGCATCAAGAAAACTGAGCCTCATGCTCAGATAACTCCGTTTGCCGGCAGCCTGCAAGGGGCGCACAGACCGGCGCGGAGGTGCGCCGCATGACCACGGTTCTGATGATCGCGATTGGGCTGTCGATGTTCGTGACGGCCTTTCTGTCCGGGGTCTTCGGCATGGCCGGCGGCATGATCCTGATCGGGATCCTGCTGGCGATTCTGCCGCTGCCGGCCGCCATGGCACTGCACGCGGTAACGCAGATGGCCTCGAACGCGTGGCGCGGATTGCTGTGGTGGCGCTACATCCGGCTGCGCAGCGCGGCCGGGTACATCATCGGCTGCTGTCTGGCGCTCGGGGTGTGGTCGATCTTTCGCTACGTGCCGGACAAGGCGATCGCCATGCTCATGCTCGGCGCGACGCCGTTCGCCGTGCGTCTGCTGCCGGAGAAGTTCAAGCCCGACGCCGAGCGGCTGGATCACGGCGTCGCTTACGGCACGGTGTGCATGACGCTGATCCTGCTCACCGGTGTCGCTGGGCCGTTGGTCGATTCGTTCTTCCTCGGCGGCCGCCTCGACCGGCGCGAGATGGTCGCGACCAAGGCCCTGTGCCAGGTGTTCGGCCACGCCGCCAAGCTCGTGTATTTTGGCAGCATGGTTGCGCAAGCCGCCTCGGTCGACGGCACGATGATCGTGATCGCGATCGCGGCATCGATGACCGGCACCACCGTGGCGCGGCGCTTTCTCGAAGCCATGACCAACAGTCAGTTCCGAACCTGGGCCAGCCGCATCATCAATTCGATCAGCGGTTATTACGTGCTGGCGGGAAGCTATCTGCTGATCGCGCCTTTGATGTGGAGGGCGCTAGTGACGCAAACGGTAACGGAAGATGGTTTCGACAGTCTGGTGTTCGATCTCGTCGAATGGATCGCGAAAGAGCCGCGCAGCTATCGGCAAACGATGGACGCCTGGCGCACGTCGTGTCCGCGCCTCGCGGTGTGGGAAGAAGCGATCGACCGCGGCTTGGTCGTGCGCGAGTGTTCGGCCGATGGCGTGCGGGTGAAGACGACGGACAAAGGTTTTGCTTTTCTGGCGCGGCGCGGCCGCGTTGTCGCGCACGCGGTCGGATAGCGTGTCGAAAACGAGTAGCCCTCCAAGATAAGAGAGGCCCCGGTCCTTTCGAACCGGGGCCTCAACGGGAGGGACAGTGCCGGGTTTCCGCCCCTACCGCTAGCTTGTCATGTCATGGCGCGTGATCTGTCGGAAAGCCGGTATCCAATCTTCGAGATCACGCGCTTGCGCATTAGGGCACCACCTCGCCGTGCAGCGAGAGGTCGAGACCGTCGCGCTCCACTTCCTCGCTGACGCGCAGGCCCATCACCGCCTTGATCACGAACAGGATGATCAGGGTGACGATGGCGTCGTAGATGATGGTGGCCATCACGCCGTAGAACTGCAGCACCACCTGGTAGGCGTTGCCGTCGATGAGGCCGGGCTTGCTGATCGCCGCGCTGGCGAACACGCCGGTCAGGAGCGCGCCGATGATGCCGCCGACCGCGTGCACGCCGAAAGCGTCCAGGCTGTCGTCGTAGCCGCACATGTGCTTGAGGCTGGTGGCGCCCCAGTAGCAGCCGACGCCCGCCGCCGCGCCGATGACCAGCGCACCGACCGGATCGACGAAGCCCGAAGCCGGGGTGATGGCGACGAGACCGGCCACCGCGCCCGAGCAGATGCCCAAGATCGAAGGCTTACCCTTCAGGCCCCATTCCACGAACATCCAGGCCAGCGCCGCCATGGCGGTCGCGATTTGGGTGACGGCCATCGCCATGCCGGCGGCGCCGTTGGAAGCCACCGCCGAACCGGCATTGAAGCCGAACCAGCCGACCCACAGCAGTGAGGCACCGATCATGGTGAGCACGAGGTTATGCGGCGCCATGTTCTCGGTGCCGAGGCCCTTGCGCTTGCCGAGGACGAGCGCGCAGCACAGACCGGCGACACCGGCGTTGATGTGCACCACAGTGCCGCCCGCGAAGTCGAGCACGCCGAGATTGCCGAGGAAACCGCCGGGGCCCCAGACCATGTGTGCGATTGGCGAATAGACGAACAACGACCAAAGGCCCATGAACCACATCATCGCCGAAAACTTCATGCGGTCGGCAAACGCGCCGCAGATTAGCGCCGGGGTGATGATGGCGAAGGTCATCTGGAAGGTCATGAACACCAATTCGGGAATCGTGCCGCTGAGCGCGCCGACGCCCATGCCTCTCAGGAGGAAGCGCGAGCCGCCGCCCATGAAGCCGTTGCCGTCGGTGAAGGCCCAGCTGTAACCAATGATCATCCAGAGCACCGTCACCAAGCAGGTAATGGCGAAGCTCTGCATCACGGTTGCGAGCACGTTCTTCTTGCGTACCATGCCGCCATAGAACAGCGCGAGACCCGGGATGGTCATCATCAGCACCAGCGCGGTGGAGGTGAGCATCCAGGCGGTGTCGCCGGTGTCGAGCTTCGGCTTCGCCGCCGCCTGCGCGAAGGCGCTGTCGGCGAACGTCATTCCAATCGCGATTGCGGCAAGCGCCATCAGCCCCGCACGCGAGAATTTCTTAAACGTCATGGTCTTAACTCCTGTGCGTATCATTTGCGGTGCGGGTCATCAAAGTGCCGCGGCGTCGGTTTCGCCGGTGCGGATGCGCACGGCGTGATCCAGGCCGAAAACAAAGATTTTTCCGTCGCCAATTTGTCCGGTCTTCGCCGCCCCTGTGATGGCGCTGACGACCTTGTCGACTTGGTCCGTCGCGACCGCCACCTCCACTTTGATCTTGGGGAGGAAACTCACCGCATATTCGGCCCCACGGTAGATTTCCGTGTGGCCCTTTTGACGCCCATAACCCTTCACCTCAGTAACAGTCAGCCCCTGCACGCCGATGGAGGTCAGAGCATCGCGGACCTCGTCGAGCTTGAAGGGTTTGATAATGGCCATGACGATTTTCATGGATTCGATCCCCGCTTGGGCCCGTTTTTACCTTCACGCAGTGCGGGCGGGTCACTGAGCCGGACTCACAAACGTTGTTTTGTGAGCATGGCCGCGGATAGAGAATCAAACACCGTGCCAGACCAGCGGCTGAGGGCTAGGCCACTGATTTGATGAATAAAAATTGATGGGCTCAGCGCTACTCGGCTACTGCCTTGGCTTCATGCCTAAAAAGGCACCAGCGCCGAAGTGGCTTGCATAAAAATTAGTCGCATAGATTAAGCAGAAATTGCAGGCCGCCCCGCCGGCGCGCGCTGGCTGCCGGCAGGGGCAAAATTACCCTTTATTGCAAGGCTTCGCCGTGCTGGCTGACATCGAGACCCATGATCTCGTCCTCATGGCGGACCCGGAGCGGAACAAGAGCGCCGACCACCTTGAGGATCACGAAGGTGATCGCCCCGGTCCATACCAAGGTGACCAGGATCCCGTAGACCTGCGCCAGCAGCAAACGCGGGTTGCCTTCCAACAGGCCGTGGATGCCGCCGGGATCGGCTGCGCTCGCCGACACTGCTCCGGCCGCCAGGACGCCAGCGAGCAGCGTGCCCGTCAGACCACCAATGCCGTGCACGCCGAACACGTCGAGCAAGTCGTCATAGCCGCATTTGAGCTTGAGCGAGGTACAGGCCCAGAAGCAGACGCCGCCGGCGATAACGCCGATAAGGACGCCTTCGATCGGTAGGACGAATCCAGACGCCGGCGTGACGGTGCCAAGACCGGCCACTGCGCCTGAGATCATGCCGAGCACCGATGGCTTGCCGCGGGTCCACCATTCCAATGTCATCCAGGTGAAGGCGCCAGCGCTGGCTGCGAGGTGAGTGGTAATGACGGCCGAGACGGCACGCCCATTGGCAGCGAGCGCTGAGCCACCGTTGAAGCCAAACCAGCCGACCCATAACAGGCCCGTGCCGACGACCGCCATGGTGAGATCGAATGGCGCCAGGTTCTCATGGCCGTAGCCGTGACGTTTGCCCACGACCATGGCGGCGACGATGCCAGCGGTGCCGGCACTCAAGTGCACGACCAGGCCGCCGGCGAAATCGATCACGCCGTCACGGGCGAGGAATCCGCCGCCCCAGATCCAATGCGCCAGCGGTACATAAACGAACAACAGCCAGAGCGCCGCGAACAACATGAATGCCGAAAAGCGCAGGCGGTCGGCAACCGAGCCCGCGACCAGCGCTACCGTGATGACCGCAAAAGTCATCTGATAGATCATGAAAAGGCCTTCAGGAATGGTATTGGCGAGCGGTGATACCGAGTTGATCGTCATGCCGCGCAGGAAAGCCCGCGACAGCGTACCAATGTAGGCACCGTCGCCAGTGAAGCTGAGCGAATAGCCGACGAACACCCACAGCATCGATATCAGGAAGGTGGCGGCGAGACATTGCGCCATGGTGGCCAGTACGTTCTTCTTGCGCACCATGCCGGCGTAAAACAGCGCCAAACCCGGTATGGTCATCATCAGCACCAAGCCGGTGGCGGCCATCATCCATGCGGTGTCGGCCGGATTTATCTTGCCTGTTTGTGCGAAAGCCGGCGTGACGGTCAGTGTCGCGATGACCGCCGCGACGGCGGTAGCGAGGCGTTGATGCGCCGTTTTCATTTCATGATCCCCCCAGCAGGAATTTTGAAATCGAGATGGATTGAAGAAAGCGAACCTTTCACCGTCGTCCTGAGGCGCGAGCGCGCAGCGCGAGCCTCGAACGATGATCGGGCTGGGCCGCCGCCCTTCGAGGGCCGCGCCGTTGCGCGGCCACCTCAGGGTGACGGCGACCTGCTGCTAAAGCGCCGCGCTGTCGGTCTCGCCGGTGCGGATGCGCACGGCTTGCTCGATCGGCGTGACGAAGATCTTGCCATCGCCGATCTGCCCGGTCTTGGCGGCGCCGGCGATGGCGTCCACCACCTGATCGATGCGCCCGCTGTCGACCGCGATTTCCATGCGTATCTTTGGCAGGAAGTTCACGGCGTACTCAGCGCCACGATAGATTTCCATATGGCCCTTCTGGCGGCCGTAGCCTTTCACTTCCGCTACGGTCATGCCCTGGATGCCGATACGGGTGAGGGCGTCGCGCACTTCGTCGAGCTTGAATGGTTTGATGACGGCGATGACGAGCTTCATGATTTTCTTTCCCCGGCGGAAAGGGCGCTGTAAGCGGGAGCGCCTGGATATTACGGAAAGCCCGCCCCGGCCAAGGCCGGCACGGGCTACTTCTGCCTACCTTAAAGACATCGGGGCTACAAATTAAGCGGAACTGTTGCCGCGCCCACAGGCACGCGCTGAATTTGAAGGCACTTTAGGTCAGCAATACTGTCTTATCGACGGCGATGGGCGGTTGCCAGCCCCAAACTGCGGATCAGTTGCGGCAGTTCGCGGCGCACCTGCCGGCGGGTCATGCCGGGGCGGATATGGGGATCGTATAAGAGGGTGAGCAGGGCGCGATCGTAAACCGACAAGTAACCGACCATGCGGTTCTGGTTGAGCGTCGTCCAAGGGTTGTGCTGGTCATGGTTGGACAGGCCGAAGGCGTGCAGCAATTCGTGATAGGCGCAGTCGAGGAAAACGTCCTCGCCCTGGTCGACGATGATGAAGGACACCGAGTGCACGATGGCGCCGTCGCTGTCGGACTTCACCGAGGTCATGCATTGTGGATCGGTGCGTGCGATGAAAGCCTTTGTGATCCTGGCGCCGAAGGCATCGCGCAAGGCCGAGCGAAAATCCTTCTCATCGATGAGCCGCACTGTGATATCGGCGAAGGCCGGATCATGTGCGAGGCTCAGACGCAAGCCGGGAACCTTGCGTGCGTATTCCGAGATGACGCGCTGCATCGCCGCGGTGCGGTCGACGCTGCCGCGGTTCATCACCGAGGCGCGGATCGCATGATCGAACCGCCGCACGCCGCGGGGCTTAGCACCGATGCGCAGATCGGAACCGAAAGCGAGTGCGAGAAATCCGCGTTCCAGTTCGCGCGCGCTGAAGCGCGTGTATTGTGGCGGTGCGCCGTGAAATGCGCCCGCCGGCGCCGGCTGCTGGCCTGAAGCAGCCAGCGACGATGCGACCGGTAGCGCCGAGAGCGCAAGCATCATGCAAGCGAGGGCTCCAGCACTCGTGTTTCGCGTTTGAAAGCGAAAACGTTTCACAGTGTCGACTTACTCCCGCCGTTGACGCACCAAGCCCTCCTGCGCAACCGAGGCGACCAAGGTGCCGTCACGGGTGAATATAAGTCCGCGTGAGAAACCGCGCGAGCCGTGCAGATTGGGTGAATCCTGCGCGTAAAGCAGCCAGTCGTCGGCGCGGAACGGTCGATGCAGCCACAGCGCATGGTCGAGGCTGGCGGCCATGAATTCCTTCTCGAACAGCGTGCGGCCATGGCGCATCAGCGACGCATCAAGCAGCGTCAGATCGGAGGCGTAGGCCAGCACGCATTGATGGATTGCAAGATCGTCGGGCAGCGGGCCGATGGTGCGGAACCAAAGGTGAAAGCGGCCGTCGGGATATTTTTTGCCGGCATAACGGTCGAATTCGACCGGCCGCATTTCGATCGGGCGCTCACGCTCGTAGTAGCGGCGCACCGGCTCGGGCATCAATGGCAGCAGGTTCTTGCGCATGTCCATTTCGTCGGGCAGGTCCTCGGGCGGCGTCACTTTCGGCATCTCTGCCTGGTGATCGAGGCCTTCCTCGTGGACCTGGAACGACACCAGCATGGAAAAAATCGGGTGCCCGTGCTGGCGGGCGGTCACGCTGCGGGTGGTGAAGCTCTTGCCGTCGCGCACCCGATCGACGTCGTAGATGATCGGCACCTTAGGATCGCCCGGCAGGATGAAATAGGCGTGCATGGAATGCGGCGGCCGGCTCGGGTCGACCGTGCGGATCGCCGCGACCAGCGCCTGCGCGATCACCTGACCGCCGTAGACACGCTGCCAGCCGGTCTGCGGCGAGATACCGCGGAACAGGTTCAGGTCGAGCGGCTCGAGGTCGAGAACGGTGAGCAGATCCTGGACGGCGGAGGACATGGGGCGGGAGTTCTCCTTGAACGGGCCATTCAATGACGCCGCTGGGAACGGTGGAGTCAAGGCACGGCATCCTACATCCCCCTGAAAGAGGGAGGTCGTCCGGCGTCGAGCAGCGACGGCGAACGGGTGGGGGTCCAAACGATCATGAGATGGCGTATCAAGTGATCCCCACCCCAACCCTCCCCCTTGCGGGGAGAGGGGACGAGGGATCTTTGCCCGCCTGACAGTGTTAAGATGGTTTCGACATGACAACAAAAGCAGAAACGCGCGAGGTGGTGATCGGTGGGGCCGGATTTGCCGGTCTGGCGCTGGCGATCGCGCTACGCGAGGCGCTGGGCGCGGGCTTCACGGTGACCGTCGCCGACCCCGCCCTGAGGAACGAGAAATCCAAGGATCCGCGCGCTTCTGCCATCGCCGCCGCCGCCCGCCGACTGTTCGAGGCCATCGGCGTCTGGGGCACGGTTGAGGGAAAAGCGCAGCCGATCCTCGACATGGTGGTGACCGACTCAAAGCTCGATGACGCGGTACGCCCGACATTCCTCACCTTCGGCGGCGCGGTCGAAGAGGGCGAGCCGTTCGCGCACATGATCGAGAACCGGCTCTTGGTCGACACGCTGGTCGATAAGGCAAAGGCGCTCGGCATCGATTTGCGCGCCACCCCGGTGACCAGCTTCGCGCATGAGCCGAATTCAATCGACGTGACATTGGCCGACGGCGAGACGCTGTCCGCGCGCTTGTTGGTCGGTGCCGACGGTGCGCGCTCCTCGATCCGCGACACTGCCGATATCGCTACGCACGGCTGGGATTACGACCAGTCCGCGATTGTCACGACAGTCGGCCACGAGCGCGATCATGAAGGCCGCGCCGAAGAACATTTTCTGCCGGCGGGGCCGTTTGCCATCCTGCCGCTGACGGGCAAGCGGTCATCGATCGTTTGGACCGAGAAACGGCGCGAAGCCGAGCGTATCGTCGCGTTGCCGGACGATAAATTCCACGACGAGCTCGAGCGCCGCTTCGGTCTGCATCTCGGAGATATTGAAGTCATTGGGCCGCGGCGGGCTTTTCCGCTCGGTCTGTTCACCGCGCGCTCGTTCATCGCCGACCGGCTGGCGCTCGTCGGCGATGCCGCGCACATCATTCACCCAATCGCCGGCCAGGGCCTGAACATGGGCCTGCGCGATGTCGCCGCGCTGGCCGAGGCGGTCACCGACGCCGCGCGGCTCGGCCTCGACATTGGCGCGCCGGATGTATTGGAGCGCTATCAGCGTTGGCGCCGCTTCGACACCATGACCATGGGCGTCGCCACCGACGGATTGAACCGATTGTTCTCCAATCGCTCCGATGTGCTGCGGCTGATGCGGGATATCGGGCTCGGCGTGGTCGAGCGCATGCCGGCATTGAAGAACGTGTTCATCCGCGAGGCCGCCGGGTTCACCGGCGAGCTACCGAAGCTGCTCAAAGGCGAGGCGTTGTAACGCTTTCGCTGGCGACGCAACATTTGCTGCTGTCATGGCCCGCGAAGGCGGCGATCCAGTAAACCTGTCCCTGCGATCAATCGACATGCTTGCGATTACTGGATGCCCCGCTTTTGCGGGGCATGACAGTCTGAGCATGTGGGCAAAGAGTCGGATTACGACAGCGGAATGCTGCCCACGTGACTTTGGAACGGCTTACGCCCGGAGACGGCGGCGTACCAGCGGTCGAGGTTGGGCGTCCATGGGCGATTCGGCACCAGTTGCATGTAGCGATAGCACATCACGCCGACCGGGATGTCGCCGTAGGAGAACGCGTCGCCGGCGACAAATTTCGTCTTGGCGAGCTGCGCGTCGAGAATTTGCATCGCCGCGGCGGTCTTCTCCTGCGAGGTCTTGATCGCCGTCATATCGCGCTTGTCTTCTGGCGTGCGGATCAGGCCCCAGAATGCAGGTGTGATGGCCGGCCCGACCACCGACAATTGCCAATCCATCCACTGACCGGCGAGCGCCCGTTGCTTGGCGTCCTTCGGCTCCAGCGCGCCGTCCTTGTCGTGCTTGCCGGCGAGATAGCGCACGATGGAGTTGGATTCCCACAGCAGAAAGCCATTTTCTTCTTCCAAAGTCGGCACCAAGCCGTTCGGGTTCATCGCCAGATACTTCGGCTCCCGGTTCATGCCGTACTTGCCGCCGATGTCGATGCGCTCGTGATCGAGACCGAGTTCGCCCACCGCCCACATCGCCTTTTGCACGTTGGACGAGGTGTTGCGGCCCCAAATTTTGATCATGTGAATTTCCTTCCTTCCGTGACTGTCATGCCCGCGCAGGCGGGGCATCCAGTACTCCGTATCTGTAATGATATCGCACCGGCTGTGTTTACTGGATCTCCCGCTTTCGCGGGCGATGACGGCCTCAATATGCCTCACTCCAGCTTACGCGCTTCCTCCGGCAGCATGATCGGAATCCCGTCGCGGATGGGATAGGCGAGCTTGGCCTTGCGCGAGATCAGCTCCTGCTTTTCCGCATCGTACTCCAGCGTGCCTTTGGTGAGTGGGCAGACCAGGATTTCTAAGAGCTTGGGATCCACGCTGTTGGCGGGGCGTTCGGGGGGGGATGGAGTGGTCATACGGATGCTCTCGATAATTTTAACCAATTATAGCACAGGCACCGCCGCTGTCGTCCCGGCCGAGCATAGGCGAGGGCCGGGACCGATACGCCTCAGCTTCACGTCAGGCTGCGGCGTATGGGCCCCTGCTTTCGCGGGGACAACGGAAAAGAGCTACTGCAACTGCGGTTCGCCCTCGCTGTCTTTCTTGGCGAGCTCGATCTCGGTGATGGCGACGAGGATTTCGGCGCGGGTTTTCAGGTCTGGCGCCTCCAGCAGCGCCTGCTTTTCGGCCGCACCGTAGGGCGACATCATCGATAGCGCGTTGACCAACGCCTCGTTGGGTGCCTTCTCAATGCCTTCCCAGTCGGCGTTGAGGTTGTTGGCGTCGAGGAAATCGCGCAGCGCCGCCAGCACCGCTTCGCGGTCGACCTCGGGTTCGCCCTTGCGGGCGATGAAGTCATCAGCGAACGGTGCATAGGTTACGCGGCACTGGCGGTAGGCCGTCTTGACCGGCAATTCCTGCTCTATGCGGAAGCGTGTGATGCCGGTGAGCTCGATGAGATAGCGGCCGTCGCCGCTCTCGGCCAGTTCGGTGATGCGGCCAACGCAACCGATCTTGAACAGTGGTGGCGAATCGGCGGCAGCGTCGGCGTGGGCAAGGTCCGGCTGGATCATGCCGATGAGCCGATGACCGTCGCGCAGCGCGTCATCGACCATGGCGAGATAGCGCGGCTCGAAAATGTTGAGTGGCATTTGTCCGCGCGGCAACAGCAGCGCGCCCGGCAGCGGAAATACCGGAATCACCTCGGGCAGATCGATCGGCCCGCGATAGTGGGCGTTCATCGGCATCTACTACCATCCTCCCTCGGCCTCATTCTGAGCAGGCCGCGTGAGCGGCCGTCTCGAAGAATGGGGCCGCCCGCATCCTTCGAGACGAACGCATCGCAGCCAGTTATGCGCAGGCTGCGCCTGCTATGGCGCTCTCCTCAGGATGAGGGCGGAGAACTTCAGCGAAACGCTCCGCCGATTGTACTCACGAAAACAATATCGACGACAATCGCTTGCGGCCTTCGACCGCCGCCGGATCGTCGAAGCCCCAGGCTTCGAAGAACTGCACCAGTTGCTTGCGGGCGCCGTCGTCGTTCCATTTGCGGTCGCGTTTGATGATGTCGAGGAGCTGCTGCGCTGCCTCTTCGCGCTTCCCCTTGGCGTTGAGCGCGATGGCGAGATCAAAGCGCGCTTGATGATCGCCAGGGTTGGCGAGCACCCTTTCTTCCAGCTCGGCCAGCGGTCCAATCGATTGGGCCTGTTCGGCAACTTCCAACGCGGCGCGGGCGGCGGCCACCGGCGCCTCGTTTTGCTTAGCCTCCGGCACCAACGCCAGCGTCTGCTTGGCCTGATCGAGTGCGCCCGATTCCACGTAGCAGCGGGCAAGGCCGGCGAGCGCGTGCACATTGCCGGCGTCGCCGGCGAGAATCTGCGCGTAGATCTCGGCGGCCTCGGCGGCGTTGCCTTCAATCAATGCGGCATCGGCGGCTTCCAGCAGGTTCTTATCCTCGGGGACGACTTTGTCCTTGGTAAGCCGTTCCAGAAACTGCAGCACCTGGCTCTCCGGCAGGGCGCCCATGAAGCCGTCGACCGGCTGACCGTTGGAGAAGGCGATTACCGCGGGGATCGACTGGATGCCCATCTGGCCAGGGATCGCCGGATGCTCGTCGATGTTCATCTTGGTGAGCTTGACCTTGCCTTTGGCCGCCTTCACCGCCTTTTCCAGCACGGGAGCGAGCTGCTTGCAGGGGCCGCACCAGGGTGCCCAGAAATCCACCAGTACCGGCTGGTTCTTGGATTCCTCGATGACGTCTTTCATGAAGCTTTGCGTGGTGACCTCTTTCACCACATCGGCGGCCGTGGCCGACATTTCCCCGCCGTTCTGCAGCATACCGTCCTCGCCTTTGCCACTCTCAACGCTCGCGCATGATCCTGGTGCAAAGTCGAAATCATGCGCCAGCGAGCGCGGCATTTTTAGGGTTCCGTCCCGATTAAATGGTCATTCGGCTGGGGAATGCAATCGTTTAGGCCGATTCCGGCGGGAGCCCGGAGACCCGCTCGACGCGGGGCGGGTGGCCGGTGGCCTCGAGAAATTTGACCAAGTCCTCGCGCGAAATCGCCGTCGTCATCGTGTTGGTGAGCGGGTGATAGTTCAATGTCTCGTGGGCCATCATCTGGGCATCGAGCACCACGGTGATGCGGTTTTCGGTGTCATTGATGGCCGCGAACGGGGTCACCGAGCCGGGCTCCACGCCGAGCACCTCGCGCATCAGGTCGGCCGAGCCGAAGGAAAACCGGCCGGCCGCGCCCAGCAACCGGTGCAGGCCTTTGAGGTCGATCAAAGCGTCCTCGGGCGCCACCACCAAATATAGCGCGTGTTTCTTGTCGCGTAGGAACAGGTTCTTGGTGTGGCCGCCGGGGAGGTTGCCGCGCAGGGTGCGGGCCTCTTCGACCGTGAACACCGCCGGGTGCGTCACCGTCTTGTGGGCGATGCGGAGGCCGTCGAGGAAGGCAAAAAGCTGGTCGGGGGTCTGGACTGGGAAATTGGCGGGGGCTTTGGGCACGGCTGGGAAGCACTATATGTGGGAACGGGATTATTATCATCCCCAGACGTCAAGAGGTTTACCATGCTGCGAATTCTGCTGGCGGCCGTCGTCCTGACCACAGTTTCGATGGCTGGCCCGCGTCCCGCCCATGCCTATGGGCATGCGCCCTGGTGCGCCGTGATGGACATTGGCTGGGAAGAGGTGGTGTGGGATTGCAGCTATTGGACGATTGAGGCCTGCGTGCCAAACGTCATTGCCGGGAACAGGGGGTTTTGCAATCCGAATCCGGCCTTTCGAGGCCCGCCCGAGCGGTCCCACCGCCGCACATACCGGCATCGCCGCCCCCACTGACGGGCGAGTTGCCAAAGGGCCGCCCTTGTGGCTATAGGAACGGCCTCGCTGGCCGGTATCGAAATTTAACCGGCCGACGCTTAGATATCTGCCGGATGCGGGTGTAGCTCAGGGGTAGAGCACGACCTTGCCAAGGTCGGGGTCGAGGGTTCGAATCCCTTCGCCCGCTCCAGTCGCTCATTTGTCCGACCCAGAGACATGGGTAACGGAACGTACCTAAGACATGGGTGACAACCTCGGGCCGAACGGGTTGTCGAGGGGCTGTAAGGTTTTCTGCTCCAAGTCGATATAGCCGAGATCATAGTCGAGGAAGCTGACGAGCCAAATGCCGTCGTCGACCTCTGTCCGACCCGGAGGCTCGGCTGGCCAGCCAGCCGGAAACCGCTCTCCCATCCATGGCCGGTGCCGGCAGGCCGATCCTCCCATCCCGAGCTTCGCTTTAAGGTTCCCGGCGTCGTGCAATTCGGGGCACGCGCTTGGCTCCAAGCTTGGATCCAGACTTGGCTCCAAGCTTGGCTCAAGGCGGCTGTCGCTGAGGTGATTGACCAATCGGTGAGCAAGTGGGTCGCCGAGATCAAGTGCTTGGTGTAGACTTGTCATTGACGAACGGCGAGTTGGCGTCGCGAGAAAGCCGTGAGCGGCGGGGAGGCGGCGAATGGACCAGACCGTTTTGTTTCTGCTGTTCCTGCTCGCAATGTTGGTGGGATGGTTCGGCGGTCGTCGTGCGGCCGTGACGCTGTTCGTGCTCACCCTGGTTCTCACCGTCGCCGACTTTTTCCATCACGCAACCAGCGCGCTAACACTGTCGTTTTAGGGGGCGACAATGACCGCACGCGCCGCCATCCTGCTCAACGCCCTCTCGCTCTACGCGGTTGCGCTCGTCTTGCTGCTCGGCTTCTACTTTCAGCTGGGATGGCACGAGCTGCCGTGCCCGTTGTGCCTGCTGCAGCGCGTGGCGTTTGTGGGGCTGGCGGTCGGGCCGATCCTCAACATTCGCTACGGTCCGCGGCCGAGCCATTATGCGTTGAGCGCGCTGGCGGCGCTGGTCGGCGTAGTGGTATCGATGCGCCAGGTGATGCTGCACGTCCTGCCGGGCGACAAAGGGTACGGCAGCCCGATCATGGGCCTGCACTTCTACACCTGGGCAGCACTGTTCTTCATGCTGGCGATCGCCTTGATCGCGCTCATCATGCTGTTCGACCGCCAATTCACCGATGCGCATTCGCCACCGCCGGTTTATGCAAAGATCGCAGTTTGGCTGGTGATCCTGCTCACGGCTGCTAATGCCGTGTCCACGCTCCTCGAATGTGGCTTTGCCGTCTGTCCGGAAGATCCGGTGCGCTATCTGTTCTTGCTCGGCGGCTGAGCGAGGCGTTCGCGCTTCAAGCGTCTTCCTTCACGTCCACCGTTTCGCCGCCGGTCATGCGTACGAGTTCGGCGGGGCTGGTTTGGAAGACGTGGCGCGGCGAGCCGGCCGCGGCCCATACGGCACCGAGCGCCATCAGGTCGGCGTCGATAAAGATGCGCAGACCGTTGGAGTGACCGACCGGCGCGACGCCGCCGATCGCGAAGCCGGTGCTGTCGCGCACCCAACGACCATCGGCGGGCTTCACTGGTTGCCCGAGAAGCGCGGCGATCTTGGCGAGGTCGACACGGTTGGCGCCCGAGGCGATCACCAGCACGGCCTGTTCGTCCGCACGCAACACGATCGATTTGGCAATCTGCGCCACCGTGCAGCCGACGGCGTTGGCGGCGTCCTGCGCGGTGCGGGTGCCGTCCGGGAACATCATGATGGTGTCGGCATGACCGGCGGCAACAAGCGCGGCACGCACGCGCTCGACGGAATCGCCCATGCTCAATATCCTATCGCAAGTGAACCGCGGGTGCGGCGGTCGGCGGCACCGACATAACCTTCAGATGTCGCCGCAATCGAATTCGCATCGGTGTGCGGCTCGGTCGGCACGATGTTGTGGCCGCGCGATTTCAATGCGGCGAGCGCGGCGGGATCGAAGCCGGGTTCGACGAAGGTCTTGTCCGGTTCCCACTGGTTATGCAGGCGCGGCGCGCTGACGGCGTCAGCCACTGGCATGTGGAAGTCGATGACGTTGACGATCACCTGCAGCACTGCGGTGATGATGCGGCTGCCGCCGGGCGAGCCGGTGATGAGGAACGGCTTATCGTCTTTCAGCACGATGGTCGGCGTCATTGATGAGAGGGGCCGTTTTCCGGGTTCAGGCAGATTGGCCCCATAGCCGATCAGGTCGTAAGCGTTGGCCGCGCCCGGCTTGGCAGTGAAATCGTCGAGTTCGTTGTTGAGCAGCACGCCGGTGCCGCCGGCGACCAGCCCGAGCCCATAGGCGAAGTTGAGCGTATAGGTGTTTGACACCGCATTGCCGTCTTGGTCGATGACGGAAAAGTGCGTGGTGTTGTGGCCTTCGTTGTCGGCAGGCCGGCCGGGATGGATTTCGGCCGCGGGCGTGGCTTTTTCCGTGATTGTGGCGTGCTGGCGCGCGGCGTATTTTTTCGACGTCAGGCGTTTGAGCGGCATCGCAATGAAAGCCGGATCGCCGAGGTAAACGGCGCGGTCGGCATAGGCGCGCTTCATGGCTTCAATCAGATCGTGAAACGACGGCGCCCCGCGCCCCAACTTGGCGAGATCGTAACCATCCAGGATGTTGAGCGTCTCGATCAAGGATACCCCGCCGGACGACGGCGGCGGCATGGAGACGATTGTGTAGCCGCGATAAGTACCGCGCATGGGCGCGCGCTCGACCGCGCGATAATGAGCAAGGTCATCGGCGGTCATGATGCCGCCCGCTTGCTGCACGGCGGCGGCGATCTGATCGGCGATTCGGCCGCGATAGAAGGCGTTGGGGCCGTTTTGCGCGATCGCCTGCAGGGTCCTGGCGAAGTCGGGCTGCACCAGCCGGTCGCCTTGCTGCAGCGGCTCATCGTTCTTGAAGAAGATTGCTCGCGATGACGACCAGCGTCCCAGCCGGTCCTTTCCCTGCGGGAGCGAATCGGCCACATGGTCCTCGACCGGCAATCCGTTCCGCGCCAGTTCGATTGCCGGCTTGATCAATTCCGCCAGCGTGAACTTGCCGGATCCATATTTCTGTTCGGCCAGGGCAAGGCCGGCGACGGTCCCGGGGACACCGACAGCGAGGCCCGAGTCGCGCGATTTCCGCGGGTCTGCGTTGCCTTGCGCATCGAGGAACATGGATTTGCTCGCGGCGGCCGGCGCGGTCTCGCGATAGTCGATAGTTGTGTCGCGGTTTCCCAAGCTTCGATAATTGGCAAGATGAATCACCATGAAACCGCCGCCGCCGAGATTGCCGGCGACCGGATATGTGACGGCCAGGGCGAATCCGACCGCCACCGCGGCGTCAACCGCATTGCCACCCCGTTTGAGGATATCGACGCCGATGCGTGCCGCGCGCGCCTCCTGCGCCACCACCATGCCGTGACGGCCGAGCGCGCTTTGCGCGGGCGGGATGGCCGGCCGTTGCGCGTGGGCGGCGACGGTGAAGAGAAGCGCGAAGCTAAGAAGTGTGAGGCGGGCAATCATCGTATTCGCAAATACTCCGATGTTGTCCCCGCGAAAGCGGGGACCGATACCCCGAGATCTATCGAGTAGCTGCGGCGTATGGGTCCCGGCTCTCGCTGTCGCTCGGCCGGGACGACAACGTCATTCAACGCGCCTGTCTGTGATACACCGTGTTGGGCCGCATGTCGGTGGCGGATGCTACGCGGTTCGACATATTGAAGAAGCCAACGACCGCCGCGATGTCCCAGATGTCGCGGTTGCTGAAGCCAGCGTGGCACAGAGCGTCGCGGTCGGCGTCTTCCACCGCCCAGGGTTCCGCAGTGAGTTTGTGCGCGAAATCGAGCATGGCGCGTTGACGCTTATCGAGCCGCGCAACGCGATAGTTCATGACCATCTGTTCGCCGAGCAGCGGATTGCCGGAATATTGCCGCACCGCCGCGCCATGAGCGGTTAGGCAATAGTAACAGCGGTTGTGCGACGAGACCGCGACCGCGATCATTTCACGCTCGAGCTTGGACAAGCCGCTCGGCCCCAGCATCAGGTCATTGTACATGGCGACGAAGCTTTCCAGCTTCGCAATGTCGAACGCATAGGCCAAGAGCACGTTGGGCACGAAGCCGAGCTTCTCGGTGCACTTGTCGAAATAGCGCTGCATTCCCGGCGAGAGTTCGGCGGGCGGCAGGTCGAGCGCGATGACTGGCTGGTCGTCCTGCGCGGGCTCACGGGTTTCGACCCTGTGCAGCGCCGGCTTCTCCTGAGTCTTGACGGCGGCTTTGGCGGCCTTGCTCTTTTGGCTTGCTTTGGGCATCGGCTTTACGCGCCTCTTACTTGTTCCATCCCGCGCCCAGAGTACAACGTTCTGCACCGCCGCGATATCCCGGTGCCGTCATGCTTTCGCGTGTCAAGTCAGAGTCTTAGCAGTAGAACAAGCACGCAGCGTTCTGGTCCTCGGTCACAGCATGGTCACCAAACAGTGCCTTGCTCTCGACGCGCGCGGGCGGAACGTGAACACTCACGCGGGCGATTCTCTTGAGACGGCTTGCGAGGAACCCCATGGCCAGTGAGCTTCCAGGCGGCGAGGAAGAAGGCTTGGACCACGCCCGCCTGGCGGAGGCCGGCGACGCGCTGCACAGCCGGCGTCCCGAAATCCCGGCAGGCTTCGTCACGCACCTTTACGGTCGCACGGTGCCTGAGGATGTCGTGCGCTACGATGCTGGCGAGCTTGCCGCGCTGGCCGAGCGCGCTTTCGATTTCCTCAGGGAGCGTACCCCCGGAACGTCCAAGATCCGCTGCGAAACCGTGCGCCTGCATGAGAGCGGCGAACACAAGCTCGTGACGGTGGTCGAGGTCGTCAACGACGACATGCCGTTCCTGGTCGATTCGGTGATGGGCGAACTTGCCGACCGCAAGCTCGAGGTGCGGCTGGCGGCGCATCCGGTTTTTGGCGTACGCCGCGAAAATGGCCGGCTCGTCGGACTCGCTGGCGCCGACGCGCCCCATCACACGCGCGAAAGCTTCATCCACGTCCATCTCGAGACTATCACCGACGAAGCGGTTTGCGCCGGCATCGCCAGCGCGTTGGAGGCCGTGCTGAAAGAGGTGCGGTTGGCGGTGCAGGATTGGCGGCCGATGCTGGATCGCATCGACGCCATCGTTGCCGATCTCAAGACCAATCCACCACCGCTGCCGGTCGACGAGATCGCCGAGGCGATTCAGTTCCTGCAATGGTTGGCGGCCGACAATTTCACTTTCCTTGGCGCGCGCAACTACATCTTCGACGGTCACGAGCTTCAGCCCGACTACGATAGCGCGCTCGGCATTATGCGTGACCGCGAACTACGCGTACTCAAGCGCGGCGACGAGCACCTGGAATACACGCCGGAGATCATGGCGTTCCTGAAGGAGCCGCGCCCGCTGATCATTGCCAAGGCCAACATCCACGCGCGTGTGCACCGGCGCGTCTATCTCGACTATATCGGCGTCAAGCATTTCGATGCCGGTGGCAACCTTCTCGGCGAACAGCGGTTCGTCGGCCTGTTCACTTCGACTGCCTATACCCGCTCCGCCCACGGCATTCCCTATTTGCGCCGCAAGCTCGCGGCGATCGAGCGGCGCGCCGGCTTTGCCGCCAATAGCCATTCTGGCAAGGCGCTCGCGAATGTACTGGAGCACTATCCGCGCGACGAGCTTTTCCAGGTCGACGAAGACACGCTTTACCGCTTCGTGATGACCATCCTGCATCTGGATGAGCATCCGCGCGTGCGCGTGCTTGCGCGCGGTGATCGTTTCGACCGCTTCGTGTCGGTCTTGGTTTATGCCCCGCGCGACCGCTACGACAGCGCCATCCGGGCCAAGATTGGTTCGTATCTGGCGCAGGCCTTTATTGGACGCGTGTCAGCGTTCTACCCGTTCTTCCCGGAAGGGCCGCTGGTGCGCGTGCATTTCATCATCGGCCGTTCAGGCGGGCCGACGCCGAACCTGCCGCGGGCGACATTGGAGCGGGAGATCGAGGCGATCATTCGCACCTGGACCGATGGCTTGAACGAGGCACTCGAACTTAGCCATCCGCCGCAGGTCGCGCGCGCCTTGTTCAAGCGCTATCGCGATGCGTTTTCCGAAGGCTTCCACGAAGCTTATGCGCCGCCGGTGGCCGCGGGCGACGCCGAAACCATCGATAGCCTTACGACCGAACGGCCACTTGCAGTCGACTTTCATCACCGCCAGGAAGAAAACCAGCGCACCGCCGGCCTGAAGATTTGGAGCTTCGAGCGGCCGCTGCCGCTGTCGGCGCGTGTTCCCGTGCTGGAGAACATGGGATTCAAGGTGGTGGACGAACGCACCTACCACATCGAACCGGAAGGGCACGGCGGGGCTTGGTTCCACGACATGCTGCTTGAGCGCAGCGACGGTGAGGCGATCGATCTTCATGCCATTCAGGGGCCTTTGGAAGCGGCATTCCTGATGGTGATGCGCGGGGCGGCCGAAAACGACGGCTACAACGCACTTACGCTGATCGGCGGGCTGATGTGGCGCGACGTGGCGCTCATCCGCACGCTGTCGCGTTATCTGCGCCAAATCCGGGTGCCATTCTCGCAGGACTACATGTGGACGACGCTGGTGAAGCACGCCGGCATAGCGCGCGACATCGTGGATCTGTTCCATGCCCGCTTCGACCCGCGCGCCGACGCGGCGGAAAGCCGCGACGGCAAACAGAAGGAGATCGCTGCTCGTATCGAGGAGGCGCTGCAGGCGGTCGAAAGCTTGGATGAGGATCGCATCCTGCGCTATTTCCTCAACGCGGTGCAGTCGGGACTGCGCACCAATTTCTATCAGGTCGGCGACGACGGCCAGGCTAAGCCGCTGATCGCCATCAAGTTCGAAAGCGGCAAGCTCACCGCGCTACCGTTGCCGCGCCCGCTTTACGAGATATTCGTGTATTCGCCGCGGGTGGAGGGTATTCATCTGCGTTTCGGCAAGGTGGCGCGTGGCGGCATACGCTGGTCCGACCGGCCGCAGGACTTCCGCACCGAGATCCTCGGTCTCGTGAAGGCGCAGCAGGTGAAAAACGCGGTGATCGTGCCGGTCGGCGCCAAGGGCGGCTTCGTGCCCAAGCTGATGCCGAAGGGCGCCCCGCGCGAGGTGATGCAGGCGGAAGGCGTCGCCACCTACAAGCTGTTCATTTCGACGTTGCTCGACATCACCGACAACATCAATGCCGATGGCCGCATCGTGCCGCCTGCGAATGTCGTGCGCCACGACGACGACGATCCCTATCTGGTGGTGGCCGCTGACAAGGGCACCGCCACATTCTCCGACATCGCCAACGAGTTATCGCTGGCGCATGATTACTGGTTGGGCGATGCCTTTGCCTCCGGCGGCTCCGCCGGCTACGACCACAAGGTTATGGGCATCACCGCCCGCGGCGCTTGGGAATCGGTGAAACGTCATTTCCGCGAAATGGATATCAATATCCACGAGACGCAGTTCACGGCGGTCGGCGTTGGCGACATGTCGGGCGACGTGTTCGGCAACGGCATGCTGCGCGAGACTACCACCAAGCTGGTGGCAGCCTTCGACCACCGCGACATCTTCATCGATCCCGACCCCAATCCCGAATTGAGTTTCGCCGAGCGCAAGCGGCTGTTCCAACTGCCGCGCTCAAGCTGGCAGGACTACGACAAATCGCTGATCTCGCAAGGCGGTGGGGTTTATCCTCGCTCCTCGAAGGAAATTCGCCTCAGCCCGGAAGCGCGCTCGCTGCTGGGCCTCAGCGAAAGCGTGACGCCGCAGGAACTGATGAAGGCGATCCTGAAGGCGCCGGCCGATCTCTTGTTCTTCGGTGGCATCGGCACTTATATCCGCGCCTCCAGCGAAACCGATGAAACGGTGGGTGACCGTGCCAACGATCCCATCCGCGTCACCGGCGCCGAGTTGCGCTGCAAAGTGGTTGGGGAGGGCGCCAATCTCGGGATGACTCAGCGCGGGCGCGTGGAGGCGGCGCTCGCCGGCATCCGGCTCAACACCGACGCCATCGACAACTCCGCCGGCGTCAACACCTCCGACGTGGAGGTCAATATCAAGGTGGCGCTTAGCCCGCTCATCCGTTCCGGCGCGCTGTCGTTAGACGACCGCAACGCGCTGCTCGTCGAAATGACCGACGAGGTGGCGCGGCTGGTGTTGCGCAACAACTACCAGCAGACCCTGGCGCTGTCCTTGGCGCAGCGGCGAGGGCTGGAGGATCTCGGCTTTCAACAGCGCCTGATGCAGACGCTCGAAAAGCATGGGGAACTCGACCGCGCGGTCGAGTACCTGCCTGATGAAATGGTGATCGCCGAACGGCGCAAGCGGGATGTCGGGTTGACCCGGCCGGAGCTCGCGGTGCTGCTCGCCTATGCCAAGCTCTCGCTCTATAACGAGTTGCTCGCTTGCACAGTGCCGGACGATCCCTATCTCGGCCGCGAGCTTAACCGCTACTTCCCGAAGGAAATGTCGGAGCGCTTTGCCGAGGCGCTGCAATCTCACCGCCTGCGCCGCGAGATCATCGCCACCCAACTGACCAATTCCATGGTCAACCGCGGCGGCGCAACTTTGATTGTGCGTATCGCCGATCAGACTGGTGCGTCGGTCGCCTCGATCGCCGCCGCCTTCGCGGCGGTCCGCAACAGCTATGGGCTGATCGAGCTCAATGGTGAAATTGACGCACTCGACAACAAGGTTTCAGGCGACACACAGCTTTCACTTTACGCCGCGACTCAGGATCTCCTGCTCGACCGGTTGATCTGGTTCCTGCGCAATGTCGATCTGACGGAGGGACTCGACGCGATTATCGGACATTACCGCGAGGGCATCGGGGAGGTCGAGGCGGCCCTTGACGTAGTGCTGTCGAAGCCCGCCGCCGCAACGCGGCAGGCGCGCGTTGTGGAATTGAGTGCGGCCGGGGTGCCGGAGCCGCTGGCGCGTCGCATGGCTAACTTGAGCGTGCTCAAGCCGGCGCCCGACATCGTGTTGGTGGCCGACCGCGCCGCCAAGCCGGTCGGCGAGGTGGCGGCGACTTATTTCGCCACCGAAAGCTTTTTCCAACTCGACCGCGTCGCCCATGCGGCGGCCGGCATCGCGGTATCCGATTATTTCGACCGTCTCGCGCTCGATCGCGCGCTTGATTCTATCGGCGAAGCGGAGCGCCGGCTCACCGCTGCCATGGTTGGCAACGGCACCGCCGGGGCCGGTGCAGTAGACGAATGGGTTAAGCCCCGCCAGGCCGACGTCGAGCGTATTCGCACCGCGATCCACGAAATTGCGGGCTCGGGGCTTACGCTGTCGAAGCTGTCGGTGGCGGCGAGCTTATTGGGGGATTTGGCGAAGCAGTAGTTCCCTCTCCCCGCGTAGCGGGGAGAGGCGAGAAGCCTCAATGCCTGAAATGCCGCGTCCCCGTGAGCACCATGGCGATGTTGTGGTCGTCGGCGGCCCTGATCACATCGGCATCACGCATCGAGCCGCCGGGCTGGATCACCGCAGTGGCACCGGCCTCGATCGCCACGAGCAAACCGTCCGGGAATGGGAAGAAAGCGTCGGAAGCGACGACTGAGCCGCGCGTCAACGGCTCGGCCAATTTCAAATCGCGCGCAGCATCCTCGGCTTTGCGTGCCGCAATGCGCGCTGAATCGACCCGGCTCATCTGCCCGGCGCCGATACCGACGGTAGCGCGGTTCTTGGCATAGACGATGGTGTTCGATTTCACGTGCTTCGCAACCCGGAACGCAAAACGAAGATCTGCGAGCTCCGCATTGGTCGGTGCGCGCTTGGTCACCGTCTTCAATTCCATATCGTCGACCACTGCGTTGTCGCGCGACTGTACCAGGAGGCCTGAAGCGACCGTCTTAGCCGTTACGCCCTTCGCGCGCGGGTCGGGCAGGCCGCCGGCGAGCAGCAGCCGCAGGTTCTTCTTGGCCGCAACAATCTGGATTGCCTCTTCGCTGGCGTCCGGTGCGATGATCACCTCGGTGAAAATCTCGGTGATCGCCTTCGCCGCTTCGGCATCGAGCGGCCGGTTGAGCGCTACGATGCCGCCGAAAGCCGAAGTCGAATTGCAGGCGAGCGCTTTGCGGTAGGCGTCCACCATATTTTCGCCTTCGGCCACGCCGCAGGGGTTGGCGTGCTTGACGATGACGCAGGCGGCGGTGCGCTCGGGATCGAACTCCGCGATGCATTCGTAAGCCGCGTCGGTGTCGTTGATGTTGTTGTAGGACAATTCCTTGCCCTGCACCTGCCGCGCTGTGCTGACGCCGAAGCGCGCGCCCGGCGTGCGGTAGAAAGCGGCGCTCTGGTGCGGGTTCTCGCCGTAACGCAACGGCTGGATCAATTCGCCGCCGAAGGCCCGATAGTCTGGCGCGTTCTCATGCAGCGTATCGGCAAACCAATTGGAAATGGCTGCATCATAGGCGGCCGTACGCGCATAAGCCTTGGCGGCGAGCGTCCGGCGTAACTCTAAAGTGAGCATGCCAGTGTGTTTGGCTAGCTCGTCGAGCACCTTTGCGTAGTCGGCCGGCTCGACCACCACAGCCACGTCGGCGTGGTTCTTGGCGGCGGCGCGGATCATCGCCGGTCCGCCGATGTCGATATTTTCGATGCAGTCGTCGTACGCCGCTCCCTTCGCAACCGTGGCCTCGAACGGATAGAGGTTCACAACCAGAAGATCGATCGGCTTGATGTGGTGCTCCTGCATCGCCTTGGCATGCTCGGGGTTGGCGCGGATAGCCAAAAGCCCGCCATGCACTTTCGGATGCAGTGTCTTCACCCGTCCGTCCATCATTTCCGGAAAGCCGGTGAGGACGGAAATTTCGGTGACGGCGAGCCCGGCGTCTTTCAATGCCTTGGCGGTGCCGCCCGTGGAGACGAGCTCGACGCCGTAGCCGGCAAGTGTCTTGGCGAAGTTGATCAGGCCCGTTTTGTCGGAGACCGAAAGCAGGGCGCGGGTGATGCGGCGGAGATGGCTGGTCATGGCAAGGGGCTAGCACAGGAGGGTGCGGATGGGTATTCCGCAATAACCCGATGTATTCGAGCTTCCACAAACGCTGTCATTCCGGGGCGCGAGCGCAGCTCGCGAACCCGGAATCCAGCTACATTGAGTTTCTTTATGTTTCTGGATTCCGGATCGCCGCTACGCGGCGTCCGGAATGACCAAAGAGAGCATTTCAGCAGTCTGCTACAGCGGCAATTCCGGCTCTGCCTCGCGATCGGGGCGGGAGCCGGGCGCCGAGGGCGGCGAATGGCGAAAGCACCAGCGGACCTTGCCGCGATCTCGGGCCCGGCCGTAGATCACGATCTGGGTGGTGCGGCGCGGCCCGTCCGGCGCCGACAAAAATACGCTTTCCTCGAGCTGCACAGGGTCGCCGAATGTGTTGAAGGTCCATACTTCGCGGTCGGGCAACAGCAGGATGACGCCGTAACCGTCAGACAGCCGGCTGGCCTTCAGCGCCGGGTGCAGGTGGAAGCGAATGGCAAATTCGTCCGGTACCCGGGTGGAAAGTGCCCGGCCGTCGATGCCGGCAAAGCTGTCCTCGCCATCAACGATGCGACCGTCCGGGCTTAAGCGCACCGCGCGGGTATGCACCACCGAGAACTTGGGCAGGTAGCCGTCGTGGGAGGCGCGCAGCCATACGCCCTCGGCTTGCGTGCCGCGCTCCAGGCGAACGTTGCGCGGGCCCCCAATTATGGGAATGCCGAACAGCAATTTGCGCAAGCGCACGGCTTCCAGGAAGCGGCAGGATGACGTGTCATTGAAGGTCACGGTCGAATGCGCGGGCGTCGCCCGCGCCACTTGTCGCCAGTTCTCCTTGTTCACCGCCGGCAAGCCGCAATTGATCACCAGCCGCTGTTGGCGCCATGACAGCTCGAACGACAGACACCCGGCATGAGCCTCCTGGCTCACCGACAAAGGCGGCGGCCGTCCAGCGTCCATCACCAAAGCGCTGTCGCCGGCGTCGACGCGCTGATAGCCGGAATGCGGAGCGTTCGACACCGGCGTGCCACGAGCGTCGTCATAGGCGAGGACAGTGGCGAGCAGGTCGACGGGCGTCGGGCCCATGCCGTTGAACTGCGCGAAATTACCGTCGGCGTGACGGAAAAAACGCAACATGGGCATCATGCGGTCGATGGCGTTGTTCATTGCCTGTGGCGGTTGCAGATGACGCGCGGAAAACAACTGCCGCAGTGGCAAAAGGTCTGCGAGCAGATCGATGATCACGCCGGGATTGCGGCTGATATGGCCGCCGTCCGGCATTATTTGTCTGTTTAGTTCCTCGCTCAGCCGCCGCACATTGCCGCGCACCTGTCCCGACTGGCCCTGGATGGAGAGCGAGGCGCAGGTCAGCGCCATCATCGCTTGCAGACGCGGAAAGCCGTCGCGCGTCTCGATCATGGTCTTGCGCAGGTACCGCACCTGCCGAGACAGGCTGCGGATGAAGCGGCGATAAAAGCGCGCGTCGGCATCCTGCAGCACAAACGGTGCTTGGCTCAGCCAGCATATGATGCGGCGCGACAGGATATCGGGCCGCCAGCCGAGCGCATGCCAGCCGCCTTGCAAATTAATCCATTCGTCGATCAGTGCGCGCGCATTGGCGCGGGTGATAGCGGAATCGGCGGCGCGCAGATGGCGCAGCCAGGAGAAGCTGAGCATCTCCACCGCCCATTCGTCGGAAGGCGGCATGACGTCGAACGGCGAGCGGCGGTCGGAGACGACCACTTTGCCGGCAAACGCAAAGCGGCCGGCGTAGATTTCACTGGCGCGGGTGGCGTCGGCGGTGCGCAGATCCTGTGGCGCGATAACGACGCGGTCGGTCTTGCCCGAACCGAATCGCCAACGTGTGAGCGGGTGCGCATTGAGGCGGCCGAGCAGGCTGCGGAATGCGCGGCGCCCAATGAGCGCGGAGAGCTTGGCCCGCTCCGCGACCGAAACCCGCATCATCAATATGCCCGTCCCCTGCACCTAGTGCCCCGCTTCCAAAGTTCGCGATACATGGCAGCATCCTCTGACACGAACTTCGGAAGCAAAGGGGCACTAGTAGGAATATGACTTTAGTGCTGCTTTCGATTTGAAGTTCCTAATAGAGATCGCGGTAAGCGGTGCAGGAACTTCAAATCGGCGGCACTAGCTGCGAATCCCGTGCGCCTGTCCCACGATAGCGAAGGGCAGCCTGAGGGCCAATATGCCAAGTCCCTGAGGGGATTAGTCCGCCACCCGGACGAGCCGGGCGGCATAGAATCCGTCGAGCCCACCCCAACGCGGATCGGGGTCGGGCCAAAATTGCGGCAGTGTGCGGAGGTCGCCGTCGGAGGATATCAGTTCGGTGCAGTCGTCGACTTCGGACGCGGAAATCGGCTGGCGCTTGACGCGGGGCTCGCGCGCCAGCAGGGCCTCGATCTGCTGCTCCCCTTCCTCCGGCTCGAGGGAGCAGACGCAATAGACCAGGGTGCCGCCGGCCTTCGTCAGCGCCACCGCGCGGTCGATGAGCCGCTGCTGCAGCGAGATCAGGACGGTGATGTCGGCCTCACTTTTCAGCCAAGGGATGTCGGGATGGCGGCGGATAGTGCCAGTCGAGGAGCAGGGTGCATCGAGCAGCACGGCGTCGAACGCTCCGCCATTGACCGACTCCGGCTCCCATTCCAATGCGTCAGCGGCGATGACTTCGGCCTGAAGTGCCAGCCGAGTGAGGTTGTCGCGCAGACGCGCAAGCCGGGCCGGCGAGCGGTCGACCGCAGTTACTACGGCGCCGGCGTTCGCCAGCTGGGCGGTCTTCCCGCCGGGTGCGGCGCACAGGTCGGCCACTGACCGACCACGGATATCGCCTAGCAACCGCGCAGGCAGTGCGGCGGCCGCGTCCTGCACCCACCACGCGCCTTCGACAAAGCCGGGCAGCATGGTGATCGACCCTTGCGCCTGGGTGCGCACGGTGCCGGTCGGCAGCACGCGTCCGCGCAGACGCTCGGCCCAGTGTTCGGCATCGGCTTTTGGGGTTATGTCGAGCGCGGGCTCATGGCCGTTGGCTTGCGCGATGGCGCGCGCGGTGTCGGCGCCGTAAGCCCTGGTCCAGCGCGCAAGCAGCCAATCCGGCGTGTCGCGCGGCGTGTCGTCGGCACGAATCGTGTCGCAGTTCTGCGCAACGCGACGGAGCACGGCGTTAACCAGGCCGGCATAGCGGGCCGCGCGCCGGTCAGCTTGTGCCAGCCGCACCGACAGATCGACCGCGGCATGGTCTGGCACGTCCAGCCAGAGGATTTGCGCGGCGCCGAGCAGCAGGATGGTCTCACAGCGCGGCGCGTCAGCCGGAAAGCCGCGCTCCAGAAAATCGCTTAGCGCGTGACGCAACGTGCCCAGTCGCCGCAGCACGGTGGCAGTGAGCCGGCGCATCAGCGCACGGTCGCGGTCCGCCAGTGCCGTGATGCCGGGATGGGCGGACTTCCCTGAAAGTTGCTCATCGAGCGCCAGCCGTCGGCGCAACACACCGTCGAGAAGGTCGGCGGCAATCCGGCGGGCGGCGAGGCCAGGGACTTCCGGTTGGGGAGAGCTTCGCGCACGCGCCATGCACTGACCTTTGCCACGAAATGTGGCCCTGTCGCGAAACTTGCTGAAAAAACCTTCTCGATTCACAGGTTTGCGGAGCCGGCAGCCGCACACCGGGTGAAGCGGATCTAGAGCCCTGTGCCTTGATTGTAGCTATTGCTTGATCAATCTCAAATTGAGATATCGCCTGCCGCCCTTCGCCTATGTCTCCGCGACGATGACTATCGCGCCGCGATGATCAGGCGCTGTGGAACGACACTCTTAGGCCAGCTTGTTCGGCAGCGCCGCAGCGATGAGCAGTGTGTCGGCGGCTAAGACAGATCGAAAGCGGTGAAACCGCACTGACCTCACCGTTCCACGATCACCGGCGTGCCGACTTGGACCATGCTGAAGAGCCGGACGATGTCGTGGTTGTACATGCGGATGCAGCCGTGTGAGACGAAACGTCCGACCGACGATGGCCGGTTGGTGCCGTGGATGGCGTATTCACCACCCCGCAGGGTGAGTGCGGCGACGCCCATCGGATTGTTGGGCGCACCGCCAGGAATGACTCTCGGTAGACGCGGGTTCTCGCGCCGGATCAGCGGAGGCGGAGCCCATGCCGGCCGAACATATTTGCCTTCGACATGCGCGGTGCCAGTCCATTGCATGCCGGCGCGGCCGACGCCGACTGGAAAGCGCAAGGCGTGGTAGGGATCGAGCACGAAGTAAAGGTGCCGCTCGTGGGTCTTCACCACGATGGTGCCGGGCAGGAACCCCTCGAAGCGCACAACGCCAGGCGCCGCGTGCGCCAGCGCCGCCGCCAGCAGCGCCCACACCAGCACGATCACGACGAACAGCCCCGTCCGCTTGAGCACGAGCACCATGGGAAAGCCCCGGTCGATTGAATGGGCACAATAATAATGCGCCGCTGTCGAGCTTTCCGGGAAAGTTCTCAGTAACGTAAATGGTTGTTAAACTTCGAGGCATTCCCCTCTCCCCACATGCGGGAAGAGGGAGGAAGCTTACGCCCCTGTCTTGGCGTGGCGCTTGTTTTGGCGATTGTCGACCAAATCGTCGACGACGGCGGGGTCCGCCAGCGTCGAGGTGTCGCCAAGATTGCCGAATTCGTCTTCAGCGATTTTGCGCAAGATGCGGCGCATGATCTTGCCCGAACGGGTCTTCGGCAGGCCGGGCGCGAACTGGATGAGGTCGGGTGAGGCGATCGGGCCGATTTCCTTGCGCACCCACTGCACCAGCTCTTTGCGCAATTCCTCGCTCGGCTTCTCGCCCGCCATCAAGGTGACGTAAGCGTAGATGCCCTGGCCCTTGATATCGTGCGGATAGCCGACGACGGCGGCCTCCGATACCTTCGGATGCGCGACCAGCGCGCTCTCCACTTCTGCGGTGCCCATGCGGTGGCCGGCGACGTTGATCACGTCGTCAACGCGGCCGGTGATCCAGTAATAGCCGTCTTCGTCGCGCCGGCAGCCGTCGCCGGTGAAGTACTTGCCGAGATAGGTCTTGAAGTAGGTGTCAATGAAGCGCTGATGGTCGCCATAGACCGTGCGCATCTGCCCCGGCCAACTATCGGCGATGCAGAGGTTGCCGCTGGTCGCGCCTTGCTGGTCATTGCCTTCGGCGTCGACGATCTCCGGGATCACGCCGAAGAACGGCCGCGTCGCCGAACCGGGCTTCAGCTTGGTCGCGCCCGGCAGCGGCGTGATGAGAATGCCGCCAGTTTCGGTCTGCCACCAGGTATCGACGATCGGGCAGCGCTCTTCGCCCACCACGCGATAGTACCATTCCCAGGCTTCCGGATTGATCGGCTCGCCCACGGTGCCGAGCAGGCGCAGCGATTTGCGCGAGGTCTTCTTTACCGGCGCGTCGCCGCCCTGCATCAGCGCGCGGATCGCGGTCGGCGCGGTGTAGCAGATATTGACCTTGTGCTTGTCGCACACTTCCCAGAAGCGCGAGGTGGTCGGATAGTTTGGCACGCCCTCGAACATCAAGCTGATAGCGCCGTTCGAAAGCGGCCCATAGACGATGTAGCTGTGGCCGGTAACCCAGCCGACATCGGCGGTGCACCAGTAGATATCGCCGTCATGATAATCGAACACGTATTGATGTGTGATCGAGGTGTAGACCATGTAGCCGCCGGTGGTGTGCATCACGCCCTTCGGCTTTCCGGTCGAACCGGAGGTGTAGAGGATGAACAACGGATCCTCCGCGCTCATCTCCTCGCACGGGCAGTCGGCCGGCACGCTCTTCGCCGCCTCGTCGTAATAGACGTCGCGGCCGTCTTTCATCTTCACCTTGGTCCCCGTGTGGCGCACGACGATCACGGTCTTGACCATGCCGCCGGCGCGGTCGCAGGCAGCGTCGGTATTCGCCTTGAGCGGAATCTTGCGGCCACCGCGAATACCTTCGTCGGCGGTAATGACGCAGGTCGAGGTGCAGTCGGTGATGCGGCCGGCGAGCGAATCCGGCGAGAAACCACCGAATACCACCGAGTGAATAGCGCCGATGCGGGCGCAGGCGAGCATGGCGATTGCCGCTTCCAGGATCATCGGCATGTAAATGGTGACACGATCGCCTTTCTTGACGCCGCGTGCCTTCAGCACGTTGGCGAAACGGCCGACCTCCGCATGCAGCTCTTTATAGGTGAGCTTTTTATCGACCTTGGGGTCGTCGCCCTCCCATAGCAGCGCCGTCTGGTCGCCGCGTTTGGCAAGATGGCGGTCGACGCAGTTGTAACAGGCGTTGAGCGTGCCATCCTCAAACCACTTGATGGAAACGTTGTGCGGATCGTAGGAGGTGTTTTTCACTTTGGTGAAGGGCTTCATCCAGTCGATGCGCTTGGCCTGCTCGCCCCAGAAGGCGGCCGGGTCCTTCACCGAGGCGGCGTACATCTCCGTGTATTTGGCGTCGTCCACATAGGCGCGCTTCTGCCAATCGGCGGGAACGTCATAGATCTTATCGGACATCGACTTTGCCTCCCTGCCCACGCGAAAATTGCGGGGTAAATTGGGTTCCACCCTTGACCCCCATTATGCGACGGCGCTGCGGGGAGGGACAAGGCGCGGGATGTGCTCCTTTTGTTGGGGGCTTGCCCAAGATGCAGCGCAGCACGAGCCGTATGCGTGTTTACCCGCGCCGCATCACAATTCGCCCGCTATGCCGAGTCGCCCTACAGCCCACCCATCTTGCAGATTAGCTTCCACTCCTCCGCGGCCACCGGCTGCACCGACAGGCGGGATTGCTTCAGGAGCGCCATTTCTTTCAGCCTGGGCTCGGCTTTGATGGCGGTGAGCGTCACCGGCTTCGGCACGGGTTGAACTGCCTTCACGTCCACCACCACCCAAGGCGTGCCGTCTTCGGCGGTCGGGTCGTGATAGTGTTCGCGGATGATCTCCACGATGCCGACGACCTCTTTGCCCATGTTGGAGTGATAGAAGAAGCCGCGGTCGCCCTTCTTCATTTTCATCATGTTGAGCTTGGCGGTGTGGTTGCGCACGCCCGTCCAGGCCTCGCCCTTCGCGCCCTTCTTCACTTGGCTGTCCCACGACCAGGCGTCGGGCTCGGATTTCATCAGCCAGTAGGCCACTTGCTTCATCTCCTCGGCTGTCATCGTCCGCGAAGGCGGACGATCCAGTAATCACAGACCTAGCTTCTAAATCAACGACCCGGGCTACTGGGTGCCCCGCCTTCGCAGCGCACGACAATCAGAATATTGGGCCCGGTGATGACGATGAATTATTCCGCTTTGATCGGCCGCGCCAGCAGCGACTCGATGGCTTGATCCAGGGTCATTCTCTTGGCGAGCACGTCGGCGACCGCAAAGCCGATCGGCATCTCCACATTCTTGGCGCGCGCCATCTCCATCAGCACCGGTGCGGTGAATACGCCTTCCGCCAGCTTGCCGCTCGGCGGTTCGCCTTTGCCGAGCGCGACACCGAAGGAAAAGTTGCGTGACTGCGATGTCGAGCACGTGAGGATGAGATCGCCGAGACCGGAGAGTCCCATCATGGTTTCGACCTTGGCCCCGTAGGCTTTGCCGAAGCGTGCGAGCTCGGCGAAGCCGCGCGTGATCAGCGCGGCGGCGGCGCTGGCTCCCAAATTGCGGCCGGCTACGATGCCGGATGCAATGGCGAGCACGTTCTTGGTGGCGCCGCCGAGCTCCACGCCGCGCACATCGGTCGAGTGATAGGGACGGAAGGTGGCGGAGCTGACCGCTTGCGAGAGCGCTGCGGCCATATCCGCGTCGGGCAGGGCGAGCGTCACCGCGGTCGGCAGCCCGCGCGCCACGTCGGCAGCGAAGCTCGGGCCTGAGAGCGCGCCGGGCATGGCGTCCGGCGCGCATTCGGCGATGATCTCACTCATAAACTTGTTGCTGCCGTCCTCGATGCCCTTTGCGCATGAAATGAGCGGAATACCTTTGGCGTGCGACGGCGCCAGCGCGCCGACGACACTGCGCAACACCTGCGCCGGCACCACCAGCAGGATGGCGTCGGCACGCGCGGCCTGTGCCAGGTCGCGCGTAACCTGAATTGAATCGTCAAGCTTCACGCCGGGGAGAAAACGGCTCTCGCGTTTGGTTTCGAGATGCTCGGCGTTGCCGGCGTCGAACTCCCACAACGTCACGGTGCGGCCTGCGCGCGCGGCGGTCAATGTCAGCGCCGTGCCCCAGGCGCCGCCACCGAGCACGGAGATTGTTTGAATGCTCATGCGGCGCAAATCCAGTCGTCGCTGCGATTGAAAACCGACCCCGCGGCATTGAACTCCCTCCCCCCTTGCGGGGGAGGGATGGGGAGGGGGGTAACTTCAAAGGCTTTTGTCTCGAAAGAAAAGATACCCCCCTCCCGACGAGCTTCGCTCGCCGACCTCCCCCTCAAGGGGGGAGGTGGACCGAATATGTAGCGATGTCGCTTCACTTATACGCCGCCGTCCGCTGGAGTGCGCCCTTGGCGGCGGCGATTTCGTCGAGCGGCCACCGCGCGCGCGGTGCTACGTCGAGCGTGTCGGTCAGGCCCAACGCCAGCCGCTCGGCGCCGGCCCAGGCGATCATGGCGCCGTTGTCCGTGCACAGATCCAGCGGTGGCGCCACCAAAACGGTATCAGCTTCGCTTGCCAGGTGCTGCAGAACGCTGCGGATCGCCTGGTTGGCAGCGACGCCGCCGGCGGCGACCAGCGCAGTAGGTGCGCCAAATTGGCGGCGAAAAATCTTGAGACCGGCACGCAGCCTGTCGAGCACCACGTCGACGATCGCCTGCTGGAACGAAGCGCAAAGATCGGCGACGTCCTGATCCGACAGGGGTGCGATGCGTTCGGCTTCCAGCCGTAGCGCGGTCTTTAGACCGGAGAGCGAGAAGTCCGCTTCCTTGCGGCCGTGCATCGGCCGCGGTAACGAGAAGCGGCGGGCGTCGCCGTGCGCGGCTTCCTGTTCCACCAGCGGTCCGCCCGGATAACCGAGCCCCAACAGCTTTGCGGTCTTGTCGAAAGCCTCGCCGATCGCGTCGTCGTGGGTGGTGCCGATTCGCACGTAGTCGCCGACCCCGCGCACAGCGAGGGTCTGCGTATGGCCGCCGGAGGCGAGGAACAGGCAATAGGGAAAGGGCGTGGCGTCCGTGAGCCGCGCGGTGAGCGCATGGGCCTCCAGGTGATTGACCGCGACCAGCGGCTTGTTCTTGACCAGCGCTATCGCCTTGGCGGTGGTGAGCCCGACGATGACACCGCCGATCAGCCCGGGCCCGGCGGCGGCAGCGACCCCGTCGATTTCGTCGAAGTTGAGCCCGGCCGCGTCCATGGCTTCGGCGACGATGGTATCGAGCACTTCTACGTGGGCGCGGGCGGCGATTTCCGGCACCACGCCGCCGAATTCCGCATGCTCGGTGATCTGCGACAGCACCACATTGGAGAGAATACGCCCACCGCCATCTTCGGCGCGTTCGACTACGGCCGCCGCGGTCTCGTCGCAGGTGGTCTCGATGCCGAGGACGATCATTTCTGCCTCCGACCCTCCCTTTTCGGGGGTGGGTGAATTACAAGGTGCCTAGTGTCCCGAATCCGAAGTTCGTCAAATAGTTCAGTTTGCTCCGTAAGAACTTCGGATTCGAAAGGATACTAGCAACTTTATGATTCTAGTGCGGTTTTGGATTTGAAGTTCGTTTGTGGACTCGCTGCAAGCAATGTAACGAAGTTCAAATCGACCGCACTAGTGGAGCGAATTTGACATTTGATACCCATTTGCGGCGAGCCGCTCATCAAATGTCAAATTCAAAGCTCCACTAAAATCAAATAATTGCTAGTGGTCCTTTGATTCCGACATTTGCTCGGGAGCTTGCGGCAGCGGGATGCAAATGTCTGAATTGGACCACTAGCATCGAGAGGATATATGGCGCAATCCACTGGAGCCCTGCGTATCGGCACACGCGGCAGCCCGCTGGCGCTGGTGCAGACGCGCATCGTGCGCGCGCGGCTCGCCGCCGCCGCGGGCCTCGACGAGGAGCAAATCGAGATCGTCGTCATTCGCACCACCGGCGACATTATCCAGGATCGCCCGCTGGCGGAGGAGGGCGGCAAGGGCCTGTTCACCAAGGAGATCGAGGAAGCGCTGCTGGACAGCCGCATCGACCTCGCCGTGCATTCAGCCAAGGACATGCCGACCGTGCTTCCGGGCGGGCTGATGCTGGCGGCGTGCCTCGAGCGCGAAGACCCGCGCGACGTCTTTATCAGCCGTAAGGCCAAGATGCTGACCGACCTACCGAAGGGGGCGACGCTCGGCACCGCCTCGCTGCGTCGGCAGGCGGTGGCCAAGCGTGCACGGCCCGATCTCAATGTCACGCCGCTGCGCGGCAATGTGGAGACGCGGCTGCGCAAGCTCGAGGAGGGACAGGTCGATGCGACGCTGCTTGCGCTCGCCGGCCTCAAACGGCTCGGTCTCGAACAGCACGCCACGCACATCATGAGCTCGCAAGAGTTTCTGCCGGCGGTGGCGCAAGGCGCCATCGGCATCGAAACGCGCGAGGACAATGGGCGCGTGCGCGAACTGCTGGGGCACGTCAATCACGACGATACTTACACAGCGATTTCGTGCGAGCGTGCCTTTCTCGCCGCGCTCGACGGATCGTGCAAGACGCCGATCGCGGGGCATGCCGTGGTGAGCGGCGGCTCGATCGAATTCCGTGGGCTCATCGCGCGCCCCGACGGTGCGGCCGCCCACGACATCGACGGCGCCGGTCATCGCGACGATGCCGTGAAGATAGGCGACGAAGCGGGCCACACGCTCCGGCGCACCGCCGGGCCGAAGTTCTTTGATTAGCCGATGCGATTGGTTGTCACACGTCCGCAAGCCGATGGCGAACGCACTGTCGCCGCCTTGCGCGCACAGGGGCACGACGTGTTGCTGGCGCCATTGATGCAGGTCGAAGCGCTACCGGCCGATCTCGCCGGCAGCTGGGCCGCGGTCGTCATCACCAGCGCCAATGCGCCGGCCGCGATCGCCGGCGATCCGGCGCGCGATGCGCTTTTCAAGACGCCGCTCTATGCCGTTGGTCGCCGGAGCGCCGAGGCCGCGCGTGGAGCCGGCTTCACACAAGTCACGTCCGCCGGAGGTGACGTTCGCGACCTGGTCGAGCTCATTGCCGAGCACCGTGGCGACGCCAAGGCGCCGCTCATCTATCTTGCTGGTGAAGTTCGCGCTGCAGATCTCATCGGGGAACTTGCTGCGCATGGCATCGCCGCCGAATTGCGCGTCGTCTATCGCGCGGTCACCGCGCCTTATTCGCCCGCCCTTGTGTCGGCGCTGAACGAAGGCGCCGTCGACGGCGTGTTACACTTTTCCAAGCGTAGCGCGGAAAATTACCTCTCCGGCGCGCGCGCGGCCGGGCTCGTCGGGCCGGCGCTGGCGGTGCGGCACTATTGTCTTTCGGCCGCGATCGCCGCGCCATTGGCTGAGGCCGGCGCGGCGCATATCTCCATAGCCTCTCACCCATCGGAGGCGGGGCTGATCGAACTTTTGACGCGGTCGCCGGGTTGATTTGGCGCAAGGCCGTTATTTGCGTTATCCCGTAGCGCAGGGTCACGAAAAGTGGGAGCCGGTTTTTGGATAAGATTATGCGCAAACAAACTGTTAGGGACGCACGGTAATTCAATCTAGCCCGACGTCGCTCTAGTCAATTCGAGGGAGTTTGATGGCAGACACGCGCAAACCGCCGGAGGCGCCGGGCGGCGGCCCTCGCCGCAAACGCGCTGCGCCGACAATTGACCTCAAGGCCACCGAAGTGCCCGATCCGCGCGCTAACAATCCCGAGACGGTAGCGCCCGACCCGCAGCCTGAAACAAAGCCTGAACCGGCGCCGGACGCCAAGACACCGCCAGCCGAACCAGCGCCGGAGCTGGCTTCCGCGGCGGCGCCTGAGTTGCCGGCGGAAGAACCGGCGAAGCCCGAGACGGGGGCTGCAGCTCCACCGCCGCGGCCACCATCACCGCCGCAGCACACCGGCGGTTTGCGCGCGAGTCTTTTCGGCGGCGTCATCGGCGCGCTCGTTGTGGCCGCGGTTGGCGCAGGACTCTGGTACGTCGGTTTTATTCCCGCGTCATCGACACCACAGGGCGATATCCCTCAACGCCTCGCGGCGCTGGGAAAGCAAGTGCAGGCTTTACAAAACCGGCCGCCGTCCAAACCCGACACCTCGACCCTCGACAAAAGCATTGGCGCGTTATCGCAGCGTGTAAGCAAGATCGAAGACGAGTTGGGCAACTTGCCGTCCTCGGACAAGGCCGCCGCGCAACGACTGGTTGCGCTCGACAGCACCGTGAAGTCGCTCAACACCAAAGTGAGCGCGTTAAGCGCGCGCAGTGACGGTATTGGCGCCGCCGCCAAGCAGGCGCAACAAAGCGCCGCGGCGGCGGAGAAGGCGGTCAACGATCTGAGGCAGAACGTCGCCAAGGGCGAAACGGCATCGGTCGCGCCGGGTGCGCTTGATGCCTTGCAACAGAAAGTCGCTGCGCTCGAAACCGAGCTTGCGAGTGCCCGCAGCCAGCTCAGCGGCGAAATCAAGAACATGCGCGGTGACGTGACCAGCGCGCAGAAGAAGATCGCCGCAGCGTCCGCCGGTGACCGCGCCACCCGTCTCACCTTGAGCGCGACCGCGCTGCGCAATGCGGTCCTGAGCGGCGCGCCCTATGCCGCGCAACTGGCGCAGGCGAAGTCGCTGGGCGCCAACGCGAAAACTTTGGCGCCGCTCGACCGCTTCGCGCAAAGCGGCGTGCCGACCCGCAACGAACTTGCCAATGAATTGATCAAGCTGGTGCCCGCTATGCGTAAGATTGCCGGTGCGCAGAAATCGACCGGCAGTTTCCTCGACCGGCTTGCGTCCAACGCCAACAAGCTGGTGCGGATCACGCCGGTCCAAGCGCCCGCCGGCAACGACCCGATCGACGTCCTCGCGCGGATCGAAGCGGAAGCTGCACACGCGGATATCGCCAACGCACTGGCCGATCTCGCCAAGCTGCCGGACAATGTCCGCAGCGTCGCGCTAGCCTGGATCGCCAAGGCCAAGGCGCGGCAGGACGCGCTTTCCGCCGCACGGTCAATCGCCGCCGCCGCGGCGCGTGCGCTCGGCAAGGGGTGAGGACGTCCATGATCCGTGTCGTCTTTTTTCTCATCGTGCTGGCGGCGATCACGCTCGGCTTCGCCTGGGTCGCCGACCGCCCCGGCGACGTGGCGGTCACCTGGCTCGGCTATCACATCGAGACGTCGGTCACGGTCGCGGCGCTGGCGCTCGTTCTGCTGGTGCTGCTGTTGATGCTGCTGTTCTGGCTGCTGCGTGCGCTGCTGCGCTCGCCGGGGCAGATGTCGATATTTTTCCGTCACCGCCGCGCCATGAAAGGGCATCAGGCGGTGAGCCGCGGCCTGATTGCTATCGGCGCCGGCGATCTACGGCTGGCGCGCCGCAACGCTGACGATGCGGCGCGGCTGACGCCGGGCGCGCCACTGACGTTGCTGCTCAGCGCGCAGTCGGCGCAGATGGCCGGCGATCGCCCGGCCGCCGAGCGCGCTTTCCGCGCCATGACGCAGCACGAGGAAACGAAGCTACTCGGCTTGCGCGGGCTCTATGTGGAAGCGCAACGGCGCGGCGATGTCGAAGGCGCGCGCCTCGCCGCCGAGCTCGCCGCCAAGGCTGCGCCGAATTTGAGTTGGGCGGGGCAGGCGGTGCTCGACGACCGCTGCGCCGCCAATGATTGGGCCGGCGCGCTCGCCGCGCTCGACCGCATGAAGGGCGGCATGCCGAAGGACGAGCATCACCGCAAGCGGGCGGTGCTGCTCACCGCCCGTGCCCAGGCGCTGGCCGACATCGAGCGCGACACCGCGCGCAATCTGGCGCTGGAGGCGGTGAAGCTTGCGCCCGACCTAGTGCCGGCGGCGTCGCTCGCCGGCCGGAGGCTGGTGGAAGCCGGCGAACAGCGCCGCGCCCGCCGTATTCTGGAAGCGGCTTGGCGGGCCAATCCGCATCCCGATATCGCCGAGGCCTACGCGGATCTGAGGCTCGGCAATTCCGCCCGCGACCGCCTGGCGCGCATGCAGAAGCTCGCCGCCATGGTCCCGGGACAGCTGGAGGGCGCGCTGGCGGTTGCTCGCGCCGCGCTCGATGCGCGCGAGTTCGCCCCCGCCCGCGCCGCGCTCGAGCCCTATATCTCGGCGCCGACCCGCCGTGTCGCCACCCTGATGGCCGAGATCGAGGACGCTGAGCACGGCGACACTGGCCGGGTGCGCGAATGGATGGCGCGTGCCATGCGCGCCTCCGGCGATCCGGTGTGGACGGCGGACGGTGTGGTGTCGGACCGCTGGCTGCCGGTATCGCCCAATGGCCAACTCAACGGCTTCCAATGGCGGGTACCGCTGGCCGAAATCGGCGCCAGCCGGCCCGTGGTGGAGGTCTCCCTGCCACCGGCCGCACCGTCGCCTGGGCCAGAGGCCGAGCCGCAAGAGCCCGCCGAGATCGCCGCGCCCGAAGCCACCGCCCAGCCGGCGGCCGCCCCGACGCCCGAACCTGAGCCTGAGCCTGAAGCCAAATCCGAGACCAAGGCTGAGAGCAAGCATGAAGCTAAGCCTGAGGCCAAAAGAGAGCCGGCGACTGAAGCCGAGCCTGCGCTGAAACCCGAGCGAAAGCCCCAACCCAAGCCCGAGAACAAGTCCGAATCTCAGTTCGAGCCGATCGCGGCGGCCGCCGAGAAGCCGACCGAGCAGGCACCCCCGCCGCGCAAGTCGCCCCAGGCCAAGCCAACCCAGGCCAAGCCACCGGACCCAGTGATCCCGCTGGTGCACGCCCCCGACGATCCGGGCACCGGCGGCAATGTGGACGGCGAGAGCGGCGAACCGGTGCCCCAGACGGCCGGCTCCCGCGACGCCTGGTTCCGCTTCCGGCAGTTGTTCCGCTGAATTGCCTCTACACCGCTCGTCCCCGCCAAAGCGAGGACCCAGGGCCGGGATCCGCTGCTGAATTTCCGCTTGCCCCGGAATGAGCGGGTTGTGGCTTAGCCCTTCGCCGCAAGCCGGCGCCGCCTTGCCATCGCCGTCCCGCGCTTATATCAGTGGCCCGCGTTCAAGAAGCCGGCGTAGCTCAGCGGTAGAGCATCCGCTTCGTAAGCGGGGGGTCGGGGGTTCAAATCCCTCCGCCGGCACCAGCGCTCTTTGTGTGTCCGACCCGGAGACTGTCACGCCCGCAGCGGGAACGCCTGCTATAACGGCGCCATGCCGCCGCTCATGCTGTCGAGGCGCTTCGCGCCCCTGTTCTGGTGCCAGTTCTTCGCGGCGTTCAACGACAATTTCCTCAAGACCGCGCTGGTCTTCCTCATCCTGTTCCAGGTGGCGGGAAAGGACAGTGGCGCGCTGATCACGCTGGCCAGCGCGGTGTTTATCGCGCCGTTCTTCTTTCTCTCGGGGCTCGCCGGCGAACTCGCCGACCGCTTCGACAAGGCGCGCATGGCGCAAGGCGTGAAATTCGCCGAGATGTTTATCGCCGCCCTTTCGGTCTACGGCTACGAGCACCAGTCGATCGCCATCATGTTCGTCGCGCTCGCCGGCTTCGGGGTCATATCGGCACTGTTCGGCCCGGTCAAATACGGCATCCTGCCCGATCATCTGCCGCACGATCGGCTGCCGTCGGCCAATGCGCTGATCGAAGGCGCCACCTTCATCGCCATTCTTACCGGCACCATCACGGCTGGGCTCGCCGCCCGTGACGGCGGCGACATCGTACTGTTCGGCGTGCTGGTGATGGCGTTCTCGCTCGCCTGCTGGCTGAGCGCGCTTGCGATCCCGCCGAGCGGGCAAGGCGCGCCACAATTGGCGGTGCGGGTCAATATTGCCGCCTCCACCGTTGCCATGTTCCGCCATCTGCGCGCCGATCGCCGGCTGTGGTGGGGCGCGCTGGTGACGAGCTGGTTCTGGGTGGTCGGCATCGTCGTGCTGTCGCTCTTACCGCCGCTGATCAAGAACCTGATCGGCGGCAACGAAGACGCGGTCACTGCGTGTCTGGCGCTGTTTCTCGATCGCGGTCGGCATCGGCTCGGGACTGGCCGCCTTCATCGCGCACGGACGCATCGTGCTGAAAACGACGCTCGCCGGCTCCATGCTGCTGGCGCTGTTCGCGCTCGATCTTGGCTTTGCCGGCATCGGCCACCCGCCGGCGACGGTACTGCGCGAGCCATGGGTGGCGCTGACCTCGGGGTTGGGGCTGCGCTCGGCCATCGATCTGTTCGGCATGGCGATGGCCGGCGGGCTGTTCATCGTGCCGGCGTTCGCCGCGGTGCAGGCCTGGTCGGACGTCGCCTATCGCGCCCGCACCATCGCCGCGGTCAACGTGCTCAACGCCGCCTTTATGACCGCCGCCACCATGCTGGTGGCGATGTTGCAGAAGTTCGGTGCCACCGTGCCGCAACTATTCCTGCTGATCGGCGTGGCCTGCGTACTGGTCGCGCTGGCGATTTGGAAGACGATGCCGATTTCAGGGTTGTCATCGTCCGCGAAAGCGGACGATCCAGTAAACGCCAATGTTTCGGATTAAGTAGGTACCGGGGCTACTGGATGCCCCGCTTTTGCGGGGCATGACACCATGAGGGCGTGGCGGCTGCTGTGAACTACTTCTGCTTAGCCAGCACGCGATCCACCATCTCGCCGGCGACGCCGAGATAGTTCGCCGGATCGACAAGCTTCTCCAGCGTCTTGCGATCAGCGTGCTGGCTGACTTCCTTATTCTCTTCCAGCAAGTCGATCAGCGGCCGGCCTGTCTTCACCACCTCGCGGCAGACGTCGTAGACCACGTCGTGGGCGTAGTTGCGGCCCATCTTGTCGCCGAGCCCCATCATCACCGCTTCCGACATCAAGAGGCCCTTGGTGATGAACAGGTTATCGTGCATCTTCTTCTCATTGACCTGCAGCCCTTCCAGGACAAAACGCGTCTGCGCCAGTGCGCCGGCGGTGAGCAGGAAGATTTCCGGCAGCGCGATCCATTCGATTTCCCACGGGCCGGTGGAGCGCTCGTGATCCTCGATCTGCGCTTCCAAGAGTGCAGCGACGAGTTGTTTTACCATCGCGGTCTGCGCGGTGATGTAGACGGAAGAGATCGGGTTGCGTTTCTGCGGCATGGTCGAGGACGAGCCACGGCCCTGGTGGAACGGCTCCTGCACCTCTTCCACTTCGGTCTGCATCAAGAGCTTCATATCGAAGGCGATTTTGCCGCACGAGCCGGTGACGAGACCGAGGAAGCAGCCGACTTCGGCGATGCGGTCGCGCACCGTGTGCCAGGAGATTTCAGGCTGGCCGAGCTTGAGCGCCTTCATCAGCTCTTCCTGACAGCGCAGGCCGTCCTTGCCGAGCGACGACAACGTGCCGGCGGCACCGCCGAACTCGCCCACCAGCACGCGCGGCTTCATTTCGTTCAAACGCTGCTTATGCCGCTGAAACGCCGCCAACATGGTGGCCATCTTGTAACCGAACGTGATCGGCACCGCCTGCTGCAGGTTGCTGCGGCCGGCCATCGGCGTATCGCGATATTTTTTTGCCAGTGTCGCGAGGGCATCGCAGATGCCGTCGATTTCCTTTTCGACCAGCGCCAGCGCTTCTTTGAATCTGCAGAACGGTGGCGGTGTCGGTGATGTCCTGGGTGGTGGCGCCCCAGTGGCTCCATTCGCCGAGCTTGTCCTTGCATGACCTGACGAGTTGCTGCACCACCGGCAGCACCGGATAGCCGATGCGCTCGGTCGCCTCCTTCAGCTTCGCCATGTCCATTTCGCTGGCGTTGCAGTGCTTGACGATCTCGTCGGCGGCTTCCTGCGGGATGATCTTCAGCCGCGCTTGCGCCTTCGCCAACGCCGCCTCGAAGTCGAGATATTTCTGCACCCGGTTCTCGTCGGAGAACACCTCCCGCATGGCCTCGGTGGTGAACACATTGCGGAAGATGTGGGAATCGAAAATCGTCGCGGCCATGAAACTCTCCTGATGCGCCGGGTAGGGCGGGGCGGACCATAGCGTTTCCGGCAAGCCGATCAACACACTCGGGGGTCATCGCCCGCCAACGGGTCCGCGCGAAGCGCGGCCCGATGACAGGCTCCGTCGGGCGATCCAGTAAAGACAGGCGTTTCGGTTCAATGCATGGCGGGGGTACTGGATGCCCCGTTTTTGCGGGGCATGACAGCCAAACGGTTGGGGCTAGGGAAGGGACCTACCCCAGCTTTTCCTTCATCCAGTCCGCGCTCTGCGAGCGCCAGCGGTAGGCGCGGTTGGTGGCAATGTGGTTGCCGTCCTCGACGATCATCAGGTCCACTGGCCCCTTCACCTCGCGCGCCAGCCGCTCGGCGTCGGCGGCCGGCACGATGCGGTCGTTGCGGCCATTCACGATGTAGATCGGGCAGGTGATGTTCTCAGCCGCGCCCACCAGCGTCAGCGTGGCGGCGTTCTTTTTCGCTTCCTCCATCGTCTTGCAGAGGCTGCGCACGCGGAAGGCTTCCTTGGTCAGTTCCGGCAGACCGTCGAAGGCGGCCTGCCAGTCGAATGGCCCGCCGAGCGCGATGCAGGCCTTGATGCGCTTCTCGAACGCGGCAGCGCGCGGTGCGTAATAGCCGCCGAGGCTCACGCCCCACATACCGATGCGCTTGGCATCAAGATCGTTGCGCGCCTCGACATAGTCGATGACCGCCTTCACCGGCGCCTCGTAGTCGCCGCGGATGGCGAAGTCGTATTGGCCCTCGCCCTGGCCCGGTCCGTCGAAGATCAGCGTTGCCATATCGCGGGCGAGGAACGGCGCTTCGTAGGCGTCGCCTTCTTCTTTCGTCGAGTTCGAGCCCCACCGCCATCACCACCACCGGCGGTTTCTGCACGCCGAGGGGCTTGCGTAAAATGCCGGTGAGCGACTTACCCTCATAAGGAATCGTCAGACGCTCGCCAGAGGGCCTCAGAAACGGCAATGCCGCCTGTCGGCACGCGACGCCCTTCATATGCGCCACTTTCATCTGTCGCATGTCATGCACGAACAGAAATGAAGCGAAATGGTAATAGACGCCAGCTCGCTGCAGGCATTCGGCGGCGGTCAATTCATGTCCGCGCGCGAGCGCATCGCGGCCAAGCCGTTCGTGATGGCCCGCGCGGTCGCTCCAGGCGCGGCACCAGTTGTTATAGCTTTCGAGCTTGCCGGTAATTTCCTCGAAATCGGTCAGCACCACGCCGTTGGCGACGAAGCGCGGCCCCCAATGGGCGATCGCCGCCCTGACCTGCGGATCAGCTGTCATGACCGGTTCAGCGCGTCAGTTCGAACTCAGCCGCCGCCGCTTCCCGCATTAGCGTCGACCACACCCGCTCACGCAGTTCGGCAAAACGCGGCTCACGCAACGTGTCGCGGGTGCGCGGATGTGGGAGGTCAATGGTGATGGTCTCGTGGATGTTCGACGGCCGCCCCTTGAGCACGATCACTCGATGGCCGAGCAGCACTGCCTCTTCGATCGAATGAGTAACGAAGATCATGGCGGTCGGCCGCTCTTCCCAGATGCGCAGCAATTCGAACTGCAAGATCTCGCGGGTCTGCGCGTCCACCGCCGCGAACGGCTCGTCCATAAGCAGTACGCTCGGCTCCAGCGCCAGCGCGCGGGCAAGCCCGCAGCGCTGCTGCATGCCGCCCGACATCTGATAAGGGAACGCCTGTTCGAAGCCTGAGAGGCCTACCATCTTGATGAACACCGGTACCTTGTGCTCGATGTCTGCTTTCGACCCGCCGGCCATGCGAAGGCCATAAGCCACGTTCTCATACACGGTCTTCCACGGGAATAGGCCGAAATGTTGGAACACCATGGCGATGCCGGGGATCGGCTCCTCCACCCGCTGGTCGCCGACCCGGATCTCGCCGGTATCGTGGGGCAGTAACCCATCGACGCAGCGCAAGAGCGTGGTCTTGCCGCAGCCGGACGGGCCGACGATGGCGACGATCTCGCGTTGACCCACGTCGAAGTCAATATTGCGGAACACCTCCAGCGTGCCATAGCGCTTGCCCAACGCCTTCACGCGAATGAGCGGCTCCCCGGCATTGCCGTGCGAGGCTGTGGCCGCCACGGTAGCTTTGACAGTCTGAGGGGTGGTCATGCGGCGGCCTGCTCCGGTGTGAACGGGCGAAGGCGGGTTCTCGGCATCGGCGTCTACTCCCAAACGATCTGTGTCATGGGCGTCCGTTAAATCGAACGCCGACGTATTTTTTGCCCCAGGGCGGCGCGCATGTTGCCGCAATCGGGCCGGCGCGGCAACGGCTAGCCCGGCTCGGGTAACCTTGCCAATTCCTTGCAGCCGGTTTGCCGGGTCGGGCATGACGGCAAAGGGCGAGTTTGCGGTCCCAAGATGTCACCTAGGGAGCATTAAGCTCAATCGATCCTTAGCACGGGCCCAATGTGATGGTCCGGTATTGTTAACGAGCGGCAAGCTTTCGCTCAAGTTTAGTGCAGTTCGGATACCCGTTGTAAAGGATAGGAATTCAGTACCTCTTCAGCATAGGTCTAAGTGTTTCTCCGGCGTTAGTAATTGAATACTGCCTGCCGCCTAGTCTCGTTTCACCAACAGGCCGGGGGAAGAACTCCGGCGCGTCAAACGGGGCAGAAGCCGTGCGTGCCAGCACCATTGTGATGATCGGATTTGCCGTCGTGTTCGGCGTTCTCGCCGTATTCGTCGCCCAGGTCTGGCTGAATAACCAGGCGCATAAGCAGGCGCGCAACCTCGAATCGAGGCCGGTCGCCACCAGGACCATCGTTGTCGCCAAGCAACCGCTGAGGTTCGGCACGACGCTTGCGGCGTCAATGCTGCGAGAAGTGCCGTGGCCGACGGAAGCGATGCCATCCGGCTCCTTCGCGAAAATCAGCGACATTCTCGGTCACGGCAAGCGCGTTGTACTCACCGCCATCGAACCCAATGAACCGGTACTTGCGCTTAAAATCACGGGCCCTGGCCAGCGTGCGACTCTGTCAGCCTTGGTGCGCAAGGGCATGAAGGCGGTGACCATCCGCGTCAATGACGTCGAAGGCGTTGGCGGCTTTGTGCAGCCTGGCGACCACGTCGATGTGGTGCTCACGCGCCAGCAGGCCAAGAACGGGGCGACCTCGCAAGTCGTGTTGCAGGACGCGCGTGTGCTTGCCGTTGATCAGCGCGCCGACGAGCGTGCCGCAAAGGCGGCGGTGCCGAAGTCGGTCACGCTCGAAGTCAACACCGTGGAGGCGCAGAAGCTGTGGCTCGCGGCCTCCGTCGGCAAGCTGTCGCTGTTGCTGCGCAAGGCCGGCGAAACCAATGAAGCGCGCACGCACAGGATCACGCTTAAAGATTTGGCGAGCGGCCTGTTTGGCAGTGACGGCTCCACCACGACCGTCGTGGTGATGCGGCCGAAGTCCCAGCAAAGCTACACCGTTCCAGTCGAGGGTAAAGACGGCTTGTCGGCCATGGCCAAAGAGCCGAAGGGGGCGTCCTGGTGACGCACGTACTGAATCAACTAATCGAGGGGTAGGGGGAGCGTGTCGTGACAAGCAACAATGACAATGCCGCGGGCTTCGCCTGGCGGCGTCCGGACAGGACTGCGAAAAATGCTGGCTGGCTGCGCGATTTCGCGCTCGGCCTCGCCCTTGCTCTGCTGGTCTCGTTGCTCGCCATGGTGGGCGAGGCCCACGCCCAGGCGATGGTGGTCAAGATCGGTGGCAACAATCGCACTGCCATGGTGACGGTGCCAATCGGCAAGTCGCAGGACGTGCGCACCGATACGAGCTTCGTAGACGTCGTCGTGGGTGACCCGAATATCGCCGACGTCAATCCGCTCACCGATCACTCGCTTTCGATCCTCGCCAAGAAGATCGGCACCACTCGCGTCTCGGTCTACTCTGAAAGCAAGAAGCTAATCGGCATTTTCGACGTCGAGGTGTCCTACGACCTCACCCGGCTTAGGCACGAGCTAAAGCGGCGCTTTCCGCGCGCTCGCCTGCACGCCGTTTCCGTCAACGGTCGCATCATGCTGACCGGCGAGGTGCCCGACGCGGTCACCCTTGACCAGGCGGTGACGATCGCGCGTCAATTCGGACCCGACATCATCAATTCGGTTGCAGTGTCGCAACCGCAGCAAGTGCTGCTCGAGGTGCGCTTCATTGAAGTCGCCCGCAATGCCGGCCGCGATCTAGGCGTGCAGTGGAACCGATTCGGCAGTCATAGCCTGGTCAACGTAGGCAACCGCGTGCCGGCTGCCAATCTGCCGATCACTCAAGGCGGCGGCACGTTCAACAATTCGGGCGTCAACTCCGGTGGCGCCAACGGCGACGCCAATAGCATCGCACGCGCGGCCGAAATAGCTGGCGGCGTGCTCTCGGGCGGCGCGCCCTTCGGCTTTGTAATCGGCCGGCTGGTGGCAAATGGCGTCTCCGCCGACGTGCTCATCAATGCGCTTGAGCAGAAGGGGGTCGCCCGCAGCCTTGCGGAGCCCAATCTGGTGGCGCTGTCAGGGGACACCGCGAGCTTCCTGGCGGGCGGCGAATATCCGATCCCGGTTGCCGGCAACTACGGGCAGGTGACCGTCACCTATAAGAAATACGGCGTTGGTCTCGCCTTCACTCCTACCGTGCTCAATCACGGTCTGATCAACATGAAGATCCAGCCAGAGGTCAGCCAGATCGACACCACCCATCAGATTGCGGTGTCAAACAACGTTTCAGTGCCGGCGCTGATCGTGCGGCGCGCCTCCACCACGGTCGAACTGCGTGACGGCCAGAGTTTCGTCATCGGTGGCCTGTTGCAGACCGAGAACCATAACCAGATTGAGCAATTGCCGTGGCTCGGCAGCGTGCCGGTGCTGGGCGCGTTGTTCTCGTCGAAGTCTTACCAGAAGAACCAGACCGATCTCGCCATCATCGTCACGCCGCATCTCGTGCGGCCGGCGGCGCCCGGCGACGTAATCAAGACGCCGACCGACGGCACGCTGCCGCCCAATGACGTCGACTTCTTCCTGCTCGGCAAGAATGAAGTGTCGCGCGTGCGCCCAGCCAAGCTGACGCCGGCGGCCGCACGCTTTGCCGCCGCCGAGGAGCAACCGTTCACCGGGCATATGCTCGACATGCCGAAAGGGGCCTCCGATGCGGCCATCCAATAAAATGTTGCGGGGGCTCGCGCTGACCGGCGCGATGGTGCTGCTGGCGAGTTGCTCGCAATATCTCGACCGCCGCGAGACCGTCTCGCTCAATGCCGGCGATGCCATCGCCGCCGACCGAGTCACCATGATGGTCGACCCCTGGCCGCGCGTCAGCGCCCAGCGCAACATTCGCTTCAACGGCGAACGCATGCAAAGCGCGGTCGCCCGTTATCGCACCAACCGGGTAATCGGCCCGAAGGTGGACGGGACATCCGCCGCCTACGAGGCCCAGCAGGCCCCGTCAGCACCATCGGAAGGCGGCGGTCCCAAGCCAGTCGGACCGACCATCACCAACACGAATTAGACCCGAACCAGGGATCGATTAGCAAGCAATGCGTATCGGCCGCAGTTCCAGCGACAATCGCACCCGCGTAGTCATCGTCACCGCCGACGAAGATTTCGAACGGGCTGCGCGAGAGACCTTTAGTGCCTCCAGCGTTATAGATCTCGCTGTCGTCCCCGGCCGGCTCGCAGAGCGCTGCGACGATCTTCCGCTCGACGGCGCCGCTGTTGTTGTGGTCGATTTCGACGCCAGTCAGGCCGAGGAGATGGCGGCGATGTCGGGCCTGATGGCGCGCATCGGCAATTGGCCGCCGGTCATTGCCATCACACAGCGATTTGACGAAGGCGTTGCGCGCACTCTTCTGCAGATGCGTATCGCCGACTTCCTGGTGAAGCCGGTGGCGCCGGTCGATTTGGTGCGCGCGTGCGCCCAGGTCGCCAAGGGCCCGTCCGCGGCCAGCGAGCCGACTGACGCCCAGATCTACACCTTCCTGCCGGCGGTTGGTGGGGCCGGTGTCACCACGCTTGCGGTGCAGACCGCGATGCTGCTGCTCAACAATGGCGGACCGCATAGCAAACCGTCGACCTGTCTAGTTGATCTCGACTTTCAACATGGCGCGGTGGCCGACTATCTCGACCTTGAGCCGCGGCTGAATTTGGCGGAGATCGAGCCGCGGCCCGACCGGCTCGACCGGCAGCTCTTGGAGATAATGCTATCCTATCACGCCTCCGGTCTGGCCGTGGTGGCCGCACCGAACAAGCCGGCCGAGATGCGCTCGTTCGACCCGGACGTGGTGACGCGCCTGCTCGACCTCGTTTCCGCCAATTTCCAATATGTCATTTTCGACATGCCGCGCACCTGGTTCTCATGGACTGACAGCGTGTTGCTCGGCTCCAATAAACTGTTCATCGTCGCAGAGACCACGGTGCCGGGCATGCGTCACGCCAAACAGTTGGTGACGGCGATCCGCGAACGGTTGGACGGCCCCAATCCGCAGGTGATCGTCAATCGTTTCGAGGCGCGCATGTTCTCTTCGGGTCTGCGCATGAGCGACCTGCAGGCCGCGCTCGGAGATGCTTTCACCGCCGTGGTGCCCAACGACTACGCTCTGGTGCGTGAGGCGATCGATCGCGGCGTTCCGCTCGATGAAGTCAAGCCCGGCAACAAGATCACGGTGCAGCTCAAGAAACTGCTGCTGGAAGGCGACGCCGACAAGCCGGCGTCCGAGGCCAAGCCGGCGTCGATGATGCAGAAGCTCAAGTTGGCGGCCGCGCGCTAACCAAGAACAGGAAACAGACCGATGGCTGGTCGTTTTACAGCCCGACGCGTTGCCACCACCGATCTGCCGGCGGCCGACACGCCGGCCTCGGCGCTCGACAGCGTGGCGTGGACCGTGTTCCCCGAAGCCACCCCTGAACCTGTGGCAGAGAAACCGGCAACGCCGGCCGATGCCGCGCCTGAACCGGCGATGACCGCCTCGTCGCTGACGCCGCCGCCATTGTCGCAGCCGCCGACCGCGAACCCGCTGCATAGCGAGAAGCTGCTCGACGCCAAGGTGCGCCTGCACCGCCGGCTGATCGAGGAGATCAATCTCTCCGCGCTCGAAAAGCTGCCGGAGGATGAAATCCGCCGCCACGTGCAAGGGTTGGTATCGCAGTATGTGCTGGTCGAGCGGCTCGCGCTTAATGCTCACGAGCTCAACGACTTCGTCTCCGAGATCCTCGACGAGATGACCGGCTTAGGACCCCTGGAGCCGTTGCTGAAAGATCCGTCGATCGCCGATATCCTGATCAACGGTCATGAATGCGTCTATGTCGAGCGCCACGGCGTGCTCGAGCCACTGGCGGTGCGCTTCAAGGACGAACAGCATCTGTTGCGCATCATCAACAAGATCGTGTCCGCGGTTGGCCGCCGCGTCGACGAATCTCATCCGCTTTGCGACGCGCGCCTGCAGGACGGTTCCCGTGTCAACGTGGCGGTGCGCCCGGTCGGCGTTGACGGCCCGTTGGTCTCGATCCGTAAGTTTTCCAAAAAGAAGCTTGATCTTTCGCGGCTGGTCGAGGTCGACGCGCTACGGCCGCCCATGGCCGAACTTTTGGCGGCGGCGGTGAAGGCTCGCATCACCACCATCATTTCCGGCGGCACCGGTTCCGGCAAGACGACCATGCTCAACGCGCTGTCGGCGTTCATCTCGGAGAAGGAGCGTCTGCTCACCATCGAGGACGCCGCCGAGCTTCAATTGCAGCAGCCACACGTTGGCCGCATGGAGACGCGGCCGCCCAATGTCGAAGGCAAGGGCGAAATCCGCCAACGCGATCTGGTCAAGAACGCCCTGCGTATGCGCCCCGACCGCATCATCCTCGGTGAGTGCCGCGGTGAGGAAGCCTTCGACATGCTGCAGGCCATGAACACCGGCCACGAAGGCTCGATGGCGACCATCCACGCCAACACGCCGCGCGACGCCATCTCTCGTCTCGAGCAGATGATCGGCATGGCCGGGCTACCGATGACGGTCGCCTCCATCCGAGGCCAGATCGCCAACGCCGTACAGCTCATTGTGCAGCTTTCCCGTCAGTCCGACGGCAAGCGCAAGGTCACCTCCATCGCCGAGGTCACGGGCATGGAAGGCGACATCATCCAGATGCAGGAAATATTTAAGTTCGTGCGCACCGGCACCGCGTCCGACGGAACTGTGCAGGGCCATTTTCAGGCCACAGGCGTGCGCCCGCGCTTTCTCAACGAACTGGCCAGTCTCGGCATCAAGATTCCGGGCAGCTATTTCGATCCCTCGAATCATCTGTAGTTCCGATGTTTGATTTCAACCAGGTCTATCTTTTCTATATTCTGATCGGCGCGTCGGCGGCGATGTTCGCCGAGGGTGCCTATCTCTTGGCGTACAACAAGTCGTCCTACCGCAAGAACATCAACCGCCGGCTCAAGGTGCTGGACAACAAGCCGGACCGCGAGAGCGTGCTGGTGCAGTTGCGGCGCGAGCGCGGATTGACCGCAAGCGGCGATTACCGGTTGCCGCTGCTCAACATCAATAAGCTGGTTCTGCAGTCCGGCCTTACCATCGGTTTTTCCAGGCTGGCGCTGTTTGACCTTGTCGGCGTGACCATGGTGTTCGCCGGCTTGGTGATGTTCGAAGGCAATATTCTCCACGCAGTGCTCGGCGCGTTGCTTGCCGGTGCAGTGCTGCCGTTCATGGTACTCCGGTTCCTGCGCAAGCGGCGGCAGAAGAGATTCTCCGCCCAGTTCCCGGACGCCATCGACGTTATCACCCGGTCTTTGCGCGCCGGCCATCCGGTGCCGGTGGCGATCGGTATGGTGGCGCGCGAGATGCCCGACCCGGTGGGCAGTGAGTTCGGTCTCGTCGTCGATGAGATCACCTACGGCGCGGATCTCGAAAGTGCGATGCGCAACCTGTTTTATCGCGTCGGCACCGACGACCTGCCGCTGTTCGTCACCGCTGTGGCCATCCAGGGCTCGACCGGCGGCAATCTCGGCGAAATCCTGGCGAACTTGTCGCGTGTCATCCGAGATCGTTTCAAGATGCGGCGCAAAATTCGTGCGCTTGCCGCAGAAGGCCGCGCCTCGGCGTTGATCCTGTCGTCGCTCCCGATCGGCATGTTTCTGATGGTGCAGATAATGGTGCCGAACTTCTACGGCAGCGTCTGGAACGAGCATCTGACCAAGGTCGTCCTGGCGATTGCCATCGGCTGGATGTGCGTTGGCAATATGATCATGTACCGCATGGTCAATTTCAGGATCTGACATGGGCGCGCTGGGTTCCACTTTCCGCTCTCTGTTCGACGACGGCGGCAGCATGCTGATGGCGGTGCTGGTGTTCCTGGCCGCCGGCATGCTGGCGTTTTCGCTGATGGCATTTGTGCGCGTGCGCGGTGCGGTCAAGAAGCGCGCCTCGCGCATGATGCTGGATGACAGCGAGCGCAAGTCGAACGCCAATCGCTCGCTGCGCTATTCTAGCCTCAAGGCCGTCACCCAGCTCATCGAGTACACCACCAAGCACTACGCCGACTCCAACGGCGATAACATGAAGGTACTGCGCAAACGATTGGTGCAGGCCGGGATTTATGATCCGCGCGCGGTCGCTTACTTCTTCATCGGTCGCACTGTGCTGGCAGTGGTGCTGGCGGCGGCGCTGTTCGTCCTGCTGCCGATGTTCGGCGTCCGGTACGGCGGCTCGTTCTTCTGGCTGACGGTGATTGTCGGCGGCATCGTCGGCTATGTCGGACCCAGCATGTATATCGACAAGCGCATCGGTGCCCGCAGGCTCGAGCACCGATCCGGCTTTCCCGATTTCATGGATCTGCTGGTCGTGTGCGCGGATTCCGGGTTGTCGATGGAGGCGTCGCTCGAGCGCGTCGGCCGCGAACTCGGCGACAGCTATCCTTCGCTGACCGCCAACATCCATATGACCAACCTCGAGATCCGTGCCGGCCGAGCGGTCAAGGACGCGCTCGAGCGCTTCGCCGAACGCTTGGCGCTGGATGAGGCGCGGTCGTTTGCCACACTGATTAATCAGTCGATCGACCTCGGTTCCTCGATCACCGACGCCATGCGGGTCTATTCCGAGGATATGCGGCACCAGCGGCTGTCACGCGCGGAAGAAAAGGCCTATGCGCTCCCGGCCAAGCTGGCGGTGCCGATGATGGTGTGCATCTTCCCGGTGATCTTTGTGGTGATCCTGTTGCCGGTCTTCGTGAAGCTTTACACCGGGCACTACTGACGCGTGTGAATTTATTAACCCGCGGTTTGGACCTGGATGCCCGGTATTGAGTCCATCTTGCCGACAAATTCTTAACACCTGTCGCCTAATTTGGAGGCCAAACCATCCTGGGTGTTTCCGGCAGGATTTGTCATGCGTTGTCGACTAGCCCGTGTCCTGACTGTCACGCTTGCCGGCTTTTGGCTGGCCGGTTGCACGACGTCGCATAATTTCTCCGATCTGCTCGGCGCCAAATCCTCGTCCAATTCCGCCGCGACCGCCCAGGCCGCCTCTTCGGGCGAGAACGCCTTCGCCTCTGCACCGCCGCCGCTTGGTGTGCCGATCGAAGCCGAAAAGGGCCTGCTCGGCAGCGATCCTTACGACGATCTCTCGCGCGCTAAGCGCCAGTATCGGGTTGGCAACTATGGCCTGGCCGAGCAGTATTTCCGCCATGCGGTCGAACTGCATCCGCGCGATGCCGAGGCTTGGCTCGGGCTGGCCGCTTCCTATGACCGCCTGCGCCGTTTCGATCTTGCCGACCGCGCCTATCGGGAAGCGATCCGAATCGTCGGACCGACGGTGGCGATCCTCAACAACGAGGGCTATTCCTACATGCTGCGCGGCGATTACAGGCGCGCGCGCGCGACGCTGCTCAAAGCCAAGCGCAAGGACCCGAAGAACAAATACGTCGCCAATAATCTGCGGCTGCTGCACGTCAGCGCTCGCCTCGGCAAGGCGATCGAATAGCGTATCGGTTCATCTACCGCGCTACGACGTCAACATGGCCGGATGTGTCCCGGCCATTTCATTTTGGGTCCTAGAACCGCCGGAAACCGGCCTCCGCCCCGCGTTCGCAAAGGTTGTGCATTGACCCGGCCCCTCCCGTAGCGCGCGCGTGCCGCGCGCGTTACCATCCCCGAACAAGCCGGCGCTTCAAGACCGGATCATCTCAAGGGGAGCAAACACCATGGCCACCACCGTGAATGCCGGTGCGCGTCTCGACCGGCTGCCCATCTCGTCGTTTCACTACCGCATCTTCTGGCTGGTCGGCGCCGGCATGTTCTTCGACGGCTACGATCTGTATGTCGCCGGCGGTGTGCTGGCCGCCACCCTGCACACGCACTTTTCCACACTTCAGCAGAACCTGCAGTTCCTGTCGATCACCTTCGTTGGCATGACGCTAGGCTCGCTGATTACCGGCTTCGTCGGCGACGCTTTCGGCCGCCGCTTCACCTACCAGATCAACCTCTTGATCTTCGGCCTCGCTTCGCTCGCTGCCGCCTTTACGCAGGACATGAACCAACTCATCGTCTGCCGCTTCGTGCAGGGGCTGGGCCTCGGCGCCGAGATCGTGGTCGGCTATTCGACGCTGACCGAATTCGTGCCGCCGAAGACGCGCGGGCGCTGGCTCGCGTTCATGGCCTTCATCGTGGTAGCCGGCTTTCCGATCACGGCGGTGCTCAGCTATCTGATCATCCCGGCTTGGGGCTGGCGGCCGATGTTCATCATCGCTGGCGTCGGCTCGCTCATCGTCTGGTACCTGCGCAAGAAGCTCCCCGAGTCTGCCGCGCTGGCTCGAGGCGCAAGGCCGCGCCGAGGAAGCCGAAGCGTTGATGACAGGGATAGAGAAGGAAACTGCCACCGCCGGCGCGCTTCTTCCGGTAGCGGCGACGACTGCTGCACCTGTGCAGGTCACGGCCGCCGCCATGATGCGACCGCCGATCCTGCAGCGCATGCTGGTAGGAAGCTGGGTGCTGATCACCATAAACACGCTCATCTTCGGCTTCGTGATCTTCCTGCCGCAGTTCTTCTTACGGCAGGGGCTGAACATTGCGCATTCGCTGCAATATACGTTGGTGCTGTCCGTCTCCTCGCTGGTCGGCTGTGCCATCGGCGCCTGGGCGGCGGACTTTGTAGGCCGGCGCATGACCATCATCGCGGCTTCGGTGGTAACCATCGTGTTCGGTTGGATCTACGCGCGCTTCAATGCCGCTTCCGATCCGGCGATGGTTCTTGCCATCGGTTCGGTGCTGATCGTGGCGATCTACGTGCAGACCGCCATGTTGTTCGGGGTCTATACACCGGAACTGTTCCCGACCGAGATCCGCCTACGCGCCAACGGCATTTGCAACACGTTCGGGCGCGCCGCCACGGTGGTGTCACCGTTCGTCGTCGGCTCGCTGATGGTGCGCTACCATCTTCCTGGCGTAATCGGACTGATGATCGTGCTGCTTGTGGTGCAGATCGTCGTGGTCTGGGCCTGGGGCGTGGAGCCGCGCAACCGGACGCTGGAGGAGGTCGCCGCAGCGCCGGCGTGAGCCGCGCCTTGGGTGCAACAACAGCGGCCGCCCGGTCTACCGGGCGGCCGAATTCGTGCATAAATAGGGGATAGTGCTCGTTACCCGGGGGCGACGCCCGGATCGCTACATCTCAAGGAACAAACGCGCCCATGTTCGACGCTTTTCGTAGATTGATTGCCGAGGTCGGTGAAGGCGCCAAGCCTGCCCACCATTTCGACGAAAACGACTATCGCCTCGCCGCTACCGCACTCCTGGTACATGCCGCGCGTATCGACGGCCAGTTCGCCGAGACCGAACGCGCCAAGCTGCGCATACTGATCAAGAGTCGCTTCGACCTCGATGAGACCGACGCCGCCGAGTTGATCGCGGAAGCTACCGAGCTGGAGCGCGAGGCCATCGACCTCTATCATTTCACGGCGCAACTCAATCGCGCCCTCGACGAAAAGGGCCGCGCCCGCATGGTGGAAATGATGTGGCAGATCGCCTATGCCGACGGTGTAATAAGCGAGTTCGAAGATAACCTGATTTGGCGCGCCGCCGACCTGCTAGGTATTTCGCAGCGCGAGCGCATCGCTTTGCGTAACCGGGTGGCCGAAAGCCGCCAGCAAGGCAACTAGCGCATGGCAAATTTACGCCCTGTTACGGTCATTACGGGCGCTTCCGCCGGCATCGGCGCGGCGCTGGCGCGGGAATTTGCGCGCCACGGCCACGAACTGGCGCTGGTGGCGAGGCGCGAGGATCGGCTCAACGATCTCGCCGACGAGATCGCGGCGAGCAGCGCGCAGCGTCCGCTCGTCATTACTGCCGATCTCGCGCACAGCGGGGTCGCGGAGCGTATCGGGGAAGCGCTCGCCGGCCAAGGCGTCGAGCCGCAATACGTCGTCAACAATGCTGGCTTCGGACTGGTCGGTTCCGCCGCCGCGCGCGACCGCGCCGAGCAACTCGGCATGGTCGACCTTAATGTGCGTGCGCTCACTGAATTGTCGATTGCCTTTGTCGACAGTTTGTCACGGCACAAGGGCGGTCTGCTCAATGTCGGCTCCATGGCCGGCTTCCTGCCAGGACCGGGCATGGCGGTCTACTATGCCACCAAGGCCTTCGTGCTGTCGTTCACCGAGGCCCTGCACAGCGAGCTGGGTCCGCGCGGAATCAAGGTCTGCGTGTTGTGCCCTGGTCCAGTGCCGACGGAATTCGCCACCCGAGCCGGCCTCAAGGAAGGGCTGGCACCGGGTCTGCTCACCCGCAGCGCCGAGGAAGTGGCCGCCGCCGGATATCGCGGTTTGATGGCCAATAGGCGCACGGTGGTGCCGGGCTTCGTCAACAGACTGGTGATCCTCGGCATCCGCCTCGCCCCACGCCGGGTGTTACTCCGCATGGTGGATCAGCGTCAAAGCCGGCGCAGGTCCGCGCAGCAGGCATAGCGGCCCTGCGGTTTTCAAAGTGCCGCGAAGCGATTAGGTAGAGCCGGTAGCCATGTTGAAGCCGGTTCTCATCATTCTCCATCAGGAGCACTCGTCCCCTGGCCGCGTCGGCCAGGTGCTGAGCAAGCTTGGTTATCCGCTCGATATCCGCCGTCCGCGCTTCGGGGATCCGCTGCCGGGGACGATGGACGGCCACGCCGGCGGCGTGATCTTCGGCGGTCCGCAAAGCGCCAATGACGAGGACGACTATATCTGCCGCGAGACCGACTGGATCGGCGTTCCCTTACGTGCCAACAAGCCATTTCTCGGCATTTGCCTCGGCGCCCAGATGATGGCGCGCCATCTCGGCGCCAGCGTTTTCCCGCATCCGGAAGGACGCGCCGAAGTCGGGTATTACCCGATCCGCCCGACCGCGGCGGGTTTGGCGACCTGTCCGGACTGGCCCGACCATGTCTACCAGTGGCACCGCGAGGGGTTCGATCTGCCGAGGGGCGCCGAGCTTCTGGCCGAGGGTGACAACGGCTTTGCCGCGCAGGCCTTCCGCTACGGCAGCGGCTACGGCATCCAGTTTCATCCGGAAGTCACTCACGCCATGATGCATCGCTGGCTGGTGCGCGGCGCCCACCGCATGGACATGCCCGGTGCCAAGCAGCGGCACGAGCACGTCGCCGACCGCGCCGTGCACGACTACGCCTCGCGCAACTGGCTCGTCGGCTTCATCGACCATTGGCTTGGCCGCAAACGGGCCACCGTGGCTGCCGAGGCGCCCTGAGGCGCCGCCGGTTCGTCGATTCCGCACATTGACAAATTCGCCTGCGCCCCGTCAACTCCGGACCGGGGCAGGGGGGAAGCCACGCACGCGCGGAGCCGTGCCGATGCGCAAAGCGGACCACAAGTCGCCCCCGGCGCCGATACTTCCGGCCCTGAGCGAGATGCTGCAGGCGTCCGACGGCATTCTCGATCTTTTGCCGATCGCGGCGGTCATCTGCGACGCGAATGGCGTCATCCTGCAATACAATCGCCGCGCCGCCGAGCACTGGGGCCGCGCTCCACGGTCCGGTCAGCGCTACATCGATTTCACCAAGGGGGCGCGTTTCTGGGAGGCAGACGGCACGCTTGCGACACGTTCGCTGCTCGACGAGGTGCTAAGCACAGGGACGCCGGTGCGCGACGTGGAGCGTGTGGTTGAGCGCGCCGAAGGCACCCGCGCCGCTGTCTCAATTAACATCGATCCGCTGTTCAATACGTCCGGTGACGTCGTCGGCGCGGTGTATTGCATTCAGGACATCACCGAACGCAAACGCGCTGCTGACGCGCTCGAAGAATCGCGCCAGCGCGCGCTGGAACAGGAGCAGCGGCTGGCGGCGACCTATGAGCACGCGGCCATCGGCATTTCGGAGATCGATCCCAGCGGCCGCATCCTGCGCGTCAACGAGGCAATCTGCGGCATCACCGGCTACAGCCGGGAGGAATTGCAGGCGAGCGTGCTGTTCCGCTTCACCCATCCCGACGATGCCGACTCCGACCGTGACGCCTTTCGCAAGCAGGTCGCCGGCGATCTGGAATTCTATTCGGTCGAGAAGCGCTTCGTGCGCAAGGATGGTCGCGCCATCTGGGTGTCGGTGCGCTCCTCGCCGGTGCGCGACGCGGAAGGAAAGCTGCTCTATTTGGTGCGCGTGGTGCAGGACATCACGGAAGGCAAGCTGGCCGAGCGGCGCCAGCGGCTGCTGATCGACGAGTTAAATCACCGCGTCAAGAACACGCTCGCCACGGTGCAGTCGCTGGCCGCGCAGACCGCGCGTGGCGTGGCGTCGCCCGGCGAATTCAGCGCGCGCTTCGAAGGCCGGCTGATCGCGTTGTCGAAGGCGCACGATCAGCTCACCATGCATCATTGGGAGAGCGCCGACCTGCGCAATCTGTTGTCGGGGGAACTGGCGCCCCATGGCTCCGGCCCCGAACGCGTGATGCTGCGCGGCGAGGACGTGCGATTGCGTCCGCGTGCCGTACTCACCTTGGCGATGGCGTTCCATGAGCTGACAACCAATGCCGCCAAATACGGCGCGCTGTCGGTGCCGGCCGGACGAATCGAAGTGTGCTGGCAGCAGACGCGCGACGGCACCGGCCGACCGTTGCTGCGCATCGACTGGCAGGAGCAGGGCGGTCCGGCGGTCGCCGCGCCCGAGCGGCATGGATTCGGCTCGCGGCTGATCGAGGGCAGCATCGCTGCTGAGCTCGGCGGCAGCGCGCGCCTGACCTACGATCCGCAAGGCCTGTGCTGCGAACTGCTGATCCTTCAGGCCGCGGCCGTCGTCGACGTGCCCGGCCACCAGGGCGAGGACTGGACGATTTGAGAGTTTGGAAGCCCGCCTTCGCTCAAGCTACGGCGGGTAGTCTTCGTGCGAGATTGGCCTGCCAGCCGAAGCCCCAAATCGGTCGCCGGGGAGGGGAGTTTCATCGTGTTGGGCGAATAAGCTCCCCGAGCGGGGAGAGGCATGTGCCAAAATACCGCGTTAGCCTTACCTCCTAACCACAGCACGCTAATCTAGCAGATGCCGATACGGCCAAGTGGTATTAGACGATGCCACCTTTTCGGGGGCGCATTACTTTTTTCGCTGATCACCCCGTCGTGCATGCGCAGCGCGACGGGGTTTTTATGTCTTGGCAAAACGTGAACGCTTCAATCGATCGCTTCTTGCGTTTGCGCCAAATTTCCGAGCGACCCGTGCCGCCCTTGCAGCGGCCAAAGCGCGCGGAGCCCGATTGGGTGGCTTTAGAGATCGTGCAGGAGCCTGCGTGGCGTTGTAATGCTCACCCTTTGTCATCCGAATGAACAGGTGGCGCGTACGATGAAGTACCAGGCAATTCTGCTGCTCGATCGTCTTGATCTCGACGAAGCGCATATTGGGCATGGTCACCGCTTCGCAGATCGCGCACCCACTTTTATGGCACTCACGTGCTGGTGGAGGAGCCGTCACAGCTAAGAAGCGAACATCAGCCCTTGGACCGCCGTCCGGATAATTCGGCGTTCGTGCAAATTGCGTCCGGTCCGGCAATCCGAAGTGCAGTAACGACCGTTCACTTGGAAAGGCCTGTCTTCCGATTCTAATCGTTTTGCGTTCGGCCGAATTGGCGCCGTTAACCAAGATTCAAAGTTCGCTGCACGGATCGTTACTCATTTCCTAACAAGTATGGTAAAAGATTTGTATTCCAGTGCGCTACGGGCGACAACGTAACTGGCACCTGAAATAGTTCGATTGAGGTGGTTTATGCACCGGCCGCACTGTGGCGCGCGGCTTGTGGCGACAGTTTTGCTCGCCCTCGTTGGCAATGCCACTTTTATCAGTAGTGCAAGCGCCCATGTGAAGTGGTTTGCGCACTACGACATCACCCAGCAACCGATCATCCTGCCCTACGTCCTGGTGCCGCAATTCGGCTACCTAGCCCTTGCTGCCGTGGCCGCCCTTCTGGCGGGAAGTCTTATCGAGTTAACGCCTCTTGGCGCGAATGTACTACGCGCCATGAACCGGGTGACCGCTCCACTTGAGCGCAACACAGAACTCATGTTCCGAGCCGGTTGCGGCTTCTTTTTCGTCGCGATCTGGAGCGCCGGCAACATTATTCTGACGCCGGAATTGCACAGCCGCTCGGCTGTGATCGGCGCCATCCAGTTGATGATTGCCGTGTGCGTGCTATGGCGGCGGACCATGCCGCTCTCCGGACTCGGCGTTGCCGTGCTGTTCGGCATCGGCATATGGAAGTACGGCATCTTCCACATGGCGGATTATCCCATCTTCCTTGGGGTTGGCGCCTATATCGCGCTTACGGGCCTGCAGCGGGATTTCTTCGGCCTTCGCCCGCTCGACATCGTGCGTTGGGGAGCGGGCATTACGTTGATGTGGGCCTCAGTCGAGAAGTGGGCCTACCCTGAATGGTCATATCCGCTGTTCAATCAGCATCCGCAACTAGCCATGGGATTGTCGCCGGTTTTCTTCATGCGCGCGGCGGGCTGGGTCGAGTTCGCCCTCGCATTCGCGTTGATTTGGACGCCACTGGTTCGACGTGTCGGCGCTGTAATCCTGACGGGCATGTTCGTGGGTGCGGTCTTTGACTTCGGTAAGATCGATCTGATCGGCCACTCGCTCATTATCGTGGTCCTGCTGGCAATTATTGCCGACAGCCAGCGGCAATCAGACCTGGTGCGTTACCCATGGGCCCTGCCTTTTGGTGTTTCGGGCGCGCTGGCCACGGTCATCGGCCTGTACTACGGAGTCCACTCCCTCCTATACAGCACGACATTCATCGATGGTCCGAAACCCGGATTGGTGACGGCGGCAATGGCCATGCCTGAATTGATACCGGCACATGCACATAGTGCGCCGACGCGTTCCGCCTACACAGGCAATCATGATTTCCTGGTGAAGATGGTCGATGTGCCAGATCCAATTCCTTATGAGAAGCACTTTTCCGTCGGCTTTGCCGTCTATGATGGCAACCATCCTGACATGAAGCTGACCGATGCGCATCTGGCGCTCTCTGCAGGGATGCGACATGGGCTGAATCACGGATTTGCCCACGGAATGCAGTCATCGCCCGAGATTGATAACCAGCAGGGTGCCCTGAAAGTAAACGGCATTTACTTCCACATGATGGGCAAGTGGACGCTGAAGGCTACGGTCACTGAAAAGAACAAGGAGGGCGTCGCGTATTTCGATCTGCCATGCTGCGGGAAGTAGGCTGATGCGCGCTCCGAAACTCGGCCGGCGATCGGGCTTGACGTTCTGTCTCTTATTCGCCGGCATCGTCGCTATTTACACGCCCGCCGGGGCCGATGACCGCAACCGTTTTACGGCGGCCGAGCTATCTGCCATCGAGCGACACGCGGCGCCATTGGCGGTCCGCACTGACCCAACAAACAAATTTGCTGACGACGCGCGCGCGGCGAAGCTCGGACAAGTTCTGTTCTTCGACCGCCGACTGTCGGGTGGCGGGAGGTTTTCATGCGCCTCCTGCCATGAGCCTTCCAAGGGATTTACTGACGGGCGACCAGTTGCCGAGGCCATCGCGATCAGCACGCGCAATACGCCGACCCTGATCGATGCTGCAGACAATCTATGGTTCTTCTGGGATGGCCGTGCCGATACGATGTGGGCACAAGTCCTTCAAGTGGTCGAAAACCCCAGCGAGCTTGGAGGAGACAGGCTTGCCGTCGCCCACGCGATCGCTGACGATCCTGCACTTCGACGCGCTTATGAAAGGATATTTGGCAGTCTCCCGTCTTTGGCCGATACCACGCGCTTTCCCAACGACGCCACCCCGTCGGCGGAGAAGTCGTCGCTACCGGCGCAAGCATGGGAACGTATGAGTGATCGCGACAGGGATGCCGTCTAACCGCGTATTCAGCAACGTCGGCAAGGCAATTGAGGCCTATGAGCGCCAGCTGATTTCTCACGGCTCACCGTTTGATAAATACGCGCGTGCGCTTCGCACCGGAGATCTTGCCGGTGAAGATTTGCTCTCGCCAGCAGCCAAGAGGGGCCTCAAGCTGTTCGTCGGCCAAGGCCAGTGCGAATTGTGCCACAGTGGGCCGAATTTCACGGACGGGCAATTCCACAATGGCGGCCTTCCTCTACTGCCCGCCGAAACTGCCGAGCGAGGCCGGGAGGATGGCATTTCGCTATTGCTGTCGAATCCCTTCAATGCGGCCGGGCGTTACAGCGATGATCCGGGCGGCGAAACGGCAAAACGCCTAAAATATCTGCCTAAGCCCCGCATGATGCGTGGTGCTTTCAAGACGCCGACGCTCCGCAACCTGGGACTCACCGGCCCCTATTTCCATGACGGGCGCTTTTCGACGCTTGGACAGGTCATGCAATTCTACGCCGACGGTGAAGCGGCCAGTAAAGGGCTTCTGATCGGTCGCCGTGAGGAAACATTCAATCTCATTCCGCACTTCACACCTGAGCAGATCGCCGATCTGGTGGCGTTTCTGCGATCCCTCGACGGCACGCCGGTACCCACATCGTTGACGCACAGCCCGACCCAGCCGTCGCAACTTTCCCGATAGCGACCTGATTTGGCTGAAGATTTCCTGAGAGGATGCGATCAAGGCGGGGCCAAAAGATCCCGAATCTTAACCTAATATCAACAACGCCGAGCGAAGGTTCGGACATGCCAAAAGCGCTCGCGCTAGCCAAGGGCACTGCCTCCGCTCTTCTTGCCGGCTATATCTTGCTGTCGCTCGGATACGGCAGTTCTTCGTCCGGCGAAGTGGCGCTCAAGCGATCAGTCTGGAAAGCAAAATATCATCGCCCGTCACAGATCCCCTTTCCCAAGAGCGACCCATATTCCGAGGCCAAATCGAATTTGGGACAGATGTTGTTCTGGGATCCGCTCCTGTCGGGCTCACGTTCACGCTCTTGCGCTAGCTGTCACAACCCAGGACTATCGTGGGGCGACGGATTGCCGCGAGCTATTGGCGAGAACCAAAAAAGCCTGCCATTGCGGACTCCGACTTTATTGAATGTCGCATGGAACGATGCGCTCGGGTGGACTGGACATTTCTCCAGTCTCGAGAATGTCACATTCGGTCCTATCACAGGTGCCGGGAACATGAATTTGCCGAAGCAGGAGCTGATCAAACGGCTCTCGGCGATCCCCGGCTACGACACCGCCTTCGAACAGGCCTTCGGCGAAGGCAAGATTACCTCGCACAAGATAGAACTCGCCCTTGCAACGTTTGAACGCTCGATAATCTCCACCACAGCGCCATTTGACCGCTGGATCAGCGGCAAGGAAAATGCCATCAGCCCGTCAGCCAAGCATGGATTCGATTTGTTCAACGGGAAGGCACGCTGCGCCTCTTGTCACCGCGGTTGGGCCTTCACCGACGGTTCCTTCCACGACATTGGCACGGCGAAGGGAAAGGACGTCGGACGCGGCGCGTTATTCCCGACCTCCAAAAAGCTGCGTTACGCTTTCAAGACGCCGACGTTGCGCGACGTTGCGCGTCGCGCACCCTATATGCATGATGGATCGGTAGCGACGCTCGAGGATGTGATCGAGCTCTACGACAAGGGCGGTATCGACCGCCCCAGTCGCGCCGAGGACGTCCGGCCACTGCACCTCACCAAGGCCGAGAAAGCCGACCTGATCGCGTTCTTGAACACATTAACTGGCACGCCCCAAGAGGTCGAAGTGCCAGTGTTGCCACGCTGACCAAGAAGGCCGTACGCCGTCAGAGCATGACCGGCAGCGACGAACCGAGCAGCAAAAAGCCGCCGATCAGGAATACGCCGGCGCCGGTTTCCACGAGATCCTGGTGGGCGGTCGCGCTGTCCGCGAGTGCTGCGCCCAATGCGCCTAGCGCAAGGCTTAGCAGACTAACGATACTCAACATGGCGTTGCCGACCTTTCGGTTCACGCTGTCGTTGTACTCGCATATCGTTACCGAGATGCTTGTCCCTCGTGCAAAATTAGACCGCTCTTGGCGGGTGATCGCGCGGTGGTTAATCAGCGCTGACTCTTCCGATCGAAAGCTCATCCGGCGGCGCCAAGCCCGCCATCCCACTCATACGAGCGCAAATGCAGCCGCCCGGCCGCCTGGGCGGCTGCCTGTCAGGCGCTATTTGACGTGGACCACCAAGCGCATTTTGGGATGGATGGCGCACAAGACGTCGTAATCTCCCCGCGCGGGAAAGGTGATATCCGTCTTGCTCCCCGGCTCCTGGTCTCCAGAATCAAAATTGAAATCGTCAGATTTGACATAGGCGTGGTGACGAAGGTCGCCGTCATCGTTAACGATTTCTATCGTGTCACCTAGTTTGATCGTGAGATCGTTGGGGTGAAATTCCCGCCCCTTTTGCGAAACGATATGTTTTGAGTTTTGAGGGTAGCTTGCGGAAGCCACAAAGCAAAGCAAGCCGACAGCCGCGAGGAACGCGAGCGTTCGCGACCGAGGGAACTTCGCTAGATTGGAAAAACCCATGTTTCTCCGCCGAGCATGCCGGTTAGGACGGTAACTCCGGAATTGGCGCCGAAGCTTCAATTACTTCAAGTTGGCCGCTCGCGGTTAAGGTCGCGTTAAGAAAAGAATCGGGATCAGACCCGCTCCTGAGCCGACTTTAACCGCCGCTCCTTTATGAGATGGAGCGTTATTAGAGACGGGTGATATGGCCGGAACCGACAATGCCGGGCTGACCACGCAGCGTGCAGGTGTCGTACGACGATGCGGGGCACGAGTAGTCGTGCTCTGCAAGACTATTCGTGGCCGCATCCTGATTGCCTTTTTATTCATGAGTATGATTACCGCTACGTTAGGTGCCTATGCCACGCTGGGCATCAAAGACGACGGCATTCTGGTCCGCAAGACCTACGACCAATCGCTGATGGCGATCAACTATGCCCGCGCCGCGGCCACCGATTTCGCCGCGATGAGGGCTGCATTCGCGCGGCGGTGGATCGAACAAGACCCAAAAAGGCGTGCGAGCCTCGATGAAAAAATTGGCGAGTTCGCGAGAACGCTTAAAGAAGATCTCTCCATCGCCGTGGAGAGAGCCCAATCAACGCGCGCCCGCAACGCGGCCACCAATGTCGAACACGCAGCCGATGCCTGGAAGCGCACCAGCGAGCGCCTGCTCGATAAGACCAAGCTCGATGCGACTTGGGAATTGCTCGACGATTATACCAATAAGGTCGATGAGCAAATTGACCTCCTGGTCAATTACACGGCCGGTGACGGCTTCCTCTATCGCGAGGCAGCGCAACGCACTATCGCACGCGACACCCACCTCAACATCGCGGGCACCATCCTGGCACTCCTGCTGTCCGGTGCGGTCGCTTGGGCCCTTGCGCGGCGCATTATCAAGCCGGTCGCGGCTGCTTCCGAGGTTGCGGAGTGCGTTGCGAAGGGAAAGCTTGATATTTCAATCCCAGAAGGCAGCGCGGACGAACTCGGCGCTCTCCTCGCCTCCATGAGAGTGATGCGCGACAACATCAAGGCGATGATGGAACGGGAAGTTCACCAGCGTCGCTCCGCACAAAGCCGTCTTGCCGACGCGCTCGAGGGTTCGCAGGAAGGGGTGGTAGTCATTGATGCGCAGGACCAAATCGCTCTCGCTAATGCGCAGGCGGTCAATCTACTTGACGTCCCCCCTGATATCTTGGAACCGGGCGCCCCTCTGGCCGAACTCAAGGCGACCTTGACGCAGTTGACTTCGTCCGTCCCGGTTCTCACTCGCGATCCGGCCCAGCTCCCCGCGACCGATGAATTCCAACTTACCAATGGTCGCTGGTTGCGCTTTAGCCAGAGCGCTACACGCGATCAGGGGCTCATTGTTGTCTTCGGCGACGTTACGATACTGAAAGAACAAGCGGCGACGCTTCGGAAGACCAACTCGCGACTGGATGCGGCTCTCGACAACATGTCGCAAGGACTATGTCTGTTCGATGGACAGAATCGATTGGAGGTGGTCAATCGCCGCTTCCTCAACATTTTCGGGCTTGGGGATGAATTTGTCGCGCCTGGCACGTCATTTTCGTGCGTCTTAAAGCAAAGTCGAGCGTCCAATGTTTTTGCCAGCTCTACAGCCAGCCAAATGCTGAATGATCAGCGCACCTGCATTAGCCGGCAGGAGGCTGGCACGCATTACTATGAATTCGATGATGGCCGCGTCATAGCCTGTGTTTACAATCCCACATCAAACGGTGGCTGGGTCGCAACCTTTGACGACGTCACCGAGCGACGATTGGCTGAAGCGCAGATCATTCACATGGCGCGTCACGACGCGCTGACCGACCTGCCAAATCGCGCACTATTCCGCGAGAATTTGGAACAGACGCTGGCTCATGGAGAGAAGTGTGCCGTCCACTTTATCGATCTTGATCGCTTCAAGACCGTCAACGACACTCTAGGCCACCCAGTAGGCGACGCGTTGCTGTGCGCGGTCGCCAAGCGCGTGCAAATGGCGGTCCGGGGTGTCGACACTGTTGCGCGGTTGGGTGGCGACGAATTGGCTGTGATCCAGGTCGGGGCCCAGCCCACCGATGCGGCCGATCTGGCGGTGCGTTTGATTGATCTGATTGCGGAACCGTTCGAAGTCTCTGGCAACCAGATTGTAATTGGGGCTAGCATCGGTATTGCCATGGCACCCACCGATGGCGACGAGCCCGATCAGCTCTTGCGAAACTCCGACATGGCGCTCTATCGCGCCAAAAGCTACGGTCGCGGCACCTATTACTTCTTCGAGCCGGAAATGGACGCACACATGCAGCTCCGGCACACGCTAGAGCTGGATTTGCGCAAGGCGCTGGCGGAGGAGCAATTTGCGGTGCACTACCAGCCGATTCTCGACCTCGCGGACGGCAAAATAGTCGGCTTCGAAGCACTGTGCCGTTGGAATCATCCGACGCGCGGGATGGTTGAGCCCGATTTGTTCATCTCGGTAGCGGAGGAAATCGGGCTGATCGTGCCACTCGGCGAATGGGTACTCCGCCGCGCCTGTCAGGATGCGGTCAATTGGCCGAGCCATGTTGGGCTGGCAGTCAACTTGTCCGCGGTACAATTCCGCGATTTGACGCTCGTATATTCAATAGCGTCCACGCTGGCTGTCACAGGCCTCGCGCCGACGCGGCTCGAATTGGAGATCACCGAAACGGTTCTCCTGCAGGAGGATCAGATAGTTTTGGAAACCTTACGCCAAATTCGCGAACTGGGCGTACGCATATCCATGGACGACTTCGGTACGGGGTATTCTTCACTCAGCTATTTGCGTAGCTTCCCATTCGACAAAATCAAGATTGATCGCTCTTTCACGCAAGAGCTTGGAAAGCAGGGCGATTGCGTCGCGATCATACGCGCGGTAACACGGCTCGGTAACAGCCTGGGCATGAAAACGATTGCGGAAGGGGTCGAGACTCGCGAACAACTTGAGATTTTGCGCAATGAAGGGTGCGATCAAGCGCAAGGGTTCCTATTTAGCGAGGCCGTGCCAGCAGAAGAAGCAGCCAAGCTCCTGCTCGCACGATCGCTCAAGGTCCACGCCGCTTAGATCTTCGATATGACGGGACTATCTCAGCGTCGGAATACGCCCTAATCGTCAAGCGCTGCAAAAGACGGGTCAAGCAGAGGCAGTCTGCGATCGCGCGCGCACAGAAGAATTCACCATCGCATAAACATGCTTTGTGGGTTCGACACTTCCATCCCCCAATGTGTACCGGTCGAATGGCCACATCGGAAACCTCAGGCCTGAGTTTGCAGGTTTTACTCACCGTGCCCGCCGCTTAGCGGCCGGTGGTGGAGCCGAGGGAGAGAACAAGCACTCTCCGGAAGACCAGCAAAATTGCGCTTTTTCCAACGCGGTCATTCGCATGTGCGCCAGAATTGTGTGCCGATTACCAAATCGGTCGCCGGGAAGGGGAGTTTCATCGTGTTGGGCGAATAAGCTCCCCGAGCGGGGAGAGGCATGTGCCAAAATACCGCGTTAGCCTTACCTTCTAACCACAGCACGCTAATCTAGCAGATGCCGATACGTCCAAGTGGTATTAGACGATGCCACCTTTTCGGGGGCGCATTACTTTTTTCCGCCGATCGCCCCGTCGTGCATGCGCAGCGCGACGGGGTTTTTATGTCTTGGCAAAACGTGAACGCTTCAATCGATCGCTTCTTGCGGTTGCGCCAAATTTTCGGGAACGCCCGCTGTGCAGGTTCCTGCACTGGGAACATAAATCTAGGCTCTTGCCCGACAACTGAAGTGTCTTGGGACGCGCTTCGGAAATTTTAATTTTCCGAGGCCGCGAGGACCGTCAATCCATTGATTTTGTGCGTCTTACGCGTGTCAGCGCTGTGTCGTTAACATCCTCGAATTAGGGTGTGGGGTATCTTATACGCGGCGCGATTCTCTTGTGCGCGGGATAGAACAGGCGCGTGTAGGCTGCATATTCAAATCGGAGTGACGATGAGAGACTGGCGGTTGATCATCTTTGCCGTATTAGCCGCAGTCGCGGCGGCCGCAATCGTTGTCATGGTCGTGCTTCCAAGCCAAGTTCCGTTGCCGCCTCCAGCGCCTGCCAACTTCGCAAAGGCTAAGCCCCTGCCCGAACCGAAGCGGTCAGCGCGCATTTTGGCGCCGACGACCCTCAACTACTTCAAGGTCCGGGTTGCGCTCGACGGCACGCTGCGTACCGGCCGCCATACATTTCATCTTTACGCAGTCGATGTGCCGGGCCGCGAATACACTTGTCGCTATCGCGACGGTCGGCGCTGGGCCTGCGGTCTGCAGGCCTATGTAGCGCTGCTCAACCTAGTCGGCTCGGAGCCGATCGAATGCCATCCCCGCAACAATCTGGAGCCAAATATTGTGATCTGCCACAAGGAGGACGGCGTCGACCTGTCCGAATGGATGCTAAAGCAGGGCTGGGCGCGGCTTGTACCGGGCGTCAAGGACAAGCGCTACGTCAATGCTGCAGAAGCGGCCACCGCAGCGCAAGCCGGCATGTGGGCTTCTGCTGCCCCGCTGCAGCAAGGCACGGCGGCGCGATAACCGACCGCGAATTTAGGGGTGGGATGTTTTATTCGGCGCGCAATGGGTAGATGCGCGATTGGACCGACGAACTGATTGGTCCTACACGCTCGCTGTCTTACGATTTTTTACCGAAAAAGCTTTGAGGTTATTCTGCCGAAAACTAGCCGGGCACATGCCATAGCGTGCCAGTTCCTGCCGAAAGCGTGTCTTACATTAATTGGAGAATTTGCCGGAGATCGTGAGACATTTAGAACATAAGAAGGGTCTGTTGCTCGACTTCGGTTTTGCCAATGGACCTTCACAGGACCATGTCAGCTTTTTGGCCGAGACACGCAATATCGCGCCCGCCGCTAGAAGGCCGGGCTTGACCCTGGCTGTGTGAAAACGCCTTCGCTGTTATGATTCTCTCGTGATTTTGTGGGGGAATCCGATGAAGCGCTTCGTTGAGGGGGCGGATCGAGGGCAGGCGACCTTACTGCCCGAATGCCTCGATGATTTTATCGACGAGAGCAATCCCGTTCGCGCGATCGATGTGTTCGTCGACGCGCTCAATTTGGCCGAAATGGGCTTTGAAGGGATCGATCCGGCTAGGACGGGCCGACCGGCGTACCATCCCGCGGTTCTCCTGAAGCTCTACATTTACGGCTATTTGAACCAGGTTCAGTCGAGCAGGCGGCTTGAGCGGGAGGCCGGACGCAATATCGAAGTGATCTGGTTGCTGGGCCGGCTGGCGCCGGATCACAAGACGATCGCCGACTTCCGAAAAGACAACGGATCGGGCTTACGGGCGGTGTGCGCGCGGTTTGTGGAACTTTGCCGCGAGATGAATCTCCTGACGACGGCGAGCGTCGCGATTGACGGCAGCAAGTTCAAGGCGGTGAACAACCGGGACAAGAACTTCACCCGCGCGAAGGTGGAGCGGCGGCGCGCCCAGCTTGAGGAGAGCATTGCCCGTTACCTGAGCCAACTCGACACTGCCGACCGGCAGGAGCCATCGGAAGCGCTGGCCACAAAGGTGACGAGACTGCGAGAGAAGCTGGCGAAAGTGAAAGAGGCCATGGGGAAACTGGCCATTCATGAGCAGCAAATGCTTGCTTCGCCCGACCAGCAGATCTCCTTGACCGATCCGGATAGTCGCTCAATGGCGACGAGCGGCCGCGGCTCTGGCGTGGTCGGCTACAATGTTCAGGTTGCCGTCGACACGGAACATCATCTGATAGTGGCGCATGAAGTCACGAATAGTGGCTCGGATCGCGCGCAACTCGCCAATATGGGCAGGCAGGCCAAGGCTGTTCTGCAGACCGGAAGGCTCGAAGCCGTAGCCGATCGCGGGTACTTCAGCAGCCCCGAGATTTTCTGAGTGCGACAAGGCGGGTATCGTCGTGACCCTGCCGAAGCCATTGACGTCTGGAGCCAAGGCGGAAGGCCGCTTCGGCAAGCAGGACTTCGCCTATCTGCCTGAGGAAGACGCCTATCGTTGCCCGGCCGGCGAGCAGCTAACCTATCGCTACACGAACGAAGAAGACGGCAAGACGCTGCGGCGCTATTGGACGACAGCGTGCCCGGATTGCTCCCTCAAGTCTCAATGTACCACCGGACGTGAGCGGCGGATCACCCGATGGGAGCACGAACATCTGCTCGACGCCGTGCAGGAGCGCCTCGATGCGAACCCACAAGCCATGCGCCAGCGCCGGGAGACGGTCGAACATCCATTCGGCACGATCAAGGCACGTATGGGAGCGACACACTTCCTGACCAAAACATTGCCGAAAGTAGCGGCGGAAATGGCGCTTGCAGTGCTCGCCTACAACCTAACCCGCGTCATGAACATCGTCGGAACCAAGCGGCTGATCGCGGCGATCACCGCCTGAGGGAGATGATTTCAGTCTTCAGGGACCACCGAGCTCTGCACGCCGCGTTTTTACACGACCAAGACCCGAGGCGGACTTCGCACGATATCCTGCGACACTCAAAAGCACGCAAATTTGTATAAAGTTCCTGAAGACAGCCGCGAGGTTCGGTAGTAGCCTTATCTCCATCGTTGGCAAAACGCCTTGGGCGTCAACGACTGAGAGACGCGATCGATCATGCGGACGGCTCAGCTGTCCGATGTGGTTTGATTTGCCGGAGGGCGTCATGAATAGAATCATTCAGGCCAACATCGACCGGTTCAAGCTTTTGCTTGAAACCGAAGCCGATCCGACTAAGCGGACAATGCTGTCCCGCCTTCTTCGCGAGGAGGAGGGAAAGTTGAAGGAGGCAACGGAAACGCCCGCTGTTGCCAACAAAGCGATTTAGTTGTGATTCTCGCTCCACCTGCGCCAATGCGTAGGGTTGATGTCAAGCAACCGCTGCGTCGTGCCGTCAACCCACCCGTTAGTCGTCCGACGACACGGAAACACCAATGCGTGAACTCCGCGCTTGTCGATCACGCAAACCTCCAAATCGGTGTCAAATGGTGCAATTGAAACAAGCAGCCATTTGTCAGGTGGCCATTGAGCTTTCACCATGAAATACATGAGCGCCCGCAATCATCAGACGGCTTTGATCCATGTCAACGCCACACTTAGCGGGTCTGGATTTACTAATTCCAGTGCATTCGCGCGCAGCCGCTCTGAGAATTCGACATGGATGCGGTTCGTTCTATCCAGAGCGAGAAGCTGAAGCAGCTTCGTTCAAAGCTTGCACGAACGTCGGACGAAGCGGAATGCCAGCGAATTGTGCGAATAATCCAAGCCGAAGAAGCGAAGATGTTTGAGGAAAAGTAGGCCCCCGTGCACGCGTCGAAACCCAAGGAAATTGTCGAGCAGTTATTGGCAGAGGCCAAGCTTTACCGGTACATCGCAGAGGAATGTGGGGACGAAGAGCTCGCCGCTATATTTACGCTGTCAGCCAGAGAATGTATTGAGGACGCCTCCTCACTGGTAGAGCGCTCCGTCGCAGTGCTTTAAGACCTTATGTCCGCGCTGCGCAAACATGTCTGCAATCTCTATTCTGCTTATTCGCAGAAATAACTCGATATTGTTCTCGGCGGTTTTAATGATGGAGCTGAATTCATCAGCTACGCACCGGTCGATATCGTCCCTTATCTTGGTCAAATTAGCGGCAAAGCCGCTATTAAAGAGACCAAGCCGACGGTCCATGCCCAAGCGGCGCGTTTATGCCTTGGTTATCGAGCGCCAGCGCGAGCCCCTGAAGTGAAGTGTTCCCTCGCTCACGTTCGCTGGCGACCAGAGGCATGAGATCGGCAGCGCGCCGCTCGGCTCTTGCGGTTCTGGCATCTCTAGCGCGCAGGCACGCCGTGCAGCTTCCCGCGCGACCGCCAAAGCCCCCCAATCGGGCTCCGCGCGTTTCGGCGGCTGCGAGGGCGGCACGGGTCCGTTCGGAAATGGCTCGGGCCTCATGCTCGGCCACCGCTGCGAGAAATTGGATGGTGAGGCGATTGGCTGCCGGAAAATCGACTACTACGAATTCGACCCCGGCTTCCATAAGATTGAAGACAAAGGCAACGTCCCGGGCGAGCCGGTCCAGCTTGGCAATTATCAGCGTAGCTCTGTGAATGCGGCAGGCCGCAAGAGCCTCGTCGCACCCAACGTTTACGGCTCGGCTCGCGAACTGATAGCGGGCGAGGATGGCAATGGGTCGTCTGTTATCGTTCATTCGGCTGGAAATTCGACGCCGGGGTGGTTTCAAAAAGGTCCGAGTAAAGACCGAAATGTCTCAGGCCCGCTGCGGCCTATTATAGCTCGTACTTCGCATGAAGGTCTGCTCGCAGATTAGCAGATAACATGATGACGCAGCTAAGGAAGCAAATTGAAATAATTTACGGAATGGATACTCGTCTCTTTGATGTAGATCAATAACGAAGATGGTGGCCCTCATAGTGTTTGAGCGTCGAGCAGTCCCTTCTCCCTGTCCCCCCGGCTATGCTCGACTTAGCGTTGGCCCTGGCGATCCCCCGCCGGGGCCAATTTGGTATCATGATGCACGTGCAGTCAGTACGAGGGCTGAGGCGATGGCCAAGATTGAAGACGTGCTCGCGGTTGGCTCGACGGAAATGCCTGATTGCCTGTGCGACGCTGAAATGGCGCTCGTTCAATCGGGACCGACCGAAAAATCAGCTGGTACGCAAGTTCGCCTTTATGAGTGCCCGGCTTGCAAACACCAGTTGAACTTGATGGTGTGGCATGGCGTGCAGGTTCTTGCGCGAAAGCGTGTCTCGCGCCCGACACCGAAGATAAAATTAGATCCCGCTTGCGCGAACATTCCCCGCTTGCGCGAACATTCAATGAGCGAGGCTGCGGTGACCAGCCATGGCGCTCCCGCCCTTGTTTACTCGTCCAAATGAGCCTGTGTTTTTGCAATTTTCTGTAGGACTTCTTGGAGCAGCGGTTTCAAAAGGAGCGAGTAAATGCTCGGCTACCGGTTGGAATTAAGCTCGCGGGGCCGCTTCCTGCTCACGAAGTTGGCGTCTTTATCCGAATTGGAAGGCCGCCCTGGCCGCCGCTAAGGCCCGTGGGGTCAAACTCGGCAATCCTAATGGCGCGCGGGCGCTCAGGGGCAAGCAGGTTGGCAACAAGCAGGCTGTGGCAGCGGTGAAGGCCAAGACTTATTTGGTTGGTCGCTACCAGCTGATTTAAACACTATTGATGGCCGTCACTTTCAAGCGTTGATGGCCAACTGGGATTTTTCCAATTCAATCATTTTGGTTGCGCGCAATGGGTAAAGTCGGCGCGCTTACTTAAGTTTGACGCCAAGCTAATGTCACCGGGTCAGTGAGTACCTAGGCCGGGTAATGGCGAATGTCTTTCAACGTCGGGGTAAAGCGGACCTCGGAAATGCGAGCGACGCTTCGATTGTGTTAAATTATGGTCCGCCTTTGTTGATCTATGTTTTTCAAATTCTTCAAAGCATGGGCAGACGCTGTCAAGCGCCGCATGGTCAATGTTCGCTCATCGTATGTAAGCGGTCCCGAAGCCAATTTAGCCCAATCGAGATTAATGGATGCACGGAGCATTTGGATCATGCACCAAAGTTTCTCTTCAGCGGAAAGAGCGTTCGGCATCTTCAGTGCTCGCGTACCGGTTCAATCGGTCTGCGGACTTTTTCGTCTTCCTTCGAAAGATGGGAAGCATAAGGTTAATAATAGGTTATCAAGCCGAGCAGACCTTCATGCGAAGTACGAGCTATAAAAACCCGCAACGAACCTCAGCAGCTTCGGTCTTTACTGGGGCTTTTTGAAATCACCCCGCCGGTCGGATTTCCAGCCAAATGGGCGACAATAGGGGCCCATTCGTGCCCGTCGCCCGCTGTCAGGTCACAAGCCGCGCCAAGAACCTCGGGGTAGACGTTGGGTGCCAAGCGCCACTACGGGGCGTGAGGATGCCGCGGGCGTTCGGTTCGACGGCAATAGTTCTGATATTAGCAATGCCGTTGGACCGCAGGTCTTCCACCATTGCCCGGAGGTTTGCCGCCCGGCGGTGAGCGTTGCGGCGTATCCGAACCTGCTACCGCCCGCCGCGCCTCCTCAAAGTAGCCATGCAGAACCGGCCCGTGTGCCCAGGGTGTGCCAGCGGGTCTCTACAGGAGCGCTAAGTGTTGGTGGAGCCGAGGGGGATCGAACCCCTGACCTCCTCATTGCGAACGAGGCGCTCTCCCAGCTGAGCTACGGCCCCGCCTTGGCACAACGGCTAAAACCCCCGTTGCACGGAAGATTCCGGCGAGTGGGGGCCATTTAGGGCCAGGGTCGGGACCTGTCAAGGAGCGGCCGCCGGCGGTCTATCGTCGGCTTGTTCCCGGCCATCGATGCGGTTACTTTCCGCCCGCTCCTCGAACGGACGGACGATTCATGCGCTCAATTCTCGATATCATTCTGCTGGTGCTGCAAATTTATATCTGGCTGCTGATCGCGGCCGCCGTCCTGTCGTGGTTGGTGGCCTTCAACGTGGTCAACACCCGCAATCAGGTGGTGCACATGATCGGCGATATGCTCTACCGGCTCACCGAGCCGCTGTTGCGCCCGATCCGCCAAATGCTGCCCAATCTCGGCGGTATCGACGTGTCGCCGGTGATCTTGATTCTGATCATCCTGTTCCTCGAAAACGTAATCGTGCGCTACATCTATCCGAACGTCTTTTAGCGTGACCTTGCCATGACCGCGCCTTGGGCGACGGTGGGGAGCGGCGTCACGATTCAGGTGCGTCTGACGCCCAAGGGTGGACGCGACACCATCGATGGCATTGAGCAAACGGCCGACGGCCGTAGCGTCTTGAAAGTGCGGGTGCGGGCGGCGCCCAGCGAAGGCGAAGCCAACGACGCACTGATCCGGCTGATAGCCAAGGCTTTAAGCGTTCCGCCGCGTGACGTGGCGATCACCGCCGGTGCCGCCGCGCGCGTCAAACGGCTGGTCGTTTCGGGCGACGCGCGAAGGCTGGTTGCGACATTGGAGCAACTTGCAGGGTGACGGGTTTTCTGCCCTTGTCATCGCGGGCCCGGCAAAATCCAAACAAAGTGATCAAAATAACAAGAGTAACAGAACGAAATGACTGCAACGATTATCGACGGCAAGGCCCTCGCGGCGGACCTGCGCGGCAAGATCGCGGCCGATGTCGCGCGCGTCACCGAGGCGCACGGACACGTGCCGGGCATCGCGGTGGTGCTGGTCGGCGAGAACGCGGCCAGCAGCGTCTATGTTCGCAGCAAGACGAAAGCAGTTGCGGAAGCCGGCATGCGCGCGTTCGATTACAAGCTGCCGGCGGATACGAGCGAAGCTGAATTGCTCGCGCTCATCGCAAAGCTCAACGGCGACGACAACGTCAACGGCATCCTGGTGCAATTGCCGCTGCCGCCGCAGATCGATCAGCACAAGATCATTTTCGCCATCGATCCGGCCAAAGACGTCGATGGCTTCCATCCGATCAATGTCGGACGGCTGGCGAGCGGCCTGTTCGCGCTGGTGCCGTGCACCCCGCTCGGCTGCGTGCGGCTGGCCAAATCCGTGCATCCTTCGCTTGCCGGTCTGGAAACGGTAGTGGTCGGCCGGTCCAATATCGTCGGCAAACCGGTGGCACATTTGCTGCTCAACGAAAACGCCACCGTCACGATTGCCCATTCCAAGACCCGCGATTTGCCGGCGGTGTGCCGGCGCGCGGATCTGTTGGTCGCGGCCATCGGCAAGCCGGAGATGGTACGCGCTGATTGGATCAAGCGCGGTGCCACAGTGATCGATGTCGGCATCAACCGCGTGTCGGGTGCCGACGGTAGGTCACGCATCGTCGGAGATGTGGCGGCCGATGTGGCCGGTGTGGCCGGTGCGCTGACCCCGGTGCCCGGCGGCGTCGGACCAATGACGATCGCCTGTCTGTTGCTCAATACGCTCCGTGCCGGCTGTCGGCAGAAGGGTTTGCCGCTACCGGAGCTTTGAACTTCATAGTGAGGAGCGAGCGAATATATTTTTGATGTCGTGCCCGCGAAGGCGGGGATGCATTCGCCGTGCACTCCAGGGATGTCTGTGGTTATGGTTCCCGGCTCGTGCTCGCTGCGCTAGTTTGGCCGCGACGACGAAGAATCAGCCCTGCCAGGCGTATGCGACCTTGTCGAGGGACTTCGGCCCGAAGCGCTCGGAGGAGCGGGCGACGGCGCGGCCGCCGAGCGCGCGATAGAACTCCACCGCCGGCTCGTTGTCGGACAGAGCCCAAACCACCAGGCTCTTCAGCCCGCTCTGGACCAGGTCCTTGCGCGCGGCGTTGAACAGCCGGCGGCCGAAGCCCAGGCCTTGGAACTCGGGGCGCAGATAAAGCTCGTAGACCTCCCCGTCATAAAACAGGCTGCGCGCACGGTTGCGGCCGTAGTTGGCGTAGCCGGCGATCTGCTCGCCGAACTGCAGGATAGTAATGCGGCTGCCCTTGCGGATGGCCGAATCCCACCAGTCCGGACCGCGCCGGTTGATCAGTTTGTCGAGTTCGTTGCCGGGGATGATGCCCTGGTAGGCCGTGCGCCACGCTTCGTCATGGGTCTCGGCCACCTCCGAAGCGTCGGCGGTCTTGGCGCGGCGAATCTCTATCAGGGTCGTGCTCATGGAAGAATACAAGCAACGAACCTCGCGGCCTTCAAGGCCTATGTTTAACGTTGGGTAAACGGTGTGGATTACTGGCCACAGCCGGGCAATAATGCCCAGCGAACCTGCCGAAACCTAGCGCGCGGACCGATCTCGAGGCACGGCGCGCTTTGCCGTTGTGCCATAATTAGACAGACGGGCAGCGTTACCTCTCCCCCGATTGCGGGGAGACACATAAAACATCACACAGCTACGGCTTCCTTCGTGCGTTCGGCCTTCTTGCGGTCGTTCTCGTCCAACAGCTTTTTGCGCAGGCGGATCGACTTCGGCGTCACCTCGACCAGCTCGTCGTCCTCGATGTAGGCCAGCGCCTTTTCCAGCGTCATGCGGATCGGCGGCGTAAGCTTGATCGCCTCGTCCTTCGAAGTGGTACGGATGTTGGTGAGCTGCTTACCCTTGAGCACGTTGACGATGAGGTCGTTGTCGCGCGTGTGCTCGCCGACGATCATGCCAGTGTAGACCTTCCAGCCCGGCTCGATCATCATCGGGCCGCGGTCTTCCAGGTTCCACAGCGCGTAGGCGACCGCGTCGCCCTTGTCGTTGGAAATCAGAACCCCGTTGCGGCGACCCTGGATCGCGCCCTTGTGTGGCGCGTAGCCGTGGAACAGCCGGTTCATGATGGCAGTGCCGCGGGTGTCCGTGAGCAATTCGCCCTGGTAGCCGATAAGACCCCGGGTCGGTGCATAAAACACGAGGCGCACACGTCCGCCACCGGATGGCTTCATCTCCATCAGTTCGGCTTTGCGCTCGGACATTTTTTGCACAACGATGCCAGAATGGTCCTCGTCGACGTCAATGACGACCTCTTCAATCGGCTCTTCCAACTCGCCAGCTTCGTTGCGGCGGAGCAGCACCTTCGGCCGCGACACCGACAATTCGAAGCCTTCGCGACGCATGGTCTCGATTAAAATTCCGAGTTGCAATTCGCCGCGGCCGGCGACTTCCATGGCGTCCTTATCGTCACTCTCGCGCACCCGTAGCGCCACGTTGCCTTCGGCCTCGCGCAACAGCCGGTCGCGGATCATGCGACCGGTGACCTTGCTGCCTTCGGTGCCGGCGAGTGGCGAGTCGTTGACGCGGAAGGTCATCGACAGCGTCGGCGGATCGATCGGTTGTGCCGGCAGCGGCGTATCGACGGACGGATCGCAGATGGTGTGTGCCACGGTGGCGTTGGGCAGGCCGGCGAGCGCGACGATGTCGCCGGCTTCGGCCTCATCGATCGCCACACGCTCGAGGCCGCGGAAGGCCAGCACTTTGGTGATGCGGCCGGCCTCAACCAGCTTGCCCTCCCGGTCCAGCACTTTCACCGCCTGGTTCGGCTTCACGCTGCCGGAGGTGATGCGCCCGGTGATGATGCGGCCGAGATAGGGATTGGGCTCGATGATGGTGCCAAGCAGGCGAAATGGGCCGTCTTCAACCTGCGGCGGCGGTACGTGGCTGAGTACGAGATCAAACAGCGGCTTCATGCCGTCGTCCTGCGAGCCTTCGAGGCTCGTCGCCATCCAACCCTGCTTGGCCGAGCCGTAGAGGATGGGGAAATCGAGTTGCTCGTCGGTGGCGTCGAGCGCGGCGAACAGGTCGAACACCTCGTTCACCACCTCGGTGGGGCGGGCATCGGAGCGGTCCACCTTGTTGATGACGACGATGGGTTTGAGGCCCATCTTCAGTGCCTTCGACACCACGAACTTGGTCTGCGGAAGGGGGCCCTCAGCGGCGTCGACCAGCACCAGCGCGCCGTCCACCATGTTGAGGATGCGCTCGACTTCGCCGCCGAAGTCGGCGTGGCCCGGGGTGTCGACGATGTTGATGCGCGTGCCGTGCCACTCGACCGAGGCCGCCTTGGCGAGGATCGTGATGCCGCGCTCGCGCTCGAGGTCGTTGGAATCCATGGCACGTTCGACCTGGCGCTGGTTCTCGCGGTAGACACCCGATTGCTGCAGCAGCCGGTCGACCAGCGTGGTCTTGCCGTGGTCGACGTGGGCGATGATGGCGATATTGCGGAGGTTCATTTAAGGGTTCCAAAAAACCAAAGCGCGGGCCCGCTTCCGAGCCCGCGACGCGACGCTATTGCGGCGCAATATAGTCACGAACTGGCGGGAAGCAACCGCGGTTTGGGGCCCTGGTTACCGCTTCTTTTCAGGGGGAGGCTGCGCTTCTTACGCCCCCTGCGTTCGGTCCCAAGGGCCTATATGGCCGCCTTGTGGCATGGCGTCCTGCACCATCATCATCTCGGCCACGGTTTCGCCGGTGACAAAGCCGGTAAGCTTGCCCGCCGCATCGACCACGCCGACCGCCGGAACCGACTTCTCCTGCAACAGTTTGAATGCCTGCTCGAGCGTGGCGCGGTGACTGACGGTGGGGAAAGCCGGGCTCATGGCATCCTGGACGCGGGCATCCGGTCCCAGCGCTTTGAGCGCCTTGATCAGCGCGCCGCGGTCAAGCACGCCAACCGGCTTGCCAGCAGTATCGACCACAGGAAATTCGCCCTGCGAAGTCTGCAACAGTGTCTGCACCGCCTCATCGATATGATCCTGCGGCGTAAGCGTTGCGAATCGCGTCATCATGGCGTGGCTCACCGGCACGCCGCGCGACACCGCCCGCAGCGCCACCATGTGCGCTTCCGACGAGGCCGCCAGATAGACGAAGATGGCGATGAAGATCAGTATCGGGTTGTACATCAACCCGAGGAATCCGAGTGCGAATGCGACGAACTGTCCGACGTTCGCGGCAACTTCGGTGGCGCGCACAAACCCCATGCGACTCGCTAGCGCCGCGCGCAGCACGCGGCCGCCGTCCATCGGAAAGGCAGGGATCAGGTTGAACAAGGCGAGAAACAGATTGACGATCGCCAGTCGGTCGATCATCGATACCTGCGTGTTGCCGATTGCGGCGGCGTTGTCCGGTTGTAGGTGAGCGCCGGCGATGAACACCAGCAGCAGCGTGATGACGACATTGACCAGCGGCCCGGCGATGGCGATGAGGAATTCCTCCCACGGCTCTTCCGGAATGCGCTCGAGCTGCGCCACACCGCCGATCGGCAGCAGCGTGACGTAGGGCGTGTTCACGCCGAAATAGCGGGCGGTGAAAATATGGCCGAACTCGTGCAGCAGCACGCACAGAAACAACAGCAGAATGAACAGCAGTGTATCCCACGCCGTGGCTGCGCCGCTCGTGGCGTAACTGGCTGCGAAGATCCAGGCAAGAAACAAGAGGAAGGTGAGGTGGATGCGGACCACCGTGCCGGCCACTTTGCCGATGTTCACTGACCAGGACATGAAAGCCTCGTAGTGTCTGAGCCTTAAGGAAGAGATAGTCGTCGGCCGAACTTTTTGCGAGAGTGGGGCGTTTTTCGCAGGAGGTCTTTGTCATGGCTCAAAAATTGACCGCGGATGCGCGCAAAACCGCGTTGGGCAAGCTGGCTGGCTGGTCGGAGGTAACCGGCCGCGACGCCATCACCAAGAAATACGTATTCAAGGATTTCAACGAGGCCTTCGGCTTCATGACCCGGGCCGCGCTGGTGGCGGAGAGGATGGATCACCATCCGGAGTGGTCCAACGTCTACAAGACGGTCGAGGTGACGCTTTCGACCCACGACGCCGGCGGGGTCACCGAGCTGGACCTGACGCTGGCCGAGACGATGGACAGGATTGCGGGCTGAGGTTGCAGCACGCAGGTGCGGCGTGCTCAATTTCCCTCTCCCGCAAGGAGAGCGGGTAAACCGTGCTTGCCGAGCGGCCTCGGACAACCCACATAACCTCCCATGACCACCGCCCGCACCGCCTTTTGGCGCGGCAACGCGGAAGAAGCCGAGCGCTTGGCGCGCGAATTCTGGCGCAAGCTTGGCCGTGTCGCCGCGCGCCTGCCCTTCGCCGCCGACCTGCTGGCGGCCTATTACTGTGCCTTCGACCGCGAGACACCGTTGCGGGTGAAGGGCATGCTGCTCGGCGCGATCGCCTACTTCGTGCTGCCAAGCGACGCTATCCCCGACGTGATGCCGGTGCTTGGTTTCACCGATGATGCCGCCGTGCTGGCCGCCGCGCTCAAGCTGGTGGCCGACCACATCACCCCCGTGCACCGCGCGGCGGCGCAGGATGCGCTTGACAGGCTGAGCGCCTGACGCGCCCTCTGGTTTGATGGACCGCGCCACCCTTGCCGCCTACAACGTCGACGCCGAAAACTTCGCTGACGCCTGGCAGGCGCAGTCGCCGCCCGAAGACCTGCACGCTATCGTCCGGCAATTCTTCGGTAAGGGAGCGACCGTCGATATCGGGTGCGGCAGCGGCCGAGAGGTCGCGTGGCTCAACGCCACTGGCCATGCGGCTGTGGGCTACGATGCTTCACTTGGCATGCTCGGCGCAGCGCGCCGCCGCCACCCCAGCTACGATTTTTTCTTGGGGGCGTTGCCCGAGCTCGACTGCATCGCGTCGGGCGCTTTCGACAACGTACTGTGCGAAACCGTTCTGATGCACCTGCCGCGTGAGATGATCGCGCCGGCTGTGCGACGCCTTGCCGACATCGTCAAGCCTGGTGGGACACTCTACTTGAGCTGGCGCGTGTTCGGGGCAGACACGCGCGACGACAAGGGCCGGCTTTATACCGCCTTCGACAGTGCCATCGTGCGCGATGAACTACGCGCCATGTCGATGCTGCTGGACGAACAAACCACCAGCGCGTCCTCCGGCAATGTCATCCATCGTGTCGTAGCGAGGAAGCAAGACTTGCACCGTTTCACCCTCCCCTGGCGGGGGTGAGTTGCAGGCCGCAGGCGCGTGGACTGAGGTGACGGCACCGCGCCATATTCAGCGCGTCCGTTTGCTTCCCGATTCACTCCCTTCGGGCTCGCTACGCTCGCCGACGTCCACCTCCAGGGGGGAGGTGAAGATAGCGTGCTTCACAGCCGCAAGATCACTTTGCCCATCACCTTGCGCGCGGCTATCGCGTTCAGCGCATCTGCGGCTTCGGCGAGCGGATATACTGCATGCACGTGCGGCTTGAGCTTACCCTCTGCCACCCAGGCCAGGAGTTGCTCGGTGTTCGTGCGGTGGGCGGCCTTGTCGCGCTCGATCCATGAGCCCCAAAACACGCCCTGCACGTCGCAGCCCTTCAGCAGCACCAGATTGAGCGGCAATTTCGGAATCTCGCCGGCGGCGAAGCCGACCACCAGGAAGCGGCCGAGCCAGGCGATGGAACGCAAGGCCGCTTCGCTATAATCGCCGCCGACAGGATCATAGATAACGTCGGCACCGCGCCCGTCGGTCACCCGCCGCAGCTCTTCCTTGAGATCGTCGGCCTTATAATCGATGCCGCCGTCGGCGCCGTGCTCACGTGCAAACGCGACTTTCTCCGGCGAGGAAGCGCAGGCAATCACCCGCGCGCCCATCAGCTTGCCGATCTCGACCGCCGCCAGCCCCACGCCGCCGGACGCGCCGAGTACGGCCAGTGTCTCGCCTGGCTGAAGCTTGGCACGGTCCTTCAACGCATAGAATGTGGTGCCGTATGTTACGCAGATGCCTGCGGCGTGGTCGTCGTCGACCGCGTCGGGAATCGGCACCAGCCGCCCGGCGGCGATGACGACACGCTCGCGCGCCGCGCCGGCAACCATGTAGCCAAGCACGCGGTCGCCGACCTTCACGGAGGTCACACCGTCACCCAGCTTCTCGACGGTGCCGGCGAATTCAGCTGCCGGCGAGAATGGCATTTCCGGCTTGAATTGGTACTTGCCGGCGATGATCAGCGTGTCGAAAAAGTTGAGTGCAGCGGCAGCGACACGTACCACCGCTTCGCCCGGACCGGGTGTGGGGTCGGCGATGTCCGCGATCTCAAGATCGTCGGGCGTTCCGTGGCGGGTGCAGAGCAGTGCTTTCATGGTATTGTGGTCAACTGAACTGATGGGAAGACGGCCAATGGCCGACCTCTTTAGCACGCCCTTGGCCTTCCTGCGTGGGGGCGCGGTTAACTGCCGGCACAAATTCGGCGTGGACAGCGGCGCATTGCCGCCTTCACATTGCCGACATTCGTCTCTAATGCGCTTATATTCAGCAAATCCTCTGGGGGCGGTTTCTGAGATCGTCGTCACTTTGACCGGTAGGGCCCGATGAACAAGACCTTTTTGCTCCGCACCATCTTTGTCGGACTGGCCGTTTGCAATTGCGCCTTTGTAATGCCCGCCTCTGCGCAGAAGGCCAAGGAACAGGCTGTGCTGCTGGGGCAGTTCGGCGACTGGGGCGCCTACAAGGCGACCCCCAATGGCAAAGAGGTTTGTTTCGCTTTATCAAAACCGACCAAGGGGGAGACCGATCCGCCAGGCCGGAACCGCGACCCGGCCTATGCCTTCGTGTCGACGCGGCCGTCCGAGAAGGTGAAGAACGAAGTCTCGATCATCGTCGGCTATCCGCAGAAGTCGGGCGTCGACGCCACTATCGCCATAGACGGCTCCGCCCGCTACACCATGTACACCCAGGAGGACGGAGCCTGGGTCAAGAACGCTGCCGAGGAACCGCAGATGGTCGCCGCCATGCGCAAGGGCAGCGAGATGGTGGTGCGCAGCGTCTCCACCCATGACACCAAGACCACCGACACCTATTCGCTGAAGGGCGTTTCCGATGCCCTCGACAAGGTGGCGGCGGAGTGCAAATAGGGCCAGTTCCCGTCATCACCGGGCTCGCCACGGAGTGGCGAGACCCGGTGATCCCACTTAGATAGACTGTGCCTTCCTGAACGGATCGCCGGGACTTCTTGGGTTCAGACGGCGCTTCGCGTCTTTTGCCCGGCGACGACAACGGTTATGACGCTGCAGCTAGAAACGGCCCCTATGATCGAGAAGACGCCGCTCGAGCGCTATGTGGCGCCCGAGAAGCCGTCGCTGGTGGGCCTCACTCGCGCGCAGCTCGCTGATGCGCTCGGTAGCGTTGGGGTAGCGGAGAAGCAGCGCAAGATGCGCGTGCAGCAGCTCTGGCACTGGATCTATTTCCGCGGGGTCACATCTTTTGACGCCATGACCAGCGTGTCGAAGAACCTGCGCGCGGCGCTTGAGCAGCGCTTCACCCTGGAGCGCCCCGAGGTGGTGGCGGAGCAGGTCTCGGTCGACGGCACCCGAAAGTGGCTCTTGCGGCTTTCCGGCGAGAATCAAGGAGAGCGTCCGCACGAAGTCGAATGCGTCTACATCCCCGATACCGAGCGCGGCACCTTGTGCGTGTCGAGCCAAGTCGGTTGCACGCTCAACTGTTCATTCTGCCACACCGGCACGCAGCGCCTGGTGCGCAACCTCACCGCCGGCGAGATCGTCGGCCAGGTGTTGGCCGCGCGCGACCGCCTGGGCGACTGGCCGGATTCTTCTCTTAACCCTCCCCTGAAAGGGGAGGGCCGGATCGCTGAAAGCGATCCCGGGAGGGGTCAAGAAGCGACCCCCACCCGACCGCCTTCGGCGGTCGACCTCCCCCTTGCAGGGGGAGGCAAAGAAAGAAAGATCACCAATATCGTGATGATGGGGATGGGCGAGCCGCTCTACAATTTCGAGGCGGTGCGCGACGCGTTGCTCATTGCGGCGGACGGTGATGGCATCGGTATTTCCAAGCGCCGCATCACGCTCTCGACTTCCGGCGTGGTCCCGATGATCGAGCGTGCCGGTGCCGAGATCGGCTGCATGCTTGCGATCTCACTGCACGCGGTGCGCGACGACTTGCGCAACGAGTTGGTGCCGCTCAACCGCAAATACCCGATCGCGCAACTGATGGAAGCGTGTCGCCATTATCCCGGCGTATCCAACGCCAAGCGCATCACTTTCGAATACGTCATGCTCAAGGGCGTGAACAATTCCATCGAAGATGCCAAGGCGCTTGTGCGTTTGCTCAAGGGCATCCCCGCCAAGATCAATCTTATTCCGTTTAATCCCTGGCCCGGCAGCAAATACGAATGTTCCGACTGGGAGCAGATCGAGAAGTTCTCGCAGGTCGTGTTCGACGCCGGCTATGCCTCCCCGGTGCGCACGCCGCGCGGGCGCGACATCCTCGCCGCCTGCGGTCAGCTCAAGAGCGCCAGCGAAAAGCTCTCCGCCCGTGAGCGGATGGCGCTCCGCGCCATGGCGATGGTGGAGTGATTTTTCTTACCTCTCCCCGCTTGCGGGGTGAAGTAAAGAATGGGAATCCATGTCCCTCATCGGGCGCCTGATCGTCATTGTCTTCGCGCTGATCGTGGCGTCCCTTGCCGCCGGCGCGGCTATCGCCTTTGGTGCCATCGGCCCCGGCTGGCGTGCTGACTATGGCCAGTTTGGCGAAGGTATCGGCTTCACCATTGCGGTGTTCTTCGCCAGTAGCTTCACCGGCGCGGTTGGTCTCTTTCCGGCGGTGATCCTGATCGCACTTGCCGAAGCCTTCAAAATCCGTTCGCTGCTCGCGCATCTCGCCGTCGGCATGGTGCTGCTGGTCGGCGGCTATTACGCCAGCGGGCTGCCGCCGCCGTCCTACGAGGAATCGATCGACCGACCGCCGCCACCGATATCGCGCGCCGCCGAGATCGTGGCCGCCGGTGGCGCCGTATTCGGCTTCGCCTATTGGGCGGTCGCTGGCCGCAACGCCGGCCGCTGGCGCGAGCGGCGTCGGCCGAGCGCGTGAGATGCGTGCACTGTACTTTCCGGCGTCATGGCCGGGACAAGCCCGCCATGACGATTCACTGCCGCGCAGCCGCCCAATCGAGCGCCGCCTCCAGGCGGTCGTTGCCCCAGAACAGTTCGCCATCGGGAGTGACGAAGCTCGGCGCGCCGAAAATGCCGAGACGCGCGGCTTCATTTGTCTGCGCGCGCAAGTCCGCTTTGATGGGATCGCTTTGCGCCTCATCCAGCACAGCGTGCACATCCTGCCCGATTTGCGTCAGCAAGCCGGTGAGCGTATCGGCCCCGCCAATATTACGACCTTCGCCGAATTCGGCGGCATAGATCGCGCGGCAAAAATCTTCGCCCCAATCGCGCGAGAGTCCGATCATGGCCACCCGTGCCGCCAGAATCGTATTCTGCGGAAACACCGTCGGCCGCTTGAAGGGCAGCGAAAGCTCGCCGCAGATGCGTTCCAGGTCGCGCCACATATAGCGACCCTTAGCGGGGTAGAGATTAAACGGCGAATTGTCCCAGCCCTGCGCACTGAAGATCGGTCCGAGCAGGAACGGCCGCCATCGCACCGCCACCCCGCGCGCGGCGGCGGCATCACCAATCCGTATTGCCGCCGGATAGGAGTAGGTCGAGGCGAATTCGAACCAGAAATCGAGGGAAGCCGTCACGCGCACACCTTTTGTCGCGAACCCGGTGGCGATCGTAGCTGCCGCCGCGCCTGGAACAAGTGCGCGAGCCGCAGGTCAGCCCGCCACCTTTCCTTTACCGTCCGGCTCGGCTAGACCGCCGCCCTAGAGCATGATTCCGAAAAGCTCGTCCTCGACTTGATCGGGGATGGGTATCGGTCTTCGGAAAAGATCATGCTCAAACAAGTTAATCCGAACCATGGCATGAACCGTACCGGCCTCATTATCGCGCTCGCCATCGCCGCTGTCGTCGGCCTTCTATTTGGGCTCTATCCGCAGCTCGATCTGGCGATCTCGCGGCTCTTCTACGATTTCGATCAAGTCCGGCATTTCACCTTCACCTGGCACCTGTCGCCGGGTTTGATGACAGCGCGCAACAATGGCCTCTGGATCAGCACTGTGCTGATTGCACCGGCGGTGGCCGCGCTCATCGCCAAACTGATCCTGCCACGCCGCAAGTCGCCGATGTCGGGGCGTGCGATTTTGTTTTTGATCGCGACCATGGCGCTGGGGCCGGGGCTCCTGGTCAATGTGGTACTCAAGGATCATTGGGGCAGGCCGCGGCCGATCGACGTAACCCAGTTCCGCGGCGATCAGCACTTCGTCGCCTGGTGGGATCCGCGCGGCGATTGTCCGAGCAACTGCTCCTTCGTTTCCGGCGATGTGTCGGGTGCAGCCTGGACGCTGGCGCCGGCGGCGCTGACGCCGCCACAATGGCGCGTCCTCGCCTACGGCGCCGCACTCGCGTTCACCGCCGCCATGGCGGGAATGCGCCTCTTGGCGGGCGCGCATTTCTTCACCGACACGGTGTTCGCCGGCGTATTCACCTTTCTGATCATCTGGTTGATGCACGGCCTGATCTACCGCTGGCCGAGAACACGACTCGACGATGCCACGGTGGAGCACCGCATCGCGCAGTTTTCCCTCGCTTGCACGGCCGCCGTCCGCTGGGTGCTCGCCCGTCTCGGCTACGAGATCGCCGGTCCTGAAGACGAGCCTGCCGAAAAGAACCTCGAGCGTCGCCGCGGCTGGTGGTGACGGCGTCCGCGACGGTAGCGGACAACCCGTGGCGCCCCATGTTAGCTTCCTGTCATATTTCGGTGTGCGAGGAGGATTCGGGTGGCGGAGGCTGAGAATAGCGTGAAACGGCTGTTGCAGATCAAGATGCGGGCATTGGGCGACCCCGCTCACGTCCTGGCGCTCGTCCGCAGCGCCGCACCATTTTACCGAACCATGGGTGCTGCCAATTTCCGCGTGCTTCAGAACGTTGACGATCCGGCACAGTTTCTGATGGAGATCGAATACGAGGCCGCCGCCGCGCTCGAGCTCAATCGCCATAAAGTGGCGAGCGATCCCATGGTGCGCAGCTTCCTGCAGGGGTGGCGCACCATCCTAGCCGGTAATGCCGACATGGACGTCTACGAAGACGTGACCGTGCAGTAGGGCAAAGGCGGCGGCTGGCTGTGAGGGTCGGCCTCACCGGGAACCCGTCCGAAGGGACCGGCGGCTGCGGCATCGTGTGCGACGGCGCAGGTTTGAATTGACAGCCGCCGCCCACTAAAATGGCGCCTCCAAATAAAGGGCCCAAGATGAAGTTGCGATTGGTTTGCGTATTTGCCGTGCTGTTTGCCTTCACCGGTATCGGTTATGCCGCCGACAAGAAGGATGATGCCTCCGACAATGGTTCGAAGAAGTTGACCATCCCTTCGGTGGAAATGGGCGGCGGCTCTGTCGGCGTGAGTACCACCCAGCCCAACGACCCCAACGTGCCGGCGCTCAACGACCCCGACAAGCAGGACAGACCCACGACGCCGTTCCTCGGGCTGAAATTCACCAAGCCGCTGGGCGGCAAGTAGGCCGTGATCGTGCACCCGACGCGCCTTCGCGCCTAAGCCGGCGAAAGCCGCCCCCGTCACAGAAAACTGCGGCGAGATAGCCTCTGGCGGGCGTGGCCGTTCCCCGGGCTTGACCCCGTGCGCCCGGTAGGGGATTGAACGCTCGTAAGGATGCCCGGCATGGGGCCGGTTGCGTCAACGGAGGACGCGGGCAACGCCGCAGTGGTTTCGAGAATGGCTACAGCCGACAACAAGAGCCCCCGGAAGGTCGTTCTCGCCTATTCAGGCGGCCTCGACACTTCGATCATTCTCAAATGGCTGCAGACCACCTATGGCTGCGAGGTCGTCACCTTCACCGCCGATCTCGGCCAGGGCGAGGAGCTTGCGCCCGCCCGCGAAAAGGCGCTGCGGGCCGGCATCAAGCCGGAAAACATCTTCATCGAGGACGTGCGCGAGGAATTCGTCCGCGACTACGTCTTCCCCATGTTCCGCGCCAATACCGTCTACGAAGGCCAGTACCTGCTTGGCACCTCGATCGCGCGCCCGCTGATCGCCAAGAAGCAGATCGAGATCGCGCACAAGGTCGGCGCCGACGCGGTCTGCCACGGCGCCACCGGCAAGGGCAACGACCAGGTTCGTTTCGAGCTTGGCTACTACGCGCTCGATCCCAACATCAAGATCATCGCGCCTTGGCGCCATTGGGCCTTCAAGGGCCGCGAAGAACTCTTGAACTTCGCGCGCGAGCACCAGATCACCATCACCAAGGACAAGGAAGGCGAGGCGCCGTTCTCGGTCGACGCCAACCTGCTGCACTCCTCCTCGGAAGGCAAGGTGCTGGAAGATCCGGCGCAGGAAGCACCCGCTATGGTCTATCAGCGCACCATCTCGCCGATGGAAGCGCCAGATAAGCCGACCGACATCGCGATCGGCTTCAAGAAGGGCGATGCCGTCAGCCTGAACGGCAAGGCGATGTCGCCGGCGACATTGCTTGCTGCGCTCAACGGGTTCGGCCACGACAACGGCATCGGCCGCATCGATCTCGTCGAAAACCGTTTCGTCGGTATGAAGTCGCGCGGCGTCTACGAGACGCCCGGCGGCACCATCCTGCTTGCGGCGCATCGCGCCATGGAATCGATCACGCTCGACCGCGGCGCTGGCCATCTTAAGGACGAGATGATGCCGAAATACGCCGAGCTGATTTACAACGGCTTCTGGTTCGCGCCCGAGCGTGAGATGCTGCAAGCGGCGATCGACAAGTCGCAGGAACTGGTGGAAGGCGAGGTGCGGCTCAAGCTCTACAAAGGCAACGTCATCGTCACCGGCCGCGAGAGCCCGGCGTCACTGTATTCGTCGACGCTGGTCACCTTCGAAGACGACAAGGGCGCCTACGACCAGAAAGACGCCGAAGGCTTCATCAAGCTCAACGCGTTGCGTTTGCGCACGCTTGGCCAGCGCAAGCGAAAGCTGAAGCTTTGAGCCCGTTGGGGGCGATTTGACGGGTCTCGGGGGAGATCATCCGATGGCGAGAAATGCAGTGGCCGCGGTCGTTCTTGCAGGCTTGGTACTGGTGCTCGCCGCCTGTTCGTCGGATTACAACAAGAAGCCGCTCGTCAATCCCAATATTTATCCGACTCAATACAAACAGCAGGTCATCGCTACGCTGCTAACGATATTCACACGCAACCAAACGGCGACGGTGAGCGGCGCATCGATTTCACCGCCGGTGCTGACGGCGGTCGACAAAGATCAGCGCTATACGCTGTGCGTCAGCTACACCGCCCATGGCGTCGGCTCCAGTGTTTCCGGCAGCGCCACCCGACGCGCGTATTTCTACGGTGGCCAACTCAACCAGCTTATTCCGGTCACCGAGGACGAATGTGCCGGTGTTGCTTACCAGCCGTTTAACGAGCTGAACAACATTTGTCTCGGCAAGGCCTGTGAGGATAGAGCTCGGCGAAGGAAGAGTCTGTTCTAGAAGCCAGCGGGGGTGTCCGCTGGCTGCGCGCGCGCCACCGCCATCTTCAACTCCGGCACCAGTGGCATATGCCGGCGCTCCTTGTCTTCGATCTCCGCGATAGTCTTGCGCATGAATATGAAGCGCGCCGGCGTGGTCGGGTGCGTGGTCGCCAGCCGAATGCTCGCCGGATCTTCCAGCGCCAGTGCGCGCCAGACATTCTCGGCACCTGAAATCTTGTAACCGGCGCGCGCCGCGTAGTAGGCGCCGACGTAGTCGGCCTCGCGTTCGAAGTCGACGCTGTAGGCCATGGCGCCGACCCGCTCGAAATGTCGCATGAATACGCCGTGCGTCGGAACGGCGGCGGCGGCAAGCGCAATGTCGATGGCCGCACCCCCGATCTCGCCAACCAACGCGTTCTGTATCTGCTTCCGGATATGGCCGAGATTGGTGTGCGCCAACTCATGGCCGATGATGATGGCGAGTTCGGCATCGGTCGATGTTACTCGCAGAATCCCGGATTCGATCACGATCTTGTCGCCGGTGGAATACGCATTGGGCACCGGCGTGCTCTTGAGATTGATGGGAATCGAACAACCCATAACCGGATAGAGCGTCAGCGAGTCTTGCTTGCCATCGCGTCGTGTGGTGAGTGTGATCGGCGTTGTGCCGGCCTTTCTCACGCTATCGGCGATCCATCGCGCCGTGCCGGTTTCCGGCACCGGCTCACCGTTGAGCTTGAGCACGTCGTCGCCCGCCTTGATGCCGGCGCGCTGAGCCGACGAGCCGTCGGCCACCGCGATCGCGCGCGGCGTACTCCAATCCAGATTCAGCGCCTGGGCGGCGACCGATTGGAACCCGCGCGGCAGGCTGCGCACCGTGCCGGCGAACAGGCCAATCTGTGCGGCGACCTTCTTTTTGCAGAAGCGCGTGTTGGCGGTGCGGATGCGGAAGGCGACGTTATCGACACGCGCGAGTTCGCGGTAGTAGTCGCGCGCTCGCGCCAGGAGTTGCCGGTATTGCTCGGTGGCAATGTCGGTGGCGGAGGCGGTGGGTAACTTGCTGACCGGGCCGGCGCAGCCGGCGCACAGCCATACGCATGCCAAAACGGCCGCCGACCAGCACACACGCACGGCACAACCTCCCTACACTCCAAGATTGTACTAATTTAGGGAGGCAATCAAGTTGGGCCCGGCTAGCCGGCTGTCAGCCCCTGAGCCGGCCGATTAGCCCATGGATGTCGCCGAGCACGTAAAGGTCGCGCACCTTGGCGCCCGCGAAGGTGAAGATCGGCATGCCGATCCACCACACGTGCCTGCCGCTTGGTGGTATGCTGAACAGCTCCTTCCGGTGGAGGCCGTGGAAACGCATCTTGCCGCTGACCCGGCTGCCTTCCTCGATCATTGCCAGGATGTCGGTGGTGTAGTTGCCGAGCGCGCCGGTGACGTAGTCGACATAGCCTGCGAACTGGTCGTGGCCGACGAGGGTCGGACCGAGTGAACCGCGGAAGGTGAAGCCCTCGTGAAAAATCTGCGGAATCAGGCTCTTGTCGGCATGGCCCCACAGCTTCTTGTAAAACACGCGCACCACTTCCTTCTGCGGCGTCAGCGTGATGCCTTCGAAATCGAGTGCGGGTTCGTCCAAAGACGGAGCCTTTGTCCGCCCTCATTCTGAGGAGGCTGCGTAGCAGGCATCCCGAAGGATAGGGCGGCCGCATCCCTCGAGCCGCGCTCCGGATTTTGCCATTGGGCCGCGCTTTGCGCGGACTCGTTGGGAGCGCACCTCAGGATGAGGCCGATCGACGCAGACGGCAAGACGCAGATATTAAACCTGCCGCTCGACCATGTCCTTCTTCAGCTCGGCGATCTGCTTGGCCGGGTTGAGGCCCTTGGGGCAGGCTTTCGAGCAGTTCAGGATGGTGTGGCAGCGGTAAAGCCGGAACGGATCTTCGAGATTGTCGAGACGCTCGCCGGTGCCCTCGTCGCGGCTATCCTGCACCCAGCGATTGGCCTGCAACAGCGCGGCCGGACCGAGATAGCGGTCGGAGTTCCACCAGTAGCTCGGGCACGAGGTAGAGCAGCAGGCGCACAGGATGCACTCGTACATGCCGTCGAGTTTCACCCGATCTTCATGGCTCTGCGGCCATTCCTTCTCCGGTGGCGGCGAGACCGTCTTCAGCCATGGTTCGATCGAGGCGTACTGCGCGTAGAAATTCGTCAGGTCGGGCACCAGGTCCTTCACGACCGGCTGGTGCGGCAGCGGATAGATGCGTACCGGCGCCTTGTTGTCATCGATCGCCTTGGTGCAGGCGAGCGTATTGGTACCGTCGATGTTCATGGCGCAGGAGCCGCAGACGCCCTCGCGGCAGGAGCGGCGGAAGGTGAGCGTCGGGTCGATGTTGTTCTTGATCCAGATCAGCGCGTCCAGAACCATCGGTCCGCAGTCATGGCGGTCGACATAGTAGGTGTCGATGCGCGGATTGCCGCCGTCCTCGGACGACCAGCGGTAGATGCGGAACTCGGTCTCGGACCCGGCGTTCGGCGCATGGGGCCAGGTGCGCCCCTGCGTGACCTTGGAATTCTTGGGCAGCGTGAATTCGACCATGGCTATGTCCTAATAGACCCGCGGCTCATTCTTTCGACGCTCGCGTCAATAGACGCGAGCTTTGGGCTCGATGTAGGCGATGTCGTTGGTCAGCGTGTAGGTGTGCACCGGGCGGTAGTCGATGGTGACCTCGCCCCTTTCGTTCATCCACGCCAGCGTGTGCTTCATCCAGTTCTGGTCGTCGCGGTCGGGATAGTCTTCGCGCGCGTGCGCGCCGCGGCTTTCGGTACGGTTCTTCGCTGAATCCATGGTGACCACCGCCTGCGCCAGCAGGTTGTCGAGCTCCAGCGTTTCGATCAGATCGGAATTCCAGATCAGCGATCGGTCGGTGACGTGAATGTCCGGCATGCCCGCGTAGACGTCGTGAATCAGCTTGTGGCCCTCCTCCAGCACCTCGCCGGTGCGGAAGACGGCGCAGTTATTCTGCATCACCTTCTGCATCTTCAAGCGAAGCTGCGCTGTCGGCGTGCCGCCGGAGGCGTGGCGGAACTTGTCGAGCCGGGCGAGCGCACGCTCGGCGGAATCCTTCGGTAGCTCCGGCTGCTTATCGCCGGGGGTCAGCATCTCGGCGCAGCGATGTGCGGCTGCGCGGCCAAACACGACGAGGTCGATCAGCGAGTTGGACCCAAGCCGGTTGGCGCCGTGCACTGACACACATGCCGCTTCCCCGACCGCCATCAGTCCGCGAATGACAGTGTCGTCGTTGCCGCTCTTCTTGGTCAGCACCTCGCCGTGATAATTGGTAGCGAGGCCGCCCATGTTGTAGTGCACCGTCGGCAGCACCGGGATCGGCTCGCGGGTGACGTCAACGCCGGCGAAAATGCGCGCCAATTCCGAGATGCCCGGCAGCCGCTCGTGCAGCACTTTCGGGTCGAGATGGTCGAGGTGAAGGAAGATGTGGTCCTTCTCCTTGCCGACGCCGCGGCCCTCTCGGATCTCGATGGTCATGGCGCGCGAAACCACGTCGCGCGAGGCCAGGTCCTTGGCCGACGGCGCGTAGCGTTCCATGAAGCGCTCGCCTTCCGAATTAACCAGATAGCCGCCTTCGCCGCGCGAGCCTTCAGTGATCAGGCAGCCGGCGCCGTAGATGCCGGTCGGATGGAACTGGACGAACTCCATGTCCTGGAGCGGTACGCCGGCGCGCAACGCCATGGCGTTGCCGTCGCCGGTCTGGGTATGGGCGCCGGTGCAGGTGAAATAGGCGCGGCCATAGCCGCCGGTCGCCAGCATGGTCATGCTGGCGCGGAACCGGTGGATCGAGCCGTCATCGAGATTGAGCGCGACGACACCGCAGCAGCGGCCTTCGTCGTCCATGATCAAGTCGATGGCGAAGTATTCGATGAAGAACTCGGCCGAACGGCGCAGGGCCTGGCCGTAGAGCGTATGCAACATGGCGTGGCCGGTGCGATCGGCCGCCGCGCAAGTGCGCTGCGCGGTACCCTTGCCGTAATGGGTGGTCATGCCGCCGAACGGGCGCTGATAGATCTTGCCGTCTTCCTCGCGGCGCGAGAACGGCATGCCCCAGTGCTCGAGTTCGTAGACCGCCTCCGGCGCGTTGCGGCACATGTATTCGATGGTGTCCTGGTCGCCGAGCCAGTCGGCGCCCTTGACGGTATCGTACATGTGCCAGCGCCAGTCATCCTCGCCCATGTTGCCAAGCGCGGCGGCGATGCCCCCTTGCGCTGCGACAGTGTGAGAACGCGTCGGAAACACCTTGGTGATACAGGCGGTGCGCAGGCCGGCCTCCGAGCAGCCGACCACGGCACGAAGTCCCGAGCCGCCGGCGCCGATCACCACCACATCGAACGTGTGGTCGGTGATGGGGTAGGCGCGTCCGTTGTTGGCCGGCGTGCCGCCATCGGATATTCCATTCGTGGCCATGCCTAAACTCCGAACGAGAGTTTCAGGATGGCGAAGGCGCACGTGAACCCGACCGCGAACACGAAGAAAGTGTTGCCCATCAGGCTCAGGAACTTGAGCTTATCCTCGTGCACGTAGTCGACGATGATCTCCTGCATGCCGATCCACATGTGATAGCAGGTGTTGAGAATGAACAGCAGCATGATCACGGCGACCGGCGGCGAACCAAGAATCTGGATCACTGCCGCGTGGCTGCGGCCCATGAGCGCGATGACGACAACGATCAGCGCGATGGAGAGTGGAATGCCGGCAACCGCGGTTACGCGCTGATGCCAGAAATGTCCGGTGCCGGAACGCGCCGCACCCAGGCCGCGCACGCGGCGCATCGGTGTTACGATATGGCGGGGACTGTTGCTCATCGCGGGCCCCCCGCCATCAGATAAACGAAGCCCCAAAGCACGAAAGTGAACGCGATGGAGCCAACCAGGTTGGCCAGCGCCAGCATCTCGCGCTCGGCTGGCTCAAAGCCGCGGCCGGTATCCCAGATCAAATGGCGGATGCCGCCGAACATATGATGGATCAACGCCCAGGTATAACCGAACAGAATGAACTGCCCGATGAGCGAGCCGATGAACGCCTGGAAGGTAGCATAGGCGTTGGGCCCCGAGGCGGCGGCGATCAACCACCAAGCCAGCAGCAACATGCCAAAGTAAAGTGCCGCGCCGGTGATGCGATGTACGACAGACATCATCATCGTCAACATCGGCTTATAGATTTGCAGGTGCGGCGAAAGCGGGCGTGGACGTCGTGCGCCGGCAGTGGCTGGCGCCTCCATTTCGGCCATCGTCATTCTCCTCAACGCGCGTTGCCTGACAATGTTCGCGGCGATCGGGTTCCTATCGAAACTCGCTTGGCGCCGCAACGCACCATTCAGGGCAAACAGGCGCCGCCAACGACAGCGGCGCGACCTCGTATCCTCGGCGTCCCGCGTGGTGGGAACTGTCCCGCCTAACGCCCCGGTCGATCGGCGATATCGACGAAAAGGCCAAGCCCGCGCCCCCGCGATGCCGGCCAGCTTCTTGATTTACGAAATCATGAGCCCTAAAATACCGCTATGCAATATGTGTTTTAGATAGTCAGCCTTCGCTAAATAAGAAGGCAAGGGGTTTTCCCCATGCGTTTCGATCTGACCGACCTCAATCTGTTTCGCCACACCGTGGAGGCAGGCAGCATCACCCACGGAGCGGCGCGCTCGAACCTGGCGCTCGCCGCCGCCTCCACCCGCATCCGTAAGATGGAGCTCGCCTTCGGCGCTGAGCTGTTGGTGCGAGGGCGGCAGGGCGTGACACCGACTCAGGCCGGCCGCACGCTACTGCAACACGCGCGCGCGATATTGGCGCAGACCGACAAACTGAACGAGGACCTCACGCCCTATGCGCGCGGGCTCGCCGGCCAAGTGCGTGTTTTGTCGAACACCAACGCTCTCACCGAATTCCTGCCAGAGACGTTGAGCTCGTTCCTCACGGCCTATCCCGACATCAGCGTCGATCTTGAGGAGCGCTTGAGCGACGAGATCGTTGGCCTGATCGCCGACGGCACGGGCGACGTCGGTATCGTCGCTGGTACGGTCGATTACGGCGGTTTGCATACCTTCCCGTTCCGGAGCGACCGCTTCGTGCTGGTGGTGGGGCAAACCCATCCGCTGGCGGCGCGTTCGCGCATCGGCTTTGCCGAGGTGCTCGACTACGACATGGTCGGGCTCGACCGGGCCAGCGCCATCCAGCGCTTCCTGGCCGACAAGGCCAACCGCATCGGGCGGCCGTTGCGCCTGCGCGTGCAGTTGCGCTCGTTCGACGCCATCTGCCGTCTGGTCGAGTGCAACGTCGGCGTCGGCATCGTCCCGGAGACCACGGTCGAGCGTACCGCCGGCAGCATGGCGATAAAGGCGGTGCGGCTCACCGATCCGTGGGCCTTGCGCGAATTGACCATCTGCGTGCGCGATGAGAACACGCTGCCACCTTATGCGCGGCAGCTGTTGGATCATTTAAGAGCGAGTGCGTGAGGGGCTTTCACCTCCCCCCTCAAGCGGAGAGAGGGAAAGCTCACTTCGGCAACAGCACCCAATAATCCAGATCCAGGATCACCGCCGGGTCGTAACCGTCGCCGTCCTTCAGCGGAAAATCCGGGCACGGCCGGTCCTTGGTGGCGACGGTGCGCAGACGCAACGCGCCGACGTCGTTGCGGCCCGGAATTGCGGCGATTTCCAGCACCTCGCTCCAGGCGAACACGGTCAGCCCGGCAATCAGCGGCGCCACATGCCGCCCGCCATTGATAGCCGCAACGTGGAAGGCGTTGCCGAGGCCGTTGAACGACAGCGCACGCGCCAATGAAATCACATGGCCACCATAGATCAGCCGGCGGCCGAAGCGACCCTTGCTCTCGGTAAACTGGTTGAAATGCACGCGCGCGGTGTTGTGGTAGAGCCGGGTCGCAATCATGTGCTCGGCTTCTTCCACCGTGATGCCGTCGACGTGGTCGATCCGCTCCCCGGCCTTGTAGTCGCCGAAACGGTGCGGGCTGCCGGCAAGCTCATAATTGTAGGCGGCAATGTCGAGCGGTGGGCAGCCCTTACCGAGCGTATCGGGCGCCACCGCCTTCGGCAGGCTCGGCACGCTCTCCAGCGGCGCCGCGACGGCCTCGTCGCGCTTACGCACCATGACCCAGCGGGCGTAGTCGAGCACGGCGTCTCCGGTCTCGTCGAAGCCGCGCGAGCGCACATAGAGGATGCCGGTCTTGCGGTTGGAGTTTTCCTTCAGGCCGATCACCTCCGACATCGCGTTGAGGGTGGCGCCGGGATAAATGGCTTTCAAAAAACGGCAGTCGGCGTAGCCGAGATTGGCGACGGCGTTCAGTGAAATGTCCGGCACCGTCATACCGAACACCATGTGGAAGACCAGTAGGTCGTCGAGCGGCGCTTGCCGGTAGCCAAGCGCGCGCGCGAAGGCGTCCGATGATTGCACCGCGAAACGGGACCCGAACAGGCCGTGATAGAGCGCTACGTCCCCGGTCGTGATGGTGCGCGGCGTGGCGTGGCGAAGCTGCTGACCGAGGCGGAAATCCTCGAAAAAATGGCCGGAATTGGTCTTCGGCGTGGTCGGATCGCTCACAAACATGCTCCCTCGTCGGATTTTCTCCGGCTCGCCATTCTCACAGAAGCGTGAGCCGAACGCCAGAATCCGACAAGGAGACCTGATGAGGATGTGTGTCCGGGGTGTGTTAGCGGAGGTATCGCAACGTCAACTCAGGAGGACCCCCTATGAAGAAAACCGTTCTGCTCTCCGCCATCCTGTCCGCGGCCATCGCCGGTGGTGTCGCGCTTGCGCCGGCGGCTTTCGCCGACAGCATGAAAAAGGATTCGATGTCCAAGAGCGACAGCATGAAAAAGGACTCGATGAAGAAGAAGAGCAAGATGTCCAAGAAATCGATGAAGAAGGATTCGATGTCCAAGGACTCGATGAAGAAGTAAACGTGATGTTCGGGACCGGCCGGGCTTGCATCCCCGGGCCCGGTCGGCCCGTATATGCACGCGGGAAGCGACACGATAGAGTGCTCTGAGGTTCTAGGATTCGCCCCATGTCCGCCGAAACCATGACCGAGACTGCCGCCCAGAGCGAACTCATCCACCCCATTTGGGTGCGCGTCTGCCACTGGATCAACGCCCTCGCCATCCTGGCGATGATCGGGTCCGGCTGGCAGATCTTCAACGCTGCTCCGCTATTCGATTTCACCTTCTCGCGCTCATACGCGCTCGGCAACTGGCTCGGCGGCGCGCTGCTCTGGCACTTCGCCGCCATGTGGGTGCTGGTGATCAACGGCCTCGTCTATGTGACGCTCGGCTTCGCCACGGGCCGCTTCGGCCGCAAGCTGTGGCCGATCCGTCCTTCGGAAATCATCGCCGACATCAAGGCCGCACTCACCTTCAAGCTGTCGCATGGCGATCTCTCTCACTACAACGCGGTGCAGAAGGTGCTCTATGTCGGCATCATCCTGGTTGCCATCGTCATCGTCACCTCCGGCCTGGGGATTTGGAAGCCTGTTCAATTCCAGGAGATCACCGCTTTCTATGGCGGCTACGACGTCGCGCGCTGGGTGCATTTCATCGCCATGTCCGCCATCGTGCTGTTCCTTGTGGTGCACGTCTCGCTTGCCGTGATCGTGCCCAAGAGCCTGCGTGCAATGGTCATTGGGCGCTAGGACGTGAACCCGAAAAGTGGGAACCGGTTTTCGGACAGGATCACGCGCAGAAAAAAGTGAGACGGCCATGAAAGAACGTAAGAACATTCCCGGCGTCGATTCCAAGCTGGTCATCAAGGACGCCGCCAAGCTGATGCCCAATCCCATGCGCCGCCACTTCCTGCGCGGCGCGGCCAGCCTCGGCGCGCTCACCTTCCTCACCGGCTGCGACATCATCGACAGCGACAGCACCGAGAACGCGCTCAAGGTCGTGTCGCGGTTTAACGATCGGGTACAGGCGTGGCTGTTCGACCGAAACAAGCTGGCGCCGACCTACACCGAGGCCGAAATCACCCGGCCGTTCCCATTCAACGCCTATTACAGCCTGGATGAAGCGCCGACCGTTGATCCCGCGACCTGGAAGCTCGAGCTTTCCGGCATGATCGAGAATAAGAAGCCGTGGACCCTCGCCGAATTGCACGCGCTACCGGAACACTCGCAGATCACGCGTCATGTCTGCGTCGAAGGCTGGAGCGCCATCGGCTCCTGGCAGGGCGCCCGCCTCTCCGACTTCCTCAAGCGGGTCGGCGCCGATACCCGCGCCAGATACATCTTCGTCAAATGCGCCGAAGGCTACACCAATACCATCGACATGGAGACCGCGCTGCATCCGCAGACGCTGATGTCATTCAAGTTCGACAACAAGATTCTGCCGCGCGCCTACGGCTTCCCGATGAAGATCCGCATGCCCACCAAGCTCGGCTTCAAGCAGCCGAAATATGTGGTGGCCATGGAAGTGACGAACACGAACCGCGGGGGCTATTGGGCGAACCAGGGTTACAATTGGTTCTCGGGCCTCTAACTCGTCTTCCTTTGCTCCGTCCTTTCCGGATGGGTGATCAGCCGCGCGCCGCGCTGGAAGGTGAGATAGCTCCACAGCCAGGTGACAGCGACGACAAAGCGGTTGCGCAGGCCGATCAGAAAGTAGATGTGGATCGCGCTCCAGAACAGCCAGCCGATGAATCCTTTCAGTCGCAGCCGGCCGTAGGTGAACACCGCGGCGCGACGGCCGATGGCGGCGATCTCGCCGACAGAGACGTAGCGGAACGGCGCCGGCTTGGGTTGTCCGGCGATCCGACCCGCGATCAGCTTGCCGACATAGCGGCCCATCTGTTTGGCTGCTGGCGCCATACCGGGTAGAGGCGCGCCCTTGGCATCGAAGACCGCGGCGGTGTCGCCGACCACGAAAATCTCCGGATGGCCGGGCACGGAGAGGTCGGGCTCGACCTTCACGCGGCCGACGCGGTCGGCCTCCGCCGGCAGCCACCGCGCGGCGGGTGACGCGGCGACACCGGCGGCCCACACGATGGTGTCTGCCTCGATGCGCCCCCCGTCCGTGTCGACGCCGCGGGCATCGCAGCTTGTGACGCGTGTGTTGGTCTTTACGTCGACGCCCATCCGTTCGAGGGTGGCGCGCACATATTCCGATTGCGTGGCCGGAAACGTCGGCAGCACGCGCGGGCCTGCTTCGACCAGCACGACGCGAGCCGAACGCGGATCAATGCGGCGGAAGTCGGACGCGAGCGTCTGCCGCGCGACTTCCGCGATGGCGCCGGCCATCTCGACGCCGGTCGCGCCGCCGCCGACGATGACAAAGGTGAGCAAACGCTGATGCTCGGCCTTGTCTTGGGTTACCTCGGCGCGTTCGAACGCGATCAGGATATGGCGCCGGATGGTGGTGGCGTCCTCGATGCGCTTGAGGCCCGGCGCAAAATGCGCCCATTCGTCATGGCCGAAATACGCGTGCACGGTGCCGGTTGCGATCACCAGATAGTCATACGGCGTGTCACCATAATTCGTCGTCACCAGCCGGCTCTGGACGTCGACGCCGATGACTTCTTCCATCAGCACCGTGACGTTGCGTTGCGCGCGCAGGATATGGCGGATCGGCCAGGCGATGTCGGCGGGCGACAGCGCAGCGGTGGCGACCTGGTAGAGCAGCGGCTGGAAGCAATGGTGGTTCTGCCGGTCGATGACGACGATGTCGGCGTCCGCGCGCCGCAGCGCTTTGGCGGCTTCCAGGCCGGCAAACCCGGCCCCGACGATCACGATCCTCGCACGGCGTTCGGCCATCGTTGCTCCCTTGCACACCGGCGCCTCGGGCTCGCGCAAGCAGAAATCATGCCCTTCATATAAGCGCGAATGAACACAGAAGTTTGACGCAAAAAGCGTCGTGCGTCGAATAGTCCGGTGCATGCATAGCTGCTCACCCCGCGATGAGCAGCGCCACGCCGGCGACGGTCAGCGCCACGCCGAACACCAGCCGGGCGCCGCCGTCGATGCGACGGTAAAGCACCACGCTGATCGCGATGGTCGTCAGTGGAAAAGTGGCGATGAGAGGCGACACCAGCGTCACCGGCCCGCGCGCCAGCGCCAGATAGAGCAGCAGCACGGCCAAGCCATTGGCCACGCCCACGCCCGCGAAGGCGAGCTTGGCCGGCACCGGCCCGTCGGCGAGCCAGCGGCCGGTGCGCCTGCGCGCCACCGCGAGCACGATGGCCGCCGATACCAAATAGCCGATGAGCGTCGCCGCGATCGGGCTCGGCCACTGCGTGAGGCCGTATTTGATGGTCGGCTGCGCCAGGCCGCGGATGCCCGAAGCCATCAGCGGCAGCAGCAGATACCACGAGCGCCAATGCACCGCAGGGCCGCCGCGCGGGACCGTCAGCACCATCACCCCAGCGACGATGACGGCGAGGCCCGAGGCCTGCCCCGGCCGCAACGGTTCGCCCAGGAACAGGACGGCGAGGGTTACTGCGAAGATGGGCGCGAAGTTGCCGAAGGTGCCGGTAATCACCGGTCCGATCCGGCGGTTGGCGGTGAAAGTGATCAGGGTGCCGACCGCGGGATAAAGCACGCCGACAGAGGCGAAGATGGCCACCGCCGGCCATGACCACGCGCTCAAATCGAGGCTGAACGGTGCGACGGCGAGCAGCAGCAGCGTCGAGGCCGGAATGCTGATGGCAGCGCCGGCGAGCGGCGCGATGCCGCGCAGGCCGATCTGCGAGAGGATCAGCCCCGATCCGAAACAAAAGGCGGCGGCGAGGGCAAGCGCGACGGCAGCGGTGGGCATGACGGATCATTATTGCCTGATCGCGGCGCAAGCGACACCGGCCTGGCGCAAATCTCCGGCGACGGTCAGGTAAGCTGTGGGTTGGTCATTTGAGAATTTTCACCATCCGCAGACAGCTCTCGGCCTCGGTCGGAAGGCAGGCCTGCGCGGCATTCCCTAGCTGCTCGCGATAGCCGGCCGCGCGGTAAAAGCGAAGTGCGGTCTTGGTGCTTTCGAGGGTACATTGTGCGAGGCTCAACTCTCTGGCCTTGCGTTCCAACTCAGCCAATAGAGCCGTGCTGACGCCTTTGAAGCGCGCGTCGGGCGAGACGTAATTCAACAAAATCCTGCCGGTTCTCTGCATAGCGGCGACACCGGCAATCCGGCCGTCGTCGACCGCGACATAGACCACACTGTTGGGGTCTGCTGATCCACGCCGTTACGTTCTCCGGCGTCTTGTTGGCCAGCCAGCCGGCGAGCCAAGCAGGATCATTGTTAGGTCGGCGGCGCACAGTTCGGTGATGGAGCGGCGCAAGACGTCGCAGGCGGCCGCCGCATCCTCCGAGCGCGCTTCCCTAATTTGGATAGCTGCCATGTCGCCCTCGGCTTCAAACGGTCGCGCTACCCTCGTAAAGAAACGTAAGCACCTTGGGGCCGCGCAGGTAGCCGGTCTCCAGTTGCTCGATGCGGAAACCGGCGGCCGGCAACTGGTCGACGATCTTGCGGTTCAGATGGCAGCCGCCGGAGAGGCGCTGCCAATACGGGTTGAGCCGTTCCTGCCAGCGCGCGACGCCAGCGTCAGGCGAACGGCCATGCTCGACGAACAGCAGGCGTCCGCCCGGCCGCAGCACCCTCCGCATCTCGCGCAACGCTGGGTCAACGTCCGGTATGCTGCATCCAACCCAGGTCATAACGATCGAGTCGACACTGCGCGCATCAAGTGGGATTTGTTCGGCCGAGGCTTCGAGAAATGCAGCCGGCATGGACACCTTCCGCGCTGCGCGCCGCGCCATCTCGATCAGTTGCGGCGACGGCTCGAGCGCAAACACGCGGCGGGCGTTGGGTCCGTAGAAGGGAAAGTTGAGGCCGGAACCGATCCCGACTTCCAGGACGTCTCCTTCCGCGGCGCGGACGACCCGTTGCCGGTAGGGCAGCAGGCGTTTGGTCTGCATCGACAGATGGCAGAGCCTAGGAAGCAGCCAGTTGTTGTAAAATCCCATCATGACCGTTCCGCTCTCGTCTCTGCGGCCATTGAACCCGGGCAACATGGTGGGACGGTGGCAGTGCCTTGCCAATGGCGGCGTGGCCCTTTAGCAATCCCCAGCCCTGTCGTTCCGGGGCGCGAGCCCGGAATCCATAACCTCTGTCTGTCCATCATCTTCGGCGCTGGGGTTATGGATTCCGGACGGTCTTGCTTTGCTCGGCCTGCGGAATGACCAAGTAAACCTGAAACCGCGAGGCGGACCCTATGGCAACCCATAATCTCCTGCTGCTCCCCGGCGACGGCATCGGCCCGGAAGTGATGGCCGAGGTGAGGCGGCTCATCGATATCTTCAATGCCAAGGGCCCGCACAAGTTCGCGACCGAGGAGGGCCTGGTCGGCGGCGCCTGCTACGACGCCCATCAGGTCTCGATCACCGACGAGACCATTGAGAAGGCCAAGGGCGCCGACGCTGTTATTTTCGGTGCCGTGGGCGGACCGAAGTGGGACAAGGTGCCCTACGAGGCTCGGCCCGAGGCTGGCCTGCTGCGCCTGCGCAAGGATCTCGCGCTCTACGCCAACCTGCGCCCCGCGGTGACCTATCCGGCGCTGGCCGACGCTTCCTCGCTCAAGCGCGAACTGGTTGAAGGCCTCGACATCATGATTTTGCGGGAGCTCACCGGGGGTGTCTATTTCGGCGAGCCGAAGACTATCACCGATCTCGGCAACGGTCAGAAGCGCGCCATCGATACGCAGGTTTACGACACCTACGAGATCGAACGTATCTCGCGCGTCGCCTTCGAACTCGCCCGCAAGCGGCGCAACAAGGTCACTTCCATGGAAAAGAACAACGTCATGAAGACGGGCGTGCTGTGGAAGGAGGTGGTGACGCAGATACACGAGCGCGAGTTCAAGGACGTTGAGCTCGAGCATCAACTCGCCAATTCCGGGGGCATGCAGCTCGTGCGTAACCCGAAACAGTTCGACGTTATCGTCACCGACAATCTTTTCGGCGACATCCTGTCCGACATCGCCGCCATGCTCACTGGCTCGCTCGGCATGCTGGCCTCAGCTTCGCTCGGTGAGGTCGACCCCAAGACCAAGAAGCGCAAGGCGCTGTATGAGCCGGTGCACGGCTCGGCACCCGACATCGCGGGCAAGGGCGTCGCCAACCCGATCGCCATGATCGCGTCGTTCGGTATGGCGCTGCGTTATTCATTCGACATAGGCAAGGAGGCCGATGCGATCGATCAGGCGATTGCCGCCGTTCTCGACCAGGGCCTGCGTACCGGCGACATCGCCTCGCCGGGCACTAAAACCGTTTCGACCTCGGAGATGGGTTCGGCTATTCTGGGCCAGTTGGAGAAGATTTTGGCGTGAGGCAAGGTATACTTCGTTCATTCCCGCGCCAGCGGGAATCCAGCGATCGTCATAAAACGCGCTGGGTCCCGGCTTTCGCGGGGACGAGCGGCGCGTTTTACGCCGACAGAGTCAGCGATTGAAATCCAGCCACGGATTATGCGGGCCCGACAGCGTCCATGGGCCGGGCAGGGCGGTCTCGTTCCCGCCGAACACTGTGTTGTCGAGCGAGTCGTCGGCCCGCTGATTCGGGCGCTGCACGTAGTCGAGCGTGCTGCGCTCGCTCGGCAGCGGCTCAGTGCCGGGATCGAGAAAGGAGCGCTTCTGAATGATGATGCGGGTCCGCGTGCGGCCGTCTTCATCACGGGTGACGACGACGGTGTGGTCGCGGTTCGAGTAAACGCGCTTGTGCCGGGGCGCCGCAGTGGCCGGCGCGGCCGCAAGGCCCAGAGCTCCGGCAAACGCCAACACGACGGCGATATGGTTCAAGCGCATGATGATCCTCACCTATTTCCCAGTTACAAAGCACTTTAGCCCGCTTCGGTTCGCCGGAACAGCCAAATTCACAGCGAATTGTCCGTCTCGACCACTAGCTCGCATTGCGTGGCGCGGCGAACACGGTTGCAGTCAGCGGCCGATCCGCCGTGGCATCGGCCGGGTCGGCAGCGCCTCCCAAAGCGTGCGGTATTTGGGTGTCGGCGTTAGAATTGGGTCGCGCTGGCCGCAGAACCGGCGCTGCACCTCCGCTTGAGCAAACAATGCCCCGACCTTTGGCTCGCTGCCGGCCGACAGCAGCGTCAGCCGATCGAGCGCGCAGGCGAGCGTCGAGCGCTCGATGAATTCCCCGCCGCGGCAGAACCAGCCTGAAATCTGCAGGCGCGGATCATCGTACGACCGCGCAAATCCGAGGCAGTCGCGCGGGGTGCCCCGGCTGGTCTCGAAGCCGATTACGGCGAGCGGCCCGAACTTGCTTATGAGCGGCGCTTGGCTGCGCATGCTGGTGGGCCCGAGCGCGCCGGCGCTGTTGGTGATCTCGGTTTCGGCGGTGAGGAAATGGCTGATTTCGCTGCCGGGCCGATAGATTTGAACCTGCAGATAGGGGTCGGCGCTGTTAGGCTCGCCCAAGCTGAGGATGTCCTTGCGGCCACCGCCCTCGACATTGCGGCGGATGGCGTAATGAATGGGAGCGCCGACGGCCTCGGGAATTGACAAAGTGAATGCCGGAAATGGCTTGCGAATATCGACCCAGGGTTTGCGCGGCGCCGGCGTCGGCACCTTGAGCGCGGTAGAGGTCTGAAAAAGATGGGCTGCGGCCATGGACAGCACCGCCGCCATCCCCAGATATGCGAGCATGCGCACCAGGGAACTGGGCAGTTCGTCGCGCCATGAGTGCAAGCCGGGATGCATATACGCTACCAACCTGCCGCCGTTGTCTTGGTTGCCTTTCTCGCCTAGAAGCGCTGCTGCCGGGTTGCGCTAGCGCAAAACCGCCCGATTAAATTTTTCGGAGAGTTAACAATGGGTTACAAGGTCGCGGTGGTCGGTGCCACCGGCAATGTCGGACGGGAAATGCTGTCCGTCCTGGCCGAGCGGGAATTCCCCGCCGACGAGGTGGTGGCGCTCGCCTCCCGTCGTAGCCAGGGCGTGGAGTGCTCGTTCGGCGACAAGACCCTGAAAGTGAAGGCGCTCGACCATTACGATTTCTCCGATGTCGACATCTGCCTGATGTCGGCCGGAGGTGCGGTGTCGAAGGAATGGTCGCCCAAGATCGCCGCCCAAGGAACGGTCGTAATCGATAATTCAAGCGCTTGGCGCATGGACCCGGACGTGCCGCTGATCGTGCCGGAGGTGAACGCCGACGCTGCCGCGGGCTTCGCCAAGAAGAATATCATCGCCAACCCGAACTGCTCGACAGCCCAGCTTGTGGTCGCGCTCAAGCCGCTACACGACGCCGCCAAGATCAAGCGCGTGGTGGTGGCGACCTATCAGTCGGTGTCTGGCGCGGGCAAGGACGCGATGGACGAGCTGTTCTCGCAGACAAAGGCGGTGTTCACTCTCGACGAGATCGAGAACAAGAAGTTTCCCAAGCGCATCGCGTTCAACGTCATCCCGCAAATCGACGTGTTCATGGAAGACGGCTACACCAAGGAAGAATGGAAGATGGTGGTCGAGACCAAGAAGATTCTCGATCCCAAGATCAAGCTCACCGCCACCTGCGTGCGGGTGCCGGTGTTCGTCGGCCATTCGGAAGCCGTCAACATTGAGTTCGAGAATCCGATCTCGGCCGACGAGGCGCGCGAAATCCTGCGCAAGGCGCCCGGCTGCCTGGTCATCGACAAGCACGAGCCCGGCGGCTACGCGACGCCTTATGAATGCGTCGGCGAGGACGCGACCTATATCAGCCGTATCCGTACCGACCCGACGGTCGATAGCGGCCTCGAGATATGGGTGGTGTCGGACAACCTGCGCAAGGGCGCGGCGCTCAATGCGGTACAGATCGCCGAAGTACTGATCAACCGTAAGCTGATCGAAGCCAAGAAGAGGGCGGCGTAAACGACCGAGAAAGCCCGATTCATCGAGATTGAGGCGGCCCCCGCTCATTCCCGTCCCCGCCTGTGCAGGGACAGGCTCCAGCGGGAATCCGGGGACGAAAATCGCAAGGCCTCTGTTTATTAGTCCTGGCCCCGCTTTCGCGGGAACGAAGAGCGAGAGGCGCTTCGGCAGTACTTAGTTCTCTCTCAATCGCCGCGTTTAACGCTGCCTCAAGACGCCTGTGCCGGCCGGGCGAAGCGCGGCGGCGTGTCCTTGTCATCAATGTGTTCCGCCAAATTTTGGAAATTGGCAAAGGCGGAATGGCGGTCGTTGTAGAACGAGATTACCCGTTGCGCCGTATCGGTGCGGAGCTTCTCGAAACTGCGGCGTGCGGCATCGATCTCCTGCTGCGGCAGGCCGCCCGGACCGCGGCGCAAGATGCAGATTTCGCGCGCGGTCGGCCATGACAGGCCGGCGGCCCGAACCAGCAGCAGGAGGAAATCGTTGTCGCCGCGGCGGTCGGCCATGACGTTTTCCACCAGCTCGCGCGGCGCTCGGCACAGCGCGGCCAGCGCCGCGATCGTGTCCTCGCGGCGGCCACTGGCGGCGAGTTCGAGCACGACGGCATCTGGCGCCCGTCCGCTGCGCTGCATGATGTCGATCTTGGTGGTGGCGTCGTTGCGCTTGGGCGCCGGCGCGACTTCCTGGCCGGTGATTCCGGTCAGCACGTCCTGCACCTCGCGCGCCATTTCCGGATGGGCGGCCACCAGCTTTTCGAACACCACCGCGGAGGCTTTCGAAATCAAGGTACGGAAATGTTCGCGCGGAATGTCTTTGCGTGATCCGACACAGGCCGCCAGCACTTCGTCGTCGATGGAGCGGCTCACCAGCGTTCCATAGCCGCTGTCGGAGAAGCGCGCGCCCTCGTTGCTCGCGATTGAGAGAACGACTTCGCGGTTGCCGCGCGCAACCAGCACATCGCTGACGTTCTCGCTGAGTGTGGCACGCTTGGAAATAGCGAGCAGCCGGTCCTGACGGTAGTCGCCGACGAGCGCGAGCAAGTCCTGCTCGGTCAGGCGTGGTGAATGGGTGAGCACGGGCCCGGCCACTTCGATCGCGTCGTCGCGGGCGAGCTGACGAATAGTGATTGGCGGGGCGTTTTGGATTGGCGCCAGCCGGTTGGCAAGCTCGGCCCGCGCCCGGACCTCGATCCGGTCGGCGAGCCGCGAAATCACCCCGTCGAACAGATCGACTTGCTCGTCGGAAAAGCCTTTCGCGCCGATCAAGAATAAATCGGTCACATGCCGAAGAACCTCCAGCTGCTTTTCAGGCGAGCCCGAGGCGAAACTACCTTCGAGCTTTGCGATGACCGATCGCTCTACCATGCAGGAATGGTTCCGGTGACGTGATCCGCATCAGGTAGCAGCAGGAAATTACCATCGCGTTAGGCGCGAACCGCGGATTGTCGGCAACGCCGCGCATGTGCTCCAGGGTTAATCACCAGTAATCGACGACCGTAGAATTTGAATGAATTTACCTGGCGCGGCGCGACCAAATGTCTAAAACCGTGGCGAGCGGAAGGCTTTGGCGTGCTGATCGGCCGCGACCGGCATGAAAGCGCCGTTTGCGCGGTCGAGCACCGACAATTCGCCAGTGGCGACCCCGAAATAGGCGCCGTGCGCGATTAGCGCACCGCTCTTGATGAGCGCCGCTATGCGCGGAAACGTCATCAGGTTGTCGATGCTGTTGATGACGTTGGCGTGCTCGAGCCGGGTCAGATAGTCGGCGTCGGAAAGATCGCCGCGAGGCGTGCGTGCGGCCGCCGGCGCCATTAGCTTCATCCAGTTGCCGATGAAGTCGCTCGGGGTCAGGGGCTCGGCGTTCTGCGCGAAGGCCTGCACGCCGCCGCAGCGGGCATGGCCGAGGATGACGATGTGCTTGACCTTCAGCGCCAGCACGGCGAATTCGAGCGCCGCCGACACGCCGTGGGCTTGGGTGTCGGGCTGGTAGGGCGGCACGACATTGGCGATGTTGCGAAGCACGAACAGTTCGCCCGGTCGGGCGTCGAAGATCACTTCAGGTGACACGCGGGAATCGCAGCAGCCGATGATCATGATCTCGGGCCGCTGCCCCGTCTCGGCGAGGTCTTGGAAGCGGTTCTGCTCTATCGGCAGCCGATCGTTCAAGAAGGCCGTGTAGCCGTCAATCAGCCGCTTGGGGAATTCCATCGTGTCATGCTCCTTGCGGCACTTTATTTACGCCCAGATCGCCATTGGCAAGCCGCCTCCCTTCACCTCTCCCCGCTTGCGGGCAGAGGTCGGTCGCCGTCGCGTCAGCGATGGCGACCGGATGAGGGGGCGTGACCGCGAGTCTGAGCGTCCCGGAAATTGGCCCCTCACCCGGATCACATTTCGCTTGTCGCTCAATGCTCGCCACCCTCTCACCGTAAACGGGGAGAGAGAGAAAGAGGTCACGCCCAGATTGCCATTGGCAGGCCACAAGAATCGGGATCTGGAGGCGGATCTGGAAAAGACTTGGCGTGGTTGTAGTGAATTCGCCGAGCAATGACCGCGCAAGCTAATGCATCGATTAGATCATCATCCGCTGCTCCCGCGGGAGCGACCGCGTGAACAGCTTCTTCCGGCAAGCCGGCCGAAATCAACAGCTCTCGTCGTTGGTTGATGCCTGGCGGATGGATGCGGCTCTTCCGTTTTTTGGGCTCCGACAAAGGTCGCTCGCCGTTGAGCCGCCAAAACGCGAGCTCAGGGTGCGTTTCATATACCCGCCCGACATAATCGCGATTGCCACGTAGGAATTTGTCGACTTCGACGACCTTGTCGAGAATATAAAATCCCTGCTTGGCGAATGCTTTGTGATCTTCCGAGGTCTCACGTGCGATCTCGCAAGCGTGAAAGAACCGCTCTCGCGCATCCGCTGGCTCATTCGCCACACTCGCATAAACGGCACGCCGAGATGGGATACGGAAAACGCTCGATTTACGAACTCCTAACTCCCGCCGCGCGGCGCTTTCCGCAAACCTGCCTTTTGGAGGGCTATGGTCAGGTAGCCCGATGGGAATATCCACAGCAATTGTCGCGGGTTGTTCCGTCCCGAACGCAATCTGTTCAAAAGTCGGCAGGACGCGTGCCGGGGCTACCCGCCCATCGGCTCTGATCAATACAACGATCCAGCCGCCATGGCATCCATCAACACCGGCAAGCCAAGTATCATCAGCGTCAAACATGCAAACAATATTGGCACGCGCATCGTTCAAACGGTAGGCTGGGTGGAAAGAAGGAGCGACCCAATGAGCATCCGTCCGCGCCGCAGCGTGCTCTACATGCCCGGCACCAACGCGCGCGCGCTGGAGAAGGCGAAAACGCTGGGCTCCGACGGCGTCATCCTCGACCTCGAGGATTCGGTCGCGCCAGACGCTAAGGAAACGGCACGGAATCAGGTCTGCGACGCGGTGAAGGCGGGCGGCTTCGGTTCACGCGAGGTATTCATCCGTGTCAACGGCATCGACACGCCCTGGCATTCGGATGATCTCGCCGCGGCGGCGCAGGCAGCCCCCGACGCCATCCTGGTGCCGAAGGTGCAGAACCCAGAGACGCTTGAGCGCATCGGCCGCCGCCTGCTCGACATGGGCGCCGACCACAAGACGCGGGTCTGGGCGATGATCGAGACGCCGCTCGCCATCTTCAACATTCTCGCGATTGCCGCCGCCGCGCACGATTCCGAGACGCGGCTTTCCGGCTTCGTCATGGGTACCAACGATCTCGCCAAGGATACACGCGCGCGCTTGGTGCCCGGCCGCTCGCCCATGCTGGGCTGGCTTTCGACGTGCGTTGCCGCCGCGCGCATCTACGGCATCGAAATTCTCGACGGCGTCTACAACGATCTCGCCAATACAGACGGATTTCAGATGGAATGCGCGCAAGGCGTCGAGTTTGGCTTCGACGGTAAGACGCTGATCCATCCCAACCAGATTGCGCCCTGCAACACTGCGTTCTCGCCCAGCGAAGACGAGGTCGCGCAAGCGCGCAAGATGATTGCCGTCTTCGATCTGCCGGAGAACAAGGGCAAAGGCGTGGTATCGATCGACGGCCGCATGGTCGAGCGCCTACACGCGGAGATGGGGCGCCGCACGGTGGCGATTGCGGAAGCGATCGCGGCGCGGGTGTAACCGCTCGCCGCCGGCCAGTCAGGCGAACACGGCCTCTGCAGCGCGCACAGGCACCGAGTAGAGCAGCGCGCCTTTCACGTCACGGACCTGAATCTCGGAACCGACGCATTCGTCTTTTTCCGAACAGGCGAGATCAAGGGACACCGTTTCCGCCATGTCGCGGGCTTCCTCTGCCGTCCAGAAGTAGCGCCCGTGAAAGTCGTGGGCGCACGCGGCATCGCACACAATATCGAAGAAGTATCGCGTCATGATCAACTGCCTTAGGTATCTTTACTTCCGACACACAAGTTCTAACGGTGATCAGTTGGCGGCCTGTTACGGCGTCAATCGGCATTTTAGTGGATCAAAAACAAATAAAATTCGTTTCAAATTGCGCGGATTCTGAATTGGGCCGGCGCCGGCGCCGGCGTCTCGCCGAGATGGTCTGATGCCGAATGGCCCGCTTGCGCGGCCCGTGGCAGTCGGGATCGGTCAGGTTTGATGAAGCCGTTCAGGTCACGCCCATGGCCGCGATTCTGCGACCTTCTTCTCGTAGCCGATGATCTGGTCGTGCTTCTGCTTGGTCAGGCCAATGTCGTCGAGACCCTTGAGCAGGCAGTGCTTGCGGAAGGGGTCGATGTCGAACTTGACCACACCGCCGTCGGGGCCGCGGATAACCTGTTCTTCGAGATCGACAGTGAGCGTCGAGTTGGCGCCGCGATCGGCGTCGTCGAACAGCTTCTCCAGGTCTTCCGGCGACACGCGGATCGGGAGAATGCCGTTCTTGAAGCAGTTGTTATAGAAGATGTCGCCGAACGAGGTGGAGATCACGCATTTGATGCCGTAATCCAGCAGCGCCCAAGGCGCGTGTTCGCGGCTCGAGCCGCAGCCGAAGTTGTCGTCGGCGACGAGGATCTTGGCGTTGCGATAGGCCAGCTTGTTGAGCACAAAATCGGGGTTCTCGCTGCCGTCGTCCTTGTAGCGCATCTCTGAGAACAGGCCCTTGCCGAGCCCGGTGCGCTTGATGGTCTTCAGGTACTGCTTGGGGATAATCATGTCGGTGTCGACGTTGATCATCTTGAGCGGCGCCGCGACGCCTTCGAGAACCGTGAACTTTTCCATAATGTCTGAACTCCCGGCCGCCTCGGTATTGAACGGCATCATCTCATAAGACCTCTGCCGGAAGGGTCAATAGCGCACGGTCGGCGGCTGCCATGCGCTTCGCAGGCAAGGCGGTGCCCGCTTCAGTCCGCCGCCGCCTCGATAGCCTCCATGTCGTCGTCGGAAAAGCCGAAATGGTGGCCGATCTCGTGCACCAGCACGTGGGTCACGATCGCCTCCAGGCTGTCCGTGCTCTGGCTCCAATAGGCCAGGATCGGCCGGCGGTAGAGCCAGATCATGTTGGGCATGAGCCCGGACACGCCGGTTTCCGGCCGAAACGGCAGGCCAATGCCCTGGAACAGGCCGAGCAGGTCGTAGCGGTTGGCGAGCCTCATATGTGCAAGCACCTCGCGGGTCGGAAAATCGTCGACCCGGATCACCAAGTCCTCGCACAGGCTACGGAAATCCGCCGGCAGCCGGGCATAGGCCTTGGCGGCCATTGCCTCGAATTCGGCGAGCGACGGGGTGGGAAGCCGGCTCTTGGCCGACGGAGGGTCGGTTCGTTCGTGCATGGAGTGCATTTAGGGGGCCCCTTGGCCCCAGCCAAGCGGTTTAGCCTTTCCTGGCTGCGGCATCGGCGGCAGGCGGCCTATGTTGGCGACGTGCGTTATTGGAATGCCCGCTAGCGGCTGTTACGATCGCGCGGCACGGTATTGGAGCGCGCGATGGCGAGACTGGCAGTGGGCTTGGGATTGATGGCGATGGCTGGCGTCCTGCTCGCTGGCAGTCTGTCGCCGGCGGTTGCCCAGGATGCGAACCGCCCGCCCCGCCAGTTCGTCGCCCAGCGCCGGCCGCACGTTACCATCCACCCGCGCCACCACCGCCGGCTCAGCCCTAGCGCCACCCGCCATTGCACGGCTTGGCTGGCGAAAGAATATCGTCCCAGTGGTACTGTGATCACGCCGCAAATGCGCTGCTGGTGGGAAGATTAAGCCGGTTCCGGCACGGCTGTTTTTACAAAACTCTTTTGCCACTCGTTCGTTATCTTCGGGGCTTGGGGCAGCGGAGGATGACTTATGTCGAAGTCGAGCAAGATTATCGCGTGTGCCGTGCTCGCCGTTGGTCTCGCGCTCGCGATGCCGGGCGCCGCGCAAGCACAACATCACCATGGCGGCTGGCACGGCGGCTGGCATGGAGGCGGGCACTATCACGGCGGATGGGGCTGGGGTCCGGGCTTCGCGCTCGGCTTCGGTCTCGGCTATGGCGGACCCTATTACGGCGGGTACTACGCACCGCCGCCGCGTTGCGGCTGGGTGCGCACGCGCTACTGGCGCTATGGCCGCTGGTACTGGCGCCGCGTATGGCGGTGTTGGTGAGAGCTCAGAGGGCTCCCCGTTCGCCCCAATCCCTCTCCTGAAAGGGGAGGGTCTTCTGCCCAACGGGTCCGGCCGAAAGCTGGCCCGATGGTAAACTCCGCGAAGCGCAGGCAGGCGCGGGGGTCGCTCAGCGGCAGATCGACAATCGTTCTCTCCCGGCTCGCCATGGCGCGTCGAAGACGCGCGCAAACGCGCTTATGGCTCGCCACCTCCCCCGCAAGCGGGGGAGGGACAAGAAAACTTACTTCCACTCCCTCACATCCACGAAATGCCCGGCGATTGCCGCCGCCGCCGCCATCGCCGGCGAAACAAGGTGCGTACGGCCCTTGTGGCCCTGGCGGCCTTCGAAGTTGCGGTTGGAGGTCGAGGCGCAGCGCTCGCCGGGGCTGAGCTTGTCCGGGTTCATGGCAAGGCACATCGAGCAGCCCGGCTCGCGCCAGTCGAAGCCGGCGGCCTTGAAGATCTTGTGCAGGCCTTCGGCTTCCGCCTGCTCCTTCACGAGCCCCGAGCCCGGCACGATCATGGCGTTGACGTTGCCGTTGACGGTCTTGCCGTTCACCACGCGCGCCACTTCGCGCAGGTCCTCGATGCGCGAGTTGGTGCAGGAGCCGATGAACACGCGGTCGAGCTTGATGTCGGTGATCTTCTCGCCGCCCTTCAGGCCCATGTAGGCGAGCGAGCGCTCGGCGGCGTGGCGCTTGTGCTCGTCCATGATGTCCGAGGCCACCGGCACGCGGCCGGCGATCGACGCGACCTGCTCGGGGCTGGTGCCCCACGTCACAATCGGCGGCAGCTCGGCGGCATGCAGCCTGATCTCATGGTCGAAGTGCGCGCCGTCATCGGTGCTCAGCGTCTCCCAATAGCGCATGGCCTGGTCCCAGAGCTTGCCCTTGGGCGACTTCGGCTTGTCCTTGAGATACGCGTAGGTCTTCTCGTCGGGCGCGATGAAGCCGGCCTTGGCGCCGCCTTCCACCGACATGTTGCAGACCGTCATGCGGCCTTCCATCGACAGATCGCGGATCGTCTCGCCGGCATATTCCAGCGCGTAGCCGGTGCCGCCGGCGGTGCCGATCTCGCCGATGATGGCGAGGATGATGTCCTTGGCGGTGACGCCTTCCGGCAACTTGCCTTCGACCAGCGCGCGCATGTTCTTGGACTTGGACTGGATCAGCGTCTGCGTCGCCAAGACGTGCTCGACTTCCGAGGTGCCGATGCCGTAGGCGAGCGCGCCGAAGGCGCCGTGGGTCGCCGTGTGGCTGTCGCCGCACACGATGGTTGTGCCGGGCAGGGTGAAGCCCTGCTCCGGGCCGATCACGTGCACGATGCCCTGGCGCTTGTCGAATTCGTCGTAATACTCGATGCCGAAGTCCTTGGCGTTCTTGTCGAGCGCGGCGATCTGCGTGACGCTTTCCGGATCGGGATTGGGCGTATTCTTGCGGTCGTGCGTCGGCACGTTGTGGTCGACCACGGCGAGCGTCTTGTCCGGCGCGTGCACCTTGCGGCCTGACACGCGCAAGCCTTCGAAGGCCTGCGGGCTTGTCACCTCATGCACCAGATGACGGTCGATATAGAGCAGGCAGGTGCCGTCGTCCTGCTCGTCTACCAGATGGTCTTCCCAGATTTTGTCGTACAGCGTGCGCGGTTTCATGACTCGAAGGCCTCGGCTTTTATTGAATGAGAGAGATGGCTCGGCAACCGGCCGGCGCTTACGCCGGCCAAGGGATTTAAGCGATCAAAGTGCGGCCTGCGCGCATACCGCCAGGCGGCCGAAGAACCGCCAGGGCAGCCGCGCGTGGTCGGCAAGTATGATCCGCTGAGCCTTGGAAACCATGGCGTTTATATAGCCGCTTGTGCCGGCCCCGACAACGCGGGCGAGTCGGGGAGGCAAGGGGCCGCCGGCCGCCGGGTCAATCGACAATTTCCACTTCGAGCTTGGCCGCGCCGGAGGACAACCCGGCCGCCATGTCGCGGGCTTGTTTGACGGTAAAATGGCCGGCGATCTGACCCGCACCGCCCAAGATCGGTTCCCGGATGATGGGCGCCGATATCGTTTGCCCGTCGACGCGAATGGCCAGCTTGCGGCCGACATTCTTGCGCGTGAGTTCGGCGAACGCCTTGCGCGAGGATTCCGACATTGCGAACGAGATGGTTGGCTCGTTGGTTCGCTGATCGTAGGCGGCTTGAACGGCGGCGACTTCGATCTTGAGCGGCTCTGCGACGGCGGCGCCAGTTATCGCCAGCAGGCAAACCGCGGCCGCTACCCCATAACGAAAAAGGCCGGACAAGCCGGCCTTTTTGAGAAGATTCAGTGCGACGCGGGCCATTATTCCGACTTGGCTTCGGTGCCGGTGTTGCTCGTCGCTTCGGCGATGCGAGCCTTCTTGCCACGCAAGCCGCGCAGGTAATAGAGCTTGGCGCGGCGCACCTTGCCGCGGCGCACCACCTTGATCGAATCGATCATCGGCGAATAAAGCGGAAATACGCGCTCCACGCCCTCGCCGTAGGAGATCTTTCGCACGGTGAAGTTCTCGTGCAGGCCGCGGCCGGAACGGCCGATGCACACGCCTTCATAGGCCTGCACGCGGCTGCGCTCGCCTTCCACCACCTTCACGTTCACCAGCACGGTATCGCCCGGGCCGAACTCGGGGATTTCCTTGCCGGCGGACAATTTGTCGAGTTGCTCTTTTTCGAGCGTCTGAATGAGGTTCATGGGAATATCTCCCTCGGCAGCGCCAGCATCCGGCGCGCGGTGCTTGATTTCAAAGTCCTGAATGGGTCGGGCGGGCTTCTACTGCAAGCCAGCCCTTTTGTCATGCGTTTTGTTGCGTGAAAAGGGCCCGGGAATACGGCGGCCTGCCTAAGAGGCGCCCGCGAGCGCCGGTTTTGGCGCAGATCGAGCCCAGGGATCGGCCTGGGCGCCTATTCGCCCTTGCGGGCTCGGTATGCCGCCCACAGGTCGGACCTGCGCTCGCGGGTGAGACGCTCGGCTTGTTCTCGCCGCCAGCGGGCGATCTTGCCGTGGTCGCCGTGCAGCAGCACCTCAGGAATGGGCTCGCCCTCGAACACCGCCGGCCGGGTGTATTGCGGGTATTCGAGCAGGCCGTCGGCGAAGCTTTCCTCCGCGGCGGACGCCTCCTTGCCCATGACCCCGGGCAGCAGCCGCACGATAGAATCGAGCAGCGCCAGCGCGGCGATCTCCCCGCCCGACAGTATGAAGTCGCCGAGCGAGACTTCCTCGAGATTGCGCGCGGCGATCAGCCGCTCGTCAAAGCCTTCGAAGCGGCCGCAGACGATCAACGCGCCCTGACCGGCGGCGAGGGCCGCCACGCGCTCTTGCGTCAGCGGCTTGCCGCGCGGGCTCATCAACAGGCGCGGGCGGGTGTCGTGCGGCACGCTGTCGAGCGCAAGATTATCTAAAGCCCTTGCGAGCACATCCGCCTTCATCACCATGCCGGGGCCGCCGCCGGCAGGCGTATCGTCGACGGTGCGGTGCTTGTCGGTGGCTGCGTTGCGGATATCGTGAGTGTCGAGCGACCAGATACCGGACTGCAACGCCTTGCCGGCGAGGCTCGCGCCCAGCGGTCCGGGAAACATCTCCGGAAAAATGGTCAGCACCGATGCACGCCACATGGTTCATGCCTCTCCGTCGTCGTCCCCTCCCCCCTTGAGGGGGAGGGACAGGGAGGGGGGGTCGATGGAAACGCAAGCGCCGCAAGTTACCCCCCTCCCGGCGCCTTCGGCGCCGACCTCCCCCTCAAGGGGGGAGGTGAGGGCTCTGAGTTTGCATCGCCGGCCTCAATTTCTTCCGGCAGCGCCACCACGATGCGGCCGGCCTTCACATCAACAGCCGGCACGTTGGCTGCGGTGAAGGACAGCAGCAGCGGCGCGCCGCCGCCGGAGGGTGCGATCTCGATGATGTCGCCGGCGCCGAAATTATGCACCGCCGCCACCTTGCCGAGTGTATCACCGTCCGCCGTCACCGCGTCGAGGCCGACGAGGTCGGCAACATAGAAAGTGTCGTCCTCGTCGATCGCCGGCAGCCGCTCGCGCGGAACGTAAAGATCGATGTTGCGCAACGCTTCCGCCGCGTTGCGGTCGTCGACGCCCTTCAGTCGGGCGACGAAGTGATCCTTCGCCGTGCGCATGCTTGCGATCTCGAACCGCCGTTGGCCGTCTTCGGTCTCAAGCGGCCCGTAGTCGGCGACCGCTTCCGGCACCTCGGTGAACGACCAAAGCCTCACTTCGCCGCGCACGCCGTGCGCGGCCCCAATGCGCGCGACGCAGACGCGCTCGGCCACGACCGATCAGGCCGCGCGCATCAGCTCGCCGCGGGTGCGGCGGCGGCCGGCGCGGCGGAAGCCGCCTTGGCGGCTTCTTCCGCCTGCGCCTTGCGTTCCTTGCGCGGCACCGCCTTCTCCGGATTGTTGCGCGCCTCACGCTTCAACACGCCGGCGGCATCGAGGAAACGCTTCACGCGGTCGGACGGCTGCGCGCCCTTCTTCATCCACTCCTGCGCCTTCTCGATATCGAACTTGAGGCGCTCGGTCTTTTCCTTGGGCAGCAGCGGATTGAAATAGCCGAGTCGCTCGATGAAGCGGCCGTCGCGTGGGAAGCGCGAGTCGGCGACGACGATGTGATAGAACGGGCGCTTCTTGGTGCCGGCGCGGGCCATGCGGATGACAAGAGACATTTCAGGGTTCCTTTCTCGCTATTCAGTTTGAACGCGTTTTGATCCGATCCATAAGTCTTCGCTGCTCGCCGCGCGGGGTGGTACGGGAGCTCATTTCTTCTTCCCTAATCCCGGAAACCTCGGCGGCAACTTTGCGCCGCCCAGGCCCGGCAGGCCGCCCGGTGCACCGGGAAAGTTTGGAGGAAGGTTGGGCATGCCCGGTATATTCGGCGGCAACGCGCCGCCACCGGGCATGTTCTTGGCCATCTCCGCCATCTGCTCTGGCGAAGGCATGCCACCGCCCAAACCGAGCATCTGACCGAGGCCCGCCATCGGTCCACGCTTGCCCTTGCCCATCATCTTCATCATGTCGGCCATGCTGCGGTGCATCTTCAGCAATTTGTTGATCTGCTCCGGCGTGGTACCGGAGCCGGCAGCGATGCGCTTCTTGCGGCTGGCCTTCAGGATGTCCGGGTTGCGCCGCTCCCGCGGAGTCATGGAGTTGATGATCGCAACCTGCCGCTTGAGGACGCTCTCATCGAGTCCGGCATTGGCGATCTGGTTCTTCATTTTGGCGATGCCAGGCATCATGCCCATCAGACCGCCGATGCCGCCCATCGCCTGCATCTGCTGAAGTTGTTCCCGCATGTCGGCCAGGTCGAACTGGCCTTTGCGCATCTTTTCAGCCGCGCGCATCGCCTTTTCGGCGTCGATGGTGGCGGCGGCCTTCTCGACCAGCGCGACGATGTCGCCCATGCCGAGGATGCGGCCGGCGATACGCGCGGGATCGAAGTCTTCCAGCGCGTCGAGCTTTTCGCCGGTGCCGATCAGCTTGATCGGCTTGTTGGTGACCGCCCGCATCGAGAGCGCGGCGCCGCCGCGGCCGTCGCCGTCGACGCGCGTCAACACGATGCCGGTCAGTCCGACGCGCTCGTCGAAGGCGCGGGCCAGGTTGACCGCATCCTGGCCGGTCAGCGAATCGGCGACGAGCAAAACCTCATGCGGATTGGCCGCCGTCCTCACGTCGGCCGCTTCCGCCATCATCCCTTCGTCGAGCGTGGTGCGGCCGGCGGTGTCCAGCATCACCACGTCGTAGCCGCCGAGGCGCGCGGCTTCGAGCGCGCGCTTGGCGATCTGCGGCGGCGTCTGGCCGGCCATGATCGGCAGCGTGTCGACCTGCGCGTCGCGCCCGAGCACGGCGAGCTGTTCCATGGCGGCCGGACGGCGCACGTCGAGCGAGGCCATCAGCACTTTGCGCTTCTGCCGGTCGGTGAGCCGGCGCGCGATCTTGGCGGTGGTGGTGGTCTTACCGGAGCCCTGCAGGCCGACCATCATGATGGCGACCGGCGGCGCGGCGTTGAGGTCGATGCTCTGCTGGTCGGAGCCGAGTGTCTGCACGAGCTGGTCGTGCACGATCTTGACGACCATCTGGCCCGGCGTGACCGACTTCATCACCTCAATGCCGACGGCCTGTTCCTTCACCTTGGTCGGTGAATTCGCGCGCGACATCGAGCGCGACGTCGGCTTCGAGCAGCGCGCGGCGGATTTCGCGCAAGCGCCGCGTCGACGTTGGCCTCGGTCAGCGCGCCGCGCCGGGTGAGGCGGTCGAGAATGCCGCTCAGGCGATCCGACAGGCTATCGAACATCCGACTTTCCTTATCGCCTCGCCCGGCAGGGAGAGGGAAAACACAAATGACGCCCGAGGGCGCATCGCGCTGTCGGGCGGTGGCCTCCGGCCTCGTTCGGGTCGGGCGGCGAGCTTGAATTTCACGTCTTATACGAAGACGACCGGAACCTAGGGGCGAGGTATGGCGGAGTCAAGGCATTGATATTGCGCCGTCATTCCCGCACTCGGGCGGGTGCCCGCAAGCGCATAATTCATAGTCGTACCGTGTATTTAAAGGCCCCAGAACCGGCCCTCATCTTTTTTCCAAGAAGTTTTGCCGGGATGTCGATCCAGCCGGCCTTGGTTCGTCGTGGGAGCAGGGAGGCTGCGGGTGGCCTTCGTGGATCAGAGGAGAAAAAGACAATGCGCGTCATGGTGATGGTGAAGGCGACCAAGGACTCCGAAGAGGGGCTCAAGCCTACGGCCGATACGGCCGAAATGTTCGTGGCGATGGGCAAGTTCAACGAGGAACTGGTGAATGCCGGCATCATGTTGTCCGGTGATGGCTTGAAGCCCTCCTCGCAGGGCAAGCGCGTGGCTTTCGACGGGCCGAGCCGCACCGTCATCGACGGGCCTTTTGCCGAAACCCGCGAGCTGGTCGCCGGCTACTGGATCTGGGAGGTCAAGGACATGGCCGAAGCGGTCGAATGGGTAAAGCGCTGCCCCAACCCCATGCCTGGTCCAAGCGAGATCGAAATCCGGCCGTTCTACGAGATGGCCGACTTCGACGGCATAATGACCCCGGAAGCGACCGAAATCCACGACCGGGTCCACGATAAGATCAAGGACCGCTGAAGCGCGATGACGCTGGCGGGGCGCGGCTTGCCGCGCCCCGCTGCTACTTGCGTTCGCCCGCCTTGCTCCGTTAAGCGGGATGTGTGGCAGCGACCGAAACCCATCAGGCGATCGAAACGGTCTTCCGGATCGAACAGGCGCGGCTCATCGCGGGCCTCGCTCGCATGGTGCGAGACGTGGGCCGGGCAGAAGAGCTGGCACAGGACACACTCATCGCCGCGCTGGCCGATTGGCCGAAGACCGGCGTCCCCGACAAACCCGGCGCCTGGCTGATGGCCGCGGCCAAGCGCCGGGCCATCGATGGGCTGCGCCGCGACAAGATGCAGGCGAAGAAGCATGACGAGATCGGACGCGATCTTGAGGGCGAACGCGATACGAGCGTCGAGGATATCGAGGCCGCTTTGGACGACGACCTCGGCGACGAGTTGCTGGGCTTGATCTTCACCGCCTGTCATCCGGTCTTGTCGCCAGAGGCGCGCGCGGCGTTGACGTTGCGCTTGATCGGCGGGCTGACAGCCGATGAAATCGCCCGCGCCTTTCTGTCGAACGAAGCGACCGTCGCCCAACGCATCGTGCGCGCCAAGAAAACGCTGCGCGATGCCGGCCTCAGTTTCGAGGTACCGCGCGGCCAGGAGCGCGAGGCGCGCCTCGGGTCGGTGCTGGAGGTCATCTACCTCATCTTCAACGAGGGCTATGCGGCCACTGCCGGCGAAGATCTGATCCGCCCGAAATTGTGCGGCGAGGCGCAGCGTCTCGGCCGCATCCTCGCGGGCGCTGCGCCTGACGAACCGGAGGTCTTCGGCCTGCTGGCGCTGATGGAAATCCAGGCGTCGCGTCTTAGCGCCCGCACCGCGCCGGATGGCTCGTTTATTCCGATCACCGAGCAGAACCGCGCCCGTTGGGATCACCTGCTGATCCGCCGCGGTCTCGTCGCCCTTGAACGCGCCGAGGCGCTCGGCGGCGCCAACGGACCTTACGCCTTGCAGGCCGCGCTCGGTGCCTGTCATGCCAGGGCGCGCAAGGCGGACGAGACCGACTGGAAAAGGATCGCCGCGCTCTACGACACGCTACGTGACGTCATGCCGTCGCCGGTCGTCGATCTCAATCGCGCGGTGGCCCACAGCATGGCCTTCGGCCCGGACGCCGGCCTGACGCTCATCGACGAGCTCGAAGGAGCCGCAGTCTTGCGCGACTATGCGCCGTTGCCGGCGGCCAAGGGCGACTTTCTTTTCCGCGCCGGCCGGCTCGCTGGCGCCAGGATCCAATTCGAATGCGCGGCGGCGCTCACCCGGAATGAGCGCGAGAAGGCCTTCCTGCTCGGGCGGGCGGCGGCTTGCGGCGGCTGACCGCGTGGCCGCTCGCCGCTGGCGCGTGGAGGCTCACTGCCCCAGCTCGTAGCTCACCGTTATCGTCGCCCGGAGCGTCTGCTCGCCCGGCGCCACCGGCACTGCACCGGCGCTCGCGCGCATGGCTTGAAGCGGTCGCGGTGGCGGGCTCGAGCCCTGTTCGGTGATTGCCACCACTTTGCCGACCGTGGTGCCGGCGGCTATGGCGTAAAGCACGGCCTTGCGGTGGGCGTCAGCGATGGCGTCGCCGCGCGCCTGATCGAGCGCCTTGGACTCCCCAGACACCAGGAACGAGATGCCCGACATCTCGTTCGCGCCGGCCGAAATCGCCTTGTCGAGAATGGAGGGTAGGTTGCCGATCTGGTGCATGCGCACGGTGATCTGGTTGGTCACCTGGAAGCCCAGCAGCCGGTTGGTGCCGTTCTTGGGGTCATATTGCGGCTGTAGCGACAGCCGCGAAGTCTGGATGTCCTTCTTGGCGATGCCGCTCTGTTCGATCGCATTAAGCACCTTGGTCATCTGCTGCGCGTTGGCCGCGCTGGCCTCGCGCGCGGTCTTGCCTTGGCTGGTGACGCCGATGCGGATCATGGCGATATCGGGCGCGACTTCCACCATGCCGTGACCGGTGACGGTAATCAGGCGCTCGACGGCCTGTGCCGGCGCGGAGAGGGCCGCCAGCAGGGCGGCGGCGATGATGAGGGTGCGACGGTTCAACATGGTCATTTCACCCAAACATAGCCCCCTGTCTTTTCCACCTCAATCGCCATATAACTCGGACCAAACCCGGGCAAATTCGACCAAAACAGCCACAATCACAAGCGGTTCCGAGTGGGGACAATGGGCGCGCTCGCCAATCATGCTTTCGTGAAGATGAACGGCATCGGCAACGAGATCGTCGTGGTTGATCTGCGCGCCGGCGGGGGCAAGATTGTGCCCGAAGAAGCGCGCGCAGCGGCTGCACCGGCCGGAACACCTTACGACCAGCTGATGGCGATCTATCCGGCGCGCATCGCCGGCACCGACGGCTTTATCCACATCTTCAACAGCGACGGCTCCGAGGCCGGCGCCTGCGGCAACGGCATGCGCTGCGTCGCCGACTACGTCGCAAAGCACGGCGGCAAGGACACGCTGACCTTCGAGACCACCAGCGGCATCGTCAATTGCTGGAAGGGCGCCGACGGCCTGTTCACCGTCGACATGGGCCGGCCGCGTTTCGCCTGGAACGAGATCCCGTTGGCGGAGGAGTTCCGCGACACCCGCATGATCGAATTGCAGATCGGCCCGATTGACGCGCCAGTGCTGCATTCGCCCTCGGCCGTCAACATGGGCAACCCGCACGCAATCTTCTGGGTCGATGACGTGAACGCCTACGACCTCGAACGGTTTGGGCCACTGTTGGAGAACCATCCGATCTTCCCCGAGCGTGCCAATATCACGCTGGCGCACGTCCTCGACCGCGAGCACATCATCATGCGCACCTGGGAACGCGGCGCCGGCCTCACCAAGGCTTGCGGCTCCGCGGCCTGTGCGACTGTCGTCGCTGCAGCGCGCCTGAGGCGCACCGAGCGCAAAGTTCGCGTCACGCTGCCGGGCGGCGAGCTCCTGATCGAATGGCGCGCCGACGATCACGTGCTGATGACCGGGCCGGTGGAGTTCGAGTTCGAGGGCAAGTTCGATCCGGCGATTTTCGAAAAGGCGGCCGCGTCGTGAGCATCGACGTCGTCACCTTCGGCTGCCGCCTCAACACCTACGAGTCGGAAGTCATCAAGCGCGAGGCGAATGCCGCCGGCGTCGAGGACGCCGTGGTGGTCAACACCTGCGCGGTGACGGCGGAAGCCGTGCGCCAGGCGCGGCAGACCATTCGTCGCCTGAAGCGCGAGCGGCCCGACGCGCGCATCGTCGTCACCGGCTGCGCGGCGCAGACCAAGCCGGAAGACTTTTCGCAAATGGCGGAAGTCGAGCGCGTCATCGGCAACGAGGAAAAGCTCGACGCCAAGGCGTGGCGGACGGATGACAAGATCGCCGTCGGCGACATCATGGCGGTCAAGCACATGCGGGCGCATTCAATCGACAGCATCGACGGCCGCGCTCGCGCCTTCGTGCAGGTGCAGAACGGCTGCGACCACCGCTGCACCTTCTGCATCATTCCGTTCGGCCGCGGCAATTCGCGCTCGCTCGCCATGGACGACGTGGTGGCGCAGGTGCGCCGGCTCACCGAGCGCGGCTATCGCGAGGTGGTGCTGACCGGCGTCGACATCACCAGCTACGGCGCCGATCTCGCCGGCACGCCGCGGCTCGGCACCTTGGTCAAGCGTATCCTGCGCGACGTGCCGGAACTGGCGCGCCTGCGGCTGTCTTCCATCGATTCGGTGGAGGCCGACGCCGATCTGTTCGACGCGCTCGCCAACGAGCCGCGCCTGATGCCGCATCTCCATCTGTCGTTGCAGGCCGGCGACGACCTTATCCTGAAGCGGATGAAGCGCCGCCATGCGCGCGCCGACGCCATTGCCTTCTGCGACCAGGTGCGCGCTTTGCGTCCCGACGTCGCTTTCGGCGCCGACATCATCGCCGGCTTCCCAACCGAAACCGAGGACATGTTTTCGCGCTCGCTCGATCTGATCGACGAATGCGGGCTGACCACGTTGCATGTGTTTCCGTTTTCGCCGAGGCCTGGCACGCCGGCGGCGCGCATGCCACAGGTCGATCGTTCGGTCGCCAAGGAGCGCGCCCACCGTCTGCGCGAGAAAGGCGAAGCCGCGCTACGCCAGCATCTTGCCCGTGAAGTCGGTACCACGCGCCGTGTGCTCGCCAAGTCGCGCGCGCTCGGCCGTACCGAGCAGTTCACGCCCGTGCGTTTAGCGACGGCGGTAGCCCCGGGCGAAATCCTCGATCTCACGATCGCCGATCATGATGGCCGGCACCTCTTGGCCGCATAACGCATGATCCCGAAAAGTGGGAACCGGCTTTCGGATAAGATCATACGCCATAGGAAATTAGGGAATGACCATGAGCGCGAGCGATCATCTCCTGACGACCGTCGAACAGCTCGAAGCCCATTATGGACACCCGCGCGGGGGTGCGGTGGTCAAAGAAATCGACCACATCAACGACAACTACCGCAAGCTGATCGAGGCTGCGCCCTTCGTTGCCATCGCCACCGGCGGCCCTGAGGGGCTCGACTGTTCGCCGAAGGGCGATCCCGCCGGCTTCGTCCACGTGCTCGACGACAAGACGCTCGCCATCCCCGACCGTCCCGGCAACAACCGTATCGATGGCTTCCGCAACATCGTGCGCGACCCGCGCATCGCGCTCCTTGTTCCTCATCCCCGGCGTCGGCGAAACCTTGCGGGTCAACGGCCGCGCTTCGATCTCGATCGATCCCGATCTGCTGCAACGCTTCGCCATCAACGGCAAGCTGCCGCGCAGCGTGATGCTGATCCACGTCGAGACGGCCTTCTTCCACTGCGCAAAAGCGATCGTGCGCGCGAAGCTGTGGGACGAAGCGACCAAAATCGACCGCAATAGCCTGCCCTCGACCGGCACCATCATCGCGGACCTCAGCCGCGGCGAGCTCGGCGGCGAGGCCTATGACCGCGAAGCGCCGGAGCGCATCAAGGCGCAGCTCTACTAATCACCTTTCCACCCACACGCGCTCAACATTTCGCGTATGTGTTCGGGCACCGGCGCGGTGACGGTCACCGGCGGCTTGTTCTTGGAGATCGGCACCGTCACATCGCGCGCGTGCAGATGCAATGGCGGCCCATCATTGCGCGGCGATTTGCCGTAGATCGTGTCGCCGACAATCGGAAAACCCATCTCGGCGCAATGCACGCGCAGTTGATGCGTGCGCCCGGTCAATGGTTCTAGGGCGAGCCAGGCAATTTTTCGTTGGCTACTTGCCGCCGCCTGCTCCCTCCCCCACGCAACCCGGGCCTGCCCGGGTTGCGAATTTTCGTGCGCAACCCGGGTCTGCCCGCGTTGCGAATTTTCGTGCGCAAGTCGGGCAAGCCCGACTTGCGATGGGGGAGGGTTGGGGAGGGGAGTGGCGGCAAACTCGGCGCTTGCATCTACCCCTCTCCCTGTCCCTCCCCCACAAGGGGGGAGGGAACGCTGTGGCGTAGCCCCACTCAAAACAGCGCGCCCCATCACTTTCCATGTCGTCGCTGACGGCAGGCCGTGCGGATCAGCCTTCATCCACCAACCGCGGCTTTCGTCGCGCTTCGACAGCGCGATTTCGATGCGACCCTCATCGGCGTCGGGCCCGCCTTCCACCACGGCCCAATAGGTTTTGCCGACCTTGCCCTGCTTGAACAGCTTGCCGAGGAGGCTGAGCGCCTTGCGGTGGCGGCCGAGCACGAGACATCCGGTAGTGTCGCGGTCAAGGCGGTGAGCGAGCGCCGGCGCGCGCGGCAGCCCGAAGCGTAACGCGTCGAAATAATCCTCCAGCGCCTCGCCACCTTTCGGCCCGCGGTGCACCGCGTAGCCGGCCGGCTTGTCGACCACCAGCATCAGCCCGTCGCGGTAGAGCAGGCGGGCCAGCATCTCTTCCGCTGTCATAATCAGTTACCAAATAGCGCTGAAACGGGTATCAGGGGCGCGGCCCTTCCTCCCCTCTAAGGACCTATCATGGACGACACGACACAGAAAACGAACTGGTGGAAGCGCCTGAGCGGCGGCTTGAAGCGCACCTCCTCGTCACTCGGCGCCGCCATCACCGGCCTGGTCAGCAAGCGCAAGCTCGATGCGTCCACGCTCGAGGATCTCGAAAATGAGCTGATCCGCGCCGATTTCGGTGTCGACGTCGCCGACCGCATTGTCGAAACCCTGCGTCAGAATCGCTATGAAAAAGGCATTGCCCCCGAGGAACTGCAGAACCTGCTCGCCAGCGAGATCGAGAAGGTGATGGCGCCGGTGGCGACGCCGCTCGAGATTACTGCCAAACCCTTTGTGGTGCTGGTCGCCGGCGTCAACGGTTCCGGCAAGACCACCACCATCGGCAAGCTCGCCGCCCGCTTCCGCGCCGAAGGCAAGAGTGTGATGCTGGTTGCCGGCGATACTTTCCGGGCTGCGGCCATCGAGCAACTCAAGATCTGGGGCGAGCGCACCGGCGCGAGCGTCAAAGCGAGCACGCAAGGGTCGGACGCTGCGGGGCTCGCCTTCGACGCGCTCACCGCCGCCAAGGCACAAGGTGTCGACGTTGTGCTGATCGACACCGCCGGCCGGCTGCAGAATCGCGCCGAGCTGATGAGCGAACTGGAAAAGATCGTGCGCGTGATCCGCAAGGTCGAACCCGAGGCCCCGCATGCGGTGCTCCTGGTGCTCGATGCCACGGTGGGGCAAAACGCCCTCAGTCAGGTCGAGATTTTCCGCAAAACCGCCGGAGTTACCGGCTTGGTGATGACCAAGCTCGACGGCACCGCGCGTGGCGGCATTTTGGTCGCCATCGCGTCCAATTTTGGCCTGCCGGTGCATTTCATCGGCGTCGGCGAGAGCGTCGAGGATTTGTCGCCTTTCACCGCGCGCGATTATGCGCGTGCGGTGGTGGGGTTGGAATAACCACGGCTGTCGTCATCCGCGAAAGCGGATGACCCAGTAAACGCAGGCGTTGGAGAGTAGAAACGAGCGTTGGTGATTACTGGATCGCCCGCTTTCGCGGGCGATGACAACCAGAGAAGGTGGTTAGTATCGATGGCCGAAAAGCAAAAGCTCAATCCCACGCTCAAGCTTATCCTCGACATCGGTCCGCTGGTGCTGTTCTTCGCCGCCAATGCGCGCTTCGGCATTTTCGCCGCCACCGCCATCTTCATGGTCGCGGTGTTGATCGCGTTGGCCGTCGCCTACGTAAAGGTACGCCGTCTCGAGATTATGCCGCTGGTCACCGCCGCGATCGTTTTGATTTTCGGCGGCCTGACGCTGGTGCTGCACAACGAGCTCTTCATCAAGCTCAAGCCCACCATAATCTACGTGCTATTCGGCGGCGCGCTGGTGATCGGGCTTTTGATGGGCAAGCCGCTGCTTGGCCTGTTGTTCAATTCGGTGTTCGATCTCACCGAAGAAGGCTGGCGCAAATTGACTTGGCGCTGGGCGATCTTCTTCTTCTTCCTCGCCGTCGTGAACGAGATCGTCTGGCGTAATTTCTCCACCGACACCTGGGTGAGCTTCAAATTGTTCGGTGTGGTGCCGCTCACCTTCCTGTTCGGCGCGCTGCAGTATCCGTTGCTGATAAAATATGCGGCCAATGCGGAAAAAGCATCGGGCGAGGGGGAATAGCGAAGCCTCGTGCCCCGGATGCGGCGCAGCACGAGCGATAGCGAAGTGGTGCGACGCTGATCCGGGGCCCAGCTTTCTTGTTCTTATGAACCGGGGTCCCGGGTCTGCAGCGCGTCATTTCATGCCGCGCTGCGCCCGGGACACGTCGTCAGTGCCTGCCGTCACTTCTTTCCCAGCGCCTTCGCGATCGCCGGCATCACCGCGCTCTGCAAATTTGCCGCCGAGATCGGCCCCACGAGCTTGTAGATGATGTGTCCCGTGCGGTCGACTACGTAGGTCTCCGGCACGCCGTAGACGCCCCAATTGATCGAACTCGCGACCGCTGCGGTCGGCGCCGCTCGCGACGTACGGATTGCCGTAGCGGCCGAGGAAGCGGCGCGCGTCGGCTGGCGCATCCTTGTAGTTGATACCGACGAGTTGGAAGCGGTTATCGTGCGAGAGTTGTTCCAGGAACGGCACCTCGTCGTGGCAGGGCACGCACCACGAGGCCCAGACATTCACCAGCGTCACCTTGTCCTTGAAGGTGGCGCCGTTCAGCCCCGGTACCGGCTTGCCCTCGCGCGTCAACCCTGCGATCGGCGGCAGGTCGGTCTTCGGCATCGGCTTGCCGATCAACGCCGACGGCAGGATCGACGGATCGCCGTCGCGCAGGCCCATGTAGAACAATGCGGCAAGTGCAAGAAACACCAGCAGTGGCAGCAGCACCAATATGCCGCGCCGCATGTTGCTCGGGCGTTCGCTTTGCGTCGCCTCGCTCATGATGCGTCCGTTGTGCGGCTCGAGCGCCGGCCGATGCCGCGTTCCTCGAGGTCGTCGAGGACGCGCCGCTGCGCCGAATAGTCGAGCACCACCCAAGCAATCATCGCCGCCACCACGAATGCCGTCACCGCGTAGGACGCGACGATGAATCCAGCTTCCTGCGCGAAGGTCATCGTCATGCGTCTTTTCCTTTACGCATGATCTTGTCCGAAAACCGGTCGCCATCCGCGGCGCGGGTCGAGGGCATGCTTTTCGGAATCATGCATGAGCCTCCTGGGCCTGCATCAACTGCATCGTCCGCACGCGCCGGCGCAATATTTCATTGCGCATGGCGGCGAGATGCAGCGTGAAGAACAGAAAGGTGAAGGCCAGCGTCATGATGATCAGCGGCCACAGGATCGACGGCGCGATGGTCGAGCCGCCAATGCGGAACACCGATGAGCCCTGATGCAACGTGTTCCACCAGTCGACCGAGAACTTGATGATCGGCAGGTTGATAGCGCCGACCAGCGCCAAGATCGCAGCCGCGCGCGAGCCGCGGCCGGGGTCTTCCGCGGTCCAGTACAGCGCCATGACGCCGAGGTAGAGCAGAAGCAGTATCAGCATCGAGGTGAGCCGCGCGTCCCACACCCAATAGGTACCCCAGGTCGGCCGGCCCCAGAGTGAACCGGTAACGAGACAAATGAAAGTGAAGGCCGCGCCAATCGGTGCTGCCGCCTTGCCGGCGACGTCGGCGAGCGGATGCCGCCACACCAATGTGCCGAGCGCGGCGACGCTCATCAGGCCCCAGCCCATCATGCCGAGCCAGGCCGCCGGCACGTGCAGATACATGATCTTGACGGTGGCGCCCTGCTGATAGTCGTCCGGTGCGTTGACCGCGCGGTAGAGCCCGACCGCGAAAAGCACCACCGTGAGCGCGATCAACCACGGTAGTACGCGGTCGACCAGCCGCAGGAAACGTGTCGGATTGGCGAGATCGATAATGGCCATTGGCGGTTACTTAATCACAGGCATGGGCGCGGGCAACGGTGGGCTTGTCGCATGGCTTGGCGCCTTCACTCCAGCCCGTGCCGCAGCGCGGCCGCCGCCGCCACCGGCCCCAGCACCGCGCTCATCAAGGTCAACGCGCAAAGAATGGTGAAAGGTGGGCCGAAGGGTGCGATCTTGTCGATCGCCGCGTTGGCTGCCGAGACACCGAAAATCAGCACTGGAATGGTCAACGGCAGCACCAGCACAGCCAACAGCAGCCCGCCGCGGCGCAGCGCGACTGACAATGCCGCGCCGATGAGCCCGATGAATGTGAGCGCCGGCGTGCCCACGAGGAGCGTGAGCATCAGCGGCCCCATGGCGCCGATTTCCACATTGAGCAGTAGCGCAAGCAATGGCGTGATCAGCACCAGTGGCAGTCCGGTGGTCAGCCAGTGCGCGATCGCTTTGGCTGCCACCGCCAGTTCCAGCGGGATCGGTCCGGTCATCAACAGATCGAGCGCGCCGTCGTCGTAGTCCATGGCGAACAAACGGTCGAGCGCCAACAAGCTCGCCAAGAGCGCGCCCAGCCACAGGATCGCCGGTCCGATTAGCGCCAGCAATTTCAGGTCAGGTCCGACCGCGAACGGCACCATGGTTACGACGATGAGGAAGAACAGCGCGCCCATCAACGCGCCGCCACCGAACTCGCACCGCGAGCCGCATGTCGCGGAGGAGGAGGGCGGCAAAGGCGGTCATGGGCGAACCTTTGGGCAAACGCGCCGCGGTGAATCCGGGCACGCTTCCTTCCGCCACGCAACCCGGGCCTGTTCGGGTTGCGAATTTTCTTGCGCAAGTCGGACAAGCCCGCCTTGTGATGGGGAGGGTTGGGGAGGGGGGTATGATACAAGTGCAGTGACTGCCGCGTACCCTCCTCCCTGTCCCTCCCCCACACGGGGGGAGGGAAGGATTTGGGATCGCCCCTCGAATTGACGCGGCTGGTTACGAACACTCATCACGCCGGCCCCATCCGCATCTCACGCGGCGCTTCAAGTCCGATCGGCCCATGGGTTGCGGCGAGGATCATGCCGCCGCCCGCCAGATGCTGGCGCATCAGCCCCGCCAGCCGCTCTTGCGAGGCGACATCGAGCGCCGAGGTTGGCTCGTCCAACAACCAGATTGGTCGCTTCACCGCCACCAGCCGAGCGATCGAAAGCCGCCGCCGCTGGCCCGCCGACAGGTAAGCCGCCGGTAGGCCCGCGAGGGAGCTAAGCGCCACCGCCTCCAGGGCGGGGTCGACGTCGCCCGTGCCATTGCCGAGATAGGCCGCCCAGAACCGCAGATTTTCGACGACCGAAAGCGCCGGCTTCAGCGCATCCTGGTGGCCCAGATAGTGGACCTGCTCCCCGACGGTCGCCTCCGGATCGCCACCCTCCAGGGTGAGCTTGCCATCTGCGAACCGGACCAACCCAGCGATCACCCGTAGCAGCGAGGATTTTCCGGCGCCGTTGCGGCCGGTCACCAGCAGTGCCTCGCCGTCCTCCACGGTGAAGTTCAGGCCGGTGAAGACTGCCCGCCCGCCGCGAATGCACGCCAGGTTGTCGACCGCAAGCCGCATCAGGGCACTTGCGTCCCTTGCGCGTGCCGGCCGCCACTTTCAGCGTCTGAAAAAGAGGGTTCTCGGCGCATGGCTGCAACATTCCCAAGAATTGTGGCGTTCACGGCGAAAAGACCTTATAAGCCCCGACCGGCGGCATTACCTAAATCGAATTCGGCCGCGTGTCTTGTCTGGCGAAAAAAATTGCGTAACGCCAATAGCTTGGGGCAGGGCCGCGGTAATCCACCCGCCAGGGAAACGGAACATCCGACATGACTTCGCTCGACAGTTTTCGTTGCTGCAAGACGCTTAAGGCCGGCGGCAAGACCTACGCCTATTACAGCCTTCCGACCGCCGAGAAGAACGGGCTCAAGGGTATTTCGCGCCTGCCGTTCTCGATGAAGGTGCTGCTGGAGAACCTGCTGCGTAACGAAGACGGGCGCACGGTCACAAAGGACGACATCAAAGCAGTCGCCGAATGGCTGAAGACCAAGTCGTCGAGCCATGAGATCGCGTTCCGTCCCGCGCGCGTGCTGATGCAAGACTTCACCGGCGTGCCGGCGGTGGTCGATCTTGCCGCCATGCGCGACGCGATGGAGCAGCTCGGCGGCGATGCCAAGAAGATCAATCCGCAGATTCCGGTCGATCTGGTGGTCGACCATTCGGTGGCGGTCACCTTCTTCGGCAACAACCAGGCCTTCAAGAAAAATGTGGAAGAGGAATACCGGCAGAACCAGGAGCGCTACAAGTTTCTCAAATGGGCGCAGCGTTCGTTCGACAATTTCCGCGTGGTGCCGCCCGGCACCGGCATCTGCCATCAAGTCAATCTCGAGTACCTGTCGCGCGTCGTGTGGTCGAAGAAGGGCAAGGTCAAATGCGACGGCAAGGAGCAGGCCATGGACGTGGCCTATCCCGACACGCTGGTCGGCACCAACTCGCACACGACAATGGTGAACGGCTTGTCCGTGCTCGGTTGGGGCGTCGGCGGCATCGAAGCGGAAGCGGCCATGCTCGGTCAGCCGCTCTCCATGGTGTTGCCGGAAGTGATCGGCTTCAAACTCACCGGCCGCATGAAAGAAGGCGTGACCGCCACCGACCTGGTACTTACCGCCACCGAGATGCTGCGTAAGCGCGGCGTGGTTGGCAAGTTCGTTGAGTTCTTCGGCCCAGGCCTCACCCATCTTACCCTCGCCGACCGCGCCACCCTCGGCAACATGGCTCCGGAGTACGGCGCAACATGCGGCTTCTCGCCGATTGACGATGACACGCTGGTCTATCTCAAGAGCACCGGCCGTCCGGTCGAGGTAATCAAGCTGGTCGAGGCCTACGCCAAGGCGCAGGGCATGTTCCGCGTGAAGACCACGCCGGACCCGCATTTCACCGACGTGCTCAAGCTTGATCTCGGCACCGTCGAGCCTTCGCTTGCCGGCCCCAAGCGGCCGCAGGACCGTATCGCGTTGAAGGACGTGAAGTCCGGCTTTGCTGCGTCGATGGAAAAGGAGTTCCACAAGGCCAACGAAATGGCAAAGCGCGTGCCGGTCGAAGGCAGGAACTACGATCTCGGCCATGGCGACGTGGTGATCGCGGCGATTACCTCCTGCACTAACACGTCCAATCCCAACGTGATGATCGGCGCCGGTCTGCTCGCCCGCAAGGCGGCCGCAAAAGGTCTCACCGCCAAGCCCTGGGTGAAGACTTCGCTCGCGCCCGGTTCGCAGGTTGTGGGCGAATATCTCGAGAAGTCCGGTCTGCAGAAGGACCTCGACAAGCTCGGCTTCAACCTCGTGGGCTTCGGTTGCACGACCTGCATCGGCAATTCTGGCCCGCTGCCGGAAGAAATCTCGCAGACCATCAACGACAACGACCTGGTGGCTGCCGCCGTGCTGTCGGGCAACCGAAACTTCGAAGGCCGCGTCAACGCCGACGTTCGCGCCAACTATCTAGCGTCACCGCCGTTGGTGGTGGCGTATGCGATTGCCGGCTCGATGCAGGTAGACGTGGCGAAAGAGCCGCTCGGTGAAGATCAGAAGGGCAAGAAGGTCTTTCTCAAAGACATCTGGCCCTCCAACAAAGAGATCGGCAGCTTCGTTTCGAAAAACGTCACCAAGACGATCTTCGCCAAGAAGTATGCGGACGTTTTCAAGGGCGACGCCAATTGGCGCAAGATCGCAGTCAAGGGCGGCCTGACTTATGCATGGGACGATCGTTCGACCTATGTGCAGAACCCGCCCTATTTCGAGGGGATAGAAAAGCGTCAGAAGCCGCTCGAGGATATCGTCGAGGCGCGCGTGCTGGCACTGCTGCTCGAACTCGATCACCACCGACCACATTTCGCCGGCAGGATCGATCAAGCAGGAGAGCCCGGCCGGCGAGTACCTGCGCGACCATCAGGTGCGCCCGAAGGACTTCAACCAATACGGCACGCGGCGCGGCAATCATCAGGTCATGATGCGCGGCACCTTCGCCAATATCCGGCTGAAGAACCAGATGGTGCCGGGCGTGGAGGGCGGATTTACGATCCACTATCCGTCCAAGCAGCAGATGACCATGTACGACGCGGCGATGAAGTACAAAGAGGAGAATGTCCCGCTCGTCATCTTCGCCGGCAAGGAATACGGCACTGGCTCCTCGCGCGACTGGGCGGCCAAAGGCACGGTTCTGATGGGCGTCCGCGCCGTGATCGCACAGTCGTTTGAGCGCATCCATCGCTCTAATCTGATCGGCATGGGCGTGATGCCGCTCGTGTTCGAGGAAGGCACGTCCTGGCAGTCGCTCGGCATGAAGGGTGACGAGCAGGTCACCATCCGCGGGCTGCACGGCGAGTTGAAGCCGCGCCAGCGCTTGATCGCCGAGATCGTCATGGGCGACGGCACGCTCAAGCGGGTGCCACTGCTCTGCCGCATTGATACGCTGGACGAGCTCGATTACTTCAAGAACGGCGGCATTCTGCAGTACGTGCTGCGTCAACTCGCTGTTTGACGCCTGTTGCCGGCCTGTTCGCGCCTCACGAGACACGCTCAGTTTCATAGAAACGGTGAGCGGTCTAAGTTTTCGTTTATCGCGTTTCCGGACGGCGAACCGGTTCCCACTTCGCCTGGAAGCGCTCAAGTGCGGCGTCTCGTAATGGCCAACACCGTCTCGGCATACTCCGATCGGCATTTGCGAGACAATTGCCGCACTAGAATCAATGAGTTGCAAGCGTCCCTTTGTTTTCGAATTGCCGATCGGCCGATTGCTGTAATGGGGTGGGCAAGTCTGAAACGGAACACTGGCCGCTCACTGCGAAGTGAGTGGCCAGTGATCGCCCTTGCATTCAATATGCATCCTGGGCAGGGGTGATTTTGGGCAAGATTCGCATGAGAGTTCGTCCCATCATCGTCGCGGCGGCGCTTGCTTTCGGTGTCAGCATGACACCGGCTTTCGCCGGCCAGCCGCGCGCTGTTATCGAATTGTTTACCAGCCAGGGCTGCTCTTCCTGCCCGCCCGCCGACCGTCTGCTCGGCCAGTTAGCGCAGGATCCCTCGCTGATCGTACTCAGTCTCCCGGTCGACTACTGGGACTATCTTGGCTGGAAGGACACGCTGGCGCTGCATGGCGATTCCGTGCGCCAGAACGAATACGCGATCGCGCGCGGCGACCGTGAAGTCTATACGCCGCAGGCCGTCGTCAACGGCATGGTGCACGCGCTCGGCAGCGACAAGAGCGCGATCGAAAGCGCCATTGCCAAGTCGCGTCATGAAGCCGTCCCGCTCAGCCTGCCAGTCGGCCTGCACATCGCCGACGGTGTCGCTAGCGTGAAGGTGCCGGCGGCGAACGGCGCGCATCGCAGTGGTGAAGTTTGGCTTTGCCCAGTCACCGGCGAGGCGCGCGTGTCGATCGGGCGCGGCGAAAATCGCGGGCGCACCATTGTCTACCACAACGTGGTGCGGCGCTGGTTCAAGCTCGGCGATTGGCACGGGCAAGCGCAGACGTTCCGCGTCAAGCTCAGCGATCTCCCGGACGCCAAGTTCTCGATCGCCGACATTGATCATGCCGCTGTGCTGCTCCAGAGCGGCAGCAAGCAAAACCCTGGCATGATTCTCGGCGCGGCCATGACACGGGTCCCCGCCTCCGCGGTCAGGTGAGAATTTCGTCAACCTGATGCTGCCATTGCCCGCCAATGGGTCCGCACAATGCGCGGCCCGACGATAAACTCCAGCGGGCGATCCTGTCCTCATCGACAATCATGGAAATCGACGCGTTTGCAAATACTGGATGCCCCGCCTTCGCGGGGCATGACATCCGTGGGCGCGGGCGCGCCGGAATGACGAGTGGGAGGCACAAAAAAAATCGAGCCGGCGAACTGGCCGGCCCGAAGGGTACTTAGGGGATTGAACCGTACGCGGAACTCAATGGGCCCGATCGATTAAGCCCCGGGGGGCTGGGGGGCTGAGGAATCCGGTGCTCGAACCGATCGGGCCTTGAGGCAACGATGGGTTTTTGCCACCCCACCATGTCGGGCGGTTGACCGAAATTAGGCGTTTTGGTGGTGTGGTTTGACGTGTTCGTGATCGATACCGTCCGTTTTAAGGGATTTGGCCCCGATTTTTAGGTGAATGAGCCTCTTGCCGTCGGCCGCACGGGGCGCGATCATTGTCATACAAACGCAAAGGAGGCGCCGCATGACGTTCGGTCCCGGCGAAGCCGATCCCAGCCAGTCCCTCGGGGGCGGCACCCAAGCGCGTAGCGCGCCAGCCGCCCTCAACCAGGTCACATTCAGTCGCCGCGAACTCAACCGCATTCTCGATCTTTACGGCCGCAAGGTCGCCGCCGGCGAGTGGCGCGATTACGCCATCGATTTTCTGAAAGATCGTGCCGTGTTCTCGGTGTTCCGGCGGGCGTCGGAAGTACCAATCTACCGCATCGAAAAAAACCCGAAGCTGGAGCGCCGCCAAGGCGCCTACAGCGTGATCTCGGCCACCGGCCTGATCGTTCGCCGCGGCCATGAGCTTGAGCGCGTACTGCGCGCGATCGACAGGTCGCAGCTTTCGGTGGTGAACTAGGCCGAGCGATTTGAAGTTCCTGATGTCGTCCTCCGCGACAGGCGCAGGAACTCCAGTAATCGAAAGCGGCGCTGAATGGGGATTACTAGGATTGGCCCGAAGTTCGGTCGGAGCAATGCAATGGACCGAGGTTCGGAAGCGGGCCTGCCCGCCCTTGCCGCCCCGCTTCACCGCTATAATGGCCCCCAGGTGCTATAATGAGCCCTGCAAGAGGGTCCCGCGGCTGGTCGCGGGCGCCGGAAGGAGGTCTCCATGTCGCAACCGGCCGCAGCGCGCGAGCACAAGCCCACCATGTTGAAGGACTCGGCCTTCAACTGGGAAGATCCGCTCGATATCGAAAACGATCTGACGGAAGAAGAGCGCATGGTGCGCGACACCACGCGCGGCTTCGCCCAGGATTATCTGATGCCGCGCGTGGTCGAGGCCTGGCGCGAGGAAAAGCACGATCCCGAGATGATGCGGGAGATGGGTAAGCTCGGCCTGCTCGGTCCTACCATTCCCGAGCAGTACGGCGGCGCCGGCCTCGGCTATGTCGCCTATGGCCTGATCGCGCGCGAAGTGGAGCAAGTCGACAGCGGCTACCGTTCCGCCATGTCGGTGCAGTCTTCGCTCGTCATGCATCCGATTTACGCCTATGGCTCGGAAGCGCAGCGCATGAAATATCTGCCGAAGCTCGCAAGCGGCGAGATGATCGGCTGCTTCGGTCTGACCGAGCCGGACCACGGCTCCGATCCCGGCTCCATGGTCACCCGCGCCGAGAAAGTCGACGGCGGCTACAAGCTCAACGGCGCCAAGACCTGGATCTCCAATTCGCCTGTCGCCGACATCGCGGTGGTGTGGGCCAAGCTCGACGGCGTCATCCGCGGGTTAATTGTCGATCGCGGCACCAAAGGGTTCTCTACGCCCAAGATCGAGGGCAAGCTCTCTTTGCGTGCCTCCATCACCGGCGAGATCGTGCTCGAAGACTGCGTGGTGCCGGATGAGAACCTTTTGCCCAATATCAAGGGCCTCGCGGGTCCTTTCGGCTGCCTCAACAACGCGCGCTACGGCATCGCCTGGGGCGCCATGGGTGCCGCCGAATTCTGCTGGCATGCTGCGCGGCAGTACACGCTCGACCGCAAGCAGTTCAATCGTCCGCTTGCGGCGAACCAGCTCATCCAGAAGAAGCTCGCCGACATGCAGACCGAGATCGCGCTTGGGTTATCCGGCGCGCTGCGGCTCGGCCGCATGCTGGAAGCGGGGCGTGCAGCGCCGCCGTCGATCTCGCTGATGAAGCGCAATAACTGCGGCAAGGCGCTCGACATCGCGCGCACGGCCCGCGACATGCATGGCGGCAACGGCATTTCCGAAGAATACCATATCATGCGCGTGCTCTCGAATCTTGAGACTGTGAACACCTATGAGGGCACGCATGACATCCATGCGTTGATTCTGGGGCGCGCGCAGACCGGGATTCAGGCATTCTTCTGAAACTTCACGCCTGCCGGAATTCACTTCGTAATGTCAATTCATATCCTCCTGATGCTGTTCGGCAGCGGGCTCATTGCCGGCGCCATCGCCACCATGGTTGGCGGCGCCGCCGTGGTGACCTATCCGGCACTGATCGCGGCCGGCGTGTCGCCGCAGGTGGCGGCCATCGGAAACCTCGTCGCCATCATGCCCGCCACCATGCTGGGCGCGTTGTCGGATCGCACGCAATTGCCGCCGTTCAACCGCGCTTTTGCCGGGCTGATTGCGTTCTCGCTTTTCGGCGCCAGCGTCGGCGCCGCCTGTCTGCTGCTGACGCCGGAGCGGGTATTCGTCTGGATGGTGCCGGTGCTCCTCGGCTTCGCCACGATGCTGTTCGCTTTTTCCGAACGGATCAGCGCCTGGATCCGCGCCCGCGCCGAAAAGCGCGGCCATGAGATCACCTTCAACGTCGGCAGCCTGAAGGTGCTGATCCCGGTCTCGTTCTACGGCGGCTATTTCGGCGCCGGTCTCGGCATCCTGATGCTGGGCGTATTCTCGTTGGCGACCGGCGGCGACTACCGCGCCGCCAACGTGGCGAAGAATTTCGTCGCCAGCCTGAACGGTATGGTGGCGTCGTTGATCTTCATCAGCCAGGGCGCGGTGCCCTGGCATCAGACCCTGCCGCTGATGGCTGGCACCATCGGCGGCGGTCTGGTTGGCGCCTATCTCGCACGTGTGGTGCCGCGCCCGCTGGTGCGGGTGGCGGTGGTGCTGGTCGGCCTCTCGCTCTCGGCCTGGCTTGCGCGCCGTTACTGGTTTTAGCGGCTTCTCTCAATTTCCGGCGTGGCCTTCTGGGCCCCGCGATGTCCCTGTGCGCCGCGGCGCGGTATCGCGGCTGGGGACGGCGCAAGTCCACGCAAAAAAGGGGCTGGACAAGGCTGCGCGTCTAGTGTGGTATATGGTATTATGTATACACAGCGGGGAATTGTGACTCCCGCTAGCGACGCCTTGCCGCAACGCACCTGAGGGGCTAACCCACCTTCGCCCGCATCCCGCGGTTCCCGACCCCAAATCGAGAGTTTCCCCACCATGGCGCGTAAGAAAATTGCGTTGATCGGCGCCGGCCAGATCGGCGGCACCTTGGCCCACCTCATCGGTCTCAAGCAGCTCGGCGATGTCGTCATGTTCGACGTCGCGGAAGGCATCCCGCAGGGCAAGTCGCTCGACCTTGCCAAATCCTCCCCGGTCAATGGCTTCGATGCCGCCTTTACCGGCACCAACAGCTACGAGGCGATCGGCGGCGCCGACGTCTGCATCGTCACCGCCGGTGTGCCGCGCAAGCCGGGCATGAGCCGCGACGATCTGCTCGGCATCAATCTCAAGGTGATGGAGCAGGTCGGCTCCGGCATCAAGAAATACGCGCCCGACGCCTTCGTCATCTGCATCACCAATCCGCTCGACGCCATGGTGTGGGCGCTGCAGAAATACAGCGGCCTGCCGCAGCAGAAGATCATCGGCATGGCCGGCGTGCTCAACTCAGCGCGCTTCAGCTATTTCCTTGCCGACGAGTTCAACGTGTCGGTGGAAGATGTCACCGCCTTCGTCCTCGGCGGTCACGGCGACAGCATGGTGCCGCTCATCCGTTATTCGACCGTCGCCGGCATCCCGGTGCCCGATCTCGTGAAGATGGGTTGGACTACGCAGGCGCGCGTCGACGAAATCGTCAAGCGCACCGCCAACGGCGGCGCCGAGATCGTCAACCTGTTGAAGACCGGGTCGGCCTTTTATGCGCCTGCGGCATCGGCTGTCGCGATGGCGGAGAGCTATCTGCTCGACAAGAAGCGCGTGCTGCCTTGCGCGGCCTGGCTCAACGGCGAATACGGCGTCAAGGACATGTATGTCGGCGTGCCGGTGGTGATCGGCGACAAGGGCGTCGACCGCGTCGTCGAGATCGAGCTCAACGGCTCCGAGCGCTCGGCGTTCGAGAAGTCGGCTCAGGCGGTGCAGTCGCTGGTCGAGGCCTGCAGGAAGATCGCGCCCAATTTGGCCTAGGCATTGCTGTCATCGCCCGCGAAAGCGGGCGATCCAGTAACCGCCAGCGTCGAGGTGTGAGCAATCGACGCAATGTTTGTGAATACTGGATGCCCCGCTTGTGCGGGGCATGACAGTCAAGGGATGGATCGATCGAATGAACATTCACGAATATCAAGCCAAGACGATATTGCGCGAATTCGGCGTACCCGTGCCGCGCGGCGTACCCGCGTTCAGCGTCGATGAAGCCGTCAAGGGCGCCAACGAGCTCGGTGGTCCGGTCTGGGTGGTGAAGGCCCAGATCCACGCCGGCGGCCGCGGCAAGGCCGGCGGCGTCAAGGTGGTCAAGTCCGTCGACGACGTGAAGAAGGAAGCCACCCGCATCCTCGGATCCACGCTGGTCACGCATCAGACCGGCCCGCATGGCAAGAAGGTCAACCGCCTCTACATCGAGGAAGGCTCGGCCATCGATCGTGAGTTCTATCTCTCCGCGCTGATCGACCGCGAGACCTCGCGCGTCGCCTTCGTGGTCTCCACCGAGGGCGGCATGGATATCGAAGAGGTCGCCAAGAGTTCGCCTGACAAGATCCTCACATTCTCGGTCGATCCGGCGACTGGCTTCATGCCGCATCATGCCCGCCGTGTGGCGCAGGCGCTGAAGCTCACCGGCGATCTTGCCAAGCAGATCGGCGATATTCTGCCGAAGCTCTACAACGCCTTCACCAGCAAGGACATGAGTCTGCTCGAGATCAATCCGCTGGTGGTCACCAAGGACGAGAAAATCATCTGCCTCGATGCGAAGGTCGGCTTCGACGGCAACGCGCTTTATCGCCATCCAGACATCGTCGCGCTGCGCGATCTCACCGAAGAAGACGAGAAGGAAGTCGAGGCGTCCAAATACGATCTCAACTACATCGCGCTCGACGGCTCCATCGGCTGCATGGTCAACGGCGCGGGCCTGGCGATGGCGAGCATGGACATCATCAAGCTCTATGGCATGGAGCCGGCCAACTTCCTCGACGTCGGCGGCAGCGCGACCAAGGATAAGGTCGCCGCCGCGTTCAAGATCATTACCTCCGATCCGAACGTGAAGGGCATCCTGGTCAACATCTTCGGCGGCATCATGAAGTGCGACGTTATCGCCGAGGGTGTGGTGGCCGCGGTCAAGGAAGTCGGCCTCAAGGTGCCGCTGGTGGTGCGGCTCGAAGGCACCAACGTCGATCTTGGCAAGAAGATCATCGTCGAGTCCAAGCTCAACGTCACCTCCGCCGACGATCTCGACGACGCTGCGCAGAAGATCGTCAAGGCGGTGAAGGAAGCCGCCTGATGTGACGCCGACGGCGCGACAAAAATGATCGACCTAAATATCGGTCAAATATGGCTGACAATTCTCGCAATCGCCGGATCTGGCTTTTGCATTTTCTTGTTTGCGGTGCGGACCGGAAGGAAAATCGTATGGATTTGGTTTGTCGGCGCCGGAGTCATCGTGCTCGCATCGATCCTACCAATTGTGAGCGCGATGACAGGAGCATCGTCGGACCCCAGCGGGCTTCGTGCAGGTTACGGCATCTGGCTCGGCCTATGGACCATCGTCGCGATAATTGCATGGAGCATAGCAGCGGTGTTGGCGCTACTCTTCGAACCACGGAAAGCTCAAGAGCGGCAATAGCATTCAACGAATAAGGTTCACCATGTCCATCCTCATCGACAAGAACACCAAGGTCATCTGCCAGGGCTTCACCGGCAAGAACGGCACCTTCCACTCCGAGCAGGCCATCAAGTACGGCACCAAGATGGTCGGCGGCACTTCGCCGGGCAAAGGCGGGCAGAAGCATCTTGACCTGCCGGTGTTCGACACTGTTGCCGAGGCAAAAGAAAAGACCGGTTGCGACGCCAGTGTGATCTACGTACCGCCTCCGGGCGCTGCCGACGCCATCTGCGAAGCCATCCAGGCTGATATCCCGCTCATCGTCTGCATCACCGAAGGCATTCCGGTGATGGACATGGTCAAGGTCAAGCGCGCGCTCTCCGGTTCTAAGTCGCGGCTGATCGGTCCGAACTGCCCGGGCGTCATGACCGCCGGCGAGTGCAAGATCGGCATCATGCCGGGCAACATCTTCAAGCCCGGTTCGGTCGGCATCGTGTCGCGGTCCGGCACGCTGACCTACGAAGCCGTGTTCCAGACTACCCGCGAAGGCCTCGGCCAGACCAGCGCCGTCGGCATTGGCGGCGACCCGGTCAAGGGTACCGAGTTCATCGACATGCTGGAGATGTTCTTGGCCGACCCCAAGACCAAGTCCATCGTCATGATCGGCGAGATCGGCGGTTCGGCCGAGGAGGACGCCGCCCAGTTCATCAAGGACGAGGCCAAGCGCGGCCGCAAGAAGCCCATGGTCGGCTTCATTGCAGGTGTCACGGCGCCTCCGGGTCGTCGCATGGGCCACGCTGGGGCCATCATCTCCGGCGGCAAGGGTGACGCGAAATCGAAGACCGCGGCTATGGCAGCGGCCGGCATCAGGGTGTCCCCCTCGCCGGCGCGCCTCGGCAAGACCCTGGTGGAAGTGCTCAAGGGCTGATCCACCTCCTCGCGGAGCTAGTGGAGCTTTGAAATTTGACATTTGCTCGGGAACTTGCAGCGGCGGGATGCAAATGTCGGAATCGGACCACTAGTGTCTCGCGTCGGTGCGGGTCATGTCTGTGCCAATACCGCCCGTCGCCCGATGCCATCGTTTGAGGCGGGGCGGCCGGCCCGGCGTCCAAAATTTCAGCAAATCAGTTGTGGCGAATTGAGCTATCACGGGTCCCAGGCTGGGATTGGGACGTGGCCTCGCGAAGTGGTGAAGTCCTGATTCAGCGCTTAGGACTTTCGTAGACTTACTGACGTCATAAATAGGCTTACAAGACCACTGCCGTCGGGGCCGGCCCAATTCGGGCTTGGGGCCTCCGGCGGTGCGCGGACATGGGGCCCGCGCCACGGAAATCGCGCGGATTTTGCCCGCGCAAGGGAACCGGATCGCCATGTCCCGCCAGGACGCCAACGCTGCCTTCGCCCGCACCTCCTTCCTCTACGGCACCAACGCCGGCTTCATCGAAGAACTCTACGCCCGTTACGAGAAAGATCCGGCCGCCGTCGACGCCGAGTGGCGCGAGTTCTTCCAGAGCCTGAAAGACAACTCAGCTGCCGTCGCCCGCGAGACCCGCGGCCCCTCCTGGCAGAAGTCGAACTGGCCGATCCGGCCCAACGGCGACCTGGTCGCCGCCCTCGATGGCCAGTGGGCCGAGACCGAAAAGCAGCTCGGCGACAAGATCTCGGCCAAGTTACGCCCATTGGCGCAGGCCAAGGGCGTGGAGCTTTCCTCCGCCGACGTAATGCAGGCTACGCGCGATTCCATCCACGCGCTGATGCTGATCCGCGCCTATCGCATGCGCGGCCATTTCCACGCCAAGCTCGACCCGCTAGGCCTGGAGCCCGAGAAGGACGAGGCTGAGCTTGAGCCGGCTTCCTATGGTTTCACCGAAGCCGATATGGACCGCCGCATCTTCCTCGACATGGTGCTGGGCCTCGAGTTCGGCACCATGCGGGAAATCCTCGCCATCCTGCGCCGCACTTACTGTCAGACGCTGGGCGTGGAGTTCATGCACATCTCCAATCCGGCGCAGAAGGCCTGGATCCAGGAGCGCATCGAAGGCCGCGACAAGGAAATCACCTTCACCCGCGAAGGCAAGCGCGCCATCCTCAACAAGCTCATCGAGTCGGAAGGCTTCGAGAAATTCCTCGACGTCAAATACACCGGCACCAAGCGCTTCGGCCTCGACGGCGCGGAGTTCTTGATTCCTGCGATGGAGCAGATCATCAAGCGCGGCGGCAATCTCGGCGTGCAGGAAATCTGCATCGGCATGCCACATCGCGGCCGCCTCAACGTGCTCACTCAAGTGATGGGCAAGCCGCACCGCGCGCTGTTCCACGAATTCAAGGGCGGCTCGGCGACGCCCGAGGAGATCGAAGGTTCCGGCGACGTGAAGTACCACCTCGGCGCCTCGTCGAACCGTGAGTTCGACGGCAACAAGGTGCACCTGTCGCTCACTGCCAACCCGTCGCACCTGGAAATCGTCGATCCGGTCACGCTCGGCAAGGTGCGCGCCAAGCAGGATCAGCACGATGCTACGCCCGAAGAGCGCCGCATGGTGATGCCGATGCTGATCCATGGTGACGCCGCCTTCGCCGGCCAGGGCGTGGTTGCGGAATGCTTCGGACTCTCCGACCTCAAGGGCTACCGCACCGGCGGCTCGATCCATTTCATCGTCAACAACCAGATCGGCTTCACCACCTATCCGCGCTACTCGCGCTCGTCGCCTTATCCGTCCGACGTCGCCAAGATGATCGAGGCGCTGATCCTGCACGTGAACGGCGATGACCCCGAAGCGGTGACCTTCGCCGCCAAGGTGGCGACCGAATACCGCCAGCAGTTCCAGCGGCCGGTCGTCATCGACATGTTTTGCTACCGGCGCTATGGCCACAACGAAGGCGACGAGCCTTCGTTCACCCAACCCTTGATGTACAAGAAGATCCGCTCGCATCCGACGACGCAGGAGATCTACGCCAAAAAGCTGATCGCCGAAGGCGTCGTCACCGAGGGCGAGGTGGAGAAAATGCGGGCCGACTGGCGCGCCCGACTTGAAGCCGAGTTCGAAGGCGCACAAGGATACAAGCCCAACAAGGCCGACTGGCTCGACGGCCGTTGGTCCGGATTGAAGGCTGCGGTCGAAGCCGACGATCCGCGCCGCGGCATCACCGGCGTCGACGAAGCGGTGCTGCGCGACATCGGCAAGAAGATCACCACGGTGCCGGAGGGATTTAAGGTTCACCGCACAATCCAGCGTTTCCTTGACCACCGTGCCAAGGCCATTGAAAGCGGTGAGGGCATCGATTGGGCGACCGCCGAGGCGCTGGCCTTCGGCTCTCTGCTGAAAGAGGGTCATCCGGTCCGCCTGTCCGGCCAGGACTCGGAACGCGGCACCTTCTCGCAGCGGCATTCGGTGCTGTTCGATCAGGAGACCGAGGAGCGCTACACCCCGCTTAACGAGTTGGGCGGCGGCGAGGCGCGCTACGAAGTGCTCAACTCGATGCTGTCGGAAGAGGCCGTGCTCGGCTTCGAATACGGCTATTCGACCGCCGAGCCGAACGCGCTGACGTTGTGGGAAGCGCAGTTCGGCGACTTTGCCAACGGCGCGCAGGTGGTGTTCGACCAGTTCATTTCGTCTGGTGAACGCAAATGGCTTCGCATGTCGGGCCTGGTCTGCTTGTTGCCGCATGGCTACGAAGGCCAGGGTCCCGAGCACTCGAGCGCACGGCTTGAGCGCTATCTGCAGCTCTGCGCCGAAGACAACATGCAGGTCGCCAACTGCACCACGCCTGCGAACTATTTCCACATCTTGCGTCGTCAACTCAACCGCGAAATCCGTAAACCCCTGATCCTGATGACGCCGAAGTCGCTGCTGCGCCACAAGCGGGCGGTGTCGCGACTCGAACAGCTCACCAATGGCAACACTTTCCACCGCATCCTGTGGGACGATGCACAGCAGCGGCCCGACGAGGCGATCACGCTCAGGCCCGACGACGATATCCGCCGCGTCGTGCTGTGCTCCGGCAAGGTTTATTACGACCTCTACGAGGAACGCGAGAAGCGCGGCATCGACGACATCTACATCCTGCGCCTCGAGCAGCTCTATCCGTTCCCGACCAAGGCGCTGGTGTCGGAGCTCTCGCGCTTCAAACAGGCCGAGATCATCTGGTGCCAGGAAGAGCCGCGCAATCAGGGCGCTTGGTTCTTCGTCGACGTGTTCCTGACCTGGGTACTGAACCAGATCAGCGCCAAGCACCGCAACGCGCGTTATGCCGGCCGACCGGCGTCGGCTTCGACCGCGGTCGGCCAGATGTCCAAGCACCTCGCGCAGCTCAAGCAATTCCTCGACGAGGCGCTGGGGTAATTACGGGCTGTTGTGCCCCGCGCAGGCGGGGCACCCAGTAATCGCATGCGTCGCGATATCGCAAACGCAGTGATTACCGGATCGCCCGCTGGAGTTTATCCCCGCGAAGGCGGGGACGGGTGATGACCGCAGAGTTTGAATTCAAATGGATATGAAATCATGACTGACATCCGCGTTCCCACCCTCGGCGAATCCGTCACCGAAGCGACCGTCGGCAAATGGTTCAAGCAACCGGGCGACGCCGTCGCTGTCGACGAGCCGCTGGTGGAACTGGAAACCGACAAAGTCACGCTGGAAGTGCCGGCGCCCGCCGCCGGCGTGCTCTCCGACATTGCGGTGAAGGATGGCGAGACCGTCGCGGTCGGCGCGCTGCTCGGCGCAATCAGCGACGGCGCCGCCGCTCCCAAGGCGACGCCCGCCACTGCCACTAAGCCGGCGGCGAGCCCAACCGGCGCGCCCGATCAAAAGACTGACAAGACCAAGCCGATCGGAGCCGGCCCGGAAATCCCGCGGCCACGCGAAATGCCGGTCGCACCTTCGGTGCGCAAGATCGCGGCCGAAAGCGGCATGGAGCCCTCAACCGTGCCCGGCAGCGGCAAGGACGGCCGCGTCACCAAGGGCGACATGCTGGCCGCCATCGAACGCGCCGCCTCCGCGCCCACCCCGGTGCCGACCGCGCAGATGCGCGCGCCATCGCCGGCCGACGACGCCTCGCGGGAAGAGCGCGTGCCGATGACCCGGCTGCGCCAGACCATCGCGCGCCGGCTGAAGGACGCGCAGAACACCGCCGCCATGCTGACGACCTTCAACGAGGTCGACATGAGCGCGGTGATGGCCATGCGCAACGATTACAAGGACCTGTTCGAGAAGAAGCACGGCGTGAAGCTCGGCTTCATGGGCTTCTTCGTGCGCGCCTGCATCCAGGCGCTGCATGACGTGCCGGCCGTCAACGCTGAGATCGACGGCACCGACCTCGTCTACAAGAATTACTACCACATCGGCGTCGCCGTCGGCACCGAGAAGGGCCTGGTGGTGCCGGTGGTGCGCGACGCCGACATGATGTCGCTCGCCGAGATCGAGAAAAGCATCTCGAACTTCGGGCGCCGCGCCCGCGACGGCCAGCTCAAGATCGAGGACATGCAGGGCGGCACCTTCACCATCTCGAACGGCGGCGTCTATGGCTCGCTGATGTCAACGCCGATCCTCAACGCGCCGCAGTCCGGCATCCTCGGCATGCACAAGATCCAGGAGCGGCCGATGGTGGTCGGCGGCAAGATCGAGGCCCGGCCGATGATGTACCTCGCGCTCTCCTACGATCACCGCATCGTCGACGGCCGGGAGGCGGTCACCTTCCTGGTGCGGGTGAAGGAATGTCTGGAGGATCCGGCGCGGCTTGTTCTGGATTTGTGATAGCTTTTCGGGCAATGCCCACGGTCGCGATCGTCGAAGGGGTTAGAATCCGATTTTATGCCGATGAGCACCCGCCACCCCATTTCCATGCGGTGTTCGCGGAGTTCACGGCTCAGATTGAGATCGAGGACTTGCGGGTGTTGAAGGGAAGTCTGCCGCCCGCGAAATTGGCGGATGTGCGGACCTGGGCCGAAACGCGGCATGATGTACTGAGGCGGACGTGGGATATGACGGTCGCGCAGGGAAAGCCGGAGAAGATCATATGAGCGAAATTCCTCGCATCTTATCCGCCGAACCGGTCGTCCATGGGGTCCTCAAACTGACATGGAACGACGGTTATGAAGGGATTGTCGATCTGCGCGGCATTATGGCCAGGGGCAAGGTTTTCGCGCCGTTGAGCGACCTCGTTTACTTCAAGGGCGTTCGCGTGAGCGACCATGGCCATTCCATCTACTGGGGCGAGCCCGACAACGAAGAGATTGATTTCGGCGCCGACCGCCTCCGGCAAATTTCCGAACAACAAGCGGCGCTGCTGGCGCACACCGATTGAGAATTTATTGTCATATCGCGCATTGCTTGCGCATCGCTGATGTGACGCTTGCGACTGCGGAGACTTTTCGATGCCTTCCTACGACCTCATTGTCATCGGCACCGGCCCTGGCGGGTATGTCTGCGCCATTCGCGCGGCGCAGCTCGGCCTCAAGACCGCGGTGGTGGAAAAGCGTTCGACCTTCGGCGGCACCTGCCTCAACATCGGCTGCATTCCCTCGAAGGCGCTGCTGCACGCCTCAGAGCTCTACGAAGAGGCCGGTCATTCGTTCTCCAAGATGGGCATCGGCGTTTCGCCCAAGCTCGATTTGAAAGCGATGATGGCGTTCAAGGAAACCGGCGTCGACGGCAACGTCAAGGGCGTCGAGTTCCTGCTCAAGAAGAACAAGATCGACGCCCATATCGGCGCCGGCCGCATCGCCGCGCCCGGCAAGGTTGAAGTGAAAGACGCCGACGGCAAGACGCAAACGCTCGACACCAAGTCCATCGTCATCGCCACCGGCTCCGACGTGGCGCGCTTGAAGGGCATCGAGATCGATGAAAAGCGCATCGTGTCCTCGACCGGCGCGCTTTCGTTGCCGTCGGTGCCGAAGGACCTACTGGTGATCGGCGCCGGCGTCATCGGCCTCGAACTCGGCTCGGTGTGGCGACGGCTCGGCGCCAACGTCACCGTCGTCGAGTTCATGGACGGCGTGTTGCCTGGCATGGACGGCGAGGTGCGCAGACAAGCGCAACGCTTGTTCGAAAAGCAGGGCATGAAATTCAAGTTGTCGTCGAAGGTGACCGCGGTTGACACCTCGGGCAAGCGCCTCAAGGCCGCGGTCGAGCCGGCCAAAGGCGGCGCATCCGAAATCAATCGAAGCCGACGTGGTGCTCGTTTCCATCGGTCGTGTGCCCTACACCGACGGCCTCGGCGTTAAGGAAGTCGGCGTGAAGCTCGATGAGCGCGGCCGCATCGTCACCGATCATTACTTCGCTACCAGCGTCCCCGGCATCTGGGCTATCGGCGACGTCATTGCCGGGCCGATGCTCGCCCACAAGGCGGAAGACGAGGGTGTGGCGGTGGCCGAAATTCTGGTCGGCCAGGCCGGCCACGTGAACTACGACGTCATCCCCAACGTGGTCTACACCTATCCGGAGATCGCGGTCGTCGGCAAAAGCGAAGAGGAACTGAAGGCCGCTGGTGTTCCCTACAACGTCGGCAAGTTTCCGATGACCGCCAACGGCCGCGCCAAGGTCAACCAGACCAGCGAAGGTTTTGTGAAGATCCTCGCGGACGCGAAGACCGATCGCGTGCTCGGCGTCCTTCTGGTCTGTGCTGACGCCGGCAACATGATCGCCGAAGCCGCGATCGCCATGGAATTCGGCGCCTCGTCGGAAGACATCGCGCGCACCTGCCACGCTCACCCGACACTGTCGGAAGCGGTCAAGGAAGCCGCCATGGCGGTGGATAAGCGTGCGATTCATATGTGAGCGATTGTTCGGGTGCTCGCCGCGATCTCGCTTGCCCTCTCCCCGTAAACGGCGAGAGGGAAGAAAGGCGCCTTAATTGCATTCGGCCACCGCGCTACTATCTAGCCCATCATGCGTCGCCTAATCCGCCCGCTCTGGATCGTCCTTGCCCTGCTGTTCCTGCTGGAGGCATGGCTGTGGGACCATCTCGAGCCTATCGTCGCGGGCGTGGTCGGGTTGGTTCCATGGGGCCGGCTCAAAGGCTGGATCAAGCGTACTATCGAACACCTGCCGCCATGGGCGGCGCTCGGCGTGTTTATGGTACCGTTCCTGGTGCTGCTGCCGCTCAAGTTCCTGGAGGTCTATTTCATCGCGACCCGCAACTGGCTGGCTGCCGGTGCGGTACTGCTGCTGGCGAAGTTGCTCGGCCTCGGCGTCACCGCATTCGTGTTCGACGCCACGCGCGACAAGCTATTGCAGATGGCCTGGTTCCACCGGCTCTACGACTGGATGATGTGGGCGCGCGATCGAGCCCACGAGATTACCGAGCCGGTGCGCGAACGTGTTCGTCAGATCGTCTGGCTGTTGAAGCCTCAACGTGCCGGCCGTTTCCTGCGCCGGCTCATGCGCCTGCGCCGCCGGGCTTACCGAAGGGCGGCATAGTTACCTCAAAACAAATGGACCGCGTGCGGCGCCCAGAGGCCGATGGCGGTGAAGCCAAGGCCTGCGATACCCAGCAAACCGGCTAGCCAGCCGAGCGCGGTCATCGCGGTGATCACCTCCGCCGACGCCAGCACGATGCCGATCTGGAACGCAGCCGACGCGATTTCGTAGTGATGATATCGCGCCATCGTGAGATCACGTTTGTGCTCAGCGACCTTTGCCTTCTCGGCCAGCTCCTTGCGGCCTTCCTTGCCGACCGGGTCGGCGTTGTAGCGAGCGACCGTCTTCTTCCAGTCCGCAATGGTCTTGCTGAGCCGCGCCTTGACCGCCGGGTCGCTGGCGCGGTCGGCCTCAATCTGCATCTGCTCGCCCGCCACGCTCAGGATCGTCTGGCGGATGTGCTTTGCCTGGTAGAACGCCCACAGGTCATTGGCGGCGACGTTGTAACTGATGGCGGACGTTTGCGCGCTCTTGCCCAGCGTTTCGGAGAAGGCGAGGAACAGCGCCAGCACCGAGATCAGCAGGGCGATCTTCTTGCTAGAACCGGACGCATGCTGGGCATGCTCGGCATGTTCGAGGTTTTCGTGCGCGGACATCGCCGCCGTCTCCGTTTCAGGGAGCGTGACGATGATACGAATTCTTTGTAATGCGCAAGAGGCAGATCAAGCGCGCGGATGAGCGCTCGCATAAACATTCAGTAAACGCTCTGCATCGACCTCGGTATAGGCCTGGGTTGTCGATAGCGACGCGTGGCCGAGCAGTTCCTGAATGGCGCGCAGGTCGCCGCCGCGCGCCAAAAGATGCGTGGCGAAGGAATGGCGCAATGCGTGCGGCGTCGCGCTATCCGGCAAACCGAGCGCGCCGCGCAAGCGCGCCACGGCGAGTTGCAGGATGCGCGGGGACAGCGGTCCGCCGCGCGCGCCCACGAAAAGCGGCCCTTCGGGCGGCAGATCGTAGGGGCAGATCGCAACATAAGCGGCGATGAGATTAGCGACTTGCGGTAGCAGCGGCACCATGCGGGTCTTGTTGCCCTTGCCGGTGACGGTCAACACGTCGCGTTTGCCGTCGGCGTCTTTGCGCTTCAGGCCGAGGGCTTCGGAGATGCGCAGGCCGCAGCCATAGAGCAGGCCGAGTACGGCGGCGTCGCGCGCCAACACCCAGGGCTTGCGTTCTTCGCCGGCGCGAAGGTCGGCATCGGTCATCTGTTTGGCGGCGCTGGCTGTCAGCGGCTTGGGCAGGCTCTTCGGCAGCTTGGGGGTGCGCACGGCGGTGAGTGCTGCCACCTTGCCCTTGCCGTTGCGCTCGAGATAGCGGGCAAACGAGCGCACGCCCGCAAGCGATCGCATGAGCGAACGGTTGCCGAGCCCAGCTGAGCGGCGCGCGGCCATGAAGGCGCGGATGTCGGCCGGCGTCAGCTTGGCAAGCTGGCGCAGCGAGGGCGGCGCGCCCAAATGGTCGGTCAGGAACGAAAGGAACTGGCCGGCGTCGCGCCGGTAGGCCTCCAGCGTCTTGCCCGACATGCGCCGCTCGGCGCCGAGATAGTCCAGCCAGCGGACGATTTCGGCCTGAACGTCGGCGGTGAGGGGGAGTTCGTGCATGTCGGCTAGACTGGCAGGCCTTCCTTCAACCTTCCTTAATCCGCTGGAATCGGCCACATCTAACCTCATGAGCATGCGCGTTGTCGATGTCCTGGTGCCTGTGGCGCTCGATCAGGTTTATTCCTATCGGGTGCCGGCGAGCCTCGATCTTGCGCCCGGCGATGTGGTGACTGTGCCGCTTGGCGCGCGCGACACGCTGGGCGTGGTCTGGGCGGACAATCCCGATCCCAACCCGCGTCTGCACAATCGGCTTAAAGACGTCGACGAAAAGCTCGACGTGCCGCCGCTGAAAGAGGAACTGCGCCAGTTCGTCGACTGGGTCGCCGGTTACACGCTGTCTTCACGCGGCATGGTCCTGCGTATGGCCCTGCGCATGGGTGCTCATCTGGGGCCCGGCCGCGAACGCGTCGGCGTGCGGCGCGCCGGCGCAGCCGCCGCAGCGCATGACCGCGGCGCGCGCCCGTGTCCTGGCGCTGTTCGAAGACGGTCTCACGCGTTCGAAGGGCGACGCTGCGCGCGAAGCCGGTGTCAGCGCCGGCGTGATCGACGGGCTGATCGACGAGGGCACGCTGGAAACGATGGTGCTGCCGCCCGATAAGCTGATGCAGCCGCCCGACGCCGATTTTGCCAAGCCCAACTTCGCGCTCGGTCAACTGGCGGCGGCCGATGCCCTGCGCACCACGATCGACCAAGGCGGCTACAGCGTCACCTTGCTCGACGGCGTCACCGGCTCCGGCAAGACAGAAGTCTATTTCGAGGCGGTGGCAGAGAACATAAGGCACGGACATCAGACGCTGATTCTGATGCCGGAGATCGCGCTTACCGCCCAGTTCCTCGACCGCTTCGCCTCGCGCTTCGGTGTACGGCCGGCGGAGTGGCATTCGCAGCTCTCGCCACGTACGCGCCAGCGCACCTGGGCGGCGGTGGCGGAGAACGAAGTGCCGGTGGTGGTCGGCGCGCGCTCGGCGCTGTTCCTCCCTTATGCCGATCTAGGCCTCATCATCGTCGATGAAGAGCACGACCCGGCCTACAAGCAGGAGGATGGCGCGCATTATCATGCCCGCGACATGGCGGTGGTACGCGGGTCGATCGCCAAGATTCCGGTGGTGTTGGCCTCGGCGACACCGTCAGTTGAATCGGAAGTGAACGCAAGGCGCGGCCGCTATCGTCACCTCCATCTGCCGGAACGTTTCGGCGGCGCCCATCTGCCGCAAGTGGAAGCGATCGATCTGCGCGCTGAAGGTCCGCCGCGCGGCCGTTTCATCGCGCCCCGGCTCGCCGAAGCGGTGCAGATTACCTTGGAGCGCCGTGAGCAGGCTTTGTTATTCCTGAATCGCCGCGGTTATGCGCCGCTCACCTTGTGCCGCGCCTGCGGCTTTCGCCTGCAATGCCCGAATTGCGATGCGTGGCTTGTCGATCATCGTTTCAGGAAACGACTGGTCTGCCATCACTGCGGCTTCTCCATGCCACCGCCGGCAGAATGTCCGAACTGTCACGCGACCGAAAGCTTCGCCGCCGTCGGCCCCGGTGTCGAGCGGCTGGAACAGGAAGCGGCCGAGCTCTTTCCCGGCGCGCGCATTCTCGTCTTGTCAAGCGATTTGGTGGAATCGGTCGAGCGCTTGCGGAGCGAGCTAAACGATGTGGCGGAGGGCCGTTTCGACCTCGTCATCGGCACACAATTGGTGGCGAAAGGCCACCACTTCCCGCGGCTCAATCTGGTCGGCATCGTCGACGCCGATCTCGGCCTCGGCAACGGCGACCCGCGCGCCGGCGAGCGCACATTCCAATTGTTGCATCAGGTGGTCGGGCGCGCCGGCCGCGAGGAAGGCCGCGGCGTCGGCTATTTGCAGACGCATCAGCCCGACCATCCGGTGATGAAGGCGCTGATCTCCGGCGACCGCGAGGCATTCTATTCGAGCGAAATCGAACTGCGCGAGCGCACCGGCTATCCGCCGTTCGGGCGGCTCGCCAGCCTCGTCATCAGCGCCAGTGAACGCCATACCGCCGAGAGCTATGGCCGTTCGCTGGCCACGCACGCGCCGAGAGACGATGAGGTGCGTGTGCTCGGCCCCGCCGAAGCGCCGATCGCGGTGGTGCGCGGCCGTCATCGTTTCCGGCTGTTGGTGAAGGCGCCGCGCAGCTTTGACTTGTCGGCCTATTTACGCGAGTGGCTGGCCAAGGGTCCCAAGCCGCGCGGTAACGTGCAGTTGGCGGTCGACGTCGATCCAATGAGCTTTTTGTAACGACGTGTGCCCCGGATGCAGCGCACCTTTCGCTTCGCTCACGCTGCACTGCTCCCGGCATACGCCTCCTCACTCCGGCATCTCGTCGTGCTTCACGTTCGGCTGCAGCAGCACGCCGGCCGCTGCGGCGAAGATCAGCGCGAAGCCAATGATATCGGGCGTGGTGGGGCGCTCGCCGGCGAGCCAGGCCGATCCGATCACGCCGACCACCGGTACCAGCAGGGAGCCGAGCGAAGCGGTCATTGCCGGCAGCCGTACGATAACGACAAACCACAGAAAATAGGCGAGTCCCATGCCGAGCACGCCATTATAGCCGATCCACGTCAGTATGCGCGGGGGTAGCGACCACAGATGCGGCAGGCCTTCGAAGATCAACATGCCGGAGATCAGGATCAGCGCGCCGAATAGCAATTGCCATGCTGCGATAGCCAACGTCGGCGCGCGAATCTCGGCCCATTTCAGGTAGACACTGCCGGCGGCCCAGGTCCAGGCGCAGCCGAGCGCGAACAGCGCGCCGAGCGGCAGCCCGTCTTGCACCAGCGGCCAGATCAGGACCGTCAGGCCGGCGGCGCACAGCACCAGCGCTGCGAGCTTGATGGCGTTGAATTGTTCTTTCAACAGCAGCCACGCCAGCAGCGATGCCCAGATCGGCATCGAGTAGGCGATGACGATGGCGCGCGAGGTGGTGCCGAACACCTGCGCGTAGGCCGAGCAGACGTTGAAGATGGCGACGTTGAGCGTCCCGGCGATGAGGATCTTCATGCGCTCGCCACGCGGCACGGCGATGCTGCGGCGGCCGATGGCGGCGGCGGCAAACAGTGTGAGCGTACCCAGCCCGATGCCGACGGCACGCAAGGTCCAGGGGCCCAACGCTTCGAGAATGATGCGTGCGGCAACCCAGTTGAACCCCCAGATGAGGCCGATGGCAACGACCAGCAGCTTGGCGCTCGCTGCGGTCTCTTGCGGTTGAGGGCCGGCTCGGCCAGCCGCGCTCATTCTGGCATCTCGGTGTGCTTCATGTTCGGTTGCAGCAACACGCAGGCCGCGGCCGCGAAGATCAACGCGAAGCCAATGATGTCCGGCACGCTCGGGCGTTCGCCGAGAACAATGGCGGAGGCGGTGACGCCGATCACCGGCACCAGCAGTGAGCCGATCGAAGCCGTGATCGTCGGCAACTTGCCGACGATCGACCACCACAGGAAATGGGCAAGCCCGACGCCGAACAGGCCGACGTACAGCACCGCCAGCAGCGCTTCGGTGTGCGCTGGCCACAGCCGCGGGACGCCGTCGACGGCGAAGGTGCCGGCGGCGATGAAGCAGAAACCGAACAGCAGTTGCCAGGCCGCGTTGGCGAGCGGCGGCACGGTCACCTTCATCCACTTCACGTAGACGGTGGCGAAGGCCCAGCTGAACGCGCAGCCGAGCGCATAGAGCACCGAGCGCGGCACGCCGCCGGAAACCAGCGGCGCGATCAAGATGGTCAGGCCGCAGACGCACAATCCGAAAGCCAGCCATCGTATTCCGCTCAGCCGTTCGCGCAGCAACAGGCGGCTGAGCACCGTCGCCCAGATCGGCATCGAGTAGGTGATGATGATGGCGCGCGAGGTCGCCCCCTCCATCTGCGCGAACGCGGACAGCACCTGGAAGAGCGCAACGTTAAAGAAGCCCGCCACCATCACATGCACGCGCTCACCGCGCGGCACCCGCAAGTCGTGGCCGGTCAGAATTGCGGCGCTGAACAGCGTGATGGCTCCGATGCCGGCGCCGGCGAAGCGCAGGCTCCAGGGTGGCACCTCCGGCAGCGCGATGGCGGCCGCAATCCAATTGAAGCCCCAGGCGAAGGCGAGCAGCAGCACCAGGAGCTTGGCTGAGCTAGCGGCGCCCGATCCGGCCTGCGCCTTGGCGGGCGCGGCTTTGCTGGCTTGCGTGTGCGGCATGGCTTCCCGGGCTTGGAACTGGCGGCCGCCGCCGCTTTCTCAACGCGACCTGAACGCTATCGCGCTCGCGCTCGGCTGGCGAGGGATGGCTGCCATGACGCCGGCGCAGCGGCCGGCTCATCCACCGAAAGTCGAACGCGATTTGCGGCCTCGGATGCGACCTGGGAGCATGCTGCGCCAAGGCGCCGTGTTGCACCGCGTTGGCCGCTGTGTTAGCTAGCCGGTCGATTTCTGGGGGTTTTCCGCGGGCACCCGCGACGTCCCCGACAATCGGAATTCCCTCTTGAATTCCAATAGCTTGGCGCCGCCCGCTACGCGACGGCGCCCGGGCTGTGACGATGTAGAAAAAACGGGCGTCCTCGTGGCAGGCAAAGACTCGATTATTTCCGGCATGGCGGGCCGCTACGCCAACGCCTTGTTCGAGCTCGCGCTCGAAGAAAAAGCTCTCGACGCGGTCAAAAGCGACCTCGAAAAGTTCGATGCGCTGATCGGCGATAATCCCGATCTCAACCGCCTAGTGCGCAGCCCGGTCTATGGCGTCGACGAGCAGCTCAAGGCGCTCTCCGCCATCCTCGACAAGGTCGGCATCGGCGGCCTAGCGGCCAACTTCCTGCGCGTCATCACCACCAATCGCCGCTTGTTCGCGGTGCGCGACATGATCCGTGCCTTTCGCGCGCTGATCGCCAAGCACCGCGGCGAGGTCTCGGCGGAAGTGACCGTCGCCGAGACGCTTAACAGCAGCAATCTTGAGGCGCTCGAAGGCGCGCTCAAATCGGTCACCGGCGGCAAGAACATCGACCTGGACATCAAGATCGACCCCGCCATCATCGGTGGTCTGATCGTCAAGATCGGCAGCCGCATGGTCGACAGTTCGCTCCGCACCAAGCTCAATGCGATCAAGTTCGCGATGAAAGAGGCACGCTGATGGATATCCGCGCCGCGGAAATTTCCGCCATCCTGAAAGACCAGATCAAGAATTTCGGCCAGGAAGCCGAGGTGTCCGAAGTCGGACAGGTGCTGTCGGTCGGCGACGGCATCGCCCGCGTCTACGGCCTCGACAACGTCCAAGCCGGTGAGATGGTCGAGTTTGAGAACGGTACGCGCGGCATGGCGCTCAACCTCGAAGTCGACAACGTCGGCATCGTGATCTTCGGCTCCGACCGTGAGATCATGGAAGGCCAGACCGTCAAGCGCACCGGCGCCATCGTCGACGTGCCGGTCGGCAAGGGCCTGCTCGGCCGCGTGGTCGACGCGCTCGGCAATCCGATCGACGGCAAGGGCGCGATCCAGTCCACAGAGCGCAAGCGCGTTGACGTGCGCGCGCCCGGCATCATCCCGCGCAAGTCGGTGCATGAGCCGATGGCCACCGGCCTGAAGGCGGTCGACGCGCTGATCCCGATCGGACGCGGCCAGCGTGAGCTGATCATCGGCGACCGTCAGACCGGGAAGTCGGCAATCATTCTCGACACTATCCTCAACCAGAAGCCGCTCAACGCCCAGCCCGACGAGAAGATCAAGCTTTACTGCGTGTATGTCGCGATCGGCCAGAAGCGCTCCACCGTCGCCCAGTTCGTGAAGGTGCTGGAGGAGCAGGGCGCGCTGGAATATTCCATCGTCGTCGCCGCCACCGCCTCCGATCCGGCGCCGATGCAGTTCCTGGCGCCGTTCGCCGGCTGCACCATGGGCGAGTACTTCCGCGATAACGGCATGCATGCGGTGATCTGTTACGACGACCTGTCCAAGCAGGCGGTCTCGTATCGCCAGATGTCGCTCCTGCTGCGCCGTCCACCGGGCCGCGAAGCCTATCCCGGCGACGTGTTCTACCTGCATTCGCGCCTGCTCGAGCGCGCCGCCAAGATGAACGATGACAACGGGTCCGGCTCGCTCACCGCGTTGCCGGTGGTCGAGACCCAGGCCAACGACGTGTCGGCCTACATCCCGACCAACGTGATCTCGATCACCGACGGCCAGATCTTCCTGGAGACGGATCTGTTCTATCAGGGTATCCGCCCGGCGGTGAACGTCGGCCTTTCGGTGTCGCGCGTCGGCTCTGCCGCGCAGACCAAGGCGATGAAGAAGGTCGCCGGCAAGATCAAGGGCGAGCTCGCGCAGTACCGTGAAATGGCGGCCTTCGCGCAATTCGGTTCGGACTTGGACGCCACCACGCAGCGTCTGCTGGCCCGCGGCGCGCGCCTGACCGAGCTCCTGAAGCAGCCGCAGTTCTCGCCGCTGAAGATGGAAGAGCAGGCTTGCGTGATCTACGCCGGCGTCAACGGCTATCTCGACGGTTTCGAGGTGGCGCGCGTGCGCGCCTTCGAGGACGGCCTGCTGACGCTGCTGCGCACCAAGCACGCCGATCTGCTCGAACTCGATCCGCAAGAGCGGCGACCTGTCCAGCGACGATGAAGGCAAGCTCAAGGGCGTGGTCGAAGGCTACGCCAAGACCTTTACTTAAAGCACCAATGATGTTGACCGGGCGTGCGCCCGGTCATCCCAAATTTAAACGAGCGGTTCGATGAAGGGCGACTGAGAAAAAGACATGGCCAGCCTCAAGGACATGCGCGTTCGCATTGCCGCGACCAAGGCGACGCAGAAGATCACCAAGGCCATGCAGATGGTGGCGGCGTCCAAGCTGCGCCGGGCGCAGGCCTCGGCGGAATCCGCGCGGCCGTTTGCTGAGCGCATGGACCGCGTGCTCGGCAACATCGCCGCCGGCATGGGCGGCCGCGCCGGCGCACCCAAGCTGCTCGCCGGCACCGGCTCCGACAAGGTGCACCTGTTGATTGTCGCCACCGGCGAACGCGGTCTCGCCGGCGCCTTCAACTCCTCGATCGTGCGGCTTGCCCGCGAGCACGCCAATCGGCTGCTGGCCGAAGGCAAGGACGTCAAGATCCTTACCGTCGGCCGCAAGGGCTACGAGCAACTCCGCCGCCAGTACGACAAGCACATCATCGACCGTACCGACCTGCGCGGCGTGCGCGTCATCGGTTTCGAGCATGCCGAGGAAATCGCCAAGAAGGTGCTGGCGCTGTTCGAAGACGGTCAGTTCGACGTCGCGACGCTGTTCTACGCCCGGTTCAAGTCGGTGGTCTCTCAAGTCCCCACCGCGCAGCAGGTGATCCCGGCCAAACCCCCGGAAGGCACCGCCGCCGGCACGTTCTACGACTACGAGCCCGAGGAAGAGGAAATCCTCGCTGAGCTGCTGCCGCGCTACATCGCCGTGCAGGTGTTCCGCGCGCTCTTGGAGAATTCCGCGTCGTTCTACGGCGCGCAGATGAGCGCCATGGACAACGCCACGCGCAATGCCGGCGAAATGATCCGCAAACAGACTTTGACCTACAACCGCACGCGCCAAGCGATGATCACGAAGGAACTGATCGAGATCATCTCGGGCGCGGAAGCGCTGTAATTCGCTTAACGAGGACGATATGGCCACACCCAACGCAGTCGGAAAGATCACCCAGGTCATCGGCGCCGTCGTCGACGTGCAGTTCGAGGACCACTTGCCGGCGATTTTGAACGCTCTGGAAACCAAAAATGGCGGTGAGCGCCTAGTGCTGGAAGTCGCCCAGCATCTCGGCAAGTCGACGGTGCGCACCATCGCCATGAGCGGCACCGACGGCCTGGTCCGCAGCCAGGAGGTCACCGACACCGGCGCGCCGATCTCGGTGCCGGTCGGCGACGAGACGCTCGGCCGCATCATGAACGTCATCGGCGAGGCGGTGGACGAGGTCGGCCCGGTCAAGACCAAGGACATGCGCGCCATCCATCAGGACGCGCCGGCATACATCGAGCAGTCGACTGAATCGGAAATTTTGGTCACCGGCATCAAGGTCGTCGACCTGCTCGCGCCCTACGCCAAGGGCGGCAAGATCGGCCTGTTCGGCGGCGCCGGTGTCGGCAAGACCGTGCTGATCATGGAGCTGATCAACAACGTGGCCCGCGCCCACGGCGGCTATTCGGTGTTCGCCGGCGTCGGCGAGCGCACCCGCGAGGGCAACGACCTGTACCATGAGATGATCGAGTCGGGGGTCAACAAGGACCCCAAGAAAGGCTCGGTCGAAGGTTCGAAGTGCGCGCTGGTCTACGGCCAGATGAACGAGCCGCCGGGCGCCCGCGCCCGCGTCGGCCTCACCGGGCTGACCGTCGCGGAATACTTCCGCGACCAGGGCCAGGACGTGCTGTTCTTCGTCGACAACATCTTCCGCTTCACGCAAGCGGGCTCGGAAGTGTCGGCGCTGCTCGGCCGCATCCCGTCGGCGGTGGGCTATCAGCCGACGCTCGCCACCGACATGGGCGCCCTGCAGGAGCGCATCACCACCACCACCAAGGGCTCGATCACCTCGGTGCAGGCGATTTACGTGCCGGCCGACGACTTGACCGACCCGGCGCCGGCGACCTCATTCGCCCACTTGGATGCTACCACCGTGCTGTCGCGCGACATCGCCGCCAAGGGCATCTATCCGGCGGTGGATCCGCTCGAACTCCACTTCGCGCATGCTGTCGCCGCTGATCATCGGCGAGGAGCACTACGCGGTGGCCCGTTCGGTGCAGGAAGTGCTGCAACGCTACAAGGCGTTGCAGGACATTATCGCCATTCTCGGCATGGACGAGCTGTCGGAAGAGGACAAGGTGGCGGTCTCGCGCGCGCGCAAGATCGAACGCTTCTTGTCGCAGCCGTTCTTCGTCGCCGAGGTGTTCACCGGCTCGCCCGGCAAGCTGGTCGATCTCGCCGACACCATCAAGGGCTTCAAGGACCTGGTGGCCGGCAAGTACGATCACCTGCCGGAGGCCGCATTCTACATGGTCGGCACCATCGAAGAGGCGGTCGAGAAGGGCAAGAAGCTGGCGGCGGAAGCGGCATGAACAAGAAGCCAATAGCGAATAGGGAGTAGCGAATAGGAAAGAGCGTCGTCGAATAGATCTATTCGCTATTCGCTACTCACTATTCGCTGAGACACCATGGCCAACTTCCATTTCGAGCTTGTCTCTCCCGAGAAACTCGTCTTCTCAGGCGACGTCGAGCAAGTCGACGTGCCCGGCGCCGAAGGCGATTTCGGCGTGCTGGCCGGCCACGCGCCGTTCGTCACCACGCTGCGGCCCGGCATCCTAACCGTGCATAGCGCGGGCGGCGCGCAGAAGATCGTCGTGCTCGGCGGCTTCGCCGAAGTGTCAGCGGAGGGCCTCACTGTGCTCGCCGACGTGGCGGAAGCGGTCGAGGACGTTGACCGCGAAACGATCGCCGCGCGCATCCGCGAGATGGAAAGCCGCATCGAAAAGATGGCGCCCGGCACCGAGCTCGACAAGGCGATCGCGCGGCTCGATCATTTCAAGGAAGTCGACCGTCACATCATGACGACGGCGATGCACTGACGCGTGATACTCGGCCGCAGCGTGACTGCGGACGGGCGCCGGCATTCCAATTTGGAGGGTGAGCCATGAGCACCCATCACCAATTGCCGGCCCGCGTGGGTAACGTGCAGTGGGGCTTCTATGATGCGGCGGTGCCGCCCTTGCTGACCATCGCTTCCGGCGACACCGTCACGGTCGATACGCTCTCCGGCACGCTCAACGATCTCCCGCCTGACGATGCCGGCTTCACGCTGCTGCCCGAACATCGCGCCGTGCTCGAAGGCACCGAGCGCGGGCCGGGCCCGCATCTGTTGACCGGGCCGATTGCCGTCGAAGGCGCCGAGCCGGGCAACTCGCTGAAAGTCGACATCCTCGACATCAAGCTGCGGCAAAACTGGGCTTTCAATCTGATCCTGCCGCTGCTCGGCACGCTGCCGGAGGATTTCCCCGACCGGCGTTGCATCCATATAGCGATTGATAAGGAGCGCGGCCGCATCCGCATGCCGTGGGGGCTGGAGTTTCCCGCCGCGCCGTTCTTCGGCTGCATGGGCGTTGCGCCGCCGGCCGGCTGGGGCCGGCAGAGCTCGATCCAGCCGCGTGCCTTCGGCGGCAACATGGACAATCGCGACCTGATCGCCGGCACAACGCTGCATCTGCCAGTATTTCATCCCGGGGGCTTGTTCTCGGCCGGCGACGGTCACGCTGCGCAGGGCCACGGCGAGGTGAACGTCACTGCCGTCGAAACGGCGCTCACCGGCACGTTCCGTATCACGCTCGAAAAGAACACGCGGATCGAACTGCCCTGGGCCGAAACGCCCGGCCACATCATGAGCATGGGGTTCGATGAAGACCTCGACGACGCGGCAAAGCAGGCCCTGCGGGCGATGATCAAGCTCGTGCGCCAGCGCACGCATTTGTCGGCGGAAGACGCCTATACGCTGTGCAGCGTGGCCGCCGATCTCATTGTCACGCAGGTGGTGGACGGCAACAAAGGCATCCACATCATGATGCCGGAATGGGCGCTGACGACAAATAGCTAATAGGTTCACGCTGACGGCCCACACTCTCCGCTCATTACCGCGCCCGCGAGAATCCAGACTTTTCTGCTTGATCGTGCCGCGTGGTTCTGGGTCCCCGCTTTCGCGGGGACGAGGGGTTGAGATGTGTCAGCCGCCCGCGAACCTCGCGAACTCGTTCACCACCCGCTCGTAAGACTCCCGCTTGAACGGAACCACCAGGTCAGGCAGTTCACGCATCGCCACCCAGCGCCAGGCGATGAATTCCGGCTCGTGCGCGCCGCCGCCCGGCGTCGCGATATCGATCTCGTTATCGTTGCCAGTGAACCGCAGCGCGTACCATTTCTGCGTCTGCCCACGATATTTGCCGCCCCAGGCCTCGCCGACGATGTCGCGCGGAATATCGTAGGCGAGCCATTCAGGCACCTCGCCCAGCTTTTCGACCGAGCGGATATTGGTCTCTTCATAGAGTTCGCGCAGCGCCGCCGGATAGGGATCTTCGCCGGGATCGATGCCGCCCTGCGGCATTTGCCAGACATGCGTGGCATCAATGTGCTCAGGGCCGCTGGAGCGGCGGCCGATGAACACCAGGCCTTCGCGGTTGAGCACCATAATGCCGGCGCAGGGGCGATAGGGCAGGGACTCGAAGGGGGGCATAGGCATTCCGTCATTCCACTGGTGCGGCATTTGCCGCGTGCGACGGACTGACTACGACGATTTCGCCTTCACCGCCACCGTAGTGATCGGCACCAGCAGGAAGCCGCGGCTTTCGACCGCCTTCGCCCAATGAGCGATCGCTGTGATTGCGCTCTGCCGTGCGGAAGCGTACCCGACCGCCACGCCGTGCGCCCGCGCGGCGATCTCCAACCGCCTCAGCGCGTGCTCGATTTCGATCGGCGTCGGAACGGCGTCAAGCACGATATCGGCCTTGGCGAAGGGCAAGTTGAAAGTGCCGGCAATCTGGCCGGCGATGCTTCGGGCCGACGAGCCGTCATCAACATAGATCAGTCCGCGCTTGGCGGTCTCGCGCAGCACCGGCGCCAGCGCTTGGTTGGACGAGGTGAAGCGCGCGCCCATGTAGCTCGCAAGCCCGACATAACCTTTGATGCGCGCCATCAGCCAGTGTAGCCGCTCGATGTTCTCTGCAGTGCTGAGCGAGGTGAGCAATGTGCGAGGGCCAGGATCGTTGTTCGGATAGTCCAGCGGTTCCATCGGTACCTGCAGCAGTACCTCGTGACCGGCGCTGCGTGTGTGCACGGCCAGCGTTTCGACGTCTCTGCCGTAAGGCGCGAAGGCGAAGGTTACCACGGGCGGCAACTCGGTCAGCGCCGCCTCCGTCGTCGATTCGCTGATGCCGAGACCGCCAACGACGATGGCGATACGCGGCGCATCCTTGCGGTTGGTCGGCACCTCAAATTTGTTGGCATAGCGGGTGAACGCGCGCGTGCCATCCGCCCCGATCTTGGGGATCATCCCGTCTTGGGTTTCTTGCAGGAGTTGCTTGTCGATGGCCGCCTTCGCTGCCTGCCCGACGCCGTTGCCGGGAATGATCACGTCCTGATGCTTGCCGGATGAGCCGTCGATGATGGTGACGGTGCGGCTGCCGGGCGGTGGCATAGTCGCTTTCGCAACGGCCCCTTGGGTTGCGGCGTCAGCCGTGCTGGTTTTGTGGCCGGCGTTACCGCCTTGCGGGCCCGGCCCCGTCACGGTCGGGGCGGTGTCGACCACGGCCGTGGGTTGGCCGCCGAGCGGGTCATTGGCGAACATCGCCCAGCCGATGACCACCAACCCGGATAGGCCGAGTACCCCCGCCAGCAATTGCGGCGCGGTCACCGGTAGCTGCGGACGCGCTTTTTTCTTCTTTTTCTGGCCGAGCGGCGCGTTCAGATCATTTTGTGCCACGGCCCAGATCCTGGCGAATCATTGGACGAGTGTATCACTCTTCGCTTCAGAGGCGTTTACCGTAGGCGCCCGCAGAAAGCGAAGGGGCGGCCCATCTCAAGGCCGCCCCCGCCGTACATCTCAGCGTTAAATCGGCGTTGAAGCGCTGCTCAGTTGGGAACTGGCGCTTTCGGGTTTGGCGGGAACGAGGCGTCCTTCTTGAGGCCGCGCAGCAGGTCATCGGCCATGATCAGCGCCTTGTCCTTCTTGGCATCCGGCGGAACGTAGGCCTGCGAGCCCTTTTCCTCTTTGCCGGCAGCCGCCTTGAGGTGGCCGCGCAGGGAGGCCTCGCCCATGGTATCGGTCTTGCCCTTGATGTCGCTGGGCACGTCCTGCACCACCACTACGTCCGGTTCGATGCCTTTGGCCTGGATCGAGCGGCCTGACGGCGTGTAGTAGCGCGCCGTGGTCAGCCGCAGCGCGCCGTTGCCGGAGCCGAGCGGAATGATGGTTTGCACCGAGCCCTTTCCGAACGAACGGGTGCCGATCAGGGTTGCCCGCTTCTGATCCTGTAGGGCGCCGGCGACGATTTCCGACGCCGAGGCCGAGCCGCCGTTAATCAGCACGATCACCGGCTTGCCCTTGGTGAGGTCGCCCGAACGGGCGTCGAAGCGCTGCGTCTCGTCCGCATTGCGGCCGCGGGTGGAGACAATCTCGCCCTTGTTCAGGAAGGTATCGCAGACCGAGATCGCCTGGTCGAGCAGGCCGCCCGGGTTGTTGCGCAGGTCTAGGACGTACCCTTTGAGTTGGTCCTCCGGGACCTTCGATTGAATGTCGGCGATAGCCTTTTTCAGACCGCTGGTGGTCTGCTCGTTGAACTGGGTCAGTCGGATATAGCCGATGTCCTTGCCCTCAACGTGCCAGCGCGCCGAGCGCACGCGGATGACGGCGCGGGTGACGTCGATCTCGAGCGGCTTGTCGACGCCTTTGCGCATGATGGTGAGCGTGATTTTGGTGTTCACCGGCCCGCGCATCTTTTCGACCGCCTGGTTGAGGGTGAGGCCCTGCACCTGCTCGCCGTTGAGCTTGGTGATGAGGTCATTGGCCAGGATGCCGGCCTTGGCGGCGGGCGTATCGTCGATCGGCGCCACCACTTTGATCAAGCCGTCCTGCATGGTGACTTCGATGCCGAGCCCCCCGAACTCGCCGCGCGTCTGCACCTGCATGTCGCGGAAGCTCTTGGCGTCCATGTAGCTCGAATGCGGATCGAGCCCGGCGAGCATACCGTTGATCGCGGTTTCGATGAGCTTGTCGTCTTTCGGCTTCTCGACGTAGTCGGCGCGCACGCGTTCGAACACGTCGCCGAACAGATTGAGCTGCCGGTAGGTGTCGGCTGCGGCAGCTTTGGCGCTGGCGCCGACGAACATCAAGTGCGGCTGGGTCGCCAGCAGCGTCATGGCCGCTCCGGCCGCCGCACCGAGAACAATGAGGGAAGTCTTGCGCATCATCCGCGAACCTTTTCACCTTCGCCAGCCGCCCACCATGGGCCTGGATCGACGGGGTTTCCGTCCTTTCGAAACTCGACGTAGAGCACCGGCTGGCTGGAACCTGCCGCGAGGATGGCGGCAACATGGGACCCATTTCCCATCACCGCAACAGGCTCTCCGGCCAGCACAAACTGCCCGAGGTCGACTGATATACGTGCCATCCCAGCAAGCAGGATATGATACCCGCCGCCGGCATTCAGGATCAAGAGTTGCCCGTAGGAACGGAAAGGACCGGCGTAAACGACCCAGCCGTCAGCCGGTGCCGTGACCTGGGCATGGGCGCGGGTCGCGATCGAAACACCCTTTTCCAGCCCGCCGACGCCGTCTGGCGCCCCAAAGCCTCTGATTTTGATGCCGTTAACCGGTATCGGAATCTTGCCGTGCAATGAGGCGAAAGTGACCGCTGGCGCCATCCGGCCGGGATCGTGCAGCGCTGACAACGCCGCTCCGGGCCTGGCAGGCGCTGATTCGCGCGCGCTCTTTTCGGCAATACCTAGGCTCTGTTCCAGCTTGGCGATCAAATCTTGGAGATTGTCGGCCTTCTCCGCCAGCGCTCGGGCCCGTGCCCTTTCGGCTTCGAGCGCGCCCTCGCGTTCCGACTGCTGCTTCTGCCGCTCGGCAATCAGCGCCGCGAGGCGCGTATGCTCTTTGCCAAGCGACGCGACTTCCCCCTGCAGGCGAACGTTCTCGGTGGCGATCTTTTTGCGCACGGCGAACAGTTCATTGAGATCATCGGCCAGCGCCTGCACGCGTTGCTGCATTTCGGGCAGTACTGCACCGAGCAGCATCGCGGTGCGCACGGCCCTGAGTGCGTCTTCCGGCCGCGCGATCAGGGCCGGTGGCTGGTGATGACCGACGCGTTGCAGTGCGGCCAATACTTCTGCGATCACCGCGCGGCGGCCGTTTAGTGATTTACGGATGTTGGCTTCTTTGGTGTCGAGCGGCTTGAGGCGCGCTTGTGTGCTCGCCACCTCGGCTTCGAGGTCGCGCAAGGTCGCGGCGGTGTCGATCAGACTCTGGTTGAGCTTGCGCCGGTCGGTGCCGAGCGCTTCGATTTCGCGCTTGAGCGCGGCTTCGGTTTTCACCGATTTGCCTTGCTCGCCGCGCAGCTTTTCTAGTTCCTGGTTGCGCTGCTTTAGGGCATCGAGCTTGTCGGACGATTTGTTCTGCGTCTGCGCAGCCGGATGCTCCTGCGCGCGCACCACGCCGCCAAGCGCGATCGGCAAGGCAAAGCCCAGCCCCGCGATCAACGCGAAGCGCGGATCAAGACGATTGAACCCCCCAAGGCAAATCATTGCGTCCAAGTTACGCCCGCCATCTGGGTCGACAAGGGCAATGTGATCCGGTGTCATTGCGACCGGATTAAGACCAAGGGCCTCCCGCCTGCGGCCTCGGGGGGAGACGAAGCGAAAGTTATGGCCTTACGCCCGATGGTAGGGGTGGCTGGCCAGGATGGTGGTGGCCCGGTAGAGCTGTTCCAGCAGCATCACGCGCACGAGTTGGTGCGGCCAAGTGGCGGCGCCGAAGGCTAGCCGCAGATCGGCCTCGTCAGTGAGGCTCGCGGCCAAGCCGTCGGGGCCGCCGATGACGAAAACCGCGGACGGCCGATCGTCGCTGCGCCAACCGGCGAGGCGGCCGGCCAGCGCCGGGCTGTCCAGGTTCTCGCCGCGGGAATCGAGCAGGACCACGGCGGAACCGGACGGAATGACGTTGGCGAGCGCGATCAACTCCTCGATCATGCGCTTGTCCGCTTCGCTGGCGCGGCTTTCCCGGATTTCGATGATTTCGATCTCGCGCAGGCCCAGGCTGCGGCCAGTTTGCCCCGCGCGCTTGGCGTAGCGCGCGGCAAGCTCAGTTTCGGGCCCGCTTTTCAAGCGTCCGATGGCGGCGACGATGATGCGCATGCCGCCAGTCCTATCAGCTTGCGCGGCGGCGGTCGCCTTTGCTGCCGGCCCACATCTTTTCCAGGCCGTAGAATTCGCGCACTTCCGGGCGGAACACGTGGATAATGACGTCGCCTGCGTCGATCAGCACCCAGTCGCCCTGCTGCTTGCCTTCGACCCGCACGTTCTTAATGCCGGCTTTGTGTAGGTCCTTAATTACGCGCTCGGCGATGGACGCGACGTGCCGGTTCGAAGTGCCCGATGTCACCACCATATAGTCGGCGATCGAGGATTTACGGGAGAGTTCGATGGTCACGCTGCCCTCCGCCTTCATGTCGTCGAGACTGGTGAGGACGATGCGCAGCGCCTCCTGGGCGGTCGGGCGCGGGGAGGCAGGCTTGGACGGCTTACGGGCCGTCCGCGAGAGTGCAGGTGTGGACAGGGGGTTCTATCCTTTCGGTTCGTTGCACCTACCCCGGCGCGAACCGGAGTTTCGATTAAGATAACTATTCCGCGCCGTTTTTCTACTGGTGTGGCGTCTCGCAAATACCGGCCGGCGCTTGCTGAAATGTAATCGGCAATTCGGAAACGGGACACAACCGCGCCAATAGGCGACCGTCAGGGCTTTTTCCGGCGCTGGGCTCTTAGTTCGGTCGACGACAACGGCGACTTGAGGCCGTGGATAAAAGCCCAAGCCGGCGGCTTGCGGTTGGGCAGGGTGGCGGCGGCGTGTTCCCGGATGCGCGCATGCGACAGCGCCAAGCCCGCCGGGCTGGCGGCAGCGTAAAGGCTTGGGCCCAGACGATCGATCACCACAATGGGAACTAAATTTGCTATGCCACGCCATCTCTGCCAGCGGTGAAAGCTCCGCAGGTTGTCCGCGCCCATGATCCAGACGAAGCGGACCCCCGGGCACCGGGCGATCAACCAAGCAATCGTATCAAAAGTATATCGCGTCTTGATGACGGCCTCGAGCCCGGTGACATCGATGCGCGGATGGTGAGTAAGCGCGCGAGCCGCATCGATACGCTGCTGGAGCGGGGCCAATCCGCTGGTGTTCTTGAGCGGATTGCCCGGTGTCACCAGCCACCAGACGCGATCGAGCCTGAGCCGTTTGAGGGCGAGAAGACTCGCGCCGAGATGAGCCTCGTGCGGCGGATCGAACGTGCCACCGAACAGGCCAATCCTCATGCCGGGCGCATGAGGCGGAATCAGGCGCTCGGCGCGGGCGGGAAATTGCGAGTTCACGGACGGATCTGGCCGCTGCCGCGGATGCGGTATTTGAAAGTGGTGAGCTGTTCGGCGCCGACTGGCCCGCGCGCGTGTAGCCGGCCGGTAGCAATGCCGATCTCGGCGCCAAAACCGAATTCGCCGCCGTCGGCGAACTGGGTGGAGGCATTGTGCAGCACGATCGCCGATTCCACTTGCGCCAGGAACTTGTCCGCGGCGGCGGTGTCATCGGTGACGATGGCGTCGGTGTGATGGGAACCGTAGCGCTCGATGTGGGCGATGGCGTCGTCGACGCCGTCGACCACCATTGCCGCGATGATGGCGTCGAGATATTCCTCCGACCAGTCGTCTTCCCTCGCCGGTTTCACGCGCGCGTCCATTGCCTGCACCGCCTTGTCGCCGCGGATTTCGCAACCGGCGTCGAGCAGCATCTCGATCAAAGGCTTGAGCAGCCGGTCGGCGCCGGCGCGGTCGACCAGCAGTGTCTCGGCTGCCCCGCAGACGCCGGTGCGGCGCATTTTGGCGTTGAGCACAATATGCTTTGCCATCTCGAGATCGGCATTCTTGTCCACATAGACGTGGCAGACACCTTCGAGATGCGCGAACACCGGGATGCGGGCCTCGGTCTGCACCCGGGCGACCAGGCCCTTGCCGCCGCGCGGCACCAACACGTCGATGTTGCCGTCCAGCCCCGCCAGCATCATGCCGACCGCGACGCGGTCGCGAGTAGGGACGAGCTGGATGGCTGCTTCCGGCAGGCCGGCATCGCGCAGGCCCTCGGCCAGCGCGTCGCAAATAGCGCGGCTGGAGCGCAGGCTGTCGGAACCGCCGCGCAGGATCGCGGCGTTGCCGGCCTTCAGGCACAGCGCGCCAGCGTCGGCGGTGACGTTGGGGCGGCTCTCATAGACGATGCCGACGACGCCGAGCGGCACCCGCACCCGCTCGATGGTCATACCGTTGGGCCGGGTCCAGGAGGCCATGACGGCGCCGACGGGGTCGGCAAGGCTCGCAATGGTCTCGATGCCGGCCGCCATCGCTTCAACCCGCTCCGCATTGAGGGTCAGGCGGTCGAGGAAAGCGGGCGTACCTTCGGCGGTCCGTGCCTCGGACACGTCTTCAGCGTTGGCGGCCAAAATGGCTGATTCATGGCCTCTCAGCGCCACCGCCATAGCGTGCAGCGCCTGATTCTTCTGGGCAGGGGAGGCGAGCGCGAGGGCGCGCGCGGCCGCCCGCGCCTGACGGCCGATCTCCGCCATCGCCGCGGCGATATCGCCGGTTCCCTCGATGCTCTTCAGCGGCGCCGTCATCGTCGCAAAATGCCCCCATAAAGCCCTTATCGGGGTGATTTCCTACCACGTCGGGGTTGCCGGGGCGAGGTGGCCAGCCGGTATGGCTGCCCCATCGGTTAATTGGGGATAGCGTGGATAACTGGCCAAGGGGGTGAAACCGATCAATTGCTCTACACATTGGGCTGCGACGGTGGTGTCTTAGTAGGAGGTTGTCATGGCGTCTGTTACCAGTGGTCTACCCAGCCGGTTTCCCGTCGGCACAAAATTTGTCATCGAAGGCCGCCCGGGCGGCAAAGGGCGTGTGTTCAGCCGTTATCTGGAATTCCCCGACGGCACGCGGGTCCGCCTGCCAAAGCACGGGGCAAAGCCAAAATCAGCCGTTCAATCCGCCGAGCGCCGCCCGCGTCGGACGCAAACTCGCCGCCACTGAGCCGGATGTGCCAGCTCGTCTCGTTCGTTCAACCGACAGCCCAACGGAAAAAAAGGGGGCCCAAAGGCCCCCTGGGGGATAGTCGTTGTCGCCGGTATGGAACGTACCGTCGACCCCGTCCGCAGCAGGTGGCCAGGAAGGGGTGCAGGAAGAATGCTAAAACCCGGCCGCCGCGGTTTATGCCTGCAAGTGAAAGGCACCGGGCGCGTCCAAACAACCTGCCAAATCGTCGCGTGAGTTGTTTCGTCGCGGTGGTAGCCAATTGACCGGCGGGTCTTTCGTAGAATTGGTGCGCTACTCCGCGCCGCCCAGCACCAGATCGTCGCGGTAAATCATCGCAGTTCGGCCGGTGTAGCCAAGGATCAGCATGATGTCGGCCGACGGCCGCCGTTTGATCTTGTTGGCGTCGGCCGCGTCATAGGCGATCAGCCCACGGCCGATCTCGGCGCCGTCAGGCCCGCGCACCAGCACCGCGTCGCCGCGCTCGAATTTGCCTTCGACCTTGATGACGCCTGCCGGCAACAGGCTCTTGCCGCTGCGCAACGCCTTCACCGCGCCGGCATCGATCGTGAGCATGCCGCGCGGCTCAAGCGAACCGGCAATCCATTTCTTGCGCGCGGTGACAGGATTGGCTGGCGTCAGGAACCAGGTGCAGGGCGCGCCCTCGACGATCGCGCGCAAAGGATGCGTCACGCGGCCGGATGCGATCACCATGTGGGTGCCGGCGCTGGTGGCTATCTTGCCGGCTTCGATCTTGGTGCGCATTCCGCCGCGCGCCGTCTCGCTGGCAGCGGCGCCGGCCATGGCCTCGATCTCGCGGGTGATGCGCTGCACCACAGGAATGCGCGTTGCCCCCGAGCCCTTGCCCGGGGGCCTGTCGTAGAGCCCATCGACATCGGAGAGCAGCACCAGGAGATCGGCGCTCATCATGGTGGCGACGCGGGCGGCGAGCCGGTCGTTGTCGCCGTAACGGATCTCCGTGGTGGCAACGGTATCGTTCTCATTGATCACGGGCACGGCTCGCCATTCGAGCAGCTTGGCGATAGTGGAGCGGGCGTTGAGATAGCGCCGGCGCTCTTCGGTGTCGGTCAGCGTCACCAGCACTTGGCCTGCATCGACGCCGTGCGCGCCGAGAGCTTCGGCCCAGGCGCGCGCCAAAGCAATCTGGCCGACCGCGGCGGCGGCTTGGCTGTCCTCGAGCTTGAGCCGACCTCTGGGCAGTTTCAGCATGGCCCGGCCCAGCGCGATGGCGCCGGAAGAGACGACCAGCAGTTCACGCGCGGCGCTCGCTTTGGCGGCCGGCTTACCGTTGCGCAGCATGGCGATATCGGCGGCCAAGCCGTCCAGCCAGTCGCGCTTGAGCTTGCCAGCGGCGGCGTCGACCAGCAGCGCGGAGCCGACCTTTACCACGATGCGGCGGAAGTCGATGAGGAACGGTGGTTGAGGGATGGCAGTCTTCGGCATGGCCCGGCGGGGAAGGTGAACGGTGCCCGGGGTTTAGCATGGGGTGGGGGGCGCGTCATGGGGCGAGGGGATGTAGGCCCGCCGGGGTAGGGCGGCGATGGGAGCCCACGAACAGCCGCGTTGCCGCTGGTACCGCCGTACATCGGGCCGCTGGGGCGGGGTTCAGAATTCAGGGCAATGCGAAAGAACGTAGATCGCGTACGGCGTGATGCCGAGTAACTTGAATGGTGTCTTCACGCCCTGTTCGCGAAGCCATGCAACTTGAAGCTTGTACGCATCCCATTCGCGCGCGGTGAAGGGGTGCCAATGGACGGAGTTGATAGAGCTGCTGCCGCGATCAAACTCAATGCGGTCCGTCGAAATGCAAAGAGATGCATGGCACTTCCGATGACTGAACCTGTCTTGGGGTCATCAGCGATTTAGTAATTCGAGCACTGCGACGGCATGAATAGTACGACGTCATTGATGTGCAACATCTTGAGTGGTTTCCCGACGCCTTGCTCGGGCAACCAGTCGATGGTCAGGGAGTAGGCCTGGAATTCATACTCGTTCGGGTAGGCGACCTCGACCTTGTCGGTCATCTGCAGAGTTGACCCCCATCAAGAAGGGGATAGGGCGCGCCAAAAGAGACCGGTTAGGCTTTTCGCCCGAGTAACGCACCCGTCTTCAGCCAGTCCATTCACGCCAGTGGGTTGGGTCCACATCGATCGTCTTTCCGGCCCTGGCGTGCGTCCACCTGCTGCCCTTGCGGCGGCAGGGGAACACGAGCGGGTACACCTCTCCATTCTCGATGACGCTGAGATGCAGGTCGCGGTCGTGCGGCGCTGTCGATATAGGATGCCAGTCGTGCAAGGCCATCTCCGCCCTTCTTCGCCGCTAATGAACACCGTATTCTATTATCGCGCGGATGGGTTGCGTTAGATCAAGGGTTCCTGAAAAATCATGGCCGGCCGCCGGGCATTCCTCGGCTGAACCGGCCGGTGCGGCCGCAATTGAAAGGCTGCCCTGCCATGAAGACTTATGCCGGCATGCGCACCATCGATGGACTGGTTGTGACCGTGGACGGCAAAGCGCTTGACGAACACTACGAAGTGCAGCGTTTTACCGGCAACGGGTTCGAATGGGCCTATGAGGGTGGCTGCCCACAGCAGTTGGCGTTGGCGATCCTAGTTGATCATCTCGGCGATAACGACAAGGCGGAGCGGCTGTCGGGACCGTTCATGAAAGCGGTGGTGGCCAATTTCGACAACGACTGGGAACTCCGCGGGGCCGAGATCGACATTGCGCTGGAGAGGCTTGCTGGCTGAGCGGGCGCTCTGCAGCGTGGCGGTGGAGCGATAAATTCGGGGCCAAATTCAGCCTGCGCGGAACCGCCGGGTGCCGCAGGTAATGGGGAGGATAGTCATGATCGGCAAGCGGCAGATCGACTTCCGCAACGAATACCGCTCGCGCATCGTTGGTTGGTACAATGGCTATTTCCACATCGCATTGATCTATGCCATGGGCGCGGCGGTGTTCTATGTCTACGTTTCTCACATTCACGACGTGACATTGGCCGAATGGCTGACCGTGCCCTTGACATTCTTGTTCACAAACCTGTTCGAATGGGCGCTGCACAAATACGTCATGCACCGGCCCGTCAACATCAAGGGGTTGCGCGCGGTCTACGAACGGCACACCCTCAACCATCACCAATTCTTCAGCGACGACGAGATGCGCTTTCGCGACGACAAGGACTGGCGGGTGACTGTGTTCCCGCCCTATGCGCTGGTCGTGTTCACGCTAATGTCGATCCCCAGCGCGTTCATCCTCGGCTATCTGCTCTCGCCCAATGTCGGCTGGCTGTTCATGTGCGTCACCACCGGTATGTACCTGATCTATGAATTCATGCATTTCTGCTGCCATGTGGATGAAGGCTGGTTCGTCAAGCACTGTCCGTTCGTCAACACACTGCGTCGCCATCACACCGCGCACCACAACGCGAGGCTGATGATGGAAGTGAACATGAACTTGACCTTCCCGATCGCCGATTGGCTGTTCGGCACCTCCGATCTCGATCGTGGCTTGCTCGGGCATCTGTTCAACGGCTACGACACCCGTTTCCTCAAGCGCAGCTTGCGCGCCAAGCCGAAGAGCCCGGAAGAAGCGGCGGTGCAACCGGTTAGGGTGAACTGAACATGTTGGGATTGCACGACCGCAAACTCCGCTCATTTCCGCGCCAGCGGGAATCCAGGACGAAAGCCGAAAATCTAACCGTTTGGCCCCTGGGCCGCCGCTTGCGCGGGGACGAGCGGACGCCTTGACGATCGAGGAAGGGCCGAGCGATGCTGACCGACGTCAAGGCGATTGTTTCCGCGGTAGTGATCCTGGTGGCGCTCGGCCTCGTCTACTGGGCGGGCTCGCCGGTGTACGCTGACAAGACGGTGCTGTTGATCGCCGTGTTCTTCGTGGTGGCGATGTGGATCTTCCCGGAAGCCGGCGCCAAGAAGCGCGCGGCCAAGAAGCCGTAATCATCTGAAGGTTCAGCGCGGCGCGGCTGGCCTGTCGGCGATGGTCGATTGCGACGTAAGGCTTCAGAACCATCCGCTATCGATGGATCGGCGCAGCGCCTCGCGCACGCGCCCGATGACGGCGTCGTAGCTACGGCTCTGGTCCTGCCGGAACAGTCGTGCGGTCGGATACCAGGGGCTCGTATCGCGATCGAGCAGCCAACGCCAGTCGGGGATGAACGGCAGCATCAGCCAGACGGGCTTTCCCAGCGCGCCGGCGAGATGGGCGACGCTGGTGTCGACCGTGACGACGACATCAAGTGCAGCAAGGAGCGCCGCGGTGTCGGCGAAATCGTCGATCGCGTGGCCGACCTGCCCGACGTCGTTGCGCGCCGCCAGAACCCTCGCATCGTCCTCGCGCACGTCCTTCTGCACGCTGATGAAGCGTGCATCGACGTCGAGGAGCGGTAGCAGCGCTTCGAGAGGGATCGAACGGTCGGCGTCGCGGAAGTGAGTAGGGTTGCCGGACCAGGCAAGCCCGATGTACGGCCGGCGCTTGCTAGCGAGCCGTGCTTCCCAAGCTGTGACGTCTTGAGGCTGCGCGCGCAAATAGGGCGTGACCGACGGCACCGTCTCGAGGCGGGTGCCGAAAGCGAGCGGCAGGCTGAGCAGCGGGCAATGGGTGTCGAAAGCCGGCAGTGGTGTGCCTTTGGCCACGATCTCGGCGCCGCCGGAAATCGTCGTCATCAATCGCTGCAACGGGGCTTCAACTTCCAGGATCACGCGCGCGCCGCGGGCGGCAACCGCTGGAACGTAGCGGCAGAATTGGATGCTGTCGCCGAAGCCCTGCTCGCTGTGCAGCAGGACGGTTTTGCCAGCGATGTCTTCACCGCGCCAGAGCGGCTGCGGAAAATCGCGCTTGATGGCAATCATTGCCTCGCGATGCCAGCGCCATTCGTATTCGGCAAAGCCGCGCGCAAAGTCGCCGGAAATAAGCCGCGCCGTGGCTTGATTCCAATGTACTTCCGGCAAGTCCGGCCTGAGCGCTAGCGCGCGGTCGAAGTCGGCCAACGCCTCGTCGAGCCGTTTCAGATTGTACAAAGTAGCGCCGCGGTTGCCGTAGGCGTCGGCATAGTCCGGCCGCAGCGCGATGGCGCGCGAATAGCTTGCCAACGCCTCGTCGGAGCGTTTCATCGCGTCCAAGGTGGCGCCGCGATGGGAGAGAGCTTCCGGATAATCGGGGTTCAGCGCCAGCGCGTGGTCGAAGCTTGTCAACGCTTCGTCGTTGCATTCGAGCGCGTGCAAAGCGATACCGCGATTGGATAGTGCTTCCGCGTAATCCGGCCTGAGCACCAGGGCGCTGTCGTAACTCGCAACCGCTTCCCGATGACGATTAAGATCGTTGAGGACGTTGCCGCGGTTCAGATGAGCTTCCGCGATGCGGGGCGCCAGCACCAGCGCGTCGTCGAAGCTGGCAAGCGCTGCATCGAGTCGCTTCATCTCGTATAGGGCAATGCCACGATTGCACAGCACCGCGGCATGATCGGGCTGCAAGACCAGCGCCTGATCGTAGCTGGCGATCGCTTCCTCGTAGCGGCCAAGGTCTTTCAGCGTGTTGCCTTGGTTGAACAGCGTGCCGGAGTCATCGGGTGCTATCGCCAATGCTGCCTGGTAGCTTGCCAGCGCTTCCTCATGACGGCCGAAGGTTCCCAACAGGACGGCGCGATTGTTGTGGGCCTCGGCAAATTCCGCATCGAGCGCAATGGCGCGCTCGAAGCTCGCCAGCGCCTCTTCTGGGCGCGCGAGCGCGTTGAGCACCAGGCCGTGGTTCAAGAGTAGGAACGCCGAAGGCGGACCGGCCCGCATGGCTGTGGCCACCAGTTGCAGCGCTTCGGTCGGCCGGCCGGTGGCGAAACGGATCACGCCGAGGAAATGCAGGGCATCGGGGTGGTCGGGTTTGGCCGCCAGAATGGCCGAATAGAGCCGCTCCGCTTCGGCTAGTTCACCCTGCTGATGCAGTTCGATCGCCTGTGCCAGCGCGGGCGCCAGATTCAGCGGCTCGGCTTCTTGCTGGTGCGAGAGTGACAAGGTCGGCGAGGCCCCCGCTCAAAGCGTCTCACCGAGGAGTAGAAGAGTCGCCCCGAGTTGTCCAGACAGGAATTCGCCGTCTCGATCGTCCCGTCAGAGACTAGTGTCCCGAATCCGAAGTTCGTCAAGTTATTCAGCTTGCTCCGTACGAAATTCGGATTCGAAAGGACACTAGCAACTTTATGATTCTAGTGCGGTTTTAGATTTGAAGTTCGTTTGCAAACTCGCTGCAAGTAATGTGACGAACTTCAAATCCACCGCACTAGTCGCTGCCATAGGAAGCCTGGGCGGTGAGCCCTTCCGCCGAACGCGAGCCGTGCGGATCGACGATGGTGTAGCCGGCGATCGACATCACGTGCTCGCGGGTCTTGCCTCCACCTGAATTTCCGTCATGAACCAGCCAGTCCTTGCCGTCGACGTGGCTCATCAAGATCATGACGTGGTGCGTGCGCACGGCCGCCATGCCGGGGGCTGGCGCGGCGCGCGGAAATTTGACCCGCCAGTTGCGGGCCACATTGAGCATGGGGCGGATTTCGCCGAACACATAGAGCGATGCCTCGCAGCCGCAGAACGCGTGCGGGCAACCGGCGGGCCGGCGACCGACGACGGCGCTGTTGCCGTTGGCGTCGAAGATGGACGCGGCTTCTACCGCGCGCGCGCCGGGGCCGGGGCGGTCTGAGCAGCCGCGTTGGTTGCAAACAACGATGCCGTTCACTTTGCGCCCTTTGTGCTTGGGCGTTGCATCGGCGGACGTCGCAACGATGGTGAGCGAGAGAACGGCGAAAATGATTTTGGTCGCGTGTTTGATCACGGAACCTCCTTGCGCAATTACAGTGTCACCGCAGGGCCGGCTCCTCGATCGACCGCTTGCGCTTGTGTGACAGACCATTGACCGCCGTGACGTGTAGTAACTCTGCACCGTCCGGGCGATTTAAACCGCGCAATAAGCTCACCAAGTAAGGTTAAGATCGGCGCGTTGAGCGATGAGAAAAGGCCAAGAAATAGGCCAAAAAGCGGGGGAAATGGCCCCGCAATGCGCGTGATCGCCGTGCCGAGCGATCGCCGGTTGCCTTAAACGCTAACCGCAATCGAAAACATTGCATGGCTGGGCTGCGGCCCGCACCGGCGTTAACCCCTGTGCTTGCCGAGGATCGAGACGTCGGCGCCGCTATGGTAGTCCGTGCCGCGCCAGCCGGTCTCATCATAATCGGCCATGCATTTGTCGGCGAGCGCTTCCATCTCGGCCAAGGCGCCGGAGGCGGTGGCCTGCTGCAGCGGGAACAGCCGCACCAACTCGTGGCTTCCCGCGTAGTTCATTTCGTAAAGCTCATGGCGGGCACCGAATTCGCTGCCGATGGCGTCCCACAACAGTTTCATGGTCTTGATGCGCGTCTTGTAGTCGATGCCGTTGGAGCCGCGCACATAGCGGGCGAGGTACTTGTCGATGTCAGGATTGTCGAAGTCGCGCACGTGCGACGGCAGATAAATGAGGCCGGAGGCGATCACTTTCTCGACGATCGAACGCACCGCGGGGTAGGCCTCGGTCATGAACATGCGATAGGCGGTGGAAGCGCGCACGTTCGGCAACACGGTGCCCTCGACCCAGGGTTCCGGGTTGCAGGCCATGGAGTCGGTCAGAGACCAGAACAGGTTGCGCCAGCCGATCACTTCGCCGATATGCGCCTGCACGCCGCGGAAGCCGTCGACGCCGGTGGCGCGCGCGGCCTTTACCAGCAAACCGGTGATGAAATCGAGCTTGACGGCGAGCCGCGTGCAGCCTTGCAGCGTATAGCCGTTGACGAAGCCGGACTTCGGATAGAAGTCCTTCAGCCGTTGCACGTCGCGATGAATGAATACGTTCTCCCAGGGGATGAACGCGTTATCGAACACGAAGATGGCGTCGTTTTCATCAAAGCGCGAGGTTAGCGGATAATCGAACGGCGAGCCGGTCGCCGCCGCGGTCATCTCGTAGGATGCGCGGCAGATCAGCTTGATGCCGGGCGTGTCCATCGGCGCGATAAACATCACCACCATGCTCGGGTCGGTGATTTCCTGACCCATGTTCTGGCCGAGGAAGTTGTAGTGGGTGAGCGCCGAATTGGTTGCCACCACCTTCGCGCCCGAAACGTAGATGCCGGCGTCAGTCTCCTTCTGGATCGTGATGTAGACGTCTTTGACCTCATCGACCGGCTTGCCGCGGTCGATGGGTGGGTTGACCAGGGCGTGATTGAGATAGAGTACGGATTCCTGCGTGCGCTTGTACCAGGCGCGCGCATTGTTGGCGAAGTCGCCGTAAAAGCCGGCGTTGGCGCCGAGCGTGTTCATCAAAGCGGCTTTATAGTCCGGGCTGCGGCCCATCCAGCCATAGGTGACGCGCGCCCACGCGGCGATAGCGTCGCGCTGGGCGATTACCTGCTCGCGCGAGCGCGCGGCCTGGAAGAATTTGTGGGTGAAGCCACCGGAGCCAGTATCGGTCGGCGCGGTCAGTACGGCATGAGTCGATTGGTCATGCAGCGCGTCGTAGAGCTTGGCGACCGAGCGGGCGGCGTTGCGAAAGGCCGGATGTATGGTGACGTCCTTGACGCGCTCGCCGTAGATGTAAACCTCACGTCCGTCGCGAATGGATTCCAGGTATTCTGCGCCCGTGAAAGGGCGCTGCTTGCCTTCGACAAGTGATTCGGGACGATAACTCATAGGCTCATGTGCCTTCCACAAAATCGAAGCGGAAGGCGTCACCGGCCGGCTCGATGGTGCCACAGGCGGGCGTTGAGAAATGATGTGGCATTACAAGATTGCCGGTGCCGGCATGCCTGTCGATAAGTGCACGACGGGAGACGCGCGACAAATCCATGTCGGAGTCGGCGCGCGTGGAAAGATTGGGGAACAAAAGTTGGAGCGGATGATGAATAGCGTCGCCAATGAAGACACCGCGCCGGTCGTTGGACGTGACGTTCATGATAACGTGGCCCGGCGTGTGGCCGTGGCAAGGCTCGATCGAAACGCCATGGTCGATCTCGAAATCATCCTTGACTAGCACTGCCCGTTCCGCTCGCATCAGCGGCAGCACGCTATCCTCAAAGGCGAGCGCGTGCGGATTGCTGCGGTTGTCCTTCTCCTTGGCGTAGACCGCGTCCCAATGATCGTATTCGCGCTTGGCTATGACGTATTGCGCGTTGGGGAAGGTCGGCACCCATTCTCCGTTGATCAGTTGCGTGTTCCAGCCGACATGGTCCCAGTGCAGATGCGTGCACATGACGTGGGTGACTTCTTCCGGCTTCACGCCCAAACCTGCAAGCCCGGCGAGATAATCGTTTTTGCCCTGGTCGAACTGGCCGCGGCCCGGCCGCGACTTATTGCAGCAGGTGTCGATGAGGATGGTGTGACGGCCGGTCCTGAGCACGAAGGAATGAAAGCTCATCACCAGCTTGCCGTCGGCACTTATGCGGCCGGGAAAGGCGCCGCGCGCTTCCTCCAGCATTTCCGGCGTGGCGGCGGGGAAGAATTCCAGCGCGGAAAAAGCGGGGAATTCGAGCTCGGCCACGCGGCCGATTCTATAGTTGCCGATGGTGATGGGGCGCATATGTCGGGGTCTCCTCGGCGGTGGCAAGGCGATTCGAGCACTTCTTGGTCAGCGGACCTTTTGTGCAATCTAGCACGGCGAAGGCGTGCCGGAAGATGCCAGGCGGTTGTCAGTTCGCGCCGGAATTAGCCGGCCGGTCAGCCCGAGGCTGATGATGAAGCGAAGCGACACCAAGAACATGAACAACCCGAAGGCGAGATCGAGGCCGCGCTTCGACATGGCATGGGAGAGCCGCACGCCGTATCCGGCGAAGAGAGCGGAGATTGGCGCCATCAGCGCTGAATCCGATCAGCGACACGAAGCCAATGGAAAATGCCGGCATCTCCGCCTGATTTGGCCAGCCCGCAATCATGTAGGCAATCACGCCGGCAATGGTAATGGGCACGGCGAGGCCGGCGTCGGCCGCCACCGCGTTGTGGATCGGTTTGCCATATAAGGTGAGCACCATGGTGGCGATCGACCCGCCGCCGACTCCGACCAGCGCGGCAATCAGGCCGAGGCAACAGCCATACACATTCATCGCGAGTCTGCCCAGTAGATGATCGCCGAGCCGCCAACTTTCGCGGCCAAACAGTAGCTTGAATGCGATCAAGTTGATAAAGATGATGAACACGATTTTGAATACCAGAGAGGGCGCTGTGACTTGCGTCAATGTAGCCGACAACCGCCTGCACGGTTAGTCGCCGCGCAGCCTGAGCAGTGTGCGTCCGCTTCGAACAAAAATATTGCGGGCGGGTGTCAGCGCAAGCGCGCCGCTTAGAGGCAGCCGGCGCGCAATTGCTCGTTTTCAGTCAGCGCTGCGCAGACGGTAATGATGTGGGCGCCATTATAATTGTCGACGACCGCGGGATTATAGCGGGCCGGCGGGCGTTGCGCCGAGCGGTGTGGCCGCGGGGGTTCCGCGGATGCGCGCGCGATGATGCTCGGCGGCGAGCTTGGCTTCGGTGGCGGCAACCTGATCGGCGTAGGTTTGAGTGAAGCGGCTATCGCGTGCACCACCGGAATCGAGGCAGTGAAATCATTCTGCATCATAACCGCAGGCTGCCGCGTTTTCGGCGCGGCCTTGGCGATCGCGATCGTCGGCACCCGCGGTGCAGGGTGCGATACGTAGGCGGACCAGACCAGGGGCGCCATGACGCCCATGGTCAGTCCGGCAACGAAAAGGAAGCGATTCAGCATTGCGAGCGTCTCATACGGGTGTCCCACCACCGAAGCCGGGCGACAGTCTACCTTGTCATCGAAGTGTCAGCAAAACGCAGCAAAAAATCGCGGCTCTTCTTTGCCACTCGCCCGCATTCCACAAGCGGCCTGCGGGGCTATAATGCACGGGTGATGGGGTAGCACCGTTGGACCTCTGGGGAGTGTGGTTTATGAGTACAGCAGCCTTGAGAAGGGACGTGCAGCCGGCGGTCGATGTCGAGCGTTTCCGGCTCCGCCGGTTCATCGAGCGGCTCGCGGAAGCAGGCGAGCTGGATGTGGTGGACGCGCCGTGCGATCTGGTCGACGTCGCCGCCCATCTCGACGGCAATCCGAAAGCGGTGTTGATCCAAAAGGCGGGCCCGGAGCAGGCAGAATTGGTCGGCAATGTCATGGGCTCGCGCCGGCGGCTGGCGCTCGCCTTCGACGTCGAGGAGCCGGACCTGCTCACGGAAGTCCTGGCGCGGGTGGAAACACCGATTGCGCCGGTGGAAATAGCAAGCAGCCGTGCGCCCGTGCATCAGGTGGTGCTGACCGGCGCCGATGCGGACTTCACCAAGCTTCCCGTTCATCTGCAGCACGGCGCAGACGGCGCGCCCTATATCTCGGCCAGCATCGACGTGACCCGCAGCTTCGACGGTACGCGGCGCAACGTTGGTTATCGCCGGCTGATGCTGCGCGGCCGCACCGAAGCAGGCATGGATCTGGTCGCCCCCAGCGACCTGCGCATCATGTATGGCGAGTTCTTAAAGAATCGCGCGCGCATGCCAGTTGCTTTCGCTATCGGTTCGCATCCCGCCGACGGCGTTGCGGCCGCCTGCACCTGGACCGGCGCCGACGAGATGGCGATTATCGGCGCCTTGCGCGGCGCCCCGGTGCCGCTGGTGCGCTGCGCGACCATCGACGCTTGGGCGCCGGCCGACGCCGAAGTCGTGCTTGAAGGCTATCTCGACGAAAAAGGCTGGCATGAGCCGGAGGGACCTTACGGTGAGTTCCTTGGTTAATCGGCCATCTCAAGATCAATCCGGTCTTCCATCTTACCGCCATCACCATGCGGCGCGACGCGTTATTCCAGACCGCGACCATCGGCGGGCGCTATCTCGACACGACCGACACGGCGGCGCTCAACACCATCCGGACAGAAACGGCGGCCTGGGCCGCGCTGCGCACGGCTGTACGCGAGCCGGTCGCGCTCTATGCCACGCCGGCGAGCGGCGGCGTCTATAACCTGCGCCTGTCTTTGCGCCAGCGGGTGCCGGGCGAGGCGCGCAACGCCATCGCCGCGATCTTCGGCTGCACCGCGGAGGTCAAGCACGTGTTCGTGGTCGACGACGACGTCGATATCTTTTCCGACGCGCAGATGGAATGGGCGCTGGCTACCCGCTTCCAGGCGGACCGCGATCTCGTCGTGGCGAGCGGTTTCCGTGCCGTACCGTTGGACCCATCGCTGCGCGGCGGACGCACCGGCGCCAAGGCTGGCTTCGACATGACCTTCCCGTTCAGTGCCGACCGGCACGCAGAGACCAAAGTCCCGGCGCCGCCTCGGCTTGGCCCAGCAGGCGGCAAGACCGTACGCGAAGCTTTGGATAGCGGGCCGCAAAGCTTCCGCGATTTGATGGAAGCGACCGGCAGCCGAGACGGTCGCGACGTGCTGCTCGCACTCGACGACGTACGGCAAGCGGTCGGCTTGGAGCGGCTGCCCGATGGGCGCTATCGGCTGCGTGGGCAAGAGCAGGCGTAATAAGAGCAGGTCTGAGGCGTATTTCAAAAGCCGCTCTGTTGTGGAGTTTGCGATGAAGCCATTTCGAATGATTGTTTTTGCCGCATTTGCGCTGCTCGTTGCGTCCGCCGGCGCGCTGTCGCCGGTTGCGGCCGCCGACAAGGTCAAGCTCAGCCTCGCCGCCACCAACGATCCTGCTTATCTGCCGTTCTTCGTCGCAATCGACAAAGGGTTATTACAAGCAACTCGGTCTCGACGTTGAGCCGGTCTATGTCGGCGGCGGCATCGCCACGCCGGGGCTGATCTCGGGCGCGATCCAGTTCAGCACCTCCACCGGTTCGGCCATCAGCGCGATCTCAAGGGCGGCAAGATGAAAGTGGTGATGAGCGCTGTCGGAAAGCCCGCCGTGGAAGCTGTGGGTGACCGATCCGGACATCAAGACCGCTGGCCGCACTCAAAGGAAAGGCGGTTGGCATACAGTCGCACGGCGACCTGTTCGAAATGTCGATGCGCAATCTGTTGATGACGCACGGCATGAGCGGCGACGCGGTCACTTATGTGCAGCTCGGCTTCGGCAGCGCGCCGCGGCTGGCGGTCATCAAAAGCGCTTGCTGCCGGCGGTGCTGCTGACCAATTTGGAAGAGCGCATCGCGCGCAAGAATCATCTGCTCGGCAATGCCAAGATGCTGGTCGATATTTCCCAGGTCATCCACGCGCCCAACAACGGGCTGGCGGTGTCGAACGCGCTGCTGGCGAACAAGCCCGGCCTGGTCGAGCGCATGCTGCGCGGGACCTTGATGGCGGTACGTTACGTCAAGACGCAGCGCGCGGGTGCGCTCGCCATCTTCGCCAAGCACGCCAAAGGCGTGGCGCCGGACGTGTTGCGCGGCGCAATGGACGAGCAGGCGGACAAGTTCCTCGACAACGGTGAGGCCTCGCTGGAAGCCTGGAAATCGGAGCTGGCCGTGCGCGCTTCGATCGTGGGTTTGAAAGAGGCACCTGCGCCGCAGACGGTGTTCGACTATGCGCTGGTCCAGCAGGCGGCGAAGAAGCTGACCGCGAGCGGCTGGAAGCCGGAACAATAAAACGCGTCATTCCGGGACGCGAGCAAAGCGAGCGGACCCCGAATCCATGCGCCGCAGCACTGGGATTATGGATTCTGGGTTCCGGCCCATAGCGCGTCAATGACGCGAGTGAACGCGCTTGTGGGCCGGCCCCGGAATGACGAGAGTGGCTTACGCCACCGCGATTTCCAGCGGGAAGTTATCGACTATCTCGTGGCCGGTCTCGTTCACGATGAAAGTGTGGCCGAGGAAGATGCCGAACAACCCGTCGGGCGTGATCGGGTTGGGTTCGGCCATGATCACCATGCCGGGTTTGAGCACCATGTCGATCTCGATGCCGCGCACGTGCTCGGCCGAGACATGCGGGTTATCGGTGACGATATCGATACCGTGGCATTGCGTCGGCCGCGACTGCATGCCGTTCTGGCGGAAGAACTTGCTCGCCTCGCGCATGGCTTCCGTCGGTTTGCCGGGCATGATCTCGGCCACGATCTTGTTGTAGCCCGGGAGCGTGATCTCCTCCCAGAACTTGCGCACCATGTCGTTGGGCGGCCCGAGCGTGATCGGCGAGCCGATCTGCGCGGTGTAGCCGCGGTAGCCGGCGGCGAGCTCCATGTTGATGATGTCGCCTTTCTTCAGCACGCGGTGCGAGGGGCGCGGGTTGCCGAAGATCATCGCCGGGTTGTCCATCGGCGTGGAGCCGATGATGAGGAAGTCGATGTCGCCGCCGCCGTCCATGATCGCGGCCGCCGCCGCCGCGCGCAGCTCGTATTCTTTCACGCCCGGTTTGGCGCGCGCGATCATCGCCTCCATGGCGTACTGGCACAAAACTCCCGCCTTGCGCACGCATTCGAGCTCTTCGGCGCTATGGATGACGACGAGCTCGTGCAGGAAGTTCTTGGTGAACACGAGCTCGGCGTCGGGCAGGCCTACTTTGAGCGTGTCGTACTGGTTGACCGGCATGTAGTCTTCATGACGCGGGTCGATTTCCATCAGCCCGATGCGGCCGCGCTCGAGCTTCAATTCCTTGATCCGCTCCAGCATCACCTCGGCGTAGCGGCCGTTGCGGCTGTGGCGCACGTCCTTGATCGCCACTTCGACGTTGCGGCGCACCGCTTCGGCATGCGTGCCGCCCATGGAATAGATCATGGTCGGCTCGCCTTCGAGCGGCACCAGCACGTAGCAGGCGAGCGCGTGCCATTCGTAATGGCCGGTGAGCCAGGTCATGCCGGCGCCGAAGCTCCAATGGCTGGGGCCGCCGGCCGCGATCACGGCATCGAGCTTGTGCTCCTTCATCTTGGCGCGCAGCGACGCGTAGCGGCGGGCGTACTCCTTTTCCGAGAACTGCTCATAGACCGCGTCGCGGTAATAGGGCGTGTCACGCATATTGGCGAAGGGCAGCGCCTGGTCGAGCTTGTCGCGCACGATTTCCCAGGTCTGGGGACCGATGCGGGCGGGGCGTTTGAACGTTCATGGGAGCACCTCGGATACTGGAATAGGAAAGCGGCGCGGCCGTCTCAGCCGCGCCGCCTTTTGTCGATTACTCGGTGCACTTGCCGATCGAGATCGGCCCGCCGAGTTTCTTCACCGCCTCGTTGGCGATGTCCGGGTTGAACACCTGCTCCACCGTCGGCTTCTTCTTGATGTAGCCGACTTCGAAGTCGTGCTGGATGGTCCACGCGGTGCGTTTGGCGTCGTAGCCGGTGTTGACCGTCCAGACGCAATGTTCGGTCAGATCCTTCCAGGCAAATTCGACCGCATCTTTCGGACGGCCGGTCGCCTTCATAATGATCGGCACCACCTTGGCCTCGTCCTTGTAGATGGTGCGGCTGGCTTCGATCATGGCGGCGACGGCGTCGACCATCATGTCGTGATTCTTCTCAATCCAGGCGATCTGGCCGCCATAGGCGTTGTAATAGAAGTCCGGCATCAGATCGGCGAGCTGCACCAGCACGTGCAGGCCCGGGTTTTTCTTGTGCGCCAGAAAGACGCTTTCCGGATGTAGCGAGACGCCGTTGATCTGCCCGGAGACCAGGCCCGGCAGACGTCCGGCAGTGGCGCCGGCGATGAACTGAACGTCGTCGGGCTTGAGGCCGGCGGATTTGAGCACCTGGCTGCCCATGATCCAGTTGAAGCCGCCGACGCCGCCGCCGACCGCGGACAGCTTCTTGCCTTTGAGATCCTTGGGGGTCTTGATGTCGGCGGAGACCATGTAGGACTGCGGTAGGCGCGGGGCGAGGCCCCAGATCTGCCGCACCTTGACGCCGCGGCCGATGGCAACAGGCGTCACCGGCACTAGCGCGGTGCCTTGAGCGGCCGCTGCTTTCGCCGCCGGCGACGAGCCGCCCTCGAACTGGATGATGTCGACGTCGAGGCAGTGTTTCTTGAAGAAGCCGAGCTCCTTGGCGACGTAGGGCGTGGTGTGAACCACGTTCGGCGGCGAAACGGCGACGCCGATGCTCAGCTTGCGCATGGTCTTGCATTCGGCCGCCGCCGCTGGATTGACGGCGGGGCCCGCGATCAGCATGCCGCCCGCCAGCAGCAACGTGGCGTACCAAAACTTCTTCATCTGCATTGTCTTCCTCCCCTAGATTGTCGTTCTTGGACTTGTCCTTAAAGTTACGAACATCTCAATCCTGGTTGCCAGCGTTGGTCCACGGCGCCACCCGCACCTCGACGAAGCGCACGCAAGCGGTGAGCGTGACGCCGAGCAGGCCGAGCACCACGATCGGCACGAACATCTTGTCAACCTGGTAGGTGCTGGCGGTGCGCACGATCAGATAGCCGATGCCGGAAATGGCGGTATAGAGGTCGGCCAGCACCATGCCGATCAGCCCGCGCCCCACTGCCAGCCGCAAGCCGGTGACGATGAAGGGTAGTGCGCCGGGTAGCACGATATTCATCCACAATTGGCGCTCCGAACAACGGAACGACCGACCGACCTCGAGCAGCTTGGTATCGACGTTCTTCACGCCCTGATAGGTGTTAATCACCATCGGGAAGAACGCGAACAGGAACAGGATGATGACTTTGGACGTGAGGGCGAAGCCGGCCCACAGCACGATCAGCGGCACCAAAGCGACGCTCGGAATCGAATAAAGGAAGGTGATGTAGACACCGAGGCCGACATCGAGCAACCAGTAGCGCGCCAGCAACAATCCGATGATGACGCCGATGACGGCGGCAAGCGACAGGCCGATCGCCAGCACCAGCAGGCTGGGCGCGAGATAGGTCCACAGTTCGCCGCTTCCCACCATCTCCACCGCCGCTTTGGCGATGGCCGACGGGAGTGGTGAACAGCACCGGGTCGATCTTGCCGCCGAAAAATTGCCAGAGCGCCAGCACGGTGGTGAGCGAAACCAGCCGCACTGTGACGTTGAGCACGAGCTGCTTGCGCCGGCGGCGGGCGGCGACCTGCTTGGCGCGCTCGCGGTCGTCGCTCTCCGAGCGCGCTGCCATGGCGATCAAGTCGACGTTTTGCGTCTGCACGGTCATGGGTGTGCGGCCTCCGCCACGCGCGGGCGCTGCGGGCGCGCGGTGTGGAGTTGATGCCAGATGTGTGTGCGCAGCTCGGCAAAGCGCGGATCTGCGCGCACCGTTTCGACATCGCGCGGATGACGGAACGGCACGTCGATCACTTCCTTGATGCGGCCGGGACGCGCGGTCATCACCGCCACGCGGTCGCCGAGCAGGATCGCTTCGTCGATCGAATGGGTGATGAACACCATGGTCTTGCGCTCTTCCGGCCGCTCCATCAGGTGCAGCAATTCTTCCTGCAGGATTTCGCGGGTCTGCGCGTCGAGCGCGGCGAACGGTTCGTCCATCAGCAGGATGGACGGGTTGATCGCCAGCGCCCGCACCAGGCCGACGCGTTGCTGCATGCCGCCGGAGAGCTGGTAGGGATAATGCTTCTCGAAACCGGTGAGGCCGACGAGATCAAGATAGTGCGCGACGCGCTCCTTAATGTGCGCGGCCGGCGCGCCGGCCATTGCAAGGCCGAAGGCGGCGTTGTCGTAGACCGTTTTCCAGGGCAGCAGGCCGAAGTGCTGAAACACCATGGCCACGCCTTCGGGCGGGCCGGCGACCGGGCTGCCATGAACGAGGAGCTTGCCGTCGCTGATATCGGTCAGGCCGGCGATGCAGCGCAGCAAGGTGGTCTTGCCGCAGCCGCTCGGGCCGACAACGCAGAGGATTTCCTGGTTACGAACGGCAAGCGAGAGTTGACGGAATGCGACGACGGTTCCATCAAGAAATAGCTTGCTTGCGCCGTCCGCGACGATTGAGAAACGACCGTCGGCGGCCGCTGACGCCATATTGTCTGACCTCCCCAGGGACCAAGGCGCCGGTGCCCGGTCTCCGCCGAGCTTAGGCTCACAAGAATTCTGCCGGGCGGCGACGGAGTCAAGCGGGATGGCTTCGGGACGGCGCTATTACGGATATTCGAATCCCATGACGTGGACCGACCGGCTCCGAGGAGACGGTGGCGGAAAAGATCAGCCGCGCACGACCGTCACGGTGACCGGCGCCAGGCCGGAGAAGCCGAGCGCATGCGCGCCGGCGGGCGTCAGGTCGATGACGCGGCCGCGCACGAATGGACCGCGGTCGTTGATGCGCAAGATCACGCTGCGGCCGTTGCGGCGGTTTGTGACGCGCACGCGCGTGCCGAAGGGAAGGGTCTTGTGCGCAGCGGTCAAAGCGCTTGGTGAGACGTGCTCGCCATTGGCAGTGCGGCCGCCTTTGTAGGCGTAGACGGAGGCGATTCCGGATTGAGCGTTTGCGGCGGGAACATTGGCGAGCGTCAGAAAGAAGCCGCAGAGCGCAGCAGCCAAGCGCAGCATCATTATACGTAGTCTCCCCGATTGGCCTCCCAGCGCCGCGGCGTCTGATAAAGTCCCGATGTGCGCTTTCGGGGCGGGAATGGGGCCATTTCGGGGTCGATACGCGCAGATTGGCGCAAGTTCCCGCATGGCAGGGCTGCGGCTTAATGGTGTATATTTAGATTTAAGAACGGCTAGAAGAGCGCGGCGCGTGACAATGCGCTATAGAGAGGCCGCGCATCAGGGAACCAGTTATTCTGGCCGCATCCGAGCCGCGCGGGAACTCAGGTTTCGTACTGGCGTTGCCAAACCGGAAATGTTCGTATGCCGGGCAGAGGTATGTCGTTTGTATTGTATGCGGTCGTCCTGGTCGTCTCCGTCGCCAGCGTGATGATGGGGCTCGACTGGCTGTCGACGCCGCCGCCGCCACTGCCCAAATCGGTGCAGACCGTCAGCGCGCCGGCAAAGCCCGCCGCGCCGGCTGCGTCCAAGAAGATTGCCACCCGCGAACCGCGAAACCAAGCAAATCGAACCGAACCACGCTGCGTCCGCGCCGACCGCTGGCTCGATCGACAAGGCGACCTCACCCGCCGTCGCCAACGCCGATAGGGCGAAGGCGACTTCAGACAAGGCGGACTCAGTGAAGACCATGGCCGCGGTCAAACTACCGGATGTCGCCGCCACGCCGCCCGAGACCGCCGGCAGTGCGCCCGCCAATGCGGCCGGTGACACGCTCGCCAATGGGGAGGACGGCACGACGATAGTCGCGGGGAGCATCGACGACGTGAACGGCGCGACTGCGCAAGCCAACGCCACGTCGCCGCGCTGTGACGTGCAGGTCTGCGCGCAACGCTATCGCACATTTAGCGCTTCCGATTGCACCTATCAGCCCTTCGATGGGCCACGCCGCCTGTGCACGGTCGGCAATCCGCCGAGCCAAGCGAACGCCGCGCCGGCCGGTGTGCAGACGTCCGATGCGAGCAAGCAGCCGGCCTCGTCGTCGTGCAATTACGGCGCCTGCACTGCCGCCTATCATTCGTTCGATCCGGCCACCTGCACCTGGCAGCCTTTCGAGGGCCCGCGGCGGCTGTGTGAGAAGTAGACGCGTTCTCTGTGCTATCGTCCCCGCGAAGGCGGGGACCCAGTAATCACGAAGACATCGGTGTGTGCTGGATTGGCCGCTTTCGCGGGCAATGACGGCCGTTGTATGCGGCGTCTAGTATACCACCACGCTGCGGATCGACTTGCCTTCGTGCATCAGATCGAAGGCGTCGTTGATCTTGTCGAGCGGCATGGTGTGGGTGATCAGATCGTCGATGTTGATCTTGCCCTCCATGTACCAGTCGACGATTTTGGGCACATCGGTGCGCCCGCGCGCGCCGCCGAAGGCGGTGCCGCGCCACACGCGGCCGGTGACGAGCTGGAACGGCCGCGTGGCGATTTCCTGCCCCGAGCCGGCGACGCCGATGATGATGCTCTCGCCCCAGCCGCGATGGCAGCATTCCAGCGCCTGACGCATGGTGGCGACATTGCCGATGCATTCGAACGAGAAGTCGGCGCCGCCGTCGGTCGAGATCGACGATCGCCTGCACCGCCTTGTCGCGCCCGACTTCGTCCGGATTGATGAAATGCGTCATGCCGAACTTCTCGGCCATGGCGCGCTTCTCGGGATTGAGATCGACGCCGATGATCTTGTCGGCGCCGACCATCTTGGCGCCCTGGATGACGTTCAAGCCGATGCCGCCGAGGCCGAACACCACGACATTGGCGCCCGGCCACACCTTGGCGGTGTAGATCACCGCGCCGATGCCGGTGGTGACGCCACAGCCGATATAGCAGATCTTGTCGAAGGGCGCGTCCTCGCGCACTTTCGCGACCGCGATCTCCGGCAGCACGGTAAAGTTGGCGAAGGTCGAGCAGCCCATGTAGTGGAACACAGGGTCGCCGTCGCAGCGAAAGCGGCTGGTGCCGTCTGGCATCAGGCCCTTGCCCTGCGTGGCGCGGATCGAGGTGCACAGGTTCGACCGGCGGGAGAGACAGGTTTTGCACTGCCGGCATTCCGGCGTGTAGAGCGGGATGACGTGGTCGCCCACTTTCACGCTTGAGACGCCTTCGCCCACTTCGCGCACGATGCCGGCGCCCTCGTGGCCGAGGATCGCGGGGAAGATGCCTTCCGGGTCGGCGCCCGACAGCGTGAAGGCGTCGGTGTGGCAGATGCCGGTGGCCATGATCTCGACCAGCACTTCGCCCGCTTTCGGGCCTTCGATGTCGATGGTCTCGATGGTGAGGGGTTCGCCGGCCTTCCAGGCCACTGCGGCGCGTGTTTTCATGAACATTCCTCCCGCTTGCTTGAATTTTTCTAGCAGCACGCACACGTGCTGTCATTCCGGGGCGCGGACGAAGTCCGCGAGCCCGGAATCCAGGGCGACATGGGAAAGCTTTGCGATTTAGCTCTGGATTCCGGGCCCGCGCGCTGCGCACGTCCCGGAATGACGGACGGAACTACGGATGCCAGGCTTCTTCTTTCGGCGTCGGCTCTTCTTCGGCGGGCGCACGCGCCGGTCCAATCACCTCGACCAGTGCGCGTAGCGCTTCCGGCACGCCCTTGCCTGACGCGGACGACAACACCAGCGGCGTCTTCTTGCAGGCCTTCTTCAGCTTCGTCGCCTGCTTCTTGATTTCTTCCGGCGCTAGCGCATCGATCTTGGTCAGCGCCACGATTTCCGGCTTGTCGATGAGGCCCTGACCATAGGCTTCCAACTCGCCGCGCACGGTGCGGTAGGCGACGCCTGGATCCTCACTGGTCCCGTCAACAAGATGCAAAAGCACGCGGCAGCGCTCGGTGTGGCCGAGGAAGCGGTCGCCGAGACCGACGCCTTCGTGGGCGCCCTCGATCAGACCGGGCAGATCGGCCAGAACAAATTCGCGGTCGTCGATGCGCACCACGCCGAGCTGCGGATGCAGCGTGGTGAAGGGATAGTCGGCGATCTTCGGCTTGGCCGCCGTGACCACCGAGAGGAACGTGGATTTGCCGGCATTGGGCAGGCCGACGAGGCCGGCATCCGCGATGAGTTTCAGTCGCAGGCGGATGGTCATCTCCTCGGCCGGCTGGCCGGGATTGGCGTGGCGCGGCGCCCGGTTGGTCGAGGTCTTGAAATGGGCATTGCCGAAGCCGCCGTTGCCGCCGCGTGCAATGGTGACGCGCTGGCCGACGTCGGTCAGATCGGCGAGCAGGGTCTCGCCGTCTTCTTCATAGACCTGCGTGCCGACCGGCACCTTCAGCACGGCATCTTTGCCGCTGGCGCCGTGGCGGTCCTTGCCCATGCCGTTGCCGCCGCGCTCGGCCTTGAAGTGCTGCTGGTAACGGTAGTCGATCAGCGTATTGAGGCCGTTCACGGCCTGCACCACGACGTCGCCGCCGCGGCCGCCGTCACCGCCGTTCGGCCCACCGAACTCGATGAACTTCTCACGCCGGAACGACACGCAGCCGTTCCCGCCCGCGCCGGACATGATGTAGACCTTGGCTTCGTCGAGGAATTTCATGGGCACCTAATACACCGACTGTCATCGCCCGCGAAAGCGGGCGATCCAGTAAACGCAGGCAGTTCCGGGGCGTACTGGATGCCCCGCCTGCGCGGGGCATGACAGCCTAGGTAATGCGGAATTTCAGAAAACCAATCACCGCGCATGCAGGAAATGGGTCGTCCCGTCTTGTTTAATGCGCTCCAACAGGTCGACCTCCCAGGACAGATAAGCGTTCATGGCCGCTTCGTTGTCGTTCGGCCGCTCATAGGGCTTGAGCCAGACGTCGACCGGTTCATCGGCCAGTCGCTCGGCGGTGGCCATGGGGAAGCCGGCCGCTTGCCAGGCGGCGTTGCCGCCCTTGAGCCAGTGTACCGGGCGGCCGGTGAGCGCCTCGGCGTCGGCTACGCCTAAGCTCGCCAGCACACCGTCCTCCGAGGTAAGGATCAAGTCGCCCTTGGGCGCGATCTTCTTGAAGGCGTGATCGAGCCGCGAGCGAATGGCAAACCAGGCACCGGGGATATGGCCACGGCGGTAATGCGGACTGGTGGCAAGATCGATCACGGTGACGTCGTCGATGGCGATAGCCGCGGAAGGCTCGACCGATTGCCGCGACGGCGTGCCAAGCAGCACCGGCGCCGGCCGGCCGGTCTCGCTGCCGGCTTCCGGCAGCACGTAGACCTCCTGCCAACCCATTTGCTTCAGCCAGGATGCGGTCATCAGCGCGCGCGCCTCCTTGTCATCGCTGACCACAACGCGCGCACCCAGCACGCCGGCGTAGATGTCGGTCGCCTGCACGAGCTGACCACCCGGCGCGGAGATGGCGCCGGGATAATGGCCGGCAAGATATTCCGTCGGCTCGCGCACGTCGAAGACGTACGTAGTGCGCGTTAAGTCCTTGCGCCACGTTTCGACCGTGGCGGCGTCGGTGCGCTCGACACCATACTTCGTCGCCAGCGTTTCAGCGTGACTCTTTGCCCAGGCGAGGCCTTTGTCCGTGTAGCCCGGCGTGCCGCCGGTTTCGCCGTTGGCGCAGGTGAGGCCGGCGAGATGCCAGCCCATGGTGCCGTTGCGCAGCGCCATCACTTTGTTGGGTACGCCGGCGTTGATCAGCGACTGCGCGCCAATGATGCTGCGGGTGCGGCCGGCGCAGTTGACGACGATGATGGTGTCGGGCGAGGGCGCGATGTCATGCACGCGCAGGACCAGCTCGGCGCCGGGCACGTTGACGCCGGTCGGAATCGAGACGCGCGTGTATTCGTCGAACGGCCGGCTGTCGAGCACCTTGAGGTTGGTGCCAGAGCGCATCAGCGCGTCGAGCTCGGTGGCGCTGATGCTGGGCGTGCCGCTGTCGTGTTCGACGAACTCGCCGAACGCCTTGCTCGGCACGTGCACGCCGGAGAAAGTGACGAAGCCGGCCTTCTCCCACCCGGCAATGCCGCCGTCGAGATAAGCGATATCGCTGTAGCCGGCGTGCGACAAAATCGCAGCGGCGCGCTCCACCAGCCCGTCATTGTCGTCGCAGAGCACGATGCGCGTGTCTTTGCGCGGGACGAGCGTCGCGAAGCGCAACTCCAGCCGGCTCAGCGGCACGTTGCGCGCCCATAGCAGATGATTTTGCGAGAAGGTCAACTCCTCGCGCACATCGACGAGCGCCAGTTCTTGGCCGTCGCCGAGCATGGCTTTGACGGCGGCGGGGCTGACGGGGCGGAGTTTTGTTTTATCGAGCATGAGTCTCTTCCGTGTCGTCACTGCCCCGCGTGCTGGGAGAGGTCGGCTCCCGAGCGATAGCAAGGAAGTCGGGTGAGGGGGGCCTTGAGCCATGCGCGGCGTCAAAGCCCCTCGCCGATGGCCGGAGTTTACATCAGGCGCGGCGCTGACCCGTTGGCTCGCCACGCTCTTCCCGCAAGCGGAGAGGGAAAGAAATATTACGTCGCCTGCTGCGGTGTCATTTGTTCGACCTCGCCGCTCTTCAAGTCGATCTTGATGCGGTTGATCTGATCAAGATTGGTGCCGGTGACGCGCACGAAGCGCGCGTAGTCGGGATAGTCGATGGAGTGTATATCGCCGTCCTGATAGATGCCGGCCTTGCCCGGCGTCAGGCGATACTTGGTCTTGATTTTCAGTTTGGCGTGCCTGGGATCGCTGCGGTCGTCCTCGCGCTCCCATTCGGTCATGTCGGTGTATTTGGTGGCCTGGCCGTAGATTGCCCATGAGGCGCCGTGGTCGTGCGGCGGCGACACCCGCGCTTTGTCGTTGATGTGGGCGAGCACCTGGAAGCCGAGCTTGGCGTCCTCGTAGAGCAGCTTCAGCCCGCGCGGCTGATCGTCGCCGCAATACTTGGCGATGAAGTCGGAGTTGGCGAGCAGTTTCTCGAGGTCGAGGCGCACCTGCTCGCGGCCATTGGGGCCGGGATCCTTGGCGAGCGCGGCGCGGACATCGGCGATGAACTCGTCGAGATTGTAAGCCATGGCGTTCTCCCTGACGCTGTCGATGGTGAAAACCACCACTCGTTGGGGCAAAAAATAGCATGAAATTCTCCCGGGAATAAATGGCCGTGGTGGCCGATCTAGTCCCCAAGTGCAGGCGAACCGCAGGGAGAATGGCCATGAGCGCACACGATCACGACGACCATCCGAGCCGCCGCAAAGTGCTCGAATGCATGACTTGGGCGGGCACCGGCGTCCTATGGACCGTCGCCGGCGGCATTCCCGACGTCTCTTGGCATCATCGACGAGGCCCTGGCGGCCGAGCAGAAAGGGCTTCACCTTCTTGCAGATCAGCGACAGCCATATGGGCTTCGACAAGCCGGCCAATCCCAATGCCAAGGGTACGCTGGAGGAGGCGATCGGCCGCGTGAAGGCGCTGCCGGCGAAGCCCGCCTTCATGATCCACACCGGCGACATCTCGCATCTGTCGAAGCCGTCGGAGTTCGACGACGCCGAAAAGATCATCTCGCAGGCGAAGCTCGACGTGCACTACGTGCCGGGCGAGCACGATCTTGTCGACGCGGATGCCGGCAAGCTCTATCGCGAGCGCTACGGCCGCGGCACCAAGGGCGCCGGCTAGTACTCGTTCGACGCCGATGGCGTGCACTTCATCGGCCTGGTCAACGTCGTCGACCTGAAAGCGGGCGGTCTCGGCAATCTCGGCGCCGAGCAGCTCGAATGGCTGGAAGACGACGTCAAGGGCCGCTCGGCGTCGCAGCCGATCGTCGTGTTCGCCCACATCCCGCTGTGGACCGTCTACCCGCAGTGGGGCTGGGGCACCGACGATGGCGCCAAGGCGCTTTCCTATCTCAAGCGTTTCGGCTCGGTCACCGTGCTCAACGGCCACATCCATCAAGTCATGCAGAAGGTGGAAGGCAACGTCACCTTCCACACCGCGCGCTCGACCGCCTTCCCGCAGCCGGCTCCTGGCACCGCGCCGTCGCCCGGCCCGATGAAGGTGCCGGCCGATCAGCTCGAGAAGATGCTCGGCATCGCCAGCGTCACCTTCAAGCAGAACGAGCAGCGCCTCGCCATCATCGACACGCCGCTGAAGAGCTGAGCGCGAGTAACAGGAAATGGACATGACGAGACGAATTGCATTTGGCGCGCTTGCCGCCGTTCTGTTCGCTGTCCTCGCGGCGGCGCCCGCCCGCGCGGCCGACGCCGCGATCAAGATCGCCAATTTCACCTTCGGCCCGCAAGAGATGAACGTGAAAATCGGCACCACGGTCACCTGGACCAACGAGGACGACATCCCGCATACCGTGACATCGACCACGCTCGTCTTCAAATCGGCGGCGCTCGATACCGACCAGAAGTTCTCTTTCACATTCACGACACCGGGCGTCTACAAGTACTTTTGTTCCTTGCATCCGCACATGACCGGGACAATTGTGGTGGAGGCGGCGACCGGCAGCAACGCGCCGCGATGACGGCTCAGGCGTGCGGCAATTCCGGTGATGGCGGTGGCGGCGGGTGACGGTGGCGTCGACAAGGCGCAACGCTTCAGGGCGGCGGCGCTGCCCTATCTCGACGACGTCTACACGCTTGCGCGCTATCTGCTGCGCAATCCGGCGGATGCCGAGGACGCCGCGCAGGAATGCTATTTGCGCGCGTTCCGTCATTTCGAAACCTTCCGCGGCGGGCCGATCAAGCCGTGGCTGTTGGCGATCCTGCGCAACGTGTGCCGCGCCGAATACGCCCGGCGCGGCGCGTTGGCCGCCGTGCAAACCGAAGGCCTCGATGAGGCCGAGCAACGTGCGGAAGGGCTATGGAGCGATGGATCGGACTCGCCGGAAGCGAGCGCGCTGCGTCAGCTCGACGCCGACGCCGTGCAGCGGCTGATCGCGCAGCTGCCGGACCGTTTTCCGCGAGACGCTGGTGCTGCGTGAGATCAACGAGCTGAGCTACCGCGAGATCGCCGACGTCGTCGGTACGCCGGTCGGCACCGTGATGTCGCGGCTGGCGCGCGCGCGGGCCCTGCTGCGCGATGCGTGGGTGGCGGAGGAGAAGGCGCCATGAACTGCGAGGAAGCGGAAGTTCTTTTGCATGCGCTGATCGACGGTGAGCTCGATGCCGGCCATGCCCGCGAGGTGGAGGCGCACGTGGCTTCCTGCGCGCACTGCGCCGCGCGAGCTTGCTGCCTATCGCGAGCTGCGCCAGTCGATGCAAGGCTTGCAGCTGCGCCATGCCGCGCCGGCGGCGCTGCGCGCAAGCATCGATCGCGCCGTGCCACAGCCCGCGCGCGCGACCAGCCGCCGCGCGGTGCTCAAGGGATTTGCGCTCGGCAGCCTCGTCTCCGCGGCGGCGGCGGCGAGCGTTGCCTTCGTCGTCGTGCGGCAGGACAGCGACAGCCGCATCCTCGGCGAGGCGATCTCCGCCCATCTGCGTTCGCTGCAGGCCGAATCATCTGACCGACGTGCTGTCGAGCAATCAACACACGGTGAAGCCCTGGTTCAACGGGCGCATCGACCTGGCGCCGCCGGTGGTCGACTTGACGGCGCAGGGCTTCACCTTGATCGGCGGCCGGCTCGACTACATCGACGGCAAGCCGGTGGCGGCGATCGTCTACCGGCGCCGCGTGCACGTGATCAATTTGTTCGTCGGGCAAGGTCTGGGTGCGATGCCGCCGTCACCTAGCCTGGAGACCATACAAGGCTTTAACGTCTTGCGTTGGAGCGACCAGGGCTTGAATATGCTGGCGGTCAGTGACCTCGCGCCGGATGAGCTGGAGGAATTCCAGGCCAAGTTCGCAGCGGCGGCAAAGGCGGCGACGGCGAGCTAACGTTCTCCGCTCGCCCCCGGATCCGGGGATGCATTCTTGCCGCGCTCGGCGACCAGAGATGCCATGATGTCCGCGTCGGCGCCGCCACCACGCAGGCCCGCGACAACGCCGGCCTGATCGATCGCCGGCCGGTTCTGGCTGACCTTCCATTTGCCTTCGATGCGGACGATCGGAATCTCAAGTCCGATGATGCCCTTTATCTGAGCCGCTACGAAGGCTTCGGGTGCGTCTTCGACCATCCAGGGGGCTGCCCGGGATTCCTCTTTGTGCCGCGTCAGTTCATCGATCTGGCGCCGCAGCCAGTGTGCATCGTCGATCACGTGCGGGCGTCCCCAAGCGTGCACCGTGATGTAATTCCATGTCGGCACGACCTTTCCATGCTCATGCTTGGTCGGATAGAGCGAAGGACTGATGTAGTGCTGCGGTCCCTGGAACACGACAAGGCATTCGGTGACCGCCGCCAGCTCTCGCGTCTGCGGATTGGCGCGCGCAAGATGGGCGCGCAGCGTGCCGCGTTCCGAATTCTCGGCGTCGATGAGAAACGGAATGTGGTTCGCCTGCAAACCAGCCGGACCGGCCGTGATGAGCAGCCCGAGTGATTGCTCGCGGATCAGCGTATGCTGCACCGCGAGCCGGTCCTCCACGAAGTGGGGAGGTTGGTACATGACATGACTCCAGGGGTGCGCCTACGACACCCGTTTCATCCGGCCCCAACCCTTCAGCGCCGACCAGATTCCCCGCTCGAGCCGGAAGCGGTCGATCGGTGCCGACGAGTTTATGGCGCGAATGCGGTAGAGGCCGACGCCTGTCCATTGGAAGCCGCACTTCTCCAGCACCCGGCGCGAGGCTGGGTTGGTGACGCGGGCGCCCGCCTGCAGCGCCTCGTGGCCGAGATCGGTGAAGGCATAATCGATCACCGCGTGCAGGGCTTCAGTGGCGTAGCCCTGGCCCCAATAGGGCGCGCCGAGCCAATAGCCGATCTCCTGCGCATCATCCTGCGCCGCGACGCCGCAAGCGCCGATGACGGTTTCGTCGCGCAGCGTGATCAGAAACACGGCTTCGCCGCCCCGCTTGTTCGCTCCAGTAATAAAGCCCTCGGCATCCGAGACATTGTACGGATGCGGAATACGTGCCGTGTTTTCGGCAATGCGACGGTCGTTGGCGAGCATCGCTACCGTTTTAGCGTCCTCGAGGCACGGGGCGCGCAGGGCAAGCCGCTTCGTCTCGAGGACGGGGATACTCGCCTCGCGGAATTCCCTTCCGGGCAGTTGTTCGCAGAGTGTCATGGCTCGGGCTCCAGTTGCGGCAGCGGAAGCGCTGCCAAACGCGAAGAGGGGGAGCCGGCATCCCGTCTCCCCCTCTCGGAACCCAATGAGCCCCGCCGGTTTGACTGAATGCCGGCGGACCTCGAATTTAGTCCACCGTTTACTCGGCCGCTGCCTCCGTCATCGGTACAACCGACACGATTTTGCGGCCTTTGGCTTTGGTAGCGAACTGAACCTTTCCATCGATAAGAGCGAACAGCGTGTGATCCTTGCCGACGCCAACATTGCGGCCGGCATGCCATTTGGTGCCACGCTGGCGCGCAAGGATATTGCCGGCGAGACAGGCCTCGCCGCCGAAAAGCTTCAACCCAAGACGCCGGCCCGCTGAGTCGCGGCCGTTGCGTGAAGATCCGCCTGCTTTCTTGTGCGCCATCGTTTGCTCTCGAATTCTGCTCTACTGTCTACACCGATTCCGTGACGGAATCATCTCACTTCTTCTTACCCTTTGCAGCCGCGGTCTTTCCTTTGGCCGCCGGCTTCTTCGCGGCGGCGGGCTTTTTGGCCGCAGCCTTCTTGGTGGGCTTGGCCTCGGCTGTGCCCGCTTCCACCGCCTCGCCGTCAGCCGCCACCGGCGCTTCGGGTTGCGGCTTGGCCGCACGCTTGGGCCGGGGTGGCGGCGTGTCCGAGGGCTTGGCGCCGTCGGTCAGAATCTCGGTGATGCGGATCACCGAAAACTCGTGCCGGTAGCCGCGCTTGCGGCGCGAATTCTGGCGTCGGCGCTTCTTGAAGGCGATGACCTTGTCACCGCGGCTGTGCTCGATTACCTCGCCAGCCACAGTGGCGCCGGCAACCGTCGGCGTGCCGAGCTGCGCGGTGTCGCCGCCCACCATCAGAACTTCGCCGAACGCGACCATCTGGCCGGGTTCGCGCCCGACCCGGTCGATCCGGATTACATCTTCCGGGGCGACGCGGTATTGCTTGCCGCCGGCTTTGATGACTGCGAACATCTTTTTGTCCTCGTGTTCGTCACCCCGGTGCTCGGACCCAAAAGTCCGGACCGGCTTCTTTCAGTCGGTTAAGTTGTGTGTTTTCAGGGGCTTAGAGTGCCCGTCAAAAAGCACGCGGACCCGAGGGCCCGCGGCTGGCATGGTTATGGCGATGCGGGGCCCAACTGTCAAGGAAATGGCCCTGACCGACCGAAGTGGTGGCAGAGCCAGAATTGACGTTCTACCACCCCACGTGCGGGGCCAAATCCCACCGTACTGCGGCCGTTCGCGGCTTGACCTGAAAGCCACTTCCTCTCCACTCTGCCGTTCTTCGATACCGCTGGGGGCGGCAGCGAAGTGAATCCGGGCAAACTACTGGATTCGTTGCTGACGCCGCGCCATAAGCGATCTAAGGCAAGCGGCAATAAAAGCATTAAAGGGAGGACGCGAAATGCTGCACAAAACGATACTGCCGGCGCTGGCTGCGCTTGGGGTGCTGGGAATGGCGTCGGGGGCCTCGGCCCAGCAGCCGATCGCCATCGCCACGCCGCCGGCCGGCTCCATTTACAATTCGACCGCTGCCGCCATCGGCAAGGTGCTCGCCGAAAAGGCCGGCATGAAGCTGACCGTGCAGGCGCTGGGCGGCTCCAGCCAGTATTTGCCGATCGTCAACGCCGGCGAGGTGCCGTTCGGCATCGCCAACGTCTACGAGACCAATCTGGGCGTGAACGGTACGGCATACTTCAAGGGCCGGCCGCAGAAGGACATCCGTTCCGTCGCCGTCCTCTATCCGCTGCGTAACGCCATCTTCGTCCGCAAGGACAGCAAGTATAAGACGCTTGCGGATCTCAAAGGTGCGCGCGGCCCGGTCGGCTTTACCAACCAGAAGGTTCTCACCGCCGTGACCGACGCGGCGCTTATTCCCGGTGGGATCACGCTCAAGGACGTCGAGGGCGTGCAGGTGTCCAACATCATCGCCAACGCCAACGCGTTCAAGGAAGGCCGCACCGACTTCTTCGTGTTCGCGCTCGGCGCGGGCCCGATCAACGAAGCCGATGCGGCGGTGGGCGGCGTGCGCGCGCTGACCGTACCCAAGCCAACTCCGGAGATCACCGCCGCGATCAAGAAGATCGTGCCGGTTGCCTATCTGCTCCACCAGACCCCGGGCAAAGGCAAGACCGGGCTGTTGGCGCCGGGCTACATCGTATCTTACGGCGTCAATCTTTTCGCCAGCACCAAGACGCCGGACGATGTCGTCTACAAGATGGTCAAGGCGATGCACGAGCACGCCAAGGAGTTCGGCAAGGTGTTCCCGCCGCTGCGGCTGTTCAGGGCCGACGCGATGGCCCAGGACATCCCTGGGGTGCAGTTTCATCCAGGCGCCATCAAGTACTACAAGGAAATCGGTCAGTGGCCGCCGAAGAAGAACTAAAGCGTGAGCGTCCAACTGGACGTTCAGTGCAAGAATGACCGACAACAACAAAAATCGACATGGGCTGCTCTCCTCCGGGAGGGCAGCCTTGCCCTATCCGCGCCGTCTCATCGACGCATTGGCGCTCTTGCTCACGCTGGGCGCTATCTGTTTTGCGCTCGACGGCTTTAATCGCGTCGGTATCGCGATCTACGATCAGCAATATCTCGCGGGGATGCTGGCGATTACGGTAACGCTGGGGCTTCTGAAGCTGCCGGCCACCGGCAAGGAAAAGACCGATCTTCCCTGGTATGATGCCGTCGCCGCCGTCGCCGCCTTTTGCGCCATCGGCTATCTCGCGACCTTCTATCCGCGCATAGTCGATCTGGTTTATCTGCGGCAGACCGACAGCGTCATCGTCAGCGTCATCCTAATCGTGCTGATGATCGAGGCGCTGCGGCGCGCAACCGGCTGGATCCTGCCGATCCTCGTCATCGTCTTCATACTTTACGCCTTGTTCGCCAGTCACTTGCCCGGCTCCGGCCTGCAGACGGACTGGCGCAAGCTGGCGCTGTCGCTCGCCGCCAACTATACCGGTATCCTCGGCCTGCCGATCAAGGTCGCGACCACCATCGTCATCTCCTTCCTGCTGTTCGGCCAGGTGCTCCAGAGCACCGGCGGCATGCAGTTCTTCACCGATATCTCTATAGCGCTGATGGGCCGCTTTCGCGGCGGCGCCTCAAAGATCGCGGTGCTCGGCTCCTGTCTATTCGGCTCGATTTCCGGCAGCGCGGTCGCCAATGTGGTGGCGACCGGCATTGTCACCATTCCGCTGATGAAGCGCGCCGGGGTGCCCGCGCACAAAGCGGGCGCTATCGAGGCGGTGGCCTCGACCGGCGGCCAGTTGATGCCGCCGGTGATGGGCGCCGCCGCCTTCCTGATCGCGGAGTTTCTGCAGACCTCCTACGCCGCGGTGGTGAAGGCCGCGATCGTGCCGGGCTTTCTTTATTACATCGCGCTGTTCATCCAGGCCGACCTGGAAGCCGCCAAGGAAGGCATTCCGCCCGTCGAGCCCGACAAGATTCCGAAATCGGGACCGGTGTTGCGCGCTGGCTGGTACTTTCCGCTCGCCTTCGCGGTGCTGCTGATCGGGCTGTTCTACCTTAACTACCAGCCGGACAAGGCGGTGCTGTGGGCGATCGTCGCGCTCGTCGTGCCGGCCGCGGTGTTCGGCTTCCAGGGGCGGCGGCCGAGCCTGCGCGTCTTGTTCGAAGCCCTGGTCGAGACCGGACACAGCGCGCTCGATCTCATCCTCATCACCGGCGCCGCCGGCATCGTCATCGGCGTGCTGGCGATTTCCGGGCTCGGTTATCAGCTCACGCTCGGACTGGTGCAGATCGGGCAAGGCCATCTGTTCGTGCTGTTGCTGTTGTCGGCCATCGTCTGCATCGTTCTCGGCATGGGGCTGCCGACCGTCGGCGTCTACGTGCTGCTGGCGACGCTGGTGGCGCCGTCGCTGGTCGAGGTCGGCGTCAAGCCGATGGCGGCGCATCTTTACGTGATGTACTTCGGCATGATGTCGATGATCACGCCGCCGATCGCGATCGCGGCTTTCGCCGCCGCCTCGGTCGCCAAAGCAGATGCAATGCGCACCGGCTTTGCCGCGATGCGTTTCGGCTGGACCGCATTCATTGTGCCGGTGCTGTTCGTCTATTCGCCGAGCCTGCTGCTGATCGGCGCGCCCGTCGCGATCGCCGTGGCGGTTGCGACCGCGGTGTTCGGGGTGTGGCTGATTTCATGTGCGGCTGTCGGCTATTTCATGCGGCCGTTCAACTTGCCGATACGGCTGTTGTTCGGTGCCACCGGTCTGGCGGCGCTGATCCCCGCCGGCGCCATCCCGCAATTCGGCGTATTGCTCGATATCGTCGGCGTCGTTGGCGGGATTGCCGTGGTGCTCTACGAGTATATGGCAGTCACGCGACAACGCGCGCTCACCGCGCCGAAGGCGGGCGAGACGGGCGCGTGAAACGCAACTTCCTTCCGGCTATGGACCTCCTGCGATGACCGTCATCGACGTCCACACCCACATGCTGACGCTCGACTGGATCGAGCTGTTACGCGAGCACGGCGGCGGCAAATACAGCGTCAAGAACACACGCGCCGGGCAGAATGCCATCCATCTCTATGATGCGCCGTTCATGACGCTGATGCCGGGCATGTGGGACTACGATCTGCGCATCGCGGCAATGGACAAGGCCGGCGTCGACGTCGCTATCGTCTCGCTTACTTGTCCGAACGTGTTCTGGGGTTCGCGCGAAGTCAGCCTGCGCGCCGCGCAGCTGGTCAACGATTCGATGGCCGGGCAGCAGCGCGCCAGACCCGACCGTATCCGCTGGTTCGCCTCGTTGCCCTGGCAGTTCGCCGATGACGCCAAGGCCGAGCTTGTGCGCGCCTGCGCCGATGGCGCGGTTGGCGTGATGGTGCTGGGCAGCATCGACGGCGAGGATCTGACCAATCCGAAGTTCGCATCCGTATGGGCTGAAATCGACAAGCGAGCTTTGCCGGTGCTGGTGCATCCGACCGCGCCTCAGGGCGTGCGCGACATGCACATGGACGAGTTCAACATGATCCCGCCGGTCGGGTTCATGTTTGACACGACTCTCGCATTCACGCGCATGATCTATTCGGGGTTCATCGACAAGTATCCGAACTTGAAGCTGATCGCCGCCCATGGCGGCGCCACGCTGCCTTATCTCGCGGGCCGGCTCGACCGTTGCCACGAAATGATTCCGGCCTGCTCGGAAGTGATCAAAGACAAGCCAAGCGCGTATCTCAAGCGCATCTGGTACGACACCGTGGTCTACGAGCAGGACGCCTTGGAGCTGTGCGTCAAGGTAGCGGGCTCGGATGAGCGAGTGCTTTACGGCTCGGACTATCCGCACAACATCGGCGACATGGCGGGCTGCCTTGCGCGGGTGAACGCGCTGAAACCCGACGCCGCCAGGCGCATCGCCGGCAAGAATGCTGAAAAACTGTTCGGGTTATGAACCGGCCGGCTTAAGACTGGCCGGCCGGTGAGGTCTCGCTGTTCGCAGCGGTGCTGTTCTCGCCTTCGCCGCTCTGCGCCAGCCGGTAACCGACGCCCAGTTCGGTTACCAGGATGCGCGGCGAATCCGGATTTGGCTCGATTTTCTGGCGCAACTTGCGCACGAAGATGCGCAGGTAGTGGGTGTCGTGCACATGCACCGAGCCCCACACCTCTTTCAGAAGATGTTGGTGGGTGACGACGTTGCCGGCGTGCTGTGCGAGTACCTGCAGCAGGCGGTATTCCTTGGGAGTCAGGGCCAGCCTTTTGCCGTTGAGCAGCACAGCGCGCGCCGCCAGATCGATGGTGAGCGGGCCGATCTTGAGCGTCGGCTCGCCGCTCACCGCGCGCATCTGCCGGCGCAGGGCCACCCGCACGCGGGCGAGCAACTCCGCCATGCCGAACGGCTTGACGATATAGTCGTCGGCGCCAAGCTCGAGCAGCCGGACTTTTTGCGCCTCGGTCGCCCGCACCGACAGCACGATGATCGGCACGCTCGACCATGAGCGCAGGCGTTCGACCACGTCGGCGCCGTCCATGTCAGGCAGGCCGAGATCGACGATGACGAGATCGATCGGCCGCAGCGTCGCGAAGCGGATTGCCTCGGTGCCGGTGCCGGCCTCGTGCACGGTGAATCCATTGAGTTCGAAACCCGTGCGCAGGAAGCGTCGGATTTGTATCTCGTCGTCGACGACGAGCACAGCTGCAGAATGCTCATTCATCTTCATCGGTTTCCAGTTGCGGAACGGCGGCTTGTGTAGCCGGCAATTCAATTGTCATCGTGGTGCCGAGGTCGGGGCCCGCGCTTGTCGCGCTCATGGTGCCGTCATTGGCTGCGATGAAGGCATTGGCGATCCACAGCCCGAGGCCGGAACCGCTGGTAACGGCGATGTGCCGCTCGCCACGTTCGAAGCGCTCCCACATGCGCGCGCGCTCTGGCTGGGTCAGGCCGCAGCCTTCGTCGGTCACGCTGATGGCGATGTGTCCGTCTTGGGCCTGCGCCGATACGGATATGGCCGACCCGGCCGACGAATATTTCACCGCATTGTCGAAAATCTGAATCAGCGCTTGTTGGACCAGCACCGGATCGACATGGACCAGTGGCAGATCGGAAGCCAAGTCGATGAGAATCACGCGATCGGCGAGTCGGCGGCGGCAGCGGTCAATTGCCGAATTGATGATGTCCGAAGGTTCCGCCCATTCGATATGGGGCGTCAGTCCATTGCTGCGGATGCGGGTGGCGTCGAGCAGGTTCTGGATGTCGTTGTTGAGCCGCTCGGCCTCGTTGCGCACATCGAGTACGAGCGCCTTGAGATTGTCCTCTCCGGCGAGCGCCGGAGCCGCGCTCAGCACCGTGGCGGCGCCGAGGATCGAGGCGAGCGGCGTGCGCAATTCGTGGCTGACCGATTCGATCAGGGCTTCGCGCAGCTGTTCGGTGTGCGAGCGCATGCGCGCCTCGCCGATGGCATGGGCGATGTCGAGACGCTCGAGCGTGGCCGTGGCGTCGGCAAGCACGGCGCCGACGCGGCTGCGCAATTCACTCACGCTCTCTTTCGATTCGCGTTCGCGGCCGAGATTAATCGCGATCACGCCAAACTCTGCGGTCTTCGGAGAAACCGCGCGCACGATCCAGGCCTCGCCACTATCGACAGTCACCGTTTCGTCGGATGCGAAGGCAGTTCGAGCGGAGGCCACCTCGACAACCTTGTCGAGGACCGGTTTCGGCACCGTCACGTTGGCAGTTAGACCGTTGGCCGCGTTGATGGCGTCGCGCGCACTGGCGAACAGGGCGACCTTGCGTTGGGTGAGGGTGGCGAGGTGGTCCTCGATGGCCGCATGGATGTCCGATACAGCGAAGGCGCCCGCCAGACGGCGCATGAAGGCGTAAAGGTTGCGGGTTTCGTTTTCCCGCTGGCGCATCAGCTCCAATTGCCGTTTCAACCGGCTGGCGAGCTGGCTCACCACCACGGCGACAAAGATGTAGAGTAGCAGGTTGATGACTTCCTGGGGGTCGCCAACGCGCAGGCTGTAATAAGGCGGGAAGAAGAAAAAAGCCGACGCCATCATGCCGCAGACGGCGGCGACAAGCGCGGAAATGAGACCCCAGCGAGTGGCGGCGATCAGTACCGGGATCAGGTAGATGACAGTGCCGCGCCGATAGCCGATTTCATGGATCAGCAGGTCGATCACGAGGCTGGTGACGGCGACCGTAATCAGGGTCAGCGCGATACCGCGCAACTCCTTGCGGAGACGGTCGAATTTATGGGCGCTTGGCATCTCGTGCCGGCTTCAGCGGTTTTCCTGCGATGAGGGAAGTATAGATAGGTTGACTGCCCTTGTCTGTTTCGGCCCGCTTGGCTACATAGCCACCGTCCGATTGGGGCTTTTTCAAGCCGTTCCGGACATTCGGAGAGGTGGCTGAGTGGTTGAAAGCACCGCACTCGAAATGCGGCATACGGGCAACCGTATCGGGGGTTCGAATCCCTCCCTCTCCGCCAATTGATCCTTCCCCCCTTTAACGGTCCAGGCCCCAGGAACCTGCCGTTTCGCGCTCGCCGACGCCTCAACTGGAGGCAATGCGCGTAACTGCGTGTTCCGATGTCCCGCCCGACGCGCCGGTGACCCAGTGCCGCCGAACAGCAGGCGAGATTTGCCAGTGGCTTGGCAACGCCGGCCCCGGCCGAAGAGGCCCCCAAAACGTCGGCTGACGAGCCAGTCGGGGGGCCGAGTTGCTCCGCAGATCGAATTGGGAAACCGGCGTTCCGCGGTCGAAGTCATGTAAGATTTCTGGAGACCGCAGGCCCGCCGGGGGACGGGCACATCAACTAAATCTTAACGAATTCATTTACTGTTAGGCGACGGTCGATGAGCCGTCCGCGGCGATTTGATCGATAACTGGTCGCCCTCTCCGCCATCCGACCGAGCGGAAATTTATCATACAAATCATAGACGTAAAATTTCGATAAACTGGAATGTTGTTCAATAGCAATGCTCTAGAAATGTATTGCAAGCGACGAACATTAACGGCGCGTATTAACCAATCGGCAAGCGCGGCACCCTCACTTTGAGGGAGCAGAACTACGTACTTACCGCTGCCATCAGGTTCCAAACTTCTCAGAGCGAGTCAGCAGATATCATGACCGAGCTAGCTATTGCTTCGGCGCCCATTGGTGCCGGTTCCGTCGAGCATGGCGACTTGGCCGCTGGCAACGCCGTGGGCGCCGAGACGGTCCCCAGCCAACTCATCAGCTTCGCCATCGGCGACGATCAATACGGCGTCGACATCATGGCAGTGCGCGAGATCAAGGGGTGGACCGAAATCACGCCCCTTCCGCGCCAGCCGCAATATGTCCGCGGCGTACTCAACCTCCGTGGGGTCATCGTTCCAATCGTCGACCTGCGCTGCCGGTTCGGCCAGGGCCTGACGCAAGCAACCCCGCTTCATATCGTCATCATTGTGCACGTCGGTTCAAAGCCGGTCGGCCTGTTGGCGGACCGCGTGCTCGACATCGTTGCGGTCGACGCAGCGGAGATCAAACCCGTTCCGCGCGTCGCTCAAGCCCAGCGCCTCAATTTTCTTTCCGGCCTGGTCACGAACGAGAATGCGATGATCGCGCTGATCGACCTTCCCAACCTGCTGTCTCTGCCCGTCGACGAGGCGGGCGAGAATGCAAACGTCGCTTACGCTGCAACAGCTTGAGATAACCAGGAGACGGCATGTTCACTCTTCCCAAGGTGCGCGCCCGCGGGGCGGCCGGCCGCCACGATGTGGAGAAGCTGAAGGCGAGTATTGTCGACAAGGTGTCGTCAGCCATCATGATGGTCGATCGAGATTTCGTCGTAACGTATGTAAATGAACCGACTCGAGAGTTACTGAAAAAGAACGAGGCGGCATTCCGCGCAATCTGGCCGAGCTTCAACGTCGACAAGATTATCGGCACTTGCATAGACACGTTTCACAAGAATCCGGCGCATCAGCGTCAGCTGCTTTCGGACACGTCGCGCCTGCCGATCAGTACCGAGATCACCATCGGCGATCTCAAGATCGCGCTGATGGTTCACGGCGCCTTTGACGCCAACAACAATCACGTCGGCAACATTCTCGAGTGGCGCGACGTGACGGCGGACCGGTTGAACGCCAGCATGCTTGGCGCAATCGACAAGGCACAAGCCGTTGTTGAATTTTCGGCGGATGGCAAAATCCAGTACGCCAATGAGAATTTCCTGAAGGCGCTCGGCTATTCGCTCGCCGAGATCAAAGGTCAGCACCATTCGATGTTCGTCGATCCGGCCTACGCCAAGAGCCCCGATTACCGGGCTCTCTGGGAGAAACTCGGTCGTGGTGAGTTCGACGCCGGCCACTACAAGTACGTCGGCAATGGCGGCAAGGAAGTTTGGGTCCAGGCCAGCTACAATCCGGTCCTTGATGCCAATGGCAGAGTGTTCAAGGTGGTCGAAATTGCGACCGACATTACCGAGGAAAAACTGCGCAACGTCGATTACGAAGGCCAAATCGCCGCCATCCGCCAAACTCAGGCAGCGGTCGAATTCTCATCCGATGGAAAGATTCTGATCGCTAACGATATTTTCCTCAAGACGCTCGGGTACTCGCTCGATGAAATCAAAGGCCAGCACCATTCGATGTTCATCGACCCGGCCTACAAGCAGAGCCCCGAATACCGGGCGTTCTGGGAGAAGCTCGGGCGCGGCGAATATGACGCCGGCCAATACAAGTACCTTGGCAAGGGTGGCAACGAAATCTGGCTTCAGTCGATCTACAATCCAATCGTCGGCGCGGATGGCAAGCCATTCAAAGTCGTAAAATACGCGACCGACGTCACGGCGCAAATGCGCGCCAATCAAGTAGTTCAGTTGGCTGTCCAGCAAACGCAAGAAGTCGTCAAGGCCGCTGAAGCCAACGACCTCACGCGACGCATTCCGATAGAGGGCAAGTCGGGCGATATCGCGGCGCTTTGCTCCGGCGTCAACGGCTTGATTGAAACAATGGCGTCGGTCATCAAGAAGATCAAGGGCTCCGCGCGAGAGGTGTCCAACGCCTCCGCCGAAATCTCGGCAAGCACTACCGACCTGTCGCAGCGCACCGAGGAACAGGCCGCGAGCCTTGAAGAAACCTCCGCCTCGATGGAGGAAATGGCCGCGACCGTGAAGAAGAACGCGGAAAACGCCCAGGAGGCCAACCAATCCGCCAGCGGCACCCGCGAGGTCGCTGACCGTGGTGGCCAAGTGGTCGCGCAGGCGGTGCAGGCCATGGCGCGTATCGAGGAATCGTCACGCAAGATTTCCGACATCATTGGCGTGATCGACGAGATCGCCCGCCAGACCAACCTGCTGGCCCTTAATGCTGCAGTCGAGGCCGCGCGTGCCGGTGATGCCGGTCGCGGCTTCGCCGTGGTCGCCTCCGAGGTGCGCAGCCTGGCGCAGCGCTCCTCCCAGGCCGCCAAGGATATCAAAGATCTAATCACCAATTCCAATGGCCAGGTGAAGGACGGCGTTGATCTGGTCAATCGCGCCGGCACGGCGCTCACCGAAATCGTCGAACTCGATCAAGAGTGTCGCCGAACTGGTGGCGGATATCGCCACCGCGAGCTCCGAGCAGTCGACCGGCATCGAGCAGGTCAACCGGGCACTCACCCAGATGGATGAGGTGACGCAGCAGAACTCGGCATTGGTCGAGGAAAATGCCGCCACCGCCAAGACGCTGGAACAGCAGTCATTGGCGATGACCGCTGAAGTCAGCGTGTTCAAAATCGGTGACGAGGACAACGAGCCCATCGTGTCACCCGTCTTGAAACGGTCGGCGTCCGCGTCACAAAAATCCGCCCTACCAGCCAAGGCGGTGAAGGAATCCGAAGCGCCTGCTAAGCCGTCGAAGCCTGCCGCTATTCAGTCACGCCGGGCCACGGTTGGCCAAATGCAGAGTGCACTGGCGGCCGTCTACGATGACCCGGAGTGGAAGGATTTCTAAATGGCCTCGGTTCGCGGCGGCGAGGCTCGGGCGCTAGACCCTTCCGAGTCCGGCCTCACCTCAATCCGTGAGTTCGCCTTTTCGGAGGCCGACTTCCGCCATCTCGTGCAGCTCGCGTACGAGTATGCCGGAATCTCGCTGAGCGAGAGCAAACGCAATCTCCTGTATAGCCGGCTGTCGCGCCGACTGCGTATTCTCGGGCTGGGGGCATTCAGCGATTACCGTGAACTGCTCGCACGCGACGAACGCGAGATCGAAAATTTCATCAATTCGATCTCGACCAACCACACCAAGTTCTTTCGTGAGGCGCACCACTTCGACCATATGCGGACGCACGTCGCCGTGCCATTTGCGCAGAACGCGACCGTGACCGGCAACCGCCGGCTTCGGATATGGTCCGCCGGATGTTCAACCGGCGAGGAGCCCTACACGATCGCGGTGGTACTCAAGCGCGAGATCCGGGACTTTCGCGGTTACGATGTGCGCGTACTCGCCACCGATATCGATACGGATGTCCTGACCAAAGCTGGTCGCGGTGAATTCTCCAGCACCACGACCGACGAAGTTCCAAAGCCCTATCTCGAGTACTTCACGCGCTCAGGCGACAGGGTGGCCATCGACGCGGAAATCAAATCGCTGATCACGTTCCGGCGTTTGAACCTGATGCACGAGCCTTGGCCGTTCCAAGGAAAATTCGACGCCATCTTTTGCCGCAACGTGATGATCTATTTCGACGGCCCAACTAAAGCGAAACTGGTCCAAAGATTCGTGCAGCAGATCAAGCCCGGCGGTTGGCTTTATATCGGCCATTCCGAGTCATTGATCGGCGCTCATCCCGGACTGCAATCGGCCGGCCGCACCATATATCGGAGGGATGCGTGAACGGCGCGGCGGCACTAAAGGATGCGGCGGGCGCCGATCGCGAGGGCGGCCTGCAAGCGGTCGCCGGTCGCCGCGTTTTTGATGCGGCCAACGAAATGTGGATGGTCAAGGTATTTCCGGGTGAATATTACATGACACGGAAAGCCGACGAAATGATCGTCACCGTGCTCGGGTCGTGCGTCTCCGCCTGCATTCGCGATCCAATCTCCGGCATCGGCGGCATGAACCATTTTATGCTGGCCCAACACACTTCCGGCGGCTGGGGCAATGATTTGCGTTCGGCGCGGTTTGGCAATTTTGCGATGGAGAAGCTCCTCAACGAGTTAACCAAGGCCGGCTGTCGGCGCGAGCGGCTGGAGGTCAAGGTATTCGGGGGCGGCAATGTCACCGAATCCAGCAATGCGGTCGGTACCGACAATGCCGAATTCGTTCTGCGCTATTTGCAGGCCGAAGGATTGCGCTGTGCGGCCCAGGACCTGGGCGGCTCACATCCGCGACGCATTCACTATTACCCGGCGACCGGCCGTGTCGTGCGCCGGCTGCTCGGTCTGGGCGAATCCTACGTCGTCAGGCGCGAAGAGAACGACTACGAGAAACGTCTGCTGGCCGAGAAGAAGACGTTTGGCGACATCGAGCTGTTCGGAGACGAATGATGACAAGGCTAGGAGCGCCCGCGCGCGTACTTGTCGTAGACGATTCTGCGGTCATGCGCCAATTGTTGTCGACTTTGTTGTCGGCGGACCCCGACATCGAGGTGGTCGGCACGGCTTCAGACCCGCATATCGCGCGTGAGCGCATCAAAGCGCTGAACCCCGACGTCATCACGCTCGACGTCGAAATGCCGCACATGGACGGCCTCACCTTTCTCCGCAAGATCATGACACTGCGGCCGACGCCTGTGGTGATGGTGTCGACATTGACGCAAGCGGGAACCGAAGTAACGCTTGAGGCGCTGGAAATCGGCGCCGTCGACTTTGTCGCCAAACAGATGGCCGACATGGCCGGCAGGGATCAGTTCGCCGCCGAGCTGCAGGCGAAGGTGAAAGCCGCCGCCCGCACACGTGTGGGCGCGCGTCGCAGCTTGCCGGCGCAGAGCGTGCCGCAACGGAAATTCCGGCGGTCCGGCGACCGCATCGTCGTGATCGGGGCCTCGACTGGCGGCGTTGAAGCGCTCAAGCGCTTGCTGAGCGGCATTCCGGCCGACTGTCCGCCGATCCTCGTCACCCAGCATATGCCGCCGCGGTTTACCGAGGCGTTTGCCCAGCGCCTCAATCGGGAATTGCCAATGACGGTGTCCGAAGCGAAGCATGATGAGCCGATCGAGCCTGGCCATGTCTATATCGCCCCCGGCTCGCATCACCTTGAACTCGGACGTAGTGGCGCTCACAACCGGTGTATTCTCTCCGACAGTGCGCCCGTCTCCGGCCATCGGCCATCCGTCGATGTTCTCTTTCGTTCGGCGGCGCGCACCGTCGGTCACTCCGCCGTCGGCGTCATTCTGACCGGAATGGGCAAAGACGGCGCCGAAGGCATGCTTGAGCTGCGCAAGATCGGAGCGATCACCCTGGGCCAAGATGAGGAGTCGGCCTTGATCTATGGCATGCCGCGGGCGGCATTCGAATGTGGTGCGGTCATGCAGCAACATTCTTTGGATCACATGGCATCGGCGATCCTGGACGCCTGTGAGCGCGAAGCACCGCCGCGTGCGACTGCCGCGCGCCACACCACAGATGCCGCATAACCGCTGGGCTGCGAGGCAGAGACATTGACCATGCAAGGCGAGACCGATTCCCATTTGCAATTGCCGGCGGTCCTGGACCTTGCCGCGTCCGAAGCTTTTCTCGACACCATGCGCCACGCATGCGAGGCGGAAACGGTGAAGGTGGATGCGTCCGGCGTCGACGTGCTGACCCTCCCTTGCATCCAGATCATTCTGGCGGCGCTCAAGCTCAATCCCGGAATGACAATCGAGAATCCCTCAGAAGCATTTGTCCGCGCCTTCGCCGATCTCGCTCTCGAGTGGCGCCAGGAGGGTCAAGAAGACGCTCAGCAAGACGTTCAGCCGAGCGGTCAATCCGTTTTGCAGAGCGACATTCCGGCGGCCGTCATGGATGCCGCCGAAAGCGACATTTGCACCACCCCCGATACTCAAATGGATGAGGCTGGCATGACCAAGCGAATCTTGACGATCGACGATTCGAGAACCATCCGGGACATGCTCAATCTCACGCTCTCGGAAGCTGGCTTTGAGGTTTTGCAGGCCGTCGACGGCCAGGATGGCATCGATGTGCTGGCTAAAGAGCGGGTCGACGTCGTCATCACCGACATCAACATGCCGAAGATGGACGGCTACGGGGTCATCCGGCACATCCGCGGGCAATCCCAATACAAGAGCATGCCGGTGCTGGTGCTCACGACCGAGAGCGAAAAGGAAAAGCGCAACGTCGCGCGCGAGGCGGGGGCCACCGGATGGATGGTCAAGCCGTTCGATCCCGAGCGGCTGATCGCAACGATCAACAAGGTCGCACCGTGAGACCGATGAAATCGACTGAAGGCGCGACCCTATGACAAGCTTAGATCAACTGAAGCAAACCTTTTTCGAAGAATGCAGCGAGGCGCTGCAACAGATCGAAAGCGGCCTCACTGAGATTCGCGAAGGCGGTGGTTCCGAGGACACGATCAACGCCGTGTTCCGGTCGGTTCATTCGGTCAAGGGCGGCGCCGGCATTTTCGGGTTCGAAGATCTGGTCCGCTTCGCGCATGTCTTCGAGACCGTGCTCGACGCCATGCGCAGCGGCAATCTGGCGCCGAACCACGAAAACGTCGACCTCATGTTGACGGCCAACGACATCCTCAACGATTTGATCGCGATGTCGGGCGCGGGCGAAGCCATCCCGCCTGACCTCGGCGGCGAATGCCGCACGGCCCTTGAGAAGCTGCTCGGTGAAGAGGGCGCCGCCGCAAGCGGCGACGACAATGCGGCGGCTGCCGACTTCGAAGGCCTCGATTTCGTGCCCGTGATGGTGGGCGATATGGACGCCGGCGATGAGGATGCCAAACGCGTTTTTCGCATCGTGTTCCGGCCGAGGCCGGACCTGATTAAAAAGGCCAATGAACCGCTCTATATCGTCCGCGAACTGCAAAAACTTGGCGAGCTTGCGCTGGTTGCGGAGACGGAGGGCTTGCCGCCGTTGGCGGAGTTGGAGCCGGATCGCCCCTATATTGGCTGGAGCGGTACGCTCACCACCGAAGCGACCCGCGAGCAGGTCGAGGAAGTCTTCGAGTTCGTGAGTGGGGATTGTGAGCTCGACATCACCGAAGAAAATCCCGAGCCGAGCTTCGCGCCAGCCCCCGAACCGGACCTGCCGGCGATGGCGCAGGGCCCGGAGGCGACCACCCGCGCCACTGCGGCGCCCTCTATTGTGCCACCGGAGCCGGGTGCCGTCATTGCTGCCCCCGCTGCCAGTGCGGAGGCGGCCGTGGCACCGCGCGCGGCGCCCCCGAAAGCGGTTGCAACCACGATGCGCGTCGAGCTCGACAAGATCGACCGTGTCGTCAACCTGGTGGGTGAACTGGTCATCGCGCAGGCGATGCTGGGCCAAGTGGTGCACGGACTGCCGGAGGAAATCACCGGACGACTGGTTCAGGTGCTGGAGGAAGTCAGCCATCACACCCGGGAGCTGAAAGACAGCGTCATGTCGATGCGCGCTCAGCCCATCGGCGCCGTCTTCCAGCGCATGCCGCGCCTGGTGCGCGAACTCGCTGCCAAGACTGGCAAAAAGGTAAGGCTCGAAATGCACGGTGAGGGGACTGAGGTTGACCGATCAATCATCGAGCGGCTGGGCGATCCACTTACCCACATCATTCGCAACTCGGTCGATCACGGTATCGAGTCGCCGGAAGCCCGCATTATCGCCGGAAAGAATGAGGAAGGCACGGTTCGCCTGATGGCGGAACACCGCGGCGGCCGCATCGTCGTCGAAGTCATCGATGACGGTGGCGGTATCGATCCCGATCGCGTGCTCAAGAAAGCCCGCGAACGTGGAATCGTCAGTCCCGATGCTGTGCTCACCGAGGACGAAATCAACAACCTCATCTTCGCGCCCGGCTTCTCCACTGCCGAAGCGATTTCCGACATTTCCGGCCGCGGCGTCGGCATGGACGTGGTTCGCCGCAACATTCAGGACCTCGGCGGCAGGATCATGCTGAAGTCGGAGCGCGGCAAAGGCATGACACTGCAGCTGGCGCTGCCGCTAACGCTTGCGGTGATGGACGGCATGGTCATCAAGGTCAACGCCGAAACGTACGTCGTGCCGATGTCTGCCATCGTTGAATGCTTGCGGCCGTCGCGCTCAGACATCCACAATCTCCTTGGTGGACGTGGCATGCTGCAATTACGCGGAAATCTGGTCCCGCTGGTGCATCTGTCCGATCTGCTTGACGTAGGGGCGGAAGCAAACGCCACGGACGAACGGGTCGTCATCATCGCGGACGCCGGCGACGGTTCCGGTTTCGGCATCATTGTCGACGAGCTCTGCGGCCACCAGCAGGTCGTGGTCAAGAGCATGGAGGAAAGCTACGGGGCGGTGCCCGGCGTCGCCGGCGCGACAATCCTCGGCAACGGCCGGGTCGCGCTGATTCTCGACGTCGAAAAGCTCTCGGAACTCGCGACTATTCAGCAAAATCCCGTCGCCGCGGCCGCCGCCATCCTTGGCGAGTCCGCGGCAAACGCAACCGTCAACTGAAATCTTCAGCGACACATTCTTAGGAGCGGTGACCATGCCGAACGTAGCAGCCCTCAAGGTCCTGATAGTCGACGATCAAAAGAGCGTCCGGCAAGTGACGCGCATGACGCTCGAGGAGATCGGAGTTCGTCACATCCACGAGGCTGAGAACGGCGCTAAGGCGATCGATACCGCCTCGCTTCAGCCGCTCGATCTGATTATCTCGGACTATAACATGCCAGAGATGGATGGCCTTGGCCTGCTGCGCGCGGTGCGCGGTCATCCGGCGGCGCGCCGGGTGCCCTTCATCCTGGTCACCGGTCGCGGCGACAAGGAACTGGTAGTCAAGGCCGCGCAGGCCGGTGCCAACAACTACGTGGTGAAGCCGTTCACCGCGGATATCCTGAAGCAAAAAATCGAACAGGTCATAGGGAAGCTATCGTGACGCGTGCGGAATTTGTTGCTGAAGTATCTGTAGAGTCGTCTGAAAGTGCTCCGCAAAAGTCTCCGGACGAAATTCGGACCTTTCTGGCTGCCATATCGACCGTGTTGCATGAAACAGTCGCGGCGTTCGAACTGACCGTAAGCCGGATAACCGAAATCACGGTGACGCGGCCGGGCCGGGCCGACCGCGACCTCGTCGTCGCGCTACAGGATTTCGACCGTTTGCAGCAGGAGTTTGCGACCCTGGGGCAGATTCTTGGCAAGCTGTCGAGCAAGTCGCACGCGGGCGCCGAGGAGCAGGAAGTCGGCCATCATAAGGTGATCGCCGATATATCGATCGCCGATCTGAAGGAACGGCTTGCCCATCACTTGATGGTTCTGACGTCGAATATTCCCGACGTTCCGGCGGAAGACGTTGAGTTTTAGCGGGCGCGCCAGTTCAGTTCGGTGACGTGCTGACGTGATCGACGACGCGGCGCAGGCCGCGGGTCAGCTCGGGCACTTGCTCCGGCTTCAGACCCCAATACCGTCGCTGCCGCGCCAGATATAAAGCATCGATGTGGCAGGTGATCGAATCGATATTGCACGGTGCGCCGGCGGCAATCTCATCGAGGATTTCACACAGCGAGCCGGCGATGAAGGTGAGGAGCTCCGAACCCATCGTCGTACCGACGTCGCGCAGATGGCGCGCGTGGCGGTTGGTCACTTCGATCCAATCCGACGGCGCTTCGCCGGTTTGCGCCTTTCGAACGACGTCAGTCAGGGACTCCAACTCCTTGCCAAACCATTCATCGAATTCGGGTTTGACCTCCTCGACTCTGGCGAGCGCGTACATAATGGCCCGGTCCCGCGGAACGCCGCCTTCACGACGAGCCTGCTTTTGAAACGTCGTCTCAAGTGGGAAGACTTGCCCGGGCTCGTCGTTGTTATCCTCCGTCATCAGTCCTTCCCCATGCGGGCGGCGCTGAACAAGTTATCGATGTCGTCCTGGGCAAGCGCAGGACCGGCTTCCTCCGCCACGTCGAGAGCATTATCGCCTTTGCGGCGCCCGATGCCGTTCGGATAGCCTTCGATTTTGAATCGCCGGTCGGGGCCGAAATAGGTCGGCGTGTCGACGAATTGACGCGGCGTGAGGGCGATCCAGGCCAAGCGGTCATAAAGGCTGGCGGGCGAAATCGGCTTGGCGATGACCATGTTGGCGCCGGCATCGCGCGCCTGTTTGATCGCCGTCTCACGCGTGTCGCTGCTCATCAGCAAGATCGGAATTGTTCGGTTTTCGTTGTCGACCTTGCGGCGGATCATCTGCGTCACTGTCAGCCCGCCAAGTGGGGGAAGATTTGCATCGCAGAGCAGGACGTCGATTTTCTGATCGGTCAGGGTTTGCAACAACTCGACCGAGGTCCGGCATTCCATGATTTTGTTAGCGCCGAAACCGCGCAACATGCGATGGATGATCATCGAAAGATAGGAACTCGAGTTGGCGATGAGCACCACCAGATCGCGAAGATTTATCGTGTGTGTTGCCATACGACTATAAGCGGCTTCGCGGAGTGGGTTGGCCGGGACGCAAAGCGCACAACATGGTTCGTTCCATACAGATACGCCCAGGCCGGTCTCTCACAAGGCGGGCAAACGCCTGCGGCCGTCCTGAAGCGAGGCACTGATCGGCGGTACTCAAATGCCGATTGGAGAAGCATTTCCAGCCGGCAAAGCCGGCGAACTCATTCATGCACAACAAAGCTCATCCGATTCGTCGCAAGCAGCCCAGAAAATTTCGCTTAATTCATCACTAACGCAGTGGATATTAATCTAGATCAAGCTGGGTGCAGAACTATCGGCAAAAATGCACTGTGGTTTATTAAGCCATCTTACTGTTTATTCTGCATTGTTAAAAAATATGCACAAAGTGGGCCAAGTGAAGATTGCTTTACCATGCCTCCTTCTGCATTACTTTCGGTATGTGCCGATTTGCAATTCTATCCAGCCGTTGTAACTCGCAAAGATAGCATTTTATGGAAGATGCGCGCTAGCGTTGGGGCGGCTACTGCGTTATTTCCCTGCGTCGCGTTATGCGTTTCTTTGGTAGGTTCTCAATTTTTTGGTGTGCTACGCATGTTAGTGAAGTCGCCAGTGCAGGTATCGAGGTATCGAACGGAAAATAAATAAGACAAAGAGAATGGGCACTGATGAATAGCCAGGCTGGACTTCGCGGCACCCTTAGTGATGAACCCCTACCCGCCGCGGGGGGCTTCGCTTGCAACCTGTGCGCCGCTCTCAGTATCAATATTTGCCTGTCGCCAAACATCGACACGCCACCGGCAGCGCGACCGACTCCGATTCGCCAATCGAGCCAGCTAGTTCCGGCGCGGCGCATCATCTGCCGAGGCCACGATCTGCACGATACCGTGCCCGTGATCTGCAGCGGCTGGGCGGCGGCGATCGTCATGCTGTCAGACGGCAGCCGGCAAATCGTATCGTTTCTGCTTCCTGGCGACATGATCTCGACGACGATGTTGTTCGATTCGAGACCTGGCTGGCTGGTCGAAGCCATCACCGACGTCAACTTTCGAACCTTTAGTCGGACCGATTTGAAATCGCTGCTTCATCAGAAGCCAGAACTTTTCGATACGTTTTTCAAGGCATGGGTCGATGAGAAGACGCGCGCCGACCAATTGATTGTCGACCTCGGGCGTCGTCCGGCCGATGAGCGGATAGCGCGGCTGATCTTGAATCTGGTCGATCGACTGGCCCAGCGTGACATGATCCGCGGAAACCCGACTGAGTTCGAGTTTCCGCTCCGGCAGCATCATATTGCTGACGCCACCGGCCTGACGCCCGTTCACGTCAGCAAAGTGCTTACCGAGTTTCGGCGGAAAGGGCTGATCAATATCAGCGAGCGTTCGATTACAATCCTCGATCCGGTCGGATTCAGCCGCGTCGCCAACATGCGTTAGGCGGCTGCGGCGCGGCTTCCGTTACACGATTTGAGATTCTTGCCAATTGTTCCGGCGCTGAAATGCAAGGACTTGGCGCGCGGTCCCCGGTTTCATGCGGGAAAATGTCCCAAGGCAGTTTTCGAGCGTCTGCGGCGATACACCTTTTCCGTTCCGCCGCAACGCGAGCACGGCCTTGACTGTGGGCCAGGACAGCCCGGCCGCCTTGCCCAAAATCAAAATGGTTTCCGGCCGATCACCCAATAACGCCGTTTCGATGGCTTCCAGCGGCATGTCGCAAAGACGCGCCAGCGCCACTGTCGCCTCCTCGGCCTTACGCTCCTTGGCGAAGGCAGCAATGATGGCTTCATTGAGCCGGCCCGCCGTCTGCAGGTCGTCGACGATCGCTTGCGCCGTTGCGTAGTCTCGCGACGCTTGGCTGGTCATCGTCTGAATGTAAGTCGCCGCTTCGGCGACGGCGGTCCGGATCGAGTCGGAGCCGAGCGGGTCGGCTTGCTCGAGTTTCCCGCGCACCACGTCCGACGCTTGAGCGAGAAGCTTCAGGAGATAATGGCGCGGAAGCTCTTGGCGCGATCCGACGCAAGCGGCGAGTTCGTCGTCGTCTTTGGCCCGTGCGATCATTGTGGTGAACCCGAAATCGGAAAATCGGGCACCCAGATTGCGAGCTGCGCTTAGCAGCACTGCGCGGTCGCCTCGGTCGACGAGGATGTCGGTTACAGTTTGGTCGAGATAGCGCCTGTGCGCGATGGCCAGGAGATGTTCCTGACTCTTCGTGCGCGCAAGCTCGGCGAGCGTCATGCTATCGAGCCTGGCGCAATGTTTGAGGACCGGTGCGGCCACGGCAATGGCATCGTCCGACGCCAGCGTCCGGCTGACAGCGGGCGGTGCGCGGGGGATCGCGGCGAGGCGCGCGGCGAGAGTCGCACGGGCCGAGATCTCAATGCGGGCCACGAGACGATTGAACACGCCGTCGAACACCCCGATTTGGTCGTCCGAATAGTTTGCCGCGCCGAGCGCGAACAGATCTGACAGTTTTTGCAGGATTGCGGTGTGGCGGTCCGATCCGCCGGCAGCCAACGCGGCGTCCAATTCGGCCAGCAGTGCGGCATTCGTGTTCATTGGGCGCTAGGAACCGGTCGTGATCGCTGCATGGCCGACTCAGCTGTCATTAGCGGGGCATCCTTGCATCGCGTGGACGCTGGGAAGTTCCGCGGGGACAAGACCGTTCGATAAAGTCTCAGCGTCGGGCGCGCGAGCCGCCGGGTGGCACCTGCCGTCGATCAGCCGGCCAAACAACGCTACTTATGCATATTTAAATTTCTGTGAAAAAGATTGGCAAAATAGATTGCTATTCCGGCTTGTAACGCTGCGTGCGTCCAGCCGGCGCAACAGGCGCGGATTAAAGGCAAATTTGGCGACTTTGACTTAATGGACCGCGTGTGATGCAACCGTCCAGACAGTCGACGAACTGCTGAACTCGCTCCTGTTCCTGTTGATTGGCCTCGAACTGATCGTGGTCGGATTGAACTTCCGTTTCGGCTGGCTCGCGCTGCTCACCATTCCGTTGGTGCTGATCGCGCGCGGCATTTCGGTGGCGGTTCCGGTCGCGGGTCTCGGTTACTACGTCCGCACCATCCCAGTGCCAATCTGAGGCGGCGTGCGCGGCGGCATCTCGATTTCGCTCGCCTTGTCACTGCCCTATGGCGAGGAACGTTCGATTATTCTGATCGCCACCTATGCGGTGGTGCTGTTCACCATCATCGTCCAGGGCCTGACGCTCAAGCAGGGCATCCGCCGCAGCGTACCGTCGTCGCGCAAAGCGCCGGCGGAGGCGGGTTAGCGCACGATTGCGCAGATGTTAGCGGCCCCACGCGGGAAAGGTCTCAGCCGCTCATCGCCGATTTATGCGCCCAGCGGGTACGGATGGTCTCCTCCCGCTCCATGGTGTCGAGCTGCTCGTCGACGTGTTTGATCGCCTCTTCGACTTCCGGCAATAGCACCTTCTCCAACGCCTGGGCGCGTCGCTCAGTGCGCCGGTATTCGCGCGCCAGCCGGTGCAGATTGCCGTTGCGCACGCCGACATCGGCGGCCATCAGCAGTAACCCATCGAAGGCCGCGCGGCAGGCTTCAGCTTCCGGCGAGGGATCGATCGCGGACGGCGTCTCCTGCGCAGCCGAATTTGCTTCGCCCGCCGTCAGCATGGTGATGCCGAGAAAGAGTGAGCGCGCGTTCTCAGGAATTTGCGGCGCTTCCGGCGCCGGATAGACCTGCACGCCATCGAGGCCGTGCCGTTCGGTGGCCAGCGCCAGAGCGTCGGCGGCGCGTTTCATCGCCGCGTTAAGCGCGTCGGCGCGTTCTTGATAGATGCGCAACTGCCGCAGCATTTCGGTTGCCAGCAGCGTGCGCTTCTCGTCGAGGAACTCGTAGCCCTGCCGCATCAGCTTGCGCTCGTCGGCAAGCTCGAGCGCCGCGCTGCGGGTAGGCGGCACCTCACGCATCGGCTTTCGCCTCTTGCGCAATGTATTGCGCGATCTGCGCGTCCGAAAGCCGCGCCAGCTCGCTATGCGGCAACAGCCGCAGCACGGTCCAGCCCGCGTTCATGCTGTCTTCCAGCGTACGGTGGCCGGCCTGGCGGATAAGCGCGCTTTCGAACTGGTCGGCGAAGTCGAGATATTTGAGGTCCAGCTCGGTCAGGCCGTCGCGCCCGACCACGCTCGCCAGCACCCGCACGCGCACCGCCTTCGCATAAGAGGCAAAGAGCTGGTTGGCGAGGCCGGGATGGTCGGGATGCGAATAGTCCTTGCCGATGCCCTGGTCCATCAACCGCGATAGGCTGGGCAGTACGTTGATCGGCGGGAACACGCCTTTGTGGTCGAGCGCACGGTCGAGCACGACCTGGCCTTCGGTGATGTAGCCGGTAAGATCGGGAATCGGATGGCTGATGTCCTCCGCCGGCATGGTCAGAATCGGGAGCTGCGTCACCGTACCCTTGGCGCCGCGGATACAGCCAGCGCGCTCATAGATCGAGGCGAGGTCGGAGTACATGTAGCCAGGATAGCCCTTGCGGCTCGGCACCTCGCCGTGGCTGGCCGACACTTCGCGCAGCGCTTCGCAGTAATTGGTCATGTCGGTCATGATGACCAGCACGTGGCGATCTTCTTCCGCAGCCAGGTATTCCGCTGCGGTGAGCGCGAAGCGTGGCGTCAACAGGCGCTGCGTTGACGACTTGCTGGCAAGATTGAGGAACATGGCGGTGTGGGCGAGCGCTCCGGAATCCTGCATGGCGCGCCGAAAGGTCTCGGCGGTGTCGTGCGAAATGCCGATACCCACGAACACAATGGCGAAGCCTTGCCCGTCGCCGCGCCGCAGCCGTGCGTGCTGGGCGACGTCGCTGGCAAGTCGATCATGCGGCATGCCGCCGGCCGAGAACAGCGGTAGCTTCTGCCCGCGCACCAGGCTGTTCATGAGGTCGATGGCGGAGACCCCGGTCTCGATGAAGTCCTTGGGCAGTTCGCGCTGCACTGGATTGATCGGAATGCCGTCGATGCGGAAGCGCTGTGCGGGCCGCCACCGGCGGGCCGCCGTCGGCGGGCTCGCCGACACCGTTGAACACGCGGCCAAGCAGTCCGGGCCCGAGCGCGAAATGCAGCGGCTCGCCCAGGAAACGCACGCGCACGTCGCGCAAGCCAAGGCCGATGGTGGATTCCAGCACCTCGACCACCATGGAGTCCTGATCGAGCGCGGCGACGCGGCCGAGCTTGGGAGCTGTATCGGGGCTCAATATCTCCACCGCTTCGTTGAGGCCGACCTCGACATTGCGCCGCAGGAACAAGAGCGGGCCATCGATGGCGGTCGCGGTGCCATGCACGAAGAGGTCAGGGCGCATGAGAGCCCGCCTTTTCCAGGTCCGCGATGGCCTTTTCCAGCGCCGCGCTGAGCTCGGAGAACTTGTCCAACTGGTCCTCGCCGATCTCTTCGCCCATGCGCTGCAGCCGCCGCAGCACCGGCAGTTCAGCGATTTTCTGCGGAGCGATGCCGTGCTCGAGCGCGGTCTCGGCCAGCGTGATGAAATGCAGGATCAGGCCGAGCATCGCAGTCTGCCGCTGCGGCGAGCAGTAGCGGTCGACCTCCGAGAACGCCGACTGGCGCAGGAACGCCTCATTGACCAGTTCCGCGCAGAGCAGCGTCAATTGCTGCGCCGGCGGCAGCGCGTCCTTGCCGACGATGCGCGCCATGCGTTCGAGGTCGGCCTGTGCCTCCAACAGCGAAAGCAATTTTTCGCGATGCGTGTGCCAATCCGGATTGCCGCGCGCGGTCCACCAGTCGGCGAAGCGCACGGCGTTTTCCGAATAGGACTGCAGCGGATGGATCGCTGGATAAAAGCGGGCCTGGGCGCGCTCGCGGTCGAGGCCCCAGAAGCAGCGCACATAGCGCTTGGTGTGGCTGGTCACCGGTTCCGAGAAGTCCCCGGCCGGCGGCGACACCGCGCCAATGATGGTGAGCGAACCTTCGCCGCCGGAAAGCGTCGTTACCTTGGCCGCGCGCTCGTAGAACTCGGCGAGGCGCGAGCCGAGGTATGCGGGGTAGGCGGCTTCGCCAGGTAGTTCGCCAAGCCGGCCGGAAACTTCGCGCAAGGCTTCCGCCCAGCGGCTAGTCGAATCCGCCATGAGCGCGACGTGCAGGCCCTGGTCGCGGAAATATTCGCCGACAGTGACGGCAGTGTAGATTGAGGCCTCGCGCGCGGCCACCGGCATGTTGGAGGTGTTGGCGATGATGAGCGTGCGTTCCATGAGCCCGCGGCCGGTGCGCGGATCGGAGAGCTTAGGAAACTCGCGCAACACTTCTGCCATCTCGTTGCCGCGTTCGCCGCAACCGACATAGACGATGACGTCGGCGTCGCACCATTTCGCCAACGTCTCCTGCAGTACGGTCTTGCCGGTGCCGAAGCCGCCAGGAATGGCAGCCTGGCCGCCGCGCGCGACCGGAAAGAACGTATCGAGGATGCGCTGGCCGGTGATCATGGGCGCATCGACGGGAAGGCGCTGGCGCACCGGCCGCGCCTGGCGGACCGGCCAGCGTTGGAAGAAACCGATGTCGCGGATCCCATTGTTGGCGGCTTTGACCGTGCAAAGCGTTGCATCAGCAGCGTGGCTGCCTTCCTCGACGATGGTGGCGACCGCGCCGCTCACGTCTGGCGGACACAATACTCGTTGCTTGATGCCGTCGCCGGGCAATTCGCCGATTGACGCTCCTGGGGCGAGCTCATCGCCGGCTTTGACTAGCGGTTTGAACGCGAACGTGCCGTCGGGCTCCGCGTCGAGCGGGCGCAGCAGGCCATCGAAGATGCGACCGAGCAGCCCCGGTCCGAGCCGGACCGACAGCGCTGCGCCCGTGCCGTGCACCGGGTCGCCGGGCCGCATGCCGGTGGTGTCCTCATAGACCTGGCCGACCAGTTCGTCGTCCTTGAGGCGGATCACCTCGCCGGGGCGGCGGTCGGCGCCCACTTCCAATGCTTCGCCGACGCGGAATTCGCCCTGCACGCGGGCATAGAGCACCGGGCCGCCGACCCAGCGGATGGTGGCGTTGCTCATGCCGCCGCTCCCTTCGTCAACTCGTCGAGCAGCAGCGCCGCAATGGTGCGCGTATCCGCCAGCAAGCCGTCGGGCGTCGCGTCGAGCGTAGCCTGGTCGGCGGTGATGCGCAGGCCTGCGCTCAAATCATTATCGACTTGAAAGCGGATGCCGTCCGCTCCGCCCACAGCGGCGGAAAAATACTCTTGCTCTGCGGCGGTCCAATTGGCCGGATGAGTGACCCGCCAGGCCCCACGCCGCAAGCGGTTGGCTGCAATCTGTGCGATCGCGGCGGTCCATAGCATGCGCGCTTCCGGCTCCTGCCAGCGTGCATCGAGCGCTTCGCGCAACATCGGCAAGGCATCGGCCACTGCGCGTGCTGCATGGCGCTGCGCGGCGCTGCGCAATTCTGCGTCCAGTTGTGCTTGCGCGCGCGCGAGTCGCGTCTCGCCTTCGCGGCGCAAATCGCCGATCGCCTCGTGCAGGCGCCCGCGCGCATTCTTGCGCGCCTGCGCCAGCGTGCCGCGCGCTTCTTCCTCCGCGGCGGCCATGATGGCGGCGCTTTCGTCCTTGAGCTGCTGTTCGATCTCGCGCGCCAGCGCGTCCGATTGCAGTCCGGGAATGAGACTGGCGGTGGTCACGTTTCAATTCCCAATACGCTGCGCAGCCTCTTGCCGAGGTCGGGTGGCGCGGCGCGCAACAGGACGTCGGGAACGATCGCCAGCGTCGGCGCTTCGGCCAGCATGGCCGCTTCCAGTTCGGCGGCCGGCACTTGGCTTGCGATCTCAGCGGTTATGATTATCAGCGCGGCGCGCTTGCGCGCATCCTCGAACGCTGCGCCAACCTCCTCGAGCGCGGGTACAGCGGTCTCGATGCCTGTGAGCCGGAAGCCCGCCGCGCTCAATTCGTCGCCGATGAAGATGGCCGGTCCCATGTCAAATCCGATTAAGGATCAGCACCGCGACGATCAGCCCGTAGATGGCGATGCCTTCGGCGAGACCCACCAGAATGAGCACGCGCCCGAGCAGTTCCGGCTTCTCGGCCAGCGCCCCGACCGCGGCGCTGCCGACCACCGCCACCGCGTAGCCTGCGGCGAGCGTCGATAGGCCTGCGGCGATCGCCGCCGCGATCATCGCATAGGGCGCCACCGCGCTGTTCGTCGCGGCGCGCACCGGCTCGGCGGCCCCGGCCGCGACGACCTGGAACAACAGCACGGTAACGCCGACGGCGAGAACCGCCGCCGTCGCCAGCACCAATGCCGGTAGTCGCAGATTCAGTCTCATGAGGTACCCCCCAGGGTTGGCTCCGACAGGTTTTGAATCGCCGGCGGCGGCAGCGGCTTGAACGCGCGGCCCGCGCCGGCGAGAAAGCGAATGAAGAATTCGAACAGCAAGAGGCGCGTCGTCTGGATGCTCACCACCACGCCTTCGAGCGCGATCACCAGCACGTTGCCGACGATCAGCACGAGCCAATAGCCGATGTGTCCGCTCGCCTGCGCCATCTCGATGATGGCGACCGATAAGCCCGCATGCGCCAGCGCGAAGGCGCCGATGCGCGCGAACGACACGGTGTTGACCAGGAGCCGCAACGCCTGCTCCACGAACTCGGCTGCCGCCGCGGCAAGCGCGCTCAGCCGGCCCTCATGCGCGACGATTGCGGCGCCAAGAATGAACCAGACCGCGCCGGCCGCCATGACCAGCAGGCCATCGCGCCACAGCGGTGCGACCATCAATCCGACATAGGCGACCACCAGCCCGGCGCGATGCGCCCACCAGTGCAGGCCTTCGCCGCGCCAGTGCATCTGCACCGCATCGAGCAGCAAGCCGATGGCGATGATGCCCATGCCGGCGATGACGCCGGCGAGCAGCAGCGTGATCGGATCCGCTAGTGGCTGCATCCACAAGCGCTGGGACGAGATCCTCGCGGCAGAATACGCTGCCGAACAGGAGGCCGAAAATGATCGCCATGAGACCGCCTGGCACCATCAGCCCCGTCAGCGGATAACGCCGGCGCAGCGCCAGGCCGGCGACCAGCACAACCGCGCCGTGGCCGACGTCGCCGAACATGAAGCCGAAAATCAACGAGGCGATGACGGCGACGATCTGGCTCGGGTCGCTCTCGTGCCGTCCCGGCGTGCCGAGCATCTGTGCGAATACCTCGAAGGCGCGCGCCCAGCCCGGGTTGCTCAGCACCAGCGGCGGGCTCATCCCCTCAGGCGTTTCAGACATGCGCAAGATGTAACGCACGTCGCAGGCTTCGAGCGCGCGGCGCAAGCGCTTGCCGTCGACGTCGCTGGTCCAGCCGGTGACCCAGGCCAGCCGCTCGCTGCCGCGCAGCTCCTTGGCGTGCGCGTTCAGCCATTCCACCAGCGCCACGTCGCCAAGCGCCTGCGCAATATGCAGCCGCTCCGACAGCGCGCTCAGCTCGACGTTGAGCTCCTCGCGTTGCTTCTGCATTGCCGCCTGCCGCTGCGCGACGGCGGTGACCGCTTCCTGCGGCGACGGCGGCAGCCAGGCGGGCAGGGGCACCAGCCGTCCTTTCAGGGCGGGAAGCTGCGCTTCGATTTCGGCGATGTTCGCCGGTCGCCCGAGCATCAACGCGTAGTTGGCGTCCGGCGTCTGCCACGGTTTGTACAGCACCAGCGCTGGCATCTCGCGCAGCAGCGTGCCGGCCGGCAAGGTCAGCAGGCGCACCTGTAGCTTCGGTCCGGCGCCGCCGAGCAGATGCAGATCGGGAAAGCCATCGGCGGCGCTGGCGAGCGCCGCGTGCAATTGCGCAAGGTCGGTGGATTCGGACGTTAGTTGTTCGAGCTCGGCGATGATCGGGTTGGCCGAATTGATCCAGGCGGCGAGCCGCGCCAGCGCAGTCTTCAGCGTCTCGCTCAGCGGTTCGGAGGGCCGGCTTTCGACCGCGGCCGCCGTCGGCCAATAGGTGTGATAGCGCCGCGCCAGCTCGCGCTGCGCCTTCAGCGCCGCGTCGAGTCCGGGAAACAGCAACCGGCCTGCGGTGCTGCTGCGCGCCTCCAACTCGACCGCGCCGGTGCGCGACAGGCATTCCATCACCCGCGCCAGCTCCTTGTGCACGGTCACCAGCTCGAACCATTGCGCGGGCGTCGGACGCAGGCTCATGCGGCTCGCCTCCGCTCAGCCGGCGCGAACAATCGCCGCCGCACGATGCCGCCGCGCAGGCGTTCGAGATCGAGCGCGAGTGAGCACGAGATGGCTGAATACCGCAGTGGGTGACGCACCGTGACGGCGGAACAGGCGCGTCATCGTCTTTTCGAGATCGCGGCGATGCGGCCGCTCGATTCTTGTGCGCCGGCGCGCGCCAGCCGCTCAATATGCGAATTTGCACCGCGCGCGCGAGCGCGTCGAGCGCAGCGGTATCGGCCGCGCTTCTGCTTCGGCCACAACTCGCGCCAGTGCCGTGCCCAGCGTGCGCCGAGCGGAATGCTTTCGCTTTCGAGAGGCAGCAGCGGCGCGAACGGCGAGTCTTGCAACGACGCCAGACGTTGGGCCGGATCGGCTTCCGTAAACAGCGCCAGTGCCGGGTCCTGTTTCGTCCACGTCGGCGCTTCGCCTTGCAGCAACGCATCGATCGCCGGCAGGTCGGGTAACAACACGGTCCACGACACGGCCGCCCGCCAAGCTTCCGGCAGCCAGCCTGCCACCTCGTTGACGTAGGCACGCCAAGCGCCGCGCAGCACGCGCTCGATGGCGTGGCTGGTCATGCTGGCGCCCACCTGCTCGGTGAAGCGGCGCAAGGCCGTGGCGCGCGAGCGCTCGAAGAAACGCGTCGGCCGATGTGCACCGCTTCCAACGCGTGCCAGTCGGCGTCCTGCAAACGGTCGCCGTGGCGCGCCTGCAGGCGCGCTTGCACATAGCGCCAGTGCGGGTCGGCGCTCATGACGCCCCCGTCAGCCGCGCGGCGATGCGTTGCGCCGCCGCCGTTCAAGCGCCTCGCGGCCATAGGCGGGATCGCCACCGTCTGCGCCGGGCGAGCCGTCGTTCAGCGCTTCTACCTCGCGCTCGATCTTTTGCAGGTAGGCGGTGTGCAAGCGGGACAATGCAGCTGTCGGCGCGGCGGGCGATGCTAGCGGCCTGCGCCCGCGCCTGCGCCGAGCATGTGCTGGGCGCTGATCTTCGCTGCGCCGCAGCGCCTCGACGCCCTCGCGCTCGGCCTTCAGCACCCGCTCGATGGCGGCCGCCGTGGCGTCGCTGTGCGGGGGGTCTGATTGCCGCGGCATGGCCGTCCGGTCCGGTCAGCAAATGGCGAAATAGCTCAGGAGGATAGCCCCTTCGCCGATGAAGTATGGCGAGTTAAGCCGAGCGCGTCATCCCGATCATTGTTTCAAATCAATTCATTGACATGACAAAGAAAAGCGGGGCGAGCCGCCGGCCGTCCCCAAATCGAAAATCGGTCTAACGCCGTCCGGACAGATATTCCGCCACCGCCTGCCTCTCGTGCGGGCTCAAGCGCGCGGCGATCGGACCCATGACCGCGCCGCGGCGCTTGCCGCTGGCGAAGGCGTCGAGCTCCTGCACGGTGTAGCCGGCGTGCTGGCCGAACACATTGGGCACCGCCGCAGTGTTCCCCATCATGCCACCACGCATCATGCCGCGGCCCATCATCATGCCCCCGCCGCCCATCATCCCCATCCCAGGCCCATAACCGCCGGGGCTATGGCAGGCCGCGCAAGCGGGCACGCCGCGGCCCTGAAAGCGGAAGATGCGTGAACCGAGATCCGCGAGCTTGCGGTCCTCGATGACGTCAGGCTTGACCTTCTGCCGGCTATAGAAGCGCGCCAATTCCGCGATCTGCATGTCAGACAATGCGCCGGCGAGCGGATTCATCACCTCAGACTTGCGCGTCCCGCGCTTGAAGTCGCGCAGCTGGGTGCGAAGGTAATAGTCCTTTTGTCCGGCGATCTTTGGATACTGCGGATCGGGGCTATTGCCGGTCGGGCCGTGGCAACTCGTGCAAACCGTGTCAGCGAGCTCTTTGCCGTGCAGTGGCTTATCGGGTGCGGCAGCTGGTGGCTTTGGCGTGGCCGCACCGGGCTGCGTCTGGCTGCGTGCAGGCGGCTGCGATGCCAACACCGTCAATGTGGCGAGCGTTATCACGCCTGCAAGCGAAATAAGGCGAAACGATAAGCGTTGCGAGTCTGATGTCATCGTTACTGCTCGATTCGGGCCCCATTACCGCGAGACAAGATTACGATAACATGAGGCGCAAATCTTGTACGCCGGCGCGGCGCCGATATGCGGTATTCACGCCGGCGCACTATTCGCGATGGTGGTCGTTACTTCACCCACGGGTTCCCGGCCTTTGCCCAATCCGCCATGTTGACGATGACGGCGATGGGATTTTTGAATCCGATCTTCTTCAGGCTCGCAGCCGCCAGGCTGGCTCGGCCACCGGTCTGGCACTGCACATAAATCTTGCGGCCAATATCAACTTTTTTCGGGTAGCCGAGTTCCTTGTAAATGCGGAATTCAAGTACGCCGCGCGGAATGTTGACCGCGCCCGGCACATGACCGGCGGCGAACTCGGCGGGTTCGCGCACGTCGAGGATCAGCGCGCCGTTAGGATTCTTCACCACGGCGAGATATCCCTTCATGTCGACCGTTTTCACGGTCTTGCGTGCCGCCATGAAATGTTTGGTCACGATGGGCGGCCAAGCCGGTGCGGGCTGAGCCTGCGCCCATACCGGCGTCGAAACGGCGAACACTCCGAAGAAAACGATGGCGAAACGTAGCTTGCGGTTCATGGCAGGCGGCTCCTTTGGCCCGACGGTGTTGCCCTGGCCCCAATCTCGCCGCTGGTTCGCAACAATCATTGACCTACGTCAACGCAAGGCGAAGGTGGCAGGACGAATCCAGACAGGCCGGCTTTGCCGAAGGCTTTCTGACAGTTGGATGACGGCCGGCGGGGGCGCATTCGAGCGATGGCAATAAGGAGAGGCCGCCATGATCGAACAACTGAAGGATTTTCCCGACAACGTCCTCGCCGTCGTGTGCCACGGCCACGTTACCAAGGAAGACTATGAGAAGGTGCTGGTGCCTGCCGTTATCGAGGCGCTCAAGCGCCATGACAAGCTGCGCCTTTACTATGAGACCGCCGGCGACTTCGGCGGTATCGAGCCCGGTGCGGTGTGGGAGGACTTCATGGTCGGCATGGAGCATTTCACCCGCTGGGAGCGGATCGCACTGGTCAGCAACGTAGACTGGATCAAGCACACCATGCGCTTTTTCAGCTTCCTGATGCCGGCCCAGATGAAGATATTTTCCGGTTCGCAAGCGGCGGAAGCGCGCGCCTGGATCGCCGGCAAATAGCGGGGACCCCCCGGGGCACCCCCACTTGACCTGCATCAAGGACGCGCCGCCGGATTTCCGCAGAGTTGCAAATAATTCGCAAGGACGCCCAAGCCTCATGGGAACGACCATCCGCCCATTCTGGCATCCGCTCATCGCCGGCGTTGCGCTCGGCCTGGTGCTACTGCTGACTTTCCTCATCAGCGGGCACGGGTTGGGCGCGAGCGGCTTCTTCACCCGCCTGACCGCCTGGTTCGGCGCCGAATTCGCCCGTTCGGCGACCGAGACCAACAGCTATCTCGGCCCCTTCATCAAGGGCGCGGGTGGCGCGATCAATCCGCTGGCGAGTTGGATCAGCTGGGAGGTGGTTGGCGTGGTGGTCGGCGCCGTGATCGCCGCCGTAACTGGCGGCCGTTTCCGCCCCCGGCTCGACGGCGCCAAGAACCTGCCCGGCGGCGGCCGCATGGCGTTCGCCGTTGGCGGCGGAATCCTCACCGGCTTCGGCGCCCGCTTGGCGCGCGGCTGCACCAGCGGCATCGGTCTCTCCGGCAGTGCGCCGCTGGCGGTTGCCGGCTTTCTGTTTCTGATCGGCTTCTTTATCGCCGGCATTGCGGTCAGCTTCGTAATTCGAAAGGCCTGGGCGTGAGCATTCCCGTTTATGACAATGGTGTCGCGTCCGGCCTGCTCAGCGGCATCCTGTTCGGCTATGTGCTGGAGAACGCCGGCTTTGCCAGCCCGCGCAAGTTGACCGCGCAATTCCGCTTCACCGACTGGTCGGTGTTCAAGGTGATGTTCACTGCCATCATCGTTGCCGCCATCGGTCTTTATGGCGCGATGGGGCTCGGCCTGATGCAGCCCAGCGGCATCTTCATACCGACGACATTTTTCTGGGCAACGCTCACCGGCGGCGCGCTAATCGGCGCGGGCATGGCGGTCGGCGGTTACTGTCCCGGCACGTCAGCTGTCGGTTTGGCCTCCGGCCGGTTCGATGGTTTATTCTTCATCGTCGGCATGGTGATCGGCGTTGGCCTGTTCTCGAGTGTGTTCGAGCCGATCAAGGGTTTCTATCTCGCCGCGGCAGGCCCGCGCGGTGAGACGCTTCCGGCGCTGTTCGGCCTTCCGGCCTGGGCCGTGATCGGCGGCCTGATCGTCATCGCCGCCGCAGGCTTCGCGCTCGGAAGCTGGTGCGAGCGCAAATTCGGTGGTCCGCTGACTGCCGAAGAGTTGAACGCGGGTGAGCGGGGCGACATCGTCGAAACGATCGAGATCGTGAGCCTGCGAACCAATTAGAGCATGGTCCCGAAAAGTGGGCACCAGTTTTCGGAAAAGATCATGCTCAATGCTAACAGAACCAATGAAGAGGAGACGATTTTCATGCAATCCAGACGTATCAAGACCGCCCTCCTGGCCGGCAGCCTTTCCACCATCGCAGCTGCTGTGGCCATGACGGCTGCAGCGCCGACTCCCGTCGCCGCGAGCCCGATGCAATTGGCGCAGCGCGGCCAGAGCCCGTGCAGCCCCTGTTCGCCGGCTGGCGGCCGCGGTGCCGGTCAACAGGACGCCAGCCCGTGCTCGCCTGCCGGCACCACCGGCGGCAACGGCCATGGCGCGCGGAGCCCGTGCTCGCCCGCCGGTGGCCGTGGCGGCAATGCCGCTTCGCCATGCAGCCCGTGTTCGCCGGCCGGTGGCGGCCGTGGCGCCCCGGCGTCCTCGCCGTGCAGCCCCTGCGCGCCCTCGCGTTCTTAAAGCGGAATGAAGCGGTGACCGTTGCGCTGAATGAGGACCGGCTGGTCGATCGGCTGCAGCAGCTTGGCCGCGATGAATTGCTCGCCATGTATGCCGCCGCCGCCGATGTCACCGAAGCTATCACGGCGCTGGCCGACGCCGGCAGGAACCCGGTCACCGAAGTGCTCGGCGGCGCCGATGTCGTCGAGGAATGGTCGCACTTTCCGCCCGGCGATGTGTTCGATCCCGCAACGCAGAGCCAGTATTACTATCACGCCCACGCGGCGGAAGAGCGCGTTGAGAACGAGCATGGCCACTTCCACATCTTCGTGCGGCCGCAAGCACTCGATCCGACGATTCGGCCCGCCGCGCTCTCCGGCAATGCCAAGCCGGATGATCCGGCGTCGTGGGTGATGCATCTCGTCGGCATCTCCACCGACGCGTCCGGCCGTCTCATTCGTCTCTTCACCACCAACCGCTGGGTCACTGACGAGGCCTGGTACGTCGGTGACGATGTCATCGGCATGATCGACCGGTTCGACATGGCCGACGACACGCCGTCGCCCGCGCTCAACCGCTGGGTCACCGGCGTCGCCGGCATGTTCCGGCCGCAGATCGCCGATCTTGTGCGCGCGCGCGACGACGCTGTCGCCCGTCACAGGGCCGCGCATCCGGACCGCGACGTCTACGAAGACCGCGACCTGCAGGTCACTTCGCAAATCCCGGTCGACTTTCTCGCCCAGGTGCGCGCCATCGAGGCCGCGCTTGCATCGCTGCCCGAGCCCTAGAGCCCATTGAACGGGGGGAGCCGCATGGACCGTCGAACCTTCATTGCCGCGGGCTCATCCGCGCTCATCGGCAGCATGTTAGGCGGCGTCTCGCCGTCGCATGCCGCCGCCTCGCTGTCGGTGCGCCCGACCGGCGGCGCTCCGCTGATCACGCCCAACGGCACATTCTTCCTCTATTCGCAGTTGCGCTATCCGGAGAAGATCTCGACCGGCGTGCAGATCGACGGCCTGGTCAACACCGCGCAGCGCTACAGCCTCGACGATCTCGCCAAGGTCCCGCAGGTCAAGAAGATGCTGACGCTGGAATGCTTCGTCAACACCGCGGGCGGGGCGCTGATCTTCAATAGCGAGTTCGAAGGCGCGCCGCTGCCAGCGCTGCTGCAGAAGGCCGGCGTCAAGCCGGAGGCGAAGGCCGCGCGCATCGAATGCAGCGACGGCCACCCGTTCGTGCTGCCGCTCACCGAATTGATGCGCGCGGAAACCATGATGGTCGGCAAGTTCGGCGGCGCGCCGGTGCCCATGGAGCACGGCAGCCCCTATACGCGGCTGTTCATTCCCGGCGCCGGCGGCAACCATCATCCCAAATGGGTGACGCGCATCACGCTCGTCGCCAACAACGCGCCCGAGCATCCGGCGCCGCCCATGGCCGGTTTCCTCAAGCCCATGCCGCCGACCGTGCGCTCGCCGCTCACTGGCGTCACGCTTACCGGCTACGCCTACACCGGCGCCGAAAAGGTCGGCAAGGTGGAAGTGAGCACCGACAACGGCAGCACCTGGCGCGTCATGCCGCTGCCGCCGCAGCCCGACCCGGACGTCTGGATCACCTGGGAATTGACGTTCGTACCGCCCGAGAAGGGCTTCTACGTGCTGAAGGTGCGCGCCACCAGCTTGAGCGGGCGCAAGCAGGATGTCCCCGGCGTGATCGCGGTCGAGGTCGCCTGAGATGTGGTCGCTCGCCGCGGATCTTTTGGAGCAACTACGCCGCCTGCGCGGCGCGCTGCTGACGCTGGCGATCCTGTTCTTCATCGTCATGCTGATTGAGGTCGATCTCGGCCACCGCGCCGCACTGCTGCGCCATGATTCCTGGCTCGCCTTGATCCCGGTGGTTTGGCTGCCGATTTCGCTTATCGCCTTGATGGCGGTGCAGGCCGCGCCCTCGAAAGCCGCCTCGTTCGTCGCCATCGCCGTGATGGCGGTGTCCGTCGCCGTCGGCATGATCGGCTCCGGCCTGCACATGATGGCGGCCGGCGTCGATTTTAATCACCTGAACCGCGTATTCACCAGCATGGTCTGGGGCGGCCATCAATCGCCCAACTGGCCGATCGCCATCACGGTGGCGTCCGTGCTCGGCCTGGTCGCGGCCATCGACGCCGGCCGCGATCCTCAGACCCTGCCGCACGGCGCGTTTCGTCCCGTGACCGTGATCGCCTTCATCCTCATCGTTCTGGGCTGCGCGCTCGCCGCCGTGCCAGACCTGGTGACGCTCAGCGCCGCCAGCCTCGCCACCGCCGCGCTGCTGCTGCTCGCCGTGCTCATCGGCCTGCTTGCCAATGCCGTGACAGAAAGGACCGCGCCATGATCCGCAACGTCGCCATCGCGCTCGCCGCGATAATCGTCATCGGCGCCGGCTTCGTGATAACCTTTGCGATGTGGCACCGGGCCGACAGTGCCAGGACCTTTTCGATGGGCGTGCCCCTCACCGAGTTCAACATGAAGACCGCGCATGCGCTGGAGCGCGGCTGCAACGCCTGCCACGGCGATCATCTGGTGGACGCCGTCAACCGCCTGCTGACCGCGCGCGCCAAACCGAAGTTGCACGGCATCTTCCGCACCAGCTATGGCGTCCCCATGCGGGTCGAGGATTGCATGCCCTGCCACAGCACCAAGACGACGCTTTCCTTCGCCGGCAGCATCCATTCGGTGCACCTGCATTCGGCCGGCTTCAACAACATGGGCGGCAGCTGCAATTCCTGCCACGGCACCACGCTGCGCGGGCAGCATGTGCTGTGGGACGACAATAACCGCTACAACATCATGAACGGCGTCAAATACAACCGCACGCCGGAATTCACCAAGACCACGGCGGGCGATCTAATCCACGATCTCAAAAAACAAGCCAAGGCGGAATGAGCCATGCTGGGCCGCTTCCTCATCCTGATCGCGATGATGCTGTTCGGGCCGCTGCTGATCGAGGTTTATCTCTATCACCCGCTGCCCGCGCTGGAGAGCGATCAGGTCGTGATCGTGCCGCAGATCGCGAGCCCGCTCGCCTTGTTCGCCGGCTTCCTGCTGCTGGCGGCGGACAACAGGCTGACCGCGCTGCTGTTCGGCCTCGTCTGCGTGATCGAGATCGGCGTCGGCGTCGTCGGCACCGCGATCCATCTCGCAATCCACGCGCCGTCGCTGACGGGCCTTGTCACCGCGCCGCATGTCTGGCTTGGCGAACCGCCGCCACTGGTGCCGCTGTCATTCGCCGCCGCCGGCTGCCTGGGGCTGATCCCGCTGGTGGTCAAAGGCCAGCGCCGGCTCGAAGAGCCTCCTGTCGCCATCGCGCGCATTCTCTATGGGTTGGCTGCGCTGTGTGGGCTGGTCGGCGTCGTCTACGGCGCACAAGTCTATGGCGGCACGGTCGCCCTGTTCGGTGTGATCGCCGCGCTCGGCTTCGGCTCCTTTGGCTTCATCGCGGAAATTATCGTGCTGCTCTATCCGCTAGTGCCGCCCTATCTGCCACAGCGGCTGCGGGCGATGTTGCCGGGCTAGCGCTTGATTACTTCAGTTTGAATCTGGAGCGTGCCACAAACTCAGCTCACCTCCCCCTGGAGGGAGGAGGTCGATTGCCGTCGCGTGGCGACGGCGATCGGGAGGGGGTGAATCGCGAAGCGAACCGGCCAAGCGGCGCGCTGTCACCCCACCCCGGCTCGCTCCGCTCCATAGCCGATGCTCCGCGTCGGCGTTCTTTTCGCTAAGGACGGCGGCCGAAGGCCGCCTATACCCTCCCCCTTCAGGGGAGGGTGAAACGCTAGTTCTCGCCCACCGGCACCATCGACAGCGTCATATCGCTCGCCGGAATGTGCGCTTCCTCGATCCCCAGCTCCTTGCGCACCATGTTGGTGGCGCGCGTCAGTGCCACCATCTTGTAGAAGGCGTGCATGCGGCTCATGCCCTGGCGCCCGAAGCCGCAGTCGCTGGTCAGGATCAGCCGCTCGGGCTCGATATGTTTGAGCGCCTTGCGGATCAGCGCCGCGATCTCTTCCGGACGCTCCACCTGCAGCGTGCGGTGGCTGATGACGCCGAGCGCCACCTTCTTGTCCTTGCCGATCAGCTTGCCGAAGTGCTCCAGGTCGAGCCCATTGTTGAACGCGCCTTCGACCGTGAGCACGTCGACGTCGAGTTCGTTCAGGTAGGGCAGGGCGTCCTTGTAGGACTGGTCCTTGCCCGCCACCCGCTGCGCCGCCGGCGAGCCCCAGCAGGTGTGGCACCACACCTCGCATTTGCCGCGCAGGCCCGTGACTTCCTTGTTGAACGCCTCCACCCACTGCCCGGGTTTGATCTTCTGGTTGGGGTCGGCGATCACCTGGTGGATCGCCGGTTCTTCGATCTGCACCATCGGCGCGCCGGCGTCGGCGAGCGCGTGGTATTCCTTGTTGAGCGCAGCCGATAAATCGAACAATAATTTGAGCCGGTCGCCATAGTGCTCATCGGTCAGCATGAGCGCCAGGATCTGTGCCGAGATCGAGCCTACCTTCACCGGCTTGTCGGTCATGGGCGCGATCGCCTTGTAGGCGCGGTCGAGCTGCAGGTCGGCGGCGCCGATCTCGCCCGTCACCGGCGGCGTCATGCGGGTCTCGATCACCTCCCACATGATGTCGCCGGGCCCCTTGTCCTTCATGAAGCCCGCCGGCGGCACTTCCACGCGCGGTGCGCCGATGCCTTTGACGCGCTCTGTGACATAGCTCACCCAGGAACGCCCGGCGACGTCGTCGTCGAGCCGCGTATCGCCGTCGACCATGATGTCGATGCCCGCGCGATGTTGGGCCGCGACGTGGGAGGCGAGGCAATCGAAGTGCTGCTCGCGATAGGCCAGCCGCGAAAAGCCGTGCGACAGCGGTAGCCCGCGCAGGTTTTCGGTGTACCAACTCGGCCGCGGCAGCGCGCCCGTCGTTGTCGTGAGCAGGGCCTTGTCCTTGGTCGCTGTAAACACGTGATCGCTCCCAATTTCATCTGCCGAAATGATGCATTTCGCTTCAGCATCTCTTATCGCGACTGAATAAGCGGATGCGTTGCGCGTCAAGCGTCGCGTTAAACGCTGCGGCAATGGCGTTTTATGATTTCGAGACGGGCTCGCCGCAGTCGACAATCCGTTTGCGCGCGAGTTCGTTCAAATCGATGCCATCGAGCCTTTTCAGCGCCTCGTCCGGCGCGATCAGTTTTTCATTCACCAGATCGATGGCGAAGCGCAGCGCGGCCAGCGGCGTGCGCTTGGCGGCGCGTGTCTGCAGGATCCACAAGCGGCCATCCTGGATCGTGAATTCGATGTCCTGCACGTCGGCAAATTCACGCTCGAGCCGCGTCAGTATCTCGCGCAATTGCGCCGCCACGTGGGGCAGCGCCTGCATGGCGTCGGCGCCGATGCCGGCGGCGCGGCATTCGTCTTCGAGATCGAATTTTGTCGTCTCCGGCGCGCGGGCGTGGCGCGCCGCCGCTTGCAGCACGCTCAAGCGCACGTTCACGCGGTCGTTGGCCTGCAGGCCCTCGCCGATCAGCGCCGGCAGCAGAATTTCGGTCTTTCCCAGCCGCTCAATGATTTCGGATTTCATGGCCGCAGCACCCGTGAATTCTGCAGTAGTTAGCCATGGCCGCATGTCAGCCGTATTGAGCCAGACCAGTCATGTAATCGTCATAGAACCGCTCTCCGGGAGGCCATTGACTCGGATGAGGCCGATCTCCTGCCGTGCGGCGCTAACCAAACCTGCACGCTCCCAAGCCCTTGATTTTGCTACACTGGACATTCCGCCGCCGGCAGCGGCAAGGTCACACCGATGGCGTCCGAACCCCTGCAAATAATCCCCCGCCTCACCGCGCTTTCCGCCCTCCTGGGCCGGATCGACGCTGAGGTGCACCCGGTCACCCCGCGCTCGGTCGATCTCGGGGCGGCCGTTGGGCGGATTCTTGCAGCCGACGTCATAGCGTCGGTACGCCCCACCGCCCCGCTGGCGCTGGTGGACGGCTGGGCGCTTAACGCGGAGATGACGCTCGATGCCGGCGGATATACCCCCGCACAGCTTGGCACCGTGCCGCCTAAGGTCGAGGTCGGCCAGGCGATGCCGCCCGGTACCGACAGTGTGGCGCCGCTCGATGCGGTGCAGGTGGATAACGGCCGCGCGGCCGCGCTTGCGCCGGTCAGTCCCGGCGACGGTGTGCTGCCGGCCGGCGGCGACTGCATGCCGGTGCCGCCCTTGCGCGCGTCCGGCGAACGGCTGCGCGGAACCGATCTCGCCGCCTTCGCCGCAGCGGGTGTCACCCGCGTCGCCGTGCGCCAGCCGCGCTTGCGTGTGGTGCCGTTGCGCATGAACAGCATGGTGACCGCTGCCGCGCGGCTGATCGCCGGCGACATCGAGCGCCGGGGCGGTGTGGCGCGCGTCGACGAATCGGGTGATCTCAGCGTGGCGATGGTGGCCGAAAACATAGACGGGTTGGTTGCGCTGGGCGGCACAGGCAGCGGCCGCCGCGACACCAGCGTGGCCACGCTGGCGCGTGATGGCAAAGTTGCCGTGCACGGTGTGGCGCTCACCCCCGGCGAAACCACCGCCTTCGGCTTCTCCGGTCGACGTCCGGTGTTGTTGGTGCCGGGACGGCTCGATGCCGCGCTCAGCGCCTGGATGGTGGTAGGGCGCCATATGTTGGCGAACCTCGCCGGGGCCGATACGACCAAAGTCGAATATCCAGCGGCAAGCTTGCCGCTGGCGCGCAAAGTGACCTCGGTTGTGGGCCTGGCAGAAGTCGTGCCGGTGCGCCGCGTCGGCGACAAGGTCGAGCCGCTGGCGAATAGATATCTCCCGCTGTCCGCGCTCACCCGAGCCGATGGCTGGATTTTGGTGCCGGCAGAGAGCGAAGGCTATTCCGCTGGCGCGTCGGTTTCGGTATGGCCGTTGCCATGAGCGAGCAGCCCCATCTCCGGCCCGGCGACGAAGCCGATCTGATTGCGCGCGTGCGTGCCGCCGCGCGCCAGGAGCAGTTCCTCGAAGTGGTTACGGCGGAAGTCGCGCGCGAGCGCTTTGCGCGGCATCTCGACTTATCGCCGCTGCCGAGTGTGACCGTGCCGCTGGCGCAGGCGCTGAGCCGGGTGCTCGCCCATGATGTGGTAGCGAGCGTCGACGCCCCACCCTTCGATCGTTCCAATGTGGATGGCTTTGCGATCCGGGCGGCCGACACGCACGGCGTCAGCGAAACCAATCCGAAGCGGCTCACGCTCAACGGCGAGGTCATCGCTTGCGGTCACGCGCCGGCGCTCGAAGTCGCGCCCGACACGGCGACGACAATCGCCACCGGTGGCGTCATCCCGCGCGGCGCCGATGCGGTCGTGATGCTCGAGCAGACCGAACTGATCGAAAACGACCCACCGGCGATCGAACTGCGCCGCGCAGTCGCACCGGGTCAGTTCATTTCTTATGCGGGCTCCGACATCGCCCGCGGCGAAACCTTGCTCCGGCGCGGCACCGCCATCGGCTCACGCGAGATCGGCATGTTGGCGGCGTGCGGGCTGGCCGAGGTCGAAGTCGTGCGGCGGCCGAAGGTGGCGGTGCTTTCCACCGGCGACGAGTTGGTGCAGCCGGGAGAGCCGCTCAAGCCGGGCGGGGTCTACGACAGCAACGGCGCTATCCTTGCCGCTGCCATCAGCGAAGCTGGTGGCGAGCCGGTGCTGGTCGGCGCGTTTCCCGACGATGAGCCGGCGCTGGAAAAGGCCGTGCGCGCTGCGCTTAGCGTCTGCGACATGGTGGTGCTGTCGGGCGGCACCTCGAAGGGTGCCGGCGATCTCTCGCACACCATCGTCTCGCGGCTCGGCAAGCCCGGCATCGTGGTGCACGGCGTTGCGCTCAAGCCTGGGAAGCCGCTCTGTCTGGCAGTCGCGGACAGCAAGCCGCTCATGGTGCTGCCCGGATTTCCGACTTCGGCGATCTTCACCTTCCATGCTTTCGTCGCGCCGGTGATTCGCGCCCGCGCCGGGCTGGCGCCGGAAGCCGCCGAAACCGTCGCGGCGCATGTCCCTGTGCGTGTCGGCTCGGAAATGGGCCGCAAGGAATTCCTGTTGGTGTCGCTGGTCGACAGCGATGCGGGACTGTTGGCGTTCCCAGGCGGCAAGGGCTCCGGCTCAGTCACCAGCTTTTCGCAAGCTGATGGCTTCATCGAGATCGACCAGCTTGTCTCGTCGCTCGATGCCGGTAGCGCGGCGCAGGTGACGCTGATCGGCAGCGCCGCGCGCGCGCCTAGTCTTGTCATCATGGGCAGTCATGACGTCGCGCTCGATGTGGTGGTGGGGGCGCTGGCCGAGCGCGGCTTCACCGCGCGCACGCTTGCGGTCGGCAGTCTCGGCGGCGTCGCGGCTGCGACCCGCGGCCAATGCGACGTCGCGCCTGTGCATCTGATCGACCCGGTGAGCGGTAAGTATAATGTGCATCTCGCGACGCCCGAGCTCAGCTTGGTGCGGGGTTGGCAGCGTATGCAGGGCATCCTGTTCCGCCCCGGCGACAAGCGCTTTGAAGGCAAGGGCGTGAAGGAGGCGCTGGCCGCCGTGCTCAGCGACGCGAGCGCGCTCATGGTCAGCCGCAATGCTGGCGCCGGCACGCGTGTCTTGATCGATAGATTGCTCGAGGGCGCGCGTCCGCCCGGCTACGCCAACCAGCCGAAATCGCACAACGCGGTAGCGGCTGCGATCGCGCAAGGCCGCGCCGATTGGGGGCTTGCGATCGAGCCGGTGGCGAAGTTGTATGGCCTTGGGTTCTTGGCCGTTTCGCCGGAGCATTACGATTTCCTGGTGGTGGAGAAGCGCAAAAACCGCCTGGCGGTGCAAGCCTTCCTCGCCGTGCTGCGCGATGAAGCGGTGCGCGAAAGCATCCGCGCGATCGGCATGGAGCCGGCAGACCAATGAATGACGGTAACGCCAACCTTTCCCACGACCTCGTTTCTCCCCCCTGAAAGGGGAGGGGCGGGGTGAGGGTCATTGCGGCGATTCAGTCGGCCCCCACCCGATTGCCGTCGGTTCGCGACGGCAATCGACTTCGCCCTTTCAGGGGGAGGTGAAGCAAAGTGATTGGGGAGGGAGAAGAGAGCGTAGCGAGAGACAGGTGTTCAGCCCGCCTCATAATCCCCTAATTTGCCCGTCTCACTTGGGCCCTGTTATGTCCCCTTGGATCAAGCGCCTCACCTTCGGCTTGCTCGTACTGTCGATTGCGGTTGGCGCCGCTGAGGCGCAATTGCGCGGCCACGGCGGGCCGGTGCGTGCGCTGGCTATTTCGCCCGACGGCACCCGTGCCGTCTCCGGCAGTTTCGACACCTCGGCAATTCGCTGGTCGCTGACACGCAATGTTGCCATGCAGGTAATGCGGTTCCACGAGGGCGCGGTGAACGCGGTCGCCTATCTCAAGGACGGCCGCATCGCCACCGGCGGCGGCGATGCACATATCGCGCTCTGGACGCCGGGCAAGCCCAAGCCGGACGCGGTTCTCAATGGCCATACCGCGCCGATCGCCGGTCTCGCCGCCTCACCCGACGGCAAGCTGCTGGCTTCGGCCTCCTGGGATCACACCGTGCGGCTGTGGCCGCTCGACGGCGGCGAGCCGCACGTGCTCAAGGGCAACGAGCAGAACGTCAACGGCGTCGCCTTCACCCCCGACGGCAAGCACGTCATCAGCGCCGGCTACGACACCACCATCCGCATCTGGCCCTTGCATGGCAAGGGCATCAACGTCCGTCATCTCCCGACACCGCTTAACACGGTGGCGGTGGCGCCCGATGGCGAGATCGTCACCGCCGGCGCCAACGGAAAGGTCTATTTCCTCTCGCCGCAAGGTAAGATCCGTGCCGAGGTCGAGGCTTCGAAAACGCCGATCATTCAGGTCGCCATTTCGCCCAATGGCAAGTTGGTGGCCGCCGCCGGCATCCGTGGCTCGGTGACGGTGATCGACCGTGAACACCGCAAGATCGAGCGCACCCTGGTCGGCCCCGGCTTGCCGGTGTGGTCGGTGGCGTTCTTTCCCGACAACAAAACGCTGTTGACCGGCGGCACCGACCGCATGATCCGGCGGTGGAATGCGGTCAGGGGTGAGCCGGTCGACGCCGTCATCGTCGGCGCGCCCGACGATCCGCTAAAAGCCTACGCCGGCGATCCGGGCGCGCAGGTGTTCCGCGCCTGCGTCGCCTGCCACACGCTCAAGCCTGGGTCGGTGCAAAAGGCCGGGCCGTCGCTGTGGCACGTCATGGGCCGCAAGATCGCGACATTGTCGGGCTACAATTTCTCACCGGCGCTGAAGGAGATGGACATCGTCTGGTCGAAGAAGACGATTGCAAAATTGTTCGAGATCGGGCCAGCGCATTATACGCCCGGCACCAAGATGCCGCAGCAGACCATCGGTTCGGCCCGGGACCGTCAGGCGCTGGTGGATTTCATCGCTAAGGTGACGAAGTAGCGGCGGCAAATTGAGATGTCATGCACCGCGCAGGCGGGGTATCCAGTAATCCCTATGTTGCGATCTATCTCAGATACTGCGGCGTACTGGATCATCCGCCTTCGCGGATGATGACGGCAGAGGGGGTTGCTCAGCTCTCACCCTTCTGCTCCCGCTCGCGCAGATAGTCGTCGGTGGTGCGCACGGCCGGTCGCTGCGGCGCACCGAAGGGATCGAAGTTCTCCTCCATCATGGCGTTAACGCGGCAGTCGGCGCACATCTTCACTACGTCGAGGCGCTTCTTGGAGTCCTTGAACATCCAGTGCTTGCCTTCCAGGCTCGCCACCACGCGCTCGACCGAGCTCTTGACACCGAACGGTGTGCCGCAGCGGACGCACAGGAACGGCTCTTCTTCCTTGATGACGCGGCTCGAAGCGGTGGCCGCGTGGAAATCGATCTGTGGCTTCAGCGAGATGACTTTCTCCGGGCAGGTCGCCTGGCACAGGCCGCACTGCACGCAGGCGTCCTCGGCGAAACGCAGCATTGGCCGCTCGGGATCGTCGAAAAGCGCTCCGGTCGGGCAGGCGGAGACGCAAGCAAGACACAGCGTGCAGCCTTCGACGTTGACCTCGACGGTGCCGAATGGCGCGCCCTCAGGCAGGGCAATGACGTCGACCGGCGCGGGCGCTGCCGCGTGCAGTTCGCGTAAGGAGAGCCGCACCAGGTCGCGTTTCTCGCCGACCGGCGCGAACGTCGCCGGCTTCGTCGCACCGTTCATGGCTGCGATCGCGCGCAAATCCGCGCCGAGCGCATCGGGATCGTCGGTCTCAATGGTCGCGACGCGCGCGCCAGTAAAGCCAAGTCCGCTCAGCACGGGTGTGGCGAACCCAATCGTCTTGTGCAGGCCGCTCAAGTCATGGCGCGGCTTGGCGCGGGTCAGGAAACGCACTGCCACAGCGCCGTAGGCGAACGAAGCCGCGACCGCCTCGAGCCCCACTTGCGTGATCTCGTTGACCTCGACCGGCAGCACGTTCGCCGGCAGGCCGTCGCCATAGCGCGCCAGCGCGTCGATCAGCGGCGCGCCCTGCTCAACGTCATGGAACAGGACTATCGGCTGCTGGCCACCGACTTCGCAATACGTCGACAGCAGCGTGCGCAATTTGCGCAACAGCGCGTCCGACGGCGGGAGCGCGTAGGCTGCGGCGCCCGTCGGGCAGGCGGCGGCGCACTGGCCGCAGCCGGCGCAGATATGCGCGTCGATCGCCACGTGATCGCCGGCAGGCTGGATCGCGCCGGTCGGACAGAGATCGAGGCAGCGCCGGCAGCCGACCAGCTTGTTGCGCGCATGCGCGCACAGATCCTCGCTCACCATCACATAGCGTGGCTTGTCGAAGGTGCCGGTGAGGTCGCGCGCCGTCAGCACGGTGCGCAGCACCGCGGCCGGATCGCCAGGATCGGCGCGCAGGTAGCCATCGCGCAGGTCGGCGGACGGAAATAGCGCTGGACGCCCGCTCACGTCGATCAGGATGTCGCAGCGCATTTGCGCATCCTCGCGCGCCGTTCCGAACATGAGTTCGTCGCGCGACGAGGGGTTCGGCTGCGCGAAATCGTCAAGCGTCAGTTCGAAGGCGCCGAGATAACCTTTTGCGGTGCGCACCGTGCCCTTCACCAGTGCGAACTCGGTCGTCCGTTGCGGCGGCACTTCGGCCGGCGGCACGATCAGCACGGTGACGTCGAGATGGTCCTTCAACAGTTGCGCGGCTTCGATGGCACGCTCGTCGCGGCCGTAGATCACCGTAGTGCCGCCGCTGGTAAAGCCGACAGCGGCTGGCTCCGGCGCCGGCTCGATGCTTGCAGCGATCATTGCCGCCATCTTCGGTCCGGCATCGTTTGCGTTCTTCGACCAGCCGGCGGTCTCGCGGATATTGACGAAGGAGAGCCGCGCGGCGCCCGTGTCGCCGGCGGCCGCCGCCAGTTCCCTGAACAGCGGCGCTTCCTGGGTGCAGGCGATGGTGATCGCCTCTTCTCCTCCGAGCGCGTTCTGCACCCGCGCCATTTCCGCGCGGCACAGGTGCCGGTTAGCCATGACCTCGGCGCCTCGGCAAGCCCGCCGCACCACTTGGGCATCGAGCGGCACGGTGTCTTCGCAGGAGCAGATCAGGATTTTGCGCGGCCCGTCGGCCATCATTGTCCCTTTAAAGTTTGTCGTTGGCCCGCTGGGTCTGATGAAAGCGCCTATCGCGCCCTTTTTCGGTATTAATCTCGTTCGGCCGCGGGACTGGCCCCGGGTCTCCTGAGGCTATAATTATAGGCATTCTAGGAAGAAAGGTAGTGTGGAGGTTCTATGGCGGTCGACGCGCGGTCCCGCCCGCAGGAACAAGCGGAGCCGGAACTCGCGCTGCCGCCGCTTTATTCGGCGGTGCGGCTGCGCGAGTTGGGCGACGCCTTTGCCCACGCGGCTGCGGATTGCCGCCGACAGCGGTGCCGGCACCCTGGTGCATGTCGGCCGCTTCGATGTCGTCGAATTCGCGCTGGTGCTGGAACCGGAAGAACCGCTGCGCCAGGCGCGCCGCGCGCTTTATGCTGGCATGACCGCGCTCAGCGATGCATTGATTGCCTCCTCAGAGCCTGAAACCGCCATCGGCATCGTCTGGCCCGACGCGATTTCGGTCAATGGGGGGCTGGTGGGCGGCGGGCGGCTGGCCTGGCCGCAAGGCATAGGAGAGGACGACGTGCCGTCCTGGCTGGTGTTTGGCGCCATGGTGCGGGTCGAATTGACGAGTGGCAAGGAACCTGGCGCCGATCCCACCGTCACCACTTTGGCGGAGGAAGGCTTCGGCGGTGTGATGTCGCATCAGATTATTGAGAGCTTCGCGCGTCATTTCATGGTGGCCGTGGACGTCTGGCAAGAAGGCGGCTTCAACGCGATTGCCAAAACTTATTTCGAACGTTTTCCGCGCGAGCAGGGCCTGCGCCGCGATATCGCCGACAACGGCGATCTGTTGCTGCGCCGCGTGGCGAGCGGCAAAGTCGATCGCAAGCCGCTCATCGAAGCGCTGGCCGCGCCGTCATGGCTCGATCCGGCGACCGGAGCGCCGCGCGAATGAAGCTGTTGCGCACCATAAGGCTCGATCCGTCCGATGCATTCGTATTCGAGCGCGCCGCCGAACCGGGCGAGTGGGCCGTGCCCGGCGGCTTCGCGTTCTGGGCCAGCGACCCCGCGACCCTGGAAGGCAAGACGCGCGCCGCCTTCCGCAGCGGTTTCCTCGGCGTCGACACGCTCGGCTGGTCGACCTTGGTGCAGATCGTGGAAGCGAGCGAGGCCGACCGCATGAAGTTAGTCGAGAACTTGGCGCAGCGGTTGGTCGAACATTATGGCGCGCCCGACATGGACGCTGCCCGCGATGCAGCGGACGAAGAAGTTGCATTCGCCGAATCGCTGTGCGAGCAGCCGCAGGACACCTTGATTGCGGTGCACCGCACCTACGAGGAAGGCGAGTTTCGCGAATCTTTCCGCACATTGCGCCCGCGCGAGGGTGCGAAACCGGTGCGCGCGTTCTCATTCATGGAAGTAGAAGGCGAAGACAGCGAAGAGCCGGGTGAAGAAGTGAGATTGATCGATCTGGCGGAACGGGAGCGTAAATGACCGATTTCTGGCTCTCCTGCGGCCATCATCTGCTCGATCGCGACGAAGGCGGTGGGCTCACGGTGACCGACGATTTCCTGAAAGTTTATCTGGCGCGGCCCGAATTGATTCCGCCACCGGAGGCCGGCGCGGTCGAACGCACTCTGCACGGCGCGCTGCTTGCCGACCCGCAATTGCCGGTCGCGGCCTCCGACATCGCCGCCATCGAAGACGAAGACGCGCGCGAGAATTGGCAACTGCTGATCGCTTTCCGCGATCACTTGCTGCGCCACAAGACGCTGGAGGCCGCCTACACCGAACTGGTGCGCCACGGTCTCTCCGGCACGCCGCCGCTGTTCATCAATCAGCTCGTGCATGTCATCCTGCGCAACGCGCTTGACGGCATCGACGACTCGCACGTGTTGCGCGCCGCCGAAATGCTCTTCCGCACCCAGCGCGTTACCGCGCATGACGGCTCGCTGATCGCGGCCGACGAGGAGACCATCGGCGGCGACAACACCTCGCCGGTATCGCCGCTCGTTTCCATGCTCGGCCTGCCGGCGGAAGCCGAGATCGACATCATCAACGACGACAATGCCGCGACCTATTGGGAGCGTAGCGACCAATTCGACATGGCGATCGATCTCACCGCCGGCCGTGTAGGCCTTGCGGCGCTGGCGGAGGCGATGGAGCATTGGGTCGCGCATCTGCTCGGAGTCTCGGTCACCATCGAGCCGCTCACCGAGCTGCACGACGAAACACTGAGTTGGTATGTCGGGCTCGATGCCGACGCCACCCGCATCGGCGACCTGCTATGGAACGGCGAGGATATCGACGAGGCCACCATGAGCCGTGTGGTCGGTTTGTTCCGGCTTACCTTCGATGACCCGGAGGTCATGCTCGACCGCGTACGCGGCGAGCCGGTCTATCTCATCCTCGCGACGACCGCGGACAACCTGATTCGCATGAAACCGCAGAACCTGGTCACCGGGCTGCCGATCAGGCATTTGGAGGCGGTGAGTTAGGACGCGTCCTTATACGCGAGCCAAGAATTCGGATCTTGGAGGATGCTGTTGATAAAGTCGAAAGTTCATCCCCGTGATAAAGCCTCGAAATCACACCGACACCCTCGATTGGCCAAAATTGCTACTGAAATTCCAATTAGAGCGCGCTGTGTTCATTTAGCCGCAGAAGATGAGGTCCCGCTTCCGCCCTTTAAGAGTGCGCCTTCGGGGCCAAAAACTTCTGGTCGCGGCGCCGCTCGGACTTTTTCAACGCAATCGACCCCGCGCGGACATTGACGTCTGTCGTGACCGATGTCGGATCCGTGGTCCCTGCATTTGCGTCAGCCTTGACCAGCAAAACGCGAACCAGGGGATGTCGAGAAAATCACGCTCCACACTTGTGCGGGTCGCATCGTTTCCCGTCAGTTGCAGCGCCTTCAATCCGTAAGAATGATTTCCCGTTCCCGACGAATAGCTTCCGTCTCTGAGCCGTGGTGCGGCAACTTGTCGTAGTTACATGTGGACCGAACGGTCTAGACTAAGTGGTCTAGAGAGTCAGAGAGGGAAGGAATGCCCATGCGGGTCGCCAAGGACGAGGTAGACAAGAAACTGGAACTTCCTGGTGCGGTCATACGCCAGCGCACCGAGTTCGGAGACGTCACGGGATATGGAAAGTTCAGCGGCGAGTATTTCACCCTCACCGCCGGAGTTGACACAACTCCGCTTTTCCAAGGACTGCGCGGCAATGTCTGCGATTGCCCCCATTGGGGTTTTGTGCTGCGCGGACAGATCACTACCACCGACGCGTCCGGGAACCAGGAGACGGTCGTTGCGAACGACCTGTTTTATTGGCCGCCCGGACACAACGTGAAAGTGGATGCCGACGCCGAGATCGTGATGTTCAGTCCGCAGCACGAACATACGCGTGTGATTAATCACATGATCGACAAGGTGAACGGCTACGCCTGATCGAACCTGAGCTTCCACTCGTTCGCGGAGTCCGGATCGCATGCGGTCCGGGCGCCGTGATCATGCGTCCTTGCAAACGCTGAGATTGCTGATCTGATGCATTCAACTAAGCAACGCCTGATCGATGCGGGCCTGCGCTTGTTGCTAGAGCAAGGCTATAATAGCCTTGGAATTCAGGCATTGCTGAATGCGACCCATACGCCCAAGGGATCCTTCTATCATCATTTTAAAGACAAGGAGGACTTCGCCCTTCAGGTGCTCGACGCCTACATGACCGACGTGCACGCAGGTCTCGACGCGTGCCTGCTCGACCAAACGTTACCTCCCCTGGCGCGCATTCGCCGCTTCTTCGAAATGACGCAGGAAAGCTATCGGCGGGACGGCTACCTCGGCTGCCTCATGGGAGGGCTCGGGCAAGAGTTGTCCGGTGTGAGCGAGGTCTTCCGATGTAAGATCGACTGGTGCCTGTCATCCATTGCCGAGCGGATGGCGAAATGCCTCAGCGAGGCGCAGCAGAAAGGCAACGTCCCGAGGACCTGCGACGTGAAGGAAATGGCGGACTTGTTGGTCAATTGCTGGGAGGGCGCGGCCTTGCGGAGTCGCCTGCGGCGGGATCCCGCGTCACTTACGGCAATGCTTGATTTCTACATTAATTCCATTGCGACCGCAGCCCGACCTTAGCGCAATTTAGTTGCTTAGCGTGAGATCAACCAAGGCGCTGCTGGCGAGCCGAGCGCTGCTGGTCAAAGTGAAGCGCGATATTGAAAACCAGATCCGCGGTCTGCTCAAGAACCTCGGTCTCGTGATCGGCCGGGCCAAGTTCAACGTCTTTGCCGTGCGCGCCGAGGAACTGATCGAGGGGCGTCCTGAACTGAATGCAGCGGTGACCCCATTGCTCATGGCACGTAAGGCCATCGAACAGCAGATCGTCGATCTCGACCGTAAGCTTCACAAGCTGGCGCGCCAGGATGCGCAGGTCCGTAGGTTCATGACCGTGCCAGGTGTCGGTCCGATCACGGCGCTCTGCTTCAAGGCAACGATTGACGATCCGATGCGGTTCACGAGATCAAGGAGTGTCGGCGCCTACGTTGGACTGACGACCCGCCGCCATGCCTCGGGGGAAGTCGATTGGTCCGACCGCATCTCGAAATGCGGGGACGCCATGCTGCGCAGGCCCGGCAAGGATGTTCGTGGAGAGCTTGACACCTAGACCCGGAATTAGAGAACACAATCGACCATTAGCGGATATTTGCCGGTCTTTGGGGTCATTCGAAGAAAGTACACCAATGGGGATGGCCATCTTGGTATCGAATAGGTAGCATCAGCCAGTTTATAGATCCGGATTAAGTGCGGGCCGGTGCCTGCCAGGCAGAATTTTTTATATTTGTTGGCAGGCCTTTGTTGGCAGGCCTTTGCCGGCAGGACTTTGCTAGCAGGACTTTGCTAGCAGGACAGAGGGGCACGACCAGCTATGCGTAATTCGATTATCGTCATGGCGGCCCTGGCGGTCGCCGCTGTGGCTGCGGGGCAGCCCCAACGTGTGGCCGCGCAAGCGGCGCCGGCAACCGCGTTGACAGCCCGGAATAACGGGCAAACCGTCGAGCTGAGCGCGGAGACGGAAAAGCAGAAGCAAGAGAAGGCGCGTCAGCAGCAGCAGCAGAGGATGCAACAGCAGCAGAGAGCGCGTCAGCAGCAGCAGCAGAGGATGCAACAGCAGCAGAGAGCGCGTCAGCAGCAGCAGCAGAGGATGCAACAGCAGCAGAGAGCGCGTCAGCAGCAGCAGCAGAGGATGCAGCAGCAGCAAAGAGCGCGTCAGCAGCAACAGCAAAGGATGCAGCAGCAGAGAGCACACCAGCTGCAGCAGCAGCAGGATGCAACAGCAGCGAGCAGCACCAGCTGCAGCAGCAGCAGCAAAGGATGCAGCAGCAGCAGGAGCACATCAGCTGCAGCAGCAGCAGCAAAGGATGCAGCAGCAGCAGGGCGCACCAGCTGCAGCAGCAGCAGCAAAGAATGCAGCAGCAGAGGGCACACCAGCTGCAGCAGCAGAAGATCCAGCAGCAGAGGGCGCACCAGCTTCAGCAGCAAAAGACGCAGCAGCAAAGGGCGCACCAGCTTCAACAGCAAAGAATGCAGCAGCAGCAACGAGCGCATCAGCTGCCGCAGCAGAGGATGCAGCAACAGAGAGCTCACCAGCTACAGCAGCAAAGAATGCAGCAGCAGCGAGCGCACCAGTTGCAGCAACAGAGGATGCGGCAGCAGAGAGCGCGTCGGATGCGACATGGCCCCGGGACTCACCAGGTCGTGCGCCGGCATAATCCGCGACCTATCATGCGCGGCCCTGGGGTTCGGCGAACAACCGTTGTCGTCCACAATCGCCGCGGCTATTGGCGCGGCTGGCGAGGCCCACGCAAAATCGTGATCGTTCGTGGACGCCGTCATGTCTTCGTCAGGCACCGGTGGCGCACGCTGGCCCCGATCGCCGCGCTTGCACCGTTCTTGTTCGGCGCCAGCACCCTCTACGCCGATGGCTATGTGTCAATTCCGCGGCCGGTGTGCACCGGCTACACGGTCGATGGTTGTCGTCTGCGCTGGACCGAGGTGCCGGCCGAGGACGGCGGCTTCGAGGTTCAATGCGTGCAGTATTGCCCAGAGCCCAATCGCACTGCCAGCGTCCTGGAGCTTTCCGAAGAACCGCCACCATCATCGCCAGAATCGATGGTCGACATGCCGACGGAGCCACCGCCTGCCGAAACGTCGGCGCCACCCGATACCGATGTGGCTCCTCAGCCGCCAATGGCTGCCGAAATGCCGACGGAACCACAGCCTGCCGAAGCGCCGGCGCCACGCGCTGCCGATGCGGCTCCTGAGCCGCCGGCCGTTGCCGCAACGTCGACGGAGCCACCGCCTGTCGAAGCGCCGACGCCACCCGCTGCCAATGCAGCCCCTCAGCCGTCGAGGGTCGCTGACGCGACCCCACAGGCTGCACCTGCGCAGGAGAACGCGGAGCGTACCGGCTGCGAACTGGTGATCCATGCCGAGCCCGGGCTCAAAGGCTTGTCGGCACCGGCCGTTGACGACCAGGCTACTCTCGGCGACGACGGCTGGCAGAACCAAATCGCGTCGATCGAGATTAAGTCCGGCACCTGGGACTTCTTCACCGAGGGTGACTATGGCGGCGAGATGATGCGACTGGGTCCCGGTTCGTATCCGGCGCTCGATCCGAAATGGAGTAAGCACATCGGCTCGTTCATGTGCTCGGAACCCGCCGCCGGCACGGCCAGCAAATAAGCCGATGCGAGGGTGCCGCCCCTCCTTTCTACAAAAGGAGAGGTTCTTTTCCGGGGGAGCGGATATTGCTCCGCACCACGAAATGTCTTCTGGCGGCAGATTGTGTTGTAAAAGTCGAAAGTTGAGCCGCGATGAAAATGCATCGCGACGATTTCGCAACCTTCGCTTAACTCGGATCGGCCGTTGGCAGACATACCGTTTGCCGTTTGCGGAAACGAGTCTCTGCGTTCTGCGCCGATACGGACGTCGTACCAAACCCATTTTACGGGTACGTACTCGGTATCCCCTCTCCGCGCGTGCGGGGGAGAGGAAAGAAGACGCCCAGTTGACCCGCCTCACGCCCCGCCGCTACTTTCACCCCGCAAACCACGTGAGACGGTAAACCGATGCGCGATCCGGGCTTGACCGAGGCGATCCGCGCCGTTGGCGGCGTAAGCGAGCTCGCGCGCCAGATCGGCATCTCGCAGCCGTCGGTGTCGAATTGGACCCGCGTGCCAGCCGAGCGCGTGGTCATCGTCGAGACAGTGACCGGCGTTGATCGCGCGATCCTGCGGCCCGATCTCTATGGCGACGAAGCCGCCAGCGAGGCCGATGAAATCGACGCCGCGCGCGCGCAGGAATACGCGCTGATCGGTGCGCTGTTGTTGCGCGCGCCGAACGCCGATCTGCTGAAGAGCCTGTCGGAACTGAAGGGTGATGCCAGCCCCCTGGGAGTCGCCCATGCCACGCTCGCCGACGCCGCGGCGCAAGCGACCGTCGAGGCGGTGGAGCGCGAGTATTTCAATATCTTCATCGGAATCGGGCGCGGCGAGCTGTTGCCTTATGCGTCTTATTATCTCACCGGCTTCCTGCATGAGCGCCCGCTGGCGCGGCTGCGCGACGACCTCATCGAGATTGGCGTCGCCCGCTCGGAAGGCGTGATTGAGCCGGAGGATCATGCCGGAATCTTATGCGAGATCATGGCGGGGCTGGCGAGCCGCCGCCTGCCGGCGCCGGCCGGCGCCGAACGCACGATCTTCGAGAAACATATGGCGCCCTGGATTGGCCGCTTCTTCGCCGATCTCGAAAACGCCGAATCCGCCGATTTTTACCGCCGCGTCGGCGCCGTCGGCCGGATTTTCGTCGACATTGAAGCCGAAGCTTTTGATCTGCCGGGTTGAGGCGACGTCCTTGAACGCGGCTTTACGGAGGAGGGACTAGACGATGCAGGATAAGAGCAAGTTCGCCCGCCGCGACTTTCTGCGCGTGATCGGGTTCGGCGCCGGCATCGCCGCGACCGCTGCGGCTGCCGCGTCGTTCGTTGCCACCGAGGCGGCCGCAACCGAGTCGATGTCGGAAGCCAAAAAGAAGCGCTACAATCCCAATTCCGAGGACGTCAAGAATTTCTACCGGGTCAACAGCTACTGAGCGTGCGGTGGCGCCGCACGACGTTGGGCGGCGCGAACGTCCGCCGAAGCGAAAGGTGAAAGCGGCATGGCTGCCGACGCCGTAATGCCGGTCAGCGTCGTGGTCGAACGACGCGCGGTCAACAGCCAATGGCTGGATCACGTCTGGCGCCCGATCGGCGTGCTGCCGGTTGCCGCCAACGATCACGGCAAGCTGCTGGCCGAAGGCGAGAGCTGGGCCCAGTTCCACGGCGGTACGCTCGATATAGAGCTGTTCCGCGGCGAAACCGAAGGCTATCTCAACAACCTCTCCCAAACGCCACCGGTGGTCTATGTGGTGCTGCGCAGGAACGAAGAGGCCCAAGATCCTGAAAAAGGCCTCGAGTTCGAGCCGTTCCTCGCCACTGTCTGTCCCTATGAGGCCATGGGGTACAGCGAGGGCAATGACGACGTGGTCGAAGGCGTGCCGATGCCGCCTGAAATTATGGTTTGGGTGCAGGACTTCGTAACGCGGCACCACGTCGATACGCCGTTCGTAAAGCGCAAGAACAAGCGCCACAAGGACGACTACGGCGGCAAACCGGCGGCGCTGCGCGAACGGGGCGCCTCGTGAGCGAGGAACGCAAGGTGTTGTCGCGCTGGTCGCAACGCAAAGCGGCGGCGCGGCGCGGCGAGCTACCGCCCGAGCCAGCCGACGAAGCGCAGCCCGCGCCGCCGGATGCGCAAAATATCGCCATCGAATCGGAGGCCGTTCCGAGCGCGGATACTGCGACGGCGGACGACGACATGCCGGCGCTGCCGCCGATCGAAGAACTTGATTTCCAGTCCGATTACACCGTGTTCCTGAATTCCAAGGTTCCCGAGGCGTTGCGGCGCGCGGCCTTGCGCAAGCTGTGGACCAGCGATCCGGTGCTGGCCAATCTCGACGGCCTCAACGACTACGACGAGAACTACAATCTGGTCGACACCACCATCACCGCTGCCCAGACCGCCTACCGCGCTGGCCGCGGCTATCTCGAGGAAATCGAGAACAAGCTCGATCAGGTCGACCAGGCGCTCGGCAACGACGCCGTCGCTGGCGAATCACAGGAACTGTCCGAAAGCGGCGAAGCATCCGAACCCGCACGTGAAGCCGAGTTCCGTGGTCGAAAGTGACGCAGCAGGGGAAAATTCGTCTGATGCGCCGCGGCAAGTCACGGCCGCTGCGCTAGAGCCCAAGTCTGCCCACCCCGGCGAAGACAGCGGCGAATAAGGCAATCTTATTTATGCTGCGTTGCGACATTCGTGGGCCGTGATGTGACTGCCTACGCCTAAGTTATAGCCAGAGATCACGGAAAATTATTTGTCATTCATAGCCCTGGGCTATACCCTTTCATTGTTCCAATGCTTGAGTGCTGCCCCGTCGAAAAAGACTCTTCGAGAGCAAAAGGGGAGGGAGGGGAGATGGCTTCAGCAACTACAGCCCGCGATGAGGCATTTGGCGCGACGTCGATCGTGCGCGCATTTCACGCTGTGCGGGCCGCCGTGGCATTGGCGATGACATTTCACGTTTTACCGGAGGACTGACTATGCGCAAAGACCGCGAACGATCGCCCAAGAGCGGGCAAAAGATCGACCGCCGTCGTCTTCTGACCGGAGCAGGCTTGGCCATCGGCGCCGCCAGCGCGGCGGCCGCTACCGGCGCCAATACCGCCGTCGCCGCGAGTGAGCCGAAGAAGCCGCAACATAACGGTTACCGCGAGAGCGAAGAGGTCAAGACCTACTACCGCCTCGCCCGCTTCTGACCGTTGCACCAATTCCGCGCCCGCGCCTGACGCGTGAGGCCTGCGCCGACCCGAATTCAGGAGGAAGTCATGCTCAGGAAAAAATCGAGAGGCTCCGTAAAGTCCTCAACGCTGCAGCAAGCGCTAGCCGCGAGCGCCGGCGGCGCCATCGACCGCCGCTCGTTCCTGGCTCGCTCCGGTCTGTTGACCGGTGGCGTCGCGCTCGCCAGCGCCTTGCCGATCGGCACCGTGAAAAAGGCAGAAGCCGCGGAAGCCGGCCCGTTGACCGCCGGCGCCACCCGCATCAAATCGGTCTGCACCCACTGCTCCGTCGGCTGCACCGTCATCGCCGAAGTGAAGAATGGCGTTTGGGTCGGCCAGGAGCCGGGTTGGGACAGCCCGTTCAACATGGGTTCGCACTGCGCCAAGGGCGCCTCGGTGCGCGAGCATGCTCATAACGAACGCCGCCTTAAATATCCGCTCAAGCTTGAAGGCGGCCAGTGGAAACGCGTGAAGTGGGAAGACGCGATCAACGAGATCGGCGACAAGATGAACGAGATCCGCAAGAAGTCGGGTCCCGATTCGGTCTACTGGCTCGGCTCCGCCAAGTTCAACAACGAGCAATCCTATCTCTTCCGCAAGTTCTACGGCTTCTGGGGGTCCAACAACGGCGACCACCAGGCGCGCATCTGCCACTCCACCACGGTCGCGGGCGTCGCGAACACGTGGGGCTACGGCGCGATGACGAACTCCTACAATGACATGCACAATTCCAAGCTGATGATCCTGTTCGGCTCCAATCCAGCCGAGGCGCATCCGGTGGCCGTGCAGCACATCCTGCACGCCAAGGAGAAAAACAAGTCGAAGCTGATCGTCTGCGATCCGCGCTTCACCCGCACCGCTGCGCATGCCGATGAGTTCGTGCGCTTCCGTCCCGGCACCGACGTCGCGCTGGTCTGGGGCATCCTCTATCACATCTTCAAGAATGGCTGGGTCGACAAGGAGTACGTCAAGCAGCGCGTCTACGCCCTCGACCAGGTTGAGAAGGAAGTAATGAAGTGGACGCCGGAGGTGGCCGAGAACGTCACCGGCGTGCCCGGTGCGCAACTCGAGCGCGTCGCCAAGATGATGCACGACAACAAGCCAGGCACTCTGGTCTGGTGCATGGGCGGCACGCAGCATCATAACGGCAACAACAACACCCGTGCCTATTGCGTGCTGCAGCTCGCGCTCGGCAACATCGGTGTCGCCGGCGGCGGCGCCAACATCTTCCGCGGCCACGACAACGTGCAGGGCGCGACCGACATGTGCGTCTTGGCCGACAGCCTGCCCGGCTACTACGGCCTGGCCACCGGTTCCTGGAAGCATTGGTGCCGGGTTTGGGACGTCGACTACGAATTCGTCAAGGCCCGCTTCGCCAGCCAGAAGCTGATGGAGTCGAAGGGCATTCCGGTCTCGCGCTGGATCGACGGCGTGCTCGAGAAGAAGGAGAACATGGACCAGCCGGATAACATCCGCGCCATGGTCTACTGGGGCCACGCGGTCAATTCGCAGACCCGCCTGCCGGAGATGAAGAAGGCGATGGAGAAGCTCGACCTGATGGTCGTGGTCGATCCGGTGCCGACCTTCGCCTCGATCATTCCCGACCGCAAGGACGGCATCTATCTGTTGCCGTCGACCACGCAGTTCGAGACCTCCGGTTCGGTTACCGCATCGAACCGCTCGCTGCAGTGGCGCGACCGGGTGTTCAAGCCGTGGTTCGAGGCCAAGCCCGACCACGAGATCATGTACCTGTTCGCCAAGAAGTTCGGCTTCGACAAGGAGATGTTCAAGCACATCAAGGTCAACGGCAGTGAACCGCTGATCGAGGACATCACCCGCGAATACAACAGGGGCATGTGGACCATCGGCTACACCGGCCAGTCGCCGGAGCGCCTGAAGGCGCATATGGCCCACCAGGACAAGTTCGATCCCACCACGCTCAAGGCCAAAGGTGGACCGGTCGACGGCGACTACTACGGCCTGCCGTGGCCGTGCTGGGGCACCGCTGAACTCAAGCATCCCGGCACACCGATCCTCTATGACACCTCCAAGCCGGTGGCCGAGGGTGGGCTCACCTTCCGCGCCCGTTTCGGCGTCCAGCACAACGGCACCAACATCCTCGCCGACGGCTCCTACTCGGCCGGCTCCGAGATCAAGGACGGCTACCCCGAGTTCACCATGGCCATGCTCAAGAAGCTTGGCTGGGACAAGGACCTGACGCCGGCCGAAACCGAGGCCATCAACAAGGTCGCCGGCGACAAAACCAACTGGAAGGTCGACCTGTCCGGCGGTATCCAACGGGTCGCCATCAAGCACGGCTGCGCGCCCTTTGGTAACGCCAAGGCCCGCGCCATCGTGTGGACCTTCCCCGACCCGGTGCCGATCCACCGCGAGCCGCTCTACACCCCGCGGCGCGATCTGGTGGCGAAATACCCGACCTACAGCGACCGCAAGGAATGGCGTCTGCCGACGCTCTACGCGTCGATCCAGAAGCAGGACCATTCCAAGCAGTTCCCGACCATCCTCACCTCCGGCCGTCTGGTCGAGTACGAGGGCGGCGGCGACGAGTCGCGCTCCAACAAGTGGCTTGCCGAATTGCAGCAGGACATGTTCTGCGAGATCAACCCGGCCGATGCCGGCAAGATCGGGATCAAGGATGGCGGCAAGGTCTGGGTGCACTCGCCGGAAGGCGGCAAGGTTCTGGTGAGCGCCATGGTGACCGAACGCGTGGCCGCCGGCGTAGCCTTCATGCCGTTCCACTTCGGCGGCTACTGGCAGGGCAAGGACCTGCGCGGCAAGTACCCCAAGGGCAACGACCCGATCGTGCTCGGTGAAGCGTCCAACATGGACGGCACCTACGGCTACGACGTCGTCACCCAGATGCAGGAAACCAAAGTCACGCTCTGCCGCATCGAGGCAGCGTAAGGCGAGGGACAAAGGAGAACGACAATGGCACGCATGAAATTCCTTTGCGACGCCGACCGATGCATCGAGTGCAACGCTTGCGTCACCGCCTGTAAGAACGAAAACGACGTTCCCTGGGGCATCAACCGCCGCCGCGTGGTCACGCTAAACGACGGCAAGCCGGGCGAGCGCTCGATCTCCATGGCCTGCATGCACTGCACCGACGCGCCCTGCGCGGCGGTCTGCCCGGTGAACTGCTTCTACACCACGGCGGACGCGGTGGTCTTGCACAACAAGGACCTGTGCATCGGCTGCGGCTACTGCTTCTACGCCTGCCCGTTCGGCGCTCCGCAATATCCGAAGGTCGGCAACTTCGGTTCGCGCGGCAAGATGGACAAGTGCACCTACTGCGCCGGCGGCCCGGAGGCCGACGGCAGCAAGGCGGAGTACGAGAAGTACGGCGCCAACCGGCTGGCCGAAGGCAAGCTGCCGCTCTGCGCCGAGATGTGCTCGACCAAGGCGTTGCTCGCCGGCGACGGCGAGGTCATCGCCAAGATCTACAAGGAACGCGTGAAGACGCGCGGCTACGGCTCCGGCGCCTGGGGTTGGCAGACCGCCTATCACGAGACCATCGCGAGCTGATCCATGCGGCGGCGCGAGGCCTGGAAAGCCCTGCGTCGCCGGTCCTTGTCAAAAGAACACTCGGGGTAAGGGAAGGGAGAGGATACCATGGCGAAGCTCTTCGCTACGATCCGCTTCATCGTCGGCGCTCTCGCGCTCGCGTTCATTGTTGCTACGGTTATGCCGTCGGCGCCTGCGTCCGCGCAAAGCGGTCCGACGGCCGCCACCAGCGAGCAGCAGCTCCTGCAGCAGCTCAAGGGCGGCGTCATCCGCGGTGATGTCAGCATTCCGGACAAGAAGTCGGCCAACCTGATCCATCCGGCCGGCCGTAACTGGCAGACCTTTCACACCGTCTATCTGAAGTGGATTGGCGGCATCGCCATCCTCGGCATGCTGGCGCTGTTGATCCTGTTCTATCTGTGGCGCGGCACCATGAAGATCGAGGGCGGCCGTTCGGGACGCACCATGGTGCGCTTCAACGCCTTTGAGCGCTTTGTGCACTGGCTCACCGCTTCGACCTTCATTGTCCTCGGCATCACCGGGCTGAACATCACCTTCGGCCGTGCGCTGATCCTGCCGTGGCTGGGCGCTGACGCCTTTAGTGCCTGGTCTGAATGGGCCAAGTACGCCCATAACTACCTCAGCTTCGCCTTCACCATCGGCGTCGTGCTGATGTTCCTGATGTGGATCGGGCAGAACTTCCCGACCGCGGCCGACATCCAGTGGTTCAAGATGGGCGGCGGCATGGGCAAGGACCACCAGCACGCGCCGGCCTGGAAGTTCAACGGCGGCCAGAAGCTGCTGTACTGGTTCATCGTGCTCGGCGGCGCCGCCATGATCGTCACTGGCTACATGCTGATCTTCCCCTTCTCCTGGGGCATGGGCGTCGGCGATATGGAACTGGCGCAGATCTTCCACGGCATTGTGGGCGTGCTGTTCGTCGCGCTGATCATCGCTCACATCTATCTCGGCACGCTGGGCATGGAGGGCGCCTTCGAATCCATGAGCCAGGGGACGGTCGATGTAAACTGGGCCAAGGAGCATCATCCGCTCTGGTACGAGGAGGAGCAGGGTCACGGCGCCAGCCGCGCCCGCACTCAGCCGGCCGAATAGACTTCCGGTCCCGCGAACCATGCAGAACGCCCGGCCTTCCAGCCGGGCGTCTTGTTTTGGTTTTCTGCTGTCATCCCCCGCGAAGGCGGGGGAACCAGTAAACACAGCGTGCTCAGTGATTGCTGGATCGTCCGCCTTCGCGGACAATGACAGTCTTGCCGCTACGGCCGCGTCGCCTTCTTCATGTCGACCGTCACCCGCGTGCCGAGATCGGCGATCGAGTTGTGCAGCAGTTGCGCGGTGTAGGCCGGATTGTGTGCGTAGGCGCCCGGGTCCTTGGTGACGAACTGGTAGTTATAGGCCGCCTTCATCAGGCGCGGCGTCCAGTTCTTGTACTGGTTGGGGAACTTGGTTTCATTCTTCTCCGGCTTGCCGTCGCCGTTGGTGTCGACGAAGAAATACGGAAAGTCCGGCGCCGAATAGACCACCGGCTTGCCGGCCACCTTCTTGGCGTAATCCTGGATGGCGGCAAGGAGCTTGGCGCGCAGATTGTCGATTTCCTGCGCCACGCCTTCCTTGGTGTCGCCGGTGCCGTCGAGGTCGACCTTGTCGGCGCGGATCATGCGCAGCGAGGCCTTGTCGGTGACCTCCTTGTGGCAGGCGGCGCAGTCCCCGACCTTCACTTCCAGCGTATGCGTCGCATGGCATGCAGTGCAGGTGGTGTAGGGCGCGCGGTGCTTAAGCAGGCCGGCATAGGTCTTGCCGGGATATTCGTAACCGACCTTCACCACATGGCCGTACAGCGTCGCGCCGGCGGCGAAGTAATGCACGTTGATGAAGCCGAGCTTGGGTATCACCTGGTCGTCGGGCACGCCGGCGATCGCCTTGTTCACACTCGCCGTCGATTCGCGGCCCTGGTGGCAGGTCATGCAGCGGGCGTCCTTGCCCAGGTGCTCGACCTTGATGCCGGACGGAAAGATGACGGTGGAAAGGCGCACGGTCTTGTCGTTGTGGCAGGCGATGCAGGTGATCACGGTGCCGACCGGCGCCGGATGGTCGACCTTGAACGGCGTCGAGCCGTCGGCGCCCAAGTAATCGCGGAAGCCGGGAGTGGAATGACAGCGCGCGCAGTCTGCCGGGATGACGCCTTCCTTGTTCCAGTGATTGAACGGCTCGGCCTTGTGGTTGGCGTGCGCCGAGCTTGCCCACTCGGCGTAGAATGGCACGTCGGTGGTGGCGATCATGCCGGGGGGTGTGGCCGGCGCCGGCGCCGGCGCGGGCTTGGCGGCCGCGGCGGCGGCGCAGCGGGCGCGGCCGGCGTCTGCGCGCGCAGCTGCGGCGCCATCACCAGCACGGCGGCGGTGAGGCCGCCGGACAGGAGCGCGGCGGCCAGAATTTTCGACATGCTTCTCGACATGCGGGCTCGCTTGCTCATCGCCTTCTCCTCGAACGTGCGTCTCGCACGCGGCTACTTTTTCGTCTCCACCGCTGATGCCCGAGCCGCGGATGAACGCTATCGATCGGCGGTACCGGGGCGTGCACCAGGTTGAAATGGCAGTCGATGCAGGTCATGCGGCCCTCGCGCATCAGCGCGTGCGCCGCCTGTCCGCGCTGGCTCACCGGCTGGATGGTGGCCGCGTCATGACACGAGCGGCAGGTCACGCTGTTCTGCGCGCGCATGGTCTCGCGCACCTCGTGCGCCAGTTCGATGCGGTGCTTCGCCCACACCTTGGGGTCGCCGTAGTCGTGGGTGTATTCGGCGATCACGTCGCGCACTCCCGACGTCACGTGGTCGTAGGTCTCGGTGAACCAGTTGGTCTTGCGGATGTGGCAGTCGCCGCAGTTCGGGTGCACGCCGGCAACATTGCTGCGGTGCGCTGAATGCATGAAATGCGGGTCGTTCCCCACGAACGCCATGCTGTGGCAGGAGGTGCAGAAGGCGTCGGTGGAGGTGTCGCGATAGGCGAATACGCTGCCAATCACCGCGCCGGCGCCGAGAAAGCCGCCGACGATCAGGACGAAAAGCAGCAGCCACCAGCGTGTGCGCCTCATGATCTTGCCTCGGCCGTCAGCATCGCCTGTCGTGAAGCGACTTTAGGACAATCCCGCCAACAGTTTCAAACAAAAACAATTAACGGGCGTAAGACACGATTGATTCAAATCAATACGTTGTAGTGCGTTATGTGCTTGCCGCGATTCCAGCCGCGAGACACAGCGAGAATACAACGGTGAGCATGGCGAGCCGCGGCGTCATCGGCACCAACTCGGCGAAGCGGTCGCGCGTCCACACCGCATGAGCGACAATGACCGCGAGCGGCAGCGTGATCAGCGGCAGCAGGACCCAGGCGCTGAAGCCGAGCGACAGCCACAGCCAGAACGGCGTCAGGTAGGCGAAGGCGAGCAGGCAGACGAATTCCAGCCGGCTCCAGCCCTTGCCGAAGCGCACGGCGATGGTGTTCTTGCCCTTCTCGATATCGAATTCGCAGTCGCGAATATCATCAATGATCAGGATGTTGGTGATCAGCGCGCCGATCGGCAGGCTGACGGCGACTGCCGTGAACGGCAACGCCTCGCGCCAGTGCTCGGGCCCGAGCACCATCGCGGCTTGGACGTAATAGGTGCCGATCACCGACACCGTGCCGAAGAACAGGAAGAACAGCGGGTCGGCGAAGCCGTGGCGGCCGAACGGCCACGGTCCGGCCGAATAGGCCCAGCTTGCCAGAATGCTGAGGAGCCCGATCACGATCACCGGCCAGCCGGCGATCGCAATGAGCACCAGCCCGAGCGCCACCGCGACGCCATAGCTGAAGAAAATAGTCGAGCGCAGGAACGAGAGCGACAAGAGCCCGCTGCTGACGGCCTGCACCAGCTCGGGGTGCTCACGGTCGTCGGGCTGGCGAATGAGGTTGGTATAATTGTCGGTGACCACGCCCGCGAATTGGATCAGCCAGCCGGCAACGAATGCGAGCAGCGCCGGTCCTGCGGCCAGCACACCGTCGTGATGCGCCAGCCCGATGGCGACGGCGACCGGGGCGATGGCGGTGGGGAAGGTGTGGCCGGGATAAAGCAGCTTGCGGGTCCAGACCTCGCGCCGCGACCATGCCGAAGCCTGGGTCATATCTCGCCTCTCCCCCGTTGAATTCGTCGCGGAAACTTGCCCACATCCGCCGCCGCGGGCAATCCCGTAATATGCCGGAGTTTTCGGCCGCCCTCCCAGGCCGTGCGGCTGACCGCCCCTAATCGTGCTATAGGTGGCGGTTCAATTACTGGAGTATCGGGCCTTTATGAAACCTATGCGTATCATCGGTCTCGCCGGCTGGAGCGGGTCGGGCAAAACCACCCTCATCAAGAAGGTCATTCCGTGTCTAATCACCCGCAGCTTGCAGGTCTCCACCCTCAAGCACGCCCATCACGGTTTCGACCTCGACCAGCCGGGTAAGGATTCTTTCTTTCACCGCGCCGCCGGCGCCACCGAGGTGATTGTCAGTTCGTCGAAGCGCTTCGCCATCCTGCACGAACTGCGCGAAGAGGAGGAGTGGGACCTGCCCGCGCTGGTCGCCAAGATGTCGCCGGTCGACCTGGTGTTGGTCGAGGGTTACAAGCGCGACCCCTTTCCCAAGCTTGAGATCCATCGCGCGGCCAACGGCAAGTCGCTCATTCATCCGGAAGACCCGCACATCGTGGCGATCGCTTCCGACGTGGAGCTTCCGGCCGCTCGCGTGCCGGTGATAGACCTGGACGACATCGAGGCCATCGCCGACCTGCTCATCAAGCACGCGGTGCCGGTCGGCGATATCGCATTCGCCAGCACGGCGTAACGAGAGCCAAGATGGCGCAACTGACCGATGACTGTTTCGCTTTTTCCGGTCCGCTGATGCGGATCGAGGAAATGGAGCGTCTGATCGGCGAGCGCATCGAACCGGTCGCCGAGACCGAGCGCGTGCCGCTGCATGGCGCGCGCGGGCGCGTCACCGCCGCCGATGTCGTCGCTCCGGTCAGCCTGCCGCCGTTCGATAATTCCGCCGTCGACGGCTATGCAGTGCGCTACGCCGATCTCAAGCCCGCCGGCGACACGACGCTCACCGTCACCGGCCGTCTGACGGCTGGCGCGCGCGCCGAACTCACGCTCGGGCACGGCCAGGCCATCCGCATCTTCACCGGCGCAGCGATGCCCGCCGGTGCCGACACGGTATTCATGCAGGAAGACGTGGAGGTGGACGGCGACCGCGTCACCGTGCCGAGCGGATTGAAACGCGGCGCCAATCGGCGGCTTGCCGGCGAAGATGTGCCCGCCGGTCATGTCGTGCTGCCGGCCGGCACGGTGCTGGAAGCGCAGCATGTGGCGCTCGCCGCCGCGCTGGGCCTCACTGAGATCGTGGTGCGCCGCCGTCTGCGCGTGGCGATCTTTTCCACCGGCGACGAGGTGGTCGAGCCGGGCAGCCCGCGCGACGGCGCCGCCATCTTCGACGCCAACCGCTACCTGCTCAGCGAGCTGCTGGAGCGCCTCGGCGTGGTGGTGACCGACCTCGGCATCCTGCCCGATCAGCCCGAGGCGCTCGCCCGCGCGCTCGAACACGCAGCTGCCGGTCATGACCTGGTCATCACCTCCGGCGGCGTATCGACCGGCGAAGCCGATCATGTACGCAGCGCCGTCGAGCGCATCGGCAGTCTGGTTTTCTGGCGCGTTGCCATCAAGCCAGGTCGGCCGGTGGCCATGGGCGTGATCCGCGCTGCCGATCCTTTGCACCGCGCTGCCTTCGTCGGCTTGCCCGGCAATCCTGTCGCGGTATTCGTCACCTTCGTGCGCGTGGTGAAGGCGCTGCTGCGCCGGCTGTCCGGCGCGCAGCCGGAACAGCTGGTGGCGCTGCCGGTGCGCGTGGCCTTCGCCTACAAGAAGAAAAAGGATCGCCGCGAATATGTGCGGGTGGCATTGCGCCGCGCCGCCGACGGCGAGATCGAGGCTATCAAACATCCGCAGGACGGCGCCGGCATCCTGACGTCCCTGACCGAAACCGATGGCCTCCTGGAATTGCCCGAAGGCGTCACCACCATCGAACCCGGTGCCCGCGTCGGCTTTCTGGCATATGCCGCGCTGGTGAGCTGAGCTTTAAGCGCCCAACCGTACGTAGGCCGTCGAATAGGCCTTCTGAACCGGCTCCTGCATACCGTCCAGCACAAATGCGCCGATAACAGCGACAACGATGGCGACGACGCAAGCGACAATAAAGGTTTTCATGGCCTCAGCTCCTCTCCCAGATAGTTCCATAGCTTCACACTATAGATAAGGATGGGGCGCGAAGTCCGGTCAAGGTTGATTAGCCGCCGACATGCTGCACTGCAATGCGTTCGGCCGTGGCGAGATCCTCAGGCGTGTTGACGTTGAGGAACGGGTCGACCGGCTCCACCGGCCAGTCGGCGATGGCGATGGCGTAGCGGCCGGTCCAGACCTCAATCTTGCGCAAGTCCTCGTCGATTAGCGCCTTGCGCAAATCCGCGCGCAGCGCCAGCGACCATAGCCCCACGACCGGATGGCGCCATTCGCCGGAACGCGCGCAGGCAAGCGGCACGCCCGCGCCCATCCGACGCCGCGCGTGGTGCAATCGCTCGACCAGGTCGTCGGGCAGAAATGGGCAATCGCCCGGCACGCTCAGTAGCCATTCGACGCCGTTATCCTGCGCCGCCAGCCAGTCGAGCCCGGCGAGGATGCCGGCAAGCGGGCCGGGATGGCCAGGCACGTTATCGGGGATCACCTCGCATCCGGATTCGGCGAAGCGCTCCGGATCGCCGTTGGCGTTGATGACGATGTCGACGCACTGCGCCGACAACGTCGCGAGCACGCGGTCGAGGATAGTGATGCCGCAAATCGTGATCAGCGCCTTGTCGCCGCCACCCATGCGGCGCGCAAGGCCGCCGGCGAGCACGAGGCCGAGGGTCGGGGGAACGGGGATGTCAGTCATTACTCGTCGCGCACCGCCGCCTTGCGCCGGTGTTTCGAACCCTCGTCTTCGACAAAGCTGAGGTCCTGGTCGAACACGATGCGCTGTTCGCCGGCAAGCGCGACGAAGCGCTTGCCACGCGCGCGCCCGATCAAGGTCAGGTTCGTCTTGCGCGCCAATTCCACGCCCCACGCGGTAAAGCCCGAGCGTGAGATCAGGATCGGAATGCCCATGCGCACGGTCTTGATCACCATTTCGGAGGTGAGCCGCCCGGTGGTGTAGAAGATCTTGTCATCGGGGACGACCTTCTCTTTGAACATCCAGCCGGCGATTTTATCGACCGCATTGTGGCGGCCGACGTCCTCCATATAGACCAGCGGCTTGTCTTCCCTGGCCAGCACGCAGCCGTGGATTGCGCCGGCTTCCAGATATAGCGAGGGCGTGGTGTTGATCTTGTGGGTCAGTGCATAAAGCCAGGAGGTACGCAGCGGTGCGTCGGGTAGCGCCACATTGTCGAGCGCTTCCATGAGGTCGCCGAATACGGTGCCCTGCGCGCAGCCCGAGGTCTGCACCTTCTTCTTCAGCTTTTTCTCGTAGTTGGTTTTGCGGTTGGTGCGCACCACCACGACCGACAGCTCCTCGTCGTAATCGACGGCCGTCACCTCGTCGTCAGGTAGCAGCATGTTCTGGTTGAGCAAATAGCCGATGCCCAAGTATTCGGGATGGTCATTGATGGTCATGGCGGTGACGATTTCCTGGCCATTGAGGAAGATCGTCAGGGCGCGCTCGACCGTTACCGAGGTCTCGACCTGGGCGCCGGTCTGATCGATGCCGCTGACCCGCTCGGTCAGCCGGGCGTCGCCCGGGTCGGGGCGGATGATGTAGTCGTCCTGGTCTTGGGGCTCGTTCATACCGCCAATATAGGCCATTCGAGCCCATATTGCAGGGCCAGAAGTGGCCGGCAGGTCTTAAGGAGTGGTCACCGAACTGCTCAAAAATGGGACCCCGGCTTTGAACCGGTTTCAATTCGCCGCGTCTAATAGAAGTGCAAGCAAGAATTTACGGGGGTCTCCCATGCGGCTCATTCTTTGTTCACTAGTCGTTCTGGCCTGGAGTTTCGGCCCGTTTTACGGCCCAAAGTCTCCCACGTTGTCAGCGCCTCAGGCTCCCGCGCCGGCGGTCGAGACCGCGACTCCGACCATTGATTTCGACAATCTGCACGCCCAAGCGCGCGACGCCTTGAACCAACTCAGGCAATCGCAGGCGGCCCAGCGGATGGCCGTGGCGAGCGCCAACGACTTCTGAGCCGCTGCTCAAGTTTTGATCTAATCGCGTTTCCGGACGGCGAACCGGTTCCCACTTCGCCTGGATACGCTCTATCCCGGCAGGAACGCCACCGCCCCGGTTTCCGGGTCCACCAACCGCTCCACGGGGGCGCGATAGAGCGCCTCCAGCTTCTCCCGATCGAGCACCGTCTTCACCGGCCCGTCGGCGACCCGCGCGCCCTCCCGCAGCAGAAAGGCGCGGTCGGCCGCGCGCAGGGCATGGTTGGGGTCGTGTGTGGTGAACAGCACGCCGTGGCCCGAGGCCGCCAGCGCCTTGATCTCGGCGATCACCTTGCCCTGGTTGCCGAAGTCGAGGCTGGCGGTGGGTTCGTCCAGCACGATGAATTGCGGCTCTTGCGCGAGCGCCCGGGCCAGCAGGACCAGTTGGCGTTCGCCGCCGGAAATCTGCGTATAGGGCCGCTGTGACAGGCGGCCGATGCCGAAGCGCTCGAGGGACGCCTGCGCTACTGCGCGATCATGCGCGCTCGGCCGGCTGAACAGGTCGCCGTGCGCCGAGCGGCCCATAAGCACCACTGTCTCCACTGTGAACGCGAAGGTGCCGACATGCACCTGCGGCACATAGGCGACGACACGCGCACGTTCCGAAATCGAATAGCCGTTGAGCGGCTTGTCGACGAGGCGTACCTCGCCGGCCTTGGGCTTGAGCAGCCCGAGCAGGGTCTTCAACAGTGTGGTCTTGCCGCCGCCGTTGGGGCCGAGCAGCGCCAGCACCTCGCCGGTCTCGAACCCGACATCGAGCCCGCGCCCGACGATATGGTCGGGATAGCCGATGGTGAGGTCGTGGCCGGAGAGTTTCATGGCAATGCCGTGGCAATATTCTCGGCTGTCATCACCCGCGAAGGCGGATGATCCAGTAAACGCAAGCTTGTCGTGTGTCCGCGCATCACTGGTGCGCAGGGGCTACTGGGCCGTCCGCCTCGCGACGACAAATCAGAGGATGCCTCACGACCAATTCCTCTGCATGTGCGCGAGCAACCAGATAAAGAACGGCGTACCGACTACCGCTGTCAGAATGCCGAGTGGGATTTCGACACTCGCGGCGGTGCGCGCGAGGGTATCGATGAGCAACAGATAGCCGCCACCGAGAATCGCCGCCGCCGGCATCAGCCGCGCGAAGTCGGGGCCGACCAGCGAACGCGCAAGATGCGGCACGACCAATCCGACCCAGCCGATAATGCCGGCGGTGGCAACGCTTGCGGATGTCACCAGCGTGGCGGCGGCAACAATGACAACGCGCAGGGGCCCCGTCGCGACGCCGAGTGCGCGCGCCTCCTCTTCCGGCAGTGACATCACGTTCATGCGCCAGCGCAATGCGATAAGCACTGCGGCGCCAAGCGCGACGGGGCCGAACAGCGGCAGCAGATCGGAGACGTCGGTGGCGGCCAGGCTGCCGAGTAGCCAGAAGGTCATGGCGGGAAGCTGGTTGTAGGGATCGGCGAGATATTTGACGAGGCCGACACCGGCGCCCAACAGGGCGCCGACCACGACGCCGGTCAGCACCAACACCAGGATCGGATCGCGTGCGCGCACCATCGAGCCGATCAGATAGACGGCGGCGACTGCGATCAATCCGCCGATAAAGGCGAGGGCCTGGATCGCGAAGATGCCGAGTGAAAAGAAGATCCCGATCACCGCGCCGAGTGCCGCGCCCGACGAGGCGCCAAGGATGTCGGGCGACACGAGCGGATTGCGGAATAGGCCCTGGAACGCGGTTCCGGCAACGGCCAGCGCCCCACCGACCATGACGGCGGCGAGCACGCGCGGCCCACGCACCTGCAGGATGACACTTTGCACGGCTGCCGGGACGTGCGGCTCGTGTCCGGTCGTCTTTGCCAACAACACGGTGATGAGATCGTTCAATGACACCGGATACCGCCCGACCGTGAAGGCGAGCACGAGCCCCGCGATCAGCACGATAATCGCGATCGCCAAACCGGGCAGGGCGGAGCGGGTCATGTCGGTCATGCCCTCACATCTCCTCTGCTGTCATCGTCCGCGAAGGCGGACGATCCAGTAACCCCAGAGCTGTCGGTGTGAGTATCGAACGTTGTTATTGGGAATACATCCTCGCCAGTCGGATCGGCGGCACGCTTTATATTGGCGTGACGAACGATCTGGTGCGGCGGGTGTATGAGCATCGGGAGAAGCTCGCGGAGGGCTTTACGAGAAAATATGGTGTCGCGCGGCTAGTCTACTTCGAACAGCATGTCGATATCGAGGCTGCAATTCGGCGCGAGAAGCGACTGAAGAGATGGAATCGCGAATGGAAGATTCGATTAATCGAGGAGAACAATTCAAACTGGGATGATTTGTACCCCAGCATCGCGCGGCCATAGTTGCTGCCTGCGTCCCATTCTCTGTCTGTCATACCCTATCCTCTGCGGTCATGCCCCCGCGGAGGCGGGGCATCCAGTAATCCCTACTTGTCGCGCAGGGCAGGGCCTCTCACGTCTGATTGCGACTACTGGATCGTCCGCCTTCGCGGACGATGACAGCGGAAATATTGGCGTGATCCGGGCAAACTCGGCCGAACCACTTACCCTCTCCCCGCCAGCACATGTGCGATCTGCGCGGTCGTTGGCGTGCGGTGATAGAACATCGTGTAGAAATCGCGGGTGAGCTTGGACATGTCCTCGGGAAAGCGGTCGGGATAGAGGATCTTCGCCAGCCACCACAGTCCGATCAGCCGGTTGACCGAGGGCGGAAAATCGACCCAGCCGAATGGCATCTTGGGCGACAGATGCACGCGGCCGGCTTTTACGGCGGCAAGTGCGGCCCAGCCCGGATCGCTGGCCGCAGTCGCCGCGAAGAAGCGGTCGATGGTGATGATCACGTCCGGATTCCACACCAGCACCTGCTCGATCGACACATTGGCGAGGCCGCCGTGCTGGCCGCCAGCCACGTTCTGCGCGAGGAACTCGATAGTCTCAACATTGATAGAGCCGCCGAGGCCCGTCACCAGCCCGCGCGGTCCGCGCGCGTAATAGACGCGTGGGCGCTTGTTCCGCGGAATGTCGGCGATGCGCGCTTGAATTGCTTTTAAGGTGTGTGCAGCATAATCGGCGAGCTTCTTGGCGTCATCCGGCTGGCGCACCAGTTCGCCGAGCTTGCGATAGGTCTCGGGGATGGCGCCGAAGCGGCCGTCGAGCAGCGCGTAGGGAATGCCGGTCTGTTCCTGCACCCGTTTGGCCAGCGAGACGAAGGTGGCGCGCGTCGAGCCGACGTCGAGGATGAGATCGGGTTTCAGCTTGAGCACGACTTCGAGATTGGCGGTGTTGCCACGTCCGGTGAGGCGACCGACGGTCGGCCTCTGGCAAATGTCCGGCAACATATAGGCGCATTCTTCCGCGCGGTTCGCGCGCGGCCAGCCGAGCAAAAGATCGGGCGCCAGAGTATAGAGCAGGATGGCGGCCGGCGGGCCGGCAGGAAACACGCGTGTGACTTTGTCGGGGATCGACAATGTGCGCCCGGTGGCGTCGGTGACACCGGCGGCGTGCGCCAGCCGCGGCGCCAGAACGGCGGCGGACGAAAATGCAAGAAACTCGCGGCGGGTAAGAGTCATGAAGCGCATATGCCTCTCGGCTGTCGTCCCCGCGGAAGCGACGCGGAAGCGGGGACCCGGTAACCCCTGTCTATCCGTATCACAATGACCGAGGATACTGGGTCCCGGGCCTCGCTCGCGATGCTCGCTCGTTCGGGACGACGGCCAAAAACGGGCGCGCGGGCAATGACAGGCTGAGAACTACTCCAAACCCACCATCACGTTGCTCGCCTTGATGATGGCAAAGGCGGTCTTGCCGGCGGCGAGACCAAGCTCGTCCGCCAACTCGTTGGTGATCGAGGCGGTGACCACGTTGCCGCCGCCGATGTCGATGCGGACATGGGCGGTGGTGGCGCCCTTTTTCACCTCGACGATCTTGCCCTTGAACTGATTGCGCGCGCTGAGTTTCATGGGTCTCTCCTGTCCTGCGCTGCTGCGAACCCGTATCGCGTGACGATCTCTTGCCCTTGTGGTGAAACGATGAAGTTGGCAAAGCGTTGCGCTGCTTCCACCGCGCCGTCGATCACGGTCAGCCCGTAATCGGCGCCCACCGAAAGGCCATTCGGAAGATCGATCCTTTGCTGGCCGGGATATTGCGCTTGGGCCGCGGTGGCATTGGTGCGGTAGGTCAGGAAGATGTCGGCGCGGCCTTCCGCCACATGCCAGCCATAGGGGCTGCGGCCGGCCGGAGGCGCGGCGCTGGTGCCGCTGCCGGTGAGCTGCAGCGCCTTGCGCACGAGGGTCGGCGCCGCGCCGGAACGGATGGCGCCGGCCTTGCGGAAGACTTCGGCCGCGTAGTCGCCGGACGGGTCGGCCATCGGCGTCGAGGTGCCGAGCTTGATGGCGGGATCGAGCATCATCTCGAGCAGTGTGTCGCCCGTCACGCTCAAGCCTAGCCGTACCAGTGCGCAGAGCGTGTTGCGGGCAAAGCAGACGACGGGCCCGCTCCTGCCGGCATCGTGCAGCGCTTGCGGATGCGCCGTGTTGGCGGAAGCGAAGACGTCCGCTTTGGCGCCGCCCACGATCTCGTCTTTGAGCAAGCCGGAGGGCCCGAAACGGCCCTCCACCTTTTCTTCGCTTGTTGCCGCAAACGCTTTTGCCACCTCACTGAGCGCGTCCTTGAGGCTGCCGGCGGCGAAGAGGCGGATGGCGGAGGCGGTCATGTTGCGGCTGTCATGCCCCGCCACCGGGTCCGCGCGAAGCGCGGCCCGATGGCGGGCTCCAGCGGGGCATCCAGTAAACGCCAAGGCATCTTTGGTGTACTGACGTGCGTTTCAAAAAGACCGGGGTTACTGGATCGTCCGCTTTCGCGGACGATGAACAGCAGCAACGTGCATCACGCGTTCGGATTGTTGGCGTCCGGGTAGAACAGCTCCTGACCGTCCACCTTGTAACCCTTGATTACCTTCTGGCCTTCCGGCGAAATCAGATAGTCGATGAATGCCTGGCCGAGGTCGACCTTTACGTGCGAGCAGCGTTTCGGGTTCACCAGGAATACGCCGTATTGGTTGAACAGGCGCTTGTCGCCTTCCACCTCAATCACAAGGTTTTGCTTGTTTTTGAAGTGGATCCAGGTGGCGCGGTCGGTCAGCGTGTAGGCGTTGGAGGCCGCCGCCGTGTTCAGTGTCGCGCCCATGCCCTGGCCGATGGCCTTGTACCATGGACCCTTCTTCTTCGCGATATCGATGCCGGACGCCTTCCAGATCCTGAGTTCGGCCTTGTTGGTGCCGGAGTTGTCGCCACGCGAGATGAAATCGACTTTCTTGTTCAGGATGGTGTTGAAAGCCTTGCCGACATCCTTCATGCCCTTAATGCCGGCGGGGTCGCTCTTGGGGCCAACCACGACGAAGTCGTTGTACATCACCGGATGGCGTTTCACGCCATATCCGTTCTCGATAAATTTTTCTTCCGCCGCCTTGGCATGCACGAACAGCACGTCGGCGTCGCAGCGACGGCCGGTGTCGAGCGCCTTGCCGGTGCCCTGCGCGACCACTTTCACGGTGATGCCGGTCTTAGCCTTGAACTTCGGCAGCAGGTAATCGAACAGGCCGGAGTCGCGAGTCGAAGTGGTCGAAGCCACGATAATCGACTTTTCCTGCGCAAAGCCGGGGGGAGTTGCGAGTACCACGGCGCCGAGCGCGGCCGCGGCAATCCAATAGCGACGGTTAAACATCAATAGTCCTCCTTCTTGTGTTTTCTCAGATGTCACACCAGCAACTCGCCGGCGATGAACTTGCGCGCTTCCTCGCTGCGCGGGGCGGCGAAGAATTCCTCGACTGGGCTGTGCTCGATGAGTTGGCCACGATGCAGGAACACCACGTCGCCGGCGAGCCGCTTGGCTTGGCCGAGATCGTGGGTCGACATCACCACCTTGACGCCGCGCGCGGTGGCGCCGCGCACGATGTCCTCGATCGCCTTGGTGGCGGCGGGGTCGAGGCTGGCGGTGGGTTCGTCGAGGAACAGCACCGCTGGATCGAGCGCGAGCGCGCGGGCGAGCGCCAGCCGCTGCTGCTCGCCGCCAGACAGCCGCCGCGCAGGCCGCTTGGCAAGCCCGCTGAGGCCGACTTCGGCGAGCAGGGCCTCGACCCGCTTTGGCCGCTCGGCGCGCGGCACGCCGGCGGCGGCGAGCGCATAGCGGATATTGCCGGCAGCGCTGCGTCTCAGCATAGCGGGGCGCTGGAACAGGATGGCGCGACGATCCGGGGCCGCGTGCTCGCGTCCGCCCCAAATGACGCGGCCGCGGCTCGGTGGCAGCAGGCCCATGGCCACGCGCAGCAGCGTGGTTTTGCCGGAACCGTTGGGTCCGATAAGGATCGTAGGCAGGCCGTTGTCGAGCGTGAGGCCGACACGGTGGAGGATCGTCACGCCGCGGGCGAGGATCGAGACGTCGGCGAGCGTGAGCGGCAGGTCGGTAGAGGGCGCGCGCATCGGCTTCATCCCGCGTAGCGTTCGCCGGCACGGCGCGCGCCCCACGCCAGCGCGTTGATCATGATGACGATGGTGATCAAGATTATGCCGAGCCCAATCGCTAGCGGCAGATCGCCCTTCGACGTCTCGAGCGCGATCGCCGTGGTCATGGTGCGGGTGAAATCTTTGATGTTCCCGCCGACGATGATGATGGCCCCGACCTCCGCCGCCGCCCGGCCAAAGCCCGCGAGCAGCGCGGTGACCAGGCTGAAGCGAGCGTCCCAGATTAGGGTGACGATGCGGGCGAGCGGCCCGACGTTCATGGCCGCGAGCTCGTCGTGATATTCCAGCCACAAATCTTCGATGGTCTGTCTCGAGAGCGCCGCGATGATTGGCGCCACCAGCACGGTCTGCGCGACCACCATGGCCTGGGGCGTGAACAAGAGGCCTAAGACGCCGAGCGGGCCGGAGCGCGACAGCACAAGGTAGATCGCGAGACCGACCACCACCGGTGGCAGGCCCATCAGCGCATTGAGCACGACAATGGTGGTCTCGCGGCCGGGAAAGCAGGTGAGCGCGATAAAGGCGCCGAAGGGCACTCCGATCAGGGCGGCGAGCAGCACCGCGCTGATGCTGACTTCCAGCGACAGGACGACGATGGCGAACAGCTCGCGATCGCCGCTGAGCACAAGCTGCAGTGCCGACAGGTTATCGCCCGACATCGCAGGTTCCCTCGTTGGTTCTGGCCCCCCGCCGTGGGAATTCAGGGGCAGGATGATGCCTTTTTCCCATTTTACGCAGGAATTTCCTAGGGGCAGAGAAAATAGAAAATATGCATGACTTTATACATCAAATGCAGACAGCGTGTGGTTGGGTCGACGGGTTGTCTAGGGCGAGGCCGCCGTTATAGTGCCGGCCGCTGGCGGCATTCCGCAGCGCAAAGCGCGGGAACCGGGCGGCAATCCGGCCGATCTGCCGTGGAATTCGGAGCCACTCGGGTGCAAAAAGCACGCTTGGCGCCCGTCTTCCTGCTAGAGACGTGCGCCGCGAGCTGAGTTTGGAGAGGTGGCCGAGTGGCTGAAGGCGCACGCTTGGAAAGCGTGTATACGGGAAACCGTATCGAGGGTTCGAATCCCTCTCTCTCCGCCATCCTTTGATGCGCTGCTATAACGTCCCTCGACCACAATTTGGGAGGGTTTCCATGAGCGCGCGCCGGCCGGCCTTCAAGACATCGCCCAGCAATTCGTCACTCGGCGAGATCCAGACGATCCCCGAGCGCAAGCCGGACATGCCTTATGCGCCGGCGATCCGGGTCGAGGCGCCGGGCGATCTGTTGTTCATCTCGGGCGCCACGCCATCGCCGCTCTATCACAAGCATCCCCACGATTTCTCCGAGCACAATCATCCGGTCCGCATCGAGGTTCAGACCCGGCTTGCGATGGAGAACATCAAGACAATCCTGGACCACGAAGGGCTCACCTGGACCGACGTGGTGAAGGTGACGAAGTATCTCACCGACATGCGCGACATGGACGGCATGGTGACGGTGCTGACCGAATATTTCGGCGATTGGACGCCGGCGAGCACGACAGTGTGCGTCAACCAACTCTCGACGCCGGGCGCGCGGGTTGAGCTCGACATGATCGCGGTGTTTCCGAAGAAGTAGGTGATTGCTGGCGTGCGGTGCGACGTCCCTCTCCATGCGCGCGGGGAGAGGTTAGATCGTTACGCTGTCCTCCTCCGTTTCGCCGGCACGTGACGGCTGGCGCGCGCCGGCACGTCGAGATCGTCGGCGAGCTCCGGCATGGTGACCATGAGCGACGCGAACTTGCGGCCGCCGCGCGCGGCGATGCTGCGCGGGTCGTCGTCGACGGGCCGGCGCACCTCGTCGCAGCGCGCGAGCCCGTCGATTTGCGTGCCGTCCTCGGAAAGCCGCGCCAACAGCGGCGTCAGGTTCTCGATTCGGTCGGCGACCACATGGATGACGCCGCTTTCCGATTGCACGGGACCTGAGACCGCGACATAGCGTGCGCCCAGCACGATCGGGCGGAAACGCTCGAAGACCTTCGGCCAGACGATGATGTTGGCGATCGACGTTTCGTCCTCGATGGTCATGAAGATCACTCCCTTGGCGGTGCCCGGCCGCTGGCGCACGGTGATGAGGCCGGAAATGCGCACCCGCGTGCCGTTACGTGTGCTACGCAGCGTCTCGTTCTTGACGATGCGGCGGCGGTCGAGATCGGCGCGAAGGAATGACGCGGGGTGCGCGCGCAACGACAGCTTGAGAAAGCGATAGTCGTTGACCACTTCTTCGCCGAGCGGCATCGGCTTGAGTGTCACGTCGGGCTCCTGCATCGCCGCGTTGCCGGCGCGGAACAGCGGCAGGTCCTCATGGTCGCCGGTGCGGCCGAGCGCCTTTACCGCCCATAGCGCGTCGCGGCGTGACAGGCCGAGCGAGCCGAATGCGTCGGCATCGGCCAGCCGCTCGATCACCCGTGGGCTGAGGCCTGTGCGCAGCCACAGATCGCGGAGGGAGTCGGTAGAGTATCTCCCTTTCCCCATACACTGAGTGCTCCCTCCCTCCTTGTGGAGGAGGGTTGGGGAGGGGGGCAAGCAACATGCGCTGAGTTTGAGAATTACTCCGCTCCCTGTCCCTCCTCCTCCCCCGCAAGGGAGGAGGGCACGACGGTGGAAACGCCTGCGCCATTGGAGAGGCAGATCGCCTCGCCACGATCAACTCCGCATCCTCTTTCTTCAGCCCCTTGATCTCGCGTAGGCCGAGACGGATGGCGCAGCGGGTACGGATGTCGCACGCCATCTCGCGATGTAGATCGTGCAGGCGTGGCGCCACCTCCGGTCCCGGTTCCAGCGTCGCCTCGTAAGACGAATGGCTGACATCGGGCGGGCGCACTTCCACCCCATGCTCGCGCGCGTCGCGCACGATCTGCGCCGGGGCGTAGAAGCCCATCGGCTGCGCGTTGAGCAAGGCGGCGGCGAAGGCGTCGGGGTAATGACATTTCAGCCAGGCCGAGGCATAGACCAGCAGCGCAAAGCTCGCCGCGTGGCTTTCCGGAAAGCCGTATTCGCCGAAGCCTTCGATCTGTCCGAAGCAGCGCTCGGCGAATTCGCGCTCGTAGCCGTTCGCCAGCATGCCGTCGATCATCTTGTCACGGAACGTGCCGATGGTGCCGGTGCGTTTGAAGGTCGCCATGGCGCGGCGTAATTTGTCGGCTTCCGAGGGCGTAAAGCCGCCGGCGACGATGGCGATCTTCATCGCCTGTTCCTGGAACAGCGGTACGCCCAAAGTCTTGACCAATACGGCTTCCAGTTCTTTCGACGGATAGGAAACTAGTTCCAATTTCTGCTTGCGGCGCAGATAGGGGTGTACCATGTCGCCCTGGATCGGACCGGGGCGCACGATCGCCACTTCGATCACCAGATCGTAGAACGTTGAGGGCTTTAGCCGCGGCAGCATACTCATCTGCGCGCGGCTTTCCACCTGGAACACGCCGAGCAAGTCGGCGCGGCTCAGCATGCGATAGACGGCGGGATCCTCCGCAGGAATGGAAGAAAGATCGGGGCGGAGCGATTGCGCGCATTCTTTGCTGCTCACGCAGGCCTGCTCCCTCCCCCTCAAGGGGGGAGGGGACGACGACGATGGGGCTGTGCAGGGAGACGGTAGCGCCTCCGGATAATGCTGGCTCGCCAAATCGAACGCCTTGCGCAGACAGGACAGCATCCCAAGCCCGAGTACGTCGATCTTCAAGATGCCGAGCGCGTCGAGATCGTCCTTGTCCCATTCGACGAACGTACGCGCGTCCATGGCAGCATTGCCGATTGGCACCACCTCATCGAGCCGACTACGCGTAATGACGAAGCCGCCGACGTGCTGCGACAGATGGCGCGGGAAGCCTTGGATCTCGGCCGCGAGCGCGATGATCCGGCGCATGCGCGGACTTTGCGAATCGAGGCCCGTCCGTTTGATGTCGTCCTGTAAGAGGGCGCTGCCGCCGCCGCCCCAGATGCTCGAGGTCAGCGCGCCAATTGAGTCCTCGCTCAGGCCGAAGACCTTGCCGACCTCGCGGATCGCCGAACGGCCCCGATAGGAGATCACGGTGGCGGCAATGCCGGCGCGCGCGCGGCCGTATTTGCTGTAGATATATTGGATCACTTCCTCGCGCCGCTCGTGCTCGAAGTCGACGTCGATGTCGGGCGGTTCCTGTCGCTCAGTGGAGATGAAGCGCTCGAACAGCAGACCGCCACGCACGGGATCGACCTCGGTGATACCGAGGCAATAGCAGACCGTGGAATTGGCGGCCGAGCCGCGGCCCTGGCAAAGGATGCCTTGCTCGCGAGCGTAGCGCACGATGTCGTGGACGGTGAGGAAATAAGGCGCATATTGGCGTTGTGCGATGAGGGCAAATTCATGGGCGAGGCTTTGCCGGATCGCCTCGTCGATGCCTTCGGGATAGCGCTTGGCCGCGCCCTTCCAGGTGAGATGTTCGAGCGCTTCATGCGGCGAAGAAAATCCAACAACCTGTTCGTCGGGATATTCGTATTTCAATTCGTCGAGCGAGAACGTCAACGCATCGCTCAAATGTATCGTTTCTTCGATCGCCTCCGGGCAATCGCGGAACAGCCGTACCATTTCTCCCGGGAATTTAAGATGACGTTCGGCATTGGCGGTGAGCAGCCGTCCGGCGCGATCGATGGTCACCTTCTCGCGGATGCAAGTGAGCACGTCGGCGAGCGGCCGCCGGTCGGGATGATGGAAGTGCACGTCGTTGACCGCGATCAGTGGCACGCGAGCTTCGCGCGCTTCTTGCACGAGACGCGCCAGCCGCGCGCGATCATCGCCGCGGTAGAGCATGGCGGCGGCGAGCCGCACGTGGCCGGGGGCGGCGGAACGAAGGCGCGAAAGTAATTCTGCTCTATTCGCAGATTTAGTTTGTTCGTTCGCCGCTTTCTCGGCGCGCTCTCTCGCCCCGCGTTCTCTTCACCTCTCCCTGCTTGCGGATCGGGTGAAGGGGCGTTGCTGCGGTTCTGAGTATTTGACGAAACAGCCTCTCATTCGGTTCGCCGCTTCGCGGTTCGTCACCCTTTCCACGCAAGCGGAGAGACGGAAAAGAAGAAGCCTCCATCACCACCAGCTCCAGCCCATCTACATGCGCCAGCAGGTCGTCGAGATGCAGAATGCAGTCGCCCTTCTCGGCGCGCAGATTGCCGAGGGTGAGCAGACGGGTGAGTCGTCCCCAGGCGACGCGGTCACGCGGAAGGCTAAGAATGTCCGGCGTGCCGTCGCTGAAAACGAGCCGCGCGCCGGGATGATAGGAAAGCTGCAAGCCGCTCTCACGTTTGGCCACATGGGCGCGCACCACGCCGGCGACGCTGTTGCGGTCGCAAAGCCCGAGCCCATCGAGTTTCAGCGATGCCGCCTGCGTCATCAGTTCCTCAGGGTGCGACGCCCCGCGCAGGAATGAGAAGTTCGAGGTGCAGGCAAACTCGACGTAACGCATGATTCATCTCACGCGAACAAACCGTGCAGGAACCAGGCGGGCATGACGGTGTCGCGGTAAAGCCCCGCGCGGAATATCCAGAAGCGGTGGCCGCTTGTGTCCTCGACGCGGAAATAGTCGCGCGCCAAGTTCTCGTTCGTGGTGCCATCGTCGCGCCACCAGGCGCCTTCGATGCGCTCCGGCCCTTCCGCAGCGGTGACTTCATGCAGTGCCCGCCGCCAGCGGAAGCGCAGGGGCGGGCCGTCCGGCACGCTCGCCACGGCCTCGATCGGTTCCGGCCGCGCCAAGAGGCGCAGCGGCCGCGGAGGCAGTTCCGCCGCCGCGCGGAATCGACGGAAGGCGTTCCAGCCGCGGTTTTCATCGACGCGTGCGCTTTGCGCCGGCTTGCTGATGGTGGCGAGCTCGGGCGTGTGGTTATCCTGCGCGATGAGTTGCGTGACGCGGCGCGCGCCCAGCCGCGCGCTCATCCGATCGACCAGACGATCGAGATCGGCGTCGTCGTCTTCGTTACCCAGCGTCACCTGTTGCGCCGGCGTGGGCTCGGCCAGCGTGACGCTGAGCCGCGCCAGATCGAAGCCGAAGCCGGGATCGATGGGGTCGGCCAAGGCCGCCAGTCGTTCGACGAACAGCGCGCGCACTTCGCCGGCGTCGCGGATCGGCCGCGAGGTGCCGGCTTCGATGCGATGCACCTTGCCGTCGGTGCGGAACAGCGCGAGCTGTACCCGCCGCAGGCCTTCGCCGCGCCGTTCCAGCATCACCGCCAGCCGCCGCGTCAGCCGTTCGGTGACGGCGAGGATGTCCTCTTCGCGCGCGATCGGCTCGGGAAACGGTTGCTCGGCGAAATAGGAGGCGACCGGTAACAGCGGCGTCAGCGGCTCGCCTTCCCGCCCCAAAGCACGGTCGAGCTGGCGGAGGACCTCTGGGCCGAATCGTGCGGCGAGCGGCGCGCGCGGCAGGTCGATGATGTCGTCGATGCGCTTGAAGCCGATGCGGCAGAGCGCCGCCACCGTCTCTTCATCAATGCGCAGCGCGGAAAGCGGCAGCGACAACAATCGTTCGCGCTCGCAGCCGGGCGCGATGAAGACGCCTTGCCCATGATGCGCTATGGCGTGGGCTGCGCCGATGGTGGCGGCGATGCCAACGGTGCCGGCGATGCCGAAGGTGCCCAGGCGGCGCATCAGGTCGTCGATCAGCGCCGCCTCGCCGCCGAACAGGTGCGCGCAGCCGGCGATGTCGAGCAGCACGCCGTCCGGCGCATCGAGCCCGACCAGCGGCGTATAGCGCTGGCACCAGTCGGCGATGTCCTTCAGGAGCCGGGCATCGGCGGCGGCGTCCTCTTCGGCGACGATGAGGGCGGGGCACATGGCGCGCGCCTGCGCGAGGCTCAGGCCACGCCGTAGTCCTAAGCGCTCGGCCACGGCATCGAGCGCGACCACCTCTTCGGCATTGCCGCGCTTGCCGACGACCGCGAGCGGCCGCGGGTCAGGCGCTTGCTGCCGTAAGAGGCGATCGGTCGGAAGTCGCTTCAGCCACAGGCTGACGATCCGCTGCCGCGATGTCGAAACGCTGGCTGTCACTGTTCCACTCCAAGAGCCACGATCCGCAATTGCCCCGCCGGTTGCGCGTAAGCCGGACAGAAAGTCGCGGCGGTCCAGGTCCATAATGCTGCCCATAGCCCTGCGCCGAGGGTGCCGCGCCGATCACCCAGCGGGTGGCGGCGGCGAGCGGCTCGGGGGAAGGGCAAGCGCGCAGCAGGAAGGCGGTGGCGCCGTCGCGCCCGGCAGCGAGCGACAGCCGGCGGCCGCCGGTCAGCCCGACCTTGCCGCCGCGCATCTCGCCGATGACCGCGCCGACGCCGCGGCCGCGCAGCGCTTCCTCCATGGCCCAAGGCACCTCGCGCGCGTTGGCGACGGCGATGCGAATGAGCCGCTCAGGGATAAGCCCGAAGCCATCCAGCGCGGGGCCGTAGGGCGCACCATTCTCGGCGAACGCCATGTCCTCGGCGATCCACACCGTGGCGCGCCGTCCGGAAGCCCAGGCGGCCAGCGGCAACACGAAGCCGGTTGCCGCCGCGATCTCGCTCTCGCGGGCGGCTGCGATCTCGTTGAGCGCGGCAAGCGCAACAGCACCAGCAGCAGCAGCGCAGCCGCTTAAAGGTCCGTCATCACTGCGCCGCGCGCGCGGCAGGTCCGCCCCTTCGATCGAGGCAAGCCTTCTGCGCAGCGCGGCAAGGGTGCTTGCCGCGTCCTGTGACATCGCCGATTCTGCAAACGTGCTAGTTCTCTATTTGTTCTCATTATGCCCCGGCGGACGGGAGAGTCAATGCCAGGGCTAATCCGTGGATCTGGGAGGGAAAAAGCGCCGCGGCGCCGCCTATTGGCTCAATCGAATCCCGCTGCCGGTGAGCGATCGCCAGTTGAGGATGTTCCGCCCGGCACAACAGCCGAGCACGGTCAGGATGAAGACGCTGCCGAACTGCCAGACCAGCACCATCAGGCTGGCGTCCTGCGGATGAAACAAGCGCAGCCCGAAATTTCCCAGCCCTGCCGCGGCCAGCGCGCCGAGCCCGGCGGACAGATAGGGAAAGAGCGGCGCGCCCCGGCGCAGCATGATCACCATTGCCACCGCCGGTATTGCGCCAACCAGAACGATGGCCGGCAGACAGAACCAGTCCGGCCGCAGCGATAAGCCATCCGGCCCCAACCGCATCAGCGTTTCGACGCAACCTTCGCCGAGGCTGCCCAGCCAGACGGCGAGCGGTAGCGCGGGAAGCAGCAGAACCTTACGGCTGTATCCTGGAATTGTGCTGGCGAACGCCGCGATGGCTGCCGCGATCCCGGTCGTCAGCGCGGCGATCTGTTCGATGAGGAAGCGCGCCTCCGTCAACTTCACCAGCAGGTCCGCGCGCGGCGAAATGACGATAATGACAAGCGCCATGTAAGGAACGGCGATGGCTAGCCATAGGACCGTTCGCGTCCATGGGCTCGCCAGCGGCCGCACCGGGCGCGCCGCCGCGGCCAGCGATTGGATAAGCTTGTCAGTCTCCACGGCCGTCACTCGTCGTGAGAAGCTTGCGCAGGGTGGTCATGGCGCGATGCACCGACACCTTGAGCGCGCCGGTGCTGGCGCCGCTGGCGGAGGCCGCTTCCTTCAATGACATCTCGCGCAGCTTGAGCATTTCGACGGCCTCTTGCTGTCCGGGCGGTAGGGTCTTGATCGCGCGGCGGAGCGCTTCCGGATCGCCGTATGTCTCCAATATATTCGTTTCTTCTTCGGAAAAAGTAACAGGCAATTCGTCGACCAGAACTTCGTGGGCGTTCTGGCGCGCGTGGCGGCGTCCGCTGTCGGCCAGCCGATTGCGTGCGATGGCCATGAGCCACGGCATGAACGGGCGACGTGGATCGTAGGTCGCACGCACGGCGTGCAGCGAAGTCAATATCTCCTGGACGATGTCGTCGATGTCCGCGGCGTCCAGAAACCGGCGTTGACCGCGGACCATCTGCTGCAGGCGCGGCGTGATCCTCTTCAGGAGATGGACGTAAGCCTGGGCATCGCCGTTCTGCACTGCCTGCATGAGGACTTCGAACGGACGATCGTCGTCTGGTCGGCTCGTCGTCATTGAAATGGGCCGGTGCGGCGTCGCCTGAATGCTGCGGCGTGACCCGGCCGCAACGCGACGGGGTCGCCGACGGAATGCCGTGCTGTCAGCTTCGGACATTAGGCCCTGTGTTCCGATTGACGGGCAAGTACGAACCGCCGCGAACGCCGAAAACGCGTTCAAAATAAATTGACGGCGGAAATTGCCGAATTCTGGAGCGCCGGCTGTCAATTCATGTCCGTTGAGGGCGAGCCGGCCCAGCGCCGGATCAGCCAATCGAGCGACAGCGGGCCGGCGCCATAGGCCATCAGCACCAGCATCATAGCCGCCCATTGGATGTGGGTGGGCCAGGCCGCCGGATAGACGAAGATCTCGATGACGAGCGTCATGCCGAAAATGACTAGGCTCGCAAAGCGCGTGGCCAGACCGAGCAGCAGCAGCACCGGAACCACCAGCTCGACGGTGATTGCCATGTAGGCCGCGAGGACCGGCGGCAGGAACGGCAGGCTGTAGTCGCTGTCGAACAGGAACAGCGTGGTTTGCCAATTGGCGAGATGCGTCTGCGCCGAGCTCCAGAACACCTGGGCGAGCGCGATGCGACAGGTGACGGCGATCAGCCAGTAAGGAATGGCCTCGAACCAGCCGGTTATCCAGTCGATCCAGGCGGCCAGCCGGTTTGATTCCACCGCGGGCGTCCGAAGGATGGAGGTCATGATCTCAAGCCTCGTGTGAGGGGTGTGTCGTCCGTGGCCAGGGAGAAATCGGCGAAAAATCCGCGGGCCAAGAATTCGGCCAACAGCGGTGCGGCATCGTGTGGCGGTATGTGTTCGAGCGCTTCGCCGAGCGTACAGCCGTCCATGAGCGTCTGGGCCAGTTCGAAAGCGGGGCCGGAGAGGGCTTCGATCTCGAGCGCGCCGTCGCTACGCAGCACGGCCAGTCTCGCGCCAGCGGACTCGAGATCGATGGCGGCAAGCCGCGTGTCGCGGTCGTCGTCATCGGCGGCCAGCACCGCCTCCCAGATCGCGTGCGCCGGATAGCGGAGCGAAAGCAGCGACAAGGTCGAGTGCGCGTGGAAACGCAGGTCGGCCTGATGCTCTGGCGGCACGACGTTCAGCGCCTCAGGCGTCAGCGGTGATGCCGGGGGCGCATGCAGGGCGCGGCTCATCGCCCATTCCAGCCGTGCGACGTCGGGAAGATAGGGAACGCTCGCGGCCGCTTCGAATGACGCGAGGAAGCCCGCGAAGCCTTCGCCGTATTGGTTGAGGTCTGCGGCGCGAGGTGGGGATGCAACGATGAACCGTTGCGCTGCGACGGCGAAAAAATCCGCGCCCACCAGCCGCTCGATCGCAGGGAAACTCAACCGCAGGGCACGGGTCAGATTGCCGATAATGTTGTTGCGATAGATGCCAAGCCGCGTTGCCGCGCTGACACCGCCGCCGACCACGGGCGCAGGGGGTGGCAGGTCGGCGCCGGCTAGCACGGCGGTTCGAAAGCCGCGTTGGACGTCAAGCAGACGCGGCATGGTGCACCTCCATCACGCTCGCGCCCAGCCGACGCGTGGCCAATGCTGCCTCGTCCAGCAGCACCGGCAACGCCGGGATGTCGGCATCCCATTCGATCAGGGTCGGGCGCGGGCCGATGATCGCGAGCGCGTCCTCGTACAGCGACCAAACTTCGGGCGACACGCGCCGGTCGTGGGTGTCGAGCAGCAGAGGCGCGGCGTCGCCGCCCGCTTCGCTGTGTCCGGCAAGATGGAATTCGCCGATCGCCTCGGCCGGCAGCGCGCGCAAATAGCGCTGGGGGTTCCAGCCGTGATTGGATGCACTGACAAAGACGTTGTTGATGTCGCAGATCAGCCCGCAGCCGGTGCGCTTGACCAGTGCGCCGAGGAACTCGGTTTCCGGAATCGTGGAGTGGCTGAATTGCAGATAGGTCGATGGGTTTTCCATCAGGATAGGCCGCCCGAACGTGTCTTGCGTTTGCGTTACGTTGCGGCAGACCACGTCGAGGCTTTCCTCGGTCAAGGGCAGCGGCAGCAGATCGGCGAGGAAATCATGACCAACCGCGCCCCAGGCCAGATGCTCGGAGATCAATCCAGGTTCGATGCGTTCGGCCTGCATTGCGAGCGCGCTCAGGTGCTGCCGATCGATGCCCTCGGCGGAGCCGAGCGAGAGGCCGACGCTGTGCAGTGACACAGGGTAATGCGCGCGCACCTGTTCGAGCACGGCAAGGCTCGGTTCGCTCAGATAGTTCTCGCTGTGCACCTCCACCCAGCCGACGGCGGGCATGGTCTCGAGCACTGCCCGATGGTGAGGCGCGCGCAGCCCGATCCCCGCGATGGCGGGGATGCTGGCTGCGCGCATGCCGCAGCAGGAGGAAGCTGCGGCCAACGTCATCACGACTTGCTCTGGCCGGCTTTGAGCGCGCCGCCGGCGATCTTGCCGCAGTCGCCCGCGGGCAGCAGCACGAATGAATTGGCATCGTGCGCCTGCGTCGCTTGACCGGCACAGGAATGCGCGCCGGCGGCGCAGTCGTTCTTGCCGACGGCGTTGATGCCGTAGCATTTTTGCAGCTTCTGCGCCGCAACACGATGCATGTTCTTCTCGATGACTGTCTTGCTGGCGCCCGGATATTCTTTCAGCTTCATTTCGAGCATTTTCTGCATTCCGGGCGAGAGCGGTGCGGCGGCGGCCGGCGTTACGGCCGCGGCGGCAGCCAGGCCGACGGCCGAGGCCAGAACGGAAGCGGTCAAAGTTCGACGATTCATAGTTGTCCCTTTCCTTGTGCGCTTTGGTCCGATGCGGACACACGCGAGTTCATTCGGCGGGAGTACGGAAAAGGTTACGCGGGTCAATGACGCGGCGGCGCGCGTTCGCCGTCCACCGGTGGTTTGTGCTTTGTTCTCGCTGGTGTGGGGTGCGGAGCGCGAATGGCAGTTAAAGCATGGAACTTGCGAGGAAGAAGTCTAAACCGAGCCCGCAACGGGCTCGGTCCCGCTGACATAATGTCTGCTTCTCTAATCGGCCGGTTGGGGTCAAGCGCTTTCAGACTATTCCACATCTGCAGTGTCGATGTCGCCCGCGGGCTCGTGCTTCTCTCCGGATTCGGCACCAAGGCCCTTCCATCATGGGATTCGAGGACGAGGCGGAACGATCTTTTGGTCGGCCTTGCCGTCAAGCTGACGGCAGATCCAAGCGGACATACGAACTCGCCTTATCCATCGTCCCGCGAGGGACACCATTCCACCGCTGGGCGGAACTCGATTTTCCTCCTATCGGATATGATCTGGTACGTTTGTCATACTGCTGCCGCGACCTGCTCCCGGGTCCAGCGGAACTCGGTGCCATCCACCCAGATGCGATGCATGATTACGGCCAACCGGCGCGCCAGGGCGACGATGGCCTTCTTCAGTCCGCGATGCCTGGCAA
>CAVVGD010000005.1:0-119502 GCA_963747725.1 uncultured Pseudomonadota bacterium
TCACCATTGCCTGTTACTCCGCTTTCGCAGCATATCTGGCGACCGGTGAACGAACTGAAGGCCGCAATTCCCCGAGTCGCACGCTGGCGGTTGGCCCCATTGCCAGAGGTGCTGACCGACACCGAGATCGACGAACTGCTGAGTTCGTTTAATCAGTCGTGCCCGTCGCGCCTGCGGCTTATGCGATCGTGCGGTGCCTGACCGATCTCGGCCTGCGATCCGGCGAAGTCGTCAAGTTGCAGCTCGACGACACAACTGGGCCATGGACGATCAATCTTGGCCAGAGAGGCCGACGGGCTGATGCTCTGCCCCTGCCGGCCGCAACGGGAGCAGCGATTGCAGCTTATCGCGCGAAGAGCGGCCCGCGACGTCGAACCGAGCCATATTTGTTCGCCACGTCGCGCCCTACGATGAACCGATCACGACCACGAGCGTCAAACGCGCAGTGCTGGCCGGCTACCGAAGATGTGGATGGTCGCGAACCGGTTCCATATCCTCCGCCACAGCGCGGCCAGTCGACTTCTCGCGCCGGCGCGCAGATGAAAGAGATTGCAGACATCTTGCGGCATCGAAGTCACGTCCGCCATGTATCCGAAGGTCGATCTACGAAGCTTGCGCCGTGGCTTTGCCCTGGCCAGGGAGCGCACAATGACGGGCGCGCGTACGATGTTTTCGCTGGCTAAGGACTATTCGTCCGAGCGCCGCGCCCTGGTTGAAAGCTCACGATGGAGGGCCATTACATCACCGCCTTTGCCCTGTTCGCCGACCAACACGGGCATTGTCGGCTTACCAACGGTATCGTCCGAACTGGGTCCGGGGGCAGGCCAAACAGGCCAGCCCGTTCTCCTGGGCTCGGCGCCTGGATGTCCTTCGCCCGTTCGCGAGGTATCTGACGCGGCTCGATCCCGACACCGAGTTTCCCCAGACCGCGATCTTTGCAGGTTCACACCAGCCGCCTCGCCCGCACATATATTCAGAGCAGGAGGTCTGCGACCCTCTGCTGCCGCTGGGGCTGACTCCAAGGGCGGATTGCGTCCGGCGACCTATGCGACACTCTTCGGGTTGATCCCCGCTACGGGGCTGCGCCGATCGGAAGCTCTCGACCTACACTGCGGCGATGTCGATCTCGCCGGAGCGGTGGACGGGTCGAAACACGAAGTCCCGCAAGTCAAGGCATGTGCCCATACACGCCACCGTCGTCGCCGCGTTGCGGCGCTATCTCGCGGTTCGGGCGCGTCACGGTGCGCTCTCCAAGGCTTACCGCTGCCTGTCCTCAACGGGCGGTTTCATTACGAAGCGGAGGATCAGTAGGTTTTCCAGAAGCTTCGCACCGACCTCGGTTGGTCGCGCGAGGCGGTCATGGCGAGTACGTCCATGACCTGCGCCACACCTTCATCTGCCGCCGCGTTCAGCTCTGGCACGAGCATGACGCGGATATCGACAACGCCATGGCGGCGCTCACACTCTACGTCGGCCATGCCAAGATCTCGATACCTATTGGAATTTAGCGGCGTCCCAGAACTCATGGCGATCTCCGGCAAACGTTCGAGCTTTTCGCAGCAAACGTCGGAGGGGACATAGTCTGATCCCAACCCGACACCGTCCTTCCCCATCCTGCTTCAACGCTTTTTTGTGAGCATCTGGGCAATCAGCGAGCCGTGAGCCCTCCAACGTCGCCGCCTACCGGGACACATTCCGATTGTTGCTTGGCTTCGCAGCGGCACAGATCGGCAAGGAGCCCACCCGGCTAATCTTGGCTGACCTCGATGCGCAGTTGATCCTGGCCTTTCTCGACCATCTAGAGAAGGAGCGGAGTAATGGTGCGCGCACGCGCAACGCCCGCCTGGCGGCGCTTCGCTCCTTCCTGAAGTATGCCGCCCACTATGACCTGACCGCGCTCCTCGTTATCGAACAGGTGCTGGCCATTCCGATGAAACGGTTCGACCGGCCAGTTCTGGGATTTCTGGTCACGCGAGGAGATGCAAGCGATCCTTGACGCGCCAGATACGCAGACTTGGGCAGGTGAGCGAGATCGCGCACTGTTCAGCCTGATGTACAACACCGGCGCCCGCGTGTCCGAAGCCCTCGGCCTGCGCTGCGGCGATGTCGTCGTTGACGGCTCCGCGGTTGCGCACCTGCATGGCAAGGGGCGCAAAGACCGCAGCGTTCCGCTCTGGCGTACAACCACGAAGATGATCCGCAATTGGAAGCGCCGGTTGAACCGAACGGGCGAGCAGGACTTCCTGTTTCCGAATCGGGCGGACGGTGCATGGCGCGTCAAACGCACCCAGCGCCTTGAACTTGCGGTATCGGCCGCCGCGGAACGTTGTCCGCAGCTCGCGCGCCGCTCAATTTCGCCTCACACCATCCGCCACACTACGGCGATGCATCTCCTGCAGTCCGGCGTCGATATCAGCGTCATCGCCCTCTGGCTCGGTCATGAGAGCCCCGCCACGACACACATGTACCTTCAGGCAGACCTCGCGATGAAAGAGCGCACGCTCAAACGACTGCAGCCCATGACGGCCAGTCAAGTCCGGTATCGTCCGCCGGACAAGCCATGCAGTTCCTGATGAGCCTTTGAAATTATGCGCAGTTCGCCAGCCGAAAGTCTGCCGGAGAATCCCGATGGATAAGGCTCCTGTTCCTGCGAACTGCGCATAATCACGGGTGTGCATAATCTCTGTTATGTAAATCTCTACATAACAGAGACGTACAGGCCGTTCGGTGGGCGGGCACCGCCGGCCGCACTCTACTATGCCTCCCGCGACCGGCGGCACGAGCATCCCGAGCGGCATGCCGGCCGGGTTCGGCGGCATCCTGCAGGCTGACGCGTATAGCGGTTACAACACGCTGTTCGATCCGGCGCGTCCTGGCGGGGCGGCCACATTGGCGCTGTGCTGGAGTCCAGCGAGACGGACATGAATGGCAGGATCTGACGTTATGGCCGGCTAGGCGCGGCCGGCGACGGATCAACGGCTATAGCGCTTTCACCAAGACTTGGGGGAGGGGCAGGAATAAAAGCCGCGTAGGCCGCGCCTTTTTGGCAGAACGAACCCAAGTTTTTTCCGATCGGTCAGTCGCTTGTCGGCTCGGGGATGGGAAGAGTAGGGGCTCGATATCCAAATCGGATTATCCAGTCTGTTCGGCGGTTAAGCGGCCGCCGCCGCGTTATCCGGCAGCCGGCGGGGTGGCGTGTTTCAGCGCGTTGGTCGTGGACGCGATAGGGAATTTCCTGAAGTTCATCTTCGGGCAATGCAAGATCTCGATGGGCCTACGCCCGTCTTTCATCGCGGCCCGTTGTGGGACCGGTCGCAATGCGCACATTCTCGCGGTGGAGCGCTTGTGGCGGAGTGTCGTGACGGTCCTAATTTCCGGAACACGGTTAACCTTGGCAGCTTAACCAATGTGCGTTGAAATAGTAGGAATTGGTACATCACGGTGGCATTGTGCTGTTGCCGCGTTTTATCGGCGGTACTTTGTTTTTCAGCCTATCACCCCGTCGCGCCTGCGCAGCGCGACGGGGTTTTTAATGTCTTGGGATAGGTTAACGCCTCAATGGATGATTTGTCGCGATGTGTCTATATTACTGATCTTGAGGGCGCGGCCGAAGGATAAGAATGGCAGGCGTTAGGGTTTCCAGGCTTTTCTGACAGCGGGGTGCAACGGCACGACATTTGGGGCAATCTCCAAATATTAAGGGGCTTTCCGGAAGCGGAGTTGCTTCCTCATGGCCACACAAGTTCAAGCCGATGGCCGTAGGGTCGCGAGGCAAATAGCCGTGGCAGCAAGTTGCTGCGCGGCTGCAAGCTGAGCGTAACTAAATCTTGCCAGGTGCCCGAATGCCTGCCGCTCTCAGTAGAGCGAAATCACGTTTTGTCCTATTAACATTGAGTTTACGGGGGTGGTTTACAATTACGCGGTGTTTGAAAGAGTTTCCCGTGGCCCTCACTCGCACTCAGCTTGCCGATCCAAATGGCGAAGTCACGGAAAGTGACTACGATGCCATCTTATCCGCCGTTATGGAGACATCGCGGGGTAGATGGTTTTTGGCCGAATTCGCGCGGCGAAATCGCCATGCTGACACGCAGATGCTTCTGTCAGCCATAAATGATCTCAAAGCAGCTCTCTGTGGCCAGCGGGTAACTGTGAGCCCGGAAATGATCAGGACAAGGGCGCCGGATGCGCCGTCTATTTATCGTGTTAAGATGAATTCAGCACAGCAAACTAAAGCGCTGCAGCCTGTCCCGAACAGAAGCGGCAATGAGGCGGGCTTGGAGAACACCGTAGCCGATCAGCTTTTGTCGAATGACAACTTATTTAAATTTTAAGTCCATGCAGCGAATTGGCTGAAGTCATCTTCAGTTCCGTGCCGTTATGATCTGGCGGCCTGTTGAACAAGGAGAGCGCCGTTCGCCATTCGATGCCAATCTGTTCGCTGCCGGACTCTGCAAATTCCCACGAACGGTCCGCCAATTGATATCAGGCAGCCAGGCGATTCCAGGGGTGTCTCGATCAAGGCGTATCGGTTAGTCTTCACGGTGCGGGAAGGTATGGACGCGAGGGTCGCTATTATCAACGACGGCGAAGCTGATGATGCTGAAGTTTGGTATCACCGTCAGCCTTCGATTAATGAGCTGCTGTATAAGTCCGATTTTGGGGATCAGGTTTTAACCTGATACCGTAGAAAGGGAGCGGCCGTGCGCTAAGGTTTTACGCCGGTCGCCGAGGCTTCGGCGGCAGGTTGCGGTTTGTAGTCGGGTGGCCAATAGTTCTGGTGGCCAACAAGCCCTCGAGGTCCAAGCATGCAGAGCGTTTTGCAGCAATGGTTTGCCCACCTGGTTTCCTTTTCCTCGACCGTCCCGAAGGAGGGCTGGGCCGCGATATGGGCTTTGCCAATTGTCTTGGCATTATTTTCGAAGCGTACGACTATTATACTCGGCGCAGTTTTGGCTATCGCTATCTCTTTACTCCTGGTTCTGGAACCTCAATCGGCTTCTCTGGCCATAGCGATCTGCGCATATTTAAGCGCCATCCTCGTTGCTGTAATTGGGATCCAAGTTAGGCGAAATGCTACTCATGCCAAGTTGGCCAATTTGGAGTTGAAGTTGGAAAAGGTCCATTCGACCTTGGAAAACTTGCGGCAAGCCGAAGAAAGACGGCTGTTCAATGAATTAAGAGGGAACAAGGAGAGTTCGGAATCTCCATCGGTCGATTTGTCGAAAGGCCATTCTTCACCTGTTCCGCAACTGCCCACTGCGAACGAATAGGCAAGCCTTTTTCCGTCTACGGAGTAGTTTGGCTCAGGTGCCCGCGGGCGCGCGGGCTATCGGCGGGAACAGGACAATGATGACTCGGTCGGCAGCGCGTCTTGGTGCACGAGTCCGCTGACCTCCTCTCGGTATTCGACCAATCTTCGGCCGACGTCCGAGATACGAATACGAACAAGAGTGGACGTGTCGACCGGAAATGCTTCCGGCTCGCACTAAAGACCGCTTAACGTGAGCGGCTGATCACGCATTACCGCGCGGCGCGTCTATACCTCGGCTATTTGTGCACTTGCCGAATGCCGAAGGTTTTCGTCCGTCGCGCGGCGCGGGCACGAAAGAATATTGGGGAGAAGACAGCCTCGCACGTTTGCGGGGATTCAGCTTGCGTTTACGTTTGGCCTCTACGCTGCGTTCAGATCGTTGGCAGGGGCCTTGAGGCTTTGCTTTACGCATTCGGATTGCACTTGGCGGCGGGCGGCGTGATTGGATCGGTGTTCCGGGCCCGGATCTTGTTGGTATCGGTGGGTTTCGTCGTCCTCGAGGCCGCAACCATCGCTCCTGTGCAGGGCAGCGTCGTCGGCCTTTGGCTCCTGACCAGTCTGGTGGCGCTGCAGTTGGGATATCTGGTCGGTGCCTTCGGGCGGGGCGTCTTGGAATACGCGGCGAACGCGCGCGTCCGACCTCGCCATCTGCCCTGATATTCGCCGCCAAAAGAGCTCGTCGGAAAATTCAATCGTTTTCGAGGCGGGAGCAACTGCCCGTCGATGCTGACTGCCGCGAACTGCGTTGTTCGCGCTTGCAGCATCGGTACCGGTCGCGATCTGCGCGAGCCGCACTCAGGCAGGGCCGCTCAGACCGGCCATGGCGTCCATGTCCCTGCCAAGTAAGCTTAACATCGACTCGCGCTGTCATTGGACCGCTTTTAAGGGATAAACGCCTCATTCCAACCAGCATAGTTGCCGCAGGCGACGTGGCCGATACTTCTAGCCTGCCATCTGATGGAGGCCGAGAGTTTGTTTCGGCCTTTTTTATTGACTGAGAGAATCTTGCGTTATTAACCGATCAGAACTCTAGGTTACGGATTTAGCTTAATGCCATTAAGAGCTTCCAACGTCATGCTTTTGAATTACGTTCATGTGGCGCTCAAGTTTAAGCCACAAGACTTGGGCGCCGGCGGAGCCGGGTGACACGTTGAGGTCATAGGCTTCGCCGCAACAAGCTTCCTCGTGTTGCGGCACCTGCCGGAACGGTCGCCTTGACCGCATGTCAGAACTGCCGTGACCAGAGGTCGGTATTGCAGGTTCGAGCACTCAATTGCATCCATGCTGAGGAATGTAAAATGGCTCAAGTCGAAGCTGCTGATTCAAATGTGCCCCGTCTGGCTTCCAAAGTCCGCCATTTCAAAGATATAGCGGTCGATATACTGATTTACCTTGGTATTATCTCCGTCTTCGCATCAGCTACCGTTATTCTCTTTGTCATCTGGCTCTTGATTGCGTGAGCGTCTCGAGACTCGTAGCTGAAAAGCGGGAAATGGCTCCTTCGCGGAAGCATATGTGCAATCGTGCCATCGTAGATGACTCCCTCCAGAGGATCCGACGCGCGCCAGCCGAGCGTGGTTCGCGTTAGGGACTGAACGACCGCACGTTAGCGAAATGCATTTGCAATGTCTGTAAGGTTGCGCGATGTCTGCAATTCAAAGCCTGTCGAATTCCGGATCGACGGTGTCGCCCGATTGTCGATGCGGAGCCAAGATGCATTTGTCTAATGTTAAAATGTATGAAGAAGTGGATATCCAAATTTTTATTTGCGACACGTGCCGTCACGAACTTCAACTCGTGGCTTGGAAAATATCCGAGCCACAAGATGGTGCGCCGGTTAGTCACAGCATCTGATGTAAGCGTGAAGAAGCCACCGTGAAGGGATTTTTCACGTTGTAGTCCAGGTGCGCTCCGGAATTACCATAGGACAGCGTCCGAAGATCAGACAGAAAGTGGAACGTGAAGAGCGGGAATTGACCGGCAAGCGCCCTGGATCGCTCGGTCGCGATTGACCCCTTCCAGGCTGAACGGCGTTCCTCTATTTGTCTCAGCCGCAATATTGCTCGATCAGAACGGATGAATATCGTCAGCAGTGAGGCTCTTGGTCCTATTTTATTGGCAGACGTGCCAATTAGGTTTTCAGTAACAAATAACGGGCAAACTTGTAAGAGATACGATTGAGTTAACCGGGGGCCTCGCGAGGCTACCATGAGGCTCATAATGGCTACGGCTGTCTGCGTCCTCATCTTGTATATGGTGGACGCGTATTTCTTCAACGGGACCTATTTTCGTGCCGTTGAGGGCATTGCTTCTCAATTGCGCTTCTCTGCTAAGTAGCGGCTCTTGAGGCCAGGTGATGAACGAACAAAATTTAATCAGAGAAGCTGTCGAGCGTAGAAGAGAGGCCCGCCGTCCAGCACATCAGCAACGCGGGGTCATTAAGTTTGGTCCAAAAGGACAAGAGATTCCCTGCACCGTTCACGATCTAACATCGCAGGGAGCTGGCCTTAGCGTGGGAAGCCCCTTCGGCTTGCCGCAATCCTTCTGGTTGGCATTGGATAGCGACCGCAGAGATCGATACTGCAAAGTAATGTGGGTGGACGGGAAAAGGCTTGGGGTCGTGTTTGCCTAGCCCGTGGGCATCGAGCATCAATTGGGCTTGATCATCTCCAGTTCCGCAGTTGCTCAAAGCTATCGGCTCAACGCCTCTTGAAGAAAAATAGCTGTGTTCGTATTCGCGCGCATTCGGCCGGAGCGAACAACGCTGCGGTTGACGTTGCGATTGTCATTTCCAAAATGCTGGAAGAGAAGCGACTCAAGCAGATCGCCCGGAATATGATCGCATAGCCGGCCTGCCACTGCCATTGACTGATCATCACAATTACCTGAGATCAATAAATCTCTACGCGGGCGCCACACCTCTCATTCGCCGCCACTTTGGATTTGGGGCAGGAGAAAAGGGTGTCGACATGCTGACGTAGGTACCCAAGAGTGCGAAAAGCGTCCGCAGGTTTTACAGATTCAGTCACGAGTTTTGCAGATCGAAACAGGCGAGCACTCTTGAGTACGACGTCGGGCCATCGCCGAGTTTTCCGACGGTCTCAAAAGGTAGTCGTGACTTATCATCGCGGCCCATACAATAGGTATATTGCAGTACCGTTCTGTGGTTTTTGCACAATCGCGCCCGTTCGTGGAAGCGAGTTTTTAGCATAATTTTGAGAGCAATCTTGTGTTCGACCTCGAGGTTTTGATGCAACGAGCATATCCAAAAATTGGCCCAATCAAATCAGTGTGACATTTGCTGATTGGGACAAACAATCGGTTGCTCCGTCGAGGTGTCTTGGCGCATTTTGCTCTGCCAGCCTTGTCCTGCATTTTCCATTTTTTTGCGGTGGGTACGGCGATGGAAGGCGCAACTATGTTTGACGAAGGGGCTCATATGCAATCACTCAAAGAAGTAAAAACCTCGAAGATCATGTCAAATGGATTTGACCTTAACGGGATGACGATTGACGACCTTCTCGAATTAAGGGAGCGAGTAAGTGAATTGCTAAGGGGCCGGGCTCAGTCCGAACGTCGTGCACTGGAGCAACGGCTTGCCCGGCTTAATGAGGTGGCGGCGGAAGGTGCCGCCGATGGCACGCGCCCGAGTCCGCTGAAGGGCCGAAAGGTTGCGCCGAAATATCGTAACCCGGATAACCCGTTCCAAACTTGGGCGGGAAGAGGCCAGATGCCATCGTGGCTGGCTGCGGCTACGGCGAATGGCGCTCGGCTATCGGATTTCGAAATTTCTGTTTCCAGCCTTAGGCAGAAGCCCGACCGAGGCAAAAAGGAAAAAAGGGTGATGAGGGGGTAGCAATCGTTCTGCGGCGCTTCGCACCGTCTCCCGCGGCCGGTTCGACGGGTCGGTCAATTTCATTATCCGGGCGACGCGGCAATCATCGCCGGTAATAGCGCACACCCTTTTGCAGGGTGATGGGGGCGCATAACATCGACGTCTCGGATAATCGGGTCATGCCGATCCGAAAAATCGCAGAAGCCTCATGATGATAATGTCGCGGTGGCTGGGGAACTAGGATTCGAACCTAGACAAACAGAGTCAGAGTTTGTTGTGCTACCGTTACACCATTCCCCAAAAGCCTGACGTCCGGAATGGCCCCGGGGGCCTGCCGGGCGGCGCCTTGCGGCCCTGATTTGGGGCAATCCGGCTGATTTGACAAGCCCCCGCGGCGTGCCCGCTCGCGATGCGGCCATCCCCGCCGAAAATTGCCCGAACCCGCGTCCTCCGCCCACCAGCGTCAGCATAACCGGCCCCTCAGGCCGCCAGCCGCCGCGGCCGGATCGCCACCGTCACGATCGCCAGCAGGCTGCAGGCGGCCGCCAGCACGAACACCAGGGCCGGGCTGCCGTGGTCCATGATGGCGCCGTAGATCAGCGGTGAAATGATGCCGCCGATATTGAAGCCGGTAGTCACGAACCCGAACACCTTGCCGAACGAGCCGGGCGGGGTCACCTCGCGCACGATCATGTCGCGCGAGGGCATGATCAGCCCCGAGAAGAAGCCGTTCGCCGTCATCACCGCGATCAGCAGGAGGCTGCCGAGATCGACCTGGGCGACCACGGCGGTGAGCAGCGCCATTGCTGCCAAACCAATGGCCGCCACCGTGCCGTGGCGGCTGGTGCGGGTGACCAGAAGCCCACCGGCCAGGACACCGATCGACGACAGCGCCAGATAGCCGGTGAGCGCCGCGTTACCGGTGGTTACCGGCGTTCCATAGAGCGCGCCGAGCGCGACCACCGAATAATTGTAGATGCCGCCGCTGATCACGGCGAGCAGCACGAAGAAGAAGAGATTGAGCACGATCGGCGGCGACATCAAAAGCCGCCAGCCGGCGGCGGCGCGCTCCGCTTTCGTCAGCGTCGTCGGCGCATGCGGGGCCGCGTTGCCGCCCTCGTCACGCATCGCCAGCAGGATTGCCGCCACCACCAGCCCGAGCACGCCAGCGCCGATGAAAGCGCCGCGCCAGCCCCACAGGCTGTGCATCATCAACAGGCTTGCCGGTGCCACCGCCGAACCCAGCATGCCGGCGAAGGTGTGCACCGAGAATGCCTGGCCGATACGCTCCGCCGGCACCCGGTGCGACAGCAGGGCGTAGTCGGCTGGGTGGTAGACCGTGTTGCCGACGCCGGCGAGCGCGAACATCGCCACCAGCACCCAAAACGAATGGATGAGGCCCGCAATCATGAAGGCGCCGGCGCCGATCACCAGGCCGCAAATGAGAAGAATGCGCGCGCCCAGCCGGTCGACCAGGAAGCCCGCCGGAGTTTGCAGCGTGGCCGAAACGACGTTGAATGCCGATAAAGCGAGCCCGATCTCGGTGTAGCTCACGCCATAGTCGGCGCGCACGAACGGTAGCAGCGGCGCCAGCAGGATGATGTAATAATGTGAGACGAAATGCGCAGCGCTCACCACGCCAACGACGCGGGTATGGGGCGCGCGGCTGGCGCTCAAGATTCCAGTGGCCTGGCTCATTTATAGATTCCCAGCAACGGGCGGACTATGGCAAGGCGCTCCCCCGCTTGCCAGTGCCTTGGCGGGGGCCGGCTATGCGGGGCGGGCAGGGCGGCTGCGCCCTTCAGCTTGCCCGCCGCTTGGCTTCGTCGATCGCCTGCCAGATGCGCGCCGGCGTCATCGGCATTTCAAGATGTCGAATACCAAAGTCCGCCAAAGCGTCGACTACCGCATTGGCGACTGCCGGCAGCGCGCCGGACGTGCCGGCCTCGCCGCAGCCCTTGGCGCCGAGCGGATTGCTCTTGGTCGGCACGGGATGGCTGCCAACGTTGATCATCGGCGCGTCGTGGGCGCGCGGCATGGCGTAGTCCATGAACGAGCCGGTGACCAACTGGCCCTCGTCATCATAGACCGCCCGTTCCAGGAGCACCTGGCCGAGACCCTGCATCACACCGCCCTGGATCTGACCCTCCACCAGCATCGGATTGACCACGGTGCCGAGGTCGTTGACTGCGGAATAGCGCATTACCTGCGCCGCGCCGGTGTCGGGATCGACCTCCACTTCTGCGACGTGGCAGCCATTGGGGAAGGCGGAGGGAATTTTCTGTTCGCCGACGTGGTCTACGTCGAGCGAGTTCGGCGTGCCCTCCGGCAGCTTGAGGCCGCCGTGCAGGCGCTCGGCCAGCTCCATCAATCCGATTGAACGGTCAGTGCCGGCGATGGTGAATCGTCCGGCCTTGAACTCGATATCGCTGACGGAGGCTTCCAGTACGTGCGAGGCGATCTGCTTGCCGCGCTCGATCACCATCTTGGCGGATTCGGTCAGCGCGGCGCCGGCGTACATCACCGAACGCGAGCCGCCGCTGCCGTTGCCGTAGCTCATGGCATCGCTGTCGCCTTCTACGGTGCGGATGCGCTCAAATGGAACGCCCAGCTTGTCGCTGAGGATCTGCGCATAGGTGGTGGCATGGCCCATGCCGAAGTCCATCGTGCCGGTGACGATGATCACCGTGCCGTCGACCTCGAAGTGAACGTTGCCCAATTCCGAGCCGCCGCCGGCGGTGACTTCCAGATAGCATCCGATGCCGATGCCGCGGAGCCTGCCATTCTTCTTGCTCTCCCGCTTGCGCTTCTTGAATCCGGCATAGTCGGCGGCCTCCAGCGCCTGCTTGAGCACGCCGAGGAAGTCGCCGCTGTCATAAGTCATGCCGGATGCGGCCTTGAACGGCAGATCGCTTTTGCGGATCATATTGCGCTTGCGCAGTTCGAGCCGGTTGATGCTCATCTCGGCTGCGGCGAGGTCGAGTGCGCGCTCGACGTAATAATTGCCTTCCGGACGCCCGGCGCCGCGATAGGCCGACACGTGCGTGGTGGTCGTAAACACGCATTTGGTCGCCACCTCGATAAGCGGCGTGCGGTAGACCGACGCGATGTTCTTGACCTGGTTGCCGGTCGACAGCAACGGCCCGAACTGGGCCAGATAGCCGCCCATGTCGCCATAGCCGGTGAGGCGGATCGCCAGGATGTGCGCCTTGTCGTCGAAGGCGATCTCGATGGTCATGTCCTGGGCGCGGCCGTGTTGGTCAGAAACGAAGCTGCCGGAGCGCTCGTCAGTCCATTTCACCGGTCGGCCCAGCGCCTTTGCGCCGTGCAATATACAAATGTACTCCGGATAGACAGCGGCCTTCATGCCGAACGAGCCGCCGACCTGGCCGGTGATGACGCGCACCTTGTCGGCCGGCGCGCCGAGGATGTCCATCAGCGTGGTCTTCATGCCGAACACGCCCTGGCTCGATGAATGCAGCGTCCATTTGCCGGACGCGGCGTCGTATTCGCCGGTGGCGGCGCGCGGCTCCATGGGCGCGACGATCATGCGCTGGTTGGAGGTCTTGAGTCGCGTGATGTGCTTGGCTTTGGAAAATGCCTCGGCGACCTTCTCGGCATCGCCGTAGTGGAAATCGAGCGCGACGTTGTTGGCGACGGCGTCAAAGACCAGTGGTGCGCCGGGCTTCGACGCTTCTTCGGGATGCAGTACTGGCTGCAGCGGATCGATATCGATCATCACCGCTTCGGCGGCGTCCTTCGCCTGCGCCACGGTTTCCGCGATCACGCAGGCGACCGGGTCGCCGACGAAGCGCACCTTGTCACCGGCAAGCGCCGGCCGCGGCGTGTAATGGATCGGTGAGCCGTCGCGGTTCTTCAGCGGCAGACCGCACTTGAGCGTGCCGTAGGCCGCGAGATCGGCGGCGGTATAGACCGCGAGCACGCCCGGCATCGCTTTGGCCGCTTCGGTGTCGATGCCCTTGATAACACCGTGCGCCATGGTGCTGCGAACCATTACCGCATAGGCTTGACCGGCGAGATTGACGTCATCGGAATAGCAGCCTTGACCGCGCACCAGCTTCGGGTCCTCCGCGCGACGGACCGGCTGCCCGATGCCGAATTTGGTGAGCGACAATGCGGCTTCGGTCGTCCTGTCATCCATGTCCGGCCGGCTCCCGTTAAAAGGCGAGTGGAACCGCCCAGATAAAGCAGGCAGGCGCCCGACACAAGAACGGGCGGCGGGAAGAAGGGTTGCGCGGGCCGGGGGCGCTGTTACACTTTTCGCGATCTAATGGGAACATAGCCGCAACTGCGGTGCGCCTGTTTCGGCGCAAGGGGCGGCAGGAAGGTTTGCGAGATGAGCGGCGAGGCCGGGGAGACCCCAGGCCTTGACCCCGCGGTCGAGCCTGCGCCGCCCGTGCGGCGCCGGGACGATCGGCGGTCGCCTGGACGGCATAACGGCGCTTTCGGGGGTGACGAGGGCGGCGCGACCTATGCCGCGCTTGATCTCGGGACCAACAATTGCCGGCTGCTGGTGGCGCGTCCGGCCGGCGACAGCTTCCGTGTGATCGATGCCTTTTCGCGCATTATCCGGCTGGGCGAGGGCGTGTCTGGCTCCGGCCGGCTGAGCGAAGCCGCCATCGAACGCGCGCTCGCGGCACTCGCCGTCTGCCGTAACAAGATGCGCCATCGCGGCGTCAGCCGGGCGCGGCTGATCGCCACCGAAGCCTGCCGCGCGGCTGCCAACGGCGGCTCGTTTCGCGACCGCGTCGCAAAGGAACTTGGGCTGGAGCTCGAAGTCATCGACCGCGAGACCGAGGCGCAACTCGCCGCTGCCGGCTGCACGCCGCTGATCGATCCGCAGGCCGAGGGCGTGGTGCTGTTTGACATCGGCGGCGGATCCTCCGAGCTGGTTCGGCTGAGCCGGCCGCAGAAAATGCGCGCCGGTCCGCCACTGCCCAAGATCAGCGGCTGGATTTCGCTGCCGCACGGCGTCGTGACCTTGGCCGAACGCTACGGCGGCTTCACGGTCAGCCGCGAGACCTATGAGCGCATGGTATCCGAAGTGGCCGAGATCATCGCACCGTTCGCGCGCGAACATGGCGGCGGAGCCGTGCACGGTATCCACATGCTCGGCACCTCCGGCACAGTGACGACCATTGCCGGCGTGCATCTCAACCTCAAGCGCTACGATCGTAGTCGCGTCGATGGCTGTTGGATGAGCGAGCAGGAAATTAGCGCGGTGGTCGATCGGCTGTTGGCGATGAGCTATCAGGATCGGGTGGCCAGCCCCTGCATCGGTGCCGAGCGCGCCGACCTGGTGCTCGCCGGCTGCGCCATCCTGGAAGCGATCCGCCGCGCCTTCCCGTGTCCGCGCCTGCGCGTCGCCGATCGGGGCCTGCGCGAAGGCATTCTGGTGCAGATGATGCGCGAGGACGGTGCGTGGGGCGGTCACCAGCCGGCGGCATCGTGACGGAGAAAAAGAAGAGCGGCGGTTCGCGCGATCTTAAGGTGCGCGTGAAAGGCGCCCGCACCCTGTCGTCCAAGCTGTGGCTCGAGCGCCAGCTCAACGATCCTTACGTCGCCCGCGCCAAGCGTGAAGGCTATCGCTCGCGCGCCGCCTTCAAGCTCACCGAGATCGACGACAAGGCGCGTTTCCTCAAGAAAGGCGCACGCGTCATCGACCTCGGTGCCGCGCCCGGTGGCTGGAGCCAGGTGGCGGCGAAACGTGTCGGAGCGCCGCAGCAAGGCAAAGTGATTGCCATCGACCTGCTGCCGATGGAGCCGGTCGCCAGCGTTGAATTCATGCAGCTTGATTTTCTCGATCACGACGCGCCCGACAGGATCAAGGCCATGCTCGGCGGCGCTGCCGACGTGGTGCTCTCAGACATGGCGGCCAACGCCACCGGGCACCGCAAGACCGATCACCTGAAGATCATGGCGCTGGTCGAGCTTGCCGCCGATTTTGCCCGCGACGTGCTGGCGCCGGGCGGCACTTTCCTCGCCAAAGTGCTGCAAGGCGGCACCGAGGCATCATTATTGGCCGGACTCAAGCGCGACTTCGCAAGTGTGAAGCACATCAAGCCGCCGGCTAGTCGCGCGGATTCCTCTGAGCTCTATTTGCTGGCGACCGGCTTTCGCAAGACCAATTAGCGGAAAAGGTCCTCGAATGTACTGCCTCCGCGGCGGGCTTGCACGGCCCGATAGCGGCGCGCCTGCCCGGCCCGGTACGGCCGTGTCTTATCGGCATGGAAGCGATGCGTTGGTTCGGCCTCTTCGCGGCGAGAACGTTCGTGCGCAGCGCGCCTGTCCTCATGACGCTGCCGTGCCAGCGTGCGCGGACGCGGCGCCGGCGTTTGCAGGGCTTCGCGCAGCAGCGGTGCACTGGGCCGCACCCTCGGCAACGGCGTGGCGACGGGGGCACTCTCGGTTTCTGACGCGGTCACCGGCCGTGACTCATCCGGCGTGGAGGCAGGCATCGGGATTGGGACGGTATCCGCCAACTTGTGGGCGTCATCGGCAACCTTTTCCGCAATGTCCGCTTCGGCCACAATCGTAGCCTGGGCTGCCGCTATCTCTTTCTTGGTGTGTTGCGCGGCTTCGCGCGCGGCGGCTTTTTGCGCCGCTCTTTCGGCGGCTTGTCGGGCCGCTGCCTGTGCCGCCTCTCGTGCCGCCTTTTGCGCGGCCTTTGCCGCTCGGGCGGCGGCGGCTTTTTGCGTCGCTCTTTCGGCGGCCTGCCGGGCCGCCGCTTGTGCAGCCTCTTGTGCCGCCTTTTGCGCGGCCTTTACCGCCGCAAGCCTGGCCGCTTCCGCCGCCGCCTTTTCGCGCGCGATCCGTTCGGCTTCCTCTTTGGCCTTGCGCTGCGCCACGACGGTGCGCTCAAGCGCCGCGCGTGCGTCTTTGAAGGCGCCGTTGTGCGCCAGCACGAACCTGTAATCGTCGATTGCCTTGGCCAGATGGCCGCTCCGCTCCAGCAAGAGGCCGCGCTGATAGCGGCTCGCGAGATCCTGCGGCGCCAATCGGATGGCCGAATCGAGATCGGCAATGGCGCCTGTGAGGTCCTGGCTGGCGACGCGGGCCTCGGCGCGGGCGCGCAAGCTGGCGGCGTCCTCCGGATCGCGCTTGAGCACGGCTGTATAGTCAACGACGGCGGCAGTCCAATTGCCGGTGCTGCGCTCGACCTCGGCGCGCATCCGCAGTGCGTCGAGATTACCGGGCTCACGCTGCAGGCCGGCGCCGAGATCCTTCAATACTTTGTCGGTGTCGCCCTTGGCCTTATAGAGCGCGGCACGCTGGAAGAAGTCGGCTGGCTCGGCGCCGTGGTGTATCGCTGCCGTCAGGTCAGCAATCGCTGCGTTAGTATTGCCCTTGCCCTTAAAGATCGCCGCGCGCGCGCGATAAAGGTCGGCATCTTTGGCGCCCAGCGCGACGGCGCGATTGAAGTCGGCGAGCGCGCGGTCATCGTCGTGCTTGGCGACGTAAAGGTGACCGCGGGCGCTATAGGCGAGGGTGCTGTGATCGTCGGCTTTGACGGCGCGGTCGAGGTCGGGGAGCGCCCGGGCATAGTCCTTTTTGCGCACCAGCGCCGCGCCGCGCAGCGCGTAGGCGGCGGTGTCGTCGGCTTTGAGCTTGAGCATGGCGTTGGCGTCGTGGAGAGCGCCGGCGATGTCGCCGGCCTCGAGTCGCAGCGTGCCGCGTATCTCCAGAAAGCTGGCGCGCCATGAGAATTTAAGCGCACGGATGATATCATCCATGGCCCGCTTTTTGTCACCCTTGGCCATGTAGGCCTTGGCGCGCAGCGCATATGTGCCGGCCCGGCGCTGGTCGACGCGCACTGCGCGGTCGTAGATCGCGATCGCCTTGTCGATGTCGTTCTTCTTGCGCCAGATGTCGGCCTGGGCGGTGATCGCATCGATGTCCTTGGGCGCGAGCTGCGCCACGTGCTGATAATCGGCAAGCGCCTGGTCGAGCTTGCCGTCGGCTTCGTGGGCCTTGGCGCGCAGCGTGTAATTGCCAATGCTGGGCTCGATCTTTACCGCGCGGTCGAAATCGGCAATGGCGTTCGCGTAGTCGTGCTGGCGCATATAGAGTTCGCCGCGGCCGCTATAGGCGTTCGCGCCGGCGCCCAGGCGGATCGCCTTCTGGTAATCCGCCAGCGCGCCGTCAGTCACGCCGAGGTCGCGCCGCACGGTGGCGCGGTTGATGTAGGCGGAGGCGGCTTTGGGGTCGAGCCGAATCGCGGTGTCGTAGTCCTTCAGCGCGTCGCCGAAATTGCCGCGCGCGTACCAGGCGTTGCCGCGGTTCTGGTAAGCCGGCACGAAGTCGGGCGCCAGCGCCACGGCGCGGTTGAAATCGCTGATGGCATGAGAGGTGTCACCGCGGTCGAGATAAGCCAGGCCGCGCAGCGCGTAGGCGACGCCGAGCGGTTTGCCGTGCAGGCGACCGGAGGTGACCATGCGGCCGCAGGCGGCGATGCGCGCCGCGATGTGGTTGGGGTTCTGGTCCGAGCAGGTGAGGGCGTCGCGGCGGCTGATGGCGTGAGCCGTCCCGGACCAGACGCCGGCGGCGACCATCGCGGCGATCACGGTGGTCCGTTGCAGCCGTGAAGGCTGGATCGCACGCATACGGATCGCCTCGCACATTAGCTCCGGAGAGTTCCAAAAATACCTTTTATACCAATGGCTTGTCCATAGGTCGGCGCGCTGCCCAGCCGTTCAAGTTGCAATCTTGGTTAAGGTCGGACCTTTGCACCGGCGCTCGATTGACCGGGCTAAAGCCCCCCGGCTGCCGGGCGGCCGGACAGTTCGGACCCGGCATCGGCAGGAAGCCGCGCGAAAATGATCAAGGAAAGCGTCGAAACCAGCGCCACCGCCAGAAATGCCGGCGAAAAATCGGCCGCGACGAGCGGGCCGCCGCCGCGGTATCTCACCACCAATTCCACCGCCAAGGCGCCAAACGCAACCCCAGCCGACAGCGCCAGTTGCCGCGACACGGTGACGAGCGAGGTGGCCCGGCCGACGCGGGCCGGTTCGACTTCGGCATAAGCGATGGTGTTGATGCAGGTGAACTGTAGCGAGCGGAAGAAACCGCCGACCACCAGCAGCGTCACCATCACTGCGACCGGCGTTGTTTTCGTGAAGGTGGCGCAGGCGGCGAGGAAGGCCGCACTCACCAGGCAATTAACCACCAGGATGGTGCGGAAGCCAAAGCGGCGCAGGATGGTCGCGGCCGCCGCCTTCATGCCCATGGCGCCGATCGCCGAGGTGAAGGTGATAAGGCCTGAGCCGAACGGCGTCATGCCGAAGCCGAGCTGCAGCAGCAGCGGCAGCAGAAACGGCAGCGCGCCGATGCCCAGCCGGAACACGAAGCCGCCGGTAACGCTGGCGCGGAAGGTCGGCAGCCGGAACAAAGTGAGGTCGATCAGCGGCGCGGGCGTGCGCTTGGCGTGGAACAGATAGGCGGCGATGAAGATCGACCCGCCGACGATCAGCGCGGCCACTGTGGTCCACGGCAGGAAGTCGAGCCCCAGCACCGACAGCCCGAAGGCGACCCCGGCGATACCGGTGCCGGCGAGCACCATGCCCATCAGGTCGAACCGTTCGAGCGCCTCGGCCCGGATATCCTCGATGTAGCGGGTGGCGAGCCCAATTCCGAGGACGCCGATCGGCAGGTTGATGATGAAGATCCAGTGCCAGGTGGCGTAGGTCGTGATGAAGCCGCCGACCGGTGGCCCCAGTACCGGCCCGACCAGTGCCGGCACTGTCACCCAAGCCATGGCGTTGACCAGGTCGCGTTTAGGCACGCTGCGGATCAGCACCGTGCGGCCGACCGGCGTCATCATGGCCCCGCCCATGCCTTGCACGATGCGCGCGATGACGAAGTCGGTCAGCGAGTTCGACAGCGCGCAGCCGATCGAGCCGAGCATGAACACGGCGATAGCGGCGCGGAACACGGCGCGGGCGCCGAAGCGGTCGGCGGTCCAGCCGCTCGCCGGGATGAAGATCGCCAATGACAGCAGGTAGGAGGTAATGGCGAGCTTGAGCGCCAGCGGATTGGCGCCGATGTCGCGCGCGATCGCGGGCAGCGCGGTGGCGATCACGGTCAAGTCCATGTTCTCCATGAACAGGGCGACCGCGATGATCAGCGGGACGATGCGCTCGCGCGGCATGGGCATCAGCGCATGGTCCCGAAAAGTGGGCCCCGGTTTTCGGACAAGACCATGCGCACCGCAAAACGCATGGTCCCGAAAAGTGGGCGCCGGTTTTCGGACAAGACCATGCGCACCGCAAAACGCATGGTCCCGAAAAGTGGGCGCCGGTTTTCGGACAAGACCATGCGCACCGCAAAATGCATGGTTCCGAAAAGCTTGCCCCCGGACTTGATCCGAGGGTGGCACGGGTTTTCGGACAAGACCATGTGCATGAGAAAAACCCGGCAGGGCGGCGGCGGTGGGCCTCTTGAACCGCAAAGTGGCGACGGAAGAAAGCCCACGCGGCAGCGATGTCCCCTCATAACAGCCATCCCCAACCGAGCCGGAAATAGCCTAGGAATCGCCGTTAACCCGTGCTACTGACCCACGCCAACCCAAAAGCGGGCCGTGACTTCGGGCGAGGGACCTCCTCGCAACGGGCGTTCTTATCAGCCTCCGGGCCGCCGGCCTCAAACCTCTTTTTGGGGGGACACTGGGAGTTGGCATGGCTGGCACAAGATCTGAAAGAAATAACTCTAATCCGCGCGAAGCGCTCACTTTCGACGACGTCCTGATCAGGCCCGGCCTGTCGGACGTGCTGCCCGGCGACGTCGATGTTCGATCCTTCATTACCCGCTCGATCCCGGTGAACGTGCCGATCGTCGCATCCGCCATGGACACGGTGACGGAAGCCGCCATGGCCATCGCCATGGCGCAGGCCGGCGGGCTGGGCGTCATCCACCGCAATCTCGATCCGGCCGACCAGGCGGCGCAGGTGCGCCAGGTCAAGAAATTCGAATCGGGCATGGTGGTGAACCCGCTCACCATCGAGCCGACTGCGACGTTGCAGCAGGCGCTTGCGCTGATGAAGGAGAACCGCATCTCCGGCATCCCGGTGGTCGAGAACGCCAGTACGCGAGAGCCGGGAAAGCTGGTCGGCATCCTCACCAACCGCGATGTGCGCTTCGCGAACGATCCGAGGCAGCGCGTGGCCGAATTGATGACCAAGGAAAAGCTCATCACGGTGCGGGAGGGCGTCAGCCAGGAAGAAGCCAAGAAGCTTCTCCACACGCACCGCATCGAGAAGCTCCTGGTAGTCGACAACCAATATCGCTGCGTCGGCCTGATCACCGTCAAGGACATTGAGAAGGCGGTCGCCAATCCGAACGCCTGTAAGGATGAGCAGGGACGCCTGCGCGTCGCGGCCGCCACCACGGTCGGCGACAAGGGCTTCGCCCGCACCGAGGCGCTCGTCGATGCCGGCGTCGACCTCGTCGTGGTCGACACCGCCCACGGTCATTCGCGTTACGTGCTCGAGGCGGTGACACGCATCAAGAAGCTGTCCAACGCGGTGCAGGTGGTTGCCGGCAACGTGGCCACCAGCGAGGGCGCCAAGGCGCTGATCGATTCCGGCGCCAACTCGATCAAGGTGGGCATCGGTCCCGGCTCGATCTGCACCACGCGCATCGTCGCGGGTGTTGGCGTGCCGCAGCTTACCGCGGTGATGGATTGTGTCGAAGCTGCGAAGGCCAATGGCATACCGGTCATTGCTGACGGTGGTATCAAGTTCTCCGGCGACCTCGCCAAGGCGCTCGCCGCCGGCGCCGATTGCGCCATGGTCGGCTCGCTGCTCGCCGGCACGGATGAGACGCCGGGCGAGGTGTTTCTCTACCAGGGGCGCTCCTACAAGAGCTACCGCGGCATGGGCTCGGTCGCCGCCATGGCGCGTGGTTCGGCCGACCGCTATTTCCAGCAGGACATCAAGGACGCGCTCAAGCTGGTGCCGGAAGGCGTCGAGGGGCAAGTCGGCTACAAGGGCCCGGTCGCTAATGTGCTGCACCAGCTCGCCGGGGGCTTGCGCGCCGCCATGGGGTACGTCGGCGCCAAGACGCTGGAGGAATTCCACGGCAAGGCGGAATTCGTACGCATCTCGGGTGCGGGCTTGCGCGAAAGCCACGTGCACGATGTGACCATCACGCGCGAGAGCCCGAATTATCCGGGTAGCCGCTAACGTTCTCTTCATCCCGCCCCGAAAGGGGAGGGCGGCGCCGAAAGCGCCGGGGTGGGGGATGGCATTGCGGCGGCAATTCGCCTAAATCCCGCCCGGAAGAGTTGTCATGTCCATCCGCACCATCCTGCTCCCGCTGTTTGTCGAGGTCGCTCTGACCCTCGGCCTGCTGCTGCGGCTCGGCTACCTGCGCAACAGCGACCTCACGAGCGGCACAGTCAAGCCCGCGCAGATCGCGTTGCGCGAACGTCACTGGCCCAAGCACACGCTGCAGGTCGGGAACGCTTTCAGCAACCAATTCGAACTGCCCGTGCTGTTCTATCTGCTGACGGTACTCGAAATCATCACCCGCCATGCCGACCTTATCTTCGTTGTGCTCGCTTGGATTTTCGTCTTGACGCGGTTCGGCCATGCCTTCATTCACACCACTAGCAACCGCGTCATGCAGCGCGGCGCTATCTACGGCATCGGCGCGCTGGCGCTGATTGTGATGTGGGCAATCTTCGTCATGCGCATTCTCTCAGGCTCGCCATGACGCCGGCGGCGCGGCTTGCCGCCGCCATCGAAGTCTTCGCGGCAATCGAGCAAGAACGGCGGCCGGCGGCCGACGCGATCAAAAGCTGGGGCTTGAGCCATCGCTTCGCCGGCTCCGGCGATCGCGCGGCCATCGCCGGTCTGGTCTATGACGCGCTGCGCCGACGTGCCTCCAGTGCTTATCTCATGAGCGCGGAAACACCGCGTGCGGTTCTCATCGGCATGTTGAAGCGCGAGCGCGGCCTCGATACCGGCGCCATCGCGGCCTTGGCGAGCGGCGCGCAATACGCCCCGGACGCCTTGAGCGATGACGAACGCGCACGTCTGGATGCCGCCGATCTCACTGGCGCGCCGCCTTGCGTGGCCGGCGATTACCCCGACTGGCTCGATGCGCATTTTGTCCGCGCGTTCGGCGAAGACCGCGCGGAGGAGGGGGCGGCGCTCGCCTCCCGGGCGCCGCTCGATCTGCGCGTCAATACGCTCAAGGCCGAGCGCGATGCCGCGGCCAAGATGGTCGCCGATCTCAATCCCGAATCGACTCACTGGTCGCCCTGGGGCCTGCGTATCCGTCTGTCGGCCGACGCCAAGAGCCCCGCCGTCCATGCTGAGCCGGCCTTCCTCAAAGGCATGGTCGAGGTGCAGGACGAGGGCTCACAGCTTGCCGCCCTGTTCAGCGGCGCCAAGCCCGGCGAGCAGGTTCTGGACCTCTGCGCCGGGGCCGGCGGCAAGACGCTCGCGCTCGCCGCTATGATGCAGAACAAGGGCCAGCTTTACGCCACCGACGGCGACAAGCGCCGGCTCGCTCCAATCCACGACCGGCTCAAACGCGCGGGCGCCCGCAACGTCCAGATTCGCACGCCAAAGTCGGTTGGCACCGAGCTCGACGACCTTGCCGGCCGGCTCGATCTTGTGCTGATCGACGCCCCCTGCACCGGCACGGGCGCCTGGCGCCGAAACCCGGACGCCAAGTGGCGCATGCGTCCCGGCGCGCTCGAACAGCGCACCAAGGAGCAGGCCGAGGTGCTCGAGCGCGCGCTGCCGCTACTGGGGCCTGGCGGGCGCATCGCCTACATCACCTGCTCGGTGCTCGACGCCGAGAACGGCGATCAGGTGCATTCGTTCGTGCGCCGCCATCCCGAATTCGCGGTGCGGCCGCCGGCCGAGGTTGCCGCCGCGCTGGAGAACCGCGCCCCCTTGTTCGCCAAGGCGGCGGGCTTTTCTGACGAAGGGATCCTGATGACGCCCCGAAAAACAGGCACCGACGGTTTTTTCGTTTCGGTGCTGGCGCGCAACAGTTGACGCCATAAAGAGGGCGTTAAGGGGAATTCCCCGATTGCGCCCAAATCCGGGCCCAAATTCTCCGCGATGATTTCGTGACTGACAGGGCGCGGCGCCCTTGGGCCGCGCCTCGGTTTTTTGAGGACTCCTGCAATGTTGTCGGCTCGACGCGATCCCATCCTGGACCATGGGACGCATGAGGCACCTTCTTCCCCGCATGCCGGCCATCTCGGCGGTCATGCCGTTTTGCGCCCGACCGGCTTCGCCCGCTTTATCGCCGGTGCGCAGATTGTCGGCACCGTGCTGGGCATCCCGCTGGCGCTTGCCAGCGGCTATTCGATCTACCGCGCCAATTTCTCGCCGGAGGCGACTTGCGGCACTCTGCGCGCCAACATCATCTCCATGCTCGACAAGAACGCCGACGCCACCACGTTGCGCCTGCTGGTACGCCGCGACGTGGCGACGTTCGAGCATTCTTGCGCTTCGGTCGATCCCGACGCAGTCGCCGCCTTCAGGACGCTGCTGGCCAAGCCGCAGACGGTCGCTGTGGTGAAGGAAATCAATTCGGACAGGACGCCGAAGCAGGTCGCTCGCGTGGCACCGCCAGAGCGGGTCGCGCATGGTCCGCGTGCGGAATCCGCAAAGCACATTACCGAGAAGCAGACTCGCACTGTCGTTAACAACAAGGCAACTCGCCCTAATCCCGATGCCGATTGGCTGGCAGCCGTGCGCCGCGCTCTGGTGGAGCATGCCCAGGTGGTGCGCGCGCAAGCGGCGGAAGCTCCGGTCTCGTTGACGTCGCCCGTCATCTACCCCAGCAAGCCGCTGCCGGCGCACGCCGCGCCTCCCTTGCCGCCGGCGACCGCGGTTGCCAACGCACCGAAGCCGCATTCCGATGACGATCATCCGGTGCCGCCGGCGTCGATCCCCAATGTCGGGCCTCAACCGGCGCGGTAGTGCCGTTCATGGCTACGTGAATATCCCGTTCGCCCCCGCGAAAGCCGGGACCCGGGATAAAATTAAATGAATTGCGAGCTTGACGCTGGGTTCCCGCTGGAGCCTGTCCCCGCGCAGGCGGGGACGGGAACGAACGGAGTTTGGATCGGCACAGCGGTACTTGTTAGCTGAAGCGATCTACGCTCGCTCAGCCTTCGGCTCCCAACGCGACACGGTGTCGAGATCGGCCTCGACCTGCCAGCGCCCGGGTTTGCCAGGCGCCTTTGCTGCCTCGTCCAGGCGCGTGAGGAAGCTGCGCCGCGGCATGTCGCGGAAGCCGAGAGAGTCCCACAGCGAGCCCATCAGCTTGCCGTCGTTGAAGCGGTAGCCCCAGCGCGCCAGGTGCCAGTTCAGCGCGGTCATGCCAATTTTCGACGAGTTGGGTTCGCGGAAGAACTGCGATTCCGAGGTGAAGGCCGCGCCGATACCGAGGCCGTAACCGCCGGCGACCAGTTCGCCCGCCTTGTTCCAGACCTCGAACGAATGCGCATGGCCGGCGTCGAACGCTTCCGCATAGATGCGCATGATGCGCGGCGTGATCCAGGTGAGATGCCAGCGCCCCGGTCGGCGCGCCGCGCAAGCTGCGATCACCTGTTCGAAATCGCGGTCGAAGGTGACGGTGTAGCGGCCCTGGCGCATCAGCCGGCGTTGGTTGTTGGAAATGTGCGCGTGATCGAATAGCAGCACCGAGCGCGCCGGTGGCGACCACCATTTCAGCGGCGGCATATGCGCCAGCGGATAGAGCCCGCGCCGGTAGGCGTTCAGCAGCGTCGGCAACGACAGCTCGTGTACGATGCCGGCAAGCCCCGGCGGCTGATCGAGCGCGCGATCCGGGTCGGGCAAGGCGTAGTCCGGGCTGAGGAATTCATCGAAGCAGAGCTTCACCAAACCGGGCACGCCGCGCATGCGGCCCGGCATCAGCGACCAAGCGAGCCCCAGCGCCCAGCGCTCGGCGATTGCCGGCAGGCTCTCGCGGAACAGCGCGGCGCGCTGCGCTGCCACCCCGGAGGCGGCGGCGGCCGGCATCGGCAGACGCTCTGTCTCGAAAGCCATGTAACGATCCTGCCGCGCGAATGAGACGGGTTCGAGGCGTTTTCTGCCACGGTGCCGCCTAATGGACGGTTAGCCGCCACGCCGGCGGCGCGCCGGCCGCAACAAATCGTCTCATTTCGGAACAGGGTCCGCTGCGGCGCCGTTGCCGTCCGAGCGTTTCATGCAGGAGGACGGAACTTTTTATGAAAAGACAAACCATCATTTTCGGAACCATTTTGGCGCTGTCGGTTGCGGCTCCCGCCGCCGCCATGGCGCGGCCGGGCTTCGCCACCACCGACGTGCACATGCGCGCCGGCCCGTCGACCGGTTTTCCGGCCATCACCACGGTGAACGGCGGCGCCCGCGTCCAAATCCATGGCTGCCTCGACAGCTACAACTGGTGCGACGTGAGCTGGCGCGGCGAGCGCGGCTGGATCTATGCCCGCTATCTGCAGTTCACTTATCATCACCGCCGCGTACGGCTGCCACTCTATGGCGCGCGCGTCGATCTGCCGGTCATTGGCTTCTCGGTGGGTACCTACTGGCGCCACCATTACCGCCACCGCCATTTCTACAGCCGGCGCGATTACTGGCGCCATCGCTACGACCGGCGTCATGGTCAGCACCATTACGGCCGCAACGAGCACCATCAACGGTACGAGCATCACGGCCGCAACCAGCACCACGAGCGCCATGGCCATAACGAGCACCGTGCGCTGCGTCATCATGCCGTTCCCGCGCATGGCATCTTCCGTGAAAACCTCGGCCGCAATCGGCATCACGAGCGCGATGCCCGCCACGAGAATCACGGTCACCGCGGCAGGCGCGACCACAACCACCGGGCTGAGCGCCATCATCGGTCCGGCGGACACGAGCAACACGCCCATGAGCTTCGTGCCCATGAGGATCACGCGCATGCCCGCCATGCCGAGCAGGAGCACCACTCCGACAACGGGGTGACGCTGAAGATCGGGCCCTCCGGCGTGTCGATGCACTGACATCCCGGTCCGGCCGGCCTAACCCCGCCGCCTTGCCCACAGGGCAGGGCGGCGGGCTTGACCGCCACCCTTTTGCACCGCAAATAAGTTGTTCCTAGCGGCCGTTGGGTCAATTCATGTCGTTCGCGACGGGGCCGTCGGGTCAACCAGCGGCGCGCCATGCACGACAAGATCCTCATTATTGATCTCGGCTCCCAGGTCACCCAACTCATCGCGCGCCGGGTGCGGGAGGAGGGGGTCTATTCGGAGATTGTGCCGTTTCAAAAGGCGGAGGAAGCCTTCCGCGAGATGAAGCCGAAAGCGGTGATCCTCTCCGGCGGCCCCGCCTCGGTGCTCGACAAGGACGCCCCGCTCGCGCCCAAGGCGATCTATGATGCCGGCATCCCGGTGCTCGGCATCTGCTACGGCGAGCAGGCGATGGCCCAGCAACTCGGCGGCAAGGTCGAGGGCGGCCACCACCGCGAATTCGGCCGCGCGGAGTTCGAGGTCACCGCCGACAGCCCGCTGTTCGAAGGCGTCTGGGAGAAGGGCCAGAAATATCCGGTCTGGATGAGCCACGGCGACCGCGTCACCGAGTTGCCGAAGGGTTTCAAGGTGCTCGGCACCTCGCCCAACGCGCCGATCGCCATGATCGGCGACGACAAGCGCAAATTCTACGCCACGCAATTCCATCTCGAAGTGGTGCACACCCCGCACGGCGCGGCGATTCTGCGCAACTTTGTGCGCAAGATCGCCGGCTGCACCGGCGACTGGACCATGCGCGCCTTCAAGGAAGAGGCAATTGAGAAGATCCGCACTCGGGTCGGCAAGGGCAAGGTGATCTGCGGGCTTTCGGGCGGCGTCGACTCGGCGGTCGCCGCGGTGCTGATCCACGAAGCGATTGGCGATCAGCTCACCTGCGTGCTGGTCGATCACGGCCTGATGCGGCTCGGCGAAGCGCAGAAGGTCGTCATGATGTTCCGCGACAGCTACAACATCCCGCTGGTGCACGTGGACGCCGCCGACACCTTCCTCGATGCGCTCGAAGGCGTCGAAGACCCCGAGTTGAAGCGCAAGACCATCGGCAAGCTGTTCATCGAGGTGTTCGAGGAGGAAGCGAAAAAAATCGGCGGCGCCGAATTCCTCGCGCAAGGCACGCTCTACCCCGACGTGATCGAAAGCGTGTCGTTCACCGGCGGGCCTTCGGTCACCATCAAGTCGCACCACAACGTTGGCGGCCTGCCCGAGCGCATGAAGATGAAGCTGGTCGAGCCGTTGCGCGAACTGTTCAAGGACGAGGTGAGGGCGCTCGGCCGCGAGCTCGGCTTGCCGGAAGCCTTCGTCGGCCGCCATCCGTTCCCGGGACCGGGCCTCGCCATCCGCGTCCCCGGCGCCATCACGCGCGAGAAGCTCGACATCCTGCGGCTGGCGGATGAAATTTACATCGAGGAAATCCGCCGCACCGGCCAGTACGACGACATCTGGCAGGCCTTCGCCGTGCTGCTGCCGGTGAAGACCGTCGGCGTCATGGGCGACTTCCGCACCTATGAATATGTCGTGGGCCTGCGCGCGGTGACCTCGACCGACGGCATGACCGCCGACTTCTATCCCTTCGATATGCGGTTTCTCGGCATGGTCGCCACCCGCATCATCAACGAAGTCAAGGGCGTCAACCGCGTGGTCTATGACGTGACGAGCAAGCCGCCGGGGACGATCGAGTGGGAGTAGGGGAAGCCGCCCTTAAGAGATTATCCTTTTAATTCAATAGCTTATCGGAGACGAGGATGATCGGCAATGCTGACCGGTAAGTTCTAGAAAATGTACTGGAAGAGGTAAATTTTAGCCTGTTCGGCGCGCTTTTACGAATAAGAGGGCGATCGCCGAGCCTGGTCCCGGAATGAGTTGCGCCGGGCTCCGCTCTTGAAATGGCCGGGTATTGGCCGTACATAGGAGGCAGGAGAATTGCCATGGCAAATGTAGCCTCGAAATCGGCCCGCGGCCGCACCCGCGCACAGCGTCTTGAGACGCGGGTAACGGCGGAGCAGAAGACGCTTATCGAGCATGCCGCCGCTCTCCAGGGACGGACGGTCACAGACTTCGTGCTGACCAGCGTCCAGGATGCTGCGCGGCGGGCGATTGAGGAACACCAGCAGATCGAACTGTCGGTGCGCGACAGTCAGGCGTTTGTCGATGCACTCCTGAATCCCAAACCTGTCAACGACCGCCTGCGCGACACGGTGCGCCGCTATCGCCAAGCCATCTGGGTATAACCGGTGCGGGGCGTTCCTGAGGGATCGCTTCGGGTCGAGGCGCTCAGTCCGCAGCACGATCGCAGTTCGTTTGCCAGCGGTGCCGAAGCGCTCGATCGCTATCTACGAAGTCAGGCTGGCCAGGACGCCCGCAAGAATATGGCGGCGCCGTTCGTGCTCGTGCTGTCTGACGGTGTCATCGGCGGCTACTACACACTGTCCGCGACCGGCATGAAACTCACCGAGTTTCCGGCTGATATCACCCGCAAGCTGCCGCGCTATCCACTCGTCCCGGCGACACTTTTGGGCCGCCTCGCCGTCGATCGAAACTATCAAGGGCGAGGGTACGGCCGCTTCCTACTCGCCGACGCTCTGTTCCGCGCGGTTCGTAATGAGATCGCGTCGTTCGCCGTTGTCGTCGATGATGAGGCGGCCCGCCGCTTCTACGAGCGGGAAAGCTTCCTGCCGTTCCCAGACCAGCCGTTGAAGCTGTTTCGGCCGATGGCGGATATCCGGCGGCTGTTCGATGAATCCTAAGCCCAAAGAACTGGCCGAGTTTTTTCGGACCCGGAAAATTGGGTTCGGCCGGTGTCTCGAGCCGACGATGCAATGCGGTGAACCCGCGACCCGCGCGCATTCGATCCGGAACCGTCGGACCATTGCGCTGCTGGCGTTACGATGCGTTGAGAGGATCGAGTGGGAGTGAAATTCAGGTTGAGGGATGCAAACGCGTATCCAATGCAAAACGCTTTTGCGATCTCAACGAATATGAGCCGGCAGCCTTCGAGGCGACAAAAATCAGGTTCCAGCTTTCAGTTGAAACGGTGCTCGGTATGACAATAAATTTGTGCCGGTTTAATAGGTTATCACCGTAGGCCTGCCGTCCAGCGCTGGGAATGCCGGGTCTGAGCCAATTGGGATTTGAAATATCGGTGGGCTGAACGACGTAAACGTCGTTTGGGTCGACGTTTATCGCGGTGAGGACGTGCGGGATCGTATCGAGTGTCCTGAACCCTTTGTGAACGGCAACTTCCATGATCGCGGTCGCGGGATCGATCGAGCAATAGACCGCGCGCATGCCGCGACTGTTCCACCGGCCTCCAACTCTGTACGCGCCTTCTCCGCCGTCCCAAGTCGCCTCATGAATTGCCAAGTCCAGCCGCCAAACGACGAGCTCATTGCCGCCTAGCGCGCTTGGCAGGGGCGTCAAACGTAAACTCCGTATTCAAGGCGGATTAGGAAATCTTCGACCAGCTCTGTGCCGGCCGGCGTAGCCAACAGGTCGATCGGCCGCCGCTGATCAAGCCCAACGGCCGGCTTCTCCAACCATTGTTCCGCTTCCTCTTTTGAACCTAGAACTGAGGTTGCTCTGGCCAAAATTTCCGCCAGCTTCCAGGTGCGGGCGGTTTGCTCTGGATTTAGCGATTTCGCGGTCGTGGATATGTGGCGCTGATAGGTGCGCTGACTCATCCCGACCGCTCTTTCAAACGCAGAATCCCACCGTAGAACGATGAGGTTCTCGACGAAGTGCGTAAGAGCTTTTGTGGGCAAGCCCCGTAGCAGCAATTCGTGGGCTTCGAGTGCGTGTTGGGGAGGTTTGCGGAGCGTTTGACGCCCGCCAAGAAGTTCCGCCACCTTGCCCAGTTGCTCTCTTTCCGACTTGAAATTGTGGTCGCCGTCTACCTTGGCCATTGGCATCTCCGTCATGTGTCGCTTTATATACGACATATGACTTAAGATGCAAGGGCGGCTTTTGGCATCGACGGCGGCGATGCGACGAGGATGGCGCCGCTCAGCTTGCCTTCGCCACCTTATCCTGCGTCTTCGTGTCGAAATCACTGGCGTCATGGCGTTCGTGCAGCTGCCCCGACAGATCGCCCCTGATGCGGTTGACCATGTTGCCGCGTTTGACGGCCGGCCGCTCTGAAAGCATGTCGGCCCAGCGCACAACGTTCTTATATTCATGCGCGCTCAGGAATTCGCCGGCCTCGTAGCGCAAGCCTTTGGCCATGCCGCCGTACCAGGGGAAAATCGCGATGTCGGCGATCGTATAGATGTCGCCGGCGACATATTCATTCTCCGCCAGCTGGCGGTCGAGTACGTCCATCTGGCGCTTGACCTCCATGGCGAAGCGGTCGATGGCATATTCGATCTTGATCGGCGCATAGTGATAGAAATGGCCAAAGCCGCCGCCGAGATAGGGCGCACTGCCCATCTGCCAGAACAGCCACGACAAGCACTCGGCCCGCGCGGCCGGCTCGGTCGGCAGAAAGGAGCCGAACTTCTCGGCGAGATAGGTCAGGATCGCACCGGATTCGAAAATCCGGATCGGCTTCGCACCGCTGCGATCCATGAGCGCCGGGATTTTGGAATTGGGGTTCACCTCCACGAAGCCGGAGCCGAACTGTTCGCCGTCGTGAATCCTGACAAGCCAGGCGTCATATTCCGCGCCGCTAATTCCAAGCGCGAGCAACTCCTCCAGCATGATCGTGACCTTCTGGCCGTTCGGTGTGGCCAGCGAGTAAAGCTGCAGGGGATGACGGCCGACCGGCAGTTCCTTCTCGTGCGTCGGTCCGGCGTTCGGGCGGTTGATGTTAGCGAACTGGCCGCCGTTCGGCTTGATCCAGGTCCAGACCTGGGGCGGCACGTATTCTGTGGCGTCGTTCATTTTCATTTCTCCTGACATCGACTTGCTTGCGCCTGACGGCACCATCATTGCATAGTGGGCTGCTGTTGGAGGCTGCTTGCCTGGGACGCTATCAGAGCAAGCCGTCAAGCGAGGGTTGCCGCAACGACGGCTCGAGTTCGATGATCTCGGGGGCGACGACATCGTGCGCGACGAACGGGTCGTCGCTCATGCGTGCCTCAAGATCGTCGCGCGAAATGTTGTGCGCCATGATGCCGCCGCCGCCTTGCGGCTTCAGGCTCCCGGCCAGCAAGAATACGCCATCGTCGAAACCGCGCTTCAGCCAGGCCTTGTGGCCATCCATGAGCTGGCCGGCCTGGGCCTTGTTGCCCGAAAACTTGAGCAGCACGATAAACATCCGACTTTCTCCTAGTGGGTTGTCTTGGTGCGGCGCTTCTCGCTTGCTTCCGGCACCACGCTGTTGAGGCACGAGCCCAGCCACGCGTCCATTTGCTTGACTTCCTGCCGGATGAACTTCTCGTCCTGAAAGGCGGCGGCGAGCGTGGCGACGCCCTGGCTGCGGGCGAGGAGATGCATGGCCAGCACATCGGCGTCCGTCTTGCGGCCGAGCAGGGTGAATTGCCGGCGCAACCAGATCCGGAACAGCGTGAATAGCTTGTTCGCCTCATCTTGCGAGCCGTGATCGAGCTTCGCGAGCTCGGTGGTGAGCGTGCCGACCGGGCAGCCGAAGCGTTTGATGTCGGCGCGATTGGCGATCAGAATGTTGATGAAGCTACGGATGCGCTCGGCGGGGCTGCGCCCTTCGCGTTCCCACTGGGCCAACATTGTTTGGGTGCTGGCCAGCCGCGCCGCGATCACGGCATCCAGGATCTCGTCCTTGGTCTTGAAGTGATAATAGAAGTTGCCGCGTGAGATCCGCACGACATCCGCAATGTCGGCGAACGAGGTGTGCTCGTAACCCTGCCGATAGAAGAGCTGATCGGCGGCTTCGATGATCTGATCGCGGGTCGGCTGGTCGTTCATGAAAATAGCCTCTCTCGGCCGCAGCGGACCGAGTTGGACGCGTGTCCTAAATACCGTAGGACGAGCGTCCGAATCCGTCAAGGGCAGTTTGGCAGCGGGGGCGGGGGAGAGAAAGCCTGTCGGGGTCAAATTCGGGGTCAGGCATAAAGCGGTGAACAGAGCGGCATCCGGCCTTGCCGCCGGAGGGGCAGCGTTAAAAAATCGTCCGCAAAAGCGGAGATCGCATGTCCCACTCCATCACCATCTACGGCATCAAGAACTGCGACACCATGAAGAAGGCACGCGCCTGGCTCGACAAGAACGGCGTCGACTACGCCTTCCACGACTACAAGGGCGCCGGCATCGCGCGCGAGAAGCTTGAGAAATGGGCAAAGAAGGTCGGCTGGGAAACGCTCATCAACCGCGCCGGCCTCACCTTCAAGAAGGTGCCCGACAAGGACAAACAGAGCCTCACCGAAAAAAGGGCCATCGCGCTGATGGTCAAGCAGCCGTCCATGATCAGGCGCCCGGTACTTGAGCTCTCCGACGGCAAGCTCTTGGTCGGCTTCAAGCCGGACGTCTACGGCACCGCCTTTACCAAGCGGTAGCGGGCGCGCCGCCTCGCGGAGGTTCGCCGATGAAGCGTTACAAGAAGCTCGACTTCCCGGTCTCCGACATCCGCCGCTTTCTGGAGCCGGGGCCGATCGTGCTGGTGAGCTCGGCCCACCAGGGCGAGCGCAACATCATGACCATGGGCTGGCACACGATGATGGAATTCACGCCGTCGCTGGTCGGCTGCATCATCGCGAGCGGCAATCACAGCTATGAACTTGTCAGCCGCAGCCGCGAATGCGTCATCAACGTGCCGGAGGTGCATCTCGCGGCCACGGTGGCGAAGATCGGCAATTGCTCGGGCGGCAAGGTCGACAAGTTCAAGCTCTTCAGGCTCAGTGCGGCCGAGGCCGAATATGTGCGGGCGCCTTTGATTGCGGAATGCTACGCCAATCTCGAATGCCGCCTGGTCGACGGCCGGCTGCGCGATAAATACAATTTCTTCATCTTCGAAGTGGTGAAGGCGCACGCACCCACCACGCCCAAGTATCCCAAGACCATTCATTACCGCGGCGACGGTATGTTCATGGTATCGGGGCGCTCGCTCAGCCTGCGCCGCTATTTCCGTCCGGGAATGCTGTAGGCGGCCGCCGGCCGTGCGCTAATTTTGCGCTGTTCCCTGACATTCGCGCTTCAGCCGTCGCAGCACGGTGGCGATGTCGCGCCTCAGCGCATTCTCGACCATGAAATCCGGCGCCGGAATGCTGGCGGCCAAGGTGGCGTCGTAGTTCAGCCGGGTGCCGCCGCCGACGAGCGGGGTCAGCCGCCATTCACCGTCGTTGCGCGCGAGCGTTCCGGCGATGCGGTGGAACCGCAGGCGATTGGGCGGATCGTAATCGGAGCGGAAGACGCTGTGGACCCGGGGCAGGAACCACATCCAGGCAATCTGGTGCTCCCGGACGTCCCAGCGGCCGGCGGGGTCGCGCCTGAGCACGCGGCAGCTTTCCAGCCCCGGTACGAAACGCAGGGCCCGGCTGCAGTCGGTCATGATCGACCAGATCGCGGTGGCCGGCGCGCCGATGTCGATGGCAGCGCGGATCTGTGTCGCATCGCCGCCGGGGGCCGGCGCGAGCACGACCACCGGTTCGCCGGTCTTGAGTTGGGCGTTCTCCGCGGGCGACCATGCCCGCGCCGGCACCGTGGCGCCTAGGACGAATAAAACCAGCGCCGTTGCACGCAAAATCATGCACCGGAGGTTAGCACGGCCGGATTGGTGTGGTGCGGTACTCGCCGGAATGTGATCGGGGGTTGAACCGACCTCTCTCCGCCCCTTGATCCGGCCGGCTTTCCCTGCCACATGCGGCCCATGAATAAGCCGCTCGCCGCCGCCGATTCTGTGCCGCTGACGCCGCTCGCCGCCGAGGTTGAGCGCCGGCGCACCTTTGCCATCATTTCCCACCCGGACGCGGGCAAGACCACTCTGACCGAGAAGCTGCTGCTGTTCGGCGGCGCCATCAACCTCGCCGGCCAGGTCAAGGCCAAGCGTGACCGCCGTTCGACCCGCTCCGACTGGATGTCGATCGAGCGCGAGCGCGGCATCTCGGTGGTCACCTCCGTAATGACCTTCGACTACGACGGCCGCGTCTTCAACCTGCTCGACACGCCGGGCCATGAGGACTTCTCGGAAGACACTTACCGCACGCTCACCGCAGTCGACTCGGCGGTGATGGTGATCGACGCCGCCAAGGGCATAGAGGCGCGCACCCGCAAGCTGTTCGAGGTTTGCCGGCTGCGCGACATTCCCATCGTTACGTTCATCAACAAGATGGATCGCGAGAGCCGCGATCCCTTCGAGATCCTCGACGAGATCGAAAAGACGCTGGCGCTCGACACCACGCCGATGACCTGGCCGATCGGGCGCGGGCGCGACTTCGCCGGCACCTACGATCTCGTCACCGGTGAGATGAGGCTAATCGCCGAGGACGGCAAGACGGTTGAGCCGCAGCCGCTCGATTTGCCGGCGCTTGCTGCCAGGAACCCGATGCTTGACGCGGCTGCCATTCAAGAAGAGCTCGATCTGGTGAAAGAGGCCTGCAGGCCGTTCGATTTCGCGTCCTTCCGCGAGGGCCATCTGACGCCGGTATTTTTCGGCTCGGCCCTGAAGAATTTCGGCGTCAAGGATCTGCTCGACGCGCTCGCGGCCTTTGCACCGCCGCCGCGCGCGCAGTCGTCGAACACGCGCAAGATCGACGCCCACGAAAACGCGATGACCGCCTTTGTGTTCAAGATCCAGGCCAATATGGATCCCAATCACCGCGACCGCATTGCATTTGCGCGGCTGTGCTCGGGCAAGCTCAATCGCGGGATGAAGGCGAGGCTCGCCCGCACCGGCAAGCCGATCACTCTGTCGACGCCGCAGTTCTTCTTCGCCCAGGATCGCGCACTTGCCGATGAGGCCTATGCTGGGGACGTGGTCGGCATTCCCAATCATGGCACTTTGCGTATCGGAGACACACTCACCGAAGGCGAGGACATCTCGTTCCTCGGTGTGCCGAACTTTGCGCCAGAAATCCTGCGCAGGGTCAAGCTTGGCGATCCGATGAAGGCCAAGAAGCTGAAGGAAGCCCTGCAGCAGATGGCGGAGGAGGGCGTGGTGCAGGTGTTCCGCCCGCTCGACGGCGCGCCGGCGCTGGTCGGCGTGGTCGGCCCGTTGCAGCTCGACGTGCTGAAGACGCGGCTGAAGGGGGAATACGGCCTCGACATCGGGTTCGAGCAGCCGGAATTCCAGTTGGCGCGCTGGATCGCCTGCGACGACGCCAAGAAGATCGACGATTTCGTGCAGGCGAACTATTCAAGCGTCGCCGAGGACCTCGACGGCGACCGCGTGTTCATGGCGCGTAGCCAGTTCATCCTCGATTACACGCGCGAGCGCGCACCCGGCATCGAATTCACCGACATCAAGGACGTCAAGAACAAGAACGCCGCTGCGGCCTAGTGGTCCAATTCCGACATTTGACTCCGGTTGCTGCGAGCCCGGGAGCAAATGTCGGAATCAAAGGACCACTAGCAACTGCTCGATTCTAGTGGAGCTTTGAATTTGACATTTGATGAGTGGCCTGCTGCAAGCGGGTATCAAATGTCAAATTCGCTCTAATGGGTCGATGCCACCGTCGCGCCCTTGCCTGAGCGGGCGCTGATCGCCTTTACTGCGCCGTCAATGCCAGGAGTACGCCATGGGTCTTGTGATCCTTATCGCCGGGCTGATCGTCATGCTCGGCGCCCACATCTTCGTCACGTTTCGTGAGGCGCGCGACGGCGCCATCAAGACACTGGGGTTGAGCGGCTACCGCGCGGCGTTCTCGCTCGTTTCGCTAGCCGGTCTAGTGCTGATCGTCTGGGGTTACGCGCTTTACCGCACGCACGAATGGGTGTCGGTCTGGTCGCCGCCCGCCTACATGCGCCACGCCACCGTCGGCCTAATGCTGATCTCGGTGTTGCTCGTGGTCGCCGCCTTCGTCCCCAGTCACATCAAGACGTGGGCCAAGCATCCGATGCTCGCCGGCATCAAGGTCTGGGCCTTCGCGCATCTCTTGGTAAACGGCGATCTCGGCTCGATGCTGCTATTCGGCGCCTTCCTGGCCTGGGCAGTCTATGCTCGCATCGCCGCCAAGCGACGCGGCGATCTTGGCCCGCAGACCGCGCCCGCTGGCTGGACCAACGACATCCTGGTCATCGTGGTCGGCGTCGTCGCTTATCTCCTGCTCGGCTTCTATTTTCACCCGTATTTGATCGGCGTGAGCGTGTTCGGCCGCGCATGATTCCGAAAAGCGGATACCGTTTTTCGGATATGATCGTGGGCAGAAAGAGGTAACTATGTCAGTTCAAAAAGACATCCGCCGGCTCACGGCGCCTGACATCCGTGCGCGCAAAGGCGGCGAGCCGATCGTCTGCCTCACGTCGTACCACGCGCACACGGCCGGCATCGCCGACAAGCATTGCGATGTGATCCTGGTCGGTGATTCTCTCGGCATGGTGATGCACGGCATGGAGACCACGGTGCCGGTCACCCTCGACATGATGATTCTGCAAGGCCACGCCGTGATGCGCGGATCGACCCGCGCGCTGGTGGTGATCGATATGCCGTTCGGCTCTTATGAGGCCTCGAAAGAACAGGCCTTCATGAACGCCGCGCGCGTGCTCAAGGAGACCGGTTGCGGTGCCATCAAGCTCGAAGGTGGCAAGCGCATGGGCGAGACCATCCGCTTCCTGGTGGAGCGCGGCGTGCCGGTGATGGCCCATGTCGGCCTCACGCCGCAGGCAATTAACGTGCTCGGCTCGTTCCGCGCCCAGGGGCGCGAGGAGGCTGATTGGGCGCGCATCGAGGCGGATACCATTGCTGTGTCTGAAGCCGGCGCCTTCTCGGTGGTTATCGAGGCCGTGGCCGAGCCGTTGGCCCGCAAAGTCACCGCCGCGGTGCCTATTCCCACTATCGGCATCGGCGCCAGCCCTGCCTGCGACGGCCAGGTGCTGGTGATGGAAGACATGCTGGGCCTCAGCCCCCGCGTGCCCAAATTCGTCAAGCGCTACGGCGATCTCGGCCCCGGGATCGACAAGGCCGTCGGCGACTACGCGGCCGAGGTGCGCGCGCGCACCTTCCCCGGCCCCGAGCACGTCTATGCCATGAAGGGCAAAAAGGCCTAAATCTCTGAAAGTTAACGCAACTTGGCCTTTGCCTTGCGGCCGCCACATGGCTAGGTTACGGCCCAATTCGCGCCTCCGGACGGGCGCGGGGAGCTTTGGCGGCTAGTGTCCGGAATCCGAAGTTCATCAGATTGTTCAGCTTGCGCCCTACGAACTTCGGATTCGGGACACTAGCAAATATATGATTCTCGTATGGTTTTGGATTTGAAGTTCGTTTGCTGACCCGCTGCAGGTGATGTAACGAACTTCAAATCCACCGCACGAGTGGGGAGCGTTTTGTGGCCGATATCTTTCATGAAGTTGACGAGGAAGTCCGCCGCGAACGGCTCAAGCAGCTGTGGGACCGCTACGGCATCGTCCTGATAGCGCTCGCGGTGCTGATCGTCGCCGGCATCGGCGCCTGGCGCGGCTATGAATGGTGGCAGGCCAAGCAGGCCGCTGCCGCCGGCACCCAGTTCGAGCAGGCGGTTTCTCTGAGCGAGCAGGGAAAGCAGAAAGAGGCGGAGGCGGCCTTCGCCAAGCTCGCTGCCGAGGCGCCGTCCGGCTACCGCACGCTGGCCCAGTTCCGCGCCGCCGCCGGCCTGGTGAAGAATAAGCCGGCTGATGCGGTGAAGGCCTATGACAAGCTCGCCGAAGATCCTTCGGTCGGCCCCACCTTGCAAGACCTGGCGACCGTGCGTGCCGGCATGCTGCAGGTCGATACGGTTCCGTTTGACCAGTTGAACCGCAAGCTGGAACCGGTGGCCCAGCCCGGCCATCCGTTCCGCGCCACCGCGCGCGAATTGCTGGCGCTTTCAGCCTGGGGCCATCACGAGTACGCTCAGGCGCGGCAATACATCGATGCCATCATGGGCGATCCAGAAACTTCGCCGGCCATGCGTAATCGCGTCGAAGTGCTTGCGGCGCTGATTGCGGGTACTTCCAAGCCCGACACCAAGCCCGCTGCCAAGACCGACGACAAGAGCAAGAATTGAGGATCTACCCGATGCGTCGCCTGCCTGGTATCGCCTTGCTTGTCGCTCTGGTCGCGATCGCACCGGTGCTGTCCGGCTGCGACAGTTTCGATCCCGACAGCCTGGATCCCTTTGGCCTGAACTCCCAGAAGAAGTTGCCGGGCAAGCGCGAGCTGTTGTTCCCCAATGGCGTGCCTGGCGTCAGCCAAGGCATCCCGCCGGAATACAAGGAAGGCTATAAGGCGCCCGGCCTTGAAAATTTGCCACCCGGCGATACCGATCGCACGCCTACCGCCCAGACGGCGAGCAGCGCGCCGGTTGCGCCGGTGCGGGAGTCGAGCCTCGGCAAGCCCATCCAGGTGCACAAGCCGGCGGCCAAGCCCAAGCCGAAGCGCCACGTCGTCAAACAGAAGCCGAAGTCGAAACCCGAGCCGAAGGCGACCGCGACCGTGTCCAAACCGAAAGGCACCGAGGCACCTTGGCCGTCGACACCGCCGCAGCAGGCAGCGGAGCAGCCGAAGGGAACGCAGGCGCCCTGGCCCTCGCAGTCGCCGCAACAGGCCCAATCGGGCTGGCCCGGTTCGCAACAAGAGAGCCAGAAGCTGGCGCCCTGGCCGTCGGCCCCGCCTGCCGGTACCTTCTCGAAGTGAACATTGCTGGCTGAGCCGCCCAGTCAGTCCGCACGGCCGCCTCTTCAAGCGCGTTCCTGATTTCTTTGATGGATTCTCCAGGCCTGGCCCGGCTATGACGCCTCCATGAGCTTCACCCTCGCCATTGTCGGCCGGCCCAATGTGGGCAAGTCGACCCTGTTCAACCGGCTGGTCGGCCGCCGTCTGGCGCTGGTTGACGACCGCCCCGGTGTGACGCGAGACCGCCGCGAGGGCGAGGGGCGGCTCGGCGATCTCGACTTCACCGTCATCGACACCGCCGGGCTGGAGGAGGCCGCGCCCGGCAGTTTGTCCGGCCGCATGCGCGCGCAGACCGAAACGGCTATCGCTCAGGCCGACGCCATTCTGTTCATGATCGACGCCCGCGTCGGCCCGACGCCAGTTGACCGCGCCTTCGCCGATCTGGTGCGCAAATCGGGCAAGCCGACCGTCGTCGTTGCCAACAAGAGCGAAGGCCGCGCCGGCGAACCCGGCCGGCTCGAAGCCTATTCGCTCGGCCTCGGCGACCCGCTGGCATTTTCCGCCGAGCACAATGAAGGCATGGCCGATCTCTACGACGCCGTGCGCGCGGCGCTGCCGGAGGCGACAGCCGCGCCGGCAGAAGAATTGGCAGAAGGCGATGCGCATCCGATCCGCGTCGCCATTGTCGGACGTCCCAATGCCGGCAAGTCGACGCTGATAAACCGGCTGATCGGCCAAGAACGTCTGCTCACCGGCCCCGAAGCCGGCATCACACGCGATTCGATTGCAGTCGAACACGACTGGCAGGGCCGCAAATTCCGAATCTACGACACCGCCGGCCTGCGCCGCCGCTCGCGCATCGAGGAAAAACTGGAGAAGCTATCGGTCGCCGACGCGCTCAACGCCATCCGCTTTGCCGAGGTGGTGGTAGTGCTGGTCGACAGCGAACATCCGTTCGAGGAGCAGGATCAGCGCATCGCCGACCTCATCGAGCGCGAAGGTCGCGCCGTAGTGTTGGCAGTCAGCAAATGGGATTTGCAGGAGAAGAAAGCCGGCGCCATCAAAAAGCTGCGCGACGAAGCCGAGCAGAAACTAATGCAATTGAAGGGCGTGCCGCTGGTGGCGGTGTCGTCCGTGACGGGCGAAGGCCTCGACCGGCTGATGCAGGCGATCGTCGACGCCTATGAGGTTTGGAATCGACGCGTGTCGACGGCTGCATTGAACCGCTGGTTCGAAGATGCGCTCAGCGCCCATCCGCCGCCGGCGGTATCGGGGCGCAGGCTCAAGCTCAACTACATCACGCAGGCCAAATCGCGGCCGCCGAGCTTCGTCGTGTTCTGCACCCGCGCCGACGCCGTGCCTGACGCTTACAAGCGCTACTTGGTGAACTCCTTGCGCGAGACCTTCGATCTGCCCGGCACGCCGATCCGGCTGAGCTTGCGCGAGAAGGACAATCCTTTCAAAGGCCGAGCGAAGAGAAGAAAGTGACGGGCTATGCGGCTCGGCTTTCGTCGCGCGTGCGGCCGCGGGCGGTGGCGGCATCAATTTCGGCACGCCCGATCCCGATGTCCTTGAGCGCGTGATCGGGCAGTTGCGCCAGCGCACGACGCGCCCGCCGAATCCGGAAATAGCGCTGAAAGCCTTTCACGATGTTACCGACATAGTGCATTGAGGCGAGACCGATTTGTTGCGCATGATGAGAACCAAAGCTCGGGTCAACGGCCGCGAGGTGTCGCGCGGGCGGCAAATTGCCGCCGCCCGCAGTCGCTTTGTCGATGCTCACTGAAAAACACCTATAACCGGTTGCCGGGTGGCATCGGTCGGGCGCTTCGACTCCTTTGGCAATGAAGGCCGCGTATTGCCGACCGGATTCCGCGCGTGTGTGGCGCAACCCGCCGTCGGGACGATGAACTTTCCGCACCACTTATCCTCCTTATGCATGTGCCGATCGCCAGCGGCACTCGGACACGGCGCCTCGATGCACTCCACCGAGTTCTTTACGTGTTTCCTGCGGTGGTACCGCCACTGGCCGAAGGTAATTCGAGACCGGTGAGCCGGTGCCTGCGTTCCTGACGAGATGGCCCTTCCGGCAATCTCGTCGATGCGCTCAGCGCGACACCAGCTTGCTACTGTTGCGCCGTGGTCGAGGTCCTGGGTGGAGGAACAGGACCGGGGGCAAAACCATGAGTGATGCCGTAGCCGAAGTCGGCGACGCCGCCCAAGACGTTACAGCCGAAACACTTGAGGACATCCCTCGAGTCATTTTTTTGCAATGTGCCCGCGGGGGATGTTTCAGGCGTAGGCTTGATGGCGACTACCGTTTTACCTTCGCCGTTACGCGGACCGACTTGAACGCCCTGGCCGCCGCCGACGCCGACAACATTGCCCGACAAGGTCACCGATGCGCCGGATAGCTTCCTGGATTCCTTGCCATTGGAGACCGTGATCGTGCCCGGCTTGTCGGAGTAGACGGATAGGCCTCCGAGGCCATTTTGAATTTGAACTCGTGGTAACACCATTGGACACCGTCACCGCGGTTGGAGGATTGGGGCCGGCAGTAGTGTGCGTGTTCCCAACCGGGCTATTCGGCAGTTCGCCAGCCACCGTTGCCGCGTTCCGGGGCCGGATCGCGGACTGAGGAGCCGGCTTCTTGACATGGAAGATCACCGGTTGCCGGACCGGCGTCGTCGGTTGCTTCGCCTCCTTCGGCAATGAAGGCTTGGTATTGCCGACCGGATCCCGCGCCGGCGTGGCGCAGCCCGTCGTCGGGACGATGAGCTTGCCGCATCCCCTGGCGGTAGCGGTCCCGGTCGCCTTGTCCTTATTCCGATCGTGCGCGTGTTTATGACTGAGTTTGGTGTGGCGATCGCCGCTGTCGATCGAACACGGCGCCTTGATGCACTCCACCGATCTCTTTGCGTGTGACTTTCTCTTGGTGTGTTTGCGGGCCACGTGCCGGTCGTTACGATCCCTGTGGTCCTTGCGATTTTCGTGATGCAGGTTCAACGAGCTCATGTCATGGCTGCGCATGCGCGCCGCCGCGACGCCGGAAAAGGCGACGAGGGCCGTCGTATTCGCGAGCAAAACGGCGAGCGCCGTGAAAGAAATTCGCCTCTTTTTGATCATCGTTCACTCCATATGGACATATTTGTGCCGGCACGCGCAGCGGTTCAGCCGTCGCCCGGCGGTCGATGCAGGACATGCGCGCCAGCGGCGATCACTTGCTGCTGCCACCCGTTGGTCAAATGTGATTCGAGACCTGCGCACGGCGCCAGCGTTCCCGATGAGATGGCCTTTCTGGCCATCTCGTTGATACGGTCAACGCGACATCAGCTTGCTATTGCTGAATCGTGGTCGACGTTTTGGGCGCCCCTGCTCCGGGCGTCCCCGGCTTCGGAGATCCGATGGAAACAACATCCTCGGCGCCGCGGCCAATGGCCTTGCCGGCATCGACGATCGAGCTGCCGAGGGCGCCGAGGAAACCGCCTTCGGGGCCGCCCGTAACGTGACTCGGCGCGGGCGGCGCGGCCGCCCCTTTCGGCGGAGTCATCCGGTATTCTTGTCGGGGACCGGAGATTCCACGGCTCGGGTCGCCCTCGGGGTAGTAGCCTTTCTTCGGGTCGGCAACGATGGTGTAGCCACCCGCCGGGATGGACTTCAGGACGCATCCTGTGCACTCGACTGGCGCCAACTTCACAGCTGCACCGGTGATGTTCACTGAGTTGCCACGCAGGGTCACGTAGTCCTTCCCGTTAGTAATCGTAACCGTGCCCGGGCTTCGAACGACGGCGTAAAGCCCATTCGGTCCGCTCGCTATGCGGGTCGCCGTCACGCCGTTGGAGACCCCGACGGTGATCTTCGAAGCATCACTATTGGACCTGCGGCGGTTGTCGGGTCGCTGCTTCACGTCTACCGCATGCTTAGGTTCGTGTTTGACGTGAGGATCTTTACGGTCGAAAGAACACGGCGCCTTGATGCACTCCACCGAGCTCTTGGCGTGCTTCTTCGTCTTCCTTTTCATGGCGTGTACGTGTTCGTGCGATTTGTCGCCGTGCCGGTCGTGTTTCTGATGGCTTTGCGAATCGACGATCTGCCGTCGCATCTTCGTCGAGATCTTGTCGTGGCCGCGGCTGCGCGCCGCCGCGGCGTCGGAGAAGGCGACAAGCGCCGTCGTACTCGCCAGCACAATCGTGAGCGCCGTGAAGGGGGCTCGCGTCTTCTTGATCATTGTTCACTCCAATTGGTCATGTCATTGGCGGCAATGCGAAGCCATTCAGCCGTTTCCCAGCAGCCGATATCGGGCTTCGCATGCTAGCTCTGGTCACCAGCTAGGGCGGCCGACTAAAAGAGGGAATGACTGCCCTGCCGAAGTTGTTGCTCGAGCGTCCAGCGGCCGCCCTGCATCGCCTCCCGACCGTCCCGATACGAACGGCACCCCTCGACTCGCTGCGGCAAGGCGATGCCGGGCCCGCATCAATGCCGAGGGTTGCGCGTTCGTGCTATGTCGCCGAATTTCGCCCGCTTAGGGTGTCAGCTCGAGGATCAGGTTGACCGGCGTCTGACCGGCGCGGCGCAGGTTGGAAAAGCCGGCCTCGCGCGCCACCTTGCGCAGGCGCTCTTCGCCCGCCTGGGCGCCGAGTCCGAGCCCGACCTCCTGCGACAGCGAGTTCGGCGTGCACGCCATGGCCGAGGCGGCGTAGTACATGCGGCCGATCGGGTTCAGGTTTTCTTCCAGTCGGTCGCCCGCATAGGGCTCGACCAGCAGCACCTTGCCGTCGGACTTGAGCGCCTGGCGGCAATGCTTGAGTGCGCCGACCGGATCGCCCAGGTCGTGCAGGCAGTCCATGAAGCAGACGAGATCGAACCCTTTACCGTCGAACTCGGTCGCGGACTCGACCTCGAACGCTATGTTGCCGGTCACACCCTGGTCGGCGGCGCGCTTTCGGGCGGTGGCGATCGACTCGTCGTGGCAGTCGAACCCGATGAAGGTCGACTTCGGGAACGCTTGCGCCATCAGGATGGTGGAGGCCCCGTGCCCGCAGCCGATGTCGGCGACCCGGGCGCCGCGTTTCAGGCGCGCGACGACACCGTCCAGCGCCGGCAGCCACTCGCTCACCAGATGGGCGCGGTAGCCGGTACGGAAGAAGCTCTCGGTGCCGCAGAACATCCGATGATTATGCGCGTGCCAACCCAGGCCTTCGCCCGAGCGGAAGGTTTCCACCACCTGGTCCTCATCGAGCCAGAATGACGCCGCCACCTCGAAGGCGGAGGCCATGTAGACCGGGCTTTGTTCGAGCGCCAGCACCATGGCTTGTGCTGGGGGGAGGCAGTAGGTCCGCTTATTGGGGTCGTAGGCGACGTAACCGCCGGCCGCTTGATTGGCGAGCCACTCGCGGACATAGCGCTCGCGCACGCCTGTTGCCTCCGCAAGTGCCACCGACGTGCAAGGGCCGAGATCCGCCATAGCCTGATAGAGGCCGAGCTTGCGTCCGACGTTGACCAGTACGCCGGAAAAAGCGGCACTGAGGTCGGTGACGACCTGCCCGATAAAGGCTTCGACCTCGGTAGGCGCAGGCGGTGGTGTAAACGCAGTCATCTTCGGTTCCTTTCCGGTGGAATGCCGCGGCCTTCCGCGACCGTTTGAATACAGCCATGAGGTAGTTCCGCCGGTGGAGACCGTCTTGATATACTCCGCCAAAGCCTTGCGAGATCGCGCCAATGACCCTGGACAGACGCGCCGCGACCGGGCTCGCCGCGCCGACTATCAATCTGGCGAGCGTCGTCTACGGCCTTGACGCCTATATGCAGGGACGCGGCGCCGATGCGCGCGAAGCAATGCGCCGCGCCGGCCTTGACGTTCGCGATCTGACCGATCCGGACCGGCGAGTGCCGCTCATCCGTTATCTGGAGCTCCTGGAGATTTGCGCCGATGTTCTGGACGACCCGCAGTTCGGCTTGAAGTTCGGTGCCCAGTTCGAGCCGCGGCACGCCGGAGTCGTCGGCAACGTGGCGCTGGCGTCACGCACAGTTGGCGAAGCGTTTGAAATGATGGGACGCTACATGCCGACCATGGTCGACGCCACGGTGCACGGCTTGGAGGTGAGCGATGGGCTCGCATTCGTGTATTGGTATTATATCGACCCGCTGATGATGTCGTACCGGCAGAAAGCCGACTGGGCGATTGCGTTCGCCTGCAACCTCATGCGCACTGGCCTCGGCGATCCGCGCTGGACCCCGGCGGAAGTCCTGCTCCCGCAGCTGGCGGACGAAACGCCCGCGGCGCGCCGCAGCCGTGCCGCGGTCATCGGCGACAACATCCGCGTCGGCCATCCCTGGGCCGGTATCCGGTTCGACGCTGGCCTGCTCAGGCGACCGATGGTGACGGCGGACGCCATGATCGAAAGCCTCATGCGCCATTACGGAGATCTGCGGCTTGCCACCTTGCCCGAGCAGCGTGGCGAGATCGAGCAGCTGCGGCGCGAGATCGCCCGCGTGCTGGTCAAGGGCGAGAGCGGCATCGAGCAACTCGCCAGGTCCACCGGCATGTCGGTGCGCACGCTGCAAAGGCGCCTGAAAGAGGCCGGCGTGAGCTATTCCGATCTTCAGGACGGTGTGCGCAAGACGCTGGCGCTGAATCTCCTGGAAAACGAGACGCTGGGGCTGGGCGAGATCGCCTTTTCGCTCGGTTATTCGGAGGTCAGTGCGTTCAACCATGCCTTTCGGCGATGGGTAGGGCAGTCGCCGGGCGACTATCGGCGCCGCCTCACGCGGGTCGGTTGAAGCTCAGAAACTTGCCGGCGCGGTAGCTGTAAAGCTTGCCGGTCTCGCTGCAATCCGGCAGGCAGAGCGGCACGATTGTTTTCGCGACTTCTTCCGGCGTCGGCAGCGTCATGGGGTCGATGCCGGGGAAGGCGGCGGCGTACATGCGCGTGCGGGTGGGGCCGGGGCTGAACAGGTTGGCGCGCACATTGGTGATCTCGGTTTCCGCCGCATAGGTGCGCACCAGCGCTTCCAGCGCTGCTTTTGAGGCACCGTAGGGGCCCCAATAAGCGCGACCGGCATGCGCCACACCCGAGGTCAGGAACACAGCGCGGCCGGCTTGCGACCGAACAAGCAGCGCGTTCATGCAGCGGATGAACTGCCAGTTGGCGGTGACGTTGACCGCCATCACGTTATCCCAGTCCTTCGGCTCGATATGGTCGAGCGGCGACAGCGGGCCGAGCACGCCGGCATTGCCGACGAGCACGTCGAGCCGGCCGTAGCGCTCGTTGATTGCCAGCGCCAGACGCGCGATGCCGTCCGAATCCTTGACGTCGAGCGGCACCAAGGTGGCGGTGCTGCCGGCGGCCTCGATCTGGTCGTCGAGTTCTTCGAGCGCACCGACTGTGCGCGCGACCGCTATTATATGGGCGCCGGCCTCAGCAAGTTGCAACGCCAATGCCGCGCCGAGGCCGCGCGAGGCGCCGGTGACGAGGGCGATCTTGTCGGCGAGCGGTTTGGGATCACTCATGCCTAGAACCTCATCCTTCGAGACGCCGCGCTGTCGCGCGGTTCCTCAGCATGAGGAGACACGCCGGGTCAAGTGCAGGCTCAGCTCGCTTCCGACAGCAGCGACAATTGCCGCGGGGATGCCTCTTGGCCTTCTACGTCGGTCAAGCCCGTCGGATAGTCGCCGGTGAAGCAGTGGTCGGTGAACTGTGGGCGCGTGGCGTCGCGGCCTTCGAAGCCCATGGCGCGGTAGATGCCGTCGACCGACAGGAAGGCGAGCGAGTCCGCGCCGATGAATTCGCGCATGCCTTCGAGGTCGTGGGTGGCGGCGAGCAGCTTGTCGCGCTCGGGCGTGTCGATGCCGTAATAGTCCGGGTGCGTGATCGGCGGCGAGGAAATGCGGAAATGCACTTCTTTCGCGCCGGCGTCACGCATCATTTGCACGATCTTGCGCGAGGTGGTGCCGCGCACGATGGAATCGTCGACCAGCACGATGCGCCTGCCCGCAACCACCGCGCGGTTGGCCGAGTGCTTCATGCGCACGCCCTGATCGCGGATCGCCTGCGTCGGCTGGATGAAAGTGCGGCCGACATAGTGATTGCGGATGATGCCGAGTTCGTAGGGCATGCCGGACGCCTGCGCGAACCCGAGCGCTGCCGGTACGCCGGAGTCCGGCACCGGCAGCACCACATCGGCGTCGGCAGGGGCCTCGCGTGCGAGTTGGGCGCCCATCGCCTTGCGCACGTCATAGACTGGGCGTCCGCCGACGACCGAATCGGGCCGCGCGAAATAGATGTATTCGAATATGCACGGCCGCGGCGCCTGCGGTGGGAACGGCTTGTGTGATTGCATGCCGTCCTCGTCGAAGATGATCACTTCGCCGTTCTCGACGTCGCGCACGTATTGCGCGCCGATGATGTCGAGCGCGCATGTCTCCGATGCCAGGATCGGGCAGCCATCGAGTTTGCCGATCACCAGCGGCCGAATGCCGAGCGGGTCGCGCGCGCCCACCAGCTTCTTGTTTGTGAGGCCGACGAAGGCGTACGCACCCTCGATCTGGCGCAGGCCCTCGATGAAGCGATCGACGAAACGATTGCGGCGCGCACGCGCCACCAGGTGCAGGATCACCTCAGTGTCGCTGGTCGACTGCATCATGGCGCCTTCGTGCACCAGTTGCCGGCGCAGGGCGATGCCGTTGGTGAGATTGCCGTTGTGGCCGACCGCGAAGCCGCCGCCCTCAAGCTCCGCGAACAGCGGTTGCACGTTGCGCAGGATGGTTTCGCCGGTGGTGGAGTAGCGGACATGGCCGATGGCTGCCGTGCCGGGCAGCCGGTCGATCACCTCGCGGCGGGAGAACGTGTCGCCGACGAGACCGAGCCGGCGCTCGGAATGAAAGCGCTGGCCATCGAAGGAGACGATGCCGGCGGCCTCCTGGCCGCGGTGCTGCAAAGCGTGCAGGCCGAGGGCGGTGATGGCGGCGGCGTCGGGATGGCCGAAGATGCCAAAGACGCCGCACTCCTCGCGTAGCCGGTCGCCGTTGAGGTCGAAGTCGGCGGTCTGTCCGGCGTCCTGGCTTTGGTCTTGCATCGTTCCCGCGTTCCCGCTGGTTCAAGGGCTATTAACGCGTCGGCCCGAAGGCCAGGCGCGCGATACGCAAATTACCCTCCCAGTATATAGGGCGGCGCAGCTCGGAATGCTGGTCACTTTCGGCCGGATTTTGCTCATCCAGCCCGGGCCGCTTCAATTTTTTCAAGATGGTCTGTTCCGGGTTCTCCGGCAATAGGGACTTCAGCCATTCCCCGGTACTTTGCAAGACAACCTTCGACTTGGCATCGCGCACCCAGGTCGGCTGGCTGCGGTCGGGGACCAGCCAGGCGAAGAAGATGAAGGCGACCACGACGATAATCAGCCCGCGGCCGAGCCCGAACAGGAAGCCCAAGGTGCGGTCGAGCGCGCCGACCCGGCTATCCAGCACCATATCGGAAATCTTTACGGTGAAGATCGACACCACCAGCAAGGTCACCAGGAACACCGCGCCCACGGTGACCGCGATCGAGACCATCTTGCTGGAGAAATAGTGCTGCGCCATCGGCAGCAGCCGCGGATAGGCCCACAGCGTCGCCAGGGCCGCGATCAACCAGGCGGCGATCGAGAGCACCTCGCGCATGAAGCCGCGGATCATCGCCAGCAGTCCCGAGATCAGCATGACCACCAGCAGAATGAGGTCGAGCAGGGTAATCGGCATCGAGGCTCAGATGCTCCTACGGCGCACGCGACGGCCCGCGACCGGACATCGGCGCGGCGATTCCAGGGGCCGGCCAAGGGCTCCGGAACAGGGCGGCAATTTCAACCCTAAGTCCTTAATAATTAGCCCATTTCAGCTTGGTGCCGGGCGACGTTTGGCCGCCGGCGACGTTTGGCCGCGCGCCCCGTGTATAGCGGGGCCCCGGCGGGCCGTCACCCGTCTTGTCCACCGCTTTTCGCAGGTCTTCCACGCGTTCCCCGGGCGGCGATGTCGGCGACCAGGCTCGCGAGACTGCTGGCTTCGTTGAGCCGCAGGCCGGGCTCGCACGCTTCGCCACGCGCGGCTTCCGGCACTACGGCGCGGGTAAACCCAAGCTTTGCGGCTTCCTTGAGACGGGCCGGGGCTTGCGCCACCGGGCGAACGGCGCCGGACAACGAAACCTCGCCGAAATAGACAGCGTCTGCCGGCAGCGGTGCGTTGGCGAGCGAGGAGACCAGCGCTGCGGCGGCCGCGAGATCGGCCGCCGGCTCGTTGATGCGCATGCCACCGGCAACGTTGAGATAGACGTCGTGTCCCCCGAGCTTGACCCCGCAATGGGCTTCGAGCACCGCGATTACCATCGACAGCCGGCTTGGGTCCCAGCCGACCACCGCGCGGCGTGGGGTGCCGAGCGAGGTCGGCGCTACCAGCGCCTGCATCTCGACCAGCAACGGCCGCGTGCCCTCGATACCGGCGAACACGGCGGTGCCAGGCGAGCCCAGATCGCGCTCCGACAGGAACAGTTCGGACGGGTTGGCAACCTCGCGCAAGCCGGAGCCGGTCATCTCGAACACGCCGATCTCGTCGGTCGGGCCGAAGCGGTTCTTCACCGCGCGCAAAATGCGGAACTGATGCGAGCCTTCGCCTTCGAACGACAGCACCGCGTCGACCATGTGCTCCACCACGCGCGGCCCCGCGATCTGGCCGTCTTTGGTCACATGCCCGACCAAGATGATGGTCGTGCCCGAACGCTTGGCGAAGCGGATCAGTGTCTGCGCGCTGCCTCGTACCTGTGTCACCGTGCCGGGCGCCGATTCAATCGCGTCGGTCCACATGGTCTGGATGGAGTTGATGACGATCAGCCGCGGGATCTTGCCTTCCGACAACGTGGCGATGATATCTTCCACGGCGGTTTCGGCGGCGAGCTCGACGGCTGCGTCGGCGAGGCCCAGCCGCTCGGCGCGAAGCCGCACCTGCGCGATCGCCTCTTCGCCGGAGATATAGACCGCGCGCTCGCCGGCGCGTGCCAGCGCTGCGGTGGTCTGGATCAAAAGCGTCGATTTGCCGATGCCGGGGTCGCCGCCCAAGAGCAGCACCGAGCCTTTCACAAAGCCGCCGCCGGTGACGCGATCGAACTCGGCGATGCCACAGGCAACCCGCGGTGCGTCCTCACCGCCGCCCGACAACGGCTCGAGCGCGAAGCGCCGTCCGCGGCTGGCCTTGCGCCCGGGACCCGGCACCCGCTCGGCGCCTTCCTCGGTCAGCGTATTCCATTCCTCGCAGGCGTCGCACTTGCCCTGCCAGCGGTTGAAGGCGGCGCCGCAGTTCTGGCAGACGAAGGATAGGGTGCGCTTCGACATGAGGGTAGGGCGACTCAGGGCTGGAAACGGACCTGAACCCTACCCGAATAGTGAGAACATTACAAGAACAACCTATCAGGCGGCGCGGTAGACCCTGTGATACCGCCGGCCGAGCCGGGTCAGGATCTCGTAGCCGATGGTGCCGGCAATACTGGCCACCGCATCGACGCTGATTTCATTGCCGATGAGGGTTGCCATCTCGCCGCGCCGGCCAGCCCCTTCCGGCAACTCCGAGATATCGATCGCAATCAAATCCATGGAAATTCGCCCGGCCAGCGGGCAGCGCACACCGGCGATGATTGCCTCACTCCCCGGCGTCCCATCCGTCGACCCGACCGCGCGCGGATAGCCGTCGCCATAGCCGACCGCCACCACCGCGATGCGGCTGGCATGGCGGGCGGTCCAGGTGGCGTCGTAGCCGACGGTTTCACCGCGCGGCACATGGCGCACTTGCAGGATGCGCGCCTGCAAACCGACGACTGGCTTCATCGGATTGGGGCGGCCAGGCGTGGGGTTGACGCCATAGAGCGCCACCCCCGGCCGCACCAAATCGCAATGGGCGGCGTTGCTGAGGAAGATGCCGGAAGAATTGGCGAGCGACGACGGGATGCCGCGATAGAACATGCGCACTTCGCGGAAGAGATCGATCTGGCGCCGATTGAGCGGATGCTCCGGCGTTTGCGCGCAGGCGAGGTGGCTCATCAGCAGCATGATGCCGTGGTTCTCGGCGCGGATGCGCGGTGCCAGCGCGGCCGCTTCGTTCGCCGTGACGCCGAGCCGGTTCATTCCGGTATCGACATGCAACGCCGCGCCGCCGGCCCACTTGTTGGCGGCGACAAAAGCGTCCCACTCCGCGAGCTCCAATAGGTTGCCGATCACTGGCCGCGCGTGGATATCGGCGAATGCGGGCCCGGTGCCCGGCATCAGCCCGTTCAGCACGTAGATCGTCGCTTCCGGCGCCACCGCGCGCGTGCGCCGTGCCTCGTCGAGATCGGCCACGAAGAAGGTCCTGCACCCGGCGCGTGTCAACGCCTTGGCGACCGGCTCGATGCCGCAGCCATAGCCGTCGGCCTTGATGACGGCCGAACATTCCGATGGCAATGCGCGGTGCGCGAGCGTCCGCCAGTTCTCGACGAGCGCGCCGAGATCGATCGAGAGCACGCCGCCGGCTTCCGCCTCCGGCGGGCCCGCGCTCAGCGCGGGCTTCGCTGGCGCCTGGTCCGGGGTCGCGTCATTGCGGGGGAGGGGTTCAGCCTGAGCCATGCGTGCCGTCATAGCCCTCCGGGCGCGGTCCGTCCAATGGTCCGCGGACTCTGACGGTACGAATTTGACATTTGAAACCCACTTGCCGCAAGCCGCTCATCAAATGTCAAATTCAAAGCTCCACTAGAACGTAATGATTACTAGGAGTCCTTTGCTTCCGACATTTGCTCGGGAGCCTGCGGCAATGGGATGCGAATGTCGGAAGCGGACCATTAGCCCGAGAGGCCTTCAACCGGTTCCAGCGCCGGGCGCCCGCGGATCATGTCGGAGGCGCGATCAGCGATCATCAAGGTCGAGGCGTTGAGGTTTGCCGAAATCATGCGCGGCATGATCGAGGCATCGACCACGCGCAAGGCGCCCAGGCCATGCACGCGCAATTGATCGTCCACGACTGCGTTAGGATCGCGCGCCGGCCCATGCGGCAAGTGCTGCCGGGATGGAACGTGGTCTGGCCGCGCCGGGTGGCGGCGTCGAGGAAGTCGTCGTCGCTCTGCACGCCCGGGCCGGGGAAGTCCTCGCGCTCGTAGTAGGGCGCCAAGGGTGCCGCCGCGAGCAGGCGGCGCGCGAGTTTCATACCGGCGACGACCACGCGGCGGTCGAGCTCGGCGCTGAGGTAATTCGTCTGGATGACCGGCGCGGCAAACGGATCGGCCGAGCGGGCCCGCACGAAGCCGCGGCTTTCCGGGCGCTGCTGCCAGGAGGCCACCGTCATGCCGGGCTCGTCCTCGAGCTTGCCCTGTTCGCCTTCCTTGTAGCTCGCCGGCGTGAAGGTGAGTTGCAGGTCGGAGCTTTCGGCCGTCTCGCCGGAATGCCAGAAGCAATAAACGAGCGTCGGCGACAATCCGAGGATGCCGCGGCGCGCAAAAGCCCATTTGATTGCTTCGGTCGCGAGATTGAGGCCGCGCGCGCGTTCATTGATCGATTTGACGTTCTTCACGCGCGCGACCGAGCGCGGCGCGTAATGGTCCTGCAAGCCTTCGCCGACCCCCACGAGTGCATGCCGCACCGGAATGCCGAGCGATTGCAAGCAGCGGTGCCGGGCCGACGCCCGACAATTGCAGGAGCTGCGGCGAGTTATAGGCGCCGCCGGCGAGGATGACTTCCTTGCGCGCGCGCACTTCGCATTCCTCGCCGCCGCGCCCGCCGCGGGTGTAGCGGACGCCGACGGCGCGCTTACCCTCGAACATCAGCGCGGTCGCGTGCGCATGCGTGCGCACGGTCACGTTGCCGCGCTTCATCGCGGGGCGCAGGAACGCCGTCGCCGCGCTCACGCGCCGACCGTTGTGAATGGTCCGCTGCGCGTAGGAGACGCCTTCCTGGATCGCGCCGTTGTAGTCGGGGTTGCGCGGAATACCGAGGCTCACGGCGCTTTCGATGAAGGCCTCGCACAGCGGGTCTTGCCAATTGATATCGGTGACGGTAAGAGCGCCGTCGCGCCCGCGATAGGTCGCATCGCCCTCGCCGAGGCGGCGTTCCAGCCGCTTGAAGTAGGGCAGCACGTCGGCATAGCCCCAGCCGCGATTGCCGAGCTGCGCCCAGATATTGAAGTCGTTGCGCTGGCCGCGGTTGTAGATGTGGCCGTTGATCGAGCTCGAGCCGCCGAGCGTCTTGCCGCGCGGCGAAAAAATGCGCCGGCCGGCGGTGCCTTCGGTCGGCTCCTGCGAGTAGCACCAGTTGATGCGGGTGTCGTAGAAGGTCTTGATGAACCCGGCCGGTATATGGATGTAGGGGTGCCAATCGGCGGGGCCGGCTTCGAGCACGCAGACGGTGACGCCTGCGTCTTCGCTCAGCCGGTTGGTAAGCACGCTGCCGGCCGAGCCCGCGCCGACGATGACGTAATCGAACGTATCCATTGCTTATGCTTCGGCTCGCGTGCTGATCTGGTGCTGCGGCGCAGCAAGAATTGTTACCCCTTTGGATAAGAATTTATAAGTCAGCGGCCGTCCCATGGCACGTCGGTAATGAGCAAGCGCATTCTGATCATCGGCAACAGCGGCGCGGGAAAGTCAGTGCTGGGCCATAAGCTGGTGGACTTGCTGACCCTTCCGCTCATCGATCTCGATCGCCTGCACTGGCAGGACACCGGCTACGCCCGCAAGCGCGAGCCCGATGTGGCCCGGCAGATGGTCGCGGCGGCCGCGGCGGGCGAAGCCTGGATCATCGAGGGCGTCTACGGCTGGCTTGCCGACGTCGCGCTGCCGCGGACGACCGACCTGGTCTGGCTGGATTTGCCGTGGGGCGTTTGCCGCGAAGGGCTGACGGCGCGCAAAGCGAGCACGAGCCAGCCGGTGGAAGACCGTCGGGAACTCCTGGCCTGGGCCGAGGCCTACTGGGACCGCGATACGTCCAGTTCGTTTGCCGGCCACGGACGCATTTTCGAAGACTTCACGGGCCGGAAGTTCCGCATCAAGAGCCGCGAAGAGACTGATGCTCTGGTCGGACGCCTCACCGGAAACAGCTGAACCGGCGCGTGCCGCGAACCTGATCGCCTGCCGATTTTACATCCGCTCCGGCAGATGATCGTCGCGCGCGAGCGAGGAGAACTTGGTGATGGCGCCCTCGAACTGCAGTTCCACGGTTCCGGTCGGCCCGTGCCGCTGCTTGCCGATGATCACCTCCGCCTTGCCGTGCACCTTGTCGCCTTCCGCCAGCCATTCGGCGAATTTCTCGCGGTTACTCTCCAGCGGCTTGCGCATCTGGTGATAGTACTCCTCTCGGAACACGAACAGCACCACGTCGGCGTCCTGCTCGATGGAGCCGGATTCACGCAGGTCGGAAAGCTGCGGCCGCTTGTCCTCGCGGCTTTCCACCTGACGCGAGAGCTGCGACAGCGCCAGCACCGGCACGTTAAGTTCCTTCGCCAAAGCCTTGAGCTTGGTGGTGATCTCGGTGATCTCCTGCACGCGGTTTTCGGATGAGCGCTTGGTCGAGCCCGACAACAGCTGCACGTAGTCGATGATCAGGAGATCGAGCCCGCGCTGGCGCTTGAGCCGGCGCGCGCGGGCGGCCAGCTGCGCCACCGACAGGCCGCCGGTCTCGTCGACGTAGAACGGCAGGTTCTGCAATTCGATCGAGTAATCCTTGATCTTCTCGAAGTCCGCCTCGCTGATGCCCCCGCGCCGGATCTGGCTGGACGGGATGCCGGTCTGCTCGGCGATGATGCGGGTGGCGAGCTGCTCGGCCGACATTTCCAGCGAGAAGAAGCCGACGATACCACCGTTGACGGTGACCTGGTGCCCATCCGGCTTGACTTCGCCGCGCCAGGCCTTGGCGATGTTGTAGCCGATGTTGGTGGCGAGCGAGCTTTTGCCCATGCCCGGTCGCCCCGCCAGGATGATGAGGTCGGACGACTGCAGTCCACCCATCATGCGGTCGAGATCGTCGAGCCCGGTCGCCAGCCCCGACAATTTGCCATCGCGCTGGAAGGCGTGCGCGGCCATGTCGATGGCGGTGGTGAGCGCCTGGCTGAAGCGCTGGAAGCCGCCGTCGTAGCGGCCGGTCTCGGCCAGCTCGAACAGCTTGCGCTCGGCGTCCTCGATCTGCTCGCGCGGCGCGAAATCGACCGGCGCGTCGTAGGCGACGTTCACCATGTCCTCGCCGACCTGGATCAGCTCGCGGCGGATGGCGAGGTCGTAGATGGTGCGGCCATAGTCGGCGGCGTTGATGATGGTGGTGGCTTCGGCGGCGAGCCGCGCAAGGTACTGGCTCACATTGAGCCCGCCGATGTCGATGTTGACGTCCAGGAACGTCTTCAGTGTCACCGGCGTGGCGATCTTGCCGGCGCGGATCAGGTCGCGGCAGAGCTGATAGATGTTCTGGTGGATCGGCTCAAAGAAATGAACCGGCTCGAGGAAGTCGGAAACGCGGTAGTGCGCCTCGTTATTGACCAGGATCGCGCCCAATAGCGCCTGTTCCGCCTCAATATTGTGCGGCGCGGTGCGGTAATCGGGGGCCGGTTCGGTAGCCGGCTTGCGTGCAACTGATTCGATTGGAGCCATGAGCAGTGCTGTTGCGCCAATTTGACGAAACTGTGGTCCGGCCAAACTGTGTGGGTGACTGACGTTGACGATCACTTAACCACGTGCGGGCATCCGCGCGACACCGCATTTGCGCTTATCCCACTTTCCACACTACTCACCGCCGATGAAAATAGCCTGTACGGCGCGCGCGCACCGCTTGACCGCGGGGCCAGAGCGAACGCAGGCGCGATTATAATCGCCGGTGATGCTTTCAGTCATGGCGCGGTTCGCGCGAGGGCTCGCGCGAACCGGCTGCTCGGTGAGGGCGGTTACTCGCCGGCGAGACGGAACGGCTGGCGCTGGTGGCCCTCGGCGTCGCGCAGGCGCTGTTCGGCGCGGGCGATGTAGTCGCGGGTCATCGGCGTCACGCCCTGCTTCTTGGTGACCTGGATCTGGAAGTTCATCATGTTCTGCTCGCGGAAGGACATTTCCGAGGCCGCCAGATAGAACTCCCACATGCGCACGAAGCGCTGGTCGTAGATGCGCTCCACGTCCTCGCGGTGGGCTAGGAAGCGCTCGCGCCAGGCCTTGAGGGTCTCGGCATAGTGCAGCCGCAGGATCTCGATGTCGGTGACCAGCAGCCCCGCCTTTTCGATGCAGGGCAGCACTTCCGACAATGAGGGGATATAGCCGCCCGGGAAGATGTATTTGGCGATCCAGGGGTTGGTGACGCTTGGGCCTTCCGAACGGCCGATCGAGTGCACCAGCATGACACCGTCGTCGGCGAGCAGCTTCGCGCACTTGTCGAAGAACTCCTGGTAATGCCCGACGCCGACATGCTCGAACATGCCGACGGAGACGATGCGGTCGAAGGGGCCGGGCACGTCGCGGTAGTCCTGCAGGTTGAAGCGCGCGCGCCCGACGAGGTTCTTCTCGGCCGCCCGCTCGTTGGCGATGGCGTGCTGCTCGTGCGAGAGGGTGACGCCGGTGACGTCGGCGCCGGCCACCTCTGCGAGATACAAGCCCAGGCCGCCCCAGCCGCAGCCGATGTCGAGCACGCGCTTGCTGGGCTTAAGAAACAGCTTGGCGGCGAGATGGCGCTTCTTGGCGAGCTGGGCGTCGTCGAGGGTGGTGTCGGGGTTCTCGAAATAGGCGCAGCTATATTGCCGGTCAGCGTCGAGGAACAGTGAATAGAGCCGGCCGTCGAGGTCGTAGTGGTGCGCCACGTTGCGGCGCGCGCGCTTGCGCGGATTGAACTGGCCGAGGCGACGGGCGAGGAAGCGCAGCAGGAATTGCGGCCGCGACCATTGCGGCAGTTCGCTCGGCTGGCTCATACACAGTGCCAGCACGTCGGCGATCGAGCCTTGCTCGACCACGAAAGTGCCGGCCATGTAGGCCTCACCCAGTCTCAACTCGGGGTCGAGCAGCAGGCCCCATTCGGCGCCGCGGGTAGTCAGCCGCACCGCCAGCGGCGGGCCGCTCCCGTCGCCGCAGGTGAAGATAGCGCCGCGCGAGGTGGTGACTTTAAACGCCCCCCGGCGAATGAAGGTTTGCAGCAGCAATCGAAGCAACCGGTCCATCGGCCGCCTCCATCATCACGATTACAAATTTAATCCGCGCAATCGGCGGCCGGAAATCCCCCGGCTGTCAACGCAACGGGTGCAAAATCGTTCGGACCTAGGTATTTAATCGCGGTTCCGCCGCCGCAGCAATGCCTCATTTGGGGTGGTGGCATGAATTTCTGGGGGCCCGGTTTTCGGTGGGGTTGCCGGTCGGGCCGACCGCAGACGCGTGACAGAAATACGTGGAATGGCCTGTAAATTTTCGACGTCTTCCCGATTCAGCTTGATCTGGCCGCGTTCTAGATTAACAGCGGACCCCCGAGTTGAGCGGGCCCGGGGCTTTCGGGGGCGGGATATCGGTTAGCAAGGAAGGTTATCAAGGCAATGACCGGCTCACGTTCTACCATCGCTCTGGTTGTCACGCTTTTAGCAATGCTGTTCGGGGGGACGGCGCGGGCGCAGGATCTCTCGGCGGGCAAGACCCCCGAGCAATTATTCCGTCTCAATTGCGCCATGTGTCACAAGTCGCCGCAAGGCTTGGCCGCTACAGGCGACAAGGCCGGCGGTTTGTTCGGGCTGCAAAGCTTTCTGGCTGAGCACTACACGGGAAGTAGCCAGTCCGCCGCGGCCATTGCCGGTTACCTGAAATCTGTGGACAGCGCAGCGGCGCCGCACCGGGGCAGCCGGCTTCCTCGCCGCAAGGCGGCTGGCAAGACCGGCACTGCCAAGAAGACCGACAAGCCGGCCAAAGTGACGAATGAGAAAGCCGTCAAGCCGAAAGCCGACAAGCCGGCTGCCGATAAGCCAACGGCCGACAAGTCCAAGATGGTCGAGCCCAAATCGGCAGGGACGAAATCGGCTAAGAAAAAGGCGGCCGCGCACAGCGAAGCCAAGCGCGGCAAGCCCAAGGCCGAAAAGAAGACCGACTAGCACGTGGACGCATTAAGCAGCGGGCAATTGCTTACTTCTACTTGCTTCGATGCTTCCAATGCCCGCTTTCGGCGCCCATAGCAGGCATAAACGCCACGACTGCTTGCTCGCGGCGCTTGCTCTCATCGTTGCCCCTTCGAGGTCACGATGATCTCGACCTTCGTCCTCACGCAATCAGCTCAATTCGTCCGGCAGGTCCCCACGGCAAACACGACGGTCATCCGGAGAATACCGGCTTAAGGGCGTAAACAGTGGAGTGTTTTGCCAGACCGCAGTCGCGCCTGCGGCGGAAGTGACACCAACAAATGCGCCAGCGATGACGTCACCGAGGAAGTGATAATTCCCGCCCACCAATGCCGTGCCAACGACAAGCGCGCCAATTATCCAGACCGGCCGGAAGCGCGGATACCAGATCCAGAGCACAGCAGCAGCTGCGCAAACTGCGGCCATGTGTCCAGATGGAAAGGAATGGTAGGCGTACCCTCTATGGAAAAAGTGAAAGCCGTAAACGTCATCTCGTATAAGAGAAAGGTTGTTATGCGGCCATATCGTCTCCGGCCACGTTCGACCGAATACGAATTTCAGGCCCTTTTTCAAAAATTCCGCACCGAGGATACTCACGCTGCACAGCAGTGCCGCGATCTGGTATTTTGGCAAAGGTCGCGCAATGATGGCACGAACGCATATCGTCATCAATATGACTAGCGCTATTGGGATGAGCGGATCCGGAAATTGAAACCACGCAATCAGCTCTTGGTAGTGCGATCTAATATTGCCGTGCACCCACAACGCGATCGGCCGGTCCAGCCAGAAGTAACAAATCAGAACCAATGCCGCGGTGACTATTAGACTTTTAAGCCAAGGCAAGAACAGTCGCATGTTGTGTGACTTCCCGAAAATCGATTTCGCATGTGCTACGTAACAAGCGCAAGCTCGACGATAAACATGCAAAAACGGACAAATTGCGTTCATCGCGAGCGGGAATGAAAATGATAGAGGCCCGGTCTGGATTTGAACCAGGTTAGGAGGCGGCACCCCGTATCCGCGCGAATCCATTCCGCCACCGAGTTGTCGTTAGGTTATATCTGCTTCGGCTTGGAGTTCCAGCACCGATCCCCGCCTCTCCTGCCGCGCGCGCTTTTTGATCTTTCCCGGCCTACTGGAGAGGCCTGGGCGCGGCAGTCCTTCTGCTTGTTGGGGTGACGAGTCCGGATGTGGTCGAATTCTGTTCGAAGAAGTCGATAGTTGAGCTGCGTCGAAAGGCTGTTGAGATAACTTCGAAATCTGAGATCGACCAAAATTGCGACTGCAAACCGATTTTGATCTGGCTCCGTTCGTTGGCATCAAGAAATGACGCCCCCACGTCCGCTTTCTGAAAACGCGCCAGCGAGGTTAGAAATTTTGGATAGCCTCGACGCTTGGACTTTCTCAATAGTGTCGGTCCTTAGCTGACATCCTAGCAGCGCGGGCTGATGTCCGCTTTGTAAAGCGGACTCAAAATGGCACCAAGCCGCCATTGACCAACCGTCGCTCACCAATCTCGATTTACAAGTGCACGCCCAAGCGCGTGCTGGACTCCCTCTCCCGCAAAGTGGGGAGAGGGCATTCCATTGCGCTTTATGCGTCTTTGCTTCCGTCGGTGGCCTCAGCCGGAGTCGGCCTTCGCCTTCTTCTTCGTCTTGCTCGACGCCCTCCTCGAAGAACGATTCCGCGGTTGCCAAAGCTTGGGCTGCCTGTTCCTCGGCCTCGTCACGTGGGATCAGCACGTTCTCGCCGCGCGCGATGCGCTCGGCCTCCTCGTTGCTGCGCGCAACGATCACGGTGATCACGGTCTCGACCTCGGCGTGCAGCGCCAGCGGCACCTTGTACTGGCCGATCGACTTGATCGGAGTGTTGAGTTCGACCTGACCGCGGCTCACCTGCGAACCGCCGTCGGCATTGAGCAGGCCGGCGATGTCGCGGGTCGACACCGAGCCGTAGAGTTGGCCGGTTTCCGACGCCTGCCGCAACACAATGACGGTCTTGCCATCGAGGCCGGCGGCGACATTCTCGGCGCCGGTCTTGGCTTCCAAGTTGCGCGCCTGCAGTTCGGACTTCATCGAACTCGAATCGCTCCTTGTTCTCAGCTGTTGCGCGCAGCGCCTTGCCGCGCGGCAGCAGAAAATTGCGGGCAAAGCCGTCGCGCACCCGCACGACGTCGCCCATTTGGCCGAGCTTGCTGATGCGCTCGAGCAGGATCACTTCCATTTCTGTCGCTCCTTGGTCTGAACTTGTTGAACCGTGTGCTGCGTGTCGAAGTCGAATGTCAGATGGGCGTTGGCGGACCGCCGCGCCTGGCCGCGGCACGTCCGCGCAAGTCGATGAACATGTCGGCAAGCCCGAGAAGGCAAATGACCACCACCGGCCAGCCGAACACCATGACAGCCGCATAAGCGCCGCCGAGCAGAAAACCGCGCGCGTCCATTGTCTGCGTGATGGCGTGCAGCACGGCGAAGCCGAGGACTCCGAACGCCATCAGCAGTGCGGCGGCAACGACGCCGGCGAGGATGCCGAGAAGCCCGGGGGCGAAGCTCAATATGATCGAAATCCCGAGCGCCGCCGCCATCGGCCGCGGGAATACCATGGAGGAAAGCAGCGGCCACGGCCGATTGAGCCGGCCGGAGAAGTGGACCACGCGCGCGCCGAGCCATAAGTTGAGCACATTGGTCAGCGTTGATAGGATCGCGGCCGCCGGCGGAACGGCCTCGACCAGGAAATCGACCAACTTCTTGCTGTCGGAGAGGCTTCTGATGGCGCGCGAGCCCCCGGATCGATTACTGCCCTTGAGCCCGAGCAATTGGCTCAGGTTATCGTGCATATGCGCGCGGAATGTTTCAGCGTTGGGTGCGGTATAAAGGATGGCGGCGCAGACGGCGAATGCGCCGAGCCCCGCGGCCCAGGCTACCAGCCGTCCTGGCGGATACCATTCGAGCGCGGGCGCGCTGCCGCCGCCCACGGCGGCGTCGGCCGGCCGCGCCAACAATGTGAGATAGCCGAGCCACCAGGCCGGCAGTCCGATCGCTAGATAGGAGAAGGAATAGAAAATTGCCGCGCCTGAATTGGCAAAGGCAGAGATGAGCAATCCAGAAATAATTGCGCCGGTGAACGCGGCGGTGAGCGCCGACCAGTGGCTCCAGCCGAGCCCCGCGATCATGACCGGCAGGGGCGCGAGATAGAACAGGACCGCCGACAGCCACGAGCCCGATGTGACCGAAGCGAATAGCAAGGCGCTTGCTGCGCCGGCACCAATACCGATGAGACCGATCTGCATCATCTCGAGCTGTCCCGCTCCGTTTCGAGCGGTTAGAGACGGAACGAAATGTCCGCCCCAACCATCGGCCCGCGGACTTCCCCGCGGACCTCGATCTTAACAATCCGCGCTTCTAGCGGATCACGCAACTGATCCGCGGAGCGGATCAGCGAATCACATAAGGAAGCAGCCCAAGAAAGCGCGCACGCTTGATGGCCTGCGCCAGTTCGCGCTGCTTCTTGGCCGACACCGCAGTGATGCGGCTCGGCACGATCTTGCCGCGCTCCGATACGTAGCGCTGCAACAGTTTGACGTCCTTGTAGTCGATCTTCGGTGCATTGGTACCGGAGAACGGGCAGGTCTTTCGACGGCGGAAAAACGGGCGACGGGCGCCACCGGCGGCTGCAAATGCCATGGTCTATGCCTCCGTCACATTGGTGGAGTCGTCGCTGCTGTCGCTGTCGTCGCGCGGCCGACGCTCGCCGCGGTCTCCGCGGTCTCCGCGGTCACGGTCGCGAAAGCCGCCGCGGCCCCCGCGGTCGTCGCGATCGCGGTCGGACTTGCGCATCATCGCCGAGGGGCCTTCCTCGTGCTCTACGACGCGGATGGTAAGATAGCGCAGGACGTCCTCGTTCAGCCGCTCCTGGCGCTCTATCTCGTTGAGCGCGGCCGCCGGAGCCTCGACGTTGAGCAGCGTCATGTGCGCCTTGCGGTTCTTGCGGATGCGGTAGGTCAGCGACTTGAGGCCCCAATATTCGTTCTTGGTGACCGTGCCGCCCATTTGTCCGATGACGCCGGACAATTGCGTGGTCAATTCCTCGACCTGCTGCGCGCTCAGATCCTGGCGCGCAAGGTACACGTGCTCGTATAGCGGCATGAAATGCCTTTCCCTTATGTTGGTCCCAAACCAATTCCTCGGCCCTGGCGCCTAGCCCCTCGAGCCCCTCGGGAAAGGCTCGAATGCTCTGAAGGCGGGAACACGGGACGCCGGGCCTTTTGGGGCCCTACCGGCGTTCATGACCGAAGGGCATGAAACCGGCCGTCCGTTCAGCTCCCAACCAGGAACGACGGAAGTGCGCGGTTATAGGGATTTTTGTGGAAAAGGCAAGCGAACGCCGGCCCCGCAGAACAAACGGCGGTCATGTGAAAAAGTAAGTCGCATCAGATTGTTGGATGAGTCAGGCAGCTTTCGGCCCGGAGCCGCCGTCGTCGCGCTGGATGCGATCGGCCAGCATCACGGCGAGGTCGACCCCCTCGCGCATCTGGCGGGCCACTTCCGGGCTCTGGTCACTTCCTTGGCGAGCCCGGTTGAGCGCGCCCAGCAGCTTGTCGAGGTTTTTGGCCATCAATTGCTGGCGAAAAGCCGGGTCGTGACGCGCCCGCTCGAGGTCCTCCTCGCTCACCAAGTCGTCACTCATTGGCTTTCTGCCTTTCGAGTTGCGGCAATGGAACTTAGCGCGGGAGCGTTGTTGGTTGGTTACCTGAGGAACCGCAAATCCGGACTGGTTGTAGAACGAAGTGGTTGCAATTCTGCCCAGTTGACAGGCAGGGTCCCTGCAGTGTCTTTCGGCGCGATTTCGACAGCAAGGCGGGGATGGGCAGGGCGAATGGCGGTTGCTTTCGTATTTCCGGGTCAGGGGAGCCAGACCGTCGGCATGGGCAAGGCGCTGGCCGACAATTTCGCTGCCGCGCGCGCGGTTTTTGACGAAGTCGATGGCGCTCTCGGCGAAAGCTTGAGCAGCCTGATCTTCGAGGGACCGAGCGACAAACTCACCCTGACTGAGAACGCGCAGCCGGCGCTGATGGCGGTCTCGCTTGCTGCGTTGCGCGTACTGGAAACGGAAGCCGGTCTCGATCTTGCGCGCGACGCTAAGTTCGTTGCCGGTCATTCGCTCGGCGAATATTCCGCGCTTGCCGCGGCGCGCGCCTTCACCGTTGCCGACACCGCGCGGCTGTTGCGCACGCGCGGGCTTGCCATGCAAAAGGCGGTGCCGGTCGGCGCCGGCGCCATGGCGGCGCTCATCGGCATGGAACTCGCTGCTGTTGCTGCTGTTGCTGCTGAGGCTGCGCAAGGCCAAATTTGCCAGACCGCCAACGACAATGGCGGCGGCCAAGTGGTGGTGTCGGGCGACAAGGACGCGGTCGAGCGTGCGGTCGAACTCGCCAAGGCCAAAGGCGCTCGCCGTGCTATGCTGCTGCCGGTATCCGCGCCCTTCCATTGTTCACTGATGCAGCCGGCGGCCGACGTCATGGCGGATGCCTTGAGCAAGGTGACGCTCAGCGCGCCAGTGGTTCCCGTCGTGTCCAACGTGCTGGCGAAGCCACTTCAGGACCCGGCCGAGATCGTCAAAGCGCTGGTCGCACAAGTGACCGGCACCGTGCGCTGGCGCGAGTGCGTCGCCACCATGGCGCAAGCCGGCGTTACCGATTTCTACGAAGTCGGTTCCGGCAAAGTACTGTCGGGATTGATTAAGCGCATCGCCGACGGCGTCAGTGCAACCGCTATCAGCACGCCCGATGACATCGTCGCCTTCAAGGCCGCCCGCGCCTAAGCGGTAACGCGTATACGATCGGAGACAAAGATGTTCGACCTCACCGGCAAGACCGCGCTGGTAACTGGCGCAACCGGCGCCATCGGCGGCGCGATCGCACGCTCACTGCATGGGCAGGGCGCCACCGTGGCGATCTCCGGTACACGCCACGAATTGCTTGACCAACTGGCGGGCGAATTCGACGAGCGTGTGCACGTTCTGCCCTGCGACCTTGCCGACGGCGCGGCGGTCGAGACACTGGTGCCGGCGGCCGAAGAGAGGATGGCGAAGCTCGACATCCTGGTCGCCAATGCAGGCGTCAACCGCGACAATCTGTTTGTGCAATTGAGTGACGACGACTGGGACAAAGTCATCGCGGTCAATCTCACCGCCACCTTCAAGCTTGCCCGTGCGGCGGTGAAGGGCATGATGCGTCGGCGCTTTGGCCGCGTGATCGGCATCACCTCGGTGGTCGGTTTCACGGGCAATCCAGGGCAGGGCAACTACGCGGCCTCCAAGGCCGGCCTAGTCGGCATGGTCAAGTCCATCGCGTGGGAATATGCCAGGCGCAATGTGACCGCCAATTGCATCGCGCCGGGAATCATCACCTCGGCCATGACCGACAAGCTCAACGACAAGCAGCGCGAGGCGATTCTCGCCCGGGTTCCGGTGGGCAAGCTCGGTGCGCCGGCTGATGTGGCTGCCGCGGCTGTCTATTTGGCCTCTGATGAAGCCCATTATGTCACCGGCCAGACCCTCCATGTGAACGGTGGAATGGCCATGGTATAGAGTGAAAAAGCGTGGCGTTGCGGGCACTTGGGCGTTACGCTCACACTGCTAGTCAACGCATTTGAAGTGTGGTAACCGACTTGCGGCCCGGCTGGGGTGGCCGATTGGCGGAAGTGACAACGAGTTTTCCGCGATCGAGGATCGTCTCGCCAAACGTCAAGCCACGACGAGGCCATACCGCGAAGGCAGCGATCCTTACCCAAGGTCGTCGCCTAATTTAAAAAGCACGAGGTTGGAACGATGAGTGACATTGGCGAGCGGGTTAAAAAGATCGTCGTGGAGCACCTGGGGGTCGAGCCCGACAAGGTGACCGAACAGGCCAGCTTTATTGATGATCTTGGCGCCGACAGTCTCGACACCGTTGAGCTCGTGATGGCTTTCGAGGAGGAGTTCGGCTGCGAAATTCCCGATGACGCCGCCGAGACCATTCTCACCGTCGGCGACGCCGTCAAGTTTCTCGAAAAGAACGCAAAAAGCTGAGCCCACGCCGGCGCGGCTGCTCGATAGCTTCATCATTCCACGGCTTTAGAGCTATGCCCGGTGCAGCGGAGCGTAGAGCACAACAATTTGGCTAATGAACCGGCCATGAAGCGTATAGTCGTCACCGGAATGGGGATGCTGACGCCGCTTGCCTGCGGCGTAGAGCAGACTTGGGCGCGGTTGCTCAAAGGCGAAAGCGGCGCACGCAAGGTCGACCGTTTCGAAGTCTCCGACATCGCCTGCCAGATTGCCTGCATGATCCCGCGCGGCGATGGTGCCGACGCCACCTACAATCCTGATCAGTGGATGGAGACGAAGGAGCAGCGCAAGGTCGACGAGTTTATCGTCTTCGCCATGTGCGCGGCGCGCCAGGCGCTCGACGATGCAGGCTGGCACCCGCAGAGCTACGAGGATCAGACCCGCACTGGCGTTCTGATCGGTTCTGGCATCGGCGGAATCGAAGGCATTGCCGACACCGCCATTACCTTGAAGGAACGAGGCCCGCGCCGGGTGTCGCCGTTCTTTATTCCGGGTCGTATCATCAATCTCGCCGCCGGCTATGTATCAATCGAGTTCGGCCTCAAGGGCCCGAACCACGCGGTGGTCACCGCCTGTTCTACCGGCGCGCATGCCATCGGCGACGCCGCGCGGTTGATTGCGCTCGGCGATGCCGACGTCATGCTGGCGGGCGGCACCGAGTCGCCGGTGAACCGCATGGCGCTCGCCGGCTTTGCCGCACTACGCGCGCTGTCTACCGATTTCAACGACGATCCGACCCGCGCCTCGCGACCCTACGACAAGGATCGCGACGGCTTCGTGATGGGCGAGGGTGCCGGCATCGTGGTGCTGGAATCGCTTGAGCACGCCAAGGCGCGCGGCGCCAAGATCTACGCGGAGTTGATCGGCTACGGGCTATCCGGTGACGCCTACCATATCACCGCTCCGGCGCCTGACGGCGACGGCGCCTTCCGCTGTATGCAGGCGGCAATGAAGCGCGCCGGTGTCGCCGCCAACGACATCGACTACATCAACGCCCACGGCACCTCGACACCAATGGGCGACGAGATCGAACTCGGCGCCGTGCAGCGGCTGGTAGGAAACGCAGCGGGTGGCGTCTCGATGTCCTCGACCAAGTCCTGCATCGGCCACTTGCTCGGCGCGGCCGGCGCGGTGGAGGCGATCTTCTCGATCCTCGCGATCCGCGACCAGGTGGCACCGGCTACCATCAATCTCGACAATCCGTCCGTCGAAACAGTAATCGACCTCGTGCCGCACAAGCCGCGCCAGCGCAGCATCGACGTGACGCTGTCGAATTCCTTTGGTTTTGGCGGCACCAACGCGTCATTGATCTTCCGTCGCTTCGCCGACTAGCCCATGATGACGTCCGCGTCTGTCAGCTCGCTGCCGGCATCCCTAGCTTTTGCCATAATTCTTTCTAACCTACGAACGAGACTTGTGTTTTCACGTTTGGCCGGCGTCTGCGCAAGGCCTCATCAGGCCATGCTAGGGCTGCCCGGGGCGAACCAGCGTCGCACGAGGTGCGAAGGGAGAGGGTCGCGATGAAAGTAGCGGTGGGGACAGTGGGGACGCCTGCGTGAACACCGAGACTCCGCACGACGACAACGGCAAGCCGCCGCTGCCGCGCCAGGGGCGTCCGCTGGTGCCGCGCAGTCCGCGCGCTGCGCTCGAGCCGGAGCGGGTTCCGCAACCAAGTCGCCGCTCGCAACGCGTACGCCATCCGGCGGTAATCGCCGGCAACGCCCTGTTCACGCTTTTAATTCTTCTGGTTATCGCAGTCGGCGCCGCGCTATTTTTCGGCAAGCAGCGCTACGACGCACCCGGGCCGCTTAAAGACGACAAGATCGTCAACATCCCGCGTGGGCTGGGCAGCCGCGCAATCGCCGACCTCTTGCAGCGCGAGGGAGTGATCAGCGAGCCGCTGGTGTTCTTCGGTGGCGTCCTGGTGCGCAAGGCGCGCGGCGAGCTCAAGCACGGCGAATACAAATTCCGCGCTCACGCCAGCATCGCTGATGTCGTCGACACCATGATCGAGGGCAAGGTGGTACAGCATATGCTGACCATCCCCGAGGGACTGACCTCCGAACAGGTGGTCGCTCGCCTGCTCGACAATGACGCGTTGACGGGCTCGATCACCCAAATTCCGCGCGAGGGTACACTGCTGCCCGACAGCTACAAGTTCACCCACGGCATGACCCGCGAGCAGATGATCCGCCGCATGCAGCGCGACGAGAAACGCGTGCTTGCCGAGGTCTGGCAACACCGCTCGCCTGATCTGCCGCTGAAGACGCCGCAGGACCTGGTCACGCTCGCCTCCATCGTCGAGAAGGAAACCGGTAAGGCGGACGAGCGATCGCGGGTCGCCGCGGTGTTCATCAATCGGCTCAAGCATAAGATGCGCTTGCAGTCTGATCCGACCATCATCTACGGCCTCACCGGCGGCAAAGGCTCGCTTGGCCATTCACTGCTGAAGAGCGAGATTGAGCGGCCGAATCCCTACAACACCTATCAGATCGACGGCCTGCCGCCGGGCCCGATCGCCAATCCCGGCCGGGCCGCGCTCGATGCGGTCGCCAATCCGGCGCGCACCAAGGACCTCTATTTTGTCGCCGACGGCACCGGCGGTCATGTGTTCTCGGAAAATTACCAGCAGCACTTGAAGAACGTGGCGCATCTGCGTGGGCTGGAGAAGGACGAGAAGGCCAAGGCGACCGACCCCGAATCGGCGCCCGCCGCCGACAAGCCCGATACGGCCAAGCCCGCCAACGGCAAGCCCAAAGCGAAGAAGCGTTAGCGCATGATCCCGAAAAGTGGGATCCGGTTTTCGGATAAGATCATACGCAAACGAAAATGCTTGGCCTTGTGAGGGCAGGGACGCGCGGCTATGGTCGCGCCGCCAGCACAAGCGTTCCGCCAACAACACGAGAAAGAGCACCGATGGCCCTGTCGAGCATGACCGGTTTCGCTCGCGGCCACGGCGTCGCTGGCGCCTATGCCTGGAGCTGGGAACTGAAATCGGTCAACGCTAAGGGCCTCGACGTGCGCTTCCGTTTGCCGGCGGGCTGGGACGCGGTGGAAGTCGCTGCCCGTGCCGGGGCCACCAAGACGCTGTCGCGCGGCACCGTCTATTGCAACCTCACCGTTGAGCGCAAAGGCGTGCAGCCGACGGTCAAGGTCAACGAGGCGGTGCTTGCCGCTGTCTTGACGACCGCCAAGGACCTCGCTGGCAAGATCGACGCTTCGCCGCCGACGCTGGACGGTATCCTCGCGCTCAAAGGTGTTATCGAGATCGCGGAAACCGATGAGCGCGAGGAGGACCGCTGTATTGCGGAGGCCGACATCATCGCTGGCTTCAACAAGACGCTGGCCGACCTCGTCGGTATGCGGCGAGCCGAAGGCGAGACTCTGTGCAGTCTGCTCACCGCCCGCCTCGACGAGATCGCCGCGCACACCGTCCGCGCCGAAGGCAATTCGGGCCGCAAGCCAGAGGCGGTCAAGGCTCGGCTGGCTGAGCAGGTGGCTACCCTGCTGGCGGCTTCCGAGCGTTTCGACAGCGACCGCCTGCACCAGGAGGCCATCCTGATGGCGAGCAAGGCTGACATCCGCGAAGAGCTCGACCGGCTGGTGTCCCACGTGGCGCAGGCAAAGATGCTGCTCGCCGATGGGGGTGCCGTCGGCCGCCGGCTCGACTTTCTCGCTCAGGAACTGCATCGCGAGTCGAATACGCTCACCGCCAAATCCAACAATGTGGAGCTGACCAATATTGGCCTCGAACTGAAGACCGTGGTCGAGCAGTTCCGCGAGCAAGTGCAGAACCTGGAATGAGCGAGAACGAAGAGCGCGAAATCAGCCGCCGCGGCATCATGCTGGTGGTATCGTCGCCGTCGGGCGCGGGCAAGACCACGCTCACGCGCAATCTGTTGCGTGAAGAAGAGAATGTGTCGCTCTCGGTCTCAGTCACCACCCGGGACCGGCGGCCAAGCGAGATAGACGGCGTGCATTATCACTTCGTCACCAAACGCCGATTCGAAGCCATGCGCGACGGCGGCGAGCTCTTGGAATGGGCCGAGGTGCACGGCAATTATTACGCCACCCCGCGCGAGCCTGTGGAACAGGCTTTGAGTCAAGGCCGCGACATGCTGTTCGACATCGACTGGCAGGGCACCCGTCAGTTGCTGGAAAAGATGCGCGAAGACGTAGTGACTGTGTTCGTACTGCCGCCGACCGCCGCGGAGTTGAAAGCGCGGCTGGAGCGGCGCGCCGAAGACAGCGCGGCGATTATCAAGCAGCGCCTGCAAAACTCGCTGGAGGAGATCGCGCATTGGCGCGAATACAACTACATTTTGATCAACCGTGATCTCGACAAGAGCTTCGCACGCCTGCGTGCCATCTTGACCGCTGAACGATTGAAGCGTGTTAAGATGTTGGACATCGAGAACTTCATCGATCAGCTCTTGGGCGATCTGAAGAAGATCATTCCCTAGACTCTCATTCAGTGGCGCGGCCAAAGGCCGCGAACCCGGAATCCAAGGTCCCTGCGCTGTGGCGCATGGATTACGTGCCCGCTTGCCATAGCGCGTCGAAGACGCGCATAAACGCGATTAGGGCTCGCGTCCGGGAATGACAAGTCAGCGGCGGGGCGCGGCGTTCGCGGAGGCAAATGCTCCCGCCAGCTTCACAAACCCCTCGACCTCAATTTCCTCCGCCCGGGCCGTCGGCTCGATTTCCGCATCCTTCAGCAGCGTTCCCACATCGACCCCGAGCGACTTCAGGCTCTGCCGCAGCATCTTACGGCGCTGTCCGAAGGCGGCTTCCGTCACCCGCTGCAACGCCCTGGCGTCGCACGGCAACGGCGCCGGACGCGGGATCAGCCGCACCACCGACGAGGTCACCTTCGGCGGCGGCACGAAGGCTGTGGGCGATACGTCAAACATCAGCTTGGTCTCGCAGCGCCAGTTCGCCAGCACCGCGAGGCGCCCGTAACTCTTGCCGCCTGGCGTGGCGGCGATGCGCTCGGCCACCTCGCGCTGGAACATCAGCACCAGCGTGTCGTACCAGGGCGGCCATGGCTCGGCCGTGAGCCAACCGATGAGCAAAGGCGTCGCGATATTGTAGGGCAGGTTGGCGATCACCCGCGCCCGCTCACCGGCGAGATAAAGGTAGTGGTCGAATTCCAGCGCGTCGCCTGGTACGATCGTCAGCCTTCCAGGATAGTGCGCGCCAATTTCTTCAAGGGCGGCGATGGCGCGATCGTCACGCTCGATGGCGATTACTCGCTTGGCGCCTTGCGCCAACAGCGCTCGCGTCAGCCCGCCGGGCCCGGGCCCGACTTCGACCACGGTGGTGCCGGCGAGATCGCCGCCGGCCCGCGCTATGCGCGCCGTCAGATTCAGATCGAGCAAGAAGTTCTGGCCGAGCGACTTCTTGGCGGCGAGCCCGTGCCGGCGGATTACGTCGCGCAGCGGCGGCAGGTCGTCGATGCGGCTCATTCGCACATGATCCCGAGAAGTGGGAACCGATTTTCGGATAAGATCATGCGCCACACAAAATGTTAGGAGCGAGGGTGATGCAATCTAATCCGATTTCGCTCTATTGGGCCGGGCTGAGCGCCGGTTTCCGCGCCGACAATCGCGCCGCCAGCTTCAGCGCCGCCACCAAGCTCGACGGATCGGCGCGGCCGGTGCCGGCGAGATCGAAGGCCGTGCCGTGGTCCGGCGAAGTACGCACGAACGGAAGGCCCAGCGTCACGTTCACGCCGTGGTCGAAGGCCAAGGCTTTGATCGGGATCAGCGCCTGGTCGTGATACATGCACAGCGCTACGTCGTAGGTAGCGCGCGCCTTTGCATGAAACATGGTGTCGGCCGGCAAGGGCCCGCACGCTTCGATGCCTTCGGCGCGCAACTGCGCCACCGCCGGGGCCACGATCTCGATGTCTTCCTTGCCGAGCGCGCCTTCTTCGCCGGCATGCGGGTTCAGGCCCGCCACCGCCAGCCGCGGCTTTGCGATGCCGAATCGCCGCGCGATATCGTGCGCCACGATGCGCCCGGTCTCGACGATCAGTTCGCGCGTCAGATGCCTGAACACGTCTTTGAGCGCGAGATGGATGGTCACCGGCACTACCGCCAGTTCCGGCGACCAAATCAGCATCACCGGCATCGCCGGCTTGCCCGTCGTCTCCCGGATCAGCCGCGCCAGAAACTCGGTGTGGCCAGGCTCTTCAAAGCCGGCGCTGTAAAGCACGTTTTTGTTGATCGGATTAGTCACGACCGCGCCGGCGCGCCCGGCCATGACGTCGGCGACCGCGCGCCGGATGGAGGCAATAGCCGCCGGCGCGCTTGTGGTATCGGGTTTGCCCGGCGCGGCGGACACCGCCATGTCGAGTGGAACCACCGGAAGCGCGCGCGGGAACACGTCCGTGGCTTCCTCTGGCGCTACCGCCTTGAGCGGCACGTTGAGGCCGAGGGTGTGGGCGCGTTGCTTGAGGAAACCCACGTCCGCCACGAGGTAGAACGGCGGCACCGCCAACGCGTTCCGGCGACGCCAGACGGCGAGCGCCAGATCGGGTCCGATGCCGGCCGGCTCGCCGATCGTCAACGCAAGCGGCAGGCCGGCGCCGGCGCTCATTTCTTGTATTCGATCCAGGCCGAGCGCCGCAGCTCGTCCAGGAAGTTCTGCGAGGCCGCCTTGAACCGCTGGGTGAAGATTTCTTCGCGCAGTTTTGCCTTCAGCGGAGAATCTTGGGTGGTTTTCTTCTTGTCGCAGAGCGCGAACATTTGCAGGCCCTGCGCTGTCACGTCGGGCGTGGTCAGGTGGCCGAGCGGCATCTTGTCGAGCAAATCACGCAGCGCCTGCGGGAGGATGGCAGAGGAGCGGGTGATCGGTTCACGCACCGCCACGTCGCGCAGCGTCCGCGCCAACGGCAGGCCTTGGGCGCAACTTGTGAAGCGGCTACGCAGGTTTTCCACCTCGCGCCGTTTTGCCGCCAATACGGCTTGGCTGGAGCCGCGAGGCACCACGACGACCACCGGATAAAGCGTGTAGACATAGCCCATCTGGGTCGCGCCCTCATTGCGTGCGCGCAGCGCGCGCTCAACGTCGGCGTCGGTCACCTTCAGCGAGGGCGCGAACTTGCCACGCACCATCTGGCCCCAGGTCAGCTCGGCGCGGATGCGCTGCTTGACCGCGTAGGGGGTGACGCCGGCGTGGGAGAGAAACTCTTTGAAGCGTTCGGGGCTTACACCCTGCCGACTGGCCATGCTGGCGAAGGCCTGGTCGACCTGTTTCTGGCTGACCACGAGGCCATAGCTCTTCGCTTTGGCGATCTTCAGCCGGTCGTCGATCAGCTCGTTGATCACCTCCTTGCGGGTGACATGCTTGTGGGTCGAGGTGGCTATGAGGCGTTCGCGCTGCTTTATGTCGAGTTCGGTGATCGGTGACCCGTTGGCAATCACCACCACCTGCGCACGGGCAGCTGCCGGCACAACGACCGCTGCCGCGAACGCGGCGCAAGCGAGCCAGCGGCGGATGGTCAGAGTTCTCACGCGCATTTCCGGCATGGTGATGTCCATTTAGCGTATGACCGCGGGGCGGCCGGCAGCCATTCCTATTGTGAACTTCCGGAGCCGTTTGAGAGGACCGAGTTCTTACTGCCAAGGATCCCATTATCGCCGCCGACCGGCTGGTTCACCGTGGTCTGACCCAGTGTCCTCAGGCTCAGCGTCAGTCCGATAGTATGGTTCGGCGTCACCGTTCCGCTCGAATAGGTGTAATTTGTAATGTAATTCACGGCCAAGATGAGGCAGTCGTCGACGTATCCGAGCCCGACGCTGGTTTGGCTGAATTTGCCCGCCTCGACGTCGTAGAGTGCCCCGCCTGAGAGCACCCAGTTGGTCGCTAGTTTGACCGAGCCCGACGACAGGATGCCCTGGCGACGGCTCAGGAAGCCGATGGCGGGCTGCGGCGCATAGTCGCCGTAGAGCACGCTCGCCGACCAGCGGTCGAAATGCGCGGCGGCTTCGAGCTCCATCCGTTTGACCTCGAAGTTGTCCTTGTCAAAGCGGAAGCGTGAGGTGAAGGCGTAGGTATTGTTAGGCTGATAGCCGAAGCGCGCTACGTAATCCGAGCGGCGGCTGTCGAGCCCGCTACCGAGCCCAGTATTGGTCGCGTCGGCCGAGGCGAACGAATTCTTCCCGAACAACTGATAGGATTCGCCGAACAGCGCGCTGATCGAGCCGGCTCGATTGAATTGCGCGGTGTATCGGATGCCGTAATTGGTGCGGCCGCCGCCCTCGACACGGTCCCAACCGGAGAACTTGTTGACGCGGAACAGGTTGCTGTCGTCGTAAATAAAACTCTGCGCGTCCTCATTCGGCCACTTGCCGATCTGGCTCTCGTCCGGCCGCGCGATCACCTGCACGATCGGTTCGATCGTCTGCGTGCCCCAGGATTGTACGTCGATGAACGGATAGCGGTATTCGAAACCGACCGTCGGCATGGCGCGCACCAAATCGGAAGAACCCGGGGTCAGATAGTTGGATACGCTGGGGTCATTGTCGACTTGTATGGCGGCGGTGTCGACGCGCACCGAGGCAAAGGGGGTCCATACTTGGCCGAACGAGTCGGTGATGTCTTTGCGCCACCGGGTCTCGGCTGAGAAGCGGTTGTAATTGCCGGGGAAGCCGCGCAGCACGCAATTGGCGGAGGTTTTCACCGCCGTGTCGGCCGTGTTGCAGGCGCCGGAATTGATCGCGGACTGCGTGATCGGATCGAAATTGGCTTGCGTGCGCGACAGACTAGTGAAGTTCGTGTTGAAGCTGAGCTCGCCGCCGAATACTGGGTGGTCAACCGTATAGGCGTAGTCGATCACCGGGTGGACGATCGGGATTTGGTCCTGCACGTCTGCACCCGAGAATCCGAGGTAATAGATCGAGCGGGCGTCGAAATAGCTGCGGTTGCCCCGACCGGCGATGAAGGCCTGAGAAATGCCCTCGCTTGTCACCGACAGGTTGTCGGGCCTGGTGGCATATTTTGACAGGCTCGGATTGTAATCTTGCAGGAAGTAACGGTCGGACAGGAGCAGAGCGTTCCAGCCCCAGACCCACTTTTTGTTGAGGGCGAAGAGGCCGCTGCTTTCCAGACTGCCACGCCACTCGCGATCGCCGAACGAGCCGTTGAAGGCGCCAGGGTCTTGCTGCTTGATACCGGCGGCGCGAATCGAATAGGCACCGTTCATTAGGCGCTGGCGGAATTCGCCTTGCATCAACAGGCCCTGCCGGGTCGTGTATTTCGGCGCCACGGTGACGTCGTAGTTCGGGGCCAGCGCGAAATAGTAGGGCACCTCGAATCCGACTCCGTAGACGGAGTTCGAAGTTACCGACGGCATCAGCAGGCCGGTCTTTCGCTTGACGGTCGGGTCGGGCGCGGAGAAATAAGGCATCCAGATCAATGGCACGCCCCAGAACTCGAGGCGCGAGTCCTCGAAGTACAGCATCTTTTCTTTCTGGTCATGGACGATGCGTTTAGCCTTGACCTGCCATTCCGGTGGCTTCTTGGGATTGTTCTTACAGGGCGCGCATGCTGTGTAGACGCCGTTATGGAAGACCGTGAAATTCCCGGCGGTGCGTTCGGCGCGTACGGCGGCCATGCTTGTGCGCTGTGGCGTGTCCAGGCGTAGCGCGTCGACGAAGCCGTTGCGATAGTCATCCGTCAGATTGATGACTTGCCCATAGGTGATTTTGCCGTCGGCTTCCGTCAGCCGAACATTGCCTTCAGCGTGCAGGCGCTTGGTCTGCTGGTTGTAGACGACCTGGTCGGCCTCCAGCGTCGAGCCTTTATAATAAATCTGCACATCGCCGACCGCCGACACGCGATGATTGGCGTAGTCGTAATTGATCCGGTTCGCCTTCATCAGCATCTGCTTCTGCCCGGCGCGAGCGATGGCGGCCTTGGTCTTCGCCGGAGGCGGCGGAACGGGCAGGAAGGTGGTCTGCGCCAGCGCCGGCGCGCAGACAAGCAGGCCGCCGCAAGCCGCAAGGACAAGGGCAGCGAAGATTTGGACAATGCCGCGGCGGGGCCGGGCCGCTGGTGGTGGAGCGCTAGGGGGCTCCGCCATCACCCGTCCTCCTGGTACAACAACGCAATGAACCCCGTCAGACCACCGGCGAGCACAGGCAGCCAAGCTGCTGTCACTGGGTGCATCAGCTCAGCCTTGCTCAAATCTTCCGTCACTTTGGATAAAACATAAAGCAGAAACCCAGCTCCCACGCCACTTAAAACCATCTTCTGTACACCGCCGAAGCGGAAGAAACGTAGACTGACAGCGGCTGCAAGGAAAACCATCGCCGCCAGCATGAATGGCCGGGCGAGTAGCTTTTGGAACTGCAATCTATAGCCTGCGGCGACAAGTCCTGCGTGTTCCGCGATCTTGATATACAGCGGAAGGTCCCAAAACGGGACTGTCTCAGGCGTCGCAAAACTTTCGCGCACTTGCTCAGGCGTTAGGCTCGTCTTGAGCCGGTAGATCTTTTCATTCACCGGCCGCTGGTCGAGACCGTAGACGCGCGCGTCCAGCAGCTTCCACACGCCCGGGTCGAGGACGGCCGCGCGTGCCTCGACGCGCCGCTGGAAGCGCCCGTCGTTGCCGAAGGTGAAGACCGTTACCCCGCTGAGCGCCACCCCCTGGTCGCGGCTAGACTTCGCGTTGATGATAGCTTGGCCTTCGTTGGTCTTCTGGTTGGCCCAAAAACTGCCGCCACCGCCACCGCTGCCGAAGCCGTTGAGGTCGCGCCCGAACAGTTCAGCCTGCAGCTTCTTGGATCGTTCCTGCAACACCGCTGAGACCGGATTGTAGACGCTGGTGGCAAAGACGCCAATCAGGAACGCCACCACCACCGCCGGCGTGATAAATTGCCATGCTGACATGCCGGCCGAGCGCGCAATTACCAGTTCCAGCCGTCTTGAGAGATTAAGGTAAGACCACATCGCGCCGATCAGGATGCAGAACGGCATGACCCGCTCGATGATTTGCGGCACGCGATAGATCGAGGTCTTGGCCACGATAAGGGGCGAGACGTTGGGGATATCGCTCGCCCGCCGCATCAGTTCGATATAGTCGAGCAACGCCACCAGCGCGAAAATGCTGACGAAAACCATCAGCACCGCGCTCAGGAAGCGCAGGCCGAAATAGCGCGCAAGTGTTCCGCCCAGGACCGGCATGGTTCAACTCACGAGGTGATCGCCAAGCGTTTGACAATGCGCTCGGTGAGCGCGGTGATACCATCGGAGACGAACGCTGGCGGTTCCAGGATCACGCCGCGGCGGATCACGAAATAGCCGGCGCCGAACGCGATCGCGACGGCGACGTATTGCAACGGCAACAGCCACGGTATGCTGGCGCCGAAGACAGTGGACACGAAGCCGATCAACCGCAGCAGCGCCACCCAGGCGATGGCGCCCAGCATCGACATGGTCCGGCTCTGCCGGTTGGTGCGCGGGGCGCCGAGATAGGCGAACGCGATCACGGCGAAAGCGACGGGATAGAGCGGTGCCATCAACCGGTCGTAAAGCTCGGCGCGAAACTCGCCGGGCTGTTTGAGGTAGGAAGGGTCTTTGGAGTCGGGGAACATGAGCTGCCAGAGATAGCGCTCACGGATAGAATACTTGATCGCCTGGGTGCCGCCCGCGAACTGCGAGAGGTCGAAGGCATAGCGGTCGAAGGTGACCATGGCCGGGTCGCGCTGTCCGGCTTGGTGTCGCTGCACGGTGCCATTCTGCAGCACGAGGAATGTGCCGCGTTTGTTGTCGACCAATTCGCCGGCTTCCGCCAACACCGTGAGGCGTTCCTTCGGGTTGCGCTGGTCGTCAAGGAAGATGCCGGCGAGCTGGCCGTTGTTGCGCCGCTGACGGATGTGGATGGTGACGCCGTTCTCCAGCGAGGTGAAACGGCCCGGCTGCAGGATGGTCGTCACCACGTTGGCGCGCACTTCGGTGAGCCATTCGCGCAACATGCGCAGGCCCTTGGGCGCGAAATAGGCGCTGATCACGGTAACCAGCAGTGCCACCACGACCGACGCCGACAAGAAGGCGCGGAACAGGATCCACGGCGACATGCCGGACGCGTTCATCACGATGATTTCGGAATCGCTCGACATTTTGTTGAGCACGTGCGCCGCCGCGATCAGGAAGGCAATCGGAGCTATCACCATGACCAAGAGCGGAATGATGAGGCCGGTGATGCCGACGAAGACCAGAATGGTCTGGCCCTGGCTGGTCATGATGTCGAAGTCGTGCAGCGCCTGCGTGACCCAGATCACGGCGGTCAGACTGCCTAGCACGACCAGGAAGGCATTGAGCGTCGTGCGGAATATGTAGCGGTTGATCGACCCCATCCGCCGCCATCGTCCCCCTGTACGCCGCACGCCGTGGGCGACGCCCGGCCCCCGCCGGCACGTCAGCGCGCTGCTGCTATGACCCAACCCCCGTCGGGTCTACCCTAATCCGTTCACAAAATGGCTTCGCAAAGGCAAAGTCTTTGAATAGGCACAATAAAAAGACGAGGAACATGGCCAATGAAGGGTTAATCCCCAGCCTCTTTTAAGGCGTGCGCCGGGGGCTCAATTCTGGCAAGCGGCTACCGCCTTGATCCTTGTGAAAACTGCAAAAAATTGGCCCAGTCGAGGGTTTGCAGGGGGCATGACGGGGCGTCATATGGGGCACGGTTGCGGCCCAATCATTGCGATAGTCAAAGGATCTTTCTCATGCCCGACGCCCTCAAGCTCGGTTTTGGTGCCTACACTGCTCCCAACAAGGGCGTTTTGATCGTTTTTTGCGATGATAAGCCGAAATTCGGCCCCGCAACCACCAAGGCGCTGGGGGCGGCCGGGTCCCAAGTCGTCCGCGCCGCCAAGGCTGCCGGCTTTACGGGTAAGAGCGGGGCTACGCTCGAGTTGATCGCGCCGGAGGGGTTGAAGGTGGATCGGCTAGTGTTGATCGGCGCCGGCAAGACCGCCGACCGCAAGCCGCAGGACTTCCTGAAATTCGGCGGGCTGGCCATGGGCAAGGTTCCCACCCGCACAAGCGAGGCGACCATCTTCGCCGAACTGCCAGGCGGCGCCATGACCGCTGCCCAGGCCGGGGAACTGGCGCAAGGGGTGCGCCTGCGCGCCTATGCCTTCGACCGGTACAAGACCAAGCGCACGGAAGAGGACAAGCCGCCGGCCAGCCGCACCGTCACCGTCGCGGTGCGTGATGCCGCCGCCGCCCGCCGCGCCTTCACCCCGCTTGACGCCGTCGCCGAGGGTGTCGTGCTGGCGCGCGATCTGGTCAACGAGCCGGCCAACGTCCTTTATCCGGCCGAATTCGCACGCCGCGCGGGCGCGCTCAAGAAGGCCGGCGTCACGGTCGAGGTGCTCGATGTGCCGGCCCTGAAGAAGATCGGCATGAACGCGCTGCTCGGCGTCGGCCAGGGGTCCGCCCATGACAGCCGCGTTGTCGTGATGCGCTGGAACGGCGGCCGACGCGGTGATGCGCCGGTGGCCTTCATAGGCAAGGGCGTCTGCTTCGACACCGGCGGCATCTCGATCAAGCCGGCGTCTGGCATGGAGGATATGAAGGGCGACATGGCGGGGGCGGCCTGCGTCACCGGGCTGATGTACGCGCTTGCTGCGCGCAAGGCCAAGGTCAACGCCGTCGGGCTCATCGGCCTGGTCGAGAACATGCCCGGCGGCAGGGCTCAACGCCCGGGCGATATCGTCAAATCGCTATCAGGCCAGACCATCGAGATCATCAACACCGACGCCGAAGGCCGGCTCGTGCTCGCCGACGTCGTCTGGTACGCTGCGCAGCGCTTCAAGCCGAAATTCATGATCGATCTCGCTACACTCACCGGCGCCATCATCGTTGCGCTTGGGCACGAGTATGCCGGGATGTTCTGCAACGACGACAAGCTAGCCGAGCGGCTGAACAAGGTGGGTGCCGAGACCGGCGAAACGGTGTGGCGCATGCCGCTCGGGCCCGCCTACGACAAGATGATCAACTCAAAGTTTGCCGACGTGAAGAACACCGGCGGGTCGCGTTGGGGCGGCGCCATCACCGCCGCGCAATTCATCAAGCGCTTTGTCGACGATAAGATGCCGTGGGCGCATCTCGACATCGCCGGCACCGGTATGGGATCGCCGCAAAGCGACATCAACAGGAGCTGGGCCTCCGGCTGGGGCGTGCGGCTTCTGGACCGGCTGGTGGCGGATTACTACGAGAAGTGACGAAGCCCGCGCCGCCTAGAACCGGTAACCGGCGCTGATGGCGAGCTCGGTGTTCATGACGTTGAGCACCCGGGCGGTGCCGCCGAGGTGCGCCGTGAACAGGCCGTTGAGCGCAGTGAACGGCTCGGACGGGCCATTGAGCGCGGTTGATACGAATTCGTATTCGAAGCGGGCGAACCAGCGGTCGCTGATCTCGAACTCGGCGCCGCCGCCGACCACGAACGACAGGATGCCCTCGTCGAAGGTGCCGTCCTGGGCATCCTGGTGAATGTTCTTGTAGGCAAGGCCGCCACGCGCGAACATCCGCACCGGCGGCATCGCGGCCGGTATGATGTCATTGTACCACGGCACCCATTGCGACATCGGCGGCGTGAACCAGAGCACAGTGGCAGTGACCGCGAAGCTGCGTTCTGTGCTCGGGTTCGCGAAGCCTTTTTCGTAGAAACTGGTCGAGCCGAAATAGTCGACGCTTAGCTCCGCCGCCCAGTCGGGGTCGAATTGCCAGCCGACGAAGACCTTGCCGCCCGGCTCGTACTTCTCGACGTTGTATTGGTTGTTGGTGTTCGGCACGAAGCCGGTGTGGTGGTCCATGAAGACGCCGCCGCCGACGTACCAGTCATAGACCGGCTTCGGCGAGAGGAACTTGTAGACCGGCGCTGGTGCGGCGGGAGGCAGGTCAGCAGCGCCGGCCGGCGCCGCGCACAGCGGCGCCCCGGCGTAAACCACAAATCCGAGCAAAACAGCCCGGATTACCGCGACGTAACGATCGCCCCCCATACGTGGGCACCCTCAACTTTCGCTCAAGCCATCAAGGAAATCGCGGTCGCGAAAAGGCGCCCGAATGTGCCTTGCCAGATTACTATCGGCCCCGAATAGCCCCTTGGGACGCGGCGAAACGCTATGGAGTCTCCGTGATTTAGTCAACGCCGCTGCGGTGCGGCAGAGGGTGGTTCGGGCGGCAGCCGACGGGTAGGCGGTGGCGCGGTCTTGTGCAAAAGACCGGCGCCGTCTCCGGCATCGCGTTGAAAACGCGGCGCTGGATGGGCACAAACGCAGGGTGCGGCGGGGGCGTGCCGCCGCGAGCACACCTCGCAGAAATTTGTCTAATCGCGGTTTGCGGCCCCCGTTTGCGTGTGGACAATCCCGCGGGTTGCGTCGGCCTTGGCCGGGGGGCATTCGGGGTCGCCAACATTCAGGGTCGCCAAGATGACTGAAGTTCTATTTTACCATCTGCAGGGGCAGCGCCTGGAGGGCGTACTGCCGACACTCTTGGAGAAATCGCTGCATCGCAGCTGGCGGGTGGTGGTGCAGGGTGTTTCGGAGGAGCGAATCGAGGCGCTCGATGCGCATTTATGGACTTATCGCGACGACGGTTTCCTGCCGCATGGCACTTGGCGCGAACCGGAGGCGCAGTCGCAACCAGGTGCTGTTGACGATTGCCGAGAACAATCCCAACGCCGCCGAGGTGCGCTTTCTCATTGAGGGCGCCCCGGTGCCCGCGGACGCGGAAAACTATCAGCGTGTCGTGCTGCTGTTCGACGGGGGTGACGAGGAGGCGGTGGCCGCCGCACGGGGCCATTGGAGCGATGCCAAAGCCAAAGGTTTCGCAGTCACCTATTGGCAGTCCGACGACCGCGGCCGCTGGGTGAAGAAGGCGTGAGGCAGCAGGACCGGGGTAGGGGCTTGGTGCGTGAGGTGCGCTTTTGCCCTGATTTAACTCGTTCAATGGCCGAGTAAGCCGTTGAGCGGGCGGCCAATGGCTGACTTGGTCGGGCTGGTTAAACCTGACGGTCACTCGACGATTGCCCCTGCCATCGTGATGACGCAAAATACAGCTTAAGGGACAATTGGATAGACAAAGCGGGGGTCTTGCTTGCGGCGTTCCATATCCATGATCGTGTTATTCTGCGCCGCCGCCGCGGCGGTAGCCGGCTGTGCGCAGACCGAAGGGGTCATGTACTCCTTCGAGGATGCGAAGTTGCCGGCGGCGACCGATCTGTTCGACGTCAAGGTGCCCGAGTGGGCCAAGCGCGGTGACGACGGCACCAGCTTCGACCTTGGCCCCAAGGGGCCGGTCGCGGCGGAGAATCTGATCAGTCCGACCGGCTATTGCCCGCCGGCGGCTGAGGTGCCCAACTCGCCGGCTCAAGCCGCCCAGGCTGCCGCGCCCAAGCCGGTGCAGGCAGCCGCCGCACCGCCGCCCGACCGGCTGGAGCCCGCCGGGGCCACCCCCGCCATGCCGCAGGCGCCCGTGCTGGGAGGCGTGACGCTCGGCATGAGCGAATGCACGGTGGCCCGCCGCCTCGGCTCCCCCAGCAATGTCAGCATCAGCGCCGGGCCCAAGGGCCAGCGCCGGGTGGTGCTCACCTACGCGCAAGGAGAGCGGCCCGGCCTCTACAGTTTCCAATCCGGCCGCTTGATCCAGATCGACGCTACGCCGCAGCAGGCGGCGAAGTTCGACAAGAACGCGAGGAAGAAGTCGCGGCGCTCGCGCCGCGAAGTCCAGCGCATGTATGTGCAGTAGCGGCTTGGCGCTTTAAGCCGTTTCCAGCGCCGCGCTGGCGGCGAGCCATTCGTCTTCCGCCGCAGCCAATGCATCGGCGGCATCCGATCGCATCTTGGCGAGTTGCGCGGCCTTCGACGCATCGCGCGCAAACAGATCGCCATCGGCCAATTTGGCGTCGAGCGCGGCGAGCTCGCGCGTCAGCTTTTCGATCTGCGCTTCCGCTTTCTTGACGCGCTGACGCAACGGTGCGGTCTCCGCACGCTTTTCGGCGGCCAGGCGGCGCACGTCGCTGCGGCTGCGGCTTGGAGGAGATTTCGCCGCGCCTGCACCGGCGCCGCTGCGCTCGCTCAGTACCATACGGCGATAGTCGTCGAGATCGCCATCGAACGGCTTCACCTTGCCGTCGGCAACCAGCCACAAACGGTCGGCGCAGGCTTCCAAGAGATAGCGGTCGTGCGACACCAGGATCACCGCGCCTGGAAAATCGTTGATCGCTTCGATCAGCGCGCCGCGGCTGTCGATGTCGAGATGGTTGGTGGGCTCGTCGAGGATGACGAGATGCGGCGCTTCGAACGTCGCCAAACCCAGCAGACAGCCGCGCTTTCTCGCCGCCGGAAAGCTTTTCCACCTTGGTGTCGCCGGCCGCGCCCGAAAAGCCGATCGCGCCGACACGCGCGCGCACCTGCGCTTCCGCCGCGTCCGGCATCAGTCGGCGCAGATGGTCGTAGGGGCTTTCCTGCGGATGGAGCTCGTCCACCTGATGCTGGGCGAAATAGCCGATCCTGAGCGTCGCCGCGCGGGTGATCGTGCCTTGCATCGGCTTGCAGCCGGTCGGCGATCAGCTTGACGAAGGTCGATTTGCCGTTGCCGTTGGCGCCCAAGAGCGCGATGCGGTCGTCATTGTCGATGCGCAGGTTCAGGCCCGACAACACCGGCTTGCCCGGCTCGTAGCCGACCGCAACGCCGTCGGTGGCGATGATCGGCGGCGACAGCAATTTGTCCGGCGCCGGAATATTGATCGGTCGCACCTCGTCGGTGACCAGACGCGGCAATCGGCTCAAGCTTCGCCAGCATCTTCAGCCGCGACTGCGCCTGCCGCGCCTTGGTGGCCTTGGCGCGGAAGCGGTCGACGAAGGCTTGCAGGTGCTTGCGCTGCGCTTCCTGTTTCTTGATCAGCTTCTGGTCGAGCGCGGCGCGCTCGCTGCGCTGGCGCGCGAACGAGGAATAGCCGCCGCGCCACAGCGTCAGCTTCTTCTGCTCCAGCGACAGGATATGGCCGACCGCGCTGTCGAGCAGGTCGCGGTCGTGGCTGATGACGATCAAGGTCGCCGGATAGCGCGCGAGATGCTCCTGCAGCCACAGCGTGCCTTCGAGGTCGAGATAGTTGGTGGGCTCGTCCAGCAGCAGCAGGTCGGGCTGCGCGAACAAGGTGGCGGCGAGCGCCACGCGCATGCGCCAGCCGCCGGAGAATTCCTGCACCGCGCGCTGCTGGTCTTCACTGGAAAAACCCAGGCCCGACAGGATCGAGGCCGCGCGCGCTGGCGCCGCATGCGCGCCGATGTCGGCGAGCCGGGTCTGGATGTCTGCGATCCTGTGCGGGTCGGTGGCGGTTTCCGCTTCCGCCAGCAGGGTGGCGCGCTCGGCATCGGCGCGCGAGCACGATGTCGATCAGGCTGTCCGGTCCGCTCGGCGCTTCCTGCGCCAGCCGCCCGATGCGCCAGCGCGGCGGCAGGTTGATGCTGCCGTGCTCGGGCGCGTGGTCGCCGGCAATGACGCTGAACAGCGTGGTCTTGCCGGTGCCGTTGCGGCCCACGAGCCCGACGCGCGCGCCCGTGGGCACGTTGACGGAGGCGCCTTCGATCAGCGTGCGGCCGGCGATGCGGACGGTGAGGTCGTCGATGACGAGCATGGGGCTGGGTTTTGGCCGAGGCGGCTGCGGTGACGCAATCCCATTCATGTCATTCCAGGGACGCGAGCGAAGCGCGCGAACCCGGAATCCAGGGCATCACGGCAACGCGTTTATTTTTGGCTCTGGATTCCGGGCCCGCCGCTTCGCGGCGTCCCGGAATGACATCAACTGAGCGCCTCGGCCACCGCCTTGCCGCAGGTGACCGTATCGGCCGGACCCTTGAGATCGCGGGTGCGCAGTTTGGGCTCCGCCAGCACCTTCTCGATGGCCGCGACGATGGCCTTGCGCGGCGTCGCTCTCGCCCAGATGCTCGAGCATCATCGCGCCCGACCAGATCTGCCCGATCGGATTGGCGATGCCTTGGCCGTAGATGTCGGGCGCGGAGCCGTGCACCGGCTCGAACACCGACGGGAACTTGCGCTCGGGATTGATGTTGCCCGACGGCGCGATGCCGATGGTGCCGGTGCAGGCCGGACCGAGGTCAGAGAGGATGTCGCCGAATAGGTTGGACGCCACCACGACGTTGAACTTATCCGGGTTCATCACGAAATGCGCGGTGAGGATGTCGATGTGGAACTGGTTCCACTTCACATCCGGGTAGCTCTTCGCCATCTCCTTCACGCGCTCGTCCCAGTACGGCATAGTGATGGCGATGCCGTTCGACTTGGTGGCCGAGGTCAGGTGCTTCTTCGGCGTCGAGCGCGCCAGTTCGAAGGCGAACTTCAGGACGCGGTCGACGCCGGTGCGGCTCATCACCGTTTCCTGCACCACCACTTCGCGCTCGGTGCCGGCGAACATCTTGCCGCCGATCGCCGAATACTCGCCCTCGGTGTTCTCGCGCACCACCCAGAAGTCGATGTCGCCCGGTTTGCGGCCGGCGAGCGGGCAGGGCACGCCGGGCATCAGGCGCACGGGGCGCAGGTTGACGTACTGGTCGAACTCGCGGCGGAACAGGATCAGCGAGCCCCACAGCGAAATGTGGTCGGGCACACGGTCGGGCATGCCGACGGCGCCGAAATAGATGGCGTCGTGGCTGCCGATCTGGTCCTTCCAGTTCTCCGGCATCATGCGGCCGTGCTTGTCGTAATAGTCGCAGCTGGCGAAATCGAATTCGTCCAGCCTCAGTTCAAAGCCGAACTTCTTAGCCGCGGCTTCCAAGACGCGCACGCCCTCGGGCATGACTTCCTTGCCGATGCCGTCGCCGGGAATGACGGCGATACGATGAACGCGATTGGTCGCCATGAGGTGGGTCCTTTGCCGGATGAGCGTGCTCTTGCCCGCCTTCCAAGCACTCGTCGACGCTCGCGCAAGCGGGTCTCCGCGCCGCTCAGTCGACCTTGCCAGGGCGCTCAGTCGCCGGTCTCGCGCTGGTAGATGATCAGGTCGAAGGAGGGCGTCGCGTCGTTGCCGATGACGGCCGAGAGCAGGGCGTGGGCCTGGCCGCGGTGGTGGGTCTGGTGATTGAAGAAATGGTCGAGCGCCGGCGCCAGCGGCTGCTCGATCTCCTGCTGGCCGCACGAAGGTGCGATAGCGGAATGGCTTCGTCCAGGTCGTCCTCCTTCAGGGAGGCGATGTAGCCGCTGATGCGGGCGTCCTCGAGCGCGCGCGCCGCCCGCAGTTCCGCGAAGTCCTCGTATAGGATGGCGTCCAGGCTCGGCGGCGGCTCGCCTTCGCCGGTGAAGCGCTGCATCCAGATGCGGTCGCCGACCAGGAGGTGGTTGAGCGTCCCGTGCAGCGACTTGAAGAAGGCGCCGCGGTCGGCCCGGTAGTCGGCGTCCGATACCGTGGCGGCGGCGGCATAAAGCCGCGCATTGCACCAGGCATTGTAGCCGGCGAACATGAGGTAGCGGGCCAGCATGGCAAGCTCCTGAAAGCGCCTGAAATATTGGGCCGAAACGGGGGCCTGGCCGGGCGGCGGCAGGGGCGCCGCCGACCTTGCCGCTCGAAAGCCGTCCCGGTATAAGCCGCCGCGACGAAGCCACGCCAATCAAATCCGTAAACGTTTCCGATCAATCTCAGTGAAGGATCCCTCCCGATGGCGCTCGAGCGCACCTTTTCCATCATCAAACCCGACGCCACCGAACGGAACCTGACCGGCGCCATCAATGCCATCATCGAGGCCGCCGGCTTGCGCATCGTCGGCCAGAAGCGCGTGCTGATCACGCGCGCCCAGGCCGAGCGCTTCTACGCCGTGCACAAGGCGCGGCCGTTCTTCGGCGAATTGGTCGACTTCATGATCTCCGGCCCGGTGGTGGTGCAGGTGCTGCAAGGCGAGGGCGCCATCGCCAAGTATCGCCAGGTCATGGGCGCCACCGATCCGTCGAAGGCCGATGCCGGCACCATCCGCAAGGTGCACGCCAAGTCGATCGGCGAGAATTCGGTGCACGGGTCGGATGCGCCCGACACCGCGGCTATTGAGATCGCGCAGTTCTTCTCGGAGAACGAGATCGTCGGCTGATAGCTGAATAGCGGTCCGGCGGCCGGGAAGGGCAGGGAGCGCAGATTGCACTCTATCGCGCAGATGCTCGACCCCGCCGGCTGGGCCGCGATGTTCGGCAGCGGCTGGGGCAAGCTCGACCAGACCGCGTTCTGGCTCGCCTTCCTCAAGATTGTCTGGATCAACATCCTCTTGTCTGGCGACAACGCGGTGGTCATCGCCATGGCCTGCCGCGGACTGCCGCCGCGCCAGCGGCTCTGGGGCATGGTGCTCGGCGCCGGCGTCGCTGTGCTCTTGCGCGTCGATCTTTACCGGCGTCGTCGCCTCGCTGATGCTCCTGCCGTATCTGAAGATCGTCGGCGGCCTGGCGCTGTTCTATATCGCCGCCAAGCTTTTGGTGCCCGACGAACCGGAAGAGGACGGCGCCGCCCCGGTCGAACACCTCTGGCGCGCAGTCCGTATCGTTGCCGTCGCCGACATCATCATGAGCCTCGACAACGTCATCGCCATCGCCGCAGCGGCCGAGGGCAACATGGCGCTTCTGGTGCTTGGGCTGGCAATCAGCATTCCACTGATCGTTGCCGGCGCGGCGTTGATCATGACACTGCTCGACCGCTTCCCCGTGCTGATCTGGGCGGGCGCCGCGCTGCTCGGCTGGATCGTTGGTGAAGTGATCGCCACCGACCCGGTGATCGAGGGCTGGCTGGTCCATGCCTACGGCGTGCCCACGGCAAAGACGGTGGAATACGCCTCCGCCGCTGCCGGCGCGGTGCTGGTGCTGATCGTCGGCGGCCTATGGCGGCGCGCCAGGGTCCCAGCCGAGAGCGAGGTCTGATCGCCTCACTCATTCCCGCTTGGCGAGTGACCCGCGCCGGGGCGGGATAGGTATAGTCGCGCGCATGAACCAGACTGTCCGCGGCCCCAACGGCAAGCGCATCGGCTATTCGGCCTGCCCCCACGACTGCCCGTCGACCTGCGCGCTGGAAGTGGAAATCCTCGACGAGCGCACCATTGGCCGAGTGCGCGGTTCCAAGGACAACGACTACACGGCCGGCGTGATCTGCGCCAAGGTCGCGCGCTACGCCGAGCGCGAGCACCATGCCGAGCGCCTGCTGCATCCCCTGCGGCGGGTGGGAGAAAAAGGCTCCGGCAAGTTCGAGCGCATCTCGTGGGACGATGCGCTCGATCTTGTGGCCGAACAATTTGTCAGAGCCGAGCAGCGCCACGGCGCCGAGAGCGTATGGCCGTACTACTACGCGGGCACCATGGGCCTGGTGATGCGCGACGGCATCCATCGCTTGCGCCACGTCAAGAAATATTCTGGCTTCCATTCCACCATCTGCGTCAACCCGTCCTATGCCGGTTACACCGCCGGCGTCGGCCGCGTGGCCGGACCCGATCCGCGCGAGATGGCGAGGTCCGATCTGGTGGTGATCTGGGGAACCAACCCGGTCAACACCCAGGTCAACGTGATGATCCATGCGACGCGCGCGCGCAAAGAGCGCGGTGCCAAGATCGCGGCAGTCGACATTTACATGAACGGCACCATGCAGCAGGCCGATCTGCCGGTGCTAGTCAAACCCGGTACCGACGGCGCGCTCGCCTGCGCTGTGATGCATTGCCTGTTCCGCGACGGCAAGGCCGATTGGGAGTACCTCGAGAAATACACCGACGCGCCGCACGAGTTGAAAGAGCATCTGAAGACGCGAGATCCGCAGTGGGCCTCCGCCATCACCGGCACGCCGGTGGAAACGATCGAAGAATTCGCCAAGCTGATCGGCGACACCAAACGTGCCTTCTTCCGCCTCGGCTACGGCTTCGCGCGGTCGCGCAACGGTGCCGCCAACATGCACGCGGCAAGCTGTATTGCGGCGGTGACGGGGGCTTGGGCATACGAAGGTGGCGGCGCTTTCCATATCAATGCCGACATTTACACGCTCGACAAGACGTTGATCGAAGGTCTCGACGTCTGGGATCGCTCGGTGCGCACGCTCGACCAGTCGCGCATCGGCGCTATCCTCACCGGCGACAAAGAGGCGTTGCAGGGCGGCGGGCCGGTCGATGCATTGATCATCCAGAATACCAATCCTCTGTCGGTCGCGCCCGACCAGAACAAAGTGAAACACGGCTTCGCCCGCGGCGATCTATTCGTTTGCGTGCACGAGCAGTTTATGACGGAAACCGCCAAAGTTGCAGATGTGGTGCTGCCGGCCACCACGTTCCTCGAGCACGACGACATCTATCGCGGCGGAGGCCACCAATACCTCATCCTCGGCCCCAAGCTGGTCGAGCCGCCGGGCGAATGCCGCAACAATCATGAAGTCATCTGCGCATTGGCCAAGCGCCTCGGCGCCGAGCACAAGGGCTTTACCATGAGCCCGCGTGAGTTGATCGACGAGATGCTGCAGGTGTCGAAACGCGGTACGCTCGCCGAGATGGAAGCTAGCCGTTGGATCGACTGTCAGCCGTCGTTCCGGCAGTCGCACTACCTCGACGGCTTTCCATGGCCCGACAAAAAATTCCGCTTCAAACCGGACTGGGAGAATGTGCCCTTCCGTAGCCCCTATAAGGAAGGGCCGATTGCGGATATGCCGGCTTTGCCCGATCACTGGACCTCGATCGAGCAAACGGACGAGGCGCATCCGTTCCGGTTGGCGACGTCGCCAGCGCGCGGCTTCCTCAACTCGACCTTCAACGAGACGCCGACCTCGCTCGCCAACGAGAAACGGCCGACCGTGATGATTCACCCGGATGATGCGGCCGCGTACGACATTGCCGACGGCGATTATGTCGTGCTCGGCAACACGCGCGGCGAAGTGCGCTTGCACGCAAAATTATTCGACGGCGTGCGCCGTGGCGTGCTGATCGCAGAATCGATCTGGCCGAATTCAGCCTACGAAGACGGCTGCGGCATCAATACGCTGACCGGCGCCGATCCGATCGCGCCTTACGGCGGGGCCGCCTTTCACGACAACAAGGTGTGGGTGCGGCGGCTCAAGAGCTGAGCCGCCGTCTCATCGTCAGAGCTCCTTGCCGACTATGCGGTCGACCGAAAAAGGCCCGCCGCCGCGCAGCGCGATCGCAAAGAGCACGATGCCGATCAGCAGCACGTATTCGAAGCCGCCTTTGTTGGCGGCAAAGCCGTGCGCGAAATGCACCGCCAGAAAAGCGATGCCGATTTCGATGGCCAGCGCTGCGGCGAAAAAGCGGGTAAACAATCCGACGATGAGGCAGAGCGCGCCGACCGTCTCCAGAAACATGGCGGCGAAGGCGAACGCCGCTGCCGGGTGCAAACCTTGCTTCGCCATATAGGCGCTGACGCCGGCCATTCCGGCGCCGGTCACCTTGCCCCAGCCGTGCATGAACAGGATGTAGCCGACGACCACGCGCACGGCCGTATCGCCGATGTCGCGCCAAGATGCGTAAAACCCCGCAAGCCCGGGAAACAGAAGCTTTGGCTCGCTTTCTGACATGGACATGTTTGCACTCCCCTTAGATTGGTCGTTGTTGCCACGGCGTGTTCTTGGATTTGTTTGTTGGCGGCGTGAAAGGCGCAGCGGGTGGAGTGTATAACATGTCAAGCCGGGCAATATTCAGGGAGCGGTGACTTGTCCCCGCCCGTTGTTTGTGCGCTGCGCAAACGATCTCAGGGGCGGTCGTCCGGCACCACCAAGGACGCGTCCGGCGTGGGCGCATTCGCGATCCGGCAGCGCTCATTGTCCACGGCTATGCGCCCCTCGGCCAACAGTCTGAGGGCCAACGGATAAATCCGGTGCTCGACCGCCAGCACGCGCGCGGCAAGCGTTGCCTCGCTATCGTCATCTCGCACCGCAACCGCGCCCTGTGCGACGATCGGGCCGGAATCCATTTCCGGCACCACGAAATGGACGGTGGCGCCGTGGATCTTCACGCCGGTTTCGAGTGCGCGCTTATGGGTGTCGAGCCCCTTGAAGGCCGGCAGCAGGGCCGGGTGGATGTTGAGCATGCGTCCCTGCCATTGCGTGACGAAATCGGCGGTCAGCAGCCGCATGAATCCGGCGAGGCAAACGTACGCGATATCGTGCTCCGCGAGCACTGCCTGCAAGGCGGTATCGAATGCGGCGCGGTCCTTGTTGTAGACGGTGTGGTCGACCACCGCGGTCTCGATGCCGGCCGCGCGTGCGGTCGCCAGCCCACCGGCGTCGGGGCGGTTGGAAACCACCAGCACGATCTCGGCCGCGTAGTCGGGGTCTTGCGCGGCCTCGATCAGCGCCGCCATGTTGGAGCCGCGGCCGGAGATCAGGATGGCGACACGCTTGCGGCTCATGCCTTATCCGCCGAGATCGAGTGTGCCGGAGTAAGTCACGCGCTCGCCGTCGCCTGCGCGCACGACTTCGCCGATGGTCACGGCACGCTCGCCGGCTTTGCTGAGGGCCTGCGCCACCGCGTCGGCGTCCTTCGGTGCAGCGATGGCAATCATGCCGATGCCGCAATTGAAGGTGCGTAGCATGTCGTCCTGCGCGATACCGCCTTCACGCGCCAGCCATTGGAACACCGGCAACAGCGGCATTTTGGCGAGATCGATGCGTGCGCCCAAGCCTTTCGGCAGCACGCGCGGGATATTGTCGGTGAAGCCGCCGCCGGTGATGTGGGCGAGGCCCTTCAGCGCCTGGGTCTCGCGCAACGCCGCGAGGCACGCCTTCACATAAATGCGCGTCGGCGTGAGGATCGCCTCGCCCAGGCTCTGGTCGGGCGCAAACGGCGCCTGCGCTTCCCAAGCAAGCCCAGTCTCTTCCACCACCTTGCGCACCAGCGAATAGCCATTGGAATGCACACCGGAGGACGCCAGCCCGATCAGCACGTCGCCTTCCGCGATATCGCCGCGCGGCAGCAGTTGCCCGCGCTCGGCGGCGCCGACCGCAAAGCCGGCAAGGTCGTAATCGTCGCCGGCATAGAGGCCGGGCATTTCGGCGGTCTCGCCGCCGATCAACGCGCAGCCAGCCTGCTGGCATCCGGTAGAGATGCCGGCTACCACGGCTGCACCAATTTCCGGCGCACAGCTTGCCGCAGGCGTAATAGTCGAGGAAGAACAGCGGTTCGGCGCCTTGCACCACCAGGTCGTTGACGCTCATGGCGACGAGGTCGATGCCGATGGTGTCGTGCATGCCGATTTCGATGGCGATCTTGACCTTGGTGCCGACGCCGTCGGTGGCCGCCACCAGCACCGGGTCGGAGAAGCCGGCCCGCTTCAGGTCAAACAGACCGCCGAAGCCGCCGATCTCGGCGTCGGCGCCCGGTCGGGCGGTGGCACGAACGAGCGGCTTGATGAGGTCGACCATGCGGTTGCCGGCGTCGATGTCGACGCCCGCCTGCGCGTAGGTGAGCCCGCGCTCCTTTTCCGCCATGCTGACTGGGCCTCGGTTCCGCGGGGGTCGTACGTTGGAATCGCAAGTCGCGCAATGGTCCGGGCGCGGTTATACTCCGGTCCGAAATCGGGGCGCGGGCCGGGCGGCCTGCGCCTCGGACCGGGACCACCATTGAGCATTCCGAACCTCATCACCCTGGGGCGCATCCTGCTGGTGCCGATCGTCGTGTGGGCGATCGCCTCCGGCACCATGTGGCTCGCCTTCGTGCTGTTCCTGGCAGCGGGCGTCAGCGATGCCGTCGATGGGTTCCTGGCCAAGCGCTTTAACATGACCACTGTGCTGGGGGCCTACCTCGACCCGCTCGCCGACAAGGCGCTGATCGTCTCGATCTATCTCACCCTTGGGATCAGCGGGGAAATCCCCCGCTGGCTGGTGATCCTGGTGGTTTCGCGTGACATCATGATCGTGGGCGGGGTGGTCCTGTCCTGGCTGGTGGGCAGCCCCCTCAAGATGCGGCCGCTGATCGTGTCCAAGCTCAACACCGTGGCGCAGATCGCCTTTGCCTGCGTGGTGCTCGGCTCGCTCGGCTTTCACGTCGACGTCGCGCCGCTCGATACGATTCTCATGGGGCTGGTCGCGGCCCTGACGCTGGCGTCGGTAGCCGCCTATCTGATGGAATGGATCCGTCATATGAACTCGGCGACGGCCGGACAGTGAGCACGCAATACGCCACCCCGGCGCCGCCCGCGGCCGGCCGCGCTATGCCTTTCCAGCGCCAGGTGATCTTCTGGCTGGCGGCGCTGTGCCGTCTTCATCCTGCTGCTGTGGCTGTTGCGGGGCATCCTGTTGCCGTTCGTGGCCGGCCTCGCCATCGCCTACCTGCTCAATCCGCTCACCGACCGGTTGGAAAGGCTCGGCCTCAACCGGATGGTGGCCGCGCTGTTGATCATCACCTTGGTGGTGCTGGTCTTCATTCTCGCAATCTTGCTGGTGGCGCCGCTGCTCGGCAGCCAACTCACCTCTCTGATTGCCGCCATTCCGGGCTACGTCACCAAGCTACAGGCACTGATCAACGAGCAGAGCAAGCCCTGGCTACAGAAGCTGCTCGGCGCCGGCTTCAGCCCAGACAAATCGTTCGGCGATCTGGTTACGCAAGGCATGGGCTGGTTCACCACCTTCCTGAAATCGTTGTGGTCGGGCGGCCAGGCGCTGGTGTCGCTGTTCTCGCTGATCGTGGTGACGCCGGTGGTGGCGTTCTATCTAATCTACGACTGGCACCCCATGGTGCGCGCGATCGACGGCTGGATTCCGCTGCATCAGCGTGACACCGTGCACGCGCTGGTGCGTGAGGTCGATGCCACCATTTCCGGCTATGTGCGCGGACAGACCATGGTCTGCCTGGTGCTGGGGTCGTTCTATGCGATTGGATTGACGTTGGCCGGCCTCAACTTCGGCCTGCTGATCGGTCTCATCTCCGGGCTGATCAGCTTCATTCCCTATGTCGGCTCAATGACTGGTCTAATACTGTCATTGGGCGTGGCTGTGGCGCAATTCTGGCCGCACTACACCTCGATCTTCATCGTGCTCGGCGTCTTCATCGTCGGCCAGTTTCTCGAAGGCAATGTGCTGTCGCCCAAGCTGGTCGGTGAGAGCGTGGGCTTGCACCCGGTCTGGGTGATCTTCGCGCTACTCGCTTTCGGTTATCTGTTCGGCTTCGTCGGTCTGTTGGTCGCGGTACCGCTTGCCGCCACCATCGGCGTGCTCTGCCGCTTTGCGCTCAAGCGGTATCTGGAGAGCTCGTTCTATACCGGTGAGGCGTCGAGTTGAGCGCCATGGGTCAGTCGCCCGCGCCGCGTCAACTCGTGCTGGCGCTTCCGCACGCCGAGAGCTTCGCGCGCGAGGATTTTCTCGCGGGCCCGAGCAATGCGGCGACGCTTGCGCTGATCGAGCGCTGGCCCGACTGGCCGTCGCCCGTGATGACGCTGTTTGGACCGGAAGGCTCGGGCAAGAGCCATCTTGCTTCCATCTGGGCGCAGATGTCCGGTGCCCGTGTGCTGTCGGCGCGAACTCTTGGACGAAACCAATCTGCCGGCGGCCTTCGCCACCGGTGCGCTGGTGGTCGAAGACCTGGAGCCGCAAGCCTTCGACGAGCGCGCGCTATTCCATCTGCTCAATCTGGCGCGCGAGGAGGGCGCCGCGGTGCTGATCACCACGCGTGTGCAACCGACGAGCCTCAAGGTCGATATCCGCGATCTCGCCTCGCGGCTGCGGGCGCTGCCGGTGGTGGCGCTCGATCCGCCTGACGATGGCTTGCTGCGCGCGCTGATCGTCAAGCTCGCCGCCGACCGCCAGATCGCCGCGGACCGGCCGCTCGTGAACTACCTCGCCACCCGTATCGAGCGCTCTTTTGCCGCTGCTCGCGACGCTGTCGAGCGTCTCGACCAGGAAGCCATGCGCCGGCACCGGCCGGTGACCCGCGCTCTTGCCGCCGAACTGTTTCGTTAACGTGTCATTCACTGGGATCGATCGATTCAGTCCGGCTTTGACGGACGCTTGACGGATCGGGCTTACAAGCGCGAACTGTCATCCAGTGGCCATTTTTATCGGCTACCGGTCGTTGCCAGAGGGCGGCGTTTTTCGATATGGCAGATCGTAGACAAGCTGTTGCAGCGATTGAAGAAATCGTACCGGACGAGGAGCGCGCAGCGCCCGCGCAGGCGGCGGAGCTCCCCCTCGAGCCGGCCGAGCCGCCTTTGAGCGAGCGGCCTGAGCGCTTCATCAACCGCGAACTGTCCTGGCTGCACTTCAATCGCCGGGTGCTGGAGGAGGCGGCCAACGAGCATCATCCGCTGCTCGAGCGGGTGCGCTTCCTGTCGATTTCGGCCAACAACCTCGATGAATTCTTCATGGTACGCGTTGCCGGCCTCAAGGGCCAGGTGCGCCAGGGCATCGTCGACCGTAGCCCGGACGGGCTGACCCCCAACGAGCAGCTTATGCGCGTGGTCGAGGCGGTCGGGCGGCTCGCCAGCGATCAGCAGCAGCGCTGGCTCGAATTGCGCCCCGATCTGGCGGCCGCCGGTGTCGCGCTCGTTGACGGCGCCGATCTCAAGAAGTCGGAGCGCAATTGGCTGGAGGAGTACTTCCTCACCCACGTCTTCCCGCTGCTTACACCGCTCGCCATCGATCCGGCGCATCCATTCCCGTTCATTCCTAATCTCGGCTTCTCGATCACGCTGCAGCTCTCGCGCCTGCGTGACGGCAAGGCGATGAATGCCCTGATCCGCATGCCGCAGAAGATCGAGCGCTTCATCCAGTTGCCGAGCGGCAAGAATGACGGCATCCGCCTGATTGCGCTGGAGGAGGCGACCCAGCAGTTCATCGGCCGCTTGTTCCCCGGCTACGCGGTTAAGGGACAGGGCTCGTTTCGCCTTATTCGAGACTCGGAAGTCGAAATTGAGGAAGAGGCCGAAGATCTGGTGCGGCTCTATGAGACCGCGCTCAAACAGCGCCGGCGCGGCTCGGTGATCAGGCTCGAGCTCGACGCCAGGATGCCGGCGGAATTGCGCCTCTTCGTCCAGCGCGCGCTTGCCGTCGCCGACGAGGAGGTGTTCCTGGTCGACGGCGTGCTGGCGCTCAACGATCTCGCCCAGCTCACCAAGATCGACCGGCCGGATCTGGAATTCGTGCCTTACAATCCACGCTATCCGGAGCGTATCCGCGACTGCGGCGGCGACGCCTTCGCCGCTATCCGGCAGAAGGATCTCGTGGTCCATCACCCGTATGAATCCTTCGACGTGGTCGTGCAGTTCCTGCAGCAGGCCGCGCGCGACCCTGACGTCGTCGCCATCAAGCAGACGCTCTATCGCACTTCGGCTGAGTCCCCCATCGTCAAGACGTTGGTGGAAGCTGCAGAAGCCGGCAAGTCGGTCACCGCGCTGGTCGAGCTGAAGGCGCGTTTCGACGAGGAAGCAAATATTCGCTGGGCGCGAGACCTCGAGCGCGCTGGTGTCCAGGTAGTCTACGGCTTCATCGAGCTGAAGACCCACGCCAAGTTGTCATTGGTGGTCCGGCGCGAGGCGGGGGCGCTGGCGACCTACGTCCATGTCGGGACTGGCAACTATCACCCGGTTACCGCACGTATTTATACCGATCTGTCCTTCTTCACCGCCGAGCCGGTGATCGGCCGCGATGTGGCGCGCATCTTCAACTACATCACCGGCTATGCCGAGCCGGACGCGCTAGAGCGCATGGCAATATCGCCGATCAACCTGCGCAGCCGTATCATGGAGCACATCAACAAGGAGATTGCCAACGCAAAGGCCGGCAAGCCGGCCGCGATCTGGATGAAGATGAATTCGTTGGTCGATGCCGGCATCATCGACGCGCTCTATAAAGCCTCGCAAGCCGGCGTCACCATCGACCTGGTGGTCCGCGGCATCTGCTGCCTGAGGCCTGAGGTGCCGGGCCTGTCGGAAAATATCCGGGTCAAGTCGATCGTCGGCCGCTTTCTCGAGCACAGCCGGATTTACTGCTTCGGCAATGGCCACGCCCTGCCGCACCCGAAGGCGGCGGTATATATCGCATCCGCCGATATGATGCCACGCAATCTCGACCGCCGCGTCGAGGCCCTGTGCCCGATCCTCAATCCAACTGTGCATGAACAGATTTTGGACCAGATTATGGTCGCGAATCTGATGGATAATCAGCAAAGTTGGGACGTCTTGCCAGACGGCAGTTCCGTCCGCATAAAGGCCGAGCCGGGCGAGGAGCCGTTCAATGCCCACAAGTACTTCATGACCAATCCGAGCTTGTCGGGCCGTGGCAAATCGCTCAAAGAATCCTCACCGCGCCGTCTTATACGCCGCCTCGCGGAAAGCGCGTAAGCGCTCGGCCGTCGTCCAATCGGCTAAGGGTCGGCTCGACCATGGCCCGCCGATAGCGGTCTTCGATATCGGCTCGAACTCGGTGCGGCTCGTCATCTATGAGGGGCTGACCCGTTCGCCGACCCCGATCTTCAACGAGAAGGTGCTTGCCGGTCTCGGCCGTCAGGTGCAATCCACCGGCTTGTTGGCGCGGGAAGCGATTGATACCGCGCTCACCGCGCTTAAGCGCTTCCGCGCGCTCTGCGACACGCTGCACGTCAAGCGCGTCTTCGCAATCGCCACCGCCGCCTGCCGCGACGCCAAAAACGGCAAGGAATTCATTTCCCAGGCGGAGCGCATTTGTCGCACCGAGATTACTCTCCTTTCCGGCACGCGCGAGGCGAGCCTTACCGCCCTCGGCGTCGTCTCCGGCATCCACAAGCCGGACGGCATCGTCGGCGACCTCGGCGGCGGCTCACTCGAATTGATTGACGTTCACGGCGCTCGCGTACGCCACGGCCTGACTTTGCCGCTCGGCGGTCTGGCGCTACAGGATATCGCCGGCAAGTCGCTGAAGAAGGCCGAGCGCTTCGTCCAAAGGACGTTGGCCGATCTCGACATGCTAGAGGAAGGCGAGGGCCGCACCTTTTACGCGGTCGGCGGCACTTGGCGCGCACTGGCGCGGCTGCACATGTGGCAGACCGGCTATCCGTTCCACGTCATGCACAACTATCGGATTGATGCGAGCGAGGCGCAGGAGTTCGCGCGGCTGGTGCATCGCGTCGATACCGAAACGCTGTCCAAGATTGAGGTCGTCAACGCCGCCCGCCGGCCGCTGCTACCCTATGCCGCGCTGGTGATGGAAGAGCTGGTGCGGACGATCAATCCGAAGGAAGTCGTCATCTCCGTGCTCGGCGTGCGCGAGGGACTGCTCTATTCGCTGCTCAAGACCAAGGAACGCGCCTACGACCCGCTGCTGTGCGCCGCCGCCGATCTCAATGTGCTGCGTTCGCGTTCGCCGCGCCACGGCGAGGATTTGATCGCGTGGACCGACCGCTTCATGGCCTCAAGCGGCATCGAGGAGACCGCCGACGAGCGGCGGCTGCGTCATGCCGCCTGCCTGCTCGCCGATCTCGGCTGGCGCGCCCATCCGGACTATCGCGGCGAGCAATCCATGAATATTATCGCCAACGGCGCCTTCGTCGCGGTCGATCATCCGGGCCGCGCCTATCTGGCGCTGTCGATTTATTTCCGCCACGCGGGGCTCAGCGAAGAGGAGCTATCGCCGCGCCTGCGCGAGCTCGCCAGTACGCGCACGCTCGACCACGCCCGCATCCTCGGCGCCGCCATGCGCGTCGCCTACATCATCACGGCGGGGGAAGGCGGCGTGCTGCCGAAGACGCCGATGCAGGTTCGGCGCGGCAAGCTGGTGCTGACGCTGAACGGCAAATACCGCGGACTCGCGGGCGACCGGCTGGGCAACCGTTTGCGCCAACTTGCACGGTTGATCGGCCGCGAGCCGGTTTTAGACGCGTGAGCCTGCGTCAGCGCGCGGCGGCCAGTTCGACAGCCTTAAGGTGGTCGTCCAGGATGCCCGGGAGCTCCGAGACCGGCAGGCGGCCGAACCCGCAATAAGCGCCGAGCCCGAATTCGGGCAGGTATTTGCGGGCGGCCGCAATGCGTTCCTTGAAGCGCGCCATGTTGTGAATGACGCCCAGATAGACGCGGGCGTCTTGCGGGTCGAGGTTTTTCAGCGGTGCGAAGAACGCATCGTCGCTGCGGTCGAGCACCGGGATGTGGATCCAGTCAACCCGCCGACCCGACGCCGCGACAAAAGCATTCGCCAGCTTCACGGCCTGGCCGAGATCCGGGGGCTGGAAGCGCGGCCAGCCGCCCAAGGTGCCGAAGCAGAAGTGGTATCCAAGCGCGACGTCGGAGGGAATGTGCGGCGATAGATTGCGAACCTCCGCGATATTGCGCTCGATCGCGCCTTCGACGGGTAGGCCGGGAAAGGTTCCGTAGGCATCCTGCGTTTCCGTAGCGCAGTCCCATTGAATTGCCAGTTCCTTCGCCGGAATCTTCTCAACGATCTTGGCGATTTCCGCCCGCGTGGCCGCCTCGTAGCCGGGCCGGATACGCGCGAGGTCATCCGGGTTCGGAAAAATACGCGGCGGGAGCACGCTATTGACCAGCGGAATGGACACTTGAATGCGCAGGTGGGGCGGCAGCACCCCTTTTTCCTTCATCACGCTGAAGACGTAGTAGGAGTTCAGGGCGTCACGCGCGAAGCCGAGCCGCCAGCCGGGGTCGCCAAAACGCACCTGTTTGACACCGGCCTTGACCTTGAACCACCAGGCTTCGCCAGCGTTGCGCGGAAACTGGCGTTCGACGCCGTTCTCGTCCGGCGCCGGGCGTTGCACGACCTCTATTTCAGGATGAGCCGCGAGCACCTGGTAATGCACACGGCTGATCCAGTGCCGGCGCGGGCCGACTTCGCCGTCCGGCATCGCAAACAAATATTTCCCGAGCGGCGCGCCAAAAGTCTGAAAAACGTCCTGCGGCGTATCGAACGGTATGCTGCCGACCATTAGAAGTTCGCCGCTCACTTCCTAATCCTCCCGCCGCCGATCGTCGTAGCCGCGTCCACTCAATCCTTCTCCACCGTTACCACGCGGCCTTTTTCGATCGCCAGCGCCAGTTTGCCGTGTTTGAGCGCCAGCGCGTTCTCGCCGAACAGCTCGCGCCGCCAGCCTTTGAGTGCCGGTACGTCGGCCTCGTCATCGGCGGCGATGCGGTCGAGTTCGTCCACGGTGGCGATCACCTTGGCGGCGACGCCGTGGCGCTCCGAGGTCATTCGCAGCAGCACCTTCAAGAGCTCGACGGTCGCGGCGGCATTGGGCGTCGTTCTGTGGCGCTCCAAGCGGGGCAGCGTCTTGGGATCCCGGTCAAGCCCGCGTTTGACCGCCTCGATGATCTGATCGCCCCAGCGCGAGCGCTCGAAGCCCTTCGGCAGTGAACGTAGGTGGCCGAGCTTTTCCAGTGTCGTCGGTGCTTGGGTCGCGATATCTGTGACCACGTCGTCCTTGAGCACGCGCGAGCGCGGTACGTCGCGGGTCTGCGCCTCGCGTTCGCGCCAAGCCGCTATTTCCATGAGCACCGCGAGGTCCTTGGGTTTTCGCACGCGGCTCTTCAGCCGCTCCCAGGCGCGCGCCGGGTCCATGCGGTAGGTGTCCGGTGAGGTCAGCACCTCCATCTCGGCCGAGACCCAATTGGCGCGCCCGCGCTTTGTGCAGGTCCTCGTCGAGTTTGAGGTAGACGTCGCGCAGATGGGTCACGTCCGACAGCGCATAGACGATCTGCGCGTCGGAGAGCGGCCGCCGGGTCCAGTCGGTGAAGCGGTGCGACTTGTCGAGCGCGTCGCCGGTGATGCGCTGCACCAGTTGGTCGTAGGAGATCGAATCGCCGTAGCCGAGCACCATGGCGGCGACCTGGGTGTCGAAAATCGGATGCGGGAATTTTCTCGGCCAGATTCCAGACGATTTCGATGTCCTGGCGCGCGGCGTGGAATACCTTCACGACGTTCTCGGCCGCCATCAATTCGAAGAACGGCGTGAGGTCGATGCCCTCGGCCAGCGCGTCGACCACCACCGCTTCGTCCGCGGTGGCCATCTGCGCCACGCAGAGCAGGGGATAATAGGTGGTCTCGCGCAGGAATTCGGTGTCGACGGTGACGAACCGATGGCCCGCCATGCGGGCGCAAACTTGGGCGAGTTCTTGGTGGTGCTGATCAAGTCCATGATTTTCGTAACTTTGGGCGGCGGTGACTTAACGCGATTGGGTACGGCTGTGGCAAATCATTTCGGGCCGCGCACTCGCGGCATGTGGATGAATTCCCATGGGGACGGCATCGGTCCCACCGGCACCTCGATCAACGTCGGTCCGCTCCGCGTAAAAGCTTCGCGTAAGGCGCGCCGCAACTCCTGCGCGTCGCGCGCGCGCATGCCGCGGGCGCCAAAACTCTCGGCATATTTGATGAAATCCGGATTGGTGAGGTCGCTCGCGATCAGCCGGTTGCCGAAACGCTCCTGCTGGATGCGGCGCACATTGCCGAAGGCGTTGTCGTTGAAAACAATGCTGACGAGCGGGATGCGGTGATGCATAGCGGTGGCGAGCTCATTGCCGGTATAGAGGAAGCCGCCATCGCCATTGATCGAGAGCACCGGTACGTCGGGGCGCGCGTGTTGCGCGCCCAGCGCGGTGGCATACCCCCAGCCGAGATTGTCCTGATAGCCGGGCGAGAGGAAAGTGCGCGGTTTGTAGACCGGGAAGGCGAGGCGGGCGGCAAAGCCCACTTGCGTGACTTCGTCGACAAAGATGCCGTCCTCCGGCAGTTCGGCGCGGATCGCTTCCAGGAAGGCGAACTGGGGCTGAAGCTTTTCCAGCCGCTTGCGCATCTTGGCTTGCCGCTCCTGCATCTCTTCGTGGCGCGAGGGCCGACGCGGGTTGACCTTGACCAATTCGTCGACGAGCCGACGCAGGATCGGCGCGGCGTCGCCGATCAGCGCGACCGCCGGCTTGCGTAATCGTGCTGGTTCTTCCGGATCGGCGTCGATGCGAATGATTTTGATGTTGCGATCGAGACCCCATTGGGTGAACGGATAGATCAGTCGTGTACCGACGCCGATCACCACGTCGACTTCCGCCCATAATTCGTGACCGAGCGGAAGTGTGACGCTGAGCGGATTTCGGCTCGAGAGCACGCCGCGTCCGCGCCGATAGCCGAGCACAGGGGCCTGCAACATGCCGGAGAGCTCAGTCACCTCGGGCGAGGCATCCTGCGCGCCGCCGCCGCAGACGATCATGGGGCGCTTGGCCTTGCTGAGCAGCTTGGCCGCGGCGGCGACAGCGTCGTCGTCGATCGGAGCGGCCTTTACTGGCAATGGCGCAGCAGGCGCCATCTGCGCGGTACGTCCCCACATGTCGATCGCGCATTCGATCGCCGCGGGGCCGGGGCGGCCGACGTGCATGGCGCGCAGCGCCTCTGCGGTCAGGCGGGGCGCCTGGTTGGGTGCTCGAATGCGTGCCGACCAGTCGACCAGCCGGGCAACGATGCCGGCCTGATCCCTGATCTCGTGCAATCGTCCCGGCGACCGCAGGGGATGGCCGAGACCCCGGCCGATATCGGCGTTCTCGATCTGCCCGATCATCGCCAGCACCGGGGCGTTCATGGAAAACGCAGTGAGCAGCGCGGCGCCGGAATTGAGCAGGCCCGGTCCCGGTACCACCGCGTAGGCCTGCGGCTTACCGGTCGCGAGCGCCGCGCCCAGCGCCATATAGGCCGCGCTTTGTTCATGCCGCGCGTGCACTATGCGCATCCGCTCGCCGGCGCGCTGGAAAGCATCGAACAGGTGATCGTTGTGCACCCCCGGCAGCGCATAGACCGTGTCGAGGCCGTGCAGGAGCATGGTCTCGACGGTCGATTCCGCCGTCGTCATCGTATTGGTTTCGATTGCCGGCCGGTGCGACTTTTTCTTCTTCTTGACTGACTTCACGATTACTTTTCCGGCAGTGAATTGATGACGAACATAGCCTCGAGCATGTGGTCGAGCGGCTCGTGGCCGAATGTCTTGGCCAAGATGACTTTGATCTTGCCGCTCCGATAGAGCGCGGCAAGCGTCTTGTCCACCAGCAGACGGAAGGCGCTGTCGTCGCGCGGCAACGCGAGCGCATAAGTTTCGTAGCTGAAATAGCGCTTGCTCAATTCGAAGCCGGGCCGGCCGCCTTGGCGCAGCATGGCGGCGAGGATACCGCGGTCGGCGATGTAAGCATCGAGCTTGGCGTCTTGCACCAACTCCATGCCGTTGCGGTGATCGCGTACCGGGACCACGGTGGCGTTTAGTCCGAGCACGTCGAGGGAATGGCGCAGTAACCGCTCGGTGGTGGTCCCGATCAAGACGCCGACGCGTCTGTTCTCGAGGTCCTCGAAGCGCTGGACAGGAGCACTTCTGCGCGACAGCACGCCGGCGCCGTCGAGATAGGTGGGGATCGAGAAATCGACGACCTCGCGTCGCGCGATGGTGACCGAGCTTGGGTCGCACAGTATGTCGACTTTGCCGTCATGCACCGACTGGAAGCGCTCGCCGGCGTGGACCAGCACGTATTCGGTGCGCACGCCGGGTCCCAGTGCGAACGCGACCTCCCGGCACAAGTCGACGATATAGCCGGACGGCCGGCCGCGCGCGTCCTGATAGGAGTAGGGCCGCGCGTCGGCTCGGTATCCGATGCGGAACACGCCGGTCTCGTTGACACGATCGAGAGTTCCGGCGGCGGCGGCTTGCGACGCTAACACCAGTGCGGCGGCGGCCAGGATGAGCGGCCGTCGCATGTCCAAAATTCCCCTCAGAGACTCCCCTCCCGGTACGCCGTTGGGTGGGGGCGGTCCGGCGCCGCCCGGCGGTGGACGCCACTATAGCGCATGGGGACAGGGCCGCTGCAGGGGGCACAGGCACCTGTCCGCGCTTGCCAGTCCTTGCCCGCCGCCTTGCCTTGACAAAGCCGACCCCCCATGCGCTTTTCGCGCCGCCTCAGCACCAAACCCTAAATCACCCCTGAATCGGCCAGAATTCCCCATGCATCGCTATCGTTCCCACACCTGCGGCGCCCTTCGCGAAGGCGACGTCGGTGAGACCGTGCGGCTTTCCGGCTGGTGCCATCGCATCCGCGACCATGGCGGGGTGCTGTTCATCGACCTGCGCGACCATTACGGGATCACGCAAGTGGTGGCCGATCCGGACAGCCCGGCCTTTGCGCTGGCCGAGAAGCTGCGCGCCGAATGGGTGGTGCGCATCGACGGCAAGGTGCGTAACCGGCCTGAGGGAACGCTCAACCCGGAACTGCCGACCGGCCAGGTCGAGGTCTATATCGACGAGATCGAGGTGCTGGGGCCGGCGGCCGAATTGCCGATGCCGGTGTTCGGCGAGCAGGACTATCCGGAGGACATCCGGCTCAAGTATCGCTTCCTCGATCTGCGGCGCGAGCACCTGCACAACAACATCATGCTGCGCGGGCGCGTGATCAACTCGATCCGCACCCGCATGAAGAACGCCGGCTTCTTCGAATTCCAGACGCCGATCCTCACCGCCTCGTCGCCGGAAGGCGCGCGCGACTTCCTGGTGCCGTCGCGCCTGCATCCCGGCAAATTCTACGCGCTGCCGCAGGCGCCGCAGCAGTTCAAACAGCTGCTGATGGTGGCGGGCTTCGACCGCTATTTCCAGATCGCGCCGTGCTTCCGCGACGAGGACGCGCGCGCCGACCGCTCACCCGGCGAATTCTATCAGCTCGACCTGGAGATGAGCTTCGTCACCCAGCAGGACGTGTTCGACGCGGTCGAGCCGGTGATCCGCGGCGTGTTCGAGGAATTCTCGGGCGGCAAATCTGTGACGCCCAAGTTCCCGATGATCCCTTATGCCGAAGCGCTTTCGAAATACGGCAGCGACAAACCCGACCTGCGCAACCCGATCGTCATGCAGGACGTGAGCGAGGCTTTCCGCGGCTCCGGCTTCAAGATCTTCGCGCGCATCCTGGAGACCGAGGGCAACGCGGTGTGGGCGATCCCCGCGCCCAAGGGCGGAAACCGCGCCTTCTGCGACCGCATGAATTCATGGGCGCAAGGCGAGGGCCAGCCCGGCCTTGGTTATATCTTCTGGCGCGAGGGCGAGGAGAGCGGGGCCGGGCCGCTGGCCAAGAACATCGGCCCGGAGCGCACCAAGATGATTGCCGAACAACTTGATCTCGGCGTCGGCGATGCCTGCTTCTTCGTCGCCGGCCGGCCGAAGGACTTCGTCAAGTTCGCCGGTCCCGCGCGCACCAAAGTGGGCGAGGAACTCGGCCTCATTGCCCAGGACCGCTTCGAGCTGTGCTGGATCGTCGACTATCCGATGTACGAGTGGAACGAGGAGGAGAAGAAGATCGACTTCTCCCATAACCCGTTCTCCATGCCGAATATGCCGGTCGAGGAATTCCTCGCGCTCGATCCCAACGATCACGACAAGCTGCTATCGATCCTGGCGATCCAATACGACATCGTCTGCAACGGCATCGAATTGTCGTCCGGCGCCATCCGGAACCATCGCCCCGAAGTGATGCGCAAGGCCTTTGCCATCGCCGGCTACGGCGAGGACGTGCTGGAGGCCAAGTTCGGCGGCATGTTGCGGGCTCTGCAATACGGCGCCCCGCCGCACGGCGGCATCGCGCCCGGCATCGACCGCATCGTCATGCTCTTGGCGGGCGAGGAGAGCTTGCGCGAGGTGGTGGTGTTCCCGATGAACCAGCGCGCCGAGGACCTGCTGATGGGCGCGCCCTCGGAAGTGACGCAGCGGCAACTGCGCGAGCTCAGCATTCGGCTCGATCTACCGAAGAAGTAAGGCTCAATCGTCGGTGCCGGCCTCCGGGCTGGCGCCGGCTTCTTTTTTCGATTGACGCCCGCGCGCTTCCAGCACCTTCAGGTCCGCTTCGTCCTCGATGGTGCGGCGCCCGGCGGCGAGCACCAGCTGCAGCTGCTTTTCAAGCGCAGGGCGGTGGGCGTCGCCGGCCTGCTGCAACAGCTGGCCGATGTTCTCGGCGAGATGGATCAGCACCGCCGGCTTGCCGAAGCCGCTCTGGCGGATCTGGTTGAAGGCGGCGTCGGCGACGCCTTCGAAGGTTGAGACCGCCGCGATCACGCGCGGCTTGCCGTCGGCGTCGCACCAGACCGACTGCGGTGCGCCGCGCGCCATCATGTTGCGGATCGACAGCGTCAACCGGTTGATCACCGCCAGCGCGGTGTAGACGTCATTGATGCCGGGCGACAGCGCACGCAGAGCCACTTCGACCATTTGGCGCACCGAATATTCCAGGTCCTGCACGGTGGTGCGTTCGGCGCCGACCACGACGCCCTCGCGGATGGTTTGGCAGAGCGTATCGGTGGCGCGGTCGGCCGGGGTGACGGTCGCCGCAATGGCGCCGGTGATGGCGTGATGGCCGGCGCGCAGGTCGAGCGCCACCAGGGCGTTGGCCTGGCCGGCGGCATTGGCGATGCTGCGATAGTCGATCGCCTGCACGTAGCCGCCTTGCGCAAGCACAACCCGCTTTGTCTCGCCTTTGGGCTCGCGCGCGCGCGGCTGTTCGTCATCCTTCGGCGGCAACAGGCGCGCGATGTTGCTGTCGAGCTCGCGGCCGACGGCGTCGATGATGTTGTCGGCGACGATCGAGCGGGCGAGATGATGCACGAACAACAGAAGCGCGATCACGGAGATTAGCACCAGCAGCGTGCCGCCGGTGACCGCCAGATTGGGCACACGGTTGCTCGCGCCATAGGCGCTGCGCAGCACCAGCAGCAGATAGACCACCGTGCCAATGAACAAGCCGAGCGCGGCTTGCGTACGCCGGCTCGCCATGAAGTTGCGGATCAGCCTCGGGCCGAGTTGCTGGGCGGCCAGCGTCAGCACCACCATGGTGATGGAGATGGCCAGCGTCGCCATGGTGATCATGGCGGTCATCAGGCTGGAGAGGAACTGTGGAGCTTGGCTGCCGCTGCCGCTGAACAGGAACCAGACGGTACGGCCGAAGTCCAAGCGGATATTCAACGCGGCGTATGCCAACCCGGCCGCGACGATCACCATGGCGAGCGGTAGCGCCCACAGGCTCGATCGCACGGCGTACCAGAGAGTGAGCAGGCGCGGCATCATCTCATGCCCTCGGCGGCGCGCCGCCAGCGCGCAGGGAAGCCGGCGTCGATATCGGGAATTCGGTGCAACTCGCTATTGTTCCGGCAACGGGATGAACTCGATTTCGTCGCCGCGCACTTTGCCGAAATGGCCGGCCTTCCAGTCCGCCTTGGCCTGCTCGATGCGTTCTTTTCGTGACGACACGAAATTCCACCAGATGTGGCGCGGGCCGTCCATAGCCGCGCCGCCGACGATGACCACGTGGGCGTCGCTTACCGCGCCGACGTCAATCTTATCGCCCGGCTTGAACACCAGGAGCCGACCGGGCTCGAACTTGTCGCCGGCGATGTCGATCACGCCGTCGATCACATAGAGCGCGCGTTCCTCGTGGTCGGCGTCGACGGGCAGCTTGCTGCCGGCCTTCAAGTAGGCGTCGCCGAAAATGGTCTCGTGCACCACCGGCACCGGTGAGGAGGCGCCATAGAGCGAACCGACCACCACGCGCACGGTCTTGCCGTCATCCTGCACGATCGGGAATTCGCTGGTCTCGTGGTGGGCGAAGCCTGCTTCCATCTCCTCCTTCGACTGCGGCAGCGCGACCCACATCTGCAAGCCGTGGATTGGGCTGCCGGTGGCGCGCAATGCCGTGTCCGTTCTCTCCGAATGGACGATCCCGCGGCCAGCGGTCATCCAATTCACTTCGCCGGGCTTGATCGCGACCTCGGTGCCGAGGCTGTCCCGGTGCATGATCTCGCCATCGAACAGATAGCTGACCGTCGCAAGCCCGATATGCGGATGCGGGCGCACGTCGATGCCGGCGCCGGCTTTGAATTCCGCCGGCCCGAAATGATCGAAGAAGATGAATGGCCCGACCATGCGTGAACGCGCCGAGGGTAGCGCCCGGCGCACACTGAAGTCGCCGAGATCGACTGTGCGCGGCACGATCACCTGGGCGAGCGCATCGCAAGCGTAGGCGTCGCCTGCTGCGGGGTCTTTGCCGGGCGCAAAACTCATGAGACTGCTCCTTCCAAAATCGATCGTGATCGCCGCTGACCCGCTCAGGCCAGGGTGACGAAGGGCTGGCCCTTCACCGATTCGACCAAGCCGTTGAACACCTCGTTGACCTTGTCCCAGTTCGGCAGCTTCTTCATGCGCGCGATCCAGGCGTTCACGTTCGGGTAGGGCGTAAAATCGACCCCGATCACCTCGCCCAACGTGACAATGCCAATGGCGAAATAGTCGGCAATGGTGATCTGGTCCCCGCATAGATAGGGCTTGCTGGCCGCAAGCCAATAGTCGTTGAGTACCTTCAACCAGCGCTTGGAATTCTCCTTGCCGAATTCCAGCGTCGCCGCCTGGGCCTCTTCGCTGCGCCGCTTCACGTGCGGGAACAGTTGCGGATAGCAGAGATTGTAGCCCCAATCGCGATAGAAGTTGGTGTTGATCCAGTCCATCATTTCATTGACCTTGGCGCGCGCCTTGAGGTCCTTCGGATAGGCTGGCGAGCCAATCTTGTCGGCGAGATATTTCAAGATGGCCGAGCTCTCGGTGAGTTTGAGCTCGCCGTCCTCCAGCATGGGCACCAGGCAGTTCGGGTTGATCTCGGAATACGGTGGCTGCATGTGCGCACCGGTCATCAGGTCGATAATCTCCTCGTCCATGGCAATGTTGTTGTCAGCGGCGAACAGCCGCACAGGCCGGCTCGTCATCGAGACGGGGTGCATATAGAGCTTCATGGATTTCTCCCCGAAACTTCTTGTCGGGCCGCCCCCGGCCGCGATCTATGGATGTTGCGCGACAGCTTAGCGCGGCAGCTGCGCGCGCGCACCGGGGCCGGCGCATGGAGCCGCCGTGGGCGGCAGAATCGCCCCATATTTACAAATTCTTCTTGATCCGTCCGTAACTTGCCCTTATGTGAACCCTGCCGCGTACGGCATTCCCGTGACGCGGCGTTTTTCGCTCCGCGAGCCGGCTCGCCGGTCTCTCGGGTTCGATCTCTGGTTGGGGAGAGCGGCATGTCACAAAACGCCCTCTTGCGATCGGGGAAGGGCTTGGAGACTCCAGGTACCACCCGAAAAAAAGAAGCCGTGATCGCGGCGGTTGAGGCCGAGACGCAGGACGATCACTTCGTGGTGAGAAACGGCGTGCGCTGCGCCGGCGCGCATCTCATCATCGACGTCTACCAGGCAAACCGCCTGGATGATCTCGATCATATCGAGACGACATTGCGCCGCTGCGTGGATGCCGCGGGGGCGACGCTCCTGCACATCCACCTGCATCATTTCGAGCCCAACGGCGGTGTTTCCGGCGTGGCGGTGCTGGCGGAAAGCCACATCTCCATCCATTCCTGGCCGGAACACGGCTATGCGGCGCTCGATATTTTCATGTGCGGAAACGCCAATCCGGACGCTTGCGTGCCGGTGTTGCGCGATGCCTTTTCGCCTAAGAAAATCGCAGTCAGCGAGCACCTGCGCGGCCAAGCCGCGACCTGAAGCACGTCCATCGTGATGTTGCGCGCGCCCGCTGGTCACGGACGGCGCGCGCCCATGCATGCAAATATCTAGTTCAAGCGGTTGGCCGCGCTGCCAGACGCCGAGAGGAGACGAAGCCGGTGGCCGAGAAACGCTGGATTGCGGAAACCCTGTTCGACAAGCTGGGTTTCCATGTGAGCTACGAGGTCGACAGGATTCTGTATGAGGTTGCGACCGAGCACCAGCAGCTCGTGCTGTTCGAGAACAAGTTCTTCGGCAAGATGCTGGTGCTCGATGGCGCCGTCCAGATCACCAGTCGCGACGAATACGTCTATCAGGAAATGATAAGTCACGTGCCGCTGTTTGCTCACGGCGACGCCAAGTCGGTGCTGATCGTCGGCGGCGGCGATTGCGGTATCGCCGAGGAGGTGCTCAAACACAAATCGGTCGAGCGGTTGACGCAAGTCGAGATCGACGTTTCGGTGGTGGAATTTGCCAAAGAGCATTTTCCGGAATTCACCGGGCCGGTTTTCGCCGACAAACGCTTCGAATGCGTCATCGATGACGGCATGAAGTATGTGGCCGCGACCGAGCGCCGCTTCGACGTGATCATCGTCAACTCGACCGACCCGCAGGGGCCGGGCGCTGTGTTGTTCACCAAGGAGTTCTACGCTGGCTGCAAGCGCTGCCTGAACCACGGTGGCGTGCTGGTGACGCAAAATGGCGTGCCGTTTTTTCAGCCCGAGGAGATCACAACGAGCGTCCGTCATTTCCGCGATCTGTTTGCCGACGGCACTTGTTACACTGCCGCTATTCCCACCTATGTCGGCGGCCATATGGCGATGGGCTTTGCCACTGATAATAAAGACCTGCGGCGTGCGCCGGCCGAGACGATCGCGGAACGCTATGCCCGCGCCGACAGCTTCGCCACACAGTACTGGACGCCGGAATTGCACCTTGGTGCTTTCGCGCTGCCGCGCTTTATCGCCGACTTGGTTGCGCGCGCCTGATTCGCTTTGGGGGCGAATGGTCGGGTATAAATCGTCGCGCATCCAGGCACGGGGAGAGCGGTCATGAAGGCGGCGGTGGCGACGGAGAATGGGCTTGAGATTCGGGACATTTCACAGCCGAAGCCAAAGCCGTTCGAGCTTCTGGTGAAGGTGAAGGCAGCCGGCCTCAACCGGGCCGATTTGAGCGCGGCACAAGGGCGAGGGGGCCACGGCGCCGTTGGCGCCACCATCGGCCTCGACTGGGCCGGCGAAGTCGTCGAGGTCGGAGCGGAAGCCAAGGGCGGCTTCAAACCGGGCGATCGTATCATGTGTGCGGGCGCGGGCGGATACGCCGAGTATGCCGTGTGCGATTGGGGGCGGGTCGTGCCCATGCCAGACGACATGGACTTCGAGCAGGCCGCTACGCTGCCGGTTGCCCTCGGGACCATGCATGACGCGCTGGTGACGAATGGCCGCCTCAAGGCCGGCGAGAGCGTTCTCATCCAGGGCGCCAGCGCCGGTGTCGGTCTCATGGCCTTGCAGATTGCCAAGCTCCTGGGAGCGAAGCCTGTGATCGGAACGTCGACCAATGCCGATCGCCGCGCGCGCCTCAGGGAATTCGGCGCCGATCTTGCCATCGACACCAAGGATCCGAATTGGTCGGACCTCGTGCTCGAGGCGACGAACGGGAAGGGCGTAAACTTGATCATCGATCAAGTTTCGGGAAGCATCTTCAATGGGACCATGAAGGCAACGGCTATTTTGGGCCGTATCGTCAACGTCGGCAGGCTTGGCGGCGGCATGGCCGAGTTCGACTTCGATCTGCACGCCAACCGCCGCATCACTTACATCGGGGTGACGCATCGCACGCGTTCGATTGACGAACTGCGCGAGGAAACGCGCGCGATGTGGGCGGCCCTCGCCGAGGCGGTGACAGCCAAAAAGCTGAGCCTTCCCGTCGCTAGGACTTTTCCGCTTGAGCAGGCGAAGGCAGCGCAGGAGTATATGCGAGCCAATCAACACTTCGGGAAACTCCTGTTGATTCCGTAGTGATCTGCTTGTGGCTTGGCGTGCGTGAGGCGGCGCCGGGACACGTTCGCCGGTTCACGAAAACCGCGAACGTGTCTAAGTTTTTGCCTTGTCGCGTTTTCGGACGGCGAACCGGTTCCCACTTCGCCTGAAAACGCTCTAGGATCGCCGCATGCCCACGCTCGCCACCGCGCTTCTGCAAGGCCTCAAAGACCACGGGGCACGGGAGATCTTCGGCATTCCCGGCGATTTTGTATTGCCGCTCTATAAGGTCATCGAGGAATCCAAGATACTGCCGAACTACACGCTCAGCCATGAGCCGGGCGTCGGATTCGCGGCCGATGCCGCCGCACGTTACCACCAGGGTCTTGGCGTCGCTGTGGTCACCTACGGCGCGGGCGCCTTTAACCTGGTGAACGCGGTGGCTGGCGCCTATGCCGAGCGCTCGCCGGTGGTGGTGATCGCCGGCGCGCCCGGCGCGCAGGAGCGTGCGACGGGCTTTCTCCTTCATCATCAGGCGCGCACCGTCGATACGCAACTCGGCGTCTATCGCGAGATCACTTGCGGCCAGGCCGTACTCGACGATCCGGCCACGGCCCCGGCGGCGATCGCCCGCGTTCTGCGGAGCGCGCTGGAGCAATCCCTGCCGGTCTATATCGAATTTCCCCGCGACCTGGTCGGCGCTAAGACCGGCGCGGTGCCGATGCTGCCGCGCCGCGCCGCCGATCCTGCCGCGCTTGCCGAATGCGCCGATGAAATCCTCGACCGCCTGGCTGAGGCGCGCAAGCCTGTGATGATCGTCGACGTTGAAATCCGCCGCTACGACATCGAGCGGGAGACCGCCAAGCTCGCCCGCACGCTCGGCTTGCCGGTAGTGACCACTTTCATGGGCCGCGGCCTGCTCGAGCAGGCCGGCGACGTGCTGGCCGGCACCTACATGGGCGCCGCCGGCGATCCCGCCATATCCAAATTGGTCGAGAATGCAGACGCCGTACTGCTGCTCGGCGTTATTCTCTCGGATACCAATTTCGCGCTGTCGCAACGTCAGTTCGACGCCCGCCGCGCGATCATGGCGTTCGGTCGGCAGGTGACTATCGGCCACCACGTTTATCAGAATATTCCCATCGAGGACCTGGTGAACGCGCTGACCCGCCGCGCCCATAAGCGCAAGAAGCATGCGGTCAAGCGCCGCCCGTTACGGTATCCGCGCGGGCTCAAGCACGATCGTGGACTAATTGCGCCTTCCGATGTCGCTACTGCGATCAACGATCTTTTCGACCGCCACGGCAAGATGCCGATGGTCTCCGATATCGGTGACTGCCTGTTCATCGCTATGGAGATCGACAACACCAAGTTGGCGGCGCCGGGCTATTATGCCGGCATGGGTTTCGGCGTGCCCGGTGGAATTGGGGTAGCCGCCGCGACCGGCCTGCGGCCGCTTGTGCTGGTCGGCGACGGTGCTTTCCAAATGACCGGCTGGGAACTGGGAAATTGCCGCCGCTACGGCCTCGATCCGATCGTTGTCGTGCTCAACAACCAGAGCTGGGAAATGCTACGCGTGTTCCAGCCCGAATCACAATTCAACAATCTCGATGACTGGCATTTCGCTGACATCGCGTCTTCGCTCGGTGGGGTCGGTGAGCGCGTACGTACCCGAGCCGAGCTGGCTGCGGCGCTCGAACGTGCTGTCACGCTGCGAGGCCAGTTCTCGCTGATTGAGGTGATGCTACCGCGGGGTAAGACCTCCGACACGCTGGCCCGCTTCGTCGCCGGATTCAAGGCGCACCGCGCCCGCAAGGACCCGGCCAAAACGGCGGCGAGAAAATCTTAACGCCTTGCTAATCATTGGCTCCGCGGCGTTGCGTGTTTTCACGCATCGTTTACGCTGCCACGACCTTGAACTTAACGCGGCTTTTACGGCGCCGTGACTTAGTACCGGTGTACCAGTGAGAGCGGCGGGCTCTCCTGCACCACCGAGGGGACGTGTGTGCGCGCGCTTACGCGCCGGAATATTGCTGCGATCGTCGTTGGTGTGCTGTTAACCGGCGCTCTCTTGGTAGCGTTCGATTTCTGGCTCAGCGGCTTTGTCGACACGCAGGCGCAGGCGGAAATCGCCATTGCGGCGCGGCGCGCCGTAGCGCTTGCCGAACACCGAATTGACCAGGCGCGCGCCGCGCTTGACGCCGTCGTGAAGAAGGGTGTTCTCGAATGCGACCCCGCAGCGGTGGCGGTTTTGCGTCAGGCCGTCTTCGATGCCGCGCCGGTCAAGGATGTCGTACTGCTCGGACCGACAGGGCAGACCTTGTGTTCCGGGACCGCCATGCCGCTCGGCTCTCTGCGGATGGTTTCGTCGCGGGTGCTGCCGGGCGAAGCCAGCCTCTCCCTCGACGTGATGCGCTCGATCGGTGGAGAGACCATGCTTCGGCTGCGCCGGAGGATCGGCGCGGGGGTCATTGAATTGGCGGCATTGATGCCGGCCAATCTGCTGATGCCGCAGGCGACAATCGCGGGCGCGTCAACGGGCGCGTATGTCGAACTCGTCGACGGCGACGGCCGCATGATCGGCACAGCCGGTGCGCGGCCCGCCGAAGGCGATCCCCACTTCAAGGTCGATGCGAAATCGAAACGATTGGGCGTTGCCTATGACATCGTGGTGCCGCGCGCAATTCTTCCGGTCGAGCATGAAGGTATCCGATGGCTGGGTATGATCGCGATTGGTGCGGTGCTGGTGTTGCTGGCCGCGATTGCGCGGCTGGCGCGGCGGCGCGCGCCGAACAATCCAATCGCCGAGATGGAACGCGCGCTGGCGGCCGGTGAGTTCGTGCCGTACTACCAGCCGATCGTGGACATCAGTTCCGGCCAGCTGCGTGGCGCTGAGGTGCTGGTACGCTGGCGCAAACCGGACGGCACGCTGGTGCTGCCGGGCTCCTTTATTCCGCTGGCGGAATCGAGTGGGCTGATCCGCGCCATGACCCGCGATCTGATGCAGCGGGTCTGCGTCGAGGCCGGCGAGGCGATCGGCCGGCGGCCCGCTCTCAAGATATCGTTCAATTTCGCCGGCCATCTCTTCAGTGACCAGTCGATCGTCAAGGAGGTGCGCGATATCTTCGCTGGCGGGCCAATCCGGTTTTCACAAGTCGTACTGGAAGTGACGGAGCGCGATCCGATCGAGAACTTCACCGAGACCCGGCAGACCATCGCGGCGTTGCAGGGGCTCGGCGTACGCATCGCCATCGACGACGTCGGCACCGGACACAGCGGGTTGTCTTACATGCTCAAGCTCGGCGTCGACATCATCAAGATCGACAAGATGTTTGTCGATGCCGTCGGTACCGACCGGAACGCCACCACCATCGTCGAGACGCTGGTCGACCTCGCGCGCAACATGCGCATGGACGTGATCGCCGAGGGCGTGGAGAATTTTGAGCAGGTGATGCATCTGCGTGACCGCGGCATCCGCCAGGCTCAAGGATATGTGTTCGCCCCGCCGCTGCCGGGCCGCTCGTTCCTGCAACTGATCGAAAGCATCGATCCGCTGCCCGAGGCGAAAGGCGCGGGCGCGGCGACGGCGGAGAGCGCGGCCGGGCAAGGGCCGTTAGACGCCCAGCCCGCCGGGGTTGCCGCCTGAGTGGCCGTCATTGCGTTGCATCAAATTGCCCGGCCCGCCGATCTGCCATAAGCTTGATTCTATAATGGGCAGACGGAGGTAGTCGGAAATGACCCGGTTCATCATGGCGGTGGCAATGCTGGCGTTGCTCGCAGGTCTCGTGCCGCGGGCGGCGGTTGCACAGGACAACACCCTGGGCGGGGCGCTCTTCGGCGGTGCGGCCGGCGCCATCATCGGTGGCGCGGCGACTGGCAGGGCCGGCGGTGCGATCGCCGGCGGTATTATCGGCGCGGCGGCCGGAGCCGCTCTGGGCTCGCAGATGGAGCCAAGGTCCCGCTATGGCCGTTATTACTGGTACCATGGGCGCTGCTGGCGCCGGGCGCCCAACGGCGACTACTACCGCACCAAGCGCCGGTACTGCGAATACTGAGCAGGTCTCGCGTCGGCCACGAAAAAGGGCGGCCTTACGGCCGCCCAGTTTTAACGCCACGCGGGAGGAACCAAGCGACGGGACGGCAAACCGAACACGGCCGGCCCGCGTGACAGAATGTATGCGAACAATCGGGCATGGCGGCGCCAATTCGTCAAGCCACGCAGCCGATAGAATGATGACAAAACCACCGGCGACGGCGGTTTTTCGCGTTTTCCCCACAATTCCAGGGGAGGCCCGTCGTGCCACAGCTCTCCACCCGGCGGTGAGCGCGCGCCGGGCGGCAGGCACGGGACGCAAGGAGCCAGCTTCCGCAACGTTACGCCCCGATGCTTTAGGTGCTGGGTGAGGGCGCGTGCGCCAAGCCGGCTCCTTACTTTGCTATGCGCATGACCGTTGCGCTATCCTTCCCGCGATCATGCGCCGTCATTTCATTTAGCTGGTGCATGATCTAATCCCTAAATCGATTTCCGCTTTTCGCAATCATGCGCTAGGCCGCCTCGAAATACGTGGTGGTCTCGAACGAGCAGCCGCATTCCTCGCATTGCCAGAGATGGCGGATGCGGCCCGCGTCGACATATTCCGACCATTCAGGAACATAGAGGCGGGCGCCGCAGTGGGCGCATTCGACGACCGGGCGTGAACGCGCGAACATCCTCGTAGCGCCGATATCGCCGAAACTCATGGGCCTCTCCCGTGACTCGCGTTACATTTTTTTATTATGCAGCGGCAGAAAAGCTATCCCAAAAAGCTATTCCAATTGTCACGCGAATGAAGCAGCAAGGCTGACATATCTCCTGTTCTTTTTTGTCGCGCATGGCAGGAGGCGCGAGTGCCGCTTTGGTTTCACAGTGCGATGCCGAATTTGGCCAGCGCCCAAACGGTAATTAGATAAAGCACGACGGTCAGTGCGCAGCCGGCAGCGAGCGACGGCCAGAAACCAAAACCGGCGCGCAGCGCCGCCGGTACAGTCAAGAACATCGGCAGCGTCGGCAGCACGTACCAGAAGGTCGATTGCGTGAGCGCGGCGACCCGCGTGACGTCGCCGGTGTCGTGCCAGAGCCAGAGAATGCCGAGAAGGGAGATGAGCGGCAGCGACAGGAGGAGCGCGCCCAACGCGGGCTGGCGGCGGGCGAATTCGGAGGCGAGCGCGATGACGATCCCGGAGAGGGCAGCCTTGACGGTGAGATAAAGCATGACAGTCGAGCCTCCATTAATCTGGTGCGATTCAGTCTAATGCCGCTTGCGGCGGCGCCGTGGTGGTGAAGATTTCGCTCAGCGTCAGGGACATCGGGACGGGCGCCCTTCATTGCCGAGGCTAGAGCATAAGCTTTTGTCAGCGGCAAAAGGTGCCCGGTTCGCTGGCGGCGCGCGCGGGACTTGCGGCGCCCGGCAAAAGGCGTTGAAAATGCCGGCGAGCCGGTTCTGAACGCGCCAATGAGCGATGCCGATGAGCCCGACACTCACCAAGCCGCGCACGATACCAAAGACCAAGACGCAGCGCCCTAAGCTGTGGAAGGTGATCCTGCTCAACGACGACTACACGCCGCGCGAATTCGTCGTGCTGGTGCTGATGGCCGTATTCCGGATGAACGAGAGTGCCGCCTATCGCGTGATGATCACCGCGCACCAGAAGGGTGCCTGCGTGATTGCGGTGTTCACCAAGGACGTCGCCGACACCAAGGCGAAGGAAGCGACCGAACTCGGACAGCAGAAGGGCTATCCGCTTTATTTTACGACCGAGCCCGAGGAGTGACCTGCCTTTGTCCGCCTCCGCCATGCGCGGCGGAACCGGCAGGCGTATCGGTACAAATTTATTCAAGCCATCGGCACTTGCAATTCAAGACTTCCGCATTTGGCTAACCGGTTCGATACGGGTGCGGTCCGATAATTGATTGTGCACTTGATGGGAGGCGCTTATGCGCGACTGGATCTTGCCCTTGGTGCCGGTGATCGCGATCGCCTACTTCGTCGTCAACCCGCACCAGTTCGGTGAGCTCATCAACTGGGCTCAGACGTTCGTGTACTAGCGGAGCCGTCTCGGCGGCCGTTGCCGGCCGGATAACGCGCATCGCGTTATCCGGACCGGCGTTGCCGCCCTTGTCCTTGCTCAGAGCGCCGCTTTTGTTCTGGTTCCGAGCGGCTGCGGAGCATCTTCCGCGCGCGCACTGCCAGCGCGCCGCATGACAGCCGAGTCAACAGCGCCACGACCGGCGGAGCAGCCGTTACGCTACTTGCCGCAGGTCCACACGTAGCCGATGGGCGTTGACACGTAGCACGGCCCGAAGCCGCCGCCGTTCCAGCGGCCGTGATAGAAACGCGGCCAGGCCGGACCGTAAAACGGATGGCTCTCCCGGTACTCCTGCTCGCGCTGGCGTGCGGCCACCTCCGGCGGCACATAGCCGGGCAGGAAGCCGTAGCCGCGCCAGCGGTAATGGCGCCTGACGTGGCGCTTCTTGTGCGTGACGTGCTTTTGCGTGACGTGCTTGTGCTTGGCGGCAGGAGCCTGCGCCGGCGCAGCCAAGCCCGCCGGGGCGAGCAGCAGCGACAGCGAGACGGCAGTAGCGCCCGGCAAAGTTAGCCGCATTAAAGGTCCCATGATGCGCTGTTGCGGAAACGCGCGAGGTATTATTGGTGGCCGCCTTCGTGGTGAAACTGAGACGAGGCGTGGCCCTCGGCCGCCGCAGCCTATTTCTTCTTCGCGCTTTTCTTGGCCGGCGCCGGCGGGGCTTCCGCCGCCGCTTTCAGGTCCTCGGCTTCCTTGGCCTCGCGCAGCGCCCGCAACTTCGCGGTCTTCGCGCGGGTGGCGACCAGGCCGGCCTCGTATTCGGCCATGGCCTTGGCGCCGTCGCGCGCCTGTTGTTCCTTGCGCTTGAACTTGGCCTCGGCCAGCGCCTGCTGCGCTTCCTTCGGGTTCTTCGACAGAGCGCTCTCCTATGCCGGCCCTGCCACGGGAGCGTGACGCCGATTCGGCATGGTAGCCCGGATGAGGCGCCAGCGTCACCCGGGACGGGCCCGGCTGCATCGACGCCATCACGAAGGATCGCGATGGCGAATGACGCCGTGCGCAGCCACCCCTAGCGATGCATCTGGTCGAGCGTGCGGCGCGCGACAAACCAATTATAGACCGTGCCGAAAACAAGCGCGACCACCCAGGCAACGATGATGCTCCACACCAGTCCTTCCACCCACAGGCGCCCGGAGCCGCGCGGCGCGTCCGAGAACAGCGCCACATAGCCGTGCGCGGCGCGCATCGGCAGGAACCAGGCGGCCAGCATGGCCAGTACGAACAGTGCGGCGAGCGCGGCGGAAAGGCCCCAGCCCAGGCCGCTGATGCTAATTCGAGCATGCGGGTGTGCGACCGCCATGATGCCCTCCGTCACAGTGAGCGGCCATGAAAGCCGCAAAGCGAGGATGAGGTTTTGATGTGGGTCAAGGGCGTGGGGCATGGCCCGATGCGCTCGCGGCCCGCTAGGCTATGATGGCTGGAACGAGGGGGGAGCCGCCAATGCCGCAACGCATTCTGATCACCGCCGGGGCCGCCGGCATCGGCCGCGAGTTCGCGCGCGCCTTCGCCGCCACCGGCGCCAAAGTCTTCGTCTGCGACATCGACGACAAGGCGCTCGATGAGATCGGCAAGGAAATCCCCGGCCTCATCACCGCGCGCTGCGACATGAGCAGGCGCGCCGAGATCGAAACGCTCGTGCCCGAGGCGGTCGGCCGCGCTCGGCGGGCTCGACGTGCTGATCAACAACGCCGGCGTTTCCGGGCTCACCTTGCCGGTCGATCAATATCCGCCGGACGACTGGGACAAGGTGGTGGCGGTCAATCTCACCGCCATGTTCGACGTCTGCCGGCTCGCCATCCCGCATCTCAAGCAATCGAAGGCGGGCTGCATCATCAACATGTCCTCGATCGCCGGACGCCACGGCTTTCCCAATCGCAGCCCTTATGCGGCAACCAAATGGGGCGTGATCGGGCTCACCAAGACGCTGGCGATGGAACTCGGCGAATGGGGCATCCGCGCCAATGCGATCGCGCCCGGGGCGGTGGCGGGCGACCGCATCAAGCGCGTGTTCGCCGGCCGCGCGCAGATCAGCGGGCGCTCGCTTGCAGAGGTGGAGGCGGAGGCTTTTGCCGCGCAGTCGATCAAGGAAATGGTCGACCCGCAGGACATCGCGCAGCTTGCGGTGTTCCTGGCCTCCGATGCGGCAAAGGCGATCTCGGGGCAGGTGATCCCGATTGATAATGACAGGCAGAGGGCATGAGGGGGGCGCCCACGGGGCACGCGTCATCGCCCGTATTCTTTGGTCGGCGCCGGGTGCGCCCTCGTCGCATTCCGTGTCCGCCGCCTTCGAAAAAGAACCGAGGGCGCGCGGGACGCTGTCGGGTCCGGGCGCACTCAAGTCTACGCAAGCGTGCGCAAACTGAAAGTGCTCAGACCCACGGGCCTCGACGCCTCGCGACATCGAGGCTTGTCGAAGCTGATAGTGCCGCAAGTCCGCCAGTCCCTCGGCGTCCCGCGCGCGGTGTTTGGTAGGTTTGCTCCGCACCGTCCCCGGTGGTCGATCCTCTCAGGCATCCGCCTCTGCCGTTCAAGCGGCAGGCGGCTAATCCACCGCTGTTGAGCCCAGGTCGTCGGCGCGGTCTCATGACGGATGCAACGCGACGCCATCACGGGGGCCGGTTCCCGCGTGCGGCTGGCGCGCCGGGACGGCGCGGCTTGGACCGCCGGATCAGGGAAACTCAGCGCCGCATCTCCGACGCCCCCGAACCGGCCACCGCTCCCCGCCCCGCATCTGGAGACTGCAGACCCCTCGGTAACGAGGGCGGGATGGATGGGAATATAGTCTGGAACAAAAGCCGGGTCAAGAATTTCTGTGAAAAAA
>CAVVGD010000006.1:0-264336 GCA_963747725.1 uncultured Pseudomonadota bacterium
ATCTTATCCCCGCTTGAGGTGAGTTATCCCCGTACGCTGGTTATCATTCACTCATCCTCCAGCGCCAAGCCCCGGATCACCGCCGCTTTGCCGAACTTGGCGCGCAAGGCGTCGACCGCGTGTTCGGCTTCTGCGGCGCGGCGGTCGAGCAGGTCGGCGAGATCATCGTCGCCGGTCGCTTCTTCCAACTGACTGACGCCGATGCCGATGAGACGGAAGCGGGTGGCGCCAACCTCGCGCGCCAGCAGACCGTGGCCGGCGGCATAGATGCGCGCAGCGAGTTGGGTCGGCGCGCTCAACGACCGCGCGCGGGTGCGGATCTTGAAGTCGGTGCTCTTGAGCTTGAGCGTGACCGTCGAGCCTGCAAGCGAGGCCGCCTTTAATCGCGCGGAAACCTTTTCAGTCAGCTCCCACAGGGTTTGTTCGAGCGGGCGCAATTCGTTGATGTCGCGGTTGAAGGTTGTTTCCGCGGAAATACTTTTGGTCTCGCGCTCGGGATCGACCTTGCGGGCGTCGATGCCGCGGGCGAGCCGCCATAGCCGCTGGCCTTCCTCACCGTAGCGGCGCATAAGATCGACTTCGGTCGCTCGCTGCAGGTCGCCAATCAGCCGATAGCCGTCATTGGCGAGCTTGGCGGCGCTAACCGCGCCGACGCCATAGATGAAGCCGACCGGTCTGGGGGCGAGGAAGGCGGGCGCTTCCTCCGGCGACAGCACGGCGTAGCCGCGCGGCTTGTCGAGGTCGGAGGCGATCTTGGCGAGGAATTTGTTGGCGGAAAGTCCGACCGAAACCGTAATGCCGAGATCGTGTTCGACTTTCATTGCGAAGCGCGCCAGCACCTTGGCGGCGCTCATGCCGTGCAGGCGCTCGGTGCCGGTCAAGTCGAGGAAGGCTTCGTCGATGGAGAGCGGCTCGACCAGCGGCGTCAGATCGAACATGCGCTTGCGTACGGCGCGGCCGACCTCGGCATATTTCGTCATGTTCGGCCGGATCACGGTGGCGTTCGGGCAGCGGTGTAGCGCCTCGAACATCGGCATCGCCGAGCGCACGCCGAAGGTGCGTGCAATATAGCAACAGGTCGCCACCACGCCGCGTTTGCCGCCGCCGACGATCAGCGGCTTGTCGATGAGGGAAGGGTCGTCGCGCTTTTCGATTGTTGCATAGAAGGCGTCGCAGTCGATGTGGGCGATCGTGAGCTTGGGCGCTTCGCGGTGCGTGAGCAGGCGCGGCGAGCGGCAGGTGGGACAGCGCTTTGCCGTATGGGGTGCGTCGGCAAGGCAATCGCGGCAGAAGCTCACGGCACCTCGCGCTCCCAGTCGCCGCCGCCACCGAGCACATGGCGGGCCTGCGATACCGTGATCGGGTCGTGGTCGGTTTCGCGGGCGAATTCGGTCAAAAGGCGCTCGTCGCCGGCGAGATAATCGAGCACGCCGGCAAGAAAGCCGGGTTCGCGCGCGGCCTCGCGAATCTGGGCCGGGCCGATTCCGGTCAGACCAAGGAAGCGGCCGAGCCGCTCGCCGTCGCTGGCGATAAAGGTAAGCGCCTGAATTGCAAGCGTTTCCGCCGCCTCCCGCGCGGTTGTGGAGCCGTCTTTCATCGGTCGAATTTGCGTTTTCCTAATAAATCGGCACTAGGGTTACCCCCATCATGCCCGAGCGCGCTGGCCCTGGCGACGCCGGCGCGTTGCAGCGCGGGCGGTAGCTGGGGACAAATGGGGACGGAAGAAGAATGTCGAAAACCGTCCTGATTGTGGAGGACAACGAGCTCAACATGAAGCTCTTCCACGATCTCTTGGAAGCGCATGGCTACCAGACTATCGGCACCCGTAATGGGATCGAGGCGATCGATTTGGCGCGCCAGTACCGGCCCGACCTGATCTTGATGGATATCCAACTACCGGAAGTATCCGGCCTCGAAGTGACCAAATGGCTGAAGGACGACGCCGAACTAAAGTCGATTCCAGTGGTCGCGGTTACCGCCTTCGCGATGAAGGGGGACGAGGAGCGCATTCGCGAGGGTGGCTGCGAGGCGTATTTGTCCAAGCCGATCTCGGTCGGCAAGTTCATCGAGACCATTCGCCATTTTCTCGGCAATCCTTGACGGTGTTTTGAATGAGCGCGCGTGTTCTTGTCGTCGATGACGTTCCCGCCAATGTGAAGCTGCTCGAGGCGCGGCTGTCGGCGGAGTATTTCGACGTCGCCACCGCCTTTAGCGGCGGTGAAGCGCTGGCTATGGCCGAGCGCGCAGAATGCGACATCGTACTCCTCGATGTGATGATGCCGGACATGGACGGTTTCGAGGTGTGCCGGCGGCTGAAGACGAACCCCGCCACCCATCACATTCCTGTTGTGATGGTGACCGCGCTCGACCAGCCCTCCGACCGGGTGAAGGGGCTGGAAGCGGGCGCCGACGATTTTCTCACCAAGCCGGTTACCGACGTAGCGCTGATCTCGCGCGTGCGGTCCCTGTCGCGTTTGAAGATGGTGACCGACGAATTGCGCATGCGAGCGGTAACGTCCCGTGAGATCGGTATCCAGAGTACGGAGTACGAGGCGGTGGCGGAGACCGGCCGCAACGGCCGAGTGCTGATCGTTGACGATCGGCCGTCGTCCTACGAGCGGCTGGTGGCGACGCTGTCCGTTGAGCATAAGGTGGACGTCGAGATGGAGCCGAGCGAGGCGCTGTTCCACGCGGCGGAGGGCAACTACGACCTCATGATCGTGTCGCTTGGCCTGCAGAATTTCGATGGCTTGCGGCTGTGCAGCCAGGTCCGTTCGCTCGAGCGTACACGCAACCTGCCGATCCTGGCGGTGGCCGAGCCGGACAACAACCAGCGCCTGCTGCGGGGCTTGGAGATCGGAGTCAACGATTACCTGATCCGGCCCACTGACAGAAATGAATTGCTGGCGCGCACGCGCACCCAGATCAAGAAGAAGCGTTACACCGAGCGCCTGCGCGACAACGTGCAGATGTCGATCGAGATGGCGATCACAGACGCGCTCACCGGCCTGCATAACCGGCGCTACATGGAGACTCATCTCGGTACGCTGGTGGAGCAGGCAGCCTCGCGCGGCAAGCCGATCGCCGTCCTGGTGCTCGACATCGACTATTTCAAATCGGTCAACGACACTTACGGGCACGACGCCGGCGACGACGTCCTGCGCGAATTCGCCATTCGTCTGCGCAAATCAATCCGCAACATCGACCTTGCCTGCCGCTACGGCGGTGAGGAATTCGTCATCGTGATGCCGGAGACCGATATGGGTGTCGCCACCATGGTGGCGGAGCGCCTTCGTCGGCGCATCGCTAACGAGCCGTTCGCGATTCAGCAGGAGATGCGGCTGCTCGACGTGACGATTTCGATAGGCATCGCGGCGCTGCAGGGGACGGGCGATACCGCAGCCACCGTCCTCAAGCGGGCCGACCAGGCGCTCTATCGGGCCAAGCGCGACGGCCGCAACCGGGTAGTGCCGGACGCGGCGTGACGCGGAACGGCGGGAGAGGATATTAATCCGCGTCCGGATTCAATGGCTTACGACCAGATTCGCGACCACCCGCGCTTTGGTCTAACCTTGCCGCGACGGCCGATTCCGGCGTGGACGGTGCGTTAAATGCCGCATGTCCGGAACCGGCTCGAAGACCCTGCGGAGTGCTCAGGTCCGCCGCATCTCCTGGGTCCTGCGGGGTTCGGCCGGCTGGCAAGCGGTACGAGTGGCCTCCTCAAGACGCCGCTTCCGGCCGGCCAACTTCCTCTACATTTGACCTATCTGACTGGTCGTTCCGGGGCGCGAGCGTTAGCGAGCGAACCCGGAATCCGGAGCGATACGAAATTGCCTTGCCATGTAGCCCTGGATTCCGGGTCCGCGCCTTCGGCGCGCGCCGGAATGACGAATGGGAAAAACGCAAAGGGCGCCCGAAGGCGCCCCATCCGTCAGCCAAATCCGGAAAACCGCGCTTACTTGATCTTGGATTCGCGGTATTCGACGTGCTTCTTGGCGATGGGATCGTACTTCTTCTTGACCATCTTGTCGGTCTGGGTGCGCGAGTTCTTCTTGGTCACGTAGTAATGGCCGGTATCGGCGCTGGAGACGAGCTTGATCTTCAGGGAGACGGCTTTAGCCATGACTTTAGTCCTTAAAGGCGGATTGGGGCTTTGTTGGCCGGGAACGTAGCGTCGAAGCGCGAAAAGTCAAGAAAGCGCGATTTGGTGCCGCCTACAGCAGATCCCGGTGAAACTGCTCATCGACCATGTAGTAGAACGGCACCGGCAGGTCGTGGGCCATGCCGGCGGCGACGCGGGCGCCGAGCTCCTCCAGCACGACGCCAGTGATGGTCGGCATGTCGAGATGGGCGGCTTGCTCGATCGGCACCCAGGTGAGTTCCACGAGTTCCGAATCCGGGCCGACCACGCCCTCGATGGTATGCGCCACCGCGGAGGCGTCGGCGGTGAAGAAGCGGGTATCGAAACGCTTGGGACGGCGCGGCGGCGTACAGGCGCGGGCAATGAAATGCAACGAACCGAGGTCGGGATAAACGTTAGCCATGGCAAATTCGGTCCATATCTCGCCAGGCGTCTGCGGCGGCTCGTTGCCCTTCTCGCCGAGCAGCAAGCCGGTCTCTTCCGCAGTCTCGCGCACGGCGGCAAGCGCCAAGCCGCGGGCGAATTCGGCGCTCGGCTGCGCCACGCGTTCCAGCAATTTCTTCTCGGTGCCGGGATGCAGTTCGCTCAGCGCCGGCATGGCGCGGTCGAGCGCCTCGATGCGCCCACCCGGAAACACGAACTTGCCGGGCATGAATTTGTGGCTGTGATGACGGCGGCCGAGCAGCACTTTCGGCACCGGTCCGGCGCGGTCGATCAGCATCAACGTCGCGGCATCGCGCGGTTCGCTGTCGGGGTACGACTGGTCGCGTTCCTGGTTGGACATGCGCTCGGTCAGCTTATGGGCAATCTCACTCGTCATCGGGACTTTCCTGGGGACTTAGCTGATTTGTGGCGTCGTTTGGACGGTTTCGGGCGATGTGCGTTCGCCCAATTGCGGCCGCGCGGGTGGGGCATGTGCCGGGCCGGGCGGCCCTGGCGTCCCTCCGATAGCATTTCGAAGCGCAAAGCGCCCGCAACCGGGGCGGCTTCCACCAGCTTGACCGTCACCATGTCACCGAGCCGGTAGGTCTCGCCCGAGTGGCGGCCGACCATGGAATGGCTCTTCTCGTTGTGGTGGAAGTATTCGTCGCCGATGGTGCGCGCCGGCACGAAGCCGTCGGCGCCGGTCTCGTGCAGCTTTACGAACAGGCCGGCGCGGGTGACACCGGAGATGCGGCCGTCGAAGGTGGCGCCGATGCGATCGGCGAGAAAATGGGCGATCAGCCGGTCGTTGGTCTCGCGCTCGGCCAGCATGGCGCGGCGCTCGGTGGCGGATATCTGCGCGGCTATCTCGCCCAGCACCTTGCGGTCGGCGGTTTCCGAAAGGCCGTCAGGGCCGAGCTTGAGCGCGCGGATAAGCCCGCGATGCACGACGAGGTCGGCGTAGCGCCGGATCGGCGAGGTGAAGTGGGCGTAGCGGCGCAGGTTCAAGCCGAAATGGCCGTAGTTCTCGGCGCTGTATTCGGCCTGCGCCTGGCTGCGCAGCACGACTTCGTTGATGAGCTGTTCGGCGTCGAGACCCTTCGCGCGCTTGAGCACGCGGTTGAACGCTTCGGGGCGCAGCGCACCGGTCTTGGGGAAGGGGATGTCGAGGGTTTGCAGGAATTCGCGCAAGGCGACGACACGCTCCATCGCCGGCTCGTCGTGCACGCGGTAGATCAGCGGCACCCGCGCTTTCTCCAGCGTTTCGGCGGCGGCGACGTTGGCCTGGATCATGAATTCCTCGATCAGTCGGTGCGCCTCCAGCCGTTCCGGCATGATGACGCGGTCGACGGTGCCATGCGCCGTGAGCAGGATTTTGCGTTCGGGCAGGTCGAGATCGAGCGGCGCCCGCTCGTTGCGGGCGCGCGCCATGGTTTCATAGGCCGCGTAAAGCGGCGTGAGGATCGGCCCGACCAGGCTTTCGGTGGCCTCGTCGGTGCGCCCGCCGATGGCGAGCTGTGCCTGCTCGTAGGAGAGCTTGGCGGCCGAACGCATCATGATGCGGTGGAAGCTGTGCGATCTCTTGCGCCCGTCCGCGCCGATCACCATGCGCACGGCAAGCGCGGCGCGGTTTTCCTGCGGCCGCAGCGAACACAAGTCATTGGAGATGCGCTCGGGCAGCATCGGCACCACGCGGTCGGGGAAATAGACCGAGTTGCCGCGGGTCACCGCTTCGTGGTCGAGCGCCGATCCGGGCGTCACGTAATGGGCGACATCGGCGATAGCGACAGTGACGATGAAGCCGCCCTTGTTGTTATGCGCCGTGTCGGGCTCGGCGTGCACCGCGTCGTCGTGGTCCTTGGCGTCGGGCGGGTCGATGGTGACGAAGGGAATCTTTCGCCAGTCCTCGCGGTGCGCCATGGTCGCCGGCTTGGCGGCATCCGCTTCGTTCAAGGTCTCGCGGCGGAAGACGCCGGGAATGCCGTGGGCGTTGATGGCGATGAGGCTAACGGCGCGCTCGCTCGTCAGCGAGCCGAGCTTCTCGACCACGCGGCCGGTGGGAAGACCGAGTCTCGGCGCGCGCTGTGTCTCAACCGCGACCAGGTCGCCGTCTTTTGCTTCTGACGTGGCGCCGGGCGGAATGGCGAATTCCTTGCCGAGCATCTTCTTGTCGACCGGCTCGAGCCGTCCGCCGCCGTTTGGGAGCGGGCGGAAGATGCCGAGCACGCGGTGCTTGGGGCGGTCGATCACCTTGATGACGCGGCCGCGATAGCGCGCGACCTCGTCGTCCTGGGTTTCCTCGATGCGCAACAGCGCGCGGTCGCCGATGCCGGCGGCTTCGCCGGGGCGCGGCCGGTGCGCGGTGGGTGATGCGGATCTTGGGCGCGGGGCCGTTGGCCTCCTCGTCCCATTCGTCGGGGATGGCGAGAAGATCGCCGTCGGAGTCGCGGATGACGACGTCGGCGAGCACGGTCGAGGGCAGCGCGCCGCGGTGGTGCAGCTTCTTGCGGCGCTGTTTCGACTGCGCCTTCGTCGGCAAGCTCGCGCAGCATGGCTTTGAGCTCGGCGCGCAGCGCGTTCTTCAGGCCGAAGGCGCGGGCGATCTCTTTGGTACCGACCTTGCCCGGCTGTTGCCGGACGAAGGCGAGGATGTCGGCCTTGGGCGGCAGGGAGGAGGCGGGTCTTTTAGTGGATTTGGTCAATAGTAATATCCTGCGCCACTGGGGGCGCGATTGTTGTGATGAATGTAAGGGGTAAGAGCAGCCTTCGCCAGCGGACGGTGACGCGCGGCGCGGTGACCGCTACCTCTGCGGTCATGCCCGGCCTTGCGCCGGGCAAGGCCTCGCCGGTCCGTTCACCATCGGCTCGGCGATTTGAACCCGTATCGAGCACCGGAAGGTCGTTGGAGCCGACCGCTTGGCCAGTGCCCGTCTGCCCAACAGCCCTGTGCCCTGTGCGAGAACGGTGCCGGATACGTCCGGGATCGTTTCGCTGTATCATCCCGCAGTGAAACGGCCCTCGCACACAATAAAGCCCCCGACCGGGGGCTGTTGGTAAGTTGGAAAAAGCGTGGAGAGACCAATCTTTACATTGGTCATTCTTTTGGTTCCTGCCCAGAATCCAAAAGAGTGATTTGCATGTGCTCCTTGCACGAGCACCCGAATCGTAGTCAGCGGGCCTGGGTCAGGACAGTTTCATTCCGCGAGTTGCATGTTTAGCGATACTAAACGGATTGTCCAGCGCCTAGCTCCGCATATCACAGGAGCTTTAGATGCATAAGATTGGATTGAGTGCCTTCCTGAAAATCTTCTCGAAGGGCTCTCCTCAGAAGCACAACGACTACAGCAAGTATCTTACGCCCGGCGGGTTTGACTTCTACTATCCGCTTAAGCAGTCCGCATTTCAGGCCACAGTGATCGGCCAACCCCTCGCGAGCGTGCTGGGGTCTCTGGAGGAGATTTCGGGCGAAGTGCAGCGCAAATACAACGTCCTCGCCATGAAGGCGCTCGCTAGCTATATGAAGAAATGGCACCCCACCGATTACTTTGCCGCGCCATCGACGGCTGTTAGCACTCCGCTCCGCTACCTGAGTGTAAAACTGGAGCCCGAGTTCGGCGCCGTCATCAAAGGTGAGCGTCGCCTCATCCATCTCTGGTATGCGAAGGACGCTAGCCTGTCCAAACCCTCCATCACGATTGGAAACAGACTGATCCAAAAGCACTTGTGCGTCGGTGAATTCTCCGACTGCAAAGCCAGCATACTGGATCTCCGCAAGAAGGAACTATTGACGGTCGTCGGTGACGATCTTGTCACGGACCTATTGATCTCTGGCGAATTCGCGTGGATCGATAATTTCTTCAAGGCTCACGAGAAGCCAGCCGGCCTGGCGGAGACGGCATAGGCGGGCCTACGCCGGACGAAGGCGAGGATGTCGGCCTTGGGCGGCAGGGAGGAGGCGGGTCTTTTAGTGGATTTGGTCAATAGTAATATCCTGCGCCACTGGGGCGCGATTGTTGTGATGAATGTAAGGGGTAAGAGCAGCCTTCGCCAGCGGACGGTGACGCGCGGCGCGGTGACCGCTACCTCTGCGGTCATGCCTGGCCTTGCGCCGGGCATCCACGTCTCAGCACGCCGTGGAGCAGAAAGACGTGGATAGCCGGGACAAGCCATGACAGCGGATGGGATCGTGCGCGAGACAGCTACTCCGCCGCGGTGGTCTTGCGCGCGGACTTCTTGGCTGCGGCGGCTGTCTTCTTGGCCGGAGCTTTGGCCGCGGTCTTGGTGGCGCCGGACGCTTTGCGGCCGGCGGCGCGGCGCGGTTTGGGTGCCTCGGTGCCTTTGGTCTCGGGTTCGGCTTCGCCGTCGGCCTTTTTGGATTTCTTATCAGTCTTCTTGCCGGTCTTGCCGGCAGCCTTCTTGCCGCGCCGTCCGCCTTTGCCGACCTGTTCGGCACGGGCGTCGAGCAGGCTGACGGCTTCTTCGAGCGTGACGGTCTCGGGCGTCTTGTCGCCGGGCAGCGTTGCGTTGATGCCGTCGTGCGACACGTAAGGCCCGTAACGGCCTTTCTTGGCGACGATCGGTCCGCCCTTGTCGGGATGTTCGCCCAGAGTCTTGCCGGGGTCGCCGCCGAAGCGGCGGCCCTTGCCGGGATTGGCCTTCTTCTCCGCGATCAACGTGACTGCGCGGTTGAGGCCAACCGACAAGACTTCGTCGCCTTCTTCCAGACTGGCGTAGGTCTTGCCGTGCTTGACGTAGGGCCCGAAGCGGCCCACGCCGGCGATAATCATCTCGCCGTCTTCCGGATGCGGGCCGACGTCGCGCGGCAGCGCCAAGAGGCCGAGGGCGCGCTCCAGATCGATATCGTCCGGTGCGACACCTTTGGGGATGCCGGCGCGCTTGGGTTTCTCGGCGTCCTTTTCCTTCGACTGTTCGCCGAGCTGGAGATAAGGCCCGAAGCGGCCCGAGCGCAGGGTGACTTCGAGGCCGGTGACCGGATCCTCGCCCAGCACCTTGGTGCCGTTGACGGTGCCCTCGGCGCCCGGCGTCATCTGCCGGGTGTAATTGCATTCCGGGTAGTTCGAGCAGCCGATGAAGGCGCCGAACTTGCCGAGTTTGAGCGAGAGTTGACCGGTTTCGCAGTTCGGACACTTGCGCCGGTCGCTGCCGTCCGCCGGCTGCGGGAAGATGTGCGGCTCGAGCAGATCGTTGAGCGCGTCGAGTACTTCCGAGACGCGCAGGTCCTTGATCTCGTTGACCGCGCCGATGAAGTCGACCCAGAAGTCCTGCAAGATCTTCTTCCAGTCGACCTCGTTGTTGGCGACGCGGTCGAGCTGTTCTTCCAGATTGGCGGTGAAGTCGTATTCGACATAGCGCTGGAAGAAGCTTTCCAGGAAGCCGACGACGACGCGGCCCTTGTCCTCGGGCATCAGCCGCTTCTTTTCGAGGCGCACATAGCCGCGGGTCTGCAGCACCTGCAGGATGGCGGCGTAGGTCGAGGGCCGGCCGATGCCGAGCTCTTCCATGCGCTTGACGAGGGAGGCTTCCGAGTAGCGCGGTGGCGGCTCGGTAAAGTGCTGCGAGGAATTGATCGCCTGCTTGGCGAGCATCTCGCTCGGCGCTCATGGCGGGCAGGCGCTTGCTCTCGTCGTCCTCGCTCGGATCGTCCATGCCCTCCTGATAGAGAGTGAGGAAGCCGTCGAACTTGATGACCTGCCCGGTGGCACGCATCTCCAGCGTGCGGGCGCCGGCCTTGGCTTCGATGTCGACGGTTGTGCGTTCCAGCTCGGCCGACTGCATCTGGCTGGCGACCGCGCGGTTCCAAATCAACTCGTAGAGGCGGGCCTGGTCGCGATCGAGATTTTTGCGCACCTCCGCCGGCAGCCGGTGCGGGTCGGTCGGGCGCACGGCTTCGTGCGCTTCCTGCGCGGTCTTGGATTTCTGCTGATAGGCGCGTGGCGCCTCGGGGACGTAGTCTTTGCCGTACTGCTGGCCGATCATGTCGCGCAAGGCGGCGACCGCCTCCGGTGCAACGTCGATGCCGTCGGTCCGCATATAGGTGATGAGGCCGACGGCTTCGCCGTCGATGTCGATGCCTTCGTAGAGCCGCTGCGCCAGGCGCATGGTGTGCGCCGGCGAGAAGCCGAGCTTGCGGCTCGCTTCCTGCTGCATGGTCGAGGTGGTGAAGGGCGGCGGCGGATTGCGCTTGGCCGGTTTCGCTTCGACGCTGGCGACCTTGAAGATCGCGTTTTCGAGATCGCGGGTGAAGGCTTCCGCTTCCGCGCCCGAGCCGATATCGAGACGCTGGATCTTCTGGCCGTCGGCGCCGACGAGACGCGCCTCGAAGGTCTCGTTGCGCGGGGTCGCGAGCGTGGCCGCGATCGACCAGTACTCCTTGGATACGAACTTCTCGATCTCCAGCTCGCGGTCGCAGACGAGGCGCAGCGCCACCGACTGCACGCGCCCGGCCGAGCGCGCGCCCGGCAGCTTGCGCCACAAGACGGGGGAGAGCGTGAAGCCAACCAGATAGTCGAGCGCGCGGCGGGCGAGATAGGCGTCGACCAGCGCGGCGTCGATGACGCGCGGGTGCTTCATCGCTTCCGTCACCGACTGCTTGGTGATGGCGTTGAAGACGACGCGCTCGATCTCGTGGTCCTTGAGCGCTTTCTTCTGCTTGAGCACCTCCAGCACGTGCCAGGAAATGGCCTCGCCCTCGCGATCGGGGTCGGTGGCCAGAATCAGCTTGTCGGCGCCCTTCAGCGCCCGGGCAATGTCGTTGAGGCGCTGGTTGGACTTGGCGTCGACCTCCCAGACCATGGCGAAGTCGGCATCCGGGTCGACCGAGCCGTCCTTGGCCGGCAGGTCCCGGATGTGGCCAAAGCTGGCAAGGACCTCGTAGCCGGGGCCCAGGTACTTATTGATCGTCTTCGCCTTGGCCGGCGATTCAACAACGACGATATTCATGAAAATCCAATGGGTTATCCGCCTAGGCCGGGCTTCTGCCGGAAGCGGAATCGACCGCGGCTACGGCCGGAACATGGGGAAGGCGACCCCCGGTGTCAAATCAGGTTACCCGCGAGCGGGTTTCCAAGCAGTCAATTAGGGCATGAGGGAGACCGGATTTACGCGCAAATACAACCTAAGGATGAAAACATCACAAATAACAATTATAAGATTACAAGCGGAATCAAATCATGTATTTTTACGTGCGGATGGAGGTACCGGCGCGCGGCAGGCGATAACGCGCGGCCGTTCGAACACGGTTTGAAATGGAACTATAATGCCCAATCATCCTATTCAAACGGAGAAGGACGAAAGGGCGCAAGTAGCCGTTTATGTCGCGAGCATGTCGGCCGATCTTGCCAACCTGGCGCGCCATACCGGGCTCGACACCCTCGGCTATCTACTCGAGATGGTGCGGCTCGAGGCGGAAAACACCGCCCGCCATATGCCGGGCTCGAACGGGGCAGCTTAGAGGGTGTGGTGAGTCGAATTCTGTGTCTTCCCAATATTTTGTTGGCGCGTGATCTTATCCGAAAACCGGTTCGCATCCCCGATCAGGTCGGGGACCGGCTTGCTCGGGATCATGCGCTTAGGGAACCTTCACGCCTAATCGCTTGAGCAGCGCCGGTGTCGGGTTGCCATCCGGCACCATGCCGAATTTCACCTGTTCAGCGCGGATATTGTCGCGCAGATCGAAGTCGATGTGGCCTTCGAAGTCGTTCACTTTGTAACCGAGGGTGACGAGCTTCTTCTGCATGGCGATGCGGGCGTCGCGCGAGAGTTGATGATCGTCGGCCGGCCATCCCGCATGAATTGGCGGGCCGCCGCGCAGGCGGTCGGCGAGATGGCCGACCGCAATCGCGTAGGCATCGGAGTTGTTGTACTCCTTGAGCACGGCGTAGTTGTCGGTGGCGATGAAGGCGGGGCCGTGCGCGCCGGCCGGGAAAAACAGGATGCCACGGCCTTCACGCGGGAATTTCTTACCGTCGATCGGATGTAGGCCGAGCTGCCGCCAGCCGGCGAACGTGTCACGGCTGTGCTTGTAGTCGAAACCCTTAGGGACACTCACTTCAAAGCCCCAAGGCAGGCCGTAAATCCAGTGGCCCTTGTGCAGATAGTTGGCGGTGGAGCCGAGCACGTCCTTGACGTTGCCCCAGATGTCGGCGCGGCCGTCGCCGGAGGCGTCGATGGCGTAGTCGACGTAGTTCGACGGCATGAACTGGGTCTGGCCCATGGCGCCGGCCCATGAACTGACCATGCGCGAGCGCGGGATGCGGTCGCGCTGCATGATGCCCATGGCGACGATCAACTCGTTGCGGAAGTAGGGCGCACGGAAACCGATATAGGCGAGCGTCCCGAGCGAACGGAATACGTCCCAGCGATCCTTGGCGGCGCCGTAGTCGGTCTCCATGCCCCATAGTGCGAGCAGAACCCAGCGCTCGACCCGGAATTTCTTTTCGATTGCCGCGAAGCTCTTTTGCCATTCGCGCGCCTTTTTCTCGCCGCGCACGATGCGATCGCGCGAGGCGAGCGCGTTGACGTAGGCGCCGAAAGGCTTGCCGTATTCGGGTTGGCGTTGGATGGCGGCGATGACACGCTTGTCCGGCGTGACGCCTTTCAGCGCGCGTTCGAAAGTGATGTGCGTGATGCTCTTGGCCTTCGCGTCCGGCCACAGCTTGTTGACGAATTGCGCAAAGCTTTCTTGCTGCGCGCTAGCGGGCGCGGCGGAGAACGCGAGCAAAAGGACGAAGACGGCAATCCGGCGCAAACGCATTCATCATCCTACGATTCGATTGCGGCTATTCTACACCAGCGATACTCATATCATTGAAACTTGGCTGCCGCCGTGGCGTTCCAGCCGGCCGGCGATCTCAAGTTCCAGCAGCACCATGCGCACGATTGCGGGCGTGGCGCCCGACAGCCGCACCAGATCGTCGAGCGCGACCGGCGTCGGGCCGAGCAGCGAGACGATGCGGGCGCGCTCATCCTCATCGGGTTCGATGTCGTGCGGACCGGCAGGTTCGGGCGGTGGCTCGCGCGCTGGCAAGTCCAGCGCGCGGCCGAGGATCGGCTCCAGCACGCTGACCACGTCGGCGGCTTCCGTTACCGGGATGGCGCCTTGCTTCAAGAGCCCGTTGGTGCCCTCGCTGCGCGGATCTAGCGGCGAGCCGGGAACGGCGAACACCTCACGGCCCTGTTCGCCGGCAAGACGCGCGGTGATCAGCGAACCGGAGCGGCGCGCCGCCTCGACGATGACGACGCCGAGCGACAGCCCTGAGATCAGCCAGTTGCGGCGGGGGAAGTCGCGCGCGCGCGGCTCCCAGGTCAGCGGCATTTCGGAAACGGCAGCGCCTTCGGCGACGATTTCGTCGACCAGCGGGATGTGTTCGGACGGATAGATGCGCGCATGACCGCCGGCGAGCACGGCGACCGTGCCGGTGACACGGCTGGCGCGGTGGGCGGCCGCGTCGATGCCGCGCGCCAGCCCCGAGGCGATGCCGAAGCCGGCTTCGCCGAGATCGCGCGCAATAGCTTGGGCGAATTTGACGCCGGCAGCGGAGGCGTTGCGTGAGCCGACAATGGCAACGAGCGGCCGGTTCAAGATGGAGTGGTCGCCGCGCACGGCAAGCAGCGGCGGTGCGTCGTCAATCATGTTGAGCCGCAGCGGATAATCCGGCTCTCCGAGGGCGACCAGCTCGACGCCGCGGGCGTGGGCCGCTTTCAGTTCGCCGGCGGCTTCCTCTTCCGTGCAGATGCGGCCTGGCCGGGCGGCTGCGCCGCGGCGCGCGAGTGCCGGCAGCGCCTCAAGCGCTGCGCGGGCACCGCCGTAATGGTTGATCAGGTCGCGGAAGGTGCGCGGGCCGATGTTTTCGGACCGGATTAGGCGCAACCAGTCGACGCGCTGCTCCTCGCTAAGTTTGACGCCTTCCGCCACCAGTGTCCCCGCTTGCCCCGGGCGCAGCATTACCCATGCGGGCAGGCGATACAACCGGGGGTTTAGGAGTGAGGGTGGGCCGCCTTCGCGCCGATTTTGCCTTCGCGGCCGGCGATGAGCCGGGCAATATTGGCGCGGTGCATCATCCACAACAGTACCGTGAGAATGAGGAACAGTGCCGCGACGTCCGGCGCACCCAAGAGATAAAGTATCGCCGGGATCAGCGCGCTCGCGATCAAGGCAGAGAGAGAGGAGTAGCGCGAGAGATAAGCGACCGCGAGCCAGACGGCGCAGAAGATCAGCGCCGCCGGCCAATAGAGCCCAAGCAGCACGCCGATATAGGTGGCGACGCCCTTGCCGCCTTTGAACTTGAGCCAAACCGGAAACAGGTGGCCGAGGAAGGCGCCCAACCCGGCGGCGAGCGGCGCGTAAGAGTTTAAGACCGAGCGCAGGAAAGGTGCGCATGACGGAAGCCACCGCCAGCACCGCCACGGTACCTTTCAGCATGTCGCCGAGAAGCGTCGCGGCGGCGAGCTTCTTGTTGCCGGTGCGCAGCACATTGGTGGCGCCTATATTGCCGGAGCCGATGGTGCGCACGTCCGGCCCGCCGCTCAGAGCGCGTCAGGATCAGCCCGAACGGAATCGAGCCGAGCAGATAGCCGAACAGGAAGGCGAGGGCGGTGGTCATGTATCGAACTTAGCCGTCATTCCGGGACGGCGCGCAAGCGCCGGGCCCGGAATTCATAACCCATGTATCGGTTGGGATTGATAGACCGGGCGTATGGATTCCGGGCTCGCGGACTTCGTCCGCGCCCCGGAATGACCAGTTCAAAATCAGACGTATTCATAAACCGTGCGGCCGCCGACGATAGTGCGCACCACGCGACCGGTGAGGCGGGCTTCGTCGAACGGTGTATTCTTGCACTTCGACTTGAGTTCGTCGGGATCGAGCACCCAGGGCAAATCGGTATCGACCACGATGACGTCGGCGGGCGCGCCGGAGCGCAACGATCCGCCCGGCAGACCGAGGACCTCTGCGGGCCGCGTCGACATTGCGCGCAGCAGCGTCATCAGATCGAGTTCGTCGTTGTGCACCAGCCGCAGGCCGGCGCTGAGCATGGTCTCGAGTCCGATCGCGCCGGGCGCGGCTTCGGCAAACGGCAGCCGCTTGGTCTCGACGTCCTGCGGATTGTGGTCGGACATGACGATGTCGATCAATCCGGCGGCAAGCGCTTCCACCAGCCGCTTGCGATCGTCCTCGGCACGCAACGGTGGCGCTACCTTGAGGAAGGTGCGATAGGGGCCGATGTCATTTTCGTTGAGCGTGATGTGATTGATCGAGGCCGACGCGGTGACGGTGAGCCCGGCCTCCTTGGCACGCTGGAGCACGTCGAGGGATTCCCCGCAAGTGACGGACGCCGCGTGATAGAGCCCCTTGGTGAGCGCCACCAGGCGAATGTCGCGCTCGAGCATGATGGTCTCGGCCGCCTTGGGAATTCCGAGCAGGCCGAGGCGGGCGCCGAATTCGCCCTCGTTCATGACACCGTCGCCGATGAGGTCGGGGTCTTCGGTATGGTGTACGATGAGCGCGTCGAAGTCGCGGCCGTAGGTCAGCGCCCGCCGCATTACCTGCGCGTTGGTCACGCTCTTTTCGCCGTCGGTGAAGGCGACCGCGCCGGCGGCTTTTAGCAGACCGATCTCGGTCATCTCTTCGCCGGCGAGGCCTTTGGTGATGGCGGCCATCGGATGCACGTGGACGATGGCTGTGTCGCGCGCCCGCCGCAGCACGAAATCGACGGTGGCAGGATCGTCGATTGGCGGCGAGGTGTCGGGCTGACAGACGATGGTGGTGACGCCGCCGGCGGCTGCTGCCTGGCTGGCGGAGCCGAGTGTCTCGCGGCTGCCGACGCCCGGCTCGCCGACGAAGGCGCGCATGTCAATCAGGCCCGGCGCGATCAGTTTGCCGCGGCAGTCGACCACCTCGGTGCCTTCCGGCACACCGCCGGCGCCGATGCCCTTCTTGATGTCGCGTATGAGGCCGTCGGCGATCAGCATGTCGCCCGGGAAGTCGAGATCGCGCGACGGATCGACGATCCGGGCGTTGGCGAGCAGGATCGGGCGGCGGTCAGAGAGCATGGTGGGCGGCCCGGCAGAGCCTGCTCCCTACCCCCTTGTGGGGGAGGGTTGGGGAGGGGGGTGAACATTGCGCGAAGAAGGCGAGGGCCGTCGTGTTGCTTACCCCCCTCTCGGCGCGCCATGGCGCGTCGAAGACGCGCGTAAGCGCGCTTATGGCGCGCCGGTCTCCCCCACAAGCGGGGGAGGCGACCCGAGAGTGTTGCGGCGATCGAAGCGTTCTCACGCATTCGGCAAGGTTTCGCGACAACGCTTCCAGAACCGCCATGCGCACGGCGACACCCATCTCGACCTGCTCGCGGATGAGCGACTGCGCGCCGTCGGCGACGATTGAATCGATCTCGACGCCGCGGTTCATCGGCCCGGGGTGCATGACCAGCGCATCCGACTTGGCGTAAGTCAGTTTTTTGGCGTCGAGCCCCCAGTAGTTGAAGTACTCCGATACCGAGGGCACGTAGGAGCCGTTCATACGCTCGCGCTGCAGGCGCAGCATCATGACAATATCGGCGTCGGCGAGCCCCTCGCGCATGTCGCGCGTGACCTCAACCCCGAAGCGCTCGATGCCGGGTGGCAGCAGCGTGGAGGGCGCCACCACGCGCACGCGCGCGCCCAAAGTGTTGAGCAGCATGATATTGGAGCGGGCGACGCGCGAATGCAGAATATCGCCGCAGATCACCACCGTCAGGCCCTCGATGTGACCCTTGTTGCGGCGGATGGTGGCGGCGTCGAGCAGCGCCTGCGTCGGGATGCTCGTGCGATCCGTCGCCGGCGTTGATCACCGAGCAGTCCAGCTTGCTGGCGAGCAGCGCAACGGCGCCGGAGGACTGATGGCGCACCACCAGAATGTCGGGATGCATGGCATTGAGTGTAATCGCAGTGTCGATCAGCGTCTCGCCTTTGCGCATGGAGGACGAGGAGGCCGACATGTTCATGACGTCGGCGCCGAGCCGTTTGCCCGCGAGTTCGAAACTCGCCTGCGTACGGGTGGAGACCTCGAAGAACAGGTTGATCTGGGTGCGGCCGCGCAACGACGTGCGCTTTTTCTCGACCTGCCGATTGAGCTCGACGAATTCTTCGGCGAGGTCGAGCAGGCCGGAAATCTCGTCGCGGGAAAGCCCCTCGATCCCCAGCAAATGGCGATGGCTGAGGACAAAGGAGGATTTCGGCGCGATGTTCATTAAAGGCATTGCTATAGGCCCATGCCGGGCCCGCGGCAAGTGGCGCCGAAGCCGATTCCACAGCGGCAACCGGGCCGGCACGGGCTGTCCGACGCGGTGGTTAACCGTTGCTGCCGCGCCGGCGCCACGGTTTCGGCGCGCTTTCGTCAATTCCTTCGCGGTCTCACGCGCTCGGACAAACAATCGTGAACGCAGGCCTGCATCCCGTCTCGATCAGGAACAGGATGCGCTGTTCCCGTGTTCACCGCCAAGGCCCGGCACCAACGCACGGGCTGACGGTATGGATTCATTAATAGGAGGCACCATGAAACGGATGCTCAAATACGCAGCGGCGGCCGGTGTGGCAGGCGTGCTGACAATCGGAATGGCAGCACCGAGTCAGGCTGCGCATGGCCGCAACGCGGCGGCGGCGATCGGTTTCGGGGCGGGCGCGCTGGTCGGCGCGGCGGCGGCGAACGCGACGAACTACGGCTATTACGGCGGACCCGAGTACACATATGGCGAGTCTACATATGGCGAGTCTTATGCCTACGCGCCGCGCCGTTCGTACGCTCCGGGGTATGCCTACGGGCCCGGCTACGCTGCGGGCGACGACGCATACGCCTATGAACCTGCGGGACCAGGTTGGTCAGGAACGGGCTGCGCGACGCAGGGCAGCTACGGTCAGGGCCTCGACTACTCCGCCTGCGGCGGCGATTGAGCCTCTTGCAGAGCGAATGCTTCGGAGGGCGAGCCTTGCGGCTCGGCCCTCCTTTTTGCGCACGGCGGCCATGATGCTGCCGGTATTTACGCCGCGTTGCTGGAAACGACCGCGAATGCAATGTCGCCGCGCAATGGAAAGAGGAACGGTGCCCGTTGTTGTGGTGTTGGTCGCCACGTCTGCCCGGAATTAACCGGGTGGTGTGCGGACACCAATCGATGATGGAGATATCATGATGAAACGGACCCTGAAATTTGCGCTGTTGGCATCGGCGGCAGCCTTCGTTCTTGGCATGGCGACGCCAGGCCAAGCGCAGCAGGAGAACATGCGGGCCAACGCAGCGGCAAGCCAGCGCGTGCGCCAGTCGGCTGCGGCCAACCGCAATGCGGCCATGCGCACCTACGAGACTGAGGACGAAGGCTCGGAGGCTTACGCCTATCAGCCGATGGGCGCCGGCGGCTACGACTCCTGCGCGACCGAGGGTAGCTATGGCCAGGGGCTCGACTACTCGGCCTGCGGCGGTGGTGATTGAGCCTTTTGCCCGCGCGAGTTCTGCAGGGGCGGGCTTTACGGCCCGCCCTCGCTGCTTTTGCCAAGTGATGCGGTCATGCGTGCCAGCCGGTCGAGTGCGCCCTGCAGGATGAAGGCGGCGGCATGCTGGTCGATGACGGCTGCGCGTTTCTTGCGGCTGACGTCGGCCTCGATGAGCTGACGTTCGACCGCGGCGGTGGACAGCCGTTCGTCCCACAGTGCAATGGGCAAGTCCGTAAGCTTCATCAGGTTACGGGCGAACGCGCGGGTCGATTGCGCGCGCGGGCCCTCGGAGCCGTCCATGTTGACCGGCAGTCCGAGCACCAGCCCGACAATCTTGCGTTCTGTGGCGAGGGCCAACAGGCGCTCGGCGTCCACGGTGAAATTCTTGCGCGCGATGGTTTCGACGCCCGTCGCGAGCTTGCGGTCAGGATCGGAAACGGCGACGCCGATGGTCTTGGTCCCGAGATCGAGGCCGAGGAGCGCCCCGCGTGCCCCGAACCGGGGCGCGAGTTCTGTCAGCGGACCGACCGGCATCGTCAGGAAAGCGCCGGCGGCTGGTCGGGATCGAGCGAACGCACCAGGCGGCCATTCTCGCCTTTATCGGCGGCGGCACGCTTGGCGCGGGCCGCGCGCGCGAAGATGGCGCGGAATGTCAGCATGAAAGCTCTCCTTAGCGGCCACTCTACCATGATTGCCAAGGGCGCGCTTACGCGCCCGCCTGTGAGCAACATGATGAGCGCGTTATAGTAGGGGCGGGCGGACGTGTTTAAGAGGAGTTTCACGTCATGCAGATCACCTGGTACGGCCATTCCGCCTTCCGGCTCGATTTCGGCGGCAAGGCGGTGCTGCTTGATCCATTTTTCACCGGCAATCCGACCTTCCCTGGCGACAAGGCGGGCGCCATCAAGGGGGTCACCCACATCGCGCTTACCCACGGCCACGACGACCATCTCGGCGATACGCTCGACATCGCCAAGCAGACCGGTGCCAAGGTGATCGCCAATTATGAGATCTGCATGTGGTACGCCGGCCAGGGGCTGGAGAATATCGATCCGATGAATTTCGGCGGCACCCTGCAGCAGGACGGCTTCACGGTGAGCATGGTGCGTGCCGACCACTCCTCCGCCCATCTCGAGGGCTCGACGCCGGTCTATCTCGGCAATCCGGGCGGACTAATCGTCAAGGCGCCGGGCGAGCCGACGCTCTACCATATGGGCGACACCGACGTGTTTGGCGACATGGCGTTGATCCAGGAGCGCTACGCGCCGCAGGTGGCGCTGGTGCCGATCGGCGACCGCTTCACCATGAGTGGGGAGGGCGCGGCCTTCGCCTGCAAGCGCTTCTTCAAGTTCGACACCGCCATCCCGTGCCATTACGGCACCTTCCCGATCATCGATCCCGACGCCGGCAAGTTCGTCGCCGCCATGAAGGGGTCGAGCACCAAGGTGGTGGTGGCGGAGCTGGGCAAGCCGTTTAGCGTGTAAGAAGCAGCCGCGTTTACGGCACTCATCCCATTTGGCAACGTCGCGGCGTGATCGGCGATCGCGCCGGCGGTGGTGAACCAGACCCGTTCGTCGGCGTCGGCTTTGAGCGTGCGCAGCGCGCGCGAAAGATGCTTGAAACGGTGCGGCCAGCCGACGATGTAGGGGTGCAGCGCAATGCCCATCACGAGCGGGCGCCTGTCGCATTCACGTCGCATCACCTCGAAAGCGTCGATGATCATGTCCGCGAAGTCGGTGCCCTCGCGTTTGCGGGCGACGATCTGCGGGATGTCATTGAGCTCCTGCGGGTAGGGCACCGACAGGATGCGGCCGGCCCGCGTCTGCATCCACACTGGCTGGTCGTCGTGGCACCAGTCGAGCAGATAGCTGTAGCCGGCTTCCTGCAGGAGGTCGGGGGTCAGCGGCGACTGCGAAATCCAGGGCCCGAGCCAGCCCCGCGGGCGCGTGCCTGAGTGTTTCTGTATCGCTGCGCTCGTCTCGGCGATGAGGGCTGCTTCTTCCGCTTCGCTTAAGGTCCCCTGGCGCTCGGAATTGGTGCGGCCGTGCCCGACCAGTTCGGCATCGCGGAAGGCATCGACCGCCTGCGGCGCCTCTTCGATCATCTGTGAATTAATCAACAGCGACACCGGCAACTCGAGCGCGGCGAACAGCTCAGCCAGGCGGAAGACGCCGACCCGGTTGCCGTAGTCGCGCCAGGCGTAGTTGAGCACGTCGGGCTGCGGGCCGCCGGGGGCGAGCTCGGCGCCGAGCCCTTCGCCGAAGGAGAACCATTCGAGATTGAGCCCGACATAGACGGCGAGCCGCTTGCCCTCGGGCCAGTCATAGACGGGCCGCTGCGTTATGGGTGAATACGGGTAGCGGCCATGGCTGCGGGCAGAGGGCATCGGCCTTTATCCTCGATCGGCGCTAGCGGTGGAGCAGCGCGATTTCGCTCGCGTTTGGCGATTTGGCTACCGTGTGTTTACGCTCTGGGCAAATTCTGCGTAAGTCCCCTCAGGCGGTACCGAACGAATGGTGGCAACCAGCAGGGTTTTGGTCTTGCCGTCTCGCCTCGGGCGGGCGAACATTGCTCCCGCGGATAGCTTTTGCAGGGGGAAACATGACCGCGCGAACATTGATGGCGGGGATTCTCGCCGCGACGGCGGCCTTGCCTTTGTGTCTGCCGCCGACCCCGGCGTCGGCGCAGACGCTGGAAAATCCGCCCACCTTCGATGCCGCCAAGATCGCCGGCATCAACCCGGCCGGCGCCAACTACACCATTGACAATCCTGTGCGCAGCGACGGCATGCTGCGCGTCTACAATCTGACCACGCCCTACGACAAATTCATCGTGCGCGGCGACGCGATGATGCGCATGCGCATCAACGAGCTGACGGCGCTTAACGCACTCGAAAAGGTGAGCAGTTCGGAGAGCTTCGCCAAGGCGCTCACCGAGGCCGGCCTCAGCCCGATCAAATACACCGGCAAGCTCGTCACCAACCCGGTCGGCACCGTGCAGGACACGCTCTCAGGCATCGGCGGCTTGTTCGACCGGCTCGCCGCCGGCGCTGCCGCGCAGGGGCAGACGCCGGACAAACCGTTGGCGAATCTACTCGGCGTTACCGACGCCCGCCGCAAGCTCGCCGCCGGCTACGGGGTCGATCCCTACACCGATTTTCCGCCGCTCGACGCCAAGCTCAAGCAGCTTTCGGAAGCCGCCACCGCCGGCGGCCTGGTGGTGACCGGCGCACTGATGGCCGTGCCGGGTGCGGCAGGCATCGTGGTGTCCAATCTTTCGACCGCCAACAAGCTCAACGACGTCGGCATCGACCAACTAGCGCGTGACTACACCGCCGCCCAGATTCTCGCGTTGAACAGGAAGCGGCTGATCGCCATGAAGATCGATCCGGATTTGATCGACCGGCTGCTCGCCAACCGCGACTTCACACCGATTGACATGGCGGCCATGGTCGCCGCCCTCGACAGCATGAAGGGGGTGGGCGGGCGTGAGATCTTCATTGCCCGCGCGGCGGAAGCGCATCCGCGCTACGTCGCCTATTTCGTGCGCCGGCAGGCCGAGCTCTTGGCCGACGGCTATCATCACCGCGCCGGCTACACGCGTTTCGTTTCGCTCGGCGGCGACCCGATCATGCTGACCCGCAAGGGCCGCCTCGCGCTGGTGGCACCGATCGACGCCTTGTCATGGACCAAGGACAGCGCCGCCAGCCTGACCCACATGACCGCGGCGGGCCGCCGGCAGGCGCCGAAGGCACGGGGCGAGTTGCACATCACTGGGCAGGCGACGAAGCTCGCCAGGAAGCAGCTCGGCGAAGGCGCATTGGACCGTGCGGGAACATCCGCCGAACTGAGGGATTTGCGCGCGCCGGTGCGGGTCCATTGCGAGGCGGAAGTGGCCTCTGCTATAGGCGGGCGCGGCCCCCGAGCCATCCGATCGGGCTCACACGTGAGGTTTCATGTCCGTCGACGACGCCACCGTTCGCCGTATCGCGCATCTCGCCCGTATTCAGGTCGAGGAAGACGAGGTCGCGCATCTCAAGGGCGAACTCAATGCCATCCTGGCCTGGGTCGAGCAGCTGCAGGCGGTCGACGTCGAGGGCGTCGAGCCAATGACCTCGGTGACGCCGATGAAGATGAAGATGCGCCAGGACGAGGTGACCGACGGCGGCATCGCCGATCAAGTGACCAAGAATGCGCCGATGAGCGACGATAATTTCTTCCTGGTGCCGAAGGTCGTGGAATAGCCGATGTGCCTCGCCTGCGAACAAGCCGTGGAACTCTGCGAGACCCGCTCGGAGGACGTGGATGGCCGGGACAAGCCGGCCATGCGAAGTGGCGTCGACCGATGTCCGCCTGTGCGCCGACGGAGCACACGGTTGATCGGATCTGCGCGCGCATCGGGACACTGCCGACGATTTGCGCGCGCTGGGTTGCCGTTGCTGGCGAGCTCATCCGGGAACGGCAGCCGGACGGCACGATCATCATCAAGCAGGTGGCGCCGTCGCGAGCTCGCCGCCAATACGTTCGTCTGCGATAACCCCGATCAATGACCGATCTCACATCACTCACATTGGCCGAGGCGCGCGACGGGCTGAAGGACAAGCGCTTCTCCGCCGCCGAACTCGCCTCCGCCCATTGCGCGGCGATCGAGAAGGCGCGCGCGCTTAACGCGTTTGTTTTGGAGACGCCGGAACGCGCCGCCGAAATGGCGAAGGTCTCCGACGCGCGCATCGCCAAGGGCGAGATGCGGCCGCTCGAGGGCATTCCGCTCGCCATCAAGGACATGTTCTGCACTGCGGGCGTACGCTCGACCGCCTGCTCGCACATCCTCGACACCTTCGTTCCGACCTACAAGTTCGACGGTCTCCGCCAATTTGTGGCGCGACGGCGCAGTGCTCATCGGCAAGACCAACAACGACGAGTTCGCCATGGGCTCGTCGAACGAGACATCTTATTTCGGTCCGGTGATCTCGCCGTGGCGCGCGAAGGGAGCTCGAACACGCCGCTGACGCCGGGCGGCTCGTCGGGTGGCGCGGCGACCGCGGTGGCGGCGAACCTGTGCCTCGGCGCGACCGGCACCGACACGGGCGGCTCGATCCGGCAGCCGGCGTCGTTCACGGGCACCGTCGGCATGAAGCCGACTTATGGCCGCTGCTCGCGCTGGGGCATCGTCGCCTTTGCGTCGTCGCTCGATCAGGCCGGGCCGTTCGCGCGCACGGTACGCGACGCCGCAATCCTGATGCGTTCGATGGCCGGACCGGACCCGAAGGACACAACGTGTGTCGACATGGACGTGCCCGACTACGAGGCCGCGGTCGGCAAGTCGGTGAAGGGCCTCAAGATCGGCATCCCGAAGGAATACCGGGTCGAGGGCATGCCGGCCGAGATCGAGAAGATGTGGGAAGAGGGGCGCGCGTGGCTGAAGGCGGCCGGCGCCGAGCTCATCGAGGTATCGCTGCCGCATACCAAGCTGGCGCTGCCGGCCTATTACATCGTGGCCCCCGCCGAGGCCTCGTCCAATCTCGCGCGCTATGACGGCGTGCGCTACGGCCTGCGCGTGGAAGGCCGCGACATCACCGGCATGTATGAGAGCACGCGCGCGGCCGGCTTCGGTGCGGAAGTGCGCCGCCGGGTGATGATCGGCACCTACGTGCTCTCGGCCGGCTATTACGATGCCTATTACCTCAGAGCGCAAAAGGTGCGCACGCTGATCAAGCGCGACTTCGAGGAGGCTTTCGCTTCAGGGATCGACGCCATGCTGACGCCGGCAACGCCGTCGGCTGCCTTCGGCCTCGGCGAGAAGGGTGCGGACCCGGTTGAGATGTACCTCAACGACGTGTTCACGGTGACGGTGAACATGGCAGGCCTGCCGGGCATTGCCGTGCCGGCGGCGCTCGACGGGCAGGGTCTTCCGCTCGGGCTGCAACTGATCGGGCGGCCGTTCGATGAGGAGACGCTGTTTTCGCTCGGCGAGGTGCTCGAGCAGGCGGCAGGACGCTTCACGCCGGAGCGGTGGTGGTAGATTTGGCCGTTGTGCCCCCGCGAGGGTAAACATTGGCCATGACGCCTCATGCCTTTCATCTTACGCTGACGCATGCGGTGCCGCCGCGCGAACTCGGCACACCGCTGGCCGCGCTGTGGTGGGTCAAGAAGGGCGGCTGGGACAAGGCGCACCGCTTGGTGATGGATGAGGCGAGCCGAGAGGCCGCCTGGGTGCATGCTTTCCTGCACCGCGCCGAGGGTGACATCGGGAACGCACACTATTGGTACAGGCAAGCGCGCCGCGCTCCAGCCGATGGCGAACTCGACGCCGAGTGGGACGCCATCCTCGCCGCGCTCCTCAAAGGCAGCTAGGCAGGGTGGCCGTGGTGGCGCAGAACCGCGCCGGTCTCGCGGCTTGCCCGCCGCAAGGCTGCCCGCTAGGGATAGCGGCATGAGCGTTGAAACCAAGTCCAACTCCGACAAGCTGATCAGAGGGGCGACCGGCGACTGGGAAGTCGTCATCGGCCTGGAGGTGCATGCCCAGGTTACTTCGAAATCCAAACTGTTCTCCGGCGCTTCGACCGAATTCGGCGGTGCGCCCAACAGCCACGTCTCGCTGGTCGACGCCGCCATGCCCGGCATGCTGCCGGTGATCAACGTCGAGTGCGTGCGCCAGGCCGTACGCACCGGGCTCGGCCTGAAGGCCGCGATCAATTTGAAGTCGGTGTTCGACCGCAAGAACTATTTTTATCCCGACCTGCCGCAGGGCTATCAGATCAGCCAGTACAAGCAGCCGATCGTGGGCGAGGGCGCGGTCGCCGTCGATCTCGAGGGCGGCGGGACGGTCACTGTCGGCATCGAGCGGCTGCATCTGGAGCAGGACGCGGGAAAAAGTCTGCACGACCGCCATCCCACGCTGTCCTATGTCGATCTCAACCGCTCGGGCGTGGCGCTGATGGAGATCGTCTCCAAGCCGGACCTGCGCTCGGCCGATGAGGCCAAGGCCTACGTCTCCAAGCTGCGCTCGATCCTGCGCTACCTCGGCACCTGCGACGGCGACATGGAGAAGGGATCCTTGCGCGCCGATGTCAACGTGTCGGTACGCCGTCCCGGCGAGCCGTTCGGCACCCGCTGCGAGATCAAAAACGTCAATTCGATCCGTTTCATCGGCCAGGCCATCGACTACGAGGCGCGCCGGCAGATCGACGTCATCGAGGACGGCGGTACCATTGAGCAGGAGACGCGGCTGTTCGACCCCGACAAGGGTGAGACGCGCTCGATGCGGTCGAAGGAAGAGGCGCACGACTACCGTTACTTCCCGGATCCCGATCTGCTGCCGCTCGAATTCGACCAGGCCTTCGTCGACGACTTGAAGGCGTATCTGCCGGAACTGCCGGACGAGAAGAAGGCGCGCTTCATCCGCGACTTCGGACTGTCGGCGTACGATGCCGGCGTGCTGGTGGCCGAACGCGAGACCGCCGACTACTTCGAAGCGGTGGCCGAGGGTCGCGACGCCAAGGCGGCGGCCAACTGGGTGATCAACGAACTGTTCGGGCGGCTGAACAAGGAAGGCAAGGACATCGCGGGCTCGCCGGTGACGTCCGAACAGCTTGGCGGCATGCTGGACCTGATCGCGGACGACACGATTTCCGGCAAGATTGCCAAGGACTTGTTCGAGATCCTCTGGAGCGAGGGCGGCGACCCGCGCGCCATCGTCGAAGCGCGCGGGCTGAAGCAGGTCACCGACACCGGCGCGATCGAGGCGATGGTCGATGAGGTGATTGCCGCCAATCCGGACAAGGTGGAGCAGGCCAAGAGCAATCCGAAGGCGGTCGGCTGGTTCGTTGGACAGGTGATGAAGTCGTCCGGCGGCAAGGCGAGCCCGCAGGCGGTCAACGATCTTCTGAAAAAGAAACTCGGTCTCTGACGACGCGCCGCGTCGTCGCCGGCGTTCAAGCTCGCACGCTCGCGAGTGGTAACTTCGCGCGCGTCGACATCCCGATCGGCGCCGTCGGCGAGCGAAATTTTCCGCCGATGAGCGTGCGCGGCTGCGAATCACTTGGCACTGATTCGCTCGTTTTTGATCGATTCAGACCCGCGCCACCCCATTTTCGGCGTCCGCTGTGAAAAAATTTTTACCTTGCGAACGAGTGCGTCGCGGGAGCGCTACAAACAAAAAACCGGCGCGCGCGCGCGTCGATCGTGTGCGCATTCGCGCGTTTGACTTTTGCGCGAGAAATGCAACTAAGCCTTATTTCATCGATATTTTTGCAACAGCGCAAATTTGCGCGCATCGCCGTCGCGCGTTTGCAAAAATGCGCGTGTGCATCGCGCGCTATTGCGTTTGTCCCTGTGCCGCAGGGCTCGAAGCGTGGTCGCTGTACACACTTCGTTAAGCGGGAGACTGTTTTTTTCGTTGCGTTGTAGTAAACGAACTGCAGTGCGTGTCGACTCGCGACCGTACTGATGCGACACCCGCCATGATCTATATGGCTAGGAGGGCAGCAATGGCGAAACGTAAGAAGGCGAAAGCAGCTTCGAAGAAGACGGCGAAGAAGACGAAGAAGCGGAAGAAGAGGCTCTAGTCTGTCGCCACTTCTCGACCTTCACACCTAGTGTGGCGAAGGTTGCGTCATACGGGCCGGCGGGCGTCATGGAGTGATCTTGCGCTTTGCGGTTCTTCCGCGGCGCCTCCGGTACCGGATGATGACAGAGGGCGTCGGAGAGACATCAGTCTCGCCGACGCCCTCCGTGTTTTTGGCGGCGCGCTTGCGCAATGGTAGTCGCGGCCGGTGTCAGCGCCGCTGATTGATCGGTGCCCTCAGCCGCCGCTTTTCAACCGCTTATTGCAGGCGCTCCAATACTGCGGCCACTTCGTTCCTTTGGCGATCTTGCCGGCGGCCTTGGCCGCGCGCCATTCGGCGCCGCATTTCTTCTGCCGTTCGCGAGCGGCCAATTGCGCCGGCGTCGGCGGCTTCTTGCTTTGTTGCTTTGCGGCGAATGTGATGCTGGGCGCCGGCGCCACGGAATGCGAGGCGGTGCCGCGGGTAAAGGCCGGCAACGGAGCCGCCAACAGGCCGGCGGCCAGGATTAATGCAGACATACTCTTACGCATGGACGTCCCTGTTGGGTTCGCTTGCGGGGCGGGCGAAAGTCACCCATGTTACAACCTAGCGTCCAACAATAACGCTCAGGAGTTGTATTCGTCCAGTACTACTCGCCGGACGGGGCGCGGCCGGTCAGAGGCTAGTGAGGGCGGGCGACGGTTGCGGTTTGCCCGCTTCGGCCATAGGCCTCACGGCGATATTCAAGTCTATGTGGCAAGGGAGCGAGGAAAATGGCGCGCGCGATGAGTCGGACGGCGAAATCCAGGGCGGGCAGGGCAAAGACCAGGGGCGCGAAGAAGGCGGTGAAGAAGAAGGCGGTCAAAAAGGCGGCGGCGCGCAAGCCCACCAAGCCGATAGAGCTCTGGTACTGGCCGACCCCGAACGGCTTCAAGATCTCGATCATGTTGGAGGAGTGCAGGCTCCCCTACACCCTGATCCCGGTGAATATCTCCAAGGGTGAGCAGTTCAATCCCGACTTCCTCAAGATCGCGCCGAACAATCGCATGCCGGCGATCGTCGACTTCGACGGACCGGGCGGACGGCCGATCTCGATCTTCGAATCCGGCGCCATCCTGCAATATCTCGGCCGCAAGACTGGCAAGTTCTATCCGGCCGACGAGCGTGCGCGGGTCGAGGTCGATCAATGGCTGTTCTGGCAGATGGGCGGCCTCGGGCCGATGGCCGGCCAGCTCAATCACTTCAAGCACTACGCGCGCGAGACGTTGCCTTACGCGATCAAACGCTATGAGGATGAGGTCAACCGGCTCTACGGGGTGATGAACAAGCGCCTATCCGACCGCGACTTCCTCGCCGGCCGCTATTCGATTGCCGACATGGCGTGCGTTGGCTGGGTCAACTTGTGGAAGCGGCAGGATCAGAACATCGACGATTTCCCGCATCTCAAGCGCTGGCTGGAGGCGGTGAAGGCGCGGCCGGCGGTACAGCGCGGCATGGCGCTTGGCATGGAGTTGCGCCAGGGCATCGACATGAAGGATCCAAACGTGCAGGCGGTGCTGTTCGGCCAGCGTGCCCGCTGAGTTGCGCTGGTGTCACGGCGTGCCGCGCGCGCCCGGGCGTAAGTCGATCGTGTGGATGGCGCCGCCGTCGACCCGGCGCCATGTGTGCCCCATGCACAGCACGACGAGCATGCAGCCTTCGAGACGGATCGTGCGCGGCCCGAGCACGATCAGATGGGCGCGATAGGTGTGGCCGTTGTCGGCGTTGTAAATCGTGCCCGACCACCGGCTGCTGCCGTTCGGCACAAAATCATGCACCACTTGAATGCCGATGAGCGGACGCGTCCGCTTGGCCGGGTTGGGGTTAAGCCGGTCCGTTTTAGATTTGCCGGTGGCGCGGTCGATGAACTCATTCAGCCACACGAGTGTGCCGCATATCTTGCCGTTACATTCGGCAAGCAGGACGCGCACATCGCGCTTTTGAGATGTCCACACGCCATAGGGCGGTGCGGCCAAGGCAACATGCGACCACAAGAGAGCGGCGAGGCCGAATGCGGCCGCGGTTGCCAGTCTAAGCAATTCTGGAAGTCCCCTGTCGCGGCGAACGCGCCTCTCGACTGCGCTCGACCGCCCCGTGAAAGTTACGTTCGCGTGGTTATCGTCGACTAAAGACGAGCAGTTAGCGATCCGTCACCAGGACCGACCAAACGTCAATTTACGGCGGTATTACGGCATTTTTTGCTCCTGCCGCAAGTCGAGACGGCAGCGCGCGTTCACCTTCGATTCATCGCGACGTTTAAACAGCTATTCAAATTTTCTCTCGATCATCGCGCTCGTTCGGTGCGCATAGCCGCGCCGGGCAACAGGGTTGAGCGGCGCCATGGGATGTGGCGTCGCGCGCGAAAAACAGGGGAGGCCAAAAATGGCTTACATCGACAATGCGGCGGTGTTGTCCGCCAACGAGCCGGAAGATGCCGACGGTTGTTTTGATTGCGGCATGGTTCATTCAGCTGGCGTGGGCGTCGCGGTCGATCTGGTGGAGGCACATAAGTGGTTCAACATCGCGGCCATGCGCGGCCATGGCGATGCCGCTCGTCTGCGCCGCGAGATCGCGGAGCTGATGAGCGACGGTGAAATCGGCCAGGCCCAGCGCGCTGCACGCGATTGGCTGCAGCGTCATCCGCAGCAGCAACCCGCCGCGCCTATCCGCGCTGCGGCCTGATCGGCCGTAATGGACGGGCGCGCCGCGGCATGCGGTGCGCTCAGTCGTCGTCGTAGTAACGGCGCGGTCTGTACACGCGCCGCGGTGGCCGGTATTCGCTGCCGTCGTAGGAGCGGCCATCGTAGAACTGATTGGGTTCGCACCAGCCGCCGATGCCACTGATGGTGTCCATGCACTGTTTGTGAGTGACAAAGCCGCAATTGGTGGTCGTGCCGTCACCGCGGCCGCCATAGATTGCGCACCATCTGTAAGGATCGGCGTGAGCTGTCGATATCAGGACCGGCGACAGCGCGAGCGCTGCCAGCACGATGGTTCCCAAGCCTGTCCATCGCATTGCGGGTCTCCCGAGGTTGGTTTTAGACAAGATAACACTAGTGGCGCCGTTTTCGTTCGGGTGGCGCAAAAAAAGTGGGCGTATCCGCCCGCTCGCCGGGGGTTACGAGGTTTGACCGGGGTATGGGGATTCCTATAGGCATTTGCTTATGCGGAGACGTGGCCGAGTGGCTGAAGGCGGCGGTTTGCTAAACCGTTATACGCTCTCAAGGCGTATCGAGGGTTCGAATCCCTCCGTCTCCGCCAGCCTTAACCCCTTGATGCAACAAGCCTAAGAGGCGCCTGCGGGGCGATTTTGGTGCAGCTTGCGGAGTGGGCTTGGCGAAGCCCGGTGCGTTGGACGGACGGGGAGGGAGACGGTTGCGCTTTACCGCTGCGGCCGTTCGATCGGTTCCACTGACCGATCGTTCCGACTGCCGCCGGGTCTGACTTGTCGTTCCGACGCCGCCGAGTTGACTTGGCGTGGTCCGGGAGAGGCGAGCCCCGAAAGCGGTGGCGGTAGAAGGAACAGTACCCAGCGAACGCCCAAGCGCGCTGGAAAGCTATAGCAATACGAGATCCGGGTTCATCCAATCGGCCTCGGCCATGACCTGACTGAGCTTGCGCGGCTGTGGTCCGTAGTAATTTTGGTTTCGTATCATTGGCCGCGGATTGAACAACACAGATATCAGACGATCCAGCAAAGCCTTCGTTGACACCGGCTTGAGTAGAAATTCGTTGATGCCGACGGCAATGGCTTCTCTTACTTTTGAGTACTCTCCATGCGCGGTCAGCATGATCACGGGCACTGCCGGGTAGGGAAAGGTATCCGGCGAGCGCAGCGTGCGCATGAATTCCGGACCCTGAAGCTGCGGCATTTCCCAATCGAGTATGACGACGTCGGGCGCCATGCTTCGGACGGCATCCAATCCTGCTGCACCGTCCGCAGCTTCATTGACGACGCCCACGCCCATGCTGGTGAGCAGAGCCCTCACCAACTTTCGAACGCCGGCATCGTCATCGACGATCAGCGCCTGAGTTCGTGCAAATCGTGCGCTGGTCGCCGCAGTGCTAACTTTCACCATCGCCTTTGATCCTTACAGGCCGCGCACTTTTTCACAAAAATATGGAGTGTAAATAAAGATCGCATTCACGATTGGCGCCATCGAGGCAACCACTCATTAGGAGAATGGCCGCCAGTCCAAGACGCCGGGAGTCCATTGCCAGGGCCAACGCGCGAAACTGGACACAAGTGGCGAGAACCGACGGTTGCGGACAGGACTATCTCTCTGCCCGGCGCTCCCGCGGCTGGCTCAAGACAAAGAATCACCGCCCCAAAATCGAGGGCTTTGGGGGCGCTCGCGGGCCCTTTGTTGCCCGCGAATTAGGCGGAGCGTTTGAGGCAGGGGAGGCAGACACAGAGCTATGGGCCCCCGCAAATCGCTATCATGCCGAAGAATCAGACTGGCATGCAATTTCAGATTGTATTCGCCTTTGTCTATAACCGTTTGATTTCGTGCCAGAATTATGAACGTCAACCCATTCAAAGCGAGTTCCCGCGATGGCCAAGCGGGCAAGGATTTGGTGCGTGTTTTTTGCGCAACAGTCGGTCGAAAACCGATCTAAAGGCCTGTGGGAAGGGGCCTTCTTCATTGCGCGGGAAGGTTCGTTCGTTAATGTCTGACCTGCGACGGAGGGGGGCATCCCCATGTCGCGCTTTCCGGGGTACCGGATTGTACGCCGGTTAGCGGGGAGCAAGGGGAAGTTCCAAAGGTGCCTGTCGCACGCGGCGGATACGGAACCCTCTCACGATAAACAATGTTTGGAGGTTCAAGATGAAGATGGTGAAAAGCCTTCTCCTTGGCTCCGCAGCGGGTCTCGTTGCGATGGCTGGGGCACAGGCTGCCGATCTTCCCGTTAAGGCCAAACCGGTCCAATACGTGAAGATTTGCAGCCTGTATGGTGCAGGGTTCTACTACATCCCGGGCACCGATACGTGCTTGAAAGTAGGCGGGTTCGTCCGCGCTGAAATGAACTTCAATGCCGGTAACTCGTTCTCGGTGTCGATCGGCGACCACAGCTCGCGTGCCTACAACTTCGAGCAGTCCCGCGCCCGCTTCGTCGCCACGTTCGACGCGCGTACGCAGACCGAATACGGCACGTTGCGGTCGTATTTCACGCTCGGCGAGCAGGTCAACAACGGCGGCGGCGGCAGCAACGTCCCGACCTATGCCAACCGCGGGTTCATCCAGTGGGCCGGCATGACCGCCGGTCTGGCCGACTCGTTCTTCGACTTCTTCAGCTTCGCCCCCTACTCGAACCAGACCAACTGGCTCACGTCGGACGTCGGCGGCGGCGGCACCCTGCTGTTCGCTTACACCGCGCAGTTCGGCAACGGTATGTCGGCGACGATCTCGACCGAAGACACCAGCGAACGCCGGAATTCGAACCTTTTCGACCAAGCCTATGCCGGTCGTCAGTGGCCGGATCTGGTCGGCAACGTGCGGGTTGACCAGGCCTGGGGTAGCGCGCAGATCATGGGCGCTCTCCATCAGGTCCGTGGCTTTGTCTATGGTAACGAAGTCGGCTGGGCGGTCGGCGCCGGCTTGAAGATCAACCTGCCGTGGGCGAAGGGTGACAACATCGCCATGCAGGCCGCTTACGCCAAAGGCGCGACCGACTACACCATGGCGTTGGTTGCCGGCCCCGCCGGCGGCTGGTTCGTCAGCGAGAACGGCACCGACGTCGCCTTCGGCAACGTCTATGATGCGGTTGGTGACGGCGCGAACGTCAACCTGACCGAATCCTGGAGCGTCGGCGCTGCTGCGGTCCATCACTGGAACCCGCATTGGCAGACCTCGCTGTACGGTGGTTACGGCGAGTTCAACTTCGGCGGAGCTGCGACGGCCGTCCTGAACGGCGGCGGCGTCGGCAATCCGGACTGGAGCTTTGCCCAGATCGGTTCGCGCACCGTGTGGTCGCCGGTCAGGAACCTCGCGTTCAGCGTGGACCTGATCTACAACCACGTCGGTACGGCATCGGCCGTGGCTGGCGCCGATGTTCCCGGGGCCTCGGATGTGGGCTGGCTCGCGGGCATCTTCCGCGTGCAGCGGAACTTCTGGAACTGATCGGCTGAGCTGATCACGCTTAAGAACCCCCGGCGGGAAACCGCCGGGGGTTTTTCCAAAAACAAACGATCGAAAACGTCGGTGCTCGTTGTGTCTGCGCGAGTTGACACCCACAGCTCCCATGATCTCGTCGAGCTCATCCGGCTCGAGCGGCGGGCATTTGCCGCCAAGATCCGGGCGGCGCGTGCGGTCCTGGGTTGGAGTCAGAGCGAGCTCGGACTTCGCGTCGGCCTGACCCAGCGCGCCATCCACAAACTCGAGCAGGGCGATACCGAGCCGCGGCGGGCGACCGTGCGGGCCATTGACGCGGTCTGGCGCGAGCAAGGTATCGAGTTCGAGGACCTGACTGACGGTGGCTTTCGTCTGAATGTGCGCGCTCACGTCGCCGATCGGCCGGTGGCCGCGGCGAGCCGGCGGCCGCGCGTGCACAGACGGCAGTAGTCCGGGACCGATGGCGCCTCGGCGCGCGCTTGCCGCGCGTGACACGCAGCCGGCAAAATTGGGCCGGCAAGTTTCAAATCTCAGCGGGAAACCGTGGGTGCTTTGTTGAAGCCAGCGCATCACCATGGCGGCTATAGACATCCCACGGTTTCAGTAAGCGCAAACACCCGGAGAGTCACCGCGCGCCTCGTCGGGGCATCGCGACATGATGAACGACGACCAATTGGAAGTCGAAGGCGCCTTTCAACTAAGTCAAGCACATGGGCCTATACACTTTCTTTGACGAGCTCACGGCGCGCAGTATCAAGTCCGTTCACTGAATTCGCCGTGCGGCCGCTAACGCGATTCCGTTAGCGCGATCCGCACGGAAATAGTGTCACGCGTCTCGCATTGGATGTGTGCTCCGCCATAACTTTGCAGCGACGGACAGTGGATCGAGGCGCTTCTTGTCCCACCACGCTGCTTCGTCACCAAAGCGATGAACTTCGCGATGGTGGGCGCGGCAGAGCGGCACGGTGAATTCATCACTTACTTTTCGGCCGAGCGCTTGGGCTTGGGCGAAGCGAAGGTGATGGGCGTCGGATGGTTTGCGGTCGCAGATCAAGCACGGCTGTCGCGCGACGAACTTTAGATGTTCTTTGTCGCGCACGCGACGCGGCTCGGGGAAGGCAAGCACGCTCTTGTCGATTTTAATCGATGCTCTCGGTTGTGCTTTCTTTGGCGGCTTGGCTTTGCCTTTTTTGGCTCCAGGACTGAATGGCCGAGTCTCTTTCTCTGAGGACTCCAGCGCGCTCGTTATGCCGTTCGGCTCCGTGGAAGAAGGGGTATCGGCATTGCCAGCAAGCTCCTTTGAGCTTTTGCCAATGGGCCCGATGATCGCTGACATTTTCGCCGTGAACGCGTCTTCAATGATGCGGGCGTCGGCCACGGTCAGCGTATTCTTTGTCGGCAGGATCCGGTGTGCCCAAACCGCTAATTCGTCCGCCGAGGCGAGGGCGGCCATTTCATCCTGAAGCTGCCCGCGGCAGGCGGCGGAACTCGGCTTCAGCCAGGGCCGGTCTTGGGATGAATTTGCCGTTTCGCCGTTGAGACCGATGCCCAAAGGTGGGGGCAGGGCGCCGCTCACCATTTCCTGCGAGCGATGAGCTGCGCCGCCCATTCGGCACCGGCGCTCCGAATGCCGCCGATGCCGCCAGATCGGGGGCGTCTGTATCGTCCTCGCCGGCAATGCCGACCAAGGTGAAGAGGGCATAGCGCCTGGCATAGGTCAGCGCCGCACCCATCCGATGCGGCGCCGCCGTTTCGCTCACCGGGCAAACCGGCCAGTCGGAGGAGACCCACTCGCCGGATGAATGCGCGAGCAGGGTGGTCAACCGGATCAGCCCGTCTCGGTGTCGATTGCGGTTGTCTGCACGGCGGCAATTTCATGCTTGCCCAGGCACTTGCGCACGATCTCCAAACCGCTCGAGAGCGGGGCGTAGCGGAAGGTCTTGTCGTCCTCGCGCGGGAACGGGGAGCGGATGGTGGCGGTCAGCGATTTTTCCGGGTTGGCGAGTTCGGCCTGCGCCTTGGCGAGCGCCGCCGCGATCGCCCCGATGGTCTCACTGCAACGCTGCATTAAGCCGCCTCCCCATCGATGAGGTCGAAGCTGATGGCGCCGGATTTCGAGCGCTTGGCGCGCAGCCCATGCCCGATGGCCTCCTTGGCGTCCTCGGGAACCAGCTTCTTGAGTTCAGCCTTTGCTGCTTCATGCTCCTGGTGGGCCGCCCGGGTCTCCCGGTAGATGCCGGCAAAGTCGGCCCAGGTGTTCGAAGCGCTCATATCCACCACCCGGACCGCCGCGATGCGCGGCCGTGGGGCCTCGACCCCGAACAGGCGAGGGGCCTCGCCGCTCCCGACACAGCGCCAGAATTTGCGCTCGGCGGTGAGCAAGAGGTGCTGGTAGAGCGGATCGGCATCGATCCCGATCTCCACCCATTTGCCGCCGCCGGTGATGATCGACAGCACCGCCTTGTTGGCGTTGGTCACCCACATGTTGTGCTGAAGCTGGGCCATGTGCTTAGCCGCGGCCGCCTCCTCGGAGAACGACCAGGGCAGCATGAATTTCGCTTCGTAGACTGCCCCGAGGGCTCCTACGACCCCATCCAGGGTGGCTGCCATCCACCGGTTCACCGGGTGCCATACCCGCCGCTGGACGTCCTTGACCGTGTAGCCGGTGTTGAGCTCGTACCAACGCCGGTTCAGCTCCTCGGTCACGGTGCCGAGCTGGACGATGAGGTTGCCGGAGAGGTCTTCTGGCTCGACCTCGCCCGCGCTTTTCCCGCCATAGCCGCAGCAGAGCGGCTTCGTCCTCACCCATGATGATCCGGGCGTCGGAGCCGCCGATGAAGTGGCGCCGGCTCGAACTAGGTGAGTTCGTGTTCTCGACTTTCGACACGGTATCCTCCAAAACGTACTATCTGTCTCTTATGATACGATCATATGATCGTAAAAAGATCATGCGATGCCTAAAATGTCAAGAGGTAAGGATGCTGCTCTCACGAGCGCTCAAATTCGGGCGGCACGGGCATTGATTCGCTGGAGTGCCGCAGACTTGGCGCGAGAAGCTAGTTTGGGATTAGCCACTATTCGCCGAGCCGAAGTCGTCGACGGGCCGTTGCCGCTGACCAACGCTAACGAAATAGCGGTCAGGCGCGCGTTGGAAGCGGCCGGCGTCGAGTTCATCGACGAGAACGGTGGCGGCCCAGGCGTGCGGCTCCAGAAACCGATACAGAAGAACGGGCGATGAAAGCCGCTTGGTGCGCATAAGCGCGTAAGGCGCCGATGCACCAACCAATCGCAACATCAAACGTCTTTCATCGGAGAACTGACGCTGCGGATAGGCTGGTCGATCACGCATTCGATCAACGGTGGAAAATCGACGCCACCGCGATCGGCATTAGTCCTCCGTAGGGCGCAAAACGTTCCCGTTAATTGACTTCAAGAATTCGGCAAATGGATCTTTGGGTGGGGAAGCCTTCTCATCAGGTTTGGGCGTTTGCGCCCACTTGTCCCGCCGGCGATTGGTCAGCCAGAATTTGGCGGCATTCACATCGGGCGGCACATAGACAGGATACTCGATGATCCTGGTGCCGACGATCCTCTGGGCAGTGTACGTGTACCCCGTCGCCCGCTTGAAGACAGCCTCGTGAACCTTGCCATTGGCCAGTTGCCGCCCGGATTCACATACCTCGGCGAAGTCCTGATGGTCGGCTTCCCATTGCGCGAGCGTTTGCTCCGATACCCTGAGCGCTTCAGCGACATCGGCGTCGCTCAAGCCGCGTTCATACATCTTCTTGGCGACACCGGCGAAGCGCGAATCATAGGGAGCGCCAGCCCCGTTCTCGCCATGCTCTTCTTGGGTGGGCTGCGGCGCTTCGGCGTCCGCTGAGCGGGCGGTATCTTTCTTCCGGCGAGATACGTGCATCGGACACTCCTATTGGGAGAAGCCCGCACGTCTTGCGCGGAAAATTTGGCTGACTACAGGAAACTACCCGAACTACGATTCAGAGTCCACCCGACGGTCCGACACCATCAACAACGATTTGTGGCGTAACCACAGGGATTTGGTGGGGTGGTTACGCCCTCGAGGTGGTTACGCCCATCAGTTGCCTCGTGGCTACGGGGTTGACTCGCAGAAGGCGGGACGGTTTTTGGTGTGGAAAGCGAGCGACAACGAAGACGCTCGCGACTTCGCATGCGATCAACGCGAATTGAGACCTGATAGAGAGCAAGAAGGGTGTGATGACGCTCTGGTCAATCATGCCAAACCGCCACAGCCGAGCTGTGGATAGGAGGTCGAAATGCGCCGCACGAAGAAGCTTCCGGTGACGAGTAACGACAAGGGGGCTGGTTACGCCAAAAGGGATAAGACGACGTCGGTTTGCTTTTTCGGGCCGGCGCCGGTGCTCGCTGGCGAGGATTCGCAAGCTTATACCGAACTTCTGGCGCAGGTGTCGGGTGAGCTCAAGCCCAAGGGCCTGATCGAAGATTTCCTGGTTCGCGATGTGGTCGACGCAGCATGGCGCGTGCAGCGTTATCGGCGGGTCGAAATCGCACTGATCGAGGCGGCCATGCCGCAGGCGCTGGAAGAGATGCTGGCGCCCTTGATCAACGGCGCCCATCGGTTTGGCGCGCTGGAAAAATACAATGCCGACCGCTCCCGCGTTCCGACACCCGCCATGGAGCTCGTCAACGCGTGGATGCGGCAGGATGCCGCGGCCCACGAAAAGGTCGCGGAGGTGCTTGCCTCCGCCAACCTGTCGATGGCCGACGTGGAGGCGCGCGCCATCGCCAAACAGATCGACAGGATCGCGCAGATCGGGCGCCTGATCGCGGAGGCCAAACAGAGCCGCGATTCCAACTGGCGCGAGCTCGAGCGGCGGCGCGAACTGCGTGCCGAGGATCATCCGAGCGACAACGTCATCGAGGGCCACTTCGCTCAAGGCAACCTCAAGGCGCTTGGGAAGCGCTAGGCGAATGGCGAACCTTCGGCAATGCCGCGCCAATCGCGCCAACGCCCGCGCGAGCAGCGGCCCGAAATCGGCGCAGGGCAAGGCGCGGGCTTCAAAAAACGCCCTCCGCCACGGCCTGACTTTGCCGGTTATGGCGGATCCGACGCTGTCGCAAGAGGTCAAACGCTTAGCGCAGCAAATCGCCGCAGGTGATCCGCATCTCTTGCCGTTGGCGTATGAGGTGGCGCAAGCGCAAGCCGACCTGCTCCGGATCAAACGGGTGCGCGAGGATCTCTCGGCTCGCCGTGGACAGCTTCTGGCAACGAGAGGCGGACCAAACGAGCGCCCCCTGGAAGGCGAACTCCTGAAGTTAGCGCGCTATGAGCGCCGGGCGCGCTCCCGGCGCAAGCTCGCGATCCGCAAGCTCGACGCGGCGCGACGACAAGGATGAATAAATCGCTGCGATCAACGACACGAGGCGCCCTTTAAAAAGGGGAGGCGGTTTCGCGCGATTGGTCCGCTACGGCGATCTCAATCGAGACATTTAGCGCCAGCTCCGAAGTTCAATGTCCAATTCTGCTTTTTTGCATCGTTCATTGCAAAATTCACCCACATGCCACCTGAATTCTCGCAATTTGTTTTTGCCTTATTTACTCGCATAAAGTCGAACTTGGCGCTGCGAATGCACAGTGGTGCAGATCCGCCACTGACGCTTCAATTGAGGCTTGATCCTTTCTCAAGTACGTAAAAGAAGAATTCGGTTGTTTTGACGTCCTTTCGGGAGGCGTCCTAATTGAAATCGACCTATTTCCGGCCAGTCCGAGGTCGATCTTTTGCTCGGCGATCCCCTTCAATGCTCACCAGAATATCGGCTGGCGGCACAAGACCAGTTTTCACGAGCTAGTGTAAAGAGATGGTCGAAGCCGATCTTGCCGCCCGCCGCTGAAACGTTCTCGCTTCTGGCCACCGCGCAGGCCATTATTGTCTCACGGGGAAGGCTTCCAATGATGCGATATTCAAGGGTGCGTTGGCCACGAAAGTTGACATTGCTGCGGCCGATCGAAAGTCGAAGCGCTATGGCAAGGTCGTCCATAGCGCCATTGCAAGAAGTTGGCGACTGTCCCGGCTGTTTCCATTTATCGGCTCACTCTTTGATTTGCGTCAATATCTAACGATCAAATCTCGCATCTACTTAAAACTAAGGGTAAACTAAGCCATAATATTTGAGAGATCTACGATGCCGACTTCAAACGAAGCGTTCATCCAACGCGCAATTTCCGAAAGGGCGGCAAATCGCGCCCCATTTTTGAGCTACATGAAAATGTTCGCTCGAGGCAATCATGTCGGTAACAACGCAGGCTAGAATTTTAGTGGTGGATGACGATGCCCAGGTCCGAACGTTCTTGCGAAACCTGCTTGAAACTGAGAGCTATGTCGTCAGCGAGGCCGCAAATGGCCAGGAGATGCGTTCACTCATTGAAGCACAACCCGCGAATCTAATCACTCTTGATCTCAAACTTGCCAGCGAAGATGGATTGGAGCTGGCGAAGGAGGTGCGCGCCAAGCATGATATCCCGATAATCATGGTCACCGCAAAGGCTGACGATATCGATAAGATTCTCGGCCTCGAGCTCGGCGCTGATGATTACATTACGAAACCGTTTAACGTGCGAGAGGTACTCGCCCGCGTTCGTGCCGTTCTGAGGCGGTATGAGCCAGCGGCAGGCGCGCAGCAGCCATTCGGACCGAGCGGGCGTGAGAAATACGCTTTCTCGTATTGGGTGTTTGATACGACCGCACGTGAACTCAAGACTACTGATGGCCAAAAGAAGGAGCTGACGACTGCCGAGTTCAACCTGCTTAAGCTGTTTGTGGAACGTCCGACGCTCGTACTCTCGCGAGATGCCATCATGGACCTTATGAAAGGTCAAGAATGGGAGCCGCTTGATCGATCGATCGACACGCTGGTCGCTCGGCTGCGTAGAAAGATCGAACCAGATCCGGAGCAACCGACGCTCATCAAGACCGTTAGGGGCGTTGGTTATGTGCTTTCCGCCGACGTCACTCGTGTTTGATGCGGCGAGCCTCGGTCCTGGAGTGCTGCCCGGATAAATCTGCCAAGGTCAATCTGGTTGTAGGGTTTGCGGAGCATGAGAAACTCATGGCTTATCGGCTCATTCGCGCGCGTGGCTGCGCCTGGGAAGCCAGAGGTCAGTAACACTTTTTGTGATGGCTTGAATTCTCTGATCTTGCGCGCCAGCTCGACGCCCGACATTCCTCCAGGCATGATCACATCGCTAAAGACGAGGTCGATCGCCCCACCTCCATTAAACGTCGCGATCGCGCTTTGTCCGTTTTCAGCTTCGATCACTTCATAGCCCAGGTTTTCTAGCCGCTCGACCGTTACGCGACGGACATCAGCATTATCTTCGACGACCAGGATAGTTTCGCCTGCACCTCTGATCGGCGTTTGTGCTCCTTGCTCTTGTAGCGCTCGATTAATTTCTGCGCTTTGGTCGATCTTAGGCAAGTATATGGCCACTGTTGTTCCGTGGCCCACTTCACTATCGATTGTTATATGACCGCCGGACTGCTTTACGAAGCCGTAAATGCTGGAGAGCCCTAAACCGGTACCTTTACCCGGTTCTTTGGTCGTAAAGAATGGTTCGAACGCGCGTGCCAACACCTCGGGCGGCATGCCAGATCCGGTATCCGATACCGATAGCCGGATGTAGCGACCTGGCGGCAGCTCCTCGCGCGCCGCGTCTTTGTCGATTGCTACATTTTCGGTTTCGATGACCAGATTACCGCCACTTAGCATTGCGTCGCGCGCATTGATCGCAAGGTTGAGGATTGCGTTCTCGATTTCGCCAGCATCAGCGCGGGTTGACCAAAGATTGTTAGAGAGGGCAATTCTGACGGTAATATCTTCGCCTATTGTCCGACGCAGCAGTTCGATCATGTTGGTCACGCGATCGTTCAGATTGATCGCAGTTGGAACTAGCATTTGGCGGCGGCCAAATAACATCAGCCGCTTATTGAGCTGCGCTCCCAGCTGGGCCGCGTGCTCGACTTGGTCGAGATAACGTTTTAGCCGCGCGTCCTTGATCTTCATGTCGATCAACTGAAGATTGCCCGTGATCACCGTCAACAGGTTGTTGAAATCATGGGCGATGCCTCCTGTTAATTGTCCTAAGGATTCCAACCGTTGCGCTTGCCGCAATTCTTCTTCACGCCTTTGCTCTTCACTGACATCGCGAATAATGCCGATATAGCCCCGCAGTTCACCTCCGCTATCGCGATAAGGTGCGCTAATGACTTCACCGGGGAAAATCGCGCCATTTTCGCGTTTGAAACGAATGACTCTGGGGTGCAGTCGGCTCTGGTGAGTATCGCCTAAGATCGTCGCTTGGTCTTTCCAATCCGCCGGACACGCATAGAGCTTCAAAGTCGATGCGCCGACAAGTTGATCCGCCCCGTAGCCAAATATCCGCACAAGTGCTGGGTTGACCATAACAATTCGGCGCTCCCGATCGATCAGGGCAATGCCTTCTGGGACCCCTTCGAATATGCTCCGAAAAAGCGCATGCTGCTCTCGCGCCTCACTTTCGGAGCGCGTAAGCTCCTCCATAAGCTCGAGTTGACGTTTCTCTGCTTGTTTGCGCTCGCTCACGTCACGCACGAAAGCTTGCAATCGACCGTCGGGAAGCTGTCTGGCACTGACTTCGCCGACGAAAAGCGAGCCGTCCTTGCGACGAAATCGCCACTCGGTCACCTCCGTCTCGCCACCACGTAACCTTGCGACATGGGGGCCAAGCCGCGGCGTCTCGTCTGTCGCGATCAACTCGGTGATCCCTAGTCCCAGTATTTCCTCTCGGGAGTAGCCAAGCATCCGACAACCGGCCGAATTGACATCAAGGTATTTTCCTTCGGCATCGCTGACGAAAATGCCATCGGATGCCTGCTCTATCAGCGTGCGGAACCGTTCCTCGCTCTTTCTTTCCTCCTCGTTGAGTTTTGCCTTTTCTTCTGCGCTTGCTGCACGTGCTCGCGCACGATGCATCGCCTCGCTGATACTGACGATCAGAACGCTTCCCACCAGAAAACTCGCAAGCCCCAGCCAATCAGCAGTATCGGCGAGAGGGGCGACCCAAAAAGAGATGAGCAGCGCGCTAAGGGCCGTTGCCAACATTCCGGCGACCAAACCTCCGGCTACAGTGGCAATCGCTACCCACGGATAATACGTAACATAAACGAGCCGCGTTCCGAGCTGAGGGTGGAAGCTTTCCCGGATCAAGAAGGCCATCGTGACGGCTAGAATAGCAATGCCGAAGCGGCACCATAACGGCGGAGTATTAAAAACTCGGATCGCCGTCTCACCGCTACGTGAAGGCGACAAACACGCCAAAACCTTAGCGACTAACTCATGCACGATGGCAATCGAACGCTTAGACATTTCACCGTACCCCTTCGGCGAGGACATTAGTGTTCCCTGCGTATCCAATCTTTTGTGAATGTTGTTTCTGCAGAATCCTGCGGCGGCTGATTCTCCAACACCGCTCTCTGTTGAACAGAAGCTGCAGAGCAGAAAAACATGCTTCAGCCGAATTTTGGCAAGCGGCAAGCACTCTGCTCAGTTAGCACGCACTCACTCATACGCTCAATGATAAAATTTGAAACGTTGATGAGTTCCCGTGGTGGCAATTGAGCCGGCGAGGAAAGTTGCGATTTGTCACACAAAATTACAATGCCGCCAAACTCTAGCGACAGGGCAAGATGTAAATGGCGTCGAACGTAAAGAATTGGTTTCTCGGGGCTACCCCCGTCCCCAGCCCCGCCCCGGGGAGCCCGCCCAGCCAGTGTCCCCGACTGGCTGGGCATTTTTCTCCCGTTCGTAGCTGGAGATCCAAGGGTCGAAAGTGGCGGGAACGCAATTGACCGAGAAAGCTGCATGGCGCAGGCACCGGTTGTGAGTGGAGATCGTAATGGGTACTCTGATGATCAAATGTCCGAATACAGGATCGACCATTTCCACTGGCCTTCAGACAGAGCGCGCCAGCTTCAGCAAGAGTGCCGTGTTCTTTGCTCGAACCCTGTGCCCTCTATGTCGAGCCCACCATGAATGGTTCGCTCGCGACGCTTGGGTGCACGATCCCAAAGGTCGAGATGACCGAATTGGCAATTTGGCGCGGGCCGACAATAGATTGTCAACTGGGCCAATCCAGCAGCTTAAATGGATGACCATCGCTTCGATTATTGCGGTTGCCGGTATCACAGCTGGATACGCAGCCAAATCAGCCGCAGTCGGTGCTTTAACTGCTCGGAACAGCCTTGTAGCGGCGCCTTTTCTGCGACTTCATCAATCGACCGCCAACGCAATCATCTTTCCGGAGGTAAACCGAACGGCGAAGGGAGATCGTTTGCGTGCTGCCGTATCTGATGAACACCCTGCTGGCGCAAGGGGGATTAAGGATAGGTGGGCTGATAATTCATTCCACAAGAAGCGCATGCCCCCCGAGGCGGAAAGGGAACGGCTAGCGCATTGCGAGCCTGCCACTGGCTGGATAGCCGCTTTGGTCAGCCCCAGCATGCCGGGACGTTGCTTTGCTTAGCCGGAGAATGGCCCCCGACGCGATGCGTTTGCAAAGCATTTGTTGGCGTTGCGATCCCATATAGAAGCCCGCCACGTTGAGCGAGAGGCAAGCTCGGCGACAACAGCGTGTCCCTCGCCCCTGGGACATCAGCAAGTCGACCTGCTGCAGCTTTGCGACGAACTCCTTCCGCTTGTACCTCTTCCTCGGCATATCGGCCCTCCTTGATGCCAAATGACATACTTCAAGTCAGACCACTTCGACGGGGGGCGGCTCACAGTCAGCAGGCGCTTACTTGTGCTCTCAACGGTAAATTCGAGAGACGTTATCGACTTCCTGTGGAGGCAAGTTAGCGGGCGAGGAAAGTCACAATTGGGCATACAAAATGCAGTGCCGCCAAACTCCAGCGACATCGCACCTGTAAACGGTTTGGAAGGTAGAGAATTGGTTTCTTGGGGCTCCCCGTTCACCTCAGTTCGCCCCGGGCGGTAACCTACCTAGGAGGTCACGATGTACAAGTTAATCGTTGCAGGGGCGACCGCCCTTTTCGTTACCGCGTCTGCACCTGCCCTTGCGCAAACAGGCGCTAATCCCTCGCAATATATGTGTGGCACAGGACAGGCGGCGCACTTAGGTGCATCTACTCCGACACTTTGACAGCTATCGCATGACACCGTCAGAGTTTCGGATCGAGTTCAAGCAGGTCAGAATGCCAGGCTAGGACGCCGAATGCCACTAATTGCCCGTTGGGTCCGGCGCCAGAGAATGGCTTCAGTTGCCCGGTTCAGGGCGGACCCGTCGCGGCCGCTCTGGCTGTGTCACCGCGGATGTCGCGAGCGGGCCAATAACGGGCATTCCTTTTTACTAGCATCAGAATAAGGACCCCGGGCACTGGCCCGGGGTGTCAAAGAATTTATTGCAGCCGGTGGCGGCATTCAAGCTGCCTTTACCTCGATTTCTTTTCGTAGACTTTTGAGCCTCCGCCTTCTCGGGAAGCGTCAGCGTCAGCACGCCGTTCTTGAAGCTTGCGGATCGGCCGCGACATGATTTCCGGCCGACGTCATCCAGGGTCAAGGACAAGGGTGCCGACGTCCATCATAGCCTAAGTACGTTCCCGTACGCGGGTCATAAGACCTAAAGCGACGCATACAGTAGCCAATTGCATCATCGTAATAATAAGGTCTGCTGTAGTAGTAAGGACCGCCGTAATAGTAGGGCGCAGCCAGCAACCCACCGAGGATCGCCCCGGCGGCAAATCCACCACCATAATAGCCCCAATTACGGCCACGGTAGCCTCCGCGATAACCGCCATGATAACCGCCATGGTAGCCGCCGTGATAACCGCCATGTCCACGAGGCGCCGCTGATACACCCGCTGTACAAACCGATAGGCTAAGCGCGGCGGTCGCCGTAAAAATAACAACAAAACGTCGCAGCATGTTTTTCTCCGCCAAAAGTTCTAATTCTTAAGGTCATCCATAAGCCCTTCAAGGGTCAACGCATTGAGGCAAATCAAAGTCCCGCGGGCTCGTAACTGAATTGAGCATATTATAATTGTCTAGATATCAAACCTGATGCGTCACGCCGACACAGCAGCAAAGTGGCCGGCCCCGGACGCGCGGCCGCCAGTGACCATGTTGCATATGATGCTGTGGACGGCGCCAGCTCGGTGTCCAGATAACCCAAATGATGGACACAAGGAGCAAGGCCGCACGTAAGCGCTGCTGCAAAATCCTCCGCAGGCAACTTGCTTCGAAATTATCGGACCTTCTGAGCTTGCTCGCGGTTTCGCTTGAGAAGAGGCACGTTCGTCAATAGCAATACCGCCAGCACGTCAAGTTCACGCAAGACAGGTACGATCCCAAACCACAGATGCCTTTATCAACGTAAACAACGTCACCGGGAAGACGGCGAACATATGGATAGACATCGTGGCGATGCCGACCTGCGTAATAGCCTCGACGATATCCACGATAGTAGCCGCGAACGTGTGCCCGATAATATCCCCCGTAAAAATAGACGGGGGTACATGCGCCAAGAGGGCCTCGACGGACACCGAGACCGCATCCGTAGCCGACTTGAATTGTTAGGCTGGCCTGTGGTTGGCTAGGGGCCATGACAGGCATCGCTTGGGCGCTTGGGGCCACGACGATGCCGAGGGCGAATATAAGGGGAAGCGGATTTTTCATTGCATGCCCTCCCGTAGCATTTAATTCAGGCGTAACTCTAGGCCGCTTGTCTGAACCTGTATAGCCCTCGCCGAGCTCTATAAGTCGACGCCGTGGCAAAGGGTTTTCATGGGCAATGGCGTTGCGTTCTTAGCGCAAACCGCCGATAGCGTTGCTGACGACCGACATTATTGCCGTTGACCGCGCACAAGTAACGAAAGCAAGCCGCGTCTCTTCCCGCACCTGTATTCTCGTAGGATCAAGAGGCCCCTGGCTTCTCATCAACTCGGGGGCCTCGCCTTTGATGCGGTAATGCGGTTTGCCTCTCGTTATGTCGAAGGTAAGGCGGAGACTCTCATAGGTCGCAGTAGCTTTTAGCAGCGAGTAATCGTGATTTGTCGTTTGCCACCTGCTTCCGCAGGGACTGTTACGATTTGCTGACTATGATGACAGTTCAATTCGAGGGCCGGCGGTACGAGGGGAGGAGGCGGTGGCGGCAATTGCGGCGTCGGTGCCACTGCCTTTTCATTGACGCTGGGAATTACGAAATAGTCACCGCCATAGTAGGGGAAAAATTGGCTGCCTCGTTGTAAGCCACGGCCGCGAGGGAAATCGCCGCGATGGAAACCACTGTTATGCCAACCACCGCGCGAACCACCATGATGATGTCCAGCCGTCCCTGCGGCACTCGCGCCGGTCGCCAATGCTAATGTCCAAATTACAAGGAGATAGATTCTTCCCAACATCTTGGCCTCCGTTTTGGCAAAACGCCGGTCACCAATCCAAGTATCAACTTATCATTTTATGACACCCAGTCGGGCAGTAAGCCTTTGCGCGCTCTTCTATTTGAATTGACGATCACGGAACCGTTTGGCGCAGGTAGCTGGACCCGTAGGGATCACCTGCAGCAAAATCACAAGCGACATCCGGCCAGCGCCGAACGGTCCCATCAGATGATTACACCTCAGAAGTTCTAACGATCTTGTGGCGGAACGTGAATAATGCGGGCAAATGGACCGCTAGACTTAATTGGATATATTGTTCCGAGATAAGTTGGTAGTAATGAATTGTCCAGCGACCACAGCACTCCTGTGTGCTTGTCCAAAATTATAACGTTGCGGGTTCGATCAATCTTGCTGTCAGGAGCTGCCCCAAGTTGGTAGCTGTTGCCGCTCCGCTGAGTTGTCAGCATCTCATAGCGATTTGTGTCCGCTGACTGAGCGGATGCTGTTGTTCCAAACGTCGCAAGTGCTGCAATTAATAAAGTGCGATTCAAGATACTCATCAGGATGTCTCCCCGGCAGCGTGCGCTACAAGCGTGGGCATTATATTGATCAGAGCCACACTAGAAAGGAGAGCCATGCAAAGGCTCGTTTGTTAAAGTTACTAATAAAGTTTAATCTAGCCCGCCCCGAGGTGCCACCTCGTAGTGGTATTCGCGTGGATCGCATCAAATTGTGGCTCACTGAGCCGCTAACGAGAATGAGGCGCTCGTGGAGGAAATAATTGCAAAAGTCGGACCTGAACAAAGCGTCGAGCTCGTTCGACACGATGCGGGCAGACGCCAGCTAATAGGTCTCATGAGTCCGTCAGACGCGACCTACTTGGCGCGGGCCATTCTTGCATGCGCTGCGGCGCTGTGCGAAACGGATCCCCCAACGGTTGGAACAATCATTCCTGATGCTCATATACCGGTCACGAAATGGATGGTTCGTGAATCTGAGGGCGAGCTTTTGCTTACCTTGAAGACCCGGTCAGATGTGCAATTGACCTTTCGGATGCCGCCAAAAAACGCGCCGTGAATTCGTGCGAAGCAATCACCATCGATTGCTATAATGGACAGCGCGCGTACGTAACATTCAGTTCTTCCATTCCCGGAAACAATCGGGTGATTTTGTTTTGACCATTGATCTTGAACGAGAATTGAACGTTTGCAAGTGCAACGTCAGTCGAGCATTTGGCGATCAAATGTAATACACCCTTGGTTTCCTTCCTTTTGGTAATGGAACAAGTCGCGATCTTCCCGGTGATGGAATTTCCGCGAACAATAAATCCACCGCCGAAGCTGTCCGAAATCGGCCTTTAGATAGGGCTTGTGTTCCGCAGACATGCCGAAGACGTCTTTGCAAGCTGCTATGTTTGGAGTCCACTCGCCGGTTAAATCAAAAGCATAGGCTCGGCCACAGACGAATGTCGCCGCAATGATCGTGGTTAAGGTTGTAATGCGTAGGGGGGTCATCGGCTTCTCCATACAAATGATACAATATCAGGCAGACGCCAAGTGGTGAAATTGATCTGGCGCAAAAACCAACTCGGCAAGGAGGCGCCAAAATTTCATTTTTGTGCTCATAGGCCCAAATAGGCAACGAACGAAGAGGCAAACGCCGCTCCGCAATTTTTGCGCTAAGTCAAGGTGGCAACGCAATTTTTCTTATAATTAATTTTAAGTGTTGTCCATTCTCAATTTTGGCGACGTGAAATGATAGAAAACAAATGAGTGGCTCAAATGTCAGGATTGACCGACGCGTTTTTATCATTGGTCTTGCTGGTTTGGTGGGCGGTTGTACGGATGTTCGCCAAGTTGCCGGTCCAGTATCGGCGTCTCGGCAGCAATCATTTAATGATCCGCGATACGCGGAAATGGCTGATGACGATCATATTATTCCGGCATTGGATCTATCACAGGTTAGTCCGGATTTGCTGCGCAAAAGTATCCCGCTTCATTCGCAATTCCCCGCCGGCACGATTATCGTCCACATCGAAACGAGGCGATTGTATTTGGTAGAGAATGATGGGATCGCAATGCGTTATTCGGTCGGTGTTGGCCGCGAAGAGGCGCTCAATTTCCGCGGTTCTGCAGCAGTTGGCCGGAAGGAAAAGTGGCCGCGCTGGACGCCCACCCGGAATATGATTGAGCGAATGCCACGTTATGCCGCTTATGCTGGCGGGATGGCCGGCGGAATTGGGAATCCGCTCGGCGCAAGGGCTTTATATCTCTACCGCGACGGCGCCGATACCGAGTTCCGTATTCACGGCACCAATGAGCCAGAGACTATCGGTTCGGCGGTCTCAAGCGGCTGCATTCGTTTGTTTAATCATGACATCATTGACCTTTACGGACGTGTTAAGGTCGGTGCGCCTGTTGAGGTGTTTCAACGCGGTGCTGCCGGGATGGCTTGATCCGCCGATTGTTTCAAGCGTTAGCGTCGAGATCCGCAACGCAGTCGCGGCCGCTTCGCCTTAGATCGGCTCGCTACTTAAGGGAAGGGTGATCGCCAGGTCGGAGGCGAGCCGCCTTCCAAAGGGGCGCGGTGTACGTTCGCTAGAACCGCGCCGTTATGCCGAATATCGGGCCATGCATCGTCATTTTGTATTCGTACTGGGAAAGGCCTGATCCCTGCTCGTAGTCCACGTAAAGGGCCTTGTAACCAAGCATGGCGTTCCAAGAAATGTTGCCCTGCTTTGCGAATTCGTAGTTCAGGACCGCAAGGGCCTGCCATGAGAACTTGCTGCCAACGTCGAATCCACCAATATCGCCACTAACCGCAAGATCGAGACCCGGCATAAACTCATGGCGGAGTCTCAGTCCGACAACTGGATCGACCCAAGCAGACATCGCCTGATGCATTGAAGTTGCCGCTTCCGGTCCGGGTCAGGCCCAAAATGTTTACAGTACCTGTCACAGCGAAGTCAGCGTCGGCCTTCTGCCACCACACACGACCGCCGCCATATATGTCCAGTGCGGTACCGGAGGTTGGCGAAGTTAATGCGCCCCAGCGTCCGACCTCATAGGCCGCTGCAATCTCGGCGATGATCATTTGCACCTTAAGGCCCGCCGAAACGCCGACCGAGGCATTCAACGCGTCAACACCCCGCGAATGAGCGATGTCTCCGTTAACGCCAATTTTCATGTACGCGATGTCGGTCAGGATCCCGAATTTTCCATAACGAGCTTCACCGAAAGCGGACAGTTGGAACAGGTCCTTAGGAAATTCGGTGTGGTCGAGAATGTCGAAAAACCCCGCGTCGATGTCGGTGGTTCGGCCCAATACGGTTGTCGAGCCATTGAGTGATGTGGCCCAGGCATATGGTGTAAGGCTGAAGGTCCATGCGTCTGCTATGGGCGCCGGCGCCGTGATGGCTTTGACCGGCATCGCCATGTCAGCAGCCATCGCGCTTGAAGGGCCCCATAACCCCATGGTCAGCGCGGTGACAGCGGCAGTGAACAAGCAGGATCGGACCGAAACCATTTTATCCCCCATCGGCCATTGCCCACCAAAAGGTTGCCGTCTCCACCAGCTTAGGACAGTTGCCGGGACGGCCGAGCAATTTCGAGCCAATTGTATAGTCAAATGCATATCCATGCTGCTGCTCACGTGAAGTCCGCGACCGCATCCTACGCGAAATGCCGTGACTGTTGCAGATTTGCATCATCGAAAAGTTGGGACCAGATTCGTTGACCGCGCATCCTTCGGGCTGACTGTTGACCGAATGGCTCATTGGCGGGGGAATAACAGGGAGAGCTGAAGCCGCAGTTGCCAATCGGCAGCCCCATCGGGGCGAACGACATTATAATAACCTGCAATCTGGGCGTTGAGCGGTTGTTTGCCTACTCGGAACACCCGGCCGATGCCCCCGCCGATCGGAACCGTCCATTGCTGGCCTGACGGCGCATTCCAGTTGACGGTCATGATCGGAGAGAAGGTCGCATACCAGCCGCCGGAGAAATTATAATTGATAAACGGCTGGATAAGACCCGTGTTGACCGAATACCGGTCACTATCTCCAGCAAATGACCATTGATTGCTCACGAGTGCGCCGATCACCCAGTGACCGGGCATAACAAGTGCTACCGCTGAAGGGCCCGCGAGCCACTTGCCGGTGCCGAGGATCGAGTTGGTTGCGGTCGGGAAGGTGAGGGCAGGTCCGACGCCCCATATGATGGAACCGGGATGCGCCGGCGAAAGAAAAAGGGTCTCGCTGATATCGCCCAGCCCGAACAAACTGCTGTCAGTGGTCGGGCTTGGTTGAAGCATGAACGGTATTATGCTCCGGCTAATCAAATTCCAATCGGGGCTTAAAGTAATAGGAATAACAGGCTGGATGTTCAGTATATCCTGGGCTCGATTGTAAGGCCCGACATTGAAATTTGTGTTGTTTTGAAACGGTACGCTGATCATCGCAGCGACCGGATTCTGCGCCGCCTTGGCCAATTCCTCGGAACGCTGCTGGGCGCTGGCACAGCCCATAAAGAAAAGCATGCACACAACTGCACTTATACTGCGTGACGCGATCTGCATCGTGTTGCCCCAGCGCTCGTGGGTTTATGCAAAATTTATAACGCCATTCAACTCGGTCTTTGCATGGCTGCTGAGTCACCACAAAGCTAATTTCCAACTTTGATCTAAGTCAATGCTGCTCGTCAGGAAGCGGCGCTTGTAAAAAAATAGATGCCGAGCAGTGACGATCCCGCTTTCAATTTAAGTCTCGACCTCAGGAGGGTCGGCATGGTTGCAAGCGGGAATTCAGCCGGCCGATGCGAGTGGCGACGGCGCCGCTCTGGGAAGTATGACGCAAACCGCGTCGGACAATGGAATGGGGCGTTACCATGAAGAATCTTCGGACTATTTGTGCGGCGGCCTCTGTGCTGCTTCTCAGCGCGCAGCTTGCAACTGCGGCCGATCTACCACGCGGCGCATACAAGGCGCCGATGCTGTCGCCGGTCCCCGTCTACAATTGGACAGGTTGTTACGTCGGCGCAAACATCGGGGCCGCTTGGAGCAATGGGAACGCAACCGACCTTAACTCTGGCGCCGGGACTTCGGAAACAAATGCCGGTGTCGCCGGCGGTGGTCAGATCGGCTGCGACTATCAAATGGGCCCATGGGTCATTGGCGTCCGCAACATGCTCGACGCAACAAGTCTCAGCGGCAGCGGATCGTTTTCAAGCGGGCCGCTGACCGGTTTTACGGTCAACAGCAACACGGACTGGTTCGATACACTTACCGCCCGCGCGGGCTATCTCGTGCAGCCGGATCTTCTGCTCTACATGCAAGGCGGCGTGGCCTGGACCCGAACAGGGCAGGCCGTGAATAATGCGGTGGGCACGCAGGTTGCGACGTTCTCCGGCAATACGACCGGATGGACGATCGGTGGCGGCATCGAATGGATGTTCGTGCCGCAATGGTCGGCTTTCCTTGAATACAACTACATGGACTTTGGCTCGAACAGCGGTTCATTCGCGGGCTGTGGCGGCACCTGCAATGTGAGTGTCGACGCGAATATCCAGAATGTTCTGGTTGGCGTGAATTATCGTTTCTAAACCCCAATCGCGAGGATGCCTTAAACGGAACTTCGCGTGTCAGTACGAAGAATTTGGACAACATGTTGTCGAAGCGAGAATTGCTTCAATCCAGCGGGCTGGCCGCAATCGCGGCGGCGGGAATGTCACCGGGGCCAGCACTGGCTCAAATGCTCAAGGGTGCGCCCGCCGAGCCAAATATCAAATATTCGACCCCGATGCCGCCGGGCGTCGCCGCGCCCGCTCAAGTCGAGACGCGGCTGGGCACGCTCCGATTTGACAGCGGCGTTCCCGACCAGGCCACCGCGGACAAGCTCTACGAGAACCTCGACTTCCAGCGTGCCGTCCAGGCGTATCTGCTTGGCTTGCCGCCGGTCAATCAACTGGCGAACAAGAGCGCAATCCTGTCGATGGGGCCGGTCAACGGCACCATACCGATCTGGGAACAACTGGTTGACTCCCGCACCGTCGAGCTGACAGCGAACGACAACACGGTTTACTCGTGGTTCTGGTTGGATCTCCGCAATGGTCCGATGGTTCTGGAAGTCCCCCCGAAGGTGCTCGGGCTGATCGACGACATGTGGTACCGCTGGGTGGGAGACCTGGGCATCACCGGCCCCGACAAGGGGCGCGGCGGCAAATATCTGCTGCTCCCCCCGGGCCATAAGGGCGAGGTCCCGAAGGGTTACCACGTCGTGCGGTGTGCGACGTACAGCGTCTGGCCCGTCTGGCGCAGCTTCCTCCTCAACGGCGACCCTAAGCCGGGCGTGGATCTGGTCAAGAAGTTCACCAAGATCTATCCGCTTTCTCAGGCCGCCAACCCGTCGACGCCCAACTTCGTGGACATGTCGGGCAAGCCGTTCAACATGGTTGGGCCGTCAGGTTACCAATTCTGGGAAATGCTCAACCAGGTCGTGCAGGAGGAACCGACCGATTCCGTCGATCCGACCACGCTGGGTTTCTGGGCCTCCATCGGCATCCTGAAGGGCAAACCATTCGCTCCTGATGAGCGCATGAAGACGATCCTCACCGAGGCCGCGGCCGTGGGCGACGCCACTGCCCGGACGATTGGCTATCGGCTACGCGGGAAGGAAGGATACTTCTTCGACAACTCCAATTGGCGGCTAGCTTTCTTTGGCGGCTACAAGTTCGAGTGGCAGCCAGGCGTTGCGAACCTCGATGCGGCCGCCTTCTTCTTCTTCCTGGCCACGGGTGTCACTCCGGCGATGGACACCAAGATTGTCGGCGAGGGTTCCACGTATCCGTGGGCAGCCCTTGACGCCAAGGGTAACGCGCTGGACGGCGGCAAGAACTACAAGCTGCACCTGCCACCGCACGTCCCGGTCAAGACGTTTTGGTCGGTGATCGTCTACAGCACCCAGACCCGTTCGATGTTGCAGACGGACCATCGCTTCCCCAGCGTGAGCAGCCAGAACAAGGATCTGCTCGTCAACGCAGACGGTTCAGTGGACGTCTACTTCGGACCCAAACCGCCAGTCGGCAAGGAGCCTAACTGGGTGCAAACGATTTCCGGCCAGACCTGGTTCACCATCCTACGGCTCTATGGTCCCCTCGAGTCCTGGTTCGAGAAGAGATGGCAACCCGGTGAAATTGAAATTCAAGCCTAGCTTGATAGCATTGCGCCAAACAAAGGTTTTGGTGCGTGAAGAATTTGCCGGCTCTTACGGCGATCTATTGGAGGCGACATCATGAGACTGTCTCGGGTTCTCTGCGCTACATTGGGTGCTTTGACGCTTGGTTGCGGGTTAGCATCAGCGCAGCAGGTTACGGGCACACTGGGCGCGCCCAACGCAACCAGCACAATTGACGGAAAGCAACTTCCAGCGCCCGATCCCAAGTTCGGCGGTGTGATCAAAAACGACGCGCTGCAATCGAAACCCTGGTGGGCGCCTCGCGTCGTGCCACCGAAGCAGGCACCAAATATTCTCCTGATCATGACTGACGACGCCGGCTTCGGCGTGCCAAGCACCTTCGGCGGCGTGATTCCGATGCCGACCATGGATAGCATCGCGAAGGAGGGTCTACGCTACACGCGGATGTTCTCAACCGCGCTGTGCTCTCCGACGCGCGCAGCGCTCATCACTGGGCGCAACCATCATTCAGTTGGTTTTGGCGTGATTTCCGAGCAGTCGACCGGCTTCCCTGGCTACAACAGCATTATCGGGAAGGACAAGGCGACGATCGGGCGTATCCTGCTGGACAATGGCTATCATACGTCGTGGTTCGGCAAGGATCACAACGTGCCGGCGTTTGCGGCCAGCCAGGCCGGTCCGTTCGATCAGTGGCCGAGCGGCATGGGCTTCGAATACTTCTACGGGTTCATTGGCGGCGACGCCAACCAGTGGCAGCCGAACCTGTTCCGTAACACAACGCAAATCTATCCATTCCGCGGCAAGCCGCCAGGCACCTGGAACCTCGTCACAGCAATGGCTGATGACGCCATCGACTGGATGACGCGGATGCATCAGACCGATCCGAATAAGCCGCTCTTCCTCATGTACATGCCCGGAGCAACGCACGCGCCGCACCACCCAACCAAAGAGTGGGTCGACAAGATTCACGCGATGCATCTCTTCGATGGCGGCTACGAGAAGCTGCGTGAGCGCATCTTCGAGAACCAGAAGCGGTTGGGCGTCATCCCGAAGGATACCAAGCTGGCGCCCTGGCCCGATAAAATGCTGAAGCCGTGGGATCAGTTGAGCGCGGAGGAGAAGAAGCTGTTCATTCGCCAGGTCGAGGTCTTCGCTGCTTATGCCGCGTATGACGACCACGAGATCGGCCGCGTAATCCAGGCGTTCAAGGATCAGGGGCGGCTCGACAACACGCTCATTATCTACATCAACGGCGACAATGGTACGAGCGCTGAGGGCGGCCCAATGGGCACGCCGAATGAGGTCGCGTTCTTCAACGGTCTCAATGAGCTACCGGTTTCCGTTCAGATGAAGTTCTACGACGTCTGGGGTACCGAAGCGACCTACAATCATATGTCGGCCGGCTGGTCGTGGGCTTTCGATACGCCGTTCGACTGGTTCAAGCAGAACGCGTCCAGGCTGGGCGGTATCAATCAGAATATGGTTGTGACATGGCCGGCGCACATCAAGGACAAGGGTGGCCTGCGTGAGCAGTTCGTCCATGTCAACGACGTCGTCCCCACCATCCTCGAGGCGACGGGAATCCGCGCCCCTCAGGTCGTTGACGGGATCAAGCAGGCACCGATCGAGGGTACGAGCTTCGCCTATACCTTCGACGGAAAGAACGCGAAGGTCGCGTCCCGCCATCACATGCAGTACTTCGAGATGATGGGCCAGTGGGCGCTTTATCGCGACGGCTGGATGCTTAGCACCAAGGTGAACCGCGCGCCCTGGCAGGCGTTTGGTCCGGCGAACCCAGATCCGCTCAACAACCAGGTGTTCCAGCTCTACGACCTGAACAAGGACTTTAGTCAGTCGCAAGACATCGCCGCCAAAAACCCGAAGAAGGTCGCGGAGATGCGTAAAATGTTCATGGTGGAAGCGAAGAAATACCATGTCTTCCCGATGGACGCCTCGGTGGCGGCCCGTATCGTTGCGCCGCGGCCGAACATTACCGCCGGGCGCTCCGAGTTCGTCTACACACGGCCAATGATCGGCTTGCCGCAAGGCGACTCGCCGCTGCTACTGAACACCTCGTACACGATCACAGCGGACATCGACGTGCCACAAGGCGGCGCTGAGGGCATGATTCTCACCTCGGGTGGCCGCTTCGGCGGTTACGGCTTCTACCTGCTGAAGGGTAAGCCGGTATTTCTGTGGAACTTGGTGGACCTCGAACGCGTCAAGTGGGAAGGCTCCGACGCCTTATCGCCAGGGCGGCATACGGTTGAGTTCGACTTCAAGTATGACGGCCTTGGGCCGGGGACGCTAGCTTACAACAACTTCAGTGGCGTCGGCCGGCCTGGCACCGGGACACTGAAGGTCGATGGGAAAGTCGTTGCTACCAAGACGATGCCAAAGACGCTTCCCATGATCCTGCAGTGGGACGAGAGCTTCGACATCGGCTCCGATACGCTGACGGGTGTCAACGATGCAGACTATCGGCCTCCGTTCGCGCTGACTGCCAAGCTCAACAAGCTGACGATCAAGCTGGATCGACCCAAGTTGTCGCCGGCCGACGTCAAGAAGCTTGACGAGGGGATGAAAAAGGCCGCCGCAGGCCGCGAGTGAGAAAAAGCTCGGCCGAGGTCGAGTGCGGGCGGCAACTCAGTGCCGCCCGCGACCGCTGGCAGGTTCTTTGAAGTTGCCTCGTTGGATCCGTGCACCAGTCGAACCTGCGTTCAGAGCTAAATGCACGCGTATGCAATTCGGAAGGAGAGTCCGTCATGAGCGCTGGAAATCGATCAATCAGACCGCCATCAAGATGGTTGGTCACGCTAACGGTTTGTGTCGTAACGGTGTTCGGCAGCGTCGCTGGTGCCCGCGCCCAGGACGAGGATGCTGTTAAGATTCTCAAGGCGATGTCGGATTATGTCACGAGCCAGAAGACCATCTCGCTGAAGTTCGACTCCGCCATCGAAGTGATCACACCTGAGTTGCAGAAGATTCAGTTCAATAGTTCTGGAGCTTTGCTATTGAGCCGTCCCAACAAGCTCAGAGCAAGCCGCGTTGGGGGCTATGCTGATGTCGAGTTCGTGTTCGACGGCAAGACCTTCACGGTCGACGACAAAGATCACAAGGCGTATGCCCAGGCGACGTCGTCAAGCTCAATCGACCAGCTGGTCGACAAGCTCAGAACGGAATATGCCGTCGAGGCTCCGGGCGCCGATCTGCTTGTATCTGACGTATATAAGCAGATGATGGCTGATGTTCTCGACGCCAAGCATATCGGTCGTGCGGTGATTGACGGAGTGGAGTGCGACCATCTTGCCTTCAGAGATCATGATACGGATTGGCAGATATGGATTGAAGTCGGATCAAAGCCGATCCCGCGCAAGTATGTGATCACAAGTAAAATCGTCGCTGGTGCCCCGCAATACACGCTGCTCGTCCACGATTGGAAGACGGATGTTTCGCCAGGAGCAGATGCATTCGACTTCAAGGCACCTGCCGGCTCGAAAAAAGTCGCGTTCAAAGATCTCAACGATATCGATGAAGTTCCGCCAGGCGCAGTGAAGGGAGCAAAGCAATGAAAAGCGCGAAGATGATGATTTTTCAGATCGTCCTAGCTGGCCTTGTCGGGGGGGCGGTTCTGATGTTCGGCGGGCCCGCGGCAATCGACTCGGGCGGATTCACCAGCATCGCTTCCGCACGGTTCGGACGACCGCTGACACCACTCAGTTATGCCGGTGTTGCGAGACGAACAACTCGACGGGCCGTCGCATACGGCGCTGCGGCCGGCTATGGCGCTGCCGTGTATGGGCCTAGGTGTGTCCAAGCAGTTGACGCGTACGGGCGGATTTACACTCGTTGCTATTAGCCTCAAGTTACAGGCGCCCGTGCAAGCGAGGTATCCGCTGAAGTCGCCAGCCGTGTTCCGACGGCGCCCGAGAGGATAGAGTGTGGGTAAGGCGAAGGTTGGTGTTGCCGCACTTTCTCACGTCATTTTGCGATTTGCGAGGGCAGCCGTTGCAGGGTACTATTCATTATACGCCATCGGTGCGGCGGACGAGGTTGGTAAGGCGTTGGTGAGATGGTCGGACTGCCAAAAATCGTAGCTCCTGCATTAGGTGCAATTGCCGGCATCATCCTGGTCGCTCCGACTTTAGCGCAAAAGCAAATATCAACTCTGGCAAAATCCGACGCGCATTACGTCGGCAGTCAGCGCTGTAGTGAATGCCATCAGTCTGAGACGGAGTTATGGCGCGCATCGCAACACAAGAAGGCGATGGCTCAAGCGACCGAAGCGACAGTTCTCGGCAATTTCGACAATGCGAACTTCGACTATTACGGTGTGCGATCCCGCTTCTTCCGAAACGGAAATGACTTTTTTGTGGAGACCGATGGTCCTGACGGAAAGCTTGCGCCTTTCCGGATAAAATACACGTTCGGAATTTACCCGTTGCAGCAATATCTGATCGAGTTTCCCGATGGTCGAATCCAGGCGCTGTCAATTGCGTGGGACAGCAGGCCAAAAGAGCAGGGCGGGCAGCGTTGGTTTCACCTCTATCCGAACGAAAACATCCGGTTCAATGACGTTCTACATTGGACGAAATTGAATCAGAACTGAAATCATATGTGCGCGGAATGCCATTCCACCAATGTGCACAAAAATTACGATGCATCAAACAACAGGTTTTCTACGACTTGGAGCGAGATAAGCGTCGGTTGCGAAGCCTGTCATGGTCCGGGTTCTCGGCATGTCGAGTGGGCGCAGGATCAAACGCGCGGCGGTGAAAAGAACAAAGAGCCTAAGATGCGCCTCGCGGTTCAGTTCGATGAACGTCGTGGGGTATCCTGGATTCAAAATCAACAGACGAAGATGCCGCAACGCAGTAAGCCCGCGGCCTTGCTACGCAAGGAAGTCGAAACTTGCGGCCGCTGCCATGCTCGACGAGGCGAGATTTCCGAGAATTGGAGGCCCGGCCGGTGGTTATCCGCCACGCACGAGGTGTCGTTGCTCAATCGTGCGACTTTTTCTGCTAATGGGCAGATGCGTGACGACGAAGAAACGTACAATTATGCAGCCTTTAAACAGAGCAAGATGTTTGCGAAGGGCGTCACGTGCAGCGACTGTCATGATCCGCACAGTGCGACCCTGCGCGCGCCCGGTCGAGGTGTCTGTTTGCAGTGCCACACGGCGGACAAGTATCAATCTGCTGCACACAGTCATCATGACGTAAATTCGAAGGTGACTTGCATATCCTGCCACATGCCGGCCCGAAAATATATGGTGGTTGACCGGCGGCACGATCATAGTTTTCGCGTTCCGCGGCCGGATCTTTCAATGAAACTGGGTACCCCAAACGCTTGCAATGACTGCCACCGCGACAAGCCGGCTCAGTGGGCTGCTTCAGCAGTCGAGAATTGGTTTGGGCCGGCTCGTGAGGGATTTCAGCATTATGGGGCGGCCTTTCAAGCAGCATGGAATGATGGACCAAACGGCGGAAAGCTATTGTCCGAAATCGCCTCCAATGGCGCAGAACCGGCGTTTGTGCGTGCCAGCGCTTTCAACGAATTAAATGCATACGTCGCGGAAATCGATGCCCAACTAGCTCGCAAAGGCCTAACCGACCCCGATCCAACCGTCCGAATCGGTGCGCTCGACATGCTTGCCGGTATTCCTGCCAGTGATCTCTGGCCCCTGGTGTCGCCTTTGCTGGCAGACCCAATCCGGGGCGTGCGGATCAAGGCTGCTTCAATCCTTGCGGCGGTACCAACAGCAAATCAGCCCACGGCGGATCGGGACAGTTTCGAGCACGCCGCCGCAGAATTTGTGGCAGCACAGCAGCTTAATGCGGATCGACCGGAGGCACGAACTGCGCTGGGAAGCTTCTACGCTCAACGCGGACTTGCCGCGAAAGCGAAAGCGGAGTTCGAAGCGGCCCTGCGCTTGAGCGCGCAATACGCGCCGGCCGCGATCGATCTAGCGGACCTGTATCGAGCGATTGGGCGAGATAGCGATGGCGTGATTGTATTGAAGACGGCTCTCGTGACGTCGCCGCAGGATGCAGCGCTTCACTACGCCCTTGGCCTTGCGTTGGTCAGGTTAAAGAAACACGATGAGGCGCTTGGGGAATTGCAACGCGCTACGGCACTTGCCCCGGACCAGTCTCAATACGCCTACGCTTATAGTATTGGATTAAAATCGACTGGTCGTACTATCGACGCGATAGCCGTACTCAAACAGAATTTGGCCCGACACCCGACGGATAGGAATACATTGGTAGCATTAGTTTCATTTTATCATGACTTGGGAGACAAAGCCGCGGCAATCGACTTTGCGAAGCACCTCGCGAAGGCATTTCCGTCGGACCCGGAGGCGGCAAGAATGCTTGATAGCCTCCAACAGCAGTAAATGTCTGGTTTAGGCCGCGTACTGCTTAATCAGGTTCTCCAAGCGCCACGAGCAAATTCTCGAGTAAGAAAACAATAAGAGCCCCGGCTTGAAGCCGGGGCAACGCTTGTTGGCAATATCTCTACTTGCGAGCGAGGTTCCATCAATCTCATTTCACTTTGGCGCGCTGTACGTGAGGTGGTTTCCGAGTCCCGTTTAGGGCCACATTCTTCGGCCAATAGAGGCGCATGACGAGATATATTGGCCCGTCCGGTGCTGGTAGCCAATTCGCCTTCTGATTTGGGTCGGTCGGTTCTTCCTTCTGAACATAGAGAGTCAGCTCCGTCAGTTGTCCTAGGGCGTGGACTCATTAGCACGCAGCCAAATTCGGATTGATGCAAGTTTGACGAACGCCAGATAGTTGGCTGCCAGCTTGTCGTATCGGGTCGCGACACGCCGGCATTGCTTGATCTTGTTGAAGAACCGTTCGATCAAATTCCGCGCGCGATACAAATACGGGCTGAAGCAGATCGGGTCTTTGCGATTTCGTTTCGGCGGAATGTTCGCCCATGCTCCTTGCTGGCGGGTGAGTTCCCTGATCCAGTCTGCGTCGTATCCACGATCCGCGAGTAACATCGTTTGTGGAAGCAAGGCGCTGAGGAGAACCGAACACAGCCGATTGTCGTGCGTCTCACCGGGCGTGAGAGCGAGATGGACCGGCAGGCCATTGGTGTCCACGACCGCGTGAATTTTGCTCGTCAGGCCCCCTCGCGAGCGACCAATATCTTGATGATTGTTGTCCGCAATGCATGCTCCATGCTGGTGAACGCGGACAATGGACGTATCGATCATCTGCACGCCCGCATCGTGATAGAGCGACAAGCTATTCATGATGCGGTCCCAGACGCCCGCCCTGCGCCAGCGAACGAAGCGATTGTAGCAAGTCGTGTAAGGGCCAAAGTTGTCAGGCAGATCACGCCATGGCGCGCCTGACCGCAAGACCCAAAAGATGCCATTGAGCACCCGCCGGTCATTCACACGCGGCACGCCGCGCGGTTTGTTCGGCAGAAACGGCTTGATGGCGGTCCATTCATAGTCCGTGAGTTCATACCGCATGATTCGAGACTCCAGTTTGGGAGCTTGAATCACAGCCAGCGCGATGTGATCAACGGCAAATCGGGATGCCCCAGTGTTTGCTGCATTGCACCGCCAATGACGCTATTGGACCAACAGCCGACAAACGACGACGTGAGGGCTGAATTGCTAGGGCGCGATTGACCCTGGCTGTGTGAAAACGCCTTCGCTGTTATGATTCTCTCGTGATTCTGTGGGGGAATCCGATGAAGCGCTTCGTTGAGGGGGCGGATCGAGGGCAGGCGACCTTACTGCCCGAATGCCTCGATGATTTTATCGACGAGAGCAATCCCGTTCGCGCGATCGATGTGTTCGTCGACGCGCTCAATTTGGCCGAAATGGGCTTTGAAGGGATCGATCCGGCTAGGACGGGCCGACCGGCGTACCATCCCGCGGTTCTCCTGAAGCTCTACATTTACGGCTATTTGAACCAGGTTCAGTCGAGCAGGCGGCTTGAGCGGGAGGCCGGACGCAATATCGAAGTGATCTGGTTGCTGGGCCGGCTGGCGCCGGATCACAAGACGATCGCCGACTTCCGAAAAGACAACGGATCGGGCTTACGGGCGGTGTGCGCGCGGTTTGTGGAACTTTGCCGCGAGATGAATCTCCTGACGACGGCGAGCGTCGCGATTGACGGCAGTAAGTTCAAGGCGGTGAACAACCGGGACAAGAACTTCACCCGCGCGAAGGTGGAGCGGCGGCGCGCCCAGCTTGAGGAGAGCATTGCCCGTTACCTGAGCCAACTCGACACTGCCGACCGGCAGGAGCCATCGGAAGCGCTGGCCACAAAGGTGACGAGACTGCGAGAGAAGCTGGCGAAAGTGAAAGAGGCCATGGGGAAACTGGCCATTCATGAGCAGCAAATGCTTGCTTCGCCCGACCAGCAGATCTCCTTGACCGATCCGGATAGTCGCTCAATGGCGACGAGCGGCCGCGGCTCTGGCGTGGTCGGCTACAATGTTCAGGTTGCCGTCGACACGGAACATCATCTGATAGTGGCGCATGAAGTCACGAATAGTGGCTCGGATCGCGCGCAACTCGCCAATATGGGCAGGCAGGCCAAGGCTGTTCTGCAGACCGGAAGGCTCGAAGCCGTAGCCGATCGCGGGTACTTCAGCAGCCCCGAGATTCTTGAGTGCGACAAGGCGGGTATCGTCGTGACCCTGCCGAAGCCATTGACGTCTGGAGCCAAGGCGGAAGGCCGCTTCGGCAAGCAGGACTTCGCCTATCTGCCTGAGGAAGACGCCTATCGTTGCCCGGCCGGCGAGCAGCTAACCTATCGCTACACGAACGAAGAAGACGGCAAGACGCTGCGGCGCTATTGGACGACAGCGTGCCCGGACTGCTCCCTCAAGTCTCAATGTACCACCGGACGTGAGCGGCGGATCACCCGATGGGAGCACGAACATCTGCTCGACGCCGTGCAGGAGCGCCTCGATGCGAACCCACAAGCCATGCGCCAGCGCCGGGAGACGGTCGAACATCCATTCGGCACGATCAAGGCACGTATGGGAGCGACACACTTCCTGACCAAAACATTGCCGAAAGTAGCGGCGGAAATGGCGCTTGCAGTGCTCGCCTACAACCTAACCCGCGTCATGAACATCGTCGGAACCAAGCGGCTGATCGCGGCGATCACCGCCTGAGGGAGATGATTAAGTCTTCAGGGACCACCGAGCTCTGCACGCCGCGTTTTTACACGACCAAGACCCGGAGCCGACCTTCGGCGGCCATCAATGGATGCGGGAAAATTTGTGTCATCTTAGACTTCCGCTACCAGGTTCGCGACCGTGACTTCGCCATCAGTGACGTAGTGATTGACCTGAGTAACACCCAGATGCTGGCCGGCTTTATATGACGTGACTTCCCCGATGACTCCGCTTTTTCTTAGTTCGGCAATGATGTAGTCCCGCTCGGCATTCGTATCCGCGTCTGTGGCGTGGGTGATCTGGAATGTAAGTCGAGTCAAAGAGAAGCCGGTATCCTTGGTGCCCGCGCCGACCCAATGAACGCGCGCAACGTCAGGTGGACGGTCACTGTTTAGCCAAAAGCTCGCGGTTCCGAGTGTGGAATCGGCGTGCGCGAGGCTCAAAGCCCAAAATCGAATGTGATGACGCTTCCGTGGGCTGTAATCAATCGCCTTCTGAAAACCGACATCTTGGCCGCGCCCAAAAAGATAGAGGGTGCTAAACGGAGCCATTGGATAGGGAGAATTGAACACGAATGCGCGGATCATCCCCCACGAGCTTACCAGACTGAGCCGATCAGCGCCCGACCAGCCAGCGATTGCAAATGCGGCCCGAAGCTGTTGGAGCGTGCCTGTAAGCACGAGGTTGACCGGATCGCCGGGCAACCCATCACCGGTAATAGTGAAGCGGGGCACGCGTTTGCGCCTGACGATCTTCAGGCCCATGCGAACGGCGCGCGGCAGGATGACATAGGCCGCAATTCCATAAGTGACGGCCCAAGCCAGCACCGTCGGCAGCCTGCGGTCCGTAAATTTGAACACATAAACAATCAGCCAGACGGCAAGAATGCCCAACCCCAGGATCAGCAGCCGTTGAAATAAGCGCTTTAGCAATCGCACGATCTAGCCACCATAAAGCGATCCACGCATTGAGAAACTGACAGAAGTCTATGTCCACCCGCAAGGCCGGAGACTGCCGCTTTTGGCCCGTCTCCGGCCTTAGGCGTTAGGCGGAGTGCGCCCGCTTGGTGCCTCTATAGCCGACATGAATTTCTGAGAGTTGCCGAATTGCAGGCCTTTACGCAGAGGGAGCAAAGTCCGGATCGTTGTAAGCGGATGTCTGCACGCGAGCGGCTCCATTGGTCGATCCCGCTAACCAGCGCCAAGTGCGACGTGGCACTCGCTCGACGAACATAGGAGCGCGGTAGTGGAAGACATTCAATGGAGCCTTTCCTTGCCGCAGCGACCGCTTTCTGATCAACGCGGACGCTCTTCGGTGCAACATCAGAACGTCAATGGCGCAATTGACCCACAGCCGAAGCCGGAAGTGCGTGCTTGCATTGCGCAACTTCATCGGCTTACGATCAACAATCAGACTAAGTGGAAGGATTGAGGTATTTCCCTCCATCCATATGCCGGATTGAGGGGAGAGATTTCTTGACTACCGCAGAGAGAGACGTCGGCGACAAATACGTGTTGCCGACCGGCGACAAGGACGCGGCGCGTCTCGACGTTATCCAAGAAGTCTATGGCCCCGTCAGCATCCGCGCGCTGGAAGCGGCAGAGTTAGGCGACGCGCGCCGTCCGGCAGGCCGTCACCACGGACCTCGTTTCACCATCAGCCTGAAGCGCAGCACCCAAAATCTTCAGCTATCCACAAGATCGCCGGCCGATTAGCCCATCTTTGGGTCAACAGACGAAGTCCCAGCCGCCGAAGCACGAGCCGCGAGCGACATCGACACTGCAGCGGTGGATGGCCTGAAAGTGCTTGACTTAGACCGGCCGATTAGAGAAGCGGACATTATCGGTACCGATCGCGGTCTCCTTGGCGGCTCTATGAGACCTTCGTCATACTACTTCGCCACTTTGATTCCCGGCGGCTGCCATTTGCCGTTCAACGCCGCTTCCTTGGGCCAGTAGAGGCGCATGACGATGTAGATCGGCCCGTCGGGCGCCGGCAACCAGTTGGCTTTCTGCACCGGGTCGGTGGGTTCGTCCTTCTGGATGTAGAGCGTCAGCGAACCGTCGGCGTTCTTCTTCAGGTCCGGCAGCATCGGCGAGTTGATGAGATAGCGATCGATCGGATTCTTGATCAGCAACTGCGTCTTGCCGTCGTACATGGTCACCGACCAGAAGGCATTGACCGGCGGGAACGCATCTGCGGGGAAGGTCAGCGTGTAGTTGTGCTTGCTCCCGTCAAGCGGCTGGCCATTCCCGTCCTTGCGGGTGATCGGGTAGACGGCCTCGGCCGGATCGTTGGCCAGGATGCCGGCGACAGCCACGGCGGCACGCTGCGTCCAGTCGCCGTCATAGAGCGCACGGTCGCCGATGCCCGAGTTCACGACAGTCCAGCCGTTAACCAGCTTGCCCATCGTCTCGATCTTGGCCTTGATCGCCGTAGCTGCGGCCTTGGCGGCTTCGGCCACCGCTGCCTTGTCGGCGTCGGTCAGCTTAACGGTGGGAAATTGTTTGCCCGCTTCGATGCCGATGCGGGCGAATTTCTGCCGGAGCGGCACTTCAACGGCCGCGGGCCCGATCGGCGGGGCGAACTGGAGCAGGAACGGGAGATAGCTGAGGACGTCCTTCTTCTCCGTCGCCGCGTCGATCTTCGGCCAGTCGATCGCAGGCGCCGCGGCCGGCGGCGGCTTGCCGAGAAAGGCCGACAGAGGCTTGGCCTCATACTTGGCCTGGATCGCCGTCACATTGTCGATGTCGGCCGCATTGAACAATTGGGTGCGGTAGGTCGCGAGCGCGAATTCCGTTTCGGAAGTGAAGACCTTCTTGACACCGGCGGGGGTGGCGCCTTTCCAGCCGGGCCCAGCGACGGCGTAGCAGCCGGCGCCATTGCCGGTCGCACGGCTGCCGATGTAACCGAAATTGAAAGTGTATTGCGAGGTCAGCATGACCGAGTAGTAGCGATGCTTCGCGATCTCCGGCACGCAGAGCACCACCGGCTCGGCGCGCAAGTCCAGGAACAGGAACGAATAGGGCGTGTCGCTGTTGGGCGTCACGATCGCGGTGTCGGCGGGCGTGTAGACTTTGGGTTCGTTCTTGATCGTGTTGAACGGCGCCTTGAACTGGCCGGAGTCCTTGTTGATCGCGTACTGGTTCATGATCTTATAGTACATCGACAGCGGCAGGCCGTAGATGATGGCCTCTTCCGCGATGGCTTTGGTCTCCTTGGGGCTCGGTGCGGTCTGCGCCAATGCCGCGGTGGACTTCGACGCGGCGAGCGTAATTGTTGCCAGCGCGGCGGAGTGGAGAAGCTCGCGTTTCGTTAGCATTTGAATATCCCTGTTGACTGGGTTGACCTGCGCCGACTGTGACATTCCGGTAGCCCGAGGCGGACATTAAGAATTGATCACCCCTTGTGGGCGGCAATTCGGTGCCGCCGCCCACTCGTGATTTTTAATTAGGACTGCAGTTCAATCTCTCCCGGCCGCCACGACTTGTCGAACCACGGCTCCAAGGGACTATAAAGACGAAAAAGCGTGTTCCAGCCTTTTCCAGGGATAGTCTGTACCCAGTTGGACGCCTTTCCAGTTGGAGCATGCGGTCCGAAATAGACATCGACCGAACCGTCCGCGTTCACCTGAAGCCCCTTATCCTGGCTGCTGACGCTCGGGAATCGCTGATCGGTCTGGATCATCGAGCGTGTCTGGTCGCTGTATAAGATCACGGACCAGAAGTTCTTGACCGGGATATTCGGCGGCAGATGCAGTTTGTAGTTCTTGCCGCCGTCAAGCGCATTGCCCTTGGCATCCCTTGCTGTCCACGCGTACTGCGAACCTTGACCGACCATCTTCTCTTCCATGGCCGGTGTGACACCGGTGGCCAAGAAGTAATAGTACGAGTAGCCATCAAGGTTCAAAACACCCGGCTGCGACTGAAATTTGTAGCCACCGACGAACGGCAGCTGCCAGTTGCTGTTCTCGTAGTAATAGCCTTCCTTCTGGCGCCAGTGGAAGGAAATCGACCGCGCTGTCGCGTCACCAACGGCAGCAGCCTCGGTCAGGATCTTCTTCATCCGTGCATCGGGTGCAAACGGCTTACCGTGTTCGATGCCGATTGATGCGTAAAAGCCCATCCGAATCTGGTCGAGCGATTCGGGCGACTCTTCCTGAACCACCTGATTTAGCAGTTCCCAGAACCTGTAGTCCGCCGGATTGATGATGTTGAAAGGTTTGCCGGAAACATCAACGTACTTGAGCACTGGCGCCGGCTTGTCCTTGTCGGCGAGCGGATAAATCTTGGTGAACTTCTTGACGAGGTCGATCCCGGGCTTGGGGTCGCCGTCCACGAGGAAGCTTCGCCACGGAATCCAGAGATTGTAAGTCGGGGACTGGACCACGTGATAGCCGTCGGGCGGATCGCCCTTGTGGCCAGGCGGCAAAAGCAGGTACTTGCCGCCCCTACCCTTGTCCGGCCCGGTGATGCCTACGTCAATAACCCAGCGGAACCATATATCATTGATGCCACCCAGCACTTTGGGTGGAACCTCTAAGACGAGCGGGCCGTCCTTGAGATTGACCCATCCCCAGCTGTAGACAGTGTTGTCGTTAAACGTCAGACCAATGGTCCGCGAGTCCACCAACTGCTCCCAGATCGGGATGGTCAGGTTGGCTGGTCCCAGTGTCAGGCACGAGTTACGGTCAGCGACTTGGCTGACGGCCGGAATTGCAAGCAGATACGCCTGCACTGCCCGCTGAAAGTCGAGGTTGTCGAGAAGCTTTTCAGCTGTCGATTTTTCCGGGAAGCCGTCGAAGAACTTGAGAGTGCCGAGCCGTGTCTCCACGGTGTCCGGCACCGCGACACCAGGCGCCGCCGGAGTCGAGTATTTCAAATTGGGCGCGGCGGGCGCGCCCTTGAGCATTTGAGCCAATGCGGGTCCTGGCGATGTTCCTGCGGCTGCTATTGCCGCCACTGCACCGGAATGGAGCAATTCGCGTTTCGTCAACATTTGCGCTCTCCACCAAGCTCCTGGACAAAGCCGGTTACTAACGGGTGTAGATAAGATGCCGATGTTGTCCCGGCATTGATCCGGATCAACTTTTTCAGACCAGTGCAAAGTACCGATGACCCTAAGCTATTTCCGGAGATGGCCGATTCTGTTGATTTAGTCGGCAAGTAGATTGAGTAGATCGTGGGGCCCTTTCAGCGGAGCGTTGGCATTCCGTTTGGCTTGGTCTCATGCCGCCTTGAGTTCCCGTAGCGGCACCAGCTTAGCCAACTTCCTGAGGTTCTGGGCGGTGGCTGCGAGGAGGAACTCGTCGTGCGCGCCGGTCGGTCCTCGTAATCGGAGCCGGTCGAGCTTGAGGATACGCTTGAGGTGGGCGAACAGCATCTCGACCTTCTTGCGCAGCCGTCGAGACGTGGCGCCTTCCCACGATTTGGCTATTTGACGCGCCATGTCGCGTGCGCCCTCGTGGATCGAGCGCGGTATCTTGCGCGCCGGCGTGTTCGGGCAGCATCTGGGCTTGAGGGCACACCCTACGCATTCGTGTTGACGCGCGCGGTACAGCATCGTCGTCCCATCATTCACGAGCGTTCCGGTCGTGGCCAGCGTCGTGCCGCCGGGGCAACAGTAGACGTCGCGCTCGTGGTCATAGGTGAAGTCGTCACGTGAGAAGGTGCCATCCTTGCGCGCCGATTTGTCGAACACCGTCACGTGCGGCTCAATGCCGTGCTCGTGGACTAGCCAGCCGAGCATCTCGGCCGAGCCATAGGCGCTGTCGCCCATGAGCCGGGCGGGATAGAGCCCGAAGCGATCCATCGAGCGCTCGATCATGCGCCTGGCGGCCAGCACCTCGGCCTGCCGGATGGCGGTCGTCGCCTCCACATCCACAATGATCGCATGCTCGACATCGATCAGATAGTTGGTGGAATAGGCGAAGAACGCTTGCCCGCCGTGGGCGCCGGTCCAGCGCGCCGCCGGATCGGCCGGAGACACGAACTTGGGCGTAACCTCGGTCGCGGCCCCGAAGGCGGCATCGTCCAGCACCGCCAGATACTCCTCGACCGGCCGCCCGCCGGCGTCCGGTGGCAGACCCTTTTCACCCTCGATGCCCTTTTGCCGATTAGCATCCGCCTTGATCAGGCTGGCGTCGACCGCGAAGCCTTCGCCGCCGACCAGGCCCTCCCAAATGCAGCGCCGCAGGACCGTCTCGAACACCCGCCGCAGCAGGTCACACTCGCGGAAGCGGCCATGCCGGTTCTTCGAGAAGGTGGAATGGTCAGGCACCTGGCCATCGAGGCCGAGCCGGCAGAACCATCGATACGCCAGATTGAGATGGACCTCTTCACAAAGCCGCCGCTCGGAGCGGATGCCGAAGCAATAGCCGACGATCAGCATCCGGATCATCAGCTCCGGATCGATCGAGGGCCTGCCTATCGCGCTGTAGAAAGTGGCCAGTTCCCGCCGGAGCTCTCCCAGCTCGACGAACCTGTCGATCGACCGCAACAGGTGATCTGGCGGAACGTGCTTTTCGAGCGAGAACTCATAGAACAACGCGGCCTGTTCGACTTGCCGATGTCCCATCATGATCTTCAGTCCTGGCTATAGACACGACTGAATCAGCAATCCCCATGTGCCGCAACTTCTGAAACTGCCGACTTTTTCAACACAATCGGGGCATAGCGGACCTCGCAAGCCGTCCGCCCGGCAGATTTATGGGTTCACGTCCTAGTGAGGCATAATCCAAGCGGCGTACCGAGTGTTAGGCCAGAAGCGTATTCTACAAAGTCCATCAAGGACCGACTGATCAACTCATGAAAACCAATCACTTTAGCAATTGATGGTAGCGAATGCGCCGTCATAGGAAAAAATGCTAAATAGGAAAAAAACCTAACATAGTCTGCGTTTTGGCAAAACGAACCCAATTCGGTCCGGCGGGGCATTTGCCGCGAAGATCGGGGCGGCGCGTGCGGTCCTGGGTTGGAGTTCAGAGCGAGCTCGGACTTCGCGTGGGCCTGACCCAGCGCGCCATCCACAAACTCGAGCAAGGGGATACCGAGCCGCGGCGGGCGACCGTGCGGGCCATTGACGCGGTCTGGCGCGAGCAAGGTATCGAGTTCGAGGACCTGACTGACGGTGGCTTTCGTCTGAATGTGCGCGCTCATGTCGCCGATCGGCCGGTGGCCGCGGCGAGCCGGCGGTCGCGTGTGCAAAGACGTCAGTAGTCCGGGACCGATGGCGCCTCGGCGCGCACACTTGCCGCGCCGGAAGCGCGCACTTTGTCGCGCCGGAAGCGCGCACTTGCCGCGCCGGAAGCGCGCACTTGCCGCGCCGGAAGCGCTCAAGCGATCGAACGGAAACATCCCATTCGACCGATAGGCCGCGGCTAGGATCTCGCGGAAGCCGGCTGTCGCGCGTTATGGGTCTCGCGGCGGTACCGGCTGTCACAACGCGCGGCGAAGTCCGCGATGCGCGCGATCACGTCGTCTTCCGCCAGCAGCGGTGCGTGGCCCTGGTCGGGCACCTCGATCGTCTCCATGTCGGCGCGCCGCGCGCGCATGGCTTCGACCGTCTCCGGCGACAGCAAATCCGAATTGGCGCCGCGTATGACCATCAAGGGGGCATGGGCCAGGGCGTCGAACTCCTTCCACAGCGGCGGCAACGGCCGCTCGAAATCGATGCCCTTCAGCGTCTTGGCGAGCCGCACGTCATAGGTCGGCACGAGCCCGCGCTTCTCCTCCTTGAAGGTGCGCAAGGACGCCGCCATCCAGTCTTCCTCTGTCAGCTTGGGAAACTGGGCATCGAACAGCCGGCGCAGGATCTCGGCGCCTTCATCAAAGCTGCGCGGCCGCGGCAGTTTGCCGACATAGCCTTTGATCCTCATCAGGCCCCTGGGCTCGATCACCGGGCCAATATCGTTGAGCACGACACCGGCGATTGCGGTCGGCCGCAGCGCGGCAAGCAGCATGGCCAGGATGCCGCCGCGTGAGGTGCCGATGATGACCGCCGGCAGGGCATCGAGCGCGGTCGCTGCCGCCAGCATGTCGGTGAGCTCGGTTTTGAACGTGTAGTTCGCGGCGCTGCGGTCGTAGTCGGATTGTCCGCGGCCGCGGTAGTCGAGCGCGATGACACGGCGCGGGCGGCTCGCATGGCCGGACAATGCGACCGCAAGCCTCTCGAAATCGGCGGCCGTCCGCGCAAGCCCGGGCAGGCAGATCGCGGGCAACCCCGGCAGGCTGCCGCGGCCATAACAGCGCGCGTGCAGGCGCAGGCCGTCGGGAGCCGAGATGAAGGTGGAAGTGGCGCTGTCCTGCATGGCCAGCAAAGCTACCACGCCGTTTTCGCGGCGGCATAGCGCCGCCGGCGAGACGTGAACCACAGCGCGCGCTTATTTTTCACTTGCTCGGCGCCGCGCGTGAGATCGGCTTCAATCAGCAACTTGGTGTTGCCAGCAAAGCGTGCGCGGTAGATTTCCAAGTTCTCCAGAATGCGCTGCACGTAATTGCGCGTCTCGGAATAGGGCAGGCGCTCCACCCAATCGACCGGATCGACCTTGGGATCGCGCGGATCACCGTAGACGCCCATCCATTGCCGGGTGCGGCCGAGCCCGGCATTGTAGGCGGCGAAGGTCAGCAAGATAATTGCCGTTGAAATATTGCAGCAAGCGCGACAGCTCGGCGGCTCCCATTTGCATATTATAGACTGGGTCGCTGAGTAGCCGATGACGGTTGTAGCCGACCTTGAAACGCTTGGCGGTGTCCCGGGCAGCTTCCGGTGTCACTTGCATCAGTCCCATAGCGTGGGCGCTGGAGACCACCTTCTGGTGAAAATGGCTTTCTTGGCGGGCGATCGAATAGGTGACTGCGCGGCTGATCGCCGGCGCGATCGGCTTGTAGTTGGGCAAGCCGGCCACCGGATAGGCAAAATAGTCGAGCGGCAGCCCGCGCCTGTACGCGGCCTCGCCCAACAGCACCATGGCGCGGGCGTCGGCGTGTTTGCCGGCGATCTCGGCAAGCGTTGCCATGCCGGCGACGTCGCGGCCGCTTTCGCCGATCTCTGCAAACATCGAGGCCAGCATGTCGCGCTGGTCGAGGGCATAGAGCAGCCTGGCTGCGCGCACGACCTCGAGGTTGGCGAAGACTTTGCGCTCCTGGGCTGTGACCATGGGCGGTCCGCGCAAGCCGAGATCGCGCAGGCCGAGCCGGGCACGAGCGAGCTGTCCGTAATAGGTAGCCGAGTATTTGGACGCCGCTTTGTAGAAAGTCTGCGACTTTGTCTTCTGGCCCATGGCTTCGGCGGCGCGCCCTTGCCAGTACTCGCCGCGCGCGATGGCGTGCGGATTGTCGGTGCCCTGCGGGATGTGGGCAAACAGGGGCGCGGCGGTCTTGGCGTCGTGCAGGAAGCGAAGCGCGATCCAGCCGGCGGTGAAATATTTATCGACGCGATAGAAGCCTTTCGTCGGAGTGACCGCCTCGACGGCGATGCGATAGGCGGCCCTTGGATCGTGCTTGTCGAGCAGTTCACGCACAAGGATCCGCCGCTCGCGCCACCAGGCATCCGGGTCGATGAGCGGGCTTGCTTCGTGCGGAGCACTGAGCATCAGCCGCGCTGCTTCTTCGTATTTCTTTTCATGACGCAGCCAGCGCACCCGCGCGAAGATGTAGCCGGGATCGTGGCGGGCGTTGGCGGGCACCGCGTCGAGCCGCGCCTTGGCGTTGCGCGCGCGTTTGAGCACCGCGGCCCAGGCTTGGGCGATAGCAACGTCGCTTCCGCCGAGCCGGTGCGCGGCGCGCAGGCCCGCCTCGATATCGCGCTGATAGAAGCGCTGCTCCATGCGCGCCTTATGGTCCGCGGGCGTGAGCAGCTTGCCGAACGTCTCGATGACCTTGCTTTCGACCGCCTCGCTGCAGTCCTGGTAGCGCCAAGCGTAGCGAACCAGTGCGATGGCGCCCGCCTTGTCGCCCTTGGCGAGCAGGGCATGGGCGAGGATATAGCGGCCCTTGGCGGTGGTTGGGTGGCGATGAGCGAAGAACCCAAGCACCGCGGCGTCTTCGATGCCATCGTTCCATAGCGCGTTCTCCGCGCGGCGGCGGAATAACGGCACGTGCGGCCATGCCGGATTGGCCTTGATGAAATTGGCGTAGCGCTGGAAGCCGGGGCTGGTGTCGTTGCTGCGCAGGATCACCCACTCTGCGAGCTTGCGGGCGACCGGATCCTTGATGGTGTTTTCCGCCTCGTCAGCCTCGCCGTCTTTGCCCTTGTGAGCGGCCCCGATGACTTCCCGAAGAGCGGCGAGGTCGGCGGCGGAAGTGTCGCTGGTGGCCGCAATGGCAAAGGGGCCCGCGGTTGAACGCACCATCGGTTTGAAGGCGGAGCGGCTGGCGAGCAAAGAGCTGTGCAGGCCAGCGGCAGCTTGGGCGTATGCGGTTGTCGTATTGGCGGCGTGCGGGCGGTTGGGGGGCAGCGGCACCGGATGTGTCGCCTTCGGGAATGCGGCCATGGTCGGCCGCGGCCGCGGCACGGGGACGGTCTCGGGAGCCGCCAAGGCCCAGCCCGCCCAAATGCCGGCACCCAAGGCACCCAGACCCAGAATTCCGATGCCCCGGCGGACGCCATTCGGCGCCGCCCACCGATACAGCGGGTTCCGCTTCGCCACGCCCATTTGAAGCCTTTGCCTCAGCGAAAAGTGTCCAAGCGTCCGGCTCGCCCCCGACTCGAATGGGGGTGCACTCCATCCCCATTAGGACACTATTGCCGGGGAAGGGTACCCTCATTTGTGGTGCCTGCGACGATAGGTGTCGAGCGGGGCGAAACCGGGGCGGGGCGGGTTACCACCCTAAGCACAGGGTTTTGGTCTTTCATCGGGACCCCCGAACCGATATGGATTGGGCCAAAGTGTAACCCCTTGTGGAGAAACCGTGCCATGACCGCCAAGACGAGCTTCCGGGGCTCATTCACTGCGCTGGTCACGCCGTTCAAAAACGGCTCGGTCGACGAAAAGGCGTTCCGCGGTCTGGTGGAATGGCAGATCGGCGAGGGCACCAATGGCCTGGTGCCGGTCGGCACCACCGGTGAAAGCCCGACGCTCAGCCACGACGAGCACAAGCAGGTGGTCGAGTGGTGCGTCGAGGAAGCCAAGGGCCGGGTGCCGGTGATCGCCGGTGCCGGCTCCAATTCAACGGCGGAAGCGATCGATTTTTCGAAGCATGCCGAAAAGGCCGGCGCCGACGCGGTGCTGATCGTCACGCCCTATTACAACAAGCCGACCCAGGAAGGGCTCTACCAGCACTTCAAGGCGATCAATGACGCCATCGGCATCCCGATCATCATCTACAACATCCCCGGCAGATCGGTCATTGATATGTCGGTCGACACGATGAAGCGGCTGTTCGAGTGCAAGAACATCGCCGGCGTGAAGGACGCAACCGCCAATGTGGTGCGGGTGTCGGATCAACGCGCAGCGATGGGGCCGGACTTCAACCAGATGTCGGGCGAGGACGCCACCGCGCTCGGCTTCATGGCGCACGGCGGCCACGGCTGCATCTCGGTGACCTCGAACGTCGCGCCGCGGCTGTGCTCCGAGTTCCAGGGTGCTTGCCTGAAGGGCGACTATGCGGCAGCGCTCAAGATCCACGACAAGCTGATGCCGCTGCATCACGCGCTGTTCATCGAGACCAATCCGGCGCCGGCGAAGTACGCGCTCTCGATGCTCGGCAAATGCGCCGACACCGTGCGGCTTCCGATGGTTCCGGTCTCCGACAAGACCAAAACCGCGGTGCGCAGCGCCATGGTGCATGCCGGCCTGATCAACTGAACCGGCATTTTTTCGTCATTGAGCCGACGGGGCCGAATGGCCGGTGGATGCACGCCGCCGGTTACTTGACCTTTTAGGCAGGGCGCGGACCATTACCCGGGTCACCGTTGTCAATTGACCCGGAGGTGGAACGTGCTGAAGGAATTTCGCGAATTCGCCTTGCGCGGCAATGTCGTCGACCTGGCGGTCGGCATCATCATTGGCGCGGCTTTCGGGGCCATCGTCAATTCGCTGGTAGGCGACGTCATCATGCCGATGGTGGGCGCCGTTACCGGCGGGCTCGATTTCTCGAACTACTTCACGCCGCTGTCGGCCAAGGTCACTGCGGCGTCGTTAGCTGAAGCAAAAAAGCAAGGTGCAGTACTAGCTTGGGGGAATTTCCTGACCCTTTCGCTAAACTTCATTATTGTCGCCTGGGTCATGTTCATCATCGTCAAGGGGATGAACCGGATGCGGGCGCAACAGGCGGCCGAGCCCGACACCGCGCCCGCTCCGAGCCGGGAAGAAGTGCTGCTGATGGAGATCCGGGACGCCCTGACACGGCCCCGCGGCTGATCTATCGCATTGGAAAATTTGATGTTTCCGCTGACTTCCAGCGGCGGCCCGGGCGTGCCATAGAGCGTTTGCAGGCGAAGTGGGAACCGGTTCGCCGTCCGGAAACGCGATAAAACAGCTCAAGCGAAGGATTAAAACAGGACTAGTGGAGCGAATTTGACATTTGATACCCATTTGCGGCAAGCCGCTCATCAAATGTCAAATTCAAAGCTCCACTAGAATCAAATAGTTGCTAGTGGTCCTTTGATTCCGACATTTGCTCGGGAGCTTGCAGCAGCGGGATGCAAATGTCGGAATCGGACCACTAGCATGGCCGCCAAGCCTGAGCGCCGCGTCAAGGTTGTCGCCGACAACCGCCGGGCGCGCTTCAACTATCAGATCGGTGAGACCTTCGAGGCCGGGATCGCGCTCACCGGCAGCGAGGTGAAATCGCTGCGCCAAGGGAAGGCGACGATCGCGGAATCGTACGCCGACGCCCGCGGCGGCGAGATATGGTTGGTCAACGCCAACATCCCCGAATACAAGCAGGCCGGCCCGTTCAACAATCATCCGCCTAAGCGGCCGCGCAAATTGCTGCTGCATGAGCGCGAGATCAGCAAGCTTGCCGGCGGCGTCGACCGCGAAGGCATGACCATCGTCCCGCTCAGGCTCTATTTCAACGAGCGCGGCCGAGCAAAACTTGAGATCGCGCTCGCCAAGGGCAAGAAACTTCACGACAAGCGCGAGACCGAGAAGAAGCGCTCGTGGGAGCGGGAAAAGGGACGGCTGCTCAGGCAGCGCGGTTGAGGGAGAGTGCAATGACGCGGCGCATTGGCATGCTGATCTTTCCGCGGCTCACCCAGCTCGACATGACCGGACCTTATGAGGTGCTGGCGCGGCTCCCCAACACGACGGTCGAGCTTGTGGCGGCGACGCGCGAGCCGGTGACCACCGACCGCGGTATGCAGATCCTGCCGACCACGACTTATGCCGAGTGCGCGCCGCTCGACGTGATCATGGTGCCGGGCGGGCCCGGCCAGCAGGACCTGATGGAGGACGAGGAGGCGCTCAGCTTCCTGCGTAAGCAGGCCGCGCAAGCGCAGTTCGTGACTTCGGTGTGTACCGGCTCACTGGTGCTGGCGGCGGCGGGCCTGCTCAAGGGCAAGCGTGCCACCTGCCATTGGGCGGCGCTCGAGAACCTCAAGCCGCTCGGCGCGATTCCGGTGTCCGAGAAGGTGGTGGTCGACGGCAATATCGTGACCGGCGCGGGCGTCACCTCCGGAATCGATTTCGCGCTGCAACTGGCCGCCATCCTCGAGGGCGAGGAGACCGCGCGCGAAATCCAGCTTCAGATCGAATACGATCCGCAGCCGCCGTTCAATTCCGGTTCGCCCAAGACGGCGGCGCCGGCGACGCTGGCGGCAGTCAAAGCGCGGATCGCCAAGCTAGCAGACGCGCGGCGGGAGATGGCGCAACGGGTCGGGCGCAAGCTCGGCGTCATCGTATAGGGGAGGCGGGACCATGCCGCTGCCGACCAGCCTCGATCACTGCGTCATTCATGTCTCCGACTGGGAGCGCTCCAACGCCTTCTACCGCGACGTCATGGGCGCCGAGCTGGTGGCGAGGCCGGTGGGTGTTGCCTATCGCTTTGGTGACCGCCAGCTCAACGTGCACGGGCCGGGCGTCAAGCCGGCGGAAGTGGCGCGGCTGCCGGTGCAGCCCGGCAACAGCGACCTTTGCTTCGAATGGCGCGGGCCGATTGATGAGGCCATTGGCCATCTCAAAAAGCACGGCGTTGCCATCGAGCGCGGGCCGCTGGAGCGCTTCGGCGCCAAGGGGCCGGGGACCAGCGTCTATTTCCGCGATCCCGACGGCTCGCTGATGGAGTTCATGTCGTACGCTGCCACCGATTGAGATGGATAGGTGACCCATGCCCGAAGCGCCCGGCACCCATAATCCGCAATTCCTGCCCTCCGACATCCCGGCGCCGCAGGACGATGGCGCCGCCCGCCATCTGGCCGGCATGGATTTGCCCGACCTGACGTTGCCGGCGACCTCAGGCGCTGCGGTCAACCTGTCCAAGCTCAAGGGCCGCACGGTTGTTTACATCTATCCGCGCACCGGCGTGCCCGGTGTCGCGCTGCCGGAGGGGTGGGATATGATCCCCGGCGCGCGCGGTTGCACGCCGCAATCCTGTGGTTTCCGGGATCATTTTGCTGACCTGAAGCAGGTCGGCGTCGCCCATCTGTTCGGCCTGTCGACGCAAGATACGGCGTATCAAAAAGAGGCGGTTAGCCGCCTGCATCTGCCGTTTGCGATCCTGTCCGACGAGACGCTGGCTTTGACCAAGGCGCTCAAACTGCCGACCTTTGTGGCGGCCGGCATGACGCTATTGAAGCGCATGGCGTTGGTGATCGACGACGGCGTCATCACCAAGGTGTTCTATCCGGTGTTCCCGCCCGACAAGAGCGCGGAAGAAGTGGTCGCCTGGATTCAGACGTCGAGCGCTTGATTTCGAAAACTGGGCACCGGCTTTCGGACAAGATCACGCGCCATCCAAGTAACCGCGCACCGCAGCGAACACATCGCGGAACATTTCCGGTGTCAGCACGCCCGTGTTCGTGTTGTAGCGCGAACAGTGGTAGCTCGAAAATAGCGCGGTGTTGCCGACGTCATGCCGGCCGCCGTGCCGGAACGGAGTGGCCGATCTCTTCGCGCCGAGTGCGGTGACCACGCTGTCGTGTGCGATGCGGCCGAGCGCCAGGATCGCTTTCAGCTTTTTCATTTCCGCGATGGTTGGAAATAAGGAATTCGCGGCACGTATTAATTTCCGCGGTGGTCGGCTTGTTCTCCGGGGGCACGCAACGCACCGCGTTGGTGATGCGGCAGTCGGTGAGCGTCAGGCCGTCGTCGGGATGGGCGGCGTAATCGCCGCGCGCAAACTTGTATCGCTTCAACGTCTCGTAGAGCAGCACGCCGGCATAATCGCCAGTGAACGGCCGTCCGGTGCGATTGGCGCCTTGCAGGCCGGGGGCGAGCCCGACAATCAGCAGCCGTGCATCGGCCGGGCCGAAGGAGGGGACCGGTGCGTTGAACCAGGCCGGCTCCTTTTTGCGCCACTCCTTGCGGAACGCGACCAGTCGCGGGCAGCGCGGGCAATCATGCCCGGGCGTCGCGTGCCCGGGCTTTGTTGCCGCGGCGGCCCCTTGCGCCATCAGCGCATGATCCCGAAAAAGCCTGTCCCCGGCTTGATCGGGGATGGGAACCGGTTTTCGGACATGACCATGCGCAGACTCTAACGAGCGTTACTCGTAACCCTCGTCGTCGTCATCATCGATCGGCGCGCCGGCCCCGGCGCGCTGCGGTGTCGCCGGGCGCTGGAGGAACTGCGGCGTATGCCCGCGGCCCTCGCGGTGATCTTCGCGCGGCGGCCGCGCGGCGCGTTCGGTCGGGTCGCGGCCAATCTTGGATTGCAGCTCGACAATGTCGGTGAAGATGTCGGCTTGGCGGCGCAGTTCGTCAGCCACCATCGGCGGCTGGGTCGAGACCGTCGAGATCACCGTCACCCGCACGCCGCGCCGCTGCACTGCTTCCACCAACGACCGGAAGTCGCCGTCGCCGGAAAACAAGACCATGTGGTCGATCGAGCCCGCGAGCTCCATGGCGTCGACCGCGAGCTCAATGTCCATATTGCCCTTGACCTTACGCCGGCCGGTCTGGTCGACGAATTCCTTGGTCGCCTTGGTGACCACCGAATAGCCGTTGTAGTCGAGCCAGTCGATCAGCGGGCGGATAGACGAATATTCCTGATCCTCAATCACAGCGGTGTAATAAAACGCCCGCATAAGGTAACCGCGCGACTGGAATTCGCGCAGCAGACGCTTGTAGTCGATATCAAAGCCCAACGACTTGGCGGTGGCGTAAAGATTGGCCCCATCAATGAACAACGCGATCTTTTCACCCGGAACGGTCATCTTTCTTGCTCTCTTTTTGTCTCGCAAAGGGTATTCTGGAGGTACGACCCGGTGGGGCACGCGGCGCCTGAGAGGCGCGGCGCACCCGCCACGGATCGGCGGTTAAAGTACGGTTGACGGCACGTTGATCAATTCAACTTGGTTAAGTGGGTTCAGTTGGCACCCGCGCAAATCGCGGCCAGTTGCCGATTAATATCCAGTCGGGGTCGCCGATAATATCCGTTCGGGCCGGCCTGCTCGCGATGTCATCCCGGTAACAGACCGTTGCGGCCAAACCAAGACAAAAAAGCTTGAAAAACTGAATGTGAGGGGATAGCTACTTTTTGTCTCCTGCCAGAATAGAGTTCCACCCGAAGGAGTGCCGAGCCGATGGCCCGTGTCACCGTAGAAGATTGCATCGACAAGGTCGAAAATCGCTTTGATCTCGTGCTGTTGGCCAGCCACCGGGCGCGTATGATTTCGTCCGGGTCCCAGATTACCGTCGATCGCGACAACGACAAAAACCCGGTCGTATCCTTGCGCGAAATCGCCGATACGACCGTGTCGCCCGGCGATCTCAAGGAAGACTTGATCCATTCCTTGCAGAAATACGTCGAAGTTGATGAACCCGAGCCTGAAGTGCCGCTTATCGGCGCTGGTGGGGTGGACTCCGACGATACCGAGGTCACCGCCGAGCGGATGACCGAGGAAGAACTGCTCAAGGGTCTGGAAGGCCTGACCCCGCCCGAGGAGCCGCCGGAAGAGGACGCCGAATAACGTCGGCAACTTGGCCTTCCGACGCCAAAGCCTCGCGTTCAGGCCCTGAATTCGCTGCCACGGCCCGGTCCCAGACCGGGCCGTTTGGCTTTTCGTCAACCTGACGTTTAAGTCTGCTCAGCTAAACTCTTGCGGCTTAGGCTATTCGTCGTGATATCTATGACGGAATGGCCGCCGGCACCCATTCCACCCCGTCCGGGCGGTCCTAGTGGTCCGATTCCGACATATGCATCCCGCTGCTGCAAGCTCTCAAGCAAATGTCGGAATCAAAGGACCGCTAGCAACTATTTGATCCCAGTGGAGCTTTGAATTTGACATTCGATGACCCGCTTGCAGCAAATGGGTATCAAATGTCAAATTCGTTCCACTAGGCTGTTTGGATGCGTACAAGATCGGATAATTTGCCGCGTATGCAGAGCCAGTCGCCGACCCGGGCGCCGCTGGCGCGCGCCCCTGCCGCCGCCCTTGCGGTCCCCCACGTCATCGACCGCGCAACTCACGCCCGTCCGCCCATGATGCGGCAGTACGAGTTGGTAGAGCGCGTCCGCCGCTATAACCCAGACACCAACGAGGCGCTGCTCAACCGCGCTTATGTCTACGCCATGAAGGCCCATGGCGAGCAGCGGCGGGCCTCCGGTGACCCCTATTTCTCCCATCCGCTCGAGGTGGCGGCGATCCTCACTGACCTTAAGCTTGACGATGCCACCATCGCCGCGGCGCTCCTGCATGACACCATCGAGGACACCCAGGCCACCCGCGGCGAGATTGATCAACTGTTCGGCCCCGACATCGGCGCGCTGGTCGAGGGCCTGACCAAGCTGAAAAAGCTGGACCTCGTCACCAAGGAAGCCAAGCAGGCGGAGAACCTGCGCAAGCTGCTGCTCGCCATCGCAGACGACGTGCGCGTGCTGCTGGTCAAGCTCGCGGACCGGCTACATAACATGCGCACGCTGCATTTCATGCCGGCCGAGGCGCGCCGCCGCAATGCGGAGGAGACCTTGGAAATCTATGCGCCGCTCGCCGGTCGCATGGGCATGCATGAGATGCGCGAAGAGCTCGAGGACCTGTCGTTCCGCGAGATCAACCCGGAAGCCTACGAGGTGGTGAGCGCGCGGCTCAACGCGATCGCCGAGCACAACCAGGCGCTGATCGAGGAGATTGAGCAGCAGCTTACCAAGAAACTCGCCGACCGCGGCATCGCCGCCAAGGTGCAGGGCCGGCGCAAGAAGGCCTACTCGGTATGGGGGAAGATGGAGCGCAAGTCGGTCGGCTTCGAGCAGCTTTCCGATATTTTCGGTTTCCGCGTCATCGTCAGCACGCTCGCCGATTGCTACCAGGCGCTCGGCATCGTGCACACCACCTGGCCGATGGTGCCTGGGCGATTCAAGGACTACGTCTCCACGCCCAAGGCCAACGACTATCGTTCCCTCCACACCACGGTGATCGGCCCGGGCCAGCAGCGCGTTGAACTGCAGATCCGCACCAACGGGATGCACCAGATCGCCGAATACGGCATCGCCGCGCACGCGCTCTACAAGGATCATGAGGGCACGCCGACCGAGCTCTTGTCGCGCGAGTTGAGCGCCTATGCCTGGCTGCGTCGTACCATCGAGCTCCTGGCGGAAGGCTCGAGCCCCGAAGAATTCCTCGAGCATACCAAACTCGAACTCTTCCACGACCAGGTGTTCTGCTTCACGCCCAAGGGCAAGCTGATTGCCCTGCCGCGCAAGGCGAACGCTATCGACTTCGCCTACGCGGTGCACACCGACGTCGGCAATACCGCGGTAGGCTGCAAGATAAATGGCAAAATCGCACCGCTGATGTCGGAGATCATGAACGGCGACGAGGTGGAAATCCTCACGTCGAAGGCTCAGGTCTCGCCGCCGGCCGCCTGGGAATCGATCGTGGTCACCGGCAAGGCGCGTTTGGCGGTGCGGCGCGCAACCCGTGTTGCCGTGCGCGAGCAATATACCGGGCTCGGCCGCCGTATGGTCGAGCGCCTGTTCCAGCGCGCCAAGATCGCCTATTCCGACGAGAAATTGACCGGCGCGCTGCCGCGGCTGGCGCGTTCCTCGGTTGACGACGTGATGGCGGCGGTGGGGCGCAGCGAGCTCAAGGCCTCCGACGTCGCCCGCGCCATGTATCCGGATTACAAGGAAGAGCGCGCCGCCGCCATGGCGGTCAAGCGCAAGCCGGAAAGCGGCTGGTTCGGCTTGAAGCGGCTCACCTCGGTCAAGTTCCGGGTGCCGAGCGCGCCCGCGCAAGGCCCGGCGATACCCGTGCGCGGCATGAACGGCGACCTACCGGTGCGCTTTGCGCCGGAAGGCGGCGCGGTACCGGGCGACCGTATCGTCGGCATCCTGACGCCGGGCGAGGCGATCACCATCTATCCGATCCAATCGAAGGCGCTGAGCGAATACGAGGACGCGCCTGAGCGCTGGCTCGATTTGCGCTGGGATTCCGACGAGGGGGTGCCGCGGCGGTTTCCGGCGCAGATTACCGTGCAGTCGGTGAACGAGCCCGGCTCGCTCGCCACCATCGCCCAAATCATTGCCGAGCATGATGGCAATATCGATAATATTCGTATGACGCGGCGGGCGCCGGATTTTACCGATGTGCTGATCGATCTCGAGGTCTACGACCTCAAGCACCTCAACGCCATCCTGGCACAGCTGCGCGTCAAGCCGATCGTGGCCAAGGCGGAACGGGTGAACGGCTGAATTTTTTTGTTTCTGATGGATTGTAATTCGCAATGAGTGCCGCTCCGCTCCGCCTCGGCGTCAACGTCGACCATGTCGCCACCATCCGCAACGCCCGCGGCGGCGGCCATCCCGATCCGGTGCGCGCGGCCAAACTCGCTGTCAGCGCCGGCGCCGACGGCATCACCGCACACTTGCGCGAAGACCGCCGCCATATCCGCGACGACGACATGGCGCGGCTGAAGGCGGAGATCGACAAGCCACTCAACTTCGAGATGGCGGCGACCGAGGAAATGGCCTCGATCGCGCTCAAGATCAGGCCGCACGCGGTATGCCTGGTGCCGGAGAAGCGGACCGAACGCACGACCGAGGGCGGGCTCGACGCGGTGGCCCTGAAGGCGCAGCTCGCGCCGGTCATCCACGATCTCAAGCATGCCGGCATTCAGGTGTCGCTATTCATTGCGCCGGCGCCGGCCCAGATCGAGGCGGCGGTCGCGCTCGGCGCGCCGGTGATCGAGATCCACACCGGCGCTTGGTGCGACGCGCTGATCGGCGGCCGTGCCGCCGAAGCGAACGCCGAATGGGAACTGATCCGTGCCGGCGCGGCGCTGGCCAAGAGCTATGCCTTGGATGTGCACGCCGGCCATGGCCTCGACTATGGCACTGCCGAGACCATTGCGGCGCTGCCGGAAGTGGTCGAGCTCAATATCGGCCATTTCCTGATCGGCGAGGCGGTGTTCGAAGGGCTTGCCGAAACGGTGAAATTCATGCGCGCGGCGATGGAGCGCGGACGGAAGAGGGCCGGCGCATGATCCCGAAAAAGAATGTCCCCGACTTGACCGGGGATGGGCACCGGTTTTTGGATAAGATCATCCGTCAAGGATAGAGAGAAATGATTATCGGCCTCGGCTCCGATCTCTGCGACGTGCGCCGCATCAAGGCGGTGTTGGAGCGCCATGGCGATCGCTTTCTCGACCGTATCTTCACGCCCGTCGAGCGGGCCAAAGCGGAGCGGCGCGCCAACCGGGCCGAAACCTACGCCAAGCGTTTCGCCGCCAAGGAAGCCTGCGCCAAGGCGCTCGGCACCGGATTCCGGCACGGCGTGTTCTGGCGCGACATGGGCGTGGTCAATCTGCCGTCCGGCGCGCCGACCATGAAACTCTCGGGCGGCGCACTCGAACGTCTCAAGGCGATCACGCCGGCCGGTTGTGAGGCTGCGATCAGCGTCTCGCTCACCGATGAGGGGCCGACTGCCCAGGCGATTGTCATCATCACGGCGATTCCGCAAACGTCGCCAGCACGGCAGGAATGAGCGCGAAAATCTAAATTCAATTAAGTACTTATCCGCCGGGACCAACGTTCTTGATTGCGTGCCGGGGAGCCAGCCGCTACAAGACCCCCAGTGCGGCGGATTTGACGTTCCGCGCAGGATATGCGGCGGGTTCTCGAGCGGAACGTCAAATCCAAGACCGCACTAGAAACAAATGTTAGCTGGCGTCCCTTGGGTTTCGACGTTCGTTACAGAGCACGCAGCAGCGGGTTACGAACGTTGGAACCGGGACACTAGGGAGCATGAGCGGGCGGCGGACGGGTGGATGAAAGGCCGATGAGCGTGGCATCTGGAACAAAGCGGAAAGAAGGCGGCTTTGGTGAAACCATCCGCGTAATCTTCCATGCACTGATCATCGCACTGGTGATCCGCACCTTCCTGTTTCAGCCGTTCAATATTCCGTCCGGCTCGATGAAGAACACGCTGCTGGTGGGCGATTACCTGTTCGTCTCGAAATACTCTTACGGTTATAGCAAGTATTCGTTCCCGCTGTCGCTTCCGCTATTCTCGGGCCGTATCCCGGGCGGGTGGCTACCTCAGCGCGGCGACGTGGTCGTGTTTCGTCTGCCGCGTGATACCTCTGTCGATTACATCAAGCGCGTGATCGGCCTGCCCGGCGACAAGATCCAGGTGATCGACGGCGACGTCCACATCAACGGCAAAGCGGTCAAGCGCGAGCCGGCCAAGCCGTGGGTCGACGTGGAAGAAGGTGTGCGCGAGCAGCCGGTCAAGCGCTGGAAGGAAACGCTGCCCAATGGCAAGACCTTCTATACGCTCGATCTCGTCGACAACGGATTTGCCGACAACACCCAAGTCTACACCGTGCCGCCCGGACATTATTTCATGATGGGCGACAATCGTGACAATTCCACCGACAGCCGGTTCTCTCAGGTCGGCATGGTTCCGATCGAGAACATTGTCGGCAAGGCGCAAATCATCTTCTTCTCCGTCTACCAGGGCGAGCACGCATGGGAATTCTGGCGCTGGCCGTTCTCGGTGCGCTGGGGCCGGCTGTTCACGATCGTCAGATGAGCCGCAATAAGGCGAAGGACAGAGCCGCTCTAGAGGACAGGATCGGCTACCAATTCGTCGACAAGACACTGATTGAACGGGCGCTGACGCACATCTCGGCGCTTTCCGGCGGCGCCCACAAGCGCGGTGATAGCTATCAGCGGCTCGAGTTCCTGGGCGATCATGTGCTTGGTCTTGTCGTATCCGACATGCTCTACCGCGAATTTCCGCGCGCCAACGAAGGCGAGCTGTCGCGCCGGCTGGCTGACCTGGTGCGCAAGGAAACATGCGCCGACGTCGGGCGCGAAATGGACATCGGCTCGGCGCTCCGGCTCGGCAGCTCGGAATCGCACGCCGGCGGGCGGCTGCGCGTCACCATCCTGGCGGATGCCTGTGAGGCGTTGATCGGGGCTGTGTTCCTTGACGGCGGCTATCAGGCGGCCGAGGAATTCGTGGTGCGTTTCTGGAAGGAGCGCATGCTGAAACCGTTGCGGCCGTTGCGCGACGCCAAGACCATGCTGCAGGAATGGGCGCAGGCACGCGGGCTGCCAACGCCGGACTATCGCGAATTGGCGCGCACGGGGCCGCACCACGATCCGGAATTCCGGGTTGCGGTGGTGCTGCCCGATCGGCCACCGGCCGAGGGCCTTGGCTCGTCGAAACGCGCCGCCGAGCAGGCCGCCGCCGCCGAGATGCTGGCGCGCGTTGGTATTGCCGCGGACAAGCTGGATGCCTGACGCCGCGGCACCTGAAAGCGACACAAGCTGCGGCTTCGTCGCGCTGATCGGCGCGCCTAATGCCGGCAAGTCGACCCTGCTCAACGCGCTGGTCGGCTCTAAGGTCACCATTGTCTCACGAAAAGTGCAGACCACCCGTGCGCTGGTCCGCGGCATCGCGGTTGACGGCAAGGCGCAGCTCATCTTCGTCGACACGCCCGGCATCTTTGCGCCCAAGCGGCGGCTCGACCGAGCCATGGTCACCACCGCCTGGAGCGGCGCTCACGAGGCCGATCTGGTCGGTGTGCTGATCGACGCGCGCAAGGGCCTTGACGAAGAGGCCGAGGCGCTCCTCGACAAGCTTAAGGAGGTGAGGGCGCCCAAGCTGCTTATCCTCAACAAGATCGATCTGGTGGCGAAGGAAGAGTTGCTGACGCTGGCGCAGGCGGCGAACGACAAGGCCAAGTTCGAAGTGACTTTCATGATTGCGGCGCTCAATGGCGATGGCGTCGCCGATTTGAAAGCCTGGCTTGCCGCGCACGTGCCGCCGGGGCCTTGGCACTATCCGCCCGACCAGATGTCGGACGCGCCCTTGCGGCAACTCGCGGCCGAGATCACCCGCGAGAAGCTGTTCGAGCGCCTGCACCAGGAATTGCCCTACCAGTCGACGGTGGAAACCGAAATTTGGAAGGAACTGCGCGACGGCTCGGTGCGCATCGAGCAGGTGATCTATGTGGCGCGCGAGAGCCAGCGCAAGATTGTGCTCGGCAAGGGCGGGGCGACCATCAAGGCGATTGGGGCGGCGGCGCGCAAGGATATCGCCGAGATCGCTGAGGCCAAGGTGCACCTGTTCCTGTTCGTGAAGGTGCGCGAGGGCTGGGGCGACGACCCGGAACGCTACCGGGCGATGGGATTGGAGTTTCCGAAGGAGTAGTCACTGTCATTCCGGGGCGTCCGCAGGAGACGGACGAACCCGGAATCCATAACCCCTGTGGTCGTGATTTTCTCCGATTCTGGGCGTATGGATTCCGGGTTCGCTGGCTTCACTCGCGCCCCGGAATGACAGAAACAAGAAATGCAATGGACCGATGAAGGCATCGTGCTGGGCGTCAAGCGGCACGGGGAGGCGAGCGGCATCCTCGAATTGATGACGCGCGACCATGGCCGTCATCTCGGCATGGTGCGCGGCGCCTTCGGCTCGCGCATGAAGCCGATCCTGCAGCCGGGCAACAGCGTCACCGCCAGTTGGCGCGCGCGGCTCGACGAGCATCTCGGAAATTACACGGTGGAGGCGCTCAACCTGCGCGCCGCCGGCTACTTCTCGGCCTCGCACGCGATCTACGGCGTCACCCATCTGGCGGCGCTGATGCGGCTGTTGCCGGAGCGCGATCCACACGAGGGCCTCTATGCCGTGTTCGAAAGTCTTCTCGACCGGCTCGACGATCCGGTCTGGGCCGCGCCTATGGTGGTGCGCTTCGAACTGCGCCTGCTGGCGGAGCTCGGCTTCGGCCTCGACTTGACCGAATGTGCGGCAACCGGCGTCACCGACGAACTCTCTTACGTTTCGCCAAAGTCCGGCCGGGCTGTGTCGCGCGCAGCCGCCTTGCCTTACGTTGACCGCTTGCTGCGGCTGCCGGCCTTCCTGCAGGAGGAGGGCGCGCCCGCCTCAAGCGCGGATATCGCCGACGGTTTTGCACTCACCGGCTTCTTCCTCGGTCGCCATGTGTTGGCGCCGCGCGGATTGGAACTCGCCGACGAGCGGGCGCATTTCATCGCGGCGCTCGACCGCGCGTTGCCAAGTGTGGCCTAAAGAGGAAACCGGCCCGGCCTTACGGCCGGCCCGGCAATAATTTTAATAGTAGCGCCAGTGGCAGACGGTGCGAACGCGGCAGACCAGACGGCCGTAGCGGCCGCGCCAGCAGCGGCGCACAGGGCGGCAGACGCGGTGGCGGTAGCGGTGTCGCGGGCCGACGATGACGACCTGAGCCGGTACGACCAGCGACATGGCCGGCGCCGCGCCATTGAGTGCCGGTGAGGCTGGCGCCGCGGCTGCGCCGGCTACGCCGGCAAGTCCGATACCGGCTGCTAAAAGCGCCGAGAGCAGGATCGTTCGCATTTCTCGCTCCTCCGTTCTGCCGTTGCACTACGGCACGCATCGGGAAAAACGCCCGCCGAAGCGGCCCCCTGTTTGGGGCGTTCGCAGGCTACTGATAGATCCAAAACGTTAGATGGATAAGTCGTTCATCGCTTGTTCATTGTAGCCCCAGGCATTAGCTAGGTGTCATGGGCCCTAGACTGATTCCCCCCAATAAAGGCGGCGTCGAAGAGGTCGCCTTGCGTGAGGCGCTGGAAGAGCGCTACCTCGCCTACGCGCTGTCGACCATCATGAACCGGGCGCTTCCGGATGCGCGCGACGGCCTCAAGCCGGTGCACCGCCGCATCCTCTACGGTATGCGGTTATTGCGGCTCGACCCCGGCGCCGCGTTCAAGAAGTCGGCCAAGGTGGTCGGCGACGTGATGGGCAATTTCCACCCGCACGGCGACCAGGCGATCTACGACGCGCTCGTGCGGTTGGCCCAGGACTTTGCCCAGCGCTATCCGCTGATCGACGGGCAGGGCAACTTCGGCAATGTCGACGGCGATAATGCTGCCGCCATGCGCTACACTAAATCGCGTTTGACCGAAGTGGCCCGGCTCCTGCTCGACGGCATCGACGAGGATGCGGTCGATTTCCGCGCCACCTACGACGGCACGTCGGAAGAGCCCGTGGTGCTGCCGGCGGCCTTTCCCAATCTGCTTGCCAATGGGGCGCAGGGCATCGCCGTCGGCATGGCGACCGCGATCCCGCCGCACAACGTGGTCGAATTGTGCGATGCCGCGCTGCATCTGATTGACACGCCAAACGCGCGCAGCAAAACGCTGCTGAAATATGTCAAGGGGCCGGATTTTCCGACCGGCGGCGTCATTGTGGACTCGCCCGACGCGATCGCCGAAGCCTACAACACTGGCCGCGGTTCGTTCCGCGTGCGCGCGCGCTGGGAAAGCGAAGACACCGGCCGCGGCACCTATGTGGTGGTGATCACCGAGATCCCCTGGCTGGTGCAGAAATCACGCCTGGTCGAGAAGATCGCCGAGCTGATCAACGAGAAGAAATTGCCGCTGGTTGCCGACGTGCGCGACAAATCCGCCGAGGACATCCGTCTGGTGATCGAGCCGCGGGCGCGCACGGTCGACGCCGCGGTGATGATGGAATCGCTATTCCGGCTGACCGATCTGGAAGCCCGCATCCAGCTCAATATGAACGTGCTGGTGAAGGGTGGGCGCATCCCGATGGTGCTCGGGCTTGCCGAAGCCTTGCGCGAATGGCTCGACCATCGCCGCGAGGTGCTGGTGCGGCGCTCCAAATTCCGTCTCGCCAAGATCGAGCACCGACTTGAAGTGCTTGGCGGCTATTTGATCGCTTATTTGAACCTCGACAAGGTGATCAAGATCATTCGCACCCAGGACGAGCCTAAGCCCGTTCTGATGAAGACTTTCAAGCTCACCGAGGTGCAGGCCGAGGCCATCCTCAACATGCGTTTGCGCAACTTGCGCAAGCTGGAAGAGATGGAGATCCGTGGAGAGGAAAAGGATCTGCGCAAGGAGCGCACCGAAGTCAAAGCCTTGCTCGGCTCGGAAGACAAGCAGTGGAAGACTGTCGCCGGGCAGATCAAGGAATTGAAGGCGACTTTCGGTCCCAAGACCGAACTCGGCCGCCGCCGCACCGACTTCAGCGAGGCGCCCGAGCATGACGTTGCGGCCATCGAAGAGGCCATGGTGGTGCGCGAGCCGATCACCGTGGTGGTTTCGGAAAAGGGCTGGATCCGGGCGCTGCGCGGCCATGTCAGCGACCTCTCCGGCGTTTCGTTCAAGGCTGACGATGCGCTGAAATTCGCTTTCCCGACCGAGACCACCGCCAAGGTGCTCATCTTCGGCTCGAACGGGCGCTTCTATACCCTTGATGCTTCTAAGCTTCCCGGCGGTCGCGGTCATGGCGAGCCGGTGCGGCTGTCCATTGATCTGGAAGACGCCGACGTGGTAGCGGCGCTTCCTTATGCGGGTCAGCGCAAATTCCTGGTGGCGAGCTACGCCGGCAACGGTTTCGTGGTGCCGGAGGACGAAGTGCTCGGCACCACTCGCAAGGGCAAGCAGGTGCTCAACTTGAAGGCACCTGACAAGGCGGCAGCGCTGACCACTGTCGAGGGCGATCACATCGCCACCATCGGCCAGAACCGCAAGATGCTGATCTTCAAGCTCGACCAGGTGCCGGAGATGAACCGTGGGCGCGGCGTGCGGCTGCAGCGCTATCTGCAAAAAGGTCTCTCCGACCTCACCACCTTTGACGGCGGCGAGGGCCTGAGCTGGACCGACTCAGCCGGCCGTAGCTTCAATATGGCGCTGAAGGAATTGAAGGATTGGCGCGGCGACCGCGCCGCCGCCGGCCGCATCGCCCCCAAGGGCTTCCCCAAGAGCAACAGGTTCAGTGCCCCCTTGAGCAACGGCAAGACGAACGGCGAAGAGTAGCCGTCATCTCTGGTGTCATCCCGGCCAAGCGAGCGATAGCGAGCGCGAGCCGGGACCAGTAACCCCAGTGTTCATTCTACGGAGGGACAGGGGTTACTGGGTCCTCGCCTTCGCGGGGACGACAGCTCCACTAGCTCGCCACGAACAGCAGCGACTTCTCCGATTTTTCCATTAACGCCGCGGCGGTATCTCCGAAGAACAGCTTTTCTCCGGGGCGGCGGCTGACGCCCATCACCACCAGGTTTGACCGCCGGCGCGCCATCTCCTTCAGGATGGCGTCTTCCGGCGCGTCGTCGGCGCGCACCGCCGTGCGCACGTCCTGCCCATAACTTTCTGCCAGCGCCACGATGTCCTTCAGGATCGCCTCCTCGTAGTGGCGCGAGCGTGTCTTCCTGCCGCCGGCGGTGACGTAAAGCGCGGTCAACGGCGCCTTGCTGGCGCGTGCCAGCACGATGGCGACCTCGGCGGCGTGGCGAGAGGTTGCGGTGCCGTTGATCGGCACCAGAATGTTGAAGCGGCCTTCGAGCGGCTCTTCGAGGTGCAGGTCGCGCGCGTCAGCCACCGCGAGCGGACCCTCGAAGCCGGCGGCGATCTCGGTGACGCCGTCGTGGAACTCACTCTTGCGCACGACGGTCTTGCCGAGGCCGATGACGAGCAGGTCGTACCCCTTCTCGGCTTCCTTGGCGATGGCTTTCTGGTCAGGACCTTTTTCCGTCTTGGTGGTGACGTCGAGCTTTTTCGGCTCCTGTTGCTCGTCCGATTTCTTGCTTTCGTCGAGCGGGCGTGCCTCTTGCGCTACCGTCTGCACGGTTTCGCCTGCTTCTTTCGCTTTTTCTTTTTGCGCTTCTGCCGCCGCCTTGCCGGTTTTCCTGTCGGTCTTGATCTGCATAACGGTGGTCGGCATGCCGCGGCTGCCTGCAATCATGCCGCCGATGCGGGTGGCGAATTTGCCGTTGCCGCTGCCGTCGACTGCGAGCAGCAGCCGCTCCAGCTTGGGCACGAAGCCTTTGGCTTCCATCTCCTCGCGCTCGAGCCGCTGCTTTTCCTCTTTGCCTATCGGCAGCCGCGCCAGCGCCCAGCGCAGCGTCGGCGGCATGGCCATGGTGGTGATCACCGCCATGGCGACGATCATGGTAAAGAGGTTGGGATTGAGCGCGCCCATCGACAGGCCGATGGTGGCGACAATTACTTCGGTCGAGCCGCGCGCGTTCATGCCGGTGCCAAGCGCAAGCAACTCCCGCGCCGTCAATCCGCCGAAACGGCCGCCGACAAAGGCGCCGCCAAACTTGCCGAGGCTGGCGATCAGGATCAGCCCAAGCGTCAGCGCCAGCAGGGCGGGATCCTTGAGGATGGTCAGATCGGCATGCAGGCCCGCGGTGCCGAAGAACACCGGCATGAAGAAGGCGATGATCAGCCCGCGCAATTGCTCGTTGATGTGACGGGTCAGGATCGGCGACTCCCCGACCAGGATTCCAGCCACGAAGGCGCCGAGCACCGTGTGCACGCCGATCAGATCGGTGATGATCGCCATAACGCCCATGATCAAGAGGATGGCGGTGATCACCGCGAACTCGCTCTTAAAAGTGTCGTTGACCCAGCGAATGATGAAGAACACCGCACGCCGGCCGATGGTGAGGCTCAAGCCCATAAACACCAGTGTGCCGAGGACGCTCTTGGCCGCGCTGAACGCGTCAATATGGCCCTGTAACGCCAGCGAAAAGATCACCGCGGTAATCATCCAGCCGACGGTGTCGTCGATGATGGCGGAGGCGAGGATCACCTGACCTACCCGGCGGCGCATGAAGTTCATTTCGCGGATCACCGTCGCCACAATCTTCACCGAAGCGATCGACAGCGCTGTGCCGAGGAAGAGGGACGTGATTAGCCGTTTCGAGGGGTCCGGCAGCATGGCGTCGGGCAGCGCCTCGCCGAGCGCGACGCCGCAGAGGAACGGCACCACGATGCCGGCGATGGAGGCGGAAAACGAGGCCCGCCCGCTCTCGCGCACCAGCTTCAGGTCGGTCTCCATACCGGTGAGCAGCAGCAACACCAGGATGCCGAACTGCGCCACCGCATCAAGCATCGCCTTCTGCTCTTTGGCGGCGGGAAACAGGGCGTGCTGGAAATCCGGGAGGAGGGCGCCCAGCACCGAGGGGCCCAGCACGAGGCCTGCGATCAATTGGCCCATCACCGCTGGCTGCCCGAAGCGCAGCATGACCTCGCCGAGCAGGCGGCCGACCAACATCAGCACGATGAGCTGGGCAACGAATAGGAGTTCAGAGGGGCCGTGTGCGCTTCCCGTCGCCGCCAGGGCGGCGACGGGCAGGGCGAGTGCGGCCGCCGCAATGCCGCAAAGGAGGGCCAAGTCTTGGTCCAAGTCTTGGTTCTGGCGCCGGCATTTCGCGTCGATTTTCGGATGAGGGGCCCCCTGAATCTCTCCCGCAGGATGCACCAATCCGCCGCGATCAGGTAGGTTCCCGGCAGGAAATGCAATTGCAAATCATTCGCAATAAGCTTAGAATGTTTTTTCATATGAGCAGAGTGCCGGAAAGACTTACGAATTTATGGACGCCAGGCCACCGCGACGAAACTCCCTCACCGAACGTACAATCGGCACGGCGCAAGCGCTGCTGGGCGGGGGAACCCAGGAGTTGGCGTGGCTATCTGGCCTTCGGCGGGCCGGCTGTCATCGCGTCGATCGCCTATATGGACCCCGGCAATTACGCCACCAACATCCAGGCGGGCGCGAAATACGGTTACAGCCTGCTCTGGGTGGTGCTGGCGGCCAATCTGATCGCCATGCTGTTCCAGGCCCTTTCGGCCAAGCTCGGCATCGTCACCGGCCACAATCTGGCGGAGATGTGCCGCGAGCAGTTCCCGAGGCCCCTGGTCTGGGCCATGTGGGGTATCAGCGAAATCGCCGCCATGGCCACCGATCTCGCTGAGTTCCTGGGCGGGGCGATTGGCCTGGCGCTATTGTTCAACATGCCGCTCCTGGCGGGCATGGTCATAACCGCCATCGTGACCTACGCCATCCTGATGGTCGAGGGCCGCGGCTTCCGGCCGCTCGAAATCATCATCACCAGCTTCGTCGCTCTTATCGCGCTCTGCTATCTTGTCGAGATGTTCATCGCGCCGGTGAACTGGGCTGCTGCCGCGCTTGGCACAGTGACGCCGCAAATTCCCGATGCCGGTGCGCTGCTGTTGTCGGTCGGCATCATCGGCGCGACCGTCATGCCGCATGCGGTTTATCTGCATTCCGGTCTGACCCAGGCGCGCATCCCGTCGCGCAATGAGCGCGAAAAACGCTTGGTGGTGCGGATATCCAACCGCGAAGTGCTGATCGCACTGGCCGCCGCCGGGCTGATCAATATGGCCATGGTGATGATGGCTTCGAGCGCCTTCCACGCTGGCCACAGTGATGTCGCCGAAATTGAAACCGCCTATCACACGCTGACGCCCTTGCTCGGCATCGGCGCCGCCGGTATTTTCCTGCTATCGCTGATCGCCTCCGGCGTCTCCTCGTCGGTGGTGGGCACCATGGCCGGGCAAATGATCATGCAAGGCTTCGTCGGCTTCCGCATCCCGATCTGGGTGCGCCGGCTGGTGACCATGATCCCGGCCTTCGTCGTGGTCGCGCTCGGCGTCAACGCCACCTCTGCACTGGTGGTCAGTCAGGTGATCCTGAGCATCGCGCTGCCTGTACCGATGATCGCGCTCGTTATGTTCACTCGGCGGCGCGATATCATGGGGCCGTTCGTCAACAACTCGGCTGACCAACGTCGCCGCTGCCGTCGGCACCGTGGTGGTGCTGGCGCTGAACATCGTGCTGATCCTGGATACGTTCGGCGTATCGGTGCCGGGGCTATGAGCCGCTAGACGTCGAGCGCGTCAGGGTCGGGAATTTCTTCCATGGTGGTCACGGGAACGACCGTGATCCGCTTTCGTTTGTCTTTGCTCGCGGTCTTGCTGCTCATGAGATCAATACAGCGCGTCGGCGCGAAAGAGACAGGGCGCTAACGCTCCACCCGCGTCCAGCCCGAGGCCATCAGCCGTTCCTGCGGCAGGAAGCGGCCCTTGTAGTCCATCTTGCGGGAGCCCGGCACCCAATAGCCGAGATAGACGTAAGGCAGGCCCATCTCGTTGGCGCGTTCGATGTGGTCGAGGATCATGAAGGTGCCGAGCGAGCGGTCGCCGGCGTCGGGATCGAAGAACGAATAGACCATCGACAGCCCATCGCTCAGCACGTCGGTCAGCGCCACCGCCAAGAGGTCGCCGGCGCCGCGACCGTTGATGCCGCTATCGGGACCGCGCCGGCGGTATTCGACGAGGCGCGTTTCGACATGGCTGTCCTCGATCATCATGGCATAGTCGAGCACCGTCATGTCGGCCATGCCGCCGTCGCGATGGCGGGTGTCGAGATAGGCGCGGAAGACCGAATATTGTTCTGAGGTCGGATGCGGCGCGCGCATTGCGCCGATCACGTCCTCATTGCGCTCGGCCACCCGCCGCATGCTGCGTGAGGGAGAGAAATCGTTTGCCACCACCCGCACCGAAACGCAGGCGCGGCAGCTCTCGCAGGCCGGGCGATAGGCGATCGATTGGCTGCGGCGGAAGCCGCCATGGGTGAGCAGGTCGTTGAGTTCGCCCGCGCGTTCGCCCACCAAGTGCGTGAAGACCTTCCGCTCCTCCTGGCCCCGCAAATAGGGGCAGGGTGAAGGCGCCGTCAGATAGAATTGCGGCGTGTCGCGGGAATGCTGGGTCACTTAAGTCGCGCCTTTGGACGGCCCCCGATTCGAGTCTAGCATCGCCCGGCTTCCCAGTTTCGTCAAAGCTATTATACCGCCCCGGCGCCACGCAAATACGACGCCCGTGCGGCATTGTTAATGACCACAGTCCCGAGCAGGATGTCGTGGAGCAGCCGCCGGCGCTCGTTGAAGAAGGCCACCAGCAGGATGAACGGGGTCAAGACGGAGAGGGTGAGCCAGAACAAGATGGCGTGAACAGCGCCGAGCACGAAATAGGCCGGTGCGCCGTACCAGGTGCGCATCTCCAGATCCACCACCCGCATGCCGATGGTTGCTGAGGCCTCGCCTCCCAGCGTCAACCCGAAATAGACGAGTGCCCAGATCACCGTCGCCGGCGGAAGCAGCCAGTACAGCATCCAGCCGATCCCGAGGGTTACGATGCCGAAGGCGAAGATGAACATGGCGGCCAGAATCACAGGCACCGCCAGGACGACGAAGTCGATGACGAAAGCGATCACCCGGCGCGCCAGCACGCCATCGAACAATTCCGGCTGCGTCACCGGGTCGTAGGCATGGGGTTTGATGTCAATCGACATGGCGCCACCCCCTGGAAAGCTCTTGTCCGGCCCAAAAAACGCCCATTCCCGGCCCGCATCGTCATTCCCGACATGGACACAGAATCGGTTGCGCGCAAGAGGCCGTCAAGGGACGTCCCGCCTGCGGCTGGAACCGCGGCAGCGCTTGCGGCATGGTGCCGACTCGGGAGTGACAATTGTGACCATCAGCCTGCCCGACATTGAAGCCGCCCGCCGCCTCATCGCCGGCGCGGTGCTGGACACACCCATGCTGCCGGCGCCCAAGCTGTCCGCGCTCACGGGGGCGGAAGTCCACGTCAAATACGAAAACCTGCAGGTCACCAATTCGTTCAAGGAACGCGGCGCGCTGGTAAAGCTCTCCTCATTGAGCGAGGCAGAACGCGCGCGGGGCGTTATTGCCACGTCGGCCGGCAACCACGCCCAGGCGGTAGCCTATCACGCGGCGCGGCTCGGCATTCCGGCAACAATCGTGATGCCGGAAACGACGCCCTTCGTGAAGGTGGCCGCGACTCGCTCCCACGGTGCCGAGGTGGTGCTGCACGGCGAGACCATCGCCGAGTGTTGGACGGTGATGGAGGACATCCAGCACGAGCGCGGCCTGACGCTTGTGCACCCCTACGACGACGCCCGCATAATCGCCGGACAGGGCACCATTGCGCTGGAAATGCTGGAGGCGGTGCCCGACCTCGACGTCATGGTGATTCCGATCGGCGGCGGCGGGTTGATCGCCGGCAATGCCATCGCGGCCCGTGCGGTGAGGCCAGACATCGAAATCATAGGCGCCGAGGCCGCGCTCTATCCATCGGTGTGGAACGCACTCACTGGCGAAGATCGGCCGATCGGCGGACCGACGCTCGCTGAAGGCATTGCGGTCGAGCACTGCGGCAAGCTGACCTTGCCTGTCATCCGTGAGTTGGTCAGCGAAGTCATGCTAGTCGACGAGGCTCAGCTCGAGCGCGCGGTCAATGCCTATCTCACTTTGCAGAAGACCATGGCGGAAGGCGCGGGCGCCGCAGGGCTTGCGGCCATGCTGGCGAAGCCTGAGCGCTTCCGCGGCCGCAAGGTGGGGCTGATTCTTTGCGGCGGCAACATCGATCCGCGTATTCTTGCTTCCGTCATGGTACGCGAGCTCGAGCGCGAAAGCCGCATCGTCTCCTTCCGCCTGACCATTCCCGACCGCCCCGGCATACTTGGGCCGATCGCCGTCATGCTCGGCTTGCTCGACGCCAATATCCTGGAGGTCGATCACCGGCGCTTGTTCCTCGACGTGCCGGCCAAGGGCGCCAAGCTCGACGTCACGATTGAAACGCGCGACGCCGTGCACGCCGAAGAAATCATGGCAGCGCTCAACGCCGGCGGGTATCAGCCGGTACGCATCGACAGCGCCTCGGCGATGGAGTGAGCGACACCGGTCGTTCTGCGGGGCGCCCGGCGCGGCTCAGGCTGCCGAGGACTGCGCCAACACGTCGAGCTGCAACTGGGTCAGGGTTTCATCAGCGCGATGGATGGCGAGAAGATTGACGCCTGCATCGACCACCACATAGTCGCGCTGTCCCAGCCAAGCGCGCATTTCTTCGCGTTCGATTTTGGCGGTTTCTGCCAGCACGATCGGCTGGCAGCGTTCGACGGTTCGCGCGGCGCCGGCGAGCGCGTCCAATTCCATGCCCTCAACATCGAGTTTGATCAGGTCGACGCGTGCGAGCTCGAGTGTGTCGATCGCGATCTTCTGAATGGGAACGCCGTTTTCCTCTGAATAGTCGATATCTTGGCCGATATATTCGTTGCCGTCGTGCTTTTGCAGCTCGAGATTGCCGAAACTTGACGGCGTCAGATAATTGAGCGCCGGAACGGGGATGACGCCGTTTTCCGCTGCGATTGCCGCGTGCATGGCGACAGCGTTGAAGCAGTTGTTGAGGGCGATATTGCCAGCAAGCGCATAATAGAGGCGCTCCTGTGGCTCGACAGCCATGACCGAGCCCCATCCGGTCATGGCGGTGGCCCATTCCACAGTATGCACCCCGATATTGGCGCCGCAGTCGAGCGCCAGTACACCATCGCCGTGGTAGCGCCGGCGCAGTTCGAGCAGCTGGGTGGTGAGCTCGACTTCTATGGCGTCGCAGGAGCCCGTCTCCAGAAGCTGGTAACCCACGCCGTAGCCGCGGTCGGTATCGAGCATGCGTTGGTCGAACCGATTGACGATCATCGAGCCGTGGTTGGTGGCAGCGAGCACGAACGCCAGCTTGCGCCCAACATTGCGCATGGGCAGTCTCCTCGGACGGTGGATGGTCGGATACGCCAACAACGCGCAACGATACGAATTCGAACGCGCCGCAAACACGACACCGCGCGAATCGAATCACGCAACGTTATCCAAGTTTAGGCGTTTCTTGGCGCTTTGTACCGTCTTCAGCGCCCTAAAACGAAGCGGGCGGGCGGATTGCGTGTGCTCAACGTTGCATCGCGCGCCAGATGCGCTCCGCGGTCGCCGGCATCTCGATGTGCTTGACGCCGAACTCGGAGAGCGCGTCGACCACGGCGTTGACCACGGCGGGCAGGGCGCCGACGCAGCCGGCCTCGCCGGCGCCCTTCACGCCGAGCGGGTTGGTCTTTGTCGGCACCGAATTGCTCTCCACCTTCATGGCCGAAAAGTTATGCGCGTGCGGCATGGCGTAGTCCATGAACGAAGCGGTCACCAGCTGGCCGGCGCCGTCGAAATGAATGTCCTCCATCAGCGCCTGGCCGGCGCCTTGCGCGATGCCGCCGTGAATCTGGCCGTGCAGCAGCATCGGGTTCATCACCGTGCCGACGTCGTCGACCACGCTGTAGCGAACGATCTGGGTCTCCCCGGTCTCCCGGTCGATCTCCACCTCGCAGATGTGGCAGCCGTTCGGGTAGTTGGCGACCGGCGCGTTGTAGACTGCGGTCGCCATCAGGCCCGGCTCGATGCCGACGGGCAGGTTGGCCGGGTTGACCGCGGCGACGGCGATTTCCTTGACGCTCAGGGTGCGGTTGGTCTTCGAGGTCGAGAACACGCCGTCCTCGAACTTGAGGTCGTCCTCCGAGACCTGCAGCATGTGGGCGGCGATGGCGCGCGCCTTGTCGACCACCTTCTCGGTGGCGTTGTGGAAGGCGGAGCCGGCCAGCGTCATCGAGCGCGAGCCGCCGGTGCCTTCGCCGAAGAAAATCTCGTCGGTGTCGCCCTGCACATAAAAGGCTTCGTGCGGGTCGATGCCGAGCCGGTCGCAGACCAGTTGCTTGAACACGGTCTCGTGGCCCTGGCCCTGGCTGTTGGAGCCGGAGAACAGGGTCAGCGTGCCGGTGCGGCTGAAGCGCACCTCGGCGCCTTCGAGGCTGGCCGCGCCGGCGCGCTCGATGGTGTTGGAGAGGCCGAAGCCCAGAAGCTTGCCGCGCTTCTTCGCCTCCGCCTTGCGCTTGGCGAAACCGTTAGCGTCGGCGATGTCCAGCGCCATGTCCATGTTCTTCTCGAACTCGCCGCTGTCGTAGACGAAAGTAAGACCGGTCTTGAACGGCATGGCGCTCGCAGGAATAGTGTTACGCCGGCGCAGCTCCACCGGGTCAATGCCGAGCTCGTCGGCGGCGATGTCGACCATGCGCTCGATCACGAAGGCGAATTCGGGCCGGCCATTGCCGCGATAAGGCCGCATCGGGTTGGTATTGGTGTACACGCAGCTGTAATCGACATGGATGGCGGGCGTGCGGTAGACGCCGGCGAGCGTACCGGCGTTCTGGATGAAGGCCGGCATCGCGTTCTGCAGATAGGCGCCGATCGCCACGAACGCCTTCGCCCGCATCGCGAGGAAATGGCCGTCCTTGTCGAGCGCCAGCTCCGCCTCGGTGACGTGGTCGCGCGCCTGCGCGTCGGAGAGGAACGCTTCGGTGCGGGTCGAGACCCATTTCACCGGCCGGCCAGTGAGCTTCGACGCAAGCAGCACCAGCGGCACCTCGTTGAAGATCGGCGACTTCATGCCGAAGCTGCCGCCGGTGTCGCCGGTAACCACGCGCACCTGGCTTTCCGGCACCTTCATCAGCTTGGCGAGCTCGGCGCGCGTCGGCTGCGGCCGCTGCAGGGCGGTGTAGACGGTGTAGCGGTCGTCGCCGGCGTCGTAATGGCCGACCGCGTTGCGCGGCTCCATGGTGACGGCGGTGACACGGTTGATGACGAACTTGTGCTTCACCACATGGGCGGCGCCGGCGAAGGCTGAATCGACCGTGTCCTTGTCGCCGATCAGATAGACGAAACCGATATTGTCGCGGCATTCCTCCCACACCGTGGCGGCGCCGGGGTCATGCGCTGCGGCGGTTGAGGTGACCGCCGGCAGTTCCTCGTAGTCGGCCTCGATCAGCTCGGCCGCGTCCATCGCCTGCGCAATCGTCTCGGCCACAACAAAGGCGACGTAATCGCCGACCCAGCGCACCTTGCCGTCGGCGAGGATCGGATAGCGCGGCTTGAAGGCGGTCGAACCGTCGCGCAGCTTGAGACCGCCGGGCACGGGCAGATCGCCCCAGCCCGCCGCCTTCACGTCTGCGGCGGTCAGCACAGCCAGCACGCCGGGCGCCGCCTTGGCGGCCGTCGTATCGATCGTCCTGATCTTGGCGTGGGCGTGCGGCGAGCGCAGCACGAAGCCGTGCACCATGCCAGGCAGCTTGATGTCGTCGACATAGTGGCCTGCGCCGCGCACCAGACGCGGGTCCTCGAAGCGCGATACGCCTTGGCCGATTGCGAATTCACCCATTGTGACGTTTCCAATGTCCTATGTGCGGCTCGTCGTTCCCGTTCATCCCCGCGAAAGCGGGGATCCAGGGCAAGCTGCAATGTCTTTGCTTGTGACTTCTGGATTCCCGCTTGCGCGGGAAAGAGCGGTGTGGATAGTCCTGTCGCAACATTCCTATTGATGACTTTTCAATTTCTCCGCCACGCGCGGCGCGAAATAGGTCAGCACGCCGTCACAGCCCGCGCGTTTGAAGGCGATCAGGCTTTCGAACATCACCCGGTCGCCGTCGAGCCAGCCGTTTTGCGCGGCTGCCATCAGCATCGCGTATTCGCCCGACACCTGGTAGGCAAAGGTCGGCATGCCGAATGTTTCTTTCACGCGGCGGCAGATATCGAGATAGGGCATACCCGGCTTGACCATCATCATGTCGGCGCCCTCGTCAACGTCGAGCGCGACCTCGCGGATCGCTTCGTCGGTGTTGCCCGGGTCCATCTGGTAGGTGCGCTTGTCGCCGGTCAGCGTCTTGGCCGACCCGACCGCGTCGCGGAACGGCCCGTAGAAGGCCGAGGCGTATTTCGCTGCATAGGCCATGATCGACACGTCGGTGAAGTCGTGCCGGTCGAGTACCTTGCGGATGGCGCCGACGCGGCCATCCATCATGTCGGATGGCGCGATGATGTCACAGCCGGCTTCCGCCTGCACCAGCGCCTGCTTGACCAGAACCGCAACGGTCTCGTCGTTGAGGATGACACCGTCGCGGATCAGCCCGTCATGGCCGTGGCTGGTGAAGGGATCGAGCGCCACGTCGCAGAGGATGCCGACCTCCGGCACTTCCTTCTTGATGGCGCGGATGGCGCGGCACACCAGATTGTCCGGGTTGATCGCCTCGCTGCCCATCTCGTCGCGCAATTGCGGATCGGTGTACGGGAACAGGGCGAGGCAAGGGATGGTCAGCTTTGCCGCGCGCTCCGCTTCGCGCACCGCCTGGTCGACGGTCAGTCGCTCGACGCCCGGCATCGAGGGGACCGCCGCACGCGCGTTCTCGCCGTCCATGATGAACAATGGCCAGATCAGGTCGTCCGTGGTCAGCACGTTCTCGCGCACCATGCGGCGGGTCCAGTCGTGCTGCCGGTTGCGGCGCATGCGCACGGTGAGGTCGAGCGGGTCGGCCTTGACCTCGCGCGCGTCCGCTTCTGCTGGCACGAATCCGATCTTCCGCTCCAAGGGGCGGCCGTATTTGATGGCCATGGGTTCCTCCAAGTGGAGGTGTTTTAGCGCCTCCCGGTCCCGCCTGCCACCCGGCTGGCGGCAATTCAGGCTTTCCGGCCTGTCCCACGGGGCGGGCTTGACCTCGCTACCCATCCCGGGAAGGTTGGCCGGCAGGCCGTCCGGGGCATCACGCGATCAGGGCATGGACTTCAACCTTTCTGAAGAGCAGCGGGCTTTCCAGTCCACCGCCAGGGCCTTCGCGCGCGACGAAATGATGCCGCATGCCCGCGCGTGGGACGAGGGCGAGGTTTTTCCCGTCGATTGCATGCGGCAAGCGGCGGCGCTCGGCTTCGGCGGCATCTATATAAAAGACGACGTCGGCGGCTCGGCGCTGTCGCGGCTCGACGCTGCCATCATCTTCGAGGAGTTGGCGCACGGCTGCACCTCGACGGCCGCCTATATGTCGATCCACAACATGGCGGGCTGGATGATCGACGCCTTCGGCAGCGACGAAGCGCGCGCCAGGTTCCTGCCCAAGCTCTGCACCATGGAGCACTTCGCTAGCTACTGCCTGACCGAGCCGGGCGCCGGCTCCGACGCGGCGAACCTTTCGACCCGCGCGCGCAAGGACGGCGACCACTACGTGCTCGACGGCGCTAAGGCCTTCATTTCCGGAGCCGGCGTTTCCAACATTTATGTGGTGATGGCGCGCACGGGCGACGCCGGCTCGCGTGGCATCTCCTGCATCGTGGTAGAGAAGGGCACGCCCGGCCTCACGTTCGGTGCGCCGGAAAAGAAGCTTGGCTGGAAGACGCAGCCGACCGCCATGGTGAACTTCGAGAGTTGCCGGGTACCGGCGGCCAACCGCATTGGCGCCGAGGGCGAGGGTTTCAAGATCGCCATGGCCGGACTCGACGGTGGAAGACTCAACATCGCTGCCTGTTCGCTCGGTGGTGCGCAGTTCTGCCTCGACCGCACCGTCGACTACATGAAGGAGCGCAAGCAGTTCGGCTCGCGGCTCGCCGATTTCCAGGCGCTGCAATTTCGCGTTGCTGATTATGCCACCGAAATCGAGGCCGCACGCCTGTTGCTGCATCGCGCCGCGGTAGCTGTAGGCGAGAAGGAGCCGGCTGCGACGCGCCTCGCCGCGCAGGCCAAGCGGCTTGCCACCGACACCGGCTTCAACGTCGTCAATGGCTGTCTGCAATTGCACGGTGGTTACGGCTATCTGCACGATCATCCGATCGAGCGCGTGCTGCGCGACGTGCGCGTGCACCAGATCCTCGAGGGTACCAATGAGATCATGCGGCTGATCGTCAGTCGCGCGATGTTGGGGAACTAGACAATTCAACATCTCGAGCGTGCGGTTAACGAACCCCCACGCGGCAAGCTCGAAATCTGTCTGGTTAAATTTTTAAAAATCTCTCGCTTAAGGCGTATCGTCATCGGCGATCGGTAACAGGAGAGTCCCGCGATCGGGGGCAAGACCGTCGATGACATCTCTTCTACGACTGGCACTGCAAGATCTGTTTCGTGTGCTGCAGCGCATGCCCAATGTGGTGCTTGCGGCGTTTGCTGTCGTATTGGGCATGGAGGCTCTGGGCATTGTGCTGCGTGGGGTTGGCGCTTTCCCCCGTATCGGCATCAATCTGGCTGGATGGCTAGTGCTGGCGCTCTATTACATTGCGATCCACCGCTTCGTAATTCTTGGCGAGGTCGCTCCGCATTATCCTGTCGCATTCGGGCGCCGCGCTCGACGGTTCTTGTGGACGGGTCTGCTGCTGTCGCTACTCGCGATAATGCCGACCTTGCTCGGCATCCCGCTCATTCTCGCGTTTCATTATGCTGGAGATCCTTTCGACATTTTCCTGGCTGCTCGTGGCTCTCGATTTCACCATGATGGTCGTCTACGTCAATCTGATCACGCGGCTGACCGTATTGCTGCCCGCGATTGCCGTTGACGCGCCCGGCGCGGGATGGGCCAATGCCTACGGGGACACCGAGGGCTACACGTTACGTATTTTTATGGCTTACGTGGTCGGGTTCGTGCTGATCGTTCTGGCAGGGCTGGCGGCCTTTGGGATCGTTTTTGGCGGCGCCATAATCGTTGGCGTCGCGACATCATCGGTTTCGGCTGCGGAGGGGCTGGCGCGGGTGATCGCGTATGTCTTCATGGCGGCGCTTTTGGTGGTTTATGTGACATTCTTCGTGGCGCTCACATCGCGCGCTTTCGAGGCCGTTGCAAATCGGATGAAAGCGCCCCAGCAGATATTCCAGCGCTGACGGCGCGCGCCCGACAGGGCCCCTCGCGTGCGGCGGCGGGACCGGTTATGACTGGCCCCGCATGTCTGTTTCGTCGTCTGCCGAACCCGAAATCCTGTTTGAAAAGCGCGGCGCCGCTGGCGTCGTCACGCTCAACCGGCCGGCGGCGCTCAATGCGGTCACGCACAACATGGCGCTGGCGCTCAGCGCGCAGCTTAAAGCCTGGACCGATGACGCCAGCATCACCCGTGTTGTCATCACAGCCGCGGGGAATCGCGCTTTTTCCGCTGGCGGGGACGTACGCGCTCTCTACGATCTCGGCACTGCCGGTCGGCGGGATGAAGCGCTGCAGTTCTGGCGCGACGAATATCCGCTCAATGCGCTGATCAAGAACTACCGCAAGCCTTACGTGGCTCTCATCGACGGCATCGTCATGGGCGGTGGCGTCGGAGTCTCAGTGCACGGCTCGCATCGCGTGGCCGGCGACCGGTTCTCCTTCGCCATGCCGGAGGTCGGCATTGGATTCTTTCCCGACGTCGGCGCCACCTGGTTCCTGCCGCGTCTGCCGGGCGGGCTCGGCACCTATTGCGCGCTGACCGGCGAACGCTTCAACGCCGCGGACGGCGTCGCCGCAGGGGTCGCCACCCATCGCGTGCCTTCGGCGCGGTTTCCCGATTTGCTCGAAGGGCTGATGGGCACGGTCCCCGTCGACGCAACACTGGCGGCCTTTGCGGAGGCGGCGGGAGAAGGGCCGATCATGGCACGGCGCGCGTCAATCGACCGGTTGTTCGCGCACGACAGCGTTGAAGAATTTCTTGCCGCGCTCGACCGGGAAGCGGCCGGCGGCGGGTCAGACGCCGAATGGGCGGCCAAGACCGCCGCCACCATACGGACGAAATCGCCGCTCAGCCTCAAGATCGCGCTTCAGCAGATGCGCCGCGGCAAGGATTGGGATTTCGACACGTGCATGCGCGCGGAATTCCGCATAGTGTCGCGAATTATCGAGGGCCATGATTTCTATGAGGGCGTGCGCGCGGTGATCGTCGACAAGGACAACAGACCCCACTGGAACCCGGCGACGCTTGCGGCAGCGAGCGATGACGACGTCGCGCGCCATTTTGCGCCGCTGCCCGGGCACGAACTGGTGCTGCCATGAGGGCGTTGACATGAGCGAACGCTTCATTGGCGATCCGCTGCAGGCCTACGAGGTTGAAGGCCTGGAGCCGGTGCACGAGGGCGAGGCCAAGTCCGAGGCCGGAGGGTGGACGCGGCGGTTGGTATTGTTTCTCCGCGTGATGGCCGGCGTCTCAATGCTGAAGGGGCTATATCACTGGTCGTGGGTCTGCGGCATCGGTGTCGGCCAAAACCAATTGTTCGAATTGCATTCGGTCGCTTGGCAGACGGCGACCGTGTTTTTTGCGGTGATCGATCTGGTCGCCGCGGTCGGCCTGTGGTTGGCGGCGGCCTGGGGCGCGGTGATCTGGCTGATGGCGGTCGCCTCTATGCTGGCGGTCGACATGTTCTTTCCGCAGGTATTCGGCGGCGGCTGGCTGGTCGCCATCGTCGACGGCAGCCTGCTTGCGCTTTACCTGTGGCTGGCGTTGAGGGCGGCGCAGGAGCAGCCGGCGTGAGTGCGTGCAGATGAGCCTACGTGCATGATGCCGAAAAAGCCTGTCCCCGACCTGATCGGCGATGGAAACTGATTTTCGGATAAGATCATGCGCAAATAAAAAGGGGAGGCAATGATGGCGCGGATCGGTTTCATCGGGCTCGGCAATATGGGGCTGCCGATGGCGCAGAACCTGATCAAGGCGGGCCACACGGTCGAGGGCGTCGACATCAGTCCAGACGCGGTCGAAAATCTGAAAGCGGCCGGCGGCACGAGCGTGGAGACCGCCAAGATTGCCGCTTCCCGTGCCGACGTCGTCATAACCATGCTGCCCGCGGGTCAGCACGTGCGCGAGGTCTATCTCGGCCCCTCAGGTATTATCGAAAACGCCAACGAGGGAACGCTGCTGATCGACTGCTCGACCATCGATGTCGAGACCGCGCGTATGGTTGCTGCCGCAGCCGAAAAGAAAGGCCTGTTGATGATCGACGCGCCGGTCTCCGGCGGCGTCGGCGGTGCGCAAGGCGCAACGCTCACTTTCATGGTGGGCGGCAGCACGCAGGCCTTCACCCGCGCGGAATCCATCCTGCAGAAGATGGGCAAGACCATCGTGCATGCCGGCGGCGCCGGCAACGGGCAGGCCGCCAAAATCTGCAACAACATGATCCTTGGCGTGTCGATGATTGCGGTCAGCGAGGCCTTCGTGCTCGCCGAGAAGCTTGGCCTTGAACACCAGAAGCTGTTCGATATTTCCTCGAAATCGTCTGGCCAGTGCTGGTCGCTGACCACTTACTGTCCGGTGCCGGGGCCGGTCCCGACGTCGCCCGCCAACCGCGACTATCAGGCGGGCTTTACCGCGGCGATGATGCTTAAAGATTTGCGACTGGCCCAGGAGGCCGCCAAGGCGAGCGGCGCCAGGACCGAACTCGGCGCCGACGCGGAAAGGATTTATTCGCAATACGCCGAGAGTGGGGAGGTGGCACGCGATTTTTCAGGGATTATCCGCTACATCCGCGGCGGCTCCGAATTCGAGTGATCTGATTTTGGCATTTGCCTGCGCGCCATCCACAAGCGGCAACATCTTTGGTGAACGAAAGATAACGGCGATTGCCGCAATTTGCATTGTCAACGAGGCGTTCACCGTTGCAAATAAACCTAATCTTTATGCTGTTATTTAAGCCGTTTTTAGACTGCGGCCCGTAGTGTGCGGGCTCAGGCAGCGGGGAAACAGGGCCGCGTTGCCGGTGCACGATCAAATAAATGACCCATATGGGGCGTTGAACATGAAAGCCGTTGCAAAAACGGTCGAGCCCGCAGAGCACGACGCGCGGCACGACCATATCCGGCCTCTCTATTTGGAGGCTTTGACCTTAGTCGAGCGGCTGCACCGCCGTCTGCTCGACGTTATCAAGGACGAATTCGACCGCCGTGGTCGCGCCGACATCAATTCGGTGCAGGCGCTACTGCTCTACAACATCAGCGACAAGGAATTGACCGCCGGTGAGCTGCGTACGCGCGGCTACTATCTCGGCTCGAATGTTTCCTACAATCTGAAGAAGCTGGTAGAAATCGGTTTCCTCGACCATCAGCGCAGCCGCGTCGACCGCCGCTCGGTGCGCATCAAGCTGACCGATAAGGGTCGCGAGGTGCGCGATATCGTGGAAACGCTCTACCAGAAACACGTGCGCACGGTTGAGCAGGTCGGCGGCATCAATGCCGAAGAGTTCACGACGCTGAATAAATCGTTGCACCGGCTCGAGCGATTCTGGACCGACCAGATCCTTTATCGGCTCTGAGCGATTGTCCTCGCTGGATAGACTTGCCCCGGCCGCCTTCCGGCCGGGGTTTTGTCGTTTGATTGGGCTGGGGCCGCCGACCTGAAGCTCCTGCACCGATTGACGCAATCTCATCGGGAGCTTCAAATCGTAAGCGGCGCCAGAATCATAGATTTGCCAGCACCCCGCCTTTGGCTTCCTAAGCTCGTGTCAACGCGCGCAGCGATCGATCACGAACTTCGAAAGCGGAGCACCAGCGCGGCCACAAAATTGCCCTTTGGGACCGCTAGCGGAAAATTGAGCTTCGGTTCCGTCGCGGCGCTTGCCTGGACGGTGTGAACCGGGGCATGACGGGGGTCGTCGGGCGCATTTCGCGCATTCGGTCGAGAACGCGATGGCAAGAGCTCCTCATCGGCCCCGTGGCGGGCATGACCGCCGCACGTTCCTCACCCTTTTCGGGGCCGGAGTTGCGTCGGTGCCGCTCTTCGCCCGCGAGGCTGCAGCCCAAATCGCTGGCGGCTCGACGGTGGCGACCGACAGCGCCCTGCAGGCGCTGATCCAGCAGAACCAGAAGCGGGCGCTCGGCCAGGACTTTGACAGCGCTTCGCGCACCATCCACATGCCGCAGGCGTCGCTGCCGACGCTGGCGCCGTCGACCGTGCACACCACCGAGCTTGCGGTCGCCCAGTATGAGGGCATCCTGGCCAACGGCGGCTGGCCGACGGTGCCGCCGACCCAGCGCCTGCGTCTCGGCAATCGTCATCCCAGCGTAGCGCCGCTGCGCCGCCGGCTGATCGTTGCCGGCGATCTCTCCCCCAATGTCGGCGAAAGCGACATCTTCGACTCCTATGTCGAGGCGGCGGTGCGCCGCTTCCAGGCGCGCCATGGCATCACCGTCGATGGCATCGTGCGCAAGGAGATGTTCGACCGGCTCAATGTGCCGTGCGGCAAGCGGCTTGCCCAGCTCAAAGTCAATGTCGACCGGCTGAAGGCTGCCACCAAGCATCTCAAGGGCCGCTACGTGATGGTCAACATTCCGGCCGCGCAAGTCGAGGCGGTCGAGGACGGCGTCGTGGTCAGCCGTCATACCGCCGTGGTTGGCAGGCCGTCCCGGCCGTCGCCCGAGCTCAACAGCAGGATCATCGAGGTCAACTTCAATCCGTTTTGGACGGTGCCGGTGTCGCTTGTGCGCCGCGACCTCATCCCGATCATGCAGAAGAATCCGGATTATCTGACGCAGGAGCACATCCGCATCTTCGACATGAAGGGCAATCAGCTCAACCCGTCGGATATCAACTGGTACTCGACCGACGCGGTGAGCTACCGCTTCAAGCAGGATCCTGGCAGCTTCAACTCGCTCGGTAGCTTGCGCATCGATTTCCCCAGCCGCTACGGCGTCTACATGCACGATACCCCGGAGAAGGGCCTTTTCGGCGAGGACATGCGCTTCCATTCGTCCGGCTGCGTGCGGGTGCAGAACGTGCGCGAATTGGTCGACTGGCTGTTAAAGGACACACCCGGCTGGGATCGCCAGCATATCAACCAGACAATCGCCTCGGGCGAGCGCATTGACGCCAAGCTGAAGAAACCGGTGCCGTTGCACTGGGTCTACATCACCGCCTGGGCGACGCCAGATGGCGTGGTCCAGTTCCGCGACGACATCTACCACAAAGACGATCTCGGCCCGGCCGGCGGCACCGCCAAGGGGTGAGCGGGCCTACCCGCCGCAAGCCGGTCATTCCGCGACGCGAGCGCAGCTCGCGGACCCGCAATCCATAAGCCAACTTGGATACGGCCGCGCCCCGGAATGACATGAAGGAAATACCCTAGATATTGCGCCCGGACGGGTCCGATCATCCCACAGCTTGGCGCTTTGCCGCCGATATGTTATTTCCGACCCAAATCCCGGATTTTCCCACTTTGCGGCGCCGATTTGGCTTGCGGCGCCAGGAGATTGAAATGTCGGCGACGTCCCGTCCTACATCCGCATCCGACGAAACGGCCTTTTTTTCCGCCCCGCTTGCGCAGACCGACCCCGAGATCGCCGACGCGATCAACAAGGAGCTTGGCCGCCAGCGTGACGAGATCGAGCTGATCGCCTCCGAAAACATCGTCTCGCGCGCCGTGCTGGAGGCGCAAGGCTCGGTGCTCACCAACAAATATGCCGAAGGCCTGCCGGGGAAGCGCTATTATGGCGGCTGCCAGTTCGTCGACATCGCCGAAAACCTGGCGATCCAAAGGGTGACCAAGCTGTTCGGCTGTCAGTTTGCGAATGTGCAGCCGCATTCCGGCGCGTCCGCCAACGCGGCGGTGTTCTTCGCGCTGATGCAGCCGGGCGACACTTTCATGGGGCTCAACCTCGCTGCCGGTGGCCATCTCAGCCACGGCATGGCCATCAACATCTCCGGCAAGTGGTTCAAGCCGGTGCCGTACAATGTGCGCCGCGACGATCACCGCATCGACATGGATGAGGTCGAGAAGCTGGCGAAGGAACACAAGCCGAAAGTCATCATCGCCGGCGGTTCGGCCTATCCGCGCATCATCGACTTCAAGCGCTTCCGTGAGATCTGCGACGACGTCGGCGCCTATCTAATGGTCGACATGGCGCACTTCGCCGGCCTCGTTGCCGGCGGCGCGCATCCCTCGCCGTTCCCGCACGCGCACGTCGTCACCACCACCACGCACAAGACGCTGCGCGGGCCGCGCGGCGGCGTGATCCTGTCCGACGATGAGGCGATGGCGAAGAAGATCAATTCGGCTGTGTTCCCCGGTCTCCAGGGCGGCCCGCTGATGCATGTCATTGCCGCCAAGGCAGTCGCCTTCGGCGAGGCGCTGCGGCCGAGTTTCAAGACTTACGCCAAAAATGTGGTGGAGAACGCCAAAGCGCTGGCCGAGACGCTGAAGAGCCATGGCCTCGACATCGTCTCCGGTGGCACCGACACCCATCTGATGCTGGTCGACCTGCGGCCGAAGACGCTCACTGGCAAGGTTGCCGAAGGTGCGCTCGGCCGCGCCCATATCACCTGCAACAAGAATGGCATTCCGTTTGATCCGGAAAAGCCGACGGTCACCTCCGGTGTGCGCCTCGGCACGCCTGCAGGCACCACCCGCGGTTTCGGCATTGCCGAATTCCAAGAGGTCGGCGGCATGATCACGGAAGTACTCGACGTGCTTTCGCAGAAAGGCGTCGACGAGGATTCGCTCATCGAAAGCGCAGTGCGCGAGAAGGTGAAGACACTGCTCAAGCGCTTTCCCATCTACCAGTGATCATGCTCGGTAGGGGGAGATAGGGGGACGTGATGCGTTGCCCGAGTTGCGGAAGCCTGGATACCCAGGTCAAGGATTCACGGCCGACAGAGGACTCGGCGGTGATCCGCCGCCGCCGCGTCTGCTTGAGTTGCAATTTCCGCTTCACCACGTTCGAGCGCGTGCAGCTGCGCGAACTCACTGTGATCAAGCGCAACGGCCGCCGCGTGCCGTTCGACCGCGACAAGCTGATGCGCTCGGTGCAGATCGCATTGCGCAAACGTTCGGTCGATCCCGAACGCATCGAGAAGATGGTGTCGAAGATCGTACGCGAACTGGAAAGTCAGGGCGAGAACGAGGTCACCTCGGAAACCATCGGCGAGCTGGTGATGGAACACCTGCGTGATCTCGATGACGTCGCCTACGTGCGCTTTGCCTCCGTCTACCGCAATTTCCGCGAGGCCAAGGATTTCCGCGCCGCCCTCGACGAATTGCAGGTCGAAGACGGGCGCCCCGTGGCGCCGTCAAAATGACGCACGAACCGGCGGACATGTTGGCTGCCGGCGCGGATGTGGTCGGCTCTACTGACAATGACGAAGCGCGCTTCATGGCGCTCGCGCTTTCGCTCGGCCGGCGGGGCTTGGGCAACACCTGGCCGAACCCAGCAGTGGGCGCGGTGATCGTCAAGGACGGCGTCATTATCGCTCGTGGCTGGACGCAAGCCGGCGGTCGACCTCATGCCGAGGTCGAAGCCCTGCGCCGCGCCAAAAAAGAGGCACGCGGCGCCACCCTCTACGTGACGCTTGAGCCCTGCTCGCACGAGGGCAAATCGCCGCCGTGCGCCGACGCCATCATCAAGGCGGGCATTGCGCGGGTGGTCTCGGCGCTTGAAGATCCCAATCGGAGAGTTGCGGGCCAAGGGTACGCGCGGCTACGAGCCAGTCACATCGAGGTCAATGTCGGGCTTGGCGCCGAAGAAGCGCGCCGGGCGCACGCTGGGCATATCATGCGCGTCACGCAGGGCCGCCCGCACGTGATGCTCAAGCTTGCCATTTCCGCCGACGGCAAGGTCGGCGCCGCCGGCCGCATGCCGATCGCGATCACCGGCGAAGCGGCACGCAATCGCGTGTTCCAGATGCGCGCCCAGAGCGACGCCATCCTGGTCGGCATCGGTACCGCGCTCGCCGACAATCCGCAGCTCACTTGCCGCCTGCCTGGCATGGAAGAGCGCTCACCGGTGCGCGTGGTCCTCGATCCCAAGCTGCAATTGCCGATGGCGAGCGCATTGGTCGCGACGGTGCGCGAAACGCCGACCTGGGTATTCTGTGCCCGCAGCGCTTCCGATATCGCTGAGGAGATTCTCGAGCAGAAGGGCTGCCGTGTTTTCCGCGTCGACGACGGAGAGGGCCGGCTCGACCTCGACGAAGTGCTGAAGGGCCTTGCCGATGAGGGCGTCAGCCGTCTGATGGTGGAGGGCGGCCCGACAGTGGCCGCCTCCTTCGTTGCCGCCGACAAGGTCGACGAGGCAGCCCTCATCTATTCCGACAAGCTGGTTGGCGACGACGGCATTGCGCCGCTCGAGGGTATGCCGCTTGATGTGCTCACCGAGCGTCTGCATGCCCACGCTAGCCAGAAGCTTGGCGCCGACACGCTTGAGCAATACGGGCGCCCTTAATGTTTACCGGCATCGTCACCGATTTGGGTGAAGTGCGCAGCGTCACGGCGCGCGCCAACAACCTCAGCCGCATCACCATCTTCTGCCGCTATCCGCGCGCAGGCATTGACGAGGGTGCGTCGATCGCCTGTTCCGGAGTGTGCATGACCGTGGTCGATACCGGCGAGGATGGCGAGCGCACCTGGTTCGCGGTCGATGCCGCAGCCGAGACCTTGGCGCTGACAACCGTCGGCCGCTGGAAAAAGGGCACACGGGTCAACCTTGAGCGCGCGCTGAAACTCGGCGACGAGCTCGGCGGCCACATGGTCGCCGGCCATGTCGATGGACTTGCCACCGTCGTCGCGCGCGAAGACATGACCGACATGGCCCGCTTCGTGCTGCGCGCGCCGCCCGACCTGTCGCGCTTCATCGCGCCCAAGGGCTCGGTCTCGCTCGACGGCGTCTCGCTCACGGTCAACACGGTTGAGGGCGACACTTTTTCGGTGCTCATCATTCCGCACACATTGCAGATGACGACTTTGGGCGCGCTCACCAAGGGCGATGACGTCAATCTCGAAATCGACACCATGGCCCGCTACGCCGCCCGGCTGTTGGAAACGCGCTGAGGCTTGTCCCAGGCGCAGCGCAGCGTGAAACGGTGTGCTGCAGTCCCGGGACCGCCAAAAATCGGGAATTCGCTGAGCCCCCGGATCAGTGGCGCACCACTTCGTTTCACTCGTGCCGCGCCGCATTCAGGGAACGCTCCCCTTGTTTGACCGGCGGGCGCTTGCTACGACCCCGGCCTAACAAAGGACAAACAGACCGATGGCCAAGAAACGCGTTGCCGCCAAATCCGGCGCGACAAAGACCGGCGCGACCAAGAACGCCAAGAACGCCAAGCCGCAGCGCGCTCAACTGCGCATTCTGATCGTGGAAGCGCGCTATTACGAGGACATTTCCGACAAGTTGCTGGCCGGCGCCGTCGCGACGTTGGAAGGAGCCGGCGCCACCTATGAACGAATAAGCGTGCCGGGCTCGCTGGAAGTGCCGCCGGCCATTGCCATTGCGCTCGACATCGCTCAGGCCAAGCGCAGGCCCTATGACGGCGTGGTGGCGCTCGGCTGCGTCATCCAGGGCGAGACCTACCATTTCGATCTGGTGTCCAACGAATCTGCGCGCGGGCTGATGGACCTCGCGATCAATCGGCAAATACCGCTCGGCAACGGCATTCTCACCGTCGACAACGAAGCGCAGGCCTATGCCCGCCTCGGCGGCGATCACGGCCACAAGGGTGCCCAGGCCGCGCGTGCCGCGCTCGCCCTCGTCGACCTCAAACAGACGCTGACGGGGAGCTGATGGCCGGCAACGCCCCGCTCGCCGGCAAGGACCCACGCAAAGCGAACAGGCGTGGCGCCGCCCGGCTCGCGGCCGTGCAGGCGCTCTACCAGATGGACCTCGCCGGCACCGGCTTGAATGAGATTCTCGCCGAGTTCGAAAGCCACTGGCTTGGTCGCGAAGTGGAAGGCGCGCAATATCTGCCGGTGGAAGCCGCCTTCTTCCGCGATATTGTATCCGGAGTGGTGCGCGAGCAGCGCTTGCTCGATCCGCAGATCGACGCGGCCTTGCAGAAGACCTGGCCGCTCAAGCGCATTGAGGCCATCCTGCGCGCGGCATTGCGTGCCGGCGCCTATGAGCTCAAGCACCGCCGCGACGTGCCGGGGCGTGTGGTAGTGTCCGAATACGCCGATGTCGCCGCCGCCTTCGTCGAGCGCGATGAGACCGGCATGGTCAACGCCGTGCTCGACCAGTTGGCGCGGCAGGCGCGGCCGGAAGAGTTTCAATAGCCTCGCGCGCCGCGGTCGAATAACTCGCCCGCTGCAAGGCGAGCGGCGATATCGCGCATGGCTACCCGGTTACCTCATCTGTTAGCTCGCTGAACGGTGGCATGCGGGGCGGGCGCTTCTTGACGCCGTCCGCGGAATGTGGCACTCAAAGCATGATATATCGTAAAGCGATATATCATGCTGCGCTCGGCCCGCGGGACGAGACCCTAATTCGGTTTGTGATTTGCCGTTGCGGCATTGCCTCGACGCGGTCATCGGTCATCGGTCATCGGTCATCGGTCATCGGTCGGCGTCGCGGAGGATGATGCCTTGCCTGCTTGGATCGGTACGCCGACGAAAAGGGGCGAACATCATGAGCATCAAGCGAATCTCGATTCCGCTTCCCGCCTCGGTGGGAAGCGCCAGAGAATTCAATGGCGCCTTGTCGGCTGCGAAGGCCGTTGGGGCCCACTTAGAGGCGCTTTTTATTGATCAGCCCGCCCTACGGGCGGCCAACGCCAGTCGGATGGCATATGCGGCCAGAGCGGCGGGCACGGCCCCGGACTGGTACGCCGAAGTTAACGGAAAAGCTGCGGAAGAGACGCGCGCGCGTTTCGAGCAAGCCTGTTCGATAGCCGGGATTCCGTTGCTGCCGCCAGACAGCGAATCCGATGTCTTGCCTTCGGCAACGTGGCGTGAGTTGGAAGGTCCCTACGTCAACGTCGCCGTCCAAAGAGCCGCGGCCTTCGATCTGATGGTGGCCGCAAGCGCCAGCGTGAAGGAAGCCCTCAAGGAGATCGCCGAGCATTCCATGTTGCAGGCGGGCCGGCCCGTCCTGCTTGCGCCGCGGCACGAAGCGATAAGGCTCGACAGTGCGATGATCGCTTGGGACGAGAGCCCCGAGTGCTGGCATGCGGTTTCCGCCGCGATTTCGTTCCTGCAACAGGCCAAAGAGGTAAGGGTCGTCAGCATCGACCGCGACGTCAAACGCCGCAAACGCTCGCAGGACGACCTGTTGGCGTACCTCGGCTGTCACGGCATTGCCGCCGCCGCCGAGGTGGTCGTGCCGGACGTGAATTCGATAGGTGCCTCGTTATTGACCATCGCCGCCGAGCATGAAGTGGGGCTTGTGGTCATGGGCGCTTACTCGCACAGCCGCCTGCGCGAGCTTTTGTTCGGCGGGGCCACGCGTCACGTCTTGCAGCATTCGTCCGCGCGATCGGTGCTGTTGGCTCACTAGCCTGAAATCGGGATCAGTCCGCTTCCAGTCGGTCGAGCAGCCGACGAAGCACCTCGCGCATCCGGCGCAGATCCTTCAGATGAATGGCGGAGAGAGCCGCTAGCCGTCCTTCGCCTTTCGGGGTCACCTTGAGCCAAACGCGGCGTTTGTCGACGGCGTCGGCGACGCGAACGATCAACCCGGCTTCCGCGAGACGGTTTGCCAGTTCGACCGTCGTGTTGTGGCGGAGTTGAAGGCGCTCGGCGAGGTCTCCGATACTGACCTGCGCCTTGCCGGGCGAGCCTTTGATCGCGAGCAATACCTGGTGCTGGCGCGGGGTGAGGCCGGCTTGCCGCGCCGCATCCTCGCTGAAGGCCAGAAAGCCGCGCAACGTCGCGCGAAATTCCGCGAGCAGCTCGTAGTCCTGCTGCGTGGGCGCGCGACCGGCCATCCAAAACCCTCTCCTCGGCGCTCCTTGCCCAGATATATCGTATAGCGATATAGCGACGCCACATCTGCGGCGCCGACTCGCCGCCAACCGATTGGAGTTTAATACATGCTCGGCGTCGTTCTGGCCGGGGTTTTTTCCGGTTTGGCGTTGGGCATGTTGGGAGCGGGCGGCACCATCATCGGGTTGCCGATGCTTCTTTATCTCGGCGGCCCGCAAGGCCACGTGGCGTTTGGCACCAATGCCTTCGGCGTCGCGGCGATCGCGTGTCTGCTTTTGCTCTGGCGTGCATGCGCCGCGAAATCAATTTCATGCTGGGGCTCGCGTTCGCCATTCCGGGGCTTTTCGGAATCGCGATCGGCGCCAAGCTTGGGCTCCTGTTTCCCGCCGGCAAGCTCGTCTTCCTGCTCAGTTTCCTGATCCTGCTCGTTGCCGGCTGGATCGGCTATCTCAGCATCCGCCCGGCTGAGCCGGCGAAGGCCGGCGAGAGCCTAGGCGATTTAGGGCTCGTGCCGTCGTTGAGCAAGGGACAAATCGTTCGCATTGCGCCGACCGCGTTTGCGGTGGGCGTGATTTCTGGCTTCTTCGCTATTGGCGGCGGATTTCTGGTGGTGCCCGGTCTGGCGCTGGCCGCCGCGGTCGACCTGCGTCTGTCGGCTCGTTGCTCGTTGATTCCGATCGCCGCATTCGCCGCCCTCGACGCGGTCGAATATGTCCACGCCGGCAATGTGCAATTTGGAGCGAGTGGCTTTATGATAGTGGCGGGGACGGTCGGCGGAGCCGGCGGCCTCGTCCTCTCCAATCGGTTGCCGCTGCGGACCATCCAGCGGGCCTTCGCGGTTTTTCTTGGCGTCATTGCAGCTTATATGGTCGTACAAAACATCTAATTCGTTCCAAGCGGTACAGGTCATGAGTTCCGAAAAAGACGCGCTGTCCGGCGAGGAGCGGCTGATCGCGAATGTATTCGCGCCGCTGGCGACCCATCCGGGCGCACTTGGGCTGACCGACGATTGCGCCGTCATCACGCCGCCCGCGGGCTGCGATCTCGTCCTCACCACCGATACCGTCATTGGCGGCGTGCATTTCTTCAATGACGATGCGGCCTACTTGGTCGCCAGCAAGGCTCTGCGCGTCAACCTCTCGGATCTTGCCGCCAAAGGTGCCGCGCCGCTTGGGTTTCTGTTGTCGCTGGCGTTGCCGACTGAGATCGACGAGGATTGGCTCACCGGCTTCGCCGAAGGCCTGCGCGGCGACGCCGAGCGCTATGCCTGCCCGCTGCTCGGCGGCGACACCGACCGCACGCCGGGACCGATCACAATCGCGGTCTCCATGTTCGGCAGCGTGCCCACCGGCGCGATGGTGCGCCGTGCCGGCGCCAAGCCCGGCGACCTTGTTTTCGTCAGCGGCGCCATCGGAGATGCTGCTCTCGGCCTCGCTCTGCGCAAGGACCCGGCTCGGGAGTGGCCGCTCAACGCCGCACAGCAGCAGCACCTGAGCGACCGTTATCTGCTGCCGCAGCCTCGCAATGCGCTGGCCGAAGCCGTGCGCACCCATGCAACGGCCGCCATGGACGTGTCCGACGGTCTGGTGGGTGATCTGACGAAGCTCTGCCGGGTCTCGAAGGTCGCAGCGAATGTCGAGGTCGCGCGCGTACCGTTGTCCGATGCCACTCGTGCGCTGATCGCGGCGGAACCCGCCATGCAGACACCCGCGCTGACCGGCGGTGACGACTACGAGATTATCTGTACCGTGCCGCCCGACAAATCCGAGCGCTTTAAAGCCGCGGCGAAATCGGCTGACGTCGCAGTGAGCGAAATCGGCGTGATCGCTGAAGGCGAGGGGGCACGCTTCATCGGCCCCGACGGCGAGGCGCTGGTCTTCCATCACGCCTCGTTCAGCCATTTCTGAGGTCGCTGTCTGCGCGGTATGACAGCTATGTTCCAGGGTTGCTGCGCCAGACAGCGCGCGTCGCGGCCGCTATAATACGCGCAAAGACTTCGATTGGGGGAAACGCCATGCACGACGTGACGGCCAAGAACGCGATCGTAACGCCGGTTGGCGCCAACGAAAACTACCAGCGCCTGCACCGCTCGTTCCCGACCTCGGCTTACTTGCGCCGGGCCGCCCCCCGCAACGTGCCGCGCTTTTCCTTCGAATACGGCGACACCGGCGCCGGCGATGACGTCGGCGTCGCCCACAACTGGGCGGCCTTCGACGCGGTCAAGGTCGTGCCGCGCTATGGCGTCACCAATACTTTGCCGCCGACCGACGTCGAACTGTTCGGCCAGCGCTACGCCGCGCCGATCGGTATCGCGCCCATGGGCGGGCCGTCGCTGGTCTGGCCGGGCGCCGACGTGTTGTTCGCCAAAGCCGCGCAGCGCGCGCGCGTGCCGTATACGCTCGGCGTTGCCGGCGGCGCCACCATCGAGCAGATCGCCAAGGTCGCGCCCGACGTGTTCTGGCTGCAGCTCTATCGCTTCGCGCTCAACGACCACAAGATCGGTTTCGATCTGGTGCGCCGCGCCCATGACGCCGGTGTCAAGGTGTTGGCGCTCACCCTCGACGTGCCGGTGCGCACGTCGCGCTCGCGCGAGAGCTATGCCGGCCTCGGCGGCATCTTCAAACCGACGCCGCGCATGATCTACGAGATGACGGTGCGGCCGAAATGGCTGATGGCCCTTATGCGCAACGGCTATCCGCGCTTCGCCACCATCGGTCCTTACGCCGGCACGAACCCCTCCACCAACGACACCATCCGCTTCGCCCGCCGCGAGATGGGCGGGGCGTTCAATTGGGAAGAGGTCGCCCGCTATCGCGAACGTTGGCAGGGGCCGATGGCGGTCAAGGGTATTCTGCATCCGGCCGACGCCGAAAAGGCGGTGGCGCTCGGCGTCGACGGCATCTGGATATCGAACCACGGCGGCCGCCAGATCGAGGCGCTGATGCCGTCGATCGACGTGCTGCCGGCGATCGCCGCGGCGGTGGGCAAACGCGCCACTATCATCCTCGACAGCGGCATCCGCTCCGGCCAGGACGTCATGCGCGCGCTTGCGCTCGGCGCTGACGCCGCTTTTGCCGGCAAGTCGTTCCTGTGGGCGGTAGCTGCGCTCGGCGACGAGGGGCCGGGCTATCTCATCGATCTCTATATGGACGAATTGCGCGCGTCCCTCGGCCAGATCGGCGCTCTCACGCCTTACGGCGCTCGCGACGCCACCATCCGCCATCCCGGCGCGATAAAATTCTGAGGCGTCGAATAAGCTGCGCCGGGGTTTTTCGGCTGGCCCATTGTGGCCGAAAATGACCGAAGAATGACCTTTCGGCCATCTGGCTTGGGTGTTAGAAATCCGCCCATGACCACTGTCCACAACCTGCTCATGCTCGCATTCCCGCGGGCCCAGCTGCTCGACATCGCGGGTCCCCTGCAGATGTTCGCGGCCGCCAACGACGCCCTCGAACACGAGGCCTACCGCATCGAAATCGCCGCGCCGCAGGCGGGCCCATTCCCGACCTCGTCGGGCGTGTCGCTAGTCGCCGACCTCTCGTTGGCGCAAGTCACCGCCAAGCGTCTTTCACGCACCGGCACCTTGATTGTGGCGGGCGGCGATCCCGGCGTGCGCGAGCAGCTTGCCGATGGCGCCATCACCGGGATCGTCACCAAGGCGATCGGCGGCGTGCCGCGGCTTTCCTCCGTGTGTAGCGGCGCCTTCTTTCTGGCGGCGGCCGGCGCGCTCGACGGCCGGCGCGCCACCACCCATTGGGACGCGGTCGAGGCGTTGAAGCGCTTTCGCCCGGCGGTCGATGTGGACGGAGATGCCATCCATATCGAGGACCGCGGTGTTTGGACCTCCGCCGGCGTGACCGCGGGCATGGACCTCGCCCTTGCCATGATCGAGGCCGACCACGGTCGCGCGATCGCGCTTTCGATCGCACGGCGCCATGTCATCTTCCGCATGCGGCCGGGCGGGCAAAGCCAGTTTTCCGCGGAACTCACCGCGCAATCGGTGACCGGCAACGCCAAGATCGGGAAGCTCGCGCTAAGGATCATCGCGACGCCGTGCCGCGATTGGTGCACGGACACCTTGGCCGCGGAAGCCGGCGTCTCCCAGCGCTCGCTCAGCCGCTTGTTTCGCGCCGGCCTCAACGTCAGCCCGGCCGACTTCGTCGAACGGGTGCGCGTCGATCTCGCGCGCCGGCGCCTGCTCGATACCGAGGAAACGATCGACACCGTCGCTTCCGGCTGCGGCTTCGGCTCGTTGCGGCGCATGGACCGCGCCTTCGCCCGCACCGTCGCCGTCTCGCCGACCGAATTTCGCGCGCGTTTCAAAACCAACGGACGCCAGCCATGTCAGCCTTCAATGTCGGTTTCGTCATTTTTCCCGAACTGACTCAGCTCGATTTCACCGGCCCCTTGCAGATTCTGGCTCGGATGCCGGGAGCGGCTGTCCAGATCGTCGCCAAGTCGCTAGCGCCGGTGCCGAGCGATTGCGGGCTCAGCCTCGTGCCGACGCACGCTTTCGGGAACTGTCCGCCGTTCGATCTGATCTGCATTCCCGGCGGCACCACCGGTGTCATCGAAGCGGTCGGCGATCGCGATACCATTGATTTCGTGCGCCGGCAGGCGGCGGGCGCGAAATACGTTACGTCGGTTTGCACCGGGGCCTTCATCCTCGGCGCTGCGGGGCTACTCGCCGGGCGGCGGGCGACCACCCATTGGGCCTTCACCGGACTCTTGCCGCTGGTGGGCGCGACCTATGAGAAGGCGAGGGTTGTCAAAGACGGCAACCTGATCACCGCCGGCGGGGTTACGTCCGGCATCGACTTCGGGCTGAGCGTGGTCGCCGAGATTGCCGGCGAGGACGCGGCCCGCACGATCCAGCTTGCCGTCGAATACGACCCAGGCCCGCCGTTCGATTTTGTCCCTGCCGAGCGGGCGCCGGCTGCCGTCAAATCCGCCCTGTCCGCCCGCTATGACAAGGCCAAAACGGCTCTAGCGGGGCAGATCGAGCGGGCAATAGCCTGAAGAGAAAGGTTTTCGCCGCATCCCTGGCCTGCGCCTGCGGCGGTAGCAATCGCAACTAAGCGCCGTTACAAGGGGCGGCTTTTTGCCGGAGAATCTGAGCTATGTCGGCCGTCGCCGAACCCATCCGCCACGCCACCGTCGACGACGCGCTCGCGCGCCGCAACGCCATGGTGCTGTCGGCGGCACAGGCGCTCGGCGGCGCCAACAACACCATCATCTTCTCCACCGCCAGCATCATCGGCGCAGTGATCGCGCCCGACAAGGGCCTCGCCACGCTGCCGATCACCTGCATGGTGATCGGCATGTGGGTCGGCACGCTGCCGGTCGGCGTGCTGGCGCGCCGGTTCGGCCGTCGGACCGCGTTGCAGATCGGCACGCTGCTTGGCGTCACGTCGGGGCTGATCTCCTACCACGCGGTGATGACCGGCGATTTCTGGCTGCTCTTGTTCGGCACCTTCTGCGGCGGACTCTATGCCGCCGCCTTCCAGTCCTACCGCTTCGCCGCCGCCGATACCGCCAGCGAAATGTACCGGCCCAAGGTGGTGTCCTGGGTGCTGGCCGGCGGTGTGTTTGCCGCCGTGCTCGGGCCGCAGCTCGTGATCTTCACCAAGGACATCCTCTCGCCCTTCACCTTCGCCGCCAGCTATCTGGCGCAATCGGGCTGCGCGGTGGTGGCGATGCTGGTGCTGCAATTCGTCAAGATTCCCAAGCTCGCGGGCAACCGGGCCCACGCGGCGCGGCCATTGTCCGAGATCGCCCGCCAGCCGCGCTTCATCGTCGCGGTGGCCTGCGGCGTCACCGCCTACGCCACCATGAACCTGCTGATGACCTCGGCGCCGCTCGCCATGGTCGGCTGCGGCCATTCGGTCACCGACGCGACCCTCGGCATCCAGTGGCACGTGCTGGCGATGTATGGGCCGAGTTTCGTCACCGGCACGCTCGCCGCCCGTTTCGGCGTGATCCGCATCACTGCCATCGGCCTCGGCCTCTTGGTGCTGACCGGCATCGTCGGCATCACCGGCCTGTCGGTCGCGCATTTCTGGACCGCGCTGGTGCTGCTCGGCCTCGGCTGGAACCTGGCCTTCATCGGCGCCACCACCTTGGTGACCGAATGCCATCGGCCCGAGGAGCGCACCAAGGTGCAGTCATTCAACGACTTCCTGATCTTCGGTTCGATGGCGGTGGCCTCGTTTTCCTCCGGCCAGCTCCTGGCGGCCTTCGGCTGGTTCGCCATCAATGCGGTGCTGTTCCCGACCATCCTGGTCGCCGGCGCGCTGCTGGTCTGGCTCGCCGTCCGGCGCGAGCAGGAGCCGGTGTGAGGGGACATCAGGCGGCCCGTGGCTTGATCGCCTTCAGCTTGTCACCGATCTGCCGCCGCCGCGCCATCAGATCGTGCGCCGCTTGCAGCCGCAGGAAAAACCCCTCGCTCAGCCCGAAGTAGCGCGCCAGCCGCAGGTCGGTGTCGGCGCTGATCGCCCGCTTGGCGAGCACGATCTCGTTGATCCGCCGCGGCGCGACGCCGACGGCGCGCGCGAGCGCCGTTTGCGAGAGGCCCATCGGCTTGAGGAACTCCTCCAGCAGGATCTCGCCGGGATGCGGATTGGGCAATGGTTCAGTGGTAGTCGACGATCGAGACATTCTCGGCTCCTCCTTGAACCCAGCGGAAGACGATACGCCATTGGTCGTTGAGGCGGATCCTCCAGGACCCGGCCTGCGCGCCGGTCAGTTTCTCCAGCCTGTTACCCGGCGGTACCCGCAAATCCTCCACGCGTTGCGCGGCATCGACCAGGCGAAGCTTGCGCAAGGCCGAGGGCTGAATGTCGTGCGGCAATCGGCGGCTGCGTTCGCCGCGCCAGATCTTCTCAGTTTCGCCGTCACCGAAGCTGACGATCATGTGCCAATATAACGTATAACGTTATGGGGTGCTACCCCGGTAGCCTGGCCGAAGGGCGGCCGTTTCTGCATTCTCGCGCAGCTGGGTTGGCGCAGCATCGGTTGAGACCGCAGGTTCCTAAGCAATTCGGCGCATACGGCTCGCCCCCGCGCGAGAGTGGCCGTTTTCTACCGTTTTGTTGTTTGCCATCCGCCCACAATGCGAATTGAAATGCCCGGCAACGGTTGCGTTTGCGCGCTGTTTTTGGCTATATCCGCGCGCTTTCCGGTCGGGGTGAAGCGCGATTCTGGCGGCCATCCTCGACGTCCCTGGCGCCGGGCGGGGGCGTAACTCCCGCCAAGCTCCGTAATCAATCGAGGTTGAGGCCACCATGACTACATTGTGGATGATCGTCGGCTGTGGCGTGCTCGCGATCCTCTATGGCATCTGGGCCACCATGTCGGTGCTGAACGCCGATGCCGGTAGCGCCAAGATGCAGGAGATTTCCGCCGCCGTGCGCGAGGGCGCGCAGGCTTATCTCAAGCGCCAATACACCACCATCGGCATCGTCGGCGTGGTGATTTTCGTTATCATCGGGCTGACGCTGGGCTGGCTGGTCGCGGTCGGCTTCGCCATCGGCGCCGTCCTGTCGGGCGCGGCCGGATTCATCGGCATGAACGTGTCGGTGCGCGCCAACGTGCGCACCGCGCAGGCCGCCACCAAGTCGCTCGCCGGCGGGCTCGACGTCGCCTTCAAGGCCGGCGCCATCACCGGCATGCTGGTGGCGGGCCTGGCGCTGCTCGGCGTCACGCTTTATTTCGGCTTCCTCACCGGCACCATGCATATGGCGCCGAACGACCGGACCGTCATCGACGCCATCGTCGCGCTCGGCTTCGGCGCCTCGCTGATTTCGATCTTCGCTCGTCTCGGTGGCGGCATCTTCACCAAGGGCGCCGACGTCGGCGGCGATCTCGTCGGCAAGGTCGAGGCCGGCATCCCGGAAGACGACCCGCGCAACCCGGCCACCATCGCCGATAACGTCGGCGACAATGTCGGCGACTGTGCCGGCATGGCCGCCGACTTGTTCGAGACCTATGCGGTGACCACCGTCGCCACCATGGTGCTGGCCTCTATCTTCTTCGCCGGCACGCCGATCCTCACCCAGATGATGACCTTGCCGCTCGCCATCGGCGGCGTCTGCATCATCACCTCGATCGCCGGCACCTTCTTCGTCAAGCTTCCGGCCTCGCAGTCGATCATGGGCGCGCTCTACAAGGGCCTGATCGTCACCGGCATCCTGTCGCTGATCGGTATCGGCCTGGTCATCAAGCTGCTGCTGCCGCACGGCTTCGGGGCGCTTGACGGTCAGACCTTCACCGGCATGTCGCTGTTCGAGTGCGGCATCGTCGGCCTTGCCGTCACCGGCCTGATCATCTGGATCACCGAGTACTACACCGGCACAGACTTCCGCCCGGTGAAGTCGATCGCGGCGTCCTCGGTCACTGGCCACGGCACCAACGTGATCCAGGGCCTCGCCATCTCGATGGAGTCGACCGCGCTGCCCGCGATCGTCATCATCGCCGGCATCCTGATCGCCTTTAACCTCGGCGGCCTGTTCGGCATCGCTATCGCGGTGACCACCATGCTGGCGCTCGCCGGCATGATCGTCGCGCTCGATGCCTTCGGCCCGGTCACCGACAATGCCGGCGGCATTGCCGAAATGGCCGGCCTGCCGGCGGACGTGCGTAAGTCCACCGACGCGCTCGATGCCGTCGGCAACACCACCAAGGCGATCACCAAAGGCTACGCCATCGGTTCGGCCGGCCTCGGCGCGCTGGTGCTGTTTGCCGCTTATAACCAGGACCTGACCTTCTTCACCAAGAACGCCGCGACGCATCCTTACTTCCAGGGCATCCATCTCGACTTCGCCCTGACCAACCCCTACGTGGTTGTCGGTCTGCTGTTCGGCGGCCTCTTGCCCTATCTGTTCGGTTCGATGGGCATGACCGCGGTCGGTCGCGCCGCCGGCGCCATCGTCGAGGAGGTGCGCCGTCAGTTCCGCGAAAACCCTGGCATCATGAAGGGCACATCGAAGCCGGACTACGGCCGCGCGGTGGACCTGCTCACCAAGGCCGCGATCAAGGAGATGATCATCCCCTCGCTGCTGCCGGTGCTGTCGCCGATCTTCGTCTACTTCGTGATCTACGTGATCGCGGGCGGCGGACCAGCCGGCAAGTCGGCCGGCTTCTCGGCGCTCGGCGCCATGTTGCTCGGCGTCATCGTCACCGGCCTGTTCGTCGCCATCTCGATGACTTCCGGCGGCGGCGCCTGGGACAACGCCAAGAAGTACATCGAGGACGGCCATTACGGCGGTAAGGGCTCGGAAGCCCATAAGGCCGCAGTGACCGGCGACACCGTCGGCGATCCCTACAAGGACACCGCGGGCCCGGCCGTGAACCCGATGATCAAGATCACCAACATCGTGGCGCTGCTGCTGCTGGCGGTACTCTCGCACGGCTGATCGCGGCAACGCGCAACGAAACGACAAAGGGCCTGCGCTTCGCGCTGGCCCTTTTCATTTTTCCGAAGTTGTTGCCGATGGGCCGGTCAGAGCGAGCCGACGGCTTTGAAAATGTTGCGCAGGTAACTCTGTTCCTCGCCGCCTGTCGGCGTCGTCTGCGACACGAAGTCGAACACGTGCCCGTCCTTGAGCCCGTAATTCGCCAACCGCGTCACCCGCCGATCCTTGTCGAAATAGACGGCGATCACCCGCTGGTCGACCACTTCCTGCCTCATGAAGGCGGCGCTGCGGTGCCCCTTCTGGGAAATGTAATAGAAGGCGTCGCCGTTGACGGTCGCGACAGTCGAGGGTGTGCCGAGCACCAGCAACACCTGTTCCTGCGTCGCGCCGATCGGAATCTGTTCGAGTGCTCCTGGCTGCAGCACATAGCCGCGCTGGAAGTTTTCCGAGAACGAGCCGCAGCCGGCAAGCGCAAATGTGCCCGCGAGCGCCAGCGCGGCAAAGGCGCGGCGTGCGCCGCAGCGGTAATAGGTCAAGCTTGATGGCAAACCCGGCATCCTCATTTTCGTCTTGCATCGGCGGAGACGTTGACGTACGCGGCGGCCAACCGCCTGAAAACCGCTAGCCAAGCCGATGATTTTTCCCCGATTTCGCCGCGGCGCGCGGCCCGACACCATTCCGACCCTGTATGGCACGATCGTGGCGCAGGCGCGAATGCCCTGTTTTTACCAGGACTATGCCGTTCCCGACACGGTTAACGGCCGATTTGACGTGATCGTCCTGCACCTGGCCCCTGTGCTAGACCGGCTTTCCGTTGAACCGTCGCTACGCGATGTGGGGCAGGGGCTTTTTGACCGCTTTTGGCAGGACATGGATCATAACTTGCGCGAAATGGGGGTTGGTGATTTGGCCGTCCCCAAGCGGATGCGCGGCCTGGGCGAGGCGTTTTACGGTCGTGCCGGGGCCTATCGAAACGCGCTGGCGGATGACGATCAGCGCGCTCTGGTCGAGGCCCTGGTCCGCAATATCTACGGTGAAAGCGCGGCGGGGGGTGCGCCGGAGCGGCTGGCGGTCTATTTGCGCCGGGTGGTGCAACAACTCGCGGGCCAGGAACCCGCCACCCTGGCCGGGGGCACCTTGCGTTTCCCCGATCCTCATGCGATTTCCACGCCTAACAAAATAAGAGCCTGATTTCTATGGAAAAAGCCGGCCATCCTTGGACCGTGCCGGTGGCCTTGGACGACATCCCGGACACCGGCCTGCATATGGAAATCGACGCCAGCCCCGAAACCCGTGCGGCGCTGGCCGCGCTCGCCGGCGTGCGCGAGGTTTCACAAGCATCTGCGGTCTTCGACCTCGTCCGCCAAGGCGCGGGTGTGCAGGTCAGCGGCCGCGCGAAGGCGCTTGTCGGCCAGACCTGTGTAGTGACGCTGGAACCGATTGAAAACGCAATCGACGAGCCGATCGAGGTCCAGTTCGTGCCCGGCGCCGAGATGGATATTGCGTCCGGCGTCCACGATGTTCATGCTCTGGATGAAGACGAAGAACCGCCGGAGCCGCTCGTGAATGGTAAGCTCGATCTTGGCGCCCTGGCGACCGAGTTTCTGTTGCTCGGCATTGACCCCTATCCGCGTAAACCGGGCGCCGAATTCGCGCCTCCCAAGGCGGCAGATACCGGCGAGCACCCGTTTGCAGGGCTGGAAGCCCTGAAGAAACGCTTCGGCAGCGGCAATTCGTGACCGGAACCAAGCGGTGGAACGCATCGACAACCGGCTTGTCTGCCGCGTCTCAGCGGCTATGGTCCCTGCGTGCTTCGCTTTTTTGAGACCATGCCGTCGGCGCCCGCGATAACGCCGCCAAGGTCACCCCATGCCGGATAAGGTTCGCATCGCACTGGACGCTATGGGCGGCGACCATGGGGCTTCCGTCGTATTGCCGGGTGCCGATATCTCGCTCGCCCGCCACCCCGAGATCGAATACCTGTTGGTCGGCGACCGTGCCCAGATCGAGCCGCTGCTGGCGCGCCTGCCGCGGCTCAAGGCCAAGTCGCAGGTGATCCACACCGACGTCGCCATCCGCATGGACGACAAGCCAAGCCAGGCGCTGCGCCATGGGCGCTGGAAATCGTCGATGTGGCTCGCGCTTGATGCCGTGAGCAAGGGCGATGCCGACGTGACCGTTTCGGCCGGCAATACCGGAGCGCTGATGGCGATGGCCCGCTTCAACTTGCGGATGCTTGAGGGTATCGAGCGTCCCGCGATCGCGGCATTGTGGCCGACCATCCGCGGCGAGTCCGTGGTGCTCGACGTCGGCGCCTCGATTGGCGCCGACGAAGAACATCTGATCCATCTTGCCGCCATGGGCAGCGCCATGGCGCGCGTCCTGTTCGACGTCGAGCGCCCGACCGTCGGCCTGCTCAATGTCGGCGTCGAGGAGATCAAGGGTCTCGAGCAAGTCCGCGAAGCCGGCCGCATTTTACGCGAGGCCAATTTTGCACATTTCGACTATCGCGGTTTCGTCGAGGGCGACGATATCGGCAGGGGCACCGTGGACGTGGTCGTCACCGAGGGCTTCGCCGGCAACATCGCGCTCAAAAGTGCCGAGGGCACAGCCCGCCAGATTGCCGAATACTTGCGCGCAGCCATGAACCGGACCTGGATGGCGCGGCTCGGCTACCTCTGCGCGCGCCAGGCCTTCCGGACGCTGCGCGAGAAGATGGACCCGCGCCGGGCTAACGGCGGCGTTTTCCTCGGCCTCAACGGCATAGTTATCAAGAGCCATGGCGGCGCCGACTCCGAAGGGTTTGCCGCGGCCATCGACATTGGATTCGACATGGTGCGCTACGAGTTGCTCGCCAAGATCGGCGAGTCGGTGGAACGCGACCGGCAAGCCAATGCGACGGCCCAACTGGCGAGCGGGGCGGCCTCGTGACGGTATTGCGTTCTGTGGTGCTCGGCTGTGGCGGATACTTGCCCAGCCGGATTTTGAGCAACGATGATCTGGCGCGCGCTGTGGACACGACCGGCGAATGGATCGTGCAGCGCACCGGCATTCGTGAGCGCCATATCGCGGCCGCGGGCGAACTCACCTCGGATCTCGCCGTCAACGCCGCCCGCGCGGCTCTGGCCAATGCCCATATCGAGGCGGACTCGGTTGACCTCATCATCGTCGCCACCTCGACGCCTGATTTGACGTTCCCGGCCACCGCTGTGACCGTGCAGGCCCAGCTCGGCATCACGGGCGGCGCCGCCTTTGATCTGCAGGCAGTGTGCTCCGGTTTTGTCTACGCGCTCTCGGTCGCCGACGGCATGCTCAAGAGTGGCAGCTTCAGGCGTGCGCTGGTGATCGGGGCGGAGACCTTCTCGCGCATCCTCGACTGGAGCGACCGCACAACTTGCGTGCTGTTCGGCGATGGCGCGGGCGCGCTGGTTCTGGAGGCGCAGCCGCAAACCGGCACGAATGAGGATCGCGGCATTCTGACGACGCACCTGCGCTCCGACGGTCGTCACAAGAGCAAGCTATATGTGGACGGCGGCGTGTCCTCCACCCAGACCGTTGGCCATCTACGCATGGAGGGCCGAGAGGTATTCAAGCACGCCGTCGCCATGATTACCGACGTGATCTACGACGCCTTCACCGCCACCGGCACCTCCGCCGGCGACATCGACTGGTTCGTTCCCCACCAGGCCAACAAGCGGATCATCGACGGATCTGCCCACAAGCTCGGCATCGCGCCGGAAAAGGTGGTGATCACGGTTGACCGCCATGGCAACACGTCGGCAGCGTCGATTCCTCTGGCTTTGGCGGACGCAGTGGCCGATCGGCGCATAAAACGTGGCCATTTGGTCCTGCTGGAAGCCATGGGCGGCGGCTTTACCTGGGGTTCCGCCCTGCTGCGGTGGTGAGATTTGGTCGAGAGGCAGGGCCTCGCGCTCTCTTCCGCCCCAAATTTCGCCACTCATATTTTGCAGCGCTCCCCGTTGACCAGTTCCCGTCTAGCGAATATCGTTGATAATTCAGCGAGATATCTTCGCCGGGGGCAGGGCAGGCGATGACCGGAAAGACAGTGACACGGGCCGACCTCTGCGAGGCGGTCTACCAGAAGGTCGGTCTCTCACGCACGGAGTTCCGCCTCGCTCGTGGAGTTGGTGCTCAAAGAGATCACCGACTGTCTCGAGCGTGGCGAAACCGTGAAACTGTCGTCGTTCGGCTCGTTCGTTGTCCGCAAAAAGGGACAGCGGATTGGACGTAATCCTAAGACCGGTAAAGAGGTGCCGATCTCGCCGCGGCGGGTGATGGTGTTCAAGCCGTCGGCGATCCTCAAGCAGCGCATTAACGGGGCCGGCGAGAGCCACGACCAGGCCTAGCAGCGCTGGGGAAAACTAAGACGAATCAGTGTATTAAGGAGTCGACCACGCCATTTTGGGCTGGCGCGCCGCTCGCGTATTTGTTCAAGTAACGCGTTCATACCGCCAGTCAGGAGGGCTGCTTTGGACAACAAGGCGCCGGACGCATTTCGCACCATCAGCGAAGCGGCGGACGAACTCGACCTGCCCCAGCACGTGCTGCGTTTTTGGGAGACGCGCTTTCGCGACATCAAGCCGATGAAGCGCGGCGGCGGACGCCGTTACTACCGTCCTGACGACATCGAACTTCTGCGCGGCATTCGGCATCTGCTCTACGGCGAGGGCTACACCATCCGCGGCGTGCAACGCATCCTGCGCGAGCAGGGCGTCAGGTTCGTGCAGGCCGTCTGGCAGGAGGGCGCGCCACAGCCGCCACATGGCGCGCGCGAAGAAGAAGCCGATTCGGAGGAGGCCGCGGTCGAGGCGCTGGAGGAGGGCCGTGGTCTCGGCGAACGCCTCGCCTCGCTGATCGGCCGCGATCTTGGCGGCCGCCATGATGATGCCGCCGAGCGCCTCGAGCCGCCGCTCGAGAGCGCGCCGATGCCGCGCGTCGAGGCTGGCGATCTAGCGGGCCACGCCGGTGCCGTCGTGCCTGCCGAGCCCAAGCCGGCTATTCCAGCCGCGCAACCGATGGCAGCAAAAGGTGTCGGTCTTGCGCATGAGGATATGGGCAAATTGCAGGCCGCGCTGCGGGAGATCGGTGAGTGCCGCAAGCTCATCGAGGCTGCTGTCGCGCGCACAGACTAGCGCGTGATTTCGACAAGGCGTTCAATCTTGGCTCGGCGGGGCTGGGGCGCGGCAACCGATTTCATCCCGCAACCAGTTAAATTTGCACGGGTGAAATGAGCCACTGTCGCACTCCCGGGTGGCCCGTGTAAGATTGACCCTGCCCGGTACCTCCGAGCGCCAGAAAGCGGGATGGCCATGCGGCGTGTGATTGCGGCTGCGATGACGGTGATCGCCCTTCTGGCGTTTACGCCGGCATGGGCACAAAGGGTGGCGATCCAGCGGCCGCAAGTGCCAGCTCCCACACCGACAGACGTCGGGCGCGGAATAACGCCACTCGGCATTTATGCGGTGGGTTCAGTGTTCTGCGCGGCGGCCTCTCCCATCATCGGTACTATTGTGCTTGGCCGCGAGATGACCGTCTCTGAGGTTTGGCGCTCGACTTTCGGCTGCTTCCTCGGACCACCGGGGTGGCTGCTGGCCGACCTCCTGGTTCCGCCCGAGATCGGCACGCCGACACCGCCGCCGCCCGGTCCAACCGTTACGCCCGCGCGCCCATCGCCGCGCCGTAACGTCGGCATTCCGTCGCGGGGCGCGACAGGGTTCGTGCCCGACGAGGTGTTGCTGGAGTTTCGCAGCCGAGCGTCGGCCCGTTCAATTGGACAGATGGCGCGACGACTGCATTTAACGCGATTGCAGACCCAACGTTTCGGGCTTACGGACCAGACATTGGAGCGTTGGCGCATAGGCCCCAATACCACGGTGCGCGGCACGCTGCGCCGGTTGGCACGTTATGGCGTCATCGCCGCCGCGCAACCGAACTGGCTCTACAGCCTGCAGCAGGCATCGCCCCAAAGCGGCGACGCGCAAGCCGGCAGCGAGCAATACGTCGTCGGCAAGCTGCATCTCCTCGCCGCTCATCGCATCAGCAATGGCGACAATGTGCGGGTAGCGGTCATCAACTCCGAGATCGACACGCACCATCCCGATCTCGCCGGCGCGTTCGCCGGTCAATACGATGCGCTCGGGGGAACGGCCACGCCGCATCCGCACGGCACCGCCATGGCCGGCGCCATTGCCGCGCACCACAAGCTGATCGGCGTTGCGCCGGATGTGCGGCTGCTCGCCGTGCGGGCGTTTGCCGGCCAGGGCGAGACCGCGCAAGGCACGACCTTCAACGTCATGAAGGGTCTCGATTGGGCGGCGAGCCACGGCGCGCGTATCGTCAATATGAGTTTCGCCGGGCCAGCCGACCGAATGTTCGCTGAGATGCTGGCCAAGGCCCATGTGCACGGCATGGTGCTGATCGCCGCCGTCGGCAATGCCGGGCCGCGCTCGCCGCCGCTCTATCCAGCGGCCTATCCGGAGGTGATCGGAGTGACCGCGACCGACGCCAACGACAAGCTGCTGCCCCAGGCCAATCGAGGCCGCCAAGTGACGGTGTCGGCGCCCGGCGTGGATGTCATCGCGCCCGCGCCGAACGACAGCTATCAGCTCACATCCGGCACGTCGGTCGCGGCCGCCCACGTCAGTGGGGTGGCGGCGTTGTTGCTGGCGCGCAATCCGAAGCTCAGCCCGTATGGCGTACGCCAGATCCTCGAGCGCAGCACCCGTCATATCCCTGGCAACCGCGCCGACGTGGGCACCGGCGAGATCGACGCCTTGGCCGCGGTGGAGGCAATGGCGAAGCAGCAGGTGCGAAACGACAGCAGGTGAGCAATTGAGCGCCGCTTGCGGTCGCGTCGGCTTGCGCCCGCCCGTTGGATCACCCCTGACGTGCAACAGGAGTTCGGTACCGCCGGCGGCAATGGATTTCAGTCAACACATTGCCGGCGGCCGGTCGGGCCTGGGTGCGACATAGGTCGATGCCCGGCAAGCCGACTAGGATGTGGTCATATCCGATGCGGAAAATTCAGGCCGCCGGCCGGCTGGTACGATGCGGTCGCGCCCAAGCCTCATTGACGGTTTTATGGTGCAAACGCCGCAAGCTTTGACGTTATCGCTACCCACATATCCCTTATCAAAAATCCCCCGACGAACCGCGCCGGGGGAAAAGTGAGGCTCAAAAGCATGGCAGGGAGGAAGCGCGCCATGCGGTGCCAGAATAAGGCGAATTTCATTAACGACGTCTAATCAATAATTGCTTCTTTCCACACAAGTTAGAGACATCGCGGCCGGCGGTGGCGGTGCGCGCAATACGATCGATTTGCTGCATTGCCTCGATTTGCGGCGGGTCGTTGTCGTTGCCGACGCGGCTGATGAAGCCCAACTCGCTTGCAGAATCCCCCGAGGAGAGCCTCAAGCAGATTAACGGGTGCGCGATGGGCGTGAATGCTAGCGGTTTCAACAACAAGGACGTGGAACGTTGACCCTCACTTTATAGACTAACCGACCACAATTCTAGGCGCTCGACTTGGTCGGCTAGAAACGTTGTCAGCGCGCGGTCCTTAATTACCCGATCAATAAACTCGCACTCTCTCTCAAAGCGAAGGCGCAGGAAGAGGAACGGCAGGATCGGCAACAGGATAAAGAAGCTGCCAACGAAGAAGATCAGCCTTTTCGCGTACCAACGCATCGGCCTGTTCCTCCGTCCCAGATTGCCGCTCTTTTTGGAGAGCGTCGCAGCGACGTTTAGGTCGGATAAGCGTGCGGGTGTGGCCCTCGATCCGGGGATACTACGCGATTCGCCTGAGTTCACAGATTGAGAATTGACAGCACACCCGGAGCAACCCCTAAGGGCAGCCGCAAGCCGACGCCGGTCGAGGATGGCTTTATTGCTGGCCTGTGTGGGCAGATCGGCGGCCTTTACGAGTTTCGCGCCAAGCGGGGGTGAGCATGGCGGACCCTGTTCTCGCGCTGATATGGCCGCCCCGGAAGGCCGACAAGGCGTGGAATGATCGCATGGGCCAATCGGGCGACGAGCCATGGGCCAGGAGCACGACGCGCTGGTTTTATTGGTCGGGGCGGCGAGATTTGAACTCACGACCCCCTGTCCCCCAGACAGGTGCGCTAACCGGGCTGCGCCACGCCCCGACCGAAACGGCGGGGACTATAGGGACGCGCCTATCGCAGTGCAACACTTGTTGGAAAAGGTGGAGCCGCAAAAGTGAGCCCGGCGGTGAGACACCGCCTCAGCCTGCTAGCGCGGATGTCCTGCCCGGCGGCGCTCTGCTGGCACGCGCACGTTTGTAGCGGTAGGTCGCCGCCCACAGGCCCCAGACCATGCCGAGCAGCAGGAAGAAGTGACGCCAGTGATCACTGTCGATGATGAAGCTTTCTGCCACCTCACCGGTGAAGGCCGCGAGCGCGGTGATGGCATAGGCCTGCCAGGGCGTCGACACGAATACGCTGCGTAGCGCCACCGTGAAGGTGGACAACAGCAACAGGATGTAGCTCACGCCGCCGATCCAGCCGTAGACCAGGAAGGCCTGCAGATACACGTTGTGCTGCTGCAGCCCATTCACGCGCGCGAATTCGAACGGACCCATGCCGTTGGGATAATTCAGTAGGGCCCCGAGCGCGATCTCCTGCAGGCGGAAGCGGCCGCCCTGGCCCACGTCATAGGACTGGACCAGATGCGCGCGCACCTCGAACATCTTGTGGATCGCCGGGATTGACAGCAGGATCAGAACGAAAGCCGCCAGCAGGGCCACCGCTACCGCACTCATGACGAAAATGCGCGAGCGTGTCGTTACCGTGCGGGCAGTGAGGAACGACAGTACGATCGTCAGCGCGGCCGACAGCGCGAAATGCGACCAGGCACCGCGCGAGAACGACAGCAGCAGCGCGACTATAAGGATACCCAACGTACCAACGTCCACAATGCTGATACGGCGCACCAGCATGCGCTCCATCAGCACCAGAGCGGGCCAGATCAGGAATGGCCCGAACACGTTGGGGTCTTTGAACGGCCCCATGGCGCGCCCGTAGTCGCTAAACAGGCGGCCCAGACCGGCGACGTTGAAGTAGCCGAGAATACCGCAGGTCGCGGCCGCCACAGCGGTAAAGATATAGGCCGAGCGCAGCGCGGCCATCCGCTGCATGGTGTTGTCGGCCAGGATGCATGCCCAGATCAGTGCGGCAATCGCCAGATAGATCGAGGTGGCGATATATTGGATCGTCTTCTCGCGCTCCGGCACGTTCGTCAGGGCCAGCAGTCCACCGGCGTTCCAGATCAGCAGCAATATGAACAACACAGCAATCCTGCGGTCTAAACGCACGCCGGCGACGAGACAGGTCACCGCCAGCACGCCCATCAGCGCGTCATGGGGGGAGGGCTCGATGAAAGCGACAGAGCTCGCCAGCACTGTAATGTAGATGACGACGAGCAGCAGCCGCTCGCGGAACGGGGCCGCTTCCGCGATTGGCGGCGACGCAACAAACCGCGGGTCAGGCGGCGGCGCGTAGAGCGGTGAGGCATAAAGTGGCGGCGCGCTCGCCGGCTCGACGCGCGCTGGGTGCGGCCGGGCCGGCGCGGCCCCGCGCGGGCGCGCCATGTCCTCGGAGGTGATCAATAGGCGTTCTCGGTCTTGAGCAGCGCGAGTGGCGTGCGCGCCAGAATTTCGAGATCGAGCAGGACCGACCAGTTCTCGATGTAATAGAGATCGTGCTCGACGCGATTTTGAATTTTCTCGTGAGTGTCGGTCTCGCCGCGCCAGCCGTTGATCTGAGCCCAGCCGGTGATCCCGGGCTTCACTCGGTGGCGGGCGAAATAGCCGTCCACGGCCTCGTCGTAGAGGCGAGCTTCGGCCTTGGCGTTGATAGCGTGCGGGCGCGGGCCGACTAGCGACAGGTTGCCCTTGATGACAACATTGATGAGCTGCGGCAGTTCGTCAAGGCTCGCCTTGCGGATGATGCGGCCGATGCGGGTGACGCGTGGGTCGTTCTTGGTGACCAGGTTGTTGGCATTGGCGTCCGTCTTATCGGCATACATCGAGCGGAACTTGTAAATCTCGATCAGATCGTTGTTGAACCCGTAACGCCGCTGCTTGAAGAACACCGGACCGCGGCTGTCGAGCTTGATGGCGAGAGCGATCAGTGCCATCGCAGGCATCGCACAAAGCAGAATGAGGCCGCCGACGATCTTATCGAACAGCCATTTCATCACCACGTCCCAGTCTGCGATGGGGCGGTCGAACACGTCTAATACCGGCACCTTGCCGATGTAGGAATAGGAGCGCGGGCGGAACTGGAGTTTGTTGGCGTGGGCGGCAAGGCGGATATCGACTGGCAGCACCCACAGTTTCTTAAGCATCTGCAGGATGCGGCCTTCCGCCGCAATCGGCAGCGAGAAGATCACCAGGTCGACGCGGGTGCGACGGCCGAACTCGACGAGGTCGTCGACACTGCCGAGTTTACGCTGGCCTGCGCATTCGGTGCCGCCTCGGTCGTCGCTGCGGTCATCAAAGAGGCCGATGATGGCGACGCCGGAATCCTTCTGTGTGCGCAGATCCTCGATGACCTTTTCGCCAAGCTCGCCGCCGCCGACGATCACCGTGCGGCGCGTGAGGCGGCCTTCGCGTGTCCACTTGCGTACGACGTAGAACAAAACCTTGCGTGAGACGATGAGCGTGCAGAGCCCGCTGGCGTAGAATGTGCCCAGCCAGACGCGCGAGAACAAGTCTCCGGTCTTGGTGAAAAACGAGGCGCCGATGACGAGGAGAAACACCACCGACCACGCGGATGCCAGCCGCATATATTGCTTTTCGTGACCGCGGAACGCCTGCACCTGGTAGATGTCGGCAATCTGGAACGCCAGCATTGACAGCACGGCGATACCCAAGGTGGCAATTACATACTGCCAGATCAACTCGGGCACCGGCCCGAGGTAGATCACGAAGACCTCCAGTCCGACCAGCATCACCAGCGCGAATTCCACTATGCGCACGAAACCGGCGAGCACGATCGGGGAGATCGAGGGCGGGCTTGGCTTGTCGGCGAGGGCAAGCGCCTCGCGCGAGAGCGACGACGATTTCGGCGTCACGCGTCCGTCGGCTCGCAGATGGTCAAGTACGCCGGCGGCGGCCGAAGCCTGTCGTGCGGGGCGAATATCGGTGTCGGTCATGTCGAGCGCTACAAAATGCCCGCTCGCGCCGTGCCTCGCGGTAAGCAGGACTTTTTCCCTTTTTCCAGATACTTCTAAGAAATGTTTGTCAAAAAAGGCTTAGCGTGATGCTGAAAAGCCAGTTAACGCCGGCCAAATTTTTGTAAAAGTTTCAGCGTTTCCGCGTAAGCGGCGAGGACACCATCGACCATGCTGTCGATGGTGAAGCCTTTTGCCACCCGCTCGCGCAAAGCGCGCGCAAGCTCGTCAGCGGCCCGCGGGTCGTCAAGCGCTTGCAAGATCGCGCGGGCCAGCGCGCTCGCGTCGTTCTTGGGCACCAGGTGATCGGCGAGCGGTCCGTAGATCTCGGGAATGCCGCCGACATTGGCGGTGATCAGCGGCTTGCCGGAAGCTGCCGCCTCCAGCACCACATAAGGCAGGGAGTTGAGCCGCGACGGCACCACCATGGTGCGGCCGAAGGCCTGCGCCTGGCGTTGGGGTGTCGCAGGCTTGAATTGGACGAGGTCGCCAAGTGCCTGACGTTCGGCTTGGGCCTGGAAAACTTCGCGATCGGGGCCGTCGCCGACCAGCGTGGCGGTGACGGTTCGGCCGTCGCGGCGCAGCGCCGCAACTGCGTCGATCAACAGGTCGACGCCCTTGAGCATGCGCATCTCGCCGATGAACACCAGATCGGTCGCGTCCGGCAATGGCGCCACCGGTTCGAATTCGGCTGGCGGGACGCCGTTGTGCACGACGCGCACCAGTCCGTGCGGCGTGCCGACTTTGCGGCGAAAGGTGTTGGCGCTGAATTCGCTTTCGAACAGGAAGAGATCGCCCCGCCGCGTCAGGAAGCGTTCGGTGGCCAGATAGACCTTGCCGGCCAGTGTATCGTGGGTAAAGAGCAAACTGCCGCCGTGTGGGATATACGCGCGCACAGCCTGGCGGCGATTGAATGCGAGGCGCGAATAGGCGCCGCCCTTGGCGCCGTGTCCGTGCACCACGTCCGCTTGGGTCTCGGCGATGCGGCCCATGACATGGCGTAGCGCGAAGACATCGCTCGGATGCGGCTGCCGGTGCATCGGATAACGCGAGAGCCCAAGCGCGAGCGAGGGGCTCAGCGCCGCGAGCACCTCCTCGGCGCGCGCGCCGCCGGTCTGGCTGTCGCAGATTACGCCGACGCGATGCCCGCGCGAGGCCTGCTCGCGCGTCAAATCGAGCACGTGGCGGAATAAGCCGCCGACCGGGGCCCGGAAGACGTGCAGAATATTCAGCGGAGACATTGGCGGCGGCGGCTTCGGATCGAGATTGAGATGGGCAGAGCAGCTGCCGCGTGCGGCAACCGGATGGTGAACGGCCTTATCGGCGCGCCGCCCTAGTACCACCGATACCTTTCGCCATAATAACCGGCCGGCTGCGGTGGGCGATACATCGTGGGTGCTGGTTGCGGTGCGTAAACCTGCGGCGCCTGGGCCTGCGGCGGGCGATACGACATCGTTTCCGGCTGCTGCGCGTACGCCTGTCGGGGCGGCGGCCGATAAGAATTAGCCTGCGTCGCAGGCGGCTGATAGGCGTAGACTGGCGCATTCGAATGGCCGCCGATCACGCCGCGGTCTGTGCCCGGCTGGCTTTGCGCCTGGGCATCGGCGTAGTAGCCGCTACTCCGCGGTGCGCTTAGCGAGAAAGATCCGCTCGACGTGAACACGCCACGTTCATGTTGCGGAGCGTCCTGTTGCGCGGTCGGCACCCGCTGGCCGGTCGCCGAATCCGTTACGTAATAGGCCGGTTGCTGGCGCGCGCAGGCACCGGCCGCCAGCGCAAACAGGATTGGCAGCAGCGGGCGTGCATGGCGCATGGAATCGAGCCCCTTGGCAGGAAAAGCCTGACGATGATTAGGGGCTTGTATGGTTAACAATTCCTGACCTGGCGGGGCGGGAGCGGGAATTAACGGGCCCGAAACCCTAATAGTTTGTAATCGTGTCCAGGCTGCAGAGTTGTTGCGTGGAGTAGAGAAGTGTTTCGTAAGAAGTCGAACAGTCCGGCTGCGCCGGCTCCGGCCGTTGTGCCCGTCAATGCCGACGGCGAGCCGGATATGCGCGGCTTGGGCCGCCTGTTGTGGCAGAAGAAATCCAAGATTTTCGGCTTCACGCTGATTTGCGCGGCGGCGGCGTTTGTTGTTGTTAACGCCATGACGCCGCGCTACCGCTCCGAATTGCGGGTGCTGCTCGAGGCGCGGCAAAACGTGTTCCTGCGCGCCGACGCGGACAAGAACGTAGACCGCACCACCATTGACCCGGAAACGGTGGCGAGCCAGGTGCAGGTGCTGCTGTCGCGCGATATCGCACGCGAAGTGATCAAGAAGGAGAAGCTCGCCGACAAACCCGAATTCGATCCCGCCGTCGCAGGCCGTTCGCCCGTGCGCACGCTGCTGAGCCTGATTGGGATCGGCCGCAACCTGAACTCGATGACCAAGGAAGAGCGCACGCTGGAGGCTTATTACGACCGGCTCAACGTGCAGGCGGTCGACAAGTCGCGGGTCATTGTCATCGACTTCACCTCGGCCGATCCACAGCTCGCTGCCGACGTCGCCAATTCCCTCGCCGAGACGTATCTGCGCATGCAGCAGGTCGACAAGCAGTCGCAGACCCGCGCCGCCGGCAACTGGCTGGCCGGCGAGATCGGGAAGATGCGCAAAAAGGTCGCCGAGGCGGAGGCAGCGGTCGAGCAGTACCGCGCAAAATCGAACCTGTTCGTCGGCACCAACAACACGCCGCTGCCCACCCAGCAACTCACCGATCTCAACGCGCAGATCGCGGCCGCGCGCGGCCAGCAGGCCGACCTTCAGGCGAGGGCGCGCCAATTGCGCGCTCAGTTGCATTCCGGCCGGACTATCGAGTTGTCCGACATCGCCAACTCCGACACCATGCGCCGTCTGATCGAGCAGCGCATCGCCTTGCAGTCGCAGCTTGCGGAGCAGTCCACAACCTTGTTGCCGCTCCATCCGCGTATTCAGGAATTGAAGGCGCAGATCGCGGAAACTGGGCGTCAGATCAAGGCAGAAGGGGAGCGGCTGGCGCGTCAGCTCGACAACGACGCCAAGGTTGCAGGCGATCGTATCAAGACGCTCATTGTCAGCCTCGACCAGGTCAAGAAGATCGCCTCTCAGTCCAACGAACAGGACGTGAAGCTGCGCGCGCTCGAGCGCGAGGCCAAGACCGAACGTGAGTTGCTCGAGTTGTATTTGCAGAAGTATAGCGAGGCCACCGCGCGCGACAGCATCAACGCGGCGCCGCCGGAAGCACGTATCATCTCGCGCGCCTCGCCCTCGCTCAATCCGGCTTATCCGAAAAAGCTGCCGACCGTGTTGATTGTCGCCTTTGCCAGCTTTGTCTTGTCAACCGGTTTCACGGTGACCGGCGCGCTGCTGGCAGCGCCGCCGTCGTCCTATCCGCATCAGTACGCCGCGGCGGGCTACGAACCCTATGCGCCGCAGCCGACACAGCCCATGCAGCCATCGCAGACGATGCCGTTTACTCCGCGCGTGGTCTCGCCGGACTTGTCGCCGCCGCCCGCGTACGCTGCGCCGCAGAATCTCGATGCCGGCCCGGAGTTTGCCGCGGCCCAATACGTTGCCGGTTACGCCGATCATCCGCTCGATGTGCCGTTAGTGCCGCTGGTGGCGGCGGCGTCCGTGCACGTCAGTAGCATCGAGGAGATTGCCGGCGCGGCCAAGATCGCCGCCAAGATCGCCGCCAGGATCGGCGGCGAGGACGCGCGGCGCATTGCGGTCGTCGGCACCGCGCGCAACGTCGGCACAACCTACGCGGCCATCACGCTTGCCCGCGCGCTGGCCGAGGACGGCTCGGTGGTGCTGGTCGATCTCGCCTTCGGTGCGCCCAATCTGTCGGTGATCTCGACCGATCCGGAAGCCCCTGGCCTCGCTGATCTGATCCGCGGCGCGGTGTCGTCGTTCGGCGACATCATCGCCCGCGACCAATATTCGAACGTGCACCTGGTGGCGGCCGGCGAGGTCCGCGACGACGCCGAGGCACTGGCTGCCTCGCCGATGCTGGCGACGGCGATCGAGGCGTTGGCGCAGAGCTACGATCACGTGGTGTTGGATATCGGCTGCGCCGTCGATATCCCGGTTGAGCGGTTCGCGGCGCTCTCCTCGCGCGCGGTGCTGGTGACCGCCGATGCCGCTCATCCCGCAACCCGTAGCGTACTGGAGCGGCTGCAGATCGCTGGATTCGCCAACGTCAGCTTGTGCGCGGGTCAGGCTCAGGTCGCGGCAGCGTAACTGGAAGGCGGCGTCCGCTCAGCGTGCCGTCGATAACCGCGCCCGCAGACGGCGGCTCATCTGCACCAAAGACCACAACGGCGCGCGCTGCTTGATTGCGCGCTTTGTCGCCGCGGTCAGGCGATAGCTCGCGGCCGGCAGGCGGCCGGCGGCGCTCAGCGGCAGGAAGCTGTCGAATAACGGCTCGGCGTCGTTGCAGAACAGAGTCTTATAGCGCGCCCCGCCGATGCCGAGGTCGAACGTCGCAAGCCCTCGCTCGCAGCAATGCCGTACCAGGCGCACGATCAGCTGCTCGCCCGGGCTTTCGACCGCGTAGCGGCCCATGGTGATAGAATTGAACATGGCGCAGAAACGTCCGCGCCCGACGATGCCGCCCATGGTCGCGACGATCATGTCGTCGACCGATAGCGCATAGAGTTCGATCAGCGGCCTGCCATCTGGGCCGATGGCGGTGGCCGCGTCCTCGATGAAGCGCCGCACGTTGGGATCGGCGAATACATCGCGCAGTCCGCGCGCCCGCATGCGCGCGCTTTTCTGCTTGAAAAATACATCGAGCGCATTACGGACATCGCGATACCCTTCCGCTCGATCAAATCTCACCGTGCCGTAAGCGGCGAGCGTGCGCTCCTTCTTGCGCATCTTCTTGCGCGCGGCGGCATTGGTGCGCGCTCGTAAGAGCACGTCGAAATCGGTAATCAGTGCGCCGCTGAAGGCGAAATTGGCGGCGCGTTGGTGCGGCAGCAAGGCGAAGGGATTGGTGGCGCCGGCCCAGGTCAGCGGTTGATTGACGAGCGTCAGGAGGTCGGCCTTGCCGTCGAGGCGGCCGAGCACCGCCTGGAGGTCGCGGGCATCGAGTTGGGCAGCAACGTCGCTACGCCATAGCGCCATGTTGAAGTTGGCGTGCTTGCCACCCAGAAACTCCGCCACGCGCAGGCCCGCGACTTGGCGAAGGCCCAGCGGCCACAGGAACAGTGGCGTACCGAAGGGATTGAAGCCGACCACGATGAAGGGCGAGACGCTGCTGACCGCGCCCACATGGCGCTGCCACATGTTGAGAAAATCGTAGTGTTGGTAGGGCGTGGCCAGCAGGCAAGATCGTTCGAGTGCGCGCCAATGGGGCTCGGCCGCCGCCATCTCCTCGAACACGGCGACGTCGGCGATGCGGCCATCCGCCGGGGCCGGGCCGCGGTCGTGGACGGGAAGGTCGCGTAGGGCGAGCACGGTCATAGGACAAGCGGAAGTTTGGTTAATGGGGGCGCTTCATAGAATGGCAAAGAAATATCAACAAAGAGTTGGAATATTCCGCAGCAATTGGCATGGGAGCAGGGGTTGAGCCTGTGAAGAAAACCATCATCCGCAGCGGGCTGGAGACGCTCTATTTCACGGGGACGCACCATCTCATGCGGCCAGTGCTCGGTGGGGTCGGCGCCCTCCTGACGCTGCACCATGTGCGCCCCGCGCGGCTTGATGTGTTCCAGCCTAACCGGCTGCTGGAGGTGACGCCCAATTTCTTCGAGCGGGTGCTGCGGCTTCTCAAGCGCAAGCACATCGATGTCATCTCGCTCGACGAGATGCACCGGCGCTTCATTACCGGCAACTTCAAGCGCCGCTTCGTCTGCCTCACCTTCGATGACGGCTACAAGGACATCAAGGAGTGGGCTTACCCGCTCTTGAAGAAGTACGAGTTGCCGTTCGCGCTCTATATCCCGACCAGCTTTCCCGATCAGCTCGGTGAATTGTGGTGGCTGGCGCTGGAAGCGGTGATCGCCCGCAGTAGCCGCATTGGACTGCCTGTCGAGGGGGAGTATCGCCACTTCGATTGCGCTACGGCGGCACAGAAGCGCGAGGTCTATAACGAGATCTACCGCTACCTGCGTAGTCTGAAGACCGAGAAGGAATTGCGCCAGATCGTGCGCGAGTTGTGCGCCCGCTACATGGTCGATATGCAGGCGATCTGCCGCGACCTGTCGATGACGTGGGGTGAGATCGCCGAGATGGCTGAGGATCCACTGGTGACCATCGGCGCTCATACGGTCAGTCATTCCATTCTGAAGAAGATTCCCGCCGACGATGCCGTGCGCGCGGAAATGGAGCAGAGTCGGGCGGTGCTGGAAGCTGTGCTCGGCACGCGGCCGGAGCATCTCGCTTACCCGGTGGGCGATCCGACCTCGGCCGGTCCGCGTGAATTTCGCATTGCCGCCGACCTCGGATTCAAGACCGCGGTCACCACCCGGCCGGGCGTGTTGTTCAAGGCGCACCGCGGCCATTTGACCGCACTGCCGCGCGTCTCGGTCAACGGTGAGTTCCAGCGCTCGCGTTATTTCAAGGTGCTGATGTCGGGCGCCGCCACCGCCATGTGGAACGGCTTTCGCCGGGTGAACGTAGCCTGACCGCCGTCATGCCCGGCCTCGTGCCGGGCATCCACGACTTGTCCGAGCTTCAGCAAGAAAGCGTGGATGGCCGGGACAATCGCGGCCATGACGATTGTCTCATGTCTTCGGCGCATCGGGCCGCGCCATCCACTTCACCAGCAGCATGGCCGGCAGCACCCAGCCGAGACCTGCGACCACATAATAGATTGTCGCGATCCAGCCGTTGATGTTGGTCAGCGCCGACTGCGCCAGCGTCATGGCGACGAGGCTCCATACCGTTACCAGGGCAAGTAAGGCAAAGGCGCCAATCAGCTTGCGGGTACGGATACGCATGGGGGCCTTTCGTCTGTGCAGTTTACAGTCGCCGGTGCCTGACTATATGGTCCGCGCCATCTCCTGCAAGGATATTGCGGGAGCCGCTGTTTCAGGCCCGACATGATGGACGTATCGGATACCCACACGCCCGCGCTGCGGCTCTGGCTGCTCGCGGTGGCGGCCATGATTTTCCTGACATTGATCGTCGGTGGAGCCACTCGGCTCACGGAATCCGGCCTGTCGATCACGCAGTGGAAGCCGGTCACCGGCGTGGTGCCGCCGCTCTCGCATGCGGCATGGGAGCAGGAATTCAAGGATTACCAGGCGATCCCGCAATACCGGGAACTCAACCGCGGGATGACGCTCGATCAGTTCAAAGTCATCTATTGGTACGAATGGACGCACCGGCTGCTCGCCCGTACCGTCGGCATGGTGTTCCTGCTGCCACTGCTGTTCTTCCTCTGGCGCGGCTGGGTGCCAAAGCGCCTGCGCATCAGGCTGTGGACCATCTTCGGCGCAGGCGCCGCGCTGGGTGCGGTCGGCTGGTGGATGGTGTCCTCGGGGCTTGCGGGGTCCGGACGCGTCAGCGTGTCGCAGTATCGGCTGGCGTTTCATCTGACACTCGCCTGCGCAATTTATTTCGCCGTTCTATGGACCGCCCTGCAGCTCGCGCCAAAGCCGCGCAGCGAAGCGCCTGGGCGCTTGCGCGGCCTCGCGGTCGTCATCGCTTTCATGGTGCTAGCGCAGATTTATCTGGGCGCGCTCGTCGCCGGGAGCGGCGCCGGCCTCATCTACAACACCTGGCCGCTCATCGACGGAACGCTCGTTCCCGCCAGCAAAGACCTGTTCTTCTTGCAGCCGGCCTGGCGCAACTTCTTCGAGAACACTCTGACGGTCCAGTTTGATCACCGCATGATGGCCTATGCGATCTGGCTCGCGATTGCGTTTCACGCCTACGATGCCTGGCGCACGCAAACGGGCGTGTGCGGCGCGCTGATCCTCGCCGGTATCGCCACTCTTCAGGTTGCGCTCGGCATTACCGCGCTGCTGCTGCAAGTGCCGCTCGACTTCTCGCTCGCCCATCAGGTCGTCGGCGTGCTGGTGTTCACGGTGGCGATCGTGCATGCCGAGAGGCTGTGGCACCGCGAAAGCGCCACCGCGCTTCCCCAGCCGGTGCCGGCGGAGTAGGGGCCATGCTGGAGACGACCGCTCGCGGCAGCATCGCTATTGTCACCATGCGCCACGGAAAGGCCAATGCCCTCGACGTCGATTTCTGTTCGGCGCTTTCCTTGCGCTTTGGCGAACTGTGCCGGCCCGACGTCAAGGCCGTGGTGCTCACCGGCCAGGGCCGCATCTTTTCCGCCGGCGTCGATCTTAAGCGACTGAGTGAAGGCGGCGCTGACTACATCCGCGTCTTCCTGCCGGCACTGCATCGGCTCTACGAAACCGTGTTCTTTCATCCGCAGCCCGTGGTGGCCGCTATCAACGGCCATGCCATCGCCGGTGGTGCGGTGCTTGCAGCCTGTGCCGACCGCCGCATCATGGCCGAGCACGCCGGCCGCATCGGCGTGACCGAATTGCTGGTTGGTCTGCCGTTCCCGGCGTTGGCGTTTGAAGTTCTGCGCTATGCGGTGCCGCCGCGCTATCTGCCTGAATTCATGTTGAGCGGCGCGACCTACGACACTGACGCGGCAATCGAGCGTGGCTGGATCGATGAGACCGCCGAGCCGGATGAGCTATTGAAAGACGCGGTCGCCGTGGCACAGGAATTGGCCGAGCTGTCGCCGCCGGCCTTCGCCCAGACCAAGGCGCAGTTGCGCGAACCGCTACGCGAGCGCATGGCTGCCAGCGGCGCAGCGACCGAGAAGATCGTCACCGATATCTGGACCGCGCCGGCAACGCTCGACCACATCCGCGCCTATGTGGCGCGGGTGTTGGAGAAGCGGTAGGGCGTGGCCGCACATTCCACTGTCGTCCTCCGCGAAGGCGGAGGACCCAGTATCCACATGCAAATCCATGATTACTGGATTGCCCGCCTTCGCGGGCAATGACAGCCGTAGTGATGAGGCGCTCCCGCGCCCCACCTCATACCGCCTTCAGCGCCTGCTCCAGGTCGGCGATGATGTCGTCCTTGTCCTCGATGCCGATCGACAGCCGCACCACGTCGGGTCCGGCGCCGGCCTTCGTCTTGGCCTCGTCGGACAATTGCCGGTGCGTGGTCGAGGCCGGATGGATGATCAGCGAGCGAGTGTCGCCGATATTGGCGAGATGCGAGAACAGCTTGACATTGGATACGAGCTTCACGCCGGCCTCGTACCCGCCCTTGAGGCCGAAGGTGAACACGGCGCCCGCGCCCTTGGGTACGTATTTCTTGGCGAGCGCGTGATACTTGTCGCCCGGCAATCCGGGATAGCTGACCCACGCCACCTTTTCGTGCTTCGACAGCCATTCGGCGACAGCTTGCGTGTTGTCGCAATGGCGCTGCATCCGCAGGCTCAGCGTCTCGATGCCGTTGATGAACAGGAAGGCGTTGAACGGCGACATCGCCGGCCCGAGATCGCGAAGGCCCAGTACGCGGCAGCAGATCGCGAACGCGAAGTTTCCGAAGGTTTCGTGCAGGACGATGCCATGATACTCCGGGCCGCGGCTCCGACAGCATCGGATAGCGGCCGCCGCGCGACCAGTTGAAGCTGCCGCCGTCGACGATGATGCCTCCGATGGAGTTGCCGTGGCCGCCGAGGAATTTGGTCAGCGAGTGCACCACGACGTCGGCTCCGTAATCGATCGGCTTGCACAGGTAAGGCGTTGCCAGCGTGTTGTCGACGATAAGCGGCACGCCGGCCTTGCGGGCGATATTGGCAATCGCCTCGATGTCGGTGACGATGCCGCCGGGGTTGGCGATCGACTCGATGAAGATCGCCTTGGTCTTGTCGTTTATGGCCCGTTCGAACGAACCGATATCGTCCGGTTCGGCCCAAGCCACGTTCCAGCCAAAATTCTTGAACGAATGGGTGAACTGGTTGATCGAGCCGCCGTAGAGCTTGGTGGAGGCGACCAACTCGTCGCCCGGCTTCATCAAGGCGTGCAAGGTGACCACCTGCGCGGCGTGGCCGGACGCGAGCGCCAGTCCGGCGGTGCCGCCTTCGAGCGCGGCGACGCGTTCTTCCAGCACGGCGCAGGTCGGATTGCCAATGCGGGTGTAGATATTGCCGAAGGCCTGCAGGCCGAACAGCGAGGCGGCGTGGTCGACGTCGTCGAACACATAGGAGGCAGTCTGGTAGATCGGCGTTATGCGCGCGCCGGTTGTCGGGTCCGGCTTGGCGCCCGCGTGAATCGAAAGCGTTGCGAAGCCTGGAATGCGGTCGGCGTCGGCCATGGTCTCCATCCCTCCAAAACTTTGTATGAAGTCGTTGTGGCCGTAGGGCCCGGCAGGTCAGCGACGATGATTTAACGGGTCGAGTGGGGAGCGCGTCAAGGCGGGGTCGCGGTCGGCTGGCCAGATCAAAAGCGCTGCATTGCCGCAGCCTTAATCCTGGAAATTCATTTCGAGTGGGCCCCGGCGGCTCAGCCGTCGTTTTCCTGCTCCCGTCGCCGGCCGAGCGCCATACGCTGCACGCCCGTGCCGAGGCCTTGCGCGCGCTTCGAGGAGAGCGTGCGCGAGTTGACGCCCAGCCAGGAGATTTCCGAAGACAGCCTGCCGTATTCGATCTTGGGGCAGCGGTCCATCACCACCTTGAGGCCGGCCTCCTCGGCGCGCTTGGCGGCCTCGTCGTTGCGAATGGTGAGCTGCATCCAGATCACCTGCGGCTTCGGCTTCAGTTGCAACGCGTCCTCGACGATCGGCGGCACGTGCGCCGCGCCGCGGAAGATGTCGATCATGTCGACCGGCTCAGGGATATCGGCGAGTGAGGCGTAGCAATGCTGGCCAAGGATCTTTTTGCCGGCCTGGCCGGGATTGACCGGGATCATGCGGTAGCCGCGCTCGAGCAGATATTTGAACGCGAAATAACTCGGCCGGTTGTCCTTCGGCGAGATGCCGACCATAGCGATAGTCTTCACCGTGTTGAGAATGCCACGAATGTAGCTGTCGGGATAATTGTCGTGATTCATCGTTCGGAATTTGCCGCTGTTGCTTGCGCGAGCTGCGTGCGCAAATTGGTGTTCTCAGCTTCGAGCGCGGCGATCTTAGCCTTGACCGTATTGAAGGCGTCTTCGAGATCGCCCTCGGTGAAACGGGTGACGATATGCTGGGAGCAGTTCACGTCCCAGGCCTCGATGGCGAAAAGAAGCGCTCGCTCGGGCTTGGCCTTGTAGCCGTCATCGAACAGGCGCTCTGTGAGCGCGGCATTGCTTTCCACCATTCGCGCCCGGCCCCAGATTTTGATGCGCTGGCGGCGTGCCGGATCGAGCAAGAATAGAAAGGCGCGGTCGTTTTCGGTGAGATTAGCGAGCGTGATGTACTGCCGATTCCCGCGGTAGTCGGCAAACCCGAGCGTTCGGTCATCGATGACCTTGATGAAGCCCTTCGGTCCACCGCGGTGTTGAATATAGGGCGCGCCGTCGGCGCTGACGGTGCCGAGAAAGATGGTGTCCTGCTCGGTGAGGAAGGCGGCAAGCTCTGGCGTGACCTTATCGGGGAATCCTTCCGCCAGGCGCTGCGCATACGCATTGGCCGAACCGCGCTCCGCTTGCGCCTGCTGCGCGGCCGGCGTGAAGACACGGGATGCGTTGTTCATAAGCGGCGGCCTGACTCTGCCCGACGACGGCCAGAACATAGGTGGCCGCCGCCGGGCCGGAAAGGGCGCGGACCGATCATGGGAGCATGCCAGCGCTGCTCAAAACGCTCATTTCTTGCTGTCGACGATCTTCTTGCAGGCCGGCGACAGCTTGGCGTAGTGCCCGGCGAGACATTTGATGATGCGGCCACCGCCGGGGAATGTGCCGCGGCAATAGGCTTCGTAATCGGCCTTGCAGGCCTCGCGCTCGGCGGCAGTGATTTCTTGCGCAAGCGCGGAGGAAAGCGCAGTCAGAACGAGCGCCGCGGCCAGCAATGTCGTGCGGATCATGGGACTACCCTCCTCGTTGTTGTTCAGCGTGATGGAGCAAAGATAGCGAAGCCAACGAAATTCAGGCCGTGCAGGCGGTCTCGTCAACGATCTTCCCACTTGGGTTCACGCTTTTCGATGAAGGCACAGATGCCTTCCTCGGCGTCGCGTGCCATCAAGTTCTCGGTCATCACTTCGGACGCGTAGGCATAGGCATCGGCCAGGCCCATCTCGAGCTGGCGGTAGAATGCCTCCTTGCCGACCTTCAGCGTATAGGACGATTTTGACGCGATGATGCGTGCGAGCGCGAGCGACGCTTCACGTTCCGTGCCCGCTTCGACGGCGCGATTGATGAGACCCATTTGGAGGGCGCGTTCGGCCGCCACCATTTTGCCGGTGAGCAGCATTTCCATGGCATGCTTGCGCGGCACGTTGCGGGACAGCGCCACCATGGGTGTGGAGCAGAACAGGCCGATGTCGACGCCCGGCGTGGCGAATTGTGCGCTGGTCGAAGCGACCGCGAGGTCGCAACTCGCCACCAGTTGGCAGCCGGCGGCGGTGGCGACACCCTGGACGCAGGCGATGACCGGCTTCGGGAGGGTGACGATTTGCTGCATCATGGCGCTGCACATCGTCATGATACGGCGGAAGTATTCGCGGCCGCCGTCGGCGTCGCGCCGCCGCGCAGTAAGTTCTTTCATGTCGTGGCCCGCGCAGAAGGCGGGGCCTTCGGCCGCCAGGACCACTGCGCGCACGGTTCTATCGGCGGCGATGTCGGTCCAGGCCGCGGCCAGCGCCTTCAGCAGGTCTTCCGACAGACTGTTGCGGGCACGTGGGCGATTGAGCACCACGAGGGCGATCTCGCCGTCGCGTCCACGCAGAAGCACGGGGGCCGTCGTCTCGGGATCGCGGGTCTGTACGTTCATTGGCCAATTCCGGACTGTCGCGGGGATACTTAACCGGCTGCCCGGTCCATGCAAGGGTTTGCGGAACGCCGCTCGTGAGGCAGCCGTCGTGAGTGGAAGGCGGGATTCATGGTAAAACGCAAGTCCTCTAAACGCACAACCAAAGCGAAGCGCTGGACGCAGCGCGTTACCGAGACCAGTGACGCCCTCACGCTGGAAGAGGGCGTTTTCACCCAGCCGACGCCGCGCGCCATTGCGCTGTCGCTCAAGCGCTCGGCCGACGTGAGCCGGCGGCGCAAGTCGGATCCGTTTCGTTCGGCCATGTCGATGCTGGTGTTCTATATCAACCGTGCCGGCAAGGCCCTGCCTAAGGCGCGCAAAGAGGAACTCGAGCAGGCCAAGGACGAATTGCGCGCGCTCTACGGCCGGCCGCGCAAAGGGAAATAATCTGGGCGGTTGACCGACCGCCATGCGGCTCTAAGACGGAACGCGCCGGAAATGAGCAATGCGCCGGCAACAACGGGGGGCTTGATGCCGGCACCAGCTTTGACCGCCGATCAACTCGGCAACTTACTCACCGCGGAATTTCCGCAGGCGTTTTATCCAGGTTGTGGGCTCACCATCGAACGCGTCGAATACGGGAACGTGCGCGTGCGCCGCGCTTACCACGCGGATTTCCTGCGCCCCGGCGGCACCATCTCCGGCCCCACGATGATGGAGCTCGCCGATTTCGCCATGTATGTCGCCGTGCTGTCGGCGATCGGTGCGGTGCCGCTGGCGGTAACCACCAACCTCAACATCAACTTTCTGCGTAAGCCGGCCCAGGCCGATCTTATCGCCAAAGCCAAATTGTTGAAGGTTGGCAAACGCTTAGCGGTCGGGGAAGTGGCCATCTATTCGGACGGAGTGGAGGAACCGGTTGCCCATGTTACCTCGACCTATTCCATCCCAAACAGCGGCAATTAGTCGAAGGTGCTGAAATACCATTTATTTAAGATATTGATTATATAATAGAATTATTGACATTGGGGCGTTGACCCAGCGTCGCGGCTCGGCTAGAGAACCGCCCACAACGGCGCGCCCTTTGCGCGCCTTACGCTTTCAAGGAATTCGTCATGAAGACCTATTCGGCCAAGCCCGCCGACGTCGAGAAGAAATGGGTCACCGTTGATGCCGCCGGACTCGTCGTTGGCCGTCTCGCCTCGATCGTGGCGCTGCACCTGCGCGGCAAGCACAAGCCGACCTATACGCCGCATGTCGACGACGGCGACAACGTCATCGTCATCAACGCGGCCAAGGCCGTGTTCACTGGCCGTAAGCGCGAGAAAAAGGTCTACCACCACCACACCGGTTATATCGGTGGCATCAAGACGCGCAGCGTCAAGCAGATCATGGAAGGCAAGTTCCCGGAGCGCATCGTCGAGAAGGCGGTCGAGCGCATGTTGCCGCGCGGGCCTCTGGGTCGCGTGCAGTTTGGTAACCTGCGCGTCTATCCCGGCCCCGACCATCCGCATGAGGCGCAAAAGCCCGAAAAGCTCGATGTCGCAGCCATGAACCGCAAGAACGTGAGGAGTGCCTGATCGTGGCCGAGACCGTACAGTCGCTGGAAGAGCTGGGTGCCCTCAAGCCGGCCGCGCCGGAAGCGCCGACCTACGAAAAGAAGGTGGATGCACAAGGGCGCGCCTACGCCACCGGCAAGCGCAAGAACGCAGTGGCCCGCGTCTGGATCAAACCCGGCAGTGGCCAGATCCTGGTCAACACCAAGGCGATCGAGACGTTTTTCGCCCGGCCGGTACTGCGCATGTTGATCCAGCAGCCGCTGATGGCGACCAATCGCAATGGCCAATACGACGTGATCTGCACCGTCTCCGGCGGCGGTCTGTCGGGGCAGGCGGGCGCGGTGCGCCATGGCCTCGCCAAGGCGCTGACCAATTTCGAGCCGGAGCTGCGCAGCACGCTCAAGCGCGCGGGCTTTTTGACCCGCGATTCCCGCGTGGTAGAGCGCAAGAAGTACGGCCGGGCCAAGGCGCGGCGTTCATTCCAGTTCTCCAAGCGCTGATCGCCCGAAAAACGACCGATATGGGGAAGGGCGTGCGGATTGCACGCCCTTTTTCGTAGGCCCCGAGGCCGTCGTGGCTGTTGTTCTTGCTGTGGCTGTGGCTGGGCGGCTGCGGCTGCGGCTGCGGCTGCGGCTGTTGCTGTTGCTGTGGCTACGGCTGTTGCTGTTGCTGTGGCTACGGCTGTTGCTGTTGCTACGGCTGTTGCTGTCAATTTTAATTGAATTGTCACAAAACTTTTGTCGAAGAGCGTTGGGCGCTGCAACGCTTTCCAGACAGCTTATCCGTATTAGTACGGGCTGCGGCTTTCGGGCAGGCGGGCTCGCCGGCCGCGCATGGGAGCAGAAATGTTCGCGGATCACGCACTGCCAGTCGTGGCCCTGGATGTCCCCACATTGTCTTTTGTGGCGATCTGCATTGCCGCGTTGCTTGGCCTGTTCCTCACCGTCGCCTGGATGCAACAGCGTGACGTGCGGGCGCTGGCTTGGTGGGGCGCCGCCTATCTGATCGGCGCGTTTGCGATGGTGCTGTGGAGCGCCCCCGCGCACCTGTTCAGGGTTCCTCCGGAAATCTCTTCCGCCCTCATGTTTGTCGCTTGCGGCATGATCTGGAACGGTGTCCGGTTGTTCCAGGGCCGGCGTCTGTTGCCCCTAGCTGTCTTCGCCGGTGCTGTGATCTGGCTTCTGGTCGCGCCGTTTCCGGCTTTCGCGGAAGGGAGCAACGCCCGGACCGCCCTCGGTGCAGTCGTGGTCGCCGCCTACACCTTCGCGATCGCCTTCGAGTTTGGGCGCGAGCGGCGCAAATCGCTCTATTCGCCCACTCGCATGGTTGTGGTGCCCTGCCTGCATGCCGGCATCTTTCTGCTGCCGTTCATCATTCACGCCTTCCTGCCTGACGTCCTGGCCGGTGGCTGGCTTACCGTGTTCACGCTAGAAACACTGATTTATGCTGTTGGCGCCGCTTTCATTGTTCTGATGATGGTGCAGGACCAGCAGGTACGCATCTATCGTAAAGCGGCCGAAACCGATTTTCTGACTCGGCTACCCAATCGCCGCGCTTTCCGTGAGGAAGCCCAGGCGCTGTGCGCCCGTCAGGGCGCGCGCGGCGAACCGGTGACGCTGTTGATGTTCGATCTCGACCACTTCAAATCGATCAACGACCGATTCGGCCATGTTACCGGCGACACGACGCTGCAGGTCTTTGCCGAAGTTGCGCGGACGAGCATGCGCGCCAGCGACATCATTGCCCGGCTCGGCGGCGAGGAGTTCGCGGCCATTGTACCTGCTCCGTTGGAGCAGGCGGTCAAAATCGCTGAACGCGTGCGTGCCAATTTCGAACGCGCTGGCGTCACCATCGGCGGCCGGGCGGTTGGCGTCACGGTTAGTATCGGCGCGGCTTCGGCGCTGGCACCGGTCGTCAATGTCGATGAATTGCTGGCGCGGGCGGACGACGCGCTTTACGGGGCCAAACACGCCGGCCGCAACCGGGTGCGCGCCGCCGAAGACAAACCCCTAGGCGTTGCGAGACCGGCCATTGCCGCACTCGATGTTGGCAAGTCGCAAGCTGAACGCGCGGAGCCGGCCGAAACCGATCTCCTGGCGCTCGCGGACGACAACGTATTTCCGCTGTTGCGATACGAGCGCGCCAGCTGAGTGGCCGGTGCGGGCCAAAAAAGCAACATCTCGTTTACCATCCCGGCTTTAACATGCGGTCATGTCGCAGTGGTCGCATAGTGGAAGTCCGCAGGGAGACATTCTCGCGCTCGAGGCACGCGCTGCGCGTGCCGGCTTGGCATTAGCCTGCACCTATTCCAATTCGGCCGAATTCGACGCCGCCCTGATCGCCGCCCGCCGCGCGGCCGGCGTTTATGGGCCGCGTCGTCGCCGCCAGTTGCTGACCGTCGCGGCCGGAATCGCTACCGTGATTGCCGTGCTGGCTTTTCTGATTCTGTGATCGAGCCGCGCTTCGACGTGGCCTCGGGTGGTTGGACCAATTTGGCGAAAGACGACAGCGAACCGGGCTCGATCGGCCCAATCCGCTGCCGCCCGCGCCGTTTGGGCGCTCTGGGAGTGCTTAAAAACTGCGCAAGGCTTACTTATTTTCGTGCGCAGTCTTCACCATATTGTAGTAGAGTTCGAGGATGCGCACGCGATAGGGATAGACTTCTTTCGCGAACGCGATCTGTGACTTTAATACCTTTTTGAAGACCGGGTTCTTGGCGGCATAGGCCGCCGTTACCTTCTTCTCTTCCGCGATGAACTTCGGGTAGTAGTCCAGCGGCGTATTTTCGACATGCACGCCGTACTTCGTTTGCAGCTCCTTCAACGCTACAGAGTTGTCGTAGATGTCGGCGTTGAAGGTCTCCGCAACGTTCGCCATCACCGCGACCTTGACAATTTCCTGCAGGTCGGCGGGCAGTGAGTTCCAGAAGTCCTTGTTGAAGATGATCTGGCCGATGTCGGTCTGTTGATGCAAGCCCTGGAGATAGTAGTACTTCCAGATCTTCTGCAGGCCGAGATTGCGGTCGTCGGCAGGGCCGATCCATTCCGCCGCGTCGATCACGCCACGTTGGGCCGCCGGAACGATGTCGCCGCCCGGCATCGCGACGGCAGCAACGCCCATGTTCTTGTAGGTTTCGCCGGGGATGCCCGGAGGTGAGCGGTACTTGAACTTAGTGAACTCCTGCATGTTCTTGATCGGCTTCTTGAACCAGCCGAGTGGGTCGGGACCCATGGGTTGGATGAAGAACGCCTTCAAGTTGAGATGCATGGTGTCCTTCAGGAACTCTTCGTAAAGCTTCTCGCCGCCGCCGCGATAGTACCAGGCGACGATGCTGCGCTGGTCGAGACCGGTGCTCGCCGGTGCGTTGGCGAACAGCACGAAGGCCGAATTCTTGCCCGACCAGTAGTTGCCCCATGCGTAGCCCGCTTTTACGACGTTGTTGCTGACAGCGTCGAGGATCTGGAATGGCCCGACCACGGCGCCGGCCGGGAGAACCTCGCCTTTGAGGCGTCCGCCCGACATGGTCTCGACCTGTTTCACGAACTTCTGCAGCAGCTGAAAGTAGAGGCTGGCAGACGGCACGGCGGTCTGGATGGAATAGGTGTAGACCTTTTGATCCGCGGCGTAGGTCGCTGACGACGCGGACAGGAAAAGTAGGCTGCATGCGACGAGCATGCTGGCCAGCAAAGCCCTTGATTTACTCATCGTGTCCTCCCTTGGGTTGGCTTCTTGGGTGCTCTCTAAGAGCCTTTGTGACTTACCGAACATCATTGCAAGCCTGAGATGCTTGGCAGCCAGGTGATGAAGAATGGAAACTTGATCAGGATGGCGACGACGAGGGCCTGCAGGAAGACGAATTGGAGCATGCCGAGGTAGATGTCCTTCATGCTCCATTGCGGCACAACGCCCTTGAGAAAGTAGGAAGACAGCGCCATCGGCGGCGTCAACCACGAGGATTGCAGTGTCACGGCCACCAAGATGCTGAACCAAAGCATATCGATTCCCATATGCTTCACGACCGGGAGCAGGATGGGGACAATCACCAGCACGACCGGGATCCATTCCAGCGGGCCGCCGAGCGCGAAGATCAGCAGCAGCATCAGCACCAGCATCACCATCGGCGACACCGGCAGATTGGTCAGAGTCTCCGTGATCAGCCGGCCGCTGCCGAGCCGCGCAAACACGGCGCCAAAGAAATTGGCGGCACCGATCAGAAACATGATGAAGGCGGTCGTCTCCATGGTACGGAACACCGCCATCATCATCCGCTTACCGGTCATGCGGCCGTAGGCGATGGCGAGCACCACCGAGGCGAAGGCGCCGGTGGCGGCGGCATCGGTCGGAGTCGTGACCCCGGCGAGGATCAACCCGAGCGTCGCCATGATGACCGCCGCGATCGGAATGACGCCCAGCAGCAGCTCACGTATCTTTTCGCCGGGGGAATATTTGGCACTGTCGTGGCCGAGTGGCGGACCAAGCGACGGATCGAGATGGCAGCGGATGAGCGTATAGACGAGATAGGTACCCGAGAGCATCAGGCCGGGAATGATCGCCGCCGCGAACAAGTCCGAAATCGGCACGCCGACCAGCGGACCCATGACGATAAGCATGACGCTCGGCGGAATCAAAATGCCGAGCGTGCCGCCTGCCGCGATGGTGCCGGCCGACAGCCGGGTGTTGTAGCCGCTGCGGATCATCATCGGCGCCGCCATCACGCCAAGCACGGTCACCGACGCGCCGACGATGCCGGTCGCGGCTGCGAAGATGGTAGCGACGATCATTACGATGACGTAGAGCGAGCCTTTCGTGTTGCCCAGCGACATGCGCAATGCCGTGAACATACGGTCCATGAGGCCCGACTGCTCGAGCACATAGCCCATGAACAGGAAAAGCGGAATCGAGGCGAGCTCGACATTCGTCATCAACGAAAAGAACTGATAGGTGAGCAGGTAGAAGACTTGATGGCCGATGCCGACATAGCCGAACAGCAAGGCGACGAAGATGAAGATGAACGCCATCGGGAATCCCGACAGCACGCCGAAGACAGCGACGAGCAGCGAGACCAGGCCGAGAATGTCGTTCGACATATTTGCTATTCGCTTTTTCTGAAAGATAAGTTGGTCCGGAACGTCCAAAGCGCCTTGAGAAATTCGGCGATTCCTTGAATGAACAGGAGAGCCAACGTCACCGGCATGACCGTCTTGAGCGGATAGATGATCGGCATCCACGGGCTTTGCGGGAACGTTTCGCCCTGCATCCAGGACTGATACGCGAATACGAAGCTTGTCTGAAAGAACAGTGCGGTCGCGGGAAAATAGACGAGCAGGTAGAGCACGACATCGATCAGCGCCTGCCAACGCGGATTCTGGGCGCTCAACAGAAAGTCGGCGCGCACGTGGCTGCCCTGGCGGAGCGCAAATGCGGACCCAAGCATGAATAGGCTGCCGGCCAGGATGTAGGTGACGTCATAAGCCCAGATCGTCGGCGCGTTGAAGATGTAGCGCGCGACTACTTCGTAAACCAAGGCGCAAGTCATGGGGATGATCAACCAGGCGGCTGTCTTCGCGACCAGCACGGTTGGGAGTTCCAGCACCGCGATGGTCTTGAGGAGGGCGGGCGATGGGGTCAGGGCCTCGGCTTCAGCCATGGCTCATGCCTCCCGAACGGCGCGCGCCAGCAGGGCGTGCGCGCCGGCACACCGCCGGGTCGCGCCCGGCGCGGGAGTCCCGCGGCTGTTACTGGAGGCACGAATGTTGTGTCTCCTCCCCGAAATGACTCACCCGTATTCGGCCGCGCTACGCCGCCTTCCGGACGACGCGTTCGACTGGATCGGTGAGCGTTCTTATTTTCCCAAAATCGGAGCCGTGTGGGCGTTTCGCCTTCGGTCTCAGTTTTGAGACTTTTTTATCTCACTTTTTAATGCTAGGGTTCCGTGCGAGAGGCTGTCAAGCGAATTTCGATTTTCGACAACAACTCGCTCTTGATGCAGTGCCGAAAAGCGGATGTCGAAAAAGGAAGCGCGAGTCCGGTGACTGAGACTCGTCTCGGTCCGTCGTGCACCAGGCTCCGCGAACCGGCAATGGACAGGTATATTCCGGTGACGAGTGAGAGTTTCGATTTTGTGATTGTGGGCGCGGGGTCAGCCGGTTGTGTGCTGGCGAACCGTTTGAGCGCCAGCGGCGCTTTTCGCGTGTTGTTGCTGGAAGCTGGGCCCTGGGACCGCAATCCATGGGTGCACGTGCCGATCGGTTATGCCAGAACGATGTTTCATCCACGGTTGAATTGGGGCTACCACACCGAGCCAGAGCAGAGCTTGGGCGGCCGGCGCATTTACTGGCCGCGCGGGCGCGTCGTTGGCGGATCGAGCTCGATCAATGGCCTGCTCTACGTGCGCGGGCAGCCGAATGATTACGACGATTGGGCGAAGGTTGGAAATGACGGCTGGTCGTGGCGCGACGTTGAACCGTATTTTCGAAAGCTCGAGAATTATCACGCCGAGCCGGACCAGATTCGCGGCCAGCATGGACCGCTGCATATCCAGCCAATTGCGCCGTCGCCGCTGTGCGACGCTTTTGTAGACGCCGCCGTGCAGAGCGGGATTCCGGCCAATCCCGACTACAACGGCAGGAAACAGGAGGGTGCCGGCTATTTCCAAATCACCACTCATCGCGGTCTGCGCTGCAGTGCGGCGGCGGCTTACCTCAAGCCAGCCAAGGGGCGCAGCAATCTCGATGTGCGCACCGAAGCGCGCACCTTGCGCGTCCTCCTGTCGGAAGGCCGCGCCGCCGGCGTTCGCTATGAGCGCGACGGTCAAGAGGTCGAGGTTGTCGCACGCAAGGAGGTGATCCTGGCCGCTGGCGCGATCAATTCTCCGCAGGTGTTGCAATTGTCCGGCATCGGGCCGGGCGCGCTGCTGCGGCAGCACGGAATCGCGGTCGCGCGTGATCTGCCGGGTGTCGGCGCCAATCTGCAGGATCATCTGCAAATCAGGTTGACCTACAAGGCCAGCCGTCCAGTGACGACCAACGACTACTTGCGCAGTCCCATCGGAAAAATTCGTATGGGGCTCCAGTTCCTGCTGCGCCAAGCGGGGCCGATCGCGGTCGGCATCAATCAGGCCTACATCTTCACCCGCGCCGACAAGGCCGCGACGCGGCCCGACATTCAATTCCACTTCGGCACGATCAGTTCGGAAGTGCCCGGCGGCCCGGTGCACAACTTTTCGGGCTTTACCTCGTCGGTGTGTCAGTTGCGTCCGCTCAGCCGCGGCTCGGTCGAAATTGCCTCCGCCGACCCCAAGGCGCCGGCTAAAATGCGTCCCAATTATCTCGACGAGGAGTACGACCGTTACGTCATGATTGAAGGTGTCAAGGTAGCGCGCAAGGTGGCCAGTGCGCCGGCGTTGGCCGCATTCATCGAGCGCGAGATCGTGCCCGGGCCGCCGGTTGCGACCGAAACGGAAATATTGGATTATATCCGCAAGTCCGCCACCACGATTTTTCACCCTTCAGGCACTTGTAAGATGGGCCGAGACGATATGGCCGTGCTCGATGCGCGTCTGCGCGTGCGCGGCGTCGGGAACCTGCGGGTGGTTGATGCATCGGTAATGCCTAGCCTCGTGTCCGGTAATACCAATGGACCGGTGATCATGATCGCAGAGAAGGCCTCTGACATGATTTTAGAAGATGTCCGATAGAGAGCCAACGAAAGCGGCGGCAACGAAGAAGGCGATCGCCGCCGCGCCCGTCGGGCGGTCGCGCAAAAGGGGCGCCAAGCGCGAGACGGCGGCAAGCGTCCGCCGGCGCGCCAAGCCGGCACGAACGAAACGGCAGCACGACGTCGTCTCGCGTCTGCTGGCAGCGCTGGAGTTCATCGCCCGTGCGAAGGCGCCTGTGACGGCGGCGGATTTGGCGGGCGATCTTGGCATCCCGCGCGCGACTGCCTATCGCATCTTCACGCGCCTGGAACAGGAGCGGGTGGTGGTCCCAGAGCCGGGCGGCCGCGGTTTCGCCGCGGGCGAGCGTCTTTCCGAATTGGCTATGGCCGCGCTGACGAGTTCGACGCGCCATGGCGCGCGTCACCGTGTGCTGCAGGGGCTGGTCGACGCAGTCGGAGAGACCTGCAATCTCACCACGCTTAGCGGCGGAGACGTTGTCTATGTCGACCGCGTGGAGACGCATTGGCCGCTGCGCATGCATTTGAGCCGCGGCTCGCGGGTCCCGGCTCATTGTACGGCAACCGGCAAGCTACTGCTCAGCCTATTGCCGAAGAAGGAAATGGAGCAATTAATCCGGGTGGCGCCATTGCGGCGCTACTCCGAGCGCACCATTACCGATCCGGACAAACTGGTCGCGGAGTTGGCGCGGATTCGTTCCGAAGGAGTTGGGATCGACAACGAAGAATTCGCTGCCGGCATGGTCGCGGTCGCGGTGCCTGTGTTCGACAGGAATCGGCGTGCGATTGCGGCGCTTGCGGTGCATGCCCCGGTCGTGCGTCTGTCACTGAAAGCGGCGCGCCGGCATGTACCGGCCTTGCGCAAGGCTGCCGGCGCGTTGTCGGACTTGCTGTTGTAAAATAATTTCCTCAAACGAAGAAAAAAGGGCGCTCCGCAAGGAGCGCCCGATGAGTTGCATCGTCCAAGTCTCGGTAACCTGGGTGCGATGATTGGGAGGAACGCTTACGCCGAGTAGTACATCTCGAATTCGACCGGATGAGGGGTGTGTTCGAAGCGGATCACCTCGTCCATCTTCAGGTTGATATAGCTGTCGATGAAGTCGTCATCGAACACGCCGCCGGCCTTGAGGAATTCGCGATCCTTGTCGAGCGACTCGAGCGCTTCGCGCAAGCTACCGCACACTGTCGGGATTTCCTTAAGCTCCGCCGGCGGCAGATCGTAGAGATCCTTGTCCATTGCCGAGCCCGGATCGAGCTTGTTTTTGATGCCGTCGAGGCCAGCCATCAGCATGGCCGCGAAGGCGAGATACGGGTTTGCCATCGGGTCGGGAAAGCGCACTTCCACGCGCTTGGCCTTCGGGCTGTCGGTGAACGGGATACGGCAGGACGCCGAGCGGTTGCGCGCCGAGTAGGCGAGCAGCACGGGCGCCTCGAAGCCCGGCACCAGACGCTTGTAGGAATTGGTGGTCGGGTTGCTGAAGGCGTTGATCGCCTTGGCGTGCTTGATGATGCCGGCGATGTAGTTGAGGCAGGTGTCCGACAGGCCGGCGTACTTGTCACCGGCGAACACTGGCTTGCCGTCCTTCCAGATCGATTGGTGGCAGTGCATGCCCGAGCCGTTGTCGCCATACACTGGCTTGGGCATGAAGGTCGCGGTCTTGCCGTAAATCTGCGCCACCTGCTGGATGCAGTACTTGTAGATGATCAGGCGGTCGGCCATCACGGTCAGTGGCGAGAACTTGAGGCCGAGTTCGTGCTGGGCGGAGGCGACCTCGTGGTGGTGCTTCTCGACCACGCAGCCCATGCGCGCCATGGCGCCGAGCATTTCCGAACGCATGTCCTGCGCGGAATCCTGCGGCGGTACCGGAAAGTAGCCCTTTTTGGTGCCGACGCGGTGGCCGAGATTGCCGCCTTCGTAGTCGGTGTCGGAATTCGACGGTAACTCGATCGAGTTGAGCTTGAAACCGGTGTTGTACGGCGTGGCTGCGAACTTGACGTCGTCGAACACGAAGAATTCAGCCTCCGGTCCGAAGAATACGCTGTCGCCGACGCCCATCGACTTCACCATGGCTTCCGCTTTCTTGGCGATGCCGCGCGGATCGCGGGTGTAGGGCTCGCCGGTGGTCGGTTCGAGCACGTCGCAGACCAGCACCAGCGTAGTTTCGGCGAAGAACGGATCGATGCAGGCCGAGGACGGGTCGGGCATCAGGTTCATATCGGACTCGTTGATCGCCTTCCAGCCAGCGATCGAGGAGCCGTCAAACATCTGGCCTTCGGCGAAGGTGTCTTCTTCTATCAATGAAACGTCGAACGTCACGTGCTGCCACTTGCCGCGCGGATCCGTAAACCGGAAATCGACGTATTTGACGTCGTTATCCTTTATCATCTTCATGACATCTTTAGCTGTCGTCATGGATTGCATTCCCCCTTATGTGTTGACACTCGACCGCGAGGACGCCGCCCGCGGTTTACTAGATGGCATCGATTCCGGACTCGCCCGTCCTGATCCGGATGGCTTCTTCGATGTTGGAGACAAATATCTTGCCGTCGCCGATCCGACCAGTCTGCGCAGCGCGCCGGATCGCTTCGATGGCCTTTTCCACGGTGTCGTCGGCCAGCACGACTTCGATTTTCACCTTGGGTAGAAAATCGACGACATACTCCGCGCCACGATAGAGTTCGGTGTGCCCCTTCTGCCGGCCGAAGCCCTTGGCTTCGGTGACGGTGATTCCTTGAAGGCCGACCTCCTGCAGCGCTTCCTTCACTTCGTCAAGTTTGAAGGGCTTGATGATGGCCTCAACTTTCTTCATCGCCTGTCCTTCCCTCCGGAGCCCGCCGCACACATTCCGGAGAGCCTTTTCCAGCCCGCTTTCGGCGTCACCCGCATTGCCGGGCTTTTCCCGCGCATCCGCAGGGTCCCCGCGATCACCCGGTAGCAGGTCTCGTGCCAATTCCGCAGGCTGATGTTTGTTGTTTTTACACAACGCTTTAGACGGACATTGGCGGAATCCTGCCCGGTCTGCCTAATGTTAGGTGCCCAATAAGTAGCCGAGTTGCATAGCAAATAAGCATCCCCCGTAACAGTCCCAGCCCGCCCGCAAATGCCAACGAATTGTTCAGCTCCAGGCCACCCGATAGAGTCACTGGGCATGAACGAGCTGCTCACGATCCGAGAAATGGGCGAGGCCGACCGGCTGACGATCGCCAGCGGTACCGCGGGCTTCGAATTGATGGAGGACGCCGGCCGCGCTGTCGCCGATGGCGCCGCGAGGCTGCGGGGCCGGCGGGTGGCGGTGGTGGCGGGACCTGGAAACAACGGCGGCGATGGCTTCGTGGCCGCCCGCCTTCTCGCTGAGCGCGGGTTCGCGGTGCGGATCTGCCTGGTCGGCGACCGGGGGCGGCTAAAGGGCGATGCCGCCCGCGCGGCCGAACGCTGGACCGGTTCGGTCGAGCGGGCGTCGCCGGCCGTACTTGCCGACTGCGATCTGATCATCGATGCCCTGTTCGGCGCCGGCCTCGACCGCCCGGTGGAAGGCCCGCCGAGGGCCATGATTGAAGCGATGAACGCCAGCGGCGTGCCGGTGCTGGCGGTCGATCTGCCAAGCGGCATCAACGGCACCAGCGGCGCCGTGATGGGGATCGCGGTGAAGGCGGCGCGCACCGTCACCTTCTTTCGCCGCAAGCCCGGCCATCTGTTGCTACCGGGGCGACTGCATTGCGGACCGGTCGACGTGGCCGACATCGGCATTCCGGCGAGCGTGCTCGCGACGATCAAGCCGAAGACTTTCGCCAACGATCAAGCGCTATGGCGTGGGGCCTTTCCGATACCAAAGCCGGAGGGCCATAAATATTCGCGCGGTCATGCGGTGGTGGTGTCGGGCGGACTGTCGACCACGGGCGCCGCGCGGCTGGCCGCACGTGGCGCGCTCAGGGCGGGGGCAGGACTTGTCACCATCGCGTCGCCACGCGAAGCGCTCGCGGTCAACGCGGCGGCCAGTCTTGCCGTGATGGTGCGGCCGGTCGACGGCACGGATGAGCTGGCCGCGTTTCTCGCCGACAAGCGGCGCAATGCCGTGGTGCTGGGCCCGGGCGGTGGGGTTGGAGCGGCAATGCGCGAGCAGGTGCACGCTGCGCTTCGAAGTGAGGCGGCGGTGGTGCTCGATGCCGATGCGCTGACCAGCTTTGCCGACCAGCCGCCGGCGTTGTTTGCGGATATTGCGGCGCGCGGTGGCCGTGGCACGGTTCTGACCCCACACGAAGGTGAATTTTCGCGTCTTTTCAATAAGATAAATAAAGATTCGGAAGTTCATGGGAAGCTTGAAAAGGCGCGCACGGCGGCTCGGCTCAGCGCCGCCGTGCTGCTGCTCAAGGGCCCGGATACGGTGGTGGCGGCGCCGGATGGCCGTGCCTCGATCGCGAACAACGCACCGGCTTACCTCGCCACCGCCGGCTCCGGCGACGTGCTGGCCGGTATGATTGCAGGACTAATGGCGCAGGGCATGGCCGCGTTCGAGGCGGCCAGCGCTGCGGTCTGGCTGCACGGTGAGGCGGCCGCGAGTTTCGGCCCCGGCCTCATTTCGGAAGATCTGCCCGAGGAGTTGCCGCGCGTCTATCGGCGCCTGCTTTCCGGCCTCTAGGTCACGTGAAACCAGGCCGCCATGCCGGCCGCCATGTGCTCGATCATATGACAGTGCATCATCCACTTGCCGGGATTGTCCGCCACGAAGGCGGTGCGCACCGAACGGTTGACGTCGACGATGACAGTATCGAGCCAATAGGGTCTGAAGCCTTCACCGCTGTCGTCGAAGGCACGGAAGTGGTGGCCATGCACGTGCATCGCGTGCGGGAACATGGTGTGGTTGATGTAGTTGAGCATCACCGTGCGCCCGCGCGGCACCGTGAACATCGGCGGTCCATCGTGGCCGGTCGCAGCAACGCCAGCCAGCGCCCAGATGCGTTCTTGCGGCGGGACGCCATAGCCGGCGAAGGGTGCGCGGCTGCGGCCCATCATCATGGCCATGCCGCCGCCATCGAGCGGCACGTCGAGCTTGAGAGCGTTGGCAAGGTCGAGCTTGGCCGGCAGCGGATTGGACTTGAGCGGCTGCGGCTCGGGCAGCGGGGCAGGCCGCACGGCTGCGCCCTTGTCGTAGACGAGGCTGCCCAGCTCCAGCCAACCACCGCGCAGGTCGTCGACCAGGATCGGCGCCTTGGCCCCTGCTTCAAGTGTCGCGTCAACAAACAGGTCTATCCGCGTGCCGGGCGCCAGCCGCAGCACCCCGTTGGGCGCGACCTCCGGCGGGCAGGGCTGGCCGTCGACCGCCATCACCCGCGCGGTATGTTTGTCGATGCGCAGTTGGAAGATGCGCGAATTGGCGGTGTTGACGATGCGCAGCCTGATGCGCTCGTTCGTTCGCACCGGCAGGTTGAGAATGTCCTGGCTGTTGAGCGTGATGTACTGGCCCAGCCGCCCGGCCATCATGGCATCGTGGAAGTTGCCGAAGCTCGGATGGATGGTGCCGTCCGCGGTCAGCCGCCAATCGTCCACCACCATGACCAAGTCACGATCCACCGTGGGCGGCTCAGGCTCATCGACGATCAGCACGCCATAGAGGCCGCGCGCGAGTTGCTCCGACGAACCGAAATGCGTGTGATACCAAAAGGTGCCGGCGTCGGGCGGCGCGAACGCGTAGTCGAAGCTCTGCCCCGGCGCGACCGGTTGCTGGGTGAGATATGGCACGCCGTCCATGGCGTTCGGCAACCGCAAACCGTGCCAATGAATTACGGTGTCTTGCCTAAGGTCATTGGTGAGCCGGACCTTGAGCGGTTGCCCCTGCTTCACCCGTAGCGTCGGGCCCGGGCTCATGCCCTCATAGCCCCAGATCGGGGTCGGCGCTTCGCCGGATCCCCGCAGGCGGGCCTCGCCCGGCCGCGCGTGCAGCACGCGGAAGCCGTCGGCGGTCGTTTCCGGCTTGGGCGCGGTTTCGCCGGCCGCTCGCGCCAGGGAGGGCAGCGCCAGCACAGCCACGCTAGCGCTGGCACCCGCCAGGAGCCGGCGGCGGTTGATGGGGCCAAGGCCCGGGAAAGACGAAAAGGGCGAACGCGTTGTCATAGTTACCCGCTCTTTTGCGACGGAAGGCCGTGCCTATATGGACGCCAAGGGACGGAATTGGGGCCGGATTCGGCCAACTGTGGCATTGAGCCAGCGCAAAACCGGGCTATTTTTATGGTGCGGCCGCAAGGCGTCATGATATAAGCCGCGCCGCCCGCGACCGGTGCTTACATTTAGCGCCTTGCCTCGGCGGGCCGCGGCGTCTAAGCCCTGCCGGATTGCGGTGCCAGGAACGTCTTCTGACGGCCCTGCCGCGGGCGTGGCGGAATTGGTAGACGCGCGGGATTTAGGTTCCCGTGACGAAAGTCGTGGGGGTTCAAATCCCTCCGCCCGCACCACGCCGGGAGCTGTTACGCTGGGCGAAAATGGCCCGAATTCCAATCCATCCGGCGCGCCAAGCCGACACGATCGAGCGCGCCGAGCATAAGCAATGAAGTGTGATCTAATGCAGGTTACCGAAACGCTTTCCGAAGGTCTCAAACGCGAATTCCGCGTGATCGTGCCGGCGTCCGAACTGGACGCCAAGATGAACACGCGCCTCGACGATCTCAAGGGCAAGATCCGCATCAACGGTTTCCGTCCCGGTAAGGTGCCGGTCTCTCACCTCAAGCGCATGTATGGGCGCGCCGCCATGGCCGAGGTGATCGAGGAGGCAGTGCGCGACGCCAACAACCAGATCGTCAGCGAACGCGGATTCAAGCTCGCCGCGGATCCGAAGGTCACCATGCCGGAGGAGAAGGAGAAGATCGAGCAGCTGATCGAGGGCAAGAGCGACCTCGACTACATGGTGGCGGTGGAAATCGTGCCGCCGATCGAGCTTGCCGATTTCAAGGATATTAAGCTCACCCGCCCGACCGCCGAGGTCACCGAGGTCGAGATCGACGAGGCACTGCAGCGCATCGCCGACCAGAACAAGCCCTATGCGGCTAAGGCCGAGGGCGCCAAGGCCGAGCAGGGCGACCGTGTCACCATCAAGTTTACCGGCAAGATCGACGGCGAGCTCTTCGAGGGCGGCAGCGGCGACGATATGCCCGTGCTGATCGGCTCCAACAGCTTCATTCCGGGCTTCGAGGAGCAACTCATTGGCATTGGGGCGGGCGAAAACAGCACGCTCAAGGTCAAGTTTCCTGAGCACTACCAGGCCGAAAACCTGGCCGGTAAGGACGCCGAATTCGAGGTCACTGCCAAGACCATCGAGGCACCCGGCGCCGTAACGCTCGACGACGAATTCGCCAAGTCGCTCGGTCTGGAGTTGATCGCCAAGCTGCACGACGCGGTCAAGGACCGCATGGCGCAGGAACACCAGGGCATGTCGCGCCAAAAGGTGAAACGTCAGTTGCTCGACGAACTCGACAAGCGCCATCAGTTCGAGCCGCCGCCGAGCCTGGTCGAGGAGGAGTTCGACCGGGTGTGGAAGTCGGTGCAGCAGGAGCTTGAAAACGAGAAGAAGACGTTCGCGGACGAGAACACCACCGAGGAGAAAGCGAAGGAGGAATATCGTCGCATCTCCGAGCGGCGAGTTCGCCTCGGCCTGGTGCTGGCTGAAATCGGCGAGAAGAACAACATCACCGTGACCGACGACGAGTTGAACCGCGCGCTCATGGACCATGTGCGCCAGTTCCCCGGCCAAGAGCAGCGCGTTTGGGACTACTACCGCCAGAACCCACAGGCGGTCGCAGGCCTCAGGGCGCCGATCTTCGAGGAAAAGGTGGTGGACTTCCTGCTCGAGCTCGCCCAGGTGACCGACAATCCGGTCTCGCGCGAGGAGCTCTATAAGCAGGACGAGGAAGAGCCGGCCGCCGGCTGAGTTTGGCAGGCTTGCAACGGTTTACCTTTGAATTAGATGACCGAGACGCGACAGCGGGACTGGGCTAGCCTTCCGTGATTCGCGTAGAGGAACCGATATGAAAGACCCCGTCGAGACATACATGCAGCTCGTTCCCATGGTGGTCGAACAGACCAACCGGGGCGAGCGGGCCTACGATATTTTTTCGCGGCTGTTGAAGGAACGCATCATCTTCATCACCGGGACGATTGAAGATGGCATGGCGACCCTGGTGGTGGCGCAGTTGCTGTTCCTGGAGGCGGAGAATCCGAAGAAAGAAATCTCCATGTACATCAACTCGCCGGGCGGGGTGGTGACGTCGGGAATGGCAATCTACGACACCATGCAGTTCATCCGTCCGCCGGTGTCGACCTTGTGCGTCGGGCAGGCCGCCTCGATGGGCTCGCTGCTGCTGACGGCCGGTGCAAAGGACATGCGCTTCGCGCTGCCCAACGCCCGCATCATGGTGCATCAGCCCTCCGGCGGGTTCCAGGGCCAGGCGACCGACATCATGCTACACGCCCAGGAAATCCTGAATCTGAAAAAACGGTTGAACGAAATTTACGTTCAGCACACCGGCCAGGCGCTAAAGAAGATCGAAGACGCGCTCGAGCGTGACTATTTTTTGACCGCCGAGGCGGCCCGGGACTTCGGCCTGGTCGACAAGGTGATCGACAAGCGTCCGGAGGAACTGCTGCCGAAACCCGCGACATGAGACTGAATGCCGCCGGTCGTCCGGCCGTTCCAAGTCTCCAATCCCCGGAGATTTGCCCCGGAATGGCCGTTTTTCAGGCAGTGTCTGCCGCGTTATCATTAATAAATTCTTGATTAGCACGCCGTTAGCATGCTTCGCTTATGGTGGGCGGTGGAAGTACGGGTTAAAGGCTCCCCGGTGTATAAGGAGCCGTCGTGTCGGACGCCCGGCGCGAAATTTGCTTTGTTAAGGGCGAGCGGCGGTGAGCGGCCTCGTCGGTGACGAAGGGTGGGAACGAGAGTAACGGAGAATGGAATGAGCAAAGTCGGCGGCAGCGATTCCAAGAACACCCTGTACTGCTCGTTCTGTGGCAAGAGCCAGCACGAAGTCCGCAAACTCATAGCTGGCCCGACGGTCTTCATCTGCGATGAATGCGTCGAACTCTGCATGGACATCATCCGCGAGGAGAACAAGTCCTCGCTGGTGAAGTCGCGCGACGGCATCCCGACCCCGAAGGAAATCCGCAAAGTTCTCGACGACTACGTCATCGGCCAGGACCATGCCAAGAAGGTATTGTCGGTCGCGGTCCACAATCACTACAAGCGTCTCAACCACCAGAGCAAGCACAACGACGTTGAACTCGCCAAGTCGAACATCCTGCTAATCGGACCGACCGGCTCCGGCAAGACGCTGCTGGCGCAGACGCTGGCGCGCATCCTCGACGTGCCCTTCACCATGGCTGACGCCACCACGCTGACCGAAGCCGGTTACGTCGGCGAGGACGTCGAGAACATCATCCTCAAGCTGCTGCAGTCGGCCGACTACAATGTCGAGCGCGCCCAGCGCGGCATCGTCTACATCGACGAGATCGACAAGATTTCGCGCAAGTCGGACAATCCCTCGATCACCCGCGACGTGTCGGGCGAGGGCGTGCAGCAGGCGCTCCTGAAGATCATGGAAGGCACGGTCGCTTCGGTGCCCCCGCAGGGCGGCCGTAAGCATCCGCAGCAGGAGTTCCTGCAGGTCGATACCACCAATATCCTGTTCGTCTGCGGCGGCGCCTTCGCCGGCCTCGACAAGATCATCTCCGCGCGCGGCCGCTCCACCTCGATCGGCTTCGGCGCCAAGGTGGTGGCGCCCGAGGACCGCAAGCAGGGTGAAATCTTCCGCGAAGTCGAGCCCGAGGATCTGCTCAAATACGGTCTGATCCCGGAGTTCGTCGGCCGCCTGCCGGTGGTCGCGACGTTGGAAGACCTCGACGAAGAATCGCTCAAGAAGATATTGATCGAACCCAAGAACGCGCTGGTCAAACAATACCAGCGACTGTTCGAAATGGAGTCGATTGACCTGACCTTCGCTGACGAGGCGCTGGGCGCCATCGCGCGCAAGGCGATCGAACGCAAGACTGGTGCACGCGGTTTGCGCTCGATCATGGAGGGTATCCTGCTCGACACCATGTTTGAGCTGCCGAGCCTCGAAGGGGTCGAAGAGGTGGTAATTTCACGCGAGGTTGTGGAAGGCACCGCCCGCCCGCTCTACATCTATGCCGATCGCAGCGACCGGGCCGCCGAAACCGGTGGAGCCAGCGCCTGACTTGTTCCGGCCGGCGGGGTTTCCCCTATGATCAGGGAAAGCCCGCCGATTCGGGCTTCAAACGGCTGGTAATTGTGGCGCTGGCACCGTTTCTTAAGGTGAAGAACGGGCCCTGCTTGCGGACCTCCTGGCGTCATCCTACGTATAGACGCCGAAGCTATTTGGCGTACGAAGTATCGTAGTTTCAAAGTGGGCGAGGGGTTCGTACCCTCCTGTCAGTGGCGTTTCGGGGCGCGTGTCTGTCTGCTGCTCCCTTGCCCATTCTTACCGGCACTGTCCTGCCGATGCCGCCGAGGCGGGTCATTGGGACGGGGGCACAACAAGAAGGATCAAGCCCGATGACCACCAAGCCACGACCCACGCTGCAACCGGGCGAGACCCGGGCCTATCCGGTTCTGCCGCTGCGCGACATCGTGGTGTTCCCGCACATGATCGTCCCGCTCTTTGTCGGCCGTGAAAAGTCGATCAAGGCGCTCGAAGAGGTGATGCGTTCCGACACCTTCATCCTGCTCGCGACGCAGAAAAACGCCTCCGACGACGATCCGGCGACGGATTCCATCTTTACCGTCGGCACCCTGGCGAGCGTGCTGCAATTGCTCAAGCTGCCCGACGGCACCGTCAAGGTGCTGGTCGAGGGCGCTGCGCGCGCATCCGTTGTTGAGTACACCGAACGCAGCGACTACTACGAAGCCGAGGCCACGGTGCTGGCCGATGACGTCGGTGAACGGGTCGAAGCCGAGGCCATGGCGCGCTCCGTGGTCAACGAGTTTGAAAACTATGTGAAGCTGAACAAGAAGGTGTCGCCAGAGGTCATCGGCGTGATCCAGCAGATTGAGGATTACGCCAAGCTCGCCGACACCGTCGCGTCGCACCTGGCGGTGAAGATTCCCGACAAGCAGGACATCCTGGAGACTCCGGTCGTTACCGAGCGGCTCGAAAAGGTGCTCGGCCTGATGGAGAGCGAGATCTCCGTCTTGCAGGTGGAAAAGCGCATCCGTACCCGCGTCAAGCGGCAGATGGAGAAGACCCAGCGCGAGTACTACCTCAACGAGCAGATGAAGGCGATCCAGAAGGAACTCGGCGACGAGGAAGGCCGCGATGAGCTTCAGGAGCTGGAAGACAAGATCAAGAAGACCAAGCTCTCCAAGGAAGCCCGCGAGAAGGCGCAGCACGAGCTGAAGAAGCTGCGCCAGATGTCGCCGATGTCGGCGGAAGCAACCGTCGTGCGCAATTATCTCGATTGGCTGCTGTCGATCCCGTGGAACAAGAAGAGCAAGGTCAAGAAGGACCTGGGGCTTGCCGAGAAGATTCTCGATGCCGACCACTTTGGCCTGGAGAAGGTCAAGGAGCGTATCGTCGAGTATCTCGCCGTGCAGCAGCGCGCCAACAAACTCACCGGCCCGATCCTTTGCCTAGTCGGCCCGCCCGGCGTCGGCAAGACCTCGCTCGGCAAATCGATTGCCCGCGCGACGGGACGCGAATTCGTGCGTGTCTCGCTCGGCGGCGTGCGCGACGAGGCCGAAATCCGCGGTCACCGGCGCACCTACATCGGCTCGATGCCCGGCAAGATCATCCAGTCGATGCGCAAGGCCAAGACCTCGAATCCGCTATTCCTGCTGGACGAGGTCGACAAGATGGGCGCCGACTTCCGCGGCGATCCGTCTTCGGCTCTGCTCGAGGTGCTCGATCCGGAGCAGAACTCGACCTTCGCCGATCACTATCTGGAGGTCGATTACGATCTGTCCAACGTGATGTTCATCACCACGGCGAACACGCTGAATATTCCGGCGCCGCTGATGGACCGCATGGAGATCATCCGCATCGCCGGCTACACTGAAGACGAGAAGCTGGAGATCGCGCGCAAGCACTTGATCCCGCACGCCGTCGTCAAGCACGGTCTGGAGCCCAAGGAGTGGTCGATCGACGACGCGGGGCTGATCATGCTGATACGCCGCTATACGCGCGAGGCGGGCGTGCGCAACCTCGAGCGTGAGTTGTCGAACCTGATCCGCAAGGCGGTGAAGGAGCTGATGACTTCAAAGAAGAAGACCATCGCGGTCACCGCCGACAATCTCCCCGATTATCTGGGCGTGCCCAAGTACCGTTACGGCGAGGTGGAGGACGAGGACCAGATCGGCGTGGTGACGGGCCTGGCCTGGACCGACGTTGGCGGCGAGTTGCTGACCATCGAAGCCACGCAGATGCCGGGCAAGGGGAAGATGACCGTTACCGGCAATTTGCGCGACGTGATGAAGGAGTTGATCTCGGCAGCGGCGTCCTACGTGCGCTCGCGCGCGGTCGGCCTCGGCATCGAGCCGCCCCTGTTCGACAAGCGCGACATCCACGTGCACGTGCCGGAAGGCGCCACTCCGAAGGACGGCCCCTCGGCCGGCGTCGCCATGGTCAGCGCCATCGTCTCTGTCATGACCGGCATTCCGGTGCGCCGTGACGTCGCCATGACCGGCGAAATCACCCTGCGCGGCCGGGTGCTGCCGATCGGCGGGCTCAAGGAGAAGTTGCTGGCGGCGCAGCGCGGCGGCATCAAGACGGTGCTGATCCCCGAAGAGAACGCCAAGGACCTCGTTGAGATCAACGAGAGCATCAAGAAGGGCCTCGAGATCATCCCCGTCACCCGCATGGACGAGGTGCTGGCCCGCGCGCTCACCCGGACTCCGGAGCCGATCGTATGGGACGAGGAGGCGGCCAAGTTGGCTGAGGCGGCTGCCAAGGCTGAACCAGGCGAGGAAGAAGGTTCCGGCCTCACCGCGCATTGAGGTTGAACCTGAAGTGGAACATGAAGGCGGCGCCCCAGGGCGCCGTTTTCGTTTATTAGCCAAGCTGCCCAAGGCAAGGGCGCTGCCGCTTGCCTCGGCCCGCCGTCAGGGGTTATTGGCTTGCGTATATAGTCTGTGCATGACCGGGTCAGAAAACCGGTTCCCTTTCCCGGTCAGGTCGGGGACAGGTGTTTTCGGGGTCGTGCACGTGGGCGGTTAGCTCAGTTGGTAGAGCGCCTGCTTTACACGCAGGATGTCGGCGGTTCGAGTCCGTCACCGCCCACCAATCCAATCGTGTGTCCGACCCGTCAGGCCGGCCCCAATTTTGCAAGCCGTACACGTCGTTTCCGCACGCGCGATGCCTTGTTCGGACCGAGGCAACGGCCATGGTTGCTTTGGATCGGCACCTTCATCAGGCTGGCCAGCGAGATCGGCGGCCCGCCGCTGCCCGGGTCGGACCGGCGCGCCGAGAACCACATAGGCCGACAGACACGGTACTTGTCGGCCATCGGCCAATAAGCTGTACTTGCCGGCGAGCCACTCGCTAGTCACATGCGGCGCCGTAAGCCGCGGGCTCAAGGGGGAGACGCCACATGCTAAGGACTCGAATTGCGTGCGCTTGGACGATAGCGGCCGCGCTTGCGGTCGCCGGTTGCATGCTCGGGGCGCCGATAGCCCAGGCGCAGGAAGCGCCGGCTCTCGCCGCCATCAAAGACGCGAAAGAAAAGGCGCGGGTTTCCGCGTTGATCGAAGCGGCCAAGAAGGAAGGCCAGCTTTCGTGGATCGGCGTGCAGATCGAGCCCGGGCACGCCAACGCCATTCTCACCGAGTTCAAGCGCTACTACGGTCTCAATGATATGAAGACCGAATACACTTACGCCGGCACAGGCGCGATCGTCACGCGCGTCGAACAACTGCTGCGCGCCAAGCGCAATAACTTCGACATCGTCTGGAATGCCTCATGGGCCTGGTACAAGGACCTGCTCAAGCGCGGCGAGATCATGAAATATGAATTGCCGAACTATGCGGCCTATACACTGTCCGACAAGCACGGCATGTCGCAAAAGGGTTATTGGGTCTCCGACGCCTATGCCTTCGCGCCGGTCTACAACACCAAGGCGATCGCCGCGCAAATCAAGGATTTCCATCCGACCAGTTGGAACGACTTCGTCGATCCAAAGTTGGCTGGCCACCTTTGCATGATCAATATCCTGATCTCGACGTCGGCGGCGCCGGTGGTGTCCGGCATCACCAAGGTGATGGGGGAGAAGTGGCTGGTCGCCCTCGGCAAGCTTAAACCGACGCTGCATACCAAGGCGGCGCAGGGCCGCGACTGGGTCGGCTCGGGAGAGTTCTCCGCGACATTGCTGAACAGCCCCAAGGATGCGCTGTCGCTCGCAAAGCGCAAGCTGCCGACCAAGCAGGTGTTCCCGAAGGAAGGCGTGGTCCTGATCCCGTTCCCGGCGATCATCATGACGAGTGCGCCGCACCCCGCCGCATCGAAGCTGTTCATCGACTTCGTGCGCAGCGCTCATGGCACACAGACCGCCATGGACGCCGGCGCGTTGTTGTTTTTCGGCCGGCCCGGCGTGAAGCCGAAATATCCTGACATCCTTCCCGCCGCCGAGAACGTGAAGGCGATTCCCTTCGACTGGGACAAGGAGGCGAGCAACGCCGCCATCAAGGCGTTCCGCGCCAAAGCCGCGTCTTACGGAATAGGCAGCAAGTGAGCTGAGGGAAATGCGCCCATGCGCGCGGTGCCGACAAGCGCCGCGCGCACTTCTTTTCTCTGCAAGGATGGCCTCCGGTGAGCCTGACTTCGGTCGTGCCGAATCCGTTCCATCTTGCGACGTTCCGCGGCAGGGGCCGCGCGATCGTAGGCCTCATCTATTTGGTATTGGCCGTCACCGTCGTCTACCCGCTGCTCGCGGTGCTTATTCAGTCTTTTTCGCAGGGCTCCGGCCTGACGGTCGGAAAAATCCGTGAAGTCTTCAGCGACCCGAAAATCGTCGAGGCGGTTTGGAATACCCTGATCATCAGCATCCTTACGGTGATTTTCGCCGGATCCATCGGCGTGACGCTGGCATGGCTGATCGCGCGCTCAAACATGCCGTTCCGGCGCGTGTTCGACCCGCTCAACATGATCCCGTTCTATCTGTCGAGCGTGGTCGGCGCGCTCAGCTGGCAGATCGTCGCCGCGCCGCGCTCGGGCATCCTCAACGAGTTGTTGAAGCCGATATTCGGCGGGCCGGTCTTCAATATCTATTCGGTTGGCGGAATCGCGCTGGTGCTGGGCCTGTTCTACTCGCCCTATGTCTATCTGTTCACGCTCGGAAGCCTGCAGAGCATGGATGCCTCGCTCGAGGATTCCGCGCGCATGTCTGGCGCCTCGAAGCTCACCACCGCGCTCCGCATCACGTTGCCGCTGTCGGCGCCGGCGATCCTGTCATCCTGTATCCTGGTGTTCGTCACCGCAGCGGGAATTTTCGGCGTTCCGCTGGTGCTCGGGGTTCCTGGCAGCATCAACACACTGTCCACGCTCATCTACACGGCCATCAACGAGTATCCGGCGGATTTTGCGAAGGCCGCGATTCTCTCGTCGGCTCTGTTCCTGTTCACCGCGGCATTCACGATCGCGCAGATTCTGTTCATGCGCGGGCGGCGCTTCACTACTGTCACCGGCAAGGGTTATCGGCCGCGCCGCGTTGACCTCGGCCGCTGGCGCTGGGCCGGGGTTGCCGCCAATGGCATATATCTGGTTTTCGTCATCGGGCCATTCATCGCCTTGCTGCTGGTGTCGTTCCAGGACGCCTGGACCGGCGGCATTGTCTTCAACCGGCTGACGCTGGCCAATTACTACAAAGTGGTCTTCGTCGACGCCATTGCCCACCGCGGTCTGATCAATAGCATTTTCATTTCCACTGTCGGCGCGACCCTCGCCGTGGCTGTCTGCATGTTACTGGCGCTGGTCATCCATCGCACCCGACTGCCGGGCCGCGAAGGGCTTGGGCTGGTCGCCATGGTCCCGGTGACGGTTCCAGGCATTGTGCTCGGGCTTGGATTCCTGATCGCATTGATATCGACGCCGCTCTACGGAACGCTGTGGATCATCATGATCGCCTACATCATCCACTATCTGCCGACGGGACTGCGCAATAGCGAGTCTCTGGTGCAGTCGATATCGCGCGAGCTCGACGAGTTGGCACGTATGTCGGGGGCGACTTGGTGGCGGGCGATGACGCGCATCGTGATGCCGCTGGTGGCGCCGGGCATGGTGTCGTTGTGGCTGCTGATGTTTGTGACCTATATCCGCGAAGTCAGCTCGTCGATGATGCTGTTTACGTACGGCACCGAGACGATCTCCATCGCTCTGATTCAGATCATGGAATACGAGCCCTACGGCGTTTCCGGGGCGTTCGGTGTCCTGCAGACCCTCCTGGTGCTGGCATGCGTCGTGTTCATTCGGCAGATTTCGGCGAGCCCGCGCCAAGGTAACGCGTAATATCAACGCATGAGGCAATGGCCGTGGAACAGGCATCTCGATCAGCGAGGATGATGTGAATAAGAGATCGGTTCCGGTGAGGGTCGAGCGGCTGGTCATGACCTACGGTGCGGTTCAGGCCGTCCGCGGCATCGACTTCTTTGTCGCGCCAGGGAGCACGGTCACCTTGCTCGGCCCGAGCGGCTGCGGCAAGACCACGACATTGCGCTGCATCGCCGGTCTGGAGGTTCCGACCGCGGGCCGCATCACGGTCGGCGATCGGGTTGTTTATGACAGCGAGAGCGGGGCTTTCATCGAGCCCGAGCGCCGCAATATCGGGATGGTATTCCAGTCCTACGCGATCTGGCCGCATATGACGGTGGGCGGTAATGTCGGCTTTCCCCTGACGATTGCCGGCGCTACAAAATCCGAGGTGCAGGACCGTACGCACGCCGCGCTGGAGCTGGTCGGGCTGGGCGACCTGCAGCGGCGTTCGGCGGCGGACCTGAGCGGCGGTCAGCAGCAACGGGTGGCGTTGGCGCGCGCCCTGGTGCACGAGCCGCGGGTCGTGTTGTTCGACGAGCCGTTGTCCAATCTCGACGCCAACCTGCGCGAGCGGATGCGTACGGAGCTGCAATTATTGCAGGCCCGCCTCGGCTTCACTGCCATATTCGTGACCCACGATCAGGAGGAGGCGCTTTCGCTGTCCGACCATGTCGTGATCATGAACAGCGGTCGGATCGAACAGGAGGGCACCCCGCAGGAGATTTTTGGGCGCCCGGCGACGGCCTTCACCGCGCGTTTCCTCGGCTATTCGAATGTCTTTCCCGGCCGGGTGACGGCGGTTGGCCAAGACGGCGCGGTGCAGATCGATCTCGGGGAGGGGCTGTGCTTGGCGGCGATATGGCGCTCACCGACGCCGCCGCACAACGGCGATGATAGCATGGTGGCGTTCCGCGCTGACCGGGTCGCCGTGCAGCCGGCCAGCCCACACAGCGGCGAAAACGTGTTTACTGGCGAGGTCGAAACCGCGGGCTACCTCGGCTCAAGTTTCGACTACGCGATCAAGTCAGGCAAGCTTGAGATTCAAGTGGAAGGGTCGGTCGACCATCCGGTCGCGCGCGGTCAGGCGGTGAACCTGCATATTTCAGCTGAACATTGTCACGCGTTTTCAACCGCCACGGAATCCTGAGGCCGCGGGGCAAGCGCCGGCTCGGCAAGTCTCACGCCTGCTCCTCCCACAGCACGGCGAGGTGCACGATGGTGCGCACAGCCGCCTGCATGTCCTGAACGCTCACCCATTCCAGCCGCGAATGGAAAGAATGCTCGCCGGCGAAGATATTGGGGCAGGGCAGACCCATGAACGATAGCCGCGAGCCGTCGGTGCCGCCGCGGATCAGCGCATTCCTGGGCGTCAGCCCGGCGCGGCGCACCGCCTCCATGGCGTTGGCGACGACCTGCGGATGGCGGTCGAGCACCTCTTTCATGTTGCGATACTGCTCTTTGATCTCGATCTGGTAGGACGAGCGTGGGAAGTCGCGTAGTGCGCCTTTGACCGCGTCTTCCAGGACGCGCGCCTTCTCTTTCAGGCCGGAGGTGGTGAAGTCGCGCAAAATGAACTTGAGCGTCGCCATGTCCATCTCGGCTTCGATGCTAAGCGGATGCACGAAGCCCTCGCGACCTTCGGTGGTCTCGGGCGAGCAGGTGTTCTTGGGCAGAAGCTCGATGATGCGGGCGGCGATCTTGACCGCGTTTTCCATCCGTCCCTTGGCGAAACCGGGGTGGGCGGTAACGCCCTGTACGTTTACGGTGGCCGCGTCCGCCGAGAAGGTTTCGTCCTCGACATTGCCGGCGGCCTCGCCGTCGATGGTGTAGGCGAAATCAGCGCCGAGCCGGGTCAGATCGACCTTGTCGACGCCGCGGCCGATTTCCTCGTCCGGCGTAAAAAGCACTTTGATGGTGCCGTGCTTGATCTCTGGATGGGCGACCAGGAAGCGCATGGCGTCGACGATCTCGGCCAGCCCGGCCTTGTTGTCGGCGCCGAGCAGGGTGGTGCCGTCTGTGGTGACGATGTCGTTGCCGATCTGACTCGCGAGAGCCGGATGGTCGGCGAAGCGGATGATTTGGCTAGGGTCGCCGGGCAGGGCGATGTCGCCGCCCTGGTAATTTTTCACGATCTGCGGCTTTACCCCGGCGCCCGGCGCGTCGGGCGATGTGTCCATGTGTGAGCACAGACAGATGACCGGCACGGGCTTGTCGCTGTTGCTCGGCAGGGTCGCATAGACATAGCCGTGCGTGTCCATCTCGGCGTCACCGAGCCCGATCTCGCGCAATTCAATTGCCAGTAGCCGGCCGAGATTCTTCTGCTTTTCAGTCGACGGCGTGCTCGAAGAATCCGGGTCCGATTGGGTATCGATGGTGACATAGCGCAGAAAGCGTTCGGCGACGGTGTAGTCGAAGGTGAGGGAAGACATCGGCGGGAGGTTCCGGGTCGGAGTGCAATCCGGTCCCTTCTATACGCGCTCACGTGGAAACAAAACGGCGGGCAAAGGAGCAGTCCGCTCCCGCCCGCCGTCTATTCCCCGGAGGGTCCAGCTCTGAAAAGAGCCGTCAGATCGCTTCTTTCAATTCCTTGGAGGCGCGGAACGCGACCTTCTTGGAGGCTTTGATCTGAATCTGTTCGCCGGTCGCCGGGTTGCGACCCATGCGCGCGGCGCGTTTGCGAACTTGAAGGATGCCGAGCCCGCCGATCCGGATGCGCTCGCCTTTCTTCAAGTGCTTAACGATATCGCTGACGAGATCGCCCAGCACAGCTTCCGCCTGTTTCTTCGACATCTCATGGGATTCCGCGAGTGCCGCGGCGAGATGCTTCAACGTGACGGTTGTCGGTGTCGGAGCCTTTCCAGGAGCCGTAGCCATCAGTGGGACCCTCCATATGAATCCACAAAGGTTTGACTTGGACGCCAAACGCATCAGCCCGAATAGACGATTCGGAGGGCGTCGACCATCGATTCCTGCCGATAAATAAGGCTTTTTCGCAATTTCGGGGAGGGGTCATGGCTTTGCCTTGACTTGGCAAAGGGGCGCCTATAACTCCTGCCCCACGCCCGCGGGGGCGTAGCTCAGTTGGTTAGAGCGCTGCCCTGTCACGGCAGAGGCCGCGGGTTCGAGTCCCGTCGCTCCCGCCATTTTATCAATGACTTAGCCCGGTTTTCGGGGGTCGTTTCGGGGCCGTCTGGGGGCGGCCGGTCATGTCCGCACAGGCCCCTATCCCGGGCGTCCAAGCCCTCTTCTTCGATGTCTTCGGCACCCTGATGGATTGGCGCACGTCGGTTGCGCGAGAGGCCGAACGCACCCTGGCGCCCCTGGGCCACCGCCTCGACTGGCTGGCCTTCGCCGATGCTTGGCGGGCCGAGTACCAACCCAGGATGGAGGAGGTCCGCTCCGGCCGCCATCCGTTCTCCAAGCTCGATGTGCTGCATCGCCTCAACCTCGAACGCATCCTGCCACGCTTCGGCCTGACCGGATTAGGCGAGGACGTGCTGGCGGAGTTGAACCTCGCCTGGCACCGGCTCGACGCCTGGCCGGACGTGCCGGCGGCGATGGCGCGCCTCCGGCAGAAATTCCGGATCGCGCCCTGCTCGAACGGCAACATTGCGCTTATGGTCGATCTCGCCCGCCGCAACAACATTCCGTGGGACGCTATCCTCGGCTCCGACGTGGCGCGCGACTTCAAGCCGAAGCCGGGTGTCTATCTCGCCGCCTGCGACGCATTCAATCTCGCGCCTGAGCAATCCATGATGGTGGCCGCGCACACACGCGATCTCGTCGCGGCGGCCAAATGCGGCCTGCGCACCGGCCATATCGCGCGGCCCGACGAGTTCGGCCCCAACACCGGCGAAACCGCACCGACGGCGACCGTGGATGTCGCTGGCAGGGATCTCGCCGACCTCGCGGACAAGCTGGGGGCCTAAGAAGAAAACTGCCGGAGAAGAACGAGATGGCCGAACGATTTCCTGAAGAAGCAAAACAGTTCCGTCTGCTCGGCCACGATCCCTCCGCGGCCTGGGGTGGCGGCAGCCTTGTCGAGGTCAAGAACGGCTTCGCCTATGTGGGCGCCGTCGGCGGCTCCAGCTTCAACGGGCCGGAAGGCTTCACCGTCCACGACGTCTCCGACCCACGCAAACCGCGCAAGGTGGCCGAAGTGCGCTCGCCGCCGGGCGTGCACTCGCACAAGGTTCGTCTGGTTGGCGACGACCTGCTCTATGTGAACGCCGAGCGGCTCGGCAACGATGCGGGCAAAACCGCCCGCACTGGTTTCTTCATCTTCGATATCCGCAATCCGCGCGAGCCCAAGCAGGTCGGCTTCTACGACATGCCCGGGAAGGGGCCGCACCGCTTCGGCATCGACCACGAGCGCCAGCTTGCGCTTCTACCGTGCAGCGCGCCGGGCTGGAGCAAGCGCGTGATCTGGACGCTGGACATCAAGGATCCTCTCAAGCCCGAGCTCATCAGCACCTGGGGCCTGCCCTGGCAGAAAGCCGAGAACGACAAACTGGGTGATACCGTGCAGTTGGATTCGACCTGCACTGTGCACGGGCCGCCGGTCATCCGCGGCAACCGCATGTTCGCCGGTTTCTGGGGCAACGGCATCGCGGTCATCGATTGCAGCGACCTGCGTGACATGAAACTCGTCGGCCATATCTCCTGGTCGCCGCCGTTCCACGGCAGCACCCATACGGTCTGGCCGGTCGGCGACCGGCCCTACCTGATTGTCACCGACGAGGCGCGCGGCAAGCAGAAGATGTGGGACAGCCAGTTCATGTGGGTGGTCGACATCCGCGCGGAGAACAATCCAATTCCGGTGGGCACGTTCATGCCCGACCGCGACAAGTACTATCACCGCCCCGGCCGCTACGGCGCCCACAACATTCTGGAAGACATCCGCTCCGAGGGGCCGTGGGCCAACCTGGTGTTCCTGACTTATTTCAACGCCGGCTTGCGCGCGGTCGACGTCAGCGATCCGCTGCATCCGAAGGAAGTCGGCTGTTACGTGCCGGAAACGCCGGAAGGGCAGGAAGCGATCCAGTCCAACGACATCGGCCGGGACGAGCACGGCCGGCTTTATCTCATCGACCGCTGGGGCGCCGGCATGCACATTGTCGAATACACCGGCTGAGCGGGCGGCCGCTTAGTGCTTGATCCATAGAAGCTGAAGCATTCTCCGTTCATTACCGCGAAAGCGGAAATCCAGTTCTATGGCCCTGGGTCCCGCTTTCGCGAGGACGAACGGGTTCTTGCGCTTCAAGCTAATTGAATCGAATTCTAGCCCACCCGGCAGTCGCGCAGGATTTCCGGCTTAAACGCGAGACCGTGTCCGGGCCGTTCCGGCGCGGTGATGGTCCCTTTGACGACCGGCACGGGATCGACCCAGAGGTCCGCCGAAAGGCCCATCTCTTCGATCCAGATGCCGTTCGGAATGGACGCCAGCAATTGCACGTTCAATTCGGTAAATAGATGCGGTGCGATCTTGATCCCTTTTGGCTCGGCGATCGCCGCGGTCTTTCTCAGGTCGGTGAAACCGCCCCGCATGGGGTCGGGCTGCAGGATCGGCAACAACGGCTCTTCGAAAAAGGGCATGAGATCGAAGCGCGTGAAATGCGTTTCGCCGCCTACGATGCGAAGGTCGAGCGCGCGCGCTATCCGCTTGTAGCCGTCGAAATCGTCCGGCCTGACCGGCTCCTCGAGCCAATAGATGTCGTACTCCTCGAACTTGCGACCCATCTGGATGGCGATATCGGCGGTCCAGCCCATGTTCACGTCGATCATGATGTCCACGTCGGGTCCGACCGCCTCGCGCATGCGCCGTACGTTGTCGAGGTCGCGCTTGAGATCATCGGAGTGGGCGACCTGCATCTTGATGGCCTTGAATCCCAGCCCCTTGTAATGCAGCGCCTTGGCGATCATGCCGTCGCCGCCGGTGCCGCGGAAACAGCCGCTGCCGTAGACCGGCAGCTCGCGTCGGACGTGCCCCCACAGGCGGTGGAGGGGCAACTTGGCGCGCTTGCCGACGGCGTCCCACAGCGCGATATCGAGCGCAGACATGGCCATTGTCGTGATGCCGCCGCGCCCGAACGTCGTCGTGTAGGTCCAAAGGTCGTCCCAGATCGCCTCAACAGCGGTGGCGTCCTTGCCGAGGACGCGCGGCAGGATGCATTCCTCGAGGCACGCCTTGATCGTGTTCACAATCGGACGGTGCACAAGCAGAAAGCCCATTCCGAATATGCCGCCTCGCGTCTCGACGTCCAGCACCAAGATGTTCCTTGTGTCGCCGAACGGGTGACCTTTGAGCCAAGGATCTTGCGGCCAGGGCACATGCAAATGCGTCAGGCGGACGGCTTTAATCATCATGTCGGTCATTGTCGGCACCCTCGAAAACACGCTGGTAGGTCGCCAGCCCAGGCAAGGCCAGGGAAAGCTCAACCCCATAAGGTTAGCATATCGTCCTCGATGCTCTTTGGCCTGCGGCCTCTTGCGATGTCGAGGCCGCTGCCTTCGGGTTTCTTTTGGGGCATGATGAAGGGGGCGAACGGCTGACGGAGGCAAAATGGCCAGTGCGGACCATGTCAATGCGGCCGCGTTCGGCTGCAACACTTATGCCTACATGCTGTCGCACACCGCGGCGGACTGCATTGCGCACCTCGCGGACCTTGGCTTCCGCGAGTTCGAACCGATGGTGCATCCGGGCCATCTGTGGCCGGCGGAGATGACCGCTGACAAGCGTCGCACGATGCGCCGCATGCTCGAACAACGCGATTTGCAGCTCACCACCATCAACCTGCCGAACATCGACATCAACATCGCCAGCACGACGCCGGAAATGCGGGCCTATTCGCTTGATCTCTTGGCTGAGACGGTGCGGCTCGCCGGCGATCTCGGAGCCCGCGGCGTGGTGATGAGTCCGGGCAAGGCCAGCACATTGCTCCCGGCCAAACCCGACGTGTTGAGGGGTTATTTCTTCGCCGCTCTCGATCGTCTTGCTCCGATCGCGAAGTCCAGCGGCACTGCTTTGTGGATTGAAAATGTGACGGTTTCTTTCTGGCCGAGGGTCGGCGAAATCGTGGATGCGCTGGCCTCATATGGCGACGACGATATCCCCATCGTCTATGACATTGCGAACGCGTATTTCATCCGCGAGGATTTTGTGGACGGTCTGCAAACGTGCCGCGATCGGCTCGCGCTGGTGCATCTTTCGGACACAAGCCGCAAGGTCTATCGGCACGATCCGGTCGGGGCCGGCACCGTGCCGTTCGCAGAGGTGCCGGCTGCGCTCGCCGCGGTTGGCTACCGCGCGCGCCCGATGTTGGAGATCATCTCGCCGGACGCCGACGAGACATTCTGGCCAGTGCCGCTCGGCTGGCGGCGCTCGGCTTGGGGCCCGCCGAGTAAAAGTTGCTGTATATGGCCGATCGCGAGACATAGTGCACGCACCGGTCGACTTGCCTGAGCCGCCATCCAATGGTTTATGGAATTCAGTAGGTTGCAGACCGGGGCCAGCTTGTGACGAGTAAACCTGTGATCATCGCCGGCGGCGGCATTGGCGGGCTGGCGACGGCTCTGACGCTGCACCAGATCGGCGTGCCCTGCGTCGTGTTCGAGGCGGTAGGGGGCCTGCGCCCGCTCGGCGTCGGCATCAATCTGCAACCCAACGCGGTGCGCGAACTTTACGATCTCGGCATCGCGCAAAGCGATCTCGACCGGGTGGGGCTGCCCGCGAAAGAATGGGCGCTGGTCGGCCTCAACGGCAACGACATTTATTCCGAGCCGCGCGGGCTTTTGGCCGGTTACCACTGGCCGCAATATGCGGTTCATCGCGGCCAGTTCCACTTGCTGCTGCATGCCAAGGTGGCGGAGCGGATTGGGCCGGACGCGGTCAGGCTGGGCAGCCGCGTCATCGGCTATCGCAAGAACTCGGATGGCAGCGTGAACGCGCTCATCGAATCCACCGACGGCTCGAACTCCGAGGAGACAGGAGCGCTGCTCATTGGCGCTGATGGCATCCACTCGGCGGTGAGGGCGCAGATGCATCCCACTCAGCCGCCGATTCACTGGGGCGGCGCGGTGATGTGGCGTGGCACCACCTGGGGGAAGCCGATCCGGTCCGGCGCCTCCTTCGTCGGTCTCGGCACACATCGCCAGCGCGTCGTCTTCTATCCCATCTCGCATCCTGATCCGCGCACGGGTCTTTCGATGATCAACTGGATCGCCGAGGTTACGATGGACAACGCCGAGGGCTGGAAGCAGCGCGGCTGGTTTCGGCAGGTCAGCATTGACGATTTCGTCCATTATTTCGACAACTGGATCTGGGACTGGCTCGATGTGCCCGCCATGATCAGGCAGTCGGACAGTGTTTACGAAAACCCGATGATCGACCGCGATCCCGTGCCCACCTGGCAGGATGGACCTGTGGTGCTGCTCGGCGATGCCGCCCATGCCATGTATCCGACCGGGTCCAATGGCGGCAGCCAAGCCATTGTCGATGCCCGAGTCCTGGGCGCCGCCATGGTCGAGCATGGGGTAACGCCGGAGGCACTTGCCACCTTCAACGAAAAGCTGTGCGGCCCGATCTCGCAGCTCGTTCTGCGCAACCGCGGCGCCGGGCCCTTCGGCCTGCTCAACATGGTTGATGAACGGTGTGGCGGCACATTCGACAACATTGATGCTATCATCCCGCCGGACGAGCGCGCCGAATTCATGGCCGGCTATAAAGCTGCCGCGGGTTTTGCCGTTGAAAGCCTCAATAAAGCGACACGGACAATTCCGGATGGTGTGCGTGCCGGCACCGCACCGGTCGCCTGAATGGCTCGTCCATCTTAGAGAAGACTGGCGATTGGCAGCCGCCGATGAGCAACGCCAGGATTGCCTTTACGACAAGAGGCGGGTCGGACGAGACGCCGGCTCGCAGTGGTTGCCGATGGCCCAAACCAATCTGAAGTTCTGCGCATCCGGCAAATTGTCGGTAGGCAACTGCGCTCCCCCGATCGGGGGAGAAGGTTTTTCGAGAAATCACGATAGCTGGCATAGTCCGCCGGGTATGAAGGGCGGCGGACGCCGATCCCGGGGCGCATGCACGCCCCCGACTTGCAATGAAGTTTCATCAGGTCTTCAATTTGTTGCGTCGATTGATGGCTCCGGCACTGACGGCCTTTGGCTTCTTTTAAGCTGCTGACTCAAAAAAGTATAAAACCCAAATCACTGCGGATTGGCTTAAAATGAGTATGGATGAAATTCTGCAATTCTCAACGCTCATTGGCGACATTTACGACGCGGCGCTGGCTCCGGCGCTTTGGGCCGGGGCTCTTGCCAAGGCAGCTGCTTTTGTGGGTGGCGTATCCGCCACGATCTTCATCAAGGATGCATCCCGCAAGACTGGCGGTGTCATCTACGACGATGGCGGAATTGCTGAGCACTACAGGCGAATCTATTTCGAACGCTACATAAAGCTCGATCCGGCGACGACCGCCCACTACTTCATGGAACTTGGTGAGCCGCTGGCAACTGCCGACCTTATCCCCTACGACGAGTTTGTCGAATCACGCTTCTTCAAAGAGTGGGCGCAGCCTCAGAACCTGGTCGACTTCGTTGCTGCCGCGATTGAAAAATCGGCAACCAGCGCGGCGTTTTTTGGCGTCTTCCGCCGCGCACAGGACGGTCTTGTGGACGATGCAACTCGCGGACGTATGCGGATGATCACCCCGCATGTCCGCCGCGCCGTCCTCGTGGGCAAAGTCATCGACCTGAAGACGGCCGACGCCTCGGCGTTGGCTGAAACGCTGGAGGGTCTCAGCGCCGGACTGTTCCTCGTCGACGCGGAAGGGCGCATCGTTCACGCCAATGCCGCCGGCCATCTGGTCCTCGAAGCGGACGATTACCTTCGAACAAACGCAGGGCGACTGAATGCAGCCGATGCCGACACCAATCGATCGCTCAGCGAAATTGTTGCGGGTGCCGCAAATGGGGACATCGCCCTGGGCACGAAGGGGATATCCCTGCCTCTCCGATCCCGCAGTGGCGAGCGATACGTATTGCATGCGCTGCCGCTTCGAGCCGGTGCGAGGATGACGGCGACGCATACCGCCGTCGTCGCGTTGTTTGTGGAAAAAGCGTCAATCAGCGGCCGCTCCCCGCCCGAGGTGATCGCCGCGGCATACAAACTCACTCCGACAGAGCTACGCGTACTCCTTGCGGTCGTCGAAGTGGGCGGCGCGCCGGAAGTCGCGGAGGCACTGGGAGTCGCGCCCGAAACAGTGAAGACGCATCTCGGTCGGCTCTACGCGAAGACTGGAGCCCGCCGTCAGGCCGACCTTGTCAAGCTTGTCGCAGGGATACGCGAGTCCCATCTTGCCCTGATCCAGACCAGCCTTTGCAACGGCGTTCCGGCGCTTCGTTGCGTCATGCGCGGCCACGCTTGCGATCGGTGCCAGCGGCAATGCCGGCAAGCTATCCGCGCGGGGTTCACGAGAATTCGCGCGTTAACTCTCCAATGCCGCTTCTTTTGCGCCGCTGCGCCGGCGCCACTTGTCGAGAATGGTGGGCATGAACAGCGAGATGATCAGCGCAACCCATAGCGCATTGGCGATGGGCGAAGAGAACAGCACCATGATGTCGCCATCCAACTCCTTAAGGGCAAGCAGGAAGTAGCGCTCCATCAGCGGGCCCAGGATGACGCCGATCAGGATCGCTGCGACATGATAGCCGGTCTTGCGCGCGATATAGCCGATGACGCCGAACACCACGGCGAGCCCAATGTCGAACATGTATTCGCGCGGCACGAACGCGCCGAGCAGCGAGAATGCCAGGATCAACGGGACAAGATACGCAATCGGCACCATGGTCACGTGCGACATGTAGCGCGCGATTGGCAACGCCGTCGCTAGCATCAGCAGATAGGTGACCGTCATGGCGGTGAATACGCCGTACCCAATCTCCGGATGGAGCTGGAACAGCGTCGGCCCGAAATTGACGCCATGGTATTGCAGCACGATCATCATGATAGCCGCCGTCTCGCCTCCCGGAATGCCGAGCGCCAACAGCGGCACCATGGTGCCGGAGGTGACGCCATTGTTGGCGGATTCCGGCGCAATCAGTCCCTCGGGATGGCCAGTGGTGTAAAGCTCAGGCGTCTTGGAGAAGGCGCGGCTTTGCTGGTAGGCGACGAAGCAGGCGATACTGGCGCCGGCGCCCGGGATGACGCCGACGATGAGGCCGATAATGCTGGTCCACACGATATGCCACCAGCGCGTCAGCGCCATGCGCATGCCTTCGAAGGTCGCCGCCCAGCTGCCGTGGCGGATGTTGGCCTGGTCTTCCTCGCTGACGATGGAGCTCTGGTCCATGATCAGGAAAGCTTCAGAGACCGCGAACAGGCCGACCAGCGCGGGGATGATCGGCACGCCGTCGTAAAGCTCGAGAAAGCCGAAAGTGGCGCGCGGCGTCTCGTAGACGGGATCGGAGCCGATGAAGCCGATCATCAGCCCGAAGAAGCCGGCGATCAGGCCCTTCCAGGTATCGCCGGTCGCGATGGTCGCGATCAACGAGATGCCGAACAGCATCACCACGATCAATTCCACGCTGTGCATGTAGAAGCCGACGCGGGCGAGCAGGGGCATGGCGAAAAGCGCGATGATGGTGGTCAGCAGGCCACCGAGGCAGGACGAGATGAAGGAGATGGCGAGCGCCTGCTGGCCCATGCCCTTCTTGGCCATGGGATAGCCGTCGAGCGGGGTTGCCGCCGCCCCCGCGGTGCCCGGGATGTTGACCAGGATGGCGGGAATGCCTGCGCCCATGTGCGACGAGCAGTAAATCGCGATCATGAAGATCAGCCCGACCTCGACCGGCATCGCCAGGGTCAACGGCAAGAGAACGATGATCGTGTTGGCGGCGCTGAACCCCGGCAGCGCGCCGACGATCATGCCGAGAAGCACGGACGGGATGATCACCCACCAGAAGGAGAGGCTGTGCAGAAATAGATGGCCGAACGTTGCTATCTCAGCCATGGAAGAACAGCCTCTGCATCAGGATCTCGAAGGGGCCATGTGGAAAGCGCGTGTCGAAGGCGACGATGAACAGCAGATAGCCTATGATGACCATGACGAAGGACACCAAGGCGGCGAGGCCCAGCCGCTGCGCCCGGTTGAGGATGGCGATGCAGATAAACAGATAGAAGAACGTGGTGATGGTGAACCCGCTCCACTGGATCACGTAGATATAGAGCAGCGTGAGCGCAAAAATGGCGGCGCGGCCGCTGGTGACGTCCGCGTGCGTCACGAGATTGCCGAGGCCGAACGTGACACGCGCGCGCGAGCGCTCATAAACCTGCTTGGCGACGAAGCCGACGCAGAGCGCCAGCAAGACGGTGCCGACGAAGAAGGCACTGACCTGCGCCGTCCAGGGTGTGTCGAGGATGGTCGTGAAGTAGTAGACGGTGAAGGCTATCGCGGCGATCGGAATAATGAGCTGCCCGCCCATCGGGCGGGGCTCGCTGTCACGCGGCGGCGTCGTGTCTGCCATTTCAGTTCGGCCTTGAGGATTCTTGAGAACGCGGCGTCGCCCCGCCGCTCGCATAAGGCCGGCACGCCTTTACGGGGCGCGCCGGCCAGTGGTGTCACGCGAGGAAACGGGCGGTCAGCCCTTCTTCTTGCTTTTGCCCGTCAACAGCGACTTGTAGTGTTCGCCAAGCTTCAAGGTGCTCTCGGCGAATTTCTGACAGGCCTCGACCCCGCCGTAATCGATGAACGCTGGGTCGCTGCCGGCCTTCTTGATCAGGTCGACCAGCTCCGGATCCTTTGCCGTCTTGTCGAGCGTCTCCTGCAGCATCTTGAAGGCGTCCGGATGCTTGTCGATCGCCGCCTTGTTGATCGCGAAGGCACGTGACGACAGCAAGGGCGGCACATCGGCCTTGAAATGCGCGTTCATGGTGGGCGCATTGTCGAGCTTGGCGGGCAGCGGGTTCTTGTCGCCGAAGATCAGCAAAGCGCGGGTTTGACTGCCGCTGACTACCACCGACGATGCCGGCAACGCGCTGAAATCCACTTCGCCGGTGAGAGCGCCGGCGATGGTGTTTTTGCCGCCCGACAGCGGGATCAGGTTGAACTTGGCGCCGGTCTTTTCAGCGAGCGCCAGGACGCCGATGGACGCCGGGTGCGCCAGGCGGCTGGTGCCGACATTGAGCTGGCGTTTCTTGCCCTCGGCGACGATGTCGTCGATGGTTTTGAACTTGCTCTTGACGCTGACGAAGATGCAGGCCGGATCGCTGTCGATTTTGCCGAAATAGACGCAATCCTTTACCGGGAAGGTCGGCTTCTTGACCACCCAGTTCAGCAATTCGGGGCCCATGTTGCCGAACAGCAGGTTGTAGCCGTCGGGCGCCTTCTTGCCCATGTACACCTCATAGCCGACGCGGCCGGAGGCGCCGGGGTAGAACCCGGGCTGGAAATTGGTCTTGAGGTGTTTCTTCCAGACGGCCGTGACGGCGCGGAACAGGCGGTCCGCGCCGCCGCCCGCGCGCGTAGGAATCACGACGTCGATGTTATGGTCCGGATAGGCTGCGAGCGCTTGGGCAAACGGGTCGAGCGCGGTAAAGGCCGCGCCACCGGCGAGAGCCGTTTGCAAAAATGTGCGCCGCGACGGGCGATAAATGCCGCTCATCTAGAATTCCTCCCTATGGATTCCGGTTCGCCGTTTTCTTGAAAGCGGGTCATTCGGGGTGCCGCGTGGCTGCAAGTTGCCTTCAGCAACTCGCGTACTCAAACGTGCCCCCGAAACGATCTCTGGTAGGAGATAAAGAATAGCAGGCGGCGGGGCGCTAGCAAAGGCGCCGGCAAGCCGCGTGCCGGGTGGCCGCGCAAATCGCGCGCCTTTGGCCGAAAACGGCTGCTCGTGCCTCCCCCCGCGTTGCGATCTTTGTGGGCGGCGCTGCCCCACGCGGCCGCGTACCATTGACGGCGTCTATGCCCGTCATGCGGACAACCTTCGGCCGGCGCCCCGGTGTGGTGGCGCAGCGCGGCTCGCTGGCCGGCTAGCCCCGATAGATCGGCTCCGGCTGGGTGAAGAAGCTGTGCAGGATATGAAAGACGATCGCGTAGTTCTTCTGCTGGAAGCTGGCGTGCGAGATGCCCGGCATCACGGTGAATTGCTTGTCCGGGTTGGGCAGCTTGGCGAAGAACTTGAGCAGGTCCTCCATCGAAGCGATGCCGTCCCATTGGCCGCGCATGATGATGGTCGGCACGGTGATCTTTTCCGGATCGACCACCGGCAGCCGCGAGCACATGTCGACATAGGTGCCGGTTGGCACCGAATCGTCGAGCGCGGTGATGGCATCAGCGAAGGCTTCGATCACCTTTTCGTCCGCGGTGCCGGGATGGTCGCGAGTGAAGATCGAATGGACGAATGCCTTGTCGATCGGCCGGCAATTCTTGGCGAGGAACTCGGGCAGCTTCTTGCGCCGCTGCTCCAGCGTCGGCGAGCCTTCGCCGGTCCACACCATGGCGTCGAGCGCAAGCCTCGCCACCAGTTCGGGATGCTGCTCGGCGAACATGGCCGCGCGCAGCGCGCCGGACGAGATGCCATAGACCAGAAGCGGGCGCTTGCCCCGGTGTTTCTGGATGTAGAGTGCGGCGGCGTAGCAGTCGTCGGCGCCAAAGGCGATTGGTGCGTTGTTGTCGCGGGTCTTGGTCGAGCGGCCGTAGCCCTCCATGTCGACCGACCAGCAATCGAAGCCGCGGGCGGCGAACCAGTCCATAGCCGAGGAATCGCTCCTCCCCGGCACCTGCAGGTCGAAGGTCGGCTGCGAGGCCATCGATGAGCCATGCACAAACAGAATGGTTCCCGCCGTTTTGGCCGGATCGCCGGCGCACTTCTCCCACATGAACAGCTTTACCTCGCTGCCCTTTTCGGTCCAGTGCTCCTGACCTTTGATCGCGGCCGCGGAAGGCTTGGTCATTTCATTCATGGCGAAACTCCTGTTCGTGCTGGGCCATTTCGTGTTGGACCAATTGTCTTGGATCATGATCGTCTTGGATCACTGAGCGCGACATAAGCCGGCCGGAACACCTTGCCAATGGAGAGAGTGGGGGGTTAGCGGTTCGTCGACAATGCCGGTTTGCGAAAACCGAATGTGTTCCCGCTGGCGGCGACCGCAATCGTTCGGCCCTCCGGAGGAGGTGATGGAGAGCGCCTTTGCCAGCGCGGCGCCATATTCTCGTTCCGCCGGGCAGTGTCAATCGGTGCGCATGGCGGCCGTTGAACGATGATCCACAGTTTCGCGCGTTGCCGGGGCCGATCATGGCAATTTCATGCCTTTTGGCGGCTTGCCACCCCTTGTGCGCTGCGCTAAGCCTCAGCCGCTCCCGTCCTTGAAGCAACTCCAAACACGGCAAGGGCTTTTTTGTGCGGGGCTGGTGCCCCGCTTCCGAAGTTCGTGATACATGGCTGCAATCTCTGACACGAACTTCGGACGCAAAGGGGCACTAGCAAGTATATGATTCTAGTGTCGCTTTTCGATTTGAAGTTCCTGGAAGAGATTGCTGCAATCGGTGCAGGAACTTCAAATCGGCGGCACTAGATGCCAATTCGGGCGCTTGGCAGTCTGGGGCGGGCGTATTTCCGGGGGTCGGGGGCGCGGTCGTACGCTGAGGTCGTCTATGCATGCATTGCTGCTCGATTACTTGCCTCTGATCATATTTGTGGCGATTTCGCTCGTGATCGGGCTGGCGCTGCTGATCGCGCCCTTTATCGTGGCCTACAAGCAGCCGGATCCGGAGAAGCTGTCCGCCTATGAGTGCGGTTTCAACGCCTTCGACGATGCGCGCATGAAATTCGACGTGCGCTTCTACCTGGTTGCCATCCTTTTCATCATCTTCGACCTCGAGGTGAGTTTCCTGTTCCCCTGGGCGGTCGCATTCCGCGAGATCGGCCACTATGGCTTCTGGGCCATGATGGTGTTCCTTGGCGTCCTGACCATCGGATTCATATATGAGTGGCGGAAGGGGGCGCTGGAATGGGATTGATCGCGCCATGACCTTTGTCGCACCTGCGCCGCAAGGAATTATCGACCCGCGCACTGGTCAGCCGGCCGGTTCCGACGACGCTTTTTTCAAGGACGTCAACCGGGAGCTCTCGGACAAGGGCTTTCTGGTCACCGCCGCCGATGACCTGATCACGTGGGCGCGCACCGGCTCGCTCATGTGGATGACTTTCGGGCTCGCCTGCTGCGCGGTCGAGATGATGCAGATGTCGATGCCGCGCTATGACGCCGAGCGTTTCGGCTTCGCCCCGCGTGCGTCACCCCGTCAGTCCGACGTGATGATCGTCGCTGGCACGCTCACCAACAAGATGGCCCCCGCGCTGCGCAAGGTTTACGACCAGATGCCCGAGCCGCGCTACGTCATCTCCATGGGCTCCTGCGCCAACGGCGGCGGCTACTATCATTATTCCTATTCGGTGGTCCGTGGCTGCGACCGCATCGTGCCGGTCGATATCTACGTGCCCGGCTGTCCGCCGACCGCCGAGGCTTTGCTCTACGGCGTAATGCTGCTGCAAAAGAAGATCCGCCGCACCGGCACAATCGAGCGCTGAACGGAGAGGGTATGGACGTAGAGCAGCTCGAACGGGTCGGGCAGGCCATTCAGAACGGCCTCGGCGCCTCGATCTCCGGCTATGAGATCGTGCGCGGCGAGCTGACCGTGCAGGCAGTGGCGGCCGATATCGTAAAGGTCGTGACGTTCCTGCGCGACGCCACGCCCTGCCAGTTCGTCTGCGTCATCGACGTCACGGCGGTCGACTGGCCGCAGCGCGAGAAGCGTTTCGACGTCGTCTATCATTTCCTGTCGCCGCGGCTGAACCAGCGCGTGCGCGTGAAGGTGCAGACCGACGAGGTGACGCCGGTGCCTTCTATCATCGAAGTGTTCCGCGGCGCCGATTGGTTTGAGCGCGAGACCTACGATCTCTACGGCGTCTTGTTCACCGGCCATCCGGACATGCGCCGCATCCTCACCGACTACGGCTTCGAGGGTCATCCGCTGCGCAAGGATTTCCCGCTCACGGGTTTGTCGAGGTGCGCTGGGACGATGAGGAAAAGCGCGTCGTTTACGAGCCGGTGAAGCTGAACCAGGAATTCCGCACCTTCGATTTCCTCTCGCCCTGGGAGGGCACCGATTACGTGCTGCCAGGCGACGAGAAAGCCAAGGCTGAGGGTAAGGGCTCGTAATGGCCGAGACGGCGCTGCGAAATTTCACCATCAACTTCGGGCCGCAGCATCCGGCCGCGCACGGCGTGTTGCGGCTGGTGCTGGAGCTCGACGGCGAGATTGTCGATCGCGTCGATCCGCATATCGGCCTCCTGCATCGTGGCACCGAGAAACTGATCGAATACAAGACTTATCTGCAGGCGGTCGGCTATTTCGACCGGCTCGACTACGTCGCGCCGATGAACCAGGAGCATGCCTTCTGCCTGGCGGTGGAGAAGCTGCTCGACATCAAGGTGCCGTACCGCGCCCAGCTCATCCGCGTGCTTTATTCCGAGATCGGTCGGCTATTGTCACACCTGCTCAACGTCACCACGCAGGCGATGGACGTCGGCGCGCTAACCCCGCCGCTGTGGGGCTTCGAAGAGCGCGAGAAGCTGATGGTGTTCTATGAGCGCGCGTCCGGCGCGCGCATGCACGCCAAGTATTTCCGCCCCGGCGGCGTGCACCAGGATTTGCCGCCTAGGCTCATCGACGACATCGACGCCTTCTGCGATCCGTTTCTGAAGGTGGTCAAAGACCTCGACGACCTGCTCACCGACAACCGCATCTTCAAGCAGCGCAATGTCGATATCGGCGTGGTCAAGCTGGAGGACGCCTGGAACTGGGGTTTCTCCGGCGTCATGGTGCGCGGCTCGGGCGCGGCCTGGGACCTGCGCCGCGCGCAGCCCTACGAGTGTTATTCCGATCTCGAATTCGACATCCCGATCGGCAAGAACGGCGACTGCTACGACCGCTATCTCATCCGCATGGAAGAGATGCGCCAGTCGGTGCGCATCATGAAGCAGTGCATCGCCAAGCTTCGCGGCAAGGAAGGCCAGGGCCCGGTCAGCGTCGAGGACAACAAGATCGTGCCGCCACGGCGCGGCGAGATGAAGCGCTCGATGGAAGCGCTGATCCATCACTTCAAGCTCTACACCGAGGGCTATCACGTACCGGCTGGCGACGTTTACACGGCGGTTGAGGCGCCCAAGGGCGAGTTCGGCGTCTATCTCGTCAGCGACGGCACCAACAAACCGTACAAGTGCAAGATCCGCGCGCCGGGCTTCGCCCATCTGAGCGCCATGGATTTCCTTACCCGGGGTCACATGCTGGCCGACGTCTCCGCCATTCTCGGTTCCATCGATATTGTGTTCGGGGAGGTGGACCGATGAGCGTGCGCCGCCTCGCCCCGCCGGAACTGCAACCGAGGGAATTTGCCTTCGACCGCGTCAATATGATCTGGGCCAAGGAACAGCTCGATAAGTACCCGCCCGGGCGCCAGCAGTCGGCGGTCATCCCCCTCTTGTGGCGCGCGCAGGAACAAGTGGGCGGCTGGCTACCGGAAGCGGCGATACGTTATGTCGCGGACTTCCTCGCCATCGCGCATATCCGCGCGCTTGAGGTCGCCACCTTCTACACCATGTTCAATCTGACGCCGGTCGGCAAAGTCCACGTGCAGCTTTGCGGCACCACGCCGTGTCGCTTACGCGGCGCCGACGATCTGGAGAAGATCTGCCGCAAGCGCATCGGCGAACGTCAGATGGAAGTGACCGAGGACGGCAAGTTCTCCTGGGTCGAGGTCGAGTGTCTCGGCGCCTGTGTGAACGCGCCGATGGTGCAGGTCGGTTCCGACTTCTACGAAGATCTCGACGCAAACAGCTTCAATAAGCTGCTCGACGATTTTGCCGCCGGCAAGACGCCGAAGCCGGGCCCGCAGATCGAACGCCACCTGTCCGAGCCGATCGGTGGCGCCACCACGCTGACTGATCCGGCAATCTATTCCAAGCATGGCCGCACGCCCGAGAATGCGACCGGGGAACCTAGAGACGCCAAGGCCAAGAAGCCGGGCAAGGCGGCAAATGTGCGCGAAGCCGCCGCACCGACACCGATCGCGGCCGAAAAAGCGAAACCGAACAAGAAATGACGTCCGATGCTCGCTGACAAGGATCGCATCTTCACCAACCTTTATGGCCGCCACGACGCGGGCCTGAAGGGCGCGCGTGCGCGCGGTTCATGGGACGGCACCAAGGCGATCCTGGATAAAGGCCGCGACGCCATCATCGACGAGATGAAGGCTTCGGGCCTGCGCGGCCGCGGCGGCGCCGGCTTCCCGACTGGGCTCAAATGGTCGTTCATGCCCAAGAAGCCTGACGGCCGCCCGCATTATCTTGTGGTCAATGCCGACGAATCCGAGCCCGGCACCTGCAAGGACCGCGAGATCATGCGCAACGATCCGCATCTGCTGGTCGAGGGCTGCCTGATCGCCGGCTTCGCCATGGGCGCCAACGTCGGCTACATCTATGTGCGCGGCGAGTTCATCCGCGAGCGCGAGCGGCTCGAATCCGCGGTCGAAGAGGCCTATGCCGCCAAGCTGATCGGCAAGGGCAACGTCCACGGCTGGGATTTCGATCTTTACGTCCACCATGGTGCCGGCGCCTATATCTGCGGCGAAGAGACGGCGCTCTTGGAAAGTCTGGAAGGCAAGAAGGGCCAACCCAGGTTAAAGCCGCCATTCCCGGCGAACGTCGGCCTCTACGGTTGCCCGACCACGGTCAACAACGTTAAATCGATCGCCGTCGTGCCGGACATCATGCGTCGCGGCGCGACATGGTTCGCGTCGTTCGGCCGCCCGAACAACACCGGCACCAAGCTGTTCTGCATTTCCGGCCATGTCGAGAAGCCCTGCAATGTCGAAGAGACGATGGGCATCCCCTTGCGCGAATTGATCGAGACCCATGCCGGCGGCGTGCGTGGCGGCTGGGCCAATCTGCTTGCGGTCATTCCCGGCGGTTCGTCGATGCCGCTGATCCCGGCCGGCGAGGTCGGCTGCGACTCGCTGCTCATGGATTTCGATGGCTGCCGCGACAAGCAGTCGGCACTCGGCACTGCCGCGGTGATCGTCATGGACAAGTCGACGGACATCATCCGGGCGATGGCGCGCATATCCTACTTCTACAAGCACGAGAGCTGCGGCCAGTGCACGCCGTGCCGCGAAGGCATGGGTTGGATGTGGCGCGTGCTCACCCGCATGGCCGAGGGCCGTGCGCAGAAGCGTGAGATCGACATGCTGTTCGAGGTGACGAAGCAGATCGAAGGCCACACGATCTGCGCCTTCGGTGACGGCGCCGCCTGGCCGGTACAGGGCCTGTTGCGCCATTTCCGGCCGGAAATCGAGCGGCGTATCGAGCAATACACGCATCACGCCGACGACGAAGGCGTGCGCGATCCCGAGCCGGTGGCGGCGGAGTGAGATTGATGGCCGAGGCTCGTCATCTTGCGGAATTCAACATCGCGCGGATCCGCTTTCCGCTCGACGATCCGCGCATGGCCGAGTTCGTCGACAACGTCGAGCGCGTCAACATGCTCGCCGAGCAGATCGAGGGTTTCGTGTGGCGGCTCAAGGACGAGAGCGGCCACGCCATGAACATGCGCGTCTACGACGACCCGGCCATCCTGCCCGAATCTAACGCTGTGGCGAGAACGAGCAGGCACTCGAGCGCTTCATCTGGCAGACGGTGCACGGGCGTTTCTACCGCCGGCGCGAGACTTGGTTCGCGCCGATGGAAACACCGCTCGTGATGTGGTGGGTCAAGGCCGACGAGCGGCCGGACATGGCGGAAGGCATCAAGCGCCGCGATCACCTGATCGCGCATGGGCCGAGCGACTTCGCCTTCGGCTGGGAAAGCTTGCCGGGAGCGACTTTGTGGAACAGCCAACGCGGCATGAAGATTAACGAGCGCGCGGCATGACAAAAATCATCGTCGACGGCAAAGAAATCGACGTCCCGCCGGAGTACACGCTGCTCCAGGCCTGCGAAGCCGCGGGCGCGGAAATCCCGCGTTTCTGCTTCCACGAGCGGCTGTCGATCGCCGGCAATTGCCGCATGTGCCTGGTCGAAGTGGCGGGTGGGCCCAAGCCGCAGGCTTCCTGTGCCGTGGCCGTCAAGGATTTGCCGCCAAAAAAGGACGGCACGCCGCACGAGGTCAAGACCAAGACGCCGATGGTGAAGAAGGCGCGCGAAGGCGTGATGGAGTTCCTGCTGATCAACCATCCGCTCGACTGTCCGATCTGCGACCAGGGCGGCGAATGCGATTTGCAGGACCAGGCCATGGCCTATGGCGCGGATGCCAGCCGCTTCGCCGAGAACAAGCGTGCGGTCGAGGACAAATATATCGGCCCGTTGGTGAAGACCATCATGACGCGCTGCATCCAATGCACGCGCTGCATCCGCTTTGCCAGCGAGGTCGCCGGCGTGCCCGAGCTCGGCGCCATCGGCCGCGGCGAGGACATGGAGATCACCACTTATCTCGAGCAGGCCATGACTTCGGAGCTGCAATCGAACGTGGTCGATCTGTGCCCGGTCGGCGCGCTCACCTCCAAGCCCTATGCCTTCACGGCGCGCTCCTGGGAACTGACCAAGACCCAGTCGATCGACGTTATGGACGCGCTCGGCTCGGCGATCCGCATCGACACCCGCGGGCGCGAGGTGATGCGCATCCTGCCGCGCGCGAATGACGACGTGAACGAGGAATGGATTTCCGACAAGGCGCGCCACGTGGTCGACGGCCTTCGTACCCAACGCCTCGACCAGCCGTACATACGGCTGAACGGCCGCCTGCAGCCGGCGACGTGGCGTCAGGCCTTTACGGCGATCACCGAGAGGCTCAGGCCTGTCGATGGCTCGCGCGTCGGCGCCATAGTCGGCGATCTGGCGGCCGCGGAGGAAATGTACGCACTGAAGGATATGCTCGGCCGTCTCGGCAGTCCCAATATCGATGCGCGCCAGGACGGTTCCGCGCTCGATCCGAAATGGGGCCGCGCCAGCTATCTGTTCAATGCATCAATTGCCGGCATCGAGCAGGCCGATGCACTGCTGATCGTCGGCGCCAATCCACGCCGCGAGGCGGCGGTGCTCAATGCCCGCATCCGCAAACGCTGGCGGCAGGGCCCGTTCCCGGTCGGCCTGATCGGCGAGAAGGCGGATCTGACTTATGACTATGAATATCTAGGCGCCGGCGCGGAGACGCTGGCCGGTCTCGGCAAGAGCAGCTTCGCCGAGGCATTGAAAGCTGCCGAGCGGCCGCTGATCCTCATCGGCGCCGGCGCGCTGGCGCGGGCCGATGGCGCGGCCATCGCTTCGCTGGCCGCCAAGGCCGCGGTTGAACTCGGCGCGGTCAAGGACGGCTGGAACGGCTTCTCCGTGTTACACAGCGCAGCCTCCCGCGTCGCCGCGCTCGACCTCGGCCTGGTGCCGGGTGAGGGCGGCAAGACCGCCGCGCAAATGGCCGAAGGCGGCGTCGACGTCCTGTTCCTGCTCGGCGCCGACGAGGTAGACGTCAGGTCCGGGCCGTTTGTCATCTACATCGGCACCCACGGCGACCGCGGCGCCCATCGCGCCGACGTCATCCTGCCGGGCGCCGCCTATCCGGAAAAGTCCGGCATCTTCGTCAACACCGAAGGCCGCACCCAGATCGCCAACCGCGCGGCGTTTCCGCCCGGCGAGGCGCGCGAGGACTGGGCAATCCTGCGCGCGCTGTCCGACGTGCTCGGCTGCAAGCTGCCCTACGATACGTTGGCAAGCTTGCGCCAGCTCATGGTGGCGGCGCACCCGCACTTGATGCGCGCCGATCGGATCGCACCCGCGGACGCGGCCGACATCGAGAAGCTAGCCAAGCTCGGCGGCAATGCAGACAAGGCGCCGTTTGTGTCGGCAGTGACTGACTTCTATTTGACCAATCCGATCGCGCGCGCTTCCGCCATCATGGCCGAATGTTCGGCGCTGGCGCATGCAGCCGCCAAGACGGCGGCGGAGTAGGGACGATGGATTTCTTCTGGACCTACGTCTGGCCGGTTGTCGTCATCGCAGCGCAGTCTGTGCTGTTGCTGGTCATCCTGCTGGTGGCGATTGCCTATATCCTGCTCGCCGATCGCAAGATCTGGGCGGCGGTGCAAATTCGGCGCGGCCCCAACGTGGTCGGGCCCTGGGGCCTGTTCCAGTCCTTCGCCGATCTTCTGAAGTTCGTGCTCAAGGAGCCGGTCATCCCAGCGGGCGCCAACAAGGGCGTGTTCCTGCTGGCGCCACTCGTCACCTGCGTGCTGGCGCTTGCCGCCTGGGCGGTGATTCCGGTGAACGCTGGTTGGGTGATCGCCAACATCAACGTGGGCATCCTCTACGTCTTCGCCATCTCTTCGCTGATGGTCTACGGCGTGATCATGGCAGGCTGGGCGTCGAACTCAAAATACCCGTTCCTGGCGGCATTGCGCTCGGCAGCGCAGATGGTGTCCTACGAAGTCTCCATCGGCTTTGTCATCATCACCGTGTTGCTGTGCGCCGGATCGCTCAATCTCTCGAAGATCGTCGAGGCGCAGAACGGTCCCTACGGTGTCTTCAGCTGGTACTGGCTGCCGCTGCTGCCGATGTTCGTGGTGTTCTTCATCTCGGCCTTGGCCGAGACCAACCGGCCGCCCTTCGATCTCGTCGAAGCGGAATCGGAACTGGTCGCCGGCTTCATGGTCGAATATGGCTCAACGCCCTACATGATGTTCATGCTCGGCGAATACGTGGCGATTGGAACCATGTGTGCCATGGGCACCATCCTGTTCCTCGGCGGCTGGCTGTCGCCGGTGCCTTACGCGCCGTTCACGTGGGTGCCCGGGGTGATCTGGTTCGTGCTCAAGGCGTTCTTCCTGTTTTTCATGTTCGCCATGGTCAAGGCCATGGTGCCGCGTTATCGCTACGACCAGTTGATGCGGCTGGGCTGGAAGGTGTTCCTGCCGCTGTCGCTGGCAATGGTGGCGATCGTCGCTGCCGTCATCCAGTACGGCGGCCTGGCGACCGCCGCGGTGGTGAAGTGAGGTCATGATGAGGCTCGACCGCGCAGCCAAGTCGATCTTCCTGCAGGAGTTCGTGTCCGGCTTCGTGCTGGCCATGCGCTACTTCTTCAAGCCGAAGGCGACTCTCAACTATCCCTTCGAGAAGGGGCCGCTCTCGCCGCGATTCCGCGGCGAGCACGCCCAGCGCCGCTATCCGAACGGCGAGGAGCGCTGCATCGCCTGCAAGCTATGCGAGGCGATCTGTCCGGCGCAGGCGATCACCATCGAGGCCGGCCCGCGCCGCAACGACGGCACGCGCCGCACCACCCGCTACGACATCGACATGGTAAAGTGCATCTACTGCGGCTTGTGTCAGGAAGCCTGCCCGGTCGACGCCATCGTCGAGGGCCCGAACTTCGAATTCGCCACCGAGACCCGCGAGGAGCTCTACTACGACAAGGAGCGCCTGCTCGCGAACGGCGACCGTTGGGAGCGCGAGATCGCGCAGAACCTCGCGCTCGACGCGCCGTATAGGTGATGACGATGTTGACCGCGAAGCGCGCAGCTTACTCCGTTTCACCTCCCCCCTTGAGGGGGAGGTCGGCGCCTAAAGGGCGCCGGGAGGGGGTTATTGCTCGAATTCCGGCACTTACCGCTTTACCCCCCTCCCTAACCCTCCCCCGCAAGGGGGGAGGGAACATGCTGCGGGTCGCCGGCCGGCCGTGCACCCGAAGCGAGGCGCGCCGATGATCGTCACCGCATTGTTCTTCTATCTCTTTGCCGGCCTCTGCGTGGCATCAGCATTCATGGTGGTGGCGTCGCGTAACCCTGTGCATTCGGTGCTCTATCTCATCCTCGCCTTCGTTAATGCCGCCGGCCTGTTCGTGATGATGGGCGCCGAATTCCTGGCGATGATCCTGATCGTGGTTTATGTCGGCGCCGTCGCCGTGCTGTTCCTTTTCGTGGTGATGATGCTCGATGTCGATTTCGCCGAGTTGAAGAAGGGCGCGCTGCAATACCTGCCGATCGGTGTCGTCATCGGCGGCATCTTCCTGGCAGAACTGTTGCTGGTAGTCGGGTCATGGGCGATCGGCCCCGGTGTGCCGCACGCCATCGCGGCGCCGATCCCCGCCAACATCACCAATACCGAGGCGATAGGCCGCGTGCTCTACACCAATTATGTCTACTTCTTCGAAGTGGCGGGCCTGATCCTGCTGGTCGCCATGGTCGGCGCCATTGTGCTCACGCTGCATCACAAGGTGCGCGCCAAGCGGCAGGATATCGGCGAACAGGTCGCGCGCACCAGGACGGCCATTGAGCTTCGCACCGTGCGCCCGGGACAGGGCCTGGGAGGCGGCGCATGACCATCGGCCTCGGCCACTATCTCAGTGTTGCCGCGATCCTGTTCACGCTCGGGATTTTCGGCATCTTCCTGAACCGCAAGAACGTGATCGTCATCCTGATGTCGATCGAGTTGATCCTGCTCGCGGTCAACATCAACCTGGTGGCGTTCTCTACCCATCTCGGCGACATCGTCGGCCAGATCTACGCGCTTCTCGTGCTTACGGTGGCGGCCGCCGAAGCGGCGATTGGCTTGGCGATCCTGGTGGTGTTCTACCGCAACCGCGGTTCCATCGCGGTCGAAGACATTAATACGATGAAAGGCTGAGGGGTGTTGGTCAATTCGACAAGAAGTAACGCCGTCATGGCCGGGCATAGCCGTTCGAAGAACGGCGTCGCTTCGCTCGCCTATGTCCCGGCTATCCACGCCTTTCTTTTTGCGGCCAAGACGTGGATACCCGCGACAAGCGCGCGCATGACGAGTTCGGAGACGTAAGGGGATGTATCAAGCAATCGTCTTCCTGCCGCTGCTTGGCGCCATTCTGGCCGGCATCATTGCGCTGGCCGGCGCGCGCGCCCGTTTCCCGGGCGAAGGCCCGTCAGGCATGGACGACCATGCCCCTGGTCACGCCGAGAGCCATCATGCCGAGGCGGGTCACCACGGCGAAGGCGGTCACGACGATCATCACGGGCCCACTGAACCCGCTGCCGCAGGCTCACGAACGACCGAGCTGATCACCACCACTTTCCTGATGATCTCGATGGTGCTGTCGTGGATCGCCTTTGTGCAAGTCGGCTTCGGCCACCATGACGCGCGGGTCGAGATTTTGCCGTGGATCATCTCCGGCGATCTGACCATCGACTGGGCGCTCCGCATCGACACGCTCACTGCCGTGATGCTGGTGGTCGTCACTACCGTATCGGCGCTCGTGCATCTTTATTCGATCGGCTACATGGCCGACGATCCCTACCGGCCGCGCTTCTTCGGCTATCTATCGATGTTCACCTTCGCCATGCTGATGCTGGTGACGTCCGACAACCTGGTGCAGCTGTTTTTCGGCTGGGAAGGCGTAGGACTCGCGAGCTACCTGCTGATCGGCTTCTGGTATCAAAAGCCATCCGCGTACGCTGCCGCCATCAAGGCCTTCGTGGTCAATCGCGTCGGCGATTTTGGTTTCGCGCTCGGCATTTTTGCCGTGTTCATGCTGACTAAGTCGGTCGCCTACGATACCGTGTTCGCGGCTGCGCCTTCGTTGACGGCTAAGACCATTCCATTCTTCGGTTGGCATCCCGACGCGCTCACGCTCATCTGCTTGCTGCTATTCATGGGCGCCATGGGCAAGTCCGCCCAGTTCCTGCTGCACACCTGGTTGCCGGACGCTATGGAAGGCCCGACCCCGGTCTCGGCGCTGATCCATGCGGCGACCATGGTGACCGCCGGCGTATTCATGGTGGCACGGCTGTCGCCGCTGTTCGAACTCGCCCCCGACGCCCAGGCCTTCGTCACCTTCATCGGAGCCACCACCGCGGTGTTCGCGGCGACCATTGGTCTCGTGCAGAACGATATCAAGCGCATCATCGCCTATTCGACCTGCTCGCAGCTCGGCTACATGTTCGTCGCCATGGGGGTGGGGGCCTATTCGGTCGGCATGTTCCACCTGTTCACCCATGCTTTCTTCAAGGCGTTGCTGTTCTTAGGCTCTGGCTCCGTGATCGTCGCCATGCATCATGAGCAGGACATCCGCAACATGGGTGGCCTGAAGGACCGCATCCCGATCACCTATGCGGCGATGCTGGTCGGGACTCTGGCGCTGACCGGATTCCCGCTCACCGCCGGCTATTTCTCCAAGGACGCCATCATCGAAGCTGCTTTCGCGGGGCATAACCCGATGGCGTTATACGCCTATGCCTGCACCGTCGGCGCAGCTCTTCTGACCTCGTTCTATTCCTGGCGGTTGGTGTTCAAGACCTTCCACGGAGAGCCGCACGACCGCCAGCATTGGCGCGACGCCCACGAGAGCCCGCTGGTGATGCTGATCCCGCTCGGCGTTCTGGCCTTTGGAGCGATCTTCTCTGGCTTCCCATTCCGGACCGTGTTCGCCGGCAACGGCGTGGAGGAGTTCTTCCGCACTTCGCTGTTCTTCGCGAAAGACAACCATGTGCTGGAAAACATGGAACACATGCCTCAGCTGCTCGCCCTGCTGCCAACGGCGATGATGGTGATCGGGTTCCTGATCGCCTGGCTGTTCTACATCCGCCGGCCGGACCTGCCGGTCGAGCTCGCCCGCCAGCACGAGGCGCTCTACAAGTTCCTGCTCAACAAGTGGTACTTCGACGAGCTCTATGACGCGATCTTCGTCCGGCCGATGAAGTGGCTTGGCTACACGCTCTGGAAAGGCGGCGACGGCTGGCTCATCGACGGCTTCGGCCCCGACGGCGTCTCCGCCCGCGTTCTCGATGTCACCCGTAATGTCGTGCGGCTGCAGACCGGCTACCTCTATCACTACGCCTTCGCCATGCTGATCGGCGCGGCCTTGTTCATCACCTGGTTCATGTTCGCGGTGCACTGACTATGGCTGTTGGACTGGCAAACGCGCACGACACTCACTCCGTCACCCTGAGGTGCTCGGCGCGCCACGCGTCGAGCCTCGAAGGACGACGGCCCGGGGCTTCTTGCCCTATATCCTTCGAGGCTCGCGCTTTGCGCTCGCGCCTCAGGATGATGGATCGAGGCCGAGGACGAAAAATATGAATTGGCCGATCCTCTCCGTAACCACCTTCCTGCCGCTGGTCGGTGTGTTTTTCATCATGCTGGTGCGCGGCAACGAGGCTCTGGCACGCGGCACCGCGCGCTGGGTGGCGCTGTGGACAACGCTGGTCACGTTCGCCGTATCGCTGCTGATGGTCTGGCATTTCGACCCCGCGTCGGCGGAATTCCAGTTCGTCGAAAAGCACGAGTGGCTGGGGGTCGCCTCCTATCACATGGGCGTCGACGGCATTTCACTGCCCTTCGTCATCCTCACCACCGCGTTGATGCCGATCTGCATCCTGGCGAGCTGGGCATCGGTGCAGAAGCGGGTGAAGGAGTACATGATCGCGTTTTTGGTGCTGGAAACGCTGATGGTCGGCACTTTCTCGGCGCTCGATCTGGTGCTCTTCTATCTGTTCTTCGAGGGCGGCCTGATTCCGATGTTCCTGATCATCGGCATCTGGGGTGGTCCGCGCCGGGTCTACGCCAGCTTCAAGTTCTTTCTCTATACGCTGCTCGGCTCGGTGCTGATGCTGCTCGCCATCATGGCGATGTACTGGAGCGCCAAGACTACCGACATCACCGTGCTGTTGCGCCACGGCTTCCCGGTCGGCCTGCAGAAATGGGCCTGGTTTGCCTTCTTCGCCTCGTTCGCCGTGAAGATGCCGATGTGGCCGGTACACACTTGGCTGCCAGACGCGCACGTCGAGGCGCCGACCGCAGGTTCTGTGATCCTCGCCGCCATCCTCTTGAAGATGGGCGGCTACGGTTTCTTGCGTTTCTCGCTACCGATGTTCCCGGCGGCGAGCCATGATTTCGCGCCGCTGATCTTCACACTATCGGTTGTCGCCATCGTCTACACCTCGCTGGTGGCGCTGATGCAGGAAGATGTGAAGAAGCTGATTGCCTATTCCTCGGTGGCCCATATGGGTTTCGTCACCATGGGCATCTTCGCCGCAACCACCCAAGGCGTCGCCGGCGGTATCTTCCAGATGATCTCCCACGGCATTGTCTCCGGCGCGCTGTTCCTTTGCGTCGGCGTGGTCTACGACCGCATGCACACCCGCGAGATTGCCATCTATGGCGGCCTCGTGAACCGCATGCCGCTTTATGCCGCGATCTTCATGGTGTTCACGCTCGCCAATGTCGGCCTGCCCGGCACCTCCGGCTTCGTCGGCGAGTTCCTGTCGTTGCTCGGCACCTTCAAGATAAACACCTCGGTCGCAGCCATCGCCACGCTGGGCGTCATCCTGTCGGCCTGTTATGCGCTGTGGCTCTACCGCAAGATGATCTTCGGGCCGCTGAAGCCGGCCATGGCCGGCATCAAGGATATCGGCTGGCGCGAGGGGCTGATCTTCGCGCCGCTGGTGGCATTGACCATCCTGTTCGGCGTTGCACCCAATTTGGTGCTGAACATGTCGTCGGCGTCGGTCACGCATCTGCTCGCCCGCTATGAGCAGGGCGTCAAAGCCGCCGAAGCCGAGCAGGCCGCCCCCAAGCTGGTGGAGGCGTCGGCGGCCAGCCGGGTCAAGACCGTGAGTGTCGCCCGATGAACGAGATCACAACCCTTCACGGGCTGATGCCGATTCTTCCGGAATTGGTGCTGGCGGTCGGCGCCATGGTACTGCTGATGATCGGCGTTGCCGGGAGCGAGCGCAATTCGGGTTTCGTCAACGGTCTCGCCATTTTGGTGCTGCTGGGCGCCGCCGCCGTGCTGCTGGCGATGCCGGCTGGGCGCTACACCATGTTCGGCGGCAGCTTCCTCCTCGACGACTATGCGCGCTTTCTCAAGGTGCTGACGCTGGTCGGCTCGGCTGGCGCGCTGTTGTTGTCGATCGACTATCTCAACCTCGAGAAGCAGCAGAAGTTCGAATATGGCTCGCTGTTCCTGTTGTCGACGCTCGGGATGCTGCTGCTGATTTCGGCCGCCGATTTGATCGCGCTTTATCTCGGCCTCGAATTGATGAGCCTCGCCCTCTACGTGGTGGCGGCCTTCAACCGCGAGAGCGCCAAATCGACCGAGGCCGGGCTGAAATATTTCGTGCTCGGCGCCTTATCCTCCGGCATGCTGCTCTATGGCGCGTCGTTGATCTATGGCTTTACCGGCACCATCAGCTTCGCCGGCATCGCCAAGGCGACCCATGCCGGCGCCAGTATTGGCCTGGTGTTCGGCCTGGTGTTCCTGTTCGTTGGTTTCTGTTTCAAGATTTCTGCCGTGCCGTTCCACATGTGGACGCCCGACGTCTACGAGGGCGCGCCGACACCCGTGACCGCCTTCTTTGCGTCGGCGCCGAAAGTCGCCGCCATCGCCATCTTCGTGCGGGCCACCATGATGGCGTTCCCCGGTATCGCCCACGAATGGCAGCAGATCCTGACCTTCGTCTCCATCGCCTCCATGGCACTCGGCGCTTTCGCGGCAATAGGCCAGCGCAACATCAAGCGGCTGCTCGCTTATTCGTCGATCGGCCACATGGGCTATGCGTTGGTTGGGCTTGACGCTGACAGCATTCAAGGCGTGCAGAGCGTGCTCATCTATATGAGCATTTACGTGTCGATGACGCTCGGCACCTTCGCCGTGATCCTGGCGATGCGCCGCGAGGGCAAGTCGGTCGAGGCCATTAGTGACCTTGCGGGCCTTTCGCGCACCCACCCGACCATGGCGTTCTTCCTGGCCGTGCTCTTGTTTTCGCTCGCGGGCATTCCGCCGCTTGCCGGCTTCTTTGCCAAGTTCTACGTGTTCCTCGCCGCCATCAACGCCGGACTCTACGCGCTGGCCGTGATCGGCGTGCTCACCAGCGTGGTCGGCGCCTATTACTATCTCGCCATCGTCAAGACCATGTACTTCGACGAACCGGTTGCCGGCTTCCGGCCGATGCCGCTTTCGCTGGGTTTTGTGCTTGGCGTGTCGGGACTAATCAACCTGTTCTTCTTCGCCTATCCCGCGCCGCTCATCGGCGCGGCGACGACGGCAGCGAAGTCGCTTTTCTAAGAGCGACGCCCGCTACGAAACGAAATGAACCGCGAAGCCACGGGCCTGGCGGGGGCCCGGTACAAATATTACGAGACGCTCGGCTCCACCAATGCCGAGGCGCTGGCGCTTGCGCGTGCCGGCGAACGCGGGCCATTGTGGATTACGGCAGCGGCGCAGACGGCCGGCCGCGGCCGTCGCGGCAGCACCTGGGTGTCGAAGCCAGGTAATCTCTACGCCACGCTGCTGCTCACCGAGCCGTCTCTGCCGGCGCAGGCGCCGCAATTGTCGTTCGTTGCCGCGCTCGCCTTGCATGACGCGGTGGCGCAATGCGCGCCCGCGCTCGGGCCGGCGCTGACGGTGAAATGGCCCAACGACCTGCTGCTGGGGGCTGAGAAGCTCGCCGGCATCCTGATCGAGGGCGAGAACGCGCCGGTGCTGACCGTCGTCATCGGCATCGGCGTCAACTGCGCACACCATCCGGACGACACGCCGTTCCCGGCCACCGATCTCGCCGCCGCCGGCGCGCTGGTGGCGCCGGACCAGATGATTGCTGCCTTGGCCGAGGCGATGCAGCGCCGCCTGACACAATGGGCAGGCGGGGAGGGCTTTGCTGCCATCCGTGCCGATTGGCTCAAGCGCGCCGCCGGGCTCGGCCAGGAAATCCACGTACGCCTGTCGCAGCGTGAGTTATCCGGACTGTTTCAAGGGCTCGATGACGCCGGCCGTCTCTTGGTCCGACAAGGGGGCGTCATCACGCCTATTACCGCCGGCGAAGTGTTCGGATTCGGGAGCGCTCAATCGTGACTCAGGGCGTCCAGGAACTGGTGTTCGCGCCGCTCGGCGGCGTCGGCGAGATCGGTATGAATCTGGCGATCTACGGCCTTGGCGACCAGCGCCGCCGGCAATGGCTCGCGGTCGATTGCGGCGTGTCGTTCGCGGCGGAAGAGCATCTGCCGGGCGTCGATCTGATCCTGCCCGACATCCGCTATCTCGAAGAGGAACGGAAGAACCTCGCCGGCATCGTGCTCACCCACGCCCACGAGGATCATTTCGGCGCCTTGTTGGAGCTATGGCCGAAGCTGAAGGTACCCGTCTATGCCACGCCGTTTTCGGCAGCGCTCTTGCGCGCCAAGTGCGCCGGCGAGCCGAACGCGCCCGACATTCCGGTCACCATCGTCGACCGCGGAGGCCGATTCCAGGCCGGTCCCTTCGACATCGAGCTCGTCACCATGACGCATTCGATCCCTGAGACGAATGCGCTCATCATCCGCACGCCGCGCGGTACCGTGCTGCACACGGGCGACTGGAAGATCGATCCGAAGCCGATCCTCAACGACCCGACCGACGAAAAGAAGCTGCGCGCGCTGGGGCAGGAGGGCTGCCTGGCGCTGATCGGCGATTCCACTAACGCGGTGCGCGAGGGCACGTCGCCGTCGGAAAGCGATGTTGCAGCCGTCTTGGCCGATCTGATCAAGTCGGCGCCGCGCCGGGTGGCGGTCACAACCTTCGCCTCCAATGTCGGGCGCCTGCGCGCAGTCGCGGATGCCGCCCGCGCCGCCGACCGCGAGGTTGTGGTGATCGGCCGCGCCATGGAGCGCATCGTCGCTATCGCGCGCGAGACCGGGCATTTCGACGGGGTGCAGGACTTCCGTTCCATTGACGCCTACGGCTATTTGCCGCCGGACAAGGTGGTGGCGCTGTGCACCGGCAGCCAGGGCGAGCCGCGCGCTGCGCTCGCGCGTATCGCCGAGGACCAGCACCCGGACGTCACGCTGTCGAAGGGCGACCGCGTGATCTATTCCGCCCGCACCATTCCCGGTAACGAGAAGGCCGTCGGTCGCATCATCAATGCGCTGATCGACCAGGGCATCGAAGTGATCACAGATCGCACCCATATGGTGCACGTTTCCGGACATCCGCGGCGCGAGGAACTCAGGGCGTTGATTGGATGGGTGCGGCCAAAGATTCTGGTGCCTGTGCACGGCGAAGCGTTGCACCTCAACGAGCACGCCAAGCTCGCCCGCTCGCTCGGCATTAAACAGGTCGTGCATTGCCGCAATGGCGACCTGGTTCGGCTGGCCCCCTCGGTCGGGCTGATCGACGAAGTGCCGGCTGGGCGCATCTACAAGGATGGTCATCTCTTGGTCGACGCCCAGCAGCGCACCGTTGCCGATCGGCGCCGCCTCAGTTTTGCCGGCGCCATATCGGTGGCGCTGGCGCTCACCGAAAAAGGGGAGATGGTCGGCGACCCGGAGGTCGACTTGATCGGCATTCCTGAGCGCGACCGCGCCGGCGCGATGATGGAAGAAGTGGTCTACGACGCGGTGATCGAGACTTTCGAACTCGTTGCCACGGGGTCGCCGTCGCGATCCCGATAGCGTCGCCGAAGCCATCCGCCGTGGCGTGCGCTCGGCGGTCGCCGGCCGCTGGGGCAAAAAGCCCATGTGCCATGTCCACGTGCTGGCAGTATGATGGTTGCCAATTATTTTCTTTGTCATTCGGGGACGGCGCGTAAGCGCCAGGCCCGGAATCCAGAGCGACACGCTCAAGCTTGGCCCTGGATTCCGGGTTCGCGGCCTGACGGCGCGCCCCGGAGTGACGAAAGACTGGTCTGCGCTAGAATTCGGCGCCGGGGGACAAGAGGGATGAAATGATCGGCCGTCTCAATCACGTCGCCATTGCGGTCAAGGACATCGCCAAGGCGAGCAAGATCTACAAAGACACACTCGGCGCGGAAGTCTCCGAAAAAGTGCCGCAGCCTGATCACGGGGTCTCCACCGTGTTTATCACGCTGCCCAACACCAAGATCGAGCTGCTTGAGCCGCTGGGCGATGGTTCACCCATCGCCAAGTTCCTCGAGCGCAATCCGGATGGCGGCATCCATCACATCTGCTACGAGGTTGACGACATCCGCGCCGCCCGCGATACGTTAAAGGCGCAAGGCGCCCGCGTGCTCGGCGACGGCGAGCCCAAGATCGGCGCTCACGGTAAGCCGGTGCTGTTCCTGCATCCGAAGGATTTTTGCGGCACGCTGGTGGAACTCGAACAAGCTTGAAGAAACCGGTCATGATCGACGCGCCGCAGTGTATGGCTTCCGGGTTCGCTCGCTCGGGCTCGGGCTCGGGCCTCGGAACGAGAGAATAGAAATACCCGGTATGAGCACTGCCGTCGTCTTTGCAATCTATTTCATCCTCTGGTGGCTTTCGCTGCTGATCGTGCTGCCGTGGGGAACGCGCAGCCAGGACGAAAGCGGCGAGGTGACGCCCGGCACCGATCCCGGCGCGCCCTCGATCCATCGTCTCAAAGGCAAGTTGATCTGGGCGACGGTGATTGCCACTGTGCTGTTCGGCATTCTGTGGGCAGTCAATGCGGCCGGGCTCATTCCCGTCGACGTGATCGCGGCGATCAACGGCCCGCACAGATAGCGAGCGGACGGGACTCGTCCTGTGTCGGGGATGGGCTTTTCGGCATCAGATGCAGGCACAAAAAAAGAGAGCAGGGCGCATGCCCTGCTCATCGCGTTGTTGTGTCCTCAAGCCTCGACTTGTTGTCGCTAACGCTTCTTGGGTCGAGGCGGCTGCGTTTGCCGCGCCAAGGACTCGCTTCCCTCCCAGACTTGGACCGCACGCTAGAGCCGGGTTTCTATTTTGCCCCAAGGTCTCCATCAACACGGACGCACACACGCTAGCCTAACAGGTGGACGCTGTCATCATGAAAACGACACGAGATTGTCAATTGCGCCTTGTAATTGGAAATATTTTTGCGTCAGGTCGCATTTTCTCGTCCGATGGTTGCGCGCGCGGGCCTGCCAATAGTGCTGCTTAATATTCGCGCATGGCGCCGCGGACGGCATCGTTAGCGCGCCAACAAGGTGGGGCTCGGCGCCGAGCCGTGCGCCGCAGTTCAAATTGCATATATTAAAGCTGCTCGTAACGGCGTGTGCCGGATTCTACAGCCGGCGCAAGGATTAAAGCAAAGTTCACATTTGGGGCCGTATGGTAAATCGAATCTGAACGCGTCGGCATCGCCGGTTCTCGTCGCCTAATCATAGCTGCTGTTTCGCGGGCAGCTTAAACCGGGAAAGCGTTCACATGTGCGGAATTGCAGTCGCCATTGACTGGCCCGAAGCCGAAGTCACCGTTGAAAAACTGATCCAGCGCATACTTCATCGTGGTGACATCACCGATCCGATCCTTTTGCCGCGGCCGAACACGAGCATGGGCACGCGCCGCCTGCGTATCGTCGATGGCGCCCACGCGATCCAGCCGCAGATTTCATTCAACGGCCGCCTCGCGGTTTCCTTCAACGGCGAGATCTACAATCACGACGAGGTGCGGCGAGATCTGTTCGACCTTGGCATCGAGTTCAAGACCGAATCCGACACCGAGGTACTTGCCAACGCGCTGCAGGTCTGGGGCTATCGCGCGCTCGAGCGTGTGGTCGGAATGTATGCCTTCGTCGCGCTCGATATTCCGACCGGCGAATTCCTCGCCGCTCGCGATCCCTTCGGCGTCAAGCCGCTGTACGTCATCCAGTCGGCCGGCGGCTTCCTTTTCTGCTCGGAGATGCGGCCGCTGTTGAATACCGTCGAGAGTGGCGACGTCATGCTGCTGCCGCCCGGCTACGCGCTGTCGCGCAAGACCGTCGGCCGCTTCAATTCGCCAGTCTATCCACGCCGGGATGCGCCGCGCGAAAACGACATCAAGGCGCTCGACAAGATTCTCGCGGACGCGGTGGCGCGCCGGATGCCACCGGGCCTGCCGGTCGCCACCTTGTTCAGCGGCGGCATCGACTCAACGCTGATCGCCCACTACACGCGCCGTTTCCGGCCCGAGGCGCCAGGTTATTTCGTCGGCGGCACCGACGCCCCCGACTATCCCTTCGCCGCGGCCTATGCCGAGCGGAGCGGGCTCGATCTGCGTACGGTTCCGTTCGACCCGGAAAGTAACGCGGTCTTCTCGATGATCGACGATGTCATCGAGGTTACCGAAATCTTCGAACCCAATCTGGTGCGTCCCGCTGTCTGTGCGCTCAAGGTTGCCGAGCGCATGCACAATGAGGGCTTTCGGGTCGCGCTGTGCGGGGAGGGCGCAGATGAATTGTTCTGCGGCTATCCCCCGCTCGAGATCGCCTTCAACCAGGGCAAGGCCGAAGGCACACCGATCCGCGACGATGTCCTCGATCTCATGCATCGCGTCAGCCTGCAACGGGTTGACCGCTGCTCGATGCGCTACCAAGTTGAGGTGCGCGAGCCCTTTCTCGACCCGGCCGTTGTCAACTACGCTCTCAACATCGACGCCGGCGCGCTGGTGCGCGAAATCGACGGCATGCCGGTTGGCAAGTCGCCGCTGCGCGACCTCTACGATCTTTATCCGGACACGCTGCCCGTCAGCATCCGCAACCGCGGCAAGATGCCGTTCGACGGTGGCGCCGGTCTCGACGTTAGCCCCCAGAACTCGTCCTGGAAGCGGCGCTTCAATGAACTCATTTCGGAGCGCGAACTCGCGGACGGCCAGCGCGAATTCGCCGACTTCAATATCCAGTCGAAGGAAGAACTGTATTATATCCGCAAGCTTTCGCAGGTGATGGACATCAACCGGGTGCCGCACTTGCGCGACCGCGCCTGGATTTCCTTCCCCGTCATGCAGCATATTGAAAAGCTGAAGGCCTACGCGCATTTCAGCTTGTAGTCCGGCTCACTTGCAAGGTCCGAGAGGTGAGGGGCCGTCTTGCGGCCCCTTGTCTTTTCCCGGCCGATCCGCTTTGTCTCGGGCTCGCAGTCCTCGAATCCCGGCCCTAAAACCATGCGCCTCACCCGTTATTTCCTGCCCATCCTGCGCGAACCCCCAAGAGAGGCGGAGATCGTCTCCCACCGCCTGATGCTGCGGGCGGGCATGATGCGCCAGGAGGCGAGCGGCATCTACGCCTTCCTGCCGCTGGGCTTGCGGGTGCTGCAGAAGATCTGCCAGGTCGTGCGCGAGGAGCAGAACCGTTCCGGCGCCATCGAACTCCTGATGCCGACGATTCAGTCCGCCGACCTCTGGCGCGAGAGCGGGCGCTATGACGCCTACGGCAAGGAGATGCTGCGCATCAAGGACCGCCACGAGCGCGACATGCTCTATGGGCCCACCAACGAGGAGATGATCACCGAGATCTTCCGTGCCTATGTGCGGTCCTACAAGGACCTGCCGCTCAACCTCTATCACATCCAGTGGAAATTCCGCGACGAGGTGCGCCCCCGTTTCGGCCTGATGCGCGGCCGCGAATTTCTCATGAAGGATGCCTATTCCTTCGACGTCGACCAGGCGGGCGCGCAGCACTCCTACAATAAGATGTTCGTGGCATATCTCCGCACCTTCGCGCGTCTCGGCTTGAAGTCGATCCCCATGCGCGCTGAAACCGGCCCGATCGGCGGCAACCTTTCCCATGAGTTCATCATCCTGGCGCAGACGGGCGAGTCGGAGGTGTTCTGCCACAAGGACTATCTCGACATGCCCGTGCCCGGCGACGACGTGAACTTCGATGACGTCGCGGCCCTACAGAAGATTGTCGACCGGTGGACGTCGCAATATGCGGCCACCTCCGACATGCACGAACCCGACAAGTTCGCCGCGATTCCGTCCGACACCCAGGTGTCCGCGCGCGGCATCGAGGTCGGCCACATCTTCTATTTCGGCACCAAGTATTCCGCGCCCATGAAAGCCGTGGTGGCGACTGGTGAGGGCGGAGAGGCCCCGGTGCATATGGGTTCCTATGGCATCGGCCCGAGCCGGCTGGTGGCTGCTCTCATCGAGGCGTTCCACGATGACGCCGGCATCGTCTGGCCGGAGGCGGTGGCGCCGTTCAAGGTCGCGATTCTCAATCTCAAGCAGGGCGCGGCCGAGACCGATGCCGCCTGCGAGCAGCTCTACCGTGATCTCACCGCCAAGGGCGTCGAGGTGCTTTATGACGACCGCGACGAGCGAGCGGGCGGCAAGTTCGCCACCGCCGACCTGATCGGCATCCCCTGGCAAGTGCTGGTAGGTCCCAAGGGCCTGGCCGAGGGCAAGGTTGAGTTAAAAAGGCGCGCCGACGGCAGCCGCGAGATGGTCAGCCCGGCCGCCGCCCTCGATCTGCTGACGCGGTGAGGTTTCATTCCCGTGGCGCCGCGGTGAGGGGATAAATGCCCCACAAAAATTCCTGTGTTTGGCCAAAGACTTTCGCGCGCGGATGGGCTTGAAACTGCCCGAATCGTGTGAAAATCCGGCACCCAGGAACCAATCACCGATGACCGAGCCTACCGGGACGCGGCCCTTTTCCCCGTTCGAATGGATGCTTTCGCTGCGTTATCTCAGGGCGCGGCGCAAAGAGGGCTTCATCTCGGTCATCGCCGGGTTCTCCTTCCTCGGCATCGTGCTTGGGGTGGCCACCCTGATCATCGTGATGGCGGTGATGAACGGGTTTCGCCACGAACTCCTGGGCAAGATCCTCGGGCTCAACGGCCATCTGTTGATCCAGCCGCTCGACAAGCCGCTGACCGACTGGAAGGAGGTCGCGGCACGCATCGACAAGGTCCCCGGCATCAAGCTTGCCGCGCCCATCGTGGAGGGCCAGGCGCTCGCTTCCTCGCCGTTCAACTCGGGTGGCGTGCTGGTCCGCGGCATCAGGCTTCAGGATCTGGAGAAGCTTCCCTCCGTCGCCAAGAACATCAAGCAGGGCACGCTCAAAGGTTTTGACAGCGGGGACGGCGTGGCGATCGGCCGCCGCCTTGCCGACCAGCTCTCGCTGCGCGCCGGCGACAAGATCACCTTGGTCGCGCCGCGCGGCGCGGTGACTCCCATGGGCACCATGCCGCGCATCAAGGTCTACAAGGTCGCGGCCGTATTTGAAGTTGGCATGTCCGAATACGACTCCTCGATGGTGTTCATGCCGCTCGTCCAGTCGCAAGCCTATTTCAATCGCGCTGGCGACGTCACCGCCATCGAGGTCTATACCGACAATCCGGACCGCGTGGACACCTACCGCAAAGCGGTGCAGGCCGCCGCCAAGCGGCCGATCTTCATGATTGACTGGCGGCAACGCAACGCCACTTTCTTCACTGCGCTGCAGGTCGAGCGCAACGTCATGTTCCTGATCCTGACGCTGATCGTGCTGGTGGCGGCGCTCAACATCGTCTCCGGCCTGATCATGCTGGTGAAGGACAAGGGGCAAGACATCGCCATCCTGCGCACCATGGGCGCGACGCAGGGCGCCATCATGCGCGTCTTCCTGATCACCGGCGCCTCTATCGGCGTGGTCGGCACGCTGTTCGGCCTGATCCTGGGCGTGGCGGTCTCTCTCAACATCGAGACGATCCGCCAGTTCCTGTCCTGGCTTACCAACACCGAATTGTTCTCGCCCGAGCTCTATTTTCTCTCCCATCTGCCAGCCGACATGGATACCGGCGAGACTGCGGCCGTGGTGATCATGGCGCTGGTCCTCTCCTTCCTCGCCACGCTCTATCCGTCATGGCGGGCTGCCCGCCTCGATCCGGTGGAGGCGCTGCGCTATGAGTGACACGATGGTGGAAGAAACCCGCGTCGCGGAGACCGAGGAGCAGCAGGAGGTTCCAATGCTGTTCCTGCATGGGGTCGAGCGCCACTACCATCAGGGCGAGGGCACGCTCGACGTGCTCACCGGCGTGGAACTGGCGATCTGGGCCGGCCAGTCGGTGGCGCTGGTGGCGCCTTCCGGCGCCGGCAAGTCGACGCTTCTGCACATCGCCGGCCTGTTGGAGCACCCCGACCAGGGCGAAGTCTATATTGACGGCCAGGCGACCGCGACACTCCCAGACGCCGAGCGCACCCGTATCCGCCGCAACGAGATCGGTTTCGTCTACCAGTCACACCACCTGCTGCCGGAATTCACCGCGCTGGAGAACGTGATGATGCCGCAGATGATCCGCGGCCTGCCGCGCGGCGCCGCGCGCGAGCGGGCGGTCGAGTTGTTGAGCTATCTCGGCCTGCGCCAGCGGCTCGAGCACCGGCCGGCCGAGTTGTCCGGAGGCGAGCAGCAGCGCGTCGCCATCGCCCGCGCGGTCGCCAATGCGCCCCGCATCCTGCTCGCCGACGAGCCGACCGGGAACCTGGATGTGCACACCGCCGAACACGTCTTCGGTGCGCTGACCCAGCTCGTGCGCGCGTCCGGCCTCGCCACCATCATCGCCACCCACAACATGGAGCTCGCCGCCCGCATGGACCGGCGAGTGACCTTGCAGGATGGACATGTCGTGGAGCTGGAGTAGAGCTCCCTAGTCCGCTGCGTTTCTTAGGAAATACCGGTACTCGATTGAATTAAAAGTTATTTTCAGCCGGGCTGGACGCTCAAACGATGTCCTCGGGTACTGGGTCAGTTTGAATATGGCGTTTGCAGATCTGTCCGGAGCGGCCATATTGGGCATATGTGGCAAGGAACGATGATCATCCTGGCTGGCGCGACGATTGCGTTGGCTATCGCCATTTCTAGCCATTGGCAGATCGCGGTCGGAGGACGAGGAAACGTCTATCGGCTAAATCGCTGGACCGGCGTCATCAGCTGGTGCCAGCAGGATATTCGCCAGATAGGAAAAGACCCTCTCGCGCCTTCAAAAATTCAGTGCGGAGCAGAATGAACAATTCTTATCTTTCAGCTGCGGAAATTACTTCCCTTCAAGAGGTAAGGAAGGGACTTATGCAGTTGGTCATCCCAGATGAGCACAAAAAGCGGCTTTTAGAGCTTGGCTTCATAAAGGAAGAATTGGGCGGCCTCGTGTTGACTGACACTGGGCGTATGCGCTTGGCGGCTGGCAAATGAAAAAGCGTCCTCGCGACCCCGACCAACTCGCCAAGTCCATCGTGGATATCGCCACGAGGCAGGCTGAGAATAAGTCACCCCTGTCAGTCCAGAGGGCGGCGTCTGAGGTAAAAGGTGGAGCCCGGCGCGCCGCGCATTTAACAGCGCAAGAGCGTCAGGAGGCCGCTAAGTTGGCGGCGCAAGCCGGCTGACGAAAAAAGACGACTAAGCAGCATCGTCCTCGGCAGCCTCCAATTCCGCCAAATCCATCGTGACGTCGAACACCATTTCAATCGGCTCGGCATCGGGGTGCGAGTCGTTGTAACTGTCGAGGTCGACTTTCATCTGCCGGCAATCCCCCACGATCCCCTTCCGCCGATGCTGGAAGGACACCTGCATGTGATCCCGAGAGGCGGTTCGGATATGCGCCGCTTCACGCGGTTGACCAATGCGTTCTCAAAGAAGAGCGAAAACCACACGGCGGCGGTCGCGCTTCATACGATGTTCTACAATTTTGTTCGGGTGCATCAGACTTTGAAGGTGAGCCCAGCAATGGCCGCTGGCGTGACGGATCGCCTGTGGGACGTTTCCGATATCGTCCAAGTCTTGGAGGACTGGGAAGCGCAGCAGACTACGGAGCCATCTTTTGAGGTTGAGGCTAACAAAATCGGTAAGGGACATTTCGTCCGCGTGACTTTCCCCGATGGCAAGACGGAGGCGATATATCGTTTTGCTACCCGCACGGATGCGATCAAGTGGGTTAGGTGCGAGGCGGTTGTTTGGCTTTATGAGCTCCGACAAATCAGAAATAATGTTGTGGCTTCATGGGCCACATTTTCTCAATTTGCTTTCTGTCTGCGAGTAGATCCGAAAAAGAGACCGTCTTTAGATCGGGTTCTAGCAAAAAAATGTTGCGGTCGTTCTCATTGCAATGACTGAGTTCTAACGTGCGCTTGTAGTCGAAATAATCCTTTGGGATTTCCTCCACTATCAGCGATCCTAGTTCTGCCCCCGCTAGCAGGTTGCTGAAAAAGTCGTTTTGCGGGGCGATTGGAGTGTGATTCTGTGCATGTGCTTGATTCCTTTGAGCTGAGGACGGCGATGCGCGGCGACGATCAACGATCGGAAGGTTTTTTCAGCTACGTTCGTTTGGAGGCGCGTGTCCCCGCGGATCATCCGTTGCGGGCGATCCGCGAGTTGGTAGACGCGGCGCTTGCGGATTTGTCGCGATCCTTCGACCGGCTTTATGCCCGCGAAGGACGGCCTTCGATCCCACCGGAGCGGTTGCTGCGAGCACTGCTGCTGCAGGCGTTCTACACGGTGCGCTCGGAACGGCAGTTGATGGAGCAACTCGACTACAATCTGCTGTTCCGCTGGTTTGTCGGGCTGTCGGCGGACGATCCGGTGTGGGACGCGACCGTATTCTGCAAGAACCGGGACCGGCTGCTCGACGGCGATATCGCGGCCAAGTTTTTCGCGAGCGTCCTGAACCTGCCGCAGGTGAACAAGCTTTTGTCCAGCGAACATTTCTCGGTCGACGGCACGTTGATCGAAGCCTGGGCCAGCATGAAGAGTTTTGTGCCAAAGGATGGCGGCGGCAAACCGCCAGCGGGAGCCAGTGGCGGCGGGCGCAACGCCGAACGCAACTTCCATGGCCAGACGCGCAAGAACGACACGCATTCCTCGACCACCAACTCCGACGCCCGGCTGTTCCGCAAAGGCGCCGGCAAGGAGGCCAAGCTCTGTCACATGGGCCATCTGATGACAGAAAACCGCCATGGGCTCATCGTCGATGCGCGATTGACCGAAGCCAACGGCACGGCCGAGCGCGCCACCGCGCTCGACATGATCGAGGATAACGTCAGGCCCGGCAGCACGGTGGGCGGCGACAAGAACTATGACACCGCTGAGTTTGTTGCTGGCTGTCGCAAACGCGGCTGCACGCCGCATGTCTCGCAGAACAATGCCAACCGCCGCTCGGCGATCGATGCGCGCACGACCCGGCATCCCGGCTATCGCATCAGCACGATCAAGCGAAAGCGGATCGAGGAACCGTTCGGCTGGATGAAGACCGTCGGGGGCCTGCGCAAGACGCGGCATCGCGGCCGCGGCTTGGTGGAGTGGTTCTTCGTGCTGACCGCGACCGCCTACAATCTCGTCCGCATCCCCAAAATCCTGGCCGCAACAGGATGACTCCGTCCGGACCGTCGAATATGAAGCAACGCCGTACCCAATACCGTGTATGTGGCGCAGATCGCTACACACTCCGTCCGTCGTCAGCGCGACCATCGCGAAAATCGCTCTCAAATCGAAGTTTTTCAGCAGCCTGCTAGTTGTATCAAGCTTTTTTTGCTGCCTCATAAACGGCCTTGGCCGCCGCTTCTTTTTTCTTGTCTTTTGGCCAAGTTGAGCCAACGTGCGTTTTGTAGCCTATGTAAGAAAGAGCATCGCACAAGTTGATATCCCAATGCCGACGCCGAGCTTCTTGTCGAGCCGCGATGAGTGAGAATACCTTTTGCCAATTGAAAAATATCAGAGTGGTCGCGCTGACCACGAATACGATCAGCCAGATACCTTCCCATCGGATCGTCACGCCAGCCACCTTACCGAGCGCCAAAACGTCGCTAAGCCAAGGAAGCCCGATCCATTTGCCCACGAAGCCGAGCAAGGCCAGAAAAAGAGAACCGGTGAGTAAGGAATTGGTAACCGTGCGCCGATCCATTGGACTAGTTTGCCCAATGGCTTAGCGGCGCGCCACCGCCACATTTCAAACTAACCCATTACCAGTCCTTGACTTAGGAACAAACAATGAACTATGTTCCCCCTCCGTTCTTAGGAGAGAGTCATGTTCAAAGCCGTCATTCAGGAAGCCGCCGCGCTCGCCTCGCTCAGTCTGTTCATCGGCATGATCGCTATCTGGTCGCAGGTGCTGGGGAACCTTTGAGGCCAGCGCCACTGCGTTTCCGCCGTCATGGCCGGGCTCGTCCCGGCCATCCACGTCTTTGGTGCGGAATGCCCTTTAAGACGTGGATGCCCGGCACATAGGCGTGCGAAGCACGCCGTCCTTCGGACGGCTATGGCCGGCATGACGAACTGAGCGCCTGGGGAAAGCCGGCATAGGCGGCGGGTGAGGGTGGACTTGGAGAGCGTGCCTTCCCACTCTGGTCACGACAAGGGAATCACCCAGCCGGATGGCCAATCTCGGTTTCGTGCACCTGCACGTGCACTCGTCCTATTCGCTGCTCGAAGGCGCGCTGCCGATCGGCAAGCTAGCCGATCTCGCCAAGGCCGACCAGCAACCGGCGTTGGCGCTCACCGATACCGACAACATGTTCGGCGCGCTGGAGTTCTCCGAAAAACTGTCCGGCGCCGGCATCCAGCCTATCGTCGGCTGTGCGCTCGCCGTCGATTTCGGCGATGTCGAGCACGGCTCGCGCAACGCGCACGCCATGCCCGAGCGCCAGCGCATCGTGCTGCTCGCCGCCCGCGAGGCCGGTTACCGCAGCCTGATGCGGCTCAACTCCCGCGCTTTCCTGGAGAGCCCGGCGAACGAGCCGCCGCGCCTCAATCTCGACTGGCTGAAAGGCGAAACCGAGGGCGTGATCGCACTCACAGGCGGGCCCGGCGGCCCGCTCGACGCCGCAATCGTCGCCGGCCAAAGCCAGCTCGCCGCCGCGCGCCTTCAGGCGTTAATCGAACTCTTCGGCGACCGCCTCTATGTCGAATTGCAGCGTCACGGCGTGACAGCCGAGCGACAGGCCGAGCCGTTACTGGTGGAACTGGCCTACGCGAAGGGCATTCCGCTGGTCGCCACCAACGAGCCCTATTTTGCCACTGCCCAGGATTATGAGGCTCACGATGCGCTGATCTGCATTGCCGAGAGCCGCGTGATCTCGGAGACAGACCGGCGCCAGCTCACCCCGCAGCACCGCTTCAAGACCCGCCGCGAGATGATTGAGCTGTTTGAGAATTTGCCTGAGGCGGTGGCGTCGACGGTCGACATCGCCGAACGCTGCGCGTTCCGGCCCATGACCCACAAGCCCATCCTGCCGCGGTTTTCAGTCGGCGAGGACGGCCACGCAGTCGACGAAGCTGCCGAACTGCGCAAGCAGGCCGAGGACGGTTTGACCCGCCGCATTGGCGCGCATGGGATTGCCGAAGGCCACTCGCAAGAGGAATACCGCGAACGGCTGGAGTTCGAACTCGGCGTCATCGAGCGCATGAAATATCCGGGCTACTTTCTGATCGTTGCCGACTTTATCAAGTGGGCAAAGTCGAAGGACATCCCCGTCGGTCCCGGCCGCGGCTCGGGCGCCGGCTCATTGGTCGCCTATTCGCTCACCATCACCGACCTCGATCCCATTCGTTTCGGCCTGCTGTTCGAGCGCTTCCTCAACCCCGAGCGCGTATCGATGCCGGACTTCGACATCGACTTCTGCCAGGACCGGCGCGATGAGGTGATCCGCTATGTGCAGGAGCGCTATGGCCGCGATCAGGTAGCGCAAATCATCACGTTCGGTACGCTCCAGGCGCGCGGCGTATTGCGCGACGTTGGCCGAGTGCTGCAGATGCCTTACGGCCAGGTCGACAAGCTGTGCAAGCTGGTGCCGCAGAACCCGGCCAACCCGGTCAGCCTCGCCAAGGCGATCGATGACGAACCCAAGCTGCAGGCCGAGGCCGAGAACGAGCCGGTCGTCAAGCGCGCCTTTGCCATCGCCAAGAAGCTCGAAGGCCTCAACCGCCACGCCTCCACGCACGCGGCCGGCATCGTCATCGGTGACCGCTCGTTGTCGGAACTGGTGCCGCTCTATCGCGATCCGCGCTCCGACATGCCGGTCACCCAGTTCAACATGAAATGGGTGGAGCAGGCCGGCCTGGTGAAGTTCGACTTCCTCGGCCTCAAGACGCTCACCGTGCTGCACAAGGCGGTGGAACTGGTGAAGCGGCGCGGCATCGATATGGATCTCGCTGGCATTCCGCTCGACGACAAAAAAACCTATGAGCAACTCTCCCGCGCCGAAGCCGTCGGCATCTTCCAACTGGAAAGTGCGGGGATGCGGCGCGCGCTGCTCGACATGCAGCCCGACCGCTTTGAAGACATCATCGCGCTGGTCGCGCTCTACCGGCCGGGCCCGATGGCCAACATCCCGACTTATTGCGCCCGCAAGCACGGCCTGGAAACGCCCGACTACATCCATCCCAAGCTGGAAACGGTGCTGAAGGAAACCTTCGGCGTGATCGTCTACCAGGAACAGGTGATGCAGGCCGCCCAAATCCTCGCCGGTTATTCGCTCGGCGATGCCGACCTGCTGCGTCGCGCCATGGGTAAGAAGATCATGAAGGAGATGCGGGCGCAGCGCACGCGCTTCGTCACCGGCGCGACCTCCCGCGGTATCGAAAAGTCCCAAGCCGATGCCATCTTCGATCTGCTTGAGCGCTTCGCCGAATATGGCTTCAACAAGAGTCACGCCGCGGCTTACGCGCTGGTCGCCTACCAGACCGCCTATATGAAAGCGAACTATCCGGTCGAGTTCCTGGCCGCCACCATGACGCTGGACATGAACAACACCGACAAACTTCACGAATTCCGCGACGAGGCCGAACGTCTCGGCATCGAGGTGGCGCCGCCATCGATCAACCGCTCCGGCGTGCCGTTCGAGGTCGATGGCAACACCATCGTCTACGCGCTTGCTGCGCTGAAAGGCGTCGGCGGGCAGGCCGTTGAAGCGATCGTCGAAGCGCGCGAAAACCGCCCGTTCGCCGATCTCGCCAATTTTGCCGCCCGCATCAATCCGCGCGCGCTCAACAAGCGTGTGCTTGAAAGCCTGGCCGGCGCCGGGGCCTTCGACACCTTCGAGGAAAACCGCGCCCGAGTCTTCGCCGGCGTCGACATGGTGCTGCGCCAGGCCCAGCACGCGCACGAGGCCGCTTCGGTTGGGCAAAACGAATTGTTCGGCGGTGGCGATGCCCGCGATCCAATCGTGTTGCCGCAAGTTGAGCCCTGGCTGCCGCCGGAACGCTTGCGCCGCGAACGCGATGCGGTCGGCTTCTATCTCTCTGGCCATCCGCTCGACGACTATGAGGTCGTGCTCAAGAAGCTGCGCGTTCAGTCCTGGGCCGACTTCTCGCACGCGGTCAAAAGCGGCGTCACCGCCGGCCGCGTAGCCGCCATCGTGGACACACGCACAGAGCGGCGCACCCGCACCGGCAGCAAGATGGGCATCATCCAGCTCTCCGATCCGACCGGCACCTATGAGGCGGTGATTTTCTCGGAAGGGCTTGCCGAATACCGCGACCTGCTCGAGCCCGGCCGCGCGGTTCTGCTGTTTCTGTCGGCGGAGGTGCAGGGCGACGAGGTGCGCGCGCGTATCCAGTCGGTCGAGCCGCTCGATGCCGCCGCCGCCAATCTGCATAAAGGTCTGCGCGTGTTCCTGCGCGACGAAAAGCCGCTCGATGCTGTGGCCAAGCGCCTGGAGCCGGTCGCCCGCACTGCCGCGCCCAACGGCGATGGCGAGGTCTCGATGGTGCTGCAGTTGGCGGAAGGCGCCGAAGTCGAGATCAAGCTGCCCGGCCGCTTTAAGGTCTCGCCGCAGATCGCCGGCGCGCTGAAGGCGGTGCCCGGCGTGCTGCAGGTCGAGGCGCTTTAGGCCGCGGGCAATCGCTCCTCTTGCCTCGGTTTAGATGTCTGATCCGCGCCACAGAGGGGCGCCGGCCCTGCGAAGGCGTTGGTCTCGATTTGAACTCATTTGCAATACGTGAATGCCTACGGGATCGTCACAAACGTTTGGTCCTTCACCGCCGCTGCCCAGCCGTAGAGTGCCTCATTTATTTTCGTGAGCGCGGCCGCGAGCGAAGCGAGTCGCCGGCCGGGGGGACGATCTCCATGCGCCAAACTTACACCCGCTCGTTCGCGCGGCCTTATCATGCTCGTGTCCGGTTCGCCGAGGACGGTTTCATGAAGCGTCATGAAAATGGGGCCGGACGCGGTCCCTGCGGACAGGAAAAAACGCATCTCCCGTTCCCGGGCGGCGTCTGAATGGTGGTGGTGATCCGTTCCTGACTCTTTACGCAAAAGAGAAATGTGGATGAGTAACGCGCCCCATACGTTGCATCGCATTGTCCGCCATGCTGCCCCGTGCTGTTGCACGCAGACAACTGGCGTATCGATGATCTGTACGGCCGCATCATCGCCCATGGCCAACGCACTCACGAGCCGATCCTAAACGCCAGCGTGCCGCTGGCGAACGAAGCGCAGAACCGAACTCATGAGCATGCGGTCTAGCAACGAGTTATCGTGATTTGCCGTTTGCCGCCGTCTTCCGATGGGACCGTTATCAGTTGCTGACTATGGTGACAGGTCAATTCGAAAGTCGGCGGGACAAGGGGCGGAGGGGGTGGCGGTAGTTGTGGCGTTAGCGCTGTTGGCCATTCATCCCTGCCAGGAACTACGAGATAATCACCGTCATAGTAGGGGAAATATGGGCCACCTCGATATGAGCCACGGCCGTAATAGAAACCTGCGCCGCGATAAAAACTACCGCTATGCCAACCACCGTGCGAGCCACCGTGAAAACGCCCTGCCGCACTAGCGGCGCCTGCGTTAATGGCCAGCGCTAACGTCCAAATTACGATTGCATAACTTCTTCCAAGCATTTCGACCTCCCGCGATCGCAAAAAGCCGTTCACCCATGTCTAAGCGCTTTAAGTATGGCCCCGTCCTTTGAGGATGCCCAGTCGGGGAGAAGCTTTCGTGCGCTCCTTTAGCGGTTTATTTTCCTGGTCCCGGGAGCAACATCTCCTTTTGGTAAGCAATGTGCGTTCGAGTCTGCTCCGGCGTTTGCTGCTTGTGCGCAGGTTTTACCTGCACACCGCGGTGAAAAGCATCCATGAGATCGCCATCCGGCTGTCACCGCGCACATGTGGCTCGCAAGACCGCAAGATAGAGCATCACTGACCGTGGTCGCTCCCTGGTTCCGGACGTCGTGGAACTTTGATTTATCGCAACGCGATAAAGTCTGAATGCTGTATTTTTAAAACGACTTTTGGTTCGTTGTAGGAGTTTGCCATGATGCGACGATCTATGGTCGCCTTTGCGGCGATTGTTGCGCTCGGCTTCTCGGTGAGTGTGGCCAGTGTGTCTGCCGCGCCTCGGGGGCACGGCGGTGGTTTTCGCGGCACCTATCACGGTGGTTTTCACGGCGGCTATCGTGGCGGCTACCGTGGCGGCTATCGCGGAGGAGGCGGGTGGGGCTACGGCGGATTTGCCGCCGGGGCTATTCTCGGCGGATTGCTCGCCGCACCCTACTACTACGGCGGCCCGTACTACGACGGGCCGTACTACGGCGGGTACGAACTTGGCCCAGATGATGCGGTCGACTACTGCATGCAACGCTTTAGGTCCTATGATCCTCGTAGCGGAACCTACTTAGGCTACGATGGACGTCGGCATCCGTGTCCTTGAGCGGATAGTTCCGAGTGGCCGGCGAGGCTGGATAACTGCGGTGCCGTCGCGAAGATGCCGGCAAGCGAACTGAAGATCGAAGCGTGAAGGGGTACTTGCCACCCTCGCGAGAGCGAACCTGAACACGAGCACAACGCTCGTCATCACGAACGTATGGATGGCAATGTTCAACAGGCTGCCAGCGCGGCCGAAAGCGATTTGCCCGAGCTTCACTGAAAATCATGCCAGGGTCGGAGAACTTAGTGGCCGCCCACACATGACCCGGCCCGCCAATTCGCGGCGATGCTGCAATCCGGTCGTCTTCGGAGAAATTCCGACACGGACTGCGTCGCGTTTACAGGCGGGATTTTATGAGCACATGGCCCGGGAGGGGATCGGGACGGGCCTTGCGCGGATGCGATCCGGCTGCGGGGCGCTTCGAGGTCTCGCCGCGGACTTCGATCGGCCTCATGCTGAGGAGCGCTCCAAAGGTCCGCGTCTTGAAGCACCGCAAGTCGGGTTTACCCGACTTGCGCAATCTTAAATGCCCAATGTCGGGGCACCCGACATCGGGAAGGCTGCCCCATTCTTCGAGATTGGCGCGTTCCGCGCCCGCTTGAGGATGAGGCGCATGGGGCTGGTTTGGTTCCTAAACCCCCTTCTTGCATCCCGGAATTTGTCCCTATATAAGCCCGGACCATCACTCACGCGGACGTATGGCTCCGGCCCCGACAACTGGGCCGATCAGGCCGTCCGGTGGCCTGATTTTCTCAACGAAAACAATGGGAAATCTGGCTCACAGCCGTCCGCGGCGGACCAACCGGAGAAGACTTATGTCGATTCCTGACTACTCCATGCGTCAGCTTTTGGAAGCTGGCGTGCATTTCGGCCATCAGGCCCACCGCTGGAACCCGAAGATGGGCAATTTCATCTTCGGCACCCGCAACAACATCCACATCATCGATCTCGCCCAAACCGTGCCCATGCTTCATCAGGCACTGCAGGCGGTGAGCGACACCGTCGCCAAGGGTGGCCGCATCCTGTTCGTCGGCACCAAGCGCCAGGCGCAGGACGCCATCGCCGACGCCGCCAAGCGTTGCGCGCAGTACTATGTCAACTCGCGCTGGCTCGGCGGCACGCTGACCAACTGGAAGACCATCTCCGGTTCGATCTCGCGCCTGCGCAAGCTCGAAGAGATGCTCGCCTCCAACGAGGCCGGCGGCTACACGAAGAAAGAGCGCCTGACCATGCAGCGCGAGCACGACAAGCTCGACCGCTCGCTCGGCGGCATCAAGGACATGGGCGGCATTCCCGACCTGATCTTCGTGATCGACACCAACAAGGAAGACATCGCGATCAAGGAGGCCCAGCGCCTCAATATCCCGGTCGCCGCCGTTGTCGACACCAATTGCGATCCCGCCGGCATTACCTTTGTCGTTCCCGGCAACGACGACGCCAGCCGCGCGGTCTCGCTCTATTGCGACCTCGTGGCCAAGGCCGCGATCGACGGTATTTCGCGCGCGCAGGGCGGACTCGGCATTGATGTGGGCGCCCAGGAAAAGCCGGTGGTGACCGAACCGATGCCGGCCGAGCCCGCCCCAAGCGCTCTCGGTTTCGAGCCGCTCCCAGGTCCACGCGGCGTCGCCGACGATCTCAAGAAGCTGCCGGGCATCTCCGGCGCGATCGAGAAGCAGCTCAACGACCTCGGCATCTTCCACTACACCCAGATCGCCGAGCTTTCGCCCACCGCCGCGCACAACGTTGGCGAAGAGGTGGGGCTGCCCGGCCGGGTCGACGGTTGGGTCGCCAAGGCCAAGGAACTGACGGCGGAAACCGAGTAATTCCGCCGTCATATCTGGCGGTTATGCCGCGCAATTAGCTACAAACATGAAGTTTGCGCCGGCCGCCGTTTGGGCGGCCCTCGGCGGATGAAGGAACAGGGTATGGCAAATATCTCGGCCAGCATGGTCAAGGAACTGCGTGAGGCGACCGGCGCCGGCATGATGGATTGCAAAGCCGCGCTCACCGAAAATGACGGCAACATGGAGGCCGCGGTCGACTGGCTGCGCAAGAAGGGTCTTTCGAAAGCCGCCAAGAAGGCCGGCCGCGTCGCCGCCGAAGGTCTGATCGGCGTCGTGGTGAAGGACAAGAAGGGTGTGCTGGTGGAGGTCAATTCCGAGACCGACTTCGTCGCTCGTAACGACCTGTTCCAGGGACTGGTCAAGATGGCCGCCGACGTCGCGCTCAACGTCGGCACCGACGTCGAGGGGATCAAGGCCGCCAAGATCGGCGACATCACAATGACGGATGCCATCACAGACACCATTGCCAAAGTCGGCGAGAACATGACGTTGCGCCGCGCGGCTTCGCTTGAGGTGGGACAGGGCGCTGTCGGTCAATACGTGCATAATTCGGTCAGCGATGGCCTTGGCAAGATTGGTGTGCTGGTCGGGCTCGACTCCCCCGGCAAGGCCGATGAGCTCACGGCGCTCGGACGCATGGTTGCGATGCACATCGCCGCCTCCAATCCGCAGGCCGTCGACGCCTCGGGTCTTGATCAGGCGGTGGTCGCGCGCGAGAAGGACGTGCTGGCCGACAAGTTCCGCCAGCAGGGCAAGCCCGAGAACGTCATCGAGAAGATCGTCGAGTTGGGCCTGAAGACTTTCTACAAGGAAGTCTGCCTGCTCGAGCAGGTCTATGTCCATGATACGGCGAAGACTGTGGCGCAGGCGTTGAAAGAGGCCGAGAAGACCGTCGGCGGCGCCATCAGGGTGACCGGCTTCGTGCGTTACGGGCTCGGCGAGGGCATTGAACGCGAGGAGAGCGACTTCGCCGCGGAGGTGGCCGCCGCCCGCCGGCCGAGCTGAATGGAGGTTGACGCGGTGGCCGGTGATTTCCCGGACCGGCTGCACGTTGTGTAGAATGCCATCGGCGCCGCTGATTCATGGCGGATGGGCCGCTACCCAGTGGACTGGTACGCAAGGACGAGCGAACCCATGACTGACCCTGTCCACCGGCGCGTGATCGTCAAGTTGTCAGGCGAGGCGCTCAGTGGGGCCAGCGGTTTTGGCGTCGATCAGGCAACAGTCGAGCGGCTGGCGACCGACCTCGCCGGCTGCGCTCGGCTGGGCGTGGAACTCGGCGTGGTCGTGGGCGGCGGCAACATCGTCCGCGGCGTGGAAGTCTCCGAGCGCGGGGTGCCGCGCCCGGTGGGCGACACCATGGGTATGCTGGCGACCGTGATGAACTGCCTCACGCTGGAGGCGGCCATCGAGCGTGCCGGCTGCGAGGCACGCACCTTGTCGGCGATTGCCATGCCGGCCGTGTGCGAGACTTACAACCGCAAGCGCGCCATGAAGAACCTCGGCAAGGGCCGGGTGGTGCTGCTCGGGGCGGGCACTGGCAACCCCTATTTCACCACCGACACCACCGCTGTGCTACGCGCGGTCGAGCTCGAGTGCCAAGCGGTGCTCAAAGCGACCAATGTAGATGGGGTCTACAGCGCCGATCCCAAGAAGGACCCCAAGGCCAAGCGGTTTGAGCGGGTCAGCCATCAGGAGGCAATCGAAAAGGACCTGCGCGTGATGGATGGCACGGCGTTCACCCTTGCCCGGGAAAACCACATGCCTATCATCGTCTTCTCGATCGCCGCGCCGGGCGCGATCGAAGAGGTGCTGCGCGGCAAAGGCCGCGCGACCACCGTCGGCTAACCTTTCGAACGCCCGAACGAAGCGGTGGGAACCGGTCTTCGCGGGACATTCGCTCGGCCGGCGTCATGCCCGAAAGAGGATTTCAGGCGCGTTTGGCGCTTTCGGCCCGATTGATCGTACAGTGTTTTGAGGATCGCCATGGCAAACGCAACGCACGACCTTGAAGAGCTCAAGCGCCGCATGCACGGCGCCACCAGCGCGCTGAAGTCCGAATTGTCGGGCCTGCGCACGGGGCGCGCCTCTGCGCATCTGGTCGAACCGGTACACGTCGAGGCCTATGGCTCGCAGATGCCGCTTAACCAGGTCGCTACCGTCACCGTGCCGGAACCACGGCTGATTGCCGTCAACGTCTGGGACAAATCGCTCGTGCATGCGGTCGAGAAGGCGATCGTCAATTCTAATCTTGGCCTCTCGCCGGCCACCGAAGGCCAGGTGATCCGTTTGCGCATCCCCGAACTCAACGAGGACCGGCGCAAGGAACTGGTCAAGGTCGCCCACAAATATGCCGAGGCAGCCCGCGTGGCGGTCCGACACGTCCGCCGCGACGGCCTCGACGTGGTCAAAAAGCTGGAGAAGGATCACGCCATCAGCAAGGACGATCACGACCGTTTTTCGGCCGAGATCCAGAAGGCGACCGACGGCGTGATCTCGGAAGTCGATCAGATGCTGGCGGCAAAGGAAAAGGAAATCCTCACCGTCTAGTGCGGCGGATTTGACATTTGATACTCACTTGCAGCAACGTGCTCAATCAAATGTCAAATCCAAAGCCGCACTAGAATCAAATAGTTGCTAGTGTCCCTTTGGTTCCGACATTTGCTCCGGGACTTGCGGCAACGGGGGGCAAATGTCGGAACCGGGACACTAGGGGAACTGTATGTCCGAGGCCGAAGTACCGCTGGGGGGCGTACCCCCGTTCCACGTGCCACGCCACGTCGCCATCATCATGGATGGAAATGGCCGCTGGGCGGCGACGCGCGGGCTGCCGCGGGTCGAGGGTCATCGCCGTGGTGTCGAGGCGGTCCGGCGCACAGTACGCGCGGCCGGCGAAATCGGCATTTCCTACATCACCATCTTTTCCTTCAGCGCCGAGAACTGGTCGCGCCCCGCCTCCGAAGTGGGCGAGTTGATGGGGCTCCTGCGCCGCTTCATTCGCAATGACCTTGCCGAGCTTCATCGCAGCAATGTCCGTGTGCGCATCATCGGCGAGCGCGACGATCTCGATCCAGACATCGGCAGGCTGCTGGTCGAGGCCGAGGAACTGACCAAACAAAACGATGGCCTGACGCTGGTGGTCGCGTTCAACTACGGCGCACGCCAGGAAATCGCACGCGCCGCGCGACGGATTGCGCGCGAGGTGGCGCAAGGCCGCCTCGATCCCGCGGCCATCACGCCAGAGACGTTTGGCGGTTTTCTCGACGCGCCCGATATCCCCGATCCCGATCTCATCATCCGCACCAGCGGCGAGCAGCGCCTGTCCAACTTCCTGCTCTGGCAGTCCGCCTACAGTGAACTCGTCTTCGTTCCGACCTATTGGCCTGACTTCGACCGCGCCACGCTGGAAGCGGCGATCCGCGAATACCAGCAGCGCGAACGCCGGTTCGGCGGCTTGGTCGCGAAGACCGGGTCCTGACCCCCAGTGCCCGGTTCCGACCCGGTGCCCAATCCTGGCGAAGCCGCAAGCCTTGCGTCCGCCCCCAGAAACAATCTGACGCTGCGGGTCGTTTCGGCAATCGTGCTGGCACCGCTCGCTGTGGCGGCGGCTTGGTATGGCGGCTGGCCGTTCGCCTTGTTTTGGGGCGTCGCGTCCATCGCTGTGCTGTGGGAATGGATGACGCTGATAGGCGGGGCCGGACATCGGCTGATGTTTTCGTCCTGCGCCGGCATGCTCGCGGTCGCCGCCTTGCTCGGCTGGCGCGACCGGCCGGTGGTGGCAATCATGCTGGTCGGCGTTGGGGCCGTGGCGGCTGGCATCATCGCACCGCGCGTGCGACGGGGCTGGGTTACCAGCGGGATCCTCTATGCCGGCGTCATGCTACTTGCGCCTATGCTGCTGCGGCACGACAGCAGCTATGGATTTGAAGCGATGATTTTCCTGTTTGCACTCGTGTGGGCGACCGACATTCTCGCCTATTTCGGCGGTCGCACCTTCGGCGGTCCCAAACTGCTGCCGGCGATCAGTCCGAAAAAGACTTGGTCGGGCGGTATTTGCGGGGCGCTCGGTGCGATGGCGATTTGCGTCGCCGGCGCCGCTTGGCTCGGGGCCCGTAGTCTGATTGCGATCGCGATTTTGACGCTCATCCTATCGGTGGCGGCGCAAGCCGGGGATTTCCTGGAATCCTGGGTCAAGCGCCAATTCGGAGCCAAGGACGCCAGTCACCTGATCCCCGGTCATGGTGGGGTGATGGACCGCCTCGACGGCTTCTGGGCCGCGGCCCTCGTCGGCTGCCTGATCGGGCTCGCCCGCGGCGGATTTGACGGCGCCGCCCGCGGGTTGCTGGTATGGTGAGGTTATGACTGTACCCGGACTTGCCCGTTCCCAGCCGCGGCCCGCAGCCGACCAGCGCAGCGTGACCATCCTCGGTGCCACGGGCTCGATCGGCACCAGCACCGTCGATCTAATCAAACGAAACCCCGACCGCTACCGCGTCGAGGCGGTCGCCGCCGGCCGCAACGCCGGCGCGCTCGCCCAGATCGCCCGCGCGGTCCGGGCCCGCCTCGCTGTCGTAGCCAACCAAGAAGCCTACGCCGATCTCAAGGCGGCGCTGGCGGGGACCGGGATCGAAGCCGCCGCCGGCGAGGCTGGCCTGGTGGAAGCGGCGGAGCGCCACGCCGATTGGGTGATGGCCGCGATCAGCGGCGCCGTCGGTCTCAAGCCGACGCTTGCGGCGATCGAACGCGGCGCCACCGTCGCGCTCGCCAACAAGGAATGCCTGGTTTGTGCCGGCGGCTTGTTCATGCGCCGGGCGGCCGCCGCCGGCGCGACCGTACTTCCCGTCGATTCCGAGCACAACGCCGTGTTCCAGGCACTTGGCGCCGGTCCTCGCGAAGACCTCAAGCGTGTGATTCTGACTGCTTCCGGTGGCCCGTTCCGGACCTGGACGCTTGAGGCCATCAAAACAGCAACGCCCGAGCAGGCGCTCAAACATCCCAATTGGTCGATGGGCCCGAAAATCACCGTCAATTCAGCGACCATGATGAACAAGGGCCTCGAACTGATCGAGGCCCAGCATCTGTTCGCGCTCGAGCCGGACGAACTCGACGTGCTGGTGCATCCGCAGTCGGTGGTCCACGGCATGGTCGAATTCCGCGATGGTTCGGTGGTGGCCCAACTCGGTACTCCGGACATGCGCACGCCGATTGCCCATTGCCTGGCTTGGCCTCAGCGCATCGACGGGGCGGCCGCGCCGCTAAATTTGGCGCAGGTGCGCCAATTGACCTTCGAGGATCACGATCCGGTTCGCTTTCCGGCTATCGATCTGGCACGCAGGGTCATGGAAACCGGCGGCGCGGCCCCGACCGTGATGAACGCTGCCGACGAGGTCGCGGTGGCCGAATTCATCGCCGGGCGTATCAGCTTCCCCTCCATCGTGGCCCTGGTAGAGGCCACGCTGGCAGCCGCCGGTAAACGCGGTATTCTGGGTGACCCAACGACGGTCGACGAGGCGCTATCCGTTGACCATATTGCCAGAAGGCTGGCCCGGGCGGCTTTGCCCGAAATTGCCGTAAAGGCATTCTAGTAAAGTTTCAGTAAGATTGATGCTGGTGTTTAGCGCAGGACGAGGGTTGTCGGAATGGGTGCCGATATCATGGGCGGCTTGAGCGCATTCGGCGGCGGGGTCGCCAGCTATGTGATCCCCTTCCTCTTTGTGTTGACGATTGTTGTGTTTTTTCATGAGCTTGGCCACTTTCTCGTGGCGCGCTGGTGCGGCATCAAGGTGCTCAGCTTTTCGCTCGGTTTCGGCCCGGAAATCGCCGGTTTTAATGACCGCTACGGCACCCGCTGGAAGTTCTCGGCCATCCCGCTCGGCGGCTATGTGAAGTTCCTTGGGGATGACAATGCCGCCAGCACGCCCGACCATGAGGCGGCGGCGGCCATGAGCGAGGCGGAGAAGAAGGTCAGTTTCCACTACCAGCCGGTCGGCTCCCGCGCCGCCGTGGTGGTGGCCGGCCCGCTGGCCAATTTCATCCTGGCGATCGCTATCTTCGCCGCCATTTTCATGGTCGTGGGCAAGCAGAGCACAAGCGCGCGTGTCGACACGGTACAGCCCAACAGCGCCGCCGCCGCCGCCGGCTTCAAGCCCGGCGACCTAGTCGTCGCTATCGGCGGCAACAAGATATCCAGTTTCTCCGACATGCAGCGCATTGTCAGCGTCAGCGCCGGCGAGCCGCTCGCTATCGAAGTCGAGCGCGACGGCAAGCTGACGACGATTAATGCCACGCCGCAGTTGCGCAAGCTGAAGGACCGGTTCGGCAACGAGCATACTTTGGGTGTGCTAGGCATCAGCCGTTCCATGAAGCCGGGCGACATCAAGACCGAAAAGATGGGACCGCTGACGGCCATCGGCGCCGGAGCGAAGGAAACCTGGTTCGTGGTGGACAGGACACTGTCCTATATCGGAGGGGTATTCTCCGGCCGCGAGGCGGCCGACCAGCTGGGCGGCCCCATTCAAATCGCGCAGGTATCGGGGGAGGTCGCCACCATCGGTTTCACCGCACTGATTCACTTGGCGGCCGTACTTTCAATCTCGATTGGCTTGCTGAATCTGTTTCCGATTCCCTTGCTCGACGGGGGTCACCTTTTGTTCTACGGAATCGAAGCGATCCGCGGGCAGCCATTGTCCGAGCGCGCCCAGGAAATGGGGTTCCGGATTGGGCTCGCAATCGTTGTGATGTTGATGATTTTTGCAACCTTTAATGACATTTTGCACCTCGCCACCTCGTAAGCGTTGCCGCCAAGCAACTTTTTGAGGGGAAAGGGAAAGTCGGGTAGGGAAGTTCGTTTGCAGCGGACTTCAAACGCTGTAAAAAGCACCCCGAAAGCCAGTCCGGCTGTCTGCCGAACCGCGGTGGGGGCGGCCGCAAGGATAAAAAGGGCGCGTTGCGCATGGGAATTAGTGTGCGGTTGCTACGGGGACTGACCCTCACTTGCTTGGTCCTCGGTAGTATCCTTGTCGGCGGTGGGGCGGCGACGATCGCGACATCCAGGTCGGCGGTCGCTCAGACCGTCAACTCGATTGCCGTTGAGGGCAATCGCCGGGTCGAAGCCCAGACCATCCGTTCCTATTTCCATGCTGGCCCCAATGGCCACCTGAGCGCGGTCGAGATCGACGAGGGTCTAAAAGCGCTTTACGCCACGGGCCTTTTCTCCGACGTCCAGATTCACCACGTGCGCGGTCGCCTCGTGGTCTCGGTGGTCGAGAACCCGGTGATCAACAAGGTCGCGTTCGAGGGCAATCACAAGGCCAAGGACGCCCAAATCCAGACCGAGATCCAGTCGAAAGCGCGCGGCACCCTGTCGAAGCCGATGGTGCAATCAGACGTCCAGCGCATCATCGACATCTATCACCGCTCCGGCCGCTTCGACGTGCAGGTCGTGCCCCAGATCATCCGGTTGCCGAACAACCGCGTGAACCTGGTATTCAAAATCACCGAGGGTCCAAAGACCGGCGTGAAAGAGATTCAATTCGTCGGCGCCCACGCTTTCTCGTCGTACCGGTTGAAGAAGGTGGTCAAGACCAGCGTCAGCAACTGGCTTAGCTTCCTGCAGACCACCGACATCTACGATCCGGACCGCGTGGAGGCCGACCGCGACCTGTTGCGCCGCTTCTATCTGAAGCACGGCTATGCGGACGTGCGCATCGTGTCGGCGACTGGCTATTACGACCCGAAGGAAAAGGGCTTCGTCGTCACCTTCACCATCGACGAGGGGCCGAAATACCACATCGGCACCGTTGACGTGGTCTCGAACGTGCATGTGATCAAGCCCTCGCTGCTGCGCGGCGAGATCAGGCTCAGCCCCGGCGACACTTATAATGCCGACCTTGTGCAGAAGTCTGTCGAGGCGATGACCATCGAGGCCGCCAAGCGCGGCTATGCATTCGCCACGGTGCATCCGCGCGGCGACCGCAATTTCCAGAGACGACTGGTCAATCTTGTGTTCGTGGTCGACGAAGGCCGGCGCGCTTACATCGAGCGGATCGATATCCATGGCAACTCGCATACGCGCGACTACGTCATCCGCCGCGAATTCGACATCGGCGAAGGCGACCCCTACAACCGCGCATTGATAGACCGTGCCGAACGTCGGCTGAAGAATCTCGACTTCTTCAAATCGGTCAAAGTGACTACCGAGCCTGGATCGGCGCCCGACCGCGTCGTCGTGAATGTCGATGTGGAGGAAAAACCGACCGGTCAGTTCTCGATATCCGGTGGCTACTCGACAGCTGACGGCTTTCTTGCATCAGTCAGTGTCGCCGAGAAGAATCTCGGTGGCCGCGGTCAGTACGCGAAGGCGTCGGTGAGCTACGGTCAGCACGTGCGCGGCTTCGGTCTGTCATTCGTCGAACCCTATCTGTTCGGCTATCGCATGGCTGGCGGCATCGATCTGTACGCCCGCCAGAACCTGGCCAACAGTTATGTATCTTATGACACCAAGACTTACGGCGTGAAGTTGCGGCTGGGCTTCCAACTCACCGAGAATCTCTCGCTGCAGCCACACTATTCGCTGTACCGGCAGGAAGTTTCGTTCGACACCAATCCGCAGTACAACGACTGCATCTTGTCGCCGGCAGCGCCTATAAACGGCGGTACCGGCGTGACCCGCTCCGACCCCTGCTACGCGAACGGCGAGGCGTCGCTGGCCGTGCGTAAGGAACTGGCGCAGGGTGCGGTTTTGGTTTCCGCCGCCGGCTACACGCTGGCATACAACACCCTCGACAACAACAAATCGCCGACCAGCGGACTTTTCGCAGAGTTCAAGCAGGATGTCGCCGGTCTCGGCGGTGACGTGGACTATATCCGCACCTCGGGTGAGGCGCGTAAATACTATGAAGTGCTGCCGGACGTGGTTGGCGTTCTCAAGCTGCAGGGCGGTCACATCGCGGCCTGGGGCGGCCAAGACCTGCGCATGTTGGACCACTTCTTTATGGGTCCGAACCTGGTGCGTGGTTTCGCGCCCGCTGGTATCGGTCCGCGTGACCTTACGCCGGGCAGCACCAATGACGCCCTTGGCGGAAGTTTGTATTGGGGCGCAAGCGTCGAATTCCAGACCCCGCTCTATTTCCTTCCGAAGGAAGTCGGCATGAAGTTCGCGACCTTTGCCGACGCCGGCTCGCTGTGGGACTACAAGGGGCCGACCAGTTGGGATGCGACCGGCGAAACGCTGCAAGTCGGGCTCGACAGCATCTCGGACATTCGCTCCTCGGTTGGTATCGGCATCATCTGGGATTCGCCGCTCGGCCCGCTGCGCTTCGACCTCGCTTATCCGCTGACCAAAGCCTGTGCCACTGCGTCGGACGGGACCTCAGTCTGCGACAGGACTCAGATCTTCCGCTTCAGCGGCGGCACGTCATTCTGATCTTGGCCGTGCGTCGCGCGGCGGCGGGGACGGCATGAACGATCCGGACTTCCTGCGAGCGGGCCGCGGCCTCGACGTCGGTGAGATTGCGGCGATGACCGGGGCGGCGTTAGCGTCGGCGGGGCTCGCCGGCAAGCGCATTACCGGCGTTGCGGTGCTCGAGCGCGCCGCGCCGTGGGACCTGAGTTTCCTGGACAATGAACGCTTTGTCGCGGCGGCAGCCGCGACCCGCGCGGGCGTCTGCCTCACAACCAAAGGCCTTGCCGGCAATTTGCCAGGGCGGGTGGCGGCACTCGTGGTCGAGGAGCCCTACCGTGCTTTCGTCGCCGCGGCGCGGGCGCTGTTTGCCGATACGCTGCAGCCGTCCTCGCTTTACTTGGCGGACGATAGCGCCGGCGCCCAGGTGCACCCGAGCGCGCGGTTGGAGGCCGACGTCACTATCGAGCCTGGGGCGGTGATTGGGCCGGGCGCCGAGATCGGTTCCGGTACGGTGGTGGCGGCCAATGCCGTGGTCGGCGGCGAGGTGCGCATCGGCCGCAACTGCGTCATCGGCGCCGGCGCAACCGTCGGGAATGTGTTGATCGGTGACCGGGTCCGAATTCACGCCGGGTGCCACATCGGCGAGGAGGGGTTTGGCTTTCTGGCGGGTAGAGAGCAGGGCGGCCTGAAGATTCCCCACTGCGGTCGTGTCGTTATCCAGGATGACGTCGAAATCGGCGCCGGCACCACCATCGATCGTGGCGGCATCCGAGACACGGTCGTGGGCGAGGGCACCAAGATCGACAATCTGGTCCGGGTCGGCCACAATGTCAGTATCGGGCGGTACTGCATGATAGTGGCGCAAACCGGTATCTCCGGCAGCGCTATCCTTGAGGATCACGTTGTCCTGGAGGCGCGGGTCGGCCTAAATGATAATGTGACGATCGGCGAGGGGGCGCATATTGCCGCCTCAAGCGTCGTCGAGGACGACGTGCCGGCCGGTGCCCATTGGGCTGGAGCCCCCGCGGGGCCGGCCAAACAATGGTTCCGCAAAACAAGTGCGCCCGATCGGCGCGCGCGTGATACACGCGGCGCCGCGGCGGCACGGGGCGAATGAGACGATTGTTATGAATGATGTCGTGACAGATTTGGATACAGTCGGCATTGCCAAAGTGCTGAAGATGCTGCCGCACCGTTATCCGTTCATAATGATTGACCGCGTTGTTGACATTCGTGGCAACAAAAGCGGCGTCGGCATCAAGAACGTTACCATCAACGAGCCGCAATTTCAGGGGCACTTTCCTGAAAACCCGGTGTTTCCGGGCGTGCTGCTGATCGAAGGCATGGCGCAAACCGGAGGCATCCTGTGCCTCATCGGCCTCGGGGAGACGACTGCCCGCCCTGTCTATTTCATGACGATCGACAAGGCCAAGTTTCGGCGTCCGGTGGTGCCTGGCGACACCGTTGAGTATCACATGACTTTGCTGGCTAATCGGCGGAACATGTGGTGGTACAAGGGTGAGGCCAAGGTGCGCGGCCATGTCGTGGCCGAGGCTGAAGTCGGCGCCATGCTGCTTGAGTCGGGAACGCAAGCATGATCGACCCCTCGGCGCGGGTCGCCGCCGGAGCGAGGGTCGGGCGCGACGTATCGATCGGCCCTTTCTGCACCATCGGTCCCGACGTGACGCTCGGCGAGGGTTGCCGGCTGATTTCGCACGTCAGCCTCTCCGGCCACACCACGATTGGCCCACGGACCGCGATTTACCCCTTCGCATCGCTCGGTACGCCGCCGCAGTCGGTGAAGTATCGCGGCGGCCCGACTAAGCTCGTCATCGGCGCGGAATGCGATATCCGCGAAGGCGTGACCGTCAACATCGGAACCGAGGATGATCGCGGCATTACGGAGATCGGCGACCGCTGCTTCCTCATGGTCAACTCGCACGTTGGTCACGACTGCCAGTTGGGCAATAACGTCATCATGGCCAACAACACAGTGCTCGGCGGGCACGTGAGCGTTGGCGACAATGTGGTGTTCGGGGGCGGCGTTGCGGTGCGCCAATTCGTGCGCATCGGCGAAGGCGCGATGATCGTGGGGCTTAGCGGTGTGCGTGCCGACGTCATCCCGTGGGGCATGGCGCACGGGCCGCTCGCGCATCTGATTGGTCTCAATGTCATTGGCATGCGCCGCAGCGGCGCCGCCAAATCGGATATCCTCAAAATTCGACGCGCCTATCAGGCGCTGTTTTTCGGCGAGGGTGAATTCAGGGCGCGTCTTGACGCCGCGGAGTTTGAATTCGGCGCCGATCCGCACCTGCGCAAGATCATCGACTTCATTCGCGCCGGCAAACGCCCGCTCACCATGGCGATCAAACGCAACGAGGGCGACGAAGAACCATGACCCCCGGCGCGGCCACGCGGCAGGACGGCCCGCTCGCGCTGATTTGCGGCGGCGGCAGCCTGCCGCTGACGGTCGCCGATGCCGCCGCCGGCCAAGGCCGCAAAGTGGTCCTCTTCCTGCTGCGGGGCATTGCGGACCCGAACCTGGCCGCGCGCTATCCGCATCATTGGCTCTATCTCGGGCAGGGCGGCAAATTTCTGCGGTTGGCGCACGTCGAACGTTGCCGCGATGTGGTGTTCATCGGTGCGCTGGTGCGGCCTGCAATTTCGCAACTTCGTTCCGATTTTTGGACGCTGCGGCAGGTTCCAGCCCTTATTGCCGCTTTCCGCGGTGGCGACGATCATCTTTTGTCGAGCGTTGCGCGCATGTTCGAGAGCCAAGGCTTTCGTCTCGTCGGTGCGCACGAGGTGGCGCCGCAAATCCTGATGCCGCAAGGCGCGCTCGGGCAGCTCGCGCCGTCCGAGCGCGACCGTGACGATATAGCGTGCGGCTTCGCCTACCTCAGTGCCACGGGGCCCTTCGATGTCGGCCAGGCAGTGGTGGTCGCCGACCGCCGCGTACTTGCCGTGGAGGCGGCGGAAGGCACCGACCAGATGCTCCAGCGCGTGGCCGAAATGCGCAAGAACGGCCGCGTGCGCGTGCCATCCGGTAGCGGCGTTCTTGTGAAGGCTCCGAAGCCCGGGCAGGATCAGCGTTTCGATCTCCCTGCTATCGGGCCGCGTACGGTCGAAGGCGTCGCACTTGCTGGTCTTGCCGGCATGGCGGTTGCGGCAGGCAGCAGCATTGTCGCCGAACCCGAGCGGCTGGTCATGGCGGCCGACCGAGCCGGGGTCTTCGTCATCGGCGCGCCCGCTGCTGCGCAAAGGTGAGGCCAATGGCGGCGGCGCAGGGCTCATCCGAATCCGGCCCGCACGTCTTCGTGGTGGCGGGCGAAGAATCCGGTGATCGCCTTGGCGCCGTACTGATCACGGCCTTACGCGAACGCACCCAAGGCCGCATCCGTTTCTCCGCCGTGGGCGGGCTGCACATGGCCGAGCAGGGTGTGCCTAGCCTGTTTCCACTTGGCGATTTGGCGATCGTCGGCTTCTCCACGATCCCTGCCAAGCTGCCGACGATCCTTCGCCGCATCCATGAGACCGCCGACGCGGTGGTGGCGGCGCGGCCAGACGTGCTGGTGATCATCGACAGCCCGGACTTTACCCATCGCGTAGCCAAGCGTGTGCGCAAACGCGCGCCCAGCATTCCGATCATCGACTATGTCTGTCCCTCGGTCTGGGCTTGGCGGCCGTGGCGCGCCAAATCGATGCGCGCCTATGTCGATCACGTGCTAACATTGCTGCCGTTCGAGCCGGCGGAACTTGAGCGCCTGGGCGGACCGGCCGGCACCTATGTCGGCCACCCTCTGATCGAGCGCGTCGCAGAACTGCGGCCGAATGCGGAAGAAGCGCAGCGGCGCCTGGCCGACCCGCCGGTGCTGCTGGTGCTGCCGGGCAGCCGCGGCGGCGAGATCCGCCGCATGGCGGGTGTGTTCGGCGCCGCCGTCGGTCTGGTGGCGAAGCGCATTGGTGCCCTCGATGTCGTTGTGCCGGCGGTGCCGCGGCTTGCCGATACGGTGCGCCTCGCAGTCGCCAAATGGCCGGTGCGGGCGCGCGTTGTGACCGATCAGGCTGAAAAGCTCGCCGCCTTCCGCACGGCGCGGGCCGCGCTCACCAAATCCGGAACCTCAACGCTTGAACTCGCGCTTGCCGGTATTCCCATGGTGGCGGCCTACAAGCTTTCGCCGATCGAGGCCGGTATTGGCGGCCTGCTGATCCGCGTGCCGAGCGTCATACTCGCCAACCTGGTGCTGGGCGAGGTCGCGGTGCCTGAATTCCTGCAATTCAAATGCACGCCCGAACGATTGGCCGGCGCGCTCACGGCACTGCTGGGTGACACGCCTGAGCGGCGAGATCAGGTCGATGCTTTGGGCCGCCTCGATGCGATCATGGGGCTCGGCGGCGACGCCCCGAGCGCGCGCGCCGCCGCGGTCGCAATGGATGTCATCGCCCACGCGCGGCGGTCACCTTAGCCAGCCGAACCGCGAACCGGTTGGCATTCCGTCCGGCAACGGCGTAGATTGGTTATCAGCCGGCCGCGCCGGGCCGCATAAGACACTCAAAAAGCTAGGGTTTTCTCTTTGACCATTGCCCCGCGCGCAGCCATCACTGCCGTACATGGTTATGTACCTCCGGATCTGCTGACCAACGCGCAATTGGCGGAGATGGTCGACACCAGCGATACCTGGATCACCGAGCGCACCGGGATCAAGGAACGACACATCCTGAAAGGCGAGGGACTCGGCACCTCGCACATGGCCGCGGAAGCCGTGCGCGGTCTGCTCAAGAAGACCGCCACCGACCCGGCTGAGGTCGACCTGCTGATTTGCGCCACCACGACGCCCGACCTGCAGTTCCCGTCCACGGCCAATCTGATCTGCGACATGGTCGGCGTACGCAACATCGGCTCGTTCGACGTGCAGGCGGCCTGCTCGGGCTTCCTTTATGCGCTCACCATCGGCACGCAGTTCATTGCTACCGGCGCCGCGCGAAAAGTCGTGGTCGTTGGCGCCGACAAGATGTCGTCCATCATCGACTACACCGACCGGGCCACTTGCGTGCTGTTCGGCGACGGTGCCGGCGCGGTGCTGCTGGAACCAGACCAGAACGGCTACGGCATCATGGACGCGCTGATCCGTTCCGACGGCGCCGGCATGATCCACCTGCATCAGAAGGCTGGCGGCAGCCGCATACCGGCAACGCCTGAGACCGTCGCCAAGCGGCTGCACTACGTGCACCAGGAAGGCGCCGCGGTTTATAAGTTTGCCATCGCCCGCATGGCCGAGGTTGCCACCGAGATCATGACCCGCAACAACCTGCGCGCCGACATGATCGACTGGCTGGTGCCGCACCAGGCCAACAAGCGCATCATCGAATCCACGGCTGAGCGCATGAGCCTGCCGATGGAGCGCGTGATGGTGACTATCCAAAAATACGGCAATACCACGAACGCCACCATCCCGCTCTGTCTGTGGGATTACGAGCCCAGACTGAAAGCCGGCAACCGCATGGTGCTTGCTGCGTTCGGCGGCGGGTTCACTTGGGCGGGCATCTACGTGCAGTGGGCCTACGACGGCGCCAGCGCGCCCAAGCTCAACGGCAACAGCGCAGCGATAAATGGAAAGGGCGGCTGAACCGCCGCCCTTTGTGCATTTTCAGTCTCGGCTTCGCTTACTTCCGCCGCGAGATCGGCACGTAATCGCGCTGGGCCGCGCCAGTGTAGAGCTGGCGCGGACGACCGATCTTCTGCTTCGGATCCTCGATCATCTCCTTCCACTGGGCGATCCAGCCGACCGTGCGCGCAACCGCAAACAGGACGGTGAACATGGTGGTGGGGAAGCCCATCGCCTTCAGGGTGATGCCGGAATAGAAGTCGATGTTCGGGTAGAGCTTCTTCTCGATGAAGTAGTCGTCGTGCAGTGCGATCTTCTCGAGCTCCATGGCGACGTCGAGCAGCGGATCGTCCTTGATCCCGAGCTCGGCCAGAACCTCGTGGCAGGTCTTCTGCATGATCTTGGCGCGCGGGTCGTAGTGCTTGTAGACACGGTGGCCGAAGCCCATCAGCCGGTACGGATCGTTCTTGTCCTTGGCGCGTTTGACGAACTCGGGGATGCGGTCGACCGAGCCGATCTCGCTCAGCATATTGAGGGCCGCCTCGTTGGCGCCGCCGTGCGCAGGGCCCCACAGGCAGGCGCAGCCGGCGGCGATGCAGGCGAACGGATTGGCGCCGGAGGAACCTGCGAGCCGCACGGTGGAGGTCGAGGCGTTCTGCTCGTGGTCGGCATGTAGGATGAAGATGCGATCCATGGCGCGCGCCAGGACCGGATTGGGTTTGAAGTCTTCCGCCGGCACCGCGAAACACATGCGCAGGAAGTTCGACGCGTAGTCGAGGGAATTCTGCGGATACATGAACGGCTGGCCGACATGATATTTGTAGGCCATGGCGGCAAGCGTCGGCACCTTTGCGATCATGCGGATCGAGGCCACCATGCGCTGGTGCGGGTCGGAGATGTCGGTGAAGTCGTGATAAAATGCCGATAGCGCGCCGACCGAGCCGACCATCACCGCCATCGGATGGGCGTCGCGGCGGAACCCCTGGAAGAACCGCATCATCTGCTCGTGCACCATGGTGTGCCGGGTAACGCGGTAGTCGAAGTCGGCCTTCTGTGCCGGGGTCGGCAACTCGCCGTAGAGCAGGAGGTAGCAGGTCTCCAGGAAGTCGCCGTGCTCGGCGAGCTGCTCGATCGGGTAGCCGCGATAGAGCAGCACGCCCTCGTCGCCGTCGATGTAGGTGATCTTGGATTCGCAACTCGCCGTGGAGGTAAAGCCGGGATCGTAGGTGAACATGCCGCTCTCGCCATAGAGCTTGGCGATATCGACCACGTCGGGGCCGATCGAGCCGCTATAGACCGGGAAGTCCCAGCTCTTATTGCCGACGGAAATCGTTCCCGTCTTTTTGTTGGCATCCGTCTTGGCGTCCATGGTCGAGCCCTCGAATTGGCAGCGAGCAGTGCGCTTCAAAAAATGTCGTTGTGGCCGGCGGTGCGGGGCCCGCGATGCGGGCGTGCTGTAGGTGTCCGACCGTTGTTTGGGTAACCCATCCCCGGGTGCGCCGCAAGGCAGGGCCGGGTGGCCGCTTGCCCGCAATATGGGCACGGTTCCGGCCGTCTTCCCGACCGTGCATGATTCTGAACGTGGGTTTTAAGTCCCTGTCTGGTCGCGCAACCGGGCGAGGCTCTCGGTCGGGCCGAGAACCGCCAATACGTCGAAGATCGGGGGCGAGGTGGTGCGGCCAGTGAGCGCCGCGCGCAGCGGCTGGGCGACGGCGCCGAGTTTCCTGCCAGTCCGCTCGGCAAAGGCACGTACGACCGCTTCAACCGCACCGGCCGTCCAGTCAGCGACCGCTTCGAGTTCCGGCAGCAGTGCGCCGATCACGCTCTTGGCTTCGGGGGTCAGCAGCGCCTTGGCCTTGTCGTCGATTGCGAGTGGGCGGCTCGCCCAGACGAAGCGTGAGGCTTCGAACAGCTCAACAAGCGTCTTGGCGCGCTCCTTCAGCCCCGGCATGGCGGCCATGAGCTGCCTGCGTAGCGCCGGCGTCATTTTACCAGCTAACTCGTCGCCGCCGGCGATGTGCGGCAGCAGGCCTTCGAGCGCCTCAATCAGGTCGGCGTCGGCCGACTGGCGGATGTAATGCCCGTTGAGATTTTCCAGCTTGGCGAAATCGAAGCGTGCCGGGGAGCGGCCGATGGCCGGCAGGTCGAAGGCCGCAATCATTTCGTCGGTCGTGAATATTTCCTGGTCGCCATGGGCCCAGCCGAGCCGCACCAGGTAGTTGCGCATGGCCGCCGGCAGGTAGCCCATGGCGCGATACGCGTCGACGCCGAGCGCACCATGGCGCTTGGAGAGCTTGGAGCCGTCGGGCCCGTGGATCAGGGGGATGTGCGCCATCACCGGCACGTTCCAGCCGAGCGCCTGGTAGATTTGGGTTTGGCGGGCGCCATTGGTGAGATGGTCGTCGCCGCGGATGATGTGGGTGATGCCCATATCGTGGTCGTCGACCACAACGGCCAGCATATAGGTGGGCGTGCCGTCGGAGCGCAGCAGCACCAAGTCGTCGAGGTCCGAATTTTGCCAGGTGACGCGGCCCTGCACCCGGTCCTCGATCACGGTCTCGCCGCTAAGCGGCGCCTTGAGCCGGATCACCGGCTTGACCCCGGGTAGGGCTTCCGACGGGTCGCGGTCGCGCCAGCGGCCGTCATAGAGCTTAGAGCGCCCCTCGCGGCGGGCGGCCTCGCGCATGGCCGCAAGCTCTTCGGGGCTGGCATAACAGTGATAGGCCTTATCGTCCGCGAGCAGCTGCTCAGCCACAGCGCGGTGGCGGTCGGCACGCGTGAACTGGAACACCGGCTCGCCGTCCCAGGTGAGCCCCAGCCAGTTGAGACCATCGATAATGGCGTTGATCGCAGCGACGGTCGAGCGCTCGCGGTCGGTGTCCTCGATCCGCAGCAGCATCTTGCCGCCGAAGTGGCGGGCATAGAGCCAGTTGAACAGCGCCGTGCGGCCGCCTCCGATATGGAGGAAGCCGGTGGGCGAGGGGGCAAAGCGCGTCACGACAGGTTCAGTCATCGCGCGCCCCATACCACACCTATCGGGGAAATCGAGAGCGCAAATGCCCCACGAACAGCCAGAGTAAATGTCATTGAGCCGGGCGTCGCGGCGTGGCATAGCCCGCCGCGACGGCGCGGCCTCCAGGGGCGGCTTTGAGTGTGGTAATTGGCGCGACGAGGAAGCATGGCTAAGGACCTAACGGCAGGGGCGAATCAGACGGCGGAAGTTGGCCGCGACTTCATCCGCGACATCGTCCAGGCCGACCTCGACGCAGGCCGGGTGAAGGAGGTGGTCACCCGCTTTCCGCCGGAGCCCAACGGCTATCTGCACATCGGCCACGCCAAATCGATCTGCCTGAATTTCGGCGTCGCCGAGGAGTTTGGCGGACGCTGCCACCTGCGCTTTGACGACACCAACCCGGCCAAGGAAGAGCAGGAATATATCGACGCCATTAAGCGCGACGTGCGCTGGCTCGGCTTCGATTGGAGGAAAAACCTCTATCACGCCTCCGACTATTTCGAGCAGCTCTACACTTGGGCGGAGGACTTGATCCGCGCGGGGCTTGCCTACGTCGACGACCAGACGGCCGATGAGATCCGCGAATACCGCGGCACGCTCACGGAGCCCGGCAAGAACAGCCCGTTCCGCGACCGCAGCGTCGACGAAAATCTCGACCTCTTCCGCCGAATGCGCGCCGGCGAATTTCGCAAACGGCACGCGCGTGCTGCGCGCCAAGATCGACATGGCATCGGGCAACATCAACCTGCGCGATCCCGTGATCTATCGCATACTGCACGAGCCGCATCCGCGCACCGGCACGAGCTGGAAGATCTACCCGAGCTACGACTTCGCGCACGGCCAGTCCGACGCCATCGAGCACATTACCCATTCGATTTGCACGCTGGAATTCGAGGACCACCGCCCGCTCTACGACTGGCTGATCGACCACCTCGACGTGCCGTCACGCCCGCGCCAATACGAGTTTGCGCGGCTGAACCTGACTTACACGGTGCTGTCGAAACGCGTGCTGACGCTGCTTGTGCGTGACGGCCACGTCAGCGGCTGGGACGACCCGCGCATGCCGACGCTCGCTGGCCTGCAGCGGCGCGGTGTGCCGGCGGCGGCGTTGCGCGATTTCGTCAAGCGCATCGGCGTCGCCAAGGCCAACAGCACGGTCGACGTCGGCATGTTCGAGTTCTCGATCCGCGAGGTGCTCAACAAGACCGCGCTGCGGCGCATGGCGGTGTTGAAGCCGCTGAAAGTGGTGATCGAGAATTATCCGGAGAGGCAGACCGAAGAGCTGGAAGCGGTCAATCATCCCGATGACGAGGCTGCCGGTACGCGTATGCTCACATTCTCGCGCGAGCTCTTTATCGAGCGCGATGACTTCATGGAGGACCCGCCGAAGAAGTTCTTCCGCTTGGCGCCCGGCCGCGAAGTACGCCTGCGCTATGCCTATTTCGTCACCTGCCGCGAAGTGGTGAAGGACGCGTCCGGCGAAGTGGTCGAGCTGCGCTGCACCTACGATCCCGCCACCAAGGGCGGCAACGCGCCGGACGGGCGCAAGGTGAAGGCGACCATCCACTGGGTGTCGGCAGCTGACAGCGTGAAGGCCGAAGTACGCCTCTACAATCCGCTTTTCACCAAGCCCGACCCGAAAGGCGGCGAGAGCTTCACGGACGACCTCAATCCGGAGTCGCGTGAGGTCTTGGTCGACGCACGGGTCGAGCCTGCGCTCCTCAGAGGCAATAATCCGGAGCCGGTGCAATTCGAGCGCCAGGGCTATTTCTGCCTCGACAAGGATTTCCACGCCCGACAAGCCGGTGTTCAACCGCACCGTGGGCCTGCGCGACAGCTTCGCCAAGGATATGGCGAAGGAAAAGGCGGGTTCGTAGCCGCAATTCCGGGACGAGCCCGGCCATGATGCGGCCTCGGCGTTCACAACCGTTCTCCTAGTCACAACCGGACGACAACCTACGATAGCAGCCGCGCAAAATCCGCGTGTGCGTGATCGGGATGCCGGGCCATGGCCCAGAACGACCCTTATGGCGGTCCGCCAGTTGTAGGTGCCCGCACCAAGGCCTGGGCGGCCGGCCTTGAGGCCGCACGCCGGAGGGCCGGGTTGGCGCTGCCCGATGGCGTTCTAGCCGTCGCCGACCGCATGGGCCGCCTTGGCGCGCAGTGGATCGCCGCCGAGCTCGCGCCCGGGCGATTGGCGCCGTGGCTGCCGGTCGCCTTCGGCTTCGGTATCGTCGTCTACTTCGCCGCGGGCCGCGAGCCAGCCTGGTGGGCGGGGCTGGCATTGGCGTGCGCCGGCATGGCCGTCGCGGTGTCGGCGCGTCGCAGCGTCATCGGTTTGCCGCTGGCGCTCGGCTTCGCCGCGATTGTCACCGGATTTGCCGTCGCGACATTGCAGACTGCGCGCATCGCGCACCCGGTGCTGTCCTATCCGACCTGGAACGCGCAGGTCGAAGGTTTCGTCGAAACGCGTGAGGAGAGGGCGCGCAGCGACCGTATCGTCGTGCGAGTCTCCACGATCGCGGCGCCCCGCATGCGCGTGAAACCCGCGCGCGTGCGTGTCGCAGTGCGCAAGGGCACCGCGCCGGCGGTCGGCGGCTTCGTCGCCTTCAAGGCGCATCTGGCGCCGCCGCTGCAGCCGCTCCGGCCGGGCGGCTACGACTTTGCCCGCGACCTCTATTTCCAGCGCATCGGTGCGTCGGGATTCGTGCTGGGCGCCATCCGCACCGTATCGCCGCCGCACGCTTCCCACTTTTGGCTGCGTTACACTGCGCGCCTCGATTCTTTACGCGAAGCCATCAACCGGCGCATCCATGCCATCCTACCCGGCGACCGCGGCTCGATCGCGTCTGCGCTGATCACCGGGAAACGCAACGCCATCTCGGAACCGGTTCGCGAAGCCTTCTACGTTTCGAGTCTCGCCCACGTTCTTGCGATCTCCGGCTTCCACATGGCTGTGGTGGCGGGCATCGCATTCTTTGTCATCCGCGCCTTGCTGGCGCTGTCACCATCGCTCGCCAGCCGCCGCCCGATCAAGAAATGGGCCGCGGTCGGCGCGCTGCTCGCGGGCACGTTCTATCTGCTGCTATCGGGTACCGGTGTTTCGACGCAACGCGCCTTCATCATGATCGCGATCGTATTGATCGGCGTAATGCTCGACCGGCCGGTACTCACCTTCCGCACGCTCGCCGTCGCCGCCTTTGGTGTCCTATTGTTTTCGCCGCAGGCGGTCGTGCATCCGAGCTTTCAGATGTCGTTTGCGGCAACGCTGGCGCTGATCGCCACCTATCAATACGGCTGGCCGTGGCGCGCCGATGCCGACGCGTCCGTGGTGGCGCGCGCAGCGTTGTGGGGCTGGCGTGAGATCGGTGGCGTGATCCTGGCGTCACTGGTCGCCGGTCTCGCCACCACCCCCTACGCCGCTTTCCACTTCCACCGCCTGGCGCCCTATGGTGTGCTCGCGAACCTGTTCGCCATGCCGGTCGTCTCGGCCTGGGTGATGCCCATGGGCATCCTCGGAGTGGTGGCACTGCCGTTCGGCTTCGACGCGCCGTTCTGGCGGCTGATGGGTCATGGCATCGATTGGATGATCGCGGTGGCACAATGGGTTGCGCAATTGCCGGGCGCGGTCGGCCACATCCACGGCTTCGGCACCGGGCCGCTATTGCTGGCGAGCGCTGGCCTGTTGCTGGTCTGCCTGCTGCGCACGCCGTTGCGCTGGAGTGGTGCAGTGCTGGGCGTCGCTGCGGCGCTGTGGGCCGTGACTACGCCGCGCCCGGACATCCTGGTATCGGCCGACGGTCAGAGCGCCGCCGTGCGCGGAGCGGACGGACGGCTGAAGGTGCTTCACTCGGGCCGCGACACTTTCGCCGTCAAGGACTGGCTCGAGGCCGACGCCGACCCGCGCGACATCAAAGACAAGACGCTCCATGAGGGCGTGCGCTGCGATGCCATCGGATGTGTCGGCCTGCTCAGGGACGGGCGGCGGGTGGCCTATGAATTGTCGCCTGATGCCTTCGCCGAGGATTGCATCCGCGCGGGTGTGGTCATCAGCAGGCGCTCGGCGCCGGGGATCTGCGCGGGCAAGCTGATCGACCGTGACGTCTGGCGTGCGCGTGGAGCTATCACGCTGCGCTGGAAGGGCGAACATTACGTTGAAACGGACGCACGACCGGTCGGCTATGACCGGCCCTGGTCGCACCCGCCACCGGGCGTGACAGCCCAACGCACCAAGCGCTCACCGGAAGCGACGCCAAAGCCGGAAGACTTGGAGGAGGGGGATTAGCCCAAAACTATCGTCCCCCGCGAAGGTGGGGCACCCAGCATGCCGCAGCGCGGCGGGTAAAATCGAATACGGCGATGACTGGATCATCCGCTTTCGCGGATGATGACAGCCGAAATTGGATCAATACCTTCTGAACAGCCCTACCAGCTTGCCCTGGATGCGCACGCGGTTGGGCGGCAGAATGCGCACCTCGTAAGCCGGATTGGCCGGCTCCAGCGCAATCGAGGCGCCGCGGCGGCGGAAGCGCTTAAGCGTCGCCTCTTCGTCGTCGATCAACGCCACCACGATATCGCCCGTGTCGGCGGCTTCCGAGCGGCGGATCAACGCGATATCGCCGTCGAGAATGCCGGCCTCGATCATTGAATCGCCCCGCACTTCAAGCGCGAAATGCTCGCCGGTCGACAGCATGTCGGGCGGCATGTTGATGACGTGGCTGCGGGTTTGGATCGCCTCGATTGGTGTACCGGCGGCGATGCGGCCCATGACCGGCACCGCGATTGGCCGACTGTCGCTGACCGCCTCGTCGGCCTCGGCAATCTGCCGCACGCGGCCGAGGTCGCCCTCGATCACGCTCGGGGTGAAGCCGCGTGAGCGGCCCGACATGCCGTGGGCAACCGAATCGGGCAACTTGATAACTTCAATGGCGCGCGCCCGGTTGGCCAGCCGACGAATGAAGCCGCGCTCTTCCAGCGCCGTGATCAGCCGGTGGATGCCGGATTTTGAGCGGAGGTCGAGGGCATCCTTCATCTCGTCGAAGGAGGGCGGTACCCCGGTCTCAGTCAGGCGTTCGTGGATGAAGCGCAAGAGCTCGAATTGCTTGCGGGTCAGCATGTGGTTCTCCCCGTCCGCCGCCTATCCCGGCCGGTAGGCGTCCGTCGGATGGCAGCGAAAACAAATCATGAACGGACACTATCTGTTCGATATGTGTTCCGCAAGGATTTAATTTCAGGTGAACAAGTCGAGAGGCCCTTATAGGCCGAGCTTAAGGATGATGCACGGCGAGCCGGCCGGCGTCGCCGGCGCATAGGGAGTTCGAATCACCAGGCAGTCTGCCTGCGCCAAGAGGGCCATCTGGGAGCTATCCTGGGCCATCAGCGGGGTGGCCACCGGGCCACCTTGGCCTTCCTCAATGGAAGCGCGGAGATAGTCTTGCCGCTCGTCGTTTTCCGGTAGATCGCGGCCGAGGCGGGCCGCTTCTTGCCGCAGTTCGACATCGGTGCGGCCGGCGAGGCGCCGGATTAGCGGCACCAGGAACAGGAACGAGCAGACGTAGGACGATACCGGGTTGCCTGGCACGCCCAGGACCTGCATGGCCCCGAGCTTGCCGTGCATCATCGGCCGCCCGGGCCTGAGCGCCACCCGCCAGAAGGACAAATCGAGCCCTTCGGCGGCCAGTGCCTGCTGCACAAGATCATGCTCTCCGACTGAGGCGCCGCCGGTGGTCACCAGCACATCGGCGCCCCAGTCGCGCGCTTCGCGCACTTTGGCGGCGATGGACTCGACCTTGTCGCGGGCGATGCCGAGGTCGAGGACTTGAGCGCCCTCGCTGCGCACCAGGGCGGAGAGCGAGAAGCCATTGGAGAACACGATCTTCCCCGGCTCGAGTGTGGAGCCCGGCGGCACCAACTCGTCGCCGGTGCCGGCGATTGCGATCTTCGGCCGCCGGTGGACCGAGAGCGCCGGGTGGTTCATGGCCGCCGCCAGCATCAAGTCGCGGCCGGTGAGGCGGCGGCCGTTTTTCAGCAGAACCTGGCCTTCGGAGAAGTCCAGCCCCTTGCGGCGGATGTTGCGGCCCGGCATTGCGGATTTCTCGATTGTGACCGCGTCTCCGTCTCGCCGGGTCAATTCTTGCACGACGACGGTGTCGGCGCCGTTCGGTACGAGCCCGCCGGTGAAGATGCGCGCAGCTTCACCCGGGCCGACCGTGCCGGCGAATGGATGGCCGGCGGCGACCTCACCGATGATATGAAGCGTCGCTGGTGCGCGCGCGACGTCTTCACCGCGCACCGCGTAACCGTCCATGGCCGACACGCTTGCCGGCGGTTGGTTGCGCAGCGCTGCCACGTCTTGCGTGAGCACGCGGCCGAGGGCGTCGTTGAGCGCCACGGTCTCCGCCGGCAGCGGCACGGCATCGGCCAATACGCGCTGCAAAGCCTCGGCGACCGGCATCAAAGACAAGATCAATCCTCCGCCCGATAGTGGCCGGACTTGCCGCCGTATTTTTCCAGCAGGCGGATGCCCTCGATGCGCATACCGCGCTCCACCGCCTTGACCATGTCGTAGATGGTCAAGCACGCGATCGACGCCGCAGTGAGCGCTTCCATCTCGACACCGGTTTGTCCGGTGACCTTCACCGTTGCCTGCACCAAGAAGCCCGGCAGAGAGTGTTCGGGATTGATCTCGATCTCGACCTTGGTGATCGGCAGCGGATGGCAGAGCGGGATCAGCCCATGGGTGCGCTTGGCGGCCATGATGCCGGCGAGACGTGCGGCGCCTAGCACATCGCCTTTGAGCGCATTGCCGGCGACGACGAGATCGAGCGTTTCTTTACGCATGATCACCTTGCCCTCGGCCACGGCGACACGCTCGGTTTGCGCTTTGGCGGAGACATCGACCATGCGGGCTTCGCCGCGCTGGTCGATATGGGTGAGGGGGCCATTCGCAGGCGCCGGGGCCGTCTTCGCCTTGGCGGAACGGGACGCCGGTTTCTTTGTTGTTTTTTTGGTGCTCGCCATAATGCCTATCCCGTCGCCGCGCGAGGCGGCGTACGCGTGAGTAACGCGCGGGTGGCGGCAGTGACGTCGCCATGCCGCATCAGGCTCTCGCCGATCAGGAAGGTGGAGATGCCGATGGCGTTGAGACGGGCGAGATCGGCTGGGGTGTTGAGCCCGCTTTCGCCGACCACGATGCGCTCGCGTGGCACCATCGGGGCGAGCAGCTCACTTGTTTCGAGCGTGGTCTTGAAGGTGCGCAGGTCGCGATTGTTGATGCCGATCAACCTCGACTTTAACTTTAAGGCGCGCTCAAGCTCATCTTCTTGATGAACTTCTACAAGAACATCCATTCCATTGCTACTAGCCGTATTTTCAATTTCAGATGCAGCGCCATCGTCGACCGCCGCCATGATGATCAGGATACAGTCCGCGCCGAGCGCGCGTGATTCGAACACCTGGTACGGCTCGTAGATGAAGTCCTTGCGCAACGCCGGCAGGTGAGTTGCATCGCGCGCCTGCTCCAGGAATTCCGGTCGGCCCTGAAACGAAGGTGCGTCAGTGAGCACGGAAAGACAGGTGGCGCCTCCCGCCTCATAAGCCTTCGCCAGCGCCGGCGGGTCAAAATCGACGCGGATCAGCCCCTTCGACGGGCTCGCCTTCTTGATCTCGGCGATCAACGCGTAATCACCAGCCGCCACCTTGCGCTCGATCGCCTTCAGGAAGCCGCGCGGGGGCGCCGCTGCCTTGGCCGCCGCTTCCAGCTCGCGCAAAGGCCGTGCGCGCTTGGCGGTGGCGATCTCCTCGCGCTTATAGGCTTCGATCTTGGCGAGGATATCGCTCATCGCTTTTCCCGGCGCATGAACTTATCCGAAAACCGGTGCCCATCCCCGATCAAGTCTGAGGACATGCTTTTCGGGTTCATGCGCTAAGCCTCTACCGCGTTGGAGACCCCGATCAGCCGGTCGAGCCGGCCCTCCGCTTCGCCGCTGTCGATCGACTTGGCAGCAAGCGCCGCGCCTTCCTTCAAGTCCTTGGCCTTGCCGGCGACCACCAGGGCCGCCGCCGCATTGAGAATGGCAACATCGCGGAACGGGCCTTTCTTGCCCTTCAGCACGTCGAGCAGCGCCTTTGCATTGTGGTCGGCGTCGCCGCCGCGCAGCGCGTCCGATTTGGCGCGCGGTAGGCCAGCGTCCTCCGGCGAAATCTCGAAGCTGCGGATTTGGCCGTTCTTCAATTCGGCCACGCTGGTCATGCCCGCGGTGGTGATCTCGTCGAGGCCGTCGGAGCCATGCACCACCCAGATGCTTTCGGAACCGAGGTTCTTCAGCACCTGCGCCATCGGCTCGACCCAGTGGCGTGAGAAGGTGCCGATCATCTGGCGCTTGACGCTCGCCGGGTTCGATAGCGGCCCGAGCAGGTTGAAGATGGTGCGGGTGCCGAGTTCGACCCGCGTCGGGCCGACGTTCTTCATGGCCGGATGATGCGCCGGCGCGAACATGAAGCCGATGCCGGCGTCGCGAATGCAGGCGCCGACTTGGTCCGCGTTGAGTTCGATCTTGACGCCGAGCGCCTGCAGCACGTCGGCAGCGCCCGATTTCGACGATAGCGCGCGGTTGCCGTGCTTAGCGACCGGGACATCCGCGCCCGCCACCACAAAGGCGGCGCAGGTGGAGATGTTGTAGGAGCCCGAAGCATCACCGCCTGTGCCCACGACGTCGACCGCCTCAGGGGGCGCCTTCACGCCCAGCATCTTGGCGCGCATGGTGGTGACCGCGCCGGTGATTTCGTCGACGGTTTCGCCGCGCACGCGCAGGCCCATCAACAGCCCGCCCATCTGCGACGGCGTCGCCTCGCCCGACATCATGCGGTCGAAGGCGGAGGCCGCTTCCTCGCGGGTCAAGCTGGCGCCGGTCGCCACCTTGGCGATGAGCGCCTTGAAATCGTCAGCCACGGCTCCCCCCTTGTTATTCTGCCGCGTGCATGGGCGTGCGCTGCCGGCCGGTCTTGGCGTTCCAGGCGGCCGCGATATCGAGAAAATTCTTCAGCATCAGATGGCCGTGCTCGGAGGCGATGCTTTCCGGATGGAATTGCACGCCGTGCACCGGCAGGCTCTTGTGCATTGCGCCCATGATGAGGCCATCCCCCGTCTCGGCGTTGACGGCGAGATCGCCGGGCAGGCTCGCGCGCTCCACCACCAGCGAATGATAGCGCGTCGCTTTCAGTGGGCCGTTGATGCCGTGGAATACGCCGGTGCCGCTGTGGTGGATTTCAGCGACCTTGCCGTGGATCGGGGTCGCCCGCACCACCTTTCCGCCGAAGGCCTGGCCGATGGCCTGATGTCCGAGGCAGACACCCATGATCGGTACGGTCGGGGCCGCCGTCTTGATCAGGTCCAGACAGATGCCCGCGTCGTTCGGCGTCGCCGGGCCGGGCGAGAGCACGATCCCCTCCGGGTTCGCCGTCATGACGTCAGCGATCGAAATCTTGTCGTTGCGATGGACCACGACGTCCGCCCCCAAGCTGCCCAGGTAATGGAACAGGTTGAAGGTGAAGCTGTCGTAATTGTCGATCAGGACGATCATTTTCGGGCCCTCTCCAGGGTCTTAGATGGGGGGTTGGCGGGGGTCAAGACAACGGGGCAGGACCTCACTGGCTCGCCGCGACACCGCGCGAGCGGATCTGGGGGGTGCGGCGGAGCGCCGCTTAACCGGCCTTAAGCGTTCCCAGCTAGGTTGCAGGGCGATTGCGGCGGCGGGAAAGGTTGCGTGCGATGACATCATGGTCGGTCGCCATTGTCGGAGCTGGTCCGGGCGGACTCGCCGCCGCATTGCTGCTTGCCCGCGACGGCCACCGCGTCACGGTGTTCGAGCGATTTGACGTCCCGCGCCCTCTCGGATCCGGCCTCATGCTGCAGCCCACCGGGCTCGCTGTTCTTGCCGAGCTTGGCTTGGCGCCCGGCATTCTGGCGCTTGGCTGCCGAATCGACCGCCTGTTCGGTCGAGCGTCGCCTTCGAACCGGATCGTCCTCGATGTCCGATATGCGGAACTCGGCGCCAGCCGCTTCGGGCTGGCCGTGCATCGCGCCACCTTGTTCTATCCTTTGTTCAAGGAGGCGTCCGGCCAGGGCGAGATTGAGATCGCGACCGGCCATCCGGTGATGGGACTTGGGCTAGATGATCGCGGACGCCCAAGCGTGCTCATCGAAGGAGGGCAACGCCGCGGTCCCTTCGACCTCGTGGTGGACGCGGCCGGCGTGCGCTCTCCGTTGGCGGCGCATTTCGATCCGCGCCCGCGCCGGCAGCTGAGCTATGGAGCCTTGTGGGCGAGCCTGCCGTGGCCAGCGGCCAGCTTCGATCCGCATGCACTCGAGCAGCGTTACCGTCAGGCGCGCGTCATGGTGGGGGTGCTGCCGCTCGGCCGCCGGACGGAAGGCGGAGCAGACGAGACGGCATTTTTCTGGAGTCTGCGCGATGTCGACTATAAGGCTTGGCAGGAACACGGCCTGCCGGTTTGGAAAGCCAATGTGCGCGCACTCTGGCCCGAAACTGAGCCACTGCTCGACACCATTGTCGATCCCGAGCAACTGACCTTTGCGCGCTATGCGCACCATACACTCTTGAACCCGGTGGTTGGGCGGCTGGTCGCGATCGGCGACGCGGCGCATGCGACCAGCCCGCAACTCGGACAGGGCGCCAACATGGCGCTGCTCGATGCCCGCGCGCTGGCGCTGGCCCTGCGCGAGCATGCCGACATTGCCGCCGCGCTCACCGCCTACGCCGATGCGCGGCGCTGGCATGTGCGGATCTATCAAACGCTGAGCAGGTTTTTCACGCCGTTCTACCAATCCGACAGCGACGTCCTGCCGTTGCTGCGCGATTGGCTGATCGCGCCGGCCACACGACTTCCTTACGTGCGTTCGCTGATCGCTGCGACGGTCGCCGGGCTGGTGCTTGATCCGCGCGCGCGCCTGCAATTGCGCGACGCCGCACCTGCCTTGTCGGCCGCCGTGCCGGCGGCGCCAATGCGATGATCGAGCGCGCGATGCCGCAACGCTTGAAAGTCCTCATCCTGGGCGGCTACGGCACCTTTGGCGGGCGGCTTGCCCGGCTCTTGGCTGACGAAGATCGCTTGACCCTGATCATTGCCGGGCGTTCGCGGGGGCAAGCGATTGCCTTCTGCGCTGCAATGAGCGCGCGCGCCGAATGCCTGCCTGTCACGTTCGACCGCAACGGCGACGTGCTTGCGCAGTTGCGCGCGCTTCATCCCGATATGGTCGTCGATGCGTCGGGCCCCTTCCAGGCCTATGGCGACGACCCTTATCGGGTGGTGCGCGCCGCGCTGACGCTCGGCGTCGACTATCTCGATCTGGCCGATGCCTCGGGCTTCGTCAAAGGCATCCGTCAGTTCGATGCCGAAGCTCGCACGCGCGGCGTCGTCATCTTGTCGGGCGTCAGCAGTTTCCCGGTACTCACCGCTGCAGTCGTGCGCAAACTTGCAACGGGATTGGCGCGGATCGAGACGGTGACCGGCGGCATCGCGCCGTCGCCTTATGCCGGCGTCGGCCTCAACGTGATCCGGGCGATCGCCAGCTATGCCGGCCAGCCGGTGCGCGACGGCGACGGTCGTTTGGTCGGGCACGGCATGGTCGATGGGCCGACCTACACGATCGCACCGCCCGGCCAAGTTCCGTTGAATCCGATCCGCTTCTCGTTGGTGGACGTGCCCGATCTTCAGGTGCTGCCAGAACTCTGGCCGAGCCTGCGTTCGGTCTGGATGGGGGCCGGCCCGGTGCCGCCGGTTTTGCACCGCGCTTTGAATGCACTCGCCTGGCTGGTGAGCAAGCGATGGCTGCCTAGGCTGGAGCCGCTTGCACCAATCATGTACCGCGCCATCAATATTCTGCGCTGGGGCGAGCATCGCGGCGGCATGTTCGTTTCGGTCGCAGGCCTCGGCGAGGATGGCAATCCCGCCGAGCGCTCCTGGCATATGATCGCTGAGGGCGACGACGGCCCCTTGATCCCGTCGATGGCGGCGGAGGCGATCATCTGCAAATGCCTTGCGGATGAGCGACCAGCGCCCGGTGCGCGGCCCGCCACGGCCGACCTTGAACTGTCCGACTATGATGTCTTGTTTGCGCGCCGCGCGATCGTAAGCGGCTGCCGCGGCCGGACGCCGGCCGACGCCACCGCGCCGCTCTATCGCCGGATGCTGGACGAAGCTCTTGACCGGCTGCCAGCGCCGCTGCGCGCAATGCACAATCTGACTTCCGATCTGACCGCGAAGGGGCGGGCGCAGGTCGAGCGCGGCGACGGCCTGCTGGCGCGGCTCGCGGCGCGGGTGATCGGCTTTCCGCCGGCCGGCTCCGACGTGCCGCTGACCGTTTCGTTTCGCGCCGATCAAGGCCGCGAGATATGGCAACGCGACTTCGGCGGCCGGATATTCGTCAGCACCCAGGAAGCTGGGCAAAAACGTTGGGCAGGTCTGCTGTGCGAACGGTTCGGGCCGTTCTCCTTCGGGCTTGCGCTCGTTGTTGATGGCGACAAGATCCGTTTGATCCCGCGGCGCTGGAGTGCTTTCGGCCTAGCGCTGCCATTGGCTTGGGCGCCCGGAGGCGAGGCCCATGAATCGGTTGAAGACGGCCGCTTTCGTTTTCACGTCGAGATCCGGCATCCCTTGGCCGGGCTGATCGTACGCTACCGCGGCTGGCTGGTGCCGTCGGATTAGGCCTACTGCGCGCGCTTGGCCGCGCTGGCGAAGCGGCGAGCCTCTTCCGCTGCGCGGAACAGGGCTTTGGCCTTGTTGATGCACTCCTGCTGCTCGGAGTCCGGATCGCTGTCGGCGACGATGCCGGCGCCGGCCTGCACGTACATCTTGCCGTCCTTCACCAGCGCGGTGCGCAGCACAATGCAGGTGTCCATCTCGCCGGCGGCAGAGAAATAGCCGACGCAGCCGGCATAAAGCCCGCGCTTTTCCTTTTCCAATTCGTCGATGATCTCCATTGCCCGCACCTTGGGCGCGCCGGAGACCGTGCCGGCGGGGAAACCGGCGGCCAGCGCATCGAGCGCGTCGTATTTGTCGTCGAGTTTGCCCTCGACGTTGGAGACGATGTGCATCACGTGGCTATAGCGCTCGACGAAGAACCGGTCGGTGACGTTGACCGTGCCGATTTTGGCAACGCGGCCGACGTCGTTGCGCCCGAGGTCGAGCAGCATCAGGTGCTCGGCGCATTCCTTGGGGTCGGCGAGCAATTCTTCTTCCAGCGCCTTGTCCTCGTGCGGCGTGGCGCCGCGCGGCCGCGTGCCGGCGATGGGCCGAACGGTGACCACGTCGTCGCGCACGCGCACCAGAATCTCCGGGCTGGAGCCGGCGACCGAGAAATCGCCATAGTCGAGAAAGAACAGAAATGGCGCCGGGTTGGTGCGCCTGAGCGCGCGGTAGAGCGAAAACGGCGGCAACGTGAACGGCGCCTCGAAGCGCTGCGCCACCACGATCTGGAAGGCGTCGCCGGCTGCGATATATTCCTTCGCGCGTTTGACCATCGCCTTGTATTCCTGCGGCGTGGTGTTCGAAGTCGCCGGCACGTCGAGCGGGCCTTCGTCGTAGTCGGCCAGCGACTTGTCGAGCGGCTTGTCGAGCGCGTCGACGATGGCCGAAATTCGCTCCGTCGCACGGGTGAGCGCGGTCTTGGCGTCGACGGTCTTGTCCGCGCGAACCGGGGTCACCACGAGCAGCAAGTCCTTGACCGCGTCGAACACCACCACCACGGTCGGGCGCACCAGCACGGCGTCCGGAATGCCGATGGGATCGGGATTGGGGTCGGGCAACTCCTCGATCAGCCGCACCGTGTCGTAGCCGAGATAGCCGAACACTCCGGCCGCCATCGGCGGGAGACTTTCGGGCAGCGCGATGCGGCTTTCCGCGATCAGTGCATGCAGCGCCTGCAAAGGCAGCTCGGGGCAGGCGATGAAGTCGTCCGGCTTGGTGCGCGCGCTGCGGTTGATTTCCGCCTTGGTGGCGTTGGCGCGCCAGATCAGGTCGGGTTCGAGCCCAATGATGGAATAGCGCCCGCGCACCGCGCCACCTTCCACCAACTCCAGCAAAAAGCTCATCGGCTTGCCGCCGCCGAGCTTGAGGAAGGCGGACACCGGCGTCTCAAGGTCGGCAACGAGCGTGGTCCAAACCACTTGCGGTTCGCCGCGCTGATAGCGTTCGGCGAATTGGTCTTCCGACGGCTCGATCTGCATGGGGATCAGCCGCCGGGTTCGCCGCCGACCACCTGGTTCAAGGCGGTCTGATTGATGTTGACGCCCATCTCGTTTTCGACGCGCGCGATATAGGCGCCGATGATGTCGTCGGCATAGGCATTCTGTAGCTGTTCGGCGAGGGAGCGAGCCGCGGGCATGTTCGGCTCGAACTTGGGCTCGGTGACCTTGGTGACCTTGAAAACGTAATACTCCGTCTCTTTCTGGCCTTGCGTCACGCCCGGCTCGTCCTTTGGTGTGGTGAAGGCCACCTGTGCCACCCTGGGCGGAGCGAAGCCCGGCTTGCCGCGCTGCATGTCCTTGGCCGTCTGCACCTGCAGCTTGTCGGCCTCCGCCAGATTTTTGAGCGTGCTGCCGGAATTCAACTTCGCGAGCATCGCATCAGCCTTGACCTTCAGCCGCTTGGCGATCTCGTCGTCGCGCCAATGGCTTTCGACCTTATCCTTGACGGTGTCGTAGGCGCGGTCATGCGAGGGCGTAATGCCGTTGACCCCGTAATAGAGGAACCCGCCGGTCGGCAATTGCAGCGCCTCGTTGTCGACTCCAACGTCGCTCGCGAAGGCCGCGTTCACGACGTTCGGATTGTCCGGCAGATCGGGGACCGGTTTGCCGTCGGGGCCGCTGCCGGCACGATCGACCGCGTCGATGACGCGGGTCTTGAGGCCGAGCTTCTTGCCGGCTTCGGCGAGCGTCGCGCCGGAGGCCTTTTCGTCCTCGATCTTGTCGCGCAGTTCGCCGATCTTGCTCCGCGCCTTGCGCTCGGCGATCTCTTTTTTGATCTGCGCCGCAACGTCGGCGTAGCTCTTCTGCTCGCCGGGCTCGATCTTCCCCACGGTCACCAGCACGGTGCCGAAATTGCCTTTGACCGGCTGGCTGACCTCGCCGCTCTTGAGCGCGAAGGCGGCTTTGCCGACCGCCGGGTCGATGATGGCGGCCTGCGTCACCATGCCGATGTCGGTGTCGGAGGCTTTCAGGCCGCGCTCCTTGACAATGTCATCGAACTTCGCACCCGCGGCGATCTTCTCACGCGCGGCTTTGGCGTCGGCTTCGTTCGGAAACAGGATTTGGCGCACCTCGCGCTTTTCCGGTTTGCCGTATTGCGCCTTGTGTTGCTCGTAATAGGCCTTGGCCTCCGCCTCGGTGACGCCTTCTGGATTGGCGAGCGCCTGCGGCGACAGCGCGAGCAGGGTGATCTTGCGAAATTCCGGTGCACGGAACATGGCCTTGTGATCGTCGTAGTATTTCTTCAGCGTCTCCTGCGTCGGCGCCGGAATGGTGCCGGCCTGGTCGGGTCCCAATGCCAGGTAGTCGACGTCGCGCTGCTCGTTACGGAACTGGTCCAGCGCCTTGACCGCGACTTCCGGCACCCGCATGTCGCCGCTGATGCTTTGGGCGATCTGCCGGCGCAGCATCACGTTGCGTTGCTCCGCCACGAAACGCGTTTCGGTGAATCCGGCGTTGCGGATGACGTCTTCGAAGCGCTGGCGGCTGAATCGGCCGTCTGGGCCGTTGAAGGTCGGATCAGTCTGGATGCGATTGGCGATCGCCTCGTCGCTCAGCCCCAGCCGCATGTCCCGGGCCTTCTGATCGAGCGTCGTCTCGGCGACCATCTGGCCGAGGATCTGGCGGTCGAGGCCGAGCGCGCGCGCCTGTGCGGGAGAAATCGGCTTGCCCAGCTGACGTGAAATTCTCTGGATGCGATCGTTGTAATATTCGCGGAATTGTTCGACCGAAATTTCGGTGGAACCGATCTTGGCGACGTCGTTGCGCCCGTAGCCACGAAAGATGTCGCCGATACCCCAGATCGCGAAGCTGATGACCAGGAAGCCCATGATGATGGCCATGACGGCCTTGCCGACCCAGGTCGAGGAGGCTTTGTGGATACCGCGGAGCATGGGCGCGCTTCTTCGTGTTTGAGCTTATCGGAGCTTGTAAGTGGATGATCTGACTTGCGTTTCGCGCTTGTGGGGCGCGGCGGGCGCATCATAGGGATGAGCCCGACGCCTTGCAACACAAGAGGGAACGCTTGGCAACGCGGCTGGCGCGGCCGCGGCGGCTCTGATAGCGCAATCATCCGCACGGACCAAAAGGAAACGCGAATGGCTGGGCCAAATCGGCGCCCGTTGGTGGCGGGCAACTGGAAAATGAACGGGCTCGCCGCCTCGGTCGCGGAACTGGACAAGATCGTCGCCGGCGCCGGCGCCATCGCCGCGAAGGCCGATATGATGGTCTGCCCGCCCGCGACTTTGGTCGCGCGCTTTGCCGCAGCCGCTCGCGGCTCCGCGGTCGCCGTCGGCGGCCAGGACTGCCACCCCAAGCCGTCCGGCGCCCACACCGGCGATATTGCCGCCGAGATGCTGGCCGACGCCGGCGCCGCCGCCGTGATCGTCGGCCATTCCGAGCGCCGCGCCGACCACCACGAAACGGATGGCGAGGTGCAGGCCAAGGCGCGCGCCGCCTGGCGGGCCGGGTTGACCGCAATCGTCTGCGTCGGCGAGACGCGGGACGAGCGCGAGGCCGGCAAGACGCTCGATATTGTCGGTAGCCAGCTCGCCAGCTCGCTCCCCGACGGTGCCACCGGCGCGAACCTGGTGGTCGCTTACGAGCCCGTCTGGGCCATCGGCACCGGGCTGACCCCGACCCCGGCCGACGTGGCTGAGGTGCACGGCTTCATCCGCAAGCGGCTGACCGAGCGCTTCGGCGGGGAGGGCGCCAAGGTCCGCATCCTCTATGGCGGCTCGGTCAAGCCGGGAAACGCGAAGGAACTGCTCGCGGTCGGCGATGTCGACGGCGCCCTGGTCGGGGGCGCCAGCCTGAAAGCGGAGGATTTCCTCGGGATTGCCGCAGTTTACCGGTAAAGGCACGTCTGAGGCGGGACACGCGCGCGGGGTGGAAATCGCTGCGACGATCGTGTAGACACCGCCGCGACTTCCTATATGACCGGCAGCATGCCGCCCGGGCAGGAACCGGGATCGGCCGGCATTGAACGGAACTGAACGGATTTTGAGCTGATGCAGCAAGTCGTCATTGTCATCCACCTCATGCTGGTGCTCGCCCTGATCGGCGTGGTGCTGCTGCAGCGCTCGGAAGGCGGCGGCCTCGGCATCGGCGGCGGCTCGGGCTTCATGACCAGCCGCGGCACCGCCAACGTGCTGACCCGCGCGACCGCCATCCTGGCCGGCCTGTTCTTCGTGACCAGCCTGATCCTCTCGATCCTGGCCGGCATGAACCGGGCGCCGACCTCGATCCTGGGCGGCTCCTCATCAGCGCCGGCGTCGAGCGCGCCCGCCGGCAGCGCGCCTCCGCTCGGAAGCAAGAGCGGCGGCGGCCTGCTCAACCAACTCGGCGGTGCTCCCGCGGCGCCGGCCAAATCTTCCGCACCTGCCGCCCCATCCGGGCCACAGGTGCCGGAATCGAAATAACAGGCAAAGCCAAGGGGCCGGGAAACCGGCCCCTTCCGCGTTATGGGGGGTCATCCGATGGCCCCGAGCTTATGTTAGGAAGAACATGAAACGACCGAAGCAAGCCTCTGCCGTGATAGGAGTTTTCCACCCTACGCACAGGCGCAGAGCAGCTTCACGGTTTTCGCGCTCGTCGAATCGATTCGGCGTCGCTAAAGGTTGACCCCCATGGCGCGGTACATTTTCATCACCGGCGGCGTGGTCTCCTCACTGGGTAAGGGTCTTGCTTCCGCGGCGCTCGGCGCGCTGCTGCAGGCGCGCGGCTACAAGGTCCGCCTGCGCAAGCTCGATCCCTATCTCAACGTCGATCCCGGCACCATGTCGCCGTACCAGCACGGCGAGGTCTTCGTCACCGACGACGGCGCGGAGACCGACCTCGACCTCGGTCATTACGAGCGCTTCACCGGGCACCCGGCGAACCGCCAAGACAACATCACCACCGGCCGCATCTACCAGGACATCATCGCCAAGGAGCGCCGCGGCGACTATCTCGGCGCCACCATCCAGGTGATCCCGCACGTCACCAACGCCATCAAGGACTTCGTCCGCGAGGGCAACGACGACTTCGATTTCGTGCTGTGCGAGATCGGCGGCACCGTCGGCGACATCGAGGGCCTGCCGTACTTCGAAGCCATCCGCCAGTTGGGCAACGAGCTGCCGCGCAACCACGCTGTCTATATCCATCTGACGCTGCTGCCGTTCATCTCGAGCGCGGGCGAACTCAAGACCAAGCCGACACAGCACTCGGTGAAGGAACTGCGCTCGATCGGCATCCAGCCCGATATCCTGCTCTGCCGCACCGACCGGCCGATCCCCGAGGGCGAGCGGCGCAAGCTGGCGTTATTTTGCAACGTGCGGGAAAGCGCCGTCATCGAGGCGCGCGACGTCGACAATATTTATGCAGTGCCGGAGGGCTACCACGGCGCTGGCCTCGACCGCGAAGTGCTTGCCGCCTTCGGGCTGGAGCCTGGCGGAGAGCCGGAACTGGCGCGCTGGCGGCTGATCAACGAGCGTATCCGCAATCCGGAGGGCGACGTCACCATCGCCATCGTCGGGAAATACACCGGGCTGAAGGATGCCTACAAATCGCTGATCGAGGCGCTGTCGCACGGTGGCATCGCCAACAAGGTCAAGGTCAACCTCGACTGGATCGAAGCCGACGTGTTCGAGAACGAAGACCCGGCGCCGTTCCTCGAACAGGTCAACGGCATATTGGTGCCGGGCGGCTTCGGCCAGCGCGGCGCCGAGGGCAAGATCCGCGCGGCGCAGTTCGCGCGCGAGCGCCAGGTGCCATATTTCGGCATCTGCTTCGGCATGCAGATGGCGGTGGTGGAGGCGGCGCGAAACCTGTGCGGCATCGCCGAAGCCAATTCCACCGAATTCGGCCCGACGCCGGAGCCGGTGGTCGGCCTGATGACCGAATGGCTCAAGGGCAACGAATTGCAGAAGCGCGAGGCGAGCGGCGACCTCGGCGGCACCATGCGGCTCGGCGCCTATCCGGCCAAGCTTTCGCGCGGCAGCCGCGTGGCCGAGATTTACGGCACCACCGACATCTCCGAGCGCCATCGTCACCGCTACGAGGTCAACACCGCCTTCAAAGGCCGGCTCGAACAGCACGGCATGCGCTTCTCGGGAATGTCGCCGGACGACATCCTGCCGGAGATCGTCGAATACGACGACCATCCGTGGTTCATCGGCGTGCAGTTCCACCCCGAGCTCAAGTCGCGGCCGTTCGATCCGCACCCGCTGTTCGCCAGTTTCATTGGCGCGGCGGTGGAGCAGAGCCGGCTGGTGTAGACCCGCCGCTTTCCTTCGAACGCCTGACGTTTGTCGCGGGCGCGCGGCTTTGATGCCGGCGCACGGCCCAAGCGTTCAGAACGCGAGC
>CAVVGD010000007.1:0-70630 GCA_963747725.1 uncultured Pseudomonadota bacterium
CGTTGACCGGTTATGTGAGCGTATCCGCAACAACCAACTTGGAAAGGAATGAAGAAATGCCGACTGGAATTGACTTGCGCACTCGGGGTGCCGGCTCTCAGAGCGATTGGGCGCGCCAAGCAAATGGTCAAATCACTGCGCTGAAAGACGGTGACGTTATCACCGGCGTCACCGGCACACTTTCGACTGGCACGATTACATTGACCGTGAGCAATGGCCAGGTCACTGCAGCCGTCGCGTCATAATCGCGCTGAGGAAAACCAATGGCTGGTCTGCTAGATGATTTCTTGTCGCTGCTTAGCTCCAAGGCTTACGAGCCGACCAGCGGCGGTGTGGATCAAGGTTCACCGCAATGGGTGCCGTCGGCTCAAGCTGCACCCGCTTCGGTGTCGGGTATCTTGGCCTTGGCGCAGGCTCCAGCGTCGATGCCTACGCCGCGGCCATTGAGCAGCGTAACCGCTCCGTCGCAGTCTGGCGGTAGCAACATGCTGGCGTCGATCTTCCCGCACAGCATCTTCGCGCGCATGGCCACTCAGGACAAGGCGCAGGCGTTTGCTACTCAGACGGCGCGATGGCTTGTTAGTAAGGGCATTGATCCTCCGGTGGCGGCGTATCTCGCCAGCAATCCAACGGCGATAAATCAGTACCTCAATCAGTATTTCTCCGGTCAGGGCAAGGCACCGACTGTCATTGATGGTTATGATGCACAAGGCCGTCCAATCAAAGAGCAGTGGAATCCGCAGACCGGACATTTCGAGCAGATCGGCGGCGCGAAAGCGGCCAATAAACAGCTTGGCTCGGTTAGCACTGATGTTTGGGGAAATCCGGTCAAGGAGTTTTACGACCCGCAGACCATGAAGCGGTATGACCTGAACGGTCAGCCGATCGCGAATGGTCCCGCTACTGTTCCCGCTCAGTCTCCTGTTCAAGTGAACGTGAACGGTCAGGCAGTTCCGGGTTCGTCCCCGGCTGACAATAGCGCGCGAGTGAGCGGCGAGCAGTTCTTGAAGCAGACTGTGCCGGCTGAATTACAGGATATCGTCCGCAAGGTCGCCAATTATCAGGTTGATGTGAAATCGCTCGGCTACCGGGGCGAAACGCGCTCGCGCATTCTGGCATGGGCTTCGCAATATAATCCGCAGTTCGATCAAGCCCAGGCCGGATCGCGGTTTGCTGCGATCAAGGAATTTAACAGCGGCGGCCAGAACTCGCCTGCGCAACAGATCGTCAACGGCAACGTCGCGTTGCAGCACGCGGCGCAGCTTCTCGGCTATAGCGACAAGATCGGCGGTGTATCGAGTGGTCACCTCTATAGCGGCCTTGGGAACTACGCCAATAGCTGGGACGAGTGGGCGCATCAAGACCCGACCTATTCGTCCTATAATGCGTTGTTGCCGAAGTTCGTCGAGGAAATGACGCGGTTCTATAAGGGGACCGGCGGTAACGAAGCCGATATCAAGCGTGATATCGATAACCTCTCTATCGCGAATTCTCCATGAAGTCTCGGCGAGCCGCGCTTCAGACGCTTGGTCACGCCATCTACGCCAAGATCAACAGCTTGCAAGATCGCTACAAGACGGCAATGGGACCGACCGGCTGGATGCAGTCCGTTGGCAATCTCGGTCCTGATTTTCCGATCATACAGCATAGCGGCCAGAAGGCCTACAACACGCTTATGGGTGTCAGCGCGGCGCAGCCTTCCGTTGCATCCCCGAAAGCCGCTCCGCATTCCGGAACGCCGATGCTCGCACCGGGCCAATCCACCACGCTCAACGGCGTCACCATCAAGCGGATTCAGTAATTCCCAAATATCAACTCAGCACGCCAGACGGTGCATCTTATGAAGTTGACGCTCCGACAGAAGCAGCGGCGCTATCGGCTTTGAACGGTAATGGCTCGGCGCCGGCTCAAGTAGCGCCTTCTAAACCGCAAGGCGTACTCGGCACGCTTGATGACGCCGTGCGGTCGATCGCCAACGGCGTCACCTTTGGGTTTGCCGACGAACTGGCGGCCAAGGCCGATTCGGCGCTGGGCAAGGGTACGTATGACCATAACCTTGCCCAACAGCGGGCGCGCGATCAGTCGATTTCGCCATGGATTAGCGTTCCTGGCCAGATCGCGGGTGGTGTTGCGGGCGGTGTTCTCGCTGCCCCGATTGCAGCGGAAGCATCGGTCGCAACTGGTCTGTCTAAGCTGCCATGGTTGCTTCGCGCCGCAGGCAGTGGCGCAGGCGTGGGGGCCTTGTATGGGGCGGGCAATGCGGACAGCAACCGATTACAGGGCGCAGAACAAGGCGCTGAGTGGGGCGCGGCGCTCGGCCGGTGGGTGTCGGCGTAGGGCGCGCCGTCACTGCTGCGGGGCGCGGACTACTCGGTCTTGCTAATCCGGCGAGCCGCGCCGGCTATGACATCGCCCGTGCACTGTCGCGAGATGGCGACACGCCGGAAGCTCTTGCCGCCCGCGCTGCGGCTGCCAATGCAACGCGGCCCGAAACAACGCTTGCTGATGTCGGCGGCGAGAACACGCGGGGCCTTGTCGAGCGCATCGCCAACACGCCGGGCGCGGGCCGCACGAAAGCGGTTGGCTTGTTGGTTGGCAGGCAGCAGGATCAAGCCGAGCGGATAGCCAACGATCTTTCGACACTGACCGGATCGACGCAGACCGCCCGGCAGGCGATTGACGCCAACATGGCGGCGCGTGCTGAGAATGCGGCTCCTCTCTATTCGGCTGCTTATAATGCCGGTGACCAGATGATCTGGTCTCCCGAATTGGAGCGCCTGACGGGGGCGCCTGAGGTACAGCAGGCCATGCGCTCGGCAGTGAGTGGCTGGCAGCGCAGCCAGATCGCCGCCGGGTATGGGGCCGCAACCCCTGGCGCCGTTGTCAACAAGATCGGCGACATGGCTGGTGTCGAGACAAGCGCGCCCGCGTTGCAGATAACGGGCGGTCGGGTTCCGGCTTATCCCAACTTGCAATTCTGGGATTATACCAAGAACGCGCTTGACGACATGATCGCGGCCGAAATCAAGCCGGATGGCAGTCTGACCAAAAAAGGGCGCGACCTGACCATCCTTGTCGGCAAGATGCGCAACGAGCTGGACAATCAAGTGCCCGAATATGCAACGGCGCGCGCTGCGTGGGCGGGGCCGTCAGCGTACATGAAGGCAATCCAGAATGGTAAGCAGGCCATGCAGGGCGGCATCAACGCGGAACAGATGCAGTCGATGTTTAATCCCCTGACCGATGGCGAAAAGGAAGGATTCCGCATCGGGGCCATATCGGCGATCAACGACGCCATGGCCCGCAACCCGAACAAGACTGCGGATATGACGCAATATCTGCGCTCACGGGCGATGCAGGCGAAGATGGCAAGCCTCATGCCCGACGAAGCATCGGCGCAGAAATGGTCACAGGCTCTCAACTGGGAAATCAACTCGTCAGACTTGGCGCGGCGTTCGCTTGCCGGGAGTCCAACTGCGCGGCGTCTGGCAGAACAGCAGGACGCAAACGGCTTCCCTGTCGAAATGCTGTTTGACGCGCTGCACGGCACGCCTGCGGCATCGATTTTGAGACGGGTTATGACCGCCGGCACGAACAAGGTGCGCGACACATTGCGCTCGCGTGTCGACAGCCGCGTTGCCGACATTCTGCTTAACCCTGGGCTGGCGAACAACCAACAAGCAATTCAGGACTTCGCGCGCCGCACGAAGGGTCTGTTGAATACCGGGGCCATGCCGGGCTTGTTCGGCATTCTTGCCGGCACTTCAAACTGACAGGGGGCAGTGATGACTGGCTTATTGGCAAATCAGCTTTGGAACACCGATGCCGAGATAGTACCGGTCGAATGGTTCCCGCCGGGGGCTCGCGTGCACATGGAGGACTTGGCGATCATTGCCGCCGCGCTTGTGGAGTCCATGCAAGCGGCCCTCGCGCTGATCGATGTGGAATGCGCGGACGAAGCGCGCGAGGTTTTGACTGACGCCCTCAAGGACTTGGACGCCGCAACGCGGCTGCACTGACGGATCATGGCGGCCAAGTTACAGTGATGTCATCATGTGCTCGAAGGACTAATGATCGCCAACTGAAGGGGGCATTGTATGAAGCAGGGATGGACGGCGATTGTTCGTGTGGTCGGAATCTGGGCTTTTGGACTTCTTGCATCGGGAATTGCGGGTAGCATTGTCGGGACCGCGATCACGCACGCTTACTCCGACGAATCCATCCCGGGCGCATTCGCGGGAATATTTGCGTTCTGCTGCATTCGGCTTTGGATGAAAGAAGGGCAGCCGAAAGATTCAAATTGAGTGTTCGGACACAAACGAAATCTTAATAGACCTTTAAGAATGATGGGAGTCCAATAGGCGCACCGGCCGGGAGCGTCAACTCTCCGGCCGGCACTTGCCACAACCCGCTGCGGTACAGCGCGCCATGACCGAATCCAATCATAGCAAAAAACTGACCGGCATTCCGCCGTCCGCAGCTCCTATCCATAGGAGCTATCATGTCAAAATCAGCCATTTCACGCCGTCACGCTTTGGCGGCTGGTGCGGCTATGGTCGCCACCTCGACTGTCCCGGCTATGGCCGCCAGCGACCCAGACGCGGAGATCATTGCGGATGCGGCCCGGCCACAAGCCGGGCCTTTTTCGTGCTGGCGCCGAGTGCTAGCCTAGGTTCCAGCAACATTAGGGAGGAAGCCGCCATGCATTCCTTTACCGGTTGGCCGCTCTGGGCGTGGGCGATACTGATCTCGCTCTGGCTGTTGATTTTCATCGCATGGCGCATTCGCAGCCGGATCGACAAGACGCTGACGCCAGCATGGTAACCGCATCGTGGGGCAGGCTATGTGGTACTTTTTTCAGTTACTCATAATCGTAATCGTCGTTGGGGCAGCTCAACACTGGCTACATAGACCAGCAGGCTTTCTAATTTTTCTGGTGGTGTGTTTTGCCGTCATCCTATCGTTCATCGTGACGAAGATCGTGGGGTCGGTCACATGGCGGATAAGATCAAAGAAATGGCACGGCTGAGTTACCGATTTTGTGGCGGGCCCTCGGCGGCCATCTGACGACGAAAGCCCTGAGATACCCAACCTAAACCGCAGCCAAGCACGAATAAAATTGCCGGCGGGAGGATGGTTGTTTTCCAAACACGCCTAGTGCGATCGCCAGGCGACTCGGTATTGAGCGTGTATCCCGGCCATGATTTGATCTCGATCCGTTGATACCGATTGCAGTCGGGCATCAGCCGCCTTTGGGTCACGGGATTTCAGCAGTTCCGCTTCATGCTTTAGCGCAGCGGTTATAGGCAACGCCGCAGGCGGTGGCGCTTGTATTTTTAGGGCAGCTTGGCCTTTTTCTGGACACTCCTGGCGGTAGTCCTTTTGACTCATTCATTCGCCGGCTGGCCGTGGTGGGCTGCGGTGCTAATCTGGCTGGGCCATTCGTCGCGTGGGAATCAGCCAACGAGGATGCGCCAATGGATGGCCTCTAGCCAGCGGCAGGCATTGCCTTGTTGGTACAAACGTAGCCCTGCCAGAAGACAAAAATAAACAATAGCAAAATCAATTACTTAGTACACATCGTGGCGGAAGGGGTGGGATTCGAACCCACGAGAGAGTTGCCCCTCTGCCGGTTTTCAAGACCGGTGCCTTAAACCGCTCGGCCACCCTTCCACGATGACGTTCGAGGCCAGTCCCGCGCCCCTGGGGTTCGGTGAAACGGGATCCCGGCAGAATGGGTCCCGAATTCTGACCGGACCATGTCGATTGGTCCCTTCTTCGCCGCAATTAAATGGTCGATTGCTCCTTGACTTGCAAGCGGGCAGGGGCCTGGGGCTATCCGGGTGCCTGCTTCGCCGTGGGGAATGGCGAAAAAGGGTGTGGAACCAATTCTTTACCACGCCCGCTGACCGTTGCTATGCGGTAACGGTTGCGCACGGTATTCTGCGTATGGTTTTTGGCCAGACCGCAGCGGGGATGTGAACAGGGATGGGCGAATTGGGGGCTCACGGCGCTTGTTACCGCTTGGCGCGCCTCGTCGCGCTCGGCACCGGCTGCCTCGCGCTTGCCCACTGCTCAAGTGGCATCGGCCGCATCGACCCCAAATATGGCGTGGCCGCCAGCGAACGCGTCGTCCCGATCGGCAAGCGCGCCCCCAAAGGCGGCGGCGTCTACCGGGTCGGCAAGCCCTATACCGTTGCCGGCCGTACCTACGTGCCCCGGACCGATGCCAAAGGCTATCATGAGATCGGCTTGGCCTCCTGGTACGGCGACGATTTCCATGGCCGCTACACTGCCAATGGCGAAATCTTCGACGAGCAGTCGATCTCGGCCGCGAGCCCCGTGCTGCCGCTGCCGTCCTATGCGCGGGTAACCAACCTTGCCAATCACCGCTCGATCGTGGTGCGCGTCAACGACCGCGGTCCTTTCGCCAAAGAGCGCATCCTCGACGTCTCGCGCAAGACCGCCAAGCTGCTTGGCTTCTACGACCATGGCGTCACCAAGGTGCGAGTCGACTACGTTGGGCGCGCGCCGCTGCGCGGCTCCAGCGATCGCGAACTGGTGGCGACGCTCCGGCACCTTGGGCCAGGGGAGGCGCGGCCGGTCATGGTCGCCTCCAATACACGCTTCACGCGAACCTATTTCGATACCCGTCCGCTGGACGGGGTGCTGCCGCCCGACCGGCCCTATGGTGTGGATTCGACGCGTAACGCAGTCGTGGCGGAGTCAGAACCGCCTTCGACCCGGGCACCGACCACCGAGTTCGCTGCCGCGGCCAAACCGCAACGGGTCATGGACCGCTTTCGGCAGGTGCCAATGCCGCCGGCTGAGCCCCAGGATTCCGCGCAGGTCGCCGCCGCCCGGGTTTCGCCGGTTTCCGCCTATGCCCCCATGGGTTATGATGGCCATGCGGCGAGCTTCATGAGCGGCCGCGGCCTTTACTAAGCCGCGCATTTTTCCTCCCATCGCCGCCAATTTCGGTTGAATAGGGGCGCGTCCCCGGCCTCTTACGGCGGCGCGATATAGGGCGTTGTGGATGGGTAGGTTGTATCTTCAGGTTTGTCGGCTCGCAGTGGCGGCCATGGCTGCGGCGCTCGTCGTCGTGGCCTTGGGCTGGCCCGCCGCTGCCGCCAGCAAGGACGACGGCCCCAAGATCAGCGCGCCGCACGCCATCCTGATCGCCGAGAACGGAAGCGTGCTCTTCGAGCGCGACGCCGATACGCTGATCGCGCCGGCGAGCCTCGCCAAACTGATGACCGCCGAATACGTTTTTCATCAGATCAAGCAAGGCAAGATCAAGCTCACCGACGAGTATGAGGTCAGCGAGTACGCTTGGCGGCATGGTGGCGCTCCCTCGCACAGCTCGACAATGTTCGCCAAACTGCACAGCAAGGTCAGCGTCGACAACCTGCTGCACGCCATGATTATCCAGTCGGCCAACGACGCCTGCATCGTGTTCGCGGAGGCGCTCGCCGGCAACGAGGGCGAGTTCGGCCACAAGCTGACCAAGCGCGCGAGAGAGATCGGCCTGGAGAAATCGACCTTCGCCAATTCCAATGGGTTGCCCGATCCGGGGGAGAGGGTCACGACCCGCGAGTTGGCAATCCTCGCGCGCTACATCATCGAGCACTACCCGAATTTCTATAAGATCTTCGGCCAACCCGAGTTCACCTGGAACAAGATCCGGCAGTTCAATCGCAACCCGCTGCTCAAGATGAGCATCGGCGCCGACGGTCTGAAGACCGGCTTCACCCAGGAGGCCGGCTACGGTCTGGTTGGCTCGGCAGTGCAGGGCGGCTTGCGGCTAATCGTGGTGGTCAATGGCCTCAAGACCGCCAAGCAGCGCGCCGACGACGCCAAGCGGCTGCTCGACTGGGGCTTCCATAATTTCGAATCCCGCCTGCTGTTCGCCGAAGGCCAGACCATCGGCTCGGCCAAGGTGTTCGGCGGCGCCGACGGCTACGTGCCGCTGAAGGCGGACGGGCCGGTGCGCGTCATGGTGCCGAAAAACGGCGGCGAGCGGCTAGTCGCGCGCGTCGTCTACACTGGGCCGGTGCCAGCGCCGGTCAAGGAGGGCCAGCCGGTCGGCGACCTCAAGGTCTGGCGCGGCGACAAGTTGGTCCTGACCACGGCCTTGAAGACAACGGCCAGTGTCGAGGTGGGCACACTCTCCCAGCGCGCTTTCGACGCCGTCACCGAACTGGTGATCTCGCTGGTGCGCGCGGGCGCCGCCCGGCTATGATTGCCATCGCTAGGGCGGTGGATTTGAAGTTCGTTACATTGGGTGCGAGCTTAGTCCTCAAACGAACTTCAAACCCAAAACCGCATTAGAATCATAAAGTTGCTAGTGTCCTTTCGAATCCGAAGTTCCTACGGGGCAAGCTGGATAAGCTGGCGAACTCCGGATTGGGGACACTCGTGGAGCGAATTTGACATTTGATATCCGTTTGCTGCGAGCTACATATGAAATGTCAAATTCAAAGCTCCACTAGAATCAAATAGTTGCTAGTGGTCCTTTGATTCCGACATTTGCTCGTGAACTTGCAGCAACGGGAAGCAAATGTCGGAATCGGACCACCAGCTCCCGCTGACAGGCAAAGGCTCGAAACTCTTGCGCGGACATTTCATCACCTTCGAGGGCGGCGAAGGCAGCGGTAAGTCCACTCACGCGAAGCGGCTCGCCGAACACCTCAAGTCGCTCGGCATCGAGGTGGTGCTCACGCGCGAACCTGGCGGCTCGCCCGGCGCCGAGGTGATCCGCCACATATTGCTGTCCGGAATCGCAAAGCCGCTCGGGCCCGAAACTGAAGCCATCCTTTTCGCCGCCGCCCGCGACGACCATGTACGCACCGTTATCGGACCGGCACTGGTCGATGGCAAATGGGTGATCTGCGACCGCTTCGTCGACTCCACCCGCGCCTATCAGGGCGTGCTCGGTCATGTCGATATGAAGCTGATCCGCAGCCTGGAACGCGTGACCGTCGGCGCCGCTATGCCCGATCTCACGTTCATCCTCGACGTCCCGGCTAAAGTTGGGCTGGCACGTGCCAAGCAACGGCGTGGCAGCGGCGCGGTCGACCGCTTCGAAGCCGAAGCGATCGAATATCATCAGGACCTGGGCCGTGCCTATCGAACGCTTGCCGCGGACGAACCGCGCCGCATTATTGTAATCGACGGCCGCCCTCCGCGCGACGTGGTGGCCAAGCGCATCTGGGACGTAGTCAGCGCGCGGCTGCATCCCGAACGCGCGAGCGTGGCCGAGAGTGCTACGCCGTGAGCGGCAAGGGCGACGACGAACGCAACTCCAAACCGCCGCGCGAGACCGCAGCATTTTTCGGTCACACCGAGGCTGAGCAGGCATTGCTTGCGAGTTATCAGGGTGGGCGCGTGCCGCACGCTTGGCTGATCGGTGGCCCGCCCGGGATCGGCAAAGCAACTTTGGCCTATCGGTTCGCGCGTTTCGTCTTGGCGCACCCCGAACCGACCGCGCCGAAGGTGCAGCAAGCGACTTCGCTCGCCGTCGATTTCGACGATCCGGTCGCGCGCCGCATCGCCGCGCGAGCGCAAGGCGATCTCCTGGTGCTTGAACGCGTCGTCAACGAGCAGACCGGCAAGCTCTACACGGTCATCCGCGTCGATGATGTGCGTCGCACGGTTTCGTTCTTTGGCTCAACGGCAGGCGAGGGCGGCTGGCGCATCGCCATTGTCGACGCAATCGACGACCTGCAGCGCGAAGGCGCAAATGCGCTGCTCAAAGTGTTGGAAGAGCCGCCGGAACGTACGCTACTGCTGCTGGTAAGTCATGCGCCGGGACGCGTGCTGCCGACCATCCGGTCGCGCTGCCGGCGCCTGCTGCTGCGACCCTTGGCGGCCGAGGATGTCGCGCGCGCAGTCGCGGCCGCCTGCGATCGAGGAGATGACGAGCCCGAGGTGAGCGAAGCGGCAACCGCCGCCGACGGCAGCGTGGCGCGCGCATTGGCGCTGCTCGACGGCGCAGCGTTGGTGTTGCGCCAGCGCATGCTAGAACTTTTCGGGCAACTGCCCGACCCCGATCCGCGCGCGCTGCACGCGCTCGGCGACGCACTCGGTGGTACCGATCCGCGGACGCTCGAAACCTTCATGGATATGGTCAACGGCTGGCTGTCGGCGCAACTGCGCGGGGCCACCGATACATTGCCGCGCATGGCGCAACTTGCGGAAACCTGGGACAAGGTCAATCGCGCCGCCCGTGACGTCGAAACCTATAACCTCGAGCGCAAACCGTTGGTGTTTTCGGTGTTCGGCGCGTTGGCTGAAGCCTCACGGGTATGATGATCCTACTAAATCGCGTTCTCGTTGCTTGACGCTGTTTGAGTTCCATTGGCATGTGCGTAGCAATGGAGAGCGACGTGCTTTATCATTTGTGGGACCACATCAGCAATTGCTACGCCCGCGCGGCCGAGGCGCGGCGGCGTGCCGACGAGGTTACCGATCCCCAGAGCAAGGCCGACCTCGCTCTCATGGAAGAGAATTGGAAGCGTTTGGCGCAGAGTTACGAATTGTCGGAACAACTCGAGCGCTCTTTGCTTGCTCGCAGTCAGCGCCTGAAGGAGCACATGGACTGGCAGCGCGCAGCGGTCGCGCCCTTCGACCGCATTCTCGAACTGGCGATCATCGGCGGCGCGGGAATTGATACGATCGCCTTTCCGTGCCGCCGCGTCTTGAAGGGCTGGATTTCCGCGGAATCAGGAAGACCGCTTGAATTGCAGCCGACGCATTGGCGAGAATGGACGTCGAACGCGATGTCGCGAATGGTCAGGGGTCGTTCCGCTGCCCGCCGCCTCGCAGCTGGCCCGACGACGAAACTCTCGCTTCTTTCTCAGCAATCAGGCGAATGAGAACGAGGGACCGCCAGACTCAACGTGGTATGCTCGCACCACCGAGTTTTATATTTAAAATTTACCAGCCATCACGTTGGCCCGAAGCGAGTACCGTGTTTTGAAATTGAATTGGGCAAAGCCTCCAATTTGAAGGGCTCAAAAGCCCAAGACCTTACCTCCGCATAAATCTACCGAAGAACTCCAATGTATCAGCCACCGCCTCGCGCTGCATATCGTCGGGGGCATAGGTGCCATCGGCATTGCTCACTGGATAGACGAATCCATGCACGTCATGGTTGTAGCTTTTCCATTGAGCCGTTTTCCCGGCCTCGTGCAGCAGATCGTAACTCACGCGGAAGATGCCTTGCAGTTCGTCGCGGTCCCGCCCTTGTACAAAAATTGGCGTTTGGATCGTGCTGACTCGGGCGCGCGCCACCTCTTCGGTGATACGCGGGCGCACCTTTGAGGCCTCGCGCATCAGCATCTTCTCGACGTTGAGCAGGCCGGTCTTGGGATCGATCCGTGCGGTCTCGTCCGGCTTCAGGCGGAGGAATTCATGCGCCGCCGGTTCGCTCGCCACCATCGCGCTGAAGCCGTTATATTCCGAGGCGATCTTGAACGCCATTTCGCCGCCGTGACTCACGCCGATATAGCCGAGCCGGGCCCCGTCTACGAATGGCAACGTTTTCACGTATTGCGCGACCGCGATTGCGTCCTCGTATTCGAGCGGGCCGCGATTTAACAACTGCCGGCCTTGCCGCCCGCTTTCGATCAGCTTGCCGATCTTGTCGTAGGCGTAATCCACCTCGGCGCGATAGCGCATCCAGGCGGCAGCGTAGCCGGCTTCCAGAAAGCATTCGACGGTCCAATTCTTGGTCGTGACGTGATCGCGCAGCATTGCCATGCCACCGCCGCCGTTGCCCGTAGCGCATAGGATAATCGGGAAGGGACCGCGTCCCTCCGGCTTGCGTAAAGCGATCGGAATATAAGCTCCGTCGACCATCTCCACATACATGTAGTGGACGGGAAACGGTGAGCCTTGCATCGGCTCAGTCACCACCACACGGGTGGGATCGACGGCGGTCGGTGGCCAAAGGGCCGAGGACGTGGTGGCGCTCATAGCCGGTCTCTTTTCAGACTGTCGGTGAAAGTCACGGCGGGGCAACAACGCTAGCACCGGCGGCGCAAGCGGTCACGCGACCGTGCGTGGCTGCCGCCATGTGGTTTGACATTTCACAGTTTGGCACCTAGGGAGCGCGCAGCAAATCCGGAGCCGAGCATAACCGGCGACACGGCCAGGCAGGGGAAGTCGCATGCAGTTTCAGAACAAGAAAGTCGTCGTGGTGGGCGGGTCGTCGGGCATCGGTTACGCCACAGCAGCAATGGCGAAGGCGGAAGGCGCTGAAGTGACCATCGCCTCCCGTCCTGGCGAGCGGCTGGAAGCAGCAGCGAAACAACTCGCGGTCAAGGCGATCGCGGCCGACGTAACGAGCGACGAGGCGATCGAGAGTTTGTTCCGCGCCACCGGCCCGGTCGACCACGTCGTGGTGACCGCCGCGGTCCTCAAGACAGCGCCGATCAAGCAATTGTCGATGGTGGACGCACGCGCCACCATGGAATGCAAGTTCTGGGGCGCCTGGCGGGTGGCCCGCTCAGCCGAGATCGCTCCCGACGGTTCGCTCACCATCGTCACCGGTTTCTTGAGCGTCAGGCCACGGCCTGGCTCGGCCATCGTCGGCGCGGCCAATGGCGCGCTCGAAGCGCTAGTGAAGAGCCTCGCGATCGATCTCGCGCCGGTGCGCGTCAACGCGGTGTCGCCTGGCATCATCGACACGCCGATCCGCGCCGCCATGCCGGAAGACGCGCGCCGCGCCATGCTCGACAAGATCGCCGCGGGTTTGCCGGTCAAGCGCGTGGGCATCGCCGACGACATCGCGCGCCAGATCATCACCTTCATGGCAATCGGCTTTGCCACCGGGGCAGTGGCTTTCATCGATGGCGGCGGCTCGATCGCCTGACCGGCCGCCGCGTTTCGCCGCTAGCTTCTCATTCGCGCATGATGTTATTCGAAGACGATTTCAGCATTTCCGGATGATACGCTAGAGGCCGGCCTCCTCGAATGCCTGCACCCACATGGCGCAGGCGCCCGAGCGCACGACGTCGTCGCGGGTGAATTCAATCACCGGCACTGGCAGCTTCTGTCGGTGGATCATGTCAATCACAGTGCGCAGGCCGCTGCCGCCGTCGAGATCGCATTGGCTGATGTCGCCGTTCAGCACCATGGTGCAGCCCTCGCCGACGCGGGTAAGGCAGGTCTTGATCTCGGCTGGTGTTGCGTTCTGCGCCTCGTCGAAAAGCACGAAGGCGTTTTTCCACGAGCGCCCGCGCATCACCTCGAACGGCACCAGCTCGATATCGCCGTGCTTTAGTGCGATATCGTAGCAGGCTTTGCCGATCCGCTCCTTGATCGCCTCGGCGACCGGCGCCGCCCATGGCGCGAACTTGTCTTCCAGGCTGCCGGGGAAAAAACCGAGCGACCGCCCGCACGGCACGTTGGGGCGAGTGAGGACGATGCGCTCGATCTGCCGGTTGCGGAACAGATCGGCCGCGTAGGTGGCCGCGATCCAGGTCTTGCCGGTGCCGGCGGGCCCCAGCACGATCACCTGTGGATGTTTGTGAAGCGCCGCGAGATACTGACTTTGCGCCGCATTCAGCGCCTTGATCGGTGGCAAGGCGCGTTCGGCTTCGAATTTCGAGTCCTTGAAACTGATGATCTCCGCTGATTCCAGGTGGCGCTCGTGACGGCGTCGTTTCTTACTGACGTTCTTAGCCAAGGACCAACTCCTTTTGATGAACGGCATGGTGGACGCACAAGCCGGCCTGCCGCTTGGGCCGGCGGGACTAAAGAGTGGAGATGAGGGAGACGATGTCGGCGCGCGCCGGAGGAGGGAGCGTTCGGAACCGGTGAGGTCCCGAAGACCTAGCGCGCTCTCGATCCGTACCGTACGGGCCGCCATGCCATGAAGGCTAAGCGATTCGCGTGACGGTTTTCTAAAAATGTTGCGGCGCGGAACTTTGGAACTGCACCGAGCGGGGCCGACGGCATCTCATTCTACCGCCGCCAGAATCGGCGTGACGCACCCAATGATCAAATGACATTTCAGGCTAAGTGCGCGCGCTTTCTTTACAGCCGCTTAACCGTACCCGCTGCATTGTCGGCTACCGATACCAGTTGAGTAAAGTGTTCCAGTAGCGTGGAATATGACGGACACGACCGCGTCGTTCGATGGCGTCACACTTTTAGGCGGTCGTGACTTCGCTTTTGGCGATGTTCGCAGGCTGGCGCGCAATGTGCTTGGCAGTGCGGCCACGGGCCTCGGTGCGCTAGCTGCTGTCGGAGCGGCCATTGGCGTCGCTACCGTGGCCGGCATTTGGATGGTCGGCGTCGCGCTATCCGGCAATCCCCATCTTCAGGCGCGCCCGCCGGCCGGGCCTGCAAGATTGGCGTTGGTTGGTCCAGCCGCTTTCTCTCAAACAAGCTTCGAGGCCAAATGGGCGCGCATGACGGCCGTGATTTCAGCGTCGGTGAGGTCTGTGGCGCATTCCGTAGAAACCAACAAGGTCGCAGAGGCGGGGGAAGCCATTTCGGCTCCGCAAATCGTCTCGCATCCCCGTCTTAAAGTAAAACATGAAGTTAGCCGAGTGCGGGAACCGAACCATGTCGCCAGGCTGACGCCGCCAACCGCACCCGCTTTGCCGCGGCCACGCCTGGTGCCGGAAACGCCAAAGCATGTCGTCGCACGTATTGCCCCTATACCGCTGCCCCGGCCGAACCCCGCGCGACCCGAACTTGTGCTGGCGCCGCTAACCAGGCCCGCGCCACAACTCGCCGTCGTCGCGCCGCCGCCGGTGGAAGAGCGCGCCAGACCACGTGAGGCCCATAACAAGGCGCCGGTTCTGACCACGCCGATCAGGCGCACGGCGCTTTATGACATCGCGGGGCACACAGTCTACATGCCCAACGGCGAGCGGCTGGAGGCCCATTCGGGGCTCGGGAACAAGATCGACAACCCGCACTACGTCAAAGTGAAAATGCGGGGACCGACCCCACCAAACGTCTACGACCTGAAGCTTCGGGAGCGCCTCTTCCACGGCGTTCGCGCTATTCGCCTGACCCCGGTCGACGACGGCAAGATGTTCGGCCGCGACGGCATGTTGGCGCATTCCTACATGCTCGGGCCGAGCGGCCAATCGAATGGCTGCGTGTCCTTCAAGCATTATCACCGGTTTCTGCGCGCCTTCCTCGACGGAAAGGTCGACCGCATGGTGGTGGTGCGGCGTCTCGATGACGCGCCGCCGCAGTTCGCCAGCCTGGCGCGCGCGGGCCACCGCCGCGGGTATCGCTATGCCGCCAACGAGGTGACCTGGTAGGACGGCAGCGGTCCGGCAAAGCGCCTCATAGCGGCCACAACTCGATCCTTCGATGGCCGGGCGGCGGAGACATGATTCCGCCGGCGGTATCGATGGGGGCGTTCCATGAAACTTAAATACGTTGCTGCCATTTGCGTGCTCGCCGCTTTCCCGCTGGGCGCTCAGGCGCAACAGGACGGCGCGCCGAAAATCACCAATGCCGACGCGCAAAAGGTCGTCAAAGCGATCGGCGGCGACAAGGCCAAGCTCAAAATCTATTGCGAAATGGCTGCGTTGAGCGAGCAGAGCGACGCGGCCGAGCAGAAAAAGGACACCAAGACTGTCGAAGCACTCGGTCAGAAAATCGACAGCTTGGCCGAGAAATTAGGTCCGGCGTACATTGCCTTGATGGACGGTCTTCAGGACATGGACGAAAACTCCAAGGAAGGCGAGGCCATCGCCGAGACACTCTCTGAACTTGACGGGATGTGTGGCAAATAAGGCAAGGACGGCGCTGGAGGAGCGGCGCCGCCTTAGCGGGCTGTTGCGCGGCGCTAAGCGGCCGGCTGTGCCGCCGCGCTCGCGCCTGGGTGGCCCTCCCGCGCCTCGCGCTCGAAGGTGTCGGCCAGGCGCAGAAGCTCTTCGACAATGAAAGGATCGGCCGTTTCGCCAGCGGCGCGGCGGCAGTGCTCAGCTTGGCTGAGCAGGAATTGCTGAGAGGTCATGGGTTTTGGTCTTAGCCTTGGACGCGTTACTGTTGGTTCCACGATCGCGCCGGTTAACGCGCAATCTGGCGACCGGTTCCCGGCGGCTGGAAAGCTTTGCGGACGGGCGCGGCGCTCGATCTCAGGGGAAATGCCGGGCCAACTTGCCCCGGCGGCCTGCCATTGATAGCTAACCCCTCAATTCCTTGGGTCCCGGACCTGCGGCGCGCCCTTTTTGCGGCGCGGCGCCCAGGACCAGAGCGTTTCCAGGCGAAGTGGGCACCGGTTCGCCGTCCGGAAACGCGACAAAACCAAAACTAGTGTCAGAATCGGGTTAAATTCCCACAATGTCGGCCGAAAAGACCCCTTATTACATCACCACCGCGATCTCGTACCCCAACGGCGCGCCCCATATCGGCCACGCCTACGAGGCGATCGCGACCGATGCCATCGCCCGCTTCAAGCGGCTGGACGGTTTCGACGTGTTCTTCCTGACCGGTACCGACGAGCACGGCCAGAAGATGCAGCAGACGGCGGCCAAGCTCGGGCTTTCCGCGCGCGAGCTGCGCGACCGCAACGTCCCGCTGTTCGAGAAGATGGTGGAACGGCTCGAGTGCTCCAACGACGACTTCATCCACACCACGGAAGAGCGCCACCACCGCTCGTCGGAGGAGATCTGGCGGCGCATGGAGAACAACGGCGACATTTATCTCGACAAATACGCCGGCTGGTACTCGGTGCGCGACGAGGCCTATTACGCCGAGAGCGAAACGCACCTGAACGAACAGAAGGTGCGGGTCTCCAGCAAGACCGGCACGCCTGTCGAATGGGTGGAGGAGGAGAGCTATTTCTTCCGCCTGTCGGCCTATGCGGACAAGCTCCTGAAGCTCTACGAGGAGCCGAATTACGTGCTGCCGAAGGAGCGTTTGAACGAGGTGGCGAGCTTCGTGCGCGGTGGCCTGCAGGATCTGTCGATCTCGCGCACCACCTTCGACTGGGGCGTGCGCGTGCCCGGCTCGGACAATCACATCATGTATGTGTGGGTCGATGCGCTCACCAATTACATCACCGGCGTCGGCTTTCCCGACGAGAACAGCGCGCAATTCAAGCGCTACTGGCCGGCCGACCTGCACGTGATCGGCAAGGACATCGTGCGCTTCCACGCGGTCTATTGGCCGGCCTTCCTGATGTCGGCCGGCATCGCTGTCCCTAAGCAAATCTTCAGCCACGGCTTCCTGTTCAACCGCGGTGAGAAGATGTCGAAGTCGGTCGGCAACGTGGTCGATCCCTTCGCGCTGGTCGATACCTATGGCGTCGACCAGTTCCGCTATTTCCTGTTGCGCGAGGTGCCGTTCGGGCAGGACGGCAATTACAGCCACGATGCCATCGTCAACCGCACCAACGCCGATCTCGCCAACGACCTCGGCAATCTGGCGCAACGCTCGCTGTCGATGGTGGCGAAGGCCTTCGGCGGCGCGTTACCGGCGCCGGGCGATTTCACCGACAACGACAAGGCGATTTTGAAGGCGGCGGATAACATGATCGATGCTGCGCGCGAGCACATGAAGACCTACCAGCTTCATCAGGTACTCGGCGCGGTGTGGGCCGTAGTCGCCGATGCCAACCGTTATTTCGCCGGCGAGGCGCCCTGGGCGTTGGCCAAGACCGATCCCAAGCGGCAGGGGACCGTGCTTTACGTCACAGCGGAAGTGATCCGCCAGGTCGCGATCATGGCGCAGCCGTTCATTCCTGTCTCGGCGGCAAAGCTGCTTGATATCCTCGCCGTTCCGGCCGAGGAAAGGGACTTCGCCGCGCTCGCAACCCGCATCAAGGCCGGCAGCACGTTGCCCGTGCCGAAGCCGGTGTTTCCGCGTTTCGTCGAGGAAGAGGCCAAAGAGACCAAAGGGGCCAAAGGGGCGAAGGCTAAGCGATGCTCGTCGACAGCCATTGTCACCTCGACTTTCATGACTTCGCCGACGAACTCGACGAGGTCGTGGGGCGGGCGCGCGCGGCGGGCGTCGGGCGGATGGTGACTATCTCGACACGGGTAAAGAAGCACGCCCAGGTGCTCGCCGTGGCGGAACGGTTCCCCGACGTGTTCTGCTCGGTCGGTACCCATCCGCATCACTCGCACGAAGAGTTAGAAATCAACGCGAATACGCTGATTGCACTATCGAAACATCCCAAAGTCGTGGCCATCGGCGAGGCCGGGCTCGATTACCACTACGATACCGGGCCGCACGAACTTCAGGCGAAGAGTTTCCGCCAACATATTGCCGCTTCACGCGAAACAGGTCTGCCGCTGGTCATCCATTCGCGCGACTGCGACGACGACATGGCGCGGATCCTCACCGAAGAAACCGGGCAGGGCGCCTTCCCGGCCGTGTTGCATTGCTTCACCGGCGGCCGCGCGCTGGCGTTCAAAGCGATCGAATTGGGGCTCCACATCTCTTTCACCGGCATCCTGACGTTCAAGCGCTCAGACGACCTGCGGGCCATCGCGGCCGACCTGCCGGCCGATCGCATTTTGGTGGAAACGGATTCGCCGTATCTGGCGCCGCTGCCATATCGCGGCAAGCGCTGCGAACCGGCCTACGTGGTCGAGACCGCCAAGGTGCTGGCGGTCACGCGTGGCGTCTCTGAGGACGAGATCGCGGCGCAGACCACGGAAAACTTCTTCCGGCTCTTCAACAAAGTGCCTCGTCCCGGGCATGATCCCGAAAAGTGGAACCCGGTTTTCGGAAAAGATCATGCGCAAGTGTAACAAGTGTAAAATGGCTGACGCGGCATGAGCGTGCGCTTCACGATCCTCGGCTGCGGTTCTTCCATGGGCGTGCCGCGCGTGGCGCTGGGTTGGGGCGATTGCGATCCCAACAACCCAAAGAACCGACGGCGGCGTTGCAGCCTGTTGGTGGAGCGCACAAACCCGCAAGGCCATCACACCCGCGTGCTGGTCGATTGCTCGCCGGACCTGCGCGAGCAGCTGATCGAGACCCCGGTCACCTGGCTCGACGGCGTACTCATTACCCACGAACACGCCGACCACACCCACGGCATCGACGATCTGCGGCCGCTGTATATCGCCAAGCGCCGCCGCGTCGACGTCTACATGGACGAACCGACCTCGCGCGCCATGCACGCCCGCTTCGGCTACTGCTTCATGACGCCGCCGGGGAGCCAGTATCCGCCGATTGCCAACGAGCACCGGCTGACGCCGGGCCACGCGATGACCATCGACGGGCAGGGCGGCCCTCTTCCGGTTCTGCCGGTGCTGCAGGAGCATGGCGACATCCCGTCGCTCGGCTTCCGCTTCGGCAATGTGGCCTATTCCGCCGATATCAAAAGCCTGCCGCCGGAAAGCATCGAGGCCATGGCCGGGCTCGACGTCTGGATCGTCGACGCGCTGCGCAAGGCGCCACATCCGAGCCATCTCAATCTCGAGGAATCGCTGGCTTTGATCGAGCGCGTGAAGCCGAAGCGCGCCATCCTGACCAACCTGCATGCGTCACTCGACTACGCGGCGCTGAGCGCCGAACTGCCGCCGAACGTCGAGCCGGCCTATGACGGCATGACCATCACGGCGGACTGATGCCGTTCCAAACCGTCTAAAATTGTTCTGCGTTCGCGATGGGCGGTGTTCTCGTGGCAGAAAAGCCCATGCTATATGGGGTTATTGAATATGTTCCATAATATGTCTTATGCGAATCGGCCTTGGCCGGATCCGGCGGTGGCCGTCTCCACAGCCGTGCTGGCCCACGGCCTCGGGGCCATGGCGCCGTGCGCTTGCGGCCGTTAAGAATTGGCCCCGTGAAGCCTTCCCGCGACATCGACCGGCTCATCGAGATCATGGCGGCGCTGCGCACGCCGGGCACCGGCTGTCCGTGGGACCTCGAGCAAAGCTACGAGACCATCGCGCCCTATACGCTGGAGGAAGCCTACGAGGTGGCCGATGCCATCGCACGCGGCGATCTCGACCATCTCAAGGACGAACTCGGCGACCTGCTGCTGCAGGTCGTATTCCACGCTCGCATGGCCGAGGAAGAAGGCCGCTTCGATTTCGGTAACGTGGTCGAGGCCATTACCACCAAGATGATCCGCCGCCACCCGCATGTGTTCGCCGACGCCGAGGGCCGCACCGCCGACCACGTCAAGGGCATGTGGGAGCGCATCAAGGCTGAGGAGAAAGCCGAACGCGGCGAGGCGGCGCCGGCGGGAGCCTTGGCCGGAGTGCCGGCCGCCCTGCCCGCGCTGACGCGTGCGCTCAAGCTGCAAAACAAGGCCGGCCATGTCGGCTTCGACTGGAAGGATCCACGCGCCGTGCTCGCCAAGATCCGTGAGGAAGCCGACGAGATCGAGGCCGAGATCGAGGCCGGCGACACGGCCAAGGCCGGTGCCGAAGTGGGCGATCTGCTGTTCGCGGTGGTCAACCTTGCGCGCCACATGAATGCCGATCCGGAGGGCGTGCTGCGCTCGACCAACGCCAAATTCGAGCGCCGCTTCGCGTCGATCGAACGCGCGCTCGCCGCGCGCGGCAAGACGCCGGTTCAATCCACCCTCGCCGAGATGGACGCCTTGTGGGACGCGGCGAAAGCGGCGGAGACGGCGGCGAAGAAAGCCGGCGAGTGAGGGTTTCTCAGGTGTCGTCTGCGCGAAGGCGGGACCCAGTAAACACTAAGCCCTCCGTGACTACTGGATCGTCCGCCTTCGCGGACGATGACAGCCACAGTGTGCCGCCGCGCTCCTGCGCGCCCTCACCCGTTATTCTGTTGTCAAACAGCCAACGCTCGCCGCCCGTATTCTTTGGTCGGCGCCGGGTGCGCCCTCGTCGCATTCCGTGTCCGCCGCCTTCGAAAGAACCGAGGGCGCGCGGGACGCTGTCGGGTCCGGGCGCACTCAAGTCTACGCAAGCGTGCGCAAACTGAAAGTGCTCAGACCCACGGGCCTCGACGCCTCGCGACATCGAGGCTTGTCGAAGTCCGGGCCGTCTCGCTCGCTTCACGAGCGACGATAGTGAACCGCAAGTCCGCCAGTCCCTCGGCGTCCCGCGCGCGGTGTTTGTTAGGTTTGCTCCGCATCGCCCCCGGTGGACGTACCTTTCAGGCGACCCTGCCTCTCCTTTCGAATTGGCAGGCCGCCTATCCACCGCTGTTGGCCCAGGTCGTCGCTGCGGTCCAGTGACCGGATGCAACGCGACGCCATCACGGGGGCCGGTTGACGCGCGGCTGGCGCGCCGGGACGAATGCGGCTTGGACCGCCGGCTCAGGGAAACTCAGCGCCGCATCTCCGACGCCCCCGAACCGGCCACCGCTCCCCGCCCCGCGTCTGGAGACTGCAGACCCCTCGGTAACGAGGGCGGGATGGATGGGAATATAGTCTGGAACAAAAGCCGGGTCAAGAATTTCTGTGAAAAAAATCTTATCCCCGCCTTGGGCGAGTTATCCCCGCGAGGGGCTAGTGGGGCGAGCCCGCACAGCAAATTGCGGCTGTCATCGTCCGCGAAAGCGGACGATCCAGTAATCACTGCGCTGTCGATGTTTACTGGGCCTCCGCTTTCGCGGAGGACGACAGCAGAGATTGATGCGAGGCACGGCGCTTGAATTCACATCCCGAACTTGGCCCGCACCCGCGCGGCCTTGTCAGGCGCGGCGCGCACGGTGACGGCCAAGCGGCCGTCTTCGTCCAGGTCCTTCGACAACACCTCGGCATGGCGGTAAAGCCAGCTCAAGCCGGCGCCGTCGGCGGGATCGAGCGAAAGTGACAGCGTCTGCCGGCCTTCGCCGAGGCGGGTTTCGATTGCCGCGGTGAGGTCGTCGATCCCCTCACCGCTCACCGCCGACACCAGAACCGGACGGCGCTCCGCCGTCCGCCGTTCAATCAGATTGAGCAGCCGCGCGCGCCCTTCGGGGTCGAGCCGGTCGAGCTTGTTCCAGACCTCGATCAGGCGCGGATCGGACGCCTCGATACCGAGCTCATCCAGCACCTTCGCGACGTCCTGCGACTGCGCCTCGGCGTCCTCGTGCGAGATGTCGCGCACATGCAGGATGATGTCGGCCTCGATCACCTCTTCCAACGTGGCGCGGAAGGCGGCGACCAGTTGGGTTGGCAGATCGGAAATGAATCCGACGGTGTCGGACAGGATCACCTTCATGCCGTGCGGCAACTCAACCGCGCGCAAGGTCGGATCGAGCGTCGCGAACAGCATGTCAGCCGATAGAACGGTCGCCGCAGTCATGCGGTTGAACAGCGTCGACTTGCCGGCATTGGTGTAGCCGACCAGCGCCACGATCGGATAGGGCACGCGCTTGCGGCTGTCACGATGCAGCTTGCGGGTGCGCTTGACCTTCTCGAGCTCTTCCTCGATGCGCGCGATGCGTTCGTCGATGGCGCGGCGGTCGGCCTCGATCTGCGTCTCGCCCGGGCCGCCGAGGAACCCATGGCCGCCGCGTTGGCGCTCGAGATGGGTCCAGGAGCGTACCAGCCGGCCTTTCTGGTAGGAGAGATGCGCGAGCTCGACCTGCAGCGCCCCCTCGCGCGTGCGCGCGCGCCGGCCGAAGATTTCCAGGATCAGCCCGGTGCGGTCAAGCACCTTGGCGTTCCAGGCCTTTTCCAGATTACGCTGCTGCACCGGCGACACCGGGCAGTCCATCAGCACGACGGAGGCTTCCAACGATTTCACCAGGCCGGCGATTTCGTCGACCTTGCCCTTGCCGATGTAGGTGGCCGGGCGGATGTCGCTGAGCGGGACGAGCCCCTCTTCCACGACGTTGAGGTCAATGGCACGGGCAAGCCCCGCGGCTTCGACGAGCCGCGCTTCCGGCGTGCGCACGTCGACGTTCGCGCGTGCGCCACCGCGCGTCGCGGTTTGTCTCACCCAAGGCTCGATGACGATGGCACGTCCGGTTTCGCCCGTCTGAGTCGGGCTCAGGCCGCGCCCCTGCTGGTCACGCTCTCGCTGTTCCACTTAGAACGCGATCCCTGAAGGGTCGATCACCGTGCTCGCCTGAGATATTCATGGCGCATAATCTTATCCGAAAACCGGTTCCCACTTTTCGGGATCATGCGCGTCAAGCCTTCTCTGCAGCTGGCGGTTCATCGCCCCCTTCGAAGAGCTGGATCGGATGTCCCGGCATGATGGTTGAGATAGCGTGCTTGTAGACGAGCTGGGAATGTCCGTCTCGCCGCAGCAACACACAAAAATTATCGAACCAAGTGACCACGCCCTGCAACTTCACCCCGTTCACCAGGAAGATGGTGAGCGGAATTTTCGCTTTGCGAACATGATTGAGAAAAGTGTCTTGTAGGTTCTGCGCCCGTTCGGCTGCCATTGCCGTTGTTCCATTTTTCTGCTCGCGTCTAGTGCGCGAGACCTTCATTTGCCCGCACCCCCTCGCATGCGAGAACGCACACGCCGCTTCGCCCCACGTTGAAGCGGTTTCGAGGGCAGGAAATGTATTAGATTGCAGCCTGTGCCCCGGTGCAAGCCCAGTTTGCCGGGATTCGCGGTAAGGCGATGACTTTAAAAGCGATTTCCTCCCTTTTCGCGGGGGGAGTGCCGGTGCTGAGCGGCGGATTTTGCGGGCTCTGCCGTCCGATATGCGGTCGGCGCCGCCCCCCTCAACTGGCCTCGGCGTGGCGGTGGTAGTCGCGCCGCAGCGCGGTGGCGACGAGACCCGGGGCCCCGTTGCCGACCGGTCGGCCGTCGATGCTCACGACCGGAAGGACAAGCTGGCTGGCCGAGGTGATGAACGCCTCGCGCGCGGCATAGGCCTCCTCCACCGTGAACGGGCGCTCCTCGAATGTCAGTCCATGCGCCTTGAGGACGTCGATCACCACCGAGCGGGTGATGCCTGGCAGAATGTCGTTGCCGAGTGGACGGGTGATGAGCACACCCTCGCGACTGACGATCCAGGCATTGGAAGAGGCGCCCTCCGTAACGCGGCCTTGGGCGTCGACCAGCCAGGCCTCGCGCGCGCCCTGCTCGCGGGCGGCTTGCTTGGCAAGGACGTTGGGAAGCAGCGCCACGGTCTTGATGTCGACGCGGCCCCAGCGGATGTCCGGCATGGTGACGACGGCGACACCCTTGGCGGCGAGTTGCTCGAGCCGGGCCTGGTCGGTGTTGCGGGCCATGACGACCAGCGTCGGCGGTGTGTCAACGGCCGGGAACGGAAAGTCGCGCCGCGCCACGCCGCGGGTGACTTGCAGATAGACGGTCCCGTTGCGCACGCGGTTGCGGCGGACCACCTCGTGCAGGACGAGCGAGAGTGCGCCCGCCGACATCGGGCGCGGGATATGCAATTCCTTCAGGGAACGGTCGAGGCGGGCCATGTGGCGGCGCTCATCGATCAGGCACCCGCTCCTCACTTCGCAGACCTCATAGACGCCATCGGCGAACTGATAGCCACGGTCCTCGATCGAGACCGCGGCGCGGTCGGCCGGCAGGTAGCGGCCATTGACGTAGGCAATGTGAGGCATGGGTTGTTGGCTGTCATTCCGGGGCGCGGACGAAGTCCGCGAACCCGAAATCCATAACCCCCGTGCTGCGGCGTATGGATTTCGGGGTCCGCTCGCTTTCGCTCGCGTCCCGGAATGACCGATTGTGAGGTTGCGCGCAACCCTACCCTATTCCCAACGCCTTGAGCTTGCGGTGCAGCGCCGATCGCTCCATGCCGACGAATTCGGCGGTGCGCGAGATGTTGCCGCCAAAGCGGCTGATCTGCGCGACGAGATATTCGCGTTCGAACACTTCGCGCGCGTCGCGCAATGGAAGCCCCATGAGGTGCTCGCCACCATTACCGTTGGGCATGGCCGGCACCATAGAGCCGACGTCGGGCGGCAGCATCGAGGCGTCGAGCACCGCGTCAGGATCGCCGCCCGCGAGGATCATCAGGCGTTCGATATTGTTGCGCAGCTGGCGCACATTGCCCGGCCAGTTGTGCGATTGCAGGACCGCCATGGCGTCGTCGCCGATGCGCCGCTTGGGCAGGCCGGTGGCGAGCGAAATCTGGTCCATGAAATAATCGATGAGGTCGGGGATATCCTCTCGCCGCTCGGCCAGCGACGGAATGCGGATCGGCACCACCGAAAGCCGGTGATAGAGGTCTTCGCGGAATTTGCCCTCGGCAATGGCGGCTTCCAAATTGCGGTTGGTCGAGGATACGACGCGCACGTCGACTGCGACCTTGCCGGTGCCGCCAACGCGCTGAAACGTCTGGTCGACGAGCACACGCAAGATCTTGTTCTGGGTCTCGCGCGGCAGATCGGCGACGTCGTCGATGAACAACGTCCCGCCATGAGCGTCTTCCAGTGCACCGGATTTGCGGCCCTCGCCGCCATTCGACTGATCGACGCCGAACAGCTCGATCTCCATGCGCTCGGGCGTGATGGCGGCGGCGTTGATGACGACGAACGGCCCGCTGGCGCGCGCCGACATGTTATGGATAGTGCGGGCGGCAAGCTCCTTGCCCGCGCCCGAGGGGCCGACCACCATGATGCGACTGTTCGTCGGCGCCACCCGCTCGATGGTTTGGCGCAGTTGCGACATCGCGGCCGAGCCGCCGATGAGCTGCGCCGGCGTGGGCGATTGCTGTTTGAGCTGTTTGACCTCGCGTTTGAGCCGCGAGGTCTCCAGCGCGCGCTCGGCCACCAGCACCAGCCGGTCGGCTTTGAACGGCTTTTCGATGAAGTCGTAAGCGCCGTGTTTGATGGCGGCAACCGCGGTTTCGATGTTGCCGTGGCCGGAGATCATCACCACCGGCAGCTCGGGATGCTCCTGCTTGAAGGCGTCGAGTAGCTGCAGGCCGTCGAGCTTGGAGCCTTGCAGCCATATGTCGAGGAAGATCAGGCTCGGCCGGCGCGAGACGATCGCGGCCAGCGCCTCGTCGCTGTTGCGCGCGGTCAGCGTGCCATAGCCCTCATCCTCCAATATGCCGGCGACCAGGTCGCGGATGTCGGCTTCATCGTCGACAATCAGGATATCGGCGGGCATGCGGTCACTTCATCGGTTTGACGGGTATTGGACTTCTGAGGCTGTCCGAACGTTAGACGCGGCCTGAGTATCCTGGGTTCGTTGGGTTTCCTGGCCTTCCCCCTCGCCCACCTCGGCCTTGCCGGCCGCGGCAAAGCGGATGCGGAACCAGGCGCCGCGCTGACCAGGAAGCTTGTCGGCGGCGTCGCGCAGCTCAATGCGGCCGCCGTGCTCCTCGATAATGCGGCCGACAATGGCAAGACCGAGGCCGGTACCTTTTTCGCGGGTCGTGACGTAGGGCTCCAAGAGGCGGCTGCGCTTTTCCTTCGGCAAGCCGATACCGTTGTCGACCACGTCGATGACGATGTCGCCACCTTCGCGCGCGGCGAAGACCCGGATTAGGCCTTTGCCCAATTGGTCGGGCGGCACGGCGGCGATGGCTTCGGTGGCGTTCTTGATGACGTTGGTGAGCGCCTGCGAGATCAGCCGGCGGTCGAAACGTGCCGGCATAGGGTCCTCGGCGAGTTCGGCGTCGATGCCGATGTCGGCATTGCCGACGCGCATCAGGAACACGACCTGGCGCACCGTGTCGGCGACGTCTTCTTCCGCGAACACAGGCTTGGGCATGCGCGCGAAGCGGGAGAACTCGTCGACCATGCGCTTGATGTCATCGACCTGCCGCACGATGGTGTCGGTGCACTGCTCGAACACCGCCCGATCCTCGGCGACGATGGTCTTGCCGTACTTGCGCCGCAGACGCTCGGCGGAGAGCTGGATCGGCGTCAGCGGGTTCTTGATTTCGTGGGCAATGCGGCGGGCGATATCGGCCCAAGCGGAGGTGCGCTGCGCGGCGACCAATTCGGTGATGTCGTCGAGGGTGATGACGTAGCCTCGCTCGGGTTCGCCGGACTGCTCGCTGGTGACGCGCACCGACAGATTGCGCTCGTGATCCTGGCGGTTGATGGTGACCTGGTCTTGGCTGCGGGTGCCGGCTTTGGCGGCCGCCATGATGTCGTTGAGTTCGGGAACGACTTCGGAAAGCGGGCGGCCGAGTGCTTCGGCTTCGGTCAAGCCCACCAGTTTCTCGGCCGAGCGGTTGAGGATGCTGACATTGCCCTTTCCGTCGACGCCGATGACGCCGGCGCTGGCGCCGGCCAGCACCGCCTCGGTGAACCGACGGCGGCTGTCGATGACGTCGCGCGCGCGCATGATGTCATCGCGCTGGGTGCGCAGTTCCTGGGTCATGCGGTTGAAGGTCTCGCCGAGACTGGCAAGGTCGCCCTCCGACTGGCGCACCGGCACGCGCACGAACAGGTTGCCGGTGGACACGAGATTGGCCGCGCCGATCAGGCGGCGGATCGGCGCAACCAGCCGATTGGCGAAGTTCAGCCCGATCCACACCGCCGACAGCAGCACGATCAGCGCGATCACCGTGTACATCAGTGCGAAGGCGACTTGCACGCCGAGCCGGCGTTGCTCGAGCTGGGCATATTCGGTCACGCTTTGTCGCGTCGCCTGCAATTGCGGCACCACGCGCGGATCGAGCAGCCGCGTCACGTAGAGATAGTAGTTGCTGTACTTATCCAGTTTGATCATGGCCGCGACGTAATTGGTGTCGGGCAGAAGCACGATCTGCGGCTGCTTGGTGGTGATATGCGGCAGCGCATCGCGCGGCGGGATGGCGAAGGTTTCGGTCGTGCGCACCTCGGCGCGCGCGATAACATGCAGTTCCTTGTCGAGCACGATCGCCGCGGCGAGGCCTCTCACCGATGCCTGGAAGGTGAGGAACTGGGTGAGCTTCTGCTTGTCGTCCTTGAGCACCGGCTCGGCGCGGGCGAGATCGAAGGCCATCACCATGATGTCGGAGCGCACGATCTGGGCGTGGTCACGCAAGTAGGCTTCGGCCACGATCAGCGAATTTTCGATGGCCGAACGGGTGCGGGTGGAGAATAGCCGGTCGAGGCCGCGGTCGAGCGTCACGCTGGCGACGATGGCAACCAGGATCGCCGGCGCGGCGGCGATAATGGAGAACAGCCCAACGATGCGGATGTGCAGGCGGGCACCGGCGCGGCCGGAGCGGCGCGCCTGCATCACCTGCCACACCTCGCGCACGATGATGCCGAGCAGCAGCATCACCGTGACGGCGTTGGCCAAAAGCAGCGTGACCACCACGTAGTGGGTCGGCGACAGCGGGGTCAGATCGGCGAGAACGATGAAGGTAAGGAAGGCCGATAGCAGCGCCAGCCCGACCGCGATCGGGCCGAGGATCCGGGTCTCCCCGCGCCTCGCCGACGGACCGGTCAGCGCGTTGTCGGTGGCAGCCTGTTCGACGCTCATGAACCCCGGTCGCTTCACTGTCGGAGTTGGCGCTCCGAATTGTCCTTGACCGGCGAGGGCTGCCCCTCCTCGGCGCTGCGGCTTTTATACAACAATGTTGCCGAAATGCGACTATTCAGGGGCGGCAGCAATCAACTGTCGGGCCCTACCCCCCGCTGCGGTAGACCTGGATGTCGAGGTCGCGGATTTTCTTGCGCAGGGTGTTGCGGTTGACGCCGAGCAGATCGGCGGCGCGGATCTGGTTGCCGCGGGTGGCGGCGAGCGCGGCGGTCAACAGCGGATATTCGATCTCGCGCAGGATGCGGTGATAGAGGCCGGCCGGCGGCAGGCCGTCATTGAAGCCAGCGAAATAAGTCGAGAGATGTCGCTCGACCGCAGTGCCTCAAGGATTCCTCCGCGTGCGGTTCCTCGGCGCCGCCGATCGGCAGCGACGGCTGCGCCAGTTCGGTCTCGATCACCGCGGCGGTGATGGTCTCCTGCGGATAGAGCGCAGCCAGCCGGCGCGCGAGGTTTTCCAGCTCGCGCACATTGCCGGGCCAGCGGTGGCGCTTCATGCGGTCGAGCGCCGCGCTGTCAATTTGCTTGGGCGGCAGGCCCTCGCGCTGGGCCTGGGCAAAGAAATGGCGGATGAGGTCGGGAATGTCTTCGGTGCGCTCACGTAAAGGAGGAAGACGCAAGGGTACGACATTGAGTCTGAAGTATAAATCTTCACGGAACAGGCCTTGCTGAATGAGCTGGCGCAGGTCCTTGTTGGTGGCAGCGATGATGCGCACGTCGCTCTTGATCGGGGTGCGGCCGCCGACCGTGGTGTATTCGCCCTGCTGCAGCACGCGCAGCAGGCGGGTCTGCGCCTCCATCGGCATGTCGCCGATCTCGTCGAGGAACAGCGTGCCGCCCTCGGCCTGCTCGAAGCGGCCGGCGCTGCGGGTGTTGGCGCCGGTGAAGGCGCCCTTCTCGTGGCCGAACAGTTCCGACTCGATCAGGTCGCGCGGGATCGCCGCCATGTTGATGGCGACGAAGGTGCCGCTGCGGCGCTTGCCGTAGTCGTGCAGCGCGCGCGCCACCAGCTCCTTGCCGGTGCCGGACTCGCCGGAGATCATCACCGTCAGATCGGTCTGCATCAGCCGGGCGAGCACGCGGTAGATTTCCTGCATGGCCGGCGAGCGGCCGACCAGCGGGATGTTCTCGAAGTCCTCGGGCTTGTCCGGCGCCGGCGCGCTGCGCCTTCGGCTCCGACAGAGCGCGTCCGACAATGCCGATCAACTCCTTCAGGTCGAACGGCTTGGGCAGGTATTCGTAGGCGCCGCGCTCAGAGGCGCGGATCGCGGTCATGAAGGTGTTCTGCGCGCTCATGACGATGATCGGCAGATCGGGGCGCGTCTTGCGGATGCGCGGGATCAGGTCAAAGGCGTTCTCATCCGGCATCACCACGTCGGTGATGACGAGGTCGCCGTCGCCCTGGCTGATCCAGCGCCAGAGGGTGGCGGCGTTGCCGGTGGAGCGCACCTCATAGCCGGCGCGCGAGAGCGCCTGATTGAGCACCGTTCGGATCGCGGCGTCGTCGTCGGCAACCAATATGCTTCCGGTCGGCATTTCGTCCTCACCGCGTCTTCATGGAGGGCGCATCGTCGCTCGTCGCGGCGTCGCCACTGTAGATCGGCATCAGCACGCGGAAGGTGGTGCGCCGCGGCTGTGATTCACATTCGATGATGCCGCCGTGATCGCCGACGATCTTGGCCACCAGCGCGAGGCCGAGCCCGCTGCCGGTCGGCTTCGAGGTGACGAACGGATCGAACAGATGTGGCATCAGGTCTTCTGGCACGCCGGGGCCGTTGTCCTTGATGCAGAACTCGAGCGGCAGCGACACGCGGGTATTGCTGCCCGGCACCGACAGCCGCACGCCAGGACGGAAGGCCGTGGTCAACTGGATTTCGCCGTCCGCCGCCTCGCCGATCGCTTCGGTGGCGTTCTTGACCAGATTGAGCAGAACCTGCACGAGCTGGTCGCGGTTGGCCAGGATCGGCGGCAGCGAGGGGTCGTATTCCTCGACAAACCTGATGTGGCGGGCAAAACCGGATTGGGCCAGCCGCTTCACATGGTCAAGCACCAGGTGGATGTTGACGGGTTCGCGCTCGACCGGACGCTTGTCACCGAATACCTCCATGCGGTCGACCAGCTTCACGATACGATCGGTTTCGTCGCAGATCAGCTTGGTGAGAGAGCGATCGTCGTCGGCGGCCGACTGTTCGAGCAATTGCGCCGCGCCACGGATGCCGGAGAGCGGGTTCTTGATCTCGTGCGCCAGCATGGCGGCCAGCGCGATCACCGAACGGGCGGCGCCGCGATGCGTGAGCTGGCGGTCCATCTTGTCGGCGATGGTGCGTTCCTGCAGCATGACGACCACATGACCGGGATATTCCGGCAGCGGGGCCACGTGCAAATCGACCACCCGTTCGCCCGGATTGCGCGGCGTGGCGAGGTCGACCTTGTATTCGTTGACCGCCGCCCCGCGCTCGCGCACCTGTTCCACCAGGCTGAGCAGCGGCGAACCGAACGGGACCAGATCGCGCAACATGTGCCGGCGCAGCATCGGGATCGAGGCCTCGAAGAACTGCTCGGCCGCCACGTTGGCGTCGGCGATCTTGCCGTCCGGAGCGACCGTGATGACCGGATTTGGCAGCGCGTGCAGAATGGCGTCGGCGGGAGAACCGATGTCGACGGCGTCTTGAACAGTCTGGGCCCGGCTCATGCAGCCGCCCTCCATGCGAAGGCTTCGTAAGCGTCGGTGAGCAGTCGGCGCGCGGTCGCCGGTTCTTCGGCGGTGAGCACACGGCTGCGATGATGCTTTAAGAGTTGGTCGGAAACATCTGCGCTGGCAGCCGCTTCATCCAGCGCCCAAGCCAGATGCTTGCGGGCGTGGCGGCGGCCAATGCGGTCGCCGTGGTGCGCGATCATCTCGTCATAGAGCGCGACGATCATGGCGAGCTGCTCGTCGAGCATGGGCGCCTTTTCGCGCTTGCCGGTGGCGAGGAACCCCGCGAGTTGACCGGGAAACCAGGGGCGGCCTTGGGCGCCGCGGCCAACCATGACCGCGTCGGCGCCGGAGGCCTTAAGCGCGCGCAACGCGTCGTCGAAGGTGCGCACGTCGCCATTGACGACGACCGGAATGGTCACCGCCTGCTTCACGGCGCGCACGGCGGACCAGTCGGCGTCGCCGTTGTAGAACTGACAACGGGTGCGGCCATGCACCGTGATCATGCGGATGCCGGCATCCTCGGCCCGGCGCGCCAGTGCAGGCGCGTTGATGGTGTTGTGGTCCCAGCCGAGCCGCATCTTGAGGGTGACCGGCACGCGCACGGCGGTAACGGTTGCCTCGATCAGCGTAAGTGCATGATCGAGGTCACGCATGAGCGCCGACCCGGAGGCTCCGTTGGTGACCTGCTTGGAAGGGCAACCCATGTTGATGTCGATGATATGGGCGCCATCGGCTTCCGCGATGCGGGCGCCCTCTGCCATCCAATAAGCCTCGCAGCCAGCAAGCTGGACGACGCGGGTGGCAACGCCCTTGCCTTCGCTGCGCACACGCGCTTCGCGCTCGCCCCGCACCAGTCCAGCGCCGGCGGTCATTTCCGAGACGACCAGACCAGCGCCCAGCGTTTCAACCAAGCGGCGAAAGGGTGTGTCGGTGATACCCGACATCGGTGCTAAAAAGACGCGGTTCGGCGCCGTCACCGGACCAATTCTCAACGAATTGGCCTGGAAACCGTCGACCTCACCGCCTGCTTGTTTTATGCCTATCATTTAGGCGCACCCCCATTGATGCCCATACTTTAGCCAGATCGCCGCTGCGCGCAAGTGCTGCACTGCAAAAAACTGTTCATGCCCGGCCCGCGTTTCCGGCATGCCAAAAAACACGACGGAACGGTTTGGTTTTGCAGGAGATTTCCCCTCGTCACGAGAACGCGCTAAAGGCTTGCCTGGTGGGCAGGGAGCATCAAGAGATGGTGAATGTGGCGGCAGTCGTGGTGGCGGCGGGTCGCGGAACACGAGCGGGCGGTGACGTGCCCAAGCAGTTCCGCACCATTGGCGGCGAAACCATGCTGCGCCGCGCCCTCTTCATGCTGGTCGAACACCCCGAAGTCGGCGTTATCCAACCGGTGATCCACCCCGACGACGTTGATCGTTTCCGCGCCATCGGGAGCAACGACGATATTCTCCCGCCGGTGTTCGGTGGCTCCACACGGCAAGCCTCAGTGCGCGCCGGACTCGAGGCGCTCAGCGCACGCAACCCAGACATCGTGTTGATCCACGACGCCGCCCGCCCCTTCGCCAGCCAGGCGCTGATCTCGCGCGCGATCGAGACCGCCGCACGCACCGGTGCCGCCGTGCCGGGCCTCAGGGTGAGCGACACCGTCAAGACCGTTGACGCCGACGGCACGGTCGAGCGCACACTTGACCGCAATGCCCTGCGGCTCATCCAGACGCCGCAGGCTTTTGCTTTTGGACCGCTGCTCGACGCACATGCGCGCGCCGCCGGGCAAGGCCGGCAGGACTTCACCGACGACGCCGGCCTCGCGGAATGGGCTGGCTTGAAGGTGAGCGTATTCGAAGGAGAAAGCGGCAACGTGAAGATCACCAACCCGGAAGATTTCGCGCGCGCGGAAATGGAGCGCTTCGGCGCGCTTGGCGACGTGCGCACCGGCACCGGAATCGACGTGCACGCCTTCGGGCCGGGCGATCATGTCTGGCTTGGCGGCCTGAAGATCCCCCACATCCAGGCGCTGACCGGCCATTCCGACGCCGACGTGGTGCTGCATGCATTGGTCGATGCCATCCTCGGTGCTTTGGCCGACGGTGACATCGGCAGTCATTTTCCGCCCAGCGATCCCAAGTGGAAAGGCGCGGCGTCGGACCAGTTTCTCGCATTTGCAGTCGAACGGGTAACAGCACGCGGGGGGCGGATCGCGCACTTGGATGTCACGATCGTGTGCGAGGCGCCCAAGATCGGCCCTCACCGTGACGCGATCCGCGCGAAGATCGCGGAGATTGCCGGATTGCCGCTAACGCGCGTGGCGGTGAAGGCGACCACCAGCGAGCAACTCGGCTTCACCGGCAGGCGCGAAGGCATTCTGGCGCACGCGACAGCAACTGTACGCCTGCCTTGGGAATAGCATCATGTTCGATCTGGTCGTGCTGGAAGCCGCCGAGCATCTGCTCGAGGTCTGCAAGCGCAAGAAGCTCACGGTGACGACGGCAGAGTCCTGTACCGGCGGGCTGGTGGCGGCGGCGATCAGCGCGATTTCCGGCTCGTCGGAGGTGCTCGACCGTGGCTATGTCACCTATTCGAACCGGGCCAAGGAAGAGATGCTCGGAGTGACGCCCACCACGCTTGACGCTCATGGCGCGGTGAGCCGGGCATGCGCAGAAGAGATGGCAAAAGGCGCGCTTACCCATGCCGGCGTCGATCTCTCGGTATCGATCACCGGAATCGCCGGGCCGACCGGCGGCACCCCGCAGAAGCCGGTCGGGCTCGTGCATTTCGCGGCCGCATCGCGCGGCGGCCAACTGATTGCCCACGAAGGGCAATACGGCGACGTCGGCCGCTCGCAGGTGCGGCGGCTGTCACTGTTGCAGGCACTGGCGATGTTGAGCGAACTGGCCGAAAAGGAAGAGGTGTAGGTGGTGGCTGAGCACCGGCGGCATCGCCATTGCCCGGCGGGCCGCGGATATTCCCTTTCCCGCGCGCCTGCTATAATGCGTCCGGGGCTGCATCCTGCCGCCGATGGGGCGGCTCTGAGTATGCGGTTTATCGTCGTCGTCCTCTTTGCAGCGCTTGTCCTGACGCCGCGCCTCGCCGCGGCACAGGAGGAGATGCACACCGATTCAATCGACATCCAATACGTCGAGCCGACTTCGGCCAAATTGAAGCCGGTCTATGATATGGTCAAGAGCGCGCGGGTGCTTGAAAAACTTCAAGGCATGCTGGAGCCTCTGCGACTGCCGCGGCGGCTGCTGTTGAAGACCCAGAGTTGCAACGGCGACGACAACGCCTGGTACGACAATGCCGTCGTCACCGTTTGCTATGAATTCTTCGATGAGTTCTGGAAGAACGTGCCCGACAAGACGACGAACCGCGGCGTCACGCCCATGGACGCCATGGTCGGCCCCATCATGGACACTTTCCTGCACGAGGTCGGCCACGCTGTGTTCGACCTTTGGAAAGTGCCGGTGCTCGGTCGCGAGGAGGACGCCGCCGACTTCTTCTCCACCTATCTGATGCTGAAATTCAACAAGCAGGAGGCGCGCCGGCTGATCATGGGCGCGGCCTATCAGTATCGCGATCAGGTACGCAAACCGGAAGTCTCGCTGCCGGTGCACAAATTCGCCGACGAGCACTCCCTGCCCGCGCAGCGCTTCTACAACTTGCTGTGCATAGCCTACGGCTCGGACGAGGACTTGTTCGCTGACTTATTGGAAAAGGGCTACCTGCCGCGGGACCGGGCGAAAGATTGCAACGACGAATACAAGCAGGTGGCCTACGCCTTCGAAAAGCTGCTCAGTCCCCATATCGCCCCGGGACTTTCCGAGGAACTTCTCCTGCACCAGTTGCCGCCGGCGAACCAGCAGCCGAAGCGGCGCAGCAACGCCAAATAGGCCGGTTCAGCTTTACGCCAGCGCCATCGCCGCCGCTTCCGCGTCCGGCACCACATCGTGGTCGTAGAGCTTCTTGCGGAAATCGGCATGCGCCGTGATCTCGGCGTCGCGCAGGCCGAGGTCGGAATAGACTGAGTCATAGCGCAAGCCGTTCTCGCGCGCGCCGCGCTGCACCGCCGCCACCCGCTCGCGGCGCAGGCGCTCATAGACGAGGAGCGCGGCCGGCGCGTTCGCCTTGTCGGAGCGCGCGAGAATGGTGGCGAGCGCGATGCCGTCCTCGATCGACTGGTTGGCGCCTTGCCCGAGGTGCGGCAGCATCGGATGCGCGGCGTCGCCGAGCAGGCTCAGCCGGCCCTTGGTCCATGTCGGAATCGGATCGCGATCGTAAAGCGCGGAGCGGAACGTCATTTGTACGTTTTGCAGCAGCGCGCCGATGCGTGGGTCCCAGCCGGCGAATTCTTCGCGCAGCGTGTCGGGACTGCCGGGCGCCGACCAGGATTCCTTCATTTCCTCGTCCGCCGGCACGAAGCCGACGAAGTTGATCAGCTTGCCGGCGCGCACCGGAAAGGCGAGGAAGTGCTTGCCCTTGCCGAGCCACATCTGCCAGCGGTCCATTGGCCACTCCGGCATGCGCTCGTGCGGGACGAGGCCGCGATAGGCGACCGAGCCGGAGAACACCGGCGCGGACGGCGGATAGACGAAGGGCCGTAACTCCGAGTGAATGCCGTCGGCGCCGATGACGATGTCGGCTTCGGCGAACTTGCCGTTGGCGAAGGTGACGCGGGCAATGTCGCCTACCTGCTCGAAGCCGATGCCGCGGTGGCCGGTATGGACGACGCCGGCCGGCAGCGCCTTGGCGAGGAACTGGACGAAGTCTGCGCGGTGCATGCCGAAGGTCGCGTTCCAGCCGGAGGAGTCGGTGACCTGCACCGGCGCGATGGGCGTGCCGTCCTGGCGGAAGTAATGCGAGCCGGGGCCGACGCGGGCGCCCCATGACTCGACCTCGGCCAGGAGCCCCACGCGCTGCAACTGCCGCACGCTGTTCGGCGTCAGGAAGACGCCGGCGCCGACTTCGCCGAGCGCAGGCGCCTGCTCATAGACCGCGACCTTCATCCCTTGCGCGATCAGCGCGTTGGCCGCGAACAGGCCGCCGATGCCGCCGCCGACGACGATGACGTCGGGCCGTTGCTTTCCCATCATTCCGTCTCCTGCAAGCGGCCGAAGTCGCTCAATTCTGAATTCATGACAGCCCCGCCAGCCAGGTGGTCGTCGCCGGCACGGCGATGATGATCGCGATCCGCACCAGGTCCGACAGGAAGAACGGGACGATGCCGCGGAAGGTCTCGGTCATCGGCACGTCCTTGGCCATCGAGTTGATGACATAGACGTTCAAGCCGATCGGCGGCGTGATCTGCCCGACTTCGATCAGGATCAGCACCAGGATGCCGAACCAGACCGCGACCGCCTCGTGCGGCATGCCGAAATCGAGGTGCATGATGAGCGGGAAGAACACCGGGATCGTCACCAGCATCATCGCCAGGCCATCCATCATGCAGCCGAGCACGAGATAGATGAAGGCAATGGCGATGAGGATGACAAGCGGCGGCCAGCCGGTGTCCGACACGGCTTGCGCCAGCGCCTGCGGCAATTGCGACAGCGCCAGGAAGGAGGAATAGAACTCGGCGCCGATCAGGATGAGGAAGATCATGCCGGTGATCTTGGCGGTGTCGAGGACGGACGCCACGATGCCGTTGAGCCGCATGCCGCCGACGGTCCAGGACAATACAGCCGTGGCGGCGGCGCCGACGGCAGCGCCTTCGGTCGGGGTGAAGACACCGCGGTAGATGCCGCCGATCACCACCACGAAGATCGCGGCGACCGGCCAGACCGCCTTGAGGCTATGGAAGCGTTCGCGCCAGTCGGCGCGCGCGACCGCGGGTCCCGCTTGCGGGTACAGACGGGTGTAGACCCAGATCGCGGCGGCGTAGCCGAAGGTGGCGATGATGCCGGGGATGATGGCGGCCAGGAACAGTTGGCCGAGCGACTGCTCGGTGAGGATGGCGTAGATCACCAGGATGATCGAGGGCGGGATCAGGATGCCGAGCGTGCCGCCGGCGGCCAGGACCCCGGTCGAGAGCGCGCCGGAATAGCCGTAGCGGCGCATCTCCGGCAGTGCGATCGAGGCCATGGTGGCGCCGGTCGCGACCGATGAGCCGCAGATGGCGCCGAAGGCGGCGCAGCCGCCGATGGTCGCCATGGCGATGCCGCCGCGGTAATGGCCGACCCAGGCCAGCGCCGAGCGGTAAAGCGATTTGCTTAAACCCCCTTGGGCGGCGAACTGGCCCATCAGCACGAACAGCGGAATGACGGTGAGCTCGTGGTTGGCGACGCGCGAATAGGGCACCTCCGACATCAGTCCGAGCAGCGGCCGCCAGCCGGCGATCATGCCGAAGCCGACCGCGCCCGAGATCAGCATGGCGATGGCGATCGGCATACGCAGGACGATCAGCACGATCATCAGCGCGAACAGGACGACGCCGAGCTCGAGATGGGTCATCGGAGCAAGGCTCCGATACCGACGACCGTGCGCATCAGGCAGACGACGGAGAGCAGGAACATCGACACAACGGCGACGCCATAGGCCCACCACAGCGGAATCTGGATGAGGATGGTGCTGTCGCCGGTGTTGAACTTGTCGAGGAAACCGACCGCCAGCCGCCAGGTCAGCAGCATGGCAACGAGGGTGAAGATGACGTCGTTGCCGACATCAAGCAGGCGGCGATGCCGCGCCGACAGGCCGGCGGTGAAAAACTCGGCGGCGATGTTGCCGCCGACCGCCTGGGTATAGGGAAAGAACAGAAAGACGCCGACCGCGCAGACAAGCTCGACCAGTTCGTAATCGCCCGGCACCGGCGCATTGAAGGCGTAACGGCCGATGACGCTGACGAGCGTGATGACGACCGCGACCAGCAGCAGTGCGCCGCCGGCAAGCGCCAGCGCCCGCGTGACGGTTTCCAGCGCCTCTTTGAGCGCTGCAGTGTTCCTGCCCGCGCCCGACCCGCTGTCAGACATGCCGCCGGCGAAGGCGGGGCGCTAGCCCCCGCCTTTCCCTCTGCGCGTCGCGGTGCATCGATTGCCTAACCTTGCGCCTTGTACTTGGCGACCAGCGCCTCGGCGTCGGCGATCATCTGTTTGCCCGGCATGCCCTTGCCGTCCATGGTCTTGATCCAACTCTGGTAGACCGACTCGGTCGCCTTGCGCCAGCGCGCTTCCTCTTCGACCGACAACTCGATGATAGGATGGCCGAGCTTGCTTGGCGCGCGCGATGCCGGGCTTGTCGTCGTTCTCCCAGCGGTGGCCGAATTCCTTGGCCAGTTGCTCGCCGGAATTGGCATCAATCACCTTCTTGAGCTCGGGTGTCAGCTTGGCGTAGCTCTGCTTGTTCATCATCATCGCCAGGATCGGTTCGTGCAACGTAGTGGTGGTGTGGAACTTGGCGACGTCGATGGCGCGGATGGCGCGCGCGATCGACCACGGGGCGATCACGCCGTCGACCACGTCGTGCATCATGGCTTCGGTCATCTTCAGGCCGGGGATCGGCACCGGCGTCGCGCCGAGCGCCGACAGCGCCGCGCTGGAAATGCGCGAGGGCGTGCGGATCTTCAGACCCTTGAAGTCCTCGAGCCTTTTCACCGGCCGGGTCTTCATATGGATTTCGGAGAGGCCCGCCGAGTGCACGACGATCGGGTGCACAGCGGACCATTCCTTCTGGCCGTATTTGCGTACGAATGTGTCGATCGCGGGCGACACGATGTGCGCCGGCGCGCCGATGAACGGCAGCTCGAACGCAGAGGTCACCGGAAACAGCCCGGCCTTGTAGCCGGGCAAGGTCCAGCCGATATCGACCACGCCGTTCTTGACCTGATCGTAGATATCGGGCGCCTTGCCGCCGAGCTGCATGGAACCGTAGAGCTCGATCTTGAGCTTGCCGCCGGAGGCTTTCTCGACCTTCTCGGTCCACCACTTCAGGTTCTTGAATGAGCCGGAGACCGGCGGCACATGGGTATGCATGCGCAAGGTCACCGCGTCCTGCGCGTGGACACGGCCGACAAAGGGGCTGGCAACCTGCAAGGCGCCTGCGGCGAGGCCCCCCTTCAGGACAGTGCGGCGGGCATACACGGCGTTGGTAATTTTATTGGTCATTGGCTTCCTCCCGACCTTTTGCAAACGTTATCCGAACGACGCAATGAGGGAAACCGGCAAAGCCGCATGGCCCGTTTCCGAAGGATTGCTCACCCCTTGGGTTTCGACGCGGGGCGCGGCGTGAACCGCAATGCGGGCTACGATTTTGCGCCGCACGGCGGAGGGCTTGCCTGCGCTTCTCAGGCGTGCTCAAGGCGATTGGCCGCCCTGCCCGGCCCCCGCGGCCGCAGGTGGAGGCTCTGAGGAAACGCGCGCCATGGACCTGCCAAAACCCGTTCTGCGACCGCCTTTCAACGTGACGAGAGCGAGCCATGTGGTGCTTACGGTCGCCGACCTGAAGCCGAGCCGAACCTTTTATGAAGAAGTGATCGGCCTCATCCTCACCGAGGAAGCGGACGGCGCTCTTTATTTCCGCGGCATCGAAGAGGCCTGCCACCACAGCCTGGTGCTGCGCAAGAGCACGGACGTCCCGATGTGCGCGCGGATTGGCCTGCGCATGTTGAGCGAGGACGACCTTGAGGAGGCCTTCGGCTTCTTCCAGCAGAACGGCTGCACGGCGGAATGGGTGGAAGTCCCGTTCCAGGGACGCACGCTGCATGTCACCGACTGGACGGGCACGCCGCTTGAGTTCTGCGCGCGCATGCCGGTGGCACCGCGGCAGATCACCCAGTTCGCGCGCCACCGCGGCGGCTGCGCGCAACGGATCGACCATTACCAAATCCTGACGCCGCACGTGCCGCGCGCGCTACGCTTCTACAACAAGATCGGCTTTCGGCTCACCGAATTCATCGCCGGCGGCAAAACCCTGCGCGGCGTATTCCTGCAACGCAAAGGCAATCCGCACGACATCGTTTTCTTCCATGGCGCCGGCCCGCAGCTGCATCACGTCGCCTATTTCGCTCAGGAAGGCGGCAACCTGCTCAAGGCCTGCGACGTCGCCGGCAGCCTCGGATTCGGCGGCGCGGTCGAGCGCGGCCCCGGACGGCACGGCCCAGGGCACGCGATGTATGTCTATTTCCGCGATCCCGACGGGCACCGTATCGAGTTGTTCAACACGCATTACCAAGTAATCGACATTGAGAACGAGCCGGTGCGCTGGAATGCGGGCGATCCGAACGTTTCCTTTCCGTGGGGTTTGCCGGCGCAGGCGCGCTGGTTCGAAGAGGCGACGCGGTTCGACGGCGTGACCGTGGAAGAGCCTGCGGACAAGCCGGCGCCGCTGACGCTGGAGCGGTATCTCTCCGAACGAACCGGCAAGGGCGGTTAAGTGCCGGCGAGCGTCATGCAGAACGACACTTTCGTGCTGATCGCCGGCGGCGGGCCGATCGGCTTGAGCGCGGCGATTGAATTGTCGTGGCGTGGCGTGCCTTATGTGCTGGTCAACGATAGGCAGGAGACTGCGACCCACCCCAAATGCAACAACACCAATGCGCGCTCGATGGAGCATTTTCGCCGGCTCGGCATCGCCGCGGAACTGCGCGCGGAAGGCCTCCCGGCCGAAGTCGAGCGATCGAGCGCCTACGTGACGCGTTACTGCGGGTACGAGTTTGGCCGGCTGCCGCGGCCTTGGAGCGAATGGCCAACGCCGGAACTGCCGGCAACCATCTCGCAAATCGTACTGGAGCGTACCTTGCGCAGGATCGCGGAGAGCCGGCCGGGCGCGCAAATTCATTTCGGCTGGAAGCTGGAGGACTTCGTCGCCGATGAAGCCGGCGTCACGGCGCAAGTCGTGAGCGCGAGCGGTGAGCGGCGCACCATCCGCGCGCGCTATCTGCTCGGTGCCGATGGGGCCAGCAGCAAAGTGCGGCACGCGCTCGGTTTTGATTTGACCGGTGAGGACGGCACGGCGCCTCGCGCCTTCATGGGCGGAACGATGCTGTCCTATTACATCCGCGCACCCAAGTTGATGGAAGCGAGCGGACGCAAGGCCTCGCAGATGACCTGGATCATCAATCCCGAAATGCGGGCGATGATGTATTCGCAAGACGGGCGGGAGCGCTGGGTGGCGCATTATCAGGTGCCGAAGGGTGCCGACTGGCAGACCCTCGATGCGCGCGCCATCGTCGCCAAGATGCTGGGCGCCGACGTGGACTTCGAGATTGTCTCGGGCGGCCCGTGGACCGGCGGTCTGGCGTTGGTGGCGGAGCATTATCAAGAGGGCCGCGTGTTCCTTGCCGGCGACGCGGCGCATCTGTTCACGCCGCTCGGCGGACTTGGCATGAATACCGGCATCGGTGACGTGATGAACTTGTGCTGGAAGCTGGCCGCCGCTCATGAAGGCTGGGCGGGCCCGGCCCTGCTTGACAGCTATGAGATCGAGCGGCGGCCGATGGGCCTGCGCAACGTGCAGCTCGGTATACGCTGCACAGCGGTGATGGATGGCTGGCAGGTCCCGGACGACTTCGAGGCTGATACGCCGCAAGCCGCACGGGAGCGCGCCGCGCTCGGCGCCCGCGCCGTGATCGAAGACTTGCCGCAATACAAGACGGTCGGCATTCAACTGGGCGAGCGCTATGAAGGTTCGCCCATCATTTGCGCGGACGGTACCCTTGCCCCGCCAGACTCCTTCGAAACCTATATGCCGCTCGATCGGCCCGGCGCGCGGGCGCCGCATCTCTGGCTGCGCGAAGGCCACGCGCTCTACGACGATTTGGGGCCGGGCTTCACGCTGCTCGACTTCGGCGCGGCAGATGACGCCGCGGCATTCATCGATGCCGCGAAACAATGCGGCGTGCCGCTCAAAGTGCTGACGCTCGCACCACTCGAGCCCTATTGCAGCCGGCTCGTTTTAATCCGGCCCGACCAGCACATTTGCTGGCACGGGGATAGCGGCGCCTGCGCAAGCGCGGTCATCGACCGCGTGCGCGGAGCGTGAGCGAACAAAAAAACGTAAAGCTACCCCTCATGCGCATCATGCGAAGCGCAGGCATCAACGCGCATGAACCCCCACCCGAAGACTGGCTCGCCCTAGGTCAACGTGCCGGGCGCGAAACAGAAGTCGGTATGGTTGTTACCTGTGTCCAAATACCACCAGACCGCATGGCCGGTGGGGTTCGGCCCTTTCAGCACCATGTATTTCGGTAACGTGCGCCGGCCGCTGGCGAACTCCAGCGTGACGGAGCCGTCCTCGTTCAGCGAATAGCTGCCGTCGTAGCGGTGCCCATCACTCTCGTCGCAGCACCATTGGCCTTGAGCATTGTGCTGCGACTTGTACCAAGCCTGAATTTTCGGATCGGCTTTGCCGTATTCCGGCTTCCAGCGCGCCAAGACGGGCGCCGCACTGAATACGCCGAATAGAACGCCGAACAGGCCGACACACACAAAAAGTTGGGTTGGTATCCGCATCTTAGCTGCTCTTCTTGTTGTCAGCCGTGGCGGCGAGCGGCCGCTCGTGCTGCTGTGTCATCGGATTGGCAAGAGGCAAGTTCTGCGCCACCTCGTGCCAAACGAACCAGCACGCCAACGAACGCTTGCGCTGCCCGGGTGGCCCGACCGGGGGCGAGAGAAGCAAATCGCGGTAAAAACGGAACTGAGACGAAACTGCCGCGTTCGCTCACTCACGGAACAGCGCGTTTCTGTGCGCTTAGCCTAAGTGATTCGGTTAAGGAAAAATGGTATGAAAAAAACGGATGGCAGCTTTGCTCAGTGCTGCAACCGCGCTGCTGACCGTAAATGTCGCACAGGCAACCGTTCCGGTGCCTTAAGCGGTGCGGTCCTTCGCAACCAAGCCCTCCATGGAACCGCACGCGAAGGCACCGAAGCGCGGATGGAACTCGTGCGACATCGCCAATATGGCCATGGTCATGAAGTTTTTGGCCTGGTCTTGCCGCTGGAGTGGCCATTTGTAGGCCTCGGTCCCGCCGCCGCGCTACTACGGCCCTCTGTCTCGGTTGCGACGGCCTTCGGCATCGTTGCCCGTAAACAACTCAGGGTCCACCGATTTCCTGCTAAGCGGGAATGCAGAGAGCCCAGAAAAAGTTGCATATTAATATTCTATTTTGTGCCTCCGCTGCGTATGCGTAGGCGTGAAGAATTTCGCGCGTTTTATGCCGACTTTTAAATCTGCGGCTCTGCCGTCTGCTCGCGCTGCGGCGCGATGGCGGGGAAGTCCTCAACGGTAAGCGTCTCGCGCGTCAGCAGTCGCTTGGCGCCTTCCTCGAGATCGTTGCGGCGAGCGTTGAGCACCTCCTTGGCGCGGTCGAGGCCGAGCGCCACCAGGTCGCGGATGGCGATGTCGATCTCGCGCGCGGTCGCATCGGCGGCGTCGATATGGTCGGCCTGCGGCACCACCAGGAACTGCTGGTGGTTAGTGACGTAAGTGCGCTGGCCCACATTGTCGTCCATGCCGTAACGGGTGACCATTTCAAACGCAATCTCGGTGGCGCGCTGCAGATCATCGGCGGCGCCGGTCGACACCTCGCCGTTGAAGATCAGTTCCTCTGCCGCGCGCCCGCCCATGAGTACGGCGATGCGGTTCTTCAACTCGGTTTCGCCGAGCAGGAAGCGGTCCTCGGTCGGCCGCTGCATGGTGTAGCCGAGCGCGCCGACGCCGCGCGGCACGATCGACACCTTCTGCACCGGATCAACGCCGGGGAGACTCGACGCCACCAGCGCGTGGCCCATCTCGTGATAGGCGACGCGGCGGCGCTCCTTGTCGCTGAGCACGCGGCTTTTCTTTTCAAGGCCGGCGACGATGCGTTCGACGGCGGCAGTGAAGTCGTCGAACGTGACCGACGTGGCGTCGCGCCTTGTGGCGACGATTGCCGCCTCGTTGACCAGGTTGGCGATGTCGGCGCCGGTAAAGCCGGTGGTGAGGCCGGCGATGGCGTCGAGATCGGTGTCCGGCGCGAGCTTCACCTTGCGGACGTGAACCTTGAGGATTTCCAGGCGGCCCTTGCGGTCGGGGCGGTCGACCAGAACCTGGCGATCGAAACGGCCGGCGCGCAACAGCGCCGGATCGAGCACTTCGGGGCGGTTGGTCGCCGCCAGCAGGATGACGCCGGAGCTCGGATCGAAACCGTCGAGTTCGGCGAGCAACTGATTGAGCGTCTGCTCTTTTTCGTCCAGACCCCCGAAGGCCTGCGGCGCGCGGCTGCGGCCCAGCGCGTCGAGCTCGTCGATAAAGATGATGCAAGGGGCGGCCTTGCGTGCCTGCTCGAACAGGTCGCGCACGCGGGCGGCGCCGACGCCGACAAACATCTCGACAAATTCCGAGCCGGAGATGGAGAAGAACGGCACGCCCGCTTCGCCCGCGACCGCGCGCGCAAGCAGCGTCTTGCCGGTGCCGGGCGGCCCGACCAGGAGAATGCCCTTGGGCGAGCGAGCGCCGAGTCGGCCATAGGACTTCGGGTCTTTCAGAAAGGCGACGGTCTCGGCGAGCTCGAATTTGGCCTCCTCCACGCCGGCGACATCGGCGAAAGTGACCTTCGTGTCGGTCTCGACATAGACCTTGGCGCGCGACTTGCCGATTGCCATGGCGCCGCCGAGGCCCTGGCGCTCCGCAACGCGGCGGAAGAGAAACATCCACATCAGGTAGAAAGCGCCGAGCGGGATTACCCAGGACAGCACCTCACCGAGCCAGCCACTCGAGGGCGCACCGGTGACCTCGACCCCATGTTCGGCAAGCTTCTTAGCGAGATCCGGATCGACGCGGGCGGTGTAGAACTCCTTCTTGCCGTCGGAGAGCGCCTCCTTCAGCGTGCCGTGCACCGCGTTCGGCCCGACCGTGACCTTGGCGATCTTGTCGCCGTTTAACAGCTTCTCGAACTGGCTATAGGGGATGGTCGCGATCTGGGTGTAGTTCGCCCAGATCGCCTGCACGATGAACACGCCGATTACCGCCGCGACCACATACCAGATGGTGATCTGTCGCTTGCGGGCTTCCGGTTCCATGGCGCGAAACGTCCTTGTCGGGCCGCGGCGCGAGCGGCCGCGGGCCCATCACTAACCTAATTGGGCGGGCAGTAAAAACCCTTCCCCCGCGTCCGCGCCGCCGGAGGCGGCACGGGCGGGCCAACAACTCGATCGGCCGGCGTCGTTTCGGCGGCGCGCCGGTCTTCAGCCGGTCAGCGAATTCTGCTGCTGCGCAGGCGCGTCTTCCACCTGCGGCGTGGCATGCGGCTCTGCTGGCAGTTGAAGGACCGTGACACGCTGGCCTTCGGCAAGCCGCGTGACCAGCACCACTTTGCCGTTTGGAAATTCGAGCGCGTCATGGTGGACGTCCGGACGGCTGGTATTGACTTGGCGGAAGCGAGCGAGCTTCTCGCCGATCTTGCCCAAACCGAAGCGCGGCAGCAGCCGGCCAAAGCCGGGATCGGCAACGGCGATCTGCTCGAAGGCGAGTTCGGTGCCAGGACGCAGGCAGACCGCCACGGTCGGCTCGTCGACTGAGGCGAAGCCGCGCGTGAACGAATTGACGAAGCTGGTCGAGACCAGTTTGTCACCGATCTTCGCCGGACGGCTGGAAACGGCATGCAGACTATAGTCACACATCGAAGGGTCTCCTCTTGCTGAGAACAGCCAGGCTGGTTGTCCCTCCCGACCAAGAGTGTAACGCAGCCAAATTGGCGTTGTTGTGTTGGACGCGAAGAAATGTGTTGCGCGGAGCGCGGGAACCTTCCGGCAGGGCCCGGCGTTGGTAAGATTCTGACACAATGGGCGAGACTGGGACGATGACGGCAACGCGGCGCGACATCGGCGCGGCGGCGGTGGCCATCGCCGCCGTCGTGGCGGCCTCGCTGCTGGGGCAAATGGCGACCTATCCCAATCTGGCGCCCTGGTACGCCAACCTCGCCAAGCCCGCGTTCAATCCGCCGAACGTCGTGTTCGCCCCGGTATGGACGGTGCTTTACGTGCTGATGGCGATTGCCGGCTGGCGGGTCTTGCGCCTGCCACCCTCGCCACAGCGGCGGACGGCGCTGATCCTGTTCTTCGGCCAGCTCGCGCTCAATGTCGCCTGGTCATGGATGTTCTTCGCTGCGCGCAGCCCCCTGCTCGGCCTCATCAACGTCATTCCGCAATGGCTGGTGGTCGTTGCCACCATCATCGTCGTTCGCCCGGCTCGACCGCTGGGCAGCCTGGTGTCTCGCGCCTCTGGCCGCATGGGTCGGCTATGCCGCCGTGCTCAATGCCGCACTCTGGTGGCTGAACCGCTGAGCGGGCTATCCGTCCCGCCAAATCACGCACCAGCCATCGGGGCTGATGTAACCCGCGACGCTGCGGCACGCATGCGGCCGTTCGAACAGCAGACAATTGCTGCATTTCTGCCCGAGACTCGGATGCGGCCGGTAGAACACGGCTTTCGGGGAGAACTTGGCGGCCTCCGCCTTATCGGTATCGACGGCGAGCAAGGCGGCAATGCCTGTCGCGCCAGCAATACCACTCCGCAGCAGCGCGCGCCGCGAGAAGGATACCGGGGCCGATATCGTTGGCATGTTCTCGGATTTGATCGTCATTACCGGGACAGCGGCGCTTTCGGCGCAGGGTTGGCGTCGGCGTCGATGAAGGTCACGAAGTCGCGGCCACGTGCATTCGACATCACCTGATGGCAGGCCATGCAGCTTGTCGACTGATCCTGCAAATAGGTTTCCATGGTCGTATTGGCGAGATTGGGCACCGGCCCCTTATTGTTCGCCGGAAGCTGGTAGACGTCGACCGGCTTGGTCGGATCGACGAACCCGCCGGGAAACGGGTTGCCACCGTTGGTCGGCGCATCGGGCACCGTCGTCGTGGGCCATTGCGTCGTCACCAGCATGTAATGCGCCCAGACCGTGTTGCGGATTTGCGGCAGGGCCCAATAGGCGCGGTTCATCGCCATGATGTCGGCATTGATCGGGTGAAGACGAACGACCTGCGTCGGCTCGGGATTGAGCGTGGGCGGGTGGCTCACAGATAGCGGCGCACGCCGCTGCACCGCCAAGTGTTGGGGCTGCGCCGGATTGTTGTAGGCGTAGGGCGCATTCGCATCTTTGGCGTCGGGTTCGCGCGCGGCCCCCTTCCCGGCCGGCGGCACGTTATCGACCTGCTCGAACGAACTCCATATCCATTGCGGGCGGTAAGTGGTCTTGATCACGATGTGCAGGCCAACCAGCGCGATATCGTGCAGGGCGCAGACGGCATGGCCTGCGCGCAGGCTCTTGGGAACATCGAGAACCTCGGCGTTCCTGACGATGTAGTAGCGCCGGCGCACGGCGGGGTCGTCGCGCTCGGTCAACAGGCGCCAGGCGGCCTTTACCCCGATCGAGCCGGGGGCGAACCGGTTCGGCTTGTGCGCGGTCGGCAGCCTGCTGCGGATGTACCATCGGTGAGAAACAATGGACTCGAACTCCGGCCGGTTCACCCGCACCTCGTAGCGCGTATAAGTGCGGTTTTGCGCGACTAGCGGAGCGCCGAACACACCAGGCTTAAACGTGACTTGGTTGAAGTCGGAAAATTCGGTGAAGGCGCTCAACGTCTTGGTTCGGTTGTCGACGGCCGGGCCACAGGGATTACGTCCGGTGTAACTGGTCCATGGCGACGGGACGATCGCACGCCCGTCTGCCCCGCGCTGAAACACCTCGTAGCGGGATTTGAAGGTCTCCCATACCCGCGGCCCGGAAGCGCTGAAACGTTTCTTACGGTCGGGCTCGCCGCGGTGCGCGGCGTCCGTGAGCGCCGGCCAGTTCAGCGCGATGAAGGCGCGCCAAGCAAAATTGGCAAAGGCAGGGAATGGATCGACCCTCGTCGCCGGCACATCGACGATCCGGTCGGGCAGGACTTTCGGCGTGACCTCGTCGGCGCTGGCGACGTGGGGCAAGACTGCAAACGCGATCCCCGCCAGCGCGCAACACCATGTCTGCCTCAGCGAACGGCCCCCAGCGCTCAGGCCGGGAGACCGCCCAACGTCCGCCAACGCACGGACCATGGCATCACTGCGTCCTGACAATCTGCCCGCGGATTTCGCCGGCCGGATGGGCCGGGGTGTGGATGTTGAAGTAGTAGCGGCCCTCCCTCAGGTCCTCGGCCTGCTTCGACGTCAGCGTCGCGGAGCCATGGAACGGACTGCGCAGGCTTCCTTTCGTTCCCACCTGGATCGGCGCGTTCTGCTCGGAGGTGTTGCCGACATAGGACACCGGCCCATGGAAATGGGCGCCGATCACCTTTCCCGTCAATCCGCGATAGCTGCCGGTCCAGGTCAGGTGGTCCGACGGCGTCTGCAGCGTCGCGTTCACCGTTCCGGTGCCACTACAATTGTTCGGCGGAACCTCGCCGCTGCAGGTGAGGTGGCCGCGGAACTTATAGGTGGCGGCGTTGGCGGACGACGCGGTCGCGAGCAGCGCCGCGAAGGCCACGCCGGCCATCGCCGCTTTCGCTATTTTTACGCTCATGGCGCGTTCCTCCCGACTATGAAGCGATTTCATCATTACACGCGCTCCCTAACCTGCCAGCCAGAGATAGACGTTCAGCGTGTTGTTGTCCGAAGCGCCGTCCGAGGTGCCATCAAACTCGTTGTAAATGGTGTATTGCACGCCGACGCGCGCGTTCGCCCACGGCCACAGTTTCGGATGACTCAGGATATAGGGGATGTAGGCGATCTCGAGAGTGATGCCGTTGGTGTTCGGACTTCCATTGGCGGTGCCATACTCGGTTGCATCCGTGCTGCCCCACGTATCGAAATACTGGCCGCTGAAGACAACCCGGTTGTCGTTGCCATAAGCGAACGAGCCGTAGAGTTTCAGAGAGTTGAGCGCATTCGACGTATTGTCCGAGGCGCCGGTCGCCAAGTCAAACGACTGGTTCTCGTGGATATAGGTGCCGCGCAATGTAATCCAGTAGTTGTCACCCTGGTACTGGTACTGCGTGTCGAAGCCCACATCGGTGAGCCTGTTGCTCTCCGGGGTGGTTTCGGTGGTGTACATGCCAGCGGAATCCGTCGCCATCGTATAAGGATGGATACTTGCCGTCATACCGAAGATACCGAACTCCCACCAATTGTTGCCCCAGTGCGGCTCCACCGCGACCCGCCAATACGGCGCGACGCCGCCAATCTTGCCGGGAGCATCGAATGGAGTGATCCCGACGAAGTCCAATGTGTTGGGATTGAGACTCCAGAAGCCGGATAGCTGGAGATAGACGAGGTTATTGATCCAGGCGTAGCCACCGACTCCGCCCACCAACTGAGCCCATGCGCCGTCGATCATCGTCGCGGCAGACGGACCAGTCGCAATGTCGCCCGCGTCCGTGTACGGGAAGCCCCAGACCGGCGTGGTGTTCCACGGGTCGGCCATGCTCGGATTATTGGTGGCTGTCATGCCGTAAGTGATGTCCATATCACCGATCTTGCCGGCGTTCGCGGCGCGAAGATCGACGTTGTCCCAATGCCATTCCTTGCCGCCATAACGATCTTGAGGATCGGGCGCGCCGATGTTCGGTTCATAGGTCCATTGCACGAAAGCGCCCATGTGCTCAGTGACGGCCCCGCCATAGAAAAGGCTGGCCTGGTTGAGCTTCATGTTGTCGTTGGTCTTGAACGGCGTCACGTCCGCCGGATCCCGATCAGCGTTCTGGTGCGTGAATTGGATGATCGACATCATGGCGATCGGCGGCACCCAGCCATGATAGCCTTGGTCGCCGGACGCCGCACCGCCGGCGGTCTGGTCGCCCGTGCCGGCCGACTTACCTTTTATTTTCTTGGCGTACGAATCGAGTGCCTTGGTCGCGGCATCGCCGCTGCCCTCGAACGGCGTTGTCTGATAATCGCCGCCGCCAAGGGTATAGCCGCCGAGCTTGAACTGGCGACCAAACGGCGTCAGTGCGGGAAAATCCACATGGCAGGCGCCACAGGGCTGTCCCGTCTGGCGGGCAAAACTCGGCAAGGCGTTGGCCGGATTCGGCATCGCGATTGCCATCACGGCGCAAGCGCCAATCAGACAACCCAGCCCGGAAATCCTGGCCCTAAGACCCATTCGTGTTTTTGATCGGTCCTCAGTCTCACCCTGATTTTCGTTATCGTTTAGCCAGCAGGCCCCATTCCGCGACATGATGCATCCCCATTACGCATCTGTCGCCCCCATTTCATAATCAACTGAATTGCACAGTACATTGCGTTGATGCACGTCAAAACGTTCCCGCACATTAATTTAAATTAATCAGTTTCACCTGAGCCCAAGCCGCTGCACCCTGTCAGTTGCAACAGGTATTGAACCCGACCGATAAAGTAATTCGTGACGGCGATAACGCCTGTGCCTAGGCCGCAAATCGGCCCAGGCAGTGCGCGCAAACGCGACGTTGCCCAAGCCGATCTCAAAGGCCTCAATAGGTGGTGACTTCACGTCAATGCGATAAATCGCATAACAGATTTGCCCAGCCGAATGCGATGCGGTTCAGGCCTTGCGGTAAATTCGACACCAGCCGTTCGGGCTGATGGTGCCGGCGACGCTTTTGCAACTGTGCGGCGCTTGGAACAGCGCGCAGCCTTTGCAGTCCTGCCCATTATGCGGCTTAGCCTGATAGCCGACGGCAGCCTTCGGCAACTTGCTGGCCATGGCCGGATCGGCCGCCACAGTCAGTATTGTCGCCGCCCCGGCCGCGCAGGCAACGCCATGCAGCAGCACTGAGCGGCGTGAAAGGCCATCGTTCGAGTTGATCGTCATAGAACGCTCCCGTATCGAGAAGCGCGCCCCTAAAAATATTAATAGCGGAATTCGCGCCAAGTTCCTTGCGCCAAATCAATCGCGCCGTAGAATTCCATGCCGAGGTCGATATCAGCGTGCACTGTCACGCGCGGCTGCGGCCGTAAACATCGTCTGCGCGCCGCTCGAAAGCGGTCGCCATGCGGCGAAACACGGTTTCAAACATCGCGCCCATCAGCATGGAGAAGGTGCGGCTGGCGAATTCGTAGTCGATGAAGAATTCGACCTCACACGCGCCCTCGCCCCTGGGCGTGAAGGTCCAGCGATTCTGCATGCGCTTGAACGGGCCGTCGAGGTATTCGACCAGAATTTTCAAGTTTTGTTTGTCGAGGCTGGCGCGGCTCGTGAAGCTCTGGCGGATGAGCTTATAAGCCACCGTCATGGCGGCAACCATCACCACGGTCCCGTCGTCGTTCTCGCGTCTCTCGCGCACGCGCATGGACTCGCACAGCGGCACGAACTCCGGATATTTCTCGACGTCCGCGACCAGATCGAACATGTCGGACGCGGAATGATGGACGTGGCGGGTGGTCGAAAACCGCGGCATTTATCTTTGCGCGTCCCGCGCCGCCTTCAGACGGGCGAAGTCGTCGCCGGCGTGATGCGACGAACGTGTCAACGGCGAAGCCGAAACCATCAAGAAGCCCTTGGTGTAGGCGATGGTCTCCAGCGCCTTGAATTCGTCGGGCGGCACGAAGCGCACCACTTCATGGTGCTTGCGGGTCGGTTGCAGATACTGGCCGATGGTGAGGAAGTCGACATTGGCCGAGCGCAGGTCGTCCATCACCTGCAAAACTTCATTACGTTCTTCACCGAGGCCCACCATGATGCCGGACTTGGTGAACATCGCCGGGCTCGAGCTCCTTCACCCGCTGCAACAGCCGCAGAGAATGGAAATAGCGCGCGCCCGGCCGCACCGTGAGATAGAGGGACGGCACGGTCTCCAGATTGTGGTTGAAGACGTCGGGCTTGGCCGCAACCACGGTCTTCGAGCGCGCCGTCCTTGCGCAGGAAATCCGGCGTCAGCACTTCGATGGTCGTGCCCGGCGCGCTTGCGCGGATGGCGCCGATGGTGTCGGCGAAATGCTGCGCGCCGCCGTCGGCGAGATCGTCGCGGTCGACCGAGGTCACCACGATGTGCGAGAGGCCGAGTTTGGCGGTCGCCTGCCCGACATGCGCGGGCTCGTCTGAATCGAGCGCGCCGGGCAGGCCTGTCTTCACGTTGCAGAAGGAGCAGGCCCTTGTGCAGGTGTCGCCCATGATCATAAAGGTGGCGTGCTTCTTCTCCCAGCACTCGCCGATATTGGGGCAGCCCGCCTCCTCGCAGACGGTATGCAGGCCGTTGGCGCGCATCAGGTCCCGGGTTTCCATATAGCCGGGCGAGACAGGCGCCTTGACGCGGATCCAATCGGGCTTGGGCGGCTGCCCGGAATCCGGCCGACGCGCCTTTTCCGGGTGGCGCGGACGCGGATCATCGGTGAGATCAAGGACGACGGCCATGAGCCTTACTTACGGCCGGTAACGGGCAGCCGCAAGCAGCGGAACCCGGGCGATTTGGCATGGCTGCTCAAGCGCCTGCTCAATCGGCCCCCTCTTCGGCCACGGCCGGCACGGGCAGGGGGAGCGGCCGCAGGGCCTGCCAGAAGGCCCCCAGCCCCACCAGCAGTGCGATGAACCAAATGGCAACGCCGAGAAACGGGATGATGCCGATCACACTCAGGACGACCAGCCCGACGATGAGCTGCCACAGGCGGCCGAAGAAGCCGCGCGGACGTGGCACGCGGTTGACCAGGAAATCGCCCATGGTGAGGGCCGCAAGCACCGTGGCCACCAGCCACAACAGCGGCAGGGCGAGCAGGATTAACAGCGCGGTCGGGATGCCGATGATCGTCGCCATCAACAGCATCGCGAACACCGGAAAGAGAATGAACACCAGCACGCCAAGGCCGAAGCTGTGGCCCGGACGGTTACGCAGCGACATTACCGCGCGCTCGACCAGACGGCGGCGCACCACAAGCAGCACCAGACCTGCCATGAAGCCGGCGGCGATACTGAATAGCACCAGGCCGAACAGTGCTTGCGCGGATTGAAAGCGCCTCTGCTCCGGATACGGCAGAGTCACGGTCTGACGGCCTTGGATGACAGCGCCTTTGACGATCACTGGCTCGTTGAAACTCTGGAAGGTGGCACTGCCATCGATTCGAGCGGTCTTGCCGACGGTGACGCTGCGCGCGCGCACCAAAAGATCGCCGGCGATGTGGCCGTCGATGTGAACGGTGTCCCCATAGATCTCGGTGCGGCCATGGCTAACGCCGGCAAAGAGAATGTCGGCGCCGGCGATTTGTGTCAGGCCGCGCACTTGCGTTTGCGGCCGGATCAGGACGCGCGCCCCACCCGCCTTGAGGGTTCCGTCAACATGAGCGCTGATGCCGACGCGAGCGCCGACGACGTAAAGACTTCGGCCGTAGTTGCCGGCCACCGAGACGATGGCGCCGGCGACGTAGGCGTCGCCCTTGGTGGCGGTGTCGACGTCGACCTCGGCGCCGGCGGCGTGCAGATCATGGCCGACGAAGCCGCGCACGCTGGCGAGCGCGCCGGCGGCCCAGACGTCATAGTGATTGTCGGCGGCGACGCTGACTTGCGCACCCGCGCGCCAGATGTCGTCGCCCGGCACGGCAGGCCGGGCCGGAGTCTGGACTTTAGGTGGCGCCAGCGGTTGGACTCGAGGTTTTTCCGGTTGCGGTACTTGCTTCAGACCAGGCTGATCCTGGCCCGGCGTTATGTCCTTCACCGGATTCTGGACCGGACCCTGTTGCGGGGTCGCAGCCGGTGGCTTCCCTGAATTGAGTTGCTCCACCTCCGCTGGCGTCAGAGTCTTGAACGGATTCTCTGCCGGCGTCTGCGCCGTCGCAGGAGCGGCCCCGAGAACGCTTGCGATGAATGCGATCGCAAGGACAAGACGCATGCCGGGTTCCCTCGCCTCAAGTTCGCCTGATCGCGCGCCAGATCAGCAGAAACACGATGGCGCCGACGGTGGCGGTAATCAGATTGCCCCAGAAATCGGGTATGACGTGCACGTTGAGCTTCTCAAATAGGAAACCACCGACGATAGCGCCAACCAAGCCGACGGCGAGATTGAACAACAGCCCGCCACCGCGGCCGCCGAGGATGAGATTGGCGAGCCAGCCTGCGACAAGGCCGATGATGATCCAGGCGATGACACCCATGGTCCAACCCTCTCGCCGTCAGGCCTTCGGCGGCAGTTGGTTCCCCGGCGTCGAACCGGAAATTTTCATTTCCTCTTCGTTCATGTCGGCGCCAATTTCGCCGAATAGCGGCGTCGACAGATAACGCTCGCCGGTATCGGGCAACATGGCGAGCACGGTGGAACCGGGCGCCGCTGTTTTGCACACCTCCAGGGCACCGGCAAAGGTACCCCCAGCGGTGATGCCGACAAAGATCCCTTCCTGGCGGGCAAGCTCGCGGCTCCACTTGAGCGCGTCGGGGCCGGGGATGGTGAGCACGCGGTCGATCACTTTCATGTCTACCGCTTCGCCCGTGATTTTCGGGATGAAGTCGGGGCTCCAGCCCTGCATCGGGTGCGGCTTGAACGAAGGATGCGCTTCCGCCGGCGAGCCGTCCGCGTTGCGCTTCTGACCGATGCCGCTGGTCAGCATGGGCGCGTCCGCCGGCTCGCACACCACGATCTTGGTGTCGGGGCGCTCCTTGGATAAGACACGCGAGACGCCGGTGAGCGTGCCGCCGGTGCCGAAGCCGGTCACCCAGTAATCGAGTTTCTCGCCTTTGAAATCCTCGACGATCTCGCGCGCGGTGGTGCGCGAATGCATGTCGGGATTGGCCTCGTTCTCGAACTGACGGGTCAGGAACCAGCCATGGGTCTTGGCGAGTTCGAGCGCCTTGTTGACCATGCCCATGCCGCGTTCACTGGCGGGGGTGAGCACCACCTTGGCGCCGAGGAAGCGCATCAGTTTGCGACGTTCCACCGAAAAGCTTTCTGCCATGGTAACCACCAGCGGATAACCTTTGGCCGCGCAAACCATTGCCAAGCCGATGCCGGTGTTGCCGGAAGTGGCTTCGATCACGGTCTGGCCGGGTTTGAGCGCGCCGGATTTTTCCGCCGCCTCAATGACGCCGAGCGCCAGACGGTCCTTGACCGAGCCGAGCGGATTGAAGGCCTCCATCTTGACGTAGAGATTGATACCTTTCGGCGCCAGCTTGTTGATCTTGACCACCGGCGTGCGGCCGACGGTTTCGAGAATGTTATTGAACTTGGCCATTGGCGTATTCTCCCAGATTGCGCTCGTCTTGGCCGGGCTTGTCCGGCCATCCACGTCTTGTTCTCCGCAAAGGATAAAGACGTGGATGCCCGGCACAAGGCCGGGCATGACGATTCAGAGTTTGCCGCCACGATGCGGCCTCACATATTCAACACGCGCCCGTAGGCATCGAGCACGGCTTCCTTCATCATTTCCGACAACGTCGGATGCGGGAAGACCGTGTGCATCAATTCTTCCTCGGTGGTCTCCAGGTTCATGGCGACCACATAGCCCTGAATGAGCTCAGTCACCTCGGCGCCGACCATGTGGGCGCCGAGCAACTGGCCGGTCTTCTTGTCGAAGATCACCTTCACCAGCCCCTGGTCCTCGCCCAAGGCAATCGCCTTGCCGTTGCCGATGAACGGGAAACGGCCGACGCGGATATCGAGCTTCTTCTCCTTGCAGGCCAGTTCCGTCAGGCCGACGGAAGCGACCTGCGGCGAGCAATAGGTGCAGCCCGGGATCATCAATCTGTTCATCGGGTGCGGATGCAGGCCCTTGATGGCCTCGATGCAGACCACGCCCTCGTGCTCGGCCTTGTGCGCGAGCATCGGGGGACCGGCGACGTCGCCGATGGCGTAGATGCCGGGCACGTTGGTTTTACTAACCGGGTCAGTGACGACGATGCCGCGCTCGGTCTTCACCCCGAGCTTTTCGAGGCCGAGGTTTTCAATGTTGCCAACAACGCCGACCGCGGAGATGACGCGCTCGACCGTAATGGTCTGCGTCTTGCCGCCCTCTTCGATGGTGGCGGTGACGCTGTCGGCTTTTTTATCGAGCTTGGTGACCTTGGCGTTGGTGAGAATCTTGATGCCCTGCTTCTCGAAGCTCTTGCGGGCGAACGCCTGAATCTCCTGGTCCTCGACCGGCAGGATTTGCGGCAGCACCTCGACCACGGTCACCTCGGCGCCGAGCGTGCGGTAGAACGAGGCGAACTCGATACCGATGGCGCCGGAGCCGACCACCAGCAGCGACTTCGGAATGGCCGGCGGCACCATCGCCTCGAAATAGGTCCACACCAGCTTCTTGTCCGGCTCGATGCCAGGCAGTACGCGCGGCCGCGCGCCGGTGGCGATGATGACGTGCCTGGCCTGGTATTGGCCAGGACCGAGTGCCCCCTTCAGCGCCTCGGTCTTCGATGGCTTGACGGTGACCTTGCCGGGGGCGTCGATCGCCGCCTCGCCCCAGATCACCGACACCTTGTTCTTCTTCATCAGGAAGCCGACGCCGTCGTTCAGCCGTTTCGACACGCCGCGCGAGCGCTTGACGATGGCCTCAGCGTCATAACCGATGTTGTCGGCTTTCAGCCCGTAATCCTTGGCGTGCTGCATGTAGATGGTAGATCTCGGCCGAGCGCAGCAGCGCCTTGGTCGGGATGCAGCCCCAGTTGAGGCAGATGCCGCCGAGATAGTCGCGCTCGACGATGGCGGTCTTGAAGCCGAGCTGCGCCGACCGGATGGCGGTGACATAGCCGCCCGGGCCGGAGCCGATAATGATGACGTCGAAATTGGTATCGGCCATGAAAATCTTTCTTCCTCTTTCGTGATGGCCGGGCAAAAGGCGCGAAGCGCCGTCTTCCCAAAATTGTCCCCGCCATCTCGATTAGATAGGCATCGCCTCCCTAAGCGGGAGGCCCGGGACAAGCCCGCGCATGACAATCACTACACCACCATCATCACCGGGTTTTCGATTAGCAACTTGAACGCGCCGATGAGCTGGGCGCCGACGGCGCCATCGATGGCGCGATGATCGCAGGCGAGCGTCACGCTCATCATGGTCGCGACCTCGAGCTTGCCGCCGCGCGCGACCGGGCGCTCCTCGCCGGTGCCGACCGCAAGAATCGTCGACTGCGGCGGGTTGATCACCGCGGTGAATTCCTTGATGCCATACATGCCGAGGTTCGACACCGACGAGTTGCCGCCCTGGTATTCGTTCGGCTTGAGCTTCTTTCCGCGCGCGCGCTCGGCGAGGTCGCGCATCTCGTTGGAGATGGCGGAAAGCGATTTCAGCTCCGCCTGGCGCACGATCGGCGTGATCAGTCCGAACGGCAGCGCCACCGCGACGCCGATGTCCGAGTGATGGTGCTTGACCAGGGCGGCCTCGGTCCAGCTCACATTGGCCTGCGGCACGCGCTGCAATGCAAGCGCCAGTGCCTTGACCACGAAGTCGTTGACCGAAAGCTTGTAGGCCGGTTTGCTGTCCGCCGTCTTGGGCGCGGCAGCGTTGATCTCCTCGCGCGCGGTCATGAGCCTGCCGATATCGCAGTCGACGGTGAGATAGAACACCGGCATCGACTGCGCCGCGGCGGTCAATCTCTGAGCAATCGTGCGGCGCATGCCATCATGCGGCACCAGGTCGTAGCTGCCTTCGTCGAATAGCGAGAGCACCTGTTGGTCGCTCATTATCGGTGCGGATGGCGCTCCTGCCGGACCGCCTATGGCCGGCGCAGCGGGCGCCCGGCCCTTGCCGGATTTCGCTGCGTCGATGTCGCGGGCGACGACGCGGCCGTGCGGGCCGGAGCCAGAGACGCGCGACAAATCGATGCCGGCTTCCTTCGCGAGGCGGCGCGCGAGCGGCGACGAGAACACGCGGGCTCCGCTTTGCTGTGGAGCGGGCGACGCCGGCGCGGGCGCGGCCTGCTGCGGTTTGGATGCCGGTGCGGCGGCCTTTGGCGGCTCCGCTGCGGGCTTCGCTGCCGGTTCAGCCGCTTTCGGCGGCGGCGGCGCAGCTTGCGCCTTCCCCGCACCCGCCGCGGCGGCCTTCACGTCTTCGCCCTCACCGGCAAGCACGGCGATGAGCGAATTCACCGGCACGTCCTGCGTGCCTTCCGGCACCACGATCTTGGCCAGCGTGCCGTCGTCGACGGCCTCGTATTCCATGGTGGCCTTGTCGGTCTCGATCTCGGCGATGACGTCGCCGGTCTTGACCGCTTCGCCTTCCTTCTTCAGCCACTTGGCGAGGTTGCCCTTCTCCATGGTGGGCGACAGCGCGGGCATGAGGATATTGGTCGGCATTGCTTGGGCCTTAGTTCCTTGGGCCTTCTCGGACCTTAACTGACGGCGCTGGTGGAGCCGGGATCGGTGGGCGTATCGAGCTCGGCGTCGCACATGGCGCGGATCTTCCGTAAGGTCTGGTTCTCGCCGAGATCGGTTTCGGTGGCATAGATGCGTGCGGCGTGACGGGCGACGTCGGCGATCAACATGCCCCAGACGTCGGGCTCCTCGAAGGCGCGGCGCAGCGACACTTCCAGCTTACCCCCGACGATGAAGGCGCGCAGCACTTCGACACCGCCCTGCTCCACGGCTTCGGGCGGCACCGGCAAGGCATCGACTGGTTCATCCGCCATCATGTTCACCGGTAACAAACTGCCTTCGCCGCCTCGACCACTTCCGCGACCGAGGGCAGCGCCAGCTTTTCCAGGTTGGCCGCGTAGGGCATCGGCACGTCCTTGCCGGTGACGCGGATCACCGGCGCATCGAGATAGTCGAAGGCCTCCTCCATCAGCCGCGCGGCGATCTCGGCGCCGACACCAGACTGCTTCCAGCCTTCTTCCACGGTCACCGCGCGGCCGGTCTTCTTCAGCGACTCGATGACGGTCGCCATGTCCATGGGCCTGAGCGTGCGCAGATCGATGACCTCGGCTTCGACGCCATCGCCCGCGAGTTGGTCGGCGGCTTTGAGCGCATACGTCATGCCCATCGACCAGGCGATGATGGTCACGTGACTGCCAGCGCGCGCGATGCGCGCCTTGCCGATGGGCAGCACGAAATCGTCGAGCTTTGGGACCGGCGAGGAGTGGCCGTAGAGTATTTCGTTTTCGAGGAAGATGACGGGATTTGGATCGCGGATAGCGGCCTTGAGCAGGCCCTTGGCATCGCCGGCGTTCGAAGGTGCGATCACCTTGAGGCCGGGAATGTGCGAGTACCAGGACGAATAATCCTGGCTGTGCTGGGCGGCCACACGGGCCGCCACGCCGTTCGGCCCGCGGAACACCATCTGGCAGCCCATCTGCCCGCCCGACATGTAGAGCGTCTTGGCGGCGGAATTGATCAGGTGGTCCATCGCCTGCATGGCGAAATTCCAGGTCATGAACTCGACGATCGGCTTCAAACCGGCGAGCGCGGCGCCGACGCCCAAGCCGGCAAAGCCATGCTCAGTGATCGGCGTGTCGATGACGCGCTTGGCGCCGAATTCCTGCAACAGGCCTTGCGTAACTTTGTAGGCGCCCTGATATTCGGCCACTTCCTCGCCCATCACGAACACATCGCCGTCGCGGCGCATTTCTTCCGCCATGGCGTCGCGCAGGGCTTCGCGCATGGTCATGGTGACCATTTCGGTGCCTTCGGGGATGTCAGGATCGCTGGCCGGCTTCACCGTCGGTGCGGCCGGCACGTGTTCTTGTGGCGCGGATGTAACGGGCGCCGCGGCACTTGCCGCCTGCACTGGAGCCGTAGACCCCGCGGCCTGTTGAACCGGCGACGCCTTGACGTCATCGATCGCGGCTTTGTCCTCGCCATCGCCAAGGATAACGGCGATCGGCGTATTGACCGCGACGTCCGCGGTGCCTTCGGGGATTAAAATCTTCCCAAGCGTGCCCTCATCGGCGGCTTCCACTTCCATGGTCGCCTTGTCGGTCTCGATCTCGGCGATGACGTCACCGGAGCGCACCGGGTCGCCCTCTTTCTTCAGCCACTTGGCCAGATTGCCCTTCTCCATCGTGGGCGAGAGCGCGGGCATGAGCACGTTGGTCGGCATGGGCGTTAGGGCGTCCTATACGCGGCTGGCATTTCTTGTTTTGCGCATGATCTTATCCGAAAACCGGTTCCCACTTTTCGGGATCAAGCGCGATAAATGTCGGTGTATAGCTCGGAGGCGTCGGGCTCCGGATCGTGGGTGGCGAACTCCGCCGCCTCGTTGATGAGGTCGCGCACCTCGGCGTCGATCTTTTTCAAAGCGGCTTCGGTCGCGAATTTCTTCTCCAGGATACGCTGACGCACCATGTCGATCGGATCGTGATGCGAGCGCACTTCGTCGACTTCTTCGCGGGTGCGGTATTTGGCCGGGTCCGACATCGAATGGCCGCGGTAGCGGTAGGTGAGCATCTCCAGAATGTAAGGCCCTTTGCCGGCGCGACACCAGGCGACCGCTTTTTCACCCGCGGCCTTCACCGCGCGTACGTCCATGCCGTCGACCTGCTCGCCCGGAATGTTGAACGATAGCCCGCGCTTGGAAAGGTCGGTGGTCGCCGACGAACGGGTGATCGCCGTCCCCATGGCATAACGGTTGTTCTCGATCACGTAGAGGACCGGCAGTTTCCACAACTCGGCCATATTGAAGCTTTCGTAGACCTGGCCCTGGTTGGCGGCGCCGTCGCCGAAATAGGTCACGCAAACATTGTCGTTACCGCGGTAACGATTGGCGAAGGCCAATCCCGTTCCGAGCGGCACCGGCGCGCCGACGATGCCGTGACCGCCATAGAAACCCTTCTCGACGCTGAACATGTGCATCGAGCCGCCTTTGCCCTTGGAGTAGCCATGCGCGCGGCCGGTGAGCTCGGCCATGACCCCCTTTGGATCCATGCCGCAGGCCATCATGTGGCCGTGGTCGCGATAGCCGGTGATGACTTCGTCGCCCTCCTTCAGCGTCAATTGCATGCCGATGACGACTGCTTCCTGCCCGATATAGAGGTGGCAGAAGCCGCCGATCAGCCCCATGCCGTACATCTGGCCTGCCTTCTCCTCGAAGCGGCGAATGGTGAGCATGCGCCGATAGGCGTCGAGGTCCTGTTCCTTGGTAAAGTCCGCCACGGGCTTTGAAGCAAGGTCCGGTTCATGCACCTCGGCGCTCGGTTTTAATTTGGCAACCGCCATTGGCACTCCTGATTGACCGGCAAAAGGGACTGGCGTCAGTCGGTCGTCTGGGCATCCCCAATAGCCCAATTCCCCCGCCCGCGAAAGCACGAGACCGCCCAGCGGCCTTGTAGCAAATCCCCCAGGAATTGATTGCAGATGGAAACGGCCCGGCCGTGGATAAGGCGGGAACCGCATTCCGGTTGCCGCGGCCACTTGCGGCACGTAGTCCCGCCCCCAAGGCGCATCGCCGGGGCGTTGCGGCTCGTTATTTTATTTCGTCAATACTGCGGATGCAGCAGCAAAGTAACGTCGCGCGGATCGACATAACCGAGGAGCGCATGAGCGCGTTCGGCCAGCATGTCGGGATCGATCTGGCTGGACCGCAAGAGCGACACGCGCCGCTGCCAACTGATGCGCTCCACCTTGAGTTGGCTGAGCTCGATCTGCATGTGCGCAAGCCGCTTGTCGAGATCCTTCTGCGCGCGCAGGCCGTGCGCACCGGTGAAGGCGTTGATCGCGAAGTAGCCGATGAAGAGCGCGGCAAAGGCGTAGAGCCCGAGCGCGGTCAGGATGGCGCGACGGCGGCGATGAGTGACCATGACGCGGCAACATGCGCCATGGCCGTTAAGACCACTTTAATGACGGTTGCGGCAGGGCCCTGCTCGTCACACCCGGTGGCGGATTTCGTTCAGCACGAAATTGCCCAGCCGCTTGCCGCGGTTGCGCAGCACCTTGAGCATGCCGGAGTCCACAAAATAGGTGAGCAGGATCGAATCGCGGCTCTTCACGCGATCGTGCACCGGGTCGGCCGAATGCCAGGTGTCCTCGCCGACCGCGAAGGCATAGCCGGTGTTGGGCGCAAACCGCATCTGCGCCTTCTTGGGCAACGAGCCGTCCGGCAGTTTCTCGTGGAAGATGGTGCCGATGTCGGTGTTGGCGTCGTCTTTGGGCAGATAGAACTGGACGGTGATGCCTTTCCAGCGCGTGTCGGTGTGCGGCGTGATCAGATAACCGGGGATATCGCGGGTGAGGATCGGGATCGGATACATCCCGAACTTGGCGAAGTCGTTACCGAATCGTTTGGAGAGACCCGGCGCCAGACGACGCATGAAAGCCTGACGCACCTTGTCGGAGGTGAGCGCGCGCCCGACCACCTCCCACAGCGCTCGCTTCTCGGGCGGGAGGTTGCGGATGTATTCGGGGAACAGGTCGATCTTGACCCGCGTGTGCGTGCCGTCGTCGAGGTCGTGGCCTTTGCTGCGGCCGTGCATGGGCCGGTAGTCGCGCGCTTCCGGCATCAGCGCCAGGATCTGGGCATAGGTGTCGTCGGGGAACACGCGGTCGAATTCGAGATGGAAGAACGGCATTTCCACCGCGCGCGTGTTGTCCACCGACTGGGCGACATAATCGGCCAGCCGCTCGGCGGCGCGGCGGCGTTCATTGGCTGGAAGGGTCGTGAGCTGGTCCATGCCCCATATCCTCGAAGCGGCGAGACGATAACGGATTCTGCGGCCATACGCGGGCCAAGGCAAGTAGTTGCGGATGAGCCTAACTGCGCGCTGCGAAGGGCGCCAGACGACGTTTTAGCCGCCCAGCCCTTTCAGCACCGACCTGCCGCCATACTTGGCCTGCTCGCCCAACTCCTCCTCAATGCGGAGGAGCTGGTTGTACTTGGCCATGCGGTCGGAGCGCGCGAGCGAGCCGGTCTTGATCTGCCCGCAATTGGTGGCGACGGCGAGATCGGCGATGGTGGAGTCTTCGGTCTCGCCGGAGCGATGCGACATCACCGCGGTATAGGCCGCCTTGTGCGCCATCTCGATGGCGGCGAGCGTCTCGGTGAGCGTGCCGATCTGATTGACCTTGATCAGGATCGAATTGGCGACGCCGTCGGCAATGCCCTTCGACAGCCGCTTCACATTGGTGACGAACAGGTCGTCCCCGACGAGCTGGCACTTGCCACCAATCAAGTCGGTGGCGATCTTCCAACCCTCCCAGTCGTCTTCGGCCATGCCGTCTTCGATGGAGACGATCGGATAGCTGTTCACCAGTTCGGCGAGGTACTGCGCCTGCTGCTTGGCCGAGCGGGTCTTGCCCTCGCCCGCATAGACGTATCTTCCGTCCTTGTAGAATTCGCTCGAGGCCGGATCGAGCGCGATGAAAACATCGTCGCCCGGTTTGTAGCCGGCCTTCTCCACGGCCTTCATGACGAGGTCGAGCGCCGCTTCCGCCGACTTGATATCGGGCGCGAAGCCGCCTTCGTCGCCGACATTGGTGTTGAGGCCGGCGGCTTTCAGTTCCGCGCGCAACGTGTGGAAGATCTCCGCCCCGCAGCGCAGCGCCTCGGCGAAATTCGCCGCGCCCGCCGGCATGATCATGAATTCCTGGAAGTCGATCGGGTTGTCGGCGTGCGCGCCGCCGTTGATGATGTTCATCATCGGCACCGGCAGCAGCCGCGCGGAGGTGCCGCCGACATAGCGGTAGAGCGGCGCATTGCTGGCGATCGCCGCGGCCTTGGCGACGGCGAGCGAGACGCCGAGAATGGCGTTGGCGCCGAGCCGGCCCTTGTTGGGGGTGCCGTCGAGCGCGATCATGGTCTCGTCGATCTTGGCCTGCAACTCGGCGTCCATGCCGCCGATGGCGTCGAATATCTCGGTGTTGACCGCATCGATCGCCTTGCGCACGCCCTTGCCGCCGAAGCGGGCCTTGTCGCCGTCGCGCAGTTCGACCGCCTCGTGCACGCCGGTCGAGGCGCCGGAGGGGACCGCAGCCCGGCCCATGGCGCCGTCTTCAAGTATTACATCAACTTCAACCGTGGGATTGCCGCGGGAATCGAGGATTTCGCGGCCGATGATGTCGGTAATGGCGGTCATTGCGGCGTTCCGGCGCTCTTTTGAGAGGAGCATGATCTTGTCCGAAAACTGGTTCTCGATCCCCACGAGCCGGGGACAGGCTTTTCGGGATCATGCGCCTTGGTGCGGCTTCTACAGGATGGACAACCCCCTTGTCATGCCCCGTCCGCTCGGGGCATTCCAAGCCCATGGCCCGAAAAACCCTCCAACTTGGGCGGCATGTCCTGCCGCCGGCCTCGCCCGCCAAGGCGCAACTCGACCGCGTGCCCAATCCGCATCCGGACACAAATTACCTCGCCCGCTTCACGGCGCCCGAATTCACCACCCTGTGCAAGATCACGGGCCAACCGGATTTCGCGCACCTGGTGATCGACTACGTGCCGGGGCGCTGGCTGCTCGAATCCAAGTCGCTGAAGCTCTACCTCACCAGCTTCCGCAACGAGGACGCCTTTCATGAGGATTGCACGGTCGGCATCGGCAAGCGCCTCTACGCGCTGTTGAAGCCGAAATGGCTGCGCATCGGCGGCTACTGGTATCCGCGCGGCGGCATACCGATCGACGTGTTCTGGCAGGCCGGCAAATTGCCCAAGGGCGTCTGGGTGCCCGACCAGGGCGTCGCGCCCTATCGCGGGCGGGGGTAGCGCGTGATCCCGAAAAGTGGGAACCGGTTTTCGGAAAAGATCACGCGCATCGAAAGTTAAACCATCGCCGGCGCCGGACGCCGCAGGCCGAAAGCGCAGATCCAGCCCGTCAATGTCAGCATCACCACGCCGGTGATCAGCACGCTATCGATGCCAGAGCCACTCGAGAGACCGAGCCCGTAGACCACCGGCCCAGTCGCCTGCCCCAGGAAAAAGAAGCTCGAATGACCGGCGGTGGCGGACGCGCGCGCGGTCGGCGCGAGCTCGGTCACGTAGACCTGGATGCAGCCGTGCAGCATGTAGAAGCCGAAGCCGAGCAGCATGAACACGGCGAATTCGACCGGCCAGGGCAGCCGCAGCGCAATCATGGCGAGACCGAACGCCATCACCATGCCGCCCCCGGCCATCAGCCGCTTCTCGCCGACGTAGGCGAGCAGCCAGCGCACCGTCAGCGTGTAGCAGATGCCGCCGACGCCGAAACCGGCGATGACGATGCCGGCGATGGAGGCGCTTTCGACACCTTCGCCGCGCAGAATTGTCGCCATGTAGGGAAAGACGCCGAACAGGAACACCGCTTCCACGAACACCGCACCGAAACAGTATTTGGCGAGCGGATTGCTGAACACCGCGCGGTAGTTCGGGACGAAGGTGGAGAGGTCGAAACGGCCGGCGCTCTCGCCCATGCCGCGGAAGCCGGGGATCGCCATGCCCAGCGCCACCAGGTCGACGGCGCCGGTGAGGAAGAAGACGCTGCGCCAGCCGATCAGATCGCCGACCACGCCGGCCAATGAAGCGCCCAGGAGATTCCCGCTCATGGCGGCAAACAACAAGCGGCTGATAGCGACCTGGCGCTGTTTGACCGGCACGCGGTCGCCGGCGACCGCCAGCGCGATCGGGAACACCCCGCCGGCCGCCATGCCGGCGACGACGCGCAAGCCCATCAGCATGTCAAAATTGAGCGCCAGCCCGGACAGCACCGTGGTGACGCCGAGGATCAACATGCAGCCGATCATCAGCCGCGTCTTGCTCAGCATGTCGGCGAGCGCACCGAGCAGCGGCTGGACGATCGCATAGGGCAAGGTGAACCCGGTCGACAGCAGCGCCGCCGTGGTCGGCGTGACGCCGAGCCCGTGGGCGATCTGCGGAATGACCGGGTCGACCGAGCGCATGAACAGCGAGGTCGCGAAGGCGACGAACGCCATGAGGTTGATGACGGGAGGCATATGCGGTGCGGGCGCCGGTGGCGGGGGTCAGGCTTTGGCCAGCCGGTCGAATTCAACCAGCTTGCGCAAAAGCGGCTCCATATCCTTGAGTGGCAACATGTTTGGCCCGTCGGAGGGGGCCTTGTCCGGGTCCTGGTGGGTCTCGATGAAAAGCCCCGCCACCCCGACCGCCACCGCCGCCCGTGCCAGCACCGGCACAAATTGACGCTCGCCGCCGGACGCGGTGCCCTGGCCGCCCGGCTGCTGCACCGAATGGGTGGCGTCGAAAATGACCGGCGCGCCGGTCTGCGCTTTGAGGATCGGCAGGGCGCGCATGTCGGAGACCAGCGTGTTGTAGCCGAAGGAGACCCCGCGCTCGGTCACCAGCACGTTGGCGTTGCCGGCGCCGGTGATTTTTTCGACCACGTTCTTCATGTCCCACGGCGCCAGGAATTGGCCCTTCTTGACGTTGACGACGCGGCCGGTCGCGGCGGCGGCAACGAGCAGATCGGTCTGACGGCAGAGGAAGGCCGGGATCTGCAGCACGTCGACCGCCTCCGCTACGCGCGCGCATTGCGCGGCCTCGTGCACGTCGGTGAGCACCGGCAGGCCAAGCGTCTCGCGGATCTCGGCGAAGATCGGCAACGCGGCGTCGAGCCCGGCGCCGCGCGCGCCTTTGGCTGACGTGCGGTTGGCCTTGTCGAACGAGGTCTTGAACACCAGACCGACGCCGGCCTTGGCCGCGATTTCCTTGAGAGCCGCCGCCATTTCCAGCGCGTGCGCCCGGCTTTCCAGGGCGCAGGGCCCGGCGATCAGCGCAAACGGCAGGCTGTTGCCGAAATGCACGGAACCGGCCGAAACCACGGCATTGGGGGCGAGCTTTTGGGCCAAGAATCTTAGTCCTTCCTAGTGGTCCGATTCCGACATTTGCATTCCGTTGCTGCAAGCTCCCGAGCAAATGTCGGAATCAAAGGACCACTAGCAACTGTTTGATTCTAGTGTCCCAATCCGAAGTTCGTCAAATTATTCAGCTTGTTCCGTACGAACTTCGGATTCGAAAGGACACTAGCAACTTTATAATTCTAGTGCGGTTTTGGATTTGAAGTTCGTCTACGGACTCGCTGCAAGCAATGTGACGAACTTCAAATCCACCGCACTAGTGGAGCTTTGAATTTGACATTTGATGAGCAACTCGCCGCAAATCGCTATCAAATGTCAAATTCGCTCCACTAGGCGCGCGGACCATGAAACGGCCCGCCCGCCCGGTCAACGCCCGGCTTCGAATACCAGGGTGGCCCCCAGGGCGTCGTCGGCGCCAATCACCGTCGGTCCGCCGGCATCGACGCCAGCCAGGCCGGCGAGCTCCGGCACGGCTTGCAGCAAGCTCGGATCGGCGACCGCAAACCGCAGCGCCGCCAGCCGCGCGCCCCGTGAAACATCCGGCGGCGCGACGCCATAGCGGCCGGTAAAGGCGGCGGGCGTTACGAGGTCGATGCGGCCGCGCGGCGTTAAGAGGGACATTCCGTCCTCACGGTCGACCGCTTGCGTCCCGACGAAGGCTTCGAAAAAGGCGCGGTGACGCTGCGGCACATCGGCGACAACGACGGCGCCGGCAATACCGGTCGCGCCGTTGGCGTGCTTCTGAAACGCCGGATTCCAGAAGTTCTCCGGGTAATGCTGCTGGCAGACGGCGAAGTGGATGTCGGGCGCCAGCTTGTCCTCGGCGAAGGCGAGCGAGAAGGCGACCTTCACGGGCGAACCGTCCGGCCGCTTGCCCTCGCGCTCGAACCGCATGGTTTCGGAAGCGGCAATGCCGGCGGCGCGAAACGCGGCTTCGTCGGCGCGGGCGTCCTCCGACTGCAGGATCATCAGCGACAGACCCTCCCCGCGTTTGAGGAAATCGCTCGTGTAGGCGCCGAACAAAGTCGAGAACCCGTCGTCGCCGAGCTTGTCCGGTTCGGCGAGCGTTCAACAGCTCGACGAAAAAGCCGGGCAGTTGCACCAGATGATTATGGGTGCCCCACGGATGCTTGTTGCGGGCGCCGACGGTGAAGCCGAGGCTCGCATAAAGGTCGGCGGCGGCGGCAAGATCGCGCACCGCATGGACACAATGATCGAGCCCGCGGCTCACCGGCATTCTTTGGGCATCCCTTGGCTCGCGCCGGTATTGACTGCCGGCGGCCGATGATGCCGCAAAAGCCGTAACAGACAAAGCCGGCCACGGGCTGCAACGCGCAGGGCGTTGCCCGTGGCCGGGAGTTACCGGCGGACCGCAACATGGGGGGCGCGGGCCGCCGATTTGGATGCAGTCGTTTAGCGCTTACGACGCGGAGCGCTTGCCAGCGCCTGGCCGCCACACGGCTGATAGAAGCCGTAGGAGTCGTCGCCGCGGATTTGGTCGGTCGCCACTTTGCACCAGCTACCGATTTGCATCGGGCCGCCGGCGAAGTAGGTCGGCGCACCGGCTTGCTGCGCGCTCGCCGGGGCGGACGTGAAGATACCTGCAACCGCGAGCGCGGAAGCGGCAATCAAGATGTGACGCATGGTCGTTGTCCTCGAAGTTGTTCGTAAACGGACCGGGTGTCCGTAACGAACCAAATAACGCCCTGGCCGGGCGCCTCCCTGCGTAAAAGCTGCGTAATGTCTTCGGCAAGAAAGAGCCGGCGGATATAAATACCGCGGCAACACGAAACTCCGGCGGACGAAAGTCTTTGACCGATCCTTGCGCCATACGGGCTATTTCGAAGCCCACCGTGATAAAGAATTTATTTCTGCCGGTTTACCGCCGGCCGCCGGCCGGCGGCTGGCCTACACGGAAAACTAACCGGTCGGTTGGCCGCCCCCGCGTCGAGGCGCCGGTCATCCTGCCCGGCATACCACCCTACCACTGGCTAGTGGTCCGATTCCGACTTTTGCATCCCGTTGCTGCAAGCTCTCGAGCAAATGTCGATCATGCAAAGACAGTTCATGAAATGCCGGACGCGCAAAAAGCGCGTTCTCTCCTCATTGGGTTTTCGCGCGGTCCGCCGGCACAACGAATTCACCGCGCTCTCATTCATCACTTACATCATTTATTGAATGTGGAATTCGGAACCTGCCCATCAGCCTTTCCCCGTCGCGTTTCCGGTCTGCAACGACATACAACGTGGAATAGGCGTGGGATCGCGGTGTTCATCCGTTCGTTGTGCCGGTTAAGGATGGAGAGCAGGACAGCACATGGCGGATAATCACACTTTCTCGTCTATGCGTTTTTCTACCGCCAATTTAGCCCCCGAAGTCTGGTCCGCGCAGTGGCGTGAATACTGCGTCCGCATGGCACTCTCGCTCGAATTCGCGGCCCCGCCGAACGATAAGTTCGAGTGCACGGCAGTGTCGCGAGCGTTGCCGGGCCTGCACATGCTGGCGGTGGCTTTGCCGGAGGTTTGCGGGACGCGAACGCGGAATTATAATTCAAAAAATCATGACGATTTTACCCTGATCGTCAATCGGGTTGGCGCAGTCACCGCGTCGGCGCGAGGCTGCAATGTGGCCTTGCGCGAAGGCGAAGCCATGTTGATGAGGAGCCAGGATGTGCTGTCGTTTAACCGGCGCATGCCCGGACGCTGCGTCTCGCTCGGCATTCCGGGCTCCGTGCTCTCGTCGATCGTCGTCGACGCCGAGCATGCGGTCATGCGGCATATCCCGCGTCACCTGGGCGCACTCAAGCTGCTGACCGGTTACTCCTGCGCCCTGTTGCATGACGAGGGACTCGACTCCCCGGAAATTCGAAGCATCGCCGTCAATCACGTGCACGATCTCGTCGCCCTCACGCTTGGCGCCACGCGCGATGCCGCGGAAGTGGCCAAGAACCGCGGCGTTCCGGCGGCAAGATTGAAATTGGCCAAGGCTTACATCAGCGAAAACAGTTTTCGCCGCGACCTCACGGTCAGCGCCGTCTCAACCCACCTCGGCCTGACGCCGCGCAATCTGCAACGGCTGTTCGAGATTGAAGGCATCACATTTTCCTCCTTCCTGCTGTCGCAACGTCTCACCCGCGCTTATCGCATGCTCGTCGAAACGAAGTTCGCCGGCACGGCGGTGAGCACGATCGCGTATGACGTGGGCTTCGGCGATCTGTCCTACTTCAATCGCTGCTTCAAGCAGCGCTACGGCGCCACGCCACGAGACGTCAGAAGCGGCAGCGCCGAATACGCGAGCACGTAAGGCCTATTCCACAGCCGGCGCTCGTGTTGCCGGCTCGCCACGCGCACCGACAAATTTGTAATTTTCGTTTTAGCCCAATTGAATTGCGTTTCCGTCCAAGTCTTCGGGCTTCGCTTTCCGTAATCACTACGCAGGACGAATCCGGTTTCGCGCGCCGCGCGCTTAACCGGGAACGCGATGGCGTGAACCGTTCCGGGCTGATTGGGGGATTCGACGATGGGCGACTCGATGAAACGTCTGGCGACGACCGGCCTGAAGCGTACGCTTATGGCAGGTGTAATGATGACGGCGTCATTGACGGCGATCGAGCGCGCGCACGCGGCCTGCGCGCCGGCCTCGCCCGTCAACAACGCCACCGTCACCTGCTCGGGCACACCACCAACCAGAATGGCTCGACCGGCTATGGCACGGCCGCCGACACCGGCAACACGATCAACGTGCAAGCCGGCGCCACCGTCACGGGCACGACCAATGGCGTGCTGCAGGACACGAGCACCGTCAACAATAACGGCAGAATCATCGGTGGGCTTTCCGGCATACACTGCTTCGCCGGCACCCTCACACTCAACAATGCCGGGCTGATCCAGGGTGGAATTGCGGTCTTTCCGGTCACGGCCAATATAACCAACACCGAAACCGGCAAAATCATCGGGACTGACGCTGAAGCCCTCGAGACTATTACGCTGACGCTCCACAATGCCGGGCTGGTCCAGGATACGGGCGTCGGCGACGATGCGATCGAAGCA
>CAVVGD010000008.1:0-243212 GCA_963747725.1 uncultured Pseudomonadota bacterium
GACGCCGCACCGCCCGCCGCGGCCGGAGAAGTCCGAAGGCGGCGTTCCGCTCAAGATCGTCTCCGACTTCGAGCCCAAGGGCGACCAGCCGCAAGCCATCAAAGATCTGGTCGAAGGCGTCAACCGCAACGACCGCACGCAGGTGCTGCTCGGCGTCACCGGCTCGGGCAAGACCTTCACCATGGCCAAGGTGATCGAAGCGACCCAGCGCCCCGCGCTCATCCTCGCGCCCAACAAGACGCTGGCCGCCCAGCTCTACGGCGAGTTCAAGTCATTCTTCCCCGACAACGCGGTCGAGTATTTCGTCTCCTATTACGACTATTACCAGCCGGAAGCTTACGTTCCGCGCACCGACACCTATATCGAGAAGGAAAGCTCCATCAATGAGCAGATCGATCGCATGCGCCATTCGGCGACGCGCGCGCTGCTCGAACGCGACGACGTCATCATCGTCGCCTCGGTGTCGTGCATCTACGGTATCGGCTCGGTCGAGACCTATTCGGCGATGACCTTCACGCTCAAGCAGGGCGGCACCATCGGCCAGCGCCAGCTCATCGCCGACCTGGTGGCGCTGCAATACAAGCGCACCCAGCACGACTTTTCGCGCGGCACCTTCCGCGTGCGCGGCGACACCCTCGACCTGTTCCCGGCGCACTACGAGGACCGCGCCTGGCGCATCAACCTGTTCGGCGACGAGATCGACAAGATCGAGGAGTTCGACCCGCTCACCGGCCAAAAGACCGACGAGCTGGAATTCGTCAAGGTCTACGCCAACTCGCACTACGTCACGCCGCGCCCGACGCTGATCCAGGCGATGAGCTCGATCAAGGCCGAATTGCGCGCGCGCCTCGACCAACTGAACGCCGCCGGCCGGCTGCTGGAAGCGCAGCGGCTGGAGCAGCGCACCATCTTCGACCTGGAGATGATGGAAGCCACCGGCGCCTGCGCCGGCATCGAGAACTACTCGCGCTATCTCACCGGCCGCAAGCCGGGCGAGCCGCCGCCGACGCTGTTCGAATACGTGCCCGACAACGCGCTGGTGTTCTGCGACGAAAGCCACGTCACCATTCCGCAGCTCGGCGGCATGTACCGCGGCGACTTCCGCCGCAAGGCGACGCTGGCCGAATACGGCTTCCGCCTGCCCTCCTGCATGGACAACCGGCCGCTGCGCTTCGAGGAATGGGACGCCATGCGCCCGCAGACGCTCGCGGTCTCCGCCACGCCGAGCAACTGGGAGCTGGAGGAATCCGGCGGCGTCTTCGTCGAGCAGGTCATCCGCCCCACCGGCCTGATCGACCCGCCGGTCGAAATCCGCCCGGCGCGCACGCAGGTCGACGATCTGGTCGGCGAGGTGCGCGCGGTCGCGGCGAAAGGCTACCGCGCGCTGGTCACCGTGCTCACCAAGCGCATGGCCGAGGACCTCACCGAATACCTGCACGAGCAGGGTATTCGTGTCAGGTACATGCATTCGGACATCGACACGCTGGAGCGCATCGAGATCATCCGCGATCTTCGTTTAGGAGCGTTCGACGCGCTGGTCGGCATCAACCTGCTGCGCGAGGGCCTCGACATTCCCGAATGCGCGCTGGTCGCCATTCTCGACGCCGACAAGGAAGGCTTCCTGCGCAGCGAAACGTCATTGATCCAAACCATCGGCCGCGCCGCGCGCAACGTCGACGGCCGCGTGCTGCTCTATGCCGACCATGTCACCGGCTCGATGCAGCGCGCCATGGAGGAGACCGGCCGGCGCCGCGAGAAGCAGGTCGAGTACAACACCGAGCACGGCATCACGCCGGAGAGCATCAAACGCTCGATCCACGACATTCTCAACAGCGTCTACGAGCGCGACCACGTGCTGATCGGCACCGGCGACGGCAGCGGCGAGTTCGCCGAGGCCGCCACCATCGGCCACAATCTGGAAGCGGTGGTGGCCGATCTGGAAACGCGCATGCGCGAGGCCGCCGCCGATCTCGACTTCGAGGAGGCCGCGCGCCTGCGCGACGAGATCAAGCGGCTGAAGCAGACCGAGCTGGCGGTGCTCGACGACCCGACGGCGAAGCGGCCGTCACCCTCCCCCTTGCGGGGAGGCGGCAAGCGCCCGACCGGCTCGCCGCGCCGAAGCGCGCAGCGCGAAGGCGGGCCCCACAAACCCCACCTCGACGAAATGGGCATCGGCAACTGGCACGAAGCCGCGCCGAGCCGGCCGGATTCGCCGCGCTCGAAGCTCGGCAAGCCGGGGCAACGGGGTGGGTTTAAGAGTAATCGGAAGCGGTAGAATCCAAAAGGAGACCGCCGAATCCCTTGTTGAGATGGCGGGCAACAATTTATGGCAAAAAAATTTACACATACCGAGGCTTTCGCGAGCTTCGGAACGAAACCTCGGAATGTTCAATGGAGCTGGTCCGCGCGTAATGAGGACGACAAAACCGTCGTCGTTACGCTTTGGCAAGATGAATTCTCGCGCAAAGATGGCCGCGTGCTCTATGACCGACCACCGCTACCGGAACATGTGAGGCAGCGCCCCGGGTGCGCGGAGTTGATGGAAAATTTTGCTTGGGCAAGGGATCACTGCAACGGCCTTTTTAAAGTGATCATAGCAATCGCAAAGGACAAAGACGCTGATCCTCGCTCGATCCAGGAATGCTTCCCGAGTAAAATGGTTATGAAGATACTAGATTTTGATCCGGAAACCGGAGCATTTCTTGCCGAAGCTGAGGGCCTTTAGAGGTGGCATCTCGCCTAGATGGCGCGAGGCAGGAGTGGGCGCCTTATCGCCCCGATGCACCGCGCCCGAAGCCCGGTTGGCGGGCAAGGGGTGAGCCGACAAGCCGTGATGGTGAGAATTCTGCTCTGAAAGAGGGCACAATGTTACTAGCTTGAGGGCTGAAGTCCCGCTCAAACATTGTACTAAGTTCTTCATCAAAGAGAGAGACATAGAAGCCAACGCGCTCTAAAGCATGCTGCATGTTCGCAAGCTCTTGAGCTAAACTCTTGCCTTCGCCAACCTTGTAAATTGTTACGTACGTATCAAGGGTTCTGGCAATTAGTAAAAATTAAATCCGCGCATTGATCTCCAAGTCCCGCGATATCTCGCGAATTGAGAAATGCTCAAGTTCCTTTTGACAATGCTAACTTAAGATCCTGAAGGTTATGCAGCATGGGCCTATTTTTTTCTGGCTCACCAGGGTGCACCAAAATAGCTCTGATATTGGACAGAGATACCGCTGCTGCTTGAACGCAAGGGGTAATAGCGACAGCGGCAGCCTCGCGCGCGTCCGCTTGAACTTGCATTAACCGCACGTGATCACGCTCTATCGACAACCGGGCGGCTCTATCGACGTAAAAGCCGCCTATGAACGCTGCAAAGAGTGCAAAAATGCCGGCGATGAGCGTCTGATATCGATTGAACCAAAATTCAGCGCAATTCAACGAAGCATTTTCATGCGAAGAATGCGCAAATGAGTACGCCGAACTCGGTGACAGCCGGAATGAACGACAGAAGAAACGCTATTAGCGCCGCTATTAGAACATAGAATAGAGGTCGCAAGACTTCCCACGTTTCCCTCAATGTCTCCTTATTCCAATCGTTCATGCCCCGTGCCCAAAAAAAGCGGATGAGGAAGCGCACCTTGGCAGGTACAATCACCCAGTGCCTATCGAAAGGGCCAAGAAAAAGAATACGGATAAGTAACCTTACCACCCGCAATGAAAGTGGGCCTATGATGTCACCCGGCGCACGTGCGTCAAGTACCTCGTCGCCGAACCAAGGTAAGTTAAGGGCCTGTTTGTCCGTCGTCAGATAAATTGCGATACAGGACGACTTGATCGACGGGGGATTTTGGCTCCTCTGCTTTCAATTTAAGCGGCTTTGTTTTGATGCAGCAAGCGACGTCTTTGGATTGTGTTTCGTTTGATCCTTTCTCTTTCCAGCAGGATTGCTTGGCCTCGCCCGAAGTACACGTCCGCCGGCGTTAGATTGTCCAGACTCTGGTGATATCGTTGGTGGTTGTAGTGGTCGACCAACCGGCCGATGCTGGCTTCAAGATCGCCCCTGCAGGTGGTAGTTTTCCAGCAGGATGCGGTTCTTGAGCGTCTGATGCCAGCGTTCGATCTTGCCCTGCGTTTGCGGATGGTAGGGCGCGCCGCGAACGTGTCCCATGCTCTGGGCTTCGAGCCATTCCGCCAAGTCAGCCGAGACGTAGCTGGAACCGTTGTCGCTGAGCAAGGCGTGGCTTATGGACAACCCGCGCCCGGTCGCAGCCTGACGCCGTGAGAGCCATGTCCAGCGTGTCGGTCACGTCCTGCGCCTTCATCGTCGTGCAGAGCTTCCAAGCGATGATGTAGCGCGAGAAGTCGTCCAGAACCGTGCTGAGATAGAACCAACCCCAGCCGGTCACCTTGAGATAGGTAAAGTCCGTCTGCCAGAGCTGGTTAGGCGCCGTCGTCTTGTCCTTGAACTCGTCGGCCGCCTTCACGACGATGTAGGCCGGGCTGGCAATCAGGTCATGGGCCTTGAGCAACCGATAGACCGAAGCCTCTGACACAAAAATAAGCCGGCTGTATCGATAAAGCGCGTGGCCAGTTCCCGCGGCGACAGCTCCGACTTAAGGGCCTGTTCGAGCTAACCTCGATAGGCTTCAGGCCCATGAAACTGGGCTTCGAGGAATCGCAAACCCCCTACTCCAGCGGCTCGCAAAGCGCCCGCGTTTGGACCGAGCGCTGGGTGAAGGACTGGGTCTATTGCCCAAACTGCGGGAGCCCGCACGTCAGCCAGTTTCCCGCCAACAGCCCCGTCGCCGACTTCTTCTGCCCGTCCTGCTCGGAAGAATACGAATTGAAGAGTCAAAAGACGGCGTTCGGTGCGAAGATCGTCGATGGCGCTTTCCGCACCATGACCGAGCGGCTGGCAGCGAACAACAATCCCAATCTTCTGCTTCTGAATTACGACTTAGCGCAGCTCAGCGTCGTGAATGCCTTCATCGTGCCCAAGCACTTTTTCGTGCGGGAGATCATCGAAAAGCGGAAGCCGTTGGCGGCAACTGCGCGGCGCGCCGGTTGGGTGGGCTGCAATATCTTGCTGAAAGAAATTCCGCCGTCCGGCAAGATTTTCTTCGTGCGGGATGGCGTCCCCGTTCCCAAAGACGATGTGCTTGCGCAATGGCAGCGTACCATCTTTCTTCGGGAGGAAGGGACCGAGGCGAGAGGCTGGCTGATCGAGGTGATGAAGTGCGTCGAGTCGATCGGCAAGCGGGAATTCGATCTCGATGACGTCTATGCCTTTGAATCTCAACTGAACCAGATTTACCCAAACAACCGGCATGTGAAGCAGAAAATCCGCCAACAGCTTCAAGTGCTGCGCGACCGCGGCTATCTCGACTTCGTATCGCGCGGATATTATCGTCTGCGGAATAAAGAATAGCCTGTCCCCTCAAAGGAGGACGCGATGGCCTGGTTCCGCAACCACTACACCTGCGACCGCTGCCACAGCACCTGGGAGGACGAGTGGTCCTGCATGTGCGATGACGATTGTCCGCACTGCGGGGCGCGTCACATGACGCCATCCCACAGCGATGACCTGACCGAGATCATTTTCCGCGAGGGCCGGAAGTTCATCGCGTTGCGCTCGCCGGAAACCGCCGAACACTATCCGGACTATTGCGAACTGGGTCGCTTCACCACGCGCCGGGAGGCGGAGGCCGTCTTGGGTTCGTAATCTCTCACTTCGCCTCCTGCCGGCCCCAAAAAAATCCTCCCAACTTATCCCCGCTCGCTCCCGCGCCCTTATCATCCTCGCGCCTTGGTCAGGCAGCGGGCGTCGTCTCGAGGACGCCCGCCACGCGGGACCCAAGGCCGGCGCCCGACAATGGCGCCGCGCGGGTCAAGCGGGCGCGGCATGGCGCCGGCTTGACGGTGGAGCGCCGGGAGGGCGAGCCCGCTTCAACCAGGCGGGCGCGCGCCCTCGCAAGGCGCGCGGGCGGGATTCGCAACCTCGCCCAAAGGGGCCTCGCAAGCCCCTGCGCCCTCCCGGCGCTCCATCCCCCTTATTCGGGGGAAGTCCCCCTGTGGGAGGACGGAAAAAGGGAAGCGGGCTCACCCCGGGCCCCTCAAACAACAGGGGCGGCGAAGCTTGGCTGTTTGAAATCTGAATCCGTGCTGCAATGAACGCGACGCGTCGCCGGTGCGTCAGTGGACGGCGCCGACGCCTCGTCAGACCTTAAGTCCAAAGGACGTAGGCCGCCCGCACAAACCCCACCTCGACGAAATGGGCATCGCCAACTGGCACGAAGCGCACCGAGCCGGCCTGACTCGCCGCGCTCGAAGCTCGGCAAGCCGGGGCAACGGGGTGGGTTTAGGAGCAATAAGAGGCGCTGAAGCGCCCGCTCGAATATATGCCGCCAATATATGTCGCCTATCAAGAATGGGATAGAATTTGTGCATGCGCGCGGTCACGTCCAATTCTGGCTCATGGCGGTACGTCCGCCCGGCGACCGAGCGCGACCGATAAGAGGAAGCCGTCGCCCGTACCGGCAGGAGTGGAACGATGCCAGACAGCATAATGTACCACGAAGGTAACCGGCGCCTTCAGGACCGGTTCGACAGCCGCCGCATCTCCGACCGCCTCGAAGAGAATTTGACCCGCACGGCGTTCACCGACGACGATAAGGCGTTCATCGAGAGCGTGTCCTATTTCTTTCTGGCGACGGCGGACACGGAAGGCCGCCCCGATTGCTCGTTCAAGGGTGGCATGCCAGGATTTGTGCGCGTCACCGGGCCGTCCGAGCTGGCATTTCCCGATTACGACGGCAACGGCATGTTCAAAAGCTTGGGCAATGTCGTGGTCAATCCCCATATCGGGATCCTGTTCATCGCCATGCATGACAAACCGCGACGCCTGCGCGTCAATGGCCTTGCCACGGTACACGACGCCGATGCGCTGCTCGGCGAGACGGTCGGGGCGCAGCTGATCGTGCGCGTCGCTGCGCGGGCAATTTTCCCCAACTGTCCGCGCTATATTCCGGCCATGCAGCTCACAGAACCGTCCATCTACGCGCCGCGTGCGGGCTACCAGGCACCGGAGCCGGCGTGGAAGGGTTTTGATGCCTTCAAGGATTCGGTGCATCCGCGTCAGGCGACCTTCAAAGGTTGATAATTTTTCTATGGCGTCGAAAGTCGGAAGTGTTGTCCGCCTTGGTGGTGGCACTTGGCCGATCTCGGACCCGTCATAACGTTAGACCCAATATCTGCTGTCCGCGCCGAGCCGGGCACGGACTGACGCTGCCCGATAAACTCGTCTATCAAGAAGCCGGGGCAACGGGGTGCCTTCAAGAGCAACAAGCGGCGATAAACCTCGGCTGTCGTCCGCGCGGAAGAGAAATCCATGATCCCCTGGTCGCACCTCGGTACGGCACAAGTGCCCGGCGGCGGCGAACTGCGCCTGATGCGGCGCGGCGCCGAATTCTCGATCAAGCTCGGCAAAAACGAGCTGATGAACAGCCGGCTGAGCGCAACCGAACAGGCGCTGGCGACAATTGCCTGCGACAAAATCCGCACCCATGCGCGGCCGAAAATCCTGATCGGCGGATTGGGCATGGGCTTCACGTTGCGAGCCGCCCTCGTCGTCCTCGGAGAGCAGGCGCGGATCGTCGTCGCCGAATTGGTGCCGGCGGTGGTGGCCTGGGCCCGCGGGCCGATGGCAAAGCTGTTCGGCGACAGCCTGACCGATCCGCGCGTGCGCATCCGTGAAACGGATGTCGGCGAGTTGATCCGCGCGGCGCGGTCGGCATACGACGCCATCCTGCTCGACGTCGACAACGGGCCGAATGGAATAACCCGCGAAGCCAACGACGGGCTGTACGATCGCGACGGACTCGCGGCCGCTTACAGGGCGCTACGCCCCGGCGGCGTGCTGGCGGTATGGTCGTCGGCGCCGGATGCGAAATTCACGGCGCGGCTGCGCAAGACCGGTTTCGCCGTGGTCGAGAATCCCGTGCGGGCCACGGGGCCGCAAGGCGGCGCGCGGCATTTCATCTGGACCGCGACGAGGGGCGAATGAGGCCCTCGATGTGAAGCGCCGCCCTTGCGGTGACAGCTTCGATGGAAAACATTGGCGGCTCATGTCCGACATCGGCATCCTCAACAACCCGCTCGACCTCGCCGTCATCGCTCTGGTGATCGGTGCGCCCGGCCTCGTGCTCGGCGGTCTCATTGGCGCTCTCGCCTGGCGTCGCCGCCGCATCGCTGGCGGGCTCACCGGCGCGGTGGTGGGCTTCGGGCTGTGGCTGGCGGGGTGGATGTGGTTCACCGACGCGCTGTGACACATCGGTCACAGCGGCCTGCCATCCCTCTGACTCCCCCTCGTCGGCGTCCTATCCGAAAATCCCGAGCTGCCAGCCGGCAACCGCAAAGCAGCCGAGCGCCGCCACGGCGACGATCCAGGTCATGCCGGTCGGGTTCTCCAGCGCCGAGGTAGACGGATCGTTGGGATCGTAGTGCACGTCGATCTCGCTGCCGGCGGGATATTTCGCGATAACCTTCTCGGCATAGGCCTTGCCGGCACTGACGGTGACGCCGACCTTGGTCTGGTTGCCGTGGTAGTCGCTCCCGCGGACGGGATAGGCAAACTCCACCACCGGCCGATAGCTGGTCCGGAGGCGGCCGTCGCTGTCGCGCTCCTCGTACTGCTCGACCACGCTCCTGACGATCTTGCCACGCACCGAGGGCCAGTTCGCGGCCTGCTTCGAATAGCGCCGAGCGCCGATGAAGAACAGCAGCAGCACCAGCCCGAAGCCGGTGAGCGCGATCGGGAACTCAGGTTTCGCCGCTGCCTTGGGAAAATGCACGCGAACGAAGTCCGGGCCTTGCGTGACCAGCCAATAGATCGCGCCGGCGCATACCGCGAGCAGCGCCAGCCCGCCGGTGAGACCCGACGCCGCGTCCCGCTTGGTGAGGCCCTTCGGCCCCTCGCGCTCGAGCACGCAATTGCGCGGGTCGGCGGGATCGTAATAGACGGTGACATTGGCGCCCATCGGATAGCGTTTCAGCGTCGCCTCGGTGTTGACGCCACCGGAATCGTCGCCGATGCCGATGCGCGTCCCGTGGACCGTTCGCTTGCCGACCCTGAAATCGTATTCGACCGCCGGAACGTTCTTGACCGTCTCCGGCTCACCCGGAAACTGATGACGTTCCACCTTGATCTCCGAGCGCACGATGTGGCCGGTAGTCTTCTCCCAGCTCTGCGCCTGCCGCAGCTCGACGAGCTTGGTGACGATGGCGACGATCACCAGCGCGACCATCGGCAGGAAGATGAGCCCGATCCAGAAGAAGTCGGAACGGCCGAAGGGAACGTTGTCGCGAATGGCGCCCGGGCTCGCGCGCTCGATGGCAAAGATCAGCGCCACCAGGCCGACGATCGCAATCATCACGATCATCGCCGGCAGCGGCGGCCGGTCGCCGCTGCGCCCCTGCATCGGCCGGGTGTCCGGCACGAATTTCTGCATCGACGGGTCGCCATGCCCGCCGACTTCGCTTTGCCAACTTGAATCGCCGGCGAGAAACTTGACGTAGACCGCCTTCACCGTGGCGGCATCGACCTCCACCCGGCGGCGGTGCTTGCCGCCGCCATATGAGAGGGTGAACGCGCCGCCTTCCTCGGCCAGCGCGTCGAGGGAATCGCCGGTCTCGCTTTCGAGCGCAATGTACCAGTCGTCCGGAAAGCTCGTCGCATCCAGCGCGCGGACGATATCCGCGGCGGTCGGGGCTGCGAGAATCGTTCCGTTGACGTCGAGCTCCATGCCGCAAGCATAGCGATGCCCGCGGGCCAGGGAATAGCCGCCTTCCGGTTGTCCGCGCGCCTGCGTGGGGCAAAGCAGGTTCGTCGCCCAACCGGCATGACGAACCGCGGCCGCTCGATTAACGTGACAAAGTCATGTCCAACATCGGCGGCGTCTTCACCCCCTTCGACCTCGCCTTCATCGTCCTGATGATCTGCGGCCTCGCACTCGGCGGCCCGATCGGCGCGCTCGGCTGGCGCCGCCGCCACATCGCCGGCGGACTATCGGTGCGGTCAGGGGTTCGCGCTGTGGCTCGTGGAGTAGCTGTGGTTCACCGACGCGCTGTGACGCATCCGTCACAGCGAACTGCAATCCCGCCGACTCCCCCTCGTCACAAAAGCAGATTCTCTTACACTCACGATACGCAAGTGATTCGCTTTTGATGTGCGTTCCGTGTCGTCGCCGGCGTTTCTCGACGTCCACCCGCGCCCTCTCTTTCGGAGACCGCTCATGGCCTGGTTCCGCCACTATTATTACTGCCACGCCTGCGACAGCACCTGGCTCGCCGAGTGGTCCGACCTGCGCGAGGACGATTGCCCCTTTTGCCGTGCCAAGGACGTGTTCCCCTATCGCACCGACGACTGGTCGCTGGTGATCGAGGAGGAGATCGACGGCTTTGTGGTGCTGGCCTCGCGCGAAACCGCCGAGGACGACCCCGACTATCGCGAGCTCGGCACCTTCCCAACCGTCGAAAAAGCGCAGGCCTTCCTGGCCCGGCGGATGTAGGGGCACTCACGCAAGCGTTCATCCGTTCGTCCCCGCGAAAGCGGGGATCCAGTGCTTTTGTCGCCAAAGAACTGGATGCCCGCTTCCGCGGGCACGAACGGAGAGGGCCTATTCCGCATCACACTCAAATTGCGACACCCTCGGCCGGAAGGATGGCGTATTGCGTCGCGTGCGGCACGCGCGCCCAGGCGTGGCCGTCATAGCCAGCCAGCACATTGACGCGCACGATGTCGACGAGCTTGCCATCCAGGCTCTCGGTCGCCATGGTCTTGTCGCGCTGGTAGGCGATCGCCGCCAGGCCGCAGGCCTTCGGATCGTCCGACTCCTCGTTGACGCTGTTCACCGCATCCATGATCTCGGTGCCGCGCGCGCGCAGATTCACATAGGCCTGCGCCTCGGAGCTGGTGTTGCAGATGATGCCGATGCCGACATGCAGGCCGGTCGCGTCCGGGGAGTTAGGCTGCGTCATGGGGGGATTGCGGCCGATGGCGTCGTGGGTCATGGCGCCGTCGAAAGGATCCGCCAGCGCCGCGCCGCCAACCAGCAGCACCAGCGCTGCCGCGGCAGGGTAGAGAATTCGCATATTTGCCTCCGTCAGGTTCCGCCTTTGCAGCGAAAACGTCCGGTGACGCGGCGGGTTCAGGCCCCTGCACGAAGACGTGATCGGGAACCCGCACAAAATGTTTGCAGGTGTAACGATGCGGCGGCCCTACCCCCGGTGCGTAAAGTTCATTGGCGCGGGCCGGACGGCTGCTGTAAAAACGGAATCGACGGGTTGGCAAAGCCAATCGGGGGCGGCGGCCAAAGCTTCGGACCAGCTTCCATGACCACTTCCTTGCCTCGTTTCGCCATCGTCAGATTTGGCTGCGGCGCGCTGCTGGTCGCTGCCGCCTTGGCGCTGGCGGCGTGCGAGACCACCGGCGCCGCTACGGTTGCGCCGGCGGCGCAGACCAGGCCGGCGGCCGCCGAGCCGCAAGGCCCGATGACCCATCAAAAGGCCGCGCTCTATTGCTGGATGAAGACCGAGCACGGCCGCGCCGACCTGCCGCTCGATAAGCGCGCAGACGTCGTCGACAAGTGCATCGAGCAAAAAATGCAAGGGAACTGAGCCTCCGGCGGCGCTCGACCCCTTGCCGCGACTCTTGCGCCGTATCATCATTCGCCGTCCCACTGCCGCACGGAGGGTGTCATGGCGAAGGGTCAGATGCGCGTTCCAAAGGAGAAGAAGAAACCGAAAGCCGACAAGGACCGGCCCAAGCAGCTGTCCGCCTACAAGCAGGCGCAGCTCGGCACCTCGTCCCATCCGGTGGTGAGCGCGGCGCCCAAGAAGACGTGACAGAAAGCCCCGGCGCCTAGTCCATCGGCTTTTCCAGCTTGCCTTGCGGCAGCTTGGCCGCCTCCGCGGCGGTTTGTAGGCAGGTTAGCAGTTCGACATAACTCGGCGATCCGCCCGTCAGGACCATGGTCGTGCAACGTTGCCGTTCGGCCACGGTGTAGCTGCGCCACCGCTTTTCCAGGGCAGCGCGGGCCTGGTTTTCATCGCGTTCGCAGGCCCCTTGGGGACGGTGGACCTGGGTATCCGTTGACGCGGCCCGGCAGGTCGGCGTGATATTGAGCTTCGGCACCTCACCCATTGCGGTGTGGGCGGCCACCAAGACGATCGGCCATAACGCAGCCATGGTCGGGCTCCCTTTGTTCAGCCCCCTGTGAAATTTTAACACGGAACCGGAGTTCCGGTTCAATTTGAACCTTCCGCCCCCTTCCCGCGACCAAGCAACAGATAACACGGGAGGACGGTGCCGTGGTGAAACGCTTTGTGATGGCCTTCGTCGCTTTCGTCGGTTTGATCGTACCGGGCGCTTTCGCCATGGCGCTCCTGGCCGCACCGCCGGCGAAACCCGCCCCGTTCCACGCGCCGGGCTGCATGCGCGATCTGCAGGCCGCCGATGCCCGCGTCGCCGCCTCTCAAGCCCGGCTGCAAAAGATGGGCACCGCCGGGCACGCACAGGAGTGCAATCTGACCCGCCTCTACTTCCTCGAAGTGGTCAAGGCGCGCGCGGTCGCCGCGCTGTGCAATCAAGGACCGGACCGCGAGCGCACCCTCGGCCACTTCGACGCCAACGTCTCGCAGATCAACGAATATATCGCCGTCGCCTGCAACTAGCGCATGATCCCGAAAAACATGTCCTCGACCCCGATCGGGGATTGGAACCGGTTTTCGGACAAGATCATGCGCAACGCCATGAACCCTCCGCCAAAATCTTTCCATAGCTTTGCCCCACTTCGGTGAAAGAAGATCAAACAAGGCTTAACGATTGCCGCCCATGCTCGCGCGGAAGGACAAGGGCCGGCACGATCCGCCAGAGCGGGGGAGAGTCTCCACATGCGAAGTCACGCGCTGCAAAGCGCCGGGTGCATTGTCTGCATTACGCTCGTCACGTCGCTCGTACCAGCCGCGGCCAAGGACGTCCGCATCGCGCCGTACGTCGCGCCAACCGTCGATGCGCCACTGACGCCGGAAGAAAGCGCGGTGCTCGCGCGTTCGCTCAATGTCGATGCCGCAACGCTGGCCGCGGCCACGCCGGACCGATCATTCAGCACGTCAAGTATCGCGCATCCGTCACGCCTCGACGTTAGCCGCAGCGAGCATGCGGATGGCTCCAGCACCGTCACGGTCAAGCAACCGCTGTCGGCCGACTGGGATGCCAAGGTCGGCGCCGATCTCGCCGTCGCCGCCACGCCGGCCCCCACCTATGAGCCGGACAAGCCGCTGCCCGGCACCGCCAAGGAGAACGCGTCCGGCGCCGCCTGGGCCTCGCTCGGCGTGACGCGCTTTGCCACCGTCGACGCGCGCGTCGCACCCGGCAACGAGCAGGCGAAACTCGGCGCCACCATCGAGCATTCGATCGCGCTCGGGGACAACGTATCGGTCACCTTGCGCGGCCGCTATGCGGTCAGCGACGCACTCGCCGCACCGCCCGTGACGGCGCAACAGCCAGCGCCGGTGTTGAGCAACGATCAGGCGGTGAAGCTCAACATCGCGTCGACCGGCACCACGTTGTCGGCGGGCGTGCGTGCGGACAGCACCGATCCAGCAACCCACAACACATTGAGTGCCGATCAGAAGGTTTCCGGTCCCTTGCACGTCACTACCGTAATCACCGACCCGGGCCAGCAGACCAGCAGCAGGAGTGTCACTGCCCGGTTCAAGTGGACCTGGTGATTTTCAACAGGGCGGTATCCGGTGACGGCGGCGCCCTCGCCTCGCCCCATGAGCGCCTAAGTTCCGTGCGCCAATTCGCTATTCGGAGGGGCTTCAGCGCAACGATTGCGCTTCCAGCAGGAGCAAAGCATGACGGCGATCAAATCCGAGCGCTTCGGCTCAGATCGAACGATTCCTGAAAAAGAAGGTCCGGAGCAATACGCGCCGCACCGGAACGCGGCGATAAAGCTTGGTGATGTCGATCAGGCAGTTAACGCCTTCGAAGGGGAAATTCGCGAATTTGTCCGGCGCGACGCCGACGGTCAACGCAAGCTGCGCGAGGCGGCCCCGAAAGCCGAGGCAAGTGCCGAAAATATGAACGCGCTGATCCAGCGTGTTTCTGGCGCGTCGATGGAGGAAATCGATCGCGTCATCGCCGAACTGCAGAGCGTCCGCGACATGTTGCGCAAAGAAGGCGACCGCGTCACCCGTGAGATCGCCGGCTATGCCAGCCTGAGCCACGCAGCAATGACGGCGATGAAAGTGATCGGCGAAAGCCTGACGCAATGGAGGAACGCGCCGGCCAAGGCCGGCCCGCGTGCGGCCGAATAGACTTCGCGGCGAACGGGACGCTCCCTCGCCGCGGTGGCGAGGAGCGTTGGCCAAGCGCGCGTATTTGGTTTAGTTTGCGGCCACCTTGCGCGGCAGCGGATAATCGTCGCTATCGTAAAGCTGGCGGATGCCGTTGCCGTCGAAGCGCTTTTCCTCCACCTCGAGATAGGCACCCAGCAAAAGATCCGGCGGTAATTCCTCAATCGCGAAACGGATTGCTTCCGCGGCGGTGGGAAAGCGCTTGTAGCCCATCGGACGCCGCGACCTACGGCTGCGGCTGGGAAACAACTCTGATGGGGCGCGGTAATTGATGGTCGGCATCGCAACAAACTCCCTCAGCACATTATGGGCTTTGGGCTTTCGAAAATCCAGCGTCGGCGCCGGCATAGCTGACCCGACGGACGACCGACAATATTGCACGATAAGAAAGATTATTGCAGCCCCGCCGCGCGCGCCAGCGGCGTCACAACGTGTGTGGCGGCGCGTCGATCAGCTTCAGTTTCGCCCGCAAGGTGACGATACGTCGCTCGGCCTCGCTGCGCGTGAGGTGTTCATCGAAGGCTTCCACCTCGTAGGCTTCGATGGAAAGCCGCCGAGTAATACGGCCTGCTCGACACTCATCGGCTGATCGGCGCCGGAGCTGAGGATCGTCCCCGGCGTGATGGTGGTGCGGCGGTTGGGATCTGACGGCATGACGGATTCATAACCGCGACCCGCTGGTCTTTGTTCCCTGCAGGACTGTTCGACGGAGCGGCACCCCTTCGACACCGGCATCTCCGGTATTTTTCGCCCGCGACTGTCAGATTTCACGCGCGGCGCGACTCGCAGTGTTGAAACGAGCCAAGACGCGCGCCCGCGCTAATTCACGTTAGAGCGTTTCCAAGCGAAGTGGGAACCGGATCGCCGTCCGGAAACGCGATAAAATAAAAACTTAGATACGTTCACCGTTTCCCTGAAACGGTGAACGTATCTAGCCGCGCCGCCAACAGCGCCGGCCGCAGCGCCAGCGTGAGCGGCAAGGTGATCAACACGACGCTCGCTACCACTATCAGCGCCGACGGCACGCCTACCGCGTCGCCCAATAGTCCGTAGAGCGCCGGCGACACCGCGCCGGCGCCAATGGTGCCGGTGTAGAAGATGCCGAACGCGCGGCTGCGTTTCACCGGCTCGACCAGGTCGGGCACCGAGCCATAGAGCACCGACGAGGTGCCGTTGAGTGCGACGCCGACCACCGGCAGCAGCACCAGCGCGGCATCGAGCGGCAGCGGCAGCAGGCAGACGATGCCGAGCGCGGTCACCGTCTCGGTCAGCCACACCGTCGCCACCGCACCGATGCGCGCGCCGATGAAGGTGCAGACCAGTTTGCCGGCGGCACCGCCGGCAAACACCAGCGTCAACGCCATGCCGACGGTCGGCAGACTGGCGCCCTTGGCGGTCAGGACGAACGGCAGGAAGGTGAGAAACGCCATGCGGGTGGCGCTGTCGACCACGCCCACCGACAATAGCAGCGGAAAGCCGGAACGTGGCGCATCCCCCGCGCTACGCGCGGAATCGTCGGCCTTGCGCGGCTCGGCGGCTACCGCCGGCAAGCGTGGCGTCAGCACGAAGATCACAATCGCGATCAGGACGCCGAGGCCGCCGAGCATCGCCACCGCCTCGCGCCATGGAAACACGACGAACAACAGCGACGCCGACGCCGGCACCGTCATCTTGCCGATGTCGCCGGCGAAATTGTAGGTGCCGAGCATCTTGCGCGAGCGCGCGCCGGAGAACACCTGCGCGATCAACGACGAGGCCAGCGGATGCTGCGTGCTGGCGCCGAGGCCGCCGACGAATAGCGCGCCCACCAGCATGGGCACGCCTTGGCTCAAGCCCGCCAAACAATATCCAAAGCCGGCGAGCGCGGTGCCGAGCGCCAGTACCAGCGGCACCCCCAAACGCTCGGACAGGAAGGTCGATGGAATCTGGAAGCTCGCCAGCGTGCCGGAGAACACCGTCCGCATCAGGCCGAGCACGGCATAACTGAGGCCGAACTCGCTCTGCCAGATCGGCAGCATCACGTAGACGAGGTCGGTAAACCCGTCGTGCAACGCATGCGCGCCGCAGGCTACGCCTACCGCTCGGCGTTCGACCGGCTTGCCGGGATCGCCGATGGCGCTGGGCGAATGGGCGGATGCGGTCATAGCTATTCGGGGCGGCGCTCGACGAAGGTGGTGCTGAGGAAGGAGAATACCAGGGCGCCATGCTGGTTCACACCCGTGGAGCGCACGGTCATCAGCCCGCGGTCGGGCCGGCTGCCGGACAGCCTGACCTCGACCACCTCGGTCGCGTACTCGATCGTGTCGTCGACGTATACCGGCTTGTGCCACTTCATGTCGCGGAAGCCGAGCGCGGGGCCGATGCCGGCGACCGGCTCGCCGCGGGCGCGCGCGGCTTCGTCCATGCGGCGACGATAGTCGATCATCAGCCGCATCCAGATCACCGCGGTGTGCCAGCCAGAGGCACACAGCGCGCCGAAATGGGATTCTTCCGCCGCCTTCTCGTCGACATGGAAGCGTTGCGGGTCGAAGCGATGGGCGAACGCTTTGATTTCCTCGGCGGTGAACGTGTGCCGCCCGAGCGGCATTGTCTCGCCGACCCGGATGTCCTCGAAATACTTCACGTCGGCGCTCCCGGCTCGCGCCGGCCGAGCATCTGCGAACAGATGAGATCGGCAAGCACCGCGTCCTGCTCGTCGATCACCTCGAAGCGGAATTTGACGAAGCCGCGCTCCGGCCGGCTCGCCGAAGGCCGGGTTTCCAGCGCGGTGGCGCGCACGCGGATTTCGGTGCCCGGACGCAACGGTTTGAGCCAGCGCATCTCGTCGACGCCGGGCGCACCCCAGGAACTCGATTCAAGCAGAAAGCCATCGGCAATGATGCGCATCAGCAGACAACAGGTATGCCAGCCGGACGCGCCGAGGCCACCTAGCAGAGAGGCGGCAGCAGCGGCCTCATCGAGATGCATCGGCTGCGGATCGAACTCGGCGGCGAAGGCAACGATTTCCTCGCGCGTCACGCGCCGCGGCCCGTAGATCGCGACGTCGCCGGGCTGGAAGTCTTCCCAATAGAGTTTCGGTTTCATTCTGCCATCATCATCCGGGAAAGCGGACGATCCAGTAAACACCATTCTTCGAGCTCTATCGAGATACTGAGGATACCGGCTGTTCCCTTCGCGGGCCATGACTAGCCGTACCTATGGCCGGCCGGGGAGCTTACGTCGCAAACCGGAAATGCATCACGTCACCATCGGCGACCACGTAGTCCTTACCTTCCAGGCGCATCTTGCCCGCTTCCTTGGCGCCAACCTCGCCGCCGCAGGCGATGTAGTCGTCGTATGCGATAGTCTCGGCGCGGATGAAGCCTTTTTCGAAATCGGTATGGATCACCCCCGCCGCCTGCGGGGCCTTGGTACCCTGCGTGATGGTCCAAGCCCGCGTCTCCTTCGGGCCGACGGTGAAATAGGTCACGAGATGCAATAGGGCGTAGCCGGCGCGCACCAGACGGTCGAGCCCGGTTTCCTTCAGGCCTACCGCATCAAGAAACTCCGCGCGCTCGGCCGGCGGCAGCGTCGAAATCTCCGACTCTATTTTGGCCGAGATTACCACCGCGACCGCGCCTTCTTCCTTGGCGCGCACTTCGACCTGGCGGCAGAAGTCATTGCCGGCCGCGGCAGAGGCTTCGTCAACGTTGCAGGCATAAAGCACTGGTGCCGAGGTTAACAACCCGAGCGAATGGAACAGCTTTTCCTCTTCGGGCTTGCGCTCGACCAGGCGAGCCGGCTTGCCGTCGCGCAACAACCCCAGCGAACGATTGACCAGATCGAGCATTTCCTTGGCCTGCTTGGCATCCTCCCCCGAGCCCTTGGCCTTCTTGCTGAGATTGTCGACGCGCTTCTCCAGCGACTCAAGGTCCGCCAGCATCAGCTCGGTCTCGATGGTCTCGATATCGGCGATCGGATCGACCTTGCCTTCCACGTGGGTGACGTCACTGTCTTCGAAACAGCGCACAACATGGACGATGGCGTCGACCTCGCGGATGTTGGCGAGGAACTGGTTGCCAAGGCCTTCACCCTTGGAGGCGCCGCGCACCAGCCCGGCGATGTCGACGAAGGTAATGCGCGTCGGAATGATCTCTTCCGACTTGCCGAGCGCGGCAAGCTTCTCCAGACGCGGGTCCGGCACCGCAATTTCGCCGACGTTCGGCTCGATGGTGCAGAATGGATAATTGGCCGCCTGCGCCGCCGCCGTCTCGGTCAGCGCATTGAACAGCGTCGACTTGCCGACATTGGGCAGGCCGACGATACCGCATTTGAAACCCATGGATTTATCCGCGTCTTTTTAAGTCAATTCGTCATTTGGAGTTGGACGACTCCTCTTTGCCGCCGAAACCCTTGGCCTCCATCGCCAGGTGCACCCTGTTTTGGAAGCTCGCGTCCTTGCCGGCGACCAGGAGGCCGGCGTTGTCGGCGATGACGTCGCACAGCGCCTCCACCCACGGCCACTCGCTCTTGGTAAAATCCTGCAGCACGTAACGCTCGACTAGTTTCTTGTCGCCCGGATGACCGATGCCGATGCGCACGCGCTTGTAGTCGTTGCCGATCTGCGCTGAGACGGAGCGCAAACCGTTGTGGCCGGCATTGCCGCCGCCGATCTTCACCCGCACCTTGCCAGGCGAAAGCTCGAGTTCGTCGTGGAACACGAGGATCTGGCCGAGCTCGACCTTGTAGAAGTGCGCGGCTTCCTGCACCGCGCGCCCCAACTCGTTCATGTAGGTCCCGGGCAACAACAGCACCACACGTTCGCTGGCGATCACGCCTTCCACCGCCACGCCCTGATACTTGCGCCGCCAGGGTGCGATGTTGTGACGACGCGCAATCGCCTGCACCGCCATGAACCCAATGTTATGGCGGTTGCCGATATAACGCGTGCCGGGATTGCCCAGGCCGACGAGGAGCAGCATGGCGTCAACGGCGTCACCGCCGTCCTCCGACCGAGCAAGCGAAGGTGTAAGGGGCGCTAGTGCGGTGGATTTGAAGTTCGTTCCACTGTTGCAGCGAGTCCTCCAACGAACTTCAAATCCAAAACCGCACTAGAATTATAAATGTTGCGAGTGTCCTTTCGAATCCGAAGTTCGTACAGAGCTAGCAGAAGACACTGACGAACTTCGGATTCGGGACACTCGTGCGCCGCCTCACTTCTTCTCGGGCGCGGGTGCGGCAGCAGCACCGGCAGCCGGAGCGGCACCGGGCGCAGCGCCAGGAGCAGCGGGAGCCGCACCGGGAGCACCCGCGGCGGGCACTGCAGCAGCAGCAGCGGCAGCAGCGGCGGCCTCGGCAGCAGCCTTCTGCTCTTCGGCATAGCCGGACGGCGGGACCACGGTCACCAGCGTCATGTCCGCACGGCCGATGACACGCACGTTCGATGGCAGCGTCACCTCGTTGAGATGCTTGGAGTGGCTGATCTCAAGACCGGCGATGTCGACGTCGATTGACTCCGGAATGGCGTCGGCAGGGCACTCCACTTCAACGCTGTGGGTGACGACGTTGACCGAGCCGCCACGCTTCACTCCGGGCGACTGGTCGGTATTTAGGACGTGCACCGGGATGTGCACCCGGATCTTGGCCCCTTCCGCCACACGCAGGAAATCGACGTGCATCGGCAGGTCCTTGAGCGCGTCGAGCTGGAAGTCGCGCGGGATCACACGGTGTTTCTTGCCTTCGACGTCCAGCTCGTAGAGCGTGGTGAGGAAGCGGCCTTGGTAGATCCGCTTCTTCAACTCGTCGTGCTCGATCAGCACCATCATCGGGGGCTCGTTATTGCCGTAGATCACGCCCGGCACGCGGCCGGAACGGCGTGCATTCCGGGCGGCCCCCTTGCCGCCTTTCGGACGCACCGTCGCTTTCATTTCCTGGACGGAAGCCATCGTCTCGTATCCTTCTAAGCCTATGGAAAAAGGCGGCTTTTTGCCGCCCCAAGACGCTGCGGCATGCCTCCAGGGGTGCCGGGGGCCGCAGGGTCGGCGGGGTTATAGCGGCAAGCCCCTGAAAGGGCAAGGAAAGCCGAGTACTTGAGGCCTAATCCGCCGCCGGCTCGATAGCGTCGCCCTCGTCGCCGGCCTTACGGGCCTTCGCCGCCTTGGCCTTGGCCGGTTTCTCGCCGACCTTGCCCTCCAGCGCCTCGATGCGGGCCTTCAGCGCTTCGTTTTCCTCGCGGGCGTGTTGGGCCATCTCCTTGACCGCCTCGAATTCCTCGCGCTGGACTACTTCGAGGTCCCGCAGCATGCGCTCGGCCTGGGCGCGGAACAGAGTGTCGAATTCGCGGCGGACCCCCTGTGCGACCCCGGCGGCGTCGTTCATCAGACGGGCCATTTCGTCGAAAATCCGGTTGTTGGTCTGGGTCATCGCTCGTCTCCGGGGACGGTTTCATGTCGACAATGGCGATTGGGTCATCCCGCTGCAAGACCTAGTGGTCCGATTCCGACATTTGCATCCCGCTTGCCGCAAGCTCCCGAGCAAATGTCGGAATCAAAGGACCACTAGCAATTATTCGGTTCTGGTGGAGCTTTGAATTTGACATTTGATAGCCGGCTGGCCGCAAATGGGCATCAAATGTCAAATTTGCTCCACTAGCATGCTAACACAAACCGCGCGCTGATAGCGCGCGAGGGCGCATCTTAGTTTGGCGCGTGATCTTGTCCAAAAGCCGGTGCCCACTTTTTGGGATCGCGCGCAGAATCGGAACCTGCAATGCCCTTGTTCGTCATTCCCTATCCACAGTTCGACCCCGTGCTGCTGCAGCTCGGTCCGTTCGCCATCCGTTGGTATGCGCTCGCCTACATCGCCGGCATCCTGCTCGGTTGGGTCTATGCACGCACCATCATCCGCAATGAGCGCTACTGGGGCGGGCCAGCGCCGCTGACCGTCGTCGAATTCGACGACTTCGTGCTGTGGGTCACGCTCGGCATCATCCTCGGCGGCCGCATCGGCTATGTGCTGTTCTATAACCTGCCGTACTTCGCCAACCATCCGCTGCAGATGTTCCAGCTCTGGCACGGCGGCATGTCGTTCCATGGCGGCTTCACCGGCTGCGTGATCGCGGTGTTGCTGTTCGCCAAGAAGCGAGGCTTGTCGATTCTCTCCCTCGGCGACATCACCTGTGCGGTTGGTCCGATCGGCCTGTTTCTCGGCCGTCTCGCCAACTTCATAAACGACGAGCTTTGGGGCCGGCCGACCGATGTACCCTGGGCAATGGTCTTTCCCACCGGCGGTCCCGTTGCGCGTCACCCGAGCCAGCTCTACGAGGCGACGCTGGAAGGCCTGGCGCTGCTCGCCCTGCTCTATCTCCTGATCCGAGCCGGTGCCCTCAAGCGGCCGGGGCTGATCATCGGTTCATTCGCCTGCGGCTATGCGGTCGCTCGTATCTTTTGCGAGTTCTTCCGCGAGCCCGACCCCCAGCTCGGCTTCCTCTGGGGCGGCGCCACCATGGGGCAATTACTGTCGATCCCATTGTTCCTCGCCGGTCTCTGCTTCATCATCTACGCGCTGAAGCACAAACCGTTGCGGAGCTGAGCCGTGAGCGAAGCCCTGGCCTATAGTACCCTGCCGCTGGAAACCGACATTCGCCACCGCATCGCGACGGCGGGGCCCATGCCGGTCGGTGAATACATGGCGCTCTGTCTCGGCGACCCGCAGCACGGTTACTATTGCACGCGCGACCCGCTTGGTGCCAACGGCGATTTCATCACCGCGCCGGAGATTAGTCAGATGTTCGGCGAGCTGATCGGCCTGTGGATGGCGGCGGTATGGACCCGCATGGGCTCGCCCGGGAACATTCAACTGATCGAGCTCGGTCCCGGCCGCGGCACCTTGATGAACGACGCGCTGCGCGCGGTGAAAGTGCTGCCGGCTTTCCGCGCCGCCGTCACGCTGAACTTGGTCGAGATCAGCCCCGCGCTGCAGGCGCAGCAGCAGGAGACCCTTGCCGGACAAGGGGTGCCGGTATCCTGGCATGCGAGCCTTGCCGACGTGCCCGAAGGACCCGCCATTATCATCGCCAACGAATTTTTCGACGCCTTGCCGGTAAACCAGGCGGTGAAAACCGAATCCGGTTGGCGCGAGCGCCAGATCGAGGTCGACAGCGCCGGCCATCTCGCTTTCGCCCTCGCGCTCAATCCGCTGCCGGGGTTTGAGACACTGCTGCCGCCGGCGGTGCGCGCGGCGCCGGCCGGCTCGATCTTCGAATGGCGTTCGGAAATCGAGGCGATTGAATTGGGCCGACGCATCGCGCGTAACGGCGGCGCGGCACTGGCGATCGATTATGGCCACGCCGAGAGCGCCACTGGCGATACGCTACAGGCGGTCGGCCGCCACATCTATGCGGATGTGCTGGGCGCACCCGGACTCGTCGACCTCACAGCCCATGTGGATTTTCAGGCGCTGGCGAGCGCGGTCGAGGCAATGGGAGCGAACGCCTATGGGCCGATCACGCAGGCGCAATTGTTGCGCCGGCTCGGCATTGAAACCCGCGCAGCCAAACTCAAGGCGCGTGCGACCCAGCAGGCTGCTGCCGACATCGACAAAGCGTTCGCCCGGCTGACCGGCCATGGACCGGGCGAAATGGGCGGACTGTTCAAAGCCGCCGCTTTCTCGCATCCAGCGCTCGGGGTGCCGCCCGGTTTCGAGACCTAATGCGCCGCCGTTGCGTCGCGTCCTAGAGGTCGTCGCAATAGATGCGTTGGCCGTTCCGATAGAAATAACCGCGGCGATAACGGCGGAAGCAATTTTCAACGTTGTCTTCGTGCGTGCGCGCAGCTTGGTTGGCGATGATGCCGCCGATGATGCCGATCGCGGCGCCAACCGCCGCAGCACCCGCTGCGTTCCCGCCGCCACCGCCACCACGCCGATTGCCGCCGCCGCGCGCGCGGTTACCGCGATTGCGTTGCCGCTGAACCTTCTCGACCAGCGTGGTGCCGCCGAATTGCTTCGGCAGGTTCTTCGTGAACCCAGCAAGCTGCGCGGCGGAAGCCGGCACCGGCAGGCCCAACAGCGAAGCGCCGATCACGACCACAGTGGTGGAAACGGACAACTTGAGGCTTTTGGAATTTCATGACAGCCAGTTCCTCCTACGCTTCATGCGCGCACGTTGCGAGCTCTTCCTCACATGGTTCGAAATTCAACAATAAGACCCAACTCGCCATGCGTTCGCACACGTCGCGACTGTGTGTCGCAGGGGCTATGGGAGCCGCAATGGCGGCAAGCTCACGGGCAGTAACGGACGCGGCCGTGGTAATCGACCCACGTGTGGGTATGCGGATTGTAGCTGCGATAGCGCTGCATGCACCATTCGACCGAACGGTTATATTGCGCCGCCTGCGACCCGATGATGGCGCCAAGCGCGAGGCCGAAAATTGCGCCGGCCGCCGCCGCACCGGCATTGCTGTGGTCATGATGATAGCGCCTGTAATACCGGACCTTTTCCACCGACGCGCTGTCGAAGGGCTGCGCCTGCACCGGCAGATTGTTCGTCGACAAGCCGCTGAATTGTGCGGCGGACGCCGGCGCCGGCAGCGCCAGCAGGGAAGCGCCAAGCAGAGCGGCTGAAATGAGTGGTAATCGCATGGCAAACTCCTCTCAATGCCCGTGGTCGAACGGCTTTTCTCTCACTATGTTTTTGTGCGATGACGCGTCTTCCAATTCATTGATCTAGTGGAGCGAATTTGACATTTGATACCGATTTGCGGCGAGTTGCTCATCAAATGTCAAATTCAAAGCTCCACTCGTGCGGTGGATTTGAAGTTCGTCACATTGCTTGCAGCGAGTCCGTAGACGAACTTCAAATCCAAAACCGCACTAGAATCATAAAGTTGCTAGTGTCCTTTCGAATCCAAAGTTCGTACGGAGCAAGCTGAATAATTTGACGACTTCGGATTCGAGACACTAGAATCAAACAGTTGCTAGTAGTCCTTTGATTCCGCCATTTGCTCGGGAGCTTGCAGCACCGGGATGCAAATGTCGGAATCGGACCACTAGGTCAGGCCGCCACAATTGGATGTTTCATGCTGCAAGCGTCCTCGCTCGCTCGCCTCGGTCCCATCCGCCACGCGTTTTTCACACGCAGCGGGGGCGTGTCGCAGGGCGTTTACAAGAGCCTCAACGGTGGGGTCGGATCGGACGACACGCCGGCCGCCGTCGCGGAAAACCGCGCGCGCATGGCGGCCACGCTCGGCGTCACGCCGGATCGTCTGCTGACACCCTATCAGGTTCATTCGCCCGACGTGGCGGTGATCGAGGGACCTTGGAATGAGCAAACTCGCCCGCGCGCAGACGCCCTGGTCACGCGCACGCTGGGGCTCGCCATCGGCGTCTCCACCGCCGACTGCGGGCCGCTCCTGTTCGCCGACGCCCGGGCGGGCATCGTCGGCGCGGCGCATGCCGGCTGGCGCGGCGCCCTCGGCGGCGTGATCGAAGCAACGCTCGGCGCGATGGAAACCCTGGGCGCGGATCGCAAGCACATCACCGTGGCGCTTGGGCCGACCATCGGCCAGACAAATTACGAAGTTGGACCGGAATTCGTCGAGCGCTTCCTGACCGCCGACACCGAAAATGCGCGCTTCTTCGCGCCCTCGAAACGCGCCGGTCATGCCATGTTCGATCTACCCGGCTACATTGCCGCCCGAGCGCAAAACGCCGGGATCGGCGCGTTCGAGGATATGGGGCTTTGCACCTATGCCGAGCCCGAGCACTTTTACAGCTATCGCCGCATGACACAGCGCGGCGAACCCGACTACGGCCGGCACATCAACGCGATAACGCTTGCAAGCTAGTGGTCCGATTCCGACATTTGCACCCCGGTGCTGCAAGCTCCCGAGCAAATGTCGGAATCAAAGGACCTAGCAACTATTTGATTTTAGTGTCCCGAATCCGAAGTTCGTCAAATTATTCAGCTTGCTCCGTACGAACTTCGGATTCGAAAGGACACTAGCAACTTTATGATTCTAGTGCGGTTTTGGATTTGAAGTTCGTCTACGGACTCGCTGCAAGCGATGTGACGAACTTCAAATCCACCGCACGAGTGGAGCTTTGAATTTGACATTTGATGGGCGGCTCGCCGCAAGCGGGTATCAAATGTCAAATTCGCTCCACTCGCGTATCCACAATTCCTGCCCGACTCACTGGACTCTCGTGCCCGCGGCCCGGTACCCTCGCATTTGGCCAGAGGACGAAAGCGCAAAAGCGCGAGAACAAAAAGCGGCCGCAGGGGTGTCATGGAGTGGAGTTGGGATCGGCGCGCTGTGCGCGTCGCATCGCGGAGTATCGGTATGGCGGGTCTGGTGGTCGGCGCCGCAATGGCGCTTGCCGCCTGCAATCCCGACAACCAGCCGAACGTCGCAGCGGCGCAGCCGCGCGGCGCCACCGTCGCCTTCGAGTCGATTGACGGTCCCCCGCAAGCGCAATTCCGCTCGCTCGTTCAGGATCTCAACACTGAGGCGCAGACGCGCCATCTGGCGGTAATCGCGCGCGACGAAACATCCGCCTACCGCGTGCGCGGTTATCTCGCCGCCACAGTCGACCGCGGCAAAACCACCATCTCCTGGGTGTGGGACGTGTTCGACCGCGACCAGCGGCGCGCCCTGCGCATCAGCGGCAGCGAGGCCGCCAAGGCCGGGCGCGGCTGGCAGGCCTTCGACGGCGCCATGATGCAGCGGATCGCGAAGAGCAGCATGGCTGAACTCGCCGCTTTCCTCACCTCCCCGGCAGTGGCGCCGGGCACGCCGGACACCAGCGTGCCGCAGGTCGCCTATGCGATGCCGGACGTCTCCACCCCCGAAGGCGCTGGTATTTTCCGCATTTTGCAGCCCGGACCCGACCCGGCCTCGCCCCCCGCACCGAGGACCGAGAGCGCTTCCGCTGCCGGCTCGGTGCCGCTGCCACCCCGCCGTCCGGCGACTGTGGCCGCGGTTTCAAGCGGCGAAACCTTGATGTTGGCCGCCGCCCAACGCTGACCCTCGCCAAAACCCGCTCACTGGGACCGAAGAAAGTCGCGGGACAATGAATCCAAGCCGTATTGCCGGTTCCGGCGTGCCTTGTTATGACCACGCCGCCTGCGGCGATTAGTAACGCGAGGACCTTCGAATGTCGGGCAAGAACGGAGCGATCAAGCTCGTTGCCGGCAATTCGAATCCCGCGCTGGCACAGGCAATCGGCGACTATCTCAAGACCCCGCTGACCAAGGCGGTGGTGCGGCGCTTTGCCGACATGGAGATTTTCGTCGAGATCCAGGAAAACGTGCGCGGTGCCGACGTCTTCGTCATCCAGTCGACCTCGTTTCCGGCCAACGACCATCTGATGGAATTGCTGATCGTCATCGACGCGCTGCGCCGCGCCTCATCGCGGCGCATCACGGCGGTGATCCCCTACTTCGGCTACGCCCGGCAGGACCGCAAACCAGGCCCGCGCGCGCCGATCTCGGCCAAGCTGGTCGCCAACCTGATCACGCGCGCCGGCGTCGACCGGGTGATGACGCTCGACCTGCACGCCGGCCAGATCCAGGGCTTCTTCGACATCCCCACCGACAACCTTTACGCCTCGCCGCTGATGGTGCGCGACATCAAGGAGCGCTTCGCGCCCGAGGACAATGTCATGGTGGTATCGCCCGACGTCGGCGGTGTGGCGCGCGCGCGGGGGCTCGCCAAGCGCATAAACGCGCCGCTCGCCATCGTCGACAAGCGGCGCGAGCGTCCGGGTGAATCCGAAGTCATGAACGTGATCGGCGAGGTTGAGGGCCACACCTGCGTGCTGGTCGACGACATCGTCGATTCCGGTGGCACTTTGGTGAACGCCGCCGACGCTTTGCTCAAGCACGGTGCCAAGCAGGTCTATGCCTATATCAGCCACGGCGTTTTGTCGGGCGGCGCGGTCGCGCGCATCACCAATTCACGGCTGAAGGAACTGGTGATCACCGACTCCATCCAAGCCACCGATGCCGTCCTGGCCGCGCCCAATATCCGCATGCTACCGATCGCGCCGCTTATCGGCGAAGCGATCCACCGCACCGCGGTGGAAGAGTCGGTTTCAAGTCTTTTCGACTGATGGCGAAAAATTTCCTATTTATATCAGATACTTGATCATTTGTTCGGGGTGGCCTGATAATACCCCTAATAATATTGGACTATGTGCAATTATTTTTTTTGATGGCAGGCGACCGTGACGCGAGGTGCTTTCCCATTGGACAGGTCACGCGTTCCACAACAAGTGCGCGCGTTACGTGCCGCCGCCGCCAACCGGGCTTGCACCAATGAACAACCATCGAGTCATGATTTCGTCCACACAAACATATCCGCGAAACAGGGGCACGCCGGGCGCCGAAACAGTATCCTGCCAACGCAACACAACGAGCTACGGATACTCGCCAGCAGGCAAACAAACGACGAATTATCCACCGCCGAGTCATCTTGCCGCAGGATTGCTTGTGGAGATTCCGTCTTCTGCCGTTGCCTCACCCGCGCAAATCACGGCTCATTGGCCTATCAACGATGGCTTTGGCGGGCTGAATTGAGCGGGTTATAGTAATTGGGTCTCTGATTCGTTCGTCAGCGAGACACCCGGTATCCTCTGAGTCAACCCTATGGTCCGGGCCCAAACGGGTCTTCCGGCAAGCGTGCGGTGGTGTGCGTTTCCCCTCGCTCCACTCGGCTAAGCGGAGACGTCATGTCCCATATCAGCTACACGGAAGACTCTCGCATCAACCCGCTCGACGTGGTCGAGCGGCTTGCATCGGGCAATGACTGGTCATTCGAACGCGCCGGCGATGATGAGATCACCATCCTCGTGAGCGGGCGCTGGACCGACTACCAGCTCTCCTACACCTGGATGGACGAGCTCGAGGCGCTGCATCTGGCCTGCGCCTTCGACCTCAAGGTGCCGGAGCGACGCCAAAGCGAGGTGCAGACGCTGGTCTCGCTGATCAACGAGCAAATGTGGATCGGCCATTTCGATCTCTGGGTCAATCAGGGTCTGATCATGTTCCGCCACGCGCTGGTGCTGACCGGCGGCGTGGAAGCCTCCGGCCGCCAGTGCGAGTCGCTCCTATCGACCGCGATCGATTGCTGCGAGCGTTATTTCACCGCCTTCCAGTTCGTGGTCTGGGCCGGCAAGGGCGCCAAGGAGGCGCTCGCGGCTGCCATGTTCGAGACCTCAGGCGAGGCCTGAACTTCAAGCCAGACGCAGCGCAATTCCGTCCAGGTGGATTCCGCTCAGGCGCGTGCGCCAGATCTCGCCCGGCGAGACCGGCAGCGCGCGGGTCAGAGTTCCGGTGCTGATCATTTCAGCCGCCGCGAGAGGCGGATTGATACGATCCGCCTGCAAGAGCCCGACGAGATGACGCAACGCAGACAACGGACTGCCGAGCACGTTGGCAGCTCGGCCTCGGTCCTCAAGGTTGCCGTCGCGGACAAGCTCGATCTCGAACGTCGCGAGTTCGCGGCGCCATTCCGCCGCGCGCGGCTTAAAGGCATGACGCGGCCCGATCACCAGCGCGCCATGCAGGCCGTTGGTGGCGACGGTGTCGGCTGCCGCAAACTTCCAACCGGGGAATTGCGACTGAACAATCTCGAAACCGTGCGCGATCCAATCAATGCAGGCAGAAAGAGCTGTTTCGTCCATATCCGGCGTCGGGGCCGCACCCAGCCCGAACACAATTTCAGGCTCAATGCGCGGTTCGGCGAAGCCGCCGAGGGAGAGCATCCCGGTGGCGGACAGTTCGTGCACGCTGCGGTCGGTGACATAGCCCCAGATCGGCGCGTAGACACCGTATTCCGGCCAAATGGTGCGATTGGTGAAGCCGATCTTGCGGCCTACCGCCGTCTCGCCGCGTGCCCGCCGCGCGCGCTCAAGCAGGGCAGTCACGCCATAGGCTTGGTCCAAAGTGAGGCCAGCTTGACGCCCGGTAAACGATGCTATCTGGCGCACCTCGTTTTGCGCGTCGAATACCTCAGTTGCAATCGCAGCGATGTCTGCCGGTCCCGCAGAAGAAGGATCGCAAGCCATACGTTTGCCTCCGGATAAGCGGAAACATCTTGGCGAATTGGCCGAATTCTTGGCCCGTTGGCACGAACGACGATATCATGCCGGCATGAAAAAACCTGCTCCGAAAAAACCCCTCGCTAAATTCCCCGGTCAGCTCGTCCTGCTCGGCGCCGGCAAGATGGGACATGCCATGCTCGAAGGCTGGCTCGCACGGGGGCTGAACCCGCGCAAGGTCACGGTGATCGAGCCGCAACCGGCTAAGTCCGTGAAGGCGCTCGTCCGCCGCGGGCTCAAGCTTAATCCGAAGATTGCGACTGAAGCCTCGGCCATCGTCATCGCGGTCAAGCCGCAGATCGCGCCCGAGGCGATGCCGGCGCTTGCCGGCTACGTCGGCAAGCACACGCTCGCACTCTCCATCATGGCTGGACGACCCCTGCATTTCCTGGCCGATGCCCTGCCGGCAGCCACCGCGATCGTGCGCGCCATGCCCAACACGCCGGCGGCCATCGGCCGCGGCATCACCGTGGCGGTGCCCAGCGCCAGAGTCTCGGCACGCCAGCGCAAGCAGGCGAGCGAACTGCTCGCCGCCACCGGCAGTGTCGAATGGGTAAAAGACGAAGCGCTGATGGACGCGGTCACCGCCGTTTCCGGCTCAGGGCCCGCCTATGTCTTCCTGCTGGCGGAGACGATGACACAAGCTGGCATCGCCGCCGGCCTGCCGGCGGGCTTGGCCGCGCGCCTGGCGCGCGAGACAGTGGCCGGTTCCGGTGAGTTGCTGCACCTCTCCAAGCTTGATGCCGCCACACTCCGGCAGAACGTCACCTCACGCGGCGGCACCACCGCCGCCGCGTTGTCCGTCCTGATGGGTCCGGACGGCTTCGGCCGCCTGCTGACCGAGGCCATCGCCGCCGCCACACGTCGCTCGCAAGAGCTGGCCGGTTAGTTCCGACTGAAGCCGCGACAAGTTCCGCCCTGGAACGGCCGGCTTTAGGTGCCTAGATTAAGGAGATCAGAAGCCGCCAGGGAGGTCGCCATGGCTCGAACATCGGCACGCAAAACGGCACGCAAAGCCAAAAGCGCCCGCAAAGCCCCGAGCGCCCCGCCCCCGCGCGGGACCACCGACCGCGACAAGGCCGTCGACGCGCTGATGGCGCTGCTCGCCGAGCAGCCGTTCGAGGATGTAGGCCTTGCCGAGGTCGCCGGCCGCGCCGGGCTCAAGCTGTCCCAGTTGCGCGCCGAGTTCGGCTCGGTGATGGCGATCTTCGCCGCCCATGTGAAGGACATCGACCGCGCTGTGCTCGCCGGCGGCGACGCCGAGCTCGCCGAGGAGCCGGCGCGCGAGCGGCTGTTCGACGTGCTGATGCGCCGGCTGGAAGTCATGGAGCCCTACAAGGACGCCGTACGCTCGGTGATGCGCTCGGCGCGCCGCCATCCCGGCCTCGCATTCGCTCTTAATGCGCTCGCCATGCGCTCGCAGCGCTGGATGCTGGAAGCCGCCGGCATTTCCGCTAACGGCCCGCGCGGCGCCATGCGCGCGCAAGGCGCGGCGCTGATGTTCGCGCGCGTGCTCGACACTTGGGTCGACGACGACGAGCCGAGCCACGACCGCACAATGGCAGTGCTCGACCGCGGCCTCGCCAGCGCGGAGCGATGGGTCGGTTTCCTTGACGATCTGTGCATGCTGCCGGCCTGCATCCTGCGAGGGCCACGCCGGCGGCGACGCCACCGGCGCGAGGACTGGGACGAGGATATGGAGGCGGCTTAAACGCCTCTCGTCCGCTTACACCGGCACCCGCACCGTGGCGCGTAGGCCCCCAAGAGGGCTGTCGCCGAGCATGATGTCGCCGCCATGCGAGCGCGCGATGTCACGCGCGATCGCGAGACCTAAGCCCGTGCCGCCCTGATCCTGATTGCGGGCATCGTCCAGCCGTAGGAACGGCTTGAACACGTCCTCGCGCATCTCCAGCGGGATGCCGGGACCATCATCGTCGATAGTGAATGTCAGCCAGCGATGATCGCTATGACCGGTGATCGAAATGGTGTGGGCGAAGCGTGCAGCGTTCGACACCAAGTTGGCGAGGCACCGTTTGAAAGCCGCCGGCCGCACGGTGACGATCGGCGGCCCATGGAACGCGACGTTGACCTGGTGGCCGTCACGCTCGACGTCGACTTTCAGCTCTTCAAGGAACGCGGCCATATCGGTCTCCGCCGACTGCTCGCCGAGATCGCCGCGGGCGAAAGCTAGATAGGCCTCCAGCATGCGCGCCATCTCATCGACGTCGCGCTTCATGGCCTCGACCTCCGGCGAGTCGCCGATGAGCGCCAGTTCCAACTTGAAGCGGGTGAGTACCGTGCGCAGATCGTGCGAGACGCCGGCAAGCATTGCGGTGCGCTGCTCGATGGCGCGCTCGATGCGCGTCTTCATCTCGATGAAGGCGGCGGCGGCCTGCCGCACTTCGCGCGCACCGCGCGGACGGAAATTAGGCGCCTCGCGCCCCTTGCCGAAGCTCTCGGCAGCGTCGGCCAGCCTCAAGATTGGCTTGATCTGGTTGCGCAGAAAGATGACCGCGACGGTGATCAGGATCAGCGAGGTGCCGACCATCCAGATCAGGAATATCTCCGAATTGGACGCGTAAGCCGCGCTGCGGCGTGCGAAGACGCGCATCACGGTTTGCTTGAGCTGGATTCGGATTTCGACCAGTGCCGATTTGCCAACCGTGTCGATCCAGAACGGCAGGCCGATCTGCTTGCGGATTTCCTCCGACAGCGCTTGGTCGAGCAGCGAGAAGAATGGCTTCGGTCCCGGTGGCGGAAGGTCGCCGAGCGGCAGGAAATCGACCACCAGGCCGAGCCGGTCCTGCGCGATCTTCTTGATCTTGGCGCGGTCCTTGTCCTGCGGATAGTCGCGATACACGTCAATCAACGCGGCAATGTCCTGCACCACACCAGCCGACAACCGCTGTGTCACCAGATTCCAGTGCCGCTCCATGAAGACGAAGGCGACCACTGACTGCAGGATCACCATCGGCAAAATGATGATCAGCAGCACGCGGGCATAGAGGCCCTTCGGCATGACGCCGTTGAGCCACCGCGCGAAGCGCCGCCAGCCGGCGAGCACATGGCCGGCGCCCCAGACCAGCGCGCGTGTGGTCGGCAGATCGTTGATGAAACGCCTGCTCTCGTTGAGCGCGCTGCGGACCCGCGCAATGCTGACGTCGAGGCTGGTCATGTCGTAGTTACCAGCCGGTAGCCGACGCCGCGCACGGTCTGTACGTAGAGCGGGTTGGCGGGATTGGTCTCGATCTTGCGGCGCAGCCGGTTGATCTGCACGTCGACCGCGCGCTCGCTCACCGTGCCGCCGTTGCCGGCAAGGTCCGTGCGCGGCACGGTTTCGCCCGGTGTCGTCGCCAAAACGCGCAGCATTTCGCGCTCGCGGTCGGTCAGACGGATGACGTCGTCCCCCTTGCGCAGTTCGCCGCGCGCCAAGTGATAGACGAACGGCCCGAAGCGCACAGATTCGACGGCCGGAGACGCCACCGGTTGTGCGCGTTTGAGGATATTGGCGATGCGCAGCGCCAGTTCGCGCGGTTCGAACGGCTTGGAGAGGTAATCGTCGGCGCCGATCTCGAGACCCTTGATGCGGCTCTCGGCGGCATCGCGCGCGGTCAACATCAGGATCGGCACGTTAGAGGTGCCGCGTAGCGTCTGGGCAAAATCGAAACCGGATTCGCCCGGCATCATCACGTCGAGAATAAGCAAATCGAAACTCAGACCGCCGAGCTTGGCGCGCGCCTCGGCCGCAGTCTCGGCGGTGGTGACGCGGTACCCCTCGCTCACCAGGAAGCGCGAAAGCAGGTCGCGGATGCGCCGGTCGTCGTCGACCACCAAGAGATGCGGGGCATCATCGGACAGCATATCGGGCTGGCTCATGAGTGCCATTCATCCGCTCGTCCCCGCGCAAGCGGGGATCCAGAGTTATATTTTGCTCGCTCTGTGATCAATTCGCCGGATTCCCGATTACGCGGGAATGAGCGGAGCAAGGTCCGACGCACGAGACGTATCCTTTGTCAGCCGCGCGGCAGGCCGGCGCGGTCGGCACGCGCGATCAGGCGCAGCACGCCGTCACGGTTGTCGCCGTCGATCATAGCGGTAAGGAAGCGGCGGGCGGCGTCGTGGGCGCCGGGACCGAGTTCATCGAAGGCGCGATTGATGCGCTCGGTCTGCAAGAGCGCGAGCTTGAGCGACAGCGCTTCACCCTTGGCCGTCACGTAGAGGAGTCGCTGGCGCCGGTCCTGCTCCCCCTCCTTCTGAACTACATAGCCCTGGTCGACGAGCTGCTTGAGCACGCGGCCGAGCGATTGCTTGGTGATATTGAGGATGTCGAGCAGATCCGCAACCTTCATGCCGGGATGACGGTTGACGAAATGCAGCACCCGGTGATGGGCGCGGCCAAAGCCGAGCTTTCCGAGCACCTCGTCGGGGTCACCGACGAAATCGCGATAGGCGAAGAACAGAAGCTCGATGATGTCCCAGATGGGCTCGGCTGGCGCGGACGCAGGCGTGACTACCGGACGCTCGGCGACGCCCGGCTCGGCGGCAGCGGCAGCTTTGGCGGTCAAATTTATGTCAGCCATGTTGACATATTTTAGCTTTATGTTACAAAAAGCCTGCCAGGAGCGAAACGATCGTTCCTGGGGCCGCTGCCGGGGCGGGATCAATCCTCGACGACGGCGCGCCGCCGGGCTTGTGCCCCGCTTCCGAAGTTCGCGATACATCGTAGCACGCTCTGACACGAACTTCGGAAGCCAAGGGCACTAGCAAGTCTATGATTCTAGTGCCGCTTTCGATTTGAGGTTCCTGATCGAGATTGCGGCAAGTAGAGCAGGAACCGCAAATCGGCGGCACTAGCGCCGTTTTACCGGGTGTTGCCCCGCGACGCAAAGTGTTGGAATAGGCGCGGAATATGCGCCATCAAGGCGGCGACCGGCAGCAGGGTCCCTGACCGCGTGAGGAGGAATTTATGGCTGCGCAGTCCTATGACCGGCTCGAAGGGGTCATCTGGTACGACGGCAAGCTCGTGCCGTGGAACCACGCCAACTTGCACGTGCTCAGCCACGGCCTGCACTATGCCAGCGCCGTCTTCGAAGGCGAGCGCGCCTATGGCGGCCAGATCTTCAAGTGTACCGAGCATTCCGAACGGCTCAAGCGCTCCGCCAACGTGCTCGACTTCGAGATCCCCTATTCGGTCGCCGAGATCGACGCCGCAAAGAAGCTGGTGCTGGAAAAGAATGCCAAGAAGGAAGCCTATGTCCGCCCGGTGGCCTGGCGCGGCTCGGAGATGATGGGCGTCTCGGCGCAGGAGAACACCATCCACCTCGCCATTGCCACCTGGGAATGGCCAAGCTATTTCGATCCGGAGCAGCAACTCAAGGGCATCAAGCTCGATCTCGCCGAATACCGCCGGCCTGACCCGAAATGCGCGCCGGTGAAGGCCAAGGCCGCCGGCCTTTACATGATCTGCACCATCTCCAAGCACGCCGCCGAGCGCAAAGGTTATGCCGACGCCATGATGCTGGACTGGGAAGGCCGCGTCGCCGAATGCACCGGCGCAAACATCTTTTTCGTCAAGGACGGCAAGATCCATACGCCCATCGCCGATTGCTTCCTCGACGGCATCACGCGCCAGACCGTCATCGGGCTCGCCCGCCAACGCGGTATCGAAGTGGTCGAGCGCCGCATTCTGCCGGAAGAGCTGTCGGAATTCTCCGAGTGCTTCATCACCGGCTCAGCGGCGGAAGTCACCGCGGTCGCCGAAATCGCGCAGTGGAACTTCAACCCGGGCGGTATCACCAAGACGTTGATGGAAGACTACACCGCCGAGGTGCAGCCGAAGGCGGAAGCGGCTTAGGCATTGGTTGTCGTTTCCACGAAGGCGGGGACCCAGTAAACATCGGCATCGCCGTGATTACTGGATCGTCCGCTTCGCGGACGATGACCGCCGAGTGTGCCTCATACCTCGATCGTCTCCACTGGCTCTAGCGGCCGCAGCAGCGTCACCCGCCGCACGCGGTTGACGGCGAGAAAATGCGTCAGCCGTTCATCGAGCACGCGATGACGGCTGCGGGCGGCGTGACGCAACAGCAATTCACCATCCGGTCCGACCACCACAAACCCGACATGGAAATAATCGAGTCTTGGCCGCCGCGACAGGAAGCCGATGATGTCGCCGGTCGCGAGCCGGTCGCGGTTGGCGAGCAGCCGCGCGCGCGGAATGGCGTCGAGCGATACCCGCCGGGGCCCGAGCGCGCGCATATAGGTGAGTGTCTTGTCGATGGCGACACCGCCGGGCAGCATCACCGGCGCGCAAACGCCGTTGGCCACGTTGCTGGTGCTCCAGTCGGCGAAATAATGATTACGCGCGCGCCAGTTGATATCGCCGTTGTGATAGCGAATGCGGCGCAGCTCGGGTTCGAAGTCGCTCAGCCGTTCCGAGCGCGATGCCGCCAGAACGGTTTCGCAGTAAGTGACGCAGTCGAAGCGGTCGTCGCGCACGACAAAGCGCTCGGGCCGGTGCGGACCGCCGATCAAAGTGTAGCCGCGATAAGGCGTACCGATGAGCGCGCGCGAGATGAAATCGATGCGCTGAGCGATAGCAGGCAGTTCGCGCGCCATCAGGATGAGCGCGTCGATGCGCTTGCGAGCGGCCTGCGCCGGCAAGACGCCAGCGGCAAACGCGGTACCGGCGGCGCCAAGCTGCAAGACGGTTCGGCGGCTAACAACAAAATCAAAAGGCATGGCGCTCATCCTGGCGCGCTAGAAGCGCCGGTCAATCCCGGATTACCACCAGCCGGTCGGTGCCGGATTCCGCACCCCATAGCTCGCCCGGCCGGCCGAGAATTTGCCGCACGTCGGCCCGCCGCTTGTTGCTGACGAAAGTGTCAAAACGCTTGGACACCGGATCGAAACGCCGGATCGCGTTGGCGTCCCAATCGCTGACCCAGACCTTGTCCTTGTCGTCAACAAAGACCGCGTAACAGCCCTCGGTGCTGTTCGGCAGCCGCCAGACCGACCAGCGCCGCACCGCCGGCTCGAAGCGGGCGAGTTCGCCGGTGCGCCAGAAGCTGACCCACAGGGTGCCCTTGGAGTCCGACCAGATGCGGCGCGGGCCGACGCCGGGCTTGGGCGGCGCGATCATCATCGCCTCGCCGCTCACGGTATCGATCTTGGCGATGTGATCGCCGGCGAGCGAGGCGTACCAGATATCACCTTCCGGCGTGGTTGTGATGCCGTAAGGGCCGACGCCTTTCGGCGCTTTCCAGGCTTCGACTTTGCCGGTCGCCGGATCGACGCGGCCGTAGACGCCGCTCTGCCCGGTGAACCAGAGAATGCCCTTGCGGTCGAAGGTCGCGGTGTTGAGGTTGGCGTCGCTGAATCCTTTCGGCAGCGGAAAGCGGCGGATCGCGCGGGTCTTGGGATCGACCCGTACGATTGCATTTTGTCCGCTGTCGGTAACCCAGGCGGCGCGGTCGGGTCCGACGATGACGCCATGCGGCGCCGAGTCGGGACCAAGTGGAATCTGAATGGTCTTGCCGGTCCGGGGATCGAGCAGCCCGAGCGCGCCTTGTGCCTGCGCGGTATACCAGACCATGCCGTCGGGCGCCGGGGCGACGTCATGGGGGTGCGCGCCGGACGGCACCGGATAGTAGGAAATCAATGCCGCGCTCGCCGATGCGAGGCCGAGCGCAACAAGCGCGATTGCAACGACCACCAATCGGATCATGAACGTGCCTCCTTGGCGGACACGTATTGAACTCATTCAGCCGCCTGTTTCCTGCGGCGCGGCTTTCCAGCGCTCAGCAGCCGCGTCGTCGGTCGCCTTGGCGTCGACCCAACTGGCGCCGCTCGCCTTTTCAACCTGTTTCCAGAACGGCGCCATTGTCTTCAGATAGTCCATCAGGAACTCCGCCGCCGCGAACGCCGCCTTGCGATGCGACGAGGTCGTCACCACAAGCACAATGTCCTCGCCCGGGGTGATCCTGCCATAGCGATGAATGACGGTGACACCGAGCAGCGGCCAACGTGTCCGCGCTTCTTCGACGTGGCGCGATATCTCGGCTTCGGCCATGTCGGGGTAATGCTCAAGTGTGAGCGCGGCGATCGGCTCCTCGCCCTCGGCGCCGCGACAGATACCGGTGAAGGCGACGACGGCGCCGACGTCGGTGCGGCCACGCGTGAGTTTCGCCGCTTCGGCGGACGCATCGAACGGCTGGCGCTGCAGGCGCACGGTGGCGGGTGCGGTCGGGGTCCCGGTCATGGGGCTAATGTAATGCATCGCCCCTTCCCCGTCATCCTGAGGTGGTCGCACGCTGCACGGTCACATCAGGATGAATGATAGGGGTCACCCTCCCGTCATCGGCGGGAAAAAGGCGATTTCGGTGGCCGTGCCGATCAGGTGCTCGGGACGCACATGGGCGCGGTCGATGGCGGCGCGGATCACCTTGCGGTTCTCGAAGGCGTAGGCGTACTCCTCGCCCCTGCCGGCCAGCCAGTCCATCAACTCGCCGACAGTCGCGACGCTCGAAGGAACCTCGATCTCTTCCTCAGGCTTGCCCACGCGCTCGCGCACCCAGGCGAAATAACGCAGCTTCACTTTCATTCTCGGTCCGTGAATTAGTCCATCATATAGCGCAGCCCGGCCCGAAAATAATCCCAGCCGGTATAAAGCGTGATGATGGCGGAGGCCCAGATCAGCACGATGCCGACCTGGATGATGCCGGGAATGACCTTGTCGCCGGCTTCCCCCGCAATCAGAAAGCCGACCGCCACCATCTGGCCGATGGTCTTCCACTTGGCCAGCCGCGTCACCGGCACGCTGACGCGCAGCTCGGCGAGATATTCGCGCAGGCCCGAGACCAGGATTTCGCGGCAGAGGATGATAACCGCCGCGAACAGTGACCAGCCGCGGATGGTGCCCTCTGCCGCCAGCATCAACAGGCAGGACGAAACCAGAAGCTTGTCGGCGATCGGGTCGAGCATGCGCCCGAGTGACGACTGCTGTCCCCACATCCGGGCGAGATAACCGTCGAAGAAATCGGTGACGCCAGCGGCGATGAAGATCGCCAGCGCCAGCCAGCTCAGCCACAGCCCGCCACCCTCAATGCCCTGCCAATACATCAATCCCACCACCACCGGCACGGCGGCGATGCGGGCATAGGTCAGTATATTCGGCAGCGCGAGCGGGCGCGCCGGCAACGGCCTGGAGCCAAAGGCGTTCATCTCGGACAAGGAACATGCCCCAACGGTCAAGGTCAACCGGAAGCTACCGCAATTCCGGGGCGCCCGTCGAAGACGTGTAAACCCGAAAATAGCCGGAAAAAACCTACTAAATCGGCGGCTTCGGCAACCGAGCCTGACCCGGTTCCATGACGAAGGTTTGATCCAGTGAATACCACTCCCCGGTCACGTCCGCCGCAGGCGCCTTGCCCTCGTGGCGTACGTAATCGCCGACCAGCGCCCGGGTGACGCCGAACTGCACGTCGGTCTCGAGCACCGGGTCGTCGTTGACGTAGATCTGCGAGATCAGGGTCTTGAACCCTTCCTTGAAGATCAGGAAGTGCAGGTGCGCCGGCCTGTAATTGTGGCGGCCGGCGGCGCGGACCAGGTCGCCCACCGGGCCATCCACGGGAATCGGGTAGCCGGCGGGTTTCACGCTGCGGAAGCTGAAATGGCCGTTCTTGTCGGTTAGGAACTTGCCGCGCAGGTTCATCTCGGCCTGCTTGGGGTCCTGCTGCTCGTAGAAGCCCTCCGGCGAGGAATGCCAGATGTCGACCTCGGCGCCTGCGATCGGCTTGCCGTTCTGGTCCTTGACGGAGGCGTTGACGAACAGCGCCGGCCCCGGCGTCGGCGAGCGGATGATGGAACCGCCGTTCTCAGTGCGCGGCGAGTTCATGCGCCAGAACGGGCCGAGCAGGTTGGCTGTGGTTTCGGTCTGGCCATTGTTGCCGTTGTTGAGCAGGCAGACGAGCGCGGAAAAGCCCAGCGAACCCGACATCAGCACCACTTCGTTGTGATTGTCGTTCGTGAGCTGGCCGAGCCGGGCGACGACTTCGGCGCCCTTCTGGAATTCCTCTTCGGTGAGATGCACCTCGCGGGCGAAAGCGTGCAGATGCTTGACCAGCGAAGCGACGATCTCGCGCAGGCGCGGATCGGAGATGGTGTTGTAGGCCTCCAACACCGCCTTGGTGACATCTTCTTGCCGCTGGATGATCATGGTGCTTCCCGTCTCGCTTACGTTGACCCGTCACCCTGAGGTCCGCGCCGCAGGCGCGCCTCGAAGGGCGACGGCCGCCATCCTTCGAGGCTCGCTTCGCTCGCACCTTAGGATGACGGATCGATGAATTGCCCTCGCACGGCACCTACCGCGCCTGTTCATGGAAGAACTCATATATCTTCCGCGCGGTCTCCGCATTAATTCCCGGCACCTGGGCGAGATCGGGCAGGCTCGCGCGCTCGATCGCTTTCACGGTGCCGAAATGACGCAGCAAGGCGCGCTTGCGGGTGGGCCCTATCCCCGGGATTTCCTGCAGGCCCGCCTCGCGGATGTCCTTCTTGCGGCGCGCGCGGTGCGAGCCAATGGCGAAGCGGTGGGCCTCGTCGCGTAGACGCTCGATGTAATAGAGCAAGGGATCACGCGGCGGTAGTTTGAACGGCGTGCGCCCGGCCATGAAGAAGGTCTCGCGGCCGGCGTCGCGGTCGAGCCCCTTGGCGATCGCGACCAGCGGCACATCGGTGACGCCGAGGTCGCTGAGCGTTTCGGTCGCCGCCTTCAATTGCCCCTGCCCGCCGTCGATCAGCACAAGATCGGGCCAGGGCGATTCGAGACCGTCATCATCTTCTTCACCCATCACTTGCGGTTCGATAACCGCAGTCTGAGGCGGCGCCACAGACTCTTCCCTCCCCCCATCGCCCGTCGAAGACGGGCGTAAACGCGCCTTTGTCGGGGGAGGGACAGGGAGGGGGATAATCCCTTGCTCAGATGTCTGCGGTTCACCCCCCTCCTGGCCGCCTTCGCCTACGGCTTTGGCGGGCGACCTCCCCCGCAAGGGGGGAGGTGAGGGTGGAGTGCGCGGGCTCTCCTCCATCAGCCGTTTAAAGCGCCGCTCGAGCACCTCGCGCATCATGCCGTAGTCGTCGCCGGGAGTGAGATCCTCCGAGCGAATGTTGAACTTGCGGTACTGGTTCTTGCGGAAGCCTTCCGGCCCCGCGACGATCATGCCACCGACCGCATTGGTGCCGGCGATATGGCTGTTGTCGTAAACTTCGATACGGCGCGGGCTACGCGGCAGGGAAAACGTCTCGGTCAGCGCGGTCAGCAGCTTCTGCTGCGACGATGAATCGGCGAGTTTGCGCGCCAGCGCCTCGCGCGCATTTGCCAAAGCATGCTGCACCAGTTCCTTGCGCTCGCCGCGCTGCGGCAGCGACGCCTCGACCTTGCGCCCGGCCTTGGTGGTGAGCGCTTGCGCCAGCAGGCCGCGCTCCTCGAACTCATGCGAAACGAGGATGAGCCGTGGCGGCGGTTTATCGTCATAGAACTGCGCAATGAAGGCAGAGAGCACCTCACCTGCTCCGAGCGCGCGGTCGGCTTTGGGGAAATAAGCGCGGTTGCCCCAGTTCTGGCCGGTGCGGAAGAAGAATACTTCGACGCAGGTGTAGCCGCCGGCCTGATGCACGGCGAACACGTCAGCCTCTTCGATGCTGCGCGGATTGATGCCCTGGTGCGACTGGATCGCCGACAGCGCCGACAAACGGTCGCGATAGACCGCGGCGCGTTCGAAATCGAGCGCTTCCGCTGCCTTATCCATCTCGCCGGCAAGTTCCTTCTGCACCGACGAACTGCGTCCCGACAAAAATTCATTCGCCTCGCGCACCAACTCCGTATAGCCGGCGAAATCAATCTCGCCGGTGCACGGACCCGAGCAACGCTTGATCTGATAGAGCAGGCAGGGTCGAGTGCGCGATTCAAAAAACGAATCAGAGCATGAGCGCAACAGGAACGCTCGCTGCAAGGCGTTGATGGTGCGGTTGACGGCGCCGGCGGAAGCGAACGGCCCGTAATAGTGTCCCGGTCGTGAGCGCGCGCCACGGTGCTTCAAGATCTGCGGCGCCCAGTGGTCCGAGGTAATCAGGATATAGGGAAACGACTTGTCGTCGCGCAGCAGCACATTGAAACGCGGGCGCAGGCGCTTGATTAGATTGGCTTCGAGCAGCAGCGCCTCGGTCTCGGTCTTGGTGGAGACGAACTCCATCGTCACCGTGCCGGCGATCATGCGCGTGATGCGGCTGTCGTGGCCGGTCGGCCGCGCGTAGGACGTGACGCGCTTCTTGATGTTCTTGGCCTTGCCGACATAGAGCACGTCGCCCTTTCCGTCGATCATGCGGTAGACGCCGGGCGCCGACGGCGCCAGCTTGGCGAAACGCGCGATCGCGGCGCGCCCGGCGGCGAGCGTGCCGGGCGCGGCGTTCTCCGCGTCCAGCTCGAGCTCGGGCAGCGCGGAGTCCTCGTCCTCCTCGCTGAGCTCGCTTTCCGGGTCGATGTCTCTACGGCCGTTCATGGCTCAGAAAATAGTGCGTGAACGAGTGTCGCGCCACGTTGTTGCTGTCATTCCGGGGCGCGGGCTTTAGGCCGCAAACCCGGAATCCAGGGCAACGCACTCATGTTTGGTTCTGGATTCCGAGCCCGGCGCTATAGCGCGTCGAAGACGCGCGTAAACGCGCTTTTGGCGCCGTCCCGGAATGACGAATAGTCTTCATTCAGCCACGTCGCTATCGGCGGTACGCCAGGCCAGATGCTGGCCGCCGTCGACCGCGATGGTGACTCCGGTCACCGCTCGGGCTTCCGCGAGATAGACCACCGCCGCGGCTATGTCGTCGGGCGAAGGCCCCCGCTGCAGCGGCAGCGCGGCCGCCTGCTGCGCGAACTCGGCGTCCGACTGGCGCGGGCTTGGCAAGGTCGGCCCCGGTGCCACCGCGTTGACCCTGACCCGCGGCGCCAGCGCCTGTGCCAGTGTCCTGGTCGCGGTGTGCAAGGCGCTCTTGCTCAATGTGTAAGAGAAGAAGCGCGGCGTCGGCCTGAACACGCGCTGATCGAGCACATTGACGATCGAGGCCCCCTCACCCGCCTGCGCTGCAAAGCCCTGCGCCAGGAACAATGGCGCGGCGAGGTTCACCGCCATGGCACGCTCGAAGGCTTCGTGCTGAAGCGTCTCGATCTCATCAGGCTCGAACTCGCCAGCGTTGTTGACCAAGAGCGAGAGCGACCCGAAGGCCGCCGCCGCCGCGATCAGCCCGTCAACCGCCGCCGGATCGGCGAGATCGCCCGGCACCACGCGTGCTCGGCCGCCGGCCGCCTCGATCTCGGCGGCGAGTTTTTCGGCTTCGCTGCGCGAACGGTTGGCATGCAGCGCCAGCGCATAGCCTTCGCGGGCAAGCGCGCGCGCGATTGCCGCGCCGATGCGGCGGGCGCTTCCGGTGATCAGCGCCGCGCGCTGGGTCTGGGACGAACTTGGCATGGCAATGTCTTACGACGCGACGCGCGGCACGGCCAGCCGGCGAGTTGCTTCGTGCGGGCGATAGTCATGGTGAATAGAAGCTGAATCGATTTTCGCCATTCTTGGCTGCGGCGCCCCGAAACTAACGGTTCCTTAGGGATAACAACTCCGAATTACTTAGCGATTTATAAGCGTTTAACTTAAAAAGCCCGATAAATCTTCCACGAAATCGTCGCGCTTTCGCCCACCGCCGGGCTTCGTTCCGGCCGGTCTCCTCGCAAACGGACAGCCGCTGGAGTGAATCGCTGCGGGACGAAAGCTCGAGAAGGACCGCGCCAGTCGCCCTTGGATCAAGAGGCGGTCGCGGCAGCAAGTGGAGGTTAAGATGAAGAGGTTTTTGCTGGCTGCGAGTTCTCGCGTTCGCTGGCGCAGCCGGCGGTGTGGCATCGGCCGCCGATATCGGCCCGCAGCCCTACTATTCCTCGCCGAGCCCGAGCCGTATCTTCAACTGGGCCGGCCCCTATGCCGGTCTCAACATCGGCTATGAGTGGGGTGGGGTTTCCAACGCGACTCCCGATCCGAGCGGCATCGCCGGCGGCCTGCAGGGCGGCTTTAATTGGCAGAACGGCCAATTTGTTTATGGCCTGGAAGGTGGGATCAGCCTTTCCGCCGCCGACGATACCTTCGCCCCCTACAAATTCGCCAATCCGTGGTTCGGCACCATTCGCGGCCGCGTCGGCTACGCTTTCGGCAATGTGCTGCCATATGTTACCGGCGGTCTCGCCTTCGGCGACCTCGTCGCCACTGCCACCGCCACCGGCGTCGACGAGACCAAGACCGAGGCCGGCTGGACCGTCGGTCTCGGCGCGGAATACGGCTTCAACGCCAATTGGTCGGCCAAGGTCGAATATCTCTACATCGACCTAGGCAGCCGCACCTTCGCCACCACCGGCGTCGACAATGGCCTCGGGGCCAGCCTGCTGCGACTCGGCTTCAACTATCACTTCTGAGCGGCCTGCCAACACGTGGCATGAGTAACCCCGGGCTTTTAGCCCGGGGTTTCTTTTTTGCCGACTTCACCGATCGTTTCAATTCGCACATTGCGCGTGAACGGTGGCAAGCGCGGCGCAACCGCTCCGAGGCATTATTGTGGCGGGCGCATGTCGCAAACATGCAGGTGGAACTCATTACAACGTTACAAACACGAATGCCACACGCCAAAACGAAAGCGTGATTGCCGCGATTTTGCCGCAAGACAATCGCAATCCCCGCGCAAACACCGCACCGCGCGGCATCACGGTGTTGCGCATAGAACGCAATGACGGCGATCGGTGAATTATCGAGGAACCGTGTTTGGCGGGATTGCGTTAAACGTTTCAATCGGGGGACGGCGCGCCCGCGTCCGTCCGCAGGCATCGCGAACCGCGATGACAATGCAAATAGCAATGGAAGTGAGGTGCGTGATGAAGAAAATTCTGCTCGCAAGCGTCGGCGTTCTCGCCCTCGGCGTAGCGGCGGCATCGGCGGCGGATCTGCCAAGGCAAATGCCGACCAAGGCGCCGGTCTATGTGCCGCCGGCGTGGACTTGGGCCGGACCTTACGTCGGCATCAACGGCGGCTACGGTTGGGGAAGTTCTAATTTCTCCGCGCCGTTCGCAAGTGGCTCATTCAATACCAACGGCGGACTCATCGGTGGCACGCTCGGTTATAATTGGCAGTACGGCCAGTTCGTGTTCGGCGCCGAAGGTGACATCGATTGGAGTGACATCGGCGGCACCGGCACCTGCGGCGGCGTCACCTGTAGCGTGAACAACGATTGGCTGAGCACCGTGCGCGGCCGGCTCGGTTATTCGTTCGACCGCTTCATGCCCTATGTGACCGGCGGTCTCGCGGTCGGCAACATCAGCACCAGCATCGCTGGGGTTGGCAGCGCCGACGACACCAAGGCCGGCTGGACGGCCGGCGGCGGCGTCGAATTCCATATCACCGGGCCGTGGACGGCGAAGGTCGAATACTTGTACGTCGATCTCGGCCGCGGCGGTTCGGTCGGCGGCTCCGATGCCGACTTCACCAGCAACATTGTGCGCGGCGGCATCAACTACAAGTTCTGAGGCACGGAGGATAGGTGGAACGTGCGAAGCCCCGGCGCGAACAGCGCCGGGGCTTTTCGATTACGCTTCCACCTTGGTCGCGGCGAAGGCCGGCACTTGCGCGGCAAACTTGTCGAGCCACGCTACAAGCTTCGGATAACCTTTTCGCCAGTGGCCGCCGAAGCGCAGATCTTGATAGCCGAGCAGGCAAGCCAGCGCTATCTGCCCCACGTCGGGCGGATTGGTGAGCTTCGGCGGTGCCGTTTCCAGCGCCTTCAGCGCGCGCGTGGCCTTATCGGTCTGGCGCTCAACCCAAGTGTCGACCCGCATCTCCGGCGGACGATAGCGGTTTTCGTAGACGATGAGCACGCAGGCATCCATCGCGCCGTCGCACAGCGCCTGCAGGCGCAGCGCTTCGAAGCGCGCCACCGGCTCGCGCGGCACGATGTGGCCGCCGCCGGCGAGATGGTCGAGCACTTCCAGGATTACCCGCGAATTGTACCAGACGGTTCCCTCTTCCGTGATCAACGCCGGAATCTTGCCGAGCGGGTTCTGCGCGCGGATGCTATCGGCGGGATCATTGAGGTCGGTCTCGCGCACGTCAATCTTATCGGCGAGGCCCAGCACGCTCGCGCCGATGCGCGCCTTGCGGCCAAACGGTGACGCAGGAGAAGAACGCAGGATCATCATGGGACAGTCGATCGCTCCCGGTTAAGACCGGGGAGGATGGCCGCCCCGCCTGGGTTGATGATATCTTTCGCGCGGTCGCCCGCGCTTCGCTCCCGTCAGCCGGTGATCACCAGATTGACCGCCTTGGGGCCTTTGCCCTTCTTGTCCGGCTCGACGTCGAAGCTGATGCGCTGCCCCTCATTCAGCCCCTTCAATCCCGCCTGCTCTACCGCGGTGATGTGCACGAAAACGTCGCGGCCCCCGTCATCCGGTTTGATGAAACCGTAACCCCGCTCCGTGTTGAAGAACTTCACAGTCCCAGTCTGCGCCATCGGGAAAACTCCTCTTCCCCGCACTGCTCCGCCGTCGGCCCCACGCACGACGGCTCGGCCGGACATTCACAAGTCGGGGAAAGCATCGGCCCCTGATGGCCTCAGTCACTCCGCCGGCCCCCCACAGCGGAGGCGGAACGTCACTGCCAGTCTCGGAACTAGACACCAGTTCGCCGTCTGTGGAAAGGGGGCGCGCCGCTCAGCGCTGGGCGACCGCTTGTTCTCCGGCAAGCCAGTCCAGCCGGTAGCTGCCTTTGCTGTCGCGGCGCAGCATTTCAGTAAGCGCCGGCAGCAACACGGCAAGTTCTCTTTCCAATGTCCAAGGAGGATTGACCACGATCAGGCCGGAACCATTGAGACGACCGGGATCGCTGAGCGGCGCGACGATCAGTTCGCTGCGCAATAATTTGGGAATGCCGAGACGGCGCAGACGTTTGACCAGCGCATCCGGCGCACTGCGCCCCTTGATCGGATACCACAGCACGTAGATACCGGTCGCCCACTTGCGGTGCGCGAGTGAAAGGCCTTTGGCCAATTCAGCAAAATCGCTATCCTGTTCGAAGGGCGGATCGACCAGCACCAGGCCGCGGCGCTCCTTCGGTGGCAGATAAGCCGACAGCGCGGTCCAGCCGTTGATCGCGATGGTCTTGATACGCGGATCGCCGCGCAGGTTGTGCGTGAGCGCAGCGGCAGCGTGCGGCTCCAGTTCGCAGGCAATCAGGCGGTCCTGCGGGCGCAAGTGCGCGCGGACAAGCGCCGGTGACCCCGGGTAGCTCACGAGCCGGCCGCGATCGTTGAGCGCGCCGATCACCTCAAGATATGGCGCCAGGAGCGCAGCCGCCGGTTCGGGAAGAGAAGCCGCCATCAGCCGGCCGATACCGTCGCGCCATTCGCCGCTGCGCTGTGCTTCCGGGCCTGAGAGATCGTAGAGCCCAGCACCCGCATGGGTGTCGATGACGCGGAACGGCGCCGGCTTCCCGCACAGATAATGCAGAATGCGCGCGAGCACCGCGTGCTTGTGCACATCGGCGAAATTGCCGGCATGGAAGGCGTGGCGGTAATTCAACGTCGACGTCTCCGGCCATGGACGCGACGCGGCGCACGTGGCGCGCTTGCCATAGCATCTATCGTGGCAATCCACGCAAGCCGAAATGCGTGCGAGGCGTGACCGGACGCAAAGGCCGCGCCGCCTTTCTCCGCGGCCGAGCGGGGAGCGCGCTGGGCAGGCGCGCGGCCAGCGCGGAAGTTGGGATGATGCGGCGCGGATGCAGGCGGCGCAACAAGCGCCATGACAGCCGGGCGGCGACCAAGATCGCCGCGGTGAAGCCCAGGACATGCAGTCCGATCGGCAGCGTGAGCGGATGTGGGAGGTGACACAACACCGCCAGCATACCGCCCGACGGGCTGCAAACGACGGACGCGCCGAACAGACGGTCACTATTGCCGTCGGCAGTGAGCGGCCACAGCACGGCATAGCCGATCCCGGCAAACCACACGGTGAAACCGAAATATTCCCTGCACCGATTCATCGACGCCCTCCCCGGGCCTCGCGCGCGCCGATCATTGCGCGTTTTCTTTACGGGAATCTTGCTCGAATTCTAGATTGCGCGTCATATCCCCACAACGCTTGCGACCGTCGTTATTGATCGCTTAATGCGATCGCAGATTCATATGCACGGAAGCGGACCTTTATTCGACTCAGCGACTAATCGCACGGTAGCGCCTGATTGAAAGGTATGAATTGAAGAAACATTCGTGCACGTCACGCCGCCGAAATCACGAGAATCCGACCTCAGGTCAAATAAGGCGGCCGCGAACGAACGTGCTTCTGCGTTCACATACGCGCTTCTTGCCGGTATCCCTGTATTCGATACAGTTCGCTAACCGCCGCTTGACCCGCGCATTGCCGGTATCGAAATGCTGTCGCGCCGGCAGGTGCGGCGAACGATCTGCGGACAGGTGCGAAACGTAAAATTGCGCGATAGACACACGCGGACCTCGGTCAACCGCTTGCGGTCGCAGCCGACCGCTATGTCCTCGCGGACGAGACCGGGATTGGCCTTGATGAAAGCGTCCGCCACCGCAGAGGGCGCCACCGTGATCGGCTGGCCGAGATCGCGATAGGCAGGCGGGATTGTCACCGCAGTCCGCGCCTTGCGCACGGTCGTGAAATAGGCTTGCGCCGAAAGCCCTGTACAGGTGCCGTGCCGATTCCACTCGTGATAGATCAGGGCACGGTTCGGCATCAGGTTGAGCGCTTTTTCCACCAGCCCGCGGTCGAGGCGCGGCGCCGGCACCTGGCAGTAGGACGGGAAGCCGTGCTCGAACTGCGGCCACAGCCCATGCACCACGAAAGAAAACGGCCGCCCGTTGCATTGCGGGTCCTTCGCCCTTCGCGCTGGCGCCTGCCTCGCGCAGAACGACGGCGACCAGGACAGCGCCAGCACATAAAAGTCGAACCGGCCGGGTGTAGCCGTTTCCGTATTCTGCGCCGAAGCGGCGGGAACCGCGGCGACGATGAAGCTGAGGAGGATGACCACCGCGCAGACGGTGGAACGAAGTGGGTCACGCAACATGGACGCCCCCTTGAGCAAATGGGACCGGAACAAACCGGAAATTGATGCAACTCAATCGTTCCGCGCAATCTAAAATAGTAAACGAAACAATACAAGAACAAAGTATAAACATAAAAGGTACGGATTGGCTCGCGCCCTGCGCGCCTCGCGGCTGCCCCTCAGACCGCTCAGGGCCGCGCCATCTTGCAATAGGGATTGTACGCCCAGTTGCGATCGAGGCCGGTCACGCACCAGCGCACCCCCCAGGTCGCCCCGATCATCCCGGTGTCCTCGCCGATCCAGTAGTAGACCATGTGCCGCCGCGGCGGGGCGCCGTTCCCGGCGCTGACATAGGCCACCGCGCGGCAATAGCGCCGCGGGATGGTGCCGCGGACCCAGGCGTTGTAGGCGATCTGGCGCACCTGCTTGAAGTCGACGATCTGCAACGCCGAATGCCAGAAGCGGCTTTCCTTCTCGGCAAATCCTGAGACGATTTCATCGAGCCCGGCTTCACAAGGGGGCACGGCGTTATCGTAGTTAGGCCCGCTGAGCCAAAAGCTTTTTTCCAGCCAGCCTGCCGCTTGTGCCGGCGAAGGCGCCGCAGCGAGCGACCCGAGGCTGAGCAGCATGACGAATGTGAACGACCGTATGCACCAGGACGTGCGCGCCATAACGTAACTCCCGCTGACCGGGCCCTACTTTATCACAAGATTCCCCCAGTCGTGGGTGAATTGACCACAGGATTCCTCGGCCCTGCACTCGTATGCCCGCTTGCGGGATTCCACGATTTCAGACGGGAACCCGCCGGGCAAGCCGAGCGCACGCCGGCGTTCAGGATCTCGTCCAATCTCCGAGCACCGCCTGCACCAGCGCCAAAGCCGCCACCCCCGCCGTGTCGGCGCGCAAGATGCGCGGTCCCAGCGACAGCCGTACTACGTTTGGCCGCCTGAGCAACTGCGCGCGCTCGTCCTCGGCAAAGCCGCCTTCCGGGCCGATCAGCACCGCGAGCGGCAGCCCGCGCGGCGCCGCCCCAAGCGCAGCTACCGGGTCCTTCACGTCCGCATCCTCATCGCAGAACACCAGCAGTCGATTCGCGTCGGCAACCATCGTCGCGAAATCGGCCGGCGCGGCCACCTCCGGCACCGCCAGCACGCCACATTGCTGCGCGGCCTCGATGACGTTGGCGCGCATGCGTTCGAGATTGACGCGGTTTACTTGCGTGTGCCGGGTCAGTACCGGCTGCAATTGGGAGGCACCCATCTCCACCGCCTTCTGCACCAGGTAGTCGAGCCGGGCATGCTTGAGCGGCGCGAACAGGAAATGGAGGTCGTTTGCCTCCGGCTGTGCGCGGGTGCGCACACCGACCCGGACCGTCGCCGCCTTCCGGCCCTCGCCCGCCAGCTCCCCCTGCCACTCGCCGTCGCGGCCGTTGAACAGCAGCACCCCGTCGCCGCGCCTGAGCCGCAGCACGTTGATCAGGTAATTGCCCCGTTCATGACCGAGGGGCAGTTCCTGGCCTTCGGCCAGCGGCGCCTCGACATAAATGCGGGGGGTGCGGAAATCGTAGCGCGGCATGGCGATTATCGGTTCTTTCAGGTGGTCCCCGGAGCGATCGGCGGTGACGAAACCTCCGCCCTGGGGGGCGGCGAATTCGCGCGGATTGCCGCCTTCCCGACGTATTCGCGAGGTTGTTATAAGCGCGCCACCGGTTCAATTCATCGCTATTATCACGGCCGGGACCAAGAGGGGTTTAGCCATGAAGTTGCGCCGGGCAATGTCGATCGCCGCCTTGGGCTTGGCGTGCGCCGCCGGTCCGGCATGGGCGCAGATGCAACCGGGCGAGGGGCAGGGGCAAATGCCACCCTGCATCAAGAAATTCGTCGCCCTGCGCAACGACGCCGCAGCCAAGGCCAAGTTGCTCGAGGCTGCCGGACAGCGCAAGCAGAAGCCCTCCGCCCAGGAAGCCTGCCAATTGTTCAGCGTATTCTCGGCGGCCGAGGCGAAGCTGCTCAAATACTCCTCAGAGAACACTACCTGGTGCGGAATCCCGCCGCAGGTCGTGGAGCAGATGAAGAAGGCACATGCTCGCACCACATTGACGCGTACTCGCATCTGTCGCGTGGCCGCCCAGCAACGAGTGCGCCCGCACGGTCCGACTTTGAGCGACGCCCTAGGCGGCGCGGTGCCGGACGCGAACAACATCAAGACCGGCCGCGGGACCTTCGACACGCTGACCGGTTCGCCGATCGGCAACCGATGACCGGCAGCGCCGGACGCGTCGCCGATGCGACCGGCAATTGGGTCGACGGCATGGCGCCGACGTGGACCCGACCTTATCTGCGGCTCGCCCGTCTCGACCGTCCGATCGGCTCCTGGCTGCTATTGATGCCGTGCTGGTGGTCGGTGGGTCTCGCCGGCATGCGCGCCAACGCCTTCCCCAGCATCTGGCATATCGTGCTATTCTTCATCGGCGCGTTCGCCATGCGAGGCGCCGGCTGCACTTGGAACGATCTGGTCGACCGCGATCTCGACGGCCGCGTTGAGCGCACGCGCTCGCGGCCAATTCCCTCCGGGCAGGTGACGGTAGCGCAGGCGACGATCTTCATGCTCACGCAATCGCTCGTCGGTCTGGCGGTGCTGCTGCAGTTCAACCGCTTCACAGTGCTGGTAGGTTTCGCGTCGCTGTCGGTGATCGTGATCTATCCGTTCATGAAGCGCATCACCTACTGGCCACAGATCGTACTTGGCCTCGCCTTCTCCTGGGGCGCGCTGATGGGCTGGCCGGCTGCCTTCGGCCGGTTCGATACGCCAGTTTTTCTGCTCTACGCCGGATCGATCTGCTGGGTGATCGCCTACGATACTATCTACGCGCACCAGGACCGCGAGGACGATCTCCTGATCGGCATCAAGTCGACCGCACTGCTGTTCGGCGAACGCACTCGAACGATGCTGACGAGTTTTTATGGCGCGACCGTGATATTGATAGCCGCCGCCGGACTGACGGCCGGCGGGCAGTTGATCTTCATGTTGGGGATAATCGCCTTCGCCACCCATCTTGGCTGGCAAGTGCTGCGGCTCGACATCAACGACCCTGGTCATTGCCTGAAGCTGTTCAAGTCTAACCGCGACGCCGGCCTGATTCTGTTCGCGGCCATGCTGCTAGAAGTGGTGTTTTAGAGCAGCTTTGACGAATATCATGCCGAACGGAACTCGACGGCGCCTGATGCGTCAACGAGCAGAAGTTACTGAGAAGGATTCGCATGCCCGCTCCCGGCCGCATCCTCATCTCCGGCGGTGGTATTGCCGGCCTAGCGCTCGCCATCGAGCTCAAGCGCCGGGGCTTCGATCCGCTGGTGATCGAACGCGAAAATGGCCTTCGTACCGAAGGCTACATGATGGACTTCTTCGGCACCGGATGGGATGTGGCCGAGCGCATGGGCCTGATCGACAACCTGCGCGCCATCCGCTATCCGATCAATGCACTCGAATTCGTCACCGCCGATGGCAATACCTATGTGCATATGCCTATCGAGCGGCTGCGCCGCGCACTCAATGATCGCTACGTGTATCTGCGCCGGCAGGACCTCGAGCGCATCCTCGCCAAGCGCGCGCGCGAGACCGGCGTGGACGTGCGCTACGGCACGTCGATCGCCGCACTGGAAGAACGGCGAAGCGAGGTGCATGTGCGCTTCGAGAACGGCAGCGAAGACAATTTCGCGCTGGTCATTGGTGCTGACGGCGTGCATTCGCGCGTGCGAGACCTGACCTTCGGTCATGAAGGGCAGTTCGCCCGCTTCCTCGGCCTCTATGTCGCGGCCTTCCATGTCGCCAGCGAAGGCTTTCCGGTCCGCAACGCTGCCCGCATCTACGAAGAGACCGACCGGTCGGCATTCTTCTATTCGCTCAGCGACGCGGAGATGGACGCCACCTACATCTTCCGCCACGCCGAAATGACCACCCAGGCCATCGACCGCCTCGCCACGCTACGCGAGCGCTACCGCGGCGCCGGCTGGATCGCGGAGGACGTCTTGCGCGCCCACACCGGCAATGCGCCGATCTTCTTCGACAGCGTCACCCAGATCGTCATGCCGCAATGGCATCGCGGCCGCGTGGCGCTGATCGGCGACGCCTGCGGCTGCCTGACACTGCTCGCCGGCCAAGGCTCACACATGGCGATGGCGGGCGCTTACGTGCTGGCGCAGGAGCTAGAGCGCCAGGCGGATCACGCCGCTGCCTTCGCCGCCTATCAGCAATTCCTGAAGCCGCAGCGTCGACCGCAAGCAGCGCGACGCCGCGCGGTTCGCCAATCTGTTCGTGCCGAACCGGCGCTCGCGTCCGTGGCTGCGCCGGCTCTCGCTGGAGGCCTTGTTCAGCCGCGCGCTAGTAGGTTACGGACTGGCTCTGTTTGGAACGAAGAGTGTGCTGCGCGGGCGTGCGTAGCACCTGCGGGATCGAGCCAGTGACGTTGGGCCCGCCAAGCAAGGGCGCTTTGCCGTCACTGCCATTGTCGTCGCCCACAAGACCATCGGCGCCGGCCACAGCCTCGAGGATGTGGCCCAGCTTGCTAATCGAGCCGGTATAGGCCGGGCCGCGTCCGCGGCTGGCGTAATGGGCGCGCACCCGCGCCGCCACGATCTCGCCGCGGATCGCCTCCGGCCGGCACGGCCGATAGCCGGGACGGCGCTTCATCAGGTCGACATGGATATGATTGTAATGCTCGGGATTGTAGCCGGGTGCCAACACGGTCGTGAACGTTTCACAGGCGTAGAGCTGTACATCGTGCAGGAAGCCCTGCTCTTCCGGCGAGCCGTGCCAACCCTTCTTCACAGTGATGGTGCGGCCGTCGGCGAGCGTAAAGCCGGAAATGTCGAGTGCATTGCCGAAGGCGTGCTCGGAAATGTGCGACGTTCCTGCGCCCACCATGGAGCGGCAGGAATAGCTGCCGATCTGATGGATCGTGACGACCGGCGAATTAAACCAGTGCAGCGCCGCCGGCTGCACGCCGCCGCTGACCCAGCGATCCAGCGCGGACACAATCGGACAAGCGAGCTTGGCGGCCGGCATCAGGCTCGCCTGCGGGATGGACGCCGGGGAGTACGGCCCACGCATAGGACCGAGCGGCGGCCTCGTGCTCTGCGCTGGTTGCTGATAATCGGGCGCGTTATAGGCACGCCGGCTGCGCGCCGCCGCCGGTGTCGGACGGCGGCCGCCGGGCAGGATGGCGTCGGGCGGAATGTCGTCTGGCTCCGGCCTGGCGCGCGCGGCATCCGGCGAAATCCAAGGACGCGCCGTGGCGCGGGGCGCGGGATTCTGCGGCATGGCGCGGGGATAGACCTGAGGCGTGGCGCGCGGCGCCGGCACATAGGCGTCCTGCGGCGCGATCGACATCGGTTCGCCAGCCGCGGGCTCGCCGGCCGGGTCCCCCTGCGGGGCGTTAACCGCCGGCGGCCCGGTCACCCAGCGCAATTGCTCGTGGGGCGCGACCCGCGCCACCGGCGCCGATTGGACGGGCGGGGAATAATACTCCTGCCGTACCGGCCAGCGCGGCATCTGCGATTGCGGGATGGCGGCCGGCGGCCGCATGTCGTCGGCGAAGCTCAGGACCGGCAATTCGCCGAGCGCCGAGACCTTGAGCGGGAAATCCATGCCGCAGACGCCCGGCCCCTCGATGGGATCGATGCGCACGTCACCTGCGCTGATCTTGACCGCGCCCGAGCGCATGCACTGGGCTTCGGCTTCGTGACGCCAAGGCGCGCGTTCGCCGCCCATGAAGAATCCGCGGCCGCAGCCGGCAAGCATCACCAGCGCGACCGCGCCCATCAACGAAAAACGCAACGCTGCATTCATACCCGCGAAAATGCGGGCGGTTTCTTTAACGAGACTTCAACGATAGTAACCGCGGGTTCATTAAGGATAAGGATTGGTTGATACGGCGCGCGCGGTCGCCCGGCGTGGCCCGTCCGCTTCGCTCCTTCAAATTATCAAATTCGAACACTTGAATATTTTTTGCCGAAGGCCGCCATATCCCAAAAGGAGACCGCCGGCGCGTTAACCCGCAATGCAAATTTGCAGCGGCTGAATATTGTGCAAAGCGAAATCGTCACGAGTTCGACGGCAATTGCGATCTAAAAGGGCGTTCGATTTTACCGGAAAACCGGTCATGCACCGCCATTTCATCCGCAACGAGGACTTTTGCATTGTGCGATCAATCTGTTGCCGTCGCCATTCCACCCGCGCATGACGTTTTGGGCAAATTTATCACCGACTACTTGCAACCAGCTTCGGGGCTCCGGCGTTGTGTGCTAACCTTTCGCAATGTCAACGAGGGAGGCACCTGCCTTGGACCTGACCTTGAAGCTGAATGTCGTCGTCGTATGTGCAGTATTCGCATTCGTCGGCGCGGTTTTGCTGGGGGCATTCTGAGTTCAGGAGTCCGACGACAACACTAACCAACAACGCCGGTTGCTGACCCGGCCGAGAGTTACAACACCGGAGAGCGACGCTCTCCGGTGTTTTGTTCTTGAAGGCGTGCGTCGGCGCGCGTGATGCGATACACGTTGAAACCATGGACGCGGCGAACCCCTCGAGCCACCCCACCTTCGCCAGCCGCACGCCCCTGCGGATCGGCGCCACGGCGCTCGCCGTGCGCGACCTCGACCTGGTCGCCGGCTATTACCGTGCCCTGCTCGGCCTCGCCGAGATCGAGCGCACGTCCGACACGGTGCGGCTCGGCGTCGGCGGCGTGCCGTTCCTGACGCTCGAGCATCGGCCCGGCTTCAAGCCGGACGACCCGCGCAGCGCCGGCCTCTACCACAACGCTTTCCCGATGCCGACGCGCCTCGATCTGGCGCGCTGGATCATGCACATCATCAAGCACCGCATTCCGGTGTCGGGCGCCTCCGACCACGAGGTGAGCGAGGCGATCTATCTCGACGATCCCGAGGGCAACGGCGTCGAAGTCTATTGCGACCGGCCGGCGTCATCCTGGCGCTGGCAGGACAACATGGTCGCCATGGTCACCGAACAACTCGACGTCGAAGCGATCCTCAAGGAGCTCGATGAGACGACGCCGCCTTATGAGACCGCGCCCGAGGGCCTGCGCGTCGGCCACATTCATCTGCATGTCGGCGATGTCGACAAGGCGGAAGAATTTTACAGCGGTATCCTGGGGCTCGACGTGGTGCGGCGGCGCGGCGGCGCCACCTTCATGTCGTCAGGCGGCTATCATCATCATGTCGGCGCCAATACCTGGCGCTCGCCCAGCGCAGGCCTGCGCGAACCCGGACGCGCGGGCCTTTCGTGGTTCGCCTTGGAAGCGGCGGACGACAAGGCCTACGATGCGCTCGTTGCGCGGCTGAAGGCCGCTGGCGTTCCTGTAAGCGACGGCGCGAGCGGCCTGGAATTCGCCGATCCGTGGGGCAACCGGGTGCGGCTGGTGAGGGGCTGAGGCTGCCACTGACTATGCTGGACGCCTGCTTCGCAAACTAGAGAGGAATCGAGGTCGTGCGCTCGTCCACGATCAGACGTCTCGTCGTGGTGACGGGGGACCACCACAGATCCGACAGCACCAAGCTCGGCGCCGCCTGGGGCCCGCAGGATCTCGATGCGCACCGGCGGATGGTCGAGGCGCTGGAAAGCCTCGGCCGGTTCGACATCACGGTGATCGACGACCATTGCGCTTTGTTCGACCGCATTCTGAGCGCCAAGCCCGACCTGGTGGTGAATTTCTGCGACACCGGTGTCTTCAACGAGCCGACCCGCGAGCTGCACCTGCCGGCCTGGCTCGAGCTCAACGACATTCCCTATACCGGGGCGACGCCGCAGGCCATGGTGCTCTGCTTCGACAAGCAGGTCGTACGGCTGGCCGCCGAGGCGTTGGGTGTCGAGGTGCCGCGGGAGGAATGGCTGGCGGCCGACGCGGCACGAGACCGGCTGCCCGACCTTTTTCCGGCGCTGCTGAAGCCCAATCGGGCAGACGGCAGCGTGGGCATCACCAAGGACGCGGTGGTTCACGACGAAGCAGAGGCGCGCAATTATCTTGGCTTCCTGACGCGCGAGCTGCCGGGGCGCGACGTGCTCTGGCAGGAGTACCTGCCGGGCCCGGAATACGGGATCGGTCTCATCGGCAATCCCGCGGCTGGCATGACCGCGCTGCCGACGCTGGAAGTGGATTTTTCTCGCTTGCCCGCGGGCCTCAATCCCATCCTGTCGTTCGAGTCCAAGGCCGATCCGAGCTCTCCCTATTGGACCGTGATCGGCTTCGAGCGCGCCCGGCTCGATCCGGCGGCAGAGGCGAGAATGGCGGGCTGGAGCAAGATGCTGTTCGGGCGCTTTGGTTTGCGCGACTATGGCCGTTTCGATTTTCGCGTGGCCGCCGACGGCCGGCCGAAGCTGATGGAGATCAATCCGAACCCGGCTTGGGGCTATGACGGCAAGCTCGCCATCATGGCCGGCTTCGCCGGGTCGAGTTACGCCCGCATGCTGGAAATGGTGATCGACGCCGCCATCGCGCGGCTGGATGGCGGACAGAAGCTCGCTTAGAGCGCGACATCTTCGGTTCAAGGCAGTGCAGCCAACGCCGCGCGCTCCCTCTCAAATCGCGCGATTTTACTTCCGCATTCGCAGGGCAGCCGACATGGCCGGATACACAGCAGGTCCCCTTCCGGTCGAAAATGACCCATAGGCGACATCAGCACGGCCCATTTCTTCCAAGACTTCCTCTTCGGTGCGCTCTAACGTCTAAAATTAGGCGCCGATACTCGCGTAACGGCCGTCGGGAATAATTAATTGCTTTTTGGATTGAAGTCACCTTTCAGTTGCGAAATAATTATTAAATAAGCGCGGGAGCATTTATGGCGCTACGTTTCAGAAGATCATTCCGATTAGCCCCTGGAATTCGGATCAATATGGGCCGAAAGAGCATCAGTACGTCATTCGGTGGAAAGGGCATGCGATATACGACGGGCACGGCAGGCCGTCGCATAACAATTGGGGCGCCCGGAACAGGCGTTTCGTGGACACGGAAGCTGTGCTCAAGCGGAAGCAAATCGCTCGCTCCCCTGTGGGTGACAATCGTCGTACTCGCCGCCGCTGCAATCATCGCGGCCCAATTCTTCGTTAATTGAAAGGTGCGTCATGAGTGAGACATTTGAGCAAATGCCATTCGGCGGAACAGAGTTTCCAGACAATCCCGAACCGCGTTGCGCCTGTCTGTTACTGCTCGATAACTCAATGTCGATGCAGGGGCGACCGATCGACGAATTGAACAACGGCTTGAAAGCATTTGCGGAGGAGCTTGCTGCGGATTCGCTCGCCGCGAAGCGTGTCGAGATCGGTATCGTCACTTTCGGTCCCGTTCAGATTGAAAGCGACTTCACAAGTGCTCAATACTTTCAGCCGCCAACCATTGCTGTTGCTGGCGACACCCCAATGGGAAGCGCCATTGAGACTGGCCTCGATATGCTGCGGACCAGAAAGCAAGCATATAAGGACAATGGTATCTCTTATTATCGGCCTTGGGTCTTCCTCATCACGGATGGCGGCCCTACCGAACTCATGGACGCGCGCCGCCCAACTCGTCAAAGAAGGCGAGCAGTCAAAGTCTTTCAGCTTCTACGCCGTTGGAGTTGAAGGCGCGAATATGGACGTGCTCGGGCAAATTTCCATCAAAACACCACTAAAGCTTAAAGGGCTGCAATTCCGAGAATTATTCGCTTGGCTATCATCCTCTCTTAGTTCTGTTTCGCAATCGACGGTCGGTGACCAGGTGCCGCTTGCGAACCCGACCGCTCCGGATGGGTGGGCTGTTGCCGGATGACTTCGCGAAATTGGGCCTGGATTGGCGCATGCGCCACGGGCTCATCCCATCTCAAATCAGAGACTCCGTGCCAGGATGCGGGCGCGTGCATTGAAGTGCCGTTTGGAGAAAGGACCGCGTTAATTGCTGCGGTCTCAGACGGTGCCGGGTCGGCGCGGCACTCAGCGGCAGGCTCGCGGACTGTGGTGCGAGGCTTCTTGTCGAATGCAGCGCGTTTCGTCAAGAAAGAGAATTCGACAGAAACTATTTCTGTCGAAACGGTACGCTCATGGCTGGACGACATTCGAGACCGAATTGCAGTCCTAGCCGCTGCAATCGGAGCTATACGGCGCGATTACGCCGCCACACTAGTGGCGACGATTATATGTCCTGACCGCTTGATTGCTTGCCATATAGGCGACGGAGCTTGTGTCACACGCGCTGAAGCGGATGATGGGTGGCATGTGCCGACTTGGCCCGCGCACGGCGAGTATGCATCCTCGACTTATTTTGTAACTGACGACCCAGAGCCAGCGCTACGTTTTCAGGTTCTTGAGGGCCGGTACACACACTGCGCCTTATTCTCAGATGGCTTGGAACGACTTGCCCTCGACTTCGCCAGCTCCACGGCATTTCCGAAATTTATTGATCCAATGTTTGCGCCGCTTTCAAAACTTCCAGCCGGACGAAATAGGGCTTTGTCGTTCCAACTCCGCGACTTTCTCAATGGAAAGTCCGTCAGCGACCGAACGGACGACGATAGAACGCTGCTCTTGGCAACTCGGACACAAGAGCCATGACAGCACTCCCCCCGGTCGTTCAAGATTTTCACGGCAAGGCAATCCGCCTGGGAAAGCGCCTCGGCAAAGGTGGTGAAGGGGCCGTATTCGAGGCTCTTAATCAAAGCGATATTGCAATTAAGCTCTATTGGCCAAACAAGGCGACGGCGCGACGAGACAAAGTCACCGCAATGGTCGCGGCCGGATGGTACAAGACAAACTCGTTTGTCGCTTTCCCTGCAGACACGCTTTTCAATCCTAGCGGCGCCTTCGCTGGCTTCTTGATGAAGAAGATCGGAGGCCACAAACCAATTCACCTTTTATACTCACCCAGCAGCAGAAAAGCTGAATTCTCCGGTGTTACATTTCCATTTCTAGTCCGCGCGGCTATTAATGCGGCTCGCGCGGTCGCGAGTGTACATGCAAATTCGTGTGTAATCGGCGACGTAAATCACTCAGGATTTCTTGTCTCCGACAGGGCCACCGTTACATTGATCGACAGCGACTCATTTCAAATTATCGCCTCGGGAAAATATTTTCTTTGTGACGTTGGCACGCCCGATTACACACCGCCCGAACTCCAGGGAGCGAAACTCAGTCAGACAAGCCGAACGGCCAATCACGATAACTTTGGGTTGGCAGTTCTCATATTCCAACTCTTATTCATGGGTCGGCATCCGTACTCGGGGCGATACTCGGGCCATGGTGACATGCCGCTAGAGCGGGCGATAAAGGAGTTCCGTTTCGCCTACTCCAAACACGCAAATCAGATGCAGCCGCCACCCGGGGCTCCTCGTCTGACAGACTTCCCCGACTACGTCGCGGCGGCCTTTGAAAAGTCCTTCGGTAGAGAAGGAACAAAGCGACGCACGTCCGCCGAAGAGTGGATATCAATTCTGGGAAGATTGGAGGGCGACCTTCAGAAATGCAAGTCACAGCTTCCACACCACCATGTTAAGGGAAAACCATGTCCGTGGTGCCGAATGGAAGCTGCATTTCCAGGATTCCTGGCCTTCACTACGAACACCAGACTTCCGCCGTTATCTGGTCAGATAGCCCCCCAGCAGTTAATTGCGCTGATAAATGCAATTCCCGATCCTGGGCCGGCCCCACAAATACAGGGGGTCTTACGGCCGGTTGCGATCAATATTTCGAGTCCAACAATCATTTCGGCCATTGGAAAGAAATATAGATTGTCCATTGTCGCTGCCACCGGCGGATTGTTCCTAGCCCTCACCGGCATTTCGGGGCCTTGGGCGTATATCTTTTTCGGGGCGGGTATTCTGACAGCGTTCACGACCAGCAAGGAGCGCAACAAAGCTATTGAAGCGAAGCGGGTGGCCGAAACCTCATGGAGGCAAGTCAGCGACGTCTGGGAGCGGCAGGCGGGAAACGAAAAATTCCACGAACTAAAAGGGAATGCTCAAAACCTTCTTCAACAGCTAAATGGGTTGCCGGCCGAAGAACGTCGAGCGCTACAGGACTTAGAACGCAAGAAGCGCGAGGTACAACTAAATCGGCATCTCGAACATTTTACGATTGAGCGCGCCCGCATTAGAAAGATCGGCCCGGCCCGAAAGGCTACTCTTGCATCTTTCGGAGTCGAAACCGCTGCGGACGTAACCCGCGGTCAAATTCAAAATATTCAGGGATTCGGACCGGCGCTAATAGACGCTTTGCTTGACTGGAGGAGGAGGCTGGAAAGCCGGTTTGTCTTCAACCCTAATGAGCCAATAAATCCCGCAGACATTGCCGCGACAAGAGCCAAAATCGCCGCTAAGAAAACCGACATTGAGCAAAAGCTCCGCGCTACTGCATCGGGGTTACGTCAAGCCGCATCTTACGCGATTGATCAGCGAAATGCGCTAACAGCGTCAGTGAATGCGGCGCATCAACGATTGAGGCAGGCAGAGGTGGATGAGATTGCCACTTTCCCGCCGGTTGCGAAGGCGGCAAGGTTGTTGTCCGTATCATTTTTAGCGCTCGGGTTGGTCGCCCCCGGAGCTTTGAAAAACATGGGCCACCCTGTAACTCCGCCCGTTCGTCAACGCACAGAGTGGCACCCGCCAATTTCCGTTCAACAAAACCGAGCCGCTTTGCCAAAGCGAGCCGCTTTGCCAAAGGTAGACACTACCAACCCGAAATCGGCACCCGCACCCACCATCGCATTTCCCTTTCCAAAGCCAATCTCGCCAGATTTATGGGCCCACACCTCCCCAGATGTGCCCGCGCCCGCCAAAGCTGGAGCCGCCATCGCGCCCAAGGCGCCACCGCTTCCCCCCCAGTTAGCATCGAGAGCCCGCATGAAAACGGGAATATTGTCGCGGCCGCGCCTTCGGTTGCCGTGCCGAATGGACCGGCACGACCAAGCCTAGAAAATCCGGAAGATGTGAAAGTCATGCAAAGACGGCTCTACGAGCTTGGTTATCTCGACAACCGTCCTGATGGGATTTGGGGGCCTCACTCAAAGCGCGCACTCGAGGAGTTCAAAAAGGCCAATTCCTTAGGGTCAGACGATTCGTATGATCTGCGGGTCGAAAAGAAGCTCTTCTCAGATGGCGCTATTCGGCCCCGTAGTGCCGGCTTCGTTGGAAACTGGACTTCTCAGCTAGGCTCTTGCCAGGGTCCGGCTAATGGTGTCCCGCTCCGTATAACCTCACAACGTGCCGATGCAGGTGAAGGTTATTGCCAGTTCGATACCGTTGTGCCCGAATCACAAGAATTGTGGCGCATTAGGGCTCGCTGCTTCGTGCAGGGTAATTCGTGGCCGGCCACAATTCAGTTGACCCTTTTAGGTGACCGCTTGCGTTGGCAAAGCGAGAAGGGAACAGTCGAATATTATAGATGCAATTAGAACCAAGTTCGCTTTGTTGCCCATGAACCAACATGAGACTCACGCCATGTCTGCTTGTGGCCCTTTGCACCATTCCATGACGTGGCAATAATCCGCTCGCTTCCGGAGCGAAGCGGACCTGGGCTGAGTTGCACTCAAGGAACCGGCTTGATGAATCTGCGATCTAGATCAGCTTGCGCGGAATCGCCAGCGTCCAGTCGCGCGTCGCGAACGGCTCGCTGCCTTCGAACGCCTGCACGGTGCCACTGAACTGGAACGCGTCGGCCGTCGCCGCCAGGCGCGTGCGGCATTCCAGCCGGATGGACCAATCGCCGCGCGTCAATGTCGCGCTCTGGCCGAGTTCGGTCGCCGCCGACAAGGCGTCGTCTTCGATGATGCGGTAGCGCTTGGTCAGCGTGTAGCCGATATCGAGGCCGATCTCCTCAATGCGCGCCAGCGCCGCACCGCCGAATTCGCCGCCGTCGCCGCGCAGCGTATAGACCATTTCGTTGCTGGCGAGATCGATCTCGATGGTGCGGCGCATGGGCAAATGCCGCAGCTTCTTGTGCGACGATCCCGGCGCGGCCACCGGCGGCTCGAACGGCCTCAAGCCGGCGTCCTCGGCCCGCGGCGGCCGCATCGGAAGCTCCAGCACGCTGGTGCCGGTTTCCACGCTCAGCATCACCGGCTCCGGCGACGGCCAGATCATCGGCCAGTATCCGGTCGAAAGGCCGAGCCGTAGCCGGTGCCCGGCCGGCAGCGAACAGGCGAGATCGTCGAGTTGCAGCCGGATGTCGTACCACCGCCCGTGCTCCAGCGGCTCCGGCGCCGCGTGGCTGTCACGGTGGCAGAGATTGAGGATGCCGTAGGAAATCCGCGACGAGGCGCCGTCCGGCCGCACATCGCAAAGCCGTGCTACCAGGAAGGCGACCGGCCGGTTCGACTTGATGCGGAGCTTGAGCACCGGCGCGCCGAACAATTCCAACGGCGCGTCGAGCGCTTCGGCATCGAAGACCAACGAGCCGCCGTCGTCCGGCCGCTGGTCACGCGCCGCCTCGCCGTCGGCGCCGAAGCCGCACCATTCCCCGGCGCGCACGCCGAGCGTCTGCGGCGAGCTGACGCTCGTCGTGCTGACCTCGTCGGCCTCGGGCGCGAGGCCGCCCCAATTGAGGTGCAGGCGCCGTGTTTCGATGCGCGGACTGGGCCAGCTCTCTTCGGCGATCCAGCGGCCCGGCCGTTCGTCGTATTGCGGTTGCGGCGGCACGCTGTTCTGCATCCAGGCGCGCATCACCGGCTCGTCCATGATGCCGGTGTCGATGCCCTTCAGCCAATGGTCCCACCAGCGCACAGCCTCCTGCAGATAACCGATGTCAGGCCCCGGCCGCGCGTCGTGCGGAAAACTGTGCGCCCAGGGCCCGATCAGCCCTTTGCGCGGTACCGACAGGTTGGCGATGAGGCGAGAGACCGCGTTGGTGTAGCCGTCGGCCCAGCCGCCGATCACATAGACCGGACACTTGATGGCGTCGTAGTTCTCGCACACCGAGCCGTGCTGCCAGTATTCGTCGCGCCATTGATGCCGCATCCAAACCGCTGGGAACGGCTGCAGCGCGTCGATCCGCTGCCGCCACATCGCGCGCCAGCGTTCGCCGACAATTGCTGGATCGGGTGGCAGCGCGTCGTAGAGGGTGAGGATCGACCCCCATTGCATGTTCTCGTTCAAGAGGCAGCCGCCGCGGTAATGCGCGTCGTCCGCATAGCGGTCGTCGGACGCGCACAGGGTAATGACCGCCTTCAACGCCGGTGGATTGAGTGCCGCGACTTGCAGCGTGTTGAAGCCACCCCAGGAAATCCCGGTCATGCCGACCGCGCCGGAGCACCATGGCTGCCGTGCGATCCAAGCGATGATCGCCAACGCGTCGTCGTGTTCGGCAGGTGAATACTCGTCGTCGAGGACGCCGTCGGAATCCCCGCTGCCGCGCACGTCCACCCGCACGCTGGCGTAGCCGTGCAAGGCGAAATAGCGGTGCATCGGCTCGTCGCGCGAGCGCATGAAATCGCGCTTGCGATAGGGAATAAACTCCAGGATCGCCGGCACCGGACTGCGGTCCGCATCCTTTGGCTTCCAGATGCGGGCGGCGAGACGGGCGCCGTCGGGCATCGCGATCCATTCGTTCTCAATCTCGTCGATCGAGGACAGGTCGGTGAGGTCGAGCACCTCGCTCACGAAGTCGCCTCGCGTTCTTTGTCGGCGGAGCGGGCGCGGCGGCGCGGCTTGTAGAGCTGTTGCGTCGACCAGAAATTGAGAGCCAGCCGCTCGCGCGCCCGCACGCCCGTCTCAAGGTCCCAGGTGTTGACAATCGCGAGCCGGAAACCGCCGGGCGGCATCGAGTGCCAGGACGGTGGCCGGTCCTCGTGAAAGGTGATCTGCACGCTGGTGACCTCCGGCATGGCCTTGATCTCGTCGACCAGTTCCTTCGGCGGATGCGTGAAGCGAACACCATGTGCGCCGAACAGGACGACGCTGTAGCCGGTGCGGCGGCCGCCGTTATCGTAGCGCCAGACGCCTTCCGCGTAGAGCCGGGTGAGCGCTTCGACCCACGGCCGGCCGCCGTAGAGATCGGGGAATTGATCGGAGAATCGCAGATGTACCTCGATGATTTTGGCGCCGATGGTCTCGAGATTGAGCATGCCGGTGTAGCCCGCCAGGTTGCTCTCGATCCAGGCCCCGCAATAGGCTTCGATGTCTGGAAGGCTCTCGGCCAGCACGGTCCAGTAGTCGAACATGCCAGCGGTCAGCGGCTTACCGACGCTGTGGCGCCACCAGCACACCTTGCCGTTCACCACCGCCGCGTCGGAGGACACGTGCTCGCCGGTCAGCAGCGGCATCCAGATGTGGCCGGGACGCTGAAAGGCCTTGTACTCTTCCAGCGTGCGCATGGTGCGGCTCCCGGCCCCCATGCCGCGCATGTTGAAAACCGGCTTCGAGAATACGGGGAACGCCGGCGGCTGCAGTCCGTGCGGCCCGCAGACGAAGCCCTGCCGCTCGGCGATCTCCAGTTTGTTGTAGACCCACTTGTACCGGGGATACCAAGCCCAGGCATCGCCGTCTTCAGTCGGCACGCGCACGTCGTCGGGGCAGGGCACGCCTTCGAAATATTGCACGCGCCAGGCATCGGCTTCGCAAATCGGCATCGCATCGCCCTTCTCGGGTCAGTAGCCCCTCTCCGTATACCTTAGGGCAATTGCCCATGACAGCATCACGCGTCCGCCGTGCGGCGGCTTGAAGATGCAGGCGTTAATTATCGTTCCTGGAGAGCGCCGCGTCTCGACCCGGACGGCCTTTCCGCGAAGCCAGCCAAACGCGCGCTCTTGCCTGCAAAGCGGACAGGAACGGCGGCATATCATGTCTCTCGAAATATGGGCGCCCCGCCCCGTTACGCCGCAGCAATCCTCCGCGCGTGGCGCGGGTCGTAGTTGAGGATCGGCGCCAGCCACCGCTCGGTATCTTCCAGCGTCCAGCCCTTGCGCTTGGCGTAGTCCTCGACCTGGTCGCGCTCGATCTTGCCGACGCCAAAGTAGTGCGACTGCGGATGGCTGAAGTACAGGCCGCACACCGCCGCCCCGGGCCACATGGCGTAGCTCTCGGTCAGCTTGACGCCGATGCGCTCGCTCTCCAGGAGCTTGAACAGCGTGCCCTTCTCGGTGTGGTCGGGCTGGGCCGGATAGCCCGGCGCCGGACGGATGCCGCGATATTTCTCGCCAATCAGATCCTCGTTCGCGAGCGTTTCGTCCGGTGCGTAGCCCCAGAATTCCTTGCGCACGTTCTGATGCAGCCGCTCAGCGAAAGCCTCCGCCAGGCGGTCGGCGAGCGCCGACACCATGATGGCCGAGTAATCGTCGTTCGCCTTCTTGAAGCGCTCGGCGATCACGTCCTCGCCGATACCGGCGGTCACCGTGAAGGCGCCGATGTAGTCGGCCAGACCGCTGTCGCGCGGTGCGACAAAATCCGAGATCGACTCGTTGAAGCGGCCCTCGCGCTTCGACAATTGCTGGCGCAAGCCGTGCAGCACCGCGACCGGCAAATTACCGGACTTGTCGCGCGTCTCGTCGGCATAGACATGCACGTCGTCGCCCACTGCGTTCGCCGGCCAGAAGCCGAGCGCCGCGCTCGCCTTGAACCATTTCTCGGCGACGATCTTCTCGAGCATGGCGCGCGCGTCGTTATAAAGCGAGCGCGCCGCTTCGCCGACTTTCGGATCGTCGAGGATGGCGGGGAACTTGCCGCTCAATTCCCAGGTCTGAAAGAACGGAGTCCAATCGATGATCTCGACCAGGTCGGCAATCGGGTAGTCCTTGAGCACCTCGGTGCCGAGGAAAGAGGGCTTCGGCGGCACGTAAGCCCCGGACCAGTCGAACTGCGGCGCATTGGCGCGCGCGGCGGCGAGCGACAGCCGCACCTTATCTTCCTGCGCGCGCGCGTGCGCGTCGGCGATCCGGCGGTATTCGCTGCGCAGCTCGGCGACATATTTCGCCTTCTGCTCGGCGGACATCAGTGCCTGCGCCACGCCAACCGCGCGGCTGGCGTCGTTCACATACACCGCCTGGCCACGCTGGTAGTTCGGATGAATCTTCACCGCCGTGTGCACGCGGCTGGTGGTGGCGCCGCCGATCATCAGCGGCAGGTCGAGGCCTTGGCGCTCCATCTCGGCCGCCACGTGGCACATCTCGTCAAGCGACGGCGTGATCAGGCCGGAGAGCCCGATAATGTCGGCCTTCTCGGCCTTGGCGGTTTCCAGGATCTTGGCCGCCGGCACCATGACGCCGAGATCGATCACCTCGTAATTGTTGCACTGGAGGACGACGCCGACGATGTTCTTGCCGATGTCGTGCACGTCTCCCTTGACCGTCGCCATCACGATCTTGCCATTTGAATTGCTCGAGGTGATGCCGAGCTCTTCCTTTTCTTTCTCCATGTAGGGCATCAGATAGGCGACCGCCTGCTTCATCACGCGCGCTGACTTGACCACCTGCGGCAGGAACATCTTGCCGGAGCCGAACAGGTCGCCGACGATATTCATGCCGTCCATCAGCGGGCCTTCGATCACGTGCAGCGGGCGCTCGGCCTTCTGGCGCGCCTCTTCGGTGTCGGCTTCGACGAATTCGGTGATGCCGTGCACCAGCGAATGCGCCAGCCGCTTCTCCACCGGCTGCTCGCGCCAGGAGAGGTCGGCGACCTTGGCGGCCTGGCCGTCGCCGCGGAAGCGCTCGGCGAGCGCCAGCAGCCGCTCGGACGCGTCAGGCCGGCGGTTGAGCACCACATCCTCGCAAGCCTCGCGCAGTTCGGGATCGAGGTCGTCATAGACCGCCATCTGGCCGGCATTGACGATGCCCATGTCCATGCCGGCATGAATCGCGTGATAGAGGAACACCGAGTGCATGGCCTCGCGCACGCGCTCGTTGCCGCGGAACGAGAACGACAAGTTCGACACGCCGCCGGAGACGTGGACGTAAGGCAGGTTCTTCCTGATCCAGCGCGTCGCCTCGATGAAGTCGACGCCGTAATTGTTGTGCTCCTCCATGCCGGTAGCGATGGCGAAGATGTTCGGATCGAAGATGATGTCCTGCGGCGGGAAGCCCACCCGATTGACCAGGATGTCGTAGGCACGCTTGCAGATTTCGGTTTTGCGTTCGAAGGTGTCTGCTTGGCCTTTCTCGTCGAAAGCCATCACCACCACCGCGGCGCCGTGTCGGCGCACGATCTTGGCGTGCTCGATGAAGGCCTCCTCGCCTTCTTTCATCGAGATCGAATTCACCACCGCCTTGCCTTGCAGGCATTTCAGGCCGGCCTCGATCACCGAGAACTTCGATGAGTTGACCATCACCGGCACGCGCGCGATGTCGGGCTCGGCGGCGATCAGATTGAGGAAGGTCACAATCGCCTCTTCCGAGTCGAGCAGGCCCTCGTCCATGTTGACGTCGATCACCTGCGCGCCGTTCTCGACCTGGTCGCGCGCCACGCCGAGCGCGCTGGTGTAGTCGCCGGCGGTGATCAGCTTGCGGAACTTGGCCGAGCCGGTGACGTTGGTGCGCTCGCCGACATTGACGAAGGGAATTTCCGGCGTCAGCGCGAACGGCTCCAGGCCCGACAGGCGCAACTGCTGCGGAATTTCGGGGACGACCCGCGGCTTCTTGCCTTCCACCGCCTTGGCGATCGCCGCGATGTGCTCGGGCGTGGTGCCGCAGCAGCCGCCGACCACATTGACGAGACCGGCCGCGGCGAATTCGCCCAACAGCTCCGCCATGTATTCGGGGCTCTCGTCGTAATAGCCGAATTCGTTCGGCAGCCCGGCGTTCGGATAAGCGCAGACGTAGGTGTCGGCGACGCGGCCGATTTCGTCGATATGCGCGCGCATCTCGGTGGCGCCGAGCGCGCAGTTCAAGCCGATGGTCACCGGATCGGCGTGCTGCACGGCGTTCCAGAACGCCGCCGGCGTCTGGCCCGATAACAGGCGGCCGGAGCGGTCCGTGATCGTGCCGGAGATCATCACCGGAATATCGATGCCGCGCGCCTCGCCCGCTTCCTTGATCGCATAGATCGCGGCCTTGGCGTTGAGCGTGTCGAAGATCGTTTCGATCAGCAGCATGTCGGCGCCGCCGTCGAGCAGACCTTTGATCTGCTCGCCATAGGCGGTGCGCAACTGGTCGAAGGTGATGGCGCGATAGCCGGGATTGCTGACATCCGGCGAGATCGAGGCGGTGCGGTTGGTCGGGCCCAAGGCGCCGGCGACAAAACGGCGGCGGCCGTCTTCGGCCTCGGCGTCCTTGGCGGCTTCGCGCGCCAGCCGCGCGCCCGACAGGTTCAGCTCATAGGCGATGTCTTCCATGCCGTAATCGGCCTGCGCGATCGTGGTCGAGGAAAACGTGTTGGTCGAGACGATGTCGGCGCCGGCCTTGAAGTAGGCGTAGTGAATGTCGCGGATCGAGCGCGGCCGGCTCAGGTTGAGCAGGTCGTTGTTGCCGCGCACCTCGCGGTTCCAGGCGTCGAAACGCGCGCCGCGGAAGCCCTCCTCGTCCAGCTTGAGCGCTTGGATCATGGTGCCCATGGCGCCGTCGAGCACGAGGATGCGTTTTTTCATTTCCGCGATGAACGCGGCGCGGGCGCCGGTCTTGGACTCAGTCACGATAGGGCCTTCCAAAATTTCTCGGTGAATTTGTGCCGGCGCGGCGCGCGCGCTCGGTTCTGCGACATCTTTCTCCGCACGCGCTACGCCGCCGCCTCTTTCGTCTTCGCCGCCGGCCGCAGGCCCAGCAAATGGCAGATCGCGTAGACCAGGTCGGCGCGGTTCATGGTGTAGAAGTGGAAGGTGGTGACGCCGCGGTCGAGCAGGTCGATCACCTGTTCGGCGGCGACCGCGGCGGCGATCAGTTTGCGCGTCGCCGGATCGTCATCGAGGCCCTCGGAAGCGCTCGGCCAGCCAGTCCGGCACCGAGGCGCCGGCGCGCGCGGCGAAGTTCTTCGCCGCCTTGAAGTTCTGCACCGGCAGGATGCCCGGCACGATCGGGATATCGATGCCGCGCGCCTGCACGCGGTCGAGATAACGGAAGTACAGCTCGTTATCGAAGAAGAACTGGGTGATGGCGCGCGTTGCGCCCGGCATCGACCTTGGCCTTGAGCATGTCGATGTCGGCTTCCAGCGTCGGACTGTCGGGATGGCGCTCCGGGTAGGCCGAGACCGACACCTCGAAGTCGGGCGCGAGCTTCTTGATGCCGGCGACAAGATCGGCGGCGTTCTCGTAGCCACCCGGATGCGGCGCGTAGCGCGTGCCCGGCCCGTCGACGCTGTCGCCGCGCAGCGCAACGATGTGGCGCACACCGGCGTCGTAATAGCCGCGCACGATCTCGTCGATTTCATCGCAGGTCGCCGCCACGCAGGTCAGATGCGCCGCCGGCGTCAGCGCAGTCTCATTGAGAATGCGCTTTACCGTGTTGTGCGTGCGCTCGCGGGTGGAGCCGCCGGCGCCGTAAGTCACCGACACGAAATTGGGCGCGAGCGGCGCCAAGCGCTCGATCGACTCCCACAGGATATTCTCCATCGCCTCGTCCTTGGGCGGGAAGAACTCGAACGAGACCGACAGGCGGTCGCTGCGGATGAACCGGCTGGGGCGGAGTGTGCTCTGCATCACGCCACCTCTTTCGCCGGTTTAGGCGCGGCCATCAGCACACGGGCGTCGCGCGCGAGCCACAGCGACACCGCGATCTTGACGTCGGAGCCGGGCTCCGGCGCCAGCGACTTGTGCATGATCGGCGCCAGCCCCGAGGCCTTCATCCATTGCGTGACGGTCTCGGGCGCAAAACCGAGCCGGCGATGGGCGAACTGTTCGCGCAGGAATTCTTCCTCGTGCGGGGCGAAGTCGACCACCAGCAGCCGCCCGCCGGGACGCAGCACGCGCGCCGCCTCGTGGATCGCGCGCGCGCCGTCCTCGAGAAAGTGCAGCACCTGATGCAGAATGACGACATCGAATGAATCGTTACCGAGCGGCAGATCGTAGAGATCGCCCTGCCGGACGCTGCAGTTGCGCAAGCCCGCCCGCTCCAGCCGGTCGCGCGCGAGCTGCAGCATATCGAGCGATAGATCGATGCCGAGCCCGCGCTCGATTTCGGGCCCGAACAGTTCAAGCATGCGGCCGGTGCCGGTGCCCAGATCGAGCAACGAACGGAACGGCATATCGGCGAGTGCGGCGCGGATCGCCTGCTCCACCGCCTCGTCCGGCGTGTGCAGCTTGCGGATGCGGTCCCACTCGGCGGCATGCTGACGGAAATAGGCTTGCGCGGCGGCGGCGCGCGCCTTGCGCACGGCGGCCAGCCGCTCGCGGTCGCGGGCGATGGTGGGATCGGCGGGGTCGAGCCGCTCCAGCAGCGTGCGGGCGACCACCGCCCCACCGCCATGCTCAGCCAGACGGAAGAAGGCCCAGGTCCCCTCACGGTAGCGCTCGACCAGGCCGGCCTCCGCCAGGAGCCGCAGATGGCGCGAGATGCGGGGTTGCGACTGACGGAGGATGTCGGTCAGATCGGAGACGGTTAGCTCGGCCTCGCCCAACAGCGCCAGCACACGCAGGCGCGTCTCTTCGCCCGCCGCCTTCAGCGCCGCGTTGAGAGCCTCGAAACCGAGCTGGCCGCTTTCACTTACGAGCATTCAACCTCAGACAACACGCATTTGGGGGTGCCCGTTTGGGCCACCTCCCACTATATAAAGATATCTTTATACCTTTAAGCCGGATTTTGCAAGGGGCTCGCGCCAGTCCGGGGATCGCGCGCTTCGCGCCCCTGCCGTAATGACGTAGAGGAGGACTTCCGAACGACGTGGAGAGTTAGGAGCAATGACCACCCAAGCCTTCGGCATTCGCGATGGCGAAGTGACCACTGACCTGCCGGCCGCGACGGACGCCGGCGTCTACTACATTGGCCGCATCCGCACGCCCTGGACCGACCGCAAGCGGTGCCCCAAAAACCCCCGCGAATCCGACGCGATTTGCACGGTCGACCTCGATCCGCGCTTCCAGTCCGCGCTCAAGGACGTGGAGACCTGCAGCCACCTGGTGCTGCTCTATTGGATGGACAAAGCGCCGCGCAACATCACGGTCCAGGTGCCACATCACCACGGCGCCGCGCACGGCACCTTCGCCCTGCGTTCGCCGGCACGGCCCAACCCAATCGCCATGAGCGTGGTGCGGTTGCTCGGCATCGATGGAAGTAAGCTCTCGGTCGTCGGCCTCGACTGCCTCGACGGCACGCCGCTCCTCGACATCAAGCCCTATCTGCCATCGGTCAATTCCGTGCCCGAGGCTGTGTGTGGCTGGCGACAAAGCGACGAATAGACGACTGGCACAGCGCTCACCCTCCCGCCACGAAATGGTGGGGAGGGTCGACATGCACCGCGTCAGCGATGCATGTCGGGTGGGGGCATCGTGGACAGTCACCAGGAGCCCCCGCCCTCCCCACCACTCGCTTCGCTCGCGGAGAGAGGGCCAAGAAGGCCCCTAACGCCTTGAAAGCGCTTTGGTTCCGGCCTATGGGATAATTTGGGCCGGAACCTTTGAACCTCCTCCGCGCTTTCCCACACAAACAAATGGATTGGGAAATTCGGAGGGCGTCATGTCACGCAAGTTCTTTTACAGCTCGCTGCCTGCTTTGGTCGCAGCCGCTGCTTTCATTGGCAGCGCGCAGGCGCAGCAGCTCGCTTTTGTCACGCCGACCCCGCAAAGCCAATTCGCGCCGAAGGTCGAGCCCGCCACGCCCGGCCTCGCAGAATATGTGCGCAAAGATGCGCAAGTCGGTGACGAGAACGCACAGCTTGCGCCGCGGCTGCAACGCCAGATCGTCAGCTATGCGACCCGCGAGGCGCCTGGCACCATCATCGTCGATACGCCCCACACCTTCCTCTATTTCGTGCTCGGAAACGGCAAAGCGATCCGCTATGGCATCGGCGTCGGCCGCGAAGGCTTCACTTGGTCGGGCGTCAAGCACGTCGCGCGCAAGCGCGAATGGCCGGATTGGTATCCGCCCTCCGAGATGATCCAGCGTCAACCTTATCTGCCGCGCATGATGGCCGGCGGCCCCGGCAATCCGCTCGGCGCGCGCGCCATGTATATCGGCGGCACGGTCTATCGCATCCACGGCACCAACGATCCGACCACCATCGGCAAGCACGTGTCGAGCGGCTGCATCCGTCTCACCAACGATAACGTCATCGATCTGTTCAAGCGCGTGCAAATCGGCGCCAAGGTGATCGTGCTGCCGCAGCAGGGCGCGCCCACCCGCGAAGCCAAAGCGAAGCCGCGGCGCCAGGCCTCCGTCGAGACCACCACGATATCGGCGTCCTATGCTCAGGCCGACGAAAGCCCGGCGCGGGCGGCCTGGAGCCGCATCCGCCCGCGAGGCCTGTACTGACCCTCTTTCTTCTTGGTATCTCCCCCCACTTCGAGCCCGGCTCCATGGCCGGGCTCTTTTTTTTGCACCCTCGCGCGCCTTTTCTTCGTTGCGCATAATCTTGTCCGAAGCCCGGTTCCCACTTTTCGGAGTCATGCGCTATACCCTCGTCGAGAAACAAGCGGGAGAGAAACAATGCGTATTGCAGCCATGGCGGCGGGTGCGGTCGGCGCCTATTTCGGCGCGCGCATGCAGGCAGCCGGACACGAGGTGTTCTACATTGCGCGCGGCACCCATCTCGAAGCCATCAAGAAGAACGGCATCAAGATCGAAAGCGCGCCGTTCGGCGACCTGCATCTTCCCATCGTCAACGCCACCGACGATCCAGCCAAGGTTGGCCCGGTCGACACGGTCCTGTTCGCAGTCAAGCTGTGGGATGTCGAGCAGGCCGCCGAGCGGATGAAGCCGCTCATCGGCCCCGATACCCGCGCCATCACGTTGCAGAACGGCGTCGACAGCTACGAGCGCATCGCGCCCATCATCGGCGCCGAACACGCCAGGCCCGGCATCACCTATGTCGTCAGCGTCATCGACCAGCCGGGTGTCATCAAGCAGGTGGGCCCGTTCCAGCAGATCATCTGCGGCACACATGACGGCAAGCCCGACGCCAAGCTTTCGGCCTTTGTCGACGCTGCCAAGGCCTCGGGCATCGATGCCGTCCTCTCCGACGACATCCAGCGCGACCGCTGGCGCAAGTTCATCTTCCTGACCGGCACCTCCGGCGCCACCGCGGTCACGCGCTCCACCCTGGGTCCGATCCTCAAGGATCCGGACATGCGCGCGATGTTCCGCAACATCATGAGCGAGACGCTGGCCGTCGGCCGCGCCAGGGGCGTCGATATCGACGCCGGCTATATCGACGAGCGGATGGCGTTTTCCGATACGCGCGTGCCCGATGATATGAAGGCATCGATGGCCAACGATCTCGACCGCGGCAATCGGCTCGAGCTCGACTGGCTCGCCGGCCGCGTCTCGCAGCTCGGCAAGGAAGTAGGCGTGCCGACGCCGGTCAACGACACCATCTACGCCGCGCTCAAGCGCTACCGCATGGGCCGCCCCGATTGACCACGCGAAAGCCGATCAATCCCAGTAATGCCAGCGCCATCATGGCGGCTGCGAACAAGGCCGGCGCCGCCGGGCTTGCGGTCGCGTCACGCGCCATGCCGGCAACCCCCGGCAGCGTCGCCATGCCGGCGTAGTACCAGGTGAAATATATGCCCATGCCGCCGGCGCGGTTTTCCGGCCGCAGCGCCATTGCCGGCAGCGCCATGATCGGCCCGGCCGGCGCGCCGATCACGCAGACCAGCACCGCGAAGACGAGAAGTGGGCTCGCCGCGAACGGCAGCGCGGCGGCGGCAAGTCCCGCCAGCACAAAACCGCCGGCCAGAAACAGGTTGGAGCGGTTGAAGCGTTCGGCCAGATAGCCGGCGAGCGGCACCGACGGAATGAGCGTCCATCCCAGGAAGCTGACGATGCGGCTTGCTTCCGCGAACGACCAGCCGTGGCCCGCGAACAGCCCGGGCAGGAAGCTGATCAGCACGATGTAACCGACGTTGTAGGTTGTCCACACGCTGCCGGCAAAACACACCGCCCACCACTCACGGGCGCTCAGTGTCAGTCGCAGGCCGGGCACGGCCTTGACGTGCTCATCCGGCGGCGAGCGATAAACGATCGTTACCAACGCGAGACTGACAAATGACAACAGCGCGCCCAGATGCATCACCGTGCCGAAGCCGTAAGCCGCCGCCAGCGGTGCGAACAGCAACAGCCCGACCGCCAACCCAAGCGGCCAACTCGCGATCAAAAGCGCCATGGCCGTGACGATCTCGCGACCGGCGAACCAATCGGCGATCATCTTGGTCATCAGCACGTTGATCAGCACGGCGCCGACGCCGCTCACCAGCCGGCCGCCACTCAACGTGAGAAATGAGCCGCTCACGCCCATCGCGGCGCCGCCCAGCGCCATCAGCACAAGGCCGGCGAGAACCATCCGTTTGGCGCCGAAGCGTTGGCCGAGCACGCCGCCGGGCAGCGCGATCACGATACCCGGCAACATGTAGAGCCCGATCAGCGTGCCGATTTGGGTGAAATCGACGGCGAAGGCGTCGCTGAGGAACGGCGCGGTCGAGCCCACCGTCTGGAACTGGCAGCCCATCACCGTGCGGGCGATGAACAGCACGAACAGGATCAGCCAGCGGCGGCCATCCGCCTGCCCCGATTGCGTACCACCCCCGGCTGCCATCCAATCGATCTCGCGATGTCACACGTAGCGCGGGATCGGCCCATCCTGCGGCGTGCTTTCGGGCAGGCCGACGAAAGTCTCGTCGACATAGCACCAGCCCCAGCCTTCCGGCGGATCGTAGCCCTCTATGATGGGATGGCCGCTGGCGTGGAAATGCTTGGTGGCGTGCTTGTTGGGCGAACTGTCGCAACAGCCGACATGGCCGCAGGTGCGGCACAGCCGCAAATGCACCCAAGGGGAGCCGATCTTCAGACATTCCTCGCAGCCGCGCGCACTCGGTTTGACCGAGCGGATGCCGGCGGCGTGGGTGCAAGTCCCGCTCATGAAACGCTCCTTTGCTTGGCCCCCTTGACCCGGCGCGGCATCCTGACGGCAATTACCAGCGCACCGGCGATCGAACTTAAGGCCGCCGCGGTCAGGCCGATGGCATAGCCCGCCGAGTATGAGGCGACACCGGCCGCCAGCGCAATGCCGGCAAGTTGCGCCACCCGGCTCACCGCGTTGTTGATACCGGAGGCGAGCCCGTCGTCGCTGTCAGTGACACTCGACAAGACGGACGCGGTAAGCGGCGCCACCAGCACCGCAAAGGAAATGCCGAGCAGCGCCATCGGTGCCAGCACGCCCACTGTCAACGAAGCGCCCTTGCCGAGCGCCAGCCATAAATCAGCGAGCGCGGCGCCGAGCGGGCCAACGATCAACATCGTGCGCGCGCCAACTTTGTCGGCGAGCGCGCCGAACGGCCGCGATAGCAAGCCGACGCCGAGTGTGAACGGCAGGAAGGCGAGACCGGCGGCAGTCGGCGTCAGATGGCGGCGGTCGATCAAGTCGAACGACAGCAGGAAGAACATAATCGACAGTCCGGCATAGATCAGCAATGTCGCCGAGTTCAGCCCGACGAACCCTCGATTGGCGGCAAGCCGCGGCGGCGTCATCGGATGGGCACTACCGCGCTCCCACAGCGCGTAGCCCGCGAGCCCCACGAGCGAGAGCAACGCGGCGACGGCAATCAACACGTCATGCACCGCGCCGACGGCCTTGCCCCGCCCCGGCCCGATTTCGCTCAGCGCCCAGGCCAGCACCGCCAACGCCACCGCCAGAATGGCCGCCCCCACCACGTCGAAGCGGCGCGGCTCCGGCCGGTCCGGCGGCGCAAAGAAAATCAACAGCGCGACCGCCGCGAGCGCCAGCACCGGATTGATGGCGAACACGTATTGCCAGCCGAACGATTGCGTCAGCCAGCCGCCCAGCACCGGCCCACCGGCGGTGGTGAGCGCGGAGGCTGCCGCCCACACGCCAATCGCACTGTTGCGCTCCTCTTTCGGGTACGTCGCACCGATCAACGCCAGGCTGGTCGGCGTCACCACCGCCGCCGCCACACCTTGCACCACCCGCGCCACGATCAGCAGCTCAACCGAGGGCGCAAAAATACAGAACGCCGACGCCAGGCCGAACCCGAGACAGCCGATGCCCAGCATGCGCGCCTTGCCGTAGACGTCTGCGAGCGCGCCGCCGATCAGCGTCAGTGACGCCAGCGCCAGCACGTAGCCGTTGAGCACCCATTGCACGATCGCAAGATCAGCGCCGAAATGCGCGCGCAGCGCCGGCAGCGCCACCGTCAGCGCCGAGCCGTCGACAAACGCCATCGAGGACGCCAGCACGCACGCCGCCAACACCATGCGTCGGCGCGGGGGCGCAATCTGGCGCTTGATGAGGCGCGGGCAGGGCTGGGCTTGGATGATCCCGCTGTCGCAAGGCTCGACGAACGGCTGCGCCATAACGCTCGCACCTTTCGCTGGGCTTTGCGGGCTCCGCTCGCCGCCACGAAGCAGCCACGTTGCGCGGATATTCTTACTCCGCCTAACACGCGCGACGGCGGTGCGGCAATGCGGGCCGGGCTAGTGTCCCGAATCCGAAGTTCGTCACACCATCCGGCTTGCTCCGTACGAACTTCGGATTCAAAAGGTCTCCAGCATCTTTATGATTCGCGTGCGGTTTTGGGTTTGAAGTTCGTTTGCGGACTTGCTGCGCATAATGTGACGAACATCAAATCCACCGCACTCGGCGCTGGAACCGCGGGCAGCGCGCCGTTACGATTCGGTCGTGACGAATCGACCTGTCGAAGAAGCCCGCGCCGCCATGAACACCTTCATCTATTACGTCGCAGTGCCCATCCGCCTGTTCGGCCGCTCGCGCGCCTTCCGCTGGCTGATTGTGGCGGTGATCGTGCTTGGCGGCTCCTTCGCGGCAGCGAACTGGGCGCTGGAGCGCTTCATGCCCGGCGACAATAGCACCGCGCAACTTCTCGCCAAAGCGCCGCCGCCGCCGCCCTTGAAGGCAATGAGCAGCGCCTCGGTCGTCATCGCGCCGATCGCGATCTCGCTTGTCGCGGTGCGCGACGCGCTCGACGCCGCCGCGCCGCACGAATTCAGCGGCAAGGGTGACAATTCGGTGAGCGGCCTGCTCTCCCAGGCCGACGTCGGCATTGTCGTTTCGCGCGGTCCCATGTCGGTGTCCGGCAAGCCTAACGCGCTCACCATCTCCACGCCGCTCACCAGCAGCGTCCACATCAGCGGCAAGTTCATCGCGCGCACCGCCGATCAGGCCGCCAATCTCGCCGGCGACCTCACCAATAAACTCGGTGGCCTGCTCGGCGGCGACGTGGGTAAACAAATCGGCAAGGCCGTTGGCCAGGTCGCCACCCGGACGCTCAATCAGACCGGCAACATCCGGGGCGAGGTCACCGTGCACGCCGAGCCCAAGCTCGCGCCCAATTGGCGGCTGCAGCCCAATCTCAACGCCGACCTTTCGCTCGGGCGCGGCTCGATGTCGGTCGCCGGCATACCCATCGACCTCGCCAATCAGGTGCGCCCCTTGATCAGCCAGGGTGTAAATGAGGGGCTCCAGAAGGTGCAGGCGCGCATCAACAACGATCCCTTCATCGAAAAAGCCGCGCGCGCGCAATGGGCCAAGATGTGCCGCTCGATCCCGCTGGGAGGCGGCAAGACCGGCCTGCCCAAGCTGTGGCTGGAAATGCGACCGGTGCGTGCCGCGGCTGCCCAGCCGCAGATCGACGCGCGCAATATGACTCTCACCGTCGGCGTGCAGACCGACACCCGCATCACCGCCACCGAGACGAAGCCCACCTGTCCATTCCCGGCGACCATCGAGCTGGTGCCGCCGATGCCCAATGGCAAGCTCACCATCGGCCTGCCGATCGACATCCCCTTCACCATGCTGAACGAGTTGCTGGAAGCGCAGCTCAAGGGCCACCACTATCCGGAACAGAAGGATGCGCCGGTCGATGTCACCGTGCGCGGCGTGCGCGTCGCCGCCGCCGGCGACCGCCTCCTGATCACACTGAAGGTGCATGCCGTCGAGAAAAAGAGCTGGTTCGGCTTCGGTGCCAACGCCACCATAAATGTCTGGGGCAAGCCGGTGCTCGACACCAAGAATCAGATCCTGCGCTTCGCCGACATCGTGCTGGCGGTGCAGTCGCAGGCCGCCTATGGCCTGCTTAGCGCGGCCGCGCGGGCTGCGATGCCCTATCTTACCCAGGCCGTATCCGACAGCGCAGTGGTCGATCTAAAGCCCTTCACCGCCGATGCGCGCAAGAAGATCGCCGAAACGCTTACCGAATTCCGCAACACACAGCCGGGCATCGAGGTCGACGCCGCGGTCAAGGATTTGCGGCTGACCGGCATCGGTTTCGACGCCAAGACGCTGCGCATCACCGCCGCGGCCGGCGGCACGGTGAAGGTAGCGGTGAGCAAGCTGCCGAAGATCTAGAGCCGGCCGGGCCGCGGACACCTCTATGCGCAAGCGCTCCAAAAGGGCGATCCGGATTCGGGACGTACACCGCGATCAAGGCTTGGGCGAGCGGCTTCCACGTCGCGACGGCTTGCATCGTTTGTATCGAAACGCGGGCCTCACGTACCGACCGTGGGCAGTGCCGCTTCTTCGTTGCGGCTATTGCTCTTCGCGCTCAAATGCCGACCGATCGTTTGGATGTCTCGTCTTTAATGACAGCATTACGATGGGTAATGCGCGGAGACTTTTATCGAACGATTTAGGTACAATTTGTGATTTCTCGCCTTGTGAGAAAAATTTCCGGGTTATCGGATACCGTGCATTGCGCACGGCGCTACATCGCGGGTGAGCGGCCTCTGGTATGCCAGCGGGCCCGGCGCGGCTGCGCAAGCTCAAGGCATAACCTCCGCCCCGCATTGACACACCTAGCGCCGGGCATACATTGAGTTCTGTTCCGAGGGGGGCCCCAACGTGGGGCTGAGAGGCCGCTGAAGCGGCGACCCTTTGAACCTGATCCGGGTCATGCCGGCGAAGGGACTGGACACAGGAATGAACACTTCGAGCACCTCACGCTATCTTGCCAAGCTGATCGGCCCTGTTTTCCTGGCGATGGGCGCAGGTATGTTGCTCAACGGGGCGGTTTTCCGCCCCATGGCCGAGCAGTTCCTGTCAAACTACGCCTTCATCTACCTCTCCGGCCTACTGGCGCTACCGATCGGCATCGCCATCGTGCTCGCGCACAATGTGTGGACGCCGGACTGGCGCGTGCTCATCACCCTGTTCGGCTGGCTCGCCATGATCGGCGGCGTTTTCCGCATCGTCTATCCGCAGCTCGTACAGCGCGTCGGCGGCGCCATCTTCCATCTGGCGGCGGCGCCGGCCGTCGGGGGGGCGGTGGTGATCGTGCTCGGCTGCGTGCTCAGCTATTTCGGCTATCGCGGCACTTTCTGAATTCGTAAGCCGCGCCCTTAATGCGCGGCAATGGAGCGATCCCATGAACATCCACGATCCCAACGTCGTCATCCCCAAGGTCACCACCGGCCCGCTGCCCGCCTCGCGCAAAGTGTACGCGACGCCCGAGGCCGCGCCCGACCTGAAGGTGCCGCTGCGCGAAATTTCGCTGCATGGAATCCTCCGGCGAAGCGCCACTGCCGGTCTATGACACCACGGGCCCCTACACCGACGACAATGTCGCCATCGACGTCGAGAAGGGCCTCGCCCGCACCCGCATCGAATGGGTGAAGGAGCGCGGCGGCGTCGAGGAATACGAAGGCCGCTCGATCAAGCCGGTCGATAACGGCAACGTTTCCGGCAAGCACCTCGCCCGCAATTTCCCCAACACGCCGAAGCCGTGGCGGGCGGTTTCTACGACGGGCGGCGCGTCTAGCGTTCCCTCCCCCCTTGAGGGGGAGGGACAGGGAGGGGGGCGTTCGCAAGCGCGGGCGCAAGTTTCCACCCCCCTCCCCAACCCTCCCCCCACAAAAGGGCGTTCACGCCCGTCGTCGACGGGCTATGGGGGGAGGGAACAGGCTGCGGCAAGCGGCAATGGCCAACACCCCATCACCCAATACGAATGGGCCAAACGCGGCGTCATCACCAAGGAGATGATCTACGTCGCGACACGCGAGAACCTGGGCCGCAAGAAGATGCTGGAGCGCGCCCCCGCAGCCCGCTTGCCGATGGCGAACAATTCGGCGCATCCGTCCCCGCCTTCATCACGCCGGAATTCGTGCGCGACGAGATCGCGCGCGGCCGCGCCATCATCCCGTCCAACATCAACCATGCCGAACTCGAGCCGATGATCATCGGCCGCAACTTCCTGGTGAAGATCAACGCCAATATCGGCAACTCGGCGGTCACCTCCTCGGTCGAAGAGGAAGTCGAAAAGATGGTGTGGGCGATCCGCTGGGGCGCCGACACGGTGATGGACCTCTCGACCGGGCGCAACATCCACAACACGCGCGAATGGATCCTGCGCAATTCGCCAGTCCCCATTGGAACCGTGCCGATCTACCAGGCGCTGGAGAAGGTCGACGGCGATCCCGTCAAGCTCGACTGGGAGATGCTACAAGGACACGCTGATCGAGCAGTGCGAACAGGGCGTCGACTATTTCACCATCCACGCCGGCGTGCGGCTCGCCTACGTGCCGCTCACCGCCAACCGCGTCACCGGCATCGTCTCGCGCGGCGGCTCGATCATGGCCAAGTGGTGCCTGTCGCGCCACAAGGAGAGCTTCCTCTACGAGCGCTTCGACGAAATCTGCGACATCATGCGCAAGTATGACGTCTCGTTCTCGCTCGGCGACGGCCTGCGGCCCGGCTCGATCGCCGACGCCAATGACCGCGCGCAATTCGCCGAACTGGAAACGCTCGGCGAGCTGACGCAGATCGCCTGGCAGAAAGGCTGCCAGGTCATGATCGAAGGCCCCGGCCACGTGCCGATGCACAAGATCAAGATCAACATGGACAAGCAGCTGAAGGAATGCGGCGAGGCGCCGTTCTATACGCTCGGGCCGCTGACCACCGACATCGCGCCGGGCTACGACCACATCACCTCGGGCATCGGCGCCGCGATGATCGGCTGGTTCGGCTGCGCCATGCTCTGCTACGTGACGCCGAAGGAGCATCTCGGCCTGCCCGACCGCGACGACGTCAAGGAAGGCGTCATCACCTACAAGATCGCGGCCCACGCCGCCGACCTCGCCAAGGGCCACCCGGCGGCGCAACTGCGCGACGACGCGCTGTCACGCGCGCGCTTCGACTTCCGCTGGGAGGACCAGTTCAACCTCGGGCTCGATCCCGACACCGCGAAGGAATACCACGACGAGACGCTGCCCAAGGAGGCGCACAAGGTGGCGCACTTCTGCTCGATGTGCGGCCCGAAATTCTGCTCGATGAAGATCACGCAGGATGTGCGGGATTATGCGGCGGGGCTGGGCGACAACGAGAAGGCGGCGCTGGGGTTGGAAAGGGCGGCGGCGGAGAAGGGGGCATGAAGGAGATGTCGGACAAGTTCAACGCCATGGGGCAGCAGGTTTATGTGGATGCCGAGAAGGTGAAGGAGAGTAATAAGGCGTTGTAGCGGGAACGCGGGGGCGTGCCGGCAGTCATCATCATCGCCGGGCCGAACGGGGCCGGCAAGACGACATTTGCCGACGAATACCTTGCGGACAGCCGGCAACGCCTCGCGTTCGTCAACGCCGACGAGATTGCGCGCGAGACAGGCTCTCCAGGAACGCCGCAGCCTCAACGGGATATTCGAGCGGCCCGGATCATGCTCGAACGGATCGAGGATTTCGCCGAAGCAGGAGTTGATTTCACTTTCGAAACCACGCTGGCGACGCGGACTTACGCCCGCAAAATCCCGTTCTGGCAACGCCGCGGTTACATTGTATCGCTCATCTACCTGCGCCTGCCGTCGGTCGAAGCATCGATTTCCCGCGTCCGGCGCCGGGTCGAGGCCGGCGGCCACGACATTCCGGAAGCGACAATTCGGAGGCGGTTCGCCAAAAGCATTTCTTACCTTGAGAAAGTCTACAAACCCCTCGTCGATGAGTGGTATATTTGGGACAGCCTCGAAGGGGCCTTCGCGCTGGCAGAGGCATGGGACCAAAGATGAAACGGACGCTGGATATTGCAAAGGTGGATGCCGCGCTCAAACGAGCGGCTTTCAAGGCGACCCACGGCACGCACATAGAACGCGCGGGACGCTTTCTGCCCGCGAAGAAGCGCCGAAGCCTGCCGGTGGGCAATGTGTCGCCAGAACGCGCTTTGACCCGGCACAAGGCTTGAGCGGCGGGCCGACCATGCACGCGAATTCCACAACGAGACGCTGCCCAAGGTGGCGCACTTCTGCTCCATGTGCGGCCCGAAGTTTAGTTCGATGAAGATCACGCAGGATGTGCGGGATTATGCGGCTGGGCTGGGCGACAACGAGAAGGCGGCGTTGGGGTTGGATGAGGAAGCGGGCTTATCCGCCGAAGCCGTGGCGAAGGCGGGCATGAAGGGGATGTCGGAGAAATTCCGGCAGATGGGAAATCAGGTCTACGTCGAGGCTGATGCGGTGAAGGAAAGCAATAAGACACTATAAACAATCTTATTCGGGTGGCCTTAATGCCTGGACTCATATTGTTTCTGCACGGCTTGACAGGAAACGTCCATTCCTGGGGAGCCGTGCCAGATTACGTGCAAAGCGACGATTTCGAGATCGCCACACCAACCTATAGCGCGACCATCCGAAGTCGGTCTGATATTGATATCAGCGCACAGCGAGTTCTTACCGAAATCGAAACGCGATATCTACACCACGACCCGATTTATCTCGTCGGCCACAGCCTTGGAGGACTGATCGCACGCGAGATTTGCAAACGCCTCTTGCTGCATGGACCAGACGCACTATTGAATAAGATTCCTGCGGTTATAACCGTCGGCACGCCGTTGGAAGGCGCACGGTATGGGAATTGGCTCATTCGACACACACCTCTTGTATCTCCAAAAATTCACCAAATTGCGACCAACGAATTTTCCTTCGAAGAATACAGGCAGGCAATAAGGCAGGCAAAGCTTCGGCACGTCAACCGACCAAAGCAGCTTCACATAAATGGGGGGATGTCCCGCCCGATGTTGAAATAGGCGGGTCGGCGTTGCCCGCCTTGAGCCGGTAGGCTCGGGGTGTCGAATCCTCAAAAGGGAGCAACGCCATGACGAGAAATAGCACACGCTCTGCGCCGACTTCCACGGCGCTGGTGACGGAAGCCTGGGAGGCCGTTGGAGCCAGTTTCGAGCGCTTCTGCCTGACCGCCGGGGTCGCCACCCTAGCCCGGATGATGGAGGAAGACGCGACCGCGCTTTGCGGCGATCGTCACGAACGGTCGGACGGCAGGAGCGGCGTATCGCTGGGGCAGGACGAAGGGGAAGATTGGGTTCCACGGCGGCAAGATCGAGGTCGAACGGCCTCGGGTGCGTGTGCGCTCCGGTGCCGAGGTGCACGCTGGCGAGCTGGGAGACGGCCCTGGCGGAGGATTGGCTTGGTCGATGGGCGATGAACCTGATGCTGATCAACGTCTCGACGCGCAAGTTCGGCCGCGCGGTGCGCCTGCCCGGCGGCGATGTTCCGGCGATGAAGGGCGATGGCACGCTCGAAATCGGCGGCTGTCGCGCCGCTTCGTGTCACTTTCAGCGGAACAGCATGGCCGAATGGATGGCCTCGGACCTGTCCCAGCTGGACTTTGGTCGCGATCCAGATCGACGGCATCCACATCAAGGAACGAACTCCTGCTGGTGGCGGCGGTCGGGATCGACGCGGGAGGGAACGAAGCATCCGCTCGGGGTGATCGAAGGCGCCACGGAGAGCACCGCGACGGCCCAGGCATTGCTCGATAACCTGATCGGCCGCGGTCTGGGCCCCGTCGGTCTGCCGTTTGTTCATTGTCGACGGCGCGAAGGCGCTGACCAAGGCGATCCGGCGGACGTTCGGCGGCCACACGCCCATTCAGCGCTGCCAGGTGCACAAGGCCCGCAACATCACCGAGCGCTTGCCAAAGGCCGATGCAGGCCTCCGTTCGCCGGACGCTGCGCCAGGCCTGGGAACTGGACGACGCGGACAAAGCCGAGAAGACTGATCAGAAATTTGGCCCGCCGCCTGGAACTCGATGCCCCCGGTGTCAGGGATAGTATCCTGGAGGGCCTCGACGAAATCCTCACCGTCAATCGCCTCGGCCTGCCTGCCGAACTTCGGCGCTCCCTGGCCTGCACCAACATCATCGAGAATATGAAGGGGACGGTGCGGCGGGTTTGCCGCAACGTGAAGCGCTGGCGCGACGCCGCGATGGCCCTGCGCTGGACCGCAGCGGCCATGCTGGAAGCCGCCAAGGGCTTCCGCCGTCTCAAGGCTCATAATCAGCTGCCGATCCTCAAGGCCGCCTGGCGCGCTCATGCCCAAGCACACGGTCAACCCAGCTCTTGAACAGGAGCGGCTGCCGCATAACGTCCGCAGACCAGGCAGCGACGGTCCAGCCAAGTTCAACAAGGACCGGGACATCCCCTCAAATGGAAGACGACGGAGTTATTGCCCGTCAGCAAGAAGAAAAATTCACCGAAGATGATCGAACGTGCGCCGTGATTCCCGGCACACACACTAATTTTAACATTAGCAATGAATTAGCGCGGTACGTCGCAGAAGTTTTGATGACGCAAATTCGAAATGCGCAAAATTCCATCAGCGCTCCCAATATCCGGCCACCCAGCCAAGTCGACGAAAGCGACCTTCCAGACCGACTAATTCTGATCGCGTGCTCCCACGGGAAACAAAGTGGAGGTGAAGACGCATATATCGGGCAACCGGCGAGCTGGATAGGCGAACCCGGCTTCCGCCAGCGAATGGTGTCGCGACGGTCCTATGTCTACAGCATCCTAAAAGATGCAAGACTGGCCGACGGCTTTGAGCGCGGAGGGAACCGCGCGCATCAACCGGCAAACCAAAATCTTAGACATGGGCCAGATCTTGGAGGAACAAACGCCATTGGACCAGCAGCAGAATATTTGCCTGCTTGGCAACGGTACAATGGCCGAATCTATGTACCGGTGACGGCGGACGCATGGCAAAACTATCTCCAACATCGCGACAGACTTCGTGTTTTGATCATGTCTGGGCTTTACGGCCTCATAGAGCCTGAAGAATTGATCCAAAATTATGATGTTCATCTAACGGATACCGACATTGATTCTGGAACCTCCGTTTCATCAATGTGGACTGAACTCTACACGCAATGTATTGACGCCTATATTCGACACTCCCATAAGGGTCGCAAAGTTCGTATATTCAATCTGCTGTGTGATCATCATTATGTTGATTCCGTGAAGTGGCATGCTCTTTCGCGGGATTGCTCCGTTTTTCATTTGGCATCGCCGACGGTCGAAGATGTAAATCTGCTCCCTCCGGCAGGGACTATGTTGAACGCCCTCTTGATGAATCCCGACTTATTAGAGAGTTTCGAGCCTGACGATCGCGATACAAAACAGTATGAGTTATCTGATTTTGGCGTTCCTCCGCAGAACTTAGCGGGAACGCAAATTATTTTTGAATCGCGTGTAGGCTTGAGCAAAGCTGAGTAGCTACACCCGATTTCTGCAGACCTGAAGAAGCGCTTAATGAAAGCTATACCGACTCCAACTGTATGGCTTGGTCAAAGTGTCGACACGAGCAGCATTTGCTCACGTCATCAGGAACTAAGTCATCTGCCATTTCTCACCAGCCTCGGCTGCGCTATAAGAAGGCCCTCGCTTAAGAAAACCCATTTCACATCAAATCTGAAAGAGAAACTCGGGGTATCCGGACCATTGATGGTGGATTCCGGCGGCTTTGCATTGATGACAAATCCAAGGTCAAAATGGAGCACTCGAGACGTATCGAGATACGTACGAAAAATAGAAGCTGAAATATTTGTTTCGTTGGATTATCCGCCAAGTTTACGAGACTCCAGAGCAGAGCGAAAACAAAAAATAGTATTATCTGCAAGAAACTTCCAAATCCTTTCCGGTAGGTTTCCATCAAAATGCATAATGCCGGTGATACATGGCCGCACAATTTCGGAAATTGATTTGTCGATCGATCTGGTCTGCAAGCATGAACCGAATCAGAGGTGGGTCGGATTGGGCGGCATAGTTCCGCTTTTGCAACATAAATTGGTATCGAGCGAAATTACTCGACTTAGCGCAGAAGTTTTTATCGCGTTGGCACTTAAAAAAATTCGGCGAGCATTTCCAAAATCTCGGATTCATGCGTTTGGCGCGGGTGGCACAAGAACGTTTCCTGCAGTATTTGCATTCGGAGCTGATTTGCCGATTTAATTGGCTGGAGACAGGCGGCCGGCTTTGGGTCCATATTTCTCCCCCTCAAAAGCCAAAGGGCGGTAATCTGGAATACCGACAAGCGCCCGCCCCGGAAGCTTTTGGATCAATCCGATCTAGCAGGCTGTTGAAGAAGTCGCTCGTCTGGGTGGGTTTGGTGTGATTTAATGTCCCTGATGGATTTTGGGAGGCAGGATTGCGGGGATCGGACGCGAGCTCGGGTTCATTGTTTAGCTATGTCGACCTGGAGGCGCGGGTGCGGAAGGATGATCCGTTGAGTGCGATCCGGGCGCTGGTGAACGAGGCGCTGACGACGATGGCGGTCGAGTTCGACACGCTTATTCCGGGATTGGGCGACCGTTGATCCCACCAGAGAAGCTGCTGCGGGCGATGCTGCTTCAGGCGTTCTATTCGATCCGGTCCGAGCGCCAACTTATGGAGCGTCTGGAATCGATCTTCTTTTTCGCTGGTTTCGTGGGGCTGGATTTGACGATGCCGTCTGGGACCATTCGACGTTCTCGAAGAACCGTGACTGTTGCTCGACGGCGACGTCGCGCGACGTTTTCTGGCAGTGGTTCTGGCCAGCCGCGGGTGAAGCAGCTCTCGTCGAGCGAGCACTTCAGTGTCGACGGCACGCTGATTGAGGCCTGGGCGTCGATGAAGAGCTTCAAACCGAAGGATGGATCGGGCGAGCCGCCGTCCGGTGGCGGACGCAACGCGGAAGCTGACTTCCACGGTCAGATGCGGTCGAACGAGACGCATGCCTCGACCTCCGATCCCCATGCCAGGCTGTACCGCAAGGGAACGTGCAAGGAAGCCAAGCTCTGCTTGATGGGCCACGGGCTGATGGAGAACCGCCACGGGCTTCTGGTTGACGCTTGTCTGACGCCCGCCGGCGGCCACGCGGAGCGGATGGCCGCGCTCCACATGATCGAGCCACGAGCCGACCGGCCGCGGGCGATCACACTTGGCGCCGATAAGGGCTATGACGCCGAAGACTTCGTCAACGAGCTCCGCTCGATGAACGTGACGCCGCACGTGGCGCAGAACACCAGCGGACGGCGTTCAGCGATCGACGGCCGGACCACGCGCCACGCCGGCTACGCTGCCAGCCAGCGCAGCCGCAAGCGGATAGAAGAAGCATTCGGCTGGATCAAGATCATTGCCGGGCAGGACAAGACCAAGTTCCGCGGCCGCGACCGCGTCGGATGGGCTTTTACATTCAGCGCCGCGGCCTACAATCTCACGCGGCTGCCAAAGCTCCTCGCGGAGACTGCCTGATGGTCAGAACTACCGCCTTCATCCGCCGCCAGCGCATTGTCGAGAAGCATAATCGGGTCGCCGCGTCCCTCGATCACCCCGACAAACGGCGGAAATTCATCATTCGCTCGCGAACGCGGTTGGCTTCTTCAACAGCCCTAGAGCAGATTGAACTTTGCAGATGCCCTATCTGTGTGCCGCTACTGACAGTCGCGTCCAGACTCCACGCATTCCAGTCAAATTTTCACAACCGTTCCATCCACAACGCTTGGTCAATTGCGAATCAGTTCGAGTTTTGGCCACAAGGAAGGCAAGGTATGAAAAGGTTGATCGTGGGCGGCAGCCTTGGAGCAGCTTGGGCAAACGCTGTGAATGCAATTTAATTCGGACGGGATATCGACGCGGCCCGTAGGGCAAATTAGCGAAGCGAAATCCACACCTCACCCCACCTTCAACTTCCGCGCCTTCCGCAAATCCGCGTTGATGCGCGTCTGCCAGCCATCGCCGGTCGCGCGATAGGCTTCGAGCACGTCGGCGTCGAGCCGCAGCTTCACCGCCTGCTTCGGATTGTCGAGCGGGGGGCGACCGCGCCGGATCACTTTGTCGCCGTGCCGGATTTCGCCGCGCTCGAAGAACTCCCTGGTCAATTCCGGCGCATCGTCGGGATCAACCCATTTGCTCGCGCCAGAGCTTTTCTTCCTTGGCATGACAGTGCCTCATTGAGATGACGTGGCGGCTATGGCTTCTTGCCGTCCAGACGATGACCACCATGCGATCGCCGAGATAACCCGCCGTGATGAAACGGGCCTCGCCATAATCAAACCGGTCGTCCGGAACCGTAATCGTGCGGCCGGCGAACACCTCACCGGCGCGGGCGAAATCGAGCCCGCGATGCTTGAGCGTCAGATCGCGCTTCGACGGATCGAAGGTGATCTCCATCGAATTATTGTACCCCCAATATATAGGCTCGTCAACGCGGTTTTCAAGCCCACGCGAGAAAGCGAGCGTGCGCCGGATGACGCAAAAGCGAAATCCGGGACTGCCCTCCCCGCTACAGGTTTGCGAATCCCGCCCTCATTGCCAACCCGCCCTCCCTTCGCCAACAATAGCCTCGTTCTCAGGGCGGGGTGGAAGTCCCCACCGGCGGTATGCGGCCTTCGGGCCGTTAAGCCCGCGAGCGCCTTCCCAAGTGAGCTAATCGAGGGAAGGGTCAGCAGATCAGGTGCGACGCCTGAGCCGACGGTCACAGTCCGGATGGAAGAGAACGGAACGGGCGAGCCCGCTTGCGCGGCGGGCTTGCCGCGTCTCGTGATCGCCTTGGGTGACGTGTCAACCGGCAAGGAGATCGCGACAATGACACCCACCCGCTTCGCGTTCGTGAAGGCCAACTGGCACGCCGACATCGTCGACCGGGCGCTGCAGGGCTTTCTCGAACTGGTGCCGCGCGAGGCCGTCGATGTGTTCGACGTGCCCGGCGCCTTCGAGCTGCCGCTGACGGCGCGCGACCTCGCCGCCACCGGCCGCTACGCCGCGGTCGTCGCCGCCGCGCTCGTGGTCGACGGCGGCATCTACCGGCATGAGTTCGTGGCCGACGCCGTCGTCAACGGGCTGATGCGCGCCGCGCTCGACAGCGGCGTGCCCGTGCTGTCGGTGTCGCTGACGCCGCACCACTATCAGGAGACCGACCATCACCGCGGCGTGTTCGCGGCGCACTTCGTCGAGAAGGGCCGCGAGGCCGCCCGCGCCGCGCGGCAGATCGTGGAAACGCGGCGGCGTATCGCGGCGTGCGGAGACGTGCGCCGGCGAGGGCGGGTGCGCGACGCGGGTCTACCCCATCGATAGCCCCCGCATTCGGCCCAGCGCCATGCGAGCTACGCTGCTGCGTCCCCGCGGCGGTGCAGCGCAAAGCGATGCACCGCTCAACCGGGGAGCAAACCGTTCAGCGCGCGGTCAGCGAACTGCCGTAGATTGTCCCCAGTTGTCCGGCAATGATGCCGGAGCGCAAGACGATGCGCACGTAGTAGAAGTTCTTGTTAAAATCTATGTTGGAGGAGTTGCTGCATAGATTGCTCTCCGTCTTGATCGTGGCTGAGCCCTTGGCCTTGATTCCACACCTTACATTTTCGTCGCCCGTTGCCTTCGACATTTCGATGAGTTCGGACGTGAGCAGCCCTCCGGCTGGAAGGGCCGCGCGCGCACCCGTCGTGCTTGTACCGCCGCCGACGACGACGCGCCCGCCGCCCTTATAGGTTAGTTCGATATTGGCAAAGCCGCCGGTCAGGGCGGCCCGCGTGATGCCGCAATAGAGCGTGACGGTAACGCCGCCTCCGGCGGTAACTGCGCCCGCCGTGACGGAATATCCGGACGCGCTCACCGGTACGCAGGCCGCGGCGTTGGTGGACCACGCGGTCGCACCCGCGGCTTGGGCCGCAGATGCCTGAAACCCCATCCACGCCGCAATAACAAGAACAACGTTCACGAGACGCATCGAGTGCATAAGCCCCTCCTGTTGAGACAAGGACCAGCGTTCACCGGATGCGAGCTACGCTTAAGAAGAAGCCGCGCGAGGTCGCTCGCTTGCCGCGCGCCGCTCCCCCCAATCGTTCGAAGAATATTCCTTTTCTTTATTGTAGGATCAAAAAATCGGGCAGCACAAGCAGTCCTCGTGAGCAAGACGTGTTTCCGTACATGCGCGTCGATGCGCCCTCGGCGGCAAACCAATACCGCAACGAGCCGCTACCCATTACAGACGCGCAAGGTGGCGCACTCCAGCTCCATGTGCGGCCCGAAGTTCTGCTCGATGAAGATCACGCAGGGTGTGCGGGATTATTCGGCGGGGCTGGGCGATAACGAGCAAGTAGCCTGGATGGAGCACGGTGAAATACAGAGCAAACATCTCAGCAGGCACTCCCAGATTCCGCGGAACTTTCCTCGAGCGCATCGCGCAATCCCGGGGCTCCATGCGGGCTACAGACTACATGTTACATGCTTGCGGCGCGCGCGCCTTCACCTCGACTCCGGTTCGCGCCCGGCATAACCTCCGGCCAGATAACGCGAGGGCGTTCCTTGACAACCTTCGTCCGCACGCTGCTCGGCGTCGATGTGCTGGCCGCGCTGGGCGTCGTCTATTTCTTCCTCGCCGGTCTGGCCGATGGCTCGGTGTCGTCGTTCAACAGCGGCCTCTGGTTCGGCATACTCGCCGGCATCGCGGCGGTGATCGGCGGCGGCTGGGCGCTGCACGCCAAGGGCCGTCGCGGCGCCGCCGTGACGGTGCTCATGATCCTTGCGCTCCCGGCGCTCGCCTATGCGTTGTTCCTGGCGCTGATCCTCATCACGCAACCGCATTGGAATTAGCGGTGCCGCCGCTCCCGGCCCGATTGCGCCGGCTTAGGCCGACTTGGGCCATGAACCTTGTGCGGGGCTTCGGCGACTATCTATCATCGACCGGAGCTGAGATGCGCACGGGCGGGCTTTTCCCGCGCCGTACCATCACTTGGGGGAGACCGTGAAACCGTTTTCGATCGTCGCGCTCGGCGCGACGCTGCTGGTGGCACCGGTTCTCGCCGGCACAGCCGCCGCGCAAGGTAAGGCACCTCCGGATCAGACCGTCTCGCTCACCGCGAAACTCAACGCCTATATCGGGTGCATCAACCGGCTGTCCGGGCGCGCTTATCAATCACGTTCGCGCTATTTCAGTTGGGTCGGCAGAAAGGGCCCGACCGGCCACGAGCGCATCATCTACGGCACCTACACGATCTACGACACCTCCGGCTGCAAGAAGAACGTCGAGAAGGCCAATGCGCTCGAACCGCACGACGCCGCGCTCGAAGCCGACGCCTTCGCCTACGCGGAGGCCGTCGGCAAGCTCGAGCCGCTGCTCAAGGAGGCCGACGACTATTATTCCCAGCAGGATTACGAGGACGACCGGATGCGCAAGGGCAAGGCGCTCCACCCTCGTCTCATCGCCGCGTGGAATGCCTTCGCGACGGCCGACCGGGCACTGAGCGGCGCCGTCGAGGTCATCCAGGACAAGCGCGCGGCCGCGAAACTCGCCGAGATCGAGAAAACCGAAGGCCGCAAGGCGCACTATTACGCTCAGGCGACGATGATCCAGGCCAAGCGCTTGCTGCGCACGGAGAACACGGCGCGGTCCGACCTTGCGGCTATCAGGCAGGTGCTGAACGACTACGAAGCCGCCGTCAAAGGGGCAGAACAGTATTCCGGCAGCGGCCGCGACAAGATCGGCTCGATCTTCATCAGCAATGCCAAGTCTTATCTGATCACGGCGAAGCGGTTGATGCGCCGCATCCGCGATCATGTGCGCTACAGCGCCGGCGGCCGAATGATGCTCAACGCCGGCGGCGGCTGGATGGTCGAGGGCTCCCCGCAGCGGCTGCTGCGCGACTATAATCAACTGGTCGACGCCTATAACCGCGGGCCACATATCTAGTGGAGCGAATTTGACATTTGATACCCATTTGCGGAAAGCCGCTCATCAAATATCAAATTCAAAGCTCCACTAAAATCAAATAGTTGCTAGTGGTCCTTTGATTCCGACATTTGCTCGGGAGCTTGCAGCAGCGGGATGCAAATGTCGGAATCGGACCATTAGCGCGCCGCGATGGTGCGCTCAGACAGGCCGTGGGTCAGGATTTCGGCCAAGCCGCCTTGTGCCGGCGATACCTACTTCCCCGCCGCCTTCCTGAGCGCCTGATTGATCCGCTCCTGCCAGCCCGGTCCGTCTCCTTGAAAGAAATCGAGCACGTCGCGGTCGATGCGCAAGCTCACCTGTTCCTTCACGCCGGGAATGGCCGCTGTCTGCATCGGCAACTCGGCCTTCTTGGTGGTCGCCGCCTTGAACGCCTGCTCGGCGCGGGCGCGCGCGTCGGGGGGTGTGGGTCCTCGGGCCATGGTCTCTCCGTCGTCACGCACGGGCTTAACCCGCGCACCCATGATGAACGTCTGCGTCCGCAATACTTACAACAATCAATAAACGCGGCACAGCCTCATGGATTGCCGGGTCTTTTGGCGCGAATACGGCGCCACGCGCCTTATGCCCGGCAATGACCGCGGAAAGGCTCTCGGCATGCATCTCTCGGGCTCATGGCCGGCGACCCCGATTGAGCGCGGCGCCATCCGGGTCTACCCTCCCATCACACTGTATTTGCAACGGCACGGCAGGTGAGGTCATGACCCACGTCATCTACAAGGTGGTTCGGCACGAGGACGGCTGGGCCTACACGGTCGACGGCACGTTCTCGGAGAGCTTTCCGAGCCACAAAGAGGCGCTCGAGGCGGCGCGCAACGCCGCCGCCGAGCAGCGCGCGCCCGGCGACACCGAGGCGATCGAATGGGAAGACGAGAACGGCAAGTGGCACCAGGAGGTCGCCGGCGGCCGCGACCGGCCGGACACCGAGGTCGAGGACAGCCCATAAGGCGCAGGCCGTAGAGGGGTTCAGCGAAGCGATTTGATCTCCAACCGGTCGCGATCCACATGACTCACAGAATTAGGAGCGCTCGCGGTTGGTTTCGTCTGGCACGCTCCCACTCCCATGGGCCCACGGCTGAGAATGCATCGAAGCAGCGTGGCGAGGCGGTATTCGATTTCAAACAATATTATGCGGACAAACTACTTCGTGTCGGCCGATACAGGGAACACCAACTCGAGCATTTTCGCTTTCTCCGTCAATTCGACACTTATAGCTCCTATCGCTTCTTGAATACGCGGATCGTTCGATTGGCGAGCAATCTTTTTGCACCGAACTGCTAAGTCCCGCAAGTAGGCGACGGTCCCCAATTGCATTTCTGTACAGCTCCATTCTGTGCAAATTAGCCTGTTTCTTTCTCCGCCTTCTTCACCGCATACGCCGCCTGCCGCCGACGTTCGTCAGCTATGTCACGGCACGGGCCGCAGCGCAGACCGCGAATGATGGAACAACCACAGTCAACGCAGATCTTCTTATTTCTCGGCTGACCGTGGCCCGTGTTTCGGGCGCGCATCATTAGGGATTTTCAACGAAATTATTTAATCCAAAACGATCCTTATCTTCGTGTCGCTCGGCCAGTTTCGGCGAAGGCCTCATTAAGAGCCAGGCCAATGCGATCAAAGAAGGCGTCCAAGACGCCATGGCACCCAGCAAAAAAACCTTTAAATCATGCATGTTATTATCCGCTGCCCAGAATTGTGAATTCCCATGTTCACGCCAGACGCCCGCTTGCTGCCAAAGCGAACGCCGTTAATGTCACAATATTCCCAGCATTGATGTTCAAAATTGAACACAACGCATGGTAATCATTGTTGCCTTCGAAATCTATTCAAGTTTGTCAATGGGAATTCGGTTGCCGACAGCCGAGAGCATCAATGCGGCTCTTCAGTGCGTGCCGGTTCACGCACGATGCGGTCCAGGAGCTTGTAAACTCGAATATTGCCGTTGTAGTCGATGTACCGCAGTTTGCGAAACTTGTTCATGAACTGATTAATTCTTGAACGCGTTGTGCCGACCATAGCAGCAAGCATTGTTTGACTAACTGGAATGACGATGGCAGCGGATTCCGCTCCCGGGCGGATATTGGCCATCGTCAAGAGAATGCGAGCGAGCCGCTCCTCGCTGGTGTGGAACAATAGATTGGTTAGATTCTCCTGCAATTTTTCGTTTCGGTGCAGAATGAATTTCATGAACCGCTTGGCGAAGTCCGGGTCCTCAGACATTGCGCGTTTGACCGCCCTTCGGTCGAAGCGAGCAAGCTCGCAATCTTCAGCCGCCGTGGCTGTTGAAATCCGCTGCAATTCTTGATCGATGCCTCTCTCGCCAAAGAAATCGTCCGAACTTAGAATAGCGATAAGTGCCTCTTGGCCAAATTCTGAATTGACAGTGATCCTCACGGTCCCGCTAACGACGTAATAAACGGCATCAACAGGATCGTCCTGCCTGAAGATGACGGCTCCATCCGAATACTTCGAAACGCTTCCCCCATACTTCGCTATGAAGGCAGCGCAATCGAAATTGTCGTCTTCATCTTCTGACATGGAACGGAAAGCCTGCCTCTTTTTTAGGCGTGAAAGGATAGTAAATCCCAAAATCGTGCGGTATTTAATTTCCGTAAAATCTTATTGCCTGAAAACTTGGTCGGGAGATGGTTCCGGCTCGAGTGCGGCGAGCGTTGAGCGAGAGGACCTTGAGTTTGAGAACAGTTAGCCGCGGAAAGGGGCGACGGACCTGAGGGTCGACAAACTGTTCCTGACTGAGGCCGCCAATGGAAACCTCTGAGCGCCGCGCGTCGCCGCGCTTGCATTGAGCATATCCGAAAGTCGGGCGCAGAAATCGGGTGTAGATATCGGGTGTCTCAACCTTGCTGGCTTCGTCATTGTCCACCGCACGAGCCACGGAGGACAACGATGAACTTCCGCATTCGCGGCCTGGAGGCCGGACAATTCGCGCACCTGTTCGCGCTCGACGACGCCGCGCTAACGGCGCAGGGGGCCGTGCGCAAAATCGCCGACGGCCCGCATCCCTGCCGCGTGAGCCTCACAGACGCCACACCGGGCGACGCGGTGATCCTCTCCAACTTCGAGCACCACGCCGTCGCCTCGCCCTACCGCATGCGCTTTGCGATCTATATACGTGAAGGCGAAGAAACTTTTGACGCCGTCGGCATGGTGCCCGATCAGTTGCGCCGGCGTACGCTGGCCGTGCGCGGCTTCGACAGATCGGGCATGATGACAGCTTGCGAAATCGTCGAAGGCATCTGGCTGGAAGAGGCGATCGAGCGGCAGTTCGCGCAAGCCGATGCGCACTATCTGCACCTCCACTTCGCCGCGCCGGGCTGCTACGCGGCACGCGTCGAGCGGGCGTGAAACCCGCGCACCCTCACCGCCCCAACGTCACGATGTAGGCCGCGATATCCGCGGCCTCCGCCGGGTCCGGCATGAAGTTCATCTTGCGGTGCGGGCCGGTGATTGCGCTGACGATCGTGCCGGCGTCGAGACCGTATTTGCGGGCGATCACCTCGAACGGTGGCGCGTCGGCGACTTCGTTGCGCGCGTGCGGCGCGACGATATGGCAGGACGCGCAATGGCTCTGCGCCAGGCTCTCGCCCCTGCGGGCATCGGCAGCGTGCGCAGTGGGCGCGGCCGCTATCCCGGCAACGACAACAATGACCACTCCCGCCAAGCCACGTACCATTTGGAACTTCCTCTCCATCCGCTACCGCGACCCATTGAGCGCGCGCGACATGCGAGCGGCATTGCGCCAGATCAATCCGGGATGCAGCCTCGCTCGACGTGAGCTATTCGCACCATGTGCCCAGCGCGGCTAATCTGCTTTCTCCCGCCACCGTAGCCTTCTCGTCGCCCTTGCCGCGCTCAGCGCGCCCGCGCTTCTTCATCCCGCCGCCGCCGAGACGGCTAAAGCGAACAAGCCCAGCTATCCGGCTGTGCCGCTCATCTCCACCGGCAAAAACATAGTCGGCGAGAACATCCGCTATCCGAAGGGGCCGGCGCACGTCACCGCGGCAATCGTCACTCTGGCGCCGGGTGGCCGCACCATCGTGCACAAGCACGGCGTGCCGCTGTTCGCCTATATCCTCTCCGGCGAACTGACCGTGCACTACCGCCAGCACGGCGCGCGCACTTACAAAAAAGGTGACGCCTTCATGGAGGCGATGGACGTTGCGCACTAAGGTGTCAATAGCAGCAAGGAACCGGTACGGATCCTCGCGGTCTACATGGGCGCGCAAGGCGCCAAGAACGTCATCCCGGTGCAATAGCGCGCAAGTGCGGCCGGCGCGTCAAAACTTGTAGTCGAGAATGTCGCCTTCCGGCACAGTGCCGTCGGTTTCGACATCGATATCCTGGATCATGGTGCTTTCCGGCGCGAGGGCCGGCGGCAACTGGGCGTTGGGCGACTGCAGGAGAAACGTCTGGCGCCGCGTTGTCACCATGGCGCGGTAATTGTTCATGGCGTCCTGGTTGCCGAGGTAGGCACATTTGCAGAGACCGGGATCGACATACAGGTAGTACGCGCGGCCCGCCTTGACGCGGCGGATGAATTTGCGCGCCGGCACGGCGTGGAGCCGCGCGGCCTTGGCTGGCGTGTCGGCCACCCGCACGGTGAAGCCGGCGTCTTCCAGCTTCATGTCGGTCGCTTCCTGGCCAGAAACGGCGGGATTGCAGAAAAAGCCGATGAGCAGCAGCGCCACCAGGCGCCCGATGTTTGCACGCATGACACTTCGTCGCCCCGTTGCGTATGAAACCGAGCATCCCACCGCCAGCCGGGGCTTCCGCCCCGGCCGTCACCAGTGACTTTATTCTTCATTTCCGCCGCGCAAAAACGCGCGCGACGATTGCGGGCCTTCCCGCGCCACTTACTTCAACGAAATCGCCAAGCCGCTCAAATCTGCATTTGCCATCAGGCCGACCTGATGCCCGACGAGCGTCAGCACGGCGCCCTTCTCGTTGGTCAGCACGATCGCGCGCGCGCCCGCGCCCAGCGCCGCGCCCGCGCCACCCGCGCCATAGACGCCGGCAACGTCGGACGGCCGGCGGATGTGGCTCACCCGGCCCCGCAGGAAGGCCTTGGAACCGCCGAACACCAGGCCGAAGCTTACGCCGCCGACCCCAAGTCGATATTGGCGGCCATGGAAATAGAGCGTGCCGCTGCCACCCGAGGCGCCGATGAACCATCCGCCTTTGTAGATGGTGAGCCTGATGCTGCCGCTGTCGGCATGCGCGGGCTGCGTGAAGCCTGCGCCCAGCAACAGGGTGAAGGCGACCAACGCCGCCCGAAATCCCGACGAAAATTTCATGATTTGCTTCTCCATTAGCCGTTCCGGCCCATTGGGTACGGAACGACGATATATCGCCCGCGCGCGCGGAACCATGGAAAATGCCATGCATGGCGCGGCCTCGCCACGTATGGTTGCCAACCCATAGTCCGGTACCGTCAGACGCGAGCGGTCGAACCAGCCTGGCCATTCGTGTCCGATTGATCGATCATGCCGCGTTCACTTTCTTCATTCTGCCGCAAGCCACCCATGGACTTCGATTCCGGAATTCAAGAAGCTCCCCGTGCGCAATCGATTTCTTCATCCAAGAGGGCATACCATGATGCTTGTCTCAACTTCGTTGCGATTTGCCGCCGCGTCCGCGAGTTGTCTCGCATTATTGTCCGCGCCCGCCCTCGCCCAGGGCACCGCAGAAGAGCGTTCGGTCTGCATAGGTGATGCCTTCCACTTCTGCGCCTCCGACATCCCGAACGTGCCCAAAATCGAAGTTTGCCTGATCCACAACATGAGCCATCTCTCGAAGGGTTGCCAGGCTGAGTTTCATCGGGCCCCCGAAGGGAAGACCCGGCTGAAGGTGGAGCATTTCAGCAAGGGCTGAGAACCCTGTCGTCGCCGATATCTTTCGAGCTCATGCTTCTCGACAGCGGCTTCGTTGGCTCGACGTGAGAGGCTCGAGAGCCTTGCCTTTCTCGCCCGCATCCCACGCGCTAATCTCACATACATAGAACGCGAGGGAGCGCACCGATGCCCGATCTGCTGCAAGACCACATCGCCGTCGTCACCGGCGCAGGCTCTGGCATCGGCCGCGCCATCGCGCTCGGCTTCGCCCGCGAGGGCGCAAGGCTTGCCGTGCTCGATCTCAACGGCGAATCGGCGGAAAAGACTACCGCAGACATCCGCGCCGAAGGCCGCACAGCGCGCAGCTTCACCCTCGACGTCACCGACCGCGTCGCCTGTCGCCTGGTGGCCGATGAGGTCGCCGATACGCTCGGCCGCGTCTCGATCCTGGTCAACAACGCCGGCATCACGCGGCGCAATGCCTTTACCGCCGATCCGGAAACTGTCGCCAAGGATTGGGACGACATCCTCGCGGTCAACCTCGGCGGCATGTTCAATGCGACGCAGGCCTTCCGCGAGCCTTTGCGCGCTGCCAAGGGCCGCATCGTCAACCTGGCCTCGATCCAGTCTTTCGTGCATCTGCGCACGCCATCATCGGCCGCCTACACCGCCTCCAAGCATGCCGTGCTCGGCTTCACCCGCGCGCTCGCGGCCGAACTCGGCAATGAGGGCGTACGCGTCAATTGCATCGGGCCCGGCTTCATCGAGACCGCGATCAACGCAGGTACGCGCGCCAACCATCCGGAATTCGTGAAGGTGTTCCTCGACCACACCCCGCTCGGCCGCGCTGGCAAGCCGGAGGACATTGTGGGCCCGGCGATCTTCCTCGCATCCGATCTCTCGGCCTATGTCACCGGCTCGATCGTCATGGCCGACGGCGGCTACCGGACGGTTTAACGCACGATGCGGGAAGCCTGCCACCGGCTTGACCGGAGCATGAAGCCGGATTTCGGAGAAGATCATGCGGCCAGAAGAACAACCTTCACGAAATCCTGATCCAGCCTTGAACACCGGCACCGGCCTTTCACGCTAAGCTTGCTTCATGATCCCTGTCATGCGCGTGTTTTCCCTGGCTTTCGCCGCGATCGTCGCCGCGACGTTGAACGCCTACGCCGCCGCCACCCCGGTGAATTTCACCGCCGCCGGCCACGTCAAGGTGTTCGCCACCTATTACCGCATTGGCGACACGAGCAAACCGATCGTCCTTCTGTTTCATCAGGCCGGCGCCAACGGCGCGGAGTATTCAACGATCGCGCCTAAGCTCAACGCGCTCGGCTTCAACACGCTCGCTGTCGACCAGCGCTCTGGCGGCCGCGCTTTCGGCCGCGCCAACCGGACCGTCGAAGCGCTCGGGCACAGCACCGGCTACCGCGCCGCCCTTCCCGACCTGCAGGCCGCGCTCGATTGGGCGCGCGCCAACAACCACGGCAAGATCATCGTCTGCGGTTCGAGCTATTCGGCGGCGCTCGTGTTCCTGCTGGCGGCGAGCAATCCAGGCAAGATCGCCGGCCTGATGGCGTTCTCGCCGGGCGAATACCTCGGCGGCCGCCACATCGTGCACGACGCGGCCGAGAAGCTGCGCAACGTCGCAGTGTTCGTGTCGTCCGCGAGCAACCGCGGCGAGATCGTCGCCGCCCGCGCCATCGTCCGGGCGGTACCGGGCACAACCAAGACGCAGTTCGTCCCCAAGCAGGCGCCCCATGGGGCTTCGGCCTTGCGCACCGACGCCAACCCGACCGGGGTGACCGCGGTGTGGGCGGCGGTCGAGCACTTTCTGGCGCCCTTGCGCTGACGCGGCCCCCTCACATGTTCTCAGCGTAAGTACCGCGCTCGATCTCCTCAATCAACGACTGCGCCCCCGGCCGCCAGCCCAGTTCGCTGCGCGCGCGTTTGGCACGCACGCGGCTGTTCGATCCCATCGTATCGTTGGCGGGTCCTTCGCCCCACTCAGCGGCCGCGTCTTCCACCGACATTGGCTGAGTGCGTCCGCCAAAGCCCAGCATGCGGCTGATCGCCTCGCACATTTCGCGCATGGAGTTCTCGCCGTTCTCTGCGAAATAGAAAGCCCCTGACGGTGCCTTTTCAAGCGCCAGCGCGTAGAGCATGACAAGATCGTCGATGTGCACGTTGGACCAGCGGTTCTCGCCTGAGCCGATGTGCTTGGCGACGCCGTACTTCTTGGCGAGCGCGATCAGCCATGGAACCTGGATACTATGCGGGTTGAGCCCGCGCCCGCGGCCATAGCTCAGAACTCGGTGCGATGACCACGGTGCGCACTCCATCGGCCGCCGCCTCACGGATATCGTTGTCCAGCGCAACGCGTGCCGCCCGCGCCGGCGACGACGTGAACGGGGTATACTCGTCGAACACGTCCTCGCGCAGATCGCCGCCGGCGCGGGTGCCGACAATGCTGGAGCCGCTGGTGTGAATGAAGACTTTTCCGCTGCCGGCGAGAGCCGCGAGCATCGCCTCGGCGGCGCCGCGGTGCTCGGCGTTTGCCGAGTTCAATCACTGCATCGGCCGCGCGCGCGGCTTTCGCCAGAACCTCCGCGTCATCGAGCGCGCCGCGCACCGGCTCGATGCCGAGCTTAGCCAGCGCCTCGGCGGTTTTGGCCGAGCGCGCCAGTCCGCTCACCGTATGGCCAGCATCGATGAGATGCACCGCCAACGAGCCACCGATATAACCGCTAGCGCCGGTAATGAATATCTTCATGGATGCGAAGCTACCGGTTTGGCGATCTGATGCAAGCCGTGTCCGCGCCTGGCCGACAAGGTGTATCGACGGCTTACGTCCAAATGATTCCGAACTCCCTGCAACCGTCGCCGGCTAGAATTTGTTCGCACGGCGCCAGTGAATGCGAAAGTACCTGCCGTCGGTACCTGGCAGCGTGCTTAGGATAAGATCGTCGCCGTTAATCGTCGCACGGCGCAACTGCGTCGTGCCGGCGAGATTGGGATTGAGCGACGAAAAGAGGTGATGCTTCACGAATTCGCCTTCGACCTCGTAGCGCCCAGTATAAGCGACGACTCCGAGCGCAGCCTCGGCGCGCTCGGCAGCCGTGGCGTTGTCGAGAGTCATATTGGGGGCTTCGGCGCTCACGTTCTTACGTTCGGCCGGCGTATTGACCACGCCCATATAACCGTCGGGCGTATACATGATCTGCGAAGTGCGTCGAATATCGGGCGTCACCCGGCCGTCGGCGCCGACAAATTCGCGCCCGACTTCGCGCCAGGCGCCGACAAGGTCTTGCTTTTGCATGGGTGAGCGCCCCACAATATTCTACCGGGGGACCGGCGGCCGGCAACCCTGCTCTCATTCCCAGAGGCTATAAAGCGCCCATTTCGACTGCGGGATTTCATCGCCGATCTTATACGTAAACGAGCGGACCTTCATGTTATCGGACGAGCCGGTGCAGGTATAGGATAGCGCATACCACTTTCGCCGGCTGCGGAAAGCGCCGCCTTTGGCCTTTACAAGGTTGTTGTTGATATAGACGCGGTTACGGGCGTCGGCCACCGCACGGTCGGGACGGTATTGACGATGCTCGCTGCGGATATGCTTCATGGCAGTGTAGTCGCAGAGTTGCACCAACCGTTCACTCGGACTTAGGCGCTTCAGGCTACGCTCAAATCTGTTTTCGGCGGCCGCGGCGCCGGCTCCTACGAGCATGACCAAGCCGATCGCCAATGCGAACTGCCGCATTCGGTGTTCCCTATTTGAAGAGGCCCCCAGGGATTTTTGCACCGCGAGAGCGATTGAAGCAAGCGAAGGTGTGCGCTTTTTCATCCAAATCCGGCACAAATGCGCCTTCGGGACAAATGGTCGCGTTGGAACCGAGGCACGGTGCTCAGATTATTTTCGGATCGCGCTCCAACAACTCGATCGACACCCCCTGTGGCCCGCGCAGGAAGCAAGTACGAATGCCAGGGCGCGCGACTTTCAGCTCCTGGGAGAACTCGACGCCTTTGGCCTTGAGGTCCTCCACATACCGATCGAGGGCGGTGACGAAGAAAGCGAAATGGTCAAGCCCCTGATAGGGCGTTCGCGGCGGCGGACTGACTGCATCGCCGGGCGCCACGGCTGCGATGAAGATCTTGGCGCCACCAAGTTTGAGGTCGATCCGCGGCTTGCCCTGTTGCGTGCTGCGGACCACCTCGGCGCCCAGCATATGCTCGAACCATTGCGCGGTCGCCTCCGGGTCGGGGCTCCGCAGATGGATGTGATCCCAGGTAATGCTCGGCATGGCATTTCGGTCCCGTTGCTGACATGAACTTTGACGAAGCCATAATGGCCACGCCGGGCAACCGGACGCAACAGCCTAGACAGTCGTGCAGCACCGCTGTGACACCGCGCGCAGCGCATCGGGCGCCGGCGCTTCGAGCACGCTGCGCTCAATGCGGCTTGCCTTGCGTATCTCGGCCAAAGTCCTCTGCGTCACGTCCCAAACGGGCAAAGCCGGCAGCTTGCCGATGCGTGTGGACCGCGCCAACGGCGTCGGTCCCCACGCCGCGCAGTCGTAAGCCTTGACCATGAACTGATCGTATGCGGCCAGGATTTGCGTCCGACCGGCGCGCAAGCCGAGCTCGCAGACCGCCAGGTTGATTTCGAAGCTCAGGCGCACGGCGTTGCGAATGCTGGCGCTCGATCGAGCCGTCGCACGGATGCAGGAGCGCGTGCATTCGCAGACGGTCGCACTGGCGAGATCGATCGGCTGTTCGAACAGTTTGGAAAAACACCTGCCGAACGTTTGCCGGCCATCGGCGCCTGGCGACGGGCGGAGCGGTCCGAACCGCCGATGACGCCTGTGTGACAGCCGCCGAAAGCCGCCGCCCTCATACCCGTTGCCCACAGCCAATGCCCTATGTGGAGCGCGATTTTTCCCAAGCGGCCCGTCAATTTTGCTAAACGGTCTTGATGAACTGGCGGCGAAAGTAAAGAAACGATGGCACGCAAGCCGGTCTATGCAGCGGGTGGCGTGGTCATTCGCGACGGAACGCGACCGCTGATCGCGATCGTCCAGCGCAGCAAGGACGAACGCTGGGTGTTGCCGCGCGGCAAGCTCAAGCGTAGCGAGCCTCCGCTGGCCGGCGCCCGCCGTGAAGTCACCGAGGAGACCGGTCATCACGTGCGCACCCACGAATTCCTCGGCGCCATCACCTACCGGGCCAGCGGGCGGCCGAAGGTCGTGCAGTTCTGGAGCATGGAAGCATCGAAGCACCCGAGCTTCGACCTGATGAAGGACATCAGCGCGGTCGCCTGGCTCCCGCTGCCGGCGGCGGTCCTGAAGCTCAGCTATCCGCTCGAAAAGCTATTTCTGCGCAACGTCGGCCGTCAGGTGTTGCAGCAGCGTCGCGCGCGGAAGGCGGGCACACGCAAGACCGGCAGGCGCAAAGCGCACAACACCAAATCTCGCCGGCGAAATGGCGGCGGAGTCAGGTCGAGCCAGAGCAAATTAAGCCGGACCATGGCGGCGGCCAAGCGGGCGCGGCCGCACCGCAAGGCACTGAAGCGACGCACCACCCGCTGAAGGCGCCCCCCGCGACGCGGCAAGACCCGCGGCCCGAACCGCCCACAGCCAGCGTCCCATTTCCGCCGGGTTTCTTGCCAAAAGTTAATCAAAGCGCTTATTTTAGCGCCAATTACAACAGCTCATTCATCCGACGTTCACACCGAAATCAGGAACCTGCCGGCTCAGCCGGACGTTAAGGGCTGCGCTCGAAAATCGCAGGAATTGCTCGGGCTGGCCGTTTAACCACTACGACCCAAGCGAAGCGAAGGAAAGTAGGTCATGAGAAAGACCCTCACTGCTATCGCCGCCGCTGCGACGCTCACGCTCGCGAGTGTTGCCACAACGCAACCTGCCCAGGCGCGTCACGGGCGCATCGCCGCCGGTATTATCGGTGGGCTTGCTGCCGGTGCCTTGCTCGGCGCTGCCGCCGGCGGTCCCTATTATTATGGCCGTGGCTATTACTACGGCCCGCCCGGCCCGTATTACTATCGTCCCCACTGCTGGTGGAGCCATGAACGTTACTGGAACGGTTACCGCTGGCGCTGGCACCGCGTCCGCGTGTGCGATTGATCGAATCCGCGAGCGAGCCTGAAATTGACCTCGCCTTGCGCTTGCCGGCGATGGGGCCGGCAAGCCAATTTTCAAGCGGGCGCGAATCCGCTTCATATGTCCTTAAGGATCGCGTAATGGAAACCGACGCATGATCGCCGCAAGCGATCTTGCCCGGTAGGAAGGGAACTCATCCATGAAGAAGTCCGTTATGGCGCTTGCCGCCGCGGCCATGCTGGCTGCCGCCTTGCCGTCGGTTGCTCAGGCCCGCTGTCATGGCTGCGGGGTCGCCGCCGGCGTGATCGGCGGCCTGGCCGCTGGCGCCATCATCGGCGGGGCAATGGCCGGCCGTCCGGCTTATGCCGAACCGGCCCCACCACCCCCGCCGCGCGTCTACTACGAGGACGACGGCCCGGTGTGCCACATCGAGCATCGCCGCGTCTGGGTCGATGGTTGGGGCTGGCGCCGCCGCCGCGTCGAGGTCTGCGACTAAGCTCTATGCTGACTTGTCACCGCCGCATGTGCGCGAGCACATCGGCGGTAGGCCAGCAATCCACTCTTAGCCCATTCTTCTTCTGATAGGCGCCGAGCGCGGCGCGGGTCAGCATGCCCGCCTTGCCGTCGATCTTGTCCTTATAAAGTCCGAGCGCGGCGAGCCGCCGTTGCATTGTCTCCACCTGTTTGCTGCGAAGCTGTTTGTTCTTGCTCCACGCCGTCTCGAACGGTCGCCCGCCGCCGATAAGATCGCTGAGGTGGCCAACGAACAGCACGTAGAGATCCGAATAGTTGTAGTCCTTGAGCACGTAATAATTCTTTGGTGTCAGGAAGGCCGGACCATAGGTACCTTCCGGTAACAACAGCGAGGCTTTGACCGCGCGCGCATGCGCGCTCACCTTGCGGCCGTAAGCGGGCTTATAGCCATGGTCGATCCATTCACCGATCGGATAGCGCACCCCCGGCTCGGCGACCGTGCAGTCGACATTCTTGGGCGGATGCGCTTCGATCGCCCATGGCTCTCCGGTCTGCCAGCCGCGCGCCTTGAGTTGCTTGGCGGCTGACGCCAGCGCGTCCGGCACCGAATGCCAGATGTCGGCACGGCCACGATGGTCGAAATCGACGGCATATTTGAAATAGTCCGACGGCAGGAACTGGGTCATACCCAACGCCCCGCCCCAGGACGAGCGCATGTCAGCGCGTGGAATGCCGTCCTGCAGCATCTTCAGGGCCTGCAGAAATTCATTACGGAAGAACTCCTTTCGTTTTCCCACGAAGCCCTGCGTCGCCAACACGCGGATGGCATCGTGCGGCAAGGCATAGCGGCCGTAGTCAGTCTCGCGCGCCCAAATTGCCAGCACTACGTCGCCGGGCACGCCGAATTCTTTTTCGATGCGGCGAAGCGTACCTCGGTACTGCGCCGCCAATCGCCGGCCCTGTGCGGCGAGGCGCTTGAATGTGGAAGGCCGCAGATATTGCGCCGGGGTCTGCACGAACTCCGGCTGCGCCGCCGGCTTTTCAGGCCGGGCGGGTATGACGAGATCGGGCAGCGAATAATCCGGCGTCAGTCCGCGCGTGGCGGCGTCGAAGGTGGCCCGGGTGACGCCGATCGCATGCGCATCCGGCCACAACGATTGTAGCCATTGCTGAAACGAATCGGCAGCGCGGGCGTGATTCGTCATCGCGGCGGCGAGGACCAGCGCAAACACCGCTAGATGTGGTCTCAGGGCGGACCGCCAGCACAGCATCGAGCAAAACCTCGAACGTTCGAAGAACATCCGCAAATCAGAGAACGGATAGTGGCCGGTAAATTGGACATTAACACGGGGCCGCAAAGAAACGGCGGAGACGGAGCTATCACCGTTTCGCGCGCACGATACCGCCGCCCGGTGCGCGCCGTGGCCGCGCCCTCGATCTCAACAGCAAGATCGGCGCCGACGCTACCGCACCGCCACGATGAAGAAGCGCGGGAAGTTGAAGATCACCTTGCCGTCGTAGCGCGGCGGATAGATCTCGGCGATGCGCTTGCCGTAGGCCGCGAGATAGGCCGCGCGCGCCTCGTCTGAGAGCGGCGCCGTGTAGGGACGCAAAGCCGTGCTCTTGAACCACTCGACAATCGCGCCAGCGCTATCGAGCACATGCGCGTAGATCGTGTGCCATATGTCGAGCGCCTGGCAGTGCGGGCGCAGGAGATCGTAATACTCTTCCGGATCGAGCGGGTTGCCGCGGTTCTGCCCTTCGGTCTCGGCCGACAGCCAGCCGCCTTCGCGCGCGACCTCGGCCATCAGCGTGTGCGTCGGCTCGGTCTTGTTGTCGGGCATCTGCACCGCCAGCACGCCGCCCGATGGCAGCGCCTGCAACAGCCGCTTCAGCACCGCCGGATGCTCCGGCACCCACTGAAAGGTGGCGTTGGAGAACAGAAGATCGGTGTCCGGCTCCGGCCGCCATTGCGTGATATCGGCCTGGACGAACTCGTTCGCGGGCAGGCGCTGGCGCGCTTTGCTGAGCATGTCGGGCGACGAGTCGAGCCCGATCACCTTGGCGTCGAGATAGCGCTGGACCAGCAGTTCGGTCGAATTACCCGGCCCGCAGCCGAGGTCGACCACCTTACGCGCGCGCTGCAGCGGCACCTGCGCCAGGAGATCCCGCGGCGGCCGCGTGCGGTCGCTTTCGAACTTGAGGTATTGGCGGGAGTCCCAGTCGGCCATTGGTCGGTGCTTTCGTTGTGTCGCGTCCGTTACGTGACTATCGCCGCGCATGTCCGGGGCCGCTACGCACCTTAGCGCGTGAACTTCTTATATTTCAGCCGGTGCGGGATGATCGAATCCTGGCCCAGCCGGCGCAGCTTATCGGCCTCGTAGTCCTGGAAGTTGCCCTCGAACCACTCGACGTGGCTGTCGCCTTCGAACGACAGCATGTGCGTCGCGATGCGGTCGAGGAACCAGCGGTCGTGGCTGATGATGACGGCGCAGCCGGCGAAATCCTCCAGCGCCTCTTCCAGCGCGCGTAGCGTATCGACGTCGAGGTCGTTGGTCGGCTCGTCGAGCAGCAGCAGGTTGGCGCCGGACTTCAGCATCTTGGCAAGGTGCACGCGGTTGCGCTCGCCGCCGGAAAGCTGACCGACCTTCTTTTGCTGGTCGGCGCCCTTGAAATTGAACGCCGCGCAATAGGCACGTGAATTCATCTCCTTTTTGCCGAGCAGGATGATGTCCTGCGCGTTGGAGATTTCCTCCCACACCGTCTTCTTGCCGTCGAGCGAATCGCGCGACTGGTCGACATAGCCGAGATGCACGGTGTCGCCGACGGTAATCGAGCCTTTGTCGGGCTTCTCCTGGCCGGTGATCATGCGGAACAATGTGGTCTTGCCGGCGCCGTTGGGCCCGATGACGCCGACGATGCCGCCGGCCGGCAATTTGAAGGTGAGATCGTCGATCAGCAGGTTGTTGCCGTAGCCTTTGCGCAGGTTCTCGACGTCGACCACGTTCTGGCCCAGCCGCTCGGCAACCGGGATGACGATCTGCGCGGTCTGGGTCTGCTTTTCGTTCGCCTGCTTGAGCAGATCTTCATAGCGCTGGTAGCGCGCTTTCGACTTGGTCTGGCGCGCCTGAGGCGAAGCAGCGATCCATTCCTGCTCGCGCGCGAGTGTGCGTTGGCGCGCGGCCTCCTCGCGGCCTTCCTGCTCCAGCCGCTTCTGCTTCTGGCCGAGCCAGGAGGAATAGTTGCCCTCGTAAGGGATGCCGTGGCCGCGGTCGAGCTCGAGAATCCAGCTTGTCACATTGTCGAGGAAGTAGCGATCGTGGGTAACGATCAGGATGGCGCCGGGATAATTCCGCAGATGGCCCTCCAGCCAGGCCACGCTCTCGGCATCGAGATGGTTGGTCGGCTCGTCGAGCAGCAGCAGCTCGGGCGCCTCCAGCAACAGCTTGCAGAGCGCCACCCGGCGCCTCTCGCCGCCCGAGAGCTTCGCCACGTCGGCGTCGTCGTCGGGGCAGCGCAAGGCGTCCATGGCCTGGGTCACCTTGGAATCGAGGTCCCACAGGTTCTGGCTGTCGATGATGTCCTGCAGCCGCGCCATCTCGTCGGCGGTCTCTTCGGAGTAGTTCATCGCCAGCTCGTTGTAGCGCTCAAGCAGGGCGCGCTGGGGGCCGACCCCCTCCTCCACGTTGCCGCGCACCGACTTGCCGAGGTTGAGCTGCGGTTCCTGCGGCAGGTAGCCGACACGGGCGCCCTCGGCCGCCCAGGCCTCGCCGGCAAACTCAGTGTCGATCCCGGCCATGATGCGGAGCAGGGTCGACTTGCCGGCGCCGTTGACGCCCAGCACGCCGATCTTGGCGTCTGGGTAGAAGGACAGGTTGACGTTTTCCAGGACCTTGCGGCCGCCCGGGTAGGACTTGGACAGACCGTGCATATGATAGATGAATTGGCGACCGTTCATTGACCTGTTCGAAACCTCTGTTCAGCCAGCCGGGTACGGCGGGGGAACGCACGACTAACCGTTGTTCGGGAAATTCGCCGCTGATGTAACGATGGCGGTGGCAAAGGGCAAGCGCGGGTTGCGCGGCCGGTAAGCATCTGGAAAGGCTGATCGGCAACTCGCCCGGCACTACGCGTAAGCACCTACCGTTCCTTAAGCAAACCGGCCCCATCATCGCCGCGATGAACCTGGGCGCGCGTGGGCGCGACCAATGGTCAGACGGGCGGAAGGCGCCCGGTCTTCGGTAGGAAATCAGTGCCATGGCACGTGCGATCGCGGCCCTTTCCGGTTCAACGGCAGCCCTGCTGCATAGCCCCCTTGCCCTCCTCGGCCAGCGCCTCAGCACCTTCTGGCGAGCCATGACTCACGACGCGGCCCCGCCCTACCGGCCCGAACGCCACTACATGCGCGGCCCCGGCCCCGCCTGGCAGGCCAAGCACGGCCAACAGCCGCAGGGCTGACGCACCTCTCTCCCGGCTTTCCTGTCAATCCTGGGCGCCGCCAACGGGTCCGCGCTTAGCACGGCCCGGTGACAGGCTCCTCGGCAAAATCGGAATGACAAGAAGGGACACCCCCCTTTCCTTTCGATCTCCGCGCCCTAATCTGGCGCCGCCTGCGGCCGCCCGCGGGCGGTTTCAATCGAATTAGGGACGGATTGCGGATGATGAAGGCTGCCATTCTCGACGATTACCAGAACGTGGCGATGGGCTTCGCCGACTGGTCCCCGATCGCCAAGGACGTCGACATCAAGGTGTTCAATCAGCCTTTCGCGAGCGAGGCCGAGGCGATCAAGGCGCTGCAGGGCTTCCCCATTGTCGTCGGCATGCGCGAGCGCACACCCTTTCCGCGCCGGGTGATCGAGGCGCTGCCTGACCTCAAGCTTCTAATCACCACCGGCGCCAAGAACAATTCCTTCGACATCAAGGCTGCCAACGAGCGCGGGGTCATCGTCTGCGGCACCGGCGGCGTCGGCTCGCCGACCACCGGCGTCGCCTTCGGCTTGATGTTGGAGTTGACCCGCCATATCGGCCTGGAGAACGCGCGCATGAAGGCAGGCGCGCCGTTGCAGACCACCGTCGGCCCCGACCTCGGCGGCATGACGCTCGGCGTCATCGGCCTCGGCAAGCTCGGCCAGCGGTCGGCCGCGGTCGGCAAGGCGTTCGGCATGAAGGCGATCGCCTGGAGCCCAAACCTGACGCCGGAGCGCGCCGCAGCGGGCGGCGCCGCGTACGCGAGCAAGGACGAGCTGTTTGCAAAAGCCGACGTCATTACCATCCACATGGTCCTGAGCGACCGCTCGCGCGGGCTGATCACCGCTGCCGATATCGGGCGAATGAAGAAGAGCGCCTATCTCATCAACACCTCGCGCGGGCCGATCGTCGAGGAGAAGGCGCTGATCGCGGCGTTGCAGAGCAAGGCGATCGCCGGCGCCGGGCTCGACGTATTCGGCCAGGAGCCGCTGCCGCTCGATCATCCCTACCGCAAGTTGGACAACGTGGTGACGACCCCGCATATCGGCTACGTCAGCACGCAGAACTACGCCAAGTATTTCCCCGACATCGTCGAGGACATCCGGGCGTGGCTCGACGGCAAGCCGGTCAGGGTGATCGAGGCGAAGTAATTTATCGGCAGAGAGGCACGTCCTCTTTCCCTCTCCCCGCCGTGCAAGGCGAGGGAAATGAGTACGTCGCACTGTGTGTGGTTAACGCCTACAGCCCGAAAATCTTAGCCGCGTTGTTGTAAGCGACGTCGGCGCGTTCGTTCTCGCTGATTGCCACCGTGTCCATGAAATGGCTGGCCTCAACCATGTCCTCGAACGGATGGTCGGCGGCGAACATCACCTTGTCGCGCCCCAGCGCATCGAGAGCGCAGCGCAAGGGCTCGGCGGCGAGCATGCCCGACACCGTCACTACGAAATTGTCCCGGATGTATTCGGATGGCTGTTTGCCGAGCTTGATATTGTACAGTTTGGCGCGGCTGTCGAAGCGCCAGAGCAGATAAGGCAACGTCTCGCCCATGTGGCCGAGCGCGACGCGCGCCTTGGGAAAACGATCGAACAGCCCGCTAAACACCAGACGCAGGGCGTGTGAGCCGGTCTCGAAGCCCCATTCCCAGGTGGAGCGGCGCAAGCCCGGCACGCCGTCGAGCACCGGCGCCGGCTTAACCGGATCAGTCGGATGGATATAGACAACCGCGCCCAGTGCTTCGGCTCGCTCCCAGAACGGCGCGAGCGAATGATGGTCGAGATAGAGCCCGTTGGTATGGCCGTTGATCATGGCACCGCAGAACTTCAAGTCGCGCATTGATCGCTCGAGCTCGTCGGCGGCGGCTTTCGAATCCTGTACCGCGATGTGAGCAAAGCCCGCATAGCGGGTCGGCCGCTTGGCGATTTCTCCAGCGAGGAAATCGTTGGCCTCGCGTGCCAGGCGCGTCGCAGTGGCAGGATCGCGCACCGACTGCACGCCAGGGCCGGAGACCGACAGCACAGCTTTGTCGACGCCGGCCTTGTCCATGACTTCCAGGCGAAAATCGCCGAAATCAGTCAGCTGCCTGTAAAAGCGTTCGACGGCAGGGGTCGGCACATCGACCATTGTCGGACGCCAGATATCGACCAGGCCCGGCGCGAGGAAGTGTTCCTCGAGCGCAATCTTCTTCACCATCCACGCTCTCCGGCTGTTGTTTTTCTTCGATCCGGCAAAATTGGGTCTTGCCAGCTGTACTGTACATTGGGCTAAAGTGTACCACCATTCAAGGCGGCATGCCGCCGCGGTAGTCTATGTCCTGGGAATTGCTTATGGATCGTCCTCTCGTCAGCGCGAAGAACGACAAGAGCCAAGTGCAGGTGATCGCCCGAGCAGCCACTATCCTGCGGGCGCTGGAAGAAGAAAACGCCGGCCTCAGCCTCGGCCAGATCGCACAGCGGGTTAACCTCGCGCGCTCGACGGTTCAGCGCATCGTCGCCGCGCTCGAGACCGAAAGCCTCGTGATTGCCGCCACGCCCAACGGGCGGGTGCGGCTCGGACCCGCGATCCTGCGGTTGGCGGCCTCGGTGCGCAGCGACTTCATCGCCGCGACGCGGCCCCTCCTCGAACGGCTGTCGGCCGAACTGCAGGAGACCGTCGACCTGTCGGTGGTCAAGAAAGACCACCTGGTGTTCATCGATCAGGTGATCGCGGCGCAGCGGCTGCGCACGGTCTCAGCCGTGGGCGAAACCTTTCCGTTGTACTGCACGGCCAACGGCAAAGCGTATCTCGCGCAGCTCAGCGAACAGAGCGTCGAAAAGCTCATCGGCCGCACTTATGAAGCGCGGACGCCCAACACGCTGACGCAGATCGAGACGTTGCGCGAAGAACTCGCCAAAGTGCGTGCTAACAGCGGGGTCGCTTTCGACCGCGAGGAACACACGCTCGGCATCTGCGCGGCGGGCGTCGCCTTGCGCGACCCGCTCGGTAATTCGGTCGCCATTTCGGTGCCGGTGCCGAGCCAGCGCTTCGCCGACCAGCAGGCACACATCGCCGAGCGTCTGCTCGCCACCAAGCGCGCCATGGAGACGCATATGAACGCCGCCGCCGCCTGAGATAGCTTTCTGGCCGGCGGCGGGACGTCGTCTTTCAGTTCGCCACCCAAGCGCGACCAGCGCAAATGTAAAAAGGTCAAAAAGGGAGAATTGCCGTGACAAAAAAGATCCGCGGCGTGACGTTCGAGGAAAACCTCAAGAACGATATGGGGCTGCAGTTTTACAACCTGTCCCATCGGTTCGGCTTCCAGTCGCCGAACTGGCCGTATTTCGAAGACGTCAAAATCGAGCGCATCCACTACATGGCCAAATCGGGCGTGCTCTCGCAGCGCATCACGACCTCGATGCACAACACCACGCACATCGACGCGCCGGCGCACGTGGTGCAAGGCACGCCGTTCATCGACGAGGTACCGCTGCCGCACTTCTTCGGCTCCGGCATCGTGATCTCGATCCCGAAGAAGAAGTGGGAACAGATCACCTATGACGACCTGGAGAAGGCCGCCGGCAAGATCGTGCGCCCGCGCGATGTGGTGATCGTCAACACCGGCTGGCACAAGTTCTACGAAGACTCGGAAGACTATTTCTGCCGCTCGCCCGGCTTTGTGCCGTCGGCCGGTAAGTGGTTCGTCGAGAAGAAAGTGAAAGTGGTCGGCCACGATACCCAGGCTAACGACCATCCGCTGGCGACCGCCATCGGCCCGCAGCGCAACGGCCCGCTGCATCCGCATCTGGCCGAGGAATACAAGCAATGGTCGGGCGGCCGCGACTGGAAAGATGACTTCCCGGAATGGGAGCCGGTGCACCGCATCCTGTTCACCAACGGTATTCTCGGCATCGAAAACGTCGGCGGCGACATCGACAAGGTGACCGGCAAGCGCTGCACCTTCGCGTTCTTCCCGTGGAACTGGGACCGCGGCGACGGCTGCATCATCCGCCTGGTCGCGATCACCGATCCGGACGGCAAGTATCGCATCGAGCGCGGGGAGAATTTCTGATGAAGGTCAAGCGCTTTTCGGACGCCAAGACGTACGTCGCCCCGAACCACCGCGACTGCTCGGCGCTGCGCCTGTTCGGCGCGGAAGCCGGCGGCACCACCGGGCTGATCGTGGGGCTCTCGCACTTCCTGCCCGGCGGCGGTGCCGGGCCCGACGCCTCGCCGCCGGAGAAGGTCTATTTCGTGCTCGAAGGCGAGTTGACCGTGATCATCGGCGGCAAGGAAACCGTACTGAAGAAGCACGACTCCTGCGTGATCGAGCCGAACGAGAACCGCGAGATCATCAACCGCGGCAACGAGGTATGCACCATCCTGGTGGCGGTCGCGCCGCCGGCGGGGAAGTAAAGAGATGACTGTCGTCCCCCGCGCAGGCGAGGGACCCAGTAAACACCGACAACGCCGTGATTACTGGATGCCCCGCCTTCGCGGGACATGACAGCCGAGAAGAAGCGTATTGGGGAGGCATTTCATGGCCGACGATTTTCTGAAAAATCCGGCGTCGTTGTTCGACATCAAGGGCAAGACCGCCATCGTTACCGGCGCCTCGGGCGCATTCGGCGCGCTGGCCGCCAAGGTGCTGGTCGGTGCCGGCGCCAATGTGGTGCTGGCCGCCAGCAAGCAAGACGAGTTGAAGAAGGTCGCCGCCGAATGCGAGAAGCTTGGCGGCAAGGCGGCGGTGATCGCGCTGCGTCCGTCGTCGGAAGAAAACTGCGACAAGATCGTCGAGACCGCGGTCGACAAGTTCGGCGGCGTCGACATCCTGGTGGTTGCCTCCGGCCTCAACAAGGTGTCCAAGATCGTCGACCAGAAATACGACGACTTCCTCGACGTGATGGACGCCAACGTCAACCAATCCTGGCTGATGGCGCGCGCCGCGGGCCGGCAGATGCTGAAACAAGGCCGCGGCGGCAAGGTGATCCTCACCTCCTCGGCGCGCGGGCTTCTTGGCCATCCTGCCGGTTACACCGCCTATTGCGCCTCGAAGTCGGCGGTCGATGGCATCACCAAGGCGCTCGGCTGCGAATGGGGCGCGACCGGCATCACCGTCAACGCGCTGGGGCCCACCGTTTTCCGCTCGCCGCTCACCGCGTGGATGTACGAGGACACTGAGCAGGCGCAGAACGTGCGCAAGGGCTTTCTGGCGCGGGTGCCGAAGGGCCGCCTGGGCGAGCCGGAGGATCTGGCGGGGCCGCTGCTGTTCCTCGCCTCGAAGGCGTCGGATTTCTATACCGGCCACATCCTCTACGCCGACGGTGGCTACACGGCGGGGTGAAACGCCAATGACGTGCCCGTGGCTACGCACATTTCCCCCTCCTTATTCCTCCTCCGCAAGCAGGGGAAAGATGGGGAGGGGGAAACACGCGTGAGGTGATGACATGAGCAAGGCGCGCATCGCCGTCGTCGGCGCCGGGCTAATGGGCCACGGCATCGCGCAAGTGTTCGCGCTCGCCGGCCACAACGTGACCATCTACGACGCGGCCAAGGCTAGCCTGGACAGCGCCAAGAGCCGTATCCGGACCAATCTGAAAGACCTCGGCGACGATCAGAGCGCGGCAGAGCGTGTGACGCCGGTCGCCGATCTCGGCGAGACCGTGCGCGACGCTGACTACGTGGTCGAGGCGGTGCTGGAAGATCTGCCACTGAAACAAAGACTTTTCGGCGAGATCGAACCGCATGTGCGGCCCGACACGATTCTGGCCAGCAACACCTCGGTGATCCCGATCACCGACATCATGAAGGGGCTTAAGCGCCGCGAACGCGCGCTCGGCACCCATTGGTGGAACCCACCCTATCTGGTGCCGCTGGTCGAGGTTATCGAAACGCAGTGGACCACGCCGGAAGCGGTGGCGTTCACGATGAAGCTGCACGCCGACGCCGGCAAGCAGCCCGCGCATGTGAAGAAGGACGTGCCCGGATTCATCGGCAATCGCCTGCAACACGCGCTGTGGCGCGAGGCGGTATCGCTGGTCGAGCACGGCATCTGCGACGCCGAAACCGTCGATAACGTGATCAAGGCCGCGTTCGGCCGGCGCATCGCAGTGCTGGGACCGCTGGAAAACGCCGACATGGTCGGCACCGATCTGACTCTGGCGATCCACAAGACGGTGCTGCCCGCGATCGACTCGCGGCCGGGGCCGTCGCCCTATCTGGAAAAGCTGGTGGCCGATGGCAAGTTCGGCTTCAAGTCGGGGGAAGGTTTCCGCAAATGGACGCCTGAGCAGCAAGCAGAACTGCGTTCGAAAGTCCTGAAACACCTGAAGAAGGCTAGAGAAGAAGACCTCAAGCAATGACGCCATGAGCGAAGAACAATTCGTGTAGCCACGAACGGGAGGAAATAATGACGGACAGGAAGATCACGATCTCACGTCGCACCATGGTCAAGGCCGGCCTCGGCGCCGTGGCCGCGCCCGCGGTTTTCAAAATGGCGCCGGCGCTTGCGGCTTCCGACACCATCAAGGTCGGCCATGTCAGCCCGAAGACCGGGCCGCTCGCCGGCTTCGGCGAGGCCGACAGCTTCATTCTCGAACAGGTGCGCGGCATCCTGAAGAACGGCCTCAAGAGCGGCGGCAAGACCTATCACGTCGAGATCATCTCCAAGGACAGCCAGTCGAGCGCAAGCCGCGCCTCGGAAGTGGCCTCCGACCTGATCCTCGGCGAAAAGGTCGACCTGATCCTGGCGTCCTCCGCCCCCGACACCACCAACCCGGTGGCCGACCAGGCGGAAGTCAACGAAACCCCTTGCGTTACCACCAACTGCCCATGGCAGCCCTATTTCTTCGGCCGCAAGGGCAATCCGGCGAAGGGCTTTACCTGGACCTATCATTTCTTCTGGGGTCTGGAGGACGTCATCGCCTCCTACTTGCCGCTGTGGGATTCGCTCCCAACCAACAAGGTCGTCGGCGGCCTGTTCCCCAACGACGCAGACGGCAACGCCTGGGGCGATCCCAAACACGGCCTGCCGCCGGCGCTCACTGCCGCCGGCTACAAGCTGCACGACCCGGGGCGCTATCAGGTGATGAACAACGACTTCACCTCGCAGATCTCCGCGTTCAAAGCGGCTGGTGCCGAGATCGTCGTCGGTAACATGATCCCGCCGGACTTCGCCACCTTCTGGTCGCAGGCGGCGCAGCAGGGTTTCCACCCCAAGATCGTCAGCATTGGCAAAGCGCTACTGTTCCCGTCGGTCGTGCAGTCGCTAGGTAAGCGCGGCGATGGATTGACCAGCGAGATTTGGTGGACGCCAAGCTTCCCGTTCAAGTCCGGGCTCACCGGACAGAGCGCCAAGCAGCTCACCGACGCCTATGTGAAGGCGACCAAGCGGCCGTGGACGCAGCCGATCGGCTATCAACATGCGCTGTTCGAGGTGGCGATCGACGTCTTGAAGCGCACCAAAGGCCCGCACGATCCGAAGGCGGTGCTGGCGGCAATCACCTCGACAAGTTACAAGTCGATGGTCGGGCCGGTGCACTGGGCCGGGAAGCCGGTGAAGAACGTCTCCAAGACGCCGCTGGTCGCCGGGCAATGGCAACGCCAGAAGGACGGCTCGTTCGATCTGGTGATCACCGAGAACAAGTCGGCGCCGATGATCCCGGTCGGCGGCAAGCTGAAGCCGCTGGCGTAAACCACAAACACAAGCTGTCATCGCCCGCGAAAGCGGGCGATCCAGTAACCACGGCGCGACCGGTGTATACTGGATGCCCCGCCTTCGCGGGGCATGACACCTTGAGTAGACTGGACCCATGCCCCCCATCCTCGCGCTCGAGAAAATCGACAAACGCTTCGGCGCAGTGGTGGTCGCCGACGGTGTCGATCTCGTGCTGCAGGAAGGCCAGGCGCTCGGCATCATCGGGCCGAACGGCGCCGGCAAGACTACGCTGTTCGGCATTGCCGCCGGCACGGTGCCCCCCGACGATGGCCGCGTGCTCTACGCTGGCGAGAACATCACGCGACTGCCGCCTGAGCGGCGCTGCCGCAAGGGGCTGGCGCGCTCATTCCAGATTCCGCAGCCGTTTTCCGGCATGACCGTGTTCGAAAACGTGGTGGTCGCTGCGGCCTTCGGCGGCGGCGAGCGAGAGGCGGCGGTATACAAGCGCTGCGCGGATCTGCTTGAACGTTGCGCGCTCGTCGACAAGGCCAACAAGCGGGCCGGTGGCTTGACGCTGCTCGACCGCAAGCGATTGGAGTTGGCGCGCGCGCTGGCCACCCGCCCGCGCGTGCTGCTGCTCGACGAGGTGGCCGGCGGACTGACCGAGCACGAATGCGGCGCGCTTGTGTCGCTGGTCAAAGACGTGCGCGCTAGCGGAGTGTCGATTGTCTGGATCGAGCACGTGGTGCACGCACTGCTTGCCACCGTCGACCGGCTGGCGGTGCTGCATGGCGGCCGTTTCATCGCCGAGGGCGATCCTCACGTGGTGATCAAGAGCCCTGAGGTGAGCGAGATCTATATGGGGATCGAGGCGGATGCGTGAGCCCCTCCTCCAGGTCGACGGCATCAACGCCTATTACGGCGACTTCCAGGCGCTGTTCGGCGTCTCGCTGAAGGTCGAGCCCGGCCAGGTGGTGGCGGTGATCGGCGCCAACGGCGCGGGTAAAAGCACGCTGCTGCGCAGCATCTCGGGGCTGATGCATCCGCGCCGGGGCGAAATCGCGTTCGACGGCGAACGCATCGGAACGAAGCCCGCATTCGCCATGCGTCAGGCGCGGCATCGCCATGGTGCCGGAAGGGCGCCGGCTGTTTCCTTCGCTCTCGGTCGAAGAGAACCTACTGATCGGCGGACAGTCGAAACGGCCGGGCCCGTGGAACCTGCAACGCATCTACGACCTGTTTCCGGTGCTGGCCGAGCGGCGTCATCAGCCGGCCCCGACGCTCTCCGGCGGCCAGCAGCAGATGGCTGCGATCGCGCGCGCGCTGATGTCGAACCCGCGGCTGCTGCTCATGCGACGAGATCAGCCTCGGGCTCGCGCCCATCATCGTGCGCGACATCTACGCGCAACTGCCGGCGATCGTGGCAGAGGGCCAGTCTCTGATCATCGTCGAGCAGGACATCGTGCAGGCGCTGAAGGCCGCCGCCCAGATCTATTGCCTGCAGGAAGGCCGCATCGCGCTTCAGGGCGAGGCCTGCGCGCTCACCCGCGAGGCGATCTCGGCGGCGTATTTCGGGGTGTAGGGGGTGGTGGTGCGACATACTCAGAGCTGTCGTCCCAGCCGAGCGCGCAGCGCGAGAGCCGGGACCCAGTAAACGCAGACCTCGCGATCGGAAACGGCGGTACCACAATGCGCCGTTTGTGTTTACTGGGTCCCCGCCTTCGCGAGGACGACAGCAGAGAGTTTGGGAACGACAGCAGAAAATGCGGCAATCGCCATGACCCTCTGGATCAACGTCATCCTGCAGGGCGTGCTGATCGGCGGGCTCTACGCCATGTTCGCCGCCGGGCTGTCGCTGATCTTCGGCGTCATGCGGCTCGTGAACATCGCGCACGGCGACCTGATCGTGCTCGCGGCTTACGTGGCGCTGATGGTGGTGCAAGGCTTCGGCATCGATCCCCTTACCTCGCTGCTGCTGGTGGTGCCGATCATGGCGCTGATCGGCTACGCGCTGCAGCGCGGCCTGCTCAATCTCACGCTCGGCGAAGACCTGCTGCCGCCGCTGCTCGTCACCTTCGGGCTGTCGATCATCATCCAAAACGGACTGCTGGAGCTGTTCACCGCCGACAGCCGCAAGCTCAACGCCGGACTCGATCGAGGTGCAGACCTTCCAGGCGTTGCACGGCGTATGGATCGGCTTGCTGCCGCTGATCCAGTTCTTCGTCGCGGTGGCGGTGATCGGGGGCCTGCAGGTGCTGTTCTACAGGACCGCGCTCGGCCGCGCCTTCCGCGCCACCTCCGACGACCAGCCGGTGGCGCAACTGATGGGGCTCGACACCCGCCATGTCTTCGCCATGGCGATGGCGCTGTCGCTCGCGGTCATCGCCATTGCCGGCGTGTTCCTGGCGGTGCGCGCCAATTTCGATCCCTCCATCGGGCCGGCGCGGCTGATCTTCGGCTTCGAGGCGGTGATCATCGGCGGCCTCGGCAGCATGTGGGGCACGCTGATCGGCGGCGTCGTGCTCGGCGTCTCGCAGGCGATCGGCGCGCAGATCAATCCCGGCTGGCAATTGCTCGCCGGCCATATCGTGTTCCTGGCGATCCTGGCGGTGCGGCCGCAGGGCCTGCTTCCGAAGGTATCGGGATGAGCCAAGTCGAACTCGCCAAAGTCGAGCACGCCACCCCGTCGAGCCGCGTCGGCGTCGTCATCATCGGCCTCGGCCTTGTCGGTGCTCGCCGCCGCGCCCTATTGGGGCGGCCGCGAGACCCTGCGCATCCTCGCCGAGATCTTCACCTACGTGGCGCTGGCGAGCCTGTGGAATCTGCTCGCGGGTTACGCCGGTCTCGTGTCGGTCGGTCAGCAGGCCTATGTCGGGCTCGGCGGCTATCTGCTGTTCGCGATGGCCATGCTGGCTCGGCGTGCATCCGATCCTCGCCATATTGATTGCGGGGCCGGTATCGGCGCTGGTCGCGGTGCCGGTGGCGATGCTGATCTTCCGCCTGCGCGGCGCCTATTTCGCCATCGGCACTTGGGTGGTGGCGGAGGTGTTCCGGCTGCTCGCCTCGCAGGTTTCGGTGATGGGCGGCGGCTCCGGCATCAGCCTGCCGGCGCAAATCATCATCGCCATGGCGCCGAGCCGCACCGTGCGCGAACACGAAATCTATTGGTTGGCGCTGTTGCTGACGGCGATCGTGCTCGGCGTAATCGTCGCGCTGCTGCGTTCGCGGCACGGGCTGGCGCTAACCGCCATCCGTGATAACGAGACGGCAGCGCAGAGCAACGGCGTCGACGTCACCCGCCTCAAGTTCATCGTCTACGTGTTGACTGCCTTCGGCACCGGCATGATCGGTGGCTTGATCTTCCTGATGAAATTGCGCATCTCGCCCGACACTGCGTTCAGCGTCAACGACTGGACCGCCTTCGTCATCTTTATCACGGTGATCGGCGGCATCGGCCGTATCGAGGGACCGATCATCGGCACGGCGATCTTCTTCGTCATGCGGCAGACTTTGGCCGACCTCGGCAGTCTTTATCTGCTCATGATGGGCGGCGTGGCGATTCTCGTGATGCTGTTCGCACCGCAGGGCCTGTGGGGCCTGATCGCGGAGCGGCTGGGCTGGCAGGCGCTGCCGCTGCAGCGGCAGCTGGTATGGGCAAGGCAAAGAGCGAGGGAACGAGCATGAGCCCGATCATCGACATCTATTGCCACATCTACCCGGACCGCTTCTTCCAAGAGATGATGACGGTAGCGCCCGCGCTCAAGGACATCGGCCCGCGCCTGCGCAGCATCACTAAGCTGTTCGACCTCGACGCCCGCTTCCGGGAGATGGACACCTTCGGCGATTACCGCGAGGTTATCTCGCTGCCCAACCCGCCGATCGAGGACATCGCCACGCCGGAAGCCGGCCTGGCGCTCGCACGCATCGCCAACGACGAGATGGCGGCGCTCTGCCAGAAATATCCGGACCGGTTCCCGACCTTCGCCGCGGCGCTGTGCATGACCGACGTCGAGGGCTCGATCCACGAGGCGCGGCGCGCCATCCACGCGCTGGGCGCGGCCGGCGCGCTGATCTACACCGACGTCGCCGGCGTGCCGCTCGATCTCGGCAAGTTCGAGCCGTTCTTCGCCACCATGGCGGACCTGGACGCGCCGATTTGGCTGCATCCAGCGCGCACCGCGGCGATGACCGACTACAAGAGCGAAAAGAAGTCGCGCTACGAGATGTGGTGGTGTCTGGGCTGGCCCTATGATACGTCGGTAGCGATGATCCGCATGGTGTTCAACGGGCTGTTCGACCGTTATCCGAACCTGAAGATCATCACCCACCATCTCGGCGGCATGATCCCCTACTACGACGGCCGCATCGGGCCCGGCCTGCAGTTGCTGGGCGCGCGCACGTCGGACGAGGACTATTCGAAAGTGCTGAGCTCGCTGAAGCGGCCGCACATGGACTACCTGCACGATTTCTACGCCGACACCGCCATGTTCGGCGGCGGCGTGCATGCTACCCGCTGCGGGCTTGAGTTCTTCGGCGCCGATCACGTGGTCTATGCCACCGACACGCCGCTCGGGCCGATCGCGCCGACCATCAAGACGGTGAAGGAGCTTAGGATTATCGGCGGAAGACGAGCGCAAGGTATTCTGCGGCAACGCGGAGAAGCTGTTGAAAATGAAGTTCGCGTAGGGGCGAGAATCTACTTCTTCTTTTTCACGTCCTTCGCCCCGGTGATGCCGGGGTTGAACGAGGGTGGGTCGCTGGCCGGGAAGCTCTCGTCGGAATCGAGGGTCACCTCGTCTTCCTTGCGCTCGATGCGCTCGCGCTCGTCTTGGATGTGTTCTTTGGGCTTTTCCATTGGAATGCTCCGATAACCGCGGACGCGTGGACATAAAACGGCGGAGCGAGCCAAACGGTTCCCATTGACGGTGGTACCAGGTTCCTATTGGGTTCCCGACACGGAAAGCTGAGGAAAAACATGCTGCGGACCGCGATTGCCGGCGCCGGCCACTGGGGTCGGCGGCTCATCGAGTTCGGTGCAAGGCAAGGGCGGCAAGATTGGCTTCGTGACGGCGGTCACGCGCGATCCGGCCGGCCAGCAGCCGTTGGCAGAGCAGTTCGGCCTCACGCTGACCGACAGCTACGCTGCCGTGTTGGCCGATCCGGCCATCGACGCGGTGGTGCTGGCGACGCCGCACTCTCAACACGCCGGCGAGATCGTGGCGGCGGCCAAGGCGGGCAAGCACGTGTTCGTGGAAAAGCCGTTCACGCTGACGCGCGCCGAAGCCGAGCGCGCGGTCGCAGCTTGCCGGACGGCCGGCATCACGCTGCATGTCGGCTTCAACCGCCGCTATGCGCCGGCCTATGGCGAGATGGTCCGGCGCATTGCAGCCGGCGCCATCGGCACGCCGCGCCATGTCGAGGGCAATTTCTCGGGGCCGCCGAGCTATCAGACCGAGCCGGGCAATTGGCGGTCCAACCAGGCCGAGAGCCCAGGCGGCAGCATGACCGCGCGCGGCGTGCACGTGCTCGACAGCATGGTGGACCTATGCGGCCCGGTGACAAGCGTGTCCGCGTTCAGCGAGCGGCTGCAGCATACAATCGATGTCGACGACACCACCGTTTGCGCTCTGCGCTTCGCCGGCGGCGCCACCGGCGCGCTCACCACGCTGCACGCGGCGAGCGCCTTCTATCGCATCCATGTGTTCGGATCGCAGGGCGCGCTGGAAATGCGCGGCGAGACCGAACTCAATGTATTCGACCTCATTGGCCTGACGGAGACCTTGCGCTTCGACGCAATCGACAAGGAACGCGCCGAGCTGGAGGATTTCGCCGATGCGGTGGCGGGCGGCGTCAAGTTCGTGATCGCGCCGGAGACGATCGTCAATGTGGTGGCGGCGACCGAGGCGATCACCGCGTCGGCGCGCAGCGGCAAGACCATAGCGGTCGATTGATCCGCACTTACAGATCCTGCTTGATCCACTCGTCCTGCACGTCAGCACACCAGTTGCCGACGTTCCACTGCCCCCATGCGCCGAGACCGCCAAGTTCGTCGGGGCCGCAATACACCGGCACGTGCACCACAGACAGCCCGTCGTGCGCGTGAGCGTCCTTGAGTGCGGCGCGCAGGGTATCGACATTGTCGCCGCCGGAAATCGCGAGCACGCCGGAAACGGAAGAGGCCAGCCGCACGTAATCGACCGCGACGCGGTCATTGGTGCGGAATTCGTGGTTGTACTGCGAGAGCTGAAGCCCGGTGATGGCCGCCATGCGGCGGTTATCGAAGATGACGATCATGCCGCGCACGCCGTGCTCGACCGCGTCGATCAACACTTGCGGGTTCATCATGAAGGAGCCGTCGCCGGTAAAGGCGATGGCATAGCGCGGCTTGGCGGCGAGCGCGTTGCCGAGCAAGGCGCTGGTCGCAAAGCCCATATAGGAAGCGCCGGACTCGGTGAAGGTGTCGCCGGTCTTGTCGTCCTCGACGATCTGGAAACCATTGGCCTGCACGTCGCCGGCGTCGAAGAACTTGGTCGCGTCGATCGACTTGGCGAAATCGACGACGATCTTGATCGCCGCTGGCTGCGGCAACACCGGCTTCTGCCAGGCCTCGTCCCGCAATGGCCCACATTCGTAGCGCTGGCACTTATACGCGACCCATTCTTTTTTCTTCTCGGCGCAGGCGTCGAGGAAGGCACGCTTGTTCTCGACCGCCTTCATGGTCTCCAACTTGGTGGCGAGACGCTCCGCCACCGCGCTTATGTCGCCGGTGAGCGCGACGGTGTTGTTGTAATGCAACGCATCGGCGAGATCGCCGTTGACGTTAATGACCGCGCGCGCATTCTTATAACCGATCCCCGAACAATCCGCCTGGCAGACCGCACGCGAGCCGATGACAATCAACAACTCCGCCTCGCCCATGGCGTAGTTGCCGCTGATCGAGCCTTTCGAACCACCGACGTGCATGTTCTGCGCATGGGCGTCGGGCAGCACGCCGGTCGAGCCGGGCGACAGCACCACGGCTGCGCCGGCCGCTTCGGCCAGCCGGCGCACGGCCGCGTCGTGGCCGCGGCAGCCGCCGCCAGCCTTGATGGCGACCTTGCCGGCTTGTGCGATGAGTGCGGCGGCCGCATCGAGCGCGGCATCGTCGGCCGGGGCCAGCGTGGGAAGCACGGGCTTGGCCGGCAGGGCGCTGAGATTGACCATCGTCACCATCGGCTGGGTGTTGAGGGGCAGCAGCAGGTAGAACGGTCCGGCGCGGTACGGATGATTGACGCACAAAGCGCCGCGGCGCAGCGCGTCGCGCAAGGCGGCCGGCGTATGCAGCACGTAGGACTGGCCTATGACCGCGGCAATGCGGCCGAACAGGCCCTGCTCCTCCTTCGGCACCTGCTGCATGTTGTAGCCTTCGCCGAAGGTCGTCTCGTCGCCGTAGATGTGATAGACGCCGATGCCGTTCGAGGCCGCCGCCAAGGAGCCCGCCAGCGCCTGCATAGCGCCGGGGCCGATCGAGGTCACCACCGCGGAGATTTCGCCGTATTGCCAGCGCAGCGCGGTCGCGGCGTGCGCCATCTCCACCTCGTTGCGGCAGTTGACGGTGCGGGTAACGCCCTCCTCCTCGTAGATCCGCAGCACATTGCCGAGGTCGGTCGAGCCGTGGCCGAAGATGGCGAAATATTTGCGCACGCCCTGTTTCAGCAGGCCAAGCACCAGCGCTTCCGACAGCGTGCAGTCGACGAGCTTGGGCACGTCGCCCTTCGCCACCGCCTGTTCAAGCCCGCTGGCGGCCTTCACCGCGCGGGCGCGCGCGCGCATGGCGTTTTCCGGGTCGCGTTCGCGGCGCGTCAACATGGCGTCCTCTCAAGCCTCTTGTTCGGCTGGCTGCGCGCCTTGCACCTTGGCGCGCCGGTTGCCCCAAAGTTGGAACACTATCACGGCCAGCGCCAGCGCGAAGAACAGCAGTGCGGTCGGCGACGTGTAGAAAATGCCGAAGCTCCCTTCCGACATGATCAGCGCGGTACGGTACTGACTCTCCAGCGTCGGCCCCAGCACCAGCCCGAGCACCACCGGCGTCACCGGGATGCGTGCGCGCAGCAGCAGATAGCCCATTAGGCCGCAGGCGGCGAGTGTATAGACGTCGAACACCGAGTTGCGGATAGCATACGAGCCGATCACGCACATGACCATGACCGCGACTGCGAGCAGGTGCGGCGGCACCAGCAAGATCTTCACGAACAGGCGGATACCGAACAACTGCACCACCAGAATGACGATGTAGGAAAGGATGATCGTGAAATAGACGCCGTAGATCTCGATCGGGTGCTCGCGGAACAGCATCGGCCCCGGGAACAGGCCGTGGATCAGCAGCCCGCTCAGGATGACGGCGGTAGCCGGATCGCCGGGAATGCCAAGGCTGAGCAACGGGATGAATGTGCCGCCGCTGACCGCATTGTTGGCGGTCTCGGGGGCGATCACCCCCTCCTCAATGCCCTTGCCGAACTGGGCGCGGTTCTTGGAGAAGCGGCGGGCGTTGTCATAGGCGAGGAAAGCACCGATCGGCCCACTGGCGCCCGGAATGGCGCCGATCACCGTGCCGATCAAGGACGAGCGCATCATCAAACCGAAAGTACGTCGCATCAGCGCAAACGACGGCAGTTCGAGGCGGGCATCCTCCGGGTCGGCGCGCTTTTGCAGGCCGGCGCGGTAGATCGCGAACGTCTGGATGATATGCGGCACAGCGAACAGGCCGATCATCGCCACCACCAGGTTGACGCCCTGCTGAAAGGTGACGGTACCGAAGGTCAGGCGCTGGTCGCCGGTGACGGCATCGAGTCCGATGGTCATCATCATCAGGCCGAGGACGCCTGAGATCAGCCCGCGCACCAGCGACTTTTCGGCAAGCCCGCAGATGGTCGACATGCCGAACACGACCAGCGCGAAAATCTCGGCCGGGCCGAACTTGATCGCCAGTCGCGAGACCACATGCACCGACACCACCATGATGAACAGGCTGATCAAGCCGCCCACTGTGGAACTAATGACGGCGAGGCCGAGTGCGAGGCTCGCCTTGCCCTTCTGCCGCATCGGGTAGCCGTCGAGCACGGTCGCCGCCGCCGAGGGCGTGCCCGGCACACCGATCAGGATGGCGGACACCGAGCCGCCGGTCATGCCGCCGACATAGGTGCCGACCATCAAGGCGATCGCCGGCATGGCGTCGGCGCCGAAGGTCAGCGGCAACACCAGCGACAGCGCCATCGTATAGGTGAGGCCCGGGATGGCGCCGAAGACAAGGCCGATCACGGTGCCCAAGCCAACCGCCCCGAGCACGCTCGGGGTAAACACTACGGGAAAGGCGTGAACGAAGGCGTCCATCGGCGGGTTCATTTTTCCTTGCGCATGATCATGTCCGAAAACCGGTACCCGCTTTTCGAGATCATGCTTTAAAAATAAATGGTGATGATTTCACCCGGCGGCAGATAGGTGCCGAGCAGCTTGCCGAATACCAGATAGCAGCCGAGCGAAAGCCCCACCGCCATGCCGGCGAGCATGACCGGCGAGCGGACGCGAAGGGCGAAGAACATGATCACGGCCACCATGAACGCCGTCGACGGGATGAAGCCAAACGGCTCAAGCAGCATCCCGTAGACGACCAGCCCGCCGACGGTCATGGCCACCGCCATCCATTCACCGGGCAGCAGGGCGACGGGCTGGTCGGATTCGTCTTCCACACCCGGCGCGGGCCGAAAACTCTGGAACAGCAGGATCAGCGACAGCACCGCCAGCACGTATCCGAAAAACAACGGAAACGCGCGGGGGCCCACTTCGTCGCCCTGGCCGGGCACGATCGTCTGATAGACGAGCACGATCCAGACCAGGGCGACCGCAAGCAGGACGATGCCGGCTATCCGGCTGCGCAGACTTGTCGACATCACACGCGCCAGCCGTTGTTACCAACGGTCCCGTTACATCTTCGACTTCTTCTCGAGTCCGAGACCATTCATGATTTTGTCGAGCCGGCCGTCATCCTTGACGATGAGCTTGCCGAAAGCATCGTGGCCTAGGAAGCTTACATTGGCGCCGAGCTTGGCGAGCGTCGCCTTGAAGTGCGCGAACTCGGTCGCCTTTTTGGCCGCGTCCTGCAGCTTCATGATGACCGGCGCCGGCGTGCCCTTGGGCGCCGCCAGGCCGCGCCACATGGACATGTCCACATCGACGCCCTCCTCCTTGGCGGTCGGCACGTTCGGGAACGCGGCGAGGCGCTCGCCGGCGGTCATCGCGATCATGCGGGCATCGCCCGACTTCACGAACGACACGAACTGGCCGGGGAATTGCACGGCAACGTCGAGGCGGCCGGCGACCAGCTCGGCCGGCACCTTGCCTTGGCCGCCGAGCGGCACGTAGATCACCTTGTCGCCGATGCCGAGGGCGTCAAAGAGCGCCGCCGCAGTGACGTGGGTGAACGAGCCCTTGGCCGCCGTGCCGACCTTGAGCTTATGCGAGGACTTCTTGGCGGCCACGGCGATATCCTTGAGCGTCTTCCAGGGGCTGTTGCCCTTTACCGCCACCACCAGCAACTCCACGCTGATGCGCGCGATCGGCGTGAAGTCCTTGTAGCTGAGCTTCATGTTCCCGCGCAGATGCGACGTCGAGATCGAGTTTGAATTCCACACGATGTTGTAGCCATCTGCCGGCTGGCTGCCGACGTAGGTGTAGCCGACGGCACCGCCGCCGCCGGGCTTGAAAACTGGCACCACCGGCTTGCCGAGCGCCTTGCCCATCTCGTCGGCCAGCACCTGGGCGATGGTCTTGGCGGTGGAGCCGAACAGCACAGTCATCTGCACCGGCTTGTCCGGGTATTCGGCGCGCGCGGCGCCGAGCGGCAACAGCGTCATGGCCGCGACGGCTGAGGCCGCCGCGGCAAGACGCAGGACGTTCATTCCACTCTGTTTATGCATGTTTTCCTCCCAGTTTGTCGTTCTGTTCCAATTTGCTTTTGAGTTATTCCGCCGCCACCCGCTGGACGGCATCGGTGCGCTGATCGTCGCGCGCCGGCAGCGCGGCCTGCGCCGCGTTCGACAGCACCCAGGCGTCGCGGATCACCCGCTTGGCGTTGGCCAGGATGATGTCGGAAGTCTCGCCGGCCAGCACCGGCCGCACCTCGGCGCTGACAATCGGCCGCTTGGCCTGACGGAAGAAGCCGTTGTCCTCCAAAATGTCGAAGAACTCGGTGACTTCTTCGGTATCGATTTCGCCGCCTGGCACGCCGAATCGAGGCTGGATGTCGCCGTAGGCCGGGTGCTTGCGGTCGCGGAAGGCGCAGTTCCCGAGATGCGTCGAGTGCAGCCACGGCGCGATCAGCGGGATCGCCTCTTCCGCCTTCTCGTCGAGCAGCGGGAAATGGCTAAGATCGGCGAGCAGGCCAAAGTTCGGATTGTGGGGCGCGATGGCGTTGGCGATATCGACCGCGTCCTGGAAGTGGCCGATCAGGTTCATCTTGTCGATGTCGCGGTCGAAGATTTTGAGTGTAAAGTTCATCGACCCTTCTTCCTTGCCGTATTCGAGGATCTGATGAATCGAGTCGACCAGGAGCTTCTTGGCTTCCTCGCGCTTGGCGTCGCCCGGGTCCTTGCCGGCGATAATGCGAACCACTTCGGCGCCGAGGTCGTAGGCCTCATCGATGCAGTTCTTGACCGCATTGATGGCCCTACCGCGCTCGGCGGGGTCGAAGGCATTTAGGTTGAGCTTGTTGCCGAGGATGCGCGGCTGGGTGGCGTAGGCGACCGAGAGATGCGCCTGGTCGAGCAGCATGCGGCAGGTGTTGCGCTCGCGATAATCCTTCATCCAGCCAACTTCGACCGCGGTCCAGAAATCGTCGGCGCAGATTTTTTCCAGCGTCTCGGCGAGCGGCCCCTCGCCGGTCTCAAGCCCGGGGAACGCCTTGAAGTGCACAACACCCACCCGCATTTTCTGGTACATGCTGATCGTCATGGTTCTTGCTCCTTGGTCGCCCTGATCTCTCAAAGTCTCGGTATTGTTGTTGCGTTTTCAATTCCAAAATTTGCCGCGCCTCGTAACTTACAACGCAAGGTCGGTGCCGATCTCTCCTGACTCGACAGCTGTGTTGAACAGGTCGTCGTCATGAGTCACCAATAGGATGACACTGGGTTCCTCGCGCAGGACGCGGTTGAGCCAGCGTAGCTGGCCGATCACCGCCGGCACGTCTTCCTTCACCCAGGGAGCCGCCTTGCCTTTGACGTGACGAATATTGTCGAGCACCCAGCCGACATCGACGCTGTGCAGGATTTCGCGGCCCGAATGCAGCACGATATAGACCATTTGATGGTCGACCGCATGACCGTGCGCCTTGACGAGCACCATCCCCGGCGCCACCGGATAATACTGTCGGTAGCCAATCACCGTCATTCGCGCGATTTGCTCCGGGCTCATGGCCAGATGAGGCCGATGCGGCGTTTTCAGCAGACATTCGGCGGTCTCGGCGCTGACGATGGTCTTGGCGGCAAGCTCGCCGTAGTTGGGTGCGCGGGTGACGCCGGCGACGTGATCGGCATGGAAATGCGTGAGCACGATCATGCGCGCTTGGTTCAGCGCCTGCTGCAACTGAGCGAAGGCAGCGGGGAAATAAGGCTCGCGCTTGTCGGGCGCGGAGAAAGAGTTCGTGGGTTTCCCGATCGAGCCCGGAATCGATCATCACGGTGCCGTCGGGATAGACCACCTGGAAGGCGGTCCTCGGCATGATGACGGGCGTGTCGTCTCCGCCTTCGATAACGAACTTGCGCGGGCGGATCGACGCGGCAACGCGGATGCCGTTGACGGCGGTTGGCTTGGCGCCCGGCAGCAGGCCGGCGAGACGGCGGATAGTGGCGAGGTCCGCTTCGAACGGTACCTCCGCTACCCCTTCCCTTTCGGCAACTCCCGCCAAACTCATTTTGCGTCTCTTCGTTACTCGGCCGCCTGCACTATTTGCGCTTCGCGGTTTTCCTTTTCGCGGATCGCCATCAGGACCTTCTCTGGCGTCGCCGGCAGCGCGGTGATGCGCACGCCGACAGCGTCGTAGATCGCGTTCATGATCGCCGGGATCGTCGGCACCATGGCCGGCTCTCCGATGCCCTTGACGCCGAGCGGTCCGAGCGGATCGGGGTCCTCGATGATGATCGAATTGATGCGCGGCACGTCGAGCGAAGTCGGCAATATGTATTTGGCGAAGCCCGACGTCGACGTGCGCCCGTCCTTGAGCTGATAGTCCTCCATTAGGCCCTGGCCGAGCGCCTGCACGATGCCGCCCTCGATCTGGCCTTCGACGCCTTGCGGATTGACCGTGCGGCCGACATCGTGAGCGGCCCAGATGCCGAGCACCTGCACTTCGCCCGTGATGGTATCGACCTCCACCTCGGCGACTTGCGTGCCGAACACATAGGCCTGCCAGGGTCGGCCCGAGCCATCGACTGGGTCGAGGCCGGTGGCGTCGGTGCCGAAGGTGGCTGAGCCGACCGGTACCACGCCACGATTTTTGGCGATGCTGACGGCCTCGCCGATGGGGATGCGGTGGTTGGAATTGGCCGCCCATATATCGCCGTTGCCGGTGCCGATCAATTCCGCGTCGACGTCCCAAACCTCGGCCATGACTTGGGCCAGGCGCTGGCGCGCTTCGCGGGAGGCGAGCGCGACCACGTTGCCGATCATGTAGGTCTGGCGGCTGGCGCCGGCGTGCGCGGCTTCCGGCGCGCGCGCTGTATCATTGTCGCCGATGGTGACGTGTTCAGGCTTCACGCCCATCTCGTGGGCGGCGATCTGCGCCAGCACGGTGAGGATGCCCTCGCCGATCTCGGTGACGCCGGTGACGACCTTGGCGCTGCCGCCGTCGTCGATCTCTGCCCAAGCGGCGGCACGATCGACCGTGGCGGTGCGGGCAATCCCGTACCAGCAAGCCGCCATGCCGCGTCCGCGTTTCCGGGCCATTATTCCGCTGCCTCTTGTTTCTCGATCGCGGTGAAGCGCGCGCCGAGCGAGACCGGCGGGCGCACGTCGGCGCGATTGAGATCTTTACGGGTCGCGCCGCGCGAGGTGGGTGCGCCCGCCTCCCAGCCGGAAGCCTTCTCGGCCGCCTCAAGACAACGCAGCAGACTGACGGTGCCGAGCTTCTGCTGGGTGTGGGTCACCGCGCCGTCGCGCATGGCGTTGATGCGGCGGATTTCGAACGGGTCGAGACCGAGCCGCTCGGCGCAGATGTCGAGGTGGCTTTCGGTGGCGAACTCGGTCTGCAGCGCGCCGAAGGAACGGAAGGCGCCGGACGGCGTGTTGTTGGTGTAGACGCCGTAGGTGTCGACACGCACGTTCGGGATGACATAGGGCCCGGCGGCGAGAATCGCCGCCTTGCGCATGACACCTTCGGTGGAAAGCCCGTAGGCGCCGCCGTCGCAGACCATGGTCAGGTGCGAGGCGCGGATCGAGCCGTCGCGCATCAGCCCCATGCGCAGGATCGTGCGCGAGGGATGCCGCTTGGCGGTCGAGATGATCAACTCTTCGCGGGTGAAGACGAGGCGCACCGGGCGGCCGGTCTTCATCGCCAGCAGGGCCAGCATGCCCTGGTAGATCATGTCTTCCTTGCCGCCAAAACCGCCACCCACCGGGCTCATGATGAAGCGCACCTTGCTCACCGGCTTGGCGATGATGCGCGACAGCATGTGGCGGTGATGGGTGATGTTCTGGCTCGGCGAAATGACGGTCACCACGCCGTCGTGATCGACGTAAGCCAAGCCCGCTTCCGGTTCGAGATAAGCATGCTCGATGGCCTGCGTCGAATAGGATTTCCTCGACGACGAGTTCGGATTCGGCGAAACCTTTTTCCACATCGCCGACGCGGATCGGGATGTGCTTGGTAATGTTGTCGGGCGCGTAGTCATGCACGACGGCTGCGCCTTCGCACATTGCCTCTTCCGGATCGAACACGGCGGTTAACGGTTCATACTCGACCTTGATGGCGGCGAGCGCGCGCTTTGCGGTGAGCAGATCTTCGGCCGCGACCGCGGCCACCGCCTCGCCCACATAGCGCACCTTGCCGCGCGCCATGATCGGCTGATCGTTGACGAAGACGCCGAAGCCGTCCTCGCCCGGCACGTCGGCCGATGTAATAACGCCTTCAACGCCGTCCATGGCTTCCGCCGCGGAGGTGTCAATGGAGACGATGCGCGCATGCGCATGCGGCGAACGCAGCACCTGCACGTGCAGCATGTCGGGCATCACCATGTCGCCGGCATATTTGAGCCGGCCGGAGACCTTGCTGGGCGCATCGACGCGACGCACCGCCTTGCCGATGAAGTCGCCCTGCTTCCGCTTCAGCTTCCGCGAACACGGTTGCCGGCAGGCGCCCGTTCTGCACGTCGCGCGCCATCTCGACCGCGTCGAAAATCTTCTGATAGCCCGTGCAGCGGCAGATGTTGCCGCCGAGCCGCTCCTTGATCTCTTCCCGGTTGGCGAACGGGTTGGCGCGCAGCGCCGCAGTCGCCGCCATCACCATGCCCGGAATGCAATAGCCGCATTGGCTGGCGCCGGCCTGGTGGAAGGCGCGCTGCAGCACGTTCAATTCGCCAGTCTTGGCCAGCGACTCGATGGTCTCGATCTTGGCCCCTTGCGTCTTGGCGACCGGCAACAGGCACGACTTCATCAGCACGCCGTCGACGAACACCGAGCAGGTGCCGCATTCGCCCGCGCCGCAGCCTTCCTTGTTGCCGGTGAGGTGCAGGTCGTCGCGCAGGAAGTCGAGCAGTCGTTGGCCTGGCTTGGCGTGGCGCGCGAAATCTTGCGGCCGTTGATGGTCGCTTGCAGATGAATATCAGGCATAGGCCGCCTCCAGCTCGGGGGCGAGCGCGTCGGGAGAAGCGCCGGCGCGGCGGGCGGCGGTGGTCAGTCCACGCAGCATGAAGCCGCGCACCACCTCGCGGCGGTATTCCTGCCGCGTGCGCGAGGCGACCAGCTCGACCGGCATTTCGGCGGCCTGTTGCAGGCGGTCAAACGTCAAGGCGCCGCCGCGCAAGAAGGCTTCGACTTCGGCGATGCGCAGTGGGCGCGGGCCGATGCCGGCGATCGACAGCCGTACATCTTCGATGTTGCGACCTTGCGGGTCGAGCTTGATTAGCGTGGCAAGGCAGACCAACGAAATCACCAGCGAGCGGCGGTGGCCGACCTTCTCGAAACTCCCGCCATAGGCCGGCAGTGCGTCGCACCCGACCGCGGTCAGCAATTCGCCTTCTTCCAGCGCGGTGCGGCTGGGTCCGGTGACGAAATCGGCGAGCGTCATGCGGCGGCGCACAATCTTGCCGCCGTTGTCTCTTGCCAGCTCCACCTCGGCTTGGTGCGCGATCAGGCAGGGCGTGGCGTCGGCGGCGGGCGAAGCGTTGACGATGTTGCCCCCGATTGTGGCTTGAGCCCGAATCTGATCGTCGGCGAACCAAACCGCGCAGCGCGGCATCGCCGGCAGCGCGCGGCCGAGCGCCGGATCGTCAAGGAAACGCTGGATTACGGTGGCAGCGCCCAGCCGCACATGCTTGTCGTCAACGTTGAGCTCGTTGAGTTCGGGAATTTTCGAGACGTCGATCAGCACTGGAATATCGACGTCGCCGGCGCGCCCGTCACGCGCCCATGGATAGGTGTCGGTGCAACCGGCGACGACGCGGCAACGGCCGCGATGCTGCGCCAAGGCGGCGAAGGCCTCGGCGAGCGATTGGGGCGTCAAATATTCGTCGCAGGTGAGCATGCGTCCTGCCAATTCTTCTGACCGCCATCTTCCGCGAAGGCGGACGATCCAGTAACCACCGCCGTCCGCGGACCTATACGAAACGGAGTACTGGGTCCCCCGCCTGCGCGGGGGACGACAGCCTTGCTTACTCCGCCGCCTGCTTGCTGGCAGCGCCCGTGTTGGCCTTCACCACCACCTTAATGGCGTCCTCCACCCGGTCCTTGGCGTAGCGGATCGCGGTCGGCAGGTCGTCGAGCGGAAAGGTGTGAGTGTGGATCTTGGTGGCGTCGAAACGCTTTTGCGCCATGAACGCCTCGGCGCGATGGGTCGCGCTCTTGCCCTCGCCGCGGATGCCGCAGAGATAGATGTTGTTGCGCACGATGTGCGCCACATCCACCGGCACTTCCTCGTGGGCGAAGGCGGCGAGGCAGACGCGGCCGCCACGATTGACCATGCGCACCGCGTCGTTGACCGCACTGGTTGCTGCCGAGCATTCGACCACATAGTCGACCCCCATGCCGCCGTTGAGCTTTTTCACCTCTTCGACCACGTCGGGCGTCTTTCGAATGTTGACCACCGCGTCGGCGCCGAGTTCCTTGCCGATCTGCAAACGATTGTCGCGTGTCCCGGTGAGGATGACCGGCTGGGCGCCGAGAGCTTTCGCCACCGCCACCGTCATCAGGCCGATCGGGCCCGGGCCGATGACCGCGACACTTTCACCGGCCATCAGGCCGCCGAGCTCAGTGAGCGCGTACATGCCGGTGCCGGCGGTCACCACCAGCGTGCCTTCCTCGTCCGACATCTCGTCCGGGATCGGCACCAGCGTGTTGATGTTATTGACCTGATATTCGCAGAAGCCGCCGTCGGTCGTGAAGCCGTTGGCGCGGTGACCTTTGTCGACGTCGCCGTAATTGAGGCCATAGTTGTGGCACGAGGTATACATGCCCTCACGGCAGCGTTTGCACTGGCCACAGCCAGCGTGGATCTCGACCGAGACACGCTGGCCGATATTGTACTCGTCGACGCCATGACCCAGCGCCACCACCGTGCCCATGTATTCGTGGCCCGGGGTGAAATTTTTGTTGAACGGCAGCCCACCCTGAATCAGCGCCGGCGGACCCTGATAGATGATCTCAAGGTCGGTGGCGCAAATCGCCACCGCGTCGATGCGCACCAGCACTTCCGCCTTCTTCGGCACCGGCGTCGGCTTCTCGCTCATGCTGAGCTGGCCCGGATCGCCGAGCACCCAGGCCCGCATGCTGTCGGGGATCGGAAATTCGTTATGATTGGTCTTCACGCCCTCGGGTGCGTACATCAATTTCCTCCGGAAAAGATTATTGTCGCGAGACTGCCGTCAGTTGGCGACGGTCTGGCTGCGATCGTTGTTCGCCTGCCCGTTGGGCGCACCGAATTCAGTCGACAAGCCGCGGGCGGCGCTGGCGATCTCATCGCAGATCAACGCGATGTGCTCGTCCGTCGCTCGCATGGCGGGAGTCGAAGCGCTGATGCCGCCGACTACCGTGCCTGCCTGATCGCGAATGGCGGCGCCGACGCAGATTACCCCCGGCAGATACTCCTCACGCTCGATAGCGTAGCCGTTGCGCCTCACCACGCGCAGCGATTCGACCAGCGCGGGAAACTCGGTGATGGTCTTGTCGGTGAAGCGCTTCATGCCGTGGGCAACGATGCGGCGCATCTCGTCTTCCGGTAGCCAGGCGAGGATCGCCTTGCCCATCGAGGTGGCGTGCGGCGCTTCCATCTTGCCGATCTTGCCGGTGTCGACCCGCACCGCGTGACGCGCTTCGCGCACTGCCAGAGTGACCACCGAGTCGCCTTGCAACGCGGCGAGGTGCACCGTTTCGCCGGTCGCCTGGTTTACGGCTTCCAAATATGGCTGCGCGCGGCGCGGCAGGTCGACCTGCAGGCAGGCGTGACTGAGGTACATGATGCGCGCGCCGAGGGCGTAAAGCCGCCGGCCCGTCACTTTGGTTGCGAAGCCGCGCTTGATCAGCGTCGCCAGCAGATGGTGGCAGGTCGAGATGTTGAGGCCAGTACGGTTGGCGAGATCGGTGAGGGTCGCCTCGCCGCCGGCTTCCGCGATGGTTTCCAGCAAATAAAGCGCCCGGTCGACTGACTGGATGCTGTGACGGTCACCAGCGCTGCGCGTCGGCGTCCGGCCGCCCTCAAGCCCGGGCCCAGGCAAAATAGTTACTTCCATTGGTTTCGTTTCTCCCTGGCAACAAGGGAAATAGCCCTGCCATCCGGAGTCAAGGAAATTTCGAGGGAACCAATATCGATTTTACATTGTGAAAATAATCACAAAATAGCCACCGAAAGCGAATTTCCGGGAGCGGCAGCGGACCGATTGTCGCTCAGTCACGGGTGCCCCTGCCCTCCGTCGGCCCGGCGAATGCGTGAACCACTGACAGGCCGCGCCGCTTGCGGCGGGATGGCGAAGCTTCTTCGCTCTTTCTCAGACCAATACGGCACATGACCTGCAGCACCGGCACAGCCAATTTCAGTGGCAGCCACAGGCGGCCAGAATTGAGGGAACCGACACATCGCGGGCGAGAAATCGCGTTCGTGCGAGACGTCTTGATTTAGAAAAACTGTGGTTAAGCTATTGAACCATAACAACTTCCCTCAGGCTTGGCTTGGCTCCATGCGTCGCCTATACCTCGTCGCCTAAACTGCGTCGGACCCTGTGAAACCATGCGTCTGCGGACATCGCCATGAGCCCACCGCTCCGGTTCGATCTCAAAGGCAAGCGCGCTTACGTCGCCGGCCATCACGGCATGGTAGGCTCGGCCATCATGCGCCGGCTGGCCAACGAAGGCTGCGACCTCGTCACCGCCGACCGGCAGGCCCTCGACCTCACCGACCAAAGCGCGACTGAGAAGTGGCTGGCCAAGACCAGGCCGGACGCTGTGATTCTGGCGGCCGCCCATGTCGGGGGCATTTACGCAAACAACACCTTTCCGGCCGATTTCATCGTCGATAACCTGGCGATCGCGCTCAATGTAATCCGGGGCTCCTTCAAGGCCGGCGTCGGCAAGCTTCTGGCGCTTGGTTCATCCTGCATTTATCCCAAGCTGGCGCCGCAGCCGATGACTGAGGAGGCCATGCTTACCGGCCCGCTCGAGCCGACGAATGAATGGTACGCCGTTGCCAAGATCGCCGCGATCAAGATGTGCGAGGCGTATCGCAAACAGCACGACGCCGATTTCATCTCGGTCATGCCAACGAACCTTTATGGGCCTGGCGACAATTACGATCCGCAGAACAGTCACGTGCCGGCCGCGCTCATCCGGCGCTTCCACGAGGCCAAGCTCGCCGACGCGCCGACCGCCACGGTCTGGGGCACCGGCACCCCCCGGCGCGAGTTTTTGTCTGCCGACGATCTCGCGGACGCCTGCGCGTTCGTTATGAAGCATTATTCCGCGCCGGGCATTCTCAACGTCGGCGTGGGCCGGGATATGACGATCGCGGAATTTGCGGATGTCGTTGCCGACGTGGTGGGCTTCAAGGGACGCATCTTGTTCGATACGTCGAAGCCTGATGGCGCGCCCCAGAAGCTGCTCGACGTTTCAAAACTCAATGCGCTCGGATGGTCGCCGAAGATTCCACTGCGCGAGGGGCTCGCGGCGGCTTATGCCGATTTTCTCGAAGGAGCACGACGCTCGGCGGCATGATCCCTGCTAAAAGCGCAGCAGGTATTGAATTCATGACGCGCGAGCGTGTCGCGCAAAACTCGGTTGGGGAAAGTGCCGAGAGCGGCTGCTAGGCCCGCAACCGACCAAGGGACGCATCGCCAGCAAAGACACTTTGGAAGTGCGCCAGCGTGCCCTTCGACGGCAATTGCACAGCACTCGAAGCCGTGGGTTTCCAGACCGCTCCTGGCGCTTGTTGGCTAGCGAGAAACCAATCCGCCGGGCTCTCACCGATAGCCGCGCGGAAATTGTGTCGCCTGGCGGGCGTCGCCAGCAGCCCCAACCAAAGGATCATGAAATCCTGGGCGGAGAACGCCGCAGTCCGGCTGCTTGCAACGTGCTTAACAGCGTTATGGGACATCCAACTACGCAGCTTCGGCGATGACAGCAAGACTTGCAACAGCCTCACGCATTCGTCCGTGGTGTGCGCAATAAAGCCATCTTCGCCATCGCGGACGATGGCCATTTCGGCCGCGTTATTCATGACGACTGGAACCAGACCAAGCGACATGGCTTCGACGAGTGCGTTTTCAGCCGTACCGTAGTGATTCGGCTGCAACGGATAGAAAAAGACATCCGCTTCGCCCAGCGCGCGCGCGGGCTCGTCCGTTTGGCCGCGGAACAAGACACGTTCCGGGTGACGCATGGCGCGAGCATGGGCAGCGACGGGACCATCCGGGTCAACCTCGCCCCAGACCGAGACGCGAACGTCGTCGTCGGCCAGTTCATCGACGCAATCGAAGAAACACGGATGCATCTTCAGAAAGTCGACCGTGCCGAGATAAGCGATCGTCGGCGGCTGCGCGCGCCCTAAGCTTCCAAGGTCGGACCGGAGGCCGAAACCACTATTGATGACGGCGATCTTGCTCTGCGTGGTTTCGGAAAGCTCGTTTAGCGAAGCGATGTCGCGCGAGGCCGGCGTCGTGAACACGAAACGCCCGCTCTCTTCCACCAGCCCCAACGGGATCAGCGGTTTGAAAAGCCCCGAAATATGCGACCAGAATACGGTGCGCATGGCGGGGAAATCGCAGCGCGCAAGGCAGTCGAACAGCCGAGGATGATTCCAGAATTCGAATTGGACGATATCCGCCTTCCCCGCCAGCGCAGCTACCTGGTCGAGGTTATCGGCAATGACGATCCGCCCGCCGCGATCTTCGATCAATTTCGAATAGCGAGTGTCACGCGGGGGTTCGAGCAGGACATAGGTCTGTTCGATCTCGCCCGGCAGGACGTCCCGCAGCGCCGCATGTGCCTTCCCAACCCCGCCGCCGAGGTGCGGCGTGACGTGCAGGACTCTCATTCCGCAGCCACGGCAGCGAACGTGCGGTTTGCACCGCCCGGCGGATCGACTTCCGGATCCGTGGCATTGAAGCTTTTGAATCTTTCCAGCAACACACCACGGTGAGCGTCGATGTTGTCGGGGAGGCAATGGCTCAACTGCCCGCAGCTACCGCAAACGCCGTTCTGCCGCCGTCGGCCCTCAAGATGCTGCAAGCGCAACGCATTCATGCGTTCGGAATTCCAGATTTCCTTCATAGATTGCTGGCGCACGTCGCCGATTACCAGCTTGCGGCCCCAATCCAGAAAGCATGAACTGACCAGGCCGTCGGCGTTCACCGAATAGCCGTAAAAAATATAAGGACAGACGTCGGTTTCGCCGATGTCTTGCTGATAGATGCCTTTGGTGATCCTGAAACCCGTATGTTTCTCGACGTCGAATTCCGGCCAACACGGCGCGAAGTTTTCGACAAAGATGCGGTCACAATGATCGCCGAAGGTGTCGAAAAATTTCTGACGTTCATCTTCGGTGATGAGCTCGTTGGGAACCTTGACGACGATCTCGCAATTGCCCTTGTTCGCATAGATCCATTTGATGTTTTCGACGAACTTGCCGAAGTCAAACTTGAACCCGGTAAAGTGCGCGTAGGTCTCCTCGGTCATCCCTTCGACCGATATATTGATCTTGTCGATTCCGGCTTCGAGAACGGGCCCGATCCGCTCGGGCGATAGGAACGTCCCGTTCGTGGTCGTGTCGATGTATTCGATGTGCTTGGCCTGCTTCGCATAAGCGACCATGTCGGCCAGCCGTTTGTTCAGAAACGGCTCGCCGTCCTTGTACATGCGCAGCACCTTGATCGGCTTATCGAACTCAGCCAGATCATCGACGATCTTCTGAAACACCTCGTATTTCATCGCGCCCTGGAAGCGGCCGGTCTCGCGGATCATGTCGCGGTGACCGGTCGGGCAGAACGTGCATTGGAAATTGCAGGAGCTCGCCGGGTCCGCGAATACGACGAATGGTGTGGAAAGCGGGATGACCGTTTCCAGCGGCGTGCGGCCATGAAGATTGATTCGCGGTTCTAGCCGAGCTTTCATACGGGTTTCCTGCAAAGTGCGGCGCCGGTGCCCAAGTGTTACGGGAAAATAGTTAACAAGGATTAACCATAATCAGGCGGCCCCCAGCCGGGGCCGGACGGCGCCTGCACGCCGCGCACCCGGCACGCCGACGACGCGCGGCGGATCGACGAGGTTGTCCGGGCGGGCGCCGAAATGGAGCAGATCGCGGCGGCCATATTGGTCTGCGATCTGCTCGGCGAGCTCGCGCACGGTGAGGGGAACGCCGGAGCAGATATTGATCGGCCCCTGCGCCGTGCCTAGCGCGGTGTCCACAATCATGCGCCCTGCCTCGCGGGCGTCGAGGAAATCGCGAACCTGCATGCCGCTGGTGAGCAGCGCCGGTTCGCCCGCCTGCAGCCTTGCATGCAGGTAAGGCACCAAGCGCCGCTCATCCTCGCCTTCGCCGTAGAGATAGAACAGCCGACACCAGGCAAATTCGATGTCCTTTGTCGGGAGCGACTGCGACAGCGCCGTGTAGGCGGCGACCTTGGCCTCGGCATAAGGCGTCTTTGGCCGCAACGGGGTCTCGACGGTGAGCAGTTCAGCGTCGAGGTCGTATTCAAAGCAGGTGCCGATGCCGACAAACCGCCGAATCCCGGCCTGGCTTGCTCCATCAGCAAGCCGCAACGTGCCCGCAAGGCACTCGCTGTTCTTCGGCGATTGGAGATACTTGCCCGGCTCGGCGTACCAGGCGCTGTGGATCACGGTATCTATGCCCCTGCAGGCATCGGCCCACCAGGCGCGGCCTTCGGCAAACAAATCCGCGTGTGGCCACGGGCGTTTCGAGCGATGCCGAAGTTTCGAGCCGATTTTGCGTGCCGGCACGAACCACGGCGCGAACCCGGACACCACGCTCGTTCAGCGCCCGCAGCACCTGACGGCCCACGAAACCGGTCGCCCCAGTGAGCAGAACGAGACCGCTCATGCGACCTCCAATTTCGGCACGGCCGTAACGAATCTTGTGTCGCGCTCCGCCAGAGCCGCATTCGCCTGCCGGACTTCGGCCGCGATATTCCACGGCAGGATCAGCAGGTAGTCCGGTCGCCGTTCGGTCAGCGCGGACGGCGGCAAGATCGGGATATGGCTACCGGGCATGAATTTGCCTTGCTTGGCGACGGCCGCATCGCAGACAAAGGGCAGCAGATCCGGCTTGACGCCGGCGTAGTTGAGCAAGGTGTTTCCCTTCGCGGCGGCGCCGTAGGCGGCCACGGACCGGCCAGCGCGCTTCTGCTGCAGCAGAAACAGCAGAAGGTCATCCTTGATCCGATCCGCCCTGGTTTGGAACTCCTGATAGATGGCAAGCCCGCGCAGCCCTTGGCTTGCCTCCTCGCCCACCAACGCGGCAACGGCAGCAGAGGTCGGACGCCGATCTTCGGCGTGGCAGCCATAGACCCGCAGGCTGCCGCCGTGGGTCGGTAATTCCTCCACGTCGCACACACGCAAGCGGGCAGCGGCAAAGATGTGCGTGACCGTGTAGAGCGACAGATAGGAGAAATGTTCGTGATAGACGGTATCGAATTGCGCTTGCTCGATCAGCCGCAGCAGATGCGGAAACTCAAGTGTAATCGTGCCGCCGGGCTTCAACGCCGTTTTCAAGCCGCGTGTGAAATCGTTGATGTCCGGCACATGGGCATAGACATTGTTGCCGACGATAAGATCGGCCTTTCTGCCGTCGGCGGCCAGGCGCCGGGCCAATTCCTCGCCGAAGAATTCGCGCAGAACCGGAATACCGAGCCGCTCGGCCGCGGCCGCCGTGCTCGCCGTCGGCTCGACGCCGAGACAGGGAACGCCGGCGGCAACAAAGTTCTTGAGCAGATAGCCGTCATTGCAGGCAACTTCGATGACGAGACTGTCCCGGCCAAGTTGCAGGCTCCGGATGATGTTGTCGGTATAACGCGCCGCATGCGCGAGCCAGCCTGTCGATGTGCTGGAGAAATAGGCGTATTGCGGCCCGAACAGCTCGTCGGCTGCCGCGTAGTCCTCGGTCTGAACCAGCCAGCATTGGTCGCAGACCCTGATCTTCAACGGATAATATTTTTCCGGCCGCATCAGATCGTCCGCGCTCAAATAGGCGTTCGAGGGCGGCGCAAAGCCGAGATCGAGGAACGTGTGCGTCAGCGGGCGCGCGCAATGCCGGCAATTCATAGCGCCACTCCCGCGAATTGGTCATTCAGCATGGGATGCTGGGCATCTCGCGCCGAGAGCTCTGCGATCGGCAGCGGCCAGGCAACCGCCAGACGTGCGTCGTTGGGATTGAGCCCGGCTTCAGCACCCGCACTGTAGGCGGCCGAATGGCAATACAGGAGATCGACGCCATCGGTCAGCGTCTGCAAGCCGTGCGCGAATCCTTCCGGAATGAGCAGCGCACAGCCGTTGTCCGCCGAAAGACGCTCGGCATGCCAGTGCAGGAAGGTCTTCGAACCCGCGCGGATATCGACGGCGACATCCCACACTTCGCCGCGCAAGCAACTCACCAGCTTCATTTCCGCATCTGGCGGATACTGGAAATGCAGGCCGCGCACCGTGCCTCGTTTGGCGGTGTAAGTCTGATTGATCTGCGCAATCGGCTTGGTCCAGCCAGCGGCTTTCAGCTCCTCGGCGCAAAACAGGCGCGACAGGAAACCGCGCGCATCGCCCACGCGTTGACGCTCGACGCGTTTGAGTCCCGCCAATGGCAGGTCGGCGATCGCAAGCCGGTTCAACTGAGCGCCTCGTAAGCCGCGATTTCTTGTTGGCACAGTCTCAAGGCGTCTTCACCGTCGCGATGCGCGCGATACCAAGCCATCGTCCGGTTTACGGCCTCTGCCAGTTTCAATTTCGGCTCCACGCCGAGCACGACCTTCACCTTGGCAACATCCAGCGCCAGCCATCCGGATTCATGAGGGCCCTCGCGACCGGCACCGTAACACACCGCGCCTTGCCCATAGGAGGCGCGCGCCATCTCGACCAGTTCGCGCACGCTCACGGCGCCGTCGCTCTTCCGGACCGAAGTTATAGCTGTCGGCGAGTGCGGGCCGCTGCCACAGCGCCTGCGCCAAAGTCAGATAGCCGGCCAGCGGCTCCAGCACATGCTGCCAGGGACGAATGGCTTGCGGGCGCCGGACCTCGAGAGTTTGCCCTGCCTGCCAAGCGCGCACCGCGTCGGGAATGATCCGGTCCTCCGACCAGTCGCCGCCGCCGATGACATTGCCGGCCCGCGCGCTGGCGACAGCGACGCCCTGCGCAGAGAGAAAGGCATCGCGATAGCTGGCGATGGCCATTTCACTGGCGGCCTTGCTGGCGCTGTAAGGATCATGCCCGCCCAACGCATCGTCTTCACGATACGGTCGCGGCGCCTCCTGACTGCGATAGACTTTGTCGGTGGTCACCATCACGGCGACGCGCACGCCATCAAGTCCCCGCAACGCATCGAGCACGTTGACCGTGCCCATGACGTTCGTTGCAAAGGTTTCGCGCGGCTCGCGGTAGCTTGCGCGCACCAGCGGCTGTGCCGCCAGATGCAGAACGACCTCCGGGCGGGCCGCGCGGACAAGCTCCGCGAGCGGCGCTGCGGCTCGAATGTCGCAGAAGTGACTATCGCAGAGCGCGCCGATGTCGGCATCGGTGAAAATATTGGGCGCGGTCTCCGGTGGCAAACTGACGCCGGTGACGACGGCGCCAAGCCGGTGCAGCCACAGCGTCAACCAGGAACCCTTGAAGCCGGAATGACCGGTGAGCAGGACGCGGCGACCACGCCAGAACGAGGCATCCGCCGCGCGCGTCATTGCCAGACCTTCCAAGGCGCACGGCCGGACGCCCACAGCTCTTCCAGCATGGCCTTGTCGCGCATGGTATCCATCGGTTGCCAGAAACCGCGGTGCTCGAACGCCATCATTTGCTCCATCGCCGCGAGCCGGATGGCGGGCGATCTCTCCCAAATGGTGTCGTCGCCCTCGATGTAATCGAGGCAGCGCGGCGACAGCACGAAGAAACCGCCGTTGATGAGCCCGCCATCGCCACGCGGTTTCTCGCTGAAGCCCGTGACCATGTCGCCGTCACGTTCCAGCGCGCCGAAGCGTCCCGGCGGCCGCACTGCCGTCACCGTGGCGAACTTGCCGTGGCCAAAATGATATTCGATGGACGCGCGGACGTTCACGTCGCTGACGCCGTCGCCATAAGTGAAGCAGAACGCTTTCTCATCCTTTATGTAATCCGCGACACGCTTGAGGCGGCCGCCGGTCGCCGTGCTGTCCCCGGTATCGACCAGAGTCACGCGCCACGGTTCGGCCTTCTGCTGGTGGACGATCACGCTGTTGTCCGCCATATCGAAGGTTACGTCGGACATGTGCAGGAAGTAGTTGGCGAAGTATTCCTTGATGACGTAGCCCTTGTAGCCGCAGCAGATCACGAACTCATGGACGCCGTGCGCCGAGTAGATCTTCATGATGTGCCAGAGCATCGGCCTGCCGCCGATCTCGATCATCGGCTTGGGTCTCAAATAGCTTTCTTCGGAAATGCGGGTGCCGAGCCCCCCGGCGAGGATGACAGCCTTCATGGGGATTGTCGCTGACCTGGTTGCTGAAGCGACGCCACTAACGCCAACGCAACCCCGGTGCGCCGATCAAGGGTCCTCACCACCGCGTTACGAACGATTCGTTAGGATGGAATAATAGCTGGCGGCATTTGCGCAAGTAAACCCGGCCCCAAAAGTCGCCATTGTGGGCGGCGGCGGCTGGCCGGCCTAGGATTCGTTGACCGCCGCCCGTCTCGAGGCGGTGGGACGAAACAAAGGCGGCTGACGTCTGTTGATGACCGCGTCCCAGAACTCGAAATAGTCCCGCGCGCCAGACTTGGAGGTGAGAGCGATGAAACCGCTGATCTCTGCCAGAATATTTTGAAAGGAGAGTTGCCCCGTCGAGTCGAGCAGCTTCTTGGACAATCGCTCGGCGTCTTCCGTCAATCGCGAACCGAAAGCCATGCGATTGTTAACCTTGAAGCGGACGAACATCGTGGAAAACCACAAGTCGGCGACTGGCTGACGCTGCGAAGGCGAAACCATCGCCAACATATCGGAGTTCACGATCAGCGAAGCGCCTTCGAACCCACACAGAAGCCAATGCAGCTTGTTGATGGCCGGATCGAGGCCCGCGCCGTTGTAAAAATCGAGATCGCGCTTCTGCGCGGATTCGGCCATTCCCCAAACGCCCACGTCGTAGAGATACATCAGCCGCTGCAGTCGGAAGAACTTGCCGTTGAGCAGATACAGAATGCAAAGAATCTGATCGTGGAACGAGAATTGGAACGGCATCGCACTCATGAAGCCGAAGACGCGGCTGACCAGCTCTCGCCGCAGCGCCGAGTAGAACAACACATTTGGCCCCGGAAAGCTCAGGAATCCGGCCGCACGCACACTGGGATCATCTAAATCGACGTTTTGATAGCTGGCGAGCGCGGTTCCCATCGATCTTTCGATCGCGTAGGTGCCGGTAATGCCAATGAACGTGCGATCAGTGCCGATCTGCTCGATCAAAGGTGGCAGATCGCGGATGGCATGATCGAAAAACAAATCGTCATCGCCCAGGCAGAAAACGAAGTCGCCGGTCGCCTGCCGCAGGGTTTCGGAATAATTCTCGTGCGGTTCGCAAGGTTCGGCCGTGATGATCCGGCAGTTGTCACGCTGGAAATTCGCAAGCAGCTCGCGCTTGCGCGCATCGCCTGAATTATCGCGGACGATGACCTCGATGTCGGGGCCGGCCCAGGAACAGGCCTGGGCGATCCTGGAGCAGGCCAGCAGGTTGTGGCGGTGGGTCGGCAACAGGACGGAAAGCTTCACGGGTTCACCGCCGGCTGATGGCGGCGACCGGCGCGCCGCATGGAGTCGGCTGGGCACCAGACCCGCCGACCTGCGGCTTTTTAGCTGATTCGCGCCCCCCGAGGGGCCTTCTTGGCTCTGGGCAATAGATGTAGGCAGTGGCAACATTTTGTCTGCTGATTCGGCCTTTCGCAGCGAGACAGCACTTTGGACGATGGAACCGTTCGGTTTGGAGATCATCAAGGCCGCGGAATGACCAAAGAGCGTTTCGGCCCTTAGGCCAACTTCCATGTGCGTTGACCAAACATCCATCCGACAGATGCGGCTCTAACGGGAGGGCGCGATGAAGGCGCAAGTCAAATCGAAGCTCAATCTCGAGGAACGAACAGCTCTTCAAGAGGTCATTCCTCTGGAAACGCCGTTCCTGCTGTACGTAGACCCGTCCAGCGCGTGCAACTTTCGTTGCCAGTTCTGCCCGACGGGTCACATCGATCTTCTTAAGGCGTCGGAATACAAACGCCGGGTGATGAATCTTCGCCTATTCGAGAAGCTGTTGAGGGACCTGGAAGCCTTCCCGCAGGTCCTGCGGGTCATGCGTATGAACAAGATCGGCGAACCCCTTCTCAATAAGAACCTGTCCACGATGATCAGGCTGGCCAAGGAAAGCGGTCGGGTCCGCTACATCGATTTTGCCACTAATGCCTCCGTGTTTTCACCGGACCTGTTGACGAGCATCGTCGATGCCGGCCTCGATCGCCTGAACATTTCGCTGGAGGGGGTGAGCAAGGAACAATATGCCGAGCATGCGAAGGTTGATTTCGACTTTGGCAAGCTCGTCGACCAGATCCGCTGGCTCTATCCTCGCCGCGGCAACTGCGAGGTCACCATAAAGGTGCCAGGAGATTTTCTCAGCGCGGAAGACCGGGAGAAATTCTTCGATTTGTTCGGCGATTATTGCGATCGCATCTTTATCGAAGAGCTTTCACCTATTTGGCCTGAGTTCGATTTGGAAAACCGAGCCGGGGTGAAAGCCTCAAAAGCCGAGGGGCAATATCGGGAAACCTTGGAAGACAAGGACGTCTGCACTTATATCTTCTACGCGATGGCCGTCAACGCCGACGGAACCGTCAGCGCCTGCTGTCCAGATTGGGATCAGAAGCTGGTCATCGGCAACCTCAACAACGAGACTTTGCGTGATATCTGGAACTCGCCTGCAATGAACAAATTGCGGCGGCTACACCTGCAGGGAAAGCGGCGGGAGAACCCTGTTTGCCGCGCCTGCGGGCACATCAAATATTCCCAGGTCGACAATATCGATCCCTACCGCGAGCGGCTGCTCGCAAAGCTGGAGCCTTCGGAATTGAGTTTTGCGACGCACGATGAGGATGCCTGATCCGTGAGCATCGATCGCTGCCCAGCCTGCCGCTCGACGTCAGCCCACCTGTTGGATTGGAGGTTCAGCGGGCTCGGTCGACTCTGTATTCAATTATACTGCCGACTTTCACGTCTGCCCGGACTGCGGACTGGTGTATGTACGCAATGTAACCGATACCGGTTTGCGCCGGTTCTACGTCGAGGAGTGCAACTATTTCGAAAAGGCGCATTTCGACCAGAATTCACCAGCCAACCAAAAGAAATATACTTTCTATTTGCAATTCCTGCGCAAACACGGGATCGACTCCATGGAGATGGCAGATGTCGGCTGTGGTCGTGGCGGATTTGTTAATTGGATGGCTCAAAGTGGATGGGAGCAAGAATGCTGCGGCGTCGATGTCGATGCGCGGAGCCTTCCAGCAAGTACTCAATCTCGCGCCAATGTCTCTTTCCATGACGGCAACTGCCTGAGTTTACCCTTCGGCGAGGGCAGACTGGAACTGCTGACCTACTTCCACGTCCTTGAGCATATTCGCGATCTGTCCAGCCTGCTGACGGAGGCGGCTCGAGTCCTGACTGAAGGTGGCCATATCCTCATCGAAGTTCCGGATGCGGAAAACTACGCCGGCACACCCATCGGATCTGCATTCTGGTTCTCCATCCGCGAGCACATTAATCACTTTACGGCGAGGGCGCTGGCTGCGGCGCTCGAGGCGCATGGATTTGCCGTTCGGGACGTCTCTCGCCAGATGTTGGAGACACCCGAGTTTGCCTACCCCTCCCTCATGATCCTGGCGCGGAAAAGCGCGGCATCGCCATCGCTCAAGGTGCCCGCGACGGCCGACGTCGCGGGTTTCGCGCGCATGTCGCGAGAGGCATTGATGCACCAGGCCGAGCAAATCTCGGCATTGGCGGCAGATAAGAGAGTGACGATCTGGGGGTGCTCGGCCGAGATATTCAGCCTATTACCGTTGCTAGATGCGAGCGAGATACGAATTTGCGATTCCTCCAAGCTCAAGCAGTCGAACTCACTACCACGGATTCCCATCGAAGACCCTGCCGCGGTGCCCGTGGAGGGCATGCTTGTCATCGCGCCCTATCTCCATCGAACAGCGATCAAGAGAGCCGCCCAGCAGCTCGGCTGGCCTGACGGCGCGCTGTACCTGCTGCAGTGACCTTGGCATGAGAAAAGACATAGACGCGAAATATGCCAGCGACCTGGTCTCAGCCGAATGCGAGCGTCAGGTCACGGTCGCAGCAGCCTTGGAAAGATGTTTTCCTGAAGGTGTTGCCATCTACGGAGCGGGATTTCTCGGGACGTGGGCCAGCAGCTATCTGCAATCTCTCGGCGTCAAAGTTACCAAATTCTTCGACAAGGACAGCCGCAAGATCGGCGGCGAGATTAATGGCGTCCCCATTGCCGCGCCTTCGGCAGACCAGTTAGCGACTGTCCCGGCCGTCTTCATCGCCGCCCGGCATGCCGTTCGCGAGGTGGAGCAAGCCCTGGCGCCCCACGGTCTGGCAACCATGTCATTCGACGGCTATTTCGTGGCCAGGAATTTCCGCCGCTTGATTGACGTCAGGGACGGCATGCTCGCCGACGCGCGCTCGACGACAGTCTTCAATGCCTTGCTCATGTCCATGCTGACCGGCAGCATCGCGCCATGCCGCGACATCATGGAAAAGGACATGTATTTTTGCTTGCCCGAATTCGCGGGCAACTTCGACGAGGCCTTTGTCGATGCCGGCGCATTCGTTGGGGACACGTTGGAACGCTTCGTCTGGGAAAATCTGGGAACGTTTCGGCACATTCATGCCTTCGAGCCCGGCTATCGCCAGTTCAAGGCGATGGAACAACGGGTGCAAAGGCTCGCCGGCGAGTGGGCTTTCGATCGCTCCAGCGTGTCCCTGGTGCGCGCCGGTCTTTCCGATTCTCCGGGGCGGATGAGTTGCACCTTCCTCAACGAGGCACCTCTGCGCCACGGGCTTTCGAGTTTTGAGTCCCAAGGCGAAGCAGCGGACGAAGATCCGACGTCGGCGCGGGTACTCACATTGGACAGCTATCTGGATGGCCGCCACGTCACCTTTGTTAAGGCCGACATCGAAGGCATGGAAATGGCATTTTTGCGCGGCGCCCGGCAGACCATTCAAACCTGCAAGCCGAAAATGACGCTGTGCGTTTATCACTATCCAAGCGACCTCTATGAAGTGGCCGAATATGTTCGGACTTTGGTGCCGGAATATCGTTTGAGCATCAGGCACCACGCACCGCTTTTTGGCGATTTCGTTCTCTATTGTTCGGTTTGATGGCTTAGAGGCCACGCCTTCCCGATGCAGATACGAAAGGCAGCAGTAAGACCGTGACCCCTTTGGACAAATATCGGCAAGACATCGTCCAACAAGTCGCCGACTACCCCAATCGAACCGAACTGCAGGCGGCGGCGCGTCATTTCTTCGACGAGATCGGCATCGGCAAAGCCAACTACGTCTACAATTTCACCTGGCTGGGCGTGCCCATCGTCCAAATCCCTCAGGACCTTCAGGCTCTGCAAGAAATTATCTGGCAAGTGAAACCGGATCTGATTATCGAGACCGGTGTCGCCTGGGGAGGATCGTTGATCTTCAGCGCCTCCATGCTCGCCATTCTCGAGAGTTGCGGTGACATCAGCGACGGCAAAGTGGTGGGCATCGATATCGATATCCGCCCGCATAACAGACAAAACATCACCATTCATCCACTGGCAAAGAAGATCGCCCTGATCGAGGGCTCGAGCATCGATAAGACAATCGTGGAACAAGTGAAGAAGATTGCGTTGCAGCACCAGCGCGTCATGGTCTGCCTGGACAGCAACCATACCCACGACCATGTGCTGGCTGAACTTGAGGCATACGCTCCGATGGTAACCCACGGAAGCTATTGCATGGTCGGAGATACCATCATCGAGGACGCGCCTTCGTATATGACGTCTGAACGACTGTGGGGAAAGGGCAACAGCCCGAAGAGCGCCGTGTGGGAATATATGAGGCGGGTAAAATCGGACGGGCGGCTCTCGTTGCAGGGGCAGCCGATGAAATGGGAAATCGATCGCTTCATTGAATCCAAGATCGTCCTCACCGGCTCGCCGGATGGTTATCTGAAGAGAACGGAGTGAACCGATCTGAACAGGGCAGGACAGGTGCTTGAATTTTATCAAGGCGACAATTGATAGTGAATTAAGCCTGATTCTTGTGATCACGACACGCCTATAATCTGCCCGCAGACTGATTCGCTCACGCGTCGAATAGCCCTGCATTCGGGGCAACAGGAGCGGCCCATGCGGGCAATGGCGGCCGTCGATTCGCCCCCTTTCGAGCACAGCACGCCTCACAAGGCCCGCTCGTTCGCCGATTTGCCGAACGCGGGCGCAGCTGTCCGGTTGCTGGGCGAAATCGCCGGTGGCACTTGCGCCTTCTCCCCTGTGCCGATGGCCCGGCCGTTGGCGCTCTATGGCGCAGGGAACCTGGGCCGGCTGGCGCGCGAATTCCTCACCAGCGTAGGCCATGACTTCGCGCTTGTTATCGATCGCAACGCCGGCGCGCTCGCGCGCAAACCGTACTGGTTCGGCGTCGAACTCAAGCATCCGGACGAGGTGCCACGGGCCGCCAAGCACGCGTTTCGCCTCGCGGTCAGCGTCGTCACCTCGCCCTATGTGCCGATCGAGCAGTCGCTGATCGAGGCGGGCTTCAACGATGTGGTGCCCTTCTACGACCTAGCGGAAAGCTTCCGCGCCCTGCATCCGCTGTCGAACGGGTGGTTCGCAGCGCCTCTGGCATTGCGCGACCATGACGATACCGCCAAGGTTCTGACACTCTGGCATGACGACGAATCCCGCGCCCATCATTTGCAGTTTCTGGCTTGGCGAAGGCTGCGGGAGGAATGGACATTTCAAGCAGCGCCGGTGCAGACCGACAACCGCTACTTCATTCCGGAAGTGGCCGGCGTGCTGTACGACGATGAAGTCTTCGTGGATGCGGGGGCGCATCACGGATCGGTGGCGGGCGCCTTCATCAAGCAAATGAAAGGCACCTTCGGGGGAATCGCGGCGATCGAACCGGATGCGGGCAACCGCGCGATTCTTGAAGACAATCTGAATTCATGGTTGCCGCGCGATCCGCGGGTCACGTGCTATGGCTGCGCGCTGGACGAAACGGAACGTGTCGCGCCGTTTCGCGAAGGGTTGGGCTATGCCTCGCAACTCTCTGGTTTGGGAGAGACCCGGCTCACCACCCGCCCGCTCGATACGCTCGGGCTCGCACCCAGTTTCGTCAAGCTCCACCTCGAAGGCGGCGAGCTCGCTGCGCTCAAAGGCGGACGGCAAACCCTGTTGTCGAACCGGCCGATCATCGCGGCTACCGTCTATCACAACGCCGACGGCATCTGGAGAACACCGTTTTGGCTGATGGAAACCCTGCGAGATTATCGCTTCTTGTTCCGCAATCACGCCTGGTGCGGCACCGGCGCCGTGGTCTATGCGATCCCCGAGGAGCGATATCAATGAGCGGCCGCCTACCGGCAGCCGATGCGGCCAGACGCCGGGGTTCCCGCCCACCAGCGAATTGTCGCTAACCCCTGACGTTCGTCGCCCATGATCCAACAGGCCATAGCCTACCATCAGCAAGGGCGGCTTGATGACGCCGAAAGGCTCTACGGCCTTATTCTTCAGACCGAACATGACCACTTCGACGCTTTGCACCTTCTAGGGGTGCTCATGCATCAGCGCGGCCAATGCGAGGCCGCGCTGAACCTTATCGCCAAGGCTTTGACTATCAACTCGCAATCCGCCGACGCTTGCGCGAACCAAGCACGCGTGTTTGCCGCATTGGGGCGATACGAGGAGGCGCTGGCGAGCTACGACAGCGCGCTGGCCTTGCAGCCGGCTTATGTCGAAGCGCTCTACGATCGCGCCAAGATTTTGCATCGGTTGAATCGGTACGGCGAGGCGCTGGCGAGCTACGACGGCGTGCTGGCCCTGCGTCCGAACGAGCCAGCAGTCCTCAACGAACGCGGCGTCATCTTGCATGCCTTGAGGCGGTATGACGAAGCACTTGCGAGCTGCGACCGGGCGCTGGCCCTGCGGCCGGATTATGCTGAAGCATTCTACAATCGGGGCAATATCCTGAGTGAACTGGGCCATTTCGACGAGGCACTGGCAAGCTACGATGGCGTGCTGGCACTGCAGCCGAACGACACCGAAGCGCTGCACAATCGCGGTCTTGCTCTGCAGGAGAAGAACAACCGCGGAATCACTTTACCGAAGCTACGAAAGACCAAGGATATCGCGACGCGCTACGCCGGATTCTACATAAACCTCGACCGCAGCGCCGCGCGACGGGCATTAATCGAAGGCGAGATTTCGCGTTGCAATCTCCAATCTTTCTACAAGCGCTTTCCCGCAGCCGACGGAAACAGCCTCGGATTTCCGAACCAGCGGCTCACCAGTGGCGAGATCGGCTGCTTTACGTCGCATTACCTCCTGCTGAAACAGAATTGCGAAAGCTCGCACCATCTTCATGTCGTCGAAGACGACGTTGTTTTTTCTCATTTCACTGCGCAGGCAATTGAATCCGCCCTATCGTCGGGTGCGATCGATCGATTCGATCTTCTTTTCACCGACACATTCACGATGCACCGCGACTATCGAAGATATAAAGCGCTCTACGACCAGAGTTTGGAACGCGATGAAACCGGCGCCATATCCGTCGTGCAGCCGCATGTCATAGCCTATATAGCCGCGACGACATCCTACATCATCAATCGTCATTCGATTCCGATGCTAGTCGAGTTGCTCGAGCGCGAATTGACGGATGGCCCCAGGGATCCCCTGGATCTCGTCATCCGCAAAGCCGCAAGCGAAGGCAAGATCCGCGTCGGCTGTCTATTCCCATTCGTAACAACTCTGCGGATCGACGAGATTGCCGGCAGCACCATTGCCGGCCGGAACAAAGATCCCATGAAAACCTTGGCGCTCGGCCTCGGGCGTTATTCGTTCTTTGTCGACTGCGATCACGAGGCGTTAAATGCGCGAGCTACTCGAGTGTTTGCGTCCAACGCTTCGCATTCGCGTGACGAGTTTGACACCGACGTTCATCGTCAGTTACTTGACCGCATACAGGAATTTTCGAGCACGGACGACGGACATCGCCACAAGGGCGCGTCGGAATAGGCCCAACCAGCCTGCGAATGACGGCCCACTCTCTTGGCTGGATGCCACTTTCGGACTGCCCGACTGGATTATCGATTTGAACCGGGCGAAACCGTCAGAAAGCGATGGCTGCCGTCTTCCAGCACCACGCAGGTCAGGCGCCCGCTCATGAAGGCGCCGGTGTCGACGTTGATGCGATTGGCCTTCACCTCGGGTTCGCGCACCGGCGTGTGTCCGTGCACAACGATCTTGCCGAAATTCACTTCACTGTTGAGAAACTCGTCGCGAATTCAAAGTAGATCGCGCTCGCTCTGCCGTTCGAGTGGAACGCCCGGCCGCACGCCGGCGTGGCAGATGAAGTAACGGCCCACCGACAAAGCCGGCTGCAACGATGCCAGAAAGCGCGTTTCTTCGGGCGTGAGCGCGGCACGCAACGCTTCGCAGGCACGCGCGAAGTCTCGACGGCCCCGAGAAACCGGCACGCCGAATGAGCGCAAGGTTTCCAGGCCGCCGAGTTGCTGCCAATGGCCGCCAACGTTCGGATCGCCCAGGAAGCTTTGCAGGATCGCTTCGTGATTGCCCTTGAGCGCCACATAGCGGCCCGGAAACGGGTTGGCCATAAGCCGCTCGATGACGCCGCGGGATTCCGGCCCGCGATCGATGTAGTCGCCGACCGTCACCGTCAGGCTGTCGGCTCGCCGCTCGCCGGCGTCGCAATCGATGGCCTCGATCAACCGATCCAAAAGATCCAGGCGGCCGTGGATGTCTCCAATAACGTAGAGCGGCGCGTTCTCGCTGCAATCCGGTGCGTTCATGATCGAAAAATCGGCCTCTGCGGCTCGTGCAACGCCGCCCCGGGTGTGTTATCCCCCCGCCGAATAAGGACAACAATTTGTCCCCCCTGTGGCACCCACTGCGTCAATGAGCCATTCATCCATCACTGGCGCGAGCGGCGCGGCATCGCGGGTCCGTGTTTTCACTGCGCTTTGTCTCCTCTGGCTCGTCGGCACTGCCCTGCGGCTGACGATCCTGGCGGTGCCGCCGGTGATCCCGCGCATTCATCACGACCTCAGCCTCAGCGCCACCCAGATCGGCATCCTGACCGGGCTGCCGTCAATGCTGCTCGCCTTAGCGGCGGTGCCGGGCTCTCTCCTGATCGCGCGGCTGGGGGTTCGCAGCGCCATAATCGTTGGCTTGGTTTTAACCGCAGCCGGCGGAGCGTTGCGCGGCACGTTCCCCGACGTCACGTGGCTCTATGCCATGACCGTCGCGATGGGTGCGGGCGTCGCCATCATGCAGGTCAGCATGCCGCCGGCGGTGCGCGCCTGGGTGCCGCACCGGATCGGCTTCGCCACCGCCGTTTATACCAACGGCCTTCTGATCGGCGAACTCGCGCCCGTCGCGCTCACAATTCCGTTCGTTCTTCCGCTGATGGGCAGTTGGCAGGGTGGATTTGCGCTCTGGAGCGCGCCGGTGGCAGCAATCGGGCTGCTGGTGATGTTGCTTGCGCCGCGCCAAGCCGCAGCGAGCGGCGCGCCGGTGCGTCGGCGCTGGTGGCCGGACTGGGGCAGTTCGCTGATCTGGCGGCTCGGGTTCATGTTGGGCGCCGTGAACGCGATTTATTTCGGCACCAACTCGTTCCTGCCCGATTACCTCAACCACCACGGCCAGGGCGCCTGGATCAGCGCCGCGCTCACCGGCTTGAATGCCGGTCAATTGCCAGCCTCCGCCCTGCTGTTGGTCTTTGCCAGTCGTCTCGAACTTAAGGCTTGGCCCTATGTGGCGAGCGGCCTGCTGACCACTCTCGCCGTCGCCGGCATCGTGTTCGGCTCCGGGCCTATCGTGGTCGCCTGCGCCACGCTGATCGGTTTCGCCGCCGCCGGCATTCTGGTTCTGGCGCTGGCGCTGCCGCCGCTGCTGGCACCGCCCGATGACGTCCACCGCGTCACCGCCGCCATGTTCACCATCAGCTATAGCCTGGCCGTGGTGGTGCCGGTAGTCAGCGGCGCGCTATGGGATGCCAGCGGCATCGCCAGCATGGCGTTCCTGCCGATCGCGATTTGCGGAATCATCCTGGCCGCGCTGTCGCCGGCCATCAATCACGTGCGTCGTGAGGAGGAGGTCTAGCGTTATGCGTCCGATTCCAGTGGGAGCCAAGGGCACCGATACGCTGCAGGTGACCCCGACCCACCTCGCCAGCCAGTTCAAAGACGCGGCATTACCGCCGGTATTTGCCACGCCGATGATGGTGCGGGCGATGGAGAACGCCGCGCTCAACGCGATCCGCGACTACCTCGAGCCGGGCGAAAGCGCGGTCGGCACGGTCGTCAATGTGCGCCATCTGGCGGCGACTCCGGTCGGCCATCAGGTCACGGCCGAAGCGGAAGTCACCAAGGTCGATGGCCGTCGCATCGAGTTCAAGGTTAGCGCGCGGGACGAAACCGAGGAGATTGGCACCGGCACACATGAACGCATGGTTGTCGACCTGGCTCGCCTCGGAAAGCGGCTGAAGGAAAAGCAACGGCCCTGATCAAGGACACTTCCGGGGCGGCGCTAGCCGCCGTTGGTGACATGCCTTTGCTGCTCGAAGAACAGCGTCGTCATCCAGCCCGTCGACGCGCCAACAAAAGCGCTGGCGACCACGTCACTGAAGAAATGAAAATTGGCCGCGACAAGTGCGGCGGCAATGGCCACCACAACCAGCGCGTAAAACAGCTTCAGGCGCGGATAGCAGACCCACAGCACCGATATCACCGCAGAAGCCGCCACCATATGACCGGACGGGAACGACGGATAGCCGGCACCACCGTGAAACCAGTTGAAGCCATACACACCGTCGCGGATGAGCGAGGGATTGTTATGGATCCAGGTTTCCGGCCAGGTCCGCCCGAACACCCATTTGAGCAAATCTTTTGTCACCTCCCCCATGGTTACGCTGACGCTGCAGGCGACAGCGACGGCGGCAAACGGCGACAACGGCCGGCCCGCCAAGACGCGCAATCCCAGCGCAAAAAAGACGATGGCCGCCGCCGGCAGCAGCGGATCGGGGATATGAGTCACCGGCTCGAGGATCTGGCGGCGCTGCAACGCGAGATGGCTGTGCACCCATACGGCGGTCGGCCGATCGAGCCATTGGCAGCCGATGATCACGATCACCACCGTGAAGCCCAATGCCAAAAGCCATCGTCGTAACGCTGTCATGAGATGTGCCGCGTTCGCCCGGTTCGTCTTCCGGCCTTTAACTGGGTTGCAGCCATGCGCCTAGGGAGCGCGCTCATTGCACCAGATGAAATTTCTATAATCGCCAATACCAGGCACAGGACATTTACGGCTGCGCCGCCTTCGCACTACTATGACCCGCCCACCGCTTTTTGCCGGAAATCCTAGCCCATGCAACCTGCCAAGTCCTTCACCCTTTCCGCCCATGGCGCGCACATGCCGGCAATCGGCTTCGGCACCATGGCGTTCCCGGAACGCGCGGCCGAGCTGGTCGCTTACGCGATCGAATGCGGCTATCGCCTGATCGACACCGCGCGCAAGTACGGCACCGAGGAAGAGGTCGGCCGAGGCATCCGCGCCAGCGGCATCGCGCGTAAGGACTTGTGGGTCACCACCAAGGTGACCGAGCTGAATGCGCGCGAGGCCGATTTTCTCAAGTCGGCCGAGACGTCGCTCAAGGCATTGCAGCTCGACTATGTCGACCTGCTGCTGGTGCACTGGCCACAGCCCAAGGTGCCGTTCTCGGAAACGCTCGGCGCGCTCGCCAAGGCCAAGCGGCAGGGCCTGACGCGCCATATCGGCGTATCGAACTTCACCATCGCCATGCTCGATGAAGCGGTGCAGGTATGTCCCGAGCCGCTGGTCACCAATCAGATCGAATACCACGCTTACCTGCCGCAGGACCGCATGCTGGCGGCGCTCGAGCGTCACGGCATGATCCTCACCGCCTATTGTCCGGTGGCGCGCGGCAAGCTGCTCGACGATCCCGTTCTCGACGAGATCGCCAAGACACACGGCAAGACCATCGCTCAGGTCGCGCTGCGCTGGTTGATCCAGCAGCCGATGGTGGCGGCGGTGCCGCGCGCGCTGACCGAAGAGCACATCGCAGAAAATCTCGACGTCTTCGACTTCGCGCTCAGCGACGACGAGATGGTGCGGATCTCGGCACTGCGGCGCAAGCAGGTCCGCATCGCCAATCCGCCCGAGCGCGCGCCCAAATGGGACGTGGAGACGCTGGCTTAGTCCGGTTATCCGCGCGCTGTTGCCGGCGCGGCACAGCTGTCCACCGCCGGCCCGCGACCCGGCCCGCGCCTTTCCGCCGTTTTTCCAATAACTTGCCCCCGGCCGCTGGCCCTGCCGCCGGTTGCGCGCCAAGACGCGTTAAACCGCTTGACGGGACACCCCCGTTCGTATCGAATTATTCGAATATAAGAAATAATGACGGTGGATGGGGGAAGCGATGCAATCTGCACTCATGCGGGCCGCCGTGCGTGCGGCCAAGATCACGGGCTGTTTAACTGCCGCGTGGCTCGCCGGCAGCGCCGCGCAAGCAACCGAGGGCTACTTCCAATACGGCTACGGTGCGCGCCAGAGCGGCCTCGCCGGGGCCGGTGTCGCCGACTCGCGCGACGCCATGGCGCTCTCGCTCAATCCGGCCGGCCTCGTCGATGTCAGCCGGCAATTGCAACTCGGCATGGCGCTGTTCATGCCCTACCGCAGCTATACCGCCACCGGGACCGCCTTCGTAGCGCCAGGAAGTTACGACAGTGACGACAATATCTTCCCCGTCCCGAACATGGCCTACAGCAGTCCAATCGATGCGGACTCGGCATGGGGCCTCGCGGTGTTCGGAAACGGCGGCATGAATACCAACTGGCCCAACATGACCAATACGTCGCCTGGCTGCGGTGGCGGCGTCGGCGTGTTCTGCGACGGCAGCAAGTTACACGTCGATCTTATGCAGGCGTTCATCGCGGTCGGCTACGCGCGTCGCTTCGGCGCGTTTTCCGTCGGCGTCTCACCGGTGGCCGCCATTCAACAAATCCGGGTGCAGGGGCTGGGCGCGTTCGCGGGTATCTCCTCCGACCCCGCGAACCTGACCAGCGGGGACTATTCATACGCCTACGGCGGCGGCGCGCGCCTCGGCGTGCAATGGAAGGTCATGCCCAATGTCCGCCTCGGCTTTTCCGGCCAGACACCGATCTGGATGACGAAGTTCCACAGCTATAGCGGCCTGTTCGCCGAGGGCGGCAGCTTCGATATTCCAGCCAACCTCACCGCCGGCATCGCCTGGGACGTGATGCCGGACTTCACCGTGATGTTCGACTACAAGCACATCTTCTATGGCAGCATCGCCTCGATCGCCAATCCGATGTCGTCGCCGGGATTGCTCGGTCAGTCAAACGGACCCGGCTTCGGCTGGCACGACATCGATATCTTCAAAATTGGCGCCGAGTGGCGCGCGACGCCAAAATGGACTTTCCGGGTCGGCTATGCCCACAATACTAATCCGATCCAGTCAGCCGACGTGACCTTCAACATCCTGGCGCCGGGCGTGGTCACTGACCACATTACCGGCGGCTTCGCCTACAGCCCCAGCCCGAACTCGACGTGGGAATTCGCCGCGGCTTATGTTCCCTCGCACAGCGTCAGTGGGCCTGAGATGATCGGGGCGCCGCCATTTGCGGCCACCCCAGGCAGTAACGTCGACATCGAAATGCACCAGTACCAGTTCACCTTGGGCTATACATACCACTTCGCCCCGCCGGCGCCGGTGCAACCGATGATCCATAAGTGATATAAGGCCGACAAACGACCACGACCCCTGTGATGAGAGGCAGATGAGCGGACTTTCCCCTACCCTGACCGTCGGTATCGGTGGCCTCGTAATTGGCCTGATCTTCGGCGCCGTCGTGCAGCGTACCAATTTTTGCACAATGGGCTCGATATCGGACCTCGTCCTGATGGGCGATGGCCGCCGCTTCCGAGCCTGGGTGCTGGCGATCGCGGTCGCAATCATTGGCACTCAGATTCTTTCCTTTGCGGGTGTGGTGGACATCAGCAAGGCGATGTACCTCACGTCGAATTTCGGCTGGCTCGGCGCCATCATCGGCGGGCTGATGTTCGGCTTCGGTATGACGCAGGCCGGCGGCTGCGCGAGCCGCACTCTGGTGCGGCTCGGGGCCGGCAATCTGAAGTCGCTGCTGGTGACGCTCGTGCTTGGCATCGTCGCCTACACGACAGTGCGCGGCCTCCTGGCGTTGGCCAGGCTGCAAGTCGAGACCACCAATGTCGATCTGACGACGCATGGGCTCGCCAATCAGAATCTCGGTGAAATGGCGGGCGCAGCCCTCGGGCTGTCGGCCGGCACCGCGCGCGCAATTGCAGCGGCCGTGCTGGCGCTGGCGTTCCTGATCTACTGTTTCAAGGACGCGAGCTTCCGCCGCAGCCCCGCCAACATCATCGCCGGCCTCGTCATCGGCCTCTGTGTTGTTGGAGGCTGGGTGGTCACCGGCGTGCTGGCGGCCGACGAATTCAATCCAATGCCGCTCGCCTCCATTACGTTTGTGGCGCCGGTCGGCGAGAGCATCCAGTACTTGATGACCTTCACCGGCGCGACCCTCAACTTCGGCATCGCGGTGGTCGGCGGCGTCATTCTCGGCAGTTTCCTGATGGCAACCTTGACTGGCGAATTCCGGCTCGAGAGTTTCGTCGACCACAAGGATTTCCTGCGCCATCTCGGCGGCGCCAGCCTGATGGGCGCCGGCGGCGTGATGGCGCTCGGTTGCACCATCGGCCAGGGCATCACGGGACTATCTACTCTCGCACTCGGGAGCCTGATCGCCTGGTTGTCGATCCTGGCCGGCGGCTATCTCGGCGTGAAATATCTCGAGGAAGGCTCGCTCGGCGGCGCCATCCGCTCGGTGTTCGTGCGGGCGTAAGAAGAAAAAGAACACCTCAAAATTAAACCGGCGCCGTACAAACGGCGCCGGTTCTTTTTCAAGCGACAATTCCGACGAAGGCGGATCAGCCCGTGCGCGCCTGCAGCTTGCTGCTGAACGCGAGCAGGAAGGCCAGGCTCTTCTGCGTCTCCGGCTTCGACAGCATCGACATCATGCCCATGATGCCGCCACTCGGCTTGGCCTTGGCGGTCTCCTGCGCGGCTTCCTCAAAGGCAAGACGCGTGTTTTCGGCAAGTTCGCCCATGGCCTCGTTACCGACCGTGTTGATCATGCTCTCCATGAACATGAACAGCCGCTCGACCATGTTGTCGGTGAGCGCGCTGCGCACTGCATGCGCGGTCAAAGCGAGGTCGCAGACGGTGTCGATAGCACCGACCTTGTGCAGCTCGGTGAGCCGGTCGATCAGTGAATGCACGGCCGCACTGGTATCGGGATCGTTGAGGCGGTCGAGCAGATCGAGGGCATTGCCGCCCATCATCGCCAGGCGCTCGACCATGCTGTCGGTCAGCGCCTCGCGCGCAGCGAGGCTGAGACGCGCCATCTCGTCCATTGGCGGCTGGTTGGTCATCGTGGTGTCGTCCATCACCGCCTCCCTTACAGCAAGCCGCGCGCGGACAACCAGTACAGCCGGTTATAGGCCAGCTTGAACCAATGGACCATCTGCGACGGCGGGCCCGGGTTGGGCGGCGTGGTGTAATTGAACCAGACATAGGTGCCGGTGCTCATGCCTGTTTCCACAAAACAGAATACCTTGCCGTCATAGTCGCGCGCCCAGCGGTCTTCCTTGATCAGCGAGGACAGATTGTCGACGATGGTGTCAGCCTCGAAATGAGCGGTCGAGCCTGCCTTGGAGATCGGGATATTGGTCGTGTCGCCGACGATGAAAACGTTGTCGGAGCCTTCTTTCAGCAGCGTATTTTTTACCGTCGGCACCCAGCCGCCGGCGCCGAGATTGGAGTCGGTGATCACCGGCTGGCCGCTGTGCGGCGGGATGGTGATGAGCAGATCGTAGGGGAGCGTGGAGCCCTCTTCCGAGGTGATGGTCTTGGCTTTGGCGTCGACAGACTTGGTGTTGAAGAAGGTCTCCGACTTGATGCCGGCACGGTCGAACTCCGGCCCGGTCCAATGGGCCACCGGCTCAAGCGCGTGCAACCGGCCGATCGGATAAGTGTAGGTGATCTCGCTCTTGTCGAGCAGGCCCCTGCCGGCAAGGAAGTCGCGCAGCATGAAGGTGATTTCGAGCGGCGCCACCGGGCATTTGTGCGGGGCGTTGACGTTGACGACGATCTTGCCACCTTTGAAGTCGTTGAGCGCGTCGCGCATCTTGCGCGCGCCATCGAGGTCGTAGAACCAGTGCCCGCCCTCGGTCATGCCGGGGATGTTGTCGGGTCGGATGCGCGAGCCGGTAGCAATCACCAGGAAGTCGTAGGTATGCGTTTTGCCCGACTCGGTGGTGACCGTCTTCTTGTCAACGTCGATGTGCTTGGCCGGATCGACGATGTAGGGCACACGGCGGTCGAGCACCTTGCGCTGGTCACGGAACAACTCCGCCTCACGCATCTTGCCGAACGGCACGTAGAGCAGGCCGGGCTGATACATGTGCTTGTCGGTGGCGCCGATCATGGTGATGGCGACGCTGCCTGAAGACATTTCCTCGCGCAGCTGGCGGCACAGGCCGTTGGCGACGATGGTGCCGGCGAGACCGCCGCCGACGATCAGGATCTTCTTGGCCATTTTGATCTCCTCCCCCTCTCTCACGCCGCCGGCGCCCACTGCGCTGGCGCGCGCTATCGTTTATTTGGCTTTGCGCACGACGATGCTCCAATACCCGTCCTCTTGAGTGACGCCTACCATCTCGTGCTTGACCTTCTTCACCCATTCCGGGATGTCGGCGACCGAGCCCTTGTCGCTCGACCAGACTTCGATTTCGTCGCCGATATTGACCAGCTTGAGCTTGGCGATGAGCTCCATCAAAGGCCCTGGGCAGAAGGCGCCGCGTGCATCGATCTTTTCTCTGGTCGTCATCTCGCTCATGCTTTCTCGGCATTCAAAGGGTGATGAATTGTCCGTCCTCGGCGTCGGACAGAAACTTGGTGAGGCCCATGGGGCCGTCAAACATGTCGTCTTCGAGACGGTCGAGCTCCCAGCCCTTGACGTCGAGCGCCATCGAGCAGGCCCATAGCTTGAGGTCGCCGAGCTCCTTGCCCTGCTGGAACAGGGTCATGGGATCGGGTGCTTTCTTTTCGGTGAGCAGCTTGGAAAACGCGCCGCCGTGATAGCGCTCGGCGGCGGAAGCGCCCTTGGCAAAGGCAAGGAGTGCGTTCATGCTGATGAACACTTCGACCGGCCGCTCGGAGACGGCGGCGACCGAAGCCATCATCGCCGCCATCTGGACCTTCTCATGTTCGCCGGAGCAAAGCAGGATGTACAACGTATTCGACGCCATCACTTAACCTCCGCGCGCACGGATCCGCTATCAAAATATAATCTTACCCGGACCGCCGCCCCTGCTTTTGATCTGGCTCAAGCAGTGCGCTTGATTAAGAAGCTGAAGACGTTGTTCTCGTTCGATGATTCCAACAGTTCGTTGCCGGTGGTGCGGCAGAAGGCCTCGAAGTCCTTCACCGCGCCCGGATCGGTCGCCAGCACCTGCAGCGTGCCGCCGGTCGGGATGTCCTTGAGCGCCTTCTTGGCACGCAGGATCGGCAGCGGGCAGTTCAGTCCTTTTACATCGAGCACCTGGTCGGCCATGTCATTTCCTCGGACGTTGTCGAATTTCGGTTGCGTTAGATGAACAGGTTGATGTCGCTCTTGGTCGCCGTCTCGATGTAGGTCGCGGCACCACCGAGCACGGGCCCGTCGATCATGTCGTCTTTGGTGTATTCGAACAGATCCATGGTCATCTGGCAGGCGATCATCTTGACCTCGGCCTCCAGCGCCATGTCGCGCAGCTCCTCGATCGAGGCTACACCTTTCTTTTTGATGAGATTTTTCATCATGGCCGTGGCCGCGGCATCGACCCCGGGAATGGCGGAGACCAGGTTAGGCATGCCCATATGCATGCCCATCATCGGCATCTCCATGGCCGGGTTGCCGAGCGTGGAGATCTTCAGATTGAGATCCTTCTTCAGCAGTGTCAGGCCGTAGAAGGTGAAGAACATCGTGACTTCCAGTCCCATGGCGGCCGCGGTGGTCGCCAGGATGAAGGGCGGATACGCCCAGTCGAGCGATCCTTTGGTCACGATCAACGACATTGATTTGGTATTGGTTTTATCGGTCATGACTTCACCCTCCCCGGCTTGCCGGGCGCTAGTGCGGTGGATTTGAAGTTCGTATCATTCTATGCAGCAAGCTCTCGTACGAACTTCAAATCCAAAACCGCACTAGAACCATTATGTTGCTGGTGTCCCTTAGATTCGGAAGTTCGCACCCGGACTTGCTGCACAATCAAGCGAACTTCCGAATCGGGACACTAGAGCGGCGCCCTATTCGCAGCCGGCGAAATTGTCCGCCGTCATCTTCGCTTCGTAGGGGCCCGCGACGGCGCTGCCGGGTGTCAGGCCGGCCTTGGCCGCCGCCCAATCGGCCGGCTTCACCTTGACCATCCAGCCTTCGCCATATGGCTCGGCGTTGGCGAGCTTGGGGCTGCCGACGAGCGCGTCGTTGACCTCGACCACTTCGGCGTCAAAGGCGATCTTGGCCGGGCCGACCCACTTGCCGGATTCGACCGTGGCGCAGGACTTGCCACTCTGCACCGAGCGGCCCGCCTTCTTGGCGGTGAAGGCGACCAGTTGGCCCGCCATTGCCGCGGCGACGGCGGTCATACCAAGCGTCACCGTGCCGTCCGGGTTTTCGCGGTACCAGATGTTGTTCTCGACGTCGTAGAGCAGTTCGTCGGGAAGGTTGCAGCCACGTACGCTCGGCATTGATCCCTCTCCTTTATGTCAAACGGTTCCGGTCCGGCATCGCCTCGTTCTGGCGCAGCGGACGCGACGAGCAACAGAATTCGCCGAGACCGGCGACTTCCAACTTGCCGCCGATGAACAGCGCCAAGTGCCGCGCCACCATAGCACCAAGCCGCAGGCGGCGGGCAGAGTCCGGATGGGCGAGATCGAGGCGGACGAGATTATGATGATAGACCAGCTCCCGGCAGGTCTCGCGGCAAGCGTTGAAACTGGGTTCGCCGCGCGCGCCCTGGCGGTGCAGCGCCAGCAGACGGAAGCCCTCCACCCTGTCAACTGTCGGCCTCTTGCCGTGGGCCATGACCCAGCGCTCCAGGATGGCCTCACCCAGCGCCAGCAGTTCGTCGGCGTAAGGCGCAGCTTTCTCCCGCAGTGTCGCATCGGACGCAACGTCGATCGCGTCAAGACGCGCCGCCACATCATCGAGGCTCATTGTGCGGGTGTCGTCCATCAGCCGAGACCTTTTTCCCGAATGAGGTCGGAAGCGTCGGAGAAATTCTCCTGCACGCCGACCTTGCGCGGCGACAGGCCGAGCGCCATGCCGAGCAACTGGGTGAAGTAAAGGATCTTCACCGTGGTCTTGCGGCCGAACACTTTCTCGGCCCGCACCTGATGCATTTCCAGGCCCGTGTGGCAGGTCGGGCATTCGGTGGCGATGACGTCGGCGCCGCAGGCTTCCGCCGTGGTCAGCAGATTGAGCACCAGCTTGGTCGAGGTATCACTGTCCGACAGCGTATGGGCGCCGCCGCAGCAGGCGGTCTTGAGCGGATAATCGACGTTCTCGGCGCCCGCCGCCGCCAGGAGGTCGTCCATGAAATGCGGCTGCGACGTCGACTCGGAGCCTGGCCCCTGGTCCTTTTCGGGGAAGATGTGGCGCGGGCGCGTATACATGCAGCCATAATAGTTGGCGATCTTGAGACCCTTGAGCGAGTTCTTCACCCGCGCCTTCAGGCCCTCTTCGCCGACCGACTCCTTGATCCAGTCGAGCGCGTGGATGGTCTCGACCTTGCCCGCCTCGTAGGTGGTGTGGCCGGCCTTGCCCGACAGCCGAGCGTTGACCTCGCGCGAGGCGTCGTCGTTCGTGAGGTCGTATTCGGCCTTCTTCAGATTGTGATAGCAGCCATTGCACGGCGCCATCACGGTATCAAAGCCCATGTCGCCGGCGATCGAGAGATTGCGCGCCGACAGATACGTCTGCAGCTTGGGGTCGACATTCTTGACCTCCATGGCGCCGCAGCAGTTCCAATTCTTCAATTCGGTCAGCTCGAGGCCGAGCGCCTTGCCCAGCGCCTTGGTGGAGCGGTTATAGGCGTGTCCCGTGCCTTCCAGTGCGCAGCCCGGGTAATACGCGACCTTCTTGTACTTGCCGCTCATCATTCCGCTCCTTGCGTGTCGAGCTTGAGCGCGCGGGCATCGGCCGCGTGCCGCTCGGCGACGTATTCATCGATGGCCGCACTTGCCTTGGCCCAGTTGCGCGTGCGCGGCCGGAACACGGTGGCAAGTCCGAGCTTCATCATCAGCGAGACCGGCAGCTTCATCAGCAGCCCGCGCACCAGCGCGATCAGCCAGTCCTGGAACAGCGGCTGCTTGGTGCGCTTGAAGAATTCGCGTAGCACCAGGCCGTCCTCGATCTTGCCGGTGGCAAAGACCTGCTCGGAGAAGGCTTCATCGAACACCATCGACGGCTTCTTTTCGGTGAAACCCTTGAGCTCGAGCCAATGAGAGGTCGCCTTCATCACGCCTTCAGGATTGACGTCGCGCGGGCAGGCATAGGTGCATTTGTTGCAGGACACGCACTGCCAGATAATGTCCTTGTCGCGCAGCAATTCGTCCTGCATCCCTAAGCGGATCAGGTAGATCCAGTAGCGCGGATTGAAGTCCGGGTTGATGGCGTTGACAGTGCACGAATTGGTGCAGGAGCCGCATTGCCAGCAGCGGTGGATGAACTCGCCGCCCGGCAGCGCGGCGATCTCCTCCTGCATCGCCTCGTTATAGTCGGTAACGGCGCGCGAATTGATGAACGTGCTCCAGTGCCCGGACACGTCGACGCCTTCGAGCTCGAGATGCTCGTGGGTGACCAGATTCTCCGGCCGGATCAGCGATTTTTCGTGGATCGGCATCGGGCTTTCCTTACGAACTCAGACGGCGTTGCTCGCCGAGCACATGCGCTTCGCCATCGATCAGCTTCAGGCGCGTGCGGCCGGACTCGGTATCGACCGCGTCGAGTCCAAGCAGCCGGCGCGTATGCGCCATAGAATCTTCCTTCGTCGCACCGCAGAAATCGCCGCGCAGATACGCGCCGCCCTTGTCGTTGATGTAGCCGGCATAGACGTGGGCGCAGAGAATATCGACGTAGAACGGCAGATCGCGGAACACGCCGTTGTCGGCGAGGAAACCTTCCAGTTCCTCGCGCAGCATCGAAAAGGTCGCGAAATTGTCTTCGACCTTGATGGCGCCGGCAGGAACGCCATTATCGTCGTGCCAGATCTCGCGCAGCACGCCGGTGTTGACACGGGCGTCCCACATCCAGCGCGTCATCAGCGGATAGTGATGCGGCGCGGTGAAGTGCAGCACCTCAGCGCCGAGATCGCGCACCCAGCGGTGGTCGCGGTCCTCGGGGAAGCCGGCGCAGAACGTGGCCATGCGCTGGTCCGCAGTGCCGACATCCGACCAGCCCTCGAGTAATTTGACGAGCCGCGGATGCAGGCTCTCGTAACCGTTATGGGCAAGCCAGGCGCCGATGCGGCGGCGCGCCGGAGTCACGAAAGCTGCGAGATCGAGGAACTCTGTCTCGCTCAGCTCATGCACCCGGCCCTTGCCGAACATTTCCTCGAACAGCGAGGCCTTCAACGCCAGCGCACCGACATAGCGTTCGACCCCGCCGGTCGCCTCAGCAGCGTCGACCAGGTTCTCGAACGCAGCGCGCAACCGCGGACCCGACAAATGCAGCACCGGCCGGCTCGGGGCCGGCGATTTCTGCTTTTGGGTGCGCAGCAGCGAGAACATCACTCGGCGGCCTCACTCATGACCCCGCGCACGGCGTTAAGCGCCGCCATGGCGGCCGACTGCCCTTGCGCGATGGAGTCGTCGATGGTTTCCGGACCGGTCGCCGCGCCGGCGACAAATACGCCAGGGCGCGAAGTCGCCGACATGTTGGCGTAGGTCGAAGCCTTCTGGATGTGACCGTACTTCTCCAGCTTGACGTCGAACACCGCAGACAGCGTCATGTTGTCGACGTTCGGGTCCATGCCGATGGCGTGCACCACCATGTCGAAGGGAATGGTGATCGGCCGCTTCACCAGCGTGTCTTCGCCCTTCACGATCAGCCGTTTGCCGTCGGAGGTCACCTCGGCAATTCGCGCCTTGATGTACTTGACCTTATGCTTCTCCTGGCTCTCCCAGTAATACTGGCCTTCGTAGAGGCCGAAGGTGCGGATATCCATGTAGTAGATGTAGACGTTGCAATCCGGCAGTTCTTCGCGGATTTCCATCGCCAAGTTGGAGGAAACGGTGCAGCAGATCTTGGAGCACCATTCGCGTCCGATCTGGCGATCGCGCGAGCCGACGCAGAGCAGGATGGCGACGCGGTCGGGCTTGCGGCCGTCGGAGGGGCAGCGCACGCCCTTGCCGGACGACAGCATCTGCTCGACCTGGGTGGTGGTGACCACGTCCGGATAGGTGCCGAAGCCCCATTCCGGCTTGTTGACCGAGTCGAAATGGGTGAAGCCGGTGGTGAGGATGGTGGCGGCGGCCTCGACGGTCGAGCCGTCGGACATCGTCGCCTTGAAGTCCCCCGGTCCGCCGGAGAAGGCTTTCACCGTGACGTTCTTCTTCACCTCGATCAGCTTGTTGCCTTCGACGCGCTTGACCATGCCGCCGATGGCGTCTTTGGCCCATTCGCCCGACGGCACCAGCTTGGCATAGCCGGACTGGATCGGCGCGCCGCCGAGAATATCGGACTTATCGACCAGCACGACGCGCTGGCCGGCGCTGGCCAACGCATGGGCTGCCGACAAGCCGGCAGGGCCACCGCCGACGACGAGAACCGGACGAACTCATTACTCGGCACCTCCGGATTGCGCCGCGATCGCGGCCTGCGGCTGCGGCTTCACGTAGCCGGGGCCCGAGGTAATCGCGCGCTTGGGATCATAGAGCGTCTCGATGCGGCCGGCCTTGACCTCCTCGAGATAGCTTTCGAATTCGGCCTTCGCCTTCTCCCAGTCGATGCCGAGCTTCTCCAGAAGCCCTTCGAACGGGGACGCGTGCCAGTGCAACTGCGCCAGCTTGTAAGGATGCGCGCCGCACATCAGCGCGGCGAACTGGCAGTCGGCCATGACCGGCAGCGCATAGACCTTGTCGACCGCCTTGCCGATCCATTGGTTTTTGTCGAGCGTAGTGATGCAGCCGGTGTCGTGTCCGATCATCACGTCGGCCTTGGCTTCGTCCACCGCCACCTTGATCTTGCGGTCGATGGCGAAGGAGCGGGTGAACTCGCGCTCACCGATGATGTGACGGAAACCGAAGCCGCAACAGTCGTACCAGGTGGAATAATCGATGACGTTGGCGCCCATGGTCTGCAGCAGGCCGGTGGAGACCGCGACGCGGTTTCCGTCCATGACGGTCTCGTCATAGATCACGTCCTCCGGCACCATCTTGTAGACGTGGCAGGCCGGATGCACAGTGGCGCGGATGTTGCTGCAGTCGATGACCTGATGCTGCCTGATGCGGTCGCGCATCACGTGCAGCCATTCCGAATAGTGCACGATTTCTTCCGGAATCAGCAGCTTGCCGTCGACCAGCCGGCCCAGCTTGCCGAGGATCTTCTTCACCTGCTCGCGCAGTTCGGCCGAATGCATCAGGAAGATGCGCATCTCCTTGTAGTTGCCGAAGGAGGTGCCGCAGTGCACCAGCGGATAATAGGTGCCTTCCGGCAGGCCTTGCGCCTTCGCCGACATATAGGCCTGGTGGAAGTTGCGCAGGAACACGGCGGCGAGGCTGACCACATTGCCGATGCCGGAGCCGTGATAGTTCCAGGCGGTGCACGAGGTCTGATCGGTCTCGTCGAGATATTGGTGCCGAGCATGTTCATCAGCCACATCACGCTCGACGGATAGCCGGGGATGTTGCCGCACTGGCCACACGACTTGTGGTGCCAGAGATTGTTGGTGGGGATTTTCTTTTCCCAGCCGTAGAGGGTGCGGGCGACGACCGGCTCGTGGCGCTCGTCGAGGCGGTGGACGAGAATCTCGCCGTCCTTCTCGAGCTGCCACATGGCGTCGCGCACGTCCTCGACGCGGTCCTTGTTGGTCAGCATGGAGCGGCGGTCGATCTTGGCTTCCACCCAGGCGGTGGCGCGCTGTGCCTCGGCCGGCGAGAGATTGGACGGTCGCCACTCGCTGCCGTGGCCGGTAAAGGTCTCTTGGCTGTTGCCGGGCTTATCCATCGTGTCGCTCCTTGAGTCGCCCCTAATGTCAGTCGCGTTCGCCGGAATTATTCGTCGTCGTTGTCTTCGTCTTCTTGCTCTTCGAGCCACTCGTTGTATTCGTCGCGCTTCTCGTCCATCACGTCGTTGACGACGTCGAACAGGTTCTCGTCTACCATCTCGAGCTGGTCGAGCACGCCGGTCGCTTCCCAGATCGAATAGAGCTCGACCGAGGTCTTGAGATTGACCTCCCAGGCCGTGTCCATGGTGTGCATGGTCGGCACGGGGATCGCCTTGCGCAGGATATTGAGCGGTGCGTCGACCTTGGTGACGTTCGGGCCCCAGTCGGGGAAGGCGTCGCGGGTGATCATGTTGGGCGCGAGCTGGTTGCCGGTGGAGATCACCTTCAACAGCACGCGCGAGAACGGCCGCAGCACGTCTTTCGCCGACTGCATGCCGTGCTTGATCGCGGTCTCGCGCATGAGCATGACGAGGCCGCCGGGCGAATTCTGGAACGGGCAGCGCGCGGCGCAGGTGTAGCACTGGGCGCAGGCCCAGATCTTTTCCTGCATGGCGTCGTAGATGCCTTCGAGATTTTCCGTCCACAGAAGCTGGACGATCTCGCGCGGCGAGTAATCGTAGTAGTGCGCCGACGGGCAGGTGGCGGTGCAGATGCCGCAGTTGAGGCAGCCGTGCAGCTCGTGGTCGTAGAGGACGTGGCTGCGGATGTCGTCGAAAATCTCTTCGAGCTTCTCGTAAGGAACGACCGGCTTATCCGACACCGGATCGCCGATGCTTCCCTTATCCGCCGTCATGGCCGCAAAGACACTCATGCGCGCCTCACCTTAAAAAGGCTCGGTAGGTCAGAATCAGTAAGTCGGGACTCTCGTCATCGTCTTCCATGACGTCCTCGATGACCTTGGCGCCGCCGACGATGCCTTCGCATTCGGGGATCAGGTCTTCCTTGGTCATGTCGAACAGATCGAGGTTGGGCGAGCAGCAATAGAACTTCACCCCGGCCTCGTGGGCGTCCTTGATGAAATCGTAGACGGTCTTGGGGGATCCGGCCTTGACCACCAGCTTCTCGGCCACGCCCTTCTTCATGAGCTGGCCGGCGGTCGCGGTGCACACCACCTCGACCTCGTAGTCCATGGCCGCGGCAACGGTCGCCTGGAAAAACGGCGCGCCCAGCTCTTCGCCGTTGCGCGGGTCTGTGTTGACCATAATGATGATGAGCTTCTTCGCCATTTCTCCTCGGACACCCCGTTAAAACCGAATTCTTTTTATTCCGGCGATGGCGGCCACCCCAAGAAAAAGGACGGGCCTCGCCACAGCTGTTGCCTCGATACATATTCTAATTATTGAATAGATGCCATAGCTAATATACAAAAATGTGGGAACTGAAATTCTAATGAATTCAATGGCCTGGCTGCATGAGCCCGGTCAGCTCGATCATCCCGACCATCATCTCGCCCAGAGCCGCCGCGATCTCTCCTTGCACCTCGCGCAAGGCCGCGAGCGTCTCGGCCGTGCCCTCCGGCACGTCGTCGAAGGCCATGATGACGTCCTCGATCATGGCCGATTTAACGCCCGGATGGCCCAGGAAGCCAAGGCAATTATCACGGATTTTGAATACGACCGGCGCGTTGTCTTCGCCTACCGCCAGCACCTCGGCGTCGGGGGGCAGCACCGGCCGGTCGCGCATGTAGCTGGCGACCGGGAAAGTCTGCGGCATATGACCGCCGAGGGCGTCGGGCACCACGCGGCGCGCCCGCTCGACCGTGAAGCGCAGCGGCGCCTCGTCGGCCCCGCCCCCGGCGGCGGCGGTGAGGATGCAGGCGCCAATGCCGCAGCCGATGACCGGCAGGCCGCGGTCGAGGAAGTCGCGGGTCAGCCGCAGTTCCGCGGCGAGGCTGGGGATAAGACTGCCGCTGACGATGCCGTAGGGGCCGATGCCGAGCAGCACCAGACCGTCGTATTCGTCCGCAGTGAACGGGACCACCCCGCCCGGCGTGAACGGCCGCGTGTAACGGAAACGGATGTTGCGGCCCTCGAAATGGTCCTCCATCAGGCCGAGATAGTCGGCTTCGACGTGCTGGAGGACGCATAACGTCTTCATGGCGGTGGACAATCCGTTTGTGTGACGGGGTCTAAGCGACGATACTAGCCGATGGCCGCCAAAACATATATAAGTTCCTCTATGTGAGGAACGCGAGGGAACGATGGCCTGGTATCAATTGCTGCAGGAGATCGAGCCGTTCGACGATTTGCCGTTCGATCGGACGCTGGTCGACGCGCTTGGAGGAAGCCGCCAAGGAGCGCCCGCTGGGGCCGATGCGCTTCTACACCCCCACCTTCCGCTCCTATGCCAGCGACGAGCTGAAAGGCTGCGGCAAGGCCAGCTTCCCGGCCTTCTCCATCACCGGCGGCGCCTGCGCGCTCAATTGCGACCACTGCCAGGCGAAGATCCTGGAGCCGATGATCGCCGCCACCAACCCGGCCGAACTCGAGCGCAAGGTGCGCGATCTCGTCATGCTCAAGGACCTCGGCGGCTTCCTGCTGTCCGGCGGCTCCAACCGGCGCAACGAAGTGCCCTATGATCGCTATTACCCGACCATCGAGAAGCTGAAGCGCGAATTCCCGCAGTTGCGTATTGCGGTGCACTCGGCGCTGCTCGACGAGACCCGCGCCAGGCGCATGGAATCGGCCGGCGTCGACGTCGCCATGATGGACGTGATCGGCGCGCAGGAAACCATCCGCGACGTCTACCATCTCGACCGGCCGGTGGACGGATTTCGAGGCGACGCTCGCGGCGCTGTCGGCAACCACAATGGACGTGGTGCCGCACATCGTCATCGGCCTGCATTACGGCCGGCTGCTCGGCGAGGAGAACGCGCTCGACATCATCTCGCGCCACGAAATCGCGGCGCTGATCCTGGTGATCGTGTCGCCGATCTATGCGCCCGCCGACAAGCCCTTCGCCACCATCGGCACCGAGGACGTGGCCAAGGTGTTCGTCGCCGCCCGCCAGCGCATCACAGAACGCGCCGGTGCAGCTCGGCTGCATCCGCCCGGCCGGCACCCACAAGATGATCACCGATGCTTACGCGGTGATGGCCGGCTTCGACGGCATCGCCTATCCGGCGCAGGGCACCGTGGAACTTGCCCGCGCGGTCGGCCGCCCGATCGAGCAGGAACACGCCTGCTGCTCGATCTCGCTCGACGGCCTCCATGGCCGTCGCGCCTGCGCCGCGTGAGGGGCCGATGGTTACGCGAAACACCCGATGTGCTTGATCATTGGCCTGGGGCCGGCGGGCAGCCGTGCCGCGGAAGCAGCCGCCAAGGCCGGCTTGCACGTGATCGCGCTGGAAAAGCGGGCGGCCGCCGGAACGCCGGTGCAATGCGCCGAGTTCGTGCCCTCGATGATCGAGCGCGACGTGCCGAAGGTCGGCGACGTCACCGAGCAGATGGTCGCGCGCATGCTTACCTTCATCGAGGACGATGAGAGGCCGCGCGTCACACCCGAGTTCCGCGGCCGCATGATCGACCGCGCCGGCTTCGACGCGATGCTGGCGGACAACGCCGCCAGGGCCGGCGCCGATTGTCGCTATGGCGTGAAAGTGCTCAGGATCGAGCGCCGACGGCACCGTGCACATTTCGGGCGGCGACAGCTTCAAACCCAAGGTGCTGATCGGCGCCGACGGGCCGCGCTCGCGCGTCGGCGCGGCCGATCGGCTCGGTCAACCGCGAGCTGGTGGAAACGCGGCAGATCACCGTGCCGCTGGTGCTGCCGCACGACGCCACCGACATTTTCCTCAGCGCCGATTACCGCGGCGGCTACGGCTGGCTGTTTCCCAAAGGGTGCGGTCGCCAATGTCGGCCTCGGCGTCAGCATCGATGGGGCGCTGCCGGACAACAAGAGCACCCGCCGCGGTCTCAAGGCCATGCTGATGGATCTGCTGACGCGGCTCGCCACCGAGCGGCGCATCGGCACCAGTGGTTGGGCGCTGACCGGCGGCGCCATTCCCGTCGGCGGCCGGCTGAAGGCAATCGGCAAATTGGGCAACACCGCCGTCTTTCTCGCCGGCGACGCCGCCGGTCTGACCAATCCGGTGACCGGCGCCGGCATCGCTTCCGCCGTGCAGTCCGGCACCATGGCCGGCCGCGCCGCCGTCGATATCGTGCGCGGGCGCGACACCGCGCTCGACGACTACGAAGAAGAGTTCGGCGAAATTTTCGACGCCGCGCTCAACCGCGCCTTGCGCCGGCGGCGCGAAGTGCTCGCCTGTTACGAAGGCGGCGGCTATCCCAGCCGCGCGGCGCTTGAAGATGGCTGGATCGGCTCGCCGCGCTACTGGCGGCAAGAACCCATGGAAGAAACGACCGAAGAAAGAGTCGAGGAGAGGACCCGATGAGCTGTCTCGAAATGCCGCGCCAACCGGGGCACGATTTCCTCGACGAGAAGAAGCGCGACTTCAACGACGCCGGCACCATGCAGCCGCGCGCGCCCGGCGCCATTCCGGTGGACGCCCGCAACGGCGCGCGGGTGAAGACGCAAGACGTGCAGCCGGAAGGGTTCTACCGGCCGAACTACAATGTCCTTACGCCCAACATGCGCTCGCCCGACTATGTGCAGATGTCGACGGCGGCGGCGATCACGCTCGGGGTGATGTCGGGCTACATGCACCGCACCTCCTGCACCCGCTGCCTCAACCTGCTGCTCACCTATCCGGAAGGCTGCCGCGCCAACTGCGCCTATTGCGGGCTCGCTCGCCATCGCGAAGCCGAGCGCAATTACGCCGACCGCAATTTCATCCGCGTCGACTGGCCAGCCGTGCCTTACGATCAGGTGCTCGACATCGTCGCCTCCGGCGGCGACGGCGGCCGCTTTCACCGCATGTGCATCAGCATGATCACGCACCCGCGCTCGGACGACGATACCCGCGTGGTGCTGCGCAAGTGGACCGAGCGCATCCAGCACGTGCCGGTGTCGATCCTGTCCAACCCGACCACCATGACGCGGCTCGACGTGCAGGAACTGCACGATCTCGGCGCCGACATCTTCACGGTGGCGCTCGATGCCTGCAACCCGGAAGTCTTCGACCGCACCCGCGGGCGCGGCGTGCAGTCGCCGCATAGCTGGGACAAGTACTGGGAAATCCTGCACGCCGCCAAGGAGATCTTCGGGCCCGAGAAGTTCGGCGCGCATCTCATCGTCGGCATGGGCGAGAGCGACCACGACGTGCTCCGCCAAGTGCAGACCATCCGCGACCTCGGCGGCCACAGCCACATGTTCGCGTTCTTTCCCGAAAAGGGCTCGCTGATGGACCACCTGCCGCCGGTGCCGCGGCCGCAGTGGCGGCGCATCCAGGTCGCGCGCTATCTGATCGACTACCGCGAGCACCGGCTTGAGCAGCATGCGTTTCGATGAAACCGGCAAGCTGATCGATTTCGGCCTGCCGCAGGACGAGATCGACGAGGTGATCAAGGCCGGCACCGCCTTCCGCACCTCCGGCTGTCCCGGCAAATTCGCCGAGGACATCTCGGCTTGCGACCGGCCCTACGGCAATTCACCGCCCGGCAACATCGCGTCCTACCCGTTCAAGCTCAAGCGCGACGACGTCCGCAAGGTTCGCCGCCAGCTTGACAAGGGGATGCCGCAGTAGGCGATGATTTCGGTCGCAACAATGATAATGCCCGCTCGTCCCCGCGAAAGCGGGGACCCAGGGCGGCAAATCGCTGGCGCAGCCATCATGGCTCTGGATTCCCGCTTGCGCGGAAGTGAGCGGAGTATGTGTCAGCCACCGCGCGTACAGCGGGCTTGACCATGCCGGCCCCCTTCCGCGTCATCGACACCGGCCTGCGCAACGGGCGCGAAAACATCGCGCTCGACCAGGCGCTGATCGAGGCGTGGCAGGACCGCAAGATCCCCGACACCATCCGCTTCATCCGCTTTCGCCCTTCGGCGCTGGTGGGCGTGCACCAGTTCCTGTGCCAAGAGATCAAGACCGATTATTGCCGCGCCAACGGCATCGAGATCGGCCGCCGCATCACCGGCGGCGGCAGTCTCTATCTCGACGAGGGCCAGATCGGCTGGGAGCTGTTGTTCGACCGCGCCACCTTGGGCGTGCGTGATCTGGCGGACGTCACCAAACGCATCTGCGAGGCCTTCGCGCTCGGCCTCAACAAGCTCGGCGTGCCGGCGCGCTATCGCCCGCGCAACGACATCGAGGTGGACGGCCGCAAGATCAGCGGTACCGGCGGCTTCTTCGACGGCAATCTCATCTTCTATCAGGGCACGCTGCTGATCGACTTCGATCCGGCCAAGATCGGCGCCTGTCTCAATATTCCGGTCGAGAAACTGGCCAAGCGCGAACTCGCCTCCGCCACCCAGCGCGTCATCACCATGCGCGAGGTGCTGGGCGATCAATTGCCCGAACTGCCGGCGATCTTCGAGGGCCTGCTTGCGGGATTCACGGAAGGGCTCGGCATCGCGCCGCGATGGGGCGCGATCACACCCTACGAAGAAGAGCTCGCCGCGCGGCACCATCGCGAGGAAATCGGCACCGATGAATTCGTCGAAGGGCTGAATGCGCCGGCGGCGGGCGACGACCTGGCGAGTGCCTCGCTCACCGGGCGCGGCGGCACCGTGCGCGCGGATATCCGTCTCGAAGGCCGCCACAACGAACGCATCCGCGAAGCCCTTATCACCGGCGATTTCTTCGTCACCCCGCCACGAGCGATCTTCGATCTCGAGGCCGACTTGCGCGGACGCGAGGTAAAGGAAGCGGGCGCGGCCATCGATGCCTTCTTCGCCCGCTCTCCCGCCGATTTCCTCAGCCTCAGCGCCGGTGAAATCCGCCAGGTGGTCGAGATGGCGCTGGCGCGGCAGGGCGCGGAAGCGAAGGCGGGCTGAAGTCCCCCATTTTCGGTATTCCGAGACGCGAGCGCAGCGAGCGGACCCGGAATCCATACGCCGCAGCGCTGGGATTATGGATTCCGGGTTCGCGGCCTAACGGCCACGCCCCGGAATGACCGCAAATAGTCGCCCCACACCCGCCCCAAAACCGTGGTTTCATTGTCGCTGTTCATTGCCGCGGGGCGCGTCTAAATTACACGTCCAGGTGGTTGGCCCAGGTGGATCGCCGGATGCACGTGACCTACGCATCATGGCTGGTGTTGCTCTCGATCGTGATGGCGGTCCAGGGCGCCTATGTCGGCTTGAGTCTCGCGGCGCAGATCGGCGACGCGGACGGCATCCACCGCCGCCTGTTGCTGGCCGCGGCGGCGTTTTCGCTCGCGCTCGCCATCTGGACTATGCATTTCATCGGCATGCTGGCGATGCAATTGTGGTTTCCGGTCGATTACCTGGTGTTTCCCACCCTCCTGTCGTTCCTGGTCTGCGTCATCGTGGTCGGCATCGCCGTCTATGCCATCAGCGCGGGCCCGCTCACCAAGACGCGCCTCGCTCTGTCATCGGTGCTGATGGGCGCCGGTATCTTCACCATGCATTACATCGGTATGAGCGCGCTGAATGCCTGCACGCGCACGCTCAACGACCCGGTTTACGTGGCGGGCAGCCTCGCCATCGCCATCGCCGCCTCGGGGCTCGCGCTGTGGCTCGCCGGCAGCCGCGGCAAACCGCTGCCCATGGTGCTGTCGGCCATCGCCTTCGGCATCGCCGTTTCCGGCATGCATTACACCGCCATATCCGGCGCGACGCTGTTTCCGCTGCCCGGCCTGGATTCCAACGCACCATCGCTGTCAAGCGACCTACTCGCCATCGTGGTGGCGGTGGTGGCGTTCTGCGTGTCCGGCATTTTCCTGCTGTTCCTAGTCCCCGATCTTGGAAGGTCGGAACCGGCTTCCACGCCGCCTTTGGCGGATGGCTTGACCGCCGCCGGCTTTTCCAACGCATCGCCGCAGGTCGCCATGAGCGTCGCCGCCGCGCTCGGCGACGGCGCCGAATACGGCCGCGGCACCTATGCCCCGCTGGGCGGCATCGGGGCACCACGGCCGAAGATCGCCCGCCATTTGCCGGTCGAGCATGACGGCGCCACCCGCTATATCGCCGTCGAGGACGTGGTCGCCATCCATGCCAACGCCCATTACACGACGATTTTCGACGGCCACGCCAAATTGTTCTGCCCGCTTGCCATCGGTGACCTGGAGTCGCGGCTCGACAGGGACCGCTTCATCCGCGTCCACCGCAGCCATATCGTCAATATCGAGCGCGTTGTCGGCCATAAGCGCGCGGGCGACGGGGAACTGGTCGAGATGGCGGCATCAGAGCGCTACACGGTGCCGGTCAGCCGCAGCCGCGTCGGGATGATCAAGGCGCGCATCGGCGGAAAGGCTGGCGCGGCGGCAGACGACACTTCGGCAGACTTCCGCACCGCAAAATAGATGCATCCGGTCGGATTTTTACGTCAACAATTCTGACGCAATTCGTGCACGGGCCCCGCCATTCGTGCAAATCCGCTGCTGCTCGTGCAGCTGCTGTTGTTGTTGCTGCGCATGTCGCTGCACTCTTTCAAACAACAATAATTCAATGAGGCGCCGCATGCGCGGGGCAAGTGCCGCCAAGGCACTGCTCCCGCGCTTCGGCGCGATGGAGGACGCCCGTGATACCAGGTTCTTTCGACTATCATCGCCCGTCGTCGGTGCAGGAAGCGGTCGGCTTGCTCGCCAAGCTCGGTGAGGACGCCCGCGCCATCGCCGGCGGTCACAGCCTAATCCCGATGATGAAATTGCGCCTCGCCACTCCGACCGACCTGGTCGATCTCGGCGGCATATCTGACCTCAAGGGGATCAAGGCCGACGGCGGCGACGTCGTCATCGGCGCAATGACCACCCAGCACGAGCTGATCGGCGCCAAGGTCATTCACGACAAGCTGCCGATCCTGGTCGAAACCGCGGAGTTGATCGCCGACCCGCAGGTGCGCTACGTCGGCACCGTCGGCGGCAACGTCGCCAACGGCGATCCCGGCAACGATATGCCGGCGGTCATGATGTGCCTGGGCGCGAGCTACCACATCATCGGCAAGAGCGGCGAGCGCAAGATCGCCGCCCGCGACTTCTACCAGGGCGCTTACTTCACCGCGCTGGAGCCGGGCGAGATCGTCACTGCCGTGCGCATCCCGGCGCCGCCGGTCGGCCACGGCTACGCCTACGAGAAGCTCAAGCGCAAAGTCGGCGATTATGCCACCGCCGCCGCCGCTGTGATCCTGACTGTGAGTGGCGGCAAGGTCGGCAAGCTGCTCCATCGGCCTCACCAATGTGGCCGAAACGCCGCTGTGGGCGGAAGAGGCAAGCAAAATCCTCACCGGCTCCAGCCTCGACGACGCCACCGTGAAGAAGGCGGTCGCCGCCGCGGAGAAGATCACCTCGCCCGCCAGCGATCGTCGCGGCACGCCGCAATACCGCACCAAGATGGCGGGCGTCATGCTCACCCGTGCCTTGGCCCGCGCCAAGCAACGCGCCAGCGCATGATCCCGAAAAAGCCTGTCCCCGGCTCGATCGGGGATGGGAACCGGTTTTCGGAAAAGATCATGCGCAATCAAAGAACCTGAGGACGAACAATGGCCAAAGCCCACGTCAAAATGACCATCAACGGCAAGGCGGTGGAAGAGCTGGTCGAACCGCGCACGCTGCTCATCCACTTCCTGCGCGAGCAATTGAGCATCACCGGTCCGCACATCGGCTGCGAAACCAGCCATTGCGGCGCCTGCACCGTCGACCTCGACGGCAAGTCGGTGAAGACCTGCACCATGTTCGCGGTACAGGCCAACGGCGCCGACATCCGCACCATCGAAGGCATGGCGAACCCGGACGGCACCCTGCACGCGCTGCAGGAAGGCTTCCGCGAGATGCACGGCCTGCAGTGCGGCTTCTGCACGCCGGGCATGATCATGCGCGCCTACCGGCTGCTGCAGGAGAACCCGTCGCCGACGGACGCCGAAATCCGCGTCGGCATTTCGGGCAACCTCTGCCGCTGCACCGGCTACCAGAACATCGTCAAAGCCATTCAATACGCCGCCGACAAAATGAACGCGGCGCCTCAGCAGGAGGCCGCAGAATGAACGACCAGACCCCCACCTCCGCCGAACGCGCCGAAAAGCTGGAAGGCATGGGCTGCCGCCGCAAGCGCGTCGAGGACATCCGCTTCACCCAAGGCCGAGGCAATTACGTCGACGACCTGAAATTGCCCGGCATGTTGTACGGCGATTTCAACCGCTCGCCGCACGCGCATGCCCGCATCAAGAAGATCGACACCTCCAAGGCTTTGAAGGTGCCCGGCGTGCTGGCGGTACTCACCGCCGAGGAGCTCAAGGGCGTCAACCTCGCCTGGATGCCGACGCTCGCCGGCGACGTGCAGATGGTGCTGGCCGACGGCAAGGTGCTGTTCCAGAACCAGGAGGTCGCCTTCGTGGTGGCCGACAGCCGCTACGCCGCCGCCGACGGCGCCGACGCGGTCGAGGTCGAATACGAGGGGCTGCCCTGCAACGTCGATCCGATGAAGGCGATGGACGCCAACGCCACCGTCATCCGCGAGGACATCAAGGACAAAAAGGAAGGTTCGCACGGGCCGCGCAAGCACCCGAACCACGTCTTCAACTGGCAGGCCGGCGAGAAGGCCGCAGCCGACGCCGCCTTCGACAAGGCCGACGTCACCATCCGCGAGATGATCTCGTATCCGCGCTGCCACCCCTGCCCGCTCGAAACCTGCCAGTGCATCGCCTCGTTCGACAAGATCAAGGGCGAACTGACATTGTGGGGCACCTTCCAGGCGCCGCACGTTATCCGCACCGTCGGCTCGCTGATCTCCAAGATTCCCGAGCACAAGATCCACGTCATCGCGCCCGACATCGGCGGCGGCTTCGGCAACAAGGTCGGCGCCTATCCGGGCTATATCTGCGCCATCGTCGCCTCCATCGTCACCGGGCTGCCGGTGAAATGGGTCGAGGACCGCATCGAGAACCTGTCGACCACGGCGTTCGCGCGCGACTTCCACATGGACATGGAGCTCGCCGCCACCAAGGACGGCAAGATCACCGGCTTGCGCTGCTACACCATCGCCGACCACGGCGCCTTCGACGCCTGCGCCAACGCCACCAAATGGCCGGCGGGGCTGTTCTCGATCATCTCAGGCTCCTATGACATCCCGGCCGCGCATGTGTCGGTGGACGGCGTCTACACCAACAAGGCGCCTGGCGGCGTCGCCTACCGCTGCTCGTTCCGCGTCACCGAAGCGGCCTACGCCATCGAGCGCGCCATCGACATCCTGGCGCAGAAGCTCAAGATGGACCCAGCGGAACTGCGCAGGAAGAACCTGATCCGGCGCGAGCAGTTCCCCTACACCTCGGCGTTCGGCTGGGTCTACGACTCGGGCGACTACCAGACCGCGCTCGACAAGGCGCTGGAGTCGGTCGAGTACAAGAAGCTGCGTGAGGAGCAGCAGCAGAAGCAGCAAGCCTTCAAGCGCGGCGAGACCCGCGAGGTGATGGGCATCGGCGTCTCGTTCTTTACCGAGATCGTCGGCGCCGGCCCGTCGCGCAACTGCGACATCCTCGGCATCGCCATGTTCGATAGCGCCGAGATCCGCATCCACCCGACCGGCTCTGGCATCTGCCGGCTCGGCACCAAGTCGCAGGGGCAAGGCCACGAGACGACCTACGCCCAGATCATCGCGACCGAACTCGGCCTGCCCGCGGACAACATCATGGTGGAGGAAGGCAACACCGACACGGCGCCTTACGGTCTCGGCACCTACGGCTCGCGCTCGACGCCGGTCTCGGGCGCGGCCACCGCCATGGCCTGCCGCAAAATCAAGGCCAAGGCGCAGATGATCGCCGCCTACATGCTGGAAGTGCATGACGACGATCTCGAATGGGACGTCGACCGCTTCCGGGTGAAGGGCAACCCCGAGCGCTTCAAGACAATGACCGAGATCGCCTGGGCGGCCTATCACGAAGTGCCGCCCGGCATGGAGCCGGGGCTGGAGGCGGTCGACTACTACGATCCGCCCAACTTCACCTTCCCGTTCGGCGCCTACATCTGCGTCATGGACATCGACGTCGATACCGGGGCCAGCAAAGTGCGGCGCTTCTACGCGCTCGACGACTGCGGCACCCGCATCAACCCGATGATCATCGAGGGCCAGATCCACGGCGGGCTGACCGAAGGCTTCGGCATCGCCATGGGCCAGGAGATCCATTACGACGAGGACGGCAACGTCACCACCGCGTCGTTCATGGATTACTTCGTGCCGACGGCGGTTGAGACCCCGCACTGGGAGACCGACTGGACCACCACGCCGTCGCCGCATCATCCGATCGGCGCCAAGGGCGTCGGCGAAAGCCCGAACGTCGGCAGCGTGCCCTGCTTCTCCAATGCGGTGAACGACGCCTTCGCGTTCCTGGGCAACGTGCATATCCAGATGCCGCACGACAACTGGCGCACCTGGGAGGCGGCGGAAAAGCTTGGGCTGCATGGATAGGTTGGCCTCGTGTCCCGCACGCGGTGCAGCGCGCAAGCGCTGCTCCGCAGATGCGGGACCCCGGTTCCTTGCTTATATAAAGATCACCGGGTGCGGTTCTGCGGCGCACCACTTCCTTCGCTCGTGCTGCGCCGCGCCCGGGACACGCAAGGTAAGAATATGTCGATAAACCGCGAGGACATCTCGGACCGCATGGCCGCGGTCGGCTATATCGCCGACCGGGATCTCGCCACCGCGCTGTGGTTGATGGATTTCCTCAAGCGGCCGCTATTGCTGGAAGGCGAAGCTGGCGTCGGCAAGACTGAGGTCGCCAAGGCATTGGCAGAAGTGCACAAGGCGGAGCTCATCCGCCTGCAATGCTACGAGGGCCTCGACCAGAATGCCGCGCTGTACGAATGGAACTATCAGCGGCAATTGCTGGCGATCAAAGCCCGCGAAGGCACGGAGGAAGACCCGGATAACATCGAAGTCGCACATCTTCTCCGAGCACTACCTGATCGAGCGGCCGCTGCTCGCTGCTATCCGGCGCGAGAAGCCGCCGGTGCTGTTGATCGATGAGGTCGATCGCGCAGACGAGGAATTCGAAGCGTTTCTTTTGGAGCTATTGTCCGATTTCCAGGTCAGCATTCCGGAGCTCGGCACCATTACCGCGACCGCCATCCCGCGCGTGGTGCTGACTTCCAACGGCACCCGCGAATTGTCCGACGCGCTGCGCCGCCGCTGTCTGTATCATTACGTCGATTTCCCCGACGTCGACCGCGAAGCAAACATCATTCTGGTGCGCACCCCCGGCATCGACACCTCGCTCGCCTTGCAGATCGCGCGCATGGTGGCCTCCGTGCGCAAGGAAGACTTGCGCAAAGTGCCCGGCGTCGCCGAGACGCTCGATTGGGCCGCGACGCTGGCGGGCCTCGAAATCCACGACCTGCGGCAGGAGCCGGAAGTCGTGCACGAGACCATGATCTGCCTTCTGAAAACGCGGGAAGACCGCGCCCGACTCCCGCGCGAGGTCACGGACAGGCTGTTGGGTAAGGTGGCTTAGGCGCCTGTCATGGAGCGGAAAGCGCAGCCACACACTCCGTTCACCTCCCCCCTTGTGGGGGAGGTTGGCGCGACGCACCGAGAGGGCGGTGAGCGACAACTGCCTGCGCCAAAAAGTACCCCCCTCCCTAGCCCTCCCCCACAAGGGGGGAGGGAACGAGCTGCGGCGCGCGACAATGCCTCAGACCAAATCACGCTCGGCGAAGCCGCCCGCCGCCGGCTTGCCGGCTTCACGCGCACGCTGCGCGATAACGGTTTCCGTGCGGGCCTCGCCGAAACCCGCGACGCGCTGGCGTTGCTCGCCAGCCCCGCGGGCACGCAGCCCCACACCTTGCTGCCGGCGTTCCGCGCGCTGTTCTGCGCCACCCATTCGGACTGGGAGCACTTCGACGACATTTTCAATGCCTATTGGCGCTGGGAAGGCCGCCGCACCGCGCGCATCCTGTCCGGCACGCCCAGCACCAAGCCGACGCCGCTCAAGCGCATCGGTGAGCCGTCCGGCCGGGACGGCCCGCACAGCCTGCCCGACCACGTCCGGCGCGACGACGACGAAGGCCAAGCCAACGCGCAAGGCCGGGAGAAACGTGAGGGCGCCAGCCGCGCGGAAAACCTCGCCGGCACGGATCTACGCCACATTGTCAACTCAGACGACATCGAAAAGGTCGAAGCCCTGGCGGAACGGCTCGCCCGCGTCATGCGCGCGCGGCTCGTGCGCCGCGAAAAGGCACGCCGGCGCGGCCGCCGGCTCGACCTGCGCCGCACCATCCACCGCAGCGTGGCGCACGGCGGCACGCCGATCGATCTCGCCTGGCGCCGGCGTAAGGATAAACCGCTGCGGCTCGTGGTGCTGCTCGACGCCTCCGGCTCGATGAACCTCTACACCGCCTTCTTCGTGCGCTTCGTACACGGCGTGGTGGATGCCTTCCGCGAGGCGGAAGCTTTCGTGTTCCACACCCGTCTCGCCCATGTTTCGGCTAGCTTGCGCGAGCGCGACGCCGCGCGCGCCATCGACAAATTCGCATTGATGGCGCAGGGCATCGGCGGCGGCACCAAGATCGGCGAGAGCCTCGCCACCTTTAATCGCTGGCATGCGCGCCGCGTCATCAATTCGCGCACCGCGGTGATCATCGTTTCCGATGGTTACGACACCGGAGAGCCGGAACGGCTGGCCGAGGAGATGCGCCGCCTGCGGCGGCGCTGCCGCCGCATCGTCTGGCTCAATCCGCTCATCGGATGGCGCGACTACTCACCGACGGCGCGCGGCATGCAGGCTGCGCTCCCCTATGTCGAGCTGTTCGCGCCGGCGCACAATCTGGAGAGTCTCGCAGCTCTGGAGCCCTATTTGGCGAGGATCTGAAACATGACCCGCGGTCATGAAATCCACGACATCATCTCCGCCCGCACGGCCAAGGGCGAAGCCTTCGCGCTCGCCACCGTCGTGCGCACGGTCGCCGCCACCGCCGCCAAAGCCGGCGCCAAGGCGGTGATCCTGCCCAACGGCACCATCTCGGAAGGCTGGATCGGCGGCGGCTGCGCCCGCGCCGCCGTGGTCAAGGCGGCGAAGGACGCCCTCGCCGACGGCCAATCGCGGCTGGTGTCGGTGCAGCCGCCCGACGCGCTCGACCAGCAGGGCATCGAAGCCGGTGCCGAACAGGCCGGCATCCGCTTCGCCAAGAACATGTGCCCGAGCCAGGGCACCATGGACATTTTCGTGGAACCGGTCCTGCCGCGCCCGCAGGTCATCATCTGCGGCGCCAGCCCGGTAGCGGTGGCGATCGCCGATTTCGCCAAGCGCGCCGGCTTTGCAGTTACCGCCTGCGCGCCAGCCGGTGAACAGACCGTCTTCGACGCGGTCGATCGCACTATCGAAGGTTATGCGCTGCCGGTCGACGAAGCCGGCTCCCGCTATGTGGTGGTATCGACACAAGGGCGCGGCGATGAAGCGGCGCTGCTGGCGGCGCTGTCGGTCGACGCCCAATACGTCGCCTTCGTCGGCAGCCGCCGCAAGACGGACGCGCTGCGCAAGACATTGGCCGAACGCGGCATCGCGCCGGAGCGGCTGGCGAACTTGAAGGCGCCGGCCGGCCTCGACCTCGGCGCCATCACGCCGGACGAAATCGCGGTATCGATCATTGCCGAAATTGTCGCCGTCCGGCGCGGCAAGGCGCAACGCGGCGAGCCGCCCGCGGGCGATACTTGACCGGTAGTCGCCGCCATAGGCGACACATGGTTGTTGTTCGGCCATGCGAAAAGTCTGCACCAAGAAAACGCGCGGAATAACGACGGGGGGCTGGTACACATCCAGGCCACAGCGCTAACCTATGGGCAGGAGCCCTGATCAACAGGTCCCACTTAAGGCCGATCCAGGCGAGCCCAAACGAGGCAGGGAGGAACAGATGAACTCTCAGGACGAGAAGAAATATTCGATTCGTAGGCGCGACTTTCTAGGCGGGGCGGCGGCGATGGCCGGCCTCGCCATCACCATGCCGCACGGCGCCAAAGCCGCCAATTGGCCGGACAAGCCGATCACCATCGTCATCATGTATGCCGCGGGCGGCGGCACCGACGTAGTGATGCGCTTGATTGCCAAAGAAATGGCCGCCGCCAAGGGCTGGACCATCCAGCCGATCAACAAGCCCGGCGCGGTCGGCGGCATCGCTACCAATTACGTGCTGCATCAGCCAGCCGACGGCTACACGCTGCTGGGCGCGGCCAACTTCAACAAGTTCGTGCGCGTCATGGGCCACACCACCAGCAAGTCTTGGGAAGACTGGACCATCATGCAGGCCGCTTCCTCGCTCGCCGACTGGTCGGTGCGCGCCGAGTCGCCGTTCAAGAATTTCAACGACATGGTGAAATGGGCTAAGGCCAACCCCGGCAAGCTCACCATTTCCACCTCCGGCACCGGCGGCATCTGGCATGAAGTCGCCATGCAGATCGCCGAGCAGATCGGCATCAGGGTGCAGTTTGTCCCCTACAAGGGCGGCAAGCCGGCGACGCTGGCCGGCCTGCAGGGCGAGACCATGATCGCCGGCGGCGGCGTGCACGAGCACATCGAGCTGATCCGCGCCGGCAAGCTGCGCAGCCTGTTCCAGTGCGGCACCGCCGACATCAAGCTGGCCGATGGCAAGGTGCTGTACTCGATCGGCACTCTGGTGCCGAAGACCAAGCCGCTGCTGCCGCTCGGCGGCAACTACAACCTGCTGATGCGGCGCACCGTGCCGGTGGCGATCCAGAAGGAGATCACCGACGCTTTCGTCGCGGCGGCCAAGTCGGCGGCCTTCACCGCGGTGTGCGAGAAGAAGTTCTTCGAGCGCCACATTCTCACCGGCGAGGCCGCCGACAAACGCGCCGCCCAGCTCGAGGTCAGCACCGCCTATCTGTTCAACAAGTATCGCGACCAGATCGGCGGCAAGGTGATGACGGCCAAGCAGCTCGGCCTGCCCTCGCCCGAAGGCTTCGACAAGTGGTGGCCGCCGAAGGGCTATAAGCCGGTCGGTGCCTGACCGGAGCAGCTTGCGGGCGGGGCAGCTTATGACGCGCCCCGCCCGCTCGACGTGCGACTTCCTCAACGCCTCTCCACCTGAACGCCAGGGTCGAGGGAATGACCGACAATCAGACCGCCCAGCCCCATTCGTCCAAATACGATTTGGCCGAGGACGAACCGCGGGTCCTGTCCGAGGGCCCCAATGCCGACCTTGCCAACCCAGTGATGGACCTGGTAGCGGCTGTCGTGATCGCGGCCATCGCGATCTTCGTCGTGATCGCATCGTTGCGCCTGCCGGTACCGGCCGGCGTCTTCACGGCGCCTGGCCTGCTGCCGTTCCTCACCGCGGCCAGCCTCCTGGTGATGGCGCTGGTGCTCGGCTATTCGGCGGTCGTGCGCCGGCGCACCATGCCGCGCGCACTCGACCGCTTCGACATACCGGAGGAATTCCAGCGCACGCTGGCGCTCGGCGGCATCGTCATTCTCTATGTGCTGGGACTGCAGGTCGTGCCGGTGGCGGTGAGCTTCAATATCGGCCCGCTGCATTTCCTGATCGGCGCCTTTGAGACCGTATCGCTGGTCATCATCACGGGCCTGCTCAAGCTCTATTGGCGGGCGCCGCTGTGGGCCTGCCTCGCGGTTACCGTCGGGTGGATTGCCTTTCTGTCGATCGTCTTCCGCATGCTGTTCCAGACCCCCTTGCCCTGAGGCCGGCCCGTGATCCCCGCATTGACCCATGCGTTCGCCGAAGCTCTGTCGCCTTATCTGCTGTTGGTCACGCTTGGCGGCGTCGTCCTCGGCATCTTCTGGGGCGCCATGCCGGGGCTCTCCACCACCATGGCGATGATGCTGCTGATCGGCCTGTCGGTCGGCATGAAACAGGAGGTGGCGCTCGCCTTCATGCTCGGCGTCTACACCGCCAGCACCTTCGGCGGCGCCATCTCGGCGGTACTGATCAACATTCCCGGTACGCCGGATTCGGTGTGTACCATGATCGAGGGTCACCCGCTGGCCAAGCGCGGCCTGGGGGCGCAGGCGCTCGGTCTGTCGATCACGTCGTCGTTCATGGGAAATTGGGTCGGTATCCTGCTCTTGGTCGTCTGCATGCCGATCATTCTCGCCATCGCGCTGCAATTCCGCTCCTGGGAAATGTTCCTGCTGGCGATGATCGGCATCTCGATCTGCGGTTCGATGACCTCGGGCCAGATGCCGCTCAAGGGCTGGATCACCGGTTGGCTCGGCATGTTGATCGCCTTTGTCGGTTACGATGCCATCCACGGCGTGCCGCGTTTCACCTTCGGTATTCCGGCGCTCTTTGACGGCATCAGCTATGTCGCCATATTGATCGGCCTGTTCGGTCTCGCCGAAATCCTCAAGGTGCTGCCGCAGAAGGAGCATACGGCGATACCGGAAAATGTCGGCCGCGCGATCCCTTCGTTCGATCTGTTGGTTCGCCACATGCCGGCCGCATTGCGCTCCGGCATGATCGGCACCATCGTCGGCGCCATTCCCGGCGCCGGTGCCAACATTGCCGGGTTCCTCGCCTACGACATCGGGCGCCGGCGCGCCAAGCCGGAAGAACAGGCCAAATGGGGCAAAGGCAGCTTCGAAGGCATCGTCTGCGCCCAGGTCGCCGACAACGCCTGCGTTGGCGGCTCGATGCTGCCGACGCTGACGCTCGGCATTCCCGGCAGCGCCGGGGCCGCCGCGCTGATGGCGGCGCTGCAGCTCAAGAACGTGGTGCTTGGGCCCACCATCGCCGTTGACCAGCCGGGACTGATCGAGCTCATCTACGCGCTGCTGATCGTCGCCAATGTCCTGATGTTCGGCGCGGCGATGGTGCTGATCAAGCCGTGCGTGAAATTGTTCTCGTTGCCGCGCGGGCTGCTGATGACGCTGATCATCCCGATCTGCATCATAGGCGCCTATGCCGTGCGCACCAACATGTTCGACGTCTGGGTGATGGTGGCGGGCGGCTTCATCGGCTACGCCTTCCATATGTTCAAGCTCCCGGCCGCTCCGGTGGTACTGGGCGTCATCCTGGCGCCGCTTGCCGACGAGAACCTGCGCCGCGCGCTGCTGTTGTTCGACAACAACGGTTTCGGCTTCTTCGCCAAGGAATATATCGGCCACGTACTGCTGATCGGGATCGCCATCGTGTTCATCGAAGGCTTCCGGCGCGGCCGGCGCAACCGCAAGCTGGCGGAAAACGCGGTGCCTGCGGAGTAGGTTGCGGCTAGCTGGTGAGCGCGGCTTACACTCTCCATTCGTCCCCGCGAACGCGGGGACCCAGGAGAAGATTTCCATAACCGGCGAGTTCGACCCTGGATTCCTGCGTACGCGGGAATGAACGGAGTTTGAGGCCGCCCACTGCCTTTAAACAGATAACCAATCCGGTTCGATTCCGGCTTCCTTGATCGCGGCGTCGCGGATATCGGTCACCGCGGCGATAAAGGCCGGACGGTCGAATTCATCGGCGCGCGTGACCGTCACGCCGTCGTCGAGCAACTGCTTCAGGCAAATTTCGTCCTCCCGCTCCGCTTCCTGGCGCTGGACGACGGTCGCCGTCGCCACCGCCTCGCGCAGCGCCGTTTGGATATCCGTCGCCCAGTTGTCGAAGCGCTGCTTGTTGCACAGCACCAGCGCCACGCCGAAGAAATGGCCGGTCAGAGTGACGAAGCGGTGGGTCTTGTGGAGCTGGAAGTTGATCAGATTGGTGAGCGGGTTTTCCTGGGCGTCGATGCTGCGCTCATGCACCGCGGCGGCGAGATCCTTGACGTCGATGGTCACCGGCTTGAAGCCGAGCGCGGCGAACACGCGCTGATGCAGCGCGTTGTCGAGGGTGCGGATGCTGAGGCCGCGGCAGTCGGCCGGCGTGACGATCGGATGGCGACTATTCGAGATATGGCGGATGCCGTTGTCCCAGAAGCCGAGCACGCGATAGCCGGTGGTGGTGGCGACTTCCTCGGCAAGGCGCAGCGCCAAGCGATCGGTCACCGCATAGGCCTGCGCGCGGCTGTCGAACTGGAACGGCAGATCGAACACGCCGAGCACCGGCACCCGCATCACCAGATAGCTCGACGAGAAATAACAGAGGTCGAGTTCGCCACCCGCCGTCATGGTCAAGAGATCGGTGGCCTTGCGACCGGCCGTCGTGACGTTCTCCTGAAGATCGAATTCAACCCCACCGCCGAGCCGCCGCACCAGCTCATCGCCGACGCGGCGCGCCGCGCGAGTCAGCACCGAGCGCGCGGGCTGATAGCCTCCGAATTTGAGGGAAAGCGCCGTCATCGGCCGGCGGCATAGCCTTGCATGCCGCGCGGATTGGCGGCGGCGCGGCGGCGCGGGCCGACACGCGACGCGGCCGTCAGGCGGCCTTCCGACCAGGCCGGGCCGACCTCGACCTCATGCCCGCGCTTCCGCAGGTCCTTGATGGTCGCCTCCCCCACCCGCAATTCCACCACCAGGACGCCGGGGCGCGCGGTGCGCGGCCAGAACGAAATCGGGAAATGCTCGGAATGCCAGGCCGGCGCGTCGATCGATTCTTGCATGTTCATGCCGGCGTGCACGTGGCGCAGGAAGAACTGTGTCGTCCACTGGTCCTGCTGGTCGCCGCCGGGCGAACCCCAGGCGATGTAGGGCTCTCCGTCGCGCAGCGCCAAGGTCGGCGACAGCGTCGTGCGCGGGCGTTTGCCCGGCACCAGCGCGGACGGATGCTTCTCGTCGAGCCAGAACATCTGCGCGCGGGTGCCGAGGCCGAAGCCGAGCTCGGGAATGACCGGCGAGGACTGCAGCCAGCCGCCCGACGGCGTTGACGACACCATGTTGCCGGCGCGGTCGATGATGTCGAAATGCACGGTGTCGCCGGCGACTTCGCCGAGGCGCCCGACCGTCGGCTCGCCGGCGCCGAGGCTGCCGACGGCGGCGCGCGCGCCTGCCGCGCGGCGCATCTCCACGACGGCGCCAAATCCTTCGATGGAACCGGGCCGCAATTCGAGCGAGGCCTTGTCGGTCACCAGCTTGCGGCGCGCGTCGTTGTAGGCGTCGGACAGCAACGTCTCGATCGGCACGTCGGCGAATTCCGGATCGCCGTAGAAGCTCTCGCGGTCGGCGAAAGCAAGCTTGGCGCATTCGACCTGGGCGTGGATGAATTCCGGCCCAGCGGGATCGAGGCCGTCGAGATCGAAGCCTTTCAGCAAGGCGAGCTGTTGGAGCAGCACCGGCCCCTGACTCCAGACCCCGGCCTTGCACACCGTGTAACGCCCGTAGTCGTAGGTGAGCGGCGCCTCGACAGTCGCCTGCCACTTGGCCATGTCGGCACCGGAAAGCACGCCACGGTGCGGTTCACCGGTAACGTCCATAACGTCCTGTGTGCGGCAAAATTTGTCGATGGCTTCCGCAACAAATCCTTGCGACCAAACTTTGCGCGCGCGTTCGATCTGCGCGACACGGTCGCCGCCCGCGCTTTCCGCTTCGCGCAGCACGCGCGTATAGGTATCGGCAAGCACGCGGTTGGTGAACAGCGAGCCTGGCTCCGGCACCTTGCCGTCCGGCAGATAAACTGCCGCGGACGTCGTCCAGTGCTCGCGGAACAGGCCCTCGACCATGGCGATGGTGGCGGTGGCGCGCTCCACCAACGGATGGCCGTCGCGCGCGTACGAGATTGCCGGCGCCAGCAGGTCGGAGAGATGCATGGTGCCGTAGTCGCGGAGCATCAGCGTCCAGGTGTCGAACATGCCGGGCACGCAGGCCGCCAGCAGGCCGGTACCCGGGATCATTTCGAGGCCGAGCTTGTGGAAATACGCAATGGTCGCGGCCTGCGGCGCCGGCCCCTGCCCACAGATCACCTGCGGCTTGCCCTGCTTCGCGTCATAAAGAATGACCGGCACGTCCCCGCCCGGCCCGTTGAGATGCGGCTCGACCACCTGCAGCGTGAACGCGGTGGCGACCGCTGCGTCGAAAGCGTTGCCGCCCTTTTCCAGAATGCTCATGCCGACCGCGGTGGCGATCCAGTGCGTGGTGGCGATCGACGCCGAAGGTGCCTTCGATCTCGGGCCTGGTAGTGAAGGGATTGGGATTGATCTTGGAAACGTTGGCGGTCATGCGAAGCCTTTCAGCCGTCATGCCCGGCCTCGTGCCGGGCATCCACGTCTTTCTTGCAGAATGCACAGTAAAGCAAGTCGTAGATGGCGCGTGCAACTCGGCCCCACCCGAGTTGCACAAAATAACTCATATGCCGCAACTCGGGTATACCCGACTTGCGGTGACAAGCCCGGCCATGACGGAAAAGCGCACTACCTCAAATGACACGCCACCATCTGCCCCGGCCGCACCTCGCGCAATAGCGGGCTCCTCCATCCGGCAACGGTCGACTGCGTAGGGGCAGCGGGTGTGGAAATGGCAGCCGGGCGGCGGGTTGATCGGGCTCGGCACGTCGCCCTGCAAGCACGCGCTTCTTGCGCTTCACGCGCGGGTCGGGCACCGGCACTGCCAGCAATAGCTGCTCGGTATAGGGATGCAGCGCACGCGTAAACAACGTGCGCTTGTCGGTATATTCGACAATGCGGCCGAGATACATCACAGCAATATGATGGCTGATGTGCTCGACCACGGCGAGATTGTGGGAAATGAACAGATAGGCGATGCCCATCTCCTGCTGCAAATCGAGCATCAGGTTGAGCACCTGCGCCTGGATCGACACGTCGAGCGCGGAAACCGGCTCGTCGCCGACGATCAATTTCGGCTGCAAAGCGAGGGCGCGGGCGATACCGATGCGCTGGCGCTGGCCGCCCGAGAACTGATGAGGGTAATTATCCATCTGTGCCTTGCGCAAACCCACCCGTTCGAACAGTTCGGCAACCTTGGCCCTCACCTCCCCGCCCCGGACGATGCCATGCACGCGCAACGGCTCTGCCACGATGTCACCGGCCGACATGCGCGGGTCGAGCGAGGAAAACGGGTCTTGGAAGATAATCTGCATCTGCCGCCGATAGGGGCGCAGCGCCGACTTATTGAGACCCGTGATGTCGGTGCCGCCGACGATTATCGTGCCGGCGGTCGGATCGATCAGCCGCAGCACCGTGCGCCCGACCGTCGACTTGCCGCAACCTGATTCGCCGACTAGGCCGAGCGTCTCGCCTTGGCGGATCGAGAAGCTGACGCCGTCGACGGCGTAGACGGTACCGCCCGCACGCTGCATCAGGCCTTTGTGGATGGGAAAATGCTTCTTGAGGCCGCGCACATCGATCACGGCATCGGCCGAGCCATTGCCGGCGTAGGCGTCAGTCATGGCCGTCCCCAAAGAGTTCGCGCGAACGCCAGCACGCGGCCCAATGGCCGGGCCGCTTTTGCTCATAGTCCGGGTAGTCGGCGCGGCAGCGGTCCTCGGCATGGGTGCAGCGTGGTGCGAACACGCAGCCCCGCGGCAAATTGCTCAGGGCCGGCACCATGCCTGGGATTTCCTGGAGTCGCTCAGGCTCGTTCTCCAGGTCGCCCCGCATCAAGGGCAGCCGCGGAATCGAGGCCATGAGGCCGTGCGTATAGGGATGCTGGGGCCGCGCGAACAGTTCCTCGACCGTTGCCTCTTCGACTTTACGACCGGCATACATCACGATCACCCGCTGCGCCGTCTCCGCCACGACACCGAGATCGTGGGTGATCAGGATCACCGCGGTGCCGAGCTTGTGCTGCAGGTCGACGATCAGATCTAGGATCTGCGCCTGGATGGTAACGTCAAGCGCGGTGGTGGGCTCGTCCGCGATCAGCACCTTGGGATGGCAGGCGAGTGCCATGGCGATCATGGCGCGTTGGCGCATGCCGCCGGAAAGTTGATGCGGATACTCCTTGGCGCGCTGCTCCGGCGCCGGGATGCGGGTAATCCGCAGCATCTCGATCGCCTTGTCCCAGGCCTCTCGGCGGCTAACCTTCTCGTGCAGCAACACGGCTTCCGCCACTTGGGCGCCGATGGTCATCACCGGATTGAGCGAGGTCATCGGCTCCTGGAAGATCATGGCGACGTCCTTACCGCGCACGCCACGCATGGTCTCCTCGTCGAGCGCCAGGAGGTCGCGGCCTTCCAGCGTCACCGAGCCGCCGACGATGCGACCCGGCGGATCGGGCACGAGACGCATAAGGGACAGCGCGGTGATGCTCTTGCCGCAGCCGGATTCGCCGACGATCGCCAGCGTCTCACGCGGCTGGACCGTGAAGCTGACGCCGTCGACAGCTTTGACGGTCCCGTGCCGCAGTTCGAAATAGGTGCGCAAGTTCTCGACGCACAGCAACGGCTCGCCGGGCGCCGCCGCTTCCGCCGCTTCCGCCGCGCGCTGGTCGGTCGTGATGCTCATATCAAAGAGCCTTTTTGTCCACGCATGATCTTTTCGAAAGCCGGCTCCCACTTTTCAGGATCATGCGCTAGTCGCGCAGCCGCGGATCGAGAATGTCGCGCAGCGCGTCGCCAAACAAGTTGGTGCCGAACACGGCGAGGCTGATGGCGATGCCGGGGAAAATGACCAGCCAGGGCGCGGTGCGCACGTATTCGGCGGCCGACTCCGACAGCATGCGGCCCCAGGACGGATGCGGCTCCGGCACACCGAGGCCGAGGAACGACAGCGAGGCTTCCGTCAAAATAGCGGCGCCAAGCTGAGCGGTGGCAATCACGATCAGCGGCGCCACCGTATTGGGTAACACGTGGCGCACGGCGATGCGGAATTCGCTCATGCCGACCGCGCGCGCGGCTTCCACGAATGGCTGTTCGCGTAGCGCCAGCGTGTTGGAACGGATGACGCGGGCGCTGTAGGGAATGAGCGGGATGGCGATAGCGAATATAGTGTTGTCGAGCGCGGGGCCGAGCGCCGCCGCCATCACCAGTGCCAGTACCAGCAGCGGCACCGCCTGCAGCACGTCGACCACGCGCTGGACGCCGAGATCGACCCAGCCGCCGATATAGCCGGAGGCGAGCCCCAGCACTATGCCGAAGGCGCAGCCAACCACGGTCGAACCAAGGCCCACCGCGAGCGAGATGCGCGCGCCGTAGATGATGCGGCTCAAGATGTCGCGGCCCATGGCGTCGGTGCCGAGCCAATGCACCTCCCCCGGAGGCTGCAATGTCGCCAACGCGTTGGTGGCGATCGGATCATAAGGGCTCAGCCAACCGGCGAACAGCGCGGCAAACACGAATACCACCATGATGGCAGCGCCGATGACGCCGAGCGGATAGCTGGCGGCGAGATGGCGCAGCTTCGATACCAGGCTTTCGCCGCTATCGGCCGTATCGACCGGTACCGGGGCAATTTCGATGCTAGCCATCGGACACGCTTTCTTTCATGGACCTAGCCGGCATAGCGGATGCGCGGGTCGAGCGCGGCGTAAAGCAGATCGATGAGGAAGTTCACCAGCACAGCTACCACGGCGATGAACATCACCAGGTTCTGCACGATCGGGTAGTCGCGCCAGCGGATCGCCTCAACCAGGAAGCGGGCGACGCCGGGAATGTTGAACACGGTCTCGGTGACGATCAGCCCGCCCATCAGGAAGGCGGCCTCGATGCCGATCACCGTCACCACCGGCAAGAGCGCGTTGCGCAGGGCGTGATGGTAATTAACGTTGTTGTCGGACGCACCCTTAGCGCGCGCCGTGCGCACGTAATCCTGGCGCAGCACTTCCAGCATGGAGGAGCGTGTCAGCCGCATCACCAGCGCCGATGAACGGAACCCGACAGCCGCCGCCGGCACGCTGTAGAGCCAGACCGTATTCCAGAATCCCACAGGCGGGTCGGTATAGATCGGAATGGTGCCGAACCACGCGACGAACGCCATCAAGATCAACAGCCCAAGCCAGAAGGCGGGCAGCGACAGCCCGCTGAGGCTGACCACGCGCAGAAAATAATCGAGCGCTGAGTTTTGCCTGACCGCGCTGATCACCCCGAGCGGCACCCCGAAAAGCACCGAGAACAACAGCGCCAGACCGGCGAGCTTAGCCGTGATCGGGATGCGCGGCAGGATTTCCTGCACAGCAGGCTTTTCGGAGACGTAGGAATAGCCAAGATCGCCATGCGCCAGGCCGCCGATCCAGTCGCCGTATTGCACGATGATCGGCCGGTCGATGCCGAGATCGTGCTCGAGCTTGGCCTTGTCGGCCACGTCCACCATGCCGGCGGAGTCGAACAGGATGTCCGCAATGTTGCCGGGCACCAGCCGCAGCATCACGAACACCAGGACGGAAATTCCAAACAGCGTCAGGAGCATCAGGAAGAAGCGCCTGATCAGGTAGGTGCCCACACTTCATCTCCCCTCATCGGCGGGAAAAGCGCGTCGAAACCGCGCCCCTGCGACCCCTGAGCGCCACGCCAAGGCTCGCGCCGGCTGAGCCGGCGCGAGCATCTTGGATCAAGGCCGTCGGTCTACTTGTCGAGCCACACGTCCTCGTAACGATAGCCGTTGTAAGAGCTGTTGCTCATTATCGTCACGTTCTTGACGTAGGGCTTCCAGCAGGTGCCCTCACGGGCATGGAACAGGATCGGCCGCGCCACGTCCTCCTGCAGCTTCTTGTCGATCTCCCACACCAACTTCTTGCGCTTGGCGACGTCGGTCTCCTGCGATTGCTCGTCGAACAGCTTCTGCAGGTCCTTGTTGCAATAGTGGGTGTAGTTGCGCTGCGAGCCGCAGCCGTAGTTCTCGTAGAAGGCCTGATCCGGGTCGTCGATGCCGTTGCCGGTCAGATTGAGCCCGACTGCATAGTCGCCGCGCGCAACTTTGGCGAACCAGGCGCCGGATTCGACCGGCTCAAGCTCGGCCTGGATGTAGATGCTCTTGAGCTGGTCGATGAGCACCACCGCCGGGTCGCGATAGGTGGCGAGGTTGCGCGTCGACACCTTGATCTTGAGCGGCTTGTCGGGTCCGTAGCCGAGCTTCTTCATGATGGCGCGCGCGTTCTCGCGATCCTTCTTGACGTCGCCATAGCCGGGAATCGTCTTCATCACTTCCGGCGGCATGCCCCAGACGCCTTCCGGCGGCGGCAGCAGCGCGCCGCCCATGTCGCCGTGGCCCTGCAGGATGATGTCGATGAAGGCCTTGCGATCAAGCGACATCGCCATCGCCTTGCGCAGCTCGAGGTTGTTGAACGGCGCCTTGTCGCGGTTGACGATCAGGTTGGTGCTGACGTTGATTGGCTCGAGCTTGCAGACCGCGGTCGGGTCCTGCTTTTTGACGTCCTCGATCAGCTTCGACGTCAACTGCGTCGGGAAGGTCATGTCTTCCTTGCCGGCGACGAAGGCGAGCACGGCGGTGGCCCGGTTCTTGATGATGTCGAACTCGATGCCGTCGAGATACGGCAACCCCTTCTTCCAGTAGTCCTTATTGCGCGCGAGCTTGATCCACTGGTTCTGCTTCTCCTCGACGAACTTGAACGGCCCGGTACCAATCGGATGCGTGCGCATCTGCGCCGCCGGGACGTGGCAGGAATAGATCGGCGAATAGCCGGATGCGAGCATGGCCACCAGCGACGGCTGCGGTCGCTTGAGATGGAAGGTCGCCTGGAAATCGTTATCGACGCTGACGTCGACGACGTTCTCATACCAGCCCTTGCGCGGATCTTTTCGGAACTTGTCCTTCGATTTTCCCAAAATCAGGTCGAAGGTGCATTTTACATCCTTGGCAGTGAACGGCTTGCCGTCGTGCCACTTCACGCCCTGGCGCAATTTGAAAGTCAGCGCGGTCTTGGCCTTGTCCCAGGCCCAGCTCGTCGCCAGTTCGGGCCGGATTGTGTCCATGCTGTTCTGCGCGATGTGCTGATCGTAGATGATCAGGTTGTTGAACATCGCCATCGCCGGAATGTTGACCGAGAAGGTCGCCTCCTCGTGAATGGAAAGGCTCGGCGGCGTTTCGCGGTGGTAGATTTTCAGGATGCCACCGTGCTTGGGCCCCGCGGCTTGCGCACTAGTGAACGCGGCCGCGGCCAAAGCGGCCGCAACCAAGGCAGTCACTTTCACTGTCATCGTATCCCTCCCAAAGGCGCACGAAACGCAGGCCGCGTCATGCGCCGCTGCTGTTCTCTTTATTTCTTATGGTGACAACGCTAGCCGGATTGATTTTCCCAATCAACCAGACTTTTAGGTCGCAATGCAGCATATTGCGCGCGCTTGCCAAGTGCCGCGCCTGGCTTCACCATAGCTGAAAATCGAATGACCGCGGGCCGGGGTGCTGCGCCCTTGCGGTCGCGCGCACGGGGCAGAGTAGCGATTGTGACAGGCGAGAGTGACCATATCGTCGCCGAAACGGCGGCGCGGATTTTTGCGGACCTCGCCGATCCCCAGACCGTCAATCGAGGCCAAGAATTGCGCCTGGAAAGAGCCGCTGTGGCATGCGCTCACTGAGGCCGGCCTGCCGCTCGCCTGGGTTCCCGAAAATCTAGGAGGGTCCGGCGCGAGCCTTGCGGAAGGTTTCGAGGTGATCGGCGCCGCCGGGCGTTTCGCGCTTGCCGTGCCGCTCGCCGAGACATTGACGGCGGGATGGCTGTTGACGCGTGCGGGGATCGTAGCGCCGCCCGGCGCCATGACCGTCGCTCCGGCGCGGCCGCTCGACCGCGTCCAATTCAACGCCGACGGCACGTTAAAAGGACGTGCCATCGGCGTGCCTTTCGCCCGCGATACCAGCCACATTGCGGTGCTGGCCGAGAGCAAAGGCGGCGCCGTGGTCGCTCTGGTCGAAACCGGGCACTGCGGGATGAATGACGGCGCCAGCCTCGCCGGTGAGCCGCTCAACGCCGTCAGCTTCGACGGCGTCACGCCGCGCAGCCATGCGCCGATGCCGCAAGGCTTCGACCGCGCAACGCTGATGCTGATGCTGATGGGCGCAACCGTGCGCAGCGTTGAAACCGCCGGCGCGCTCGAAACGATTCTCAAGCATTCTACCGACTATGCCAATGAGCGCGTCGCCTTTGAGCGCAAGATCGGCAAATTCCAGGCGGTACAGCAGAACCTGGCGCGACTTGCCGGTGAAACCGCTGCCGCGCTCGCGGTTTCGGGCTCGGCCGCCGATACTTTGGCGAATTCCGACACCTTCGACGACGCCGTGTTCCTGGAAGCAACGTCAGCCAAAATCCGTTGCGCCGAAGCCGCAGCCGAGGGAGCCGCCATCGCTCATCAGGTATTCGGCGCCATCGGCTTCACGCAAGAACACGTGCTGCACCGCTTCACGCTGCGTATGCTGTCGTGGCGCGACGACTTCGGCAACGAAAGCTATTGGGCGGCGGAACTCGGCCGCCATGTCGCGCGGCTCGGCGCCGATGACTTCTGGCCACTGGTGGCATCGCGATGACGGCCAACCTGCACTTCGATCCCATCCGTCTGCCGCCCGAGTGCGAGGTCCTGCGTGCCGAAGTGCGCACGTTCCTGGCGGAAGAAGTCGCCGCTGGCACCTTCGATCCCTACCGACCGGGCCATGGCGACACCCACGATCCTGCCTTCAGCCGGCGCATCGGTGCCAAGGGCTGGATCGGCATGACCTGGCCGAAGCAATACGGCGGCCAAGAGCGCAGCTTTCTCGAGCGCTACGTGGTGACGGAGGAATTCCGCGTCGCCAACGCCCCGGTGCGCTCGCATTTCGTCGCCGACCGGCAGAGCGGGCCGGTGTTGCTCAAATACGCGCCCGAGCACATCAAGACCGAGATTTTGCCACGCATCTGCCGCGGCGAACTGTGCTTCGTCATCGGCATGAGCGAGCCCGGTTCCGGCTCCGACCTGTTCGCCGCCAAGACCAAGGCGAGCAAGGTCGACGGCGGTTTCCGCATCAACGGCTCGAAGATATGGACCAGCAACGCCCACATCGCCGACTACATGCTCGGCCTGTTCCGCACCTCGCCGTCGACCAAGGAAAACCGACGCCACGGGCTGACCCAGTTCCTGGTCGACATGAAAACGCCAGGCATCACAGTCAATCCGATCATCCAGATGACCGGGCAACACGACTTCAACGAAGTGGTGTTCGACGATGTTCTCGTGCCCGACGACCACCTGATGGGCGAAATCGACGGTGCTTGGAAGCAGGCGACGAGCGAACTCGCCTATGAGCGCAGCGGACCGGAACGCTTTCTCGAAACCTTCTACGTGATGATAGAGTTGATCCGCGCACTCGGCGAAGAGCCCGACATCCGCAGCACGGAAGGGCTCGGCCGCCTGGTCGCGCAATTGCACACTTTGCGCCGCATGTCGGTCTCGGTCGCCGGTATGCTGCAGGCCGGCAAGGAACCGGTGGTGGAGGGCTCGATCGTCAAAGACCTCGGCACCATCTGGGAACAGAAGCTGCCGCACCGGGTGCGCGAGCTTACCGCCTTTCTCGAACTGGAGATCGGCAACCGCGCGACGCTGGAAGACCAGATCGCTTTCGCCACCACCGTCGCGCCCAAACTCACCGTCCAGGGCGGCACCACCGAAATCCTGCGCGGCATCATCGCGCGCGGGCTGGGCCTGCGTTAAGGAAAGCTGCACTGTGCCGGACATTTCGAAACTGCTGTGGCCGAAAACGGTGGCTGTCGTCGGCGCATCGTCCGATCTGCACAGTCTGCGCGGGCGTATATTAGAAATCATCCTCAGCCATCCGTACGAGGGAACGATCTATCCTGTCAGCCGGAGTGCCGCCGAGGTGCAGGGGTTGAAGGCGTACAAAACGGTCGACGACCTGCCGGAACCGGTCGATCTCGCGATTCTGATCATTCCGGCCCAATTCGTGCCGGCGGAGCTGGAGCGCTGCGGCAGCAAAGGCATCAAGGCCGCTGTCATTCTCTCCTCCGGCTTTGCCGAAGAGCCGGGCGAGGCTGGCGCCCGCATGCAGAAGGAAATCGCCGCCACCGCCAAACGCTACGACATGGCGGTGACCGGCCCCAACACCGAAGGCTTTGCCAATATCGCCGCCGCCTTCTGCCCGACCTTCAGCCCGGCCATGGACAAGAATGCCGGCGCTATCAGGCCGACGCGCCCGCTCGGCACGGGCCAGGTTTCGGTGATCTCGCAAAGCGGCGGGCTTGGCTTTGCCTTCTTCGATCGCGCGCGCTCACGTGACCTCTCCTTCCGTCACATTGTCACCACCGGCAACGAGGCCGCGCTCGAAATCGCCGACATCCTCGATTATCTGCTGGACGAAGGCGGCACCGACGTCTTCCTGCTGCTGGTTGAAGACATAAAGTCGCCGGAGAAATTCAAGCGCGCCGCGGAAAAGGCGCTACAGGCCGGCAAGCCGCTGATCATCGGCAAGATCGGCCAGTCGGAAGCCGGCAGCCGCGCGGTCGCATCCCACACTGCCGCGCTTGCCGGCGCGCAAGGCGCCTACCGCGCCGTCTTCGAGCGCTACGGCCTAATCGAAGGCCGCGATTTCGACGAAATGCTCGACATGGCAGTCGCGTTCCTCGCGTGCGGCGACCGGCTGCCGGCGGGCAAGCGCGTCGCCGTCTGCACCTCGTCGGGTGGCGCCGGCGTGTGGATGGCGGATGCCTGCGCCGCCGCCGGCCTCGATGTACCGGTGCTTGACGACGCGACGCGGAAAGAAATCGATGCGTATATACCCTCCTACGGCACGTCGCAGAACCCGATCGATTCCACTGCGCAAGGCGTACAGAAGCTCGGCTATGCTGAGTTCGCCCGGCTGGCAGCGCAATCGCCGCTGATTGACGGCGTCATCGTCGTGGTTACCGCGCGGCGCTCTGCCTTTCTTGAAAACGATCTGCCGAAGCTAAAGGCGCTTAGACAGTCATCGAAAAAGCCGGTACTGCTGTGGACCTACACGCTCCCGGCCGAGCGCAGTATCGAGATCATCAACGAGGCCGGCTATCCGCTGTTTACGGGCGCGCCCGGCTGCGCGCGGGCGTTGCGCGCGCTCGCCGACTATCAAAACTTACGCGAGCTCAATCTGCGGACGGCTGCAGTTGCGCCCGTGGCAGCGGCGGCGCGCGAGAAAGCGCGCGGCCTCTTGGCGCAGGCCGGCGCCGTGCTGTGCGAATGGCAAGCGCGGCCGCTGCTCGCCGCGTACGGCATCGGCGGCGACAGCGGCGGCACGCTGGCGCAATCCGCTGCGGATGCGGAAGCCGCGGCCAAAGCCGCCGGCCGCGCGGTGGCGTTGAAAGTCCAGTCAGCCGGCATCACTCACAAGACCGAAGCCGGTGCTGTCGCGCTGAATGTCGATGCCAGCGACGCGACCGCCGCATACGAACGTCTGCTCGCCTCGGCAAGAGCCTTCGCGCCCGCGGCAACGATCGACGGCGTGTTGGTGCAGCCGATGGCGCCGTCTGGGCGCGAGGTCATTCTCGGCATCAATCGCGATCCACGCTGGGGCCCGCTATTCATGGTCGGCCTCGGCGGCGTACTGGTCGAAGCCGTCGGTGACGTGGCGCTGGCGACAGTGCCGCTCGATCGCGATGACGGCGCTGGCCCTGCTCGCGCGACTGAAAGGCGCCAGCCTGCTACGCGCTTTTCGTGGGCTTCCAGAAGCCGACGTCGAGGCGCTAGCCGATTTGATGGTTCGGCTGTCGCGGTTTGCGGCCGACCATGCCGACGCCATCGCCGAGATCGATCTCAACCCGGTCATCGTGCACGGCAAGGGCGAAGGCGTCTCCGTGGTCGACGCCCTGATCGTCAAGTGCCCACTCGAGGGCCAAGGCCGCACCGCAGCCGAGTAGTAAAGGGATTTCCGCCATGAGCGATATCGCCATCGAAAAAAACGGACACGTGGCGCTGGTCGAGATCAGGCGGCCGCCCAACAATTTTTTCGACATCGCGCTGATCCAGGATATCGCCGCGGCTTTCGAAGCCTTCGATGATAACGCCGATATCCGCGCCATAGTGCTGGGCTCGCAAGGCAAGGCGTTTTGTGCCGGCGCGAATTTCGGCGATGGCTCGACGCTCGACAAGGACGGCCAGCGGCCGAACGAACTGAGCCGCCAGCAGGCGGTGCAGCATCTCTACCTCGAGGGCAACCGGCTGTTCCGCACCAAGAAGCCGATTATCGCCGCCGTGCATGGCGCAGCCGTCGGCGGCGGGCTTGGGCTTGCGATGGTGGCGGACCTCCGCGTCACCTGTCCAGAGGCGCGCTTCTGCGCAAACTTCACGCGGCTCGGATTCCATCCTGGCTTCGGGCTGACTGTGACGCTGCCGGCGGTGATCGGGCCGACCAAGGCAGCGCTGATGTTCTACACCAGCCGCCGTGTGCCCGGGGACGAAGCTTTTGCGATGGGACTGGCCGACGTCCTGGCGCCGCAAGATCAGGTGCGCGAGGCAGCGCTCAAACTCGCCGCCGAAATCGCGGAGAATTCGCCGCTCGGCCTCATCTCCACCCGCACCACCATGCGTGGCGATATTGCCGACCGTGTGCGGCGCGCCACTGAACATGAGCTGAAAGAGCAGACGCGGCTGCGCGCCACCGACGACTTCAAGGAAGGTGTCAAGGCAATGGCGGAACGGCGGGTGCCGAATTTCGCTGGTCGGTAGTCACGACCAGCGGCGCGCCAGTCTCCGACATCACGGCCAACACGACCACGTAGGTGGAGACGGCGTAGCGCAAGTTGACGCTGCGTCCATCCGTCAGGTGCGCTTGCCGGACGGCAAGGTCGACGTCGATGTCCTGATAGTCGAGCTGTAATCCGTCGCGCGCGGCGATGGCCTTGTAGACCGCCTCCTTGGCGGCGAACAGGAGCCGGCCCTGGAACGGGTCTTCGTTCAGGCGCCGACGTTCGCGTGGCGTCACCACCAGTTCCCGCAGTTCACGCGGCAGTGGTTCGGCCGGCTCGATGTCGATGCCGACCGCGTCGACGGCGCGGCGGGGCGCAATCGCCGCCACCGCGAGATCGCCATCATGGGCGAAGGAGCCGACGATGCCAGCCGGCCACAGTGGCGCGCCGGTCTTGTCTTTCGGGATCGCGCAAGGCGCATAACCGAGACGTGCCAGCAATTCGCGGCCGAGCTCGCGCGCGGCCCCGCTTGCGCGCCGTAAATGCAGGACACGCGAGGTGATCGAGCGCGCCTCTTCCGGCAACAAGGCAAGTTCGTCGCCCGGCCGGATCCGCCGACAGTCGACCAGGATGTCCCAGGATGATAGAAGCCGAATTGCACCCTGCAGAGACAATTCGATCGGAGCGGACATTTTGGTTGCCTCTGGCTGCTCGAGCCGCCCCTATTCCGCCGGCACGCTGGCGGCGACATTCATATCAAGCAGGTCGTCCGCCGACGCCGTCTGGTGCACAGCACGGCCAACGGCCTGCTGCTGTGCGCGGTTGACGCGCACCAGTTTCGCCGGATTGCCGCGCCACACGGTATTGTCGTCGAGCACCTCACCTTTCATCAGGAACGAATCGGCGTCGAGCTGGACGTTCTCGCCGATGGTGACGCCGTAGTGCACGAAGGCGCCGGGGCCGAGCGTCGAACCATTGCCGACCTTCACATAGTCGGACTTGAACACACCCTCCTCAAGCGAATGCGCCTGCAACACGCTGCCCTCGTTGAGGTTCACGCCGTCGCCGATCTCCGTGAGCGTACGCTCAGTGATAGAGCAGCCGCCGTCATAGACCTTGCGGCCGATTTTGATGCCGACCAGGCGCGACACGACGTTCTTGAATGGGGTGCCGCCGAAGCGCTCGATGATCGGGGAATCGGACAGCTTCCAGTGCCGCTCGTGTGTCCAGAAATCGGGATCGTAGATCGATACCATCTTGGGGAGCAGGCGTTTGAAGGCGAGGCTAGCCCGCTCGATGAGCGCGAAGTAGACGATCGCGGCGAGCGAGACCAGCGACCCGGCCACGAGCAGCGACCATGTGCCGTAGACCGGATAGTTTTCAACGCCGAGATGAGCGACGAATAACGTCGCGAACAGATACACCCATCGGCTCAGCAAGAAGAGCAACGCCGTCACCAGATTGTGCACGTTCTTGTGCGCGATCCGCTGCGCGCGCACTTCCGGTCCGAGCGCGGCGTTGACGTCCTTGTCGCGCTCGACCATGCGCGGGATTTCGAAGCAAGGCGATCCCAAGAGGCCAACGTTCGCACGCACCGGGCCGTCGATAGGGATCATAACTTTTGTGCCGAGCAGGCAATTCGCGCCCGTTCGCCCGTCCGGCGGGTAGTGAATGTCGTTGCCGAGATAATTGCGTTCACCGATGCGTGTCGGCGTCAGCTGGAACGACGAACTCGACATGTGCATGTTGATCATCGACAGCCCGTCGGACACCATGGTGCGACTGCCGATTTCGCACAGGAATGGATTATCGTGCCGCTGGTTGGTGCCGAAATTCGAGCCGGTCTGCTCGACCTCGTTCAGCGTCCAGCCGACGAGACGCATGTAATGGACGATGAACGAACTGTCGCCGAACAGCAGGTTATAGAAACGCGAATTACTCGTGCGCGAGATGACGGTCTGCAGCCAGTAATGGAAGCCGTAAAGCACGTAGGTGCGGCCGGGTTTGAGGAACAGATTGCAGAGGCGCGGCACCGCAAAGACCACAGCGAGCCCGAGCAATAGACCGGCGACCAGGACGACCAACGAACCCACCAGCATCAGCCAGACAAAAGTCCAGGTCAACTCTTGGAAATGGGCTGTATCGATACCAATGAAGCGCGCGAAAATCTCGTACCAGTAGTTCAGCAACAGGATCGAGAACGGCGAGGCGACGCCGACCAAGCCGGCAAGCTGCAATCCCGCGTAAACTCCGCGCCGCAACGTCGAACAACCCAGCGCCGAAATCGGACAATAGTCGGATCGGGTCTCAACCGCGGGCGAACCGTGATAACGCTTGCCGTCCGGCACCCGTTGACCTTTTTGCAGAGAAGACGAGTGGCCGAGCTGGGCGCCGTCACCCATCGCGGTGTCGATATCGAGCACGCTCGCTTCGCCGACGAAGGCGTCGCGGCCGATATCGATCGGCCCGATCTCAATAAAGTTGGCGCGCGCGCGGTAGCCGAGCAGGATGGAGTCCTTGCGCAGGATCGTGTTGTCACCGACCGAAAACAGGTCGGTCGCAACCGGAATGAAGCGCGAATGGATGACCGCGCCGCGCCCGATCCGGGCGCCGAGGGCGCGTAGATAGAGATTGTAGATCGGGCTGCCGACAAAAACGGCCGCCGGCGCGGTGCGGATCAACGTCTTCACCACCCAAAAGCGGAAGTAGCGCAGGCTCCAGATCGGGATTCGCTCATTCTTCCATTTGCCGATAAGCAGCCATTTGGCGGCGATCGGAAGCGCGCTCAGACCAGCAAAGACGGCCGCGGCAGCGACAACGGCGCGCAGATAGAGATCGAACGGCGTGTGGATGTCGCGATACGTAAACTCCAAGCCGAAGGCTGCGACGCGCAACACCAGAAACCCATAGCCAGCATAAAATAGAAGCTGGAGCGCGCCACATCCGTAATAGGAAAAGTCGGATGGGACGTGGACCGGCTCCGGCTTGGCCGCGACCAGGTTTTCGTTCGCCGCGCCTTCCAGACGAACTGCCAGCTTGGCGATGGTCGGGTTCTGGTAGATGTCGCGCATAGAAACGTTCGACATCTCCGGATATTGCCGCAGCTTGGCGCAGAACCGCGCCATCAGCAGCGAATGGGCGCCGAGGTCGTTGAAGAAATGGTCCTCGACCGAAATACGTTCAGCTTTCAGCACCTCGGCGAGTGCCTGGACGAGGATGCGCTCGCTTTCGCTCTGCGCTTCAACAAAATTGGTATTAGCCTGACAACGCGGACCCTTTGGCTTCGGCAGCTTCTTGTGATCGGCCTTGCTGCTGATCAGCATCGGGATGAACGGCAGCTCTTCCAGGAAGACCGGCACCATGTAAGCCGGCAGCCGGCCGCGCAGCGTCTCAGCGATCTCGCCGGGCACCAAATGCGCGCCTTGTTTGAACGAATAGTATGCGACTAACTCCGGCATGCCCGGTTCCGGCTCGTAGGTCCCGACCGCGGCCTGCGCGATCTCCGGCAACTCCAGCAGCATGGATTCGATTTCACCGGTCTCGATGCGATAACCGCGAATCTTGACCTGAGTGTCGATGCGGCCGTGGTATTCGACCTCACCATCGACGTTGATGCGGCCAAGGTCGCCGGTGCGATAGATGCGCCCCGATGTATTGTTCTCGATACCGATAAAATCGGGAATGAACTTCTGCGCCGTCAGCTCATCGCGGTTCATGTAACCGGCAGCAACGCCAATGCCGGCGATGCCAATTTCGCCGAGTTCGCCGGGCGCCAGCGCTTTGCCTTCTTGCGGGTCAAGAATGACGATCGAATAGGTCGGCATGGGTCGACCGATGGTGACCAGCTTCGTCGGCGTCAATTCGGTAAGCGTGGCAGTGACTGTGGCTTCGGTTGGGCCATAAGTGTTGAGGATGGTGCGGCCGGCACGATGCCAACGCCGCACCAGATTCTGCGGACAGGCCTCGCCGCCGACCAGGAGAATGCGCAGCTCAGGCAATTCCTCTTCGATCGTCGCCAGCAAGGTCGGGCAGCAGGCCATGCCGGTGATCTGGTGTTCGCGCAGGAAACTGCTCAGTTCCTCGCCGATCAGGCTCGCGCCAGGTCGCGCGGGAACGAGCGTCGCGCCGGCCATCAGCGGCACCCAGATCTCCTCGACCGAAAAGTCGAAGGCGATGGTCATGCCTTGGTAGACGCGATCGCCCGGCGCGAAGCCGTAAATTTCAGAAGCGACTCGAACGAAATTGCAGATGCTCGGGTGCTCGATAACGACGCCCTTCGGATTACCGGTCGTGCCCGAGGTATAGATGATATAGCAGATCTGATCGGCGGCCGGCGCTACCTCGTCATCGGCGAGCGGTGCGCAGGACTCGATATCAATCGCGGGTTTGGCAAGATCGATCAGCAGGTGCGGCAGACGGAGCGCTGCCAACTTGTCGCGGAACGACGACATCGACACGATGGCCTTCAGGCCAGCATCGGCGGCAATAAAGCGCACCCGCTCAGTCGGGAAGCCACCGTCGAGCGGCACATAGGCCGCATTGACCTTCATCACCGCCAGCAGCGCGACATAGGTGTCGGCGCTCTTGTCAAACAGAAGACCGATACGGTCGCCAGAGCCGATGCCTTGGCCGCGCAGATAACGCGCGAGTTGATTGGCCCGGCTGTCTAGCTCCTGGAAGGTGAGAATGGCGTTTTCAGTAACGACCGCGTGGGCGGTGCCCATCTGCGAGCAGCGCTCCGCAATCAAGTGATTGAGCCGTTCCCCAGCCTGCCACCGGATATCGTTATCACCGTCGCCGGACAAGGCCGATGGCCGGTCAGCCGCCGCGGAGTCGATAGTCTCGGTTTCTTCGAGCTTTGTGAGCAAGACACTACTCTACTTCCAACGTGTCGGCCTGTTCGGCGGACAAGACCCAACCCGACGCGTCAACCGCCACAACTCTCGGCTGCAGCCGCGCGGCCACACCACACGGCCCGCCGCTATCGCTTCAGCGGATATTGAAGTAGCCCCCCAGTTTTGCGGCATTTTACGTGGTTAGTGCGCTTGTTGTTTTGGAGAAAATGAACGGTCCAACCTGAACGCAGGCTGAATGAAGTAGTTAAGGTAAATCCCCACCCGGCCAAGCAAAGCCGTTTGGCCGCCATCAATTAAGACAGTTGAATTAGATGCAGCGCAGGAAAAATGAAAAGGCAAATGGTGGGATCGGGACGACTCGAGCCTTCAACCAGGCCGCTATGAGCGACGTGCCTCGCCTGGAAAGGCCAGCAAAATCTGGCGATTGGGGTCCCCTTCGGTAAAGCTTGCTCCTGTTTGATTGCGGCGTACCGATGGGCAACAATTGTTTGAAATGGTGCAAAGGCCCAAGTCAAGAAACACCCCGTCGCCGAAGCCCTGCGAACGCAGATCTGCCGTTCCGATCTCGTGTCGAAGTTCGGGCCCGGTAACGAATTCTGTTACCGGGCCGGACTGCTTAAGGTTTTTCTGGGCGAGGCGCTTACATTGGTGCGGCGAACCGGACCGCGTTGCGAGCGGCATCGCACGCCCCACCGCGGCAACCGCGGAACGCATTGTTGATGAGATGGTTCTGGAAGCGCTGGCCATTGCGCCAGCCCTGCTGCAAGGCACGCCCGGCGCGGGACCGCGATAGTGCCCGGTTGACGTTACGGGTGGCGAAACTCACGGAGCGGTCGACGGTCCGGCCGACGTTGCGCGTTCCCCTGCCGGCGTTCTTGAGGATACCGCCGACCACCCGGCCGATACCGCGGCTGCGCTGCGCCTGACGCCCTGCCTTTTCGAGATCGCGGCCGACCCAGTTGATAGTTTTGGTGACGAACTGGACCTTCTTGCGCGCGCCGGCTTCGGCGACGGACGGCTTAATGCAGGTGACGGCGCCGTAGGAAACCATGGTGGCGACGACGAGCATGGTGATGGTCTTGGAAGCGCGCTTGAGCGTGTTGATGATGGACATGGGAGAAGCCCTTTCCTCTCTCCAGATCGCGAAACGGCTTCGCGATTTCGATGCGAGGAGAATGACGAGGCGGGCCCTGCCGCGACATAGGGTGGATCCCCCAATCAAATTTGGAGGTCAAAAACTTGCATATTTTCAATATGTTAATTTGGACTTGGCCGGCGCCGTAATCGGGGTTTGACCTATCTTGCGCCCCGATTCCGATCAGTCCTGGCGCACCGCCAGCGCCCGCGCGAACTGATCATCCGACGAATCCACAAACCAGGCGCGTTACCCGTGCGCGGCCTTAACTCAGCACCGGAATGTCGAGATAGAATACCGTTCCCTTGCCGGGCGTCGAGCGCACCACGAGATTGAGACCGTTCGTCTCGGCAAGCTGATGGCAAATAGCGAGGCCCAGCCCCTCGCCGTCGGACTGCGCACCTTTTTGCCAATGCGCGCGGAACTGCGCGCATTCCTCTTCCGTCATGCCGCGGCCGGTGTCCATCACCATCAGATGACAGCGCTCCCCTGCCCGGCGCACGCCGACCAAAACCTTGCCCCGATCGGTGTATTTGACGGCGTTGGACGTGAGATTGCTGACAATCCGCATCATCGCGAGCGGAGGAACCGTGGTCATCAACTCGCTGTTTATCACTTTGAGGAGGATCTGCTTGGAGGTCGCCTCTTCGGTGAACATCTGGCGTACCGCGCCCAGAACAACGGAAAGCGAATAGGGCTCGCTCGACTCGGGTTGCGGGGCCGTCGTTGCGATCTCCTCGCCGGGACGACTTTGTCGTAAATAGTCCATCGAAAGCGATTCGAGATAGTCCAGCGCTTCGCGCAAATTGCGCCTGACTTCCGTATTCAGCCCAACCGCCATGCTGTCGAAGGTCAAACGCAGGCTAGTGAGTGGCTGCCTGATATCATGTGAGGCCACCGCCAGTTGACGCTGACGCAAAACCGCCTGATCCCGCGCCCGGGAATAAGCGCGCTCGGCTTCGAGCAGCCTTTCATTCTGCTGTTTCTCCCGCTCGAGCGACTCGACACGATCTTGTAACGCGGCGTCATGCTCGCGTCGAAAAATCACCAATTCAAGGGTAATGGATCCGAGCGTCAGTAGCGCGGTCAACACATAGACGATCTTGACCAGCACCGATACTGGAAAGCCGTGATCGTGTGGCCCGAACAGTTGGTAAAGAAGCAAGAGCGCCAGCGAGATGGACACGAAACCAAATATCAGCCGCGCCAGGAAGATGTGCCGGACCGCCCGCGCCCACGCGTGCGAGACGACAAGCTGTAGGCCGAGCATGAGCAAGAACAGAAAATAGCTGATATTGACCGTCGTGTCCGCCGACAGGATGGGCACTGCCAACATGGCCGCAATTGGCAACAGCCAGACCGTCCGCCCGAGCCAGCTGAGCCATCCCGTCCAATCCGCGGCGGCGATCTCCCGCCGCGCGATGTAAAGGCCGGTCAGGCTCATGACGTTGATAAGCATGAGCCCCACCGGAATGTGCCACGCCGGCTCCTGCGGATAGAGAAACCTGAACAACAGTAGGTCCATATAGGCGAGGAAGGCGAGGCCGAAGATGAACAGCAGGCCATAGAGCGCGCCGGACCAATTCTTCAACGAAAGCTGAAACAACATGAAGAAAAACAGGGCAGACGCTCCGAAAGCATAATAGGCCGACAGCCCAAGCCCCTTCGCGAAATTGTGCTGGGTCAATGAGTCCTCTGTCAACAGATCGAGCGTCGCCTGGCGCACCGGACCGTGCGTGACCTTGATAAGGAGCGTCACCTGCTCCCCGGGAGCGAGCGTGATCGCCCGCGTCTTCACCTGGGTGATGGCAAACTGCGACGGGTCAAACGGACGCCCGTAGTCGTAGGACAGCAGGAAGTCGGTCAGCCCGTTGGACCGAAGCAGGTACGCATCCACCTTCAACATGCCGTAGGTACCGAAGAGGCCGATCCAACTGTCCGCCGGACGGCCGTCCGAGAAGGAACTGTCTTTGAGTTCGACAACTCCCCAGATCGCCTGGTAGGGCAATGCCTGCTTGTCGGCGACTGCATAGTCATCCGTCAGACGCCCTGCGTGGTAGGCTGCGGCCAGGTTCGGCCAACGTCTGACCGTGATCGGCCGCGAAGGCCATTCGCCCATCGACATGCAGGCGGTCCTGTCCGCCCTGAAGATCGACTAGCCTACCGCCGGCACCAAAAGCCGGCACAGCGACCAGCAAGAGCATCAGCGCCAAGGCAAGCTTGCCTGCAGAATATCTCCGCCTATGATGCAAGAATTGGCCCCCGTGGCAGGCAGCAACGACTTGGAAGCTTATGCAGGATGAGGCAAGATTTCGAGCGATTATTGCCGACGATCATGCGATCGTCCGATCGGGCCTCAAGTCCGCGCTTGAATCCTCAGAGCTGATGTCCGGACTCCAGATCGAGGTCGTTGCCGAGGCGAGCGACGGGCTGCAGGCGATCAGCGCGGTCAAGCGTCACCGTCCGGACCTGATGCTGTTGGACGTTTCGATGCCGCTCGCGGGCGGCGTGGAAGTGCTTGTCGAAGCGCGGCGGTGGTCGCCTGACACCAAATATGTCGTATTTACAGGCATTTCAGCTGTCGGGAAGGTCAGTGACCTGATCGATATCGGAGTCGATGGACTGTTTTCCAAATCAACTTCGAACGAGGAGATGTACCAGCACCTGCCGCGCATCCTCGAGGGCGAACGCTTCATTGCACCATTCTTCACGCAGATCCTCTCTGAGCAAATTAAACAGTCCAGCCTCACAGATCGCGAGCGGCAGATCCTGAACCTGGTCGTCAGCGGCCGCGGCAACAAAGAAATCGCGGACTGGCTCGGGATCAGTGACAAGACCGTGGATCGCCACCGCACCAGCCTTATGCAGAAGCTGGACGTACATTCGCTTGCCCAACTGATTTCTTACGCGCTTCAACATGGCCTGATCGACGCGGCGCCCGAACTCTAGCGACAACACCCATTGGGGGATTACCCCCATATGACGCCGCCGCGCGAACTCCTACAAACCGTCGCATGGGAGTGACGCGCAATACCTGGCACAATTTTTCGTGGCTGCCGATGCTTTTCGCCGTCGCCGTCGCAGCATGCTGTGGCTGCTCTGCCCAGGGGACGAGCCCCATATCCTTGGCCGACGGCGAGCACCTAGTGCTCGTTTTTGCGAAGGACAATCGGCTTCCCCCCAATCGAATTAGGGTCTGCCTGGTCGACAAGACCCGGAGTTCAGGCGCACTCGCATTCGATCTCGCTTCAATCAATCCGCCACGCTGGCGGACCCGGTCCGGGAACAGCGCTTGTGCAAACTTCGCCAAGGTCAGGCAGATCTTCCAATTCTGGAAGATCGGACACGACACTCGCCCGGTCGTCAAGCTGCGCGCACCGATCAATCTCGAAACCCGCGGCGCGAACCGGCTTTCTCTCCTGTGGAATGGCAAGTAACGCTAGAGGAGCGCGCCCACGTTTGTCGCGGTGCCGTTGTGACCGTCGGAATAGCAGTGGCCAATTAAACCCAATCATAGTCGAATATATGACCCGCAACGCGCTCCAGTTCACGCCGATCGGGCTGAATACCCTAGGCTTATGTCCCTCTCAATTTTTCTTCGGGCTACCAGAAACCGGACCGCCGCGCTCGCGGTGCGTCTATCGACTTGCCGGATAAATTGTTTTCCGGCACCCAATTTCAATTGGGGTAACTGCCTTGTGTCCCTGCGGGGCAGGCCTGTTCATTCTCCTCGCATGGAAATCACGAAGACGTTCGCGATGACGCTAGGCCCGACGGATGCCGTTCAGCGGGCGGTGCAGGCGATCTACGCAAAAGTAGAATGACATGCGCCGGTATATGAATGAACATCGAATTGCTTCCCCGCCACACGCACATGGGCTCACCTCTGATCGGGACCGCCACATCGTTAACGCTTCACCGTGGCCGAAAGCTCTGGCGTACTCACTATATCGGCGGCCTACCGCGTCTGCTGGCGCGGGACTCCGCCAAGGTCGCCATCAATCTCAACGTCAATTATCAATCAGAAACGATGGATATAAGTGGGCGATTCGCCCACCCACCAAATAGCGCCGCCGGCAGAAACAGGCATAAGGCCCATTTCCGCCACCTCGTCCCTGACCACAAAGAGCCAAATTCAGAACGCAATCCGACACATCCGGCTTTGAGATGTGGCACCCTCTCAATGGTGCCACGCCGCCGCGATCGCGTTCTGAAGAGTTGAGTCGCCCGGCGCCTGCGTACTTGTTGCCGGATCGAAACCGGGATTGGTGGCTGAATAGGTCGCCATCGCTTGTATCAATTGTGGCAGTCCGGAATTGACCGCTAACCCATCGGTCGTCTTGATCTCTTGCAGTTGCGCCGCACTCGAGTCGTACCAACCGGCCACCGTGACCCGATCTTGGCCGCCCAGGATCGAGATTTGCAGGTCGCCGCCGTCTTGCTGGAACCAGAGCTGATCGGAGTTGATGTTTGCACCGAAATCGAGTTCGCCACTCGGACCGGTATTGTCGGCCGTTCCGTTGACAATCCGATCCTGACCGCCACCGCGGCCAGACACGTAAGTGTCGTTACCACCGCCGCCGGTCAGCACCTCGTTGGCGGCGGTGCCATTGAGCACATCATTGCCCAAACCACCGGTAAGCGCCGAGGGCGCGACAGGCGGGTCGTTCACCGGGTTCACGACGACGTTGAAGGTTTGCGATGCCGAGTTGATGCTCGTCGGCTGCGAACCATCCGACAAAGTGGTCGTGTCGGTCGCGGTGGCCGTCACGGTGAGTTGGAAGTTGCCGTTGAAATTCAGCGGCGGGGTAACCGTGATGCTGCTAAAATTCCAACTGCCGACGTCCACGCTGGTGTTATCGGCCGTCGCGACAAATGTATTGACGCCGTCGGACAACGTGGCGCCCACGGGAATGCTGGAAACCGCAACACCCACGGTCTCGGAACCGTCAGTGTCCGTCACCGACGCGGCGATATTCAGCGGCAGCGCCGTATCCTGGTCGGTGCTGAGCAGGGTGAAAATCTGACCTTGGACGCCGTCGGTGGAATTGGTATCGGTCCACGCCACCACGAATCCCTTTTGTCCCAAAGCCTCGATCGTTGGATCTTTCTGATCCCTGTTGGTGATCGTGTTGACCAGGAATTCACCGCCGAGCTTGTCGCCGTTGGCGCTGAAGACCTGAGCCTTGACGGCCGTTCCGCTGGCATCGCCGCCCACCCCGCTGGGATCGGCCCACACCGCGACGAAGTCGCCATTGGCAAGCGCCGTAATTGAAGGCTGGGATTGCGCGCCCAGTATCGAGGTGTTGACCAGGAACTCGCTGCCGACCTTGGCGCCGGAGGGGTTGAAGATCTGCGCCTTGATTCCATCGGAATTGGTATCGCCGCCAAGGCCGCTGAAATCCCTCCAGGTCACGATGAAGTTGCCGCTCGCCAACGTCGTCACGAATGGAGCCGTCTGCAGGCTGGACGTTTGCGTATTGACGAAGAATTCGCCGTTGAACTTGTTGCCATCGACGTCGAAAATCTGAGCTCTGATGCCGTCCGGATCACTACCCGTGCCGCTGGTATCCGCCCACGTCACCACAAATCCGCCGGCAGCCGGTCCCGTCGTTAGCCCGGTAACCGACGAAAATTGCTGTGGGCCAACGGTGGTCGTGTTGACGAGGAATTCATTGCCAAGTTTGTTGCCATCGGCATCGAAACGCTGGCCTTTGACCGCGCTGCCGTTACCGTCGCCATTGGGATCGTCCCACGTCACCACGAACCCGCCACCCGCCAGCGCGGTAATGGCGCGGTTGTCCTGGTCGCCTACCATCTGTGTGTTGACGAGAATTTCACCGCCGACCTTGACGCCATCCTGGTCGTAGACCTGCGCTTTCACGCCGAGACCATTGCTATCGCCATTGGTGCCCTCCCACGTCACTACAAAGCCGCCATTCGTGAGTGCGGTGACTTCGGAATTGTCCTGGTTGGAGGCCGTGGTGGTGTTGACCAGGAATTCACCGCCGAGCTTGTCGCCGTTGGCGCCGAAAATCTGCCCTTTGATGGCGTCATTAGGATCGCCACCCGTTCGGCTGGTGTCGTTCCACGTCGCAACGAAGCGGCCGTCCGCGAGCTGTGCGATCCTTGGCCGGAACTGGCCGCCCACGCCGGTCGTCGTATTGAACCGGAATTGGCTGCCGACGTGCCCGGCCACGATCTGACCCGCGAGCAGTGCCGGCGTATCGGCCACCGGCGTGACATCGACCGTCGCATGCGCAGTCGTGCTGTTACCCTGCGCATCACTGACCGTGTAATCGAAGCCCGCAACGCCGCTGAAGTTTGCCGTCGGCGTGAAAATCGCGTTGCCGTTGACCAACGACACCCCGCCGTGCGTTGCATTGCCAACCGCGGTCAACGTCACCGGCCCGCCATCGGGATCGGAAGCGAGCGCAAGCAACGTCGATCCCTGAACCGTCACAGTCGCGTCCTCGCTTGTTGACGCGTGACTGTCAGCCACCACGGGCGGCTCGTTCACGTTCCCGACCTGAATTGTGAATTGCTTCTGGAACGACAGGCCGCCCTGATCCACGACCTTCACATTGATGGTCTCGGTCGGATTTGTCTCGAAGTTAAGCCCGGTCCCATCTGCAACCGTTATGACACCGCTTTGCGCATCAATCGCAAATGGGCCGCCGCTGACCGGATTGCCGAGATTATCGACCAGCGCATAGGTCAAAACTCCGTTCGCGTCGGGATCGATGCCATGGACCGTGCCAACCGCCGTACCATTCGGAAAATCCTCCGCGATCGTGTCGTTGGACAACGTCGCGCCGGTCGGCGCCTCATTCACGTCTCTGAGTTGGACGGTGAATTGCTTTTGGAACGAGAGGTTATCCTGATCGGCCACCTGCACGATGATGTCGTGCGAGCTAGCCGTTTCGAAGTTGAGCTGCGTCCCGTCCGCAACAGTGATGGCGCCGGTGTTTGCGTCAATTACAAACGGACCGTTGTTGATTGGGTTGCCGTCATGATCGAGATTGCTCAGCGAGTAGGTCAGCACCGCACCGGGCTCGGGATCGACACCGGTAATCGTTCCAACGAGCGTACCGTTCGCCGCGTTCTCCGAAATCGAGTTGTTGTCCAGTGTTTCGCTCTGCGGACCCTCGTTCACATCGGCAACGTGGACGGTAAACGCCTTGTCGAACGATAGGCCGCCCTGGTCAGTCGCCCGGACAGAAATGTCGTGCGATTGGGCCGCCTCGAAGTTGAGTTGCGTGCCATCGGCGACGGTAATCACACCGGTATTGACGTCGATCGTAAAGCGTCCTCCCGCATCGTCGAGGAGCGCGTAGGTCAATACCGAGTTGGCATCCGGATCGACGCCCTTGACCGTGCCGACGACCGTGCCGTTCGCCGAATTCTCGACAACCGTGTCGCCGGTCAGAATCTCGTCGGTTGGGGCCTCATTCACGTCGGTGAGACTGACAGTAAAGATTTTTTCCAGCGAAAGGCCGCCTTGGTCCGTGACCTGCACGGTGATGTCATGCGACGGCGCAGTTTCGAAGTCGAGTTGCGTGGCATCGGCGACTGTGATCACGCCGGTATCGGCGTCAATCGCAAAGCGGCCTCCGGCGTTATTGGTGAGCGAATAGGTCAATACGGCGTTGGCGTCAGGGTCAACGCCTGTGACCGTGCCGACAACCGTTCCATTCGCCGAATTTTCAGCCACCGTACCACCAGTAAGCACTTCGTCCGTCGGTGCGTCGTCCTGGTCGGTGACATTGATGGTAAAGGCTTTATCGAACGACAGCCCGCCTTGGTCGGTAGCCCGCACGGTGATGTCATGCGATGGCGCAGTTTCGAAGTCGAGTTGCGCGGTATCGGCAACAGTGAGCACGCCGGTTGTGGCGTCGATCGCAAAGCGGCCGCCGGCATTGTCGCTCAATGTATAGGTCAATACGGCATTGGCGTCAGGATCAACGCCCGTAACCGTTCCGACAACCGTGCCATTCGCCACATTTTCAGCCACCGTACGACCGGTAAGGACTTCGTCCGTCGGCGCTTCGTTCACGTCGGTGACGTTGATTGTGAAGGTCTTATCAAACGAAAGCTCACTCTGGTCCGTGACCAGCACCGTGATACTGTGGGCTTGCGCACCCTCGAAGTTTAATTGCGCGCCATCGGCAACAGTGAGCACGCCGGTCGCGGCGTCGATCGCAAAGCGGCCGCCGGCATTGTCGCTCAACGTATAGGTCAATACCGCGTTGGCGTTAGAGTCGATGCCTGTCACTGTGCCGACAACCGTGCCATTCGCCGAATTTTCAGCCACCGATCCACCCGACAGGGTCTCGTCGGTGATTGTTCCTCCTGTTCCCGGCGCGACGACGATGTCGATTGTCTGCGAGACGGTCTTGCTGTCGGTGACGGCGCCGGTCGTAAGCGTGGCGTGATCGGTCGCGGTCGCGCTGACGGTGAGCTGTAAGTCGCCGCTGAAACCCCGCGGCGGCACGACAGTCAGGCTGCTGAACGACCAGGTGCTGATATCGACGCTGGTGTGACCAGCCGTCGCGGTGAAGCTGTTCGTGCCATCCGACAAAGTCGCGCCGACAGGGATGCCCGCCACCGAGACAGCAAGCGTCTCCGAGCCGTCCGTGTCGGTCAGGTTTGCCGCGAGACTAAGCTTCGCCGAGCCGTCAGGCGATGCACTATCGACGGAGAATATCTGGGCCTTGACGCCGAAGCCATCGGCATCGCCGCCCGCGCCGCTCGGGTCGCTCCACGAGACAATGAAACGGCCGCCGGGAAGCGCCGCGACCGAGGGAAACTCCTGATTGTTCGCCGTTGACGTGTTGACCAGGAATTCACCGCCGACCCGGTTGCCATTCCCGTCCAGGATCTGCGCCTTGATCGAGGAGCCGTCGGTGTCGCCGTTCTCCTCGCTCTCGTCCTTCCAGACAATGGCCAGAAAACCGTTGCTGAGTTCCGTGACCACGGGGGCCCGCTGATACTCGACCCCCGATGTATTGGCCACGATCTCGGTGCCGACCTTATTGCCGCCAGCATCGAAAATCTGCACTTTGATCGCGGAGTCTTCCGTGTCGGGGCCGAAATTCGGCGAGGCTTCCCAGCTCACCACAAAGCCGCCATTCGACAGCCCAGTAACATGGGCGATGTCATTGGCGAAGTTTATGCCCTTGGTGTCGACGAGCAGCTCCGCGCCAACCTTATTGCCGCCCGCATCGAAGATCTGCGCCTTGATCGAGCCGCCACGCGTGTCGTCGTCGTTCAGCCCGCTATTGTCCTGCCAGGTCACGACAAAGCCGCCGCTCGTGAGGGAGGCAACCGAGGCCAGGTCCTGATCGGTCGATGTAATCGTGTTGACCAGGAACTCGCCGCCGGCCTTCTGCCCGCCGGCATCGAACAGTTGTGCCTTGATCGAGGTACCGCTGCTATCGCCGCCGAGGCCGCTGCCGTCTTCCCAGGTCACGACAAAGCTGCCATTCGCCAGCGCCGTAATCGAGGCGTCAACCTGCGAACCTTGCGTCGTCGTATTGACCAGGAACTCGCCGCCGAGCTTGGCGCCGTCGGCATGATACATCTGGCCCTTGATTGACGAGCCGCTGGCATCGCCGCCCTCGCCGCTCTGGTCTTCCCAGACCACGACGAAATCGCCATAGGCGAGCACGCTCACCTGGGGTCTGGTCTGCTCGAAATCGGTCGTCGTATTGACCCGGAAGTCGCCGCCGCGCTTGGTACCGTCGGCATTGAAAATCTGGGCGCGAACCTGCGCGTTGGAAAAGTCGTCATCGGAGTAGCTCGTATCGGCCCAGGCGATCACATAACCGCCATCGGCGAACGTCGCGATCGAAGACAGAAACTGTCCGCCCGGCGTCGTCGTGTTGACCAGAAACTCGCCGCCTTCCTTGGAGACGCCTGCCGTACCGTTCGAAACCTGCGCGACCGACAATTGCGGCGAATCGGCTTCAGCCGGCGCCAGCGCAGCGTCGATATTGCCCGACAACGCGATGCCTGCGTCACCGGACCAAGCGTTAGTTGTAAAATCGAAGCCTATACCCAGCGCATGACGATGTCTGCTCCGCTTTGCTAGCTCGACGGCCTCATCGTTCACTTTGCCCATAAAGGAGGAGCGCGTCGTAACCACATCAGCTGGCGTAACAACTTCTTTCGCCATAGTACTTCCCCGGTCTGTTGAAATGATTTAGGATTGGCAGGTGATGCTATATTAGATCAATCGTATCTCATCTTTATGATGAGATTTTGAAGAGACCATGCAATCTACTGATGACGCATCAATACGCAACTTAAATAACCGAACCATTCTATCTAAATAGCCGATCATAGCGGCTCGGTTTTATACGCAATTTTCCAACATAAGTTTATCTGTACATTTTTCGTATGAAATTTCACGGCGCGACTTTATCGTTCATGCAAACTTTCTTGCTTGTAGCGAAGAAGAGGTGATAAAACGTATTCGATTACTCGACGCGAGCCGGTCTTGATTTCCACAGTTACTGCCATTCCAGGCGCAAGATTTACACGCTTATTTTCAACCTGCATCCAAGTGCGGTCGAGCGAAACGCGAGCCGCATAGACCAATTCCTGGCCTTGCGGCTCGCTCGAATCTGACAGCGCTCCGGACGATTTCTTACCCGACTTATCAGTCCGCTTCTCGCGGACGATTGCATCATGCGAGACATCGAGCACATCACCGTGCAGCAAGCCGTAGTGGGTGAAATTGAAGGTGTCGATCTTTATTTCCGTAGCCTGCCCCAGTTGCACGAATCCGATGTCGCGATTCGAGACCATGGCCTCAATTTCGAGATGGCTGTCATTCGGCACGATGACCATCAAAGCTTGCGCCGGCGTGACCACACCGCCAACCGTATGAATCGCAAGTTGCTGCACCGTGCCTTCAATCGGCGCGCATCAACGTCCGATCTTCAACGCGCTTATTGGCCTTGATCATGTCGTCTGCGAGCTGAGCTGCGTTTTGCTCGGCGTCGGCGAGATCGCTGGTGAGACCCGCAGCATATTCCGCCTTCGCTTGCTCGCGCTGCCATTCAAGCGCGTTTTTTGCGGCGGCAACTTCGGTTGCGCGGCGTTCTTGCGCGGTCAATTCGTGACGGGTTTCGACCAACTTAAGCTGTGCATCGAGATATGCGATGTGGTTGCCATATTCCATACGCATAGCCTTCTCGCGTATGTCCGCCGTCTCCTTCACAAGCGGGAGAGATGTCTGGAGCTTTGCGATAACGGTAGCAATCTCTTCTGCTTCCGCCTGTTTTTGCGCGACCTGCTGGTCGATCGCCGCAATCTTGGCCGCCTGTTGCCTAGCTTGTGCGGTCATGGCGGCGCGCGTACGCGAAACTTCGGAAGCCGATGCGCTCGCGGGGGCGACAAAGTCAGAGGGCACGGTGCCGGAACTCAACGTGGTCCGCAACGTTCTGAGCCGGGCCACATCCAGTTGCGCATGGATCAATTCGGGCCCGATACGATCTCGCTCGGCCTTGGTGATGGTGCGATCGAGCTCGATGAGAACCTGACCTTTGTGAACCCGATCGCCGTCTTTAACGTGAATCGCCGTGACAATGCCGGCTTCCAGCGGCTGAATAAGCTTGGTTCGTCCCGTCGGCACGATCTTTCCCTGCGCCGTCGCAATGATATCGACACGTCCGAATATTGCCCAGATCACGACAATTAAGGACAAACAGGATAAGGAGGCCGCCGATAGCCCTCCCCACAGGCGAGGCCGGACTTTCCAGGATTTCCAGAGCCGCCGGGAGAAATTCCTGTTGCGCTTTGCGCAAATAATATTCCCGCTTGCGCAAGGGGGTGGCCGTTGGCGGTTTAGCCGACGGCGACACCTCCGGCTTCGTCTCCTGGGCCGGTGTCTCGGAGGCTTCATACGACTTCATGGAGCCCCATCTGCATTCGGTGAAGCGTCGCGTAACGTCCACCGCGATGGATCAGTTCATCGTGAGTGCCGTCTTCGACGATACGGCCGCGCTCGATAGTAATAATTCGATCTGCGTGGCGAACGGCGGAAAGCCTGTGGGCGATGACGAGAACAGTGCGTCCTTTGGATATGGCACGCATATTCTCCTGAACGACGCGCTCGCTCTCGTAATCGAGCGCGCTGGTCGCCTCGTCGAAGATGAGGATGCGCGGGTCGGTGATGAGCGCGCGTGCGATGGCGATGCGCTGGCGCTGGCCGCCGGAAAGGCTCGCACCCCGTTCACCGACCATTGTGTCGTAGCCCTGCGGGAGCTCCAGGATAAAATCATGCGCGCCCGCGAGCTTAGATGCCGCGATGACACGATCCATCGACATGCCGGGATCGGATAGCGCGATGTTGTCACGGATCGTCCGGTTGAAGAGAACGTTCTCCTGCAAGACGACGCCTATTTGCCGTCGGAGCCATGCAACATCCACCAGAGCAATGTCGATGCCGTCGATCAGAACGCGGCCGCTTTCTGGCACATATAGCCGCTGCACGAGTTTCGTCAGTGTTGACTTGCCGGAGCCCGATGGACCGACAATGCCGAGAACCTGCCCGGCCTTCACGTGCAAGGTCACATCTTTCAGGATTTCCGCCCCGTCAACTCGATAGCGGAAGATCACGTGATCGAGTGTCACATCCCCGCGAATTGGCGGCAACGCCCCGCGCGCAGCACTGTATGACGGCTCCGGCACTGCGTTGAGAATATCGCCCAAACGCGCAATCGACACTCTCGCCTGATGGAAGTCCTGCCATAACTGTGCGAGCCGCAGGACTGGCTGAGAAACGCGACCGGCCAACATGTTGAAGGCAATCAATTCACCAACCGTAAGATTCCCTTCGATGACAAGATGAGCACCAAAGTAAAGCGTGAGGGCGGTAACAAGCTTGCTAATGAATTGCACCGACTGACTTGCCCAGTTGCCGAGCGAAAGGACGCGAAAACTCGCTTGCACGTAGCCAGAAAGCTGCTCCTCCCAACGCCGCTGCATTTGCGGTTCGATCGCCATAGCCTTTAATGTTTCGACGCCAGCAACACTCTCGACAAGAAAGGCCTGATTTTCCGCGCCGCGGTCGAATTTCTCCTCCAACCGGCGCCGGAAAACAGGTGTGACGCCTGCCGAGATCGCTACGTAGAATGGGAATGACCCCAACACGATCCAGGTCAAGAACGAGGAGTAATAGAACATCACTGCGAGAAAAACGAAGGTGAAGAATAAATCGATGACGAGTGTTAACGCCGAACTCGTGAGAAAATTACGAATGTTCTCCAGTTCCCGCACGCGCGCCACGGAGTCTCCCGCTCTCCGGGCCTCGAAATAAGCAATCGGCAAGGCAACGAGATGACGAAAGAGGCGCGCGCCGAGTTCGACGTCAATGCGATTGGTTGTATGTGCAAATACATATGTGCGAAGCGCGCCGAGGACGGATTCGAACAGCGAGACCGTTATGAGGCCGATCATTAACACATCAAGCGTGGTGAAACCGCGATGCGTGAGTACCTTGTCAGTTACGACTTGAAAGAATAAGGGCGTTACGAGACCGAATAGCTGCAGAAAAAACGATGCCACCAATACTTCGCCCAGTAAGCGGCGATATTTGTGCATGGCTCGTAAAAACCAAGTAATATCGAAATGTTGCGCCAAATCGCCCAGCCTGGCGCGACGCGTCATCAGCACCAAACGTCCGCTCCAGCGCCTCTCAAACTCTTCGCGTGGCACAAGTTGCGGACGACCGACGGCGGGATCCTGAATTAAGACCTTGTCGTCAAGAACGCGACCAAGCACAATAAAACGGCCGTCAACGTCCTCGGCAAGAGCCGGCAGCGGAGTCCTGTTCAGGTGCGCCCTATCGGTCTCAAGCAGGCGCGCCCTGATCTTCAACTCCTTGGCGCAGCGCAGAATTTCAGAGGCCCCGAATGCCTCGGCGCCAAAACGGTGCCGGATCTGCGCGGGGTCGGCGGTGACTTCGTGAAAGCGAAGCATAAGCACTAGCGACGCAATGTTGGCATCCGCCAGTGTGCGTTCCGCCGAAATCGAGGCTTCCATTGATTGCGCGCCCCACTTCTACTGGTCACATAGATCGAGTGGTTGCCGTCGCTGCCGCTCGCTACGGCCGGCATATGGGGCCCACGACTTGCGGTTGTAAAATAACAAATAATATGACGTCAATACACTAGTTGAAGAGGAGACAGCGCGTGCTGAGAGGCTCGGTGGCGGACGCGGTCAGCGTCGAACTCGCCTCCAATTCCGTACTCCCTGCTAACAGGGAAACTAAGAGGAAGTTTGCGGAGTTCGGTACCATGGAGAAACTCGGCACCCCCAACAGCGAACGAATTCAGGCAATTGCAGCCAAATTCCCTATTCTTCAGAGCGGAAAACTACTTCGAGGAAAACAGTGAATTCAGGTGCGGGGACCGGGAAAACTAATGATTACGTGACCGGCTGCGCGCTTTTGGTGGAACGGCGGGTGGACCGAGATCAACGGCCCGCCAACAGGCCTGGTGCAGACGGCGCCTTGCTGACGCGACGCCACTCTGCCTCGCCCCCTCACAACGCCATCCCGCCGTCGACCAAGTGCGTATGCCCAGTGATGTAGCTCAACTCGTCGGATGCGAGAAAGAGTGCGAGATTGGCGACTTCCTGCGTCGTGCCCAGCCGGCCGATGGGCTGGCGGTCGATGAAGTCGGTGCGCACCGCTTCGAACGATTTGCCGGTGCTTGCCGAGACCGCCTTGATGCGCTCATCGAGCGAGGGTGACTGGATGGTGCCCGGGCAGATGGCGTTGCAGCGGATGCCCTTGCGGATGAAGTCGCTCGCCACCGCCTTGGTCAGGCCGATGATCGCCGCCTTGGTGGCGCCATAGACATAGCGGTTCGGCACGCCGCGGATCGACGACACCGCCGAGGCAATATTGACGATCGAGCCGCCGCCGTTCTTGAGCATCGCCGGCAGGAAGGCGCGCAAGGTGCGGTGCATCGATTTGACATTGAGGTCGAAGGAGAAATCCCAGTCCTGCTCGGTGCAGTCGAGTACCGTGCCCTGGTGCACATAGCCGGCGCAGTTGGCGAGGATGTGCGGCGCGCCGAACTCGGCAATAGCGGTCTTGGCGGCATTTTCGACGCCAGCCGTAGAGAGGACATCGAGTGCAAATGTCTTAGCAGCCTTTAAGTCCTTCAGCTTGCTCGCGTCGAGGTCGGTGGCAATCACCTGCGCGCCTTCGGCGATAAATGCTTCCGCGATGGCGCGCCCGATGCCCTGCCCCGCCGCGGTGATGAATGCGTGCTTGCCCTTCAATCGATTGGTCATTGCTTACTCCCTGACGTGCTGCCTACCTTTAATGATTATCCCGCGGCACGCTCTTTTCGGCGATGCGCTGATACTTGACCGCCGGCTTGAGCACCATTCCGTCGGACAGTTGATCCACCATGGCGCGCTGGATTTCCTGCCACGGCGTTTGGCTTGGCGGATAAGGAAAGCCGGTCTTGGCGAGGCCGGCGCGGCGCTTGGCGAGTTCCTCAGCGGAGATCAGGATATCGGCCGCGCCTTTGCGCAAGTCGATGCGCACGCGGTCTCCGGTTTTCAGGAGCGCTAACCCACCACCGGCCGCCGCTTCCGGCGAGGCATTGAGGATCGAGGGCGAACCGGAGGTGCCCGACTGCCGCCCGTCGCCGATGCAGGGCAGCGCGGTGATGCCATTTTTGATCAACGCCGCTGGCGGCTGCATGTTCACCACTTCAGCCGATCCGGGATAACCGATCGGCCCGACGCCGCGGATGAACAGGATCGTGCGTTCGTCGATCTTCAGCGCTGCGTCCTCGATGCGCTTGTGGTAGTCTTCCGGCCCCTCGAACACCACGGCGCGGCCTTCGAACGCATCTGGGTCCTTCGGGTCCGAAAGATAACGCTTACGGAACTCATCGGAGATCACGCTGGTCTTCATGATGGCAGAATCGAACAGGTTGCCGCTCAGCACCTTGAAGCCGGCCTGCGCCTGCATCGGCTTCTTGTAGGGGCGGATGACGTCAACGTCTTGCACCAGCGCCTTTCGCACATTGGCGCCGATAGTCTTGCCGTTGACCGTCAGTGCGTCTGCGTGCCCGCGGCCAGCCTTAAACAATTCGCGCATTACCGCCGGCAAGCCGCCGGCGCGGAAATACTCCTCGCCGAGATATTTGCCGGCCGGCTGCATGTTCACCAACAGCGGCACGTCGTAGCCGACCGTCTCCCAGTCCTCGATATCGAGCTTTATGCCGACATGGCGGGCAATGGCGTTAATATGGATCGGCGCATTGGTCGAGCCTCCGATCGCCGAACAGGCGACGATGGCGTTCTCGAACGACTTGCGGGTGAGGATGTCGGTCGGCTTGAGATCTTCCCAAACGATCTCGACCGCGCGTACGCCTGTGTCGTAGGCCATCTGCGCCCGCTCGCGATAGGGCGCGGGGATCGCCGCGCAGCCAGATAGCGACATGCCGAGCGCCTCGGCGAGCGCGTTCATCGTCGAAGCCGTCCCCATAGTGTTGCAGTGGCCGACCGAGGGTGCCGACGAGGTGACGATTTCGACGAATTCTTCGTAGTCGATCTTGCCGGCGGCGTGGTCGGCGCGCGCCTGCCACACCACCGTGCCGGAGCCGGCGCGTTCGCCCTTCCACCAGCCGTTCAGCATCGGCCCGCCGGACAAGACGATGGCGGGGATGTTCACGCTCGCTGCGGCCATCAGGCAGGCCGGCGTGGTCTTGTCGCAGCCGGTGGTCAGCACGACGCCGTCGAGCGGATAGCCGTAGAGTACTTCGACCAGACCGAGATAGGCGAGATTGCGGTCGAGCGCCGCGGTCGGTCTTTTTCCCGTCTCCTGGATCGGATGAACCGGAAACTCGAAGGCGACGCCGCCGGCCGCGAGGACGCCGGCGCGCACGCGCTCGGCCAACTGCAGATGATGCCGATTGCAGGGCGAGAGGTCCGAGCCGGTTTGCGCGATGCCGATGATCGGCTTGCCAGAGGTCAATTCCTCACGCGTCAGCCCGTAGTTGAGATAGCGTTCGAGATAGAGCGCCGTCATGCCCGGGTTGTCGGGATTGTCGAACCACAATTGCGAACGCAGGCGACGCTTGCCGCGGTTTCCTGGACCTCGGGTCATGATACTACTCCTTAAATCATCGCGCCTATTTGCCAGGGCACAAATTCCAAATTGCCGTAGCCAAGAACTTCTGATTTGATGTTCGCGCGAGAAGCAGTCGCCGGTGCTTTGTTGAAGATCTCCTCGCGCTTTTGAGCGACGCCGACGCCATCGAGGATGTCCCCGCAGTTGATGTCCATATCGTCAATAATGCTTTCATACACATAACTGTTGGCGGCGAGCTTGATCGAGGGCGTCGGCATGCAGTCAAGGGCGGAGCCGCGCCCGGTGGTGAAGCACATCACGTTGGTGAAGTGCGGTTTACTCACCAAGTGATCTCCTGTTGGAATTTCCGACCACAGCACCGAGTGTAGATCATACCGGTGCACGATCGGCCGCAAGCTTCAATTCGTCCCGCAACCGATATTCATCGACATCCCGCCCGGTGAAATGGCGGAAGGCGTCGATCCCCTGGTAGAGGAACAATTCATAGCCGCTCATCGCCGACAGGCCGGCCGTGCGCGCGGCCAGCATGAATGGGGTATCCACCGGCGTATACACCGCATCGACGGCCCAGCGTTGTCCGCCGATCAATGCGCGCGGAAACGGGCAGCCGCCGATCCCACCCATACCGAGCGGAGTCGCGTTGACGAGTCCGTCGGCGCCGCCTGCGGCATCATCGACCGTCTTGGATATTCGGATGCGAGTCTGTTCCTGAGCTGAACCGATCGCGTCAGCCAGCGCCACCGATTTCCGCCTGTCGAGATCGAACAGCCGCAGTTCACTGGCACCGAGCTTGGCCAAGGCAAACCCGATCGCGCGACCGACGCCGCCTGCACCGGCCAGCGCGACCCGGCCCGGCAGGGCATCACCGAACCTGTTGCGATACGCCGCGATGAACCCGCTGTAATCCGTGTTGTACCCCTGCGGGCCGCTGGATTCGAAAAGAACCGTATTGCAGGCGCCAACGGTCTGTACCGCCGCGTCGCTCGCGTCCAGATTCCGGAGCACGCCCTCCTTGTACGGATAGGTGATATTGAGACCGCGATACCCCGCCTTCCGGCATCGCTCGAACACGGCCTCGAACGTGTGCCCTAAGCCGGCCGGCCGCAGCAGCTCGTAGGTCACGGACAGGCCGCACAGTCTGCCCGCGATTTTGTGCAATTCCGGCGCCTTGGATTCGGCGATGTTGGCACCGATCAAACCCAACCGGATTGCCGAACCGACCATGTCCTCACCGCAGACCAGCCGACCCGGCTACTTGACCGCGCCGCCGGTGATGCCGGCGATGAAGCGGTCGAGGAAGAAGTTGTAGGCGATCGCCACCGGGATGCTGGCGATCAACGCACCGGCCATGATCTCGCCCCAGTAGAAAATGTCGCCGCGAATGAGGTCGGTCGCCACACCCAGCGTGATCGGCTTCTGGTCCGAGGAGGAAATGAAAGTCAGCGCGTAGACGAATTCCTGCAAGGTCAGAGTGAATGTGAAGATCACCACTGTCAGAATCGCCGGCAAAGACAGCGGGATCGTCATCTTGATGAAGGCGCCGAACAGACTGCAGCCATCGACGATCGCCGCCTCTTCGATCTCAGGCGGCATCGCCTTGAAGAACCCCATCAACAGCCAGGTGCAGAACGGGATCGTGAAGGTCGGGTAGACTAGCACCAGCGACCACATCGAATTCTGCAGGCCCAACTCGGCGACGACGCGCGACAGCGGCAGGAACAGAAGCGTCGGCGGAACCAGGTAGGTTAGAAAAATGCCTATGCCCAAGGTTTCGCCGGTTCGCCCTGTCAGACGCGCGAGGCTATAGGCGGCCGGCAGCGCGGTAACGAGGGTGATCGCGGTGACGCAGAGGCCGATGATAAGCGAGTTTAACAGCCAGGTCGCAAACAGGGTTTTCTCGAACAGATAGCGGAAATGCTCAAGGGTGGGTGGATCGTTGAACCAGAACGGAATGTTGGTGACGCTGTAAAGATCGCTGTTCGTTTTGAACGACGTGATCACCATCCAGTAGAACGGAAATGCCGCAAGGATGAAGAAGAATGCGACGGCTCCGTAAAAGGAGGTTTCTTGCAGAACGCCGACGAGGCCCTTGCGTTGCATGTCAAATCTCCCGCCGCCGGATGAACTGCAGCATAAAGATCACCACGACGAGCAGCACGGGCAGCATGAACAAGGAGATGGCAGCACCGTGCGACACGTCGCCGGAAACGATGCCAGTCTGGAAACCCGCAAAGCCCAGAACCGAGGTCGCTCCGACGGGACCGCCCATGGTCATCAGAAAGACAATGGAGAGGTCCGTGAACGTGAACACGATGCCGAAAATAAGTCCGATGGCCACGATCGGCAGGATCATCGGCACGATGATCTGGTAATTGCGCCGCCAGAATCGGGCGCCGTCGACGGTGGCCGCATCGAGCACGTCCTGCGGGACTGCGGTGATGCCGGCAAGAAAGATGACGACGGCAAAGGGGAAGAAACGCCAAGCGTTGACCACAATCACAGACAGCATGGCTAGATCAGGCGTGCCAAGCCAGTTCGGCGCCTGCGAACGGGTGATGACGCCGAGCGCGATCAGCGTCCAGTTGATGACGCTGTAGAGCGAATCGAACATCCATTGCCAAGCCACCGTCGCCAGCGCAATTGGCACCGCCCATGGCAATATGACTATCGCCCTGACGAACTTACGGCCGGGGAACGGGCGCAGAAGCACCAATGCGCCGAACTTACCGAGGATGAGGCCGAGGGTCTGCGATCCAAAAGTGAAGATAAAGGTATTGTAAAGCGTCTGGCGGAACGACGGATTTTGGACGATTTCTATGAAATTCGACAAGCCGACGAAGCGCCAGGATGGATTGTAGATCGTGTAGGCGCTGACGGAGTAATACACCGCCATCAGGAACGGCACGCCGACCAGCAACAGCACGTAGAGGATCGCCGGAGCGACCATGAGCGAGCCAAGCACGTCGCGCCGGTCGAAGATGAACCGAAAGCGAGAGGCCGGCTTAGGAACCGATTCAGCGATTGCGACCATCAGTGAAAACCCGCTTTAGTGGCGATTGGCCCGCTTGCCATCTTTGTCGAAATTGCGCAGCGCGCTGTTGCGGACGGCGAAGGGATGCCACTCGCCGGGCCGGATGCTTGCTTCCGCGACATGCGCGGGCGGCAATTTCGCCGTGATCACCTGGTTCGGGTCGAAGCCTTCCATCACGCCGTAAACGATGCGCTCGGAGCCGAGATACTCGGAACGGTCGACGCGGAAATTGAATTCGGTGACGGCCTCGTCGGTAACCATGTCCTTGGGCAGGAAATTTTCGGGCCGGAATCCGAGATAGCTCCCGTTGCGCGCGACGATATTCATCGGCGGCGTGCCGACAAAGGTCGCCACGAAGCGATCGGCCGGGTCGTCGTAGATTTCCGTTGGCGTTCCCACCTGCCGCACAACACCATGGTCGATCACGGCGATACGGTCGCCCATGCCCATTGCCTCGACTTGGTCGTGCGTCACGTAAATGGTGGTGATGCCGACCCGCTGCTGGAACTGTTTGATCTCCAGGCGCGCGGAGGCGCGCAATTTGGCATCAAGATTCGACAGCGGTTCATCGAGCAGCAGCGCCGTTGGTTCGCGCACAAGCGCGCGCGCTAGCGCCACACGCTGACGTTCGCCACCCGAGAGCTGCCGCGGGCGCCGGTCGAGCAGGTGCCCGATGCCGAGCAGGTTCGATGCCCACTCGACCTTCTTTTCGATTTCGGCGCGGGGTACGCTCTGCGTCTTCAGCGGAAAGGCGATGTTGTTGCGCACCGTGAAATGCGGATAGAGCCCATAACTCTGGAACATCATCGCCACGCCGCGTGCGCGCGGCGGAATATCGTTGACAACATCGCCGCCGATCATGAGGTCGCCGCTCGTCTGCCGCTCGAGCCCGCAGATGATACGTAGAAATGTCGTCTTGCCGCAGCCCGACGGTCCGAGCAACACCATGAACTCTCCGTCCGGCACCGTCAGACTAATGCCGTTGACGGCGGGAACCTCGCCAAATTTCTTGACGATGTCCCTGGTCAATACTGCGGCCATTGAACCTCCCAGAAAATTCAACATGGAGCATCCACTGCGCCGTTCCCCGCGGCGAAGCGATGCGCATTTGCCCCCTTTAGTTTGGAGCCATTCGTGCCGAAAGCGCCGGACCGCGCCGAAGAAGCGCGGTCCGGGCGCCATCGTTCAGGTCCTACTAGCCCACTTCTTGAAGATGGTCTCGCATTGACCTGCGGCCCACTTGACGGACTCTTCGGGGCTCAACTGGCCCGTCGCCGCCTTCGCCATCATGTCGGGGACGATGAAGGCGTAGTAGATTTCATCCATTGCGGGCGTGGCCGGCCCAGGATAGCCCGGAATGGCGGACCACTTGTCAGAGTCCTGCAATATCGCCAGCTTGTCGTGCGGGGTCGATGTCGGATCGTTCGACAGGATCGGCATCGGCTTCGGCACAAGGCCAGCGAAGCACGGATTGTTGTAGCCCTCGCTCGCCTTGAAGGCCTCACGCCAGTTCGCGGAATAGTGCCTGATGAACTCTTTCGCCGCATCCTTGTTCTTGGCGAATTTCCAGATGCCGTAGAATTCGGAGGCAGCCCCCATCATTTGCTTCGCCGGGCCCTTCGGGGGCTCGATGACGACGATGTCGTCGGCCAGCTTCTTGTTGAGTTTCTGCGCCGTACGATAAGCCGAGATCGGGTTGATGATGTACGAGCCGACGCCGGAGTCGATATACTGGTTATTGCTGGAGTCGTTCCACGACAACACGTCCGCCGTCATCGCCTCCTTGTAGAGCGCGGCAGCAAATTTGACCGCTTCAATCGTCTCCTTGCTGTTGAGAACTATTTTCTTGCCAGCTTCATCTTGGATGGAGGAGCCATAGCTCCACAACAAGCCTCGCCAGTTCGCGTTCGGGTCGTTGCTGTGACCAAGCGGAATGCCGACGGGATGGCCTTTCGCCTTCAGCTTGGCGCCGCCGATGCGCAGGTTGTCCCACGTATCCGGCTTCATCCCGATCCCGTCCCATAGGGTCTTTTGATACATGCCCGGGAAGTTGATGTAGAAATCGGGGAAGGCAGACCAACTGCCGTCGTCAGCGTTGTAGCCGAGCTGCTTGCCGATAGTGGTGACCTTGCCGTACTTCTTCTCCGTTTCCTTCACGAGATCGGCGACATCGATAAAAAACTTGCGGTAGAGGTGAGCGCCACCGGAGCCGTTGAAGCCGAAAAGATCGTGTCCCGATCCGGCCGACGCTTCGGCGGCCGCGCGTGCGGGAATGTTCTGCACGGGGATGTGGTCGACGGTGACCGCGATCTTGTTCTTCTCGCCCCAGTCCTTCGCGAACTTGTCGAACCAGGTGTCGTACTCGGGGACGAAGTGAGCCCATTGCACGATCGACAGCGATGTGTCGGCGGCCAGGGCTTTCGATACGAATGGCGCGGATAGCACCGGTGCCGAACCGGCAGCGGCAAGTGTGAGGCCCGTGTCGCGCAAGAACCGACGTCGCGTAACACGTCCCATTCCGTTCGTGCTCATGATGCGTTCCTCCTCAACTGTTGTTTGACTTGCAGTTGGATGAGGCGATCCAGACGAACGAAGGGCCTCGTCCACTGAATGTTTTTCTTTTCTTTATGTGCCAGCTTAACGCGCATTCCGCCCGCCGCGCCAGCGTTTTTCATATTCGGAAACTGCGTCGGCCGGCCGAATTTAGTTGAGGCTCTCTACCGCAGCGCACAATGCAGTCAGACCACGACGCGAGCAGCACCCGGTCACGTGCGCACGGAGTCCCACGGGGTCAGGGGCAGACATGGACCGGGCGGTTTGAACGCGTCGGCCAACCGCCAGGCACCTAGGCTGTCGGACGTGGCAGCATTCTTGTGCCCCTCCACCGCAATGTCAGCGGCTCCATGGCATCGGTTTCGGTTCCGGGCCACCTCTTATGCATGAGCACTGAAATCTATCGGTCCCAACCCCGAGCTCGCGCGCGACGCCGGCTGCCCACCCCCACGAATGTCGGCCCCCCTTCGCCACACGTGCCATTCGTTCCGGGCTACCCCAGCGCGCTGGACGCCTCAGCATGGCCGCTGCACAATATGAATACCGCCGTGGAGACCACATAAGATGCAAGCGCTGAGTGAGGATCGCCTTCTCATCAACGGCACCTGCGCGACGGAATTCGCCGCCGTCAAAGAGGCCTTTGCCGACAATTTCCGCCGCCGCGGCGAGATCGGCGCAGCAGTCTGCGTCTACAAGGACGGCAAGAAGGTGGTCGACCTGTGGGGTGGGCACAAGGACCTCGCGCGCACCGAGCCATGGCGGGAAGACACCATCGTGATCATGAACTCACTCGCCAAGAGCATGAGTTCATTGTGCATGCACATCCTCATCGACCGCGGCAAAGTCGATTTCGACGCGCCGGTCGCCGACTATTGGCCGGAGTTCGCGCAGGCCGGCAAAGCGGGCGTGCTCATCCGCCATATCCTGTCACACACCTGCGGCGTGATTTATTGCGATCGTGCCACGCCCGGCTCCTGGTTCCGCTGGGACGAGCACATAAAGGCGCTCGAACAACAGGAGCCCGCCTGGGTGCCGGGCACCTACGGCGCCTACAACTCGATCAATATCGGCTATCTGCTCGGCGAGGTGATCCGCCGCGTCACCAACCGGACGGTGGGCGGCTTCCTACGCAAGGAGGTGAGCGAGAAGCTCGGCGCCGATTACAATATCGGTCTGCGGCCGGAGGAAATCGCCCGCGTCAGCGACATGCACGAGAACCCGAACAACACCTTCTTCCATATCTCGTCCGATCCCTCGACGCCGCTCGGCCGCGCCTTCAAATCGCAGCCGAAGATCGACTATTTCCAGAACATTCCGGAAATTCGCGAGATCGAAGTGCCCTCCTTCGGCGGCCACGGTAATGCCCGCGCCATGGCGCGTATCTACGCCATGCTGGCGATGGACGGCGAGCTCGACGGCGTCCGCATCCTAAGCCCCGGCGGAACCGAGCGCACGCGCTGGCTGGTGTGGGAGCGCGACTGCATCATGACCAAGCGCTATCTGCGCATGGGCTTCGGGTTCATGCACAACGAGCCAGAGACGGTGCCCATGGGCAAGAACATGGCGGCCTACGGCCACACCGGCACCGGCGGCGCCTTCGCGTGGTGCGACCGCGACCGCAACATTTCGTTCGCCTATTGCACCAATTTCCAGCGCGAAGGGCCTGGCATCGGCCCGCGCGGCGCGGCGCTGGCGGTTGCTACCGGCGGCGGCCGGCCACCGACATGGCTCACCTGACCGGGCGCCCTATCCGCGCGGCTGGGTTTCCAATTCGCGCGCCGACGCCTTTTTCTGCACCGGATTAAGCCCAAACTGGTCCATCCACCAGTCCGCCGTCCAATTGCCCATCATGGACAGATTCTCGAAAGCGCAGTGCTGGCTGCCGCCGTCCTCGTCGGTGAAGATCTTCAACTCCTTCTTGGGCGAGCCGCAGGCTTCGTAAAGCCGATGCGCCTGCGCCACCGGCACGATGTTGTCGTCCTGGCCGTGGGTGATCATGATGGGCATACGAATTTTCTCCGCCACGCCCTGCAACCGGTATTCGAAACATTTCTCCATCGCCTTGTCCATGTCCGGCCGGCCCAGAACCCAGGGCAATTGCCAGATCGCCGAAGACGAAATCGTGCCGCCGCTTTCCAGCACCTTGCGGCGATGCACCCACACCTCGTGATAGTCGAAATGCGCACCCCAGGCGAAGCAGGCGGCATAGCGGTGCTCGAAGGCGGCGATGCGCGGGGCGTAATAGCCGCCCATGCTCATGGCCATGATGCCGATGCGCTTCTTGTCGACGCCGGGCCGTTGGCTGATGAAGTCGAAAGCCGCACTGCCGGCGACCTCGTAGTCGGAGCGGCTCGGGATGTTGCGCAGGCGCAGCGTCTCGCCCTGCCCCGGACCGTCGACGCACAGCACGCCGATGCCGCGCTCGCGCAGGAACAAACCGCCCCACAGCACGGTCAGTTCCTTGCAGGCATCGAGCCCATCGAAGAACACCACAACCGGATCGTTGCCGGTCGCGTTGAGCGGCGGAATCCAGTACGCCGCGAGGTTCGCGTTCTCGAATGGCACGTCCACCTTCTCGAAGCCCGGTACCCGATAGCTCATGCCCTTGAGGTAGTGCGGCAGCAGCATTGCGTAGGATTCGGTCTTGCGTGGATCGGTCGGCGGCACGAAGCGCTCGGTCTCGTAGCGATAGATGGCGCTGCGCACGTAAGCGTTCGCCGCCGTCCGTCGATGCCCCTTCGCCCATTCGCGCTCGGCGAGCGCCAAGGTCCTATCCGCCATCCAAGCCCACGCATCGTGCCACGCCTCGCCATCGCCGACCTTGTCCTTGAGGCGCTGGCCGATCAGGTTCAGTTCCTGGAAGTTGGTGCCGCCCATGTGTGTGAGGCTGATCGTGCTGCTCATGAGTTGCGACCAGAGATAGTGCTCCGGGAAATAGCGGAACCAGGTACCGGCAATGTTTTCTTGAGCCATGGAACGGGTCTCCTTATTGGGCGAGCGTGCCGGACGCGAGGGGGCCAAAGCGATTTGCGCTAATCCGGAAGATAGAGGCAGTTCTCCTCGGCGAAGGTGAGATCGACGGTGCTGTTTTCCGCAATCGTCACCGCGCGCGACGCGCGCACGATGATCTCGTGGCCATTCGCCAGCACGAGATATTCCATGTAGCTGCCCATGTTGATCGACCGTTGCACGATGCCGGCGATGGCATTCCGACCCGCCTGCCGCAGCGCGCCGGCCTCGACCACCGATATGCTTTCGTTGCGGATGCAGACGAAGCCGCTGGAGCCCTCTTGCGGCTTGTGCTCCTGATAAAAGACGGCGCGCAACGGCAGTACGCCGTCGCCGACCTGCGCCCCGACCGCGACGCGGTGGGCTGTGCCGTCGACCTGGATCACGCGCGCCGGGAAAATGTTGGCCGAGCCAATGAATTGCGCCACATAGCGGCTGACCGGCCGGTCGTAAATCTCCTGCGGCGTGCCGATCTGACGGATACGCCCCTCCTCCATGACGATGACGCGGTCGGAAACGACCATCGCCTCTTCCTGGTCATGTGTGACGTAGACCGACGTGATACCGAGTTCCGCCTGCAGCCGCCGCAGTTCGAGCCGCATGCGCTCACGCAGCTTGGCGTCGAGGTTGCTCAGCGGCTCGTCGAACAGCAGAACCTTGGGCTCGTAGACGATGGCGCGCGCCAGCGCCACGCGCTGCTGCTGGCCGCCGCTCAGCATGGTGGCCGGGCGGTCTATCTCGCCTTCCAGCCCCACCATCTTGAGCACGCGCCGCACGCGCTCCTGCGCGTCGGCCCGCGACAGCTTCATGTTGTGCAAGCCATAGGCGACGTTCTGCGCCACCGTCATGTGCGGCCACACGGCGTAAGACTGGAACACCATGCCGAAGCTGCGGTTTTCGGGCGCAGCGTGAATCCCCTGCGCCGGATCGGACACGGTGCGGCCGTCGATCACGATGCGGCCGGAATCGATGGTCTCGAAGCCGGCGATGGCCCGCAAAGTCGTGGTCTTGCCGCAACCGCTCGGCCCCAGCAGCGTCAGGAATTCACCGTTATGCAGCCCGAAACTGACGTGGTCGACCGCCTTGGTCTCGTTGAAACGCTTCTCGATGTCGTCGACCTCGAGAAACATGGCCGCGGCTGGCGCCTTCATTGCACCCCTCCGGTTGTCCGGGTCCGAACGAGAAACTGGAACAGGATGACGACAATCAGGATCATCCCCGACTGCATCATGGCGTAGGCCGCGACCTTGCCGGTGGTGGCGTGCTCCGTCAGTTCCCACAGCGCCACCGACATGGTCTCGCTGCCGGTCTGCCAGAGCAGGATCGACATCGGCAATTCACGCAGATAGATGACGAACAACAACACCCAGGCCGCCGCCATGCCTGGCTTGATGAGCGGCAGCGTGATGCGCAAGAGCGTGCGTCCGTAGCCGCTGCCGCAGGCGCGCGAGGCTTCTTCGAGCTCGGGCGACAACGACAGCAACACGCCGCCGACGCTGCGCTGCGCGAGCGGCATGAAGCGCGCCAGATACGCAACCAGTAGAACGACAAGCGAGCCGTAGAGCGGCGTCCTGATTGCGATCAGTAGGATGCCCATGGCGAAGGCAATGCCGGGCACGCCGACCGGCAGCGACGCCGCCAGGTCGATCAGCCGCTTGCCCGGCAGCCGGGTGCGGTAGATCGCCTGCGATACCAGCAAGGCCAGAATGACGCCGATGGTCGCGCCCGACAGCGACAGTATGAAGGAGTTCTTGATACCCGACATGGTCTCGGGAATATAGTTCAGGACTTCAGGATAGTTCGACCAGGTGAACTGCATGGTGAGAAAGCGGCCGAGCCAGACGCGCTGCAGCGATTGCAGCACCAGCGCGAACAAAGGTAGCACCACGGCGATGAGGAAGAAGGCGAGACTGAAGGCCAGGCCCGCCCATTTCCAGCGCCCGAGGTCGATGACTGCGGGCCTGTAACCGCGCCCGGTCACGGTCGTGTAGTTGCGGCGCAGGATCACGTAGCGATGCAACAGCACGCAGGCCACGGTCACTACCGCGAGGATCGTCGCCATACAGGCCGCCAGACTGTAGTCCGGCGTCGCCCGCTGCAGAACCTCGAAGATCATTGTGCTCAGCGTTTCGTAGTTGCGCGGCACCCCCAACGTCAGCGGCACGCCGAACTCGCCGGCCGAGGATACGAAGGTCAGGATGATGGCCGAGAGGATCGACGGTAGCGCCAGCGGCAGAGTGATGCGAAGCATCGTATAGGCCGTGCCGTGGCCGCATGCGCGCGAGCTCTCCTCGAAAGCCGGGTCCATTTGCGCAAGGGCCGCCGACGTCATCAGATAGACGATCGGGGTGAAGAAGATGCCCTGCACCCAGATGATGCCGGGAATGCCGTAGATGTTGAAGAAATCGCCCGGCAAATCCAGATGCTGGAAGACGAAGCTGTTCAACAGACCGGTGCGCGGCGCCGCCAGATAGGTCCAGGCGATGGCGCCGACAAAAGGCGAGAGATAGAACGGGATGGTGTTGCAGATGTGGAGGAACGGGCGCGCCGGCGTATTGGTGCGGGTGTTGAGCCAGGCCAGCATGACGCCGGCCACCGCCGCGAACGTCGTGCTGCCGAGGCTCGCGATCAGCGTGTTGCCGATCGCATAGCGGATCACGTCGTCGGTGAAAACGACCGAGAAATTGCGCAGCGTGAAGACAATCGGCTCGCCGAAGTGCTCGATGTAGAAGCTCCGACTGAGAAGAACGGCCATCGGAGCCAATATCATCAGAACGACGGCCCAACTCGTGATTCCCTGCACGAGGGAATCGCTGCGTACTCTTGCGAGCAGGGCCATTTCGGCGAGCCGGTTGCTGGAGCGTCGGGACTTGCGCTTACTTGCCGAACACGTTGCGGAAATCCTCCCGCATCTTGTCGAGTACCGGCTTGTTCAGGTTGGCCCAATCGACCGGCGCGGCCTTGATCTTGCCTAGATCGGCGACAAAGGGCCGCACGTCGGCCGGTACCTGAACGTCCGCGCGCAAGGTGGCGATCGCTTCCAGCTTTACTAGGATTTCTTGACCCGCCTTGCTGAAGATGAAGTCGTTCCACAGCTTGGCGGCGTTCGGGTGCGGCGCCTTGGCGAGAATGCCGCCGTAGTTTCCGTCGACTACCACGCCTTCCTTCGGCCAGGACACGTCGAGCTTGGCTTGCTTGCGGACCTGATAGGCGCGCGGGCCGTAGCCGAAGATCGCGATGGGGAACTCACCCGACATCACGCGGTCGCGGATGTCGGTCGAGCGCAGCCCGAAAAACGGCTTCTGCGCCTTGATCTTCTGCAGCCACGCGTCGGTCCACACATTGTTCTTGCGCAGGCCGTAATAGGCGTCGAGATAGGCAGCCGACTTGCGCACGTCGCCGAAGATGATCAGACCCTTGTATTTGGGGTCGGTCAGTTGATTCCAGGATTGCAGGTCTTCCTTGACAAACTGCGGGTTCCACAACAGGCCGAAGACGATGGCCGCCACCGACTGGAACTCGCAGCCGCCGTCGAGCACGCCCGCCTTCTTGATGTAAGTCAGGCCTTTATACTCGGGGGAGCAGTATTTCATCAGTTCGCCACGCTTCTGCAGGTTGCGCCAGAACGTCGCGAAATTCACCGCTAGCCAATCAACCGTCACCTTATTGGCCTGCAACTCCTCAGTCGTGCGCGACACCACAGAGGAGGACGTGCCGATATAACCCTGCATTTTGAAGGAGTCGGGCAGCTTGTAATGGTCGCGGAAGGCCTTCTGCAGTTCCTTCTGCGTGGTCGGCGCGAACAGATTGGTGGCGTAGACCAACGCCCCCTCCTTTTTCGCGGCGTCGATCATCGCCTGATCCGCGGCAAAGGCCGTGGCGCCGCCGATGCCCCAGGCCACGACCGCGGCGACGGCAACTTGCGCGAGACGGCTTTGGAATCCTCTCCTCGATTTCATAATCGCTCCCTCCGCTATGGTTATTGGTCGGCGTGCTGACATGGCGCCTGTTTTACGTGAAAGCATAGGAACTTATGAAACGCTCGGTCAAATACCGTTCGAGTCTCACCGCGATACCGGATTGCTATCAGTGGTCGGTTTCGACAAGATGGGGTTGCCCGATCAGGCTTTATCCAAGGAGGTTGCCGCCGTGGATTTGCGCCAGCTCCGGAGCTTCATGTCGGTCGCCCAGCAAAACGGCTTTCGCCGGGGGGCCTCCTCGCTGAACATCGCCCAGCCCGCGGTCAGCCGGCACATCAAGCAGCTCGAGACCTCGCTCGGCGTCGAGCTCTTCCATCGAACCAATAGCGGCATTCGCCTGACCGAAGCCGGGCAGGCGTTGCTGCGCCACGCCGATGAACTGTTTCAAAAGCTTGCGAATATCCGCGAGGATCTGTCGGAAATTTCGCTGCGCGTGACCGGCACCGTGCGCATTGGCGCTCCCTCGTCCATCGGCGAAATTCTGTTCGCGCCGCTGGCGCAGCGTGTGCGGCAGTTGGCGCCGGAAATTCATCTCACCTTCACCGAAAGCTCCTGCCGGTTGCTCGGCCTGCTGCAAGCGGGCCATATCGACTTGGCGCTGTTGTCCTGCACGCGCGGGCTCAACCGCGCGGAGTGGGCTTCCCGGGGGCTTGTCGGAGAGCAAGTCTACCTAATCGGCAATCCTGAGGCGCTCGGCAGCCGACAGAGCATATCGGTCGAGCAGGTGATTGATTTGCCGCTGATCCTGACGCCATTGCCCAACTCACAGCACCAATATTTGTTCGAGGCGGCACGGCAATGCGGCCGCAAGCTGAACGTCGTCGCGGAAGCCGAGTCGATGACCAGCCTGATGGCCCTGGTGGATCGCGGCCTCGGATTCGGCGTGCTGCCGTTCAGCGCGGCATCGCTGGTCGCCAACGGTCATCCAGTGGCGGCCTGCGAAATCCACGAATTTTACTCGTGGCGCACTCTTGTCCGCCGCGCGGACGTCCCTTTGTCGTCCGCTGGGCAAAAAGCCTGGGACATGATCATCGGCGAAGTGCAGGCTCTGAGTAGCGCAGGCATATTCGGAATGCCTGTCGACGCGAACCAACCGCCCTACGACGCGCCGCCCATGCTCGGCAGCATCGGCAGAGTTGGAATAGCGCGAACCTTGACCCAGCGTGCCCGTTTGTAAGCGTTACCTTATGCTTATCACCGCCACGGCTGCAGCACCTGCTCAAGCCAATCCCACATATAAGCCGAGCAGATGCTTTGGTTGTCGATCTGGCAGTGGTGATAGCCGCCCTCTTCGCGCGTGAAAATCTTGAACGCCTTCTGCTTCGAACCTACCGCGTCAAAGCATTTCTGCGCGTCGCTCAAGGGCACCTGCTCGTCGCCCTCCCCGTGCAGCAGCAGGAACGGACAGGTGATCTTCTGCACCGCGCCGTCGAGATCGAATGGTTCCAGCCGTTTCAGCACGTCGCCCTGCGAGCTGGCGTTCAACACCCAGGCGATGTGCTGCCACGCCACTGACAAGGATGGCGTCTCCGCCCGCGCGATGCGCTCGAAGCGCTTCTGCCAGATTTCACGGTACTTCCACTGCGCGCCCCAGGCGATGCAGCAGGCGAAGCGCTGCTCGAAGGCGGCCGCCCGCGGCGCGTAATAGCCGCCAAGGCTGATCGCCATGACGCCGATGCGTTTTTCATCGACTTCCGGACGCGCCGCCAGCCAGTCGAACACCGGCGTGGCGTAATGCTCGGTGTCGTGGCGCAGATAAAGATCGCGGAAACGGATGCTCTCGCCGTTGCCGGGTCCGTCGACGATTAGGCAGGCGATGCCGCGCGCCACCAGGTCGGCGACGCCCTTGAAGTATTGAATCTCCTTGGTGACGTCGAGCCCGTCGAAGAACACAATGGCCGGCACCTTGCCGCTCTTGTTGGCGGCCTCCGCGTGCACATAGACCGCCGGCAGGCTGGTGTCCCCGTAAGGGATTTCCGCGTGTTCCAGTCGCGGCCGCTTGATGTATTGGGCCGCATCGCGAAAGGCCACGACGCCGCGCATGTAGGCGTCGTTGCCTTCCTTGCTCTTCGGCTGCAGGAAGCGCTCGCCGACGTGGTAATAGGCGCTGGCGCGTTGCAGGTATTGCGCGCCACTTGACGTGAAGCCTTCGGCGATGCGTTCGCGGCCGCGGTCTTCGACGGTGCGTGCCTCGCGCGCCCATTCGCGGAACCAGGCGTCGTCGTCGCCGACGTGATCTTTAAGCCGCAGGCCGATCCGATTGACCTCGCCGATCTCGGCGCCGCCCCACGGCGCCATGTTGAGCCCGATGAGAAGACCGTGCGACCAGCGATAGTTGTCGGGAAAATAGGTAAACGAAAGCTCCTGTAGTGGTGGCGCCATGACATTCCTCACAACGATGGACGAAATGAAAGTGCGGCCCGTTGGCGCTCAGCCGTCGAATCGCGCGCGTAAGATAGCGAATACCTCGTAAAAAATGGATTCGGCATTCCCACCCGCCGAGACCTGCGCCTTCCACCCAATGGCACGCGCTGCAGCCCCGCCAATTTACTTGCCGACTAAATCAACAGAATCGGTCAATAGCCGACGTCGGCACTGCGGTACCGGCTAGCGCCCCCAGAGGGCAATCCCGCCTGCGGAATTCATTGGATTCCATTCGGTAAAAATATAGGCTTGGCCATGCGCAGCCTGAACGAGCCATGTCCGCAATCGCGTACGTGGCATCAATATTTCCGGCGGCTCTCAAATGGATATTCGCAGCACTCCCGTCCCGGTCGACAAGCGCGCGTTTATCCGCAATCATCCATTTTTCAATGGCCTAGATGGGAGCATTATTGGCGAAATCGCTGTACGCGCGGTAACACGCAATTTGAAGAGAAATACCGTCGTATTTCGCAAGGGCGACGCGGGTACGACTTTATTTCTCGTTTCCGCCGGCGCGGTGCGGATCAGCGCCCCTTCGGAACAGGGCAAGGATGCGGTCTTCAATTTGTTGGTGCCCGGTGAAATCTTTGGAGAAATCGCCTTTCTGGACGGTGCACAGCGTACGGCTGACGCCGTCATGGCGGAAGGCGGTACACTCATTGTTGTTGAGCGACGCCACTTCATGCCATTGATAAAATCGTATCCGGAACTTGCAATGCGATTGCTTGAAATTCTGTGCCACCGCTTGCGTAAAACGACCGAGCAGGTCGAGGATATGATGTTTTTTGATGTTGCGGTTCGCCTTGCGAAAGCCGTGCTCTACCTTCATCGGCGAGCTGACCTGCGTCAAGTAGGCGCGACAATTCACATCACCCAGCGTGAGCTGAGCCAGATGATCGGCGCTTCCCGTGAGAGCACGAATTGCGAATTGCGGAACTGGCAAAGTCGGGGCTGGCTCAAGCTTGAGCGCGCCGGTCTGACTGTTCTCCGGCCGGAGGCCTTGATGAAGCTGATCCCCGATGCGGTGGTCTGAATTCTCCGGCTCGGTCGCATTTGATGGCGCCGCGACCACGACACCGATAGCTTCCCGAATAAGCGCCAACCGCGATTTTTTGTCGTGAGCGCGTGCAATCCCCCGGTCGGACTAAACTCCAAATGGTCCTTACTGGATTTTGACCACAGTCCGGCCGCGGAGCGTTCCGTCTACAATGCGCCTTCCCGCTTGCACGACCTCAGAGAAAGTTATCTCCCTTGTCACTGCGGCGAGCCTTCCCGCGTCGAGGTCAATTGACAGGCGCCGCCACGCTTCCTGCCGTTTTTTCATCGGACACATCACAGAGTCGATCCCAACGATCGACACGCCCCGCAGAATGAATGGCGCGACCGATGCCTCAATATCCATGCCTCCGGCCATGCCGCAGGCGACTACCGTCCCGCCATAGCGGGTCATCGACAGCATGCCGACCAATGTGGTCGATCCGACGGTATCGATGCCGCCGGCCCATCGTTGTTGGCCAAGCGGTCGGGCAGCTCCGGCGAGTTCTTCGCGGTTGATGACGTCCTGGGCACCCAGGCTTTTCAGGTAATCAGCCTCCGCCGGACGTCCGGTCGAAGCCACTACATAATAGCCAAGCTTGTCGAGAAGCGTCACCGCAATCGAGCCAAGCCCTCCAGTTGCTCCCGAAACGATAACCGGCCCCTGCCGTGGCGTCACGCCCTCTCGCTCAAGTGCCATGATTGCCAGCATAGCCGTATAGCCAGCCGTGCCGATCGCCATTGCCCCGCGCGCACTGTTGCGCTCGGGCAGCCTTCCAGCCAATTGCCATTGACCCGAGCCTTCTCCGCATAGCCACCGAAGTGCGTTTCGCCTGCACCCCAGCCA